>CBDEUS010000002.1:1160000-1299313 GCA_965243395.1 Gammaproteobacteria bacterium | reverse complement strand
TCGCAGACGAACTCGAACCGTCATCCGACGTCGCCGTCACTTCGATGCTCATGGTCGGATTGGTTTCAAAGTCTAACGCCGAGGGATCGTTCACCGTCACTTCACCCGTGGTCGCATCAATCGCAAACGCATTCCCAGGGTTGTTACTTAAACTGTAAGTAACGTCATCACCAATATCTAAATCTTCCGCAAACGCGGTCACGCCCACACTGTCACCGACATTCGCACTTTCGTTCACCGTGTTGCTCGCCGCATCACTGTCGCTCACCGCACTGATGTCGTACTCGTCCGCATCATCACTGATGCTGATGTTGAACGTCGCAGACGAACTCGAACCGTCATCCGACGTCGCCGTCACTTCGATGCTCATGGTCGGATTGGTTTCAAAGTCTAACGCCGAGGGATCGTTCACCGTCACTTCACCCGTGGTCGCATCAATCGCAAACGCATTCCCAGGGTTGTTACTTAAACTGTAAGTAACGTCATCACCAATATCTAAATCTTCCGCAAACGCGGTCACGCCCACACTGTCACCGACATTCGCACTTTCGTTCACCGTGTTGCTCGCCGCATCACTGTCGCTCACCGCACTGATGTCGTACTCGTCCGCATCATCACTGATGCTGATGTTGAACGTCGCAGACGAACTCGAACCGTCATCCGACGTCGCCGTCACTTCGATGCTCATGGTCGGATTGGTTTCAAAGTCTAACGCCGAGGGATCGTTCACCGTCACTTCACCCGTGGTCGCATCAATCGCAAACGCATTCCCAGGGTTGTTACTTAAACTGTAAGTAACGTCATCACCAATATCTAAATCTTCCGCAAACGCGGTCACGCCCACACTGTCACCGACATTCGCACTTTCGTTCACCGTGTTGCTCGCCGCATCACTGTCGCTCACCGCACTGATGTCGTACTCGTCCGCATCATCACTGATGCTGATGTTGAACGTCGCAGACGAACTCGAACCGTCATCCGACGTCGCCGTCACTTCGATGCTCATGGTCGGATTGGTTTCAAAGTCTAACGCCGAGGGATCGTTCACCGTCACTTCACCCGTGGTCGCATCAATCGCAAACGCATTCCCAGGGTTGTTACTTAAACTGTAAGTAACGTCATCACCAATATCTAAATCTTCCGCAAACGCGGTCACGCCCACACTGTCACCGACATTCGCACTTTCGTTCACCGTGTTGCTCGCCGCATCACTGTCGCTCACCGCACTGATGTCGTACTCGTCCGCATCATCACTGATGCTGATGTTGAACGTCGCAGACGAACTCGAACCGTCATCCGACGTCGCCGTCACTTCGATGCTCATGGTCGGATTGGTTTCAAAGTCTAACGCCGAGGGATCGTTCACCGTCACTTCACCCGTGGTCGCATCAATCGCAAACGCATTCCCAGGGTTGTTACTTAAACTGTAAGTAACGTCATCACCAATATCTAAATCTTCCGCAAACGCGGTCACGCCCACACTGTCACCGACATTCGCACTTTCGTTCACCGTGTTGCTCGCCGCATCACTGTCGCTCACCGCACTGATGTCGTACTCGTCCGCATCATCACTGATGCTGATGTTGAACGTCGCAGACGAACTCGAACCGTCATCCGACGTCGCCGTCACTTCGATGCTCATGGTCGGATTGGTTTCAAAGTCTAACGCCGAGGGATCGTTCACCGTCACTTCACCCGTGGTCGCATCAATCGCAAACGCATTCCCAGGGTTGTTACTTAAACTGTAAGTAACGTCATCACCAATATCTAAATCTTCCGCAAACGCGGTCACGCCCACACTGTCACCGACATTCGCACTTTCGTTCACCGTGTTGCTCGCCGCATCACTGTCGCTCACCGCACTGATGTCGTACTCGTCCGCATCATCACTGATGCTGATGTTGAACGTCGCAGACGAACTCGAACCGTCATCCGACGTCGCCGTCACTTCGATGCTCATGGTCGGATTGGTTTCAAAGTCTAACGCCGAGGGATCGTTCACCGTCACTTCACCCGTGGTCGCATCAATCGCAAACGCATTCCCAGGGTTGTTACTTAAACTGTAAGTAACGTCATCACCAATATCTAAATCTTCCGCAAACGCGGTCACGCCCACACTGTCACCGACATTCGCACTTTCGTTCACCGTGTTGCTCGCCGCATCACTGTCGCTCACCGCACTGATGTCGTACTCGTCCGCATCATCACTGATGCTGATGTTGAACGTCGCAGACGAACTCGAACCGTCATCCGACGTCGCCGTCACTTCGATGCTCATGGTCGGATTGGTTTCAAAGTCTAACGCCGAGGGATCGTTCACCGTCACTTCACCCGTGGTCGCATCAATCGCAAACGCATTCCCAGGGTTGTTACTTAAACTGTAAGTAACGTCATCACCAATATCTAAATCTTCCGCAAACGCGGTCACGCCCACACTGTCACCGACATTCGCACTTTCGTTCACCGTGTTGCTCGCCGCATCACTGTCGCTCACCGCACTGATGTCGTACTCGTCCGCATCATCACTGATGCTGATGTTGAACGTCGCAGACGAACTCGAACCGTCATCCGACGTCGCCGTCACTTCGATGCTCATGGTCGGATTGGTTTCAAAGTCTAACGCCGAGGGATCGTTCACCGTCACTTCACCCGTGGTCGCATCAATCGCAAACGCATTCCCAGGGTTGTTACTTAAACTGTAAGTAACGTCATCACCAATATCTAAATCTTCCGCAAACGCGGTCACGCCCACACTGTCACCGACATTCGCACTTTCGTTCACCGTGTTGCTCGCCGCATCACTGTCGCTCACCGCACTGATGTCGTACTCGTCCGCATCATCACTGATGCTGATGTTGAACGTCGCAGACGAACTCGAACCGTCATCCGACGTCGCCGTCACTTCGATGCTCATGGTCGGATTGGTTTCAAAGTCTAACGCCGAGGGATCGTTCACCGTCACTTCACCCGTGGTCGCATCAATCGCAAACGCATTCCCAGGGTTGTTACTTAAACTGTAAGTAACGTCATCACCAATATCTAAATCTTCCGCAAACGCGGTCACGCCCACACTGTCACCGACATTCGCACTTTCGTTCACCGTGTTGCTCGCCGCATCACTGTCGCTCACCGCACTGATGTCGTACTCGTCCGCATCATCACTGATGCTGATGTTGAACGTCGCAGACGAACTCGAACCGTCATCCGACGTCGCCGTCACTTCGATGCTCATGGTCGGATTGGTTTCAAAGTCTAACGCCGAGGGATCGTTCACCGTCACTTCACCCGTGGTCGCATCAATCGCAAACGCATTCCCAGGGTTGTTACTTAAACTGTAAGTAACGTCATCACCAATATCTAAATCTTCCGCAAACGCGGTCACGCCCACACTGTCACCGACATTCGCACTTTCGTTCACCGTGTTGCTCGCCGCATCACTGTCGCTCACCGCACTGATGTCGTACTCGTCCGCATCATCACTGATGCTGATGTTGAACGTCGCAGACGAACTCGAACCGTCATCCGACGTCGCCGTCACTTCGATGCTCATGGTCGGATTGGTTTCAAAGTCTAACGCCGAGGGATCGTTCACCGTCACTTCACCCGTGGTCGCATCAATCGCAAACGCATTCCCAGGGTTGTTACTTAAACTGTAAGTAACGTCATCACCAATATCTAAATCTTCCGCAAACGCGGTCACGCCCACACTGTCACCGACATTCGCACTTTCGTTCACCGTGTTGCTCGCCGCATCACTGTCGCTCACCGCACTGATGTCGTACTCGTCCGCATCATCACTGATGCTGATGTTGAACGTCGCAGACGAACTCGAACCGTCATCCGACGTCGCCGTCACTTCGATGCTCATGGTCGGATTGGTTTCAAAGTCTAACGCCGAGGGATCGTTCACCGTCACTTCACCCGTGGTCGCATCAATCGCAAACGCATTCCCAGGGTTGTTACTTAAACTGTAAGTAACGTCATCACCAATATCTAAATCTTCCGCAAACGCGGTCACGCCCACACTGTCACCGACATTCGCACTTTCGTTCACCGTGTTGCTCGCCGCATCACTGTCGCTCACCGCACTGATGTCGTACTCGTCCGCATCATCACTGATGCTGATGTTGAACGTCGCAGACGAACTCGAACCGTCATCCGACGTCGCCGTCACTTCGATGCTCATGGTCGGATTGGTTTCAAAGTCTAACGCCGAGGGATCGTTCACCGTCACTTCACCCGTGGTCGCATCAATCGCAAACGCATTCCCAGGGTTGTTACTTAAACTGTAAGTAACGTCATCACCAATATCTAAATCTTCCGCAAACGCGGTCACGCCCACACTGTCACCGACATTCGCACTTTCGTTCACCGTGTTGCTCGCCGCATCACTGTCGCTCACCGCACTGATGTCGTACTCGTCCGCATCATCACTGATGCTGATGTTGAACGTCGCAGACGAACTCGAACCGTCATCCGACGTCGCCGTCACTTCGATGCTCATGGTCGGATTGGTTTCAAAGTCTAACGCCGAGGGATCGTTCACCGTCACTTCACCCGTGGTCGCATCAATCGCAAACGCATTCCCAGGGTTGTTACTTAAACTGTAAGTAACGTCATCACCAATATCTAAATCTTCCGCAAACGCGGTCACGCCCACACTGTCACCGACATTCGCACTTTCGTTCACCGTGTTGCTCGCCGCATCACTGTCGCTCACCGCACTGATGTCGTACTCGTCCGCATCATCACTGATGCTGATGTTGAACGTCGCAGACGAACTCGAACCGTCATCCGACGTCGCCGTCACTTCGATGCTCATGGTCGGATTGGTTTCAAAGTCTAACGCCGAGGGATCGTTCACCGTCACTTCACCCGTGGTCGCATCAATCGCAAACGCATTCCCAGGGTTGTTACTTAAACTGTAAGTAACGTCATCACCAATATCTAAATCTTCCGCAAACGCGGTCACGCCCACACTGTCACCGACATTCGCACTTTCGTTCACCGTGTTGCTCGCCGCATCACTGTCGCTCACCGCACTGATGTCGTACTCGTCCGCATCATCACTGATGCTGATGTTGAACGTCGCAGACGAACTCGAACCGTCATCCGACGTCGCCGTCACTTCGATGCTCATGGTCGGATTGGTTTCAAAGTCTAACGCCGAGGGATCGTTCACCGTCACTTCACCCGTGGTCGCATCAATCGCAAACGCATTCCCAGGGTTGTTACTTAAACTGTAAGTAACGTCATCACCAATATCTAAATCTTCCGCAAACGCGGTCACGCCCACACTGTCACCGACATTCGCACTTTCGTTCACCGTGTTGCTCGCCGCATCACTGTCGCTCACCGCACTGATGTCGTACTCGTCCGCATCATCACTGATGCTGATGTTGAACGTCGCAGACGAACTCGAACCGTCATCCGACGTCGCCGTCACTTCGATGCTCATGGTCGGATTGGTTTCAAAGTCTAACGCCGAGGGATCGTTCACCGTCACTTCACCCGTGGTCGCATCAATCGCAAACGCATTCCCAGGGTTGTTACTTAAACTGTAAGTAACGTCATCACCAATATCTAAATCTTCCGCAAACGCGGTCACGCCCACACTGTCACCGACATTCGCACTTTCGTTCACCGTGTTGCTCGCCGCATCACTGTCGCTCACCGCACTGATGTCGTACTCGTCCGCATCATCACTGATGCTGATGTTGAACGTCGCAGACGAACTCGAACCGTCATCCGACGTCGCCGTCACTTCGATGCTCATGGTCGGATTGGTTTCAAAGTCTAACGCCGAGGGATCGTTCACCGTCACTTCACCCGTGGTCGCATCAATCGCAAACGCATTCCCAGGGTTGTTACTTAAACTGTAAGTAACGTCATCACCAATATCTAAATCTTCCGCAAACGCGGTCACGCCCACACTGTCACCGACATTCGCACTTTCGTTCACCGTGTTGCTCGCCGCATCACTGTCGCTCACCGCACTGATGTCGTACTCGTCCGCATCATCACTGATGCTGATGTTGAACGTCGCAGACGAACTCGAACCGTCATCCGACGTCGCCGTCACTTCGATGCTCATGGTCGGATTGGTTTCAAAGTCTAACGCCGAGGGATCGTTCACCGTCACTTCACCCGTGGTCGCATCAATCGCAAACGCATTCCCAGGGTTGTTACTTAAACTGTAAGTAACGTCATCACCAATATCTAAATCTTCCGCAAACGCGGTCACGCCCACACTGTCACCGACATTCGCACTTTCGTTCACCGTGTTGCTCGCCGCATCACTGTCGCTCACCGCACTGATGTCGTACTCGTCCGCATCATCACTGATGCTGATGTTGAACGTCGCAGACGAACTCGAACCGTCATCCGACGTCGCCGTCACTTCGATGCTCATGGTCGGATTGGTTTCAAAGTCTAACGCCGAGGGATCGTTCACCGTCACTTCACCCGTGGTCGCATCAATCGCAAACGCATTCCCAGGGTTGTTACTTAAACTGTAAGTAACGTCATCACCAATATCTAAATCTTCCGCAAACGCGGTCACGCCCACACTGTCACCGACATTCGCACTTTCGTTCACCGTGTTGCTCGCCGCATCACTGTCGCTCACCGCACTGATGTCGTACTCGTCCGCATCATCACTGATGCTGATGTTGAACGTCGCAGACGAACTCGAACCGTCATCCGACGTCGCCGTCACTTCGATGCTCATGGTCGGATTGGTTTCAAAGTCTAACGCCGAGGGATCGTTCACCGTCACTTCACCCGTGGTCGCATCAATCGCAAACGCATTCCCAGGGTTGTTACTTAAACTGTAAGTAACGTCATCACCAATATCTAAATCTTCCGCAAACGCGGTCACGCCCACACTGTCACCGACATTCGCACTTTCGTTCACCGTGTTGCTCGCCGCATCACTGTCGCTCACCGCACTGATGTCGTACTCGTCCGCATCATCACTGATGCTGATGTTGAACGTCGCAGACGAACTCGAACCGTCATCCGACGTCGCCGTCACTTCGATGCTCATGGTCGGATTGGTTTCAAAGTCTAACGCCGAGGGATCGTTCACCGTCACTTCACCCGTGGTCGCATCAATCGCAAACGCATTCCCAGGGTTGTTACTTAAACTGTAAGTAACGTCATCACCAATATCAGAATCAAATGCAAAAGCAGTAAGACCAATTGTTGTGCCTACTGAAGCACTTTCAAAAGCGGAATTATCGGCTGCGTCTGTGTCTACAATTGGACTAACGCCTGAATTAGGATCGGGATCAGGGTTTGGATCTGGAATTAAGTCATCGTTATTGTCATTGGATATAGATGCACTTGATGAACTTACAAAATCATCCGGAACAGGGGCAGGATTAAATTGAGTGGCATCTAGGTTATTAACTGAAGATGTAGTTTCATTTACAACTGGTTCTGTTACAGGATTCGTTATATTTAGATCACCGACTACATCAGAATCATTATCTGATTTTAAGAAGGCAGGAATATTAATTTCATTGTTATTTCGTTCAGCGGGTACATCTGAATTTTGTTCGAAACTTCTTTCAGCGATTGACTCATCAGGACCAACATTGATTTGCTCAGATTGAGAGTCGTCACCAACGATTTCAGATCGAGCAGTATCCCCCATAAGAATATTTTGCTTAAACAATTCTTCACGAGGGGTCTCAACATCAAGTTGTTCTTGATATTGTTCGTCTAATACTTTTTCATCGTTAGGCTGGGTCTTCTCAAGCGTCTTTTCGACCCATTGCTTCAACTTGTCAAATACCGCCATGGCATAACTTCCTTGTTATTTAATGTTCTAAATACGTACTTATCCGCATTAAGAATTCGGCCAATACACTTAAAAATTTAGTGAAAAGAGCGACTTAATTACCAGAATTGTGACCAAGTTCGTGATTTTTTGGTGGCTTAGCCTGTTTTGTTTATTTAGAAACATCAAATATTGGAAATGCCATCTAAATACCTTATACTTTCTAAGGTTTAGAGTTCTTCTAAATCAGGCGTTTAAAGTAATTAAAACAACCACATCTTGGAACTACAGGAGTTGAAAATGGCAGACTTATATACCTTGCTAATTTTCTTAGGAACGGTGGGTGCAATTACGTTATTAATGTATTGGCATTTTTATCAGGCAGATAACTTTCACCGAGGAGAATCGAGACAACATCGATAGCAATATTGAAAATTGCACAAAAGCCCTGCATAGCAGGGCTTTTTTATGCAATATAATTTTTATTTCATGAATAACACTATTTTTTATACTAATTTTTTGGTGGTTTAAAACATATACCACATAATTTACTTATACATAGTTTGATCGTTCTCTCATTTCTTATGTCTATACATAGAACTGTTTATGCTAACGTACTAATATAAAATATATTTTGTAATACCTGGAACCAATAGAGTGAGCTTCACTACTAAACTATTCATATTTGTTTTTATAATTCTTGTTTCGCATCTTTTTGTTGCATCTACGGCAGAAGAAAATGAGAAACAAAACCAAAAAATTAGTCTATACGAATCTTTGTATGACGCTATAGTGATGGATAGCGAAATAGAAGTAACACAATTTATAGCATTTGGTGCAGATATTGATTACAGATATCAAAGTGAAAAAGGCAAAACTCCATTAATGATAGCTGCCACTATAGGAAGCATCGGCGCTGTACGCACACTGATCAAACTCGGTGCAAACACAAATTTAAAGTCTGATGAAAATTTAACAGCGATAGACTACGCACTAAAAAATGACAATCAATTTATTGTGACAATAATTGAGGCTAGCACACCTACTAAATTTACAGCATCCAATAAGATCCAAACAAGAAATATTCAATTGTTACTTGTTAAATTGGACTATAAACCTGGGCCGATAGATGGAATATTCGGCAGCAGAACGAAACGCGCATTATCTAAATTTGCACAAAAATCCAAACAAAGTTTCAGAATCGAAGTATCTGACAGACAAATTGCAGCATTAAAATCAGCTTTGTATGATCAAATTGCGAATGAAAACTCCGTACCTAATCAACAAGCTAATATCGATAATGACACAGAAAAAAACATCGTAGTCTCTAATTCTGAAAATGAATCCTTAGAAGTAACAATAGATGATGCAAGCTCTGAAAAAAGTGTTATAGATAATCCAGAAAATCAACAGATGGTCGCATTATTGGAAACAAGCGAAGATACTACAAAAAAAGACTTGACTAAATCTATTGGAAAATATCCTGATATTACTGGCATATACAATGCTAAAACAAAAGCTGTTTTCTCAGAATGTGGAGAATATAACCAAACTATTGAATATATTGCTGAAGAATCGATTAGCAAATTAGAAAAAAATGGGAAATTTATCATTTCCTATTCTGCACCACTTTTGAAGTGCAAAGGTAAAGGAAAATTTACTAATAACGAAAAAAATATTAAAGGTGACTACAATTGCACTTATGAAACTGCTACAGGTTTTAAGGGGACATTACGCATGAAAATTAAGGGTTCATTGGAAGAAAATGAACTCCGCATGAACTATAGCGGACGTGACACTTCGCCAGGAGTTACGTGTAATTATGATTGGGAAAGAACCCTAACTCTTAATTAATTTCATACAAACTAATCAAGTGTATTTATAAAATTGTTTTAAGCTTTTTCAACAACCTTAAGTTTATCTACAACTTGATCACCAACACGCTTACCATAGTGCCAAACATCCCGACCGTGATCGTTACATTCTAATTTAACTAGTCTTCGATCGCTATTTTCAACCGACCGAATCCGTTTAATGAGATTTTTTGCCTCTAAAACTTCTAAAATTTGTGATACACGAGAACTGGCTATACCTAATTGTTTGCCAATATTACTCGGTGTTGCAAAATCTGATTGAATAACAATATCAAGCACTTTCCACTCTGTGAGGTTAATACCTTTTCGCTTTAATGATGCATCCATCTCATCATATACCTTGTACGCAACATCCGAAGCAATGGCTAAGTCATAGATACTAAAATTACTAGCGATTTCAATCGATTTAATCTGATCATCAATCATTTTACCCAAATCAATAAACAAGCTTTTTTCCAGATCTGAAAAAGAACGCGGTTTTGTATCCATTATACAAAACGTACCAACATTTTCTTTTGTTTTAGACTGCAGTAAAAAAGCTAAGTAATAAACTATGTTCGGAGGACCCATCACCATAGGATTATCTATAAAACGGGGATCCAACCTCATATCCTGAATCTCATATATTCTCGACAGATCTTCATCGCCCGTCTCCAGACAGATTGTATGACCACATATGGATTCGCTACGGCTAATTTCACAAACGCTCACACCTTGCGAAGCTTTAAACCAAACACGATCTCGGTCAACAAAACAAACTGTGGCAATTGGGACATCCAATAAACTCGCAGCTACGCGCGTTACACGGTCGTAAATTACTTCAGGTTGTGTATCTAAAATGTTTAGAGCATAAAGCGCACGCAATCGTTCTACTTCATTATCAGGCATTGGCGCTAATTTCATAAATATAATTCCCCTATTTTCTCAGACTCATAAATTAAGCCAGTGTATACTTTTTTATGTATTCTAAATATTTCATTACTTAACACAAATAAAATTTGATTTTTTCAATCAATATTGTTGTTGGAAATATAAGCATTTCAGGACAAATAATCTAATTTTAATTAACTAAGACTATAGCTTTGATAATTAAGCTCAATAGCAAAACTGAATTTATATGGGGACTACACAATACATAAATTGATATAAATTATTTTGTATTAGATATAAGAATTATTCTCAATAGCTAAATCTAATTTAGTTACGGCAACTTCAATATTAATAAATTAAACATTTAATTTGATAACGTTTTTTTTATATTACTCTTGATATGGCTGACATTATACATATTGAAGAGTTATGGAAAATACATTCAAAGATGAAATCGCAGTGCTTTCAAATTCAAATAAATGCTCTCCATTAATAAGAGCAATAGTGAGAAAAGATGAAAGTGCAGCAATCACCCTACCAAAATACATAAAAGAAATTGGACAAGCATACAAACTTCGCCATTATTTAAAAACAGACGATATACGTGAGTATATTATTGAAGATGTTTATATCGACAAAGAAAGACCACTCACCAAATGGTTAGTAAAACCCATCGTAATTAAATTATCTAATAGAGTTGCCTAAACTCGAAGATTTTAATATTAACTTGCTAAGTTGGTGGGCCGTATAGGATTCGAACCTATGACCAATCGGTTAAAAGCCGAGTGCTCTACCAGCTGAGCTAACGGCCCACGCGAAGCGCGCTATCCTACCGCAAATTTTGCTAAAGCTCCATGAAGAGCCCTATCCATTTGTGGCTGCTTATACTTATATATATAGAGTTGGGTCTGTAATACCAGCATCCCTGAAACCTTGTTTGCGAAAATGACAAGAATCGCAGTTACCACAAGCCTTTCCTTGCGCATCTGCCATATAACAAGAAACTGTATACGAATAGTCAATGCCAAGCTTAGAACCTAACTTAATAATATCTGCTTTATTGAGATCTATAAGTGGAGTGTGAATAGATAGCTTATTCCCTTCAACACCTGCTTTAGTCGCTAAATTAGCCATGGTTTCATACGCATTTATATATTCTCTTCGACAATCTGGATAGCCTGAATAATCTACCGCATTCACACCTATAAATACGTCGTTTATCTCAAGAACTTCTGCCCATGCCAAAGCAATAGATAAAAAAACAGTATTGCGTGCGGGAACATATGTAATAGGTATGTCTTGAGATTGAGAATCTGCTTCAGGCACATCGATACTATGATCGGTCAGTGCAGAACCTTTAAATACTGACAAATCAATCTCAAAAATTTTGTGTTCAACAACATTAAGTAGTGTAGCAATCTTTTTCGCAGCAATTAATTCTGCATCATGACGCTGACCATATGAAAAACTTAATGCGTAGCAATTGAAACCTTGTGATAGTGCAACTGCCAGTGTAGTAGTGGAATCAAGTCCTCCTGAAAGAAGGACGATGGCATTGTTTTCTTGTGACATTTATACTCACTAGAGACCGCAATTTAATAGGGACACGTTCATTATCAATTAAGCAAATATGCCCAATTTACTTCCCTTTAACATCACCCCAAAGGATTTTATGTAACTGCAATTGAAATCGCACGCTCAAATGATCACGCACTATCCATTCTGCCAATTGTTTTGGCTCTAATTCTTCATAACTTGGCGAAAATAAAACTTCGCAACGATTATTTAGTTGATACTCGGTAACAATGCTTTTTGCCCATACATAATCTGACTGGTTGCAAATAACAAATTTAACTTGATCTTGCTCTCGCAAGTAATGAATATTATCCCAATTGTTTTGATGCATTTCTTCTGATGCAGGAGTCTTAAGATCCATCACTTTGATTACACGAGGGTCGACTTTACTTATATCAATAGCACCACTGGTTTCAAGAGAAACGCTATAGCCTTGGTCACAAAGTTTAGTTAATAAACTTAAACACATTTTTTGTGCCAGCGGCTCTCCGCCTGTTACAGTTACGTGCTTAAGCTTATAGCTGGAAACCTTAGAAGCAATATCATCAAGTTGCATCCATTCACCACCGCTGAATGCATATGCAGTATCACAATACTGGCAACGCAGCGGACAGCCCGTAAGTCGTATAAAAACGGTCGGTATGCCAACAGTCGTGGATTCTCCCTGAATCGAAGCAAAGATTTCTGTGATTCGAAGTTTTTCTATTTGCGAGCGAGGTTGCAATGACGTGACTGTGGCACTCATAACAAAAGAAGTTTAATTGCTTAATGGCCTTCGCGGGCCATTCGTTCTAATCGCTGTTGAGCAAGACTAGCCACACTTGAGTTAGGGAACTGAGCGCGCAAGCGTGTTAATTCAACTCTCGATTCTTCATATTGACCAAGCTCATAATGCGTAAAACCTAACTTTAGTCTTGCATCCGCAACTTTTGAGCTCGCCGGATACTTCTCAACTACTTTGGTAAACTCAGTAAGGGCTTGAGGATATCGCTTAGAAACATAATTCGCTTCTGCTAACCAGTATTGTGCATTTGAGGCATATTTACTACTCGAATGGACTTGTAAAAAACCATTAAATGCCACAATTGATTCATCATACTTACCTTGCTTCAATAAGGTAAAGGCATTTTTATAATCTTGTGCAGCATCATTAGATGTTTTATTAGAAACAATAGTGCCTGAAGTCGTCGCTATTTTTTGATCTGAAGTATTCGTAGTATCAATTGATTGATTTATAGAATCATTATTAATAACTACGCTGTCGCTGGAAGTGACATTGCTTGTGGTTGCAACATTAGGATCTTCAGTCATTGTAGCGGTCGAAGAACCCTGCAAACGCCGATCAATATTTAGAAACTGGTCGCGTTGGCGCTCTTTTAGTGTATTCAGTTCATGAGTTAACTGCTCATTTTCGCCACGCAACTGTTGGATCTCGCGTTGCAGTGCATCAATACGTTGCGACATATTTATCAAGGCTTGATTATTGGTAATACGTTCGACGCGCTGCATCCGCGCATCAATAGCATCCAATCTTTCGTTATTGGATTTATGCGCAAACGAAAGGCCAGGCGCCTGAACTAATACAAGCGCCATCAAGCCTACAACAATTTTCTTCCCTAATTTTTTTTCCATATTTTTTTACAGAAATTTTATTTTATAAGTTCAACTCTTCTGTTTTGTTGCCATGATTCCTCACCTGAACCTACAACCGCGGGTTTTTCTTCACCATAGCTAATAATATCCAGCTGATTTCCACTTACACCTTGCAACATGATGAGATCACGAACCGTTTGTGCACGTTGTTCACCTAAGGCTAAGTTATATTCCCTGGTACCACGTTCGTCTGCATGTCCTTCCAAACGAAGTTGTGCGGCAGGATTAGCCGACAATGATTCAGCGGCAGCCATAATTAATGGGATTGACTCATCACGAATCTCAGCACTGTTATAGTCGAAATATACGACATTACCTGAAGTTGCGATCATTTCATCCAGCGCTCCCATAGCCAGATCACCTTCGCCTTCAAGTCCTGTAGTAGCTCCATCCAATGATGGATCTCCACCTTCGTAATCTTCGCTAATCACATCACCAGGCATTTGTTTTGTGCTGGTGCTGCATGCACTCATACTTAATAAGATACTTATAAAAAATACTATAAGTAGTTGTTTAGTCATAACTCACTCCTCTATGTGGTTAATCAAATAAAGTTACTATCTATGTTAGCGAAACGGTGACCATGAAGGTTCACGCACATCGCCTTCCGTTAATCGTAGCTTCTGCTTCACTCTTCCATCTGCACTTACGGCAGCTAACACTCCGCGACCTTGGTCGGCCGTCGCATACATAATCATACTGCCATTTGGGGCAAAGCTAGGGCTTTCATCCAAATGACCATCACTTATTATTCTCATCGCCTTTGACTGTGTATCCATTATAGCAATGCGAAAGCCATTGCCACTATTATTGACTAAAGTTATATATTTTCCATCCGGCGAGATGTCTGTAGCAGCATTGTATTTACCATCAAACGTCAACCTCTGGGCTTTACCACCATTTGCCGATACTTGATATATTTGTGGTCCTCCACTTCGATCCGAAGTAAATAATAAAGTTCGACCGTCCGGCATCCATGCAGGTTCAGTATCTATAGAAGGTCCACTCGTGAGGCGTTTAAGTTTTTTGGCTGCGATATTCAATATATAAATGTCCGGACTGCCGCCTGCTGAAAGCGTAAGCGCTAAATAACGTCCGTCTGGAGACCACGCCGGAGCACTATTGATGCCTTTTTTAGCAGATACCTTGGCACGTGTACCTTGAATGATATCTTGTATATAGATTGCTGAATTTCCGCTTTCGAATGATACATAGGCCAGGCGGGAGCCATCAGGTGACCATGAAGGCGAAAGGATTTGTTTGCTAGAAGAAAAAATCGTTCGCGCATTGTAGCCATCAGCATCAGCAATTTGTAAAACATATTTTTGATTGGCTGTGCCTTTATTAATGGTGCTGACATAGGCCACGCGCGTGCTGAACGCACCACGAATACCAGTCAATGCTTCAAAAACCAAATCACTTATTTTATGACCCACTTTTCGGACATCCTTAGTGTTCGCGGGGATAACATTACCTAAAATTCTTTTCTTTCGAATCAGGTCTATTAATTGAAATTCAATCCGATATTGATCTCCACCTGTCTGGACAATTTTTCCTAGTAGCACACTTTCAACACCTATGTTTCTCCATGCTTGAAAGTTTAATTGAGATGGACTTGAAACTACTTGGGGAATACTTTGTTTATCTAGGACATCGAAAAATCCGCTGCGACCCAAATCATTTCTAACAATTGTTTCAACGGCTTCAGGAGCAGTATACGTATCACCCGCAAATGTAACTACTGCAATAGGTAATGCACCTTCTATACCTTGAGTAATTTCTATCTCTAATACAGCATATGCACTTTGTCCGACTGTTAGGAATAGTACAGCCACTAATAGTTTAAAAATTTTATTCATTAAGTCTCCGGAATAAATTTAAAACGTAAATCTCTTTCAAATAATTCGGGAACAGGTGGCTCAGGCAATGGGTCCGACTTCCAAACTGCTTCTTCAACTGAACGACGAAATGATTCATCACCTGTACATTGCTCTATTTGCACATTTTCTACATAACCACCGGGCGCTTGTCGCACATACACCCTGCACCAGGCATCGGGTTGTTCCGTTAATGGTTTGCGCCATCGGCTTTGTATCCTACTACGAATAGCATCTTGGTAAATGGCTATTTGTTTACTCATTGCACGTGCCTTCGCTATTCTTTGGGCCTCCATTTCTGCTTCACGAATTTCTGCTTCTTCGGCTTCTAAAATTTTTGCTAAACGCTCTTGCTCTGCAGCTTTTTCAGCCGCTAACTGTTCTTCTTCAATTCTTTTCTTCTCTTCTGCCAATCTTTTTGCTTCTTCTTCCTTACGCTTTTTCTCTTCAGCTAATCTTTTTGCTTCTTCTTCTTTACGTTTTTTCTCCTCTGCTAGCTTTTTAGCCTCTTCTTGCTTTTTTCGGGCCAGCTCTTCAGCTTTTCGTTTTTCTTCAGCAAGTTTTTTTTCTTCTTCTAAACGCTTTTGTTCGGCAAGTTGTTTTCTTGCTTCTTCTTCTAAACGTTGTTTCTCAATTTCAGCCTGTTTTCGTATTTCTTCAGCTTTTTGTCTCTCAGCTTCGGCTTTTTTTTCTGCATCCTCTGCTTTTTTACGCTCTGCTTCTAATTCTGCTTGTAGTTTTTTCTTTTCCTCTTCCTGCTTATTAACTTTGGGAGGCTTTTCTACATCAGACTTTTTGGGCAAATCATTTGATTGAATGACAGTAGCATTTATCGTATTAATACTGTCCAGAGGGTTAGGTTTATGGTCACGTTTAAATTGAAAACCAATCACTAACAACAAGACCGCCACATGGATAACAATGGCAATTGTGACAGACATTGGTAAATGTCGCTTAACTTTGGCCATTGCTTAGGGGGTATCAATTTCTTCCGCTGCAGGCTCAGTAATCAAGCCCACATTTTCTGCTCCAGCTGATTGCAGCATAACCATCACTGTAACCACACGACCATAATCCACACCACTGTCTCCTCTTACATATACCGGGCTTGTTTCTTTAGATAAGATTTGACGAATTTGGTTTCTGAAAAGCTCATCCGCAACAGGTTCGCTGGGAGTATCTGATTTATTTACGAATATTTGCCCAACTCTATCCACTGAAATAATCAAAGGTTCCTGGTTTTCATCCGTTTTATCCAATGGTTTTGCAGGCGCGGAAGGTAATTCCACCTCCACACCTTGGTGAAATAATGGTGCCGTGACCATGAAAATCACCAACAACACCAGCATGACATCAATGTATGGCACTACATTGATTTCAGACATGCGTTTTCGTCGTCCAAGTGCTGTATATGCCATTAGTTCAACCTCTAGTTTGCATGTCCATATCTTTGGTTAACGCCTGACGCTGTAACAATGCAGTAAATTCTTCAACAAAATTATCGTAACGTACAACCAGGCGTTCCACATCTGTTGAATAACGGTTGTAGGCAATGACTGCAGGTATGGCCGCAAACAAACCCATTGCAGTTGCAATTAAGGCTTCAGCAATACCAGGAGCTACTGCAGATAAAGTTGCTTGTTGCACATTACCCAGCGCACGAAAGGAATTCATAATGCCCCATACGGTTCCAAACAAACCAATATAGGGAGCTGTTGAACCAACCGTTGCAAGAAAGGATAGATAATGTTCTAGGGTTTCTACTTCACGCGTCATGGCTACTTTCATAGAACGCAACGCAGTATCAGTTATCGCATCAGGCGATACACGCTGTTGTCGATGTAAACGAACATATTCTTTAAAGCCGGCAAGAAATATACTTTCCATGCCTGAGGGGTAACGCTTAAGGCGAACTTTTTCATATAGAGCAGCAAGATCGTCCCAGACCAAAAGCGATCTTCAAATTTATCTGCGTTGCTGCGCGCATCACGAATAATTTTCCATTTACTTACAATCATGGTCCATGAAATTACCGATGCAGCAAGCAACATCAACATAACCAGTTGTACTACCAGACTAGCTTCACTAATTAAGCCCAAAATACTGGTATCAGTTTGCATTCTTTATATCCCCTATTTTGATTGTTTTATGTAATGTTTTTGGTATCGCACAAGGCGAAAAATCATTGGCGTTCAAACACACCACGTTTACTTCACTGCTTGTATACAAAGTCTCTGTATCGTTTTCTTGTGTGATGTCTTGTTTAAACGAAATGCTTGCTGGCTTTAGTTCATGTGGTATTACACTAACCTCTAATGAGTCATTAAACCTTGCTGGCTTTTTATATTCTATGCTTACAGACCGTACTGCAAACAAAACGTTCAGTTCCTTTCTTAAAGTATCTTGTTCAACCCCCAAAGCACGTAGCCATTCGGTACGAGCACGTTCCATGTATTTCAGGTAATTCGCGTAGTACACCACTCCACCTGCATCGGTGTCTTCGTAGTAGACCCGTGTTTGCCACACAAACATCGTTAGTAAATAAACTTATTGAGTCGTCTCTGAGAACAAATCTTCGCTCGTTTCTGCTTCCGCGGCAGAAGCTAGATTGTGTTGAGGAATTTTAATTCCAAAATGGCGGTATGCATTTCCAGTTGCAACTCTGCCTCTTGGTGTACGCATCATGAAGCCTTTTAAAATCAAAAATGGTTCTATCACATCTTCAATGGTGCCACGCTCTTCACCAATTGCTGCAGCTAGACTATCAACCCCAACAGGCCCTCCTTCAAACTTTTCGATTATCGCCAATAATAAGCGCCTATCCATATTATCGAATCCGTGTTCATCCACACTTAGCATATCTAATGCGGCATCAGCAATTTTACTTGTCACAACTCCATTGGATTTAACTTGTGCATAATCTCGCACACGTCTTAACAAACGATTTGCTATTCGCGGGGTCCCACGAGAGCGTTTTGCAATTTGCATGGCACCATCATCATTAATTTGAACATTTAAAATATTCGCTGAACGTAAAACAATTCTGGAAAGCTCTTCAGTATTATAAAACTCAAGGCGTTGCACGATTCCAAAACGATCACGCAAAGGCGATGTAAGCAAACCTGCTCGCGTAGTCGCACCGACTAATGTAAACGGAGGAAGATCTAATTTAATTGAACGTGCAGCTGGTCCTTCGCCAATGACAATGTCTAACTGAAAATCTTCCATTGCAGGATACAACACTTCCTCAACAACAGGACTCAAACGATGAATTTCATCTACGAACAACACATCATGCGGTTCTAAATTTGTAAGAATAGCAGCTAAATCACCCGGTCGCTCTAAAACAGGCCCTGAGGTGTGGCGCAAACTTACTTGCATTTCATTTGCAACTATATGCGAGAGTGTTGTTTTACCTAAACCTGGAGGACCAAAAATGAGCACATGGTCTAAAGCTTCCTGACGCTGCTTGGCAGCGGAAATAAATATTTCCATTTGCTCGCGTACTTTAGACTGCCCAATATATTCATTAAGTTGATGAGGCCGAATTGTGTTTTCTAAAACTGCTTCGTCTTTTTCTACATGTGTGTCGACAATGCGTGATTCTTCAATTTCCGTTGTTGCACTTACCATACTTTACTCTTATGAAAAACTGGATTTTAAAGCTAATCGAATAATATCTTCACTATTTTGATTTTTAGCATCAATGCTACTTACCATGCGACTAGCCTCATTAGGTTTATATCCTAAAGATACTAATGCTGAAACTGCATCCGCAATGGGATCTTGTTTAGCCTGACCATTTAATCCATTTGATGTTTTACCGTTGTTTGCTCCCTGCGTTGTCATTTCTTTATCAAGTCGATCTTGCATATCTAAAATTAAACGTTCTGCTGTTTTTTTACCTACACCAGGAATGCGTACGAGTGAATCAACATCTCCATGAATAATGCATTGTGAAAAAGAGTTTGCATCCATGCCTGACAAAATCGCTAATGCCATTTTAGCCCCTACTCCATTCACTTTTAGTAAATTGCGAAATAAGCTGCGGTCACGCACTTGCTTGAAAGCATAAAGAATGTGTGCATCCTCACGCACAAGTAAATGCGTATGCAACATTACCGTTTCGCCACAGTCGGGTAATTCATAAAACGTAGACATTGGTGCTTCAAGCTCATAGCCCACCCCTTTGACATCTAACAATAGATAGGGTGCTTGCTTTTCAATAATTTCACCTTGTAAACGCCCAATCATGCGTAAACTCCAGCATGCTCACGTTTGCTGTTCAACAATAAAGCTGTATGCGCATGACATAAGCACACGGCTAATGCATCTGCCTCATCAGCTTGTAATTTGCCGCGCAATGCCAATAAACGCAAAACCATATGTTGAATTTGGTCCTTGTTAGCTGCACCATTTCCGACTACAGCTTGCTTAACCGATCGTGCACTGTATTCGCTGACAGGTATATGATGATGTACCGCTGCACAAATTGCAGCACCACGCGCATGCCCAAGTTTTAATGAAGAAGATGCGTTTTTATTAATAAAAACTTCTTCTACTGCAACTTCATCAGGTTGATACTGTTCTATCGCTTCACTTAACTTGCTAAAGATTATGCCCAGTCGATGAGGAATCGTTACATCATCCTTAACATTTTTTGCTTTGATATTAGCACTGTGAATGTAATGACTGGTACGACCATCACTTTCAATGATCCCAAAACCTGTAACTTGTAATCCAGGATCAATCCCTAGAATACGAATAGTATTTTCTTTTTTATCAGGTACGTTGTATTGCATTCAACGCTCTATTTCACTGTTATCACGCAACAGCTTCATAAACGGATTCAGGAATATCTGCATTGGAATAAACGTTTTGCACATCATCTAATTCATCCAAGGCATCGAGTAATTTCAACATGCTTTCACCTTCTTTATCCGAAAGTTCTGTCATATTACTGGCTCGCATGGTGACTTCTGCTTGCACGGGAGAGAGGTTTGCGTCTTCCAATGCATCTTTGACTACTATGAAATCATCAGGAGTGGCTAATACTTCGATACTACCATCGTCTGCTGTAATAACATCTTCAGCGCCCGACTCAAGTGCCACTTCCATTATTGCATCTTCATCACTGCCCGGTGCAAACTGAATGACTCCAGCATTCGAAAACATATAGGCAACCGAACCTGATGTACCTAAATTACCATTATATTTGGAAAATGCATGACGCACTTCTGCAACCGTACGGTTGCGATTATCTGTCATACAATCCACTAAAATCGCTGACCCTCCCGGACCATAGCCTTCGTAGCGAACTTCTTCATAATTATCACCATCCAACTCACCTGCGCCACGCTTGATCGCACGATCCACCGTGTCTTTGTTCATATTAGCGGATAAGCCTTTATCAACAGCCAAGCGCAATCGTGGGTTGGAATCGAGATCGGAACCGCCCATCCGTGCAGCTACTGTAATTTCCCGAATCAGTCTGGTGAATAATTTACCGCGCTTCGCATCTTGTGCTTTTTTGCGATGCTGAATATTGGCCCATTTACTATGACCGGCCATTGAAACTCCTCTAGTTTATTACTCTAAATGACTTGCTCTTAGATCATTTAGAGCACTCCCAAATGAACGGTCATATTTTAGCACTTTGGCCCATTTAATTGCAGTTGCTTTAGTGACAGTCACCGGTGCGAATAAACGAATCTACTGCAGCCGCTACATGTTTAGATAGCAGCATCCCCGTATGGCTGTAGGGCACTTGAAGATGCAAAGTGCAGTTATCGACTTTTGTTTCGGAAACGGCAACTGTTCCATCATTCGGTTTATCTAGTGGAGCACCTAACATTTGGCCAACACCATATCCTTTTGTACCGGCTATAACTGCCAAAGGGTGAGTACCTTTCCACTTTGGCACACTTCCAAGTAAAGTCTTAGCGCTTGCTCCTAACATATTATTTTTCATGAAATTATTTTTTGAAACAAATCTGGCTACGCCACTTCCCGCAACCGGTGAACCTAGCATAACGACACGCCCGGGCTGGGCGGTATCAAATAAATCAAAATAATGCAGCAATATCACCCCTCCTAAACTGTGAGCTACAAAATGCACAATATCTGCATCAAGTTGATCGACAAATTTACCTAACAAGAAGGCGTTCTCTCTAGGGGAACGACGCACACTTTTATAAGAGTACTGAACACAATCATGTCCGTGTTTGCGAAGGTAATGAGCAATAGGCTGCATTACCCAACCTTTCATCCAAATACCATGAGTACAAACAACAACTTCACGCATTTACTTAAATAAATTTATCATGGTATGAATTTCAGAAAAGTTCATTATTTAACTACCCTGCGTTGGGTACCCAGCGTTCTATTGCTTCCTGATTCGTATGTGAAAAAGCCACTTCTATTGCCTTATTCTTAGATAGCCAAATAAACTCGTGATGCTCTCTTGGGTCTAATCTAATATCCATTTTTTCAGGTAGCTCAAGTACAAAAACATGTTCTTTATTTTCAGTCACTCCTGGCTCATATCGGTCACGCCAGATCGAATAAATCTCGAAATTTTGTGAAAATTCACAGTCTTTCAATTCATACCCAGATATTCCTGTTTCCTCTTGTAGCTCACGCAAAGCGGCTTGCATGGGTTTTTCATCCCATTCGAGGCTACCTGTCACAGATTGCCAAAAATCGCTTGGAAACTTACGGCGTAACATCAAGACTTCACTTGCTTGTGTGTATACAATGACCAATACTGATTCAGGGCGCTTATATTCCATATAACATTCGCAAATATTTTTATTAATGAACCACTTGGAAAATATTTCTAGACTAAAGTGTACAGTTAAAACTCTGCTTTTGCCTAAAGGAATTGCAGCCAGATCGATCCTTATTTTGCTGGCCTGTGCCATGGTCTCTTGTGCTAGCACCCCTACAAATAAGGCCCCTCAGGAAGAAGGTTATGTCGTACAGGCCGTACAGTATATGAATGCTGGCCGTTTAGATGCAGCACTTGTATCGGTGAGAAAAGCGATTCAGTTAAATGAAAAATCTGCGGATGCTTATACTGTGGCCGGTCTAATTTATAAAGAAAATAATCAGCTGGATTTAGCTGAGCGATATTTTAAACGTGCTTTATCATTTGAACCTGATCATTCAGCAGCACAAACGAATTATGCAAGCTTCTTATGTAAAAATGACAAACCCTTAGAAGCAGAAAAATTATTCTTAGCAGCAGCTAATAATGTTAAAAATAATCAAAGAGATGTTGCCTACACTAATGCCGGTCTCTGTGTGCTAGGAATTCCTGATAAAGTCAAAGCAACTCGATATTTCAGTAATGCCTTAAAGATAAATCCTAAATCACCCGTACCTTGGTATCAGCTTGCAAAAATTCAATACGGAAATTATAACTATGATAATGCATATCGATTACTGCAAGAATATGAGAAAGTAGCACAGCCTACGCCAAAAACACTTTTATTAGGTGCACAAATTAACGATGCCAATGGTAAATCCGATCTAGCTGACCAGTATAAACTCATACTTGTCCAACAGTTTCCAAATTCTAAAGAAGCAAAACAAATAGTTCCTAATACAGATACTCAATCTAAGCCTGCAGTTTTTGATGTGCGTGAACTATTAGAAAACGAACCCGTATATCAATAATCTTTACAATTTATTGCCACACTAGCTATCTTGTTTAGGCTTAGTACGTATGCGTATGTGTAACTCTTTGAGTTGTTTTTCGCTTACTTCTGCTGGAGCATCGGTTAATAAGCACGTTGCATTTTGGGTTTTTGGAAATGGAATAACATCACGAATCGATTGACTACCTGTCATTAACATAACGAGCCTATCTAAACCAAATGCGATTCCACCATGTGGAGGCGCACCATACTTAAGCGCTTTTAATAAGAAACCAAATTTGTCTTCTGCTTCTTGTTTTTCAATTCCTAACACTTCAAATACAGACGCTTGCATATCTTGTTTATGTATACGTATAGAACCACCCCCCACTTCGGTACCATTGAGTACCATATCGTAGGCTTTTGATAAAGCTTCACCAGGATTTGCTTTAAGTTCTTCTGCGCTACATGTAGGTGCAGTAAACGGATGATGCAAGGCAGACCAACGTTTTACATCTTGATCCCACTCGAACATAGGGAAATCAATGACCCATAACGGTTTCCATCCCTCTTCCACCATTTTCATATCATGACCAATTTTTACGCGCAAAGCACCAAGAGCGGCGTTCACAATTATTTTCTTGTCTGCGCCAAAAAATAATAAGTCACCATCATCAACTTTTGAAACTTCGACTAATTGTTGAATAATTTCCTCAGGTAGGAATTTTAATATTGGGGACTGCAAACCCTCTTTAAGATCACTTACGTCATTGCATTTAATGTAGGCTAAACCTTTTGCACCATATTGACCTACATATTCAGTGTAATCATCAATTTCTTTACGCGATAATTTTGAGCCTTGCGGAACTTTTAACATTGCAACACGACTGTCAGGGTCATTTGCTGGAGCATTAAATACTTTAAACTCAACACTCTTCATTAAGTCTGTGATATCTATAAATTCTAATGGGATACGCAAATCAGGTTTATCGCTGCCAAAACGCTGCATGGCTTCAGCATACGTCATTCTTGGAAATGGATTGTCCAGATCAACGTTACAGTTTTCTTTAAATGATTCGCGCATCATGTCTTCCATAATCGACATGATTTCATCTTGGTCTAAAAAAGATGTCTCAATATCCAATTGAGTAAATTCTGGTTGGCGATCTGCACGTAAATCTTCGTCACGAAAGCAACGTACTATTTGATAGTAACGATCGAATCCACTCATCATTAACAATTGCTTAAAAAGCTGCGGGGATTGAGGTAGCGCGAAGAATGAACCTGGTTGCGTACGGCTTGGAACTAAATAGTCGCGCGCACCTTCCGGAGTGGCTTTGGTTAAGATAGGAGTCTCAATATCTAAAAAGCCATTACTGTCTAAAAAGCTTCGAATACCACTTGCCACTTTTGCTTTTGCACGAATGCGCTCCTGCATGAATGGACGACGTAAATCAACATAACGGTATCGCAAGCGGTTCTCTTCATGTACATCATCATCGTCTAACTGAAAAGGGGGAGTGTCCGATTCATTTAAGACTTCTAATTCTTTTGCAAGCACTTCTATTTGACCGGTAGGCAAATCAGGGTTAATTGTGCCTTCGGGACGCCTACGGACACGTCCTTTAATACGTAATACATATTCATTACGAATTTGTTCCGCAATAGAAAAAATTTCAGGTGTATCGGGATCAAAAACAACCTGCAGAATGCCCTCTCGATCACGTAAATCGACAAATATTACACCGCCATGGTCACGTCTTTTATTGACCCAACCGCAAGCCGATACTTCTTGATCAATCAGCTCTTCTGTGACTTGTCCGCAATAGTGAGATCTCATTCCTTACCTTATACATAGTATCAAGCGGCGAATAGTACGTTTTGACCTCATGGCATGCAATAGAAGTATCTAATATTCGTATATTTTTCTGACGGAATCAGTAATTGTGATGAGTTTCAGGATTCTTTTGATTTTGAACTGGTTTTAGATTTATTTTTTTTAGTGTTTTTTGTCTTTCCGCTACCTTTATCTGAACCTGATTTATCTTTTTTGTTTTTACTGTCTTTAGAGTCTGATTTTTTATTATCCTTGCTTTGGTCTTTACTTTGACCTTCGCTTTCTGAATCCTTTGTACTCAAGTTTCGTTGTTTATCTTTGTCCGATTTAAAGTCAGTTTCATACCAGCCTGTACCGCTTAAACGAAAGCTTGGTGCTGAAATTAATTTTTTTAATTTAAGTTCTCCACAATAAGGGCATTTCTTTAATGGAGGATCACTAATTTTTTGTAGTTCTTCATGCACCGCTCCACAGGCTTGGCACTGATATTCGTAAATCGGCATATTTACAACACTTTAAAGTTATTTAAATCTATATTTTCTATTTCTTGAATACTAATGACTTTGCAGTCAATATTTTCAACTTTGGCATATTTAGGACCACATTTTAGCCATTGCTTTAATTGCTCGATGGCATCCTTATTACCACACGCAATGACTTCGACTTCTCCACTACTTAAGTTTTTTGCATAACCTCTTATATTGAGTTGTAAAGCTCGATCACGGGTAGATGCACGGAAAAACACACCTTGCACTTTGCCTGAAACAATACATCTAACCGAGATTATATTTTCACCTATATTCATATTAAATATATATGTCTATTTAGTATATGTATGCTTGGCTTTTCTTATATTTGTAATGATTATCCAATATACTAGCGGATAAATATAACTAGAATCTTTGAGGATAATAAGAAGCAATGACTACCGAGAAAACTACTATCTATTTCAACCCAAAGTGTTCTAAATGTAATATATCTTTAGAATTGCTGAAGGAAAAAGGTAAGCATCCCGAGGTAGTAAAATATTTAGAAACGGTTCCCTCAAAAGATGAACTAATAAACATTCTTAATTTACTCGGCTTATCTGCTGGCCAATTACTGCGCAAACACGAAAATGCTTACCAAGAGGCGGGGCTAAGTGAAGCTTCGAGCGAAGATGAAATTTTAAATGCAATGATAAACTATCCCATCTTAATTGAACGCCCCATTGTTGTTCATAATGGTAAAGCAGTTATTGGAAGACCTCCTGAAAATATCTTAGAAATTTTGTAATGAAAAACATTTTAGTCCTTTATTATTCTCGCCATGGCGCTACTAAAGAGATGGCGCAACATATTGCAAGAGGTGTAAATTCTGTAGACGGTGTAGAAGCAAAAATACGCACTGTCCCAGCTGTTTCGACCACCTGCGAAGCAACCGAAAATAGTATCCCGGATGAAGGTCATACTTTTGCTACAACTGAAGATCTTGAGCAATGCGATGGCTTATTAATGGGGAGCCCTACTCGCTTTGGCAATATGGCAGCGCCCTTGAAATACTTTCTAGATAGCACAAGCTCACTTTGGCTCTCTGGTGCTTTGATTGATAAACCCGCAGGACTTTTTACCTCTACTTCGAGTCTTCATGGAGGTCAGGAAAGCACGCTACTTTCTATGATGCTTCCACTATTACACCATGGCATGATGATTGTAGGCATTCCATATAGTGAGGGAGAGCTTATAAGCACAACTACTGGTGGCACACCCTATGGCGCAAGCCACTTAGCAGGACCGGAAAGTAAAAACAAAATCAGCGAAGATGAGAAAAATTTGTGCTTTGCTTTAGGTAAACGAGTCGCCAAATTAGCTTAAACGAAATTTAAAATTCAATTATCCTGCAAAACAGTCTTTACAAATGGGACAGTGACCTTTCTTTGTTGAATCATCGATTGCTTATCCAGTTCGTCTAAAAACCCTATTAGCTTATCAAGTTCGCGTGGGTAACGTTTAAGCAAATAGCTACATACCTCTTGTGAAACTTCTAAACCACGCGCTTTAGCATGTAATTGAATTGCTATTGCCTTCTCATCATCACTTAGTAAGTTCAGTTTATATACTTGTCCCCAAACTAATCTCGAAGCCAAGTCATTAAAGCTAACTTTTATGTCATTCGGATTATAACTTGAAGTTATCACAAGATTTTTATTTTCATCGCGGAGCTCATTAATTAAATTAAATAAGGCTCTATCCCACTGTTTCCTTCCTAAAACAATTTCTACATCGTCGATACAAACGATATCAAACTGGTGCATTTCTTCTAATATATTTGCATCCAATTTTTCTAGCTCACGCATGGGTAAATAAACAGATTTTTGTTGTGTCAACGCTGACTGATTACAAATTGCTTGCAGTAAATGAGTTTTGCCAGTATTAGCAACACCCCATAAAAAGAATTGTTGAGTTTCATCCAATGCAGTAGGCAAAGTTTGTGTTAACTGCTGAAGTGCTGATGACAATTGACCGTCACAGGCATCTACAAATGTATCAAAGGTAGCAAACTTTGGTAGAGCAATATCTAATAAATACTGAGTAGGTTTCTGCAGACAGGAAGTCGCCATTTGATTAACCAGAAATTAGAGAAAAAAATATCTGAATTATGCTTGTTTGCCGGAATGCCTCGCACGTCTAGAGCGCTCTTCCGCCAGATAGTCATAACCACTAGCAATTGTAGTAAATAAGGTAATACCTATTAATGTTTGAATAATAATAGATGGGAATGCATTTATTTGGCTATAGACTACTGCAAGCACCAAGATAATTTGACTAAACGTGTTGAATTTACTTATTAGGCTCGGCTCGATTTCCAGGCGCCTAGTCATTGATACATATGACACCGCACCTGCAAGCAACGCAACATCGCGCATGATGACAATGAATACTAGCCAGTGAGGAAGTAGATGAAGTGCACCTAAGGCGATATATGCACTAATCAGCATCACTTTATCCGCAGCAGGATCTAGATAAGACCCTAAGGTGGTTTTCCAGTTAAAAGTCTTAGCTAAAAATCCATCCAAGGCATCAGATAAACCCATGAGTAAACATAATAAAAGTGCATTATAAAATTGATTATCAATTAACCACCAAACAAGCAAAGGCACTGCTGCAAAGCGCATCAACGTAATCAAGTTTGGTATATATCTCCAATAAGACATGCTATGTCTAGACTCCTCAGTGGATTACAATAAAGCCCCACTCCATCCACTATTAAAATGCTTATTATTAGTATCTTTTAGATGGTATAAGTAACCGTATTATGAAGCAATTTAAATCGCAAATTAGCGATGTATTCCATGTAATTACTTTATCGCACTTGATAAATATCAATTAGTTACCTTATAAACTTAATTTAGATAAATAAATGGGCCTTGATTACAAAAAAGCCGGTGTCGATATTGATGCAGGCAACCAACTTGTTGATCTTATTAAACCTGCTATTCGGACTACCCACCGTCCAGAGGTTCTATCAGGTATTGGCGGCTTCGGTGGGTTATTTGCCTTACAAGCCGAAAAATACAGCCAACCTATACTTGTATCCGGTACCGATGGTGTCGGTACCAAACTGCGCCTCGCTCAAAAATTAAGTAAACATGCTTCGATCGGAATTGATTTAGTCGCTATGTGCGTTAATGACGTAATTGTGCAAGGAGCTGAACCGCTATTTTTTTTAGATTACTTTGCTACCGGTAAGCTCTCCGTCCAAGAAGCACAAACCGTAATAGAAGGTATCGCGGAAGGGTGCCGACAGTCTGGAGCAGCATTAATTGGCGGTGAAACTGCAGAAATGCCAGGTATGTATGATGCAGGGGAATATGATCTGGCTGGATTTTGCGTAGGCGTTGTTGAACGCGATCAGCTTATTGACGGAAGTATGATTAATGACAAAGATGTCATTATTGGCCTTCCTTCCAGCGGCATTCATTCAAACGGCTTTTCACTAGTCAATAAGATAATTGAAACTATGAACATTTCATTGGACGAAAAAATCGAGAACAAAAGTTTGGGAGACTTATTGCTGGAGCCGACAATTGTTTATGTGAATGTCATATTAAAAATTTTAGAAAACTTTACTGTTCATGGTTTGTGCCATATCACTGGCGGTGGCTTAATTGAAAATGTCCCACGCGTTGTGCCGGAGGGCTACTGCGCACAAATAAATAGCCAAAGTTGGCAACGTCCTGCAATATTTAATTGGTTACAGAATATAGGGCAAGTGGAAGAATCTGAAATGTTACGCGTCTTTAACTGCGGTATGGGCATGTTAATCATGCTTCCTCAAGAGCAAGCCTCAGAAGTCATTAGCCTATGCAAACAAAATAACCATCAAGCTATTCAGATTGGTGAAATTAAAAACTCTTCTTCAAATCAAAAGATAGAATTACTTTAAATTGTAACCCTGTGTCCAAAACTTCATGCCAGATAGCTGTTCTTATTTCAGGCAGTGGTAGTAATCTGCAATCTATAATCGATCATATACAGCAAGGACATATTGATGCGTCCATTGCTTGTGTGATCAGTAACAATCCAAATGCGTATGGTCTGTTACGCGCTAAAGAAGCCAATATCGCTACACATATCATTGAACATAACAATTTTGCTACACGTGAAAAATTTGACAGGGAACTCATAAAGACCCTCAAAGTCTATAACATTAAGCTAATCGTTTTAGCAGGATTTATGCGTATATTGAGCCCTTATTTCATTAATGAATATCAAGGCAAAGTCTTTAATATTCATCCGTCTTTACTTCCAAAATATACAGGACTACATACACATGAGCGCGCTTTGAACGCTAACGATACCGAGCATGGCTGCAGTGTACATTTTGTTACTGCGGAATTAGACGAAGGTCCACTTATTCTTCAAGCAAAAGTAAATATTAAGAAATCAGATTCACCAGAATCCCTTGCCAAGCGTGTATTAGAGAAAGAACATATTATCTACCCACTAACAGTGAAATGGTTTTGTGAAGGGAGATTAAGACTGAATGCATCAAATGTGTATTTTGATAACAAACCACTGGAACAGGTAATCATGTTGAACTCAGAACATGAGAATGAATTGCAATGAAAAAGATATTGCTCATAGCTATAGTTGCTGTCGGATTGATTCAATCCGTTGCAGCCAATTCTACATATATATTAAATGACAGCACATTACCGCCTGAGTTTGAGGCTAGTTACGATGTTCATAAAGGCACAATGCGGGTAGGTAAAATGGACGTGAGCCTTAAAAAAGTGAATGGCGAATTAATTTACGAGTCAATCACTAAACCTGTTGGTATGGCTGCTCTCTTTTTGGGAAATCAAGTAGTCACAGATCGCGCAGTGCTTAAATTAATTAACAATCAATATCATACGATTGAGTTCAAACATGAAATGAAAAACAGCGATAAAAATCGCAATGAGCATTACATTTTTGACTGGGATAACAAAAAGGCTATTGTCAAATACAAAGACCGAAAGAATGAGGTTGAATTACAAGATTACACCTTCGACAATTACTCTGCGCAATTATTACTTATGCGAAAGCCTGCTCAGGAAAAAGGCATAAATCGTTATTCTGTAATATCAAAAGGCAGACTAAAAGAGTACGCCTATCAATTAGAAGATAATGAAATTATTGAAACTAAAGCTGGTAAGTATGACGCACATAAACTTGTACGAAAAAAAGATAATGATAAAAAAACCACTTACTACAGCTGGTTTGCAGAAAAACTGAACTATTTACCCGTTAAGCTAGATAAATTTGAAAACGGAAAATTAGATATTTCAATTCGAATAACTGATGTGAAGTGGCTGGATAATACTTTTAGCAATTAAAATATTTTGTTTAATTTCCCGCAACCATTAAATTATCAATGAGCAACGAAGGTGTAACAATATTACTTCGTTCATCAATATCATTACCTACCGCAACAATTTTTTGGTAGATATCTTTTAAATTTCCAGCAATGGTAATTTCATCTACAGGATACTGGATTTCACCATTTTCTACCCAGTAACCGACTGCACCTCGAGAATAATCTCCTGTCACTGTATTCACGCCATGACCAATTAATTCGGTAACTAGCAAGCCTTTTTGCATTTCTTGCATGAGCTCTTGTAAATTATCTTCACCTTTTTGCAGAGCTAAGTTATGAACCCCTCCTGCATTACCCGTAGACTGCATACCTAGTCTTCTTGCAGAATAGCTACTTAACACATAACCCTTTAATATTCCTTCATCCACAAGTGTACGCGCTTGTGTAGCAACACCTTCTGCATCAAATGAACTGCTACCCAAACCACCTTTGATAAAAGGATCTTCGCTTATAGTTATTTGGTCAGAGAAAACTTTCTTATCCAAATGATCAATCAAAAACGAAGCCTTACGATACAAAGCTCCACCACTGATAGCAGAAATAAAATGGGATAACAATGAACGCGCCATATTTGCTTCAAATATTACAGGTGTGGTCTGAGTAGAAAGCTTTCTCGCGCCTAACCGGTTCACAGTTCGTTCTGCAGCTTTTTTGCCAACACTTCCAGCAGACTCTAAATTTTTAGGGTCTCGGGTAGTTGAAAACCAGTAATCCCTTTGCATATTGCCATCTTGTTCTGCAACTACAATACAAGACAAGTTATGGCGCGTAGAAGTATAGCTGCCTAGAAAATCATGCGTATTAGCGTAAATAGTAGTACTTCTTGATGTGGTACAAGATGCTCCTTCTGAATTTGAAATCTTATCTACATCTCTAGCAGTATTTTCACATTCGATTGCAATCTCTAATGCTTCTTCGGGTGATAATCCCCAAGGATGATCAAGATCTAAATCTTGTATTTTTGTTGCCATACGATCAGCATCTGCTAACCCTGCACAGCTATCTTCTTCTGTAAAACTGGCAATATTGCATGCTGCTGTAACGGCATCCTTAATTGAAGATAATTTGAAATCTGTAGTACTTGCCGAACCTTTCTTTTTTCCCACATAAACTGTAACGCCTAGACCACGGTCATTATGATGTTCTAATGTTTCTGCTTCACCTATGCGTGCAGTTACAGATAAACCGTGCTCAACATTTATACTTGCTTCTGCACTACTTGCACCTTGTTGCTTGGCTTCGCTTAAACATAGATGCACCAAATTTTCTAATTTTTCTTTTGAATAGGGCGAAGGCTGGATGTCCATACAATTACTTACACAAGTTTATTGAGCTGTGCCCCCAACTGTAATGCCATCAATTCTTAATGTTGGCTGACCCACTCCTACCGGAACACTTTGCCCTTCTTTTCCACAAGTTCCTACACCACGATCCAATTTTAAATCATTACCAATCATACTGACCCGCGTAAGTACATCGGGACCGTCACCTATCAAGGTGGCACCTTTTACAGGCTTGGTAACTTTACCTTTTTCGATTAAATACGCTTCAGAGGCCGAAAACACAAACTTGCCCGAAGTAATATCTACCTGACCACCGCCAAAATTAACAGCATAAAAACCAGAATCTACGGAGCTGATAATTTCACCGGGATCATATTTACCAGCAAGCATGTAGGTATTTGTCATGCGTGGCATGGGTAGATGTGCATAGGATTCACGTCTGCCATTTCCTGTGGACTCAACATTTGAAAGTTTTGCATTCAACTTGTCCTGCATAAACGCTTTAAGGATCCCATCCTCGATTAATGTAGTACATTGTGTAGTAGTGCCTTCATCATCAATATTTAAAGAGCCTCTGCGCTTTTCTAAAGTACCGTCGTCTACCACAGTAACTCCTTTGCTTGCCACGCGCTCACCTATACGCCCGCTAAATGCTGAAGTACCTTTACGTGTAAAATCACCTTCTAAACCATGTCCAATAGCCTCATGCAATAAAACTCCAGGCCATCCAGGGCCTAAAACTACTTTCATTTCTCCAGCAGGTGCGTCCACCGCTTCAAGATTTAGTAGAGCCATTCGCACAGCCTCATGGACATAAGATTGTGCGCGATCTTCTTCGGTAAAAAAGTCGTATGCCACACGACCACCACCCCCAGCACTGCCTTGTTCCAGCCTGCCTTTATCTTCAACGATAACGGACACATTTAGTCTCACCAAAGGTCTTACGTCCGCCGCGATAGAACCATCGCTATTGGCAACCAAAATTATTTCATGTGAACCTGCAATTGATGCCATCACTTGTTTAATACGTGAGTCTTGTTTGCGCGCCAAAGCATCTAGCGAACGCAATAAATTAACTTTGTCTGATTCAGTAAGCGAATTTGTTGGGTCATCAGGTAAATAGAGTTCGTTACCAGCATTTGACTGCCATGCCTTTACCTGACCATTTTGATTACCACGTGCTATAGCACGTGCGGCTTTACATGATTCCAATAATGCAGGTAATACAATTTCATCAGAATACGCAAAACCTGTTTTATCATCTTTAATCGCACGTATACCTACACCCTGGCTAATGTTGAAACTGGCATCTTTAACAATACCATCCTCTAACGACCAAGCTTCATGTTTACGTACTTGGAAATAAATATCGCCACTGTCTGCAGAAGAATCTAATAAAGTTGAAAATGCCTGCGATAAATGTGTTTCATTTAAACCAGAAGGTTCTAAGATGCTTGCTTTTGCAAGTTCTAATGGTTTTTGCATAGTGTTTAGTTTAAATGTGTAACGTAATTAAATTTATTTCATTCTTCGGTGTTCTATACAAGGGAATGTTTTACGACGTGATTGTAAATAGCTCAGGTTTATATCTGCTATTGCGAATCCTGCGCCATGCTTAATGCGATTTAATATCGTACCCCAAGGATCAACAATCATGCTATCACCAAACGTTGCGCGACCATTAATATGATAACCGCCTTGAGCAGAGGCAATAATGTAGATTAAGTTTTCAATTGCTCGTGCACGCAATAAACTTTCCCAATGCGCTTCCCCGGTTACTGCCGTAAAAGCTGCAGGCAGGACCACTATTTCTGCGCCTAAATCTAGCAATGCTCTAAATAATTCAGGAAAACGTAAATCATAGCAAACGGCTAAACCAATTTTTCCGAATGGAGTGTCAATTACTTTTAAACCTGTGTTACCAAATTCTATGGTTTCAGATTCGTTATAACTCTCACCTGTATCAACAAGATCAACATCAAATAAATGTATCTTGTCATAGCGTTCAACAAGATTGCCTTTATTGTCATATACTAAACAAGCTGCAAGAATTTTCTTCGGATCATCACAAACCATCGGCACTGTACCGCCTATAATCCAAACATTATGTTGCTTGGCCTGTTCAGACAAAAAGTTTTGAATAGGACCATCTCCTTGTGGCTCTCGTACAGCAACTTTATCTTCTTCCTCAATCCCCATAATGGCAAAGTTTTCAGGGAGAACAATTAGCTCCGCCCCAGCATCCACAGCTTGAGAAATCAGGCGATTAGCTTCATGTAGATTGGCATCCACGTTAGGACTGGAGGCCATTTGAACAGATGCAACTTTACTCAAATCAATTCCACTATTGGTTGTTTTTAAGAAACTATATTATTGCAACTCTTTGTATGAATCGGCTCTACTCTAGTAGAGATAAACAATCGACTTGTCCGCATCTTCATTGAATAAAACTAAGGCGTTGCAGTATCAGAACTTTCTTTTGATTCTGACTGCGGAGCCTGAGGAGAAACTTGTGGAGAATTCTGCGATGTAGAATTTGGCGATAGTTGCCCCTGGTTGTTAGTTGAATTTTCTGCAACTTTTCGTGCAATCGGCTCTAACTTAGGGTCTTCCCAGCTCCCAGTCATGCTGTATTTCACTTCTGTGACTTTATCTACATCTACACCAATGGTTTTGGCAATCTTTTCGCCTACTATGACTCCAACTGCACCTAGTGGCCCACCTACTGCCAAACCAATCCAGGGAAGCCCACCACTCACATGCGGTGTAACTGTAACAATTTGATCATAATCTTTAGCGGTAATTCCCGTTCTACCTTGTATAAGTATATCTGCAGACGGGCCTTTCACCTTCAAGTTTTCAGTTGTTAAATTTGCATCTTTAAACTGTAAGTCACCACGTATTTTTTCAAAGGAATAACCTTTTGAAAAGAAATCTGTAAAATCTAGTGACAGACGCCTAGAAATTTCACCTAAATTAACTAAACCGATCAAACGCCCTGCACCCCCTGGCTCAACAGAAGAGATTGCGCCATCATTAAGCCTGATATTTACGTTCCCAGATACAGAAGCTAAAGAAAACTGATAAGGTGCTTTTGGCCATCTAAAATCTGCTGTAACCCTTCCTCTTCCACCGGTAACCGCACTATCAAACCCCAAACCCGTAAGAGAATTTTGTATATTATCTGTTTGTAAAGTTATCAGCAGTTGGGTTATATGTGAATTGTCGTCCTCTATATTCCAAGCACCATTTGACGAAACATGCAAATCATTACCACTACCCTGTAAAGAATCAATCGTTAAACCATGTTCTGATGGCTTTGTCTTAAGACTAACATCAGTAAAAGCTGCATCTTTATATTTAAATTCTTTTGTATTGGCTACTAATGCCGGTAAAGAACGCGGATCAAAACTTGTAGCTTCATCTTCCGATTCATTGTTTGCTGAAGGAAAACGTAAATAATCAAAATCAAACGTTGCTACACTACCGCTTTCTGAATCCACGGGATATTCAAATCCACCCTTTGCGACTGATGAATGAATTTCACCGATCCAAAATTTTTCTTTTTTTCGGGTATGAAAATCAACATTATCAATTTCTATATTACCCAGTTTCATTTGATTGACATATAAATCAATTTCATTTACCTCAACATTCTTTTCTTCATTAGAAGAAATTATATCGCGCCATTGGTTTAAATTTACATGCTTTAATCGGCCTGAAATTTTTATTCCGGACTCAGGCATAATAAATTGTTCGTTGCCCATATGCACATTCATAGCAGATAATTTACCTGACTCTTTACCAAAAATGGCCTTCATAAAATACTGGCTGTTTAAATTAGCAAAAACTTCGCTGTTTTCACCCTGCTGATGTTTTGAATGTATTACTAACTGACGAGAATCATTAGGCTCTTTTCGAAATGGTTCCGGTAATAAAATTTGTGCTCCATATAGATCACTTGTCACTGCTACTTTTAAAGATTTATCTGAACTATTTTTATCAAGCTTAGGAATGTTAATTTCTGCTGAAACGTCTGTGATGCCTTTTAAGTATTTATTTAAGTCACGATAATTTTCAAACAAATAGCTATCAAGATCTAGGTCTCCACTTATTAATAATTTGGTTCGACCCTCGCTCAGTTTCTCTGCACTGGCTAATATTGGTGCGCCATAAAGTTTAGCTTTTAGATCTTTTCCTTGAGCGCCATTTTGATCAAATTTCAGCTTACCATTAACATGTGTAAACGGTAGAGATAAAGCTTTTACACTTATATTGGTGTCCTTAAATTCAATTTCACCACTTACTAAAAGCTGCTTCTCTAATTTTCTTGTTAATGTAAGTTTGATGTTCAAATTTAGCTCAGAAGTTCCATTAGCTGATATTTGTTTAATTACTTGACTGTTTTCAGAAAGCAATGAAGATTGCTGTAAATACTCCAGAATATTATTTGAAGGTCCTGCTGCAGTACCATTAATAACCAATAATGGTAATTTTAAATCAGCAATCTCCGCATGAACGTGACTTAATGATGAATCAAGTATTGAACCATGCGTAGCATTAAGTACTAAATGATCATTGTTTATTTCAAAATTAGCAACGATATCTTTTGCACTTGGCCAGTTTTTTCGGTAGTCCAAAACTCCTTTTTCTATTTCAGCACTCACCTGAAAACGCCCACGCTTGTTTTTGAAAGGAAAGTTTTTTGGGTTGCCTTGTATGAGCAACTTACCATTCTTAATTATTCCAGAAGAAATGCTTTCATTTAGCCATTTTGATAGTTTTGGATGCATGCGTTTGTACGGTAAATATTTCTTTACCTCTGTTACATCAGCTTCCGGGATTGACAATTGGATATCAACATGTGGTTTACCATCAATAATATGCGCAAGACCTTGCAAATCAACACTCATATCGTTTGACTCTATATTTAACTTTTGCAATGCAAACAATTTATCATTTTTTCTAAGCTTCCATTTTATTACACCAGTTATATTTTGATTTTCTAATGGATTATTTAGCAAATGATTTAAAGCAATAGCAGTTGATTGAGTAGCAAAATTGATCTCGCCGGCGCTATGATCACCAATCACATCACCTGTTACTTCCGAAGCGGAAAATTCATATTCAGGTATTGAAAAATTTGCACCCAGCAATGATGCTTGATATTGATATTTAGTAATTTTTTTCTCACCGAATTCTGCTAATACTTTAATGTCTTGTAGTTCACCATGTAATTCAATTTTGCTAAGTACTTGGTTTAGTCGCTCAGCAATAAAAGGGAAATGTTGCAAGGTACAAAGCAGTTGATCAGAATTTACATAATCTAAAGCTGCTGCAAGAATGTATGATTGCTCCTCACAGCTTCGACAGCTTATTTCGTACTGTTTACCGGGCCACGCATGATCGGTGGTTTGAATATTTACTTCATTTAATGCGAGTTTCCAATTATTCATATCACCACTAAATTGAAAAAACGTATCTACTGCAATTATTTCTTTATTTATTAATGTTGGAAGCAACGGAATATCAACTTCGCTATAAACAAGATCACGCAAACTAAACTTACCAGATAGTGTACGTTGTTTTAATGAACTGAAGTCTCCCCAAATTTGAAAATCAGAATTGCCTTTCTTAACTCCTAGATTAGACTTAGGGAAAAAGTCATTTATCAGCTCAAGATTGATATTGTTTCCATTTGCATATAGTTCACCCTTTATATTTTTTAAGCCTTTATCTAAATCACGAATATCAGCAACAATGGTGAGTGATCTTCCTAACGTTTCAGGCAATATAAATTCAGACTTTATATTAAAATTTTCATCTGAAAATCCAAGTGAAATATCTACTCTATCAAAAAAGAAATTTAACTCTTTGAGCTCATCTTCTATTGATATAGTGCTGTCAAGCAAGTTGATAATAAGTTTGTTTTTTTGTTCCAGTTTTTTACGTTGTGATAACCGTTCGCTAATGTCGATTCCATTTAATATTATTTTCTCATCAGCAGTCCTTAACAGATCAAGATTACTATCAATAAGAGTTAATTCTTTAAAAACTACCTTTTTTTGTAATAAACTCTTGTATAAATCCAATGAAATAGTCGCTTTTTCGGCATTTAATAGTAAGTCGTACTGAGTTTCATCTTCATAAATAGACAAGTTATTAGTTGAAATAAATGGCGTAATTCCATACCAGTCAATACGAATCGAATCTGCATGGACGGGTTTACCAACAAGTGTAGAAATATTTTCTTGGATTACAGGTAAATATTTTTGATATAAGCTTGGATAACCGCGTGCAATACTGATAGTAAATGCAAGCAGCATTAAAACTACAAAAAAAATGTACCAAGCACCTAAAAGTAATTTACGTAACATAATCAAAACTTATCATAGTGGCACCACATCAAATTGCTCTTGTGAATACAGTGATTCCACCTGCAATTTTATGGTTTTACCAATATAATCTTCCAATTCAGCAAGACTGGCTGACTCCTCATCTAATAATAAATCCACTACTGGTTGAGACGCCAAAACAAGCAATTCGTTCGTTTCATATTGTCTGGCCTCACGCATTATTTCGCGAAAAAGCTCGAAACAAATCGTTTCAGCGGTTTTAATGTAGCCTCTGCCTGAGCAAGTGAAACAAGATTCGCATAGCACATGTTCTAAGCTTTCACGTGTGCGTTTGCGTGTCATTTCTACTAGACCAAGAGGTGATACCTCACAAACCTGGCTTTTCGCACGATCTTTATCCAGAGATTTCTCAAACACACGCATTACTTGTCGCTTATGCTCATCATCTTCCATATCGATAAAATCAATAATAATAATACCGCCCAAATTTCGTAAACGAAGTTGTCTAGCGATGGCTTGTGCTGCTTCAAGGTTGGTTTTGTAAATGGTTTCCTCTAAATTACGATGTCCAACAAACCCACCTGTGTTGATATCAATTGTAGTCATCGCTTCAGTTTGATCAAATATCAGATAACCACCAGATTTCAGTGCTACTTTTCTGTGCAAGGCTTTCTGCAATTCATCCTCTATAGAATAGAGATCAAATATTGGTCGGCTTCCTGAATAGCGTTTTATTCGCGTTGCTAATTCCGGAACAAGTTTTTCGGCAAACTCTTTAACCGTTTCATAGCTAACACGAGAATCAATGCGAACCTCTTCAATGTCATCAACTGATAAATCTCGAAGAGTACGAACAGCAAGAGGTAGATCCGAATATACTTCATCTACTGAAGAAGACTGATTTACTTTTTCTACAATAGTGGCCCAAAGATTTAGCAAAAATTTCAAGTCACGTCTTAATTCAGCTTCACCAATGCCTTCAGCAGCTGTTCGCAAAATACATCCACAATTTGCATCAAATTCTTTTAAAAGATTTTGAGTAGTTACAATTAATCGTTCTCGCTCTTCTTCATCTTCAATACGTGTAGAAATACGTACATCATTTGAGTAAGGTAACAACACCATATAACGTGAAGGTACGGTTATATTTGTAGTTAGTCGGGCTCCTTTAGTACCTAGCTGATCTTTAACTACCTGAACAAGTAATTGCTGGCCCTCATGAAGTAAGTTAGTTATGTTCTCATTGAACGATTGCAAAATAGTTTCATCAGGGGGATTTACATCTGTTTGCGAGCCACGTGAACTTTTTGGTAAATATGCAACATCAGAGCTATGTATGAAAGCTGCTTTTGATAAACCGATATCTACAAAAGCTGCATCCATTCCGGGCATAACCCTACTGACACATCCTTTAAAGATATTTCCAACTAATCCTTGCTTGCTTACACGTTCGATTTGAATCTCATGAAGTACGCCATTTTCAACTACCGCGACCCTTGTCTCTTGCGGAGTTACATTGATTAAAATTTCTTCGCTCATGCTTAATTGTACCTAGACACTGTAATAAAACTATAAGTTTGCGTGCTTAAGCAGCCCATAAACCTCGAGCAATGGCAATCCGACAACATTTGTATAGCTGCCCGCAATATATTCAACAAAACCTGCTGCCTCCCCCTGTATAGCATAAGCTCCGGCTTTATCATAAGGTTCCTCCATTTCAGTATATGCATTGATCTCCCTGTTACTAAGCCGTCTAAATTTCACTTTCGTTATCACGATAGCTTGATATTCTTGATCTGAAATTAATAAACATACTCCCGTAATAACTTCATGTTCTTTAGCAGACAAATTTTGTAGAATTTTTTTTGCATGTTGCTTATTTTCCGGTTTCCCAATCACCTCTTCTTTAAGAGAAATAATAGTATCTGCAGCCAAGATAATTTTATTGCTGCTCATTGATTCATTTACAGTATGCGCCTTTAAGCAAGCAATACGGCTAACATACTGACCAGCTGTTTCATCAAGATTTATTGATTCATCCACATTTGGAATATAAGAACTGTAACTTATATTAAGTTTATCCAGTAATTTGCGCCGACGACATGACCCTGATGCCAGAATCAGCTCTCTCTCTGAAGAATTAAACATTACAGACAAAAAATAACGAGTAGTATTTATTCCCGATGGTAAGGATGTCCCTGAAGAATTGTCCATGCACGATACAGTTGTTCTACTAATATTAAGCGAACTAGCATATGAGGCATAGTTAAAGAAGACAAAGACCAAACCGCATCAACTTGCTCAAGAAAATCTTTAGTAAAACCATCAGGCCCGCCTATATATAAAGTGACAACAGGCCTATTTTGTAACCAGCTTTCTAAATTACTGACCAGCTTTGTAGTATTCCAACTTATTCCACTTTCATCTAAAGCGATAGAGTAGTTGCTTTTTGAACCGGCCTTAAGTAACAAGTCTTGCTCATGCCTTTGAGCCTGAGAAATTGATATATTTTTTACTCGTTTTGTAGTTGCGACAGTTATTATTTTTACTGAGCACTCACGTGGCATTCGTGCCAAATATTGATTCAGTCCTTCCTCCAACCAAACTGGGCTCTTTTCACCAACTGCTACAATATTGATTTGCACGGAATTTTATGAAACTTGTTTCTGACTAGAACCTATTTGCCAAAGTTTTTCTAGACTATAAAATTCACGCGTTTCTTCCAGCATCACATGCACAATAACATCGTATAGATCTACTAATATCCATGAACGATCTTGTTCAACTCCGAGTACTTCAAGATTATTTTCTTTTGCATCTGTTATCAAACGATCAGATAGTGATTTAACATGTCTATCCGATGTTCCGGTAACAATAATCATGGCATCAAATACATCTGTTTTCCCTTGTGTATCTATTACTGTGATATCTTTACCCTTCATTTCTTCAAGCGCATTAACTGCAACTTCAACACTATTATTATTTTTCATATGTAAGTAATTGGTATTAATTATCTATACAGATTATTGCGTTTTATATAGTTCCAAATATTTCCCGGTATCGCATATCTTGGTTGCTCACCATTAGAAATAGTTTTTCTAACTGACGTTGATGATATATCTATTTTTTCTATATCACATAGGTAAATTTTACCATTAGCACTATTCACTAATAAATTTATATCTTTTACAAGACGTGTATCAATATAATCTTTTTCACAACCAGATTTAGGTAATGCATAACCAGGACGTTGCAACAGCATTAAATGAGAATAAGATAAGATATCTTCAAAATTATGCCATTGGCAAAATGACGAGTAGGCGTCTATTCCTAAAATTAAAACTAATGATTTTTGCTCATCATACTGTTGTCGAAGCTCAATTAATGTATCAATAGTATAAGAAGGGGCTTCTCGTTTTAACTCGCAGTCATCAACCACTAACTTGTCATGGCTATCACAAATTAGACTTAGCATTTGCCAACGATGTTGGGCACTTGCATGCGCTTTATTTTTATGTGGAGATAACTGACAAGGTACAAATCGTATTTGTTCAAATTCAAATTGTTCAAGCAACGCAAATGCAGACTTGATATGACCAAAATGAGGTGGATCAAAACTTCCACCAAATATACCTATCACTCCCCAGCCTTATTATTCACGTATGTTTCCATCACCTAGTACGATAAACTTTTGAGTAGTCAAACCTTCTAGACCTACGGGTCCTCTGGCATGTAATTTATCCGTGCTGATACCTATTTCAGCACCGAGACCGTATTCAAACCCATCAGCAAACCTTGTAGAAGCATTGACCATGACAGAACTAGAATCTACTTCTCGTAGGAACTGTTGCGCAATTGCTTCATTATCTGTAACGATAGCGTCTGTATGATGTGAACCATATTTTTCTATGTGTTGAATTGCTTCAGTAATATTTTCTACTACTCTTATTGCTAACACAGGGCCCAAATATTCTTCATACCAATCATCCTCACTTGCGCTTTTAACATCTGGTAGGATTTTTTGCGTTTTTGTGCTCCCTCTTAACTCTACCTGCTTTTCTTTAAATCTCTTCTCTAAATCTGGCAGGATTTGGTTAGCTATTTTTTCATCTATTAATAAAGTTTCCATAGCATTGCATACACCAAAGCGTTGCGCTTTTGCATTTACGGCTATTTCAGTTGCCATTTCCACATTCGCATCCTCATGAATATATACATGGCATACACCATCTAAATGTTTAATTAATGGTATGCGAGATTCTTGTGTTATTTTTTCTATCAAACCTTTGCCGCCACGTGGGATTACAATGTTAATAACTTCATCTGCATGTAGAAGCTCTGTGACAGCCTGTCTATCTGTAGTAGCAATCACTTGCACGACATCTTTTGATATACCTGCTTTTTCCAAACCATTGTGAAGACAGCTGGCAATTGCCTGATTAGAATGTATTGCTTCCGAACCACCTCTTAGTATCGTTACATTACCGGATTTAATACAAAGAGCTGCTGCATCTGCAGTTACGTTTGGCCGAGACTCATAAATAATCAAGATCACGCCTATCGGCACACGCATTTTGCCTACTTTTATGCCAGAAGGACGTGTATTCATTTCGCTCATCTCACCAACTGGATCAGGTAGTTCACTCACTTGCACTAACCCTTCAGCCATTGCCTCAATTCGCGCATCCGTAAGTTCCAAACGATCTAACATTGCACTTGCTAATCCTCGCTCTTTACCTGCTTGCAGATCAAGAATATTTTTACTCTTTAATTTTTCGCGAGAATCGAGAATTTCGTTTGCTATATATCTCAATGCTTGATTTTTCACTTCAGCACTAGCAGCAGCTATTTCCGCACGTGCATTAGCAGACCGCTGAGTTACTTCATCAATATACTCTTTGATGGATGATGTTTGATCTGAAACTGCAATGTTCATAATTAAAAATTTAAACTGAAATTCTTGTGGCGATACTCAATTTTAATAATTCGTGCCAAGAATCACCATATGACCGACCTTTTATAACACGATCAACATGTGCACATTTTTTCAATAATTCTGACATCATTAATTTACTATTTGTGTCTGTATTTTCTTGATGTAAAAAACTTATCTTTTGTAACGCGTTTTTATAATCAGCTGAAATTACTGCTTGATTTGGTTTAGCTTCTATTAACTTCCTTATTTGCTCAGTTAATCCCCATAGTAAAAGTGGTGGTGCCACATCTTCTTTTTTCAAGCTGTCTATAATACGTATAATTTTTGCAACATCGCCTTTTATCACTACATCCATCAATTCGTTGAGCGAATAGTGACTACTGTTACTTAAAATCGCATGGATCGCATTTCTATCTAAATTATTACTTTGACTAATTAAAGATATTTTTTCAATTTCTTGCATTGCTGCAAGTAGATTGCCTTCAACTTGTTGAGTAATAAAGTCTACAATATCATTACTGGCAATTAGTTTTTTCGCACGTAATTTCTCTTGAATCCATCTTCGCGTTTCCTTTTCATTCAATGGCCAAATGCGCAATACCATACCTACTTTATCTAAAGCTTTAACCCAGGCAGAATTAATTGTATTGCGGTCTAACCTAGGTGCTTGTATTAGTAGCATCACATCTGCGTGAATACCGTCTAAAAAATTAATAATCGCTTTTGAACCCGCTGCTCCCGGTTTACCATTTGGAATACGTAAATCAATTAAAGTACGTTCGCCAAATAACGACATATTATTTTTCTCCTGCTCAAGCTCTGACCAATCAAAGCTTTTTTCAACAGTCAAAACTTTTCGCTCACTAAACCCAAGTGCTTTAGCTCTCGCACGGTACATATCACACGCATGCATGTGCTGATAAGGCTCATCCCCACTAACTAATATGGGCGAAATTAAAGGCTTGGTTAATTTGTCTTTTAACTGTGAATACCGTATTTGCATAAGTACGAAACAGGAACTCTGGCATTGGGATTATGATCTTATCTTACAGCGTACATGATAGCCGATGAACGGCACAATGGCCTAGATTAAGCGATTACTAATTATCATTATGTTTAACAGGAATACCCTACACTATTTCTTGTAAAAATATAGCTATTTATAAGAAAAAACGAGAGAAATGCCTGAATCCAACCAACAAGAAATCTTCGATAATGAAGGCCGTATCGACTATGACAAAGTAGTCGAAATTGTCCATATCAATCTAAAAAACTTTCTCAATGCAATATTAGATGAAAGCTTTTCCATGGCTGGAGATAGAAATTACCGAACGCAGATTAATGAAACCACCAGTAAAATAAGTGATCAGGCATTAGACACATTCCTGGAGCGTAAACATATTGTCTCTTCAGAATTTTATGTTGAATTAGAGTCACGGTTCTATACATCGTACTCAGGAATTATGCGCTCTCAAACTATCAATCAAGATGGAATCCAAACAATGGATACAGACTTGATTGAACTTGCCCTAGCTATAGATACATTAATTAATCGCAGTGTTGATCGACATGCTGGTTTAATTGATCAACTTATTCTGCAATTAGAAGAGTTATTATCTTTATCACATCAAGAATTTAATACTCATTGCTTACATCCACAAGACTTTTACAAATTATTTCAAAATTGCATTGCACCTTTAAATATACCTGCTGATGGAAAAATTTTAATTTGTAAATTGTTATATCAAAATATTTCGCCAAATTTAAATGATTTTTATTTAGCAATGCGAAAATTTTTACTTGATATTGGAATCCAACCAAACGAGAGTTCCAAGGCCTCAGGCGATAATAAATACTCTGAAAATGCGGCAACTGACTCATCGATTATGAGTATGTCAACAGGGCAATTTTTTGCGCCTGTTGAACAAAAAATGTGGAATCAGGAATTTGAAGCGCAGCATGACCCTGTAAGTGATCAACTAAATAAGCAAGCGGAAATTCTCAATACTGAAATAATAGATGAAATTGCAATGGACGTTTATGGCCCGGGTCAAACTGGGTTAGATGAGACTACCATTGGTTTATTGCTACAACCTTATAGCCCTGGTACTCAATCAAATTCTTCACCTGCACAAAGGCGTCAATTCGTACGTGCATTGTCACGTGTACAACAAGTTGAAGCAGCGAGTAATGCAGTTTTCAAAGCCAATCAAATTAAAACTGCTGTTAGAAGAACTCTACATGAAAAAGGTGCACTTGATGCTGTTGAAATAGTAGATAATGAAGAAAAGGTTATCGATTTTGTGAGCAATATCTTCCAGGTTATTCTTGAAGATGATTCATTATGCGATGCAATGAAAGCGCTTTTAGCGAGACTACAGATATCTACAATTAAACTTGCACTGATTGATTTTACGTTTTTTCAAAATTCTAAACATCCCGCAAGACAATTACTTAATAAGCTTACTTCTATTGGTGTTAGTGTTAGCGGAAAAGAAGAAGAATTATTCAAAAAACTAAAATTAATAATAAAAAATATTACTGATAATTTTGAAACAGATGTGAAAGTATTTTATCACGCGCTTCATGATATCAATAAACTCGATTCACAAACACTCAATGATGCTATAAAACAAGCAAATGAACAAAAAAATCACCAGCTAAGATCACAACGTTCTGCCGCCAAACGGATTGTAATCCATACAATTAAAAAGTTTACCCGCAAGAAAGAAATACCAAATCCAATGCTTGAATTCTGCCTAAAGTGTTGGGCACCACATATGGCTTATGTTTATATGAATCATGGTAGATCTACAAAAGAATGGCGAAACTCTGTCCGCACCTTGCGCAGAGTACTTGAAGTTTCCCAGGGCAACCATTCTCTTAATGAAATAAATCGATATATTCATGAACCGAATGATTTTTTTGAGAATATCCGTGCTGAACTTGAACATTTCTCAAATCATAACGAAGAATTTGAGGAAGTTTTAGAGGGAGCAGAAGTTTGGTATTTAACCTATTTAAGAAAAATTCAACGAGAAAGTGAAGAGACTGCTCAACAAGAGCAAAATACTAATGAGGAAAATGTTGAAACTGATAATGTTGAACAACAAGATAATGTAATTCATCTTTTCAAAAATTTAACATCTGTGCCAGATACAGCTGACCCAGCTTTTGATAGCGAAGGGGATGCGCAAAATCAAGAGTCAGTTGAAGATGTGGAAAAAATTACTCTTGAAGACCATGTTGCTGTGGAAGGTGAATCAACAGAATCGGTTCATGATGAGACAATCGAAGCTGATGAAAATGATAATTCAGAAAGAACTGAAGATTCTGATGAAACCGATGAGGATATTTCAGAAAACATAGACTCTGTTGATCAATTTGACTCAGAGATGGAATTTGAGGAAGGTGAGCTTGATGAAGAACCTGAATTAAGTGTAGAAGAGCACCTTCCTGAGAGCATTATTCCTGGTGTATGGCTAGAAATCTTTCAAGGAGAAAATAAGGCTAAACGCCGACTCAAATTCTCTAATGCTGACTCTGAAAATAAACTACTATTTTTTACAGACCGTTCAGGAGATTATCGTTTTGAGATTGATCTTGAAACATTCTTGGATGATCTTTCTACAGGAAGAAGCAATCTCATTAGTGAAAGTAATCGATTTGATTTAGCTTTGAGTTCAGTAATTAATGATATCCGTACTAGTCAAGATAAAGCTGGCTCCAGCTGAATTTATATAAAATCAAACTAACTAATAAATATTGATAAACTTTTTAGCATTTCTGCTAAGCTTGGCAATGCATCAATGTTTTTTAAATTTGTTAAATTATGACTATTAATCGAATTGGTCTTATTGGATTAGGGATCATGGGTAAGCCCATGGCAAAAAATTTGCTTGACGCTGATTATCAACTAGGTCTATTTGCTCGAAGCGCTGAAACTCTACTGCCTTTTAAAACAGACAATATCGTAATTTATAAAAGCCCGTCAGAGCTTGCTAAACATTGCCAAGCTACCATTATCTGTGTAGCAGACAGCCCTGACGTTGTAGATGTCATTAGCGGTGATAATGGAATTATCCATGGTGCTCAATCTGGTCACTTAGTGATTGACATGAGTACGATCTCACCCGAAGTAACCCGTTCCTTAGCACAGCAACTTGCTAAAAAGAAAATTGATATGCTTGATGCGCCCGTATCCGGAGGTGAAGTGGGTGCGATAGATGGAACATTATCGATCATGGTAGGCGGAAAACCTGATGTATTCAATCAAGCTTTACCCATTTTCAAAATATTAGGGAAGAATATAGTACATGTTGGTGATCATGGTGCAGGTCAAGTTGCCAAGGCTTGTAATCAAATACTTGCCGCACAAACAATTTCTGCAGTAGCCGAAGCGTTGTTGCTAGCAAAGTCTTCTAATGTAGACCCAAGCAAAGTAAGAGATGCTTTACTGGGCGGATTCGCCAATAGCAAAGTATTAGATCTTCATGGAAAAAGAATGCTAGAGGGAAATTACAAACCCGGCTTTAAAGCTTCCTTACATCTAAAAGACATGGGGATTGCACTACAAAGTGCTGAGCAAAATAATATAACAATTCCTGGTGCGGAAATGGCGCAACAATATCTAAAAGAATTAGTTGAAAAAGGAAATGGTGATCTTGATTCTTCTGCAATAGCAAAAGTAATTTTCAGTGAAATAAGTTAATTTTAATACATCTAAATAGTTTGCAATCGATAAACTATTAACTTTGCTGCGTCATTTCGCATTTCGTTGAACAGTTCCTGTTCCTCTTCATTTGTTCCTAATAGTTCACTTTTATCAAAAACAAAGTCTCGATTGAGGTCTATTTGCTGCTTATTTAACAAGATACTGTTATCTGGACGAATTACATCGAAGCTAACTTTTAGCAATAATTCATATTCCCGTGCCTTACCATCATTATCTAATGTCAGAACAACTCTTTCTGTCTCTTCATTTAAAATACGCAAAAGTGCAGTTGCATTTTCTACACTGACAATATTGATCTGATTAGAACGTAAATTTTTTTCTACTAGGCGTACTAAGTCTCTACTTGAAGAAAGTGCTTGAATATGTGTGTTACTTACCTCATCACTAAACTCACCTTCCCCTGCTAAATGAAAACCACAAGCTTGAGCTAACAATATTATAAAAAATAAGGGTACAAACTTTAACATATATTCGTTTTTATTTATTTCACTACAATATTAATTAATCTACCTGGAACAATAATAACTTTGACTACATTTTTATCAGCTATAGTTCTTGAAACATTTTCATCTTTTAATGCAGTTTCTTCAATCTGTTTATTATCTGTTTTTGAACCAACACTAATAGTAGCACGCTTTTTCCCATTTACTTGAACTACTAATTCAATGTTATCTTTTTTCAGTGCATTAGTATCAACCTTAGGCCACTGAATTTCGTGTATAGCCTGAGTATTACCTAATTTTTGCCATAATATGTGGCAAACATGAGGGATTATAGGTGACAACATTAGAACAATAGACTCCAGGGCTTCCTGATAAACAGCACGGCCTTGTGTTGAATCATCATCAAACTTTTGCAGCTCATTGCTTAATTCCATATTGGCTGCAATGGCAGTATTAAATGTATAACGTCTGCCAATGTCGTCTGTTACTTTTTGAATGGTTTCGTGAACCTTGCGATGGAGATTGTTTTGCGACTTATTTAACTCTGAAGCTAAAATTTCATGCGTCTCTTTTACATTTTCTTTAAAGCTCTCTACCATTCTCCATAATTTATTTATAAATCTATAAGAGCCTTCAACAGCAGTATCTGACCATTCAAGAGAGTGATCGGGCGGTGCTGCAAACATCACAAATAAGCGCACAGTATCTGCACCATATTGATTAATTAATTTCTCAGGATCAACTGTGTTACCTTTTGACTTAGACATTTTTGCACCATCTTTTAATACCATACCTTGGGTTAAAAGATTAGTGAAAGGCTCGTCATATTCAAATAAACCCTGGTCACGCATAAGCTTGTTAAAAAATCTTGCATATAATAAATGTAAAACGGCGTGTTCAATGCCGCCAATGTATTGATCTACAGGTAGCCAGTATTCTGCGCGTTCATCAAGCATGGATTGATCATTATCCACGCTACAATATCGCGCGAAATACCAGCTTGACTCAAAGAAAGTATCAAATGTATCGGTCTCTCTTTTAGCAGGAGCGCCACACTTTGGACACTCTACATTTATAAAATCGTCTAGTTTATTAAGAGGTGAACTCGCACCATCAAAATCAATATCTTCAGGCAGTAAAACAGGTAGGTCTTGTTCTGGAACAGGAACCGAGCCACAAGAATCACAATGAATTATTGGGATTGGGCAGCCCCAATAGCGCTGACGTGAAACCCCCCAATCACGCAATCGATAATTTACTTGTTTACTACCTTTATTCTCGCTTTCAAGCTGTTTAGCAATCTCGTCAAATGCATTTTCAGAACTTAATCCATCAAATTGTTGCGAATTAAATAACCAGCCTTTATCAGTTATCGCACCCTTAGATATATCTGCATAATTACCATCTTGCTCATTAGTGATGACAGGAATGATTGGTAGATTATATTTTTTTGCAAATTCCCAATCACGCTGATCATGTGCGGGTACCGACATAACGGCACCGGAGCCATATTCGATTAGCACAAAGTTTGCAATCCAGACAGGAATTTTTTTATTGCTAATTGGATGAATTGCAAATAACCCAGTATCAATACCTTGTTTTTCTAATGTACTAATTTCTGCTTCTGAAACTTTTGTCTGCTTACAATTATTTATAAAGCCTTCAATCTCTGAATTATTTTTTGCAGCATGTTGTGCCAATTTATGCTCTGGAGCAATAGCAACATAACTAGCACCCATTAATGTATCTGGACGAGTGGTATAAACTCTTATGGAAGATTGTTCATCACCATTAATGTTATCTATAGAAAATTCTATTTCTACACCTTCAGATCGACCTACCCAATTATGCTGCATCATTTTTACTTGTTCTGGCCAACCCTCTAAATTACCAAGATCGTTTAACAGCTCATCTGCATACTCCGTGATTTTTAAAAACCACTGTTCAATTTCCTTACGCTCAACTACTGCTCCCGAGCGCCAACCTCGACCATCAATTACTTGTTCATTCGCTAATACAGTTTGATCAACTGGATCCCAATTTACGGTAGCTTTCTTTTTGTAAACCAAGCCTTTTTCATACAATTTAGTAAAAAACCATTGCTCCCAACGATAATACTTAGGATGACAAGTTGCTAATTCTCGACTCCAATCATAGGAAAATCCCAATCGTTTGAGCTGCGCGCGCATATAATCGATATTTTCATAAGTCCATTTTGCAGGTGGAACTTTATTATTTATTGCAGCATTTTCTGCAGGTAAACCAAATGCATCCCAACCCATAGGTTGCATAACGTTTTTACCTTGCATACGTTGATATCGACTAATGACATCACCAATTGTGTAATTTCGCACATGACCCATATGTAATCGGCCACTGGGATATGGAAACATAGACAAGCAATAAAACTTTTCTTGCTGACTGTTCTCTATTGCTTTAAAAGCTTGCTGTGATTCCCAGCTCTCTTGAACAGAACGTTCAATTTCTTGCGGATTATACAAATCACTCATATAAGATTAGTTGTGATATATCAAAAGCGTGAGAGCATAACAGCTAGTGCGCATTAGTCTCAACAGTAGAGAAGATTAATGAGAGTATATAGACAATACTACCAATGAACACTGGATCATATGATGCTACTTAGTTTTTTAACGACCATATACATCATCAAAACGCTCGATATCATCTTCTCCTAGATACGTACCAGATTGCACTTCAATTAGCTCAAGTGGGATCTTGCCCGGATTTTCTAAGCGGTGCTTGGTACCTATGGGAATGTAGGTAGACTCATTTTCACTTAAAATAAATTCTTCTTCTCCACAAGTGACTCGTGCGGTACCCTTAACAACAATCCAATGTTCTGCACGGTGATGATGCATTTGCAAAGATAATTTTTGTAAAGGATAAACCGTGATCCGTTTTACTTGGAAGCGATCCTCAATATCAATGGTTTCATAAGCACCCCAAGGTCGGTATACCTTTGGGTGAATATCTACTTCATCACGTTTTGAAAGCTTTAAAGTATTAACAATTTCTTTAACATCTTGAGAGCGATCACGTGGCGCTACTAATACTGCATCTGCAGTTTCTACGATGACTTGATCTTTAACACCAACTGCGGCTACCAAGCGATTATTGGCGTGAATTAAACAACCACTACAATCTTCCTCAACAACATCTCCATATGTAGCATTGCTATTAGCATCATGTTCAAAAGAATCCCACAGCGCATGCCATGAACCGACATCACTCCAACCACTTTCTAAAGACACAACTGCGACATTTTTTGTTTTCTCCATGACTGCATAATCAATAGAGATATTAGGTGCAGAAGCAAAAAACTCTTCATGCAGGCGAATAAAGTCTAGATCTTTTTCACTATTTTCATATGCTAGTTTGCAGGCATTATAAACTTCAGGCTGATATTGCTGTATTTCTTGTAATAAAAGTTCAGCACGAAACAAAAACATCCCACTATTCCAAAGATAGTTACCGCTTTTAAGATAGGCTTCAGCGGTTTTATGATCGGGCTTTTCAACAAATTTCGTTACTGAAAAAGCGTTATCTGAAATTGTATTGTTATCATGTTTTATATATCCATAACCCGATTCAACACGGGTTGGCAAAACACCAAAAGTTACCAGATTATTAGTCGCCGCTTCATGCGCATGTTGAACGGCTAATGCAAACTTCTTCTTATCACCAAGGATATGGTCCGCAGGAAGCACTAGCAAATAGGCATCATCTTGAGTGCTCACTGCGTGCAAAGCTGCAATGGTTATTGCGGGTGCAGTATTTCTCCCAACAGGCTCTAATATAATTTCAGAACGTCCAGCTTTAATCTGACGAGCTTGTTCAGCAGCCATAAATCGGTGTTCATCATTACAAATTGTTATTATTTTCTCGACGCCATTTAAATCTGCTATTCGTTCAAGTGTGGACTGGTAGAGGCTTTTATCTCCATTCAAAGGAATAAACTGCTTTGGGTAAAGTTTCCTAGAGAGTGGCCATAAACGTGAACCCGTTCCACCCGATAAAACAACAGGAATAATTGAAAATACTGACATAATATTTTTACTGCATTATTAATGTTTTGCAGTTACCCATCTTTGAAAACACAGAATAATCAATGTAACTAATACAGTGATGACAATACCCCAATTCCCCCATTTCGCATAGAGCGTAGTCCCTGTGTGTGGTTTTATAGTCGATCGAACTATATCGTCTTCAAACTGGACAGACTTATTAATTATCGTTCCATTTGGATCAATCACTGCCGAAATACCAGTATTCGTTGCACGCAATAGATACCTGCCCGTTTCGACCGCTCTTGAACGTGTGATTTCTAAATGTTGATGCGGGGCAAGTGAATCACCAAACCATGCATCATTACTCACATTAACTAAGAACTTAGCTTCAGGTAGTGCCCTAATCACTTCATTTCCGTATACGGCTTCGTAGCAAATAGAAGCGCCCACCGCATGCCCTTTTAACTTCACCAATGGCCTTCCCTCGCCACTAGAAATATCTGCCATTGGAAGATTGATATAACGTTCAAGAATTGTGAGTATCCCGCGGAAAGGAAGATATTCTCCGAACGGGACTAAATGCTGTTTACGATAAAATCCCAACTCGTCGCCCAATGTCATTACACTATTGTAGACATGCTCATTTTCTGGATCAAAAGTGAAAACACCAATCAAATAATTCAAATCATTTTTTTCTGCAGTCTCGCTTACTTGCGGAATAAATGAATCTTTTACTATTGAATAATAAGTAGGAATTGCGGTTTCAGGCCAAATAATAATATCTGCATTAAAATGACGGCTACTCATCTGTAAATATTTATTCATTATGAAATTGTGCTTACTACGATCCCATTTCATTTCTTGAGGTATATTTCCTTGTACTAAAATCACATCTAATGATTCTTCTTCCGCTTCAGTCCATGTAATTTGATCCAATGAATATAAAGAGAATGCAATAATTACTAAAATTATTGCAGAATAAATTTTCTGCTTATACTCAGCTAATAACAAGGTAACGACCAAGCATCCTATTAATAATGTAATCCAGCTTGCGCCATATGATCCAAAGATAGGTAATATACTTTGCAAAGGCCCTGTATGATGAACATGCCCAATCAGCAACCAAGGAAATCCTGTAAATACCCAACCTCTCAGCCACTCAAACAATACCCATAAACTCGCAAAAGTTAGAGCACTGAATAAACGACGACAATCATCACGACATAAATAAACATTCAATGCTGCAATAGTTGCAGGAAATAAAGCGAGCACTAAAACCAATAAACTTGCAAGAATTGCGCTCAACAATAATGGCGCACCACCAAACTCATGTATGCTATTAAATGTCCAGGGAACACCAAATCCAAAAAAGAATAAGCCAAATATAAATCCACACAGAAATGCAGTGCGCACTGGTAATTTTATAGTAGCCAAGTATAGAAAAATTGGACAAATAAACGTTAGCCACCAATAAGAAAATGGCGCATAAGCTAAAACGAGTGCTGCGCCTGAAATAGCAAGCAGAATTATTTTAAATAACAATGGCATGTATTGTTGTTAGACTATCAGCTAATTAATAATGAGCTAAAAAGATTCCTTAATTAGCTATGTTGGGATACATTTAAAAGATGCAATCTTCTCCGATCGGCACGTAACACTTCTATTTTAAAACTATCGAATTCTATTTTTTCACCTTTTTTCGGTAAGTGTCCAAATTTACTCAGCACTAAACCTCCAAATGTTTCAAAATCAGTATCGCTATATTCTGTTGAGAAAAATTCATTGAAATCCTCAATCGGAGTTAATGCCTTCACGCCAAAATGACCTTTAGAGTGTTCAAAAATATAACGGTCTTCCTCAATATCATGTTCGTCGGTAATTTCTCCAACAATTTGCTCTAACACATCTTCAATAGTAACTAAACCTGACACACTGCTGTACTCATCGACCACAATGGCCATGTGATTTCTGCCATCTTTAAATTCATTTAACAATGTGTTGACGCGCTTAGATTCTGGCACTACAACAGTGGGGCGCAGCACATCAGCTAAATTAAACTCTTCTTGTTTGCCTTCGATAAAAAAACGTAATAAATCTTTTGCTAGTAATATTCCAAGCACTTCATCACGACTATCACCGATTACAGGAAATCTGGAGTGAGCTGAATCAATGATTAGCGGTAACATATCTTGCAAAGTGGAACCCTCTCGAACTACTACCATGTGAGAACGAGGAATCATGATATTTTTTACTTGTATATTTGAAACTTGAAATGCACCCTCAATCATTTCAAGGATGTCTCTACTTAAAATATTATTTTTTTCGGCATTACGTAGTAGCTTAATAATTTGTTCTCGATTTTGAGGAACACCATTCAAAAACAGCTTTATGGATGCAATTAAACCTAAACTTGTAGAACTATTATCTGTATCTGTACTCATTATTATTTAGTTCTTATATTCAAATTGATTCATACGGGTTAGAAATACCTAAACTACTGAGAATTTTAATCTCTAACGACTCCATTTTTTCAGCATCGACATTTTGCTCATGATCATACCCTTGTAAATGCAATATCCCATGAATAAGTAAATGTGCCCAATGATTCTTTAAATCTTTATTATATTCCTGTGCCTCAAGAGTTACTATTGGCGCACAAATTACTATATCTCCAAGAAAATCAATTTTTAAACCAGAAGGAAGTCCTGCTGGGAATGAAAGCACATTCGTAGCTTTTTCAATCTTTCTATATTTTTTATTTAGTGTTTTAGCTTCCTGTTCATCAACTATTCTCAAACATAAACTTGTTTCATAATCAATGGGCACCGAGTCAGCCCAGATCTTAAACTCGGCTGCTTTAGGAATATCTAAATTTTTAGAAGCAATTTGCACATCCAAATTAATGCTCATTGAAACTTTATTATTTATTCTTTTGAATTTTTAGCATAAGCCTGGATAATCTTTTTAACGAGAGGATGTCTCACTACATCTTTAGACTCAAAGTTACAAAAAGAAATACCTTTAGTATTTTGCAAAATACGTATTACATGCTTTAGACCAGACTCTTTTGCATTCGGCAAATCGATTTGAGTGATATCTCCAGTAACAATAGCTTTTGAACCAAAGCCTATACGTGTAAGAAACATCTTCATCTGTTCAACCGTAGTATTTTGGGCTTCATCTAGAATAATAAAGGCATCATTCAATGTGCGTCCACGCATATATGCTAGCGGAGCAATTTCTATTATGTTTCTATCAATTAATTTATTCACTTTCTCAAAGCCCATCATTTCATACAACGCGTCATACATAGGCCTGAGATACGGATCAATTTTTTGTGCTAAATCTCCAGGAAGAAATCCTAGCCTTTCTCCTGCTTCAACCGCGGGTCTAACCAAAACGAGCTTGCGTATATTATCTCGTTCAAGCGCCTCAACTGCAGATGCTACTGCCAAATAAGTCTTACCCGTACCCGCTGGCCCAACGCCAAATACTAGATCACACTCTTCAATCGCCTTGATATATTTTTCTTGATTATTTCCTCTCGCTTTAATTATCGAGCGTCTTGTGTGGATAGTTGAGCGATTTGTTACCTGATTCTGTTCAGCGGTCTGTGCTAATTCAGACTCTTGAAGATAAAGATGTATATCAGATGAAGATAAAGTATTTTCCTTCGTTGAGTCATATAACTCTTTTAAGACTTCAGCAGCCGTATTTACAGTTTTTGCATCACCCCGAATTGAAAAAGTATTGCCACGGTTATTTATTTCAATACCGAGCCTTTTTTCCATTTGGCTAAGATGCTCATTTAGAGGTCCACACAAATTCGCAAGTCTTGGATTATCGGCAGGTTCAAGCACGACATCTATGGAATAATCTTCTGAAGACAAACTTTAAAACCCTCTAGTACAAGGTTTCAAGATATTTACCTCGCAAAGAATTTGCATATACATCAGATATAAAAAGATTAACAAATTTTCCAATTACATTTTCTGTTGTTGAAAAGTTAACAACCCGATTGTTTTCTGTACGGCCAGAATATTCTTGATCTGATTTTTTTGACAATCCCTCTACTAATACAATTTGTTCCGTACCTAGCATCGCTTTTGAATATTCTGCAGACAATTTATTTATAAGTCGTTGTAATCGTCGTAAACGTTGTTTTTTTACTTCAGGTTTAACATCGTCGTCTAGAGCAGCAGCAGGTGTTCCTGGTCGACGGCTATAAACAAAGCTATATGACTGGTCGAACCCTATATTTTCAACAAATTTCAAAGTATCTTCAAAATCTTCATCGGTTTCCCCTGGAAATCCAACAATAAAATCAGAAGTTATACTTATGTCAGGCCGGTGTTCACGTAATTTTTTTATTATTGATTTAAATTCTATAGCGGTATGCCCTCGTTTCATTGAGGCTAGCACACGATCTGACCCACTTTGCACAGGCAAATGCACATGATTCACTAACTCAGGTATCTCTGCATAAGCATTAACAAGATTTTCAGAAAACTCTATCGGATGTGAACTTGTATAACGAATTCTTTTTAACCCATTTACTTGACTAACAAAATAAACAAGTAAAGAAAAATCTACTACTTCACCATTCTCATCTAAACCGCGATATCCATTCACATTTTGACCAAGCAATGTAATTTCACGTACCCCCTGTTTAGCAAGTGAATTTACCTCCCGCATAACATCTAGCAATGGTCGACTAAACTCTTCTCCTCTCGTGTAAGGTACGACACAATACGTACAATACTTGCTACAACCTTCCATGATGGAAACATATGCTTTTGGACCATCTGCCCTAGGATCAGGTAAACAATCAAACTTCTCTATTTCTGGAAAAGAAATATCAACAACTGCTTTTTTAGTCGATCGAGCTTTAGATAATAGTTCTGGTAATCTGTGAATCGTTTGAGGGCCAAATACAAAATCTACTTGCTTTGCTCTCTTTGATAACGCATCTCCTTCTTGACTTGCAACACAACCACCAACCCCAATCATTAGGTTTGGGTTTTTTTCTTTAAGCGGCCGCCACTGCCCTAACTGAGAAAACACTTTCTCTTGTGCTTTTTCCCTAATAGAACATGTATTTAAAAGTAATAAATCAGCTTCGGAAGCATCTTGAGTAACTTGCATCCCACACTCATGACTAAGTACATCCAGCATTTTATCTGAATCATACTCATTCATCTGACATCCTTGTGTCTTTACAAAAACTTTTTTCATTTCAACTATTCAAAGATTGACCACAAATACCCTATAAATTTAGTGAATAATAGGCGCCTCACTTGGTTTCGCAATCTTATCAGAAGATTCTGAATAGTCTTTAGTATATTCTGGAATTATTGATTTCATAGTCTCAATTAGATTATCGGCATCTCGTTTTTCACAGGCACTTAAAATATTTTCAAGCTGTATCGAAAAAATATCCCAGTCTACTTTCCTAGATGCTGCCAATAATATTTTTGGGTGCTCAGTCCCAATATAGTCCTCTGACTCATGGAATAGCTCCTCATATAGTTTCTCGCCTGGACGCAATCCAATAATTTCAATTTTAATATCATGATCAGGGTCGTAGCCTGATAATCGGATCATTTGTCTTGCTAAATCATATATCTTTACCGGATTGCCCATATCTAACACAAATATTTCACCACCCTCTCCCATAGAAGCTGCTTGCAATATCAAACTAGCCGCTTCAGGAATACTCATAAAATATCGGGACATATCTTTATGAGTTACCGTAACCGGCCCTCCATTATTTATTTGCTCACGAAATAGTGGCACCACAGATCCTGTCGAATCTAAAACATTACCAAATCTGGTAGTGATAAATTTTGTATTATTTTGATTGCTTAATGCTTGACAAAATATCTCAGCTGCACGTTTAGTAGCGCCCATCATACTACTTGGATTAACCGCTTTATCTGTTGACACCATCACAAACTTATCGACATTATTTTTAGCAGCTATTTCGGCTAATTTTTTAGTTCCAAATATATTAGTTTTTACGCCTTCAAATATATTTTCCTCAATGATCGGCACATGTTTATAAGCAGCTGCATGAAGTACTACATGAGGTTTGTATTTATTAAACACTTCATTTAAAGCTTTATCATCTCTGATATCACAAAGCACTGAAATTACATCTGATTCTCCAAGATCTTCACGGTCGAATAATTTCTTTTTTATCGTGTACAAGTTAAATTCACTTTGCTCAAGTAAGATAAGTTTGTTTGGAGCATATGTAAGCACTTGTTTGCTTAACTCAGAGCCTATAGAGCCACCTGCTCCCGTAACCAAAATACATTTATCTTTAATAAACTTTCTAATCAATTGGTTATCTAATTTTACAGATTCTCTACCTAATAAATCTTCAATTTTAACTCGTCTGAGTAATGAGAGATCCACACTATCACTACTGATTTCAATAAGTGACGGAATAATTTGACAATCAATTTTATTATCATTGCAAACACGTAAAATATTTTTTAAAGGTTTCGCAGAAATATTTCTGATGCTGATAATAACCAAATCCACATCTATTTTTTTTATTACTTTCTCTAATGAATCTATTTTGTCTTTTACCCTGACACCATGGATATCTCGTCCTATTTTTCCAACATCATCATCTACAAACCCTACAGGAACAAGCTTATTTTCTCGCAACATACTTCTTACAAGCATTTCACCCGCTTGACCTGCACCTACGATCAAGACATGTTTTTTTTCACCGCTCTCAAAATAAAAATCCCTGTCTTTATACCATCTATATAAAAGACGCGACGCACTTAATCCTAAAAATAAAAAAAGCGGATATAAAACTAAAATTGACCGAGGAAAATTACTTAATCTTGAAAATAAAAATACCCCTAAAAGTGACAAACTAACGCCAATTATGACTGCTTTTAATATTCGAAAAATATCAGGAACCGATGCAAATCTCCAAATACCCCTATATAAACCAAAATACCAATAACTCGCAGTTTGCACGACGAGAGAAACAATAATAATTTGATAAATGCCAGGCCAAAATTCCGATGGAATCATTCCTAAATTGAATCTAACCCAAAATGCAATTAATAAGGCTAGCGGAATCCAAATAATGTCATGGATAAGTGCCAACCAGCGATTATGAATAAGCGACATAATTAAAAGATAAAATTAAAATTTCTAAATAGAGGCATGGTTGAATACTTTCTTTACTGCATGATAAATACTCTCAATATCTTGAGTATTTAGCATAGGATGGACATTAAACATTAGACTTGTCTCTCCTAACTCTTTTGCAATTTTAAAGTCTTTGCTGGGAAATATTTTTGCATCAACAAAAGCTTTTTCTTTATATACCTCACTACAGCTGCCTGTGAAACAAGGCACTCCTTCTTTATTAATTGCCTGGACAATTTTATCTCTTGTCCATCCTGGTTTTAGTAGTTTATTTCTAACAAATACATAATATTTATAATACGCATGATCAATATTTTTATTTGGTATTGTCACTCTTAATGCAGGTATATTTTTAAAATAACTAGTTAACTGTTCAGCATTTTTTTGACGCTGAAGCACCCAATCATTAAGTTTATGCAACTGCTCTAATCCAATAGCTGCCTGAATTTCAGTCATTCTATAATTAGACCCAATTGAATCATGTACCCACCTAAACAAATTATTATTAAATCCATTAGAATGATTCAGGCAATCTACATTCTTTCCATGATCTTTATAGCTCCATGCAAAACTCCATATAGACTCGTCATTCGTTAATAACATTCCACCTTCCCCACCTGTAGATATTATTTTGTCTTGACAAAATGAAAATGTAGCCACGTTACCAAATGTGCCAACATATTGAGTATTATATTTTGCACCATGCGCCTGGGCACAATCTTCTATTACTTTTAGATTATGACGGTGAGCTATATCAATTATTGTATCCATTTCACAAGGCCAGCCTGCTAAATGCACTAATAAAATAGCTTTTGTATTACTAGTGATTGCAGTTTGGATTGTTTCTGCAGTTATGTTTTGACTTTCTCTATCAACATCTACAAAAACCGGGGTTGCCCCACAAATAGATATACTACTAGCCGAAGCAATGAATGTGCGTGGCGTAACTATCACTTCATCACCTTCACCAATTTTTAGAGCTTTCAAAGCAACTTCAAGTGCAACACTACCATTTGATAATGCAACGGCATGTTTTAATCCAAAATAGTTTGCAAACTCATTTTCAAAAGTTTTACCTACATTACCTGTCCAATAATTAACTTTTCCGGATACTAGTACATCTGTAACAGCCTTAATTTCTTCACTCGAATATTGTGGCCAAGCAGGGAATGAACGACTAACTTCACAATCACCTCCCTCAATCGCAAGAGAATCATTTTTAACTATAGGCGACATCTTTACTTCTCATTTGGGCGGGCTGGTACACCCAGCATTTGCAAAGAATTACCTACGTTCTCCACGACTGCTGCACCTGCACCAATGATTACATTCTCGCCTATGGAAACTTGTTCCCTAATACTCGCGCCAATTCCAATCCAGCTACACTTCCCGACTACCACATTTCCGCCAAGGTGAGCACCTGGAGATACATGCACACCATCTGACAAAATATTGTCATGATCAACAGTTGCAGCAGTGTTTATTATGCAACCTTTACCCAACGTGGACCCTGCATTGATTACAGCGTTCGCTGCTAAAAATGTGCCTGGCCCAATTTCTGAATTTTTACTAACAATTGCCTTTGGGTGAGAAATGACCGGTAAACAAAAGTCACTATTTATAAATTCTTCTATTAGTTTCATCCTAAGAATATTATCGCCAATAGCTATTGCCAAATCTCCAAATTGACCAGAATACTTATGTATATCAGCAATTACCCCTAAAACAGGTATGTCATTCACTATGCTAGGCTCATTTACATTATCATCTAAAAAAGCAATTTCAGACCATATGTTCTGTTCAATAGCAGCATCAGCAACTACAGACCCATGCCCTCCTGCTCCAACAATTAATAACTTGGGTTTCAATTTGAACCTCGAAACTTTTCTGTTGTTACATGCCCTTCTTGGGTTATTCCCGTAGATTTAAACACAGCAATTATAGTTAAAAATAAAATCTTAAGGTCCAAACAAAAATTATGGTTTTCCACATACCATACATCTAGTTTGAATTTCTCTTCCCAGCTGACTGCATTTCTACCATTAACTTGCGCCCAGCCTGTTATTCCTGGCTTAACGTTATGCCTTCGCTTTTGTTCAGGCGAATATAAAGAAAGATACTCAATTAGCAAAGGTCTTGGCCCTACTAAACTCATATGACCACACAGAACATTCCATAAAGTTGGTAATTCATCCAAGCTGGTGCGTCTTAACCAAGCACCAAATCGTGTAAGTCTTTGACTATCATGCAATGGCATTCCATTTTTGTCATATTTTATTTTCATGGTTCGAAATTTATAAATCTTGAAAAGCTCGCCATTAAGACCTGGACGCATTTGAGTAAACAATATGGGTTTGCCGAGAGTAATGAGTATCAGAAAAGCAATGACAATGAATATAAAGCTTAGCAATACAAAAAGTATAACAGTAATAATTATGTCGAATATTCGTTTCATCGAGAAATACAACTATCTACTGCTTGTTTGAAATAGTCTATATAAGATGAAGTTACAAGATTCTGTGAAAATAAACGCTTGGCACGTTTTTGTGCTGCAACACCAAATCGTATTCTTGTCTCCGGTTCTAAAATAAGTTTTTGCATTGCTGAATATAGTGCCTTTTTATCTCGAGGAGGATATAAAATGCCAGTTACTCCATCTTCTATTGCATCTCTTATACCGTAAATATTGCTACCTATTGCAGGTATACCTATTGCAGCTGCTTCAATCACAACACTACCAAAACCTTCTCTATAACTGGGGAGACAAATAACATCAGCCGCATTCATGTACGACTCTGGTCGATTTGTAAAATCTACGAAAATTATATTATTAGTTTTAGACGGAATTTTCGAATCAATTTGACTGCATATTCCTGCTTCATCAGGCCCAACAATAACAAGCCTGACAAATTTATATCGATTATAGATCAGACTAAATGCATCTACTAAATCAAGTATCCCCTTATCAGGATCAAGCCTACCAAGAAATAAAAATACTAACTCATTTTTATCAATATTTAATTGCTCGCGAACTTCATTTCTAATATTTTCGTCCTTACAAAATCGTTTTAAGTTAACCCCACTAATTGAACCATTAGCCAATACTGCAATCTTATTTGAATTAACTACATTTTCGTTAATTAAGAATTTACTTTGGCTGATACTATCTGCTAATACGTTGGTAGCTAATCTTACAATTAGTTTATCCACAATTTTTAAAAATAATCGCCTTACTCCACGCTTCATTACCCAAACTTGTCCGGTAAATATATGAATTCTGCAATTAATCCGAGCTAAAAAACTAGCAGTCATTGCTAGTAACCCTGCTTTTGGAGTAACTGAATAAACTAGATCATACTTATTTCTCCTGAATAAACTCAATAATGTTAACAGTGCTTTCACATCTGTAAAAAGTGCAATCTTACGGACAATTTTGACACTAACAATTTTTGCACTATTTTCAAGCACTACTAGATCTTTAGGATTTGAAATATTTGCTACAACAGTAACTTCAGAGATCTCGGACAGACGTATGATTAGATCATGCAAGAATGCTTTGATTGTCATTGGGCTAGATACAACTATTGCAATCTTCATGTGTCTAGCAATGTTTCAATTTATCTTTGTAATTAGTTAAATTTAAATTTCGTTTTTAATATAAAACAATAAATTTGAGTAAACTGTTATAAGATTTTATCTTAATGTATGTAGGGTATATTAAATACCATTGTTTTTAACTTAAGAACTAAAGCTGTTTTTTAACCAGTAAAACCTAGGCCCACTTTTTGAAGCATTTTCTCGATTTATCATCCAAATTTCCCATAATAATATTATCATTGCAATAATAGAAACTACGACTCCAGCATAACTTCGAAAATATATACATAATATAGTAGTTAAATAAAGCCCCCACGAAAGTGAGATTAATACGATTTCGAGAGGTCTGAGATAACCGAGTCTCATAATAATAGCTAAAAGGATAAAACTGGTCACTAACATAGACAACGTTGTTGCAAGCGCAAGACCTGCTACACCAATTTCACGCATTAAGAAAATATTTAATACAATATTTAACAAAAGACCAAATGCGGCTGTAATTACAACTATTCTTCCCTTTTGTTTCGCATTAGCAAACTTAATTAGCAAGGCATGTGAAACAAAGAATGGAAGTTGTATAACCCCAAATATAGCAACACGCCCAATTTCGTCAGCATCTTCTATAGTCATCATTTCGCCTTTAAAAATTAAACGTACAACATCATCACATAATCCGAACAATATTAATCCAGCTGGAATAGTTATAGCCGTTCCTATGTAAATAAAAAAAGCAAGATCTCGTCTACAACCCTCAATATTTCCTTGTGACAATAAAGCGGAAAATCGTGGTAATACAACTGAAGTAACACCAGCGCCAATAACACCGGTTACAAATATTATTACCTTATTTCCTAATGAATAAACCCCTATACTGCCTTCTCCAAGGCTAGAAGCCATAATATTATCAATCACCGCAGCTGCACTTACAAATAACGCAGCTACAGCAAGTGCACCATAAAGTTGCCACAATGAGTTATAATTTTCACCTCGAAATTTATTTGGAAAACTGAGTTTTAATCTAAAATTATCTTTATATAACAAGTAGACTACTAAAATTAAGTTAATAATTTGTCCAATAAGCATTCCTGCAGCAACGCTAGTTGCATTAAATTCCTTGCCAAATGCGAGTAAAGATATGATTGCACAAACTGGAACAACAATTTGAAAAATTGCAGGCCAACTGTAAATTTGTCTCGCATTGAGTACAGCATTACCTAATATAACTACAATACTTAAAACTAGAATTAGTACTGCGATAGGCAGTAAATCTAATGTTCTCCTAATTGTAACTTCTTCTAAATCGCTCACTATACTCGGATATATCGTCTCTCCTAAAATGAGCAACATGCCACCAATTAATATTAGCCCAGACAGTGAATAGAACAGCAATGTTGAAAGCATCGATTCTGCATCTCTTTGAGAGGATGTATTTAACTTATGGTAAACCGGGATAAGAGCAGAACCTAAAGGGATACTAAAAACATTTACAATAAACATAGGTAACAACATGGCCAAAAAGAATGCATCAAGTTCAGTTCCAACTCCAAATTTTTGGCCCATCAAAACATCGCGATAAAAGAGCAATAAAAAAGAAAATGCAGTGAACCCAACTACTGAAAAACCCGCATAAAGAATTTTTGCACGTCCCGGTGCAGATACACCTGTATTATCAAGATAGAATTGCTTTATATTTTTCTTGAAGTTCTCTCTGTAAAAATGTTTTAAAATTAAATGACACCAACCTAAAGCACCTAGTAACATCAATAGCATTATGAATGGATATCGAATTCGATGCAGTGATCCTAGATTTGGAGTAACGTAGCTATACACAAGCAAAAAAACTAATGCAAAACTTAATACTAGCCAAATCTGTTGAGTCTGACGTTGACACAATAAATAAATTATTCCGGGAACTAATAAATACCATGCAAATATTTCAATCCAACCAATTATTTTAGTTATTGATATCTCTTTTAACCAAGTATTAGGAAATGGCGCAAATAATCCGATTTGAATTGCTCTTGGCAGGTATCCAACTAGACTTAAAATATTATCTGGAGCTTTATGCTTATCGTAAATGGAGTTGGATTCATAAGTTGTACAAATAGATATTAGTCTCACCTTTGCTGCTGTATAAGCAAAATTATCTATTTTTTCCGGAACCAGATCTTCTGATTGCCATTGCCACCCATTTTGGATTGGACAATTATTCGTTACTTGATCATCGCTACTAGAATTTTCGCTACTAGAACTATTACCACTAGAACTATCACTACTAGAACTAGCGTCACTAGAGTTATCGCTACTAAAACTATAGCCAGTAGATAAAATAAAGGAATTTATATTATTGCCTAATTTATGCGTATGAACTGACAATACAAACAACCCAATAAATAATAGTGCGAATATACCTCCTATAAATTTAATCCATATATTGTTTTTATTTAAAATAATATTAAAAAAACAAATTAAGAGTAATATAGCCACAGCAAGAAACAACACATCTAATGCATAAGGGCGAACAGATAAAATTAAAATACATCCTGCGATGTTCCCAATTAGAAATAAAATAATCCTAGATACACTAAATTCTTGTGCTGTCCACTGCACCCATGAATAAAGTACAATTAAAATACCTAAAATTGCGTAGCCATCTTTGTGAAGCTGCGCATACCAATTCAGACTAGAAGGAAACACAATAAAAAGGACTGAACTAAAGATTCCAGCATATTTGCCAACACGTCCTGGAAAAATTGCATGTGCAATTAAGTAGATTAGTACACCACTACTTGCGTGCAATATAGCATTTATAGGAATAGCTAATGATGGGTCAGGTTCAAAAAAAACATATAATATTGACAAGTCTGCAACATTCGCCCCGCATCCTTGAGCTGGCCACAGTGACCAATTAGACCAACCGTCATCTCGAATTTGGTCAGCTAAATTTATTGCTATTGTATGAAAATATATTGCATCGTTAGTTAGCAGACCACTTCCCGCATGCAATGATGGGACCATAGGTAATACAAGTTTCTGAAAGATAAGAGCAATACAAGTTGCAAAACAGAAATACAAAACCCAAAGAACCTTAGGAATAAAAAAATCAGTAGTAGTACTGTCGGTCATGTGGCTACATTAATATCTGTATATTTCTATATACTGGATTACTAAATTTACTCATGCCTATTTAATAAAGCTCTAACACATTCCTTGTTAAAAAATACAATGACGCGCAAGGACAACGAAGCACATTCATTGCCACTCGATTTTGTTGAATTTATTTAAACGATGTCCCCGAAGACACTTAATTTACTTTAAAGTGTGTAACAACCTTAATTACGCACTTGCTATTTTAAAACTAAATTCTTTTCAGAATATTGTTGTAAAATATTTTCTCAAGCTGTTTAAAAATGAACGTCTAGCTTTACGAACACATTTCGCATAGATGACATACCTAAGCAAATGCTTAAATATCTCCAACCGATTCAAAATATTATAGCAAAATAATTTTTATCAGTCATGTAAATCCAGTACTAGACTGTACAAAGAATATTAAACCTGAATGTTTAATTAGTTTGGGTTATATATCTTCTAAATTAAATTATTAATGAGTGGGATGGCCCCAAATCTGCACATGAACCAAATGAATATTTTCTAGAATATATTTAGCCCTTATTAGTGGAACCGCGTTGTATATAAACTTTAATTTAACTTTATCTATGCACGCTACTGTGTGAATCAATTTATAATTTAGGTGTTTATGCGATTTTCATGAATGACACAGTAATGTTACAATTTCCGGTTTCTATATTCTTTATTTATATTCCACAAAACAGCCCATATAAGCTTAATCTCGAATCAATGTAAATTGTGTTTCGAAATAGTTGAAAACTATACGTATTCAATTATGTGCCTATTCTAAGAATTTGTTATATAAAAAATATTATGCTAGTTGCTAAGCGGATGAACAGTGAGATGTTATGGGTTGCATTCGGTACGATTTTTTCAATAAGTGTAGTTTTAGCTGGAACACGCTTCCTCACAACCTTTCTCTCACATGTTGAATATGGACGGCTTGCATTGATGATAAGTCTTGCCGGAGTTTTCGACCAAGTCGTAGGGCATGCAGTCGGAGGTGCATCGATGCGTTTCTATTCGATTTATCGTGCAGAAGATAGGCTAAGTGATTTACGAAAAATTATATTTCGTTTCTGGGTAGGTAGCGCAATAATTTGTGCAATAGGTGCGATAATGGTCAGCTACATAAATTGGCCAGTAATAGATCCCTTATATTTGCTAACATTTGGCTTTTCTATAGTACTGCTCATTTCAGGTGTTGGAGTCAGATTAGTAGAAGGCGCAAGACGACGTCAAGTCAGCGCAATATTTCGTGTTTCTTTTGAACTAACACGATTTAGTATAGCTGCTTTTTTTATTTATTTTGGATCCGCATCAGCGGAATTCGCAATGAGTGGGTTTTTGTTAGGTGCTGGTATTATCGCCTGCTTTCACATTTTATATGTACGCTTTCAGCTTCTACGCAATAATCAAGAAAATAAAAATTTTGAGAAGCAAAAACAATTAAGCAAGTCTTTTATTAATTATGCTATACCTTTGCTAATAGTAGGTTTTGGTGTCTGGATTTTTTTGATGTCGCCTCTATGGGTATTAGGATGGTTTTGCGATATTGCTGATGTAGGTATCTATGGGGCCTATCATCAATTAGCATTTATTCCGATGCTAATCATAAGTGGAATTCTACTAACATTTTTAGCTCCAATTGTTTATGAAAAAACTATTGAATCTATTGACGAAGCTATGGTGAGCACGTTCCGGTTGAGTACATTAACATTAGCTACTGTTTTACTTGTTGTTATAATTGCTTTTTTTGCACACCCCTTTTTGGCTAAATTACTAATGGGAGAGCATTTTCGCTCGTATAGCTGGATATTCCCATGGCTAATCATGGCAGGTGGATTTTATGGTATAACACAACAACTATTATTAAAACTTCGTGCCGAAATGAAAACAATAAAATTAGCTGTTATCCAAATAGCTTTTGCACTACTGGCCTTAATCTTCTACAGTTTTGCGGCTAAATTTTTTGCTGTAGAAGGAGTTGTGTATACGGTCGCAATATTAAATGCAATGATGTTGTTATTCGCATATATTTTTATAAGTATTTATAAAATAAATATAAAATCTCATAACCCTATATAAATCTTCAAGGTAAATAATAAACTGACATAAGATTAATGATTATGAAAGCAAATGAAAAAACCATATCAAAAGAATACTGGGCAAATCTTGCAAATCGGATCACAGACCCACAACAAACGCGCAATAAGCGAGGTGACTATTCAGATTTAGAAATCGAATTTCTAAGACCGTATCTTAAGCCTGATTTATCAGTTCTCGATTTAGGTAGTGGCACTGGATTAGTTGTAAACAAACTTGTCGAATTAGTAGGCCATATTACTGCAGTGGAAAAGTTTCAGAATTTTTCACAATATATTCAACAGTCAAAAAAACTCGAACTTATCAATGCCGATATCATAGGATTTCGTTTATATAAACAATTTGACTTGGTTCTTGCAACCGGTGTAATTCAATGTCTAGAAGGGAGTTTTATTCAAGATTTGTATCAAAACATTTTCAATATGACTAAACCTGGAGGCCATTTTATTGCGCACATCCACTGTGGAATAAAGGAAGATGTCATTGTTGATCGATTTTCTGAAGAACTTGATACTAACTATTACGCCGAGTACCGCTATTACGAGGACGAAAAGCAACGAATATTAGATTCTGGATTTGAAACAGTTGAGCTTCACGACATATTCCCCGACTGGTTAAATAAGTGGCCTAACACTCGTCATTTTTTATTCGTCTGCACCAAAGCAATATCTGAAGGATAAATCTCTTATGAAAAGAGCATTTTGTTTTGATCTGGATGGAACACTTACTTCAGAGGAAATACTTCCAATGCTAGCCAAAGAAATTGGCTTATTCGAAGAAATTTCCACTTTGACTCGAGCAACAATGGAAGGATTGTTGCCTTTTGAGAACTCGTTTCGCTTACGTGTGAGGTTGTTATCGGAAGTTCCTATTTCTAAAGTACGTCGTATTATATCCGGCGTACCCATAGAACAATGTCTTTTAGAATTTTTACATGCTAACCAAACTGACTGTTACGTAGTTACGGGCAACCTGAATGTTTGGATTGATGATCTTAAACCTAAATTGAAATGCAAAGTTTTCAGCTCTGATGCAGAATGGGAGGATGACAAACTTCTGGGTGTTGCACGTATTATTAATAAGTCCGAAGCCATTCAAGAATTAAAAAGTTCATATGACGAGATTGTAGCTGTAGGAGATGGTATGAATGATACTCCCCTATTTGAGGCAGCAGACATACGCATAGCTTATGGCGGAGTTCATGACCCGGTTGAAACTCTGATTAAAATGGCAGATTTTGTAACTTATCATCCAAATGGTCTATTAAACATATTAACAACATTAAGGAATCCTTAAGCAATGGAAATAAAACATGCTGTAATATCCGCTGCAGGATTAGGTAACAGGTTAGGGCTAGATATACCAAAATGTTTGGTAGAGCTTGAAGGTCACTGTCTAATTTACTACTTGTTGCAACTTCTCAATAATGTACCTGATATCAGAATAGTAGTTGGTTTTAAGGAACAACAAGTCATTGACTATGTTCGTGCACTTCGCCCCGACGTTACTTTCGTAAGGAATCCTAACTATGCAAATAGCACAAATGCATACAGTCTATATTTAGCAACACGTGATCTCACAGAACCTTATTTATCTATAGATGGAGATATGTATGTTGAGCCAGACTCGTTTCTCCATTTTGTAGAAAGTTGCAGTAAACACCGAAATCTAATCGGTATTTCTGAATCATTTACACAAGAAGCAGTGTTCGTTGAGCTAAATAAAAAACAACAGATGATTGAAGCTTTCCGCAGAAGTCCCCCTGATAAATTTGAATGGTGTGGAATTGCATATTTTTCAGATTTACAAATTTCACCACATGCAAATTTTGTTTATAACGAAGTTGAGAAAATGTTGCCAATTGCTGCGGAAGTTGTTGATGTCTTTGAAATTGACACGCCACAAGATCTAGATTACTTGTATAGAAATTTCAATCGCGAAAAACAATCAGAGTATTTCGGCCAACCAAAAACTTAAATAATGAAATTAATCAACAAAGATGGATTGGAGTATTACACGATTGATGGCTTAGAGGAGATGCAAGAACAGCTGTTAGGTCAATTAGCAATTGTCGACGAAGTTTGTCGTGAAAATAATCTCTCTTATTGGTTGGATGGTGGTACGTTAATTGGTGCAATGAGACATGGAAAGCCTATTCCATGGGATGACGATATGGATATATGTGTCCCCAAAGAAGATTTTGATCAGCTTATCCCTCTTCTCCACAAACGTTGTAAATTAGATGATAGCCGCTTGCTTTTCTTTTATCCTGAGGACAGTGGTCGATTATGGGCAGAATACTTCGGCTCGTTACAAGTGCTTGTAATGGCGGCGCCAGGGTGGTTACCAGTGCGAATAGATATTGCTCCAATGAAAATTTTTCCAAATACCCCTGAAGATATTTCTAAAGAACGAGAAATGTCCCAAATGCTGACATACTGCTCGACCGGATTTAAGATAAATTCTTCACAACCAACATTAAGCCGTAAGGAAAAAAAAGAATTCAGAAATTACTATTATAATGACTATGCTGCTGAATTGCTGGCAAGAAGTGAAAATTGCAAACCTGAAGAACTTTGCGTTAATAACTTTACTCGTGAAAATACCATGCAACATCATCGTTACACAGATATTTTTCCTCTTAAAGATATCGAATATAATGGATTAAAAGTTATGATTCCTTCTAAACCTGAGCAATACCTATCATACTACGATGATTGGCGACGCTTACCCGAAGTACAAGACAGACGTCCAGTTAATCAACGATTTATACAAAATAATGGAGAACTAAACAAACAGCGCGCAATACGCGTTATTAAACGTTATTATTCAAGACTAGACGAACGCGTAACTTTACGCGGCAGGTGTAGAGAAATGCTTCTTTTAGGTTGTTCACATGGCCCTATTCCCGTTGCCAAACGTATTTTAAACGCATTGTCACGAAAAGCCCCCCTTTTCAAATAATTAATGAATGTTCATCTAAAGAACGATCCACCTTTAGTGAGCGTGTGGGTCATCACTTATAATCATGTCAACTACATCAGTAAATGTCTCGATAGTATCCTTTGTCAAAAAACCAACTTTAGTTTTGAAATATGCTTAGGTGAAGACGACTCAAATGATGGAACAAGGGAAGTTTGTCAAAAGTATGCGAGCAACTATCCCGATACCATTCGGCTTTTTGAACGCAAACGTGACGATCCGAATCGCGAGGGTTGCATCGGCAACTGGCAATTTAATTATATTGAGACATTAAGAGCATGTCGTGGAAAGTATATCGCTTTATGTGATGGCGATGATTTTTGGAGTAATGATCAAAAACTACAAAAACAGATAAGTTATCTTGAAAATCATCCGAACTTATCAGGCTGTTATCATAAAGTTGGGCAAGTAAACGAAAACGACGAAATCATATGTTCAGATATGGGGTACCCACCAATACGTAGAGAGCAATATTCTCTCGATTACTTACTACGCTATGGAGTTTTTTCACCAGTACTGAGTGTTGTGTTTCGTAATCGTGAGAATGTTGCTCCGGATTGGTTCAAGAAGTCACTTATTGGTGACATACTTTTACATACAGGCAATCTATTACATGGTGATTATGGCTTTATCGATGAGGTAATGGGATTTTACCGAATACATTCACAGGGACTATCCAGTGGAGCACCTAGAAAAGAAACTGTTAAGATTTCCATTCAAGCTTTTCAATTGATGGGAAAGCACTACAGCATTTCTGATCGCAAAGCTTACCGCCAGGGATTGCGTACTTTACGTATTTCCTACGCTATTGAATCTATTCTTTGCCGGTGTTTACCACCAGCATTTAAAAAGAAATTTGATTTAAATTCTGGGCGATACTTGCGGTCCGTTGCAAGACGCTTACTTTCCAGACAGCAAATATAATTTAGACTGTTTTATAAACTGTTAATTGTATCCGAAGAATGAGTCTAAGTTTTTAATGACTAACTTCTAAGGCTATAACTTTAAAATGGAATATCATCATCAAAATCATCAGATGATCCAGCTGCCACAGGTTCAGGTTGCGAAGTTGGGTTTGATTCAGGCATTGAAGCAACACCTGAGCCTTTTCCGCCTAACATTTGCATTTCATTTGCAACAATTTCTGTAGTATAGCGGTCGTTTCCACTTTGATCCTGCCATTTTCTTGTTTGCAAACGTCCTTCTACATAAACCTGTGAACCTTTGCGTAAATACTCTCCCGCAATTTCAGCTAAACGACGAAAAAAAACTACACGGTGCCACTCCGTTTTTTCTACTTTTTCCCCAGACGTTTTATCATTCCAAGATTCAGTAGTTGCAATACTGATATTACATACCGCTTGCCCACTAGGCATATATTTTATTTCAGGGTCCTGCCCTAGATTTCCAACCAATATAACTTTATTCACGCCTCTAGCCATCTCTATTCACCTATATATAAGTATAAATTTATAAGTTTGTATTTTACGTCCTTATACCCAAAAACACACGGTGACTATATAAAGATGTGTATTTTTTAACCATCCATATTCCAAAGCATCTCTTAAGAATCTAGTTGAATCTTACAAGCTAATTTACTGAAATATGAATTACTATATCTCTAAGAATATCAATCAATAGTTCACTCTCCTCTTAAAATACAAGTATATTAGTGGGTTTGATACTTACCGAGCCAAGGAATGAAAAAAATTAGTATCCGTGGGGCAAGAACTCATAATCTACAAAATATCGATATCGATCTACCCAGAGATAAATTAATTGTAATTACTGGACTATCAGGTTCAGGAAAATCATCTCTAGCATTCGACACAATATTTGCCGAAGGCCAAAGACGTTACGTTGAATCTTTATCCGCTTATGCACGACAATTTTTGGCTCGCATGGATAAACCCGATGTGGATTCCATTGATGGTTTATCTCCTTCAATATCTATAGAACAAAAAGCAACTTCTCATAACCCACGCTCAACTGTAGGCACCATTACAGAGATATACGACTACCTTAGACTTTTATACGCAAGAGCAGGCACTCCAAGGTGCCCAACACATCATATAGATCTTCATGCACAAACCATTAGTCAAATGGTGGATAAAGTACTTTCTTTTGAGGAAGATAAAAAATATATGTTGCTTGCACCGGTCATTCAAAATCGCAAAGGTGAGCATGTTCAATTACTTGCAAAACTCCAAGCCGATGGATTCATTCGTGCTCGTATAGATGGAGAGATTTATGAGCTGGATGCACCTCCAAAGTTAGATTTACGCCGCAAACATAATATCGAAGTAATCGTTGACCGATTCAAAATAAAGCAAAATTTAAAATCGCGATTAGCTGAGTCCTTTGAAACCGCATTAAAGCTAGCTGATGATATTGCAATCATTTCCTCAATGGATAATCCAGATGAGGCCGAACTTGTTTTTTCTGCGAAGTTTGCTTGTCCAAAATGTGGTTATAGCTTGAATGAACTTGAACCACGTTTATTCTCTTTTAATAATCCAGTAGGTGCTTGTAAGGATTGCGATGGTCTAGGCATTGAAGAATTTTTTGACCCTGAACTAGTGGTTGTAAATGATGATATTAGCTTAGCGGGTGGAGCGATACGCGGTTGGGATCGACGCAACGCCTATTATTTTAATATGATCCAATCACTTGCTGATCACTACGAATTTGACATCGAAGCACCTTTTAACGATTTAGAAGAAGAAATACAGGATATTCTCCTTTATGGTAGTGAAGATGAGGAAATTCAATTTAAATACACTAACGAAAATGGAAAAATCTATAAACGCTGGCATACTTTTGAAGGCATCATTCCAAATATGGATAGGCGTTTTCACGAAACAGAATCCAGTGCGGTACGTGAAGAACTAAGCAAATATTTAACCACCCAGACTTGTCAGACTTGTAATGGCGAGAGATTAAATACTGAAGCAAGAAACGTATTTATTCAAAAGATTAACTTACCCACGATAACTTCGTGGTCTACAGAAGAAGCTCTTAATTTTTTTCAAAAACTGAAATTACCGGGTCACCTTGCGAAAGTGGGTGAAAAAGTTATAAATGAAATTAACGAGCGACTCAAATTCTTAGTCAATGTAGGCCTTGACTATTTAACCCTTGACAGGAGTGCTGACACCTTATCCGGTGGAGAAGCGCAACGTATTCGTCTTGCGAGTCAAATTGGATCGGGTTTGGTTGGCGTAACTTACATCCTTGATGAACCCTCCATTGGTTTACACCAACGCGATAACCAACGCTTGCTTGATACACTCAACTATTTGAAAGAATTAGGCAATACTGTAATTGTTGTTGAACATGATGAGGAAGCGATTCGTAGCGCAGACCATGTTTTAGATATTGGCCCAGGCGCAGGCGTACATGGTGGAAAAGTGGTAGCAGAAGGCGCTCCTAATGAAATCGAAAGTAACTCAGCATCTCTTACTGGGCAATATCTTTCAGGCAACAGGAAGATACCACTCCCAGAGATGAGGTTGCCTTTTCAAAAAAGCGACGCCATTAAAATAGTAAAAGCATCAGGTAATAATCTAAAAAATATTAATGTCGAAATCCCCTTAGGGCTACTAACGGTAATCACGGGTGTGTCTGGCTCAGGAAAATCAACTCTTATAAATGATACTTTATATAAGTTCTGCATGAGGTACATATATGGCTCGGGACTGCTCCCTTCTGAATGCAAAGATATAAAAGGCTTAGATAAAATTGATAAAGTTATAGATATTAATCAAAGCCCCATTGGACGAACACCACGTTCAAACCCTGCAACTTACACAGGCTTATTCACACCCATTCGCGAATTATTTGCCAATACACAAGAATCGCGTTCTCGCGGCTATTCTCCGGGAAGATTCAGTTTTAATGTTAAAGGTGGAAGATGTGAAGCCTGCCAAGGTGATGGCGTAATAAAAGTTGAAATGCATTTTCTTCCAGACATCTATGTTCCTTGTGATATTTGTCATGGCAAACGTTATAACCGCGAGACGCTTGAGATTCTATTCAAAGAGAAAAATATACATGAAGTCCTGGAAATGACTGTTGAAGATGCAGTGGAATTTTTCGATGCCATTCCAGTGGTAAAACGTAAATTAGATACGTTGATGGACGTGGGGCTTTCCTACATTACACTTGGGCAAAGTGCGACTACTTTATCTGGTGGTGAAGCCCAACGTGTGAAACTTTCTCGTGAACTTTCAAAACGTAGCACAGGAAGCACATTATATATACTGGATGAACCTACAACAGGCTTGCATTTTTATGATGTAGAACAACTTTTAAAAGTGCTCCATCGACTACGAGACCAAGGTAATACAGTAATTGTGATTGAACACAATCTTGATGTAATTAAAACAGCAGATTGGATAATTGATCTTGGGCCAGAAGGTGGACATAGAGGAGGCAGTGTTGTTGCTACTGGAACACCAGAAGATATTTCCTCTACTAAACATTCATTCACAGGACAATATTTAGAAAATATTTTAATGTAAATTAAAACAATGTAACTTAAGTACGCCCTGATAATCCCCCAGTACTTTGACAAACATCGCCTACTGTATCCATACCTGAGTAACTGATTGAGAATTGATTTCCGATTAAGTTTGCCGTAAATGTCCCTTCGTTTCTCGCTAACAAATTTACACCTTCATTTGCCTCGAATACATAGGTACCTGAAATGTTAGTTGCAGATGTATAATTTGAATTAAATGTGCCAGTAATACTTATTCCTGTCTGCGAAAGTACAATTCCATCAAGTGTCTCTACATCAAAAGTCCCTACAAATGCATTGCTGGATTGACTCGGTATCGAGAAACTACCTGCTAGAGTTGTCACGCCATTATCTGACGGATCTTGACAACCGCTATCTACATTGGTCCCACTCATTGAATAAACGCCAACAAATATAGTAGCAGCAGTGTACGTAAAGTCTTGTGATTGCCATGAACCGCCACCGTTGCGATACCATAACCGTGCATACACTGTGCTGCCATCCACAGGGATGTTGTTAATCGTGACACTCGTGGCACTGCCCAACGATCCACTCACATGAATGTCGCGCCCACCCAAGGTGCTGCCTAAGTTGATCCACCATTCACTCACCGGCGTGCCCATCGCATCCCACATGAAGGTCACGCTGCTTCCCGTAAACGTGGAGCCATCGGTCGGCGATGTAATCGTAGGAAGTTGCGGAGGCGGTCCGGTAAATGCGGTATAGGTAAAGTCTTGTGATTGCCATGCACCGCCACCGTTGCGATACCATAACCGTGCATACACTGTGCTGCCATCCACAGGGATGTTGTTAATCGTGACACTCGTGGCACTGCCCAACGATCCACTCACATGAATGTCGCGCCCACCCAAGGTGCTGCCTAAGTTGATCCACCATTCACTCACCGGCGTGCCCATCGCATCCCACATGAAGGTCACGCTGCTTCCCGTAAACGTGGAGCCATCGGTCGGCGATGTAATCGTAGGAAGTTGCGGAGGCGGTCCGGTAAATGCGGTATAGGTAAAGTCTTGTGATTGCCATGCACCGCCACCGTTGCGATACCATAACCGTGCATACACTGTGCTGCCATCCACAGGGATGTTGTTAATCGTGACACTCGTGGCACTGCCCAACGATCCACTCACATGAATGTCGCGCCCACCCAAGGTGCTGCCTAAGTTGATCCACCATTCACTCACCGGCGCGCCCATCGCATCCCACATGAAGGTCACGCTGCTTCCCGTAAACGTGGAGCCATCGGTCGGCGATGTAATCGTAGGAAGTTGCGGAGGCGGTCCGGTAAATGCGGTATAGGTAAAGTCTTGTGATTGCCATGCACCGCCACCGTTGCGATACCATAACCGTGCATACACTGTGCTGCCATCCACAGGGATATTGTTAATCGTGACACTCGTGGCACTGCCCAACGATCCACTCACATGAATGTCGCGCCCACCCAAGGTGCTGCCTAAGTTGATCCACCATTCACTCACCGGCGTGCCCATCGCATCCCACATGAAGGTCACGCTGCTTCCCGTAAACGTGGAGCCATCGGTCGGCGATGTAATCGTAGGAAGTTGCGGAGGCGGTCCGGTAAATGCGGTATAGGTAAAGTCTTGTGATTGCCATGAACCGCCACCGTTGCGATACCATAACCGTGCATACACTGTGCTGCCATCCACAGGGATGTTGTTAATCGTGACACTCGTGGCACTGCCCAACGATCCACTCACATGAATGTCGCGCCCACCCAAGGTGCTGCCTAAGTTGATCCACCATTCACTCACCGGCGTGCCCATCGCATCCCACATGAAGGTCACGCTGCTTCCCGTAAACGTGGAGCCATCGGTCGGCGATGTAATCGTAGGAAGTTGCGGAGGCGGTCCGGTAAATGCGGTATAGGTAAAGTCTTGTGATTGCCATGCACCGCCACCGTTGCGATACCATAACCGTGCATACACTGTGCTGCCATCCACAGGGATGTTGTTAATCGTGACACTCGTGGCACTGCCCAACGATCCACTCACATGAATGTCGCGCCCACCCAAGGTGCTGCCTAAGTTGATCCACCATTCACTCACCGGCGTGCCCATCGCATCCCACATGAAGGTCACGCTGCTTCCCGTAAACGTGGAGCCATCGGTCGGCGATGTAATCGTAGGGGGTGGTGGTAAAGTTTCAAAACTAAAGAGTTCAAAAGTTGTTGTTGAGAAATCATCTTGATCATTAACTATGTTCTTTACATATCCAACATCTTCAACAAACCATATAGTGTCAATACTAGATTCATTAAAAGGGATTCCTTGAACATTTCCACTTATCATTGCAGTAAGTTGTACTTTGACAGCAATAAGACTGCCAAATGGTACAGATACTTGTTCAACACCAAGAACTTCAGAGGTTGCTGTGTAGAGAAAATCGAATGTACCTAAACCCTGACTCGATAAGTTAAATTGTGCTGTTCCACCACTATTTATAATGTCTCCAATTTGCGGTTGAGCATTCAAAATTTTTACAGGTGGTGTCAGTGTTGCAATATCTCCACTATTATCTTTGAATCCATGTTCTAATAATCCATTCTGATCATTGGAGTAGTAAGTCGTATCTCCGTCTGAGTCAAGTACACTTACCGTAGTTTGTCCATTAAATGTAACGCCTACATCCGTAACCGTTTCAGTATAATTTAACCCACCATCTTGCAAATAAGTCCAATGATTTCTTTCTGTGAGTGGATATAAATTTTCAGTTAATGGAAGGGGATTAACCGTTACTACTTCTGTGAAGTTATCATTTGAATCATTTAAATTAATACCACTTGCAGATACGGATACCGTATTAAAGAAATTACCAGTAGATTGTGCTCTAGTGACTAAATTAATACTTGCACTTACGCCTGGATTAAGGTCCCCAAGACTGCATGTTATATTTATACCACCTGTGCAGTTACCGATACTTGGTGTTACTGAAATAAAATTTAAGCCTGATGGTAAACTATCAGTTACAGTTACATCTCTCGCGACTGTAGTATGTAAATTAGAAACATCAATGGTATAAATAATATCTTCACCGACAAGATAGTTTTCCTTACTAGCAAGATTACTTATTGACAAGTCATAATCTACATTAATAGATAGTGGCACATTGCTATTAAAACGTACTTGCCCAAATAACGCTGGTATAGCATTTTCACAATGCTGCTCAAAGTCTGCTGCAAAACTTTGGACAGACCCATCAGACGAATTATAAACTGCTTCAAGTACGGTAAATTGACCTGAGAGTTGATTACAACCACGGCCATCACCACTTACAGAAAGCCCATTTACATTTGTTGGATTAAACGGATATCTAGTAGCATTTAAATATGTTCCAGGAACTAGCTCTTGACCTTCTATAGCTTCGAAATCTAGCCCCCAAAAAGTCCCAGTCCCACTCATTCTAATATTCACATGGCTTGAGTTCGCGCGCATCGTAGTAAATGTGCCATCCGTGGTATCACGTATTATTAATTGGCCTGCACCAACAAAATCACCGGGCTCACTATCTAATACGATAATAGTTGCTGCATATGTCGCATTAGCAGAAAACAATAAAAAGATTAAAAGTAAATTTATTGCTATCTTAAATTTTGTGAAGAATTTCATGTCCAACTCATAAACATTTATTGTCAAATTCTACATATATAAAATAGTTGAATCAGCAAGTATTTTGGATGTTATTTTTAAATACGCTTGTTAACTGATTGAAATTTATTAAAGATCACAGCTGTTTACACTAACTTGTGACAATATTCACATTTTTTGACTTTGTGTTTTTACTATCAAATAAGCACAAAAAAGCCAGGGTTAACCTGGCTTGTTAATACAATTTAATTAAAGTTTTTTATTCTTCGAGGGGGCGATCTACAAGTTCAACCAGTGCCATAGGGGCTTTGTCACCCGGACGAAATCCGCATTTAAGTATTCGTGTATATCCACCAGGTCGCTCTTTATAACGTGGCCCAAGCTCAGAAAATAATTTTCCAACCGCAGCTTTATCACGTAAGCGTGAAAAGGCTAAACGTCTTTTATCGACACTATCTTCTTTCGCTAAAGTAATCAGCGGCTCTGCATAGCGTCGCAGCTCCTTTGCCTTTGGCAAAGTAGTTCGTATTATTTCATGTGAAAATAACGAGGTCGCCATGTTGCTCATCATCGCTTTACGATGTGGGCTATTGCGATTTAAATGTCGACCTGATTTTCGATGTCTCACAACAATTTCCTATCTTTATCAAATAATCACTTTACGTTCTTCACGCAAGTTAGCCGGAGGCCAGTTTTCTAGACGCATGCCTAAAGACAATCCGTGCGTCCCTAATACATCTTTAATTTCAGTAAGTGATTTTTTACCCAAATTAGGTGTTTTTAATAACTCCACTTCAGTGCGTTGAATTAGGTCACCGATATAGTAAATATTTTCTGCTTTCAAACAATTTGCAGAACGCACGGTTAATTCTAAATCGTCTACAGGACGAACCAAAATCGGATCAATTTCTGTTTCAGTTTTCTCTTGTTCAACCTGTTCATCGCCTTGCAAATCAACAAATACGGATAATTGTTGCTGTAAAATTCCCGCGGCCTTGCGAATAGTTTCTTCTGGATCAACCGTACCATTAGTCTCTAAATCAACGATGAGTTTATCTAAGTCTGTTCTTTGCTCTACACGAGCACTATCAACTGAATAAGCAACCTTGCGAACCGGGCTAAAGCTTGCATCAAGTAATAATGAACCGATAGCACGATCATCTTCATTTCTTCGTTGCGTTGCCGGTTGATATCCACGACCTTTTGAAATCTTAAGTGTCATGCTTAAAGAACCTTGCTCAGTCAAATGCGCAATTACATGGTCTTTGTTAATGATCTCTACATCATGATCAGTTTCGATATCCCCTGCAGTGGCAACACCTGGACCTGTCTTATGCAAAGTTAACATCGCTTCATTTTTATTATGCATGACTGCAGCAACACCTTTGAGATTCAATAAGATGTCCACGACATCTTCTTGTACACCCTCAATAGCAGTGTATTCGTGCAACACGCCATCAATTTGAACTTCAACCACTGCGCAACCTTGAATTGATGACAACAGAATTCGACGTAATGCATTACCAAGAGTATGACCAAAGCCACGCTCAAGCGGCTCTAGTACAACTTTGGCGTGACATTCATCAGTTACTTGAACATCAACAACTCTAGGCTTTAATAATTCACTTGTTGCAACCATTGATAACCCTCTTTATAACTAAATATATAATTGGCAAATTTAATCTTACTGATTACTTCGAATACAACTCAACTACGAGTGATTCATTTATATCAGGTGGTAAATCTCCCCGTTCTGGAACAGATTTAAATGTTCCTTGCATCTTCTTGATATCCACCTCAACCCAATCTGGTAAACCTAACTGCTCCGCTGTATTAAGTGCGTCCTGAATTCTTAACTGCTTCTTGGCTTTTTCTCTTACCTCAACCACATCACTGGGTGAAACGTGAAAAGAAGGAATATTCACAATACCTCCATTCACCATAATTGCTTTATGACTAATGAGTTGACGACATTCTGCACGGGTTACTCCAAAGCCCATACGATAAAGAACGTTGTCTAATCTACATTCAAGCAACTGTAACAAGTTTTCACCAGTAGAACCTTTTATGCGTGAGGCTTTTTTATAATAGTTCCTAAACTGACGCTCTAAAACCCCATAAATACGGCGCAACTTTTGTTTCTCACGCAGTTGCATACCATAGTTGGAGGGTCGACCACGCTTATCACCATGCTGACCCGGTTGTTTGTCAATCTTACATTTACTATCAAGCGGTCGGGCGCGACCTTTCAACATGAGGTCGGTACCTTCACGACGGCTTAATTTACATTTTGGTCCTAAGTAACGTGCCATAATAATTTCAACCTTTAAACACGACGACGTTTTGGCGGACGACAACCATTATGTGGAATGGGTGTAATGTCGTTTATATTAGTAATTTTATAGCCAACCGCATGCAATGCACGCACTGCCGATTCGCGGCCAGGTCCCGGACCTTTAATACGCACTTCTAAATTTTTTAACCCATATTCTAATGCTGCTTGCCCTGCACGATCCGCTGCGACTTGTGCTGCAAAAGGCGTACTTTTACGTGAACCGCGAAAACCCGAACCGCCCGAAGTCGCCCAAGAAAGTGCATTACCTTGACGATCAGTAATTGTCACAATAGTGTTATTAAATGAAGCGTGCACATGTGCAACGCCATCCGTTACAACGCGTTTTACTTTTTTTCGTGTACGTGTTGGTGTTTTTGCCATAACAAATATTCTTTAAACTTTATCTCTTAATTGGTCTACGGGGACCTTTACGTGTACGTGCATTTGTACGTGTACGTTGTCCACGAAGCGGTAATCCACGGCGATGCCGGATACCTCTGTAGGTGCCAAGGTCCATTAATCTTTTAATATTTACTGTGATTTCTCTACGCAAATCACCTTCAACTCTATATTTTGCAATTTCGGTACGTAGTCGACCGACTTCATCTTCGCTAAGATCTTTTATCTTTGCATCAGGTGCTACATTTGCCGACTCACAAATTTTGTTCGACAGAGCACGACCAATACCATAAATGGAGGTCAATGCAATTACGGTATGCTTGTGCACCGGTACATTAATGCCTGCTATACGTGCCATTTATAAATAAGCCTTAATCTAATTCTAGTTTAACCTTGTCGCTGCTTGTGACGCGGATCTTTACAAATCACGCGTACAACACCATTTCGGCGAATCACTTTGCAATTGCGACACATTTTTTTAACGGATGCTCGTACTTTCATTACTCTATCTCTATTTCTTTACTTTATTAACGAGCCCTATTACGTCCCGATCCTCTCAAATTTGCTTTCTTCATTAAGCCTTCATACTGATGGGACATTAAATGTGCTTGCACTTGCGCCATAAAATCCATCACCACTACAACGATAATCAATAAAGATGTGCCGCCAAAATAAAACGGTACACCAAATTTTAAAATTAGAAATTCTGGTAGTAAACACACTAGTGTAATGTAGACAGCACCCACAGCCGTTAAGCGAGTCAAAACTGAATCAATATAATTTGCTGTTTGATCACCTGGACGAATACCTGGAATAAAGGCTCCTGAACGCTTTAAATTATCTGCAGTCTCACGTGAATCAAAAACGATTGCTGTATAAAAGAAACAGAAAAATACAATTGCTAGTGCATATAACATCACATATAAAGGTTGTCCCGGCGAAATTGCAGTAGCAATACTGTTTAAAAACGAAAAGTTACCTTCGGCACTACTAGTCCATTGTAATAAAGTCGCAGGAAATAAAATTATACTCGATGCAAAAATAGGCGGAATTACACCTGACATGTTCAGCTTCAAAGGCAAATGCGAAGACTGAGCTGCATACATTTTTCTACCTTGTTGTCTGCGGGCGTAGTTGACGGTAATACGCCTTTGTGCACGTTCAACAAATATGACGAATGCAGTAACTAAAATAGCCATGAGAAATAAAAATAGTGCAAATCCTTCACCCATTGCGCCTTGAGAAACTAAATCCAAGGTGCCACCGATCGCAGAAGGAAGACCCGCCACTATGCCTGCAAAAATAATAATAGATATTCCATTGCCAATTCCGAATTCGGTAATTTGCTCACCTAACCACATTAAAAAGATTGCACCGGTTACTAAAGAAATAGTCGCGGTAAACATAAAACCAATTCCAGGTGATAGTGCAATTTGCTGATTTTGTAATGCAACAGATACACCTATGGCTTGGAAAGTAGCTAAAAATAATGTTCCATAACGTGTGTACTGGGTAATTTTTCTACGTCCAGATTCGCCCTCTTTCTTTAATTCTTTAAGAGATGGCAATACAGCACTCATTAATTGCATGATGATAGATGCAGATATGTAAGGCATGATTCCTAGGGCAAATATGCTCAAACGTTCCAACGCTCCACCCGAAAACATATTGAACATTCCCAAAATCGTACTACTTTGCTGGTCAAAAAATCTGCTCATCGCGCCTGGGTCGATACCTGGCACAGGAATAAACGTACCAATGCGATAAACAATTAGTGCAAATAAAACGAATAAAAGACGCTTACGTAGCTCAGATACCTGACCCAAGCCTGCAAGAGAACCTACATTAGCAGCAGCACGAGACATTATACTTCTATTGTCCCTCCAGCAGCTTCAACTGCTTTTTTTGCGCCCGCAGTAAAATGCAAACCTTTTGTTTTAACTGCCTTTTCAATCTTGCCAGATTGAATGACTTTAACTTTTTTAGTTACAGCTGGGATTAACTTTGCGTCTTTAAGCGCATCCATATCAATTACTTCATCATCCACTAATTCAAGTTCATGTAATCGAACCTCAGCAGTCAACGAAACTTTACGAGAACGAAAACCAACTTTTGGCAAACGTCTTTGCAAAGGCATTTGACCACCTTCAAAACCAACTTTGTGATATCCACCAGAACGCGAACGTTGACCTTTATGACCACGACCACAGGTTTTGCCAGAGCCAGAGCCCATTCCACGGCCCACTCGTTTACGACTAGGACGACTTCCTTCAGCTGGTTTTAGTGAGTTTAAATTCATAAATTGTCTTACGCTTCTTCTACTTTAAGCATGTAGCTAATCTTATTGATCATGCCTCGATTTTCTGGAGTATCGATTACTGTAACAGGGTTGTGAATACGCCGAATACCTAACCCGTGCGCGCAAGCCTTATGTGCCGCCAAGCGACCATTTAGACTTTTCACCAACGTAACTTTTAATTGTTTACTCATATCTACAAAATTCGCTATGACAGTACTTCTTCTACTGTCTTGCCACGTTTAGCCGCAATATAGTCGGGTGATTGCATAGTGTTTAATGCATCAATTGTTGCCTTAACAACATTAATAGGATTTCTTGAACCGATACATTTAGATAAAACATTCTTAACGCCTACTACTTCAAACACCGCTCGCATTGCACCACCTGCGATAATTCCCGTACCGACAGATGCTGGCTGCATGAATACTTTAGCTGCTCCATGCGTACCCACTACCGGGTAATATAAGGTCCCTTCATTAATTGGTACTTGGACCATTTCTTTTCGTGCTTTTTCCATCGCTTTTTGAATTGCTAGTGGAACTTCACGCGCCTTACCATATCCGACACCAATTTTGCCGTTTCCATCGCCAACTACTGTCAATGCAGTAAAGCCAAACTGGCGACCACCTTTAACAACTTTGGCCACACGGTTAACTGAAACCAATCTCTCTTCAAGACCGTCTGATATTCTTGCTGGTTCGTTTGCAGCCATAAGTTCTTTACGTTCTCTAAATTAAAATCTCTAGTTAAAATTTAAGGCCTGCTTCGCGCGCAGCCTCAGCGAGTGCTTTAACCCGACCATGATATCTAAAACCAGATCGATCAAATGCAACAGACTCTATACCTTTATCTTTTGCACGCTGTGCAATTTTTTCACCAACTGCTTTCGCAGCATCTACATTGCCACTATATTTAATAGCGCCACGAACTTCGGGCTCGACAGATGAAGCCGCAACCAAAGTTTGATCGCCACTTGGAGCAATCACCTGAGCATAAATATGTTTAGAGGTACGATGTACACATAATCGATGCTCATTCAACTCAGCAATTTTGCTGCGAGTTTTGCGCGCTCTTCGTAATCTTGATTTCGTTTTATCCATGCTTTTACTTATTTATTTCTTTTTAGCTTCTTTACGCACAATTCTTTCATCTGCATATTTCACGCCTTTACCTTTATAAGGTTCAGGTGGTCTAAAAGCTCGAATTTCTGCAGCCACTTGGCCTACTTTTTGTTTATCAAAACCACTCACAACCACTTCTGTTTGGCTAGGGGTTTCAATTTTCACACCCTCGGGGACGTTATAATCAATTGGGTGAGAGAAACCTAAATTTAAATTTAAAACTTTTCCTTTTGATTGAGCACGATAACCCACACCCACAAGTTCTAATTTTTTCTCAAAACCATCACTTACACCTATAACCAAGTTGTTAATCAGTGATCGCATAGTTCCAGCCATTGCAATGTTTTTTGATTTTTCGGTTTGCACATTAATTTCATTATCATTATGTTCGACATGTACATCGTCATGAATATCCATGGACATTTCGCCCTTAGAACCCTTCACAGCAAGATGCTGGCCGTCAAGCTTTACATGAACACCTGACGGTATAACAACTGGTTGGCTAGCGACTCGTGACATAACTATTAACTCTTTATATCTGCTCTAAATTATTCGACAGTACACAACACTTCACCACCGTGCCCAGCTGCACGAGCAGCACGGTCACTCATAACACCATTAGATGTAGAAATAATGGCAACTCCCATACCGCCTATAACACGTGGTAATTCGTCAACACTTTTATATATACGCAGTCCCGGACGACTTATACGCTTTAACTTGGAGATCACAGGTTCACCCATATAGTATTTAAGCGTTACCGTAATAGTTGACTTTGCACCATCTTCATTTATAGCAAAGTCTTCAATAAAACCTTCTTCTTTAAGCACATTCGCAATAGCTTTTTTAACATTTGAAGCTGGAATATCGACTGTGACTTTATTCGCACTTTGTCCATTACGAATACGCGTTAACATATCGGAAATTGGGTCACTCATACTCATATAACGAATTCCTTACTCTTTATCACCAGCTTGCTTTTACTAATCCTGGCACATCACCACGCATCGCTGCTTCACGAAGTTTATTGCGACCTAAACCAAATTTACGATAGTAGCCTTTAGGTCTACCGGTTAAGTTACAACGATTACGCAAGCGCACAGGACTCGCATTCTTAGGCAACTTTTGTAATTTTAATGTTGCCGCTTCTTTTTCTTCGTAGCTTGCGGTTGGGCTTTTAATTATTGCCTTTAACTCTGCGCGTTTCGCTGCATACCTACGCACTACTTTTTCTCGTTTTGTGTCGCGCGCAATCATTGAAAGCTTAGCCATATCTATAGTCTCTACTGATCAAATGTTTACTTTCTAAATGGAAAACTAAAGGCCTCTAATAAAGCCTTCGCCTCTTCATCTGTATTAGCACTGGTTGTAATCGCAATATCCATTCCACGTATTGCATCTATTTTGTCGTAATCAATTTCAGGAAAAATGATTTGCTCAGTTATACCGAGGCTATAATTACCTCGCCCATCAAAAGCACGTGCATTTAAACCCCTAAAATCGCGTATGCGTGGAATCGCAATATTGATTAAGCGATCTAAAAACTCATACATACGTGTTTTACGCAATGTTACTTTGCAACCAATTGGATAGTTATCACGAATACTAAACCCAGCAATAGATTTTTTTGCTTTAGTCACAACAGCTTTTTGACCAGAAATTTGTTCCATATCTGCAACCACTTTCTCAATCAACTTCTTATCGCGCACTGCCTCGCCCATTCCGGTATTGAGTGTAATTTTCTCAATACGTGGAACTTGCATAATGTTCTTGAACCCAAACTTTTCTTTGAGCTGTTCCCGAACAGTATCGTTGTAATATTCTTGTAGACGCGCCATCTTAATAATCTCTGATTGCTTACCTTATACGTCAACCACTTCGCCATTCGATTTAAAATAGCGAACTTTTTTATTGTCTTTTAGAATTTTAAAGCCCACACGATCACCTTTATTAGTAGAAGGATTAAATATCATTACATTAGACACATCTATCGGCATTTCCCGATCAACAATTCCACCCGCGATCCCAGCATTAGGGTTTGGCTTTTGATGTCTTTTAGCAATATTTATACTTTCAACCACAACACGCTGATCATCTAGCACTTTAAGCACAGTGCCACGTCGACCTTTATCTTTGCCGGCAATTACGATTACATCGTCTCCTCTATGTATTTTTTGCATGTTTTCTTAACTACCAAATAAAATATTTAAAGCACTTCCGGCGCTAATGAAATAATTTTCATAAAACGCTCTGTTCTTAATTCACGTGTTACAGGTCCAAAAATTCGAGTGCCAATGGGTTGTAATTGCGTGTTCAATAACACTGCCGCATTAGTATCAAAACGAATTAATGATCCATCAGTACGACGTACACCTTTTGCTGTACGAACAACTACTGCGTTATACACCTCACCTTTTTTTACTTTGCCACGTGGTATAGCATCTTTAACGCTAACCTTAATAACGTCACCAATTCTGGCGTAACGCCGGTGCGATCCGCCAAGCACTTTGATGCACTGCAGCTTGCGTGCCCCACTGTTGTCTGCTGCTTCCAGCGTAGTTTGCATCTGTATCATAACTACCCCTCATCACACCTAGGTTTCTGCGCCACGCTCTGTTATCTCAACTAATGTCCAAGACTTAGTTTTTGACATCGGGCGACATTCGCGAATTGCTACAACATCGCCAATAGAGCACTCATTATTCTCATCATGCACATGTAATTTAGTCGAACGTCTTATGTATTTTTTATACAAAGGATGCTTAACCTGACGTTCCAACAAGACAGTTATCGTCTTATTCATCTTGTCACTTATCACTTTACCTTGCAGTGTACGTATCTTTTTATCTTCAGACATTCGCAACTCTCAATGACAAGTCTTAAGTAATAAACAATCTAAATAAATCATTTGCATAAATTCCAAATTATTGATTAAGCCTTTTGTTTTGCCTTTTCATTCATCACTGTTTTAACACGGGCAATATTCTTTCTATTCAATTTAAACTGATGCACACGTGAAGCCTGACCCACACCTTTTTGCATACGTAAATTAAATTGCTCTTTACGTAACTCGAGTAACTCTTCATTAAGCTCCGTAACAGATTTATCTCTTAACTCTTCTGCTTTCATAATACTGACTCAGTTACTTTCCTTTACATTACTGTGCGCGAAACAAATGTAGTTCGAATTGGCAACTTAGCATCTGCCAAACGGAAGGCTTCACGCGCAATCTCTTCATCCACACCTTCCATCTCATATAGCATTTTCCCGGGTTGAATTTTTGCAACCCAATATTCGACATTACCCTTACCTTTACCTTGTCTAACCTCTAAAGGCTTTTTGGTAACCGGTACATCAGGAAAAATTCGAATCCAAATCTTTCCGCCACGCTTAACATGACGCGTCATAGCTCGTCTTGCCGCCTCAATTTGGCGAGCAGTAATTCGTCCTCTCGATACAGCTTTTAAACCGTACTCACCAAAGCTAACCTTATTGCCATTTAAAGCTAAACCGCGATTACGTCCTTTTTGCTGTTTTCTAAACTTTGTTCTTTTCGGCTGTAACATGACAGATACTTAATTTTTAAATTAAATTTAAATTAATTAGTTTTAGTTTTAGCTTTAGCTTGTTTTGTAGCAGCGGGTTTATTGTCTTCATCACTGTCTTTGTCATTTAAATCAAACACATCGCCTTTATAAATCCAGGTTTTAATTCCTATGATTCCGTATGTTGTCAGCGCTTCAGCAGTTCCATAATCAATATTTGCACGCAATGTGTGCAGAGGCACACGACCTTCGCGGTACCATTCGCTACGTGCTATTTCTGCACCATTTAGTCGTCCACCTACATTAACTTTTACACCTAATGCACCCAATCTCATTGCATTACTTACTGCACGCTTCATTGCACGCCTAAACATAATGCGTCGCTCTAGTTGCTGTGCAATACTTTCAGCAACGAGCTGTGAATCAATTTCAGGTTTACGAATTTCTTCAATATTAATTTTTACATTGTTTACATTAAGTCCAGTTCTTCTAGATACTTCATGACGCAATGCCTCAATGTCTTCACCCTTCTTACCAATAACTATTCCTGGTCGCGCAGTATGAATGGTTATAAATGCTGCTCTAGCTGGACGGTCTATCTGAATCCTACTCACAGAAGCTTGCGATAATTTTTTCTTTAGGTACTCCCTAATCTCTAAATCACTTTGCAAAAAGTCTGCATAATCTTTGCCTTCTGCATACCACCGCGATGTCCAGTCGGTAGATATTCCTAAACGCATTCCAGTTGGATGTACTTTCTGCCCCATCGTTTAGTACCTAACCTTATTCAAGGTGATTAATTTGTTGGCTTTGAACATAAACATTCTTAAATAAATACTCATTTAATTTAACTATCACTCACTTCAACAGTAATATGACTAGTTCGCTTCAAAATTTTAGCTGCACGACCTTTGGCACGAGCTCTAAAGCGACGATGTGTTGGACCATCATCTACAAAAACTTTTGAAACTTTTAGTTCATCAATATCTGCACCTTCATTGTGCTCGGCATTTGCAATGGCTGAATCAAGAACTTTCTTAATCAGAGCCGCACCTTTTTTAGGACTGAACTTTAAAATTTCTAAAGCACGGTCTACTTTTTTGCCACGTATTTGATCTGCAACTAATCTGGCCTTTTGGGGCGCAATACGTATAAATGTTAATTTCGCTGAAGTTTGCATAATTACGCCTTACGATCTCCAGAGTGACCTTTAAATGTTCTCGTAATCGCAAATTCACCAAGTTTATGACCCACCATATTTTCGCTAATTAGTACAGGTACATGTTGGCGCCCGTTATGTACTGCAATCGTTAATCCCACCATGTCTGGAATAATGAGTGATCGACGTGACCAAGTCTTAATTGGCTTTCGATCATTTTTTTCCACAGCTTGCTCGACCTTTTTCATCAAGTGATGATCTATGTGAGGTCCTTTGTTTAACGATCTTGGCATTTACTTTTCTCTAAATACTTTACAAAAAACTAAAATGAATTATTTTTTATTCCTACGGCGTACAATCAAACGATCCGTGCGGTGGTTCTTACGTGTTTTATAACCTTTAGTTGGCATTGCCCAAGGGGAAACCGGATGTCTACCTCCAGAAGTTCTACCTTCACCGCCACCATGCGGATGATCCACTGGATTCATTGCAACACCGCGAACAGTAGGACGAACTCCACGCCAACGCTTAGCACCCGCTTTACCTAATTTACGTAAGTTATGCTCAGCATTACCCACTTCACCAATCGTTGCACGACAAGCCGATAAAACTTTTCGCATCTCACCTGAACGTAAGCGTAATGTTGCATAATTGCCTTCACGCGCAACAATTTGTACCGCTGCACCAGCACTTCTTGCAATTTGTGCACCTTTACCAGGTTTCATTTCAATACAGTGCACAATCGTACCTACAGGAATGTTACGAATTGGGGATGTATTACCAACTTTTATAGGCACCTGATTACCCGAAACTAGTTGGTCTTTAACTTTTAAATTCTTTGGTGCAATGATGTAACGACGTTCACCATCTGCATACTTGAGTAATGCTATGTTTGCACTCCGATTAGGATCATATTCAATTCGCTCTACTTCCGCGGTAATCTCATCTTTGTTGCGTTTAAAATCAATAATGCGATAACGCTGTTTATGACCACCGCCTCGATGACGTGTAGTAATACGTCCGGCATTATTCCTGCCACCACTTTTTCGCTTTTCATCAAGTAATGGCTTATACGGTCCGTCTTTATATAATCCAGGTGTAGTGACCTGTACTACAAATCTGCGCCCCGGAGAAGTAGGTTTTGCTTTTGCGATCGCCATAACTTTATTTATTCAAATCCACCAAAATCGATATCGTGACCTTCTTCTAGAGTCACAATGGCTTTTTTCCAATCAGCACGCTTACCAGCATGACGTCCAAAACGCTTTTGTTTACCATTCATATTAATGGTGTTCACCGCAGCCACTTTCACATCAAATAATTTCTCAACCGCTTTTTTAATTTCTTCTTTTTTTGCACCGCGAATAACTTTAAATGAGTGCTGGTTATTGCTATCTGCGATTGAGGCTGTTTTCTCAGAAATATGAGGGCCTAATAGAATTGTCATTAAACGTTCTTGATTCATTGCAACCACTCCTCAATTGCACCTAGTGCATCTTTAGTCACAACTACATTTTCATATTTGAGCAAACTTACAGGATCTAACCCACCAATTTCAGTTACATCAACATACGGTAAATTTCGCACAGATAAATATAAATTTTTATCGGCTTCTTCGGTAATGACTAATGCGGAGGAAATGGAAAGTTTGTTTAAATGTTCAAGTGCTTGCTTGGTCTTAGGTTCGGTGACAGTAAAATCTTCAACTATATGAATTCGTTTTTGTCGCACTAATTCTGAAAACATGGATGCATAAGCAGAACGAAGCATTTTTTTATTGATTTTTTGTTTATAGTTTCGCGGCCTTGCTGCAAACGCCACACCACCCGAACGCCAGATTGGACTGTTGGAAGTACCTGCACGCGCACGACCCGTTCCTTTTTGCCGCCACGGTTTTGCGCCACCGCCTTTTACATCACTACGTCTCTTTTGTGCCTTAGTTCCCTGACGTCCTCCCGCCAGATAGGCGGTAACCGCTTGATGCACTAAATCTTCATTGTATTCACACGCAAATATATCGTCTGATACTTTAACTTTAGCTTTTGAATTTGCGAGTGAGAGTTGCATGTTTATGATTCGGATTTTTCTTCAGCCACTTCATCTTGGGCTGTTTCTTCTGTGTTTTGTTGATCTTCTACAGGAACATCATCAGACGCTAAATTTATTTCTTCAGCATTCACCGGTTTAACGATTACATCTCCGCCGGGAGCACCTGGTACTGCGCCTTTAATGAGTAATAAATCTTTTTCACTATCAATTTGTACTACTTCTAAATTTTTTGTAGTTACACGTACGCTACCCATGTGGCCTGCCATTTTTTTACCTTTAAAAACGCGACCGGGATCTTGACACTGACCTGTGGAACCGTGGGCTCGATGAGAAATTGAGTTACCGTGTGTAGCATCTTGCATGTGGAAATTATGTCGCTTAACTGGACCAGCAAAACCTTTTCCTTTAGTAACACCTGCTACAGATACTTTTTGTCCAACTGAAAATAATGTTGTCTTTAGTTCGGCACCTACTTGCAAACCCTCAGGTACATCCTTCTCTAATCTAAATTCGCGTAAACCTCTTCCCGCTGCTACTCCACTCTTTGCAAATTGCCCTGCTGTAGCTTTATTAATTCGCGATGCTTTTTTTTCGCCATAGGTCACTTGCACAGCATGGTAGCCATCATTATCAATCGTCCGCAGTTGCGTAACGCGATTTGCAGGAGCATGCACAACTGTCACGGGCACAGAAACACCTGCCTCTGTAAAGACTCGCGTCATACCTACTTTTTTACCTACTAAACCTAATGACATAATTCGTTAATACTCGTCTGCTCTAATAAGGCGAGATAGTGATTTCTATAGTCCTGGATAACCAAGGCCCGGCATGAGTTACCTCATAGCCGGGCCATAGTGAGCCGTGCATTATCACAAAAATCAGCGGGTTAGAAAACCATTTTATCTACTCAAAAAGCTATATTTTCCAATATTTTTAGCCATTTTTTTGTTCGTTAATCTGTTTTGCTCTAGTTGTACTTATCAGGCTGATTAATTCAACTTAATCTGTACATCCACACCAGCCGCAAGGTCCAATTTCATCAATGCGTCCACCGTTTTCTCCGTAGGCTCAACGATGTCCATAATGCGCTTATGGGTGCGAATTTCGTACTGATCTCGAGCATTCTTATCCACATGTGGAGAAATTAATACCGTAAAACGTTCTTTCTTAGTCGGCAGAGGAATAGGACCCTTCACTCGAGCTCCGGTACGCTTTGCAGTATCCACTATTTCGCTCGCAGAGCGATCAATCAATCGGTGATCAAACGCTTTCAAGCGTATGCGAATAGTCTGTCCGGCTGGCATATTTTTACCTCTTCTCTAACTTAATAATGGCTCTAAATAAAGGAATCTACGACCTTGTTATTCAATGATTTTGGACACCACACCGGCACCTACCGTGCGCCCACCTTCACGAATCGCAAAGCGTAAGCCTTCATCCATCGCAATCGGTGCAATCATGGACACGGTCATCTTGACGTTGTCCCCCGGCATTACCATCTCGGTGCCACTCGGAAGTTCGCACGCCCCGGTCACATCGGTGGTGCGAAAGTAGAACTGGGGTCGATAGCCATTGAAGAATGGGGTGTGTCGTCCGCCTTCTTCTTTGCTCAGGATATAGACTTCGGCTTCGAATTTGGTATGCGGGGTAATACTCCCGGGTTTGCACAGCACTTGGCCACGTTCGACTTCGTCGCGCTTGGTGCCGCGCAGCAGAATACCGACGTTGTCGCCGGCTTGTCCTTGGTCGAGCAGTTTTCTGAACATTTCAACACCGGTGCAGGTGGTGGTGGCGGTATCTTTGATGCCGACGATTTCAATTTCGTCGCCCACGTTGATGATGCCGCGCTCGATCCGCCCGGTCACTACGGTACCGCGCCCGGAAATGGAGAAGACGTCTTCAACGGGCATGATGAAGTCACCATCGATGGCACGTTCGGGTTCGGGAATAAAGCTGTCCATTTCTTCTACGAGTTTGACGATGGAGGGAATCCCGATATCGGAGGTGTCACCTTCAAGGGCTTTTAAGGCGGAGCCGATCACGATAGGGGTATCGTCGCCGGGAAATTCGTAGGTGGAGAGTAGGTCGCGGATTTCCATTTCGACGAGTTCGAGTAGTTCGGCATCGTCAACTTGGTCGGCTTTGTTCATGTATACAAGAATATAGGGAACGCCTACTTGTCGAGCTAAAAGAATGTGTTCACGCGTTTGAGGCATGGGGCCATCAGCCGCACTTACGACGAGGATCGCACCGTCCATTTGTGCCGCGCCGGTGATCATGTTCTTGACGTAGTCGGCGTGTCCGGGACAGTCGACATGAGCGTAGTGGCGATTGGGGCTTTCGTATTCTACGTGCGCAGTAGCAATGGTGATCCCACGCTCACGTTCTTCCGGGGCGTTGTCAATCTGGTCATAGGCTTTGAATTCTCCCCCGTGCGTCTCGCCCATCACTTTCGTTAACGCCGCCGTTAACGTGGTCTTGCCATGGTCCACGTGACCAATCGTTCCTACATTCACATGCGGCTTATTACGCTCAAACTTCTCTTTCGACATTTTCTTTTACCTCACAAAAGATATCTACATCAACTATTTAACAAACTTTTCTTATCTACAAACTAAATAGCATGCGATTAAGCATGCTTTTTAATTAAACTATCCGCAAGGTTATTAGGAACTTCTTTATACTTATGAAATTCCATTGAATAAGTTGCACGACCCTGCGTTGCGGAGCGCAAATCAGTCGCATAACCAAACATTTCAGCTAATGGAACTTCAGAACGTATAATTTTTCCAGAAGGACTTTCTTCCATTCCGCCTACCATTCCACGGCGGCGATTCAAATCACCGACCACATCACCCATATATTCTTCAGGTGTCACCACTTCTACTTTCATAATAGGTTCAAGCAATACTGGGTTAGCATCCTTGACTCCATCACGGAAACCCATAGAGGCGGCTATTTTAAACGCCATTTCAGAAGAGTCCACATCATGATAGGAACCATCATAAAGTGTCACTTTGACATCGACGACTGGATAACCTGCAATCACCCCATTATCCATGGCCTCTTTTACACCCTTCTCTACCGCAGGTATATACTCACGTGGCACTACTCCACCCACAATTTCATTGACAAATTCAAAGCCTTCGCCTGCTGGTTGAGGTTCAATTCTTAAGTACACATGCCCATACTGACCACGCCCACCCGATTGTCGAACAAACTTACTTTCATGCTCGATTTTGCTTCTAATCGTTTCACGATATGAAACCTGCGGTGCACCCACATTTGCCTCAACACTGAATTCACGCTTCATGCGGTCCACAATGATGTCCAAATGTAATTCGCCCATACCTGAAATAATGGTCTGCCCAGACTCTTCATCAGTCTGCACTCTAAAAGACGGATCTTCTTGTGCTAACTTTTGTAATGCAATTCCCATCTTTTCTTGATCAGGTTTAGTTTTAGGTTCCACAGCAACCGAAATCACCGGCTCAGGAAACTCCATACGCTCCAATTTAATTACATGCTTAGCATCACAAAGTGTTTCACCGGTTGTGACATCTTTTAAACCAACAGCAGCTGCAATATCACCCGCACGAACTTCTTTAATTTCTTCGCGCGAATTGGAATGCATTTGTAATATCCGACCAACACGTTCTTTTTTTCCTTTAATCGAGTTATAAATTGAATCTCCAGAATTCAATACGCCCGAATAAACTCTAAAAAAAGTTAATGACCCAACATAAGGGTCCGTTGCAATTTTAAATGCCAAAGCCGCAAACGGCTCATCATCTGAAGACTTTCTTTCAGCTTCTGTATCTTTACCATCATCTAAAATACCTTGAATAGCGGGTACATCTGTAGGTGATGGCATAAAGTCAATTACTGCATCCAACATGGCCTGCACACCTTTATTTTTAAAAGCTGAACCACATAGAGCAGGTACAATTTCATTACTTAATGTTCGATAACGTAATCCTTTGCGTATATCATCCTCTGACAATGTTCCCTCTTCTAAATACTTATCCACAATTTCATCCGATGATTCAGCTGCGGCTTCGATCATACTATCTCGCCACAACTCACAATCAGCTTGCATATCAGCAGGAATATCTTTCTCTTCAAATGTAGCGCCCAAATCAGATTCGTTCCAATAGATCGCTTTCATCTTTATGAGATCTACCACGCCTTGGAAATTTTCTTCTGTTCCAATGGGTAACTGAATTGGTACAGCATGAGAACCTAGCTTCTCTCTAATTTGCTCAACAACATTCAAAAAATTTGCTCCCGCACGATCCATTTTGTTAACGAATGCCATTCGTGGTACGTGGTACTTGTTCGCTTGCCGCCAAACTGTTTCTGATTGCGGCTCTACGCCATCAACTGCTGAAAATATTGCACAAGCCCCATCTAATACACGCAAGGAACGCTCGACCTCAATGGTGAAATCAACATGGCCTGGAGTATCAATAATATTGATACGGTGTTGATCAAATTGATTCCTCATGCCGCTCCAAAAACAAGTGGTTGCAGCAGAGGTGATGGTAATCCCGCGTTCTTGTTCTTGTTCCATCCAATCCATGACAGCTGCACCGTCATGAACTTCACCTATTTTATGTGAGATACCTGTATAAAAAAGTACTCGCTCACTTACAGTGGTTTTACCAGCATCAATATGCGCGACGATACCAATATTACGATACCGCGAGATAGGAGTCTTACGCGCCATGAGAAAATACTATTCACGCTACCAACGATAATGTGAAAACGCCTTATTGGCTTCTGCCATACGCAATGTTTCTTCGCGCTTTTTCATAGCTGCACCCTTTTGTTCAGATGCATCGACAAGTTCACCCGCTAATTTATTAATCATTGATTTTTCACCACGTTTTTTTGCGGCATCAATAATCCAACGCATCGCCAATGTGGTTTGACGAACAGGGCGAACTTCAACAGGAACTTGATAAGTTGCACCACCAACTCGGCGGGACTTTACTTCAACAAACGGTCGTACATTTTCCAGCGCTTTCTTAAATATTTCCATGCCATCTTGGCCACTCTTTTTATTTACGCTATCAAATGCCTGATAAAGAATTTTTTCTGCGGTTGATTTTTTACCATGCTTCATAAGCATGTTTACAAATTTTGCAACTAGTAAATCTCCAAACTTGGGATCTGGCAATATTTCTCTTTTAGGGACTTCTCTTCTACGTGGCATGCTTAATTATCTTTTTTATGATTAGGTTTTTTGGTGCCATACTTAGAACGACCTTGCATACGATCTTGAACACCTGAAGTATCTAAACTACCGCGCACAGTATGATAGCGAACACCTGGTAAATCTTTTACACGACCGCCCCGAATTAAAACGACGGAGTGTTCTTGTAAATTATGACCTTCACCACCAATATAGCTCGTTACTTCAAATCCATTTGTTAAACGCACACGTGCAACTTTCCGCAAAGCCGAGTTTGGCTTTTTAGGAGTGGTGGTATACACACGCGTGCAAACCCCACGTTTTTGCGGACAACTAGCCAACGCTGGAACGTTACTTTTTTCCAGTTTACGTTTGCGCGGTTTACGCACTAATTGATTAATGGTTGCCATTTTTTCTAACTTCTTATATCTATATCTTGCACTTCAATTTATCAGTAGCCATAACTAACAACAGGCCGAATTGTATCAGCCTGACCAGCCGCGGGATTGTAGGAACCCCACTATAAACTGTCAAGCAAACCACAGTAAAAATACCCTTTTAGAACCTTTGTATCTCTTTATTCGTAGTATTTTTCTTAGCTTTCAGCAGGCGGGCTCTCCTCATTTTGCGTTTCAGTATTAACGCCAGTATTAGATAGCTCTTCTGCCAAAGCTTCTTCCATCGCTTCAGAAGCAGGGATTTCCGGGCTCGATTCCTCATCGGTTGTGGTCATAGTCATTAACGAATCTTCACGACGTTTTTCGTGATAAGCCAACCCTGTTCCAGATGGAATCAAACGACCCACAATTACGTTTTCTTTTAAGCCTCGCAACATATCTCTTGAGCCACGTACTGATGCTTCAGTCAACACGCGTGTAGTTTCTTGGAAAGAAGCTGCAGAAATAAACGACTCTGTAACCAAAGAAGCTTTAGTAATACCTAGTAAAACTGGGTCATAAGTAGCAGGTTCCTTCCCTTCTTCCACAAGTTTTTCATTGATATCTAATAATCTAGATTTTTCTACTTGTTCATTACGTAAATAGTTTGTGTCACCCGAGTCTTTGATTTCAGCCTTGCGCAACATTTGTCTTGTAATCACTTCAATGTGTTTATCATTAATCCCTACACCTTGTAAGCGATATACATCTTGTATTTCTTTAACTAGATATTCTGCAAGCGCTGTAACACCTAGTAATCTCAAAATGTCGTGCGGGTTCAACTCACCATCTACAACGACTTCACCTTTTTCAACATGTTCGCCTTCGAACACATTTATTTGTCGCCATTTAGGAATGAGCACCTCAGTAGATTCTCCATCTTCATCTGTAATGACTAAACGCTCTTTACCTTTAGTATCCTTACCAAAACTCACTGTACCCGTTTGTTCAGCAAGAACCGCAGGTTCTTTTGGTTTACGTGCTTCAAATAAATCTGCAACTCGCGGTAAACCACCTGTGATATCACGTGTCTTGGAAGATTCTTGAGGAATACGAGCAATTACATCACCAACATCAACCGCATTACCATCTTGCAAACTTACTAATGCACCTGGAGGTAAAATATAGTGTGCTGGAATTTCAGTACCTGCAAAAGTTAATGGCTCACCATTTTTATTTAACAAGTTAACCGAAGGTCGTAAATCTCTACCTGCAGCAGGACGACTCTTTGGATCTGAAATTACTGTAGAAGACAAACCTGTTACTTCATCTGTGTACGAATCAACTGTCACACCTTCTGCGAAATCAACTAACTGAATTTGCCCGGCAACTTCAGTGATAATTGGATGAGTGTGTGGATCCCAGGTTGCAACGACTTGTCCAGCATTTACAGCATCCCCATCATTAACAGAAATTGATGCACCATAAGAGATCTTGTAGCGCTCACGCTCACGACCTTGCTCATCCACAATACCTAATTCACCAGAACGTGAGACGGCAACATTATGGCCATTTTTATGCTGCACAAGCTTCAAGTTGTGCATACGCACAGTACCCATAGACTTAATTGTGATATCACTGGCAGACGCTGCCCGACTTGCCGCACCACCAATATGGAAAGTACGCATTGTTAATTGTGTACCCGGTTCACCAATAGATTGAGCTGCAATGACGCCTACTGATTCACCAATATTAATAAGGTGTCCACGTGCTAAGTCTCGACCATAGCATTTTGCACACACACCATAACGAGTATCACATGTTATTGGGGTACGGACTTTGATTTCGTCAATTCCAACCTCTTCAATTTTCTCTACCCATGCCTCATCTAGAAAAGTACCTGCAGGAATTGCAACATTACCTTTTACATCGACAACGTCTTCCGCAGTAACTCTTCCTAATACGCGACTTGGTAATGTTTGAACTACGTCACCACCCTCAATAATCGCCGTTAACAACATTCCGTTTGTTGTTCCACAATCAGCTTCAGTTACTACTAAATCTTGTGCAACATCAACCAGTCGGCGCGTTAAGTATCCTGAGTTTGCGGTCTTCAGTGCGGTATCGGCTAATCCTTTGCGCGCACCGTGAGTTGAAATGAAATACTGCAATACATTTAAGCCTTCACGGAAATTTGCTGTGATGGGCGTTTCAATAATGGAACCATCCGGTTTTGCCATCAAACCGCGCATTCCTGCTAATTGTCGAATCTGTGCTGCAGAACCCCGTGCACCTGAATCCGCCATCATAAATATAGAATTGAAGGAATCCTGCGTAACTGAATTTCCCTCTGCATCTTGTACTTCCTCATGACCCAAGCTATCCATCATAGCTTTAGCAACTTGATCATTGGTGTGTGACCAAATATCAATGACTTTATTGTAGCGTTCGCCTTTTGTTACCAACCCTGATGCATACTGAGAGGCAATTTCTTTCACTTCTTTTTCAGCATCTTTCAAAATGGTTTGTTTGCTTTCGGGTATCACCATATCATCTGCACAAAACGAAACCCCTGCATGTGTTGCGAACTTAAAGCCGGTATACATGAGCTTGTCTGCAAAAATTACGGTATCTTTTAAACCCACCCTGCGATAACAGGCATCAATCAAAGCCGAGATAGCACGTTTATTCATATCTCGATTAACAAGATTAAATTCCAAGCCTTCTGGTAAAACTTGTGAAAGAATACCGCGACCAACAGTCGTTTCGACTACTCTTCTAATAGATTTAGATGCACCATCTTCATCAATATCATAATCATCTACACGTATTTTTACTTTGGCATGTAAGTCTACTTTTTTATTTTCATAGGCACGTTCTGCTTCTTCAACATCAGCAAAGATCATGCCTTCACCAGCAACATTAATTTTTTCGCGCGTCAGGTAATACAAACCTAAAACGATATCTTGGGATGGCACAATAATTGGATCACCATTTGCTGGCGATAAAATATTATTGGTAGACATCATTAGTGCTCGGCTTTCTAATTGAGCTTCGATAGAAAGTGGCACATGAACAGCCATTTGGTCGCCATCAAAATCAGCATTGAATGCAGCACACACTAATGGGTGCAATTGAATAGCTTTGCCTTCGATAAGTATTGGTTCAAACGCTTGAATACCCAAGCGATGCAAAGTGGGTGCTCGGTTAAGCAATACTGGATGCTCGCGTATTACCTCTTCAAGAATATCCCAAACTTCAGGACCTTCTTTTTCTACCACTTTTTTACATGCTTTAATTGTGGGTGCTATTCCACGCATGTGTAATTTGCTAAATATAAATGGCTTAAATAATTCCAATGCCATTTTCTTCGGCAAACCACATTGTTGCAGGCGTAAAGTCGGGCCAACCACGATGACTGAACGACCCGAATAATCAACGCGCTTACCTAATAGGTTTTGTCGGAAACGACCTTGTTTCCCTTTGATCATATCCGCAAGAGATTTAAGTGCGCGCTTATTCGTTCCGGTAATTGCTCGCCCACGTCGTCCATTATCTAACAAGGCATCAACCGCTTCTTGCAACATACGCTTTTCGTTGCGCACAATAATATCGGGAGCGTTAAGTTCTAGTAAACGCTTAAGTCGATTATTTCTATTAATAGCACGACGATATAAATCATTTAAATCTGACGTTGCAAAACGCCCGCCATCAAGTGGTACTAGTGGACGTAAGTCAGGTGGCAAAACAGGAAGAACGGTTAATACCATCCACTCAGGTTTGTTACCCGACTCGATTAGAGACTCAACTAATTTAATGCGCTTTGATAAACGTTTTAATTTTGCTTCCGAACGAGTTTCAGCTATTTCTTCGCGCAATTCTAAAGCCTGTTCTTCTAAATTAACCTGTTTGAGTAATTCAAGTATGGCTTCCGCACCCATGCGCGCATCAAACTCATCACCATATTCTTCGATGGCTTCTAGAAAAGTTTCATCAGAAAGAAGTTGTTTGTGCTCAAGCTCTGTCATACCCGGATCGACTACGACAAATGCCTCAAAATATAAAATGCGTTCTACATCACGCAAGGTCATGTCTAATAACAGACCAATTCTGGAAGGTAGAGACTTCAAAAACCAGATGTGTGCAACCGGACTGGCTAATTCAATATGCCCCATACGTTCACGACGCACTTTGGTGAGGGTAACTTCAACACCACACTTTTCACACACTACACCGCGGTGCTTAAGACGCTTATATTTACCACATAAACATTCATAATCTTTATTTGGTCCAAAAATTTTCGCGCAGAACAAACCATCACGTTCAGGTTTGAAAGTACGGTAGTTTATTGTCTCTGGTTTTTTTACTTCACCATACGACCACGAACGAATCATATCCGGCGATGCTAAACCGATGCGAATTGAATCAAAGTCTTCAACTTGTCCTTGATTCTTTAATAAACTAAGTAAGTCTTTCATTATGTCTCCAGTTCAACTGATTACATTTGCAATAAGTAATATTCTTTAAGGTCTTTAAGTTTCCTGCTCAAAGTCTATGTTTAGTCCTAACGAACGAATCTCTTTCATCAAAACGTTAAATGACTCGGGCATGCCGGCATCCATACTGTGGTTACCATCAACAATGTTCTTGTACATCTTGTTACGTCCGGTTACATCGTCGGATTTAACGGTAAGCATTTCTTGCAATGTATAAGATGCACCGTAGGCCTCAAGTGCCCACACTTCCATTTCACCAAACCGCTGACCACCAAACTGAGCTTTTCCACCGAGAGGCTGCTGTGTAACAAGACTGTAAGGTCCTGTTGAACGCGCATGCATCTTGTCATCAACAAGATGATTGAGTTTCAACATATGCATATAACCTACGGTTACTTTTCGCTCAAAGGAATCACCCGTGCGGCCGTCCCATAACTGTGTTTGACCATCTTCTGGTAAATCAGCAAGTTTTAACATGCGCTTTATCTCTGACTCTTGTGCACCATCAAATACTGGAGTCGCCATTGGCACACCGTTACGCAAGTTATTTGACATGTTCAGGATTTCATCGTCATTAAACTCATTGAGATCAACGGAGATACCTTCATCTTTGTTATAAAGTTCATCCAAAAACGAGCGAAGCTCTTGCACACTTCCGTCTTTATTCAACATGCCGTCAATTTTTAAACCCAAGCCTTTAGCAGCCCAACCTAAATGTACTTCAAGCACTTGCCCTACATTCATACGCGAAGGCACACCTAATGGATTTAATACGATATCTACTGGCGTCCCATCTTCCATATGTGGCATGTCTTCTACAGGCACAATCATAGACACAACACCTTTGTTTCCATGACGTCCTGCCATCTTGTCACCTGGCTGCATGCGGCGCTTGACAGCTAAGTAAACCTTGACCATCTTAAGCACACCTGGTGCTAAATCATCACCAGCTGTAATTTTTTCCTTCTTCTCTAATAAACGTTGATCAAAAGATTCACGTTGATCTTTCAATTGTTGTGAAAGTTTTTCGAGTTGAGAATTCACATCTTCATTTTGCATGCGAATTTCAAACCAACGTTCGCGATCAAGACTATCTAAATATGCTTTCGTTACCTTAGAACCAGATGACAAACCATCGGGACCACCATTAGTAACTTTGTTAGTAATTAAGCGTTCAATACGTGCATAGATATCGTCTTCATAAATACGAAGCTGGTCATTCAAGTCTTTACGTACTTGCTCTACTTCAGCCTCTTCAATTTGTAGTGCACGTTTGTCCTTTTCAACTCCATCTCGTGTAAATACACGCACATCAATTACAGTACCCTCCATTCCAGATGGCACACGTAAAGAAGTATCTTTTACATCAGAAGCTTTCTCACCAAAGATTGCGCGAAGAAGTTTTTCTTCAGGTGTAAGTTGTGTTTCGCCTTTAGGGGTAACTTTACCAACTAGGATATCGCTAGGTTTTACTTCAGCACCTACATATACAATTCCGGAATCATCCAGTTTGGCTAACAAGTTTTCACTTACGTTAGGAATATCAGCAGTAACTTCCTCAGAACCAAGTTTTGTGTCACGCGCAATACAACTAAGTTCTTCAATATGAATAGTAGTAAAACGATCTTCTTCTACAACACGCTCAGAAATAAGAATTGAGTCCTCAAAGTTATAACCATTCCATGGCATAAACGCGACTAATGCATTTTGACCTAAAGCTAATTCACCTAAATCAGTCGAAGGCCCATCAGCTAATACATCACCGCGAGCAATTACATCTCCGGGACGTACCAGTGGTTTTTGATTAATACAGGTGTTTTGATTAGAACGGATGTATTTGGTCAGATTATAAATATCGACACCCGGTTCACCGGCTTCAGTTTCTTTATCATCCACTCGAACTACGATTCGACCCGCGTCTACAGTATCCACAACACCACCACGGTGTGAGACTAATGCAGCACCAGAATCAATGGCCACAGCCCTTTCAATTCCGGTTCCGACTAAAGGTTTTTCTGCACGTAAAGTAGGTACGGCCTGACGTTGCATATTGGAACCCATTAACGCCCGGTTTGCATCATCGTGTTCTAAGAATGGGATTAAAGCTGCCGCTACCGAAACAATTTGCTTAGGCGACACATCCATATATTCAACTTTTTCCGAAGGAGCCATCGAAAACTCATTTAGATGTCTTACAGAAACTAATTCATTAATAAACTTCCCATTCGAGTCTAACGGTGCGTTTGCTTGCGCAATAGTGAACTGACTTTCTTCAATCGCAGAAAGATATTCGATTTGATCAGTAACTTTCCCATCTACAACTTTTCGATAAGGAGTTTCTAAAAAGCCATAATCATTGGTACGCGCAAATATCGCGAGTGAATTGATAAGACCAATGTTTGGTCCTTCAGGAGTTTCGATAGGACAAACTCGACCGTAGTGAGTCGGATGTACATCGCGCACTTCAAAGCCCGCACGTTCACGAGTTAACCCACCTGGCCCTAATGCCGAAATTCGTCTCTTATGAGTGATCTCTGACAATGGGTTATTTTGATCCATAAATTGCGACAACTGACTCGAACCAAAAAACTCTTTGATTGCCGCTGCAACAGGTTTTGCATTGATCATTTCTTGAGGCATTAATCCTTCAGACTCTGCCAGGGTTAAGCGCTCTTTAACTGCACGTTCTACACGTACTAGGCCAACGCGGAATGCATTTTCTGCCATTTCACCCACACAGCGAACACGTCGATTACCTAAGTGATCAATGTCATCAACGATGCCATTACCATTGCGAATATCGATAAGCGTTTTCATGACATCAAGAATGTCATCATTGCTTAATATTCCCGAGCCGGTTTTTTCTTCTCGACCAACTCGACGGTTAAATTTCATACGTCCAACCGGAGATAAATCATAACGTTCAGGCGTGAAGAATAAATTTTGGAATAAATTCTGAGCGGCTTCTTTTGTTGGTGGTTCACCTGGACGCATCATGCGATAAATCTCAACCATCGCTTCCAATTCATTGGTAGAAGGATCAATTGACAACGTCGAAGATATATAAGGCCCTCTGTCAATATCGTTGGTGTACAACAATTCGAGCACTTCTACAGATGATTCTAAGATTTTTTCAATATTTTCTTCTGTAAGTTCATCATTTGCTTTACAAACTAACTCACCTGTTTCTGTGTCTATTAAATCTTTTGCTAAAAACTTATTAAGTAGATATTCAACAGGAACTTCTAAAGTTTTGATGCCCGCTTTTTCTATTTGTCGAACGTGACGCACCGTTATACGGCGTCCTGCCTCAACAATAGTTTTCCCACCAGTTTTAATTTCAAAAGGCGCAATCTCACCGCGCAAACGTTCTGGAATCAAATCTAGAATAAAACCGCTATCGGTAATACGTACTGTATTGGTTTCAAAAAACATAGAAAGAATTTCTTCAGTACTAAAACCAAGCGCGCGCAGTAGAATCGAAGCAGGTAATTTTCTACGACGGTCAATACGTACAAACAAACAATCTTTATGATCAAATTCGAAATCCAACCAAGAACCACGATAAGGAATCACTCTTGCTGAGTACAATAACTTACCGGATGAGTGAGTTTTACCTTTATCGTGATCGAAAAATACACCTGGAGAACGATGTAATTGCGAAACAATAACCCGTTCAGTTCCATTTATTACAAATGCACCCGTATCAGTCATGAGTGGCAATTCACCCATATAAACTTCTTGCTCTTTTACATCTTTAACTTTTTTAGAGCCTGCCGGTGCGTCTTTATCATAAATAACTAAACGCAATAAGACTTTCAACGGCGCATGATACGTAAGACCACGTAACTGACATTCTTTAACCTCGAAAGGAGGTTGCTCTAAGCGGTAACTTACATATTGCAACTCAACATTACCTGAGTAACTAATGATTGGAAAAATGGAATTAAATGCGCCATGCAAACCAGACGTTTCTCGATCATCTGCTGAAACATCCTCTTGCAAAAATCGACGATAAGACGCCAACTGAATTTGCAACATGAAGGGAACGCCTAAGATTTCTGGACGTTTACCAAAATCTTTACGAATTCTTTTCTTTTCGGTGTAGCTATACGCCATGAAATTACTCCACGGTAATAAAAGTAGATGTCAAAATGCACAAAGAACCACTCAACGCAGAGATGCGTTGTTTGGTTAAGTTAAATGTCAACGCTTGTAGCAACTACTTGAGCTCTACGGCTGCGCCTGCTTCTTCCAATTGCTTCTTAATATCTTCTGCTTCGTCTTTAGCTGCAGCTTCCTTGATCGTTGAAGGAGCTCCTTCAACCATTTCCTTAGCTTCTTTCAAGCCAAGTCCGGTAACCGCTCGAACTACTTTAATAACAGCAACTTTGTTACTACCAAAACTGCTCATTACAACATCAAATTCATCTTTCTCAGCTGCGGCTTCACCACCTGCATCTCCTGCAGCGGCAGGCGCTGCTGCTACTGCTGCTGCAGCAGACACACCAAATTTTTCTTCCATAGCAGAAATTAAATCCACTACTTCCATTACACTCATTTCCGAGATGGTCTCAAGGATGTCTTCTTTTGAAACAGCCATTTTTCACTCCTAATTAAAAATAAATTCCCAATTTTGTAACATTAAAATTAAACTAATTTTTATCCCGCAGCCTGCTTTTGATCTCTGACGGCAGCAATCGTACGAACCAGTTTTGCATGAGGTTCATTAAGTGTGCGCACAAATTTTTCAATCGGTGCTTTCATCACTGCCATAAGTAAGCTGATGCCTTGTTCTTTAGTAGGCAAGCTAGATAGCTTGCTTAATTCGGAAGCATCAAATAACTCTCCACCAATGGAGATCATTTTTACTGCAAGTAAATCGTTTTCTTTTGCAAAGTTCTTAACAAGTCTTGCGGCTGAGCCTGGATCTTCTTGCGAAAACGCCAGCATAAGTGGACCAACCAGTCCATCACGCATACATTCATATGGCGTGCCTTCTAAAGCACGTTTCGCTAATGTATTTTTAACAACTTTTAAGTAAACCCCTGTCTCACGCGCTTTAGCACGTAATTCAGTAAGCTCACTTACAGTTAATCCACGATACTCTGCTGCAATAGCAGAGTGCGCATTTGCAGCAACTTGCGAAACTTCAGAAACAATTGTTTTCTTTTGTTCAAGTTGTAAGGCCACAATTGGGTCCTCTGAGTTAACAATACACACAAGGTGTTTAAAAACACGAATGCATAAAAATTAAAATTTTTATACATTCCCCTTAAAGTGCAACCAACCCAGGAAAATCATGTACAAGATCCTGATTTGGGATACACAGTCTACGTAGGCTAAGTTCTCTCATTAAGCAACTCCTTTAAAAAGTTGCACCTACGGTCTTGGACAGTTATTTAAATAATACTATTTAAACAACACCCAATTCTTATAAAACTAATCAGTAGTTTTTACACTAAAGCTGATTGGTCTAAATTAACCCCAACACCCATGGTTGAGGAAACAGTTACCTTTTTTATATAAACACCTTTAGCTGAAGATGGTTTAGCTTTAACCAAATCTGCAACGAGTGCTTTTAAATTCTCTTCTAGCTTTGGTGCATCAAACTGCACACTGCCAATTGAGCAATGTACGATACCGCCTTTGTCTGTTTTAAACTGTACTTGCCCAGCTTTAGCATTTTTTACCGCACCTGCCACATCAGCAGACACCGTTCCAACTTTGGGATTTGGCATTAATCCTCTAGGGCCTAGTATCTGTCCTAACTGACCGACTACACGCATTGCATCAGGTGCAGCAATTGCAATATCAAAATCCATTTCACCTTTTTTAACTTGATCAGCCAAATCCTCTAGCCCAACTAAATCAGCACCCGCAGCTTTCGCAGCCTCAGCTTGATCACCTTCAGCAAACACAGCTACTCGAACATCTTTACCGGTACCATTTGGCAATACGGTAGAACCTCTGACTACTTGATCAGACTTTCTTGGATCTACGCCAAGGTTAATCGATACATCTACAGATTCATTAAATTTTGCGGATGCACATTCCTTTACTAAGTTAATTCCATCTACAGGAGCATAAGCTTTTTCTGCATCAACTTTTTCAAGTGCAGCACGATAATTTTTACCCGCTTTAGCCATTATCTAAACTCCTTCTACTTCTAAACCCATGCTACGTGCGCTTCCAGCAATCGTGCGTACTGCCGCATCCATATCTGCTGCTGTGATATCAGGCATTTTGGTTTTAGCAATCTCTTCAAGTTGTGCACGGTTTACTTTACCAACCTTCTCAGTATTAGGCCGACCACTACCTTTGCTTAAACCTGCAGCTTTCTTTAACAAAATAGATGCAGGAGGGGTTTTAGTAATAAAAGTAAAACTCTTGTCGTTATAAACAGTAATAACAACAGGAACAGGCATACCTTTTTCTAAGTTTTGTGTTTGTGCATTAAACGCTTTGCAAAATTCCATGATGTTTACGCCATGCTGGCCCAGAGCCGGACCAACAGGTGGGCTCGGATTCGCATCACTTGCAGGAACTTGCAACTTTATATATGCGTCAACTTTCTTTGCCATTTTTTACTCTTTTATCTATTCAACTCTTATCTATATATATTATTTTTAGCCTTTCTCTACCTGACCAAACTCAAGTTCTACCGGTGTTGATCGACCAAATATTTGCACTGCGACAAGCATGCGACTCTTTTCATAGTTAACTTCTTCAACTACACCATTAAAGTCATTAAATGGCCCATCAGTTACGCGTACGACTTCACCAGGCTCAAACAAGACTTTAGGTTTAGGCGCATCCACACCTTCTTGCATGCGTTGTAATATATTTTGCGCTTCAGCTTCACTTATTGGCGCTGGTTTGTCTGATGAACCGCCAATAAACCCTAAAACTTTTGGACAATCTTTTACTAAATGCCAGCTATCATCATCCATTTCCATTTTCACTAAAACGTAACCAGGAAAAAATTTTCGTTCACTGCGACGTTTCTGGCCTTCTCGCATTTCTACAACTTCCTCAACTGGCACCATAATTTCACCAAACTTTTCTTGCATACCAAAACGCTCAATTCTTTCAGCTAACGAGCGTTGCACTTGGTTTTCAAAACCAGAGTACGCATGCACTACATACCATTGCATAGACATCAATAAACTCTTATCAAATTACGTATTGAATTAATCGCGTTAGTATCCAGTCTATAATCCATAAAAAGATGGCCAGTAACAAAACCACTACAAACACTACAAGAGTTGTTTGCAATGTTTCAGCCCGTGTAGGCCAAACCATTTTGCGTACTTCTGTACGCGCATCCTGCATAAAACTTGCCAGTGAGCGACCACGTTCAGTAGTAAATGCAATAATTGCAGCAATAATTACTGCTGCAACAATCCCCAACACACGATATAGCAGTGGTTGGTCTGCATACACATAAAAACCTGCAAGCCCTACCAGCACTATCGCAGCAGCTATGATCAGCTTAAAGACATCCATGCCGCTTGCAGTTGTTGCTTCAGCTTTTCCAGTCATTTCTAAATATTTTACGTGTAGAGCTTACTCGTGAATTTCGCTTTGATTTCACACAACTTGGCAGGCCAGGAGGGAATCGAACCCCCAACCTGCGGTTTTGGAGACCGCCGCTCTGCCAATTGAGCTACTGGCCTTTAACCGACAATGCCTTGCAGTCGCCAAACAAGAAATTATAGCGTGATTTTCAACCTAGATAGAATCTATTTTTACTTATTCAAAAGAGATAGTCCTAAATATAAGTGGCCAAATCACAATCAGTATAGTTTTTAACCACTTATCTAACCTCTATTCAATAATCTTACTCACCACACCGGCACCTACCGTGCGCCCACCTTCACGAATCGCAAAGCGTAAGCCTTCATCCATCGCAATCGGTGCAATCATGGACACGGTCATCTTGACGTTGTCCCCCGGCATTACCATCTCGGTGCCACTCGGAAGTTCGCACGCCCCGGTCACATCGGTGGTGCGAAAGTAGAACTGGGGTCGATAGCCATTGAAGAATGGGGTGTGTCGTCCGCCTTCTTCTTTGCTCAGGATATAGACTTCGGCTTCGAATTTGGTATGCGGGGTAATACTCCCGGGTTTGCACAGCACTTGGCCACGTTCGACTTCGTCGCGCTTGGTGCCGCGCAGCAGAATACCGACGTTGTCGCCGGCTTGTCCTTGGTCGAGCAGTTTTCTGAACATTTCAACACCGGTGCAGGTGGTGGTGGCGGTATCTTTGATGCCGACGATTTCAATTTCGTCGCCCACGTTGATGATGCCGCGCTCGATCCGCCCGGTCACTACGGTACCGCGCCCGGAAATGGAGAAGACGTCTTCAACGGGCATGATGAAGTCACCATCGATGGCACGTTCGGGTTCGGGAATAAAGCTGTCCATTTCTTCTACGAGTTTGACGATGGAGGGAATCCCGATATCGGAGGTGTCACCTTCAAGGGCTTTTAAGGCGGAGCCGATCACGATAGGGGTATCGTCGCCGGGAAATTCGTAGGTGGAGAGTAGGTCGCGGATTTCCATTTCGACGAGTTCGAGTAGTTCGGCATCGTCAACTTGGTCGGCTTTGTTCATGTATACAAGAATATAGGGAACGCCTACTTGTCGAGCTAAAAGAATGTGTTCACGCGTTTGAGGCATGGGGCCATCAGCCGCACTTACGACGAGGATCGCACCGTCCATTTGTGCCGCGCCGGTGATCATGTTCTTGACGTAGTCGGCGTGTCCGGGACAGTCGACATGAGCGTAGTGGCGATTGGGGCTTTCGTATTCTACGTGCGCAGTAGCAATGGTGATCCCACGCTCACGTTCTTCCGGGGCGTTGTCAATCTGGTCATAGGCTTTGAATTCTCCCCCGTGCGTCTCGCCCATCACTTTCGTTAACGCCGCCGTTAACGTGGTCTTGCCATGGTCCACGTGACCAATCGTTCCTACATTCACATGCGGCTTATTACGCTCAAACTTCTCTTTCGACATTTTCTTTTACCTCAATTCTAATTGGCAAAATTTTAGTGGAGCCCACAATCAGGATCGAACTGATGACCTCATCCTTACCATGGATGTGCTCTACCAACTGAGCTATGTGGGCAAATAAATATTGGGCGCATTGTAAACGCAGAAATTAGTTGATGCAGCTATATTTACTATTGTGATAGAGGCAGATTAACTTTTTGGAAGATACTTTTTGATATTTTCACGTGCTAAACCAATATTTCCATATGAGATGAAACATAGTCCTACATATGTTTTGGAGAAACCTAAATAAATTGAAATAGTAAAGAGCTTGTGAGGCATGGAGCGGGTGATCGGGATCGAACCGACATCATCAGCTTGGAAGGCTGAGGTTCTACCATTGAACTACACCCGCACTTGTAAGGCGTGACTTTGTCATACTTTGTTCACGCAAAATAGTCATGCGTATGTCTGGTGGAGGGGGCTGGATTCGAACCAGCGTACTCAGAGAGAACGGATTTACAGTCCGTCGCCTTTAACCACTCGGCCACCCCTCCAGAATAAAATATTGTGCGTGACCCTTCTGCAAGCTGTCAATATTGTGACCGACTGCATAGTTCAAACCCAAATATTACACGCTGGTACCTTAATCGATTGTTAAATGCACGTAAAACGATTACGTTAGTGAGTATTAGATGTATCGAACAATTGGTTCACGGAAATCCTAGAATAACAATACTTATCTAACCTTTAAACATACAAATTAAAACTAATTTTCCTATATGAATATAACAATATATGGCTCTGGTTACGTCGGCCTTGTAACAGCAGCATGTCTGGCACAAGTCGGCAACAATGTACTCTGCGTGGACATCGACCCTGAACGAATTGAGAAACTAAAGCAGTGTATCGTTCCTATACATGAACCAGGTTTACAAGAACTTATACAATCAAACGTCGAAGCTACACGTATTGATTTTACATTGGATGCAAATGAAGGGATTGAGCACGGCCTATTTCAATTTATTGCCGTAGGTACTCCACCCGATGAAGATGGTTCTGCAGATTTACAACATGTACTGAAAGTTGCCGAAACCATCGGCCAAGGTATGAGTGAATATAAAATCATTGTTAATAAATCTACTGTACCTGTAGGAACTGCAAGAAAAGTCTCAGATGCAATTAAAAATGAATTAGAAACAAGAAATGAGTCCATTGAATATGATGTAGTCTCTAACCCAGAGTTCCTGAAAGAAGGTGCTGCAATTGACGACTTTATGAAACCCGACCGTATTGTTGTCGGTGTTAAAAATCCGCGAACTGCTGAACTTATGCGTGCTTTATATGCACCTTTCAACCGTAGCCATGATCGCCTACATATTATGGAACCAGAATCTTCAGAACTTACCAAATATGCTGCAAATGCGTTATTGGCCACTAAAATCAGCTTTATGAATGAATTAGCAAATGTTGCAGAACGTTTAGGTGCAGATATTGAAGAAGTACGACTAGGTATTGGATCCGATCCGCGTATTGGTTACCAATTTATTTACCCGGGTTGCGGCTATGGCGGCTCCTGTTTTCCAAAAGACGTAAACGCTTTGCAGCATATTGCTAAAGAAGCGGGTATTGAATCAACTTTAGTATCAGCTGTTGACCAAGTTAATCAAAATCAGAAACATGTTCTATTTAACAAGATAAGTAAATATTTTGAAAATGACTTGAAAGATAAAGTTATCGCACTATGGGGATTAGCATTTAAACCAAACACGGATGATATGCGGGAAGCTACTAGCCGCGTGTTAATGGAATCATTATGGGAAGCTGGCGCAAAAGTTAAAGCTTATGATCCAGTTGCCATGGATGAATGCAAACGAATATATGGAGATCACCCAGCACTCACCCTATGTGATGAAAAAGAAGAGACATTAGAATCCGCAGATGCATTAGTCATTATCACTGAGTGGAATGAATTTAGAAGCCCTAATTTTGATAAAATTAAATCTTCTCTCTCAAACGCTGTTATTTTTGATGGGCGAAACCTTTATGAACCAAAACTATTGCAACAACTTGGAATGAAATATTTTGCAATTGGCCGAGGTGATTCAATATAGTACTTAGGACTTAAGCGCTACATTTAAATAACTTCTTAATGGTTCTTCAACAAAACTAATTCCCAAGTCATTTTTCTGCTCGGCACTCATTGTATTCAATGCAATTATTAGATCTTCAGCAATAGAAGGATATTTCTTTACAATAGAGATTGGCTCTAAATAAACCTTAATACAAAAAGAAATGTATTTCGTGTTATATAACCTACGAAACGTTTGTCGTTCACTGCGTAAAAACAAATTTTTTTCGATATTATCCAAATTGATTCCAGTCATTTCTGAGTAAAAATCAAAACTATTTGGAAATATACAGAATTCAGAACTTGTGAATAGAAACCAATTAGAACGTTGATAACAGTCTTCAACTGTTAACTTTTGCAGGAAATGTCGAATCATCCGGCCTATTTTTTCTTCTAAATTAGCAATAGGTGCATGAATTTTTGCAAGAGGTTTACCCATTTTTTCAGGCAAGTCCCACCAGGTTGGAGCACACACAGATGCTGCTGCCAACCTATAATCTCCATCTTCTTCATTCAATAGACAAACATCATCACCAACCAAATAGCTTGCGAGCTCAAGCGGGCAGGCTTCATAGTCAGAATACAAGTAACGTATATTATCTAACTTGCTAAATACATATTCTTTTGAAACTTTAAAATTATCTGAATGATACTTATTAATATGCTCAAGTAATAATTCTAAAAACTCTGTCTGAGCAGATATGCTTTCAGGCAATACATTTAAAACACGTTTACCTTCTGTTTGTTTAAGTTGTTTTTTTTGCCCAATCCTGTTTGCATAATCAGATTCGTATTGTAGCCATTCTGAAAACTTGATTTGCTTTAAGCCTAAACGTAAGCGTCCGCGAGCGCCATTAAATGGGTAATATTTAACGACAGACATCGCTGACAATATTATTTATTTATATTAAAAACTACTTGCGCTCAAAAGCGTAATATAAGGCGTATTGCGGATTAGCAATCTGTAGTTTAAATACATCATCTGCAAAAAATGAAACGCCTTCATAGACCCCATTTGTTGAACCACACTCTTTTATTTCAATGTTAATTTTATATACATTGTAATTAGGATTAATGATATCAACGTAACCAATATACGCACAGCCGTCAGAGTCATCTCCTACGATTGTCCCTTTTTCATCAATTGAAATATTTGTCGTCAATTCGTCTCGATCTGTATACATCCATTCTCCTTGAGCCGCTTCTAATGATGAAGATTGATCATAGATTTCATTGTAAATAATATTCAATGCCCCTGTATCACCTCCATTTAAGGTTTTGAAGTGTGAAGCTAATAACTTTTGACCTTTTTCGTTATTTTTAAGCGTTCCTGTAACATTTGCCCAATCGAATGGCCCTCCATCTAAAGCAAACAACACATACTCATGAAAAGTGTTTTCACCATCAAATTTTAATGTGCCTAAACACATGGCCTTAGCTTTTAAACTATAAGCAAATGCCTTGTCATTTAGGTGTATTACCGTGAAATCATATGGCCCTCTCCCTCGAATATCGAACTCCCCCGTCCAGATACCATCTAATGGCCCTTTAGCAATAGTATCCCGTGAGTTTTCATCAGTAACATTTTTGTTTGCACACGCAACAAGCAAACAAAACAATGCTGCTGAAAGAAAAATATTTATTCGTTGTAGTATCTTTTTATCCATGAATTACCTGAAAGTGAGAATTTGTCACCTAAATGGTAGCATCCAATGAGGAGTATTAAGTAAACTAACAGTGTTAAGTTTATAAGTCGCGGTTGTTGTAACAAGTCTTGATTTGTAAGCGTTGCAAAGGCAATATTCACTCCTTTTTAAATCTAGCCACCTTAGCTCAGTTGGTAGAGCAACTGATTTGTAATCAGTAGGTCGTCAGTTCGAATCTGACAGGTGGCTCCATTCCAATTTATTGCTTCAACTCTTGCCTGGTAAAGGATCGACGCATGGTCTGACAATTTTCTGTAGCGAACTATCCTCATCAAGTTTATTCCACTCACTATCTTCAAGCGGATTCGTGCTCATCTCCTGAAAATCAAACCAGTAGCGAGTTACATCGTGATAACGAGTTTCTACTTTAGCATTAAAACCGAGTTTTTTTAATTTACGTAACCTGTATTTTGCTCGGCTATAACTATTATAAAGCCCCATTGATATTGCATGAGTATGCTCGCCCTTACGAACGATAAAATAATCATCAACCTCTGCAATTCGCAGTTGATTAACAACCGCCTTTGCATCATCTAATGATTTTTCTGGTGGAAAATATACCCAATATGATTTCGGTTCTTTGTCGGTAATCGATTTAATTTTAGTTTCGATACCATTTTGTTTTAATTTTTCTTCTAGTTTTTTCAATTTATCGTCATCTAGAATTGGACCCAACGAATAACAACTTCTTGAAGGTAAACTTTCCTCGGTTGCATTTTCTTTACTAGGGTTAGGTTTTGTTTCAGGTTGTTTTACTGTTGGCAGCTCAACATCATCTGTCTCGCTTAATAGAGTCAATTTTTGAACCCCAACTGGCAAAGCAATAACAGCCGGAGTATCTGTTTTTTCTGAAAATGCAACTCCCCAGACCAAGTAACTAATATTTACAACAAGCAACAAAAGAAATAGTGAACGCATTTTAAATGTTAATTTTAATTAAATATTTTTTGCTACAACTCTTAAACCATCAAGAACAAGTGTGGAATCAATCTCTACTTGCAAATTTACGAAATGTTCCATTTGCTCAGCACCCCCGCCTGTAAATATAATTTGATCAAATTTTTCATTTTGCTCGATCATCTTATTAACGGTAAATTCAATGCCGCCTCCAGTTGCACTCATACAACCGGCATATATTGCCTGTCCTGTTGTATCTGCAAATATATTGAATTTTACATCATCATTATCAGATTCAATATTAGTACTATTTAGCAAATCTTTTTGCATAACTTTTGCACTTGGAAAAATAACCCCACCTTTATGAACACCATCACCATCTAATGCATCAATAGTAATAGCAGTGCCACAATCCACCACACAAACATTACCTGGATATTTATTTTTTGCAGCGATTAACGCTGATACGCGATCCGCTCCCATTGTGATTGGATTTTCATACGCAAGTTGTACACCGAAACTATTTTTTTCTGCAGATAAGCTGTAAACATCATGCCCATCTTTATTTACAAGCACATCAATTATTTCAGAATTCATTTTTTCGCTAAGCACGGAGCAGATAATAACTTTTTTTATATTATCCTTATCGCATAAAGATTTAACGGTATAAAGCTTACCAAATGGACCATAATCTTGTGCTCCATATTCAATTTTATCCCCTTCATGTAGCAAAGCATACTTGCAACGACTGTTGCCTAAATCGAGTAATAACTTCATCAGCTAAGGTTAATAATTTTTATATTACTTATTTGTGAGCTATGTAAATGCTCAATTTTGTCATTAATTTCTAGGACAATTTTACCCGAGTCATCAATCCCTAACACTTTCCCTTTTTCTGCTTCACCTGCCAAAATAAACCTAACTTCCTTATCTATTAACATATCATAGGAACTCCATAAACTTGCCAAGTTAGCCAGCCGATTTTGTTCAAAATTTGTTAGTACTAAACAGAATGCATTAATTACTTTTGCTGCTAATTCATTTCGTGATGCTTGCCAATCAGGTCTTGCTAATAATAAATCAATCCAAGGAGTATCAATTTCTACATTATCAATTTTAGACATCGCAACATTTAATCCAATCCCAACTACCAAGTGTTGCTTATTATGTCCAACTTTTCGCTCGATTAGCACACCTGCTAATTTTTTATTCTTTACACAAATATCATTAGGCCATTTAAGCTCTATATTCTTAATTTGAAACTCCTCTAACAGTTCAGCTATAGATAATAAAAACCAGAGACTTAGTACATCAAATTGTTGTTGAGCATCTTTGACAGGCCATAACATTGATAAATATAAATTAACTCCAGAAGGTGAAACCCACTGATGCCCATAGCGACCCCGGCCTTGGGTTTGCTGCTCTGCAAGACATACAGAAACCTGTTCTGTATGAATTTCATTCTCTATTAAGTAATTATTTGTAGAGTCTAGACTGGAAAATATTTGAATTTTTCCTATAGTATTCTCACTCAGCTCGTTCAAGTGGCGCTGAATACTTTTCTCACTCAGAGGAGCAAGCATAAGTTCGTGAGCAATTGGTTGTTCCAAAGTAGTGGGCATCAATAAAATACTATTTAGGTTTATTTCGAAATTGACATATTCCAACTAGTAACGCATGAGATAAGTGGTAATATTCAGTGCATAGAATGGAAATTTATAGGACTCTTATTTAGATACAATCATACCTTAACTTCTCACCTTCTTTGACATGATCTACAAAATTTACAGCTTAGTCTCTATACACAGTATTTTGATAGGCATTTTTTTAATTGTATTACCCATGCAGTTACAAGCTGAGTTTTATGTATACAAAGAAAATGACGGTACTAGCTGGATTACTGATCGTAAGATGCCTCAGGAAAAATATACTTTGATGGCAACCATCGGACGTCCCACCGCAGTAGTGTCTTGTCGAAATATGACTCCTGCAAAAATGGATAAACGTGCGAGCACGTATCTGGACGCTATAGAGGCTTATTCTATCGCATACGAAGTAGACCCAAATCTGGTCAAAGCAATAATCGCCATAGAATCTTGTTTTGATCGCAAAGCAGTTTCCTCGGTTGGTGCCAGAGGCTTGATGCAACTGATGCCAGCAACAGCGAAAGAATTAGGAGTAAAAGACTCATTTAATGCAAATGCAAATATTCGTGGTGGTATTAATTATTTTAGCCAAATGTTAGCTCGTTTTAATAACAATGTTGAACTTGCACTAGCAGCGTACAATGCCGGTCCACATGCTGTTGAAAGATATGGCGGTATTCCACCCTATGCAGAAACTAAAGGTTACGTAAAAAAAGTATTGAAGCGATATAAAAATTATTCTGCAAAAGCTGGTACTTCATCTTAATCATATTTTACTCCCTCATGCATGATCCATCCCTCTGGATGGTTTTTGTCAGGGTCATGATGTGTCCAATGTAAAACTCCACCCTTTTCATTCCATTCATATTGACCATAAATTGAAACTTGATCATGCAACTCTATAGGCACTCTTGGTGCAAGATCAATATTGTGTGCTATTAACAAAGTCAAGCCATCTGGTATTCTAATTAAGAATCGTTGATGGCGACTTCCATCATTATCGTCCTGTAAAATTCGTATAACATTACCTCTCGTTGATACCATAACGCCGGAAATTTGCGCATCATATAAAGAGCTAATATTTGACTGTTCACTTGATAATATTTCAGATTGATTTGAAGATGATTCTCTAGACTCATTAGTATCGGATACAATGAAAGGATATTGAATAATAAGCCAGCTTACAGCTATCAATACCAACAGCATCAATCCAATATTTTGAAATATTTTTTTACCGCGAAATAATTTTCGCAATAAAATTGGTACGCCGATAATTAATATTTTCTTAATTTGTGGACTCATGTAATTTTCTTTATTAAGGCTGTTTTATTTATAAAATATATAATACATTACTCATATACATCTTAATTAAATTATCCATGAGCAATTCCCCCGAACAGCCCTCTAACTTTATTCGCAATATCATCGATCAAGACATTGCAGATGGTAAAAATGATGGAAAAGTAATCACTCGATTTCCACCAGAGCCTAACGGTTATCTTCACATTGGTCATGCAAAGTCGATCTGCTTAAATTTTGGCATTGCTCAGGATTACAAAGGTCGCTGCAATTTACGCTTTGATGACACAAATCCAGAAAAAGAAAGCCAAGAGTATATCGATGCGATTAAGGAAGACGTTCAATGGTTAGGATTTGATTGGTCTGAGCTTAGATATGCCTCCGATTATTTTGAGAAGCTATACGAGTATGCAATTGAATTGATCAATGCAGGTAAAGCCTATGTTTGCAGTTTAGATGCAGAAGAAATTCGTAAACAACGCGGAACACTCACTGAACCCGGCATCGAGAGCCCCTACCGATCGCGTAGTGTCGAAGAAAATTTAGATTTATTCACACGTATGCGTAACGGCGAATTTAAAGAGGGTGAACATGTGTTACGAGCAAAAATTGATATGGCTTCAGCAAATATTAATATGCGTGATCCGGTGTTGTATCGAATTAAATATGCATCACACCCCAGAACAGAAGATAAATGGTGCATTTATCCAATGTATGATTACACTCATTGCATATCAGATGCTTTAGAAAATATTACGCACTCTTTATGTACCTTAGAATTTGAAGATCATCGTCCGCTTTATGATTGGGTATTAGATCAACTCGACACACCTTGTCACCCACAGCAAATAGAGTTTGCGCGATTGTCTGTTGAATACACCATAAGTAGCAAACGAAAACTAAATTTATTGGTTTCTGAAAACTATGTTGATGGATGGGACGACCCACGTATGCCCACCATTTCCGGCATGCGGCGGCGTGGTATCACACCTGACTCCATTCGAGATTTTTGTGAACGCATCGGAATCACCAAAAAAGATGCTTTTATTGAAATGAGTGTATTAGAAAATTGCATACGCGAAGACCTCGATCCACGTGCAAATCGTATCATGTGTGTAATTAATCCTTTAAAAATTGTGATAGAAAATTATCCGGAAGATCAAGAAGAAGAATTTTCTGCCAATAATCACCCCAAAAATCCTGAGCAAGGAAAACGAAATATTCCATTTTCAAAAACTATTTATATTGAGCATGAAGACTTTATGGAAAATCCACCTAACAAGTTTTTCCGCCTGAGCCCTGGCAAAGAAGTTCGTTTACGTAATGCATATGACATTAAATGTAATGAAGTAATTAAAAATGAGGCAGGTGATATTGTTGAGCTACGTTGTGAATATGACCCAGAGAGCGCTGGGAAAAATAAAAAGAAGCTAAAAGGAATAATTCATTGGGTTTCTGCTAAACATGCACTTTCAGCCGAAACACGCTTGTATGACCGACTATTTAATGTACCAAATCCAGCAGCAGCTGAAGATTTTGCATCTACATTAAATAAAAATTCATTAATTATTTACAATGACTCAAAGATTGAACCGCATGCAAAAAATATTGCGTTACAAGATCGGATACAATTTGAACGCCAAGGATATTTCTGTTTAGACAATAAATTTACCAGCGACAGCAAACTTGTTTTCAATAGGATCGCAACTCTGCGAGATACATGGGCAAAAATTGAATCTGCCAACATTAAACAATAATATTTTTACGTGTCCTTCTCTTATTAATCTCACTATTTTATATAATTTCCAATCCATAAAATTTAGCACTCTAATCTGTAGAGTGCTTAAAAAAATATACTTTTATAATTAATAAAATTTTACGGTATTAACAAGCTGATAAATGGCTATACCTCTAGTCAAATTTTAATTTGATATTTAACACACCAATTAGGAAAATAAGATGATGACTTAAATAATGGATTGCTAACATGCTCGTAAAACAGGAAAGTCTACGAAATTACTTTCATAGTTTTTTATTAAAGTCTTTACACAAACAAAATATACAAGCTCAAGACGATACTATTTCGTACTTGACAAATTTATTAGTCACATTTTCACGCTCCGAAACATTCATTGATCAAGACCAAGGACGTGCAGCCCACAAACCATTAGCACTGTATTATTCAGATGCTGTAAATTCTAAATCAAACCACGAACGTGACATTGCCTTGCAGCGTTTAGGTGACATTGCTTTATTCATTTGCGGGTTATTCTCCAGAAGCTTAAACAAAAAAGCAGTAAGTGTTGATTACTATGTTGCGATGGGTGGCACTGCATACGGTTATCTCTCCGAATCTTACGGCACACATTTATATGTGACATCCAAGAAAAACGTGTTCACTGAATTGTCAAATAAATTTGTTGATTTCGCCGACATTTTGTCTGATTTAAATAAAAATCAGTCAGACGAAAATTTACTGCATGTATACGACGTCTGGTTGCGAACACAAAGCAAAAAGGCAAAAAGAATACTTATTGATAATCACATCTTGCCTATAGACCAACCTATAAGCCTACAATAACCTCTTATGTCGGCACTGCTTGCAGATATCCAGACCAAACTTCAAGAAATTTATGAGGTTTCTGTTTCTGAAAATGTTCTTGATTATGTTATTACCGATAGAGAATTTGCAGAAATAATTTCTGATAGGAAAATAGAAAAAAATGTGCGGGAACAGCTACTCATCGCAACAAATGATGAATATTTAGATGTCTCACTTTATTTAGATGACAAATTAGTTAAGAGTCTGGGTAATCAATATCCTACACCACATACAAATAAAAAATTATTGCATGATTTTTGGATTGCCCTGGAAGGTGTGAGTCATTTTTTATATGTAGCATGGAATGCAAGTCATGATCGTCCTGTCTCTCAGTTAGAACTTGAGCTACAAGCAGAAGTAGACAAATTTGTTAGCGCATTAACGGCTTTGAATAGTAAACAAGACATACCGAGCATGAATGAAATATGGGAACTACTATTTTCCGATCCAAAGTTTGAATCCAATCTCGAAAATCAATCATTGCAACGCTATCAAAAAGCAAATGCATATGCTTCACAGTATTGTTTAAATTTAATGGAAGCATATCAATCCAACTCCGAATCCATTCCAAATGAATTACGCAGATTCTACCGTTTAAGTCAAAATCAAAAAATTTCGTATATCAATAATTCGAATAGAAGCTTTTGTCCATAAAAAAAGCCCTCTTAATATTTCTCGATCAAGAGAGCTTTTAAAGTTTAATTTTATAAATACTAGGTATTCTTAAAGCCTGCACTGAATTTAGACATAAATTTAAGTGCTTGCTGCACCTCTGGATCTTTCATCGTGTGAATTAAACCCATAATGCCACCTTTGGCATCAACATCATGACTCGCCTTAGCATTTGCCGCAGCCTCACATAGGCTTGTAAGCATGTCGACCATGTAATCACGTTCTAGCAAGTCCAAAAGTTTATGGATATTTTCATTTCGCGAAATACGGTCCGCAATAATTAACAATGAGTTAGCCATTTCACCCATTCGCGCAACAATATCATCACTTAATGCATCACCTGCTGAACCTAGCACACGTAAAAGATTGACTGCACGCTCCAAGTCACCCGTCTCAACAAGATGATTAATCAATGGAATTGCTTTATCTAAATTACTACGACTTACTTGGTCTAAAAGCATTAAACCATCGCCCATCGTAGAACCCAGTCTGCTAACGATATCATCTGAAAGTGCATCTGCCGCACTTTCAAAAATACGTTCTGCTTCAGTTTGCATTGATTGAAGTTCGCTCATAACCATACCCCCTCTTAAAGAAGACCACGGGCACTGGCCCAATACATTTTGTTATATGCTGTCTTAAACCAATGTATACCTTTTGTGGGTGCTTTTGGATTGGGTGGGTTCTGGTAATTGAACATGGCATAAGTAGCTTTCCCTTCACCTGCTTCAATAAAACAAAACACTTTGCCATCATAGTCACGAACAGGTGTACCAATCTTGATAGTAGATGCAATATTTTCAGCCAACGCTTCTGCCTCGAAGTGGGCAGTAGATCCTGCCTTACTAATTGGTAAGTTTGTCGTATCACCAATTACAAATGCATTTTCATAGCCCTCAATATTAAGACGAGCACGATCAGTTGGAATAAATCCACCGGCACCTAAATCACTATCTTCGATAACTTGCATACCTTTGTGTGAAGGAACAGTCACCAATAAATCATATTCAGCCTCTGTACCCTCCTCGCTGATAACTTTATTTTCAGTGACCTCTTTCATATTGAATAAAGTTTCATAAGTTATGCCTAAACGGTCAAACTCAGGTTGTGCCCATTGCGCTACAGGTTCCAAGCTATGCACGCGTCCAATCGGATAGGTGTAATGCATTTGTACTTTGTCCCAAATTCCACGCTCTCTAAAGTAATCGGCTAGCATAAAGGTGATTTCAAGAGGCGCCATAGGACATTTGTGAGGAACGCCCACGGCAACAACAACTTTTCCGCCTTCAAACTTTTGTAAGCTTTTATACATATTGACGGCATCAGCTTCAGTATAAAATTGCAAAGCATTTTCAGCTAAACCAGGTGTGCCTTCCGCGAAGGTCCGCGAACCAGTAGAAATCACGATAATATCGTAGTCATACTGTTTTCCACTCTCAGTTACTACATTATTTTCTTTAAGATTAAACTTTGTAACCGGATCAACACGGAATGTTATGCTTGACTCAAGCAAACTTACTTGGTCTCGATACAATTCATCGGGAGTCATTTTGCCAACTGCTACATATAACAATCCAGGTTGGTACATATGTTTTTCAGATGCTGACAACATGGTGATACTGGCTTTACCAGACTTTAATTCACCACTTAATCTTCTTGCTAAATTATTGGCGAGGATGGTTCCACCCATTCCTCCGCCGACTACAAGTATTCTCATGATTACCTCTCTCTTTATCCTTCTGTATTAATCCGTTAATTTTTAAAATTCTATTTGGCTTTTTTAACTACAATATGCCAAACACCTTCTTCTTCAAAACTATCTATCATTTCGTGTCCAACTTTATTGATCCATTCAGGAATATCATTCGCAGATCCTTGATCTGTAGATAATATTTCTAATTCATCTCCTACTTCCGCCATTTTCATTTGACCAATGAGCTCCATTAATGGCCCGGGACAAAATGTGTTTTTTGCATCGACAACTTTTCTTTCCGCCACATTACTCTCCATGAAATATTTTCTAATTAATAAAACTTTAGACTTTATTTTGAACTAAAAGTGCCAAACTTGGCCTTCAGAAGCATCACCCAAAAATGCCGTCAATCCCAAAGGTTCAGAGACAAAATCTTCCAACTCTTCTTGTTTAACTTCCAGTATATCTACAGCCATAGAACAGGGGAAAATTTTTGCATCACCGTACTCTACAGCTTGAGAAAACAATTCCATAAAGTTTGGCGCATTCTTTTCTTCCATTAAATTTCCCATTTCACCTTCAGCAGGTGCTTTTTGTTCAGAGCCTTTAATAAAAAACTTCAATGCATTCATAGATAAAAACACAGTTACATCAGATCCGCTCACTGCTCCTACAGATGCCACCATTGCAGCCATCTGCAATTGTTCACGGTTACCAGACGTAACCATGACACTTATCCTATCCGTAGACATATTAGAACCTCACTTTAATTAATTATCTAAAAACAGATTTAGACAAATTTAGAATAAAAAATTCAATTTAAAATTTACAGCAACTATTAGTTAACGCAAAGAAAAATTACAGCACAGCAGACATGCGATGTGCCTTTTTTAAACAACTATAATTATTTTTTACTGACCTAGTAGATATACTCTATGAGTCTGCTTTTTTCTCAAACCGCCTACCACAGTAATAACAAACCACTTCAGATTTGTTACCAAAAGGTAAATACACTTTTGGATGTCCTAATGCACCTCCACCACCATCACATACGGCCATATTTTGATTTTGGATTTGTTTAGAAGGTTTTACTGATATTGATCCCATTAATATTGCTTTTATTAATATTTATGTTGTAGGCATGCTTTTAATATAAACATCTTGCTTGGTGTAAGGTATTTCTATTCCATGCTCAATGAATTTCTTATAGACCTCAGAGTATAACTGATCAAGCACTTGCCCGCGCAAAACTGGCTGGTCAATCCAACACAATAATTCAAAATCCACACTGGAAGGTCCAAAATTACGAAAACGCACACGGGGTTCAGGTAAACGACATACTTTTTCGTTATCGTTAGCAATCTTTTGTAAAACATCTCGCACTAGATCGATATCACTGCCATAAGCCACACCCACTTTGACACGAATACGATGTTTATTAGATGGACCACCTGCTTCATTGGTAATTTTTGCATTACCCATTATCGAGTTCGGCACTGTAATTTCTATATCATCGCGCGTTAACATTCGTGTACTGCGAATACCTATATGAGTTACTTTGCCACGTTCACCTGAATCTAAAACAATATAGTCTCCCAACTTGTATGGTGTGTCTGCCAATATAAAAACGCCTGCGAACAAATTTGCCAGTGTATCCTTGGCTGCAAAACTGAGCGCTAATCCAATGATTCCTGCAGAAGCCAACCAAGCCGTTACATTGATCCCCCAAGCTAAAAACAACATATATATTGTTGCAGCAACAATAAGTAACAATGCAAGGTTGCTGAATAATGGCAAAGTGCTCTGTTGGATGAGCTGACTTCTCGCTTCTGTGTTACTTTTTCTTGAACTTAATGTTTTGAGCAAAAATCTTGAAAATTTAATTGCAAATGATGCCCAAACTAAAATAACAATAGTTTTTAAAACAGCTACTGTAGTTGCCACTACATTTTCAGGCATGTCTAATACATGTATTGCCTGCACAAAACCAAAAATAACCAAGCTTACAAAAACAGGTTTTTGAACCAGTTCAAGCATATGGTCGTCACTTTTAAATGAAGTTTTCGCTGTTATACGTTTTAAGAAACGAATAATGACAAAATTGAAAATTAGAGCGAAAGCCGCAAAGATTAAAACAATTCCAAGCGCTTTTAGATATAGGTTTGGCCCAAAGATTGCGAGCCAGGAGTCATAAAGAGCTTGAAGTTTTTCCATTTGCAAAAAATCTAGCTATAACTTTGTTGGGTTGGGCGCATCTCCATACACTTCTTCAGGATCAAATACTTTTTCGTATTCCTTAAATTCCATTTTAATTGGGGAATCTTCTTGTTTTTCGCCTGTTGGAATAGCGCGGTAAAAACATGACCGATAACCAACATGACAACTCGCATCACCAACAACATCTACTCGCAGCCAAATTGCATCTTGATCATCATCAATTCTCAATTCAACTACTTTTTGTATCAAACCACTGGTCGCACCTTTATGCCATAAACACTCGCGGCTACGGCTCCAGTAATGGGCTTCACCTGTTTCAATGGTCTTCTCCAATGCTTCAGCATTCATATATCCAAGCATCAGTAATTCACCATTTTGCGCAGCAGTGGTTACCGCAGGAACTAAACCATGCTCATCAAATTTCGGCGCAAGGGTCTGGCCTTCTTCCACCTCTTCGACCGACTCACGTTTTCCAAACCACTTATAATGTGCTGACATAGTTAAATACTATTTTCCTAGATAGCTCTTAAAGAACGAATTATACAAGCTTGTTAGTAACAAGATGAATATGCCTTATGAAACATCAGAGGATAGCAGTTCACTGAATAAACCATTGATCGCTGCGAAGTCTTCCTCGAATAAACCCAACATGGCGAAGTGCCCCATCAAAGATGGAATTATCTTTAATTCACTATCAGAAATATATTGCTGCTCGTTTTTGCAATCTTCAACAGGAACAAACATATCTTGCTCAAATGCAATTACATGAGTTTTTGCTTGTATTTGCTTTAATGCCTGCTCTAAATTACCACCGGCATGTTTACTGGAATCTCCATTTTGCCATTTCCTAGCTTGTACTAATAAGGCATTTGGGTCCATAGGCTGAAACCATGCCTCCCAAAATCCACTGAGCATTGCCTGCATTGAATCAAAGCCTATCTTTTGCCATTGCTCTTGTTGGTAAAACTCCGTACACAATCCCATCAAGGCAAAAACGTGTGCTAAACGCTTAAGACCCTCACTACATGCATTAGGTTTTGTATACTCACCATCTTTCCATTCTGGATCAGACTTTAAGGCCTTGCTGAAAACATCCACATATAAGGTATCATGCGCAGTGCATTTTGCTGTTCCGGCAATAGGTGCCGCGCGCTTGACCATATCTGGATAACGAATCGCCCACTCATAAGTTTGTTGTGCGCCCATAGACCATCCTGTTACCAACTGGAGTTGTTGTAAACCAAATAACTCTGTCAGTAATTTATGTTGTGCCATCACGTCATCCGCGATCGAAATTTCCGGAAATTTCGACATTGCTTGTGCACCATCAATGTTATGGGGTGAAGTTGATAAGCCTGCGCCCAACTGATTCGGTAAAATAATGCAGTATTTTTCTGGATCTAGAGCTTTTCCGGGCCCGATATAATGTTCCATGTTCTTGGAAGTACCCGAGAACATAATTGTAAATAAGATTGCATTATCTTTAGCTTCATTAAGCGTTCCATGTACAGCGTAGGCAAGTTGAGCACTTTTTAAGATTTCACCAGACTCAAGATGAAAATCTCCCAGTTCATAGAACTTATAAGGACCGTGCTGGTCTTGGCTATAGTATGGATTATTTAACATTGAATAACTGTATTTCAAATTCCCAAGGCTTACAATGCTATTAAACTACATAAATAAGTGCCTGAAATTAACATTAACGAAATCCGTTGCTATTGCTCTTTATGCTAGTTGTTTCTTAATAATTTTAAGCATTCATACGATTTCAGCATCTGTTGAAAAAATTCAGATAGCCGAATTCTCGAAGATGAATCTACAAGGTTGGAAAAATAAATCATTTGAGGGAAAAACCGAATACACTTTTAAATCCGATGGCCAACAATATTTTTTACAAGCTGAAAGCATGCAATCTGCATCCGCTTTATATAAAAGAGTTAAGGTAAATATTCACGAAACCCCTTATCTAAACTGGACCTGGCGAGTTAATCAATTGCTGCCAAAACAAAATGAACAAACAAAAACAGGAGACGATTATGCTGCCAGAATTTACGTCGTGTTCAAAACAGGTATCACACCACTAAGTGCTAAAGCGCTTAATTATATATGGTCCAGCAACAACTCTATCCTTCCTCCTTGGCCAAATTCTTATACAGATAAAGCAATCATGATTCCTTTACGATGTAGTCAGGATGAAGAAGGTGCTTGGCATGTAGAGAAAGTAAATATAAAAGAAGACCTGTTAAAACATTTTGATAAGTTGCCAAAACACATCGATGGTGTTGCAATTATGACTGATACAGATAACTCAGGCAGCACCGCAAGCGCTAGTTACGGTGATATCTATTTTTCTAGTAATTAATTGAATGCAACAGCAGACTGATATTTATTCAAATTTATTTATAAATAGCCTTCCGTTAATGGATGTTCGCGCGCCCATCGAATTTCAGCGTGGCGCGTTTCCTAACGCAAAAAATTTACCCATTATGGACAACTACCAACGTGAAACAGTTGGTATTTGTTATAAAAATCACGGTCAAGATCAAGCCATCTTAAAGGGATGCGAGCTGGTAAAGGGCAAAATTCGAGACGCTCGCATTCATGCATGGGTTAAATTTGCAAATGAAAATCCCAATGGCTTCCTATATTGCTTTCGCGGCGGCTTGAGATCAAAAATCACTAAACAATGGATGCACGAGGCGGGCACAGACCTACCCATTGTGCAAGGTGGTTACAAAGCAATGCGTTCATTCTTAATTAATGAAATAGAACTTACTGCGCAAAAATGTTCATTTAAACTGGTTGGCGGTAAAACAGGTTCGGCTAAAACCGCACTCATAAATGAGCTTAACAATACTGTTGACTTAGAAGCCGCTGCCTACCACCGCGGATCAAGTTTTGGACGCCATGCGCAAGAACAAAATAATCAAATTAATTTTGAAAATATCATCGCCATCGAGTTTTTAAAGCTACGTCATGAAAATATTCTCAACATTGTATTAGAAGATGAAGCAAGAACCATAGGCAGAGTTGGACTGCCAAAATCCTTATTCGAAACTATGCGCAAATCGCCCATTGTTGTAATTGAAGAGCCTTTTCAAACGAGACTAGAAAGATTAATACAAGAGTATGTCTTAGATATGCTTGCAGAGTTTAAAAACATTGAAGCAGAAAATTCGTTTGCTCTTTTTTCAGATTATTTATTGCAAAGCTTAGAAAAAATTAAAAAAAGACTAGGGCCCGTACGTTATACAAATGCGTATAAAGCCATGAGCAACGCACTTCAAAGGCATGAAAAGTCTGGTGATATTTCAGGCCACTATAACTGGCTGAGCACAATTCTAGATAATTATTATGACCCTATGTATGAGGATCAGTTAAGAAAACGTGATGAATTTATTTGTTTTCGAGGCAACTACATTGAATGCAAAGAATACCTTGAAAGCTTTGGATTAATGAAGAACTAAGTGTTTTATCAAAACAAAGCTTTCTAAAGTATGTATCTTAGTAATTCTTATCTTTAAATTACTATCTTAGAATGAGTATTCTAAACCGAGACTACCAGATAATTGTTCTTCACCACCATCCGCAGCACGATATTCAACATCAGCCACTAATGATAGATTATTGTCTACATCAACAACTCGCATTCCTGCTCCTACATATGCACCCATCACTTCGTCATCATCGGTGTTGGCAAACTGAAAGTTTGTTCCAGCGAGGCTTGCTTCCACTCGGTCTTCATCCATAAACCGAGAATCCAAACCTGCACGCAACTCAACTTCTCCACCAGGAATAAAATAAGCTCCTGCAATTTGTGATCGTGCATACAATGCTTGAACATTGCGACTATCAATATCTAGATTAGAAGCAGTTGTGCCTGACTCCGTATAACTGTCAAAAAATGCGGCGGTGTACACCAGACTTGCAAAAGTTCTGAGCTCTAGGCTTTCATTTATCCTTTGATCAGCGCTTAACGTTACGGATGGACTTATAAAGTAGTTATTGAAATCAGAGGTAGCTTCCTCGGTACCATTTATTCCTCCCACAACCAGGCGTTTATTATTGTAGTCTTCATAACCACCTAACACACTCAATGTTAAATCTAGAAGGCCCAGTTTGCTTAGCTGGTATGCTCCGATAAAGTAACTATCGACATCAGTATCAAAAGATTGTAATTCAGTATCCACATCACTCGATGCATAGCCAACTAACAAGCCAACTCTTTTTGAACCAAAATCACGTTCAGCACCGCCTACAACTCCGTAGTAGTCATGCTCGTAATCAAGAACGCCTTTATCACCATCACGTTCATTTCGGGAACCAAAAATCTTGCCCCAAGTTGCACCACTTCGGATTTCAGGATGAATTCCAGAGCTATTATTCAAAGAGGCAACTTGCACATACTCTAGACTTTGATCTTTAGTTCGCACCAATCGTTGATGGATATTTTGGTGTATATCTGACACAACCTCATTTACAACTTCACCTAGATAAGAGTAGCCAGTAGGGTCAACTGTAATCGCAGTATTCCCTACCACGACACCCGGCATATCAGAAGTAAGATTGATGTTTTCAAAATTACTGAAACTTATGCTCGTTGATGGCCCAAGGCCCGATGAAAATATGTTGGCCGAATCATTATCAGCCCCACCGTCAATAATTCCATTAACTTGAGAACCTGCTAAAAGGTTTAATGTATCGTCTCCCGCACCTAACTCAATATTGCCATTGATAATACCCGCATTCGATACTGTATCATTACCATCACTTCCACGTATGGCAACTCCTGATAAAGCAGACAAGCTTGTTCCGGAAAATATATTAAGTGTGTTTGTACCCAATGCGTTTTCGAAATTCACACCTGCGCCATTACCGGTACCACCTTGGATATCACCACCTGAAAGATTTACTATGGTCTGAGTACCTGCATCAGCCGTTACAAATACACCTGATGCATTTGCACCGTTAACGGTAATGTTACCCGCCGATGTAACTGTGATATCACCATCACCAGCTTCAGACACTTGAATACCATCCGCATTAGTACCTTGTGTTTCGATATTGCTTGTTGAAGTAACTATTAAGTCTCCATCACCAGTTTCTATTGCTTCTATTCCTTCAGAACGTGCTCCACTTGTTGAAATGCTCCCAGTAGTACTGATTACTTGATTACCCTCATTATCTTCAGTCGCAAAAATACCTTCGGCATCATTCCCAGTAGTAGCAAGATCTCCATTGAAAGTTATTAATTGGTCACCTTCGCCACTTTCATCAGCTTCAATGCTTCCATTGCCATTTCCAGCAGTCGAAATACTTCCTGCTGCAGTTACATTTTGGATGCCAACACCATTTTCAGATGCATTAATTCCGTCTGCATTTAAAGTTGTTATGTTTCCAGTTGCTGAAATTGTTTGGTCACCATCGTCATTTTCATTTGCTACAATTCCATCAGCATTATCTTCAGCTGTAAAAATATCACCAGTTGACGTTATTGTTTGGTTACCAGCATCGTTTTCATTTGCTTGGATACCATCCGAACTTGTACCAGCAGTGCTGATATCACCAATTGAAGTAATCGATTGATTCCCTTCGCCACTTTCATCTGACTGTATTCCATCGGCGTTATTACCTAGCGTTGTAATATTTCCACTGGAGATAATTGTTACATCTCCATTTCCATCTTCACTGGCATCTATTCCGTCTGAACCTGTGCCCAATGTCGAAATATTTCCGCTGGAATTAATGGTTTGAAAACCGTCTCCACTTTCATTTGCAACAATTCCTTCTGAACGTGCGCCATCAGTGGATATATTTCCAATTGAAGTTATTGATTGATCACCATCACCACTTTCACTTGAATTAATCCCTTCAGCATCATCATCAGTAGTCACAATGCCAAACACTCCAGTGTCGCTATTTATCGTTACGCCTGTTGCAGCAGCATTGTCACTAAAGTTAATACCATCAACACCGTTTGCCGGAGTGATCGCTTGATTAAGCGTATTAACATTTAGCGTTTCAATTGCAGGACCATCTGCTTCTACACCGCCTGATAAATTGCCTGTGCAAGTCAACGTTGTACCAACTTGCGTACAGGCTGCTGGATCACTCGTACCAAGTGGGCCTGCGTGTGCAACATTGAATTGCGCCAAAATGATCACTGTATATAACAGTGAACCCGTAAATGAGTTTAGCTTTTGAACCACTTGACTGTCCTCCATGATTTCATTCGATTAACCCTTTTTTATAACAGGGTTATAGGCACGCGATTTGTTAACGCGCTATTTCCTTTGCGAGCAATTTATCAATACGGCTGGGAATTTAACGACGAGTGGTTCACTTTTAGGGATGAAAGCGAGTTTTCATAGCTACTTTAGTGCTATTAATGTGACCAATACCTCACTTATAGTACTGACATAAGCCCATATCAATAAAAGCTTATTTGAATATCAAAGACTAAAATACGATCCGGCTAAAATAAATTTATTGAGATTACAAAACCTATAATTTACTAAAGCATGTTTTCAAGTTCAGACCATCGTTCCATCGCGGCATCGAACTCTTGCTGAGCTATAGAAAGTTGCTCAAGCACCTCACTTGTTTTTTCATAAGGCTGTTCATAAAAATCAGGCTTTTCTACGGTTACCGTAAGACTCTCAATAAATTTTTCCAGCTCTTCAATTTTTGCAGGAAGATTATCTAATTCTCGTTGTAACTTATAACTTAACTTCTTTGATTTTCTTTCTATACCATGAGCTGATACTTGTATTGTTGCCTTAGTAGTTTTACCACTAGGTATATCCGTTTCCAGCAATTGTTTTCCACGACGTACCCAGTCTTTATATCCACCCACATATTCTTGCAATCCACCATCTTCCTCAAACACTAATGTACTGGTTACTACGTTATCTAAAAAATCACGATCATGGCTGACCAAAATCAATGTCCCGGTAAATTCCACTAAGCGCTGTTCTAAAACCTCCAACATTTCCACATCTAAGTCATTTGTAGGTTCATCCAAGATTAATAAATTGGCAGGTTTGGTAAATAACTTTGCAAGTATTACACGATTACGCTCACCTCCAGACAAGGCTTTCACAGGAGTCATGGCACGCTTAGGACTAAATAAAAAGTTTTTCAGATATCCAATCACATGTCGTTCTTTACCATTTAAGGTTATGTACTCTTTCCCTTCGCCAATATTTTCGGCAATGGTTTTATTCAGCTCAAGGTCTTGTCTAAGTTGATCAAAATATGCTATCTCTAAGTTTGTACCTAGTTTTACTGTTCCTATATTTGGGGTAATTTCACCGAGCAGTATTTTTAATAAGGTACTTTTACCAACGCCATTATTACCAATCAAACCGATACGATCGCCACGCTGCACTTTTAGTGAAAAGTCTCTAATCAAGACCCGCTCTCCGTATCCATGTGTAACATTTCGAACAGTAATTACTTTACGTCCCGATTTTTCCGCTTCCTCTAAATGTATACGTGCCGCACCTTCTCGCTTGATGCGTTTTGCACGTTCTTCTCGCATTGCCTTTAGCGCACGAACACGTCCTTCATTGCGTGTTCGCCTGGCTTTAATTCCCTGACGAATCCAAACTTCTTCTTGCGCTAATTTTTTATCAAATAATTTGTTGCTTACCTCTTCTTCTTCCAGAGCTTTCTCTTTTAATTTGAGGTAATTGTTGTAATTCCCTGGCCAACTAATCAACTTTCCACGATCAATTTCTACAATGCGTGTAGCAAGCTTTTGTAAAAACGTACGATCATGTGTAATGAAAATTACACTACCTTGATAACCCCGCACGTGATGCTCTAACCACTCGATGGTACTAATATCTAAATGATTAGTAGGTTCATCTAAGAGCAGCAGCTCAGGTTGAGATACAAGTGCTTTCCCTAAAGCGACTCTTCTACGCCAACCACCTGACAACTCGTTCAGTTTTTTCTCTCCAGGTAATTGTAGTTGTGTCATGATAGTTTCAACGCGTTGCTCAAGCTGCCAACCTCCACAGGCGTCGATGAGTTGCTGTAATTCATGCAATTCGTTTAGCCCAGCTTTATCTAAATCTTGCATTGATAAAGCATGGTACCGATCAATTAATTTTTGTTGCTCAATCAATCCATGCAGAATCACGTCTTTTACCAACTCATCAGAACTTTCCATAAGGTTTTGTTCCAACGTACTTATCCGAAGATTACCTCTCCACTGAATCTCACCATGATCCGGCTGTAATTCATAGGCAATCATTTTCAGCATTGAGGACTTTCCTGCACCATTACGCCCAATCAAGCACACGCGCTCTTTTGCTTCGATAGCAAAATTTGCTCCCACCAAAAGTGGCGTGTCACCAAACTCCAGTGACACTTCATCAAATCGAACCAGGCTCATAATTTATGTATCAACTTTTTTATGGGGAATAGCTTATATAAATCAACGATATACACTATATGCAGAGAGTAGTAAGAAAGTCACAATATGAGTACTATATACGATAAAAATAAATCTACTTTTCTGGTTGAAGACCGCGGAGAACCATAATGAAAATTACGATCCTTAAAATTACAAATCTCGCGCTTATTTTACTTATCAGCTTGTTTTTAACAGCGTGTTCATCCGAAACCCCTGACACATCTGTTTCTGTAGAAAGATCTTTGTATGAACGAATAGGTGGTCGTGAAAAAGTAAAAGCTATTGTGGAAGACATATGGAACAACCACGCAAAAAATCCAATTGTCAAAGATCGTTTTGCAGCTAGTGATCCAGCTTATGTAAAGAAAAGAGTATTTGAAATATTTGCTGCGGCTACTGGTGCCACTGATGTTGAATATAAAGGCATGGATATGAAAACAGCGCACAAAGGTATGAATATCAGTGAAATGGAATTTAATGCAGTTGTAGATGATGTGCTTGCTGCATGTGAAATGCACAAAGTTGCCCAGCGTGAACGCAATGAAGTATTAGCCATTCTCTGGTCTGTTCGCAAAGATATCGTAAACTCTCACATCATTACAGATACATTAGTTAATTAAACTTTGATAAATAGCTCTACAAGATGTAGAGCTATTTTTTCTCTGGCTTCCAGCCCTTTTTCCACTTTTTGTAACTCACCACTTCAGCAGGTTGGGCATTGTCATGAAACCATGAATCGATAATAAATTTTTCCTGACTTTGTTTTTCTTTCAATAAAACAGCGGTATGAGGATAACCTGCAAAAATACCGCCTCGTGTACTCAAACTTATTATTTCGTGCCAAATAATTTTGTTCTTTTGATTAAGCACTCTTAAATATAAAAGTGTGTTTGCTGACTCATCTATACAATCCATTTGTTCACTCTTACTTTTAGAAGTATGAAGATAGGTACGAAAGGTGCCGCCAATATCATTTTGCGTATTAGTTTGTTCCCCTATAACTTTTTCAAAAATTCCAATTACATACGCCAACGCCTCTCTTTCAGAGGCAGGAGATTCAATTGACAATGCAAGAGTATTATTAATGACCGCTAAAGTTTCACTACTAATCGATGCATTTGATATTTTCGAACAACCATAGTTCGAACAAATTGGGAGACTGTTTAAATCAAAAACCGTTTCTGGATTGTTGATGTACTGAATATGATTTCTTCGCTTATTAATTTCTTCATAATTACCCTGCGCAAAACTTTGGGCGCTGTGCAACAAAAATATTACGATAAGAAATAGTTTCATAATCACAAACTAAAAAGGCCCCAGAGCAAAACTCTAGAGCCTTATTTATTTTAATGCCTGGCAGTGTCCTACTCTCACATGGGGAGACCCCACACTACCATCGGCGATACGCCGTTTCACTTCCGAGTTCGAGATGGGATCGGGTGGTACCAACGCTCTGTTGCCGCCAGGCAAACTGGTTGATTTTATCGAACACTCAATAAAACCGAATTTTGGATTACAACTAAGCAATTATTTTGGCGTTTACCAAACAACGACTCAATTTGCTTGAGTGTTATATGGTCAAGTCGCACGGGCAATTAGTACTGGTTAGCTTCACGCATTACTGCGCTTCCACACCCAGCCTATCAACCTTGTAGTCTTCAAGGGCCCTACAGGGGAATTAAATTCCCAGTGAGATCTCATCTTAGGAGAGGCTTCCCGCTTAGATGCTTTCAGCGGTTATCCCTTCCGTACATAGCTACCCGGCAATGCCACTGGCGTGACAACCGGAACACCAGAGGTACGTCCACTCCGGTCCTCTCGTACTAGGAGCAGCTTCCTTCAAATCTCAAACGCCCACGGTAGATAGGGACCGAACTGTCTCACGACGTTCTAAACCCAGCTCGCGTACCACTTTAAATGGCGAACAGCCATACCCTTGGGACCTGCTTCAGCCCCAGGATGTGATGAGCCGACATCGAGGTGCCAAACACTGCCGTCGATATGGACTCTTGGGCAGTATCAGCCTGTTATCCCCGGCGTACCTTTTATCCGTTGAGCGATGGCCCTTCCATTCAGAACCACCGGATCACTAAGACCTGCTTTCGCACCTGCTCGACGTGTCTGTCTCGCAGTCAAGCACCCTTATGCCTTTGCACAAACCGCACGATTTCCGACCGTACTTAGGGTACCTTCGCGCTCCTCCGTTACTCTTTGGGAGGAGACCGCCCCAGTCAAACTACCCACCATACATGGTTCCCGATCCCGATAAGGGACCCGGGTTAGAACTCCAAACATGCCAGGGTGGTATCTCAAGGTTGGCTCCACAATCACTGACGTGACTGCTTCGAAGCCTCCCACCTATCCTGCACAAGCAGGCTCAAAGTTCAATGTAAAGCTGTAGTAAAGGTGCACGGGGTCTTTCCGTCTAGCCGCGGGTACACTGCATCTTCACAGCGATTTCAATTTCACTGAGTCTCGGGTGGAGACAGTGTGGCCATCGTTACGCCATTCGTGCAGGTCGGAACTTACCCGACAAGGAATTTCGCTACCTTAGGACCGTTATAGTTACGGCCGCCGTTTACCGGGGCTTCGATCAAGAGCTTCGTCCGAGGACTAACCCCATCAATTAACCTTCCGGCACCGGGCAGGCGTCACACCCTATACGTCCACTTGCGTGTTTGCAGAGTGCTGTGTTTTTAGTAAACAGTCGCAGCCACCTGGTCACTGCGGCCCCCACCGGCTTGTAAAGTAAATTACTCACCAGCAAGGGCGCACCTTCTCCCGAAGTTACGGTGCTATTTTGCCTAGTTCCTTCACCCGAGTTCTCTCAAGCGCCTTAGAATTCTCATCCTGCCCACCTGTGTTGGTTTGGGGTACGGTTCTGTATTACCTGAAGCTTAGAGGCTTTTCTTGGAAGCATGGCACCTGTGACTTCTCGGTACAAAGACCGATGGTCTCGTGTCTCGACATTAAGAACCCGGATTTACCAAAGTTCTCTGCCTACACACTTTCCCCGGAACAACCAATGTCCGGTACACATAGCCTTCTCCGTCCCCCCATCGCAGTAATACAAAGTACGGGAATATTAACCTGTTTTCCATCGACTACGCCTTTCGGCCTCGCCTTAGGAACCGACTAACCCTGCGCCGATTAACGTTGCGCAGGAACCCTTGGGCTTTCGGCGTGCAGGTTTTTCACCTGCATTATCGTTACTCATGTCAGCATTCGCACTTCCGATACCTCCAGCATGTTTCTCAACACACCTTCGACGGCTTACGGAACGCTCCTCTACCATGCAATAAATTGCATCCGCAGTTTCGGTACACAGCTTAGCCCCGGTAAATCTTCCGCGCAGGCCGACTCGACCAGTGAGCTATTACGCTTTCTTTAAAGGGTGGCTGCTTCTAAGCCAACCTCCTGGCTGTCTGGGCCTTCCCACATCGTTTCCCACTGAGCTGTGATTTGGGGACCTTAACTGGCGGTCTGGGTTGTTTCCCTTTCCACTACGGACGTTAGCACCCGCAGTGTGTCTCCCGTGATTGAACTTCTAGGTATTCGGAGTTTGCAATGGTTTGGTAAGTCGGGATGACCCCCTAGCCATAACAGTGCTCTACCCCCTAGAGTTAGACACGAGGCGCTACCTAAATAGCTTTCGAGGAGAACCAGCTATCTCCGAGCTTGATTAGCCTTTCACTCCTATCCACAGTTCATCCGATAATTTTTCAACATTACCCGGTTCGGGCCTCCAGCAAGTGTTACCTTACCTTCACCCTGACCATGGATAGATCGCCCGGTTTCGGGTCTACTCATAGCGACTGATTCGCCCAATTAAGACTCGGTTTCCCTACGCCTTCCCTATGCGGTTAAGCTTGCCACTAAAAGTAAGTCGCTGACCCATTATACAAAAGGTACGCAGTCACCCCGAAGGGCTCCCACTGCTTGTATGCATACGGTTTCAGGTTCTATTTCACTCCCCTCACCGGGGTTCTTTTAACCTTTCCCTCACGGTACTAGTTCACTATCGGTCAGTAGTTAGTATTTAGCCTTGGAGGATGGTCCCCCCATGTTCAAACAGGATTTCACGTGTCCCGTCCTACTCGATTTTACTTGATCAGTGCT
>CBDEUS010000002.1:0-1155000 GCA_965243395.1 Gammaproteobacteria bacterium | reverse complement strand
TCATAATCACTTGTGGTTCTTGACCACTTTCTTTTTGCAATTCTCGTCCAACCAATAAATTGAATTTCTGATCTGTGCCACCAAGCTCTACATCCGATTTTAATTCGACTGAATCCCAGCCTTGAATTAAAGGATATAAGAACTCATGAATCGCAATGGGTTTGCCTCCTTTGTAACGTTTATCAAAATCATCGCGTTCCAACATGCGTGCAACGGTATGTTTTGATGCAAGTTTGACCATATCGGCTGCGGTCTTATTTGCCATCCATTCACTATTAAATGCGATCGTTGTGAGAGAAGGATCAAGAATCTTGAATATTTGCTCCTTATACGTAGCAGCATTTGCTTGAACCTCATCTTCGGTTAACGGTTGGCGCACCACATTTTTACCGGTGGGATCACCGATCATGCCGGTGAAGTCCCCTATTAAAAATATGACCTCATGGCCGGCTAACTGGAATTGGCGTAATTTATTAATCAACACTGTATGACCCAGATGCAAATCCGGCGCGGTGGGATCAAACCCTGCTTTGATACGAAGCGGGCGGCCTTTTTGGAGCTTAGATTTGAGCTCATCAAGCAGCAAAACCTCATCTGTACCGCGGATTAACTCATCAATATCTGTATTATCAGGCATTCTGACCTCTCGATAACCGGCTACCCAAGGTCTGCGACCAGTTAGATAAGCACTTCTTTAGATGAAATAGGAGACTTGTTAAATTCATTGACCAATGGGTACAAGGACGTTATTTTATGCCAAAAATTAAAGTAAATTCCGTGGATTACAATTCTTTAATTGGGGCTGACTTTAAAAATGTTGCGTTAACTCGTAAGGGCGCAAATCACCATATTCCCATATATATCTCGGCTGCAGTGGCTCTAATAGGAATTCTCATTGTAAGTGTTGTATTAGCCCATTCTAATCAGTCCGCACCTGCCACTACAAATATTGCTGGTTTTCAAAACTTATCAGTTGAGACAACAACTGCACTTTCGCTAAGTGGTCAACAACAAAACATCGAATTAAAGTTAAAGCCTGTTACAGAGAATGTGCAAAGTCAAATATTAGCTCTGCGCGATGAATCGATAAACAACCAATTTGAAAAAGTTCAATCAGCTGAAAGTATTGAAGCGACAGAGCTTGTTTCCAAAAGCAGCGACATTACAGTTGTAGTAAAAAAAGGCGATACTCTTTCGTCGATTTTTAGCGAGCTCGACATTCATACCGAACTCACAAAAATTTTGAACCTGGGCAAAAACGCCAAGCCATTTAAAAAAATCTATCCGGGACAAAAATTACACTTTACATTTGGTAATGATGGTATTGAAAAACTAGAACTTGAAAAAAGTATTACCCAATCACTGTTCTTGTATAAAGACAATGAAACTTTCGTTCTTGAAGAGACAGACCGTGAATTAGACAGAATTTCACAAGTCGCCACTGGGACTATCAATCAATCACTATTTCTTGCAGGTCAAGATGCAGGAATGTCTGATAGTTTAATTATGGCTTTGGCAGGCATCTTTGGATGGGATATCGATTTTGCATTAGATATTCGACAAGGTGATAGCTTCACACTAATGTACGAAGAATTATATTTAGATGGCGAAAAAGTGGGTGATGGCAATATTATTGCCGCAGAATTTATAAACGATAATCGAACTTATCGTGCATACCGCTATACTGATAGCAACAATAAAACTGAATATTACTCTCCTGATGGCAAAAGCATGCGCAAACCTTTTATGCGCACACCTGTAGACTTAGCTCGCATTAGTTCGCATTTTAACTTAAGAAGAAAGCATCCGATTTTGAATAAAATTCGTGCACACAAAGGTGTGGACTATGCAGCGGCTACAGGAACGGCAATCAAAGCAACGGGTGATGGAAAAGTTGTTCACCGTGGTAACAAAGGCGGTTATGGCAAAACCATCATTCTACGCCATGGTAATACCTACACCACTCTTTATGCACATATGTCAAAGTATGCACGTAAAACAGGAGTCGGTTCACGTGTTAGGCAAGGACAAATTATTGGCTACATTGGCAGTACTGGTCTCGCTACCGGACCGCATTTACATTATGAATTTCGCGTAAATGGTGTCCATCGCAATCCCTTAAAAGTAAAATTACCGAGTGCTAAACCCTTGCCAGAGTCTGAAATGGATCGATTCACTGCATCTATTCAACCCCTTGTTGTACAGCTCGATGCATACACGCAAAACGCATTAGTATTGCGAGATCTGTAGCGAGTTAATTTAATCTTATGTCCGAATTGTTCGTCGGACTCATGTCCGGCACCAGTGTAGATGCCATCGATGCAGTTTTAATGGATTTTTCTAAATCCAATACGCATATTGTTTCGAGCCACAGTCAAAGCATTCCTAAAAAGCTACAAAATGAAATCAATGTATTAATTGATGCTAGTCAACATCCTAAAAACTTTAACTCTATTGATAAACAGTTTGCAGAAACTTCCTTTGAAGCAGTCAAAGAATTACTCAAACAAGCAAAAATCAGTTCAAATAACGTAATTGCAATCGGAAGTCATGGCCAAACTGTGTTTCATGACCCAAAAGGTACCCCTCCCGTTTCCGTTCAAATAGGTTCGCCACAAATCATTGCAAATCTCTCTAAGATCCCAACTATAGGAAACTTTAGACAAGCCGACATTGAGGCAGGGGGTGAAGGTGCACCCTTAGCCTGCGCCTACCACGCAAAAGTTCTACAAAGTATAAAAGAAGAAAGAGTGATTATTAACTTGGGTGGCATCGCAAACATTACCAAACTCCCAACAATCAAAGACGAACGAATCATTGGTTTTGATACTGGGCCAGCCAACACCCTCATGGATGCATGGATTCAAAAACATTTAAACCAACCTTTTGATCAAGATGGCAATTGGGCTAAAAGCGGCACGGTAGCTTCCGATTTATTAACTGAAATGTTAAAGGACAACTATTTTTCTATGTTGCCACCTAAATCCACAGGTCGTGAACATTTTAATAAGGAGTGGGTACAGCAGTATTTAGATGAATATAACACCTCTCTTGCTCCAGAAGATGTTCAAGCAACATTGTTAGCGCTAACTGTTCATACCCTTGCAGAAAGTATAGAAGCATGGTGTCCAAAAACTAAAAAAGTTTTATTGTGTGGTGGGGGAAGTGATAATAAATATCTTGTCGAGCAGCTACAGAAGGAACTTGAAGGTATATCTATACAAAAAACGAGTGACTATGAAGTGCCATCAAAATGGATGGAAGCCATGGCTTTTGCCTGGTTAGCCAAACAACATTTAAATAATGAACCTGGCAATATACCAAGCGTCACAGGCGCAGATAAACCAGTTGTATTAGGTGAGCGATTTACTAAACTTTGAAATCTTGATTTCAAAATAACATTTAGGGAATACGTGCAAAAGAAATCAATTCGAGCTTGCCCGTCTCTGCGTTCCATAAATAAACATCAGATTCTCTTGCCAACTGTGCTCCTCTATGACCATAGTTCGTATCAAATACAACCATTGTTCCATCACTGGAGACAGCAGAATGTGCAGCCATAACATTGGCTTCTTTTGGCCCATCAAATTTAGTTACCACATCCATTTTGTTTTCTAACAAATCTTTTCGATAAATATTAATTGTTACGCCAGGCATTGCATTTTCAACTAAATTAGATGCGGCAGATTGAAATGATACATAACGACCATCTGTAGAAATTTTTGGTGCTTGTGACTGATGGTTGCCCGCAGTGCCATCTGAAGTTGCTGAGACAAGTCGGGTCTTATTGGTTTCTCGATCTCGAACAAATATATCAACACGTCGTGCTACTCGCCCTTTACCCCCAACATAAATAGACGTTTGAGGATAGTTTTCCACTAAATCAGTTGCCATAGAAGTAAAGGCCACATAGCGCCCATCACCTGAGATTGATGCATGAAATGATGGATGGTTGCCGGGCTTAGATTCTAGATTGACAGAGATAAGTTCAGTTTTATTTAGTTCGCGATCACGCAAAAAAACATCCGAAAAATTCCACTCACTGTCATCACTTCGCTTATTATCTTCTGGCACTAAGTTTCGTGCTGCAGAATGGTAAACAACAAATCTACCATCTGCTGAAATTGAAGGTGTACTCGAACCGTGATTGGCTTGTTTGTCATCTGAAGTAATCGATGCAAGTTCAATAGCTTCATTTTCAATTGTATAAACGAAGACATCTGCATTTTCGTTATCATCATTTTCAATTAAGTCATGTGCAAATGATTCAAATACAATGTGCCCACCATTTTTTGAAATAACTGGATTTAATGATTTTGTATTACCTGCATTCCCTTCTAGAGACTTAGAAACCAGTTTCGTTGTTTTTGTTTGACGATCGTGTAAAAAAACATCTACTTGATAGTTTTCATCCTTTTCTTCAACAAGATTATTGGCCAAGGACATGAAGGTAACATAACGGCCATCACCAGAAATACTTGCAAATTGTGAATAGTTATTTGCTTCGGTGCCATCCGTTGCAACAGAAACGCGTTCTATGGTCTGCTTTTCTCGATCATAAACAAATATATCTTGTTGATTGTTATTGTCATTGGGTACGAAATTGCTCGCAGCTGAATGAAAAGCGACATAACGGCCATTAGATGAAATTACCGCATTGGCTGAGGCCCGGTCAGCAGAGACTCGCTCCTCATTTATGTTCTTATTTTCATCCGCAAAAGTCAGCGTATTAACAGATAGCAACAGTGCGATTAGTGCAACCATTGATATAGCGTTATTAATAGTAGACTTGATAATAGACATGAAAAAAAACATGGTTGATACAAAAAGGGCAACCATTCGGCTGCCCTTTTTTAACAGTTTGGTATGTCTATATTTTATACCGTTATTTTCTCACCATCAAAGCTGGTGAATGTATAACCGTTAAATGGTTCTAATGCTGTCTCTGAGAGATCACGCAAGAACTGAACTGCATACTCCTCACCTAAACGATAGGAAGCTGCATTATCAGAGCGCCAGTGAACACATCCAAAGTTACGTGCACATCCAACATTACCAGCAAGCTTGTTGAGTTCACCACCAACAGTTAATTCATCAGGACCCGTATAAGGCTCTAAATCGAAACCATCTGCAGTAGGTTGAACAGGATTTTCAATCACTGCATCCTCGTCAAACACTGCCTTGAGTATGGTGACACATGCACCAGCAACTGTAGCGTGACCTGCGCCATATGATGGGTGTGTAGGAGAGCCTTCAGGGAAAGCCATCGGCAACAAGAAAGTTCCAAAACGTCTACGAGTTTCTTCTACGGCTTTTGAACTTAGCAAACTATCATCAATTGGGTAATTTGCTCTGCCGGTGAGCGTGTTATGAACTCGACCACCCATCACTTCAGGACGAAGTCGACGATGTACATTCCATTTTTGGAACCACTGATTTTGCGCAGCCGTACCTGACACAGCCCAGAGAATAGTAAGAATCTGTGGCGGACCAAAAGTCGCCAGACCTTCAGAAATTCTTGCCGCACCTGTGAAGCCAGATGAATCTCCCACGCCACCGCCAACTGCGGCACCAAAATAAGGATTGTTTGGATCAAACGGTGCACCAATTCCACCAAATCCGGCATTCATACCAAACTGGCCAATAGTTTCAGGTGGAGTAAGCGCAATGATACATGCGTTGAAATAGGCTTGTGCTAATGCATCAACTTGTACAAATGATCCTGCTACTCTGCCGTTGTAGTAGTAACGAGGCTGGTCTTCAAATAATTCAAGACCTGGGCCTTGTGCACAACCACGCTGGATGTCTAACCACTCATCATAAGATGTCATGAAATCTCGGCCTGCGATACGGGTTGCACTTCTTTGTGAGAAGCCTTGAGTACCGTACGGCACATCACGAAGGAAAAATTGAGACGCAAATGGTCCCTTTTCAGAACCTGGCAGACCAGAACGGAAAAGATTTTGTGGTGTTACTTTATCTTTGACGTCCATCATGTTACCTGTTCCAGGCAAAGAATTAAGCTCCTCTACAGCCGCTAAAGCAGTTTCGTTACTTTCGTATTGGTCAAATGGCACGTCACGTAAAAGCGCACCCCAATAAACTTCTACCATCTCAGATGCTGCTTCCTGGCTACTAAAACGAGGAGCAGGTGGGATTCTCTGTGCATGTGAATCGGGCCCTAAGCCTTGAAATGCAAGACCCGCTAATGGGTTTACAAGACGACGTTGTAATGAAGGATCAGGACAACCAAGTGGTACTTGTGCTAGATCATCAAACTTACCACTTCGAAGCGCGCGAAGAAGTTTTAGATATGCACCTCGATCGACTTCACCTAGATCATTTTGTTTTAACCCTTTGTGGAAATTACCAATAAAACCTTCTAAATTTCTCTCATCACCATTATTAACATGAAATGGGCGGCCAACATTATTCCTGCGTCTGTTAAGTCTTCTTCTAGTTCGTCTGTACTGTCTTAATGCAGAACGCAAGCGAATGCTTAATGATTTTGATGCTCTACGTCGTAAATTAAATGGCGTGAGCGCATCACCTCTGTCTGATCTATTTCCACTCCTGCGACTCGCATCTGCAGTACTTGCAAAAGGTAAAGTTGCAGCACCAAGTGCAATTGGCGCAGCCCCTACGCCTGTTATAAAACTTCTTCTACTTTGAGATGCAGGCAAATCTTCCTGAACATCACTAACGATGGGTTGTTCTTCTGTAGAAGTTCCTAAGTTATCTTCACTCATCTAAGACTCCTCTTTATCTTCTAGATTTTGATGCGGGCAAAACATCTCTGCTTTGCAAAGCATATGTTTAAAAAAGATTTTTGATTTTTGGCGAGATGAATTACTTCAAATTAGAAGTAACTATTCAGGAAGTCTCGTGCTGAAACACACCGAAAGAAAATTAGACAGGATCTTTGTAAATTTTCTATTTTTTTATCTAAGTAGGGATACTAATTAAACTTTTATGGATTTGCAAGCTAAGTTTATGAATTAATTAATGTAATATAAATAATCATTATTTGTAGTCGACATCTATTCTAAGCACAATAAAAATAAGTTATATATAAAATGTATAGGTAGGGCGGGTGGTTATTTGTTTAAAAATAAAACAATTTATCTATGTTTAAATGATTATGTAACTCACTGAAAAATATTAATAATAAATCGAGATCAATTGCTGCTTTTTAAATCTGACCGAATGGCTAACATCGAATTTATTAAGCTTGAAAATCTTGCTAACACTTCTTCAATCAATCCAGCACTAAAGTCTAAATTTCGCATTGCTGTCTCCATGCAATACAACCACTGTTTACGATGTAACTCATTTAATTCAACGTTTCGATGACGCAATTCTAACCAGGTTGAATTTGTGTACTCGGAATTGAATATTTCTGGTCCACCTGACCAATGCACAATAAATCGATAGAGAATTTTTTTTGTAAAAAAAAGGTTTTCCGGATGTAAACTGCGTAATTCTTTTGCTTTTTTGTCGCGATCCATTACATCATAAAATTCTTCTACTAATTGTTGAACTTGATATTGACTATCAAACTTTTCAAACAATGTAGTCATTTAGTTTTATTTTTTGATAGCGAATCAACTGTTTTTTTCAAACTTTCAAGCTGTTTAAAAACTGCCGTGGATTTAGACCATTGACGCAATGGAATTGGAGGTAAACCAGCATAGATTCCTGGCTCTTCAACGTCCTGTATTATGGCTGAACGATGGACAAAAATTGTATCGTCGCCAATCACAACATGATCATAGGTTCCAGTTTGGCCGCCAAAACGCACGCGCTTACCAATCTTTGTGGAACCCGCGACACCGCATTGCGCAGCCATGAGCGCATCCTCACCAACCTCTACGTTGTGAGCAATATGAATTAAATTATCAAACTTACATCCATTACCAATCTTTGTGCTGTTGAATGTCGCACGGTCAATCGTGCAATTTGCACCAATCACTACATCGTTTCCGATAATTACATTGCCAAGTTGTGGCACTCGATAACTTTTTTGATTCTGATCTTGTGCAAAGCCAAACCCCTCCGCACCAATTACTGTACCCGACATAATAATGCATCGATCCCCTATTACGCATTCATACGAAATTACTGCATTTGGATAAATTACACAATCAGCACCAATCGTTACATTTTCTTCAATGACAGCATTTGCCATTACTATGCTGTTTTCACCAATGCTGGCATTTTTTGAAATAACAGCATTAGGCCCAATTGTTACATTTGATTGCAGTATTGCTGAATCATGTATTACCGCCGAATCATGAATTTGCGGCCAACCATTATCACGCAAATCACGATCCATATATTTTTGTCTCAACAGTGCTTGCGCTAATTTTGCATTTGGACTTACCAGAATCGCAGTATTGGATAGCCCGCTAAATTGATCTGCAAGATTTTCATTAGTAACTACAGCTGAAGGCTTTTGCTTTTGCACAAATGGAACATATTCTTCGCTTTCAACAAATACCAAATCACCTTCACCAGATTCTTTTATGTCAGGCATTCCCGTAATTTGCTTATCTGGCCCATCGTACTTTAAGAATAAATTCCATTGCGAAAATTCATTTAAGATTTCTGAAACACTGATTTGCATAACTTAATTTCCTAAAGCAGGGTGATTGCTTATATTTTAAATCAATATCCTAGGCTGCGGTATTTTCAAAAGGACAAAAAAAAGCGCTCATGCGAGCGCTTTTTAAATAATTAAACCAATTGGATCATTAACCAGGTGAGAAAGAAGAACCACAGCCACAAGTCGTCTGTGCATTTGGATTGCGAATTACAAATTGCGCTCCTTCCAAACCTTCTGTGTAATCGATTTCTGCACCCATTAAATACTGAAAGCTCATTGGGTCAACTAATAACGTAACCCCAGCATTTTCGACTGAAGTATCGCCATCTTGTAAATTTTCATCAAAGGTGAACCCATATTGAAAACCTGAACAACCTCCACCACTTACAAACACGCGTAACTTAAGATTGTCGTTTTTTTCATCTTCAATGAGCTGCTTCACCTTGTTTGCAGCCGCATCAGTAAATATTAAAGATGATGGGGGTGCAGAGGGTGTTGTTGCTTCCGCATTATTGGCTGCAGCCATATGATTCTCCAAATGTTATTTTAGAACTTGCTAATATACTAACATTACCTTAGTAAATTAGTCAACTATTCCTTAGGAATAGTTCAAAACCTGATTTTACAACCACTGATCACGTATTGCTTTGCTGATGTACAAGATTTCCATTTACTTCAGCCCCGTTAGCCATTTCTAGTAAATTGTAATAAACACTACCGTTAATTTTTGCACCTGAGGCAAGTTCTATGGTGCCGGTCGCATATACATCACCACTTACAGTTCCATAGACGATGATTGTTGGACCACGGATTTCTCCTTTTACTAGCCCAGACTCGCTCACTACTACAAATCCTTTATCGGATTCTTCCGCCATGAGATTTCCTTCTACCTCACCTTCAATATGTACTCCACCGGTAAATAAAATATCACCCATAATTTTTGAATGTTTACCTACCAGTGTATCAACTCGCATGGTTTTAACTTTTTTCTTAAATGCCATAACTACCTGCTTTAACTATTTGTAAAAACTTCGTCCCAGTTATAACTCACAGCAATGGGTTCTTTTTTGCTTTTATCACGACGAACTTCTATGTGTACTGTTGATGGCTTAAATTCTTCTGGTAAAGAAAAACTTCCCGAAATTTTTTGAAAATATTTAAAAGAAAATGTCAGCGAAGTCTCTGTTACTTCACTAGCATCTTCAAAAACTAAACGTTTGAGTATATCTTGTTCTTCTCCATCTACACTTAAACCAATCACACCTGACACTTTACCTTCACGCTTTTTGGCAACACCAGTTAACACAAGCTCGTATACATATCGCCCAGTTACAGGATCTTTTTGCAAATCAAATGCTTTAATATGAATAAGTGTATTATCAGTATTTGCAGTATAAAGCGTATTATAAAAATGCAGTTCTTGTTTTAACTCTAAAAGTTCTAGGTCTTTTTCTTTTATTGCTTTATTTACTTCTTCAACCGCTGCAAGTTCAACTTTAGTTGAACGTTTCACATAAGCCAGCTCACCTTCAAGTTCTCGAACCTTTTTTTCTAAAAATTTAATTTTTTCATCACTATCTGCAAACTCTGGCAAGCTATGAGATGACAAAAAAGGAATTCTTAATCCATTCTCACCTATCCAATATGCAAAATATAAAGAAAGTATAAAAAACGCCGCTGTAATTCCAAATGAAACTAGATAAGAACCGTTTTGTCGAGTGCGCTTAATCATTAAGGAAATAGCCCCGCCTGCATTAATCCTGTTGTCTCTTCTATTCCAAACATTAAATTCATATTTTGAACGGCCTGACCTGCCGCACCTTTTACAAGATTGTCAATTACTGATAACACTACAGCAGTATCGCCACTATAGGGTTTAGATATAGATAATATGCACTGATTAGATGCACGAACATGCTTGGTTTCAGGTAGCACACCCTCTTCTAATACTTGCACAAATGCTTCATCAGCATATCTTTTCTTATATAAATCAATTAAATCTGCAGAAGAATCAATGCCTACAGAATATAGTGTGGCAAATATTCCTCTTACCATAGGTGTTAAATGAGGAGTAAACACAAAATTAACTTCGTCATTACTTACACTTTCTAAAACTTGTTTAATCTCAGGCCAATGTCGATGTGCATTGACGTTGTAAGCTTTAAAATTTTCACCCGCTTCGCTGAAAAGTGTTGGCACATTTGCGCCACGCCCTGCACCACTTACACCCGATTTTGCGTCTGCAATTAACTTTGTATTTTTAGAAATTCCCGATTCAATCAAAGGTAAGAAACCTAAAATAACTGCTGTTGGATAACATCCAGGGTTTGCGACCAGTGTTGCTTTTTTAATTTCATTTCGATGTAGTTCAGGCAAACCGTAAACTGCATTGTTTAACAAGTCCGGACATGCATGCGGTTGTTTATACCATTGTTCCCACGTTGCTGAATCTTTGATTCTAAAATCAGCCGCCAGGTCAATAACTTTCACTCCATTATCCAAAAGTTCAGGCACCATTTGCATTGCTGTTCCATTTGGCGCAGCAAAAAATACACAATCACACTCTTTCAAAAGAGCCGCATCAGGTGCAGTGAAAGCTACATCAAGATTAGCAAGTAAGCTCGGGTATACGCTGGAAACTTTATTCCCTGCCTCACTTCGTGATGTGACCACTTTAATCTCAACCATAGGATGTGAGACCAATATGCGCAACAGCTCAATACCGGTATATCCCGTACCACCTACAATTCCGACTGAGATCATGAATACAGCTTCCTATTAATAAAAATTTCAATTCAGACTAACTCATATAAGTATGGAGTCTGACAAAAATCTTGGTGCATCATACAAGCTAATAAGTTTCATCAAAAGCAAAACACTTAAGATTATACGTGCTGATCGAGAACAGATAATTATTGTTCTTATGGCATAATCTAGCGCATGGCAAAAGAATCAATTATTCGCCTCAAGATTCGACAGGCATTAGAAAATTTACGCTTACGAACATCAAGACCAGATGCGTTAATACAACTTGCTGTGCTGGGTATTTTGGCCGGCCTTATGACAGGCTTCGTTATCGTGTCATTCAGGCTTTTAATTGAATCAGTACAAACCGCTTTTTTACCTTATGGAGATCCGGAAAACTATGAAGGATTACGCGCTAACTATCGCATTCTTCTTCCCATTGCTGGTGCAATAGTAATTGCAGCAATATTTAAATTATTTGCTAAAAAAGACCTAAGCGTTGGCGTTTCACATGTTATGGAACGGCTTTCTTACCATCAAGGTTATTTAACAATTCGTGGTTTAATAATGCAGTATGTTGGGGCGGCTATTGCAATCATTTCAGGCCAGTCTTTAGGACGTGAAGGCCCTGCAATTCATTTAGGATCGGCTACCAGCAGCATAATTGGTCAAAAACTCGGATTACCAAATAATACAATTCGGACACTTGTAGCCTGTGGAACAGCAGCAGCTATCGGAGCCTCATTTAATACACCATTAGCAGGTGTGATCTTCGCACTTGAAGTGGTTATGATGGAATACACACTGGCGAGTTTTTTACCGGTTATTCTGTCTGCGGTCAGTGCTACGGCAGTGACTCGGGCTATATTTGGCGCCGAAGTCGTTTTTTCAGTTCCTAATTTTCAACTGACAAACTTATTGGAACTACCCTATGTAGTTTTTCTTGGTGTAGTAACGGGTATCGCAGCGGTTATTTTTATTTACATTACCAAGCTCGCTTCAATAGCCAGTAAAAACTTATCCATCTGGATTAAATTTACCCTTGCTGGAACCATAACAGGCTTACTTGCTTATTTTGCGCCACAAATAATGGGAATCGGTTATGACACCGTAAATAACTCATTAGTAAACAACATTGGTTTAAACCTCTTATTAATCATATTCGCAGCAAAACTAATCGCAACTGCATGTAGTGTCGGTTTGGGATTACCTGCTGGTCTGATCGGTCCTACCTTTGTTATTGGCGCCAGTTTGGGTGGAATAATGGGGATCATTGCACAACCCATTTTTCCCGACCTCTCATCATCACCAGGTATGTATGCATTAATTGGCATGGCAGCCATGATGGGTGCAACACTTCAAGCACCGCTTGCAGCATTGACTGCTGTGTTTGAACTTACTAGCAATCCAAATATTATTTTACCTGGGATGTTGGCAATAGTGACTGCACAACTTACTGCCAGCCAGCTTTTTGGACAACGTTCTATTTATAGAATGCTCATGCAATTAAAAGGTTTGGATTATCGTCATGAACCCATGGTGCAAGCATTACGTCGTGTTGGGGTTGCTAACGTAATGAACCGAAATATTCTCCGCAGCAGTAATATCGTTTCTTATGAACAAGCAAAAGAATTAGTCGAGCAAAACAAAGAATGGATCGTGATTGAAGATGAAAAACCTATTGCCATCCTTCCCTCATCAGATTTGTGTAACTACATCGAAGATGAAGAAGAAAAAGATCAAATAGATTTAATGAAAATTCCCGCAAAACGCTTACAAGTAAGCTGCGTAGACTTGCGTGCAACAGCTGATTCTGCGCGTGAGCAATTTATTGAAGAAGGCGTTGAAGCAATTTGTATCAGCAGCTCCATAGGCCCTGATACAATTCGCGTCTATGGCGTTTTAACAAAAGAGAAATTTAAAAGTTCATATGACATTTAAAAACGGATAAAAATATGCTTTGGATAAAAGCGTTACATATTATTTTTGTAATCACCTGGTTTGCAGGTTTATTTTATTTACCAAGATTATTTGTTCACCATGCAATGAATGACAATCCAGCATGTAATGAGCGTTTTAAAATCATGGAACGTAAGCTTTATCGTTTTACTACTCCAAGCATGGCATTAACAATTGTGTTAGGTGCAATTTTATTGGTCCCAAATTGGGACATCTACGCATCTTTTGGTTGGATGTATGTCAAATTGTTTTTTATTGTTTTATTGATTATTTATCACTTGTGGTGCGGAAGAATTGTTAAAACTTTTGCGAGCGATAAAAATACTAAGTCTCATGTATGGTATCGCTGGTTTAACGAAGCGCCCGTAATAGCACTATTCGCAATTGTAATTCTTGTTGTCGTTAAGCCTTTCTAGCTTTTGAGTTCAATAAAATACGGTCTAGATATATCACTTTGTCATTTTTTTCGAATTTACTGCTTTTAAAATAAGCATGTTGGGCTTTTTTTATTTTGGGAAAAGGCGTGACTTTTTTCAGAATTTCGCTTTTTGAATCAAGTTTAATTGGAGAATCCTTAATTGATGCCAATAACAGAGCTTTAATCAACTCTGATGAAGCGCCATTTCGTAAAAGATCCTCATAGTCATAACCAATATCTTGTAAGACTTCATGTAGCCTTTCACCATTAAGTTTTAAAACCACTTTATTTGTGTAGTTATTACGCAGCTCTAAGTAAGGTCTAGAGCGCTCAAACCAAGCATTTAAGCTAAACAAAGGATGATTTTGAGATTTACCATATTGCAAATGATAATCATTCGTATTAATATTTGCAATATGGTAAATCTCAACAAGGATAACTAATGGCATCAGTTCATTGCACTGTAAAACCCGATCAACTTATAAATCGAAACCTCGTGGACTTTAACCCTCCCGAGTTTGAAAAGATAAAATCTACTCTTATTCAAGACATTGATATTGTCGCTCGCTCATTTTGTGAATCAGAACTTACTATGCTGCATGCAATTAACTCGGGTCAGGTACAAATAGGTGTACTGAATGATCACACCGGTAAATTCTGTATATATATAGAATATTTAGGTACCCAAGTAATAAAACCTGTGCATGTTTGCCACTAATTTAATCGGCTATGAATATCTCTACTCCTGCAAATAAAACAATTAAATTACAAAAAATTTCGCCTAATGATGCACTTGATATCATTAATGTTGAAAAAATCTTTCAAGGAAAGAAAAGAGTAACCTTAAATCATCAAGGTGATAAATATATTTTACAAATTACAAGTAATAACAAATTATTATTAACAAAATAACAAAAGGTTCGCGATCCAAGCCATAACAATCTCTTTTTATAACATGATATATGCAGATATTTGTTATAAAACAGCTAATAGCTAGGTTCGCTTCATGAGTAGCACTGTTTGTTCCTTGCAACTCCACACTACCAAGCCACATTAAAGCCCTCCTCCGCTAGCTTTAATCAGCCAGGCAAGTGTTCTCCAAATAAGATAGAATTTTGCAGATGGAGAACCAAGATCTAAAACGCGCCGGACTAAAAGTCACTTTGCCTAGAATGAAAATTCTAGAAATCTTAGAAAATTCTAGCGAACGCCACTTAAGTGCAGAAGATATCTACAAAATCCTTCTGGATTCCGGTGATGAGATAGGCTTGGCGACAATTTACCGTGTTCTCACTCAATTCGAGTCTGCATCACTTGTGAATCGACATCATTTTGAATCAGGGCAAGCTGTATTTGAGCTCGAAAGAGGACATCATCACGATCACATAGTATGCGTGAAATGTGGAAAAATTGTTGAGTTCGTTGATGATGAAATTGAAGATAAGCAAAATAAAATTGCTAAAAAAGAAGGGTTTAGAATTACGGATCATGCCTTGATTATTTATGGTATTTGTAATAACCCCGATAACTGCACAAAATAATTACTACGCAATTGAATTTGTCATTTTTCTAATAAGCACTAAAAACATTATCCACAAAAGCATTGTCAAAAATAAAAGTTGAAGTGCAATAGGACCAAAAAGTACTGGTGCTTTCATCATGGTACTCATTAACGATTCTTCATAATAAAAAAACCATTGATGATTATCAGGAAAAATTAGTTCATGCCCCCAATAAAATACGTTAGTTGGTCCAACAATAAATATCAAAACAGTTAATAAAATAATTACCCCAACACCACCCAACAGATGGGCTCTTAATGTACTGATTGCGACATTAGTTAAAAACATAACGCCCAATAAGACAGCAACTGTGATAAACCCGGCTAGTGCTGAATACTTGATTTTTGTTATTAAATTCGCAACATCTTGCAAATGTATAACTTCAGCATTAGTTAATAACTTTTCCTTGCTATTAGTCTTTGTATATTCGAGTTTCTCAAGGCCGTTACCGTTATTTTGAATTGCTTTCACAATTCCATTAAATAATTGAACATGCTCTGCCTTATCAAGCTTTTCAAAACCATCTCTGAACTTGTTTTGTGGCCCATAACGTTCAATTGTCTTTTGGATATCTAAAACTTCATACCAAGTTGAATATAAAAAATTATTCTGAACGCTTATCAACCAAGCAAGATAAAAACTCGAACAAAATAACGCTAAAGAAAGCACACTATTTATAAGGATTTGTTTGAATTTCATAGCGTGAACTGTAACGAAATTCTAATGTTATAGCTTCAAATCCGCTTAAAAGTACTAAAAACCACATAACAACAATCCTTTGGAGAACTATCCTTAAATAGATATACAAATGCGAATCATTCTCATTAGTATTAATAAAAACATTCGCAAATAACCTCAGGCTAGCAAAAATTATAGCCATGCCATCGATCAGCTATTTAAGGGAGAAATAAATGATTGTTCAAAAAATCCTAATCAAGTTTGTATTACTTCTGGCTATTACTGTTTTGATTGCACCTGCAAATGCAGAAAAAATTACAGTTGACCGAGAAGAATATGAAAATCTAAAAAAAGCAGTTGAGTACTTAATGTCTCAACAAAAAGAAGCAATTGAAAAAGCCACCCGCGCTGAAGAAAAAGCGGAAGAAGCTACAGAAATTGCCACAGCTACCGCGGAAGTGGTGGAAGACAGTCCGCTCGATGTCTTTGAAGGTATTTCACTTGGAGGATACGGTGAAGTTCATTACAACAACTATGATGCGGACGATAGTGACCGAGATTTAGAAGAAATCGATCTACATCGTTTCGTTTTATTTATAGGTAAAGAATTTACTGATGACCTACGGTTCGTATCTGAGTTTGAAATTGAACATGGTGGTGTAGAAGCTGATGGCGAACCTCTCGATGGTGAAGTCGAAATAGAACAAGCTTTCATAGAATATGATGTAAATGAAAACGCTCAGGTGCGTGGAGGTGTTTTCCTTCAGCCGGTAGGTATATTAAATGAAACGCATGAACCTCCTACATTTTATGGTGTTGAGCGCAATGGAGTTGAAAGTATTATTATTCCAGCAACCTGGTGGGAAGGTGGAATAGGAGGAACAATGACGTTCGATAATGGATTGAGTGCCGATCTTGCGTATACCTCAGGTTTAAACTTTTCTGGTTTTAGTGGCCGTGTTCGAAGCGCTCGAGGTAAATTATCCAATCAGCGTTTTAGTGACGGCGCTATAACGGGAAGACTTAAATACACAGGTATACAAGGTCTTGAATTAGCGGCTTCTGCACAACATCAGTTTGATCCCACTCAAGATGATGATACGGCTGCAGAAGATGACTTCATCGACGACGGCACGCTACTCACTACTCATGCAATATATAACCGTGGACCATTTGGCCTACGTGCTTTGTATGCTCAATGGGATTTCAGTGGCGACATTGAAGACACTGCAGAAGAACTTGATGATCAATTTGGCTGGTACATTGAACCGAGCTTCAAATTAAATGAATATGTCGGAATTTACGCACGGTTCTTAGATGTAGAAGGCGCACGTGAACAAGACCAATATCATGAGATTGAAGCAGGTGTTAACTGGTGGCCACACGAAAGTGTAGTAGTTAAAGCTAATTGGCGTGATCGTGAACACGACCCGGCTGGTGAGGCCGCAGGACGCGATTTAGATGGCTTTGATTTAGGCATTGGTTATATGTTCTAAAGTAATCCAGTATTATAAATCTGTAAGCCCATATTGAATTAACCCGATATGGGCTTTTTAGTGAGTCAGTTATACAAATATAAGAATTAAGTTTGAGTATTTTTATGAAGAAGATTCTATTAATTTTTATTTTTACGTGTTTCATTTCTTTAGTAAATGCAAAAGACAGGGTTTATCAAACGCCTGAAGACTTTCTGACGACTGCATTTGGAACCACACCTGATCCTGAGCGTATTACTTTGTCTGGCGATCTCGGCAAAGAAGTTAAAAAAATTCTGGGTCATCGCTACAAAAAAATACGTGTGCCCTACTGGCAAAATGAATGTCGAACGGCATGGATATTAGAGGAAATCGGCAAAGAGCGTTACATCACAACGGGCTTCATCGTAAACGGACAAGGCTTGGAAAAAGTAAAAGTTTTAATATTTCGTGAAAGTCGCGGATGGGAAGTAAAACACGATTATTTTGGCGAGCAATTTGTCAATGCAAAGTTAGGTAAAAAAAATAAACTAGATAGAAGAATCGATAATATTACTGGAGCTACCATGTCTGTCGATGCTGTGACAAATATTTCAAGAATGGCACTATTGTTACACGATCATGTAACAAAAGATTCATGCTAAAATTTTGCAAAAAATACACATCATGGCATGGCAGCAAAACTTCACAAATGGCACCGCAGAATCGGACTGCTTGCTTCAGCTTTTATTATTTTCTTAGTCATTACCGGTATTTTTATACAACACAGTGATGGCCTCGGCCTACCATCTAAATTTCTAACCAATACATGGTTGTTGAGTTACTACGGTATCAAACCTAATCCGATTATCACCTACCAACTTAACAACCAAACTGTATCTCACGCCGGAGAACACCTTTATCTCTCAGGTAAACCGATTACTGGTAATGTGGAAAAGTTATTTGGTGCCGTAACAAATAACGATCAAATCATTATTGCAGTATCTGGTTCCTTAATCGTGACTGATTTTCAAGGAAATCTAATTGATCAAGTTACAAAATTAGATGGCTTAAAAGAATCACCGTTAGGTATTTCAATTTCTACAAAGGGTACAACAGTGGTAAGGGGTGGCACGAAGTACTGGGAAAGTACAAAAGACCTATTTGACTGGCAAGAATATAACGGCCCACACCCTCAATGGGTTGCTCCAAGCATTACCCTGCCCGCCTTGCGTCAAGTCATAGAAACCCATGACATGAGTCGGCAAATCAGCCTTGAGAGATTTTTATTAGATGCACACAGTGGCAGGGTTTTTGGAAAATACGGCATATATGTCATTGATGCGGCAGCTATTCTGCTATTGATTCTTTCCCTTACAGGAATTTGGCTCTGGTCCGTCCGCAAATAACCATAAACTACGATTATAGAATGGTTTATAAACGTTATTGACAATCATTCTCATTTGCGTTTACAATTAGACCTATTATGTATATTTGTATTTGCAATCAAGTCACTGAAACACAACTGCGTGATGAAATTGAACGTGGTTCTGAGACAGTCAGGCAGTTACGTGAAAACCTCGGGGTTACCAATCAATGTGGCAAGTGCGGTAGTTGCGTGAAAAAATGCATCAAAGAACATAAAGCTTCTAGTCCTGACTTACTGATACCTGTTGCGTGTAACGCCTAAACAGTAATCTTGATTGAGCTTAATCCAAGCTCAAAAATTATTCGAATCTCACATCTCAAATAATTTATTGATCATTATTAATGATCTCAAATCATAGTGATCAAATATTATAAAATTACGTCTCGATGTTTTAACTATAGAGAGGTCTTTTTATAAATCTAAAAGGCGATGCAAATCATTATCATTATATTCTGCATTTGAATTTATATTTTATACAAACATTTAAATTCTTTTGACAAACAAATTCCACCACCATACGCTTTATCTCTACATTTTATTAGGAGCTAAGGATGCAAGGCGACAAAAAAGTAATCGAATTTCTTAACAAAGTATTAAAAAACGAGCTATCTGCAATCAATCAGTACTTTTTACATGCACGCATGTATAAAAATTGGGGCTTAGAAAAACTCAATGATTACGAATATCACGAATCAATCGATGAGATGAAACATGCAGATATGCTCATCGAAAGAATTTTGTTTTTAGAAGGTCTTCCGAACTTACAAGATATTGGAAAGATTTTTATCGGTGAAAACCCAAAAGAAATGTTGGAGTGTGATTTAAAAATGGAGCAAATTGCTGTACCAGATTTAAAAGAAGCTATTGCATATTGTGAAGAAGTATCCGACTACATTTCTAGAGAACTATTCGAAGAAATACTTGAAAACGAGGAAGAACATATCGATTGGATTGAAACTCAGTTTGAGCGAATTGATCGTGTGGGCATGGAAAATTATCTACAATCAATGATGAAAGTAGAAAGTTCTTAAATTTTTAGTGGAACAAGAGAGGCTCAAATTCTTTTAAAGCGCGCTCATAGACATTTCTTTTAAAGAAAATCACCTCTTCAAGGGGGTGCCAATATTCTACCCAGCGCCAATTATCAAATTCCGGATTTATTGAGGACCTTAAATTAATTTTACTTTCATCAGTTTTTAATTTAAGTAAAAACCACCGTTGTTTTTGACCAATACACTTTGGCAAGCTATTTTTACGTACAAGATGTTCTGGAAGTCGATAATGCAACCAATCTTTTGTGCGAGCAAGAATTTCAACATGACGATCTTCTAGTCCTGTTTCCTCTCTTAGTTCACGGAACAGTGCTTGTTCGATTGATTCATCTTGCTGCACCCCACCCTGTGGAAATTGCCATGCATCTTGACCACTTCGTTTACACCAAACTACATTCTGAAACTCATTACATACAATAATCCCAACATTTTCTCGATAACCTGAAGCATCAATTACATGTTGATTACATTCCATAGCTCACCCTCCCTGCACACTATTGTTGCATAGGGCCTAACGTGGAGCAATTTAGACTAGATCTAGAATAACTAACCTATTCATATACAATACAACCACTTATTCCTCCCTGTGTGAACAATATTTAAACTAAAAAACTACAATCATTATGGCTTTAGCACTGTTCGATCTGGATGAAACACTTATAGCTGGTGACAGTGATTACGAATGGGGTGCTCATCTTGTTGCAAAAGGGAAAGTAGATGCGCAATTTTATGAAAGCGAAAATGAACGTTTCTATCAAGAATATTTAGCTGGAACATTAGATGTATTCGAATTTTTAAAATTTGCTTTACAACCTCTTGCAAAAAATTCTTTTGAAGAACTTTGCCAATGGCGTGACGAATATATTGAACAAAGAATCAAACCCATCATCAAACCTAAAGCTATAGATTTGATAAACAAGCACCGTGATGCAGGTGATCATCTTGTTATCATTACAGCAACTAATCGTTTTATTACTGAGCCTACAAAAGACATTTTTGATATTCATGATTTGATTGCCACTGAACCTGAAATGAAAAATGGTTGTTTTACAGGTGAAGTGCTAGGTACACCAAGTTTTGGACATGGGAAAGTTATACGTTTGAAAGAATGGCTGCAGGATTCTAGCCACTCTCTAGAAGGAAGTTATTTCTACACAGATTCACGCAATGATATACCACTGCTAGAACTTGTGACTCATCCAATTGCAGTAGATGCAGACGAAAAGCTAAGCGAACACGCTGAAAAATGTAATTGGCAACAGCTAAAATTAAAATAAATATCTAAAAGGTTTGTCCAAATTCTTTTTTATATAAGTCTTTAAATTCATTTATCGTGAACATATGGTTTTGAGTACCATTATGTGCAACTTTTATAGCACCGACTAAAGCAGCAATACGTCCTGTTACTTCCCAATCTAAATTATTCATTAATCCATAAATTAATCCGCCACGATAAGCATCGCCGCACCCAGTGGGATCTTGTACCGAATTGGCTTTAACCGCAGGAATCTCAATAGAGTTGCCATTTGTGTGAATGACTGATCCTTTGCTTCCCCGTGTAACAATTGCGGCTTCAACTTTTTCTGCGATTTGGTTAATTGTTAACCCTGTACGCTCTTGCAACAATTGAGATTCATAGTCGTTTACACATACATAGGTTGCTTGTTCAACAAAACGTAATAGTTCTTCTCCATTAAACATTGGCATCCCTTGCCCAGGATCAAACATAAAAGGAATTCCTGCATCCACACACTGTTGAGCATGCTGAATCATGCCGTCTTTTCCATCTGGTGATATTAATGCAAGTGAAATTCCATCATTTGCAGGAATACTAGTTTCGTGTGCATGGTTCATTGCACCCGGGTGAAACGCAGTTATCTGATTGTCGTCTAAATCAGTAGTAATAAACGCTTGTGCAGTGTAGGTGTCGTTGATCTGTTTGATATATTTTTGATCTATCCCGCATTTCGTCATCCATGTTGCATAGGGATCAAAGTCTTGTCCTACAGTTCCCATAGGATAGCCATCACCGCCTAGTAGATTTAAGTTATAAGCAATATTTCCTGAACATCCTCCAAATTCACGACGCATTTGAGGCACCATAAATGATACATTTAGTATATGCACCTTCTCTGGCAAGATATGCTCCTTGAATCGATCAGGGAATACCATAATGGTGTCAAATGCTAAGGAACCGCAAATAATTGCAGACATTGTCTCAATCCTTTATTCAATTAAAATTTTTGTTATGAATCGGGCAGTAAGCCTATCTGAAGTTACCCAATAAATTAAAGTATTTTTATAAATGATGGTATTAAAACAAGAGTTAGTGCAACATTATCGCTGGCTTCGAAAATACGGATATAACGACTCACATAGTGGTAATGCTTCAGCACGAGAAGCAGACACAATCTGGGTGACCCCTACAGGTGCTTGTGCAGATACACTTCAGGCCGACGACTTAATTGCATGCTCAATAGATGGTAGTTGTAATGAACACGCCTCATTTGATGCAAAATTGCATGTGGCAATTTACCAGCAAAATGCAAAAGCGAATGCAGTATTTCATAGTCATGGCCCACATACGATTGCCTTAACCATGTCCGGCGAAGACTTTATTCCTAAAGATTTTGAAGGAAAATTATACTTCCCAACTGTACCTGTACACACTATCGATTTTGAAGATTACTCAGATAAATCTCCACAGATTGTTGCAAAGACGTTAAGTAAGTATTGCATTACAGTTGTGCGTGGTCACGGCGTGTATGCGTGTGCCGAAACAATTAATCTTGCATATAAATGGACTTGCTCTCTTGAGCACTCTGCTAAAATCGCCTATCTGCATAGTCAATTGGAAAATTAAGTTTTTAACGATAGGGATTTATACCTCTACCATTTGAAAATCGTCCTTCATCGCTCCACATTCAGGACATTTCCAGTTAAATGGAATCTCTTCCCAACGCGTTCCTGGTTCAATTCCTTCTTCAGGCGCACCTTTAGCTTCATCGTAGATCCAACCACATATGACACACATATATGTTTTATACTGCATAAATGTTTCTTCCTTGCATTTATTGATTTATGAACTCATCTATAAATCCACCCGTAGTAATGACAATTTCAGGAGCTGATCCAACAGGTGGAGCCGGTATACAAGCAGATATTGAAACAATTGCGAGTCTTGGGTGCCATACAGTACCAATAATTAGCTCAGTGACAGCGCAAGATACTACCAATGTCGTTGAAACGGCTCAAATAAATGAGCATTTTATCATTCAACAAGCACGTGTGGTTCTAGAAGACATGAATGTTGCAGCGATAAAGATTGGTTTAGTTATCAGCGACACCACTGCTATGGCAATTCATACATTGCTTACCGATTATGAAAACATTCCTGTTGTTCTGGATCCTATTATTGTTGCTGGAGGCGGCAAAGTCTTGGCAAATGAGGATGTAGTCGATGCTATCAACACTTTGCTAGTCCCTCTAGCAACTATCGTCACTCCAAATAGTGAAGAGGCAAGAAGTTTAGCGCCTGAAGGGGACTCATTAAATGCATGTGCTATGGCACTTTTAGAACGTGGTGCACATTACGTATTAGTTACAGGAAGCCATGAAAAAACCGATAAAGTTTGCAATGTGCTTTATGGAAATAATAGAAAGCTAGATTCACATACCTGGCCTCGCTTACCTGATCAGTATCATGGTTCCGGCTGTACGCTGGCCTCTGCTATTGCGGCAAATATAGCTCGTGGCCAAGATGTTGTTTCCGCTACTCATCAAGCACAAGAATACACATGGAAATGTTTGCAAGCCGCATACCAGCTTGGGATGGGCCAAAAGATTCCTAATCGATTTCATTGGTTAAAATAATTATTTCTTGCATGCAAAAACTTCAAGGCCTATATGTGATTGCCGATGCAGAATGCATTGGCAAAAAAAATATTATTACTAAAGCTCAAGAAGTCTTATCTACAGGTGTAAAGATCATTCAATACCGCGATAAAATTAATCCACCTATTGATAAAGCTGCAATCGCTAAGCAATTACACAAATTGACAAATACCCATCAAAGTTTATTAGTAATTAATGATGATGTAGATCTCGCAAAATCAATAAATGCTGATGGCGTACATCTTGGAAAAGATGATATTTCAATTGAGATGGCGAGAAATATATTAGGTAAAGATAAAATAATTGGTGCTTCATGCTATGCAGATATCAACAATGTTCAACCCGCTGTTCAAGCTTCAGCTAATTACATAGCATTTGGTAGTTTTTTTCATTCAGCAATTAAACCTCAAGCACCTAAAGCAGATACATCCCTCATCAAACAAGCTAAAAGTGAATTCACCATACCCATTTGCGCCATAGGCGGGATTACTCCCAAAAATGCTGCTACAGTACTCAATGCCGGTGCAGACATGATTGCTGTTATTAGTGGAATTTTTAACGCTTCATCTACTCCACAAGCTGTGCAAGAATATTTATCGTTATTTTAATCACACAAACAAATTATTGATGATATGACTACTTCTGAACAAGCATTCGAAGAGGCTCAAAAATTTATTCCTGGTGGAGTTAATTCACCTGTGCGCGCTTTCAAAGCAGTTGGCGGTGCACCCATTTTTATCAAACGTGCATCCGGTGCACATATTTATGACATACACGATAAAGAATATATCGATTATGTAGGCTCCTGGGGACCCATGGTGTTGGGTCACGCTCATCCTGAAGTAATTGAAGCCGTTCAACATGCAGCTCAGCACGGTTTGAGTTTTGGTACGCCCACGGAAATCGAAACCGAAATGGCTAAAATGGTATGTGATTTAATTGAGTCTATTGAGTTAGTGCGCATGACAAGTTCAGGTACTGAAGCCACTATGAGCGCAATTCGTCTCGCACGGGGGCATACGGGTCGCAATAAAATTATAAAGTTCGAAGGCTGTTATCATGGGCATGGTGATGCATTATTAGTAAAAGCCGGCTCTGGTGCACTTACTCTTGGTGTACCCAGCTCTCCAGGCGTACCGCCTGAACTTGCCGAAAATACTCTTACACTAACATACAACAACTTAGAAGAAGTTGAACAAGTCTTTGAAGAAGTGGGCGAAGAAATTGCTTGTGTAATTGTCGAGCCCATTGCAGGCAATATGAATTGTGTACCCCCTATTAAAGGATTCTTGCAAGGTTTACGTAAAATTTGTTCCGAATATAAATCGATTTTAATTTTTGATGAAGTGATGACAGGTTTTCGTGTTGCCAAGGGTGGCGCACAACAACTTTATAAAGTTGTTCCAGATCTCACAACACTAGGGAAAATTTTAGGCGGCGGAATGCCGGTAGGAGCAATTGGTGGAGAACGAGCAATTATGGATTCACTTGCACCTGTTGGACCTGTGTATCAAGCTGGAACTCTTTCCGGCAATCCCATTGCGATGACTGCAGGGCTTACTACTCTCAAATTACTCTCCGAACGTGGTTTTCACGATCAATTACACCGCAAAACAAAACTTTTAGTTGATGGTATGTTAGAGGCAGCTAAAAAAAATAATATTCCTCTAACTGCAAATTATGTAAGTGGAATGTTTGGTTTATTCTTTAGTGAAGAAGATAAAATTACAAATTTTTCCCAAGTCACATCATGCAATGGTGATCACTTCAATACTTTTTTCCATAGCATGTTAGACCAAGGCGTATATTTTGCGCCCTCTTCTTATGAAGCTGGATTTATGTCTGCAGCTCACACAGAAGAAGATATTGAAAAAACCATTGAAATGGCTGATAAGGCCTTTGCAAAAATTTAAGCAAGACCCGTAAGATCTTTATAGCAATCTATAGTGAATCTTGGTGAGCATAAAGCTAGGAATATCAAATCACCGTCACCCGTATTAGTAATCTGTTGAGAGCAATCAGCTGGAATAATCACAACATCATTAGCACTGACTTTTTTTGGTGCTTCTTCTCCAAGCACTATAATTCCTTCCCCCTCTACTATCACATAACGTTCAATTGTTTTTGTAAGACGGTGTAGTTTTGTAGTGACCCCCGGTTCTACACGCACTCTCGCAATCGACAAGCCTGGATCTTCACTGGAGTTTGAAAGTTCTGTTATAAAACAACCTTCATCGAAAAAATACTCTTGCGATGAATTAAATTTCACAACGCTTGGCTGCATATAGGATAAGTCTAGTTAATATATTTCTGTAAAAATTCTTTTACAATTTTCTGTACACTCTGATCTTCGAGTAACTCATGTTTATAGCTTAAATCTCCTTTCTTAAATACAACTGATTTACTACCGTTTCGTTTATCAAGAAAGCCAGTGCACTCACCATTGGTATAAGGATTTTGAAACCACGGATCTTTAGAGCCTACCAAAGTTAACACAGGTTCATCTTTTGGTGCACGAACACCTCGATATTCATCCCATGTCGATGTACAAGTCCAACCCTCCACTACGCGAGCTTTTACAGAATGTTTTTCATTTTTTGAATGAAATGTTGCAGTAGTAATACCGCCTTCACTTAGCCCCATTAAGAAAATATTATTATCGTCTACCCAATCCAGATTTTTTGCCTTTCCGATTGCATTCTCAGCATCATTTTGTCTCATCCGAATGGTATCTCGATACAATCCTCCTGCAAGTTCATACACGCTACAAGAACGAGGATATTTTTCACGTGCAAAACTAGGTGGAGCGATTACTGCAAAACCATTCTGCGCTAAAAAATTAATTCGTCTGATGGTTCCTGCCCAGAATCCTGAACAGCCATGTAAATATATTACGGTTGGATACTTTTTGTTATTCTTCAGCGATATGGAATCAATTTCTGCAATACTCGTTTGAATAAATTTTCCATCTTGATCAGGAATCCGAACAAAACTAGCCTGCCATACACGCTCTAACTCGTGCGGATCATCCCAGTCCTTGCTAGACATTTCAGAAGCAGGAGTAAACTCCTTGCCACTATTACCTAAATGATTATATGAATACGATGACTGCGCACATGCAGATGTACTAAACAACCCACATACTAAAATTAATATACATTTATGCAGTTTGATGTTGGCCATATAACTTTGCATACAATCCATTTGCAATAAGCAACTCATCATGACCTCCTTGTTCAGTTACTTTTCCATCTTCAAACACATACACGGTATCGGCCTGTTTTACCGCGCTAAGTCTGTGTGCAACAATAATCATTGTACGTCCTTTCAGATAATCCGCTAAAGCAATATGCAATTTTGCTTCGGTCTCTGCATCAAGTGCCGAAGTTGCTTCGTCTAAAATTACGACTTGAGGATTGGTTAGCGCCATTCTTGCTATTGCAATACGTTGACGCTGCCCACCTGACAAACGAATTCCATCGACACCTATTAAACTATCTAATCCCCTCGGCATAGCCTCCACAACTTCTTTAATCTGGGCAACTTCAAGTACACGCCACAAGGCAGCATCAGGCACCTCACGACCCAATGTTAAATTCATACGCACTGTGTCATTAAATAAAGCAGGATGTTGCAATACACAGGCAACATGCTCACGTACAACTTCCATACCAATGCGAGAAACAGAAACGTTATCAAACATAATTTCACCAAATAGCGGCGGGTATAATCCCAATAAAACTTGTACTAAGGTCGACTTTCCACCACCACTTGCACCCACAAGGGCTACTTTTTCTCCAGCTTGTATTGAAAGATTTACACCATCAAGTACATAGGGACCATCACCATAGGCAAACTTGATATCTTGAACTTGTACGCTGACAGCATGTTTATCTACAAAAGGGTTTTCAATATGCGGATATTTTGGCTCACTCGGTAAATAGAGTAATTCATTAATACGACCAAGCGCTGCTTTGGCCCCATAAAAAGAATATTGAATACCAAGCACCTCTTGCACTGGCCCCATCATGAACCACAAATAGCCAAACACTGCGATCATTTCACCTATACTGAGATCCGTTAGCAGTACCATCGCCATACTTACTGCTCGGAAAATATCAAAGCCAATTAAAAATACCGAGAACGACAAACGGTTAGCTGCATCACTTTTCCAAGAAAATGCGGTTGAATGTTGTTTTACTTGTTCTGCATCCTCCTTTACACGATCTAAATAATATGTTTCTCGATTACTTGCACGAATCTGCTGGATGCCATCTAAGGTTTCAGTGAGTGATTGCTGGAATTTTTCAAAAGATTTATTTTCTTTCTTCTTTAGTTCTTTTACTTTTTTACCTATTAACATGGTAATGTAAATCACCAAAGGATTTACAAACAAAATAAAAAGCGCAAGCTGCCAGTGCAGCCAGATCAACACTCCTGCCACTCCTACGATAGTTAAAGCAGCAACTAAAAACTTACTTACTGTCTCTCCGGCAAACTGGTCTACTGTATTTAAATCTGTAACAAATTTTGATGAGACTGCGCCACCGCCTAAAGTTTCATACTCAGACATTGCCACTGACTTGAGTCTATTGAGTAGCTGACGGCGAATACGGTAAATAATGTCTTTTGCAATACCTACAAACTTTTTTGTTTGCCAAACATTTAGCAACAAATAGACTAAACGCAACACAATGCATACTACAGTAAGTGCAATGATATAAAGAAAAGGACTATGCAATGACTCGGGGAAATACCTTCCAATCGTTTCCACCACTTTTCCAGGCTTGTCTAATAAAACTTCGTCAATCAACAAAGGTATTAACAAAGGAATGGGAATGCTAGCTAGCACCGCTACAATGGCAATGATATGTGCCGAGAAAAGTTCTTTTTTATGAGCGAGCGCCATATTTAATACATGGCGCACAGTGTAGCGTTCAGGAACCGCGTCTGGGCTTACGTCAGATACTTTATCGATACTATCTTCGGTCATTTAGCTCTTTAAATTTCAGGCTTTTTTTGAACCTTGCTCATCGCTTTGCTTTTGAATATCTGCTCGCACTTGGTCCATGTCTAAAGCTTTAGTTTTGTCAATGATATCTTCTAATTGCGCAGGTGGTAATGCGCCTGCTTGTGAATACAATAAAATTTGCTCTCGAAAAATCATCAATGTTGGTATTGAGCGAATATTACAAGCTTGGGCGAGCTCCTGCTCTTCTTCTGTATTAACTTTGGCAAATACAACATCCTCATGATTTTCTGATGCGGTTTCAAAAGTTGGCGCAAAAGACTTACAAGGGCCACACCATGAAGCCCAAAAATCGATAATTACAATATCATTGTTTTCAACAGTTTCGTTAAAGTTGTCCTTTGTTAGGGCAATCGTTGCCACATTACTCTCCTTCGTTATAAAAATTTAAATTCCTGCATAGCCTCTTTTAGATGATATAAACGCACAATGTGATCATTAATTTCTAAGAGTCTTTGCTTAGTTGCAGATTGTAGAGGTAACAGCTCTGTAAGACGAGCGCTCACCCACCCTGCCTTATCATAATGAGCAGGTAAATTTATATATGGCTTCCCAATTTGGGTAATTATGTTCTGTAGCAAAATACGCATCTCTTCAAATTCTTCCGGGAGCTCTGTATCAGAGTCTTCTTCTATACACGCGACTTCTCCCATCAACAATTGGTCAGTTTGAACATGAGTGTTCTCAATATGTATTCTATTTTCACCATATGCAGTAATACCCAATAAACCATCCGGTAAAGTTTCCCAATCGTCTATTCGGCATTCTGTTCCTGTTTTGTACACATCAGCTACCGACCCTGATTCATTGCCATTTTTAATTAATGCAATACCAAAGCCATGATTATTGCGCATACATTCTTTAACCATATCTAAATAGCGTGGCTCAAAAATTCGTAATGGCAATGCTCCACCGGGAAAAATAACGGTATTGAGAGGAAACAATGGCAATGTTTGCAAATTAGAAGACAAGAGCTAAATTCTTTTCCTACTTAAAAAATAAGTTTTATAGGGGCGAGTTGGAAAAACTCGGATTACCAGAATTTTACCTTGATTAAGCAGCTTTATCCGCCGTTAATTTGTCTTCAGCTAAGCGCTTAACCATAGAATGTGCTACAGCTTTATAAAACTGTGCTTGTAATGTTGAAGACATTTTATCTAAATCGGAGGTTGTAAGCTTCATTAACAACATGTCACTATTTGCAATGATACTTGTACTACTATTTTCATTACGCAATAGTCCAACCTCACCAAAACAATCGCCCTCGTTTAATGTTTTCACCGGCTCATTTAATTTATAAACTATTGCTCTACCACCCACGATTACATAAAAAGTTTGGTCTATTTCACCAGCAGAAATAATGGTCTCATCTTGCGAAATTCGCAACCAGGTTACTAAGTCAACAAATTCCGATAATTGTTTATGATTAAAATCTTTAAAAAAACCAAGCATGCCTGCTTGCTCAGCATTAACTTGCTTGATGATTTCTGATTCTTCATAACGTAAGGCTATATCAACACTGCTTATTGCTGCGGCAAAATCTGCAGCAGCTGGATAACGTTGATCTTGAGATTTTTCTAGGGCTTGGTCAATAACAGGTTGTATTTTACTTGCATGCTCCACTCCTCGACTAGCGAGTGTTTCAGGTTTTTCATGTAAAATTTTATACATTAACGTATGCACATTATCAGCCTCATATAATCTATCACCTGTTAACATTTCATATAAGACCACACCTAGCGCATACAAATCCGTGCTGGGTCCTACCTCCTGCTCTTCAATTTGCTCCGGGGACATATATAAAGGAGAACCAAATAACCCGCTCGAGAATGTATCTATTTCATCACGCACCTTAGCAACACCAAAGTCTACAATTTTTACATTACCATCCGTTGTGATGAGTATATTTGCGGGTTTAATATCGCGGTGTACAACATTTTTACTATGCGCATATTCAAGTGCTTTGCAACACTTAAAAGCAATATCAATCGCTTTTGAAATTGGGATTTCTTCTTTAGCATTCATTATAGAAGCCAAGCTCTTCGCTTCTATATACTCCATCACAATGAATGTTTGACGGTCACCTACTCCCGCATCATAGACTGCGACAATATTTGGGTGTTGTAATTGTCCTACAGCACGCGTTTCTAAAAAAAATGAATTTCGTAATTGTTGAGAATTTTCTTCACCATGAGGATCATCTGGAAACTGGCTAATTTTAATTGCCACATCGCGTTCCAAAAAAGGATCGAACGCCTTATATATTGTACGATATTTCCCTTGATGTATGATTCTATCAAGCTGGTATTTACCAATTCGATCCCCAGAAGATAAATTACGGCGTTTTCTTTTGTTAGTCATGGTATTAAAAACATTTTAATGTATAGCACCTGACTCACGGCTTGACATTTGCAACACCAATTTTGCAGATAAGTTATCAAAACTTCCATTACTAAGTATTAGTATATTGTCTCCTGGTTTAACTTCATTTAGTAAATCTAAAACAACATCATCTACGCCAGTAAATACTTTTGTATCTGGTTTAATATTATGAGCAACTTCTTGCATAGACCACTGTAAATCACTGGGTTCAAAAATAAATACCTTATCTGCATCATTAAAGGCATTTGCCAAATGCTCTACATGAATTCCAAGCCGCATTGAATTTGAGCGTGGCTCAAAAATTGTAATGATGCGCCCCTCTGTACATTGATCTTTAAATGCAGAAATCGTTGCTGCAATTTCTGTTGGATGATGAGCAAAATCATCATAGATACTAATATTGTTAAATGTACCTATGTGCTCTAAACGCCGTTTCACACCAGAGAATGTTGTGAGTGCCTGCAATGCATCCTCAACATAAACACCCGCATGCTGTGCTGCCGCAATCGCAGCGATCGCGTTAGTAATATTGTGGCGACCTAAAAGTTTTAACGCCCCTAAGCCTCGTGGTTTGTTATTTTGTTGCAACGTAAAGTGAGAGTTTTGAAGATCTATATCATCTGCAAACCATGTTGCAGAAGAATTAGTTGTAGAAAACGATTCAATTGGTGTCCAACATCCCATATCTATCACATCTTTAATATTTAGATCATCATGATTAATGATGAGCTTTCCATCACTGGGCAAAATACGAAGCAGATGATGGAATTGACGCTTTATAGCGTCGAGATCATCAAAAATATCTGCATGGTCAAATTCTAAGTTATTTATCAATAAAGTATGGGGACAGTAATGTATGAATTTTGACCGCTTATCAAAAAAAGCAGTATCGTATTCATCTGCTTCTATTACAAAGTACTTAGAATCGCCCAATCGGGAAGAGTACTCAAAGTTTTCAGGCACTCCACCAATCAAAAACCCTGGCTTTAAACCAGCAGACTCCATAATCCAGGCAAGCATACTACTTGTCGTAGTTTTGCCATGTGTACCTGCCACAGCAAGCACCCAGCGTTCTTGTAAGACCTGATCATGCAACCAGGCAGGGCCCGATGTGTAGGCTATATGGTTATTTAACAAGTACTCGGCAACCTCATTACCACGGGACATAACATTGCCTACAATAATCTGATCTGGCATGGGAAACAGGTGATCGACTGAATAGCCACTCATTAATTCTATCCCAGCCATCTCAAGTTGAGTGCTCATCGGGGGATAAACATTCACATCTGAACCAGAAACAGTATGACCTAATTGTTTAGCGATAATAGCTAAACTACCCATAAAAGTTCCGCAAATTCCAAGAATATGAATATGCATTAAGCGGGTGTTTTCCCTGTCATAATCAATTGCAAAATGATGATACTTAAAAAAGTATAACCAACGCTTATCGCTATCCCGTAATTTAGAGCTACAGAAAGTGCTCGGCTGAATATGAATCCGTACACCACAATTATCCAAATTAAAAATCCAAAACTGACTACGCTCAGCAAGACTTCTATACTTTCATTTAACTCTTTATTCGATAAAGGAGCAAAAACCGGCAAAGAAAGTAAATTAATTAAAGTGACAGTGCCTAACATCGCACTAAACGTTTGTATAAATCGTTCAGGCATATTGATTAATAATATTTTTGTAAAAATATATGAAAATAATAATCCTGCAATACTGGAAACCAAAGCAACATTCGTATCATAAATCATCAAGCCTAAAAAAATAGAAACTACTAAACTTACCATGAGTAAGTTAAGCAACACTGAGCGTGTTGCAGGTAAATCCTCTGGGCCCTTGCGCAACAGACAAATTTCAAAAATCAGTTTAATAAGTTTAGACATTTAAAGAAAATTAACAGAATATTTTCAGTTTTTTAAAAACCCATAAATTCCTCGTTTAGATGGCGCTAACATCCATTCTCGAAGATAATCAATTTCAGGAGTTCCATGCTGGTCTTCTATAGCTTCTCCATCTCGCAAATTTCGAAATGTTTGTTCGAGCTTTTTATATTGCTCGCCCTTAATTCCGGAGCGTCGCAAGCCAATTGTATTTAAACGCATATGCCGTACTGGATCTCCTCCCAACAGACAAAATGGCAAAACATCTTTGCGGACAGGGGTATACCCAGCAATCATGGACATCCTGCCAATACGAATAAACTGATGTGTACCAACATGTCCGCCCAAATTGGCTTTGTCACCAATTTCTATATGTCCGCTAAGTCCCACATAAGCCGTGAGAATTACTTCATTTCCAAGTTGGCAATCATGCGCAACATGTGAGTAGCTCATTAAATAACATTTAGAGCCTAAAGTTGTTGGTTTATTAGGATTGGTAGAGCGATGAATCGTACAATTTTCTCGAATAATATTTTCATCACCGATCTCTACCCATGTTTCTTCACCACTAAAAGCTAAATCTTGAGGAATTCCGCCAATAACAGCCTGAGCATGCAATTGATTATCTTTACCAAACTTTACATAGGAATGAATTACGCAATGAGGCCCTATTTCGGTTCCTGCACCAATGACTACGTTTTCTTTAACAACGCTATATGGTCCAATTTTTACATCGGTATCTATTTCCGCTTTTGGAGATACAACAGCAGTTGAGTGAATATTAGACAATTTAAAGGTTGTAAAATTTAGATGTAAACTCTGGGATTCAATCCAATACAAAATACTCTTTCATTTTAGCAAAGTATTATCAAGTAGCATGGATTAATGCTTATTAAATTATAAAAAATCTTGACTAGTGTTTAGTAGCAATATGATCATGCCAGCGGTCAAAATCATCATCTAAAAACTCTATAATCTTAAAGCCAACGATATAACTATCTTGAGACACGCGATTAACCGTTATCACTCTAGTCTGACAATTCAGTGTATCTGCTAAATCTACTGCATTTGAAATATTAATATTAATATTCGCAGTGATATTTTCACCAGGTGTTACTTGTATATATTGATTAAATACGGAATTAGCCACAGGGCCAGAGCATAAGATTCGTAATCCTTGCAGGGATATTTCCGTGGTTGTGGCATCAAATCGGTAATCATCTATTTCAATCCGCACAGGAATTTTTGCACGGTAACGCGCGACAGCTCGGCGTTCAGTTTTCAAATCTGTACAGCCTCAATAGTGACAACTACGAAAATATCAAACCATAACATTAATGAACTATCTTATAGGAACAGATTAATGTCAATGAGTCTATGCTTTGAGTAATTTTTCTAAATCTTTCTCGCTTAGGATTTTTACGCCTAATTTTTCTGCTTTAGTTACTTTAGAACCAGGACTAGTGCCCGCAATAACAGCCGTTGTTTTTTTAGATACACTACTTGTCACCTTTGCGCCCAATTTTTTCAGTTTCTCAGATGCTTCTGTCCGGGTAAATTTTTCCAAAGTACCTGTTAATACAAAAATATTTCCCGCAAGTTTAGTATTTTGTTTATTTAACTTTGGTTTTTTCTTCCAACTTACACCAGCCTGTATTAAAGCATCGATCACTTCTCGATTATGCTCCTGAGAAAAAAATGCCATTATGTTTTCTGCAACAACCGGACCCACATCATCAATTTTTTGTAGTTCTTCATGATTAGTAGCTAGCAATGCCTCCAGGTTTTCAAAATAGTCTGTAAGCGCGTTTGCAGTGGCTTCTCCGACCTCTCTAATTCCTAGTGAGTAAACAAAGCGCGAAAAAGTTGTTTGTTTACTTTTTTCAATTGCGCTTATTAAATTATCCGTTGATTTCTCTCCCATGCGTTCTAATGCAATAATTTTTTCTTTATCTAAACAAAAAAGGTCTTGCACACTAGAAATTATTTCCTCATCTACTAGCTGATCAACAAGCTTATCCCCAAGACCTTCGATATCCATTGCAGTGCGTGAAGCAAAGTGCTTAATCGCTCCCTTACGTTGCGCTGGACAATATAAACCTGCGCTACAACGAATAACGGCTTCATCATCAATACGCACTACTTCAGATTGACAAACCGGGCATTCCGCAGGGGCCTGAATCGCCTTATTTCGTTTCAATCCTGGCTTCAAAACCGTTTTTACCACCTCGGGAATAACATCTCCGGCTCTACGAATGATAACTTCATCACCGGCACGCACATCTTTACGCTGCACCTCATCCATATTATGCAAAGTAGCATTACTAACCGTAACACCACCCACAAACACTGGTTTAAGTTTAGCCACAGGAGTTAACGCACCAGTGCGACCCACTTGAAACTCTATACGTTCAATTTTAGTAAGCGCTTCTTGAGCAGGAAACTTGTGCGCTACAGCCCATCGAGGCGCTCGAGAAACAAATCCCAACTCTTCTTGTAACTCCAAATCATTAACTTTATAAACTACACCATCTATCTCATAACTTAGCTTGTCACGTTTATTTAAAATTTCTTCATAATAATTTAGGCAACCCCTATAACCTGGTACCTTGCAGATTTCAGGGCAAACTCTTAAACCGAGTTCTTTTAAAAACTGCAATGACTCGTACTGAGTTTTGATTTTGGATAATTTTTCAATGTTTGTCGCACTGTAGAAATAAATGTCTAACGGTCTTGCAGCCGTATTTTTAGGATCTAGCTGACGTAAGCTTCCTGCAGCTGCATTTCGTGGATTAACAAATGTTTTTTCGCCCTGTTTCCTTGCTCTAGCGTTCATTTTTTCGAAATCTTTTATTGGTATGAAGACCTCGCCACGTACTTCTAATTTATCAGGAAGTTTTTTATGTTTGCGCAATTTCAATGGAACGGACTTAATTGTGCGAATATTTTCAGTGATATCTTCTCCTGTCATGCCATCGCCGCGAGTAGCTCCACGTACTAATAAGCCTTTCTCATAAACCAAACTCACAGCTAAACCATCGAGTTTAGGCTCAGCAGTGTAATCAATATTTATATCGCGCTTCAGTCGATCTTTTATACGTATTTCAAATGCCTCAAGTTCATCAACACTGAATACATTTCCGAGTGACAACATTGGTACTTCATGCTTAGCTGGTGAAAACGCGTCTAATGGTTGAGCGCCTACTCTTTGAGTAGGAGAGTCAGGAGTAATAAACTTTGGATTGGCTTCTTCAAGCTTCTGCAGGTTTCGCATGAGCTTGTCATATTCCGCATCAGGAATTGTAGGCTCATCCAAAACATAGTAGGAATAATTATGTTGCTGAATTTCATCACGCAACTTTTTTATTTTATTTTGTACACTTACTGCCATAGCATGCAATTATGCAACAAAGATAAAATTTTTTAGAGCTATTTCAAGCTTGAGCTGTGCGGGGATTTTTCAAACTAAAAAGCTGTATATCTTCTTGAATGTGCGCAGTCATTTGTGGATTTAAACGATTTCGTGATTCGTCCAGTAAATCTCCATTCAAACGCTCTGCAAATTTTCGAGCATCCTCAAGCATAATATTAAAAGCTCGCAAGCCCTCTTCTGGCCCGGGTAAATTTAAAACAAAGCTCAGCCCTGGTGTTTCAAACTCTCGCATAGATTGTTTATTGAAAGTCCCAGGCTTAACAATATTTAGCATATGATAAAGTGTTTTCTTGCCACTAAACCTTTCAACGTATTTATTAAAAATTTGCATTTCATCAAGCTCAAGATCAAGTTCTCTACTCAAGCTTTCAATTCCATCGCCTGAGAATTTTTGTGGTCGACGTGCCATTACATGTAACACTACAAGCTTTTCCTCAAGTTTGGGTGGTTCTGGATCCTCATCTAATAAGCTAGGTTGGTGTTTAAACGCAGCTTTATTTTTAGCTGACCTTACATGTGATGATTCCGTAATTTCTTCACGAACCAAATTACTCAAACCATCACTGATGTCATTTATTGGATCGTTTTCGTTTACTAGATCATCATCCAATTCAAGTGGCTGGTCTATTTCTAGAGGATCAGGAAAATCACCTGAAGAAAAATCAAACTCATCATCTTCTCGCTTTTGAACTGCACGCTTGGATTTACCAAAAAAATACAACGCAGCAATCATCGCTATACCGATGAGTAATAATGCAATACGAAGTTCTAATTCCATGCTATACGAATTCGTACTGGCAAACTAAGTTAAATTGAGAAAATTTTGCAGACACAGATTAGTAATCTGAGATTGAAGTTAAGAAACAGCAGCCATTTCAGCAGCAGCATCTACATCTACAGATACAATTCTTGAAACACCAGGCTCATGCATTGTAATACCTAGTAGTTGACTAGCATATTCCATAGTATTTTTGTTATGCGTGATGTATATGAACTGCACTCGGTCACTCATATCTTTTAATAAATCACAAAAACGCGTCACATTGGCATCATCCAATGGCGCATCAACCTCGTCGAGTAGACAAAATGGTGCGGGGTTAAGTTCAAATAATGAAAATACCAGTGCCACAGCTGTAAGCGCTTTCTCACCGCCTGACATCAACTGAATCGAGGATAATCTTTTGCCTGGCGGGCGAGCCATAATCGCTATTCCAGTGGTAAGAAGATCATCTCCAGTCATCTCAAGAAACGCTTTCCCGCCACCAAATAAGCGTGGGAACATAGCTTGTAGATGACTATTCACATTTTCAAAAATATCTTTAAAACGATCTTTAGTTTCTTTATCAATTTTCCGAATTGCATCTTCAAGTGTTTCTAGAGCATTCATTAAATCTTCATGCTGTTTATCTAGATATTCTTTACGTTCATTATGCTCTTCAAACTCGCCAATTGCGGCAAGGTTAATAGGACCTAGTCGATTAATTTTTCTTTCTAATGACTGCGTTTTGTCTTCCCATTTTTCTAAACTAGCGTCTTCATCAAGTTTTTCTAATACTGACTCAGGTAAAACATCATATTCTTGTAATTGTTCTTGCACGGTTTTACTTCGAACATTTGCTTCTTGCCATGCGAGTTGCAACTGATTTAATGCGTTTCTATGTTCTTCAAGACTACGTTGTGTTTCTACATTATATTCTTGCTTGCTACGCACCAATTCTTCTGTTTGTTGTGCAGTAGCTCTCGCATCTGCAAGGTTGTGTTCAATCTTAACGCGCTTATCCACATAGTTCTTAAGATTTGCATTAAGCTCTGTGAGCGGTGTGTTGCCATCTTCAATTGATTCACGCAATGCTTGCTCACGATGCTTAAGTTGCTCACCTTGCTCTTTCATACGTTCTAACGACGCGTGAGCAGCTTTTAAGGAGCTGCGATAAGATTCTAAATTTAATGCTAGTCGATGGGTTGACTCTCGACGCTCAACTTCCTCGCTTCTAGCGCCGTCTAAATGGAAAACAGTATTGTCACGTTGTTCTAACAATTTTTCACGATCTACATTTAATGTTTCTAGTACATCATCTGCTTCTTGTTTAGAGTTTCTTGAATCTTCTAATTCTTCTTCTGACTGTTTAATTTGACGATTTACATCTTCCAGGTAATCACGCACCTGCTCTTCTTGGCGTGTAATATGCTCTTTTTCACTTTCCCAACCCGACATTTCAGCTTCAGCCTGTGCATGTACCTTTTGTGCATTGGTTAAGCTTGCTTGAACTTGATCACGTTCTTTTTCATTCTCATACAACTCACTTTGACATGCTTCCAGATTTTCTACCATCGCATTAATTTCACTTTGTAATGTATGCACTTGTTTTTCTAGTGAGCGAATTTCATTTTTACGCTGCAACACATTACCTTTGTTAGCTGCTATTCTTGAGACGCGCAACCAATCTGGGCCTATCCAAACACCATCTTTGGTAATTACAGATTCTCCCGTCTCGAGTGAAGCGCTCTTTTTCAGCGCATCTTGAACGTTATTGGCAACAAATACATTCCCTAGTTTTTCTGATAAATCTACAGGGGTTTTTACTTTACTCGCGAGTGCGTCTCGAGAATGTTGTTTAACATCAGTGTTTTGATTAAGCATCATCACGCGACCTGTTCGAATATCTTTCATTGAAGCCGCTACTTGCTTGATGTCTTTTACACAAACTGCTTCCAAGTAATCTCCCAATACGGCTTCCACTGCCGCTTCCCAACCAGGCTCAGTTTTTATCTGGTCCATCAAACGTGGTGCTTTCGTTAAACCATGCTGATCTAACCATTTACTAACGTCTTTACCTTCCTCACCCAAGACCACACGTTGTAAAGCTTGTAGCGAGGAGAGTTCAGTTTGCATTGTTTGTAATCTGTCACGTGACTTTTCAAGTTGCATACCTAACGTTTGACTTGAATCGCGCCCCGCACTGATCTTTTTAGTCAACTCAGCTATTTTTGGAGAAATGGCTTGCAATGCAATATTGGTTTCATTCACACGAGATACAAAATCTTCTGATTCTTTAGACGACTTGTGCTTACTGAACTGATGTAAGTCTTCTAAGAGCTTATCTTTACGCTCTGTTAATTGCTCGAGATGATTTTCCAAATAATCAACACGAGAAGCTTCGATCTCAGCAATTTGTGCAGGTTCGGCAATTTTTTCGCTCAATGCTTCCCATGCGTCTTGCCATTCAGCCATTTTTGATTCGGCTTTACCTAACTTTTCAGTATTGGAACTTAATTCCTCACGAGCAGCTGTTAATTGTGGCTCGATCGCTGCAATTTTATTTTCCAAATCTGCTGCTTTGGCTTGCTCTTCAATCAAACTTTTCTCGGATTTTGCCCAAGCTTCTTGTACTTGCGCAAGCTCTTCGTCATAACGACTATTTAACTCTTTCACATGTTGAATAGATTGTTCTATTCGAGAAATTTCCCCGCCTAACTTATAATAATCTCCCTGAACTTGATTAAACTCTTCTGTTTCATCTGCGTGTTGCTGACGTAGTTTTTCAATTTCTGCCTCAATGCCACGAATTTCAGAAATTACTTTTTCAATTTCTGTTTCTTTATGCTCCATTGTGTGTTTTCGCTCTAGCACTTCATCTTGATGCGCCTGCCAACGCAAAGCTAACAATTCGGTTTTTGCTTGTCGCTCTTCAGCTTTAAGCCCTTTATATCGTTCTGCAGCTCGGGCTTGTCTTTGTAGATGTTCTATACGTTTGGTGATTTCTTCAATTACATCATTTAAACGATCTAAATTTTCTCGCGTATGACGAATTCGATTTTCGGTTTCACGTCGGCGCTCTTTATACTTAGAAATTCCAGCTGCTTCTTCTAAATAGACACGCAACTCATCCGGTTTCGCATCAATTAAACGTGAGATCATTCCCTGCTCAATTATTGCGTAGCTGCGAGGACCTAAACCTGTTCCCAAGAAAAGACCAACAATATCTTTACGGCGACACTTTGTACCGTTTAGAAAATATTTAGATTGCCCGTCACGAGTCACTTGCCTACGCACGGAAATCTCGTTATAAGAAGAATATTCCCCGCCCAATTTACCTTCACTATTATCAAACACTAATTCAATTGAAGCCTGACCGACTGGTTTACGGGTTGAGGAACCATTAAAAATCACATCTTCCATGGTATCGCCGCGTATATGCTTAGAGCTTTCACCCATCACCCAGCGTACGGCGTCGATGATATTCGATTTACCACAACCATTCGGGCCTACAATACCCACCATAGAAGTTGGAAAATCCAAGGTAATTGGATCTACAAAAGATTTGAATCCGGCCATTTTGATTGAACTAAGCAGCATCTATTTATTCACTCGTTATTCGCTAAAATAGCCATATTAAAAACAAAATAGAAACTCCGATGACGAATTTTCATACACAACATTTAGATACTTTCGAAAACCCACAAATCGAAACTGACTATACTATCCGCATTCGTATTCCTGAATTCACTTGCTTATGCCCACTTACAGGCCAACCTGACTTTGCCAAGTTCTTAATTGAATATGTTCCTGACGAACTATGTGTAGAGCTTAAGGCTCTCAAATTGTATATGACGTCATTTAGAGACAAAGGAGCATTTCATGAAGCAATAACTAATGAAATTCTAAGCGATATTGCGACATTGCTAAAGCCCCGATTTATGCGAATCACAGGAGACTTTAATATACGAGGTGGTATCTATACTTATGTTACGGTCGAACACCGCAAACAAGGGTGGCAACCCAAAACACCTGTCGAACTTCCCAATTCACTTTAAGTTTATATAACAAACAGACGAATTATAAAGATCTTTTAGATGTTAAAAGATGCACTATACGGAGTTTCTCATGTATTAAACGGCTTTCGTTTAATCAAAAAGCCAGGCGTTAAGCGTTATGTAGTTATTCCAGCACTTATAAATTTAATTTTATTTTCGAGTGCATTTTGGTTCGGATTTACAAAACTAGACGCTTATATCGAACAAATATTACCCACTTGGCTTGCTTGGCTTGAATTTATTATATGGCCTCTTGTTATATTAGCCAGCTTAGTCGTGATGTTTTTTGCCTTTACATTAGTGGCTAACCTTTTAGGCGCACCTTTTAATAGCGTGTTATCTGAAAAAATCGAACATCACCTTTTACCTACAGAAAATAGAAAATCTACTGGTAATAGTAATTATTTAGATCTGATAAAAGCAGCAAGCTTGGGGCTCGGCAATGAACTACGAAAAGTTTTATATATTGTCAGCCGCGCAATCCCGTTACTTATCTTGTCCATCATTCCTGGTGTAAACCTAATTGCGCCTTTCTTATGGTTTTTATTTGGCGCCTGGATGTTAGCAATAGAATATTTAGACTATCCCATGGGTAATCACGATATAAAATTTAAAGATCAATTAATTTTGATAAAACAAAATCGATTTAAATGTATAGGCATGGGTGCTGCATTAATGTTTATGACCATCACACCTATTCTTAATTTTTTTGCGATGCCTGTTGGCGTTGCAGCAGCTACATCACTTTGGTCTAAAAATTTAAAATCAACAAGTTCAACAAATTTGCTTCATTCTGAATGATTTCAGGCTGAACTAATCTTGATATTTATCCTCTAACTAATAACAACTACTTAGCTAGTTCTGATGCCTTTGATTAAGCTATTCAGCACCATTAATCTAAGGCGTCAACACATATACTCATTTATATGTGCACAATGATGTCGTAATCATTCAGTTCAAACAAGGAGACGAATGATGCAAGATGAACTCATGCTCGCAAGAGCAAAACGAGAAGCAAACAAGCTTGTTTCTTATTTCATGAAGCAACGCAATGGATTGTGGTATCTCATGTCTGCAGCGTCACAAATGCCGCGTTTTGAAGATCAGTACCAAGAGGAAATACGCAAAAACATTTGCAAAAAAGCCTCTTCGTTATATCACAATTCATCACTTGCAACATAAGTAATAAATAAGCTTTAAATCTTCAACCCCTTTTCTATGATACTTTCATAGTAGTCTCGCTGTTGCTCATCACTATCACCGCCTCTAAAAATCAAAGCACCCGAACTATAAGTAGATCCATATGTAGCCGCTGCCGTTATGGCCTGTGCAAGCCCTGAAATAAATTCTTCATCCGATAAAATTGAAAGTGGATGTATAAAAGCACTCCATAACACACCATTCGCCACGCTATAGCGTGCATCTAAAACAGAATCAAAATTTGCCTGCATTAAGCGAATAAACTCTTCTCGATCTACATTTTCAATTTTGTCTATGGGTACGATGACACGCATGCGGTCTGCATTTTCATCTGTAATTACTTGTACCTGTAATGATTCATACTTTAATAACCAAGACCCTAACTGCCCTTGAAGATCTGGATCAATGCGCAATAAAAGATCATGCATACGTGCATTATTCATTGGCTCATTAATAAATATTTGTTCATCTGCAGTCTCATCAGTATCTTTATTAGCATTTAAACAAGACACGCAAAGCGAAATAATGATTAAAAACAACAAATAACGTATTACATAATTCATAAAGCTTCCCATTTTCCGAAATTAAATTTCTCTGTACTCGCTTAGGCGTTGTATACCTATCTTTAAATTTTCAATGCTGGTTGTATATGCAAAACGCACATGCTGATTTGCCCCAGATATTCCAAAATCAATTCCTGGTGTAAATGCTACATGTTTATCCTGCAAAGCTTGGCTAGCAAACTCAAAACTATTATCACTGAAAGCCGAACTATCTGCATACATATAAAATGCACCTTGTGGCTTAACACGCATTTTAAACCCGATATTTTCTAATGCATCGTATAAATAATCACGACGTGCCTTAAATTTATCTCTTCTTTCAATAAGTATTTTTTGTGTAACATCTTCAAATGCCGCTAAAGCCGCATACTGCCCAGGAGTAGGGGCTGCCAAAAATGTATGTTGCGCGAGTTTATTTAAATCCTCTAAATAATGTTTTGGCGAAACAATCCAGCCAACACGCCAGCCCGTCATGCCATAAAATTTTGAGAAACTATTTATTACAAAAGTATTTTCATTCAATCCTACTGCCGTTCTGGGAGCATTCGAATAAACCAAACCATGATAAATTTCATCAACTAATAAGAATGTGTTTTTAGAAACGCAGTAATCAGCTATTTTTTGTAATTCAGAATTCTCAAGAATCGTTCCGGTAGGATTTGAAGGGCTCGCTAATAAAACTGCATTAATAGATTCGTTCCAATTTTCTTCGAGTATGTCAGAAGTAAGCTGCCAAGAAGAATCTTCATGTACTGGAATCTGCAATACCTGGCCTCCCAACAAACGCACCAGATTATGAGTGCTCGGATAAGCAGGGTCTGTGATAGCAACACTTTTTCCACTACTAACCATCAGATTCAACACTAGTTGCAGCGCTGTGGCAGATCCCGGTGTAATAATAATCTGCTCTGCATCTACAGAGACTTGATATTCTTTAAAATAAAAATCAGCAATTGCATCTCGCAATGCGGGCAATCCCAATGTAGGCGTGTAATGTGTGATGCCTGATTGCAACGCACGAATACCTGCATCGATAATGGGTTGAGGTGTAGAGAAATCCGGTTCGCCCATTTCCATATGAATAACTTTGTGTCCTTGACTATCCAACTTTTTAGCCTCTGCCATAAGACTCATTACGTGAAAGGCATTCACATCCTGTAGTCGCTTAGAAACCTTAGCTTTAGCCATGGCAGAATCCTAACAAGCTTGTCGAATCAACGATACCAATATTAATGTATAGGGTATTTAACCCCTTGCTCGTATTTATTCGTTTATATACTTAGATAGCACTATTGTGCAGCCCTATTGCACTTAATGGTTAGCACCGCTAGGCTGCCAGCCATGAATAGAGCACGTAACTATCGTATTGACACTATTAGTGACGAAAGCTTAATGCTCAAATATAAAAGTGGTGAGCAAGCTGCTTTCGAAGACTTGTACAACAGGTACAAAGATGTACTTTATCGATATTTTGTTAAACACTGTAGTGATAAACCACAATCTGAAGAGCTTTATCAGGAGGTGTGGATAAAGGTGATTAAAAGTGCTGGCCGTTATAAACCTAAGGCAAAATTTAAAACATATTTGTTTACTATTGCACATAACACATTAGTAGATTATTACCGTAAAGCAAAGCCTTCCCAAACAATCGAGTTTGAAGAGTCTGATATGCCCGAAGATTTTTCATATGACTCAACACCCATCGCTTTACCTGAAGATGAATTCACCTTAAAACAAAAAAGCAAGCTATTTTTGCAGGCTTTAGAAGAATTGCCTGCAGATCAAAAAGAAACAGCAATATTGTATTTTGAACAGGAAATGTCTGTGCAAGAAATTGCCGAGATTACTCAAGTAAAAATGGAAACAGCTAAAAGCCGCTTACGATATGCGAAAAATAAACTTAAAGCAGCTCTACTGAAGTAAACAAGAAATTTAATTTATGACTGATACACAAAACAATCAGAGTCAAGATGATCAAGTTTTAGCAGAGCTTTACAAAGCAGGTGCCAAAGAAACTGCCCCAGCTAAGCTAAACTATGAAATTATTAACTATGCCAAGAACGCAGAAAAACACTCGGGCAGCAGTCACTTTGCAGGTGACTGGAAAGTTCCTTTATCATTGGCCGCGAGCGTAGTTGTAGTATTTGGTTTATTAGTGCAACTCGACCAAAGCCCTGAACAATTAGAATTACCCCCTATTCCTGAAATTTCTGCTCCAGCTGAATCAACAACAAGCAGACCGGATAAAACTCAAACAAATCCGTTAAACAAATTAGAAGAAACCAAATCCGAGGACATATCAACATATAACAAAGATATTAAAGAATCAGAGCCGGATGCGTTGGGGGATGCGCAGATGGAAGAACGTACCCTAAATCAAAAACAGGGACCAAAAAAACAAGAAGCAAAAAGAAAATCCGATACAAGCCTAGAATTTTCTCGTGAGCCTTTGAGATCAGAACAGCCACTGGAAAAATCTAAACCTTCTGGTGCTACAAGTATCGAAGAATTCGATAGTGATAATCGATCTAGCCCAGCCACTGAAGATATCAGGCAACAAAAGTCTGTTGAAGGTGAACAAATTCATTCAGAGGAATATATTGATACTACCTCAGATGTTATTTCCGGTGCAGAGATTCAAAGAAACAGAGATACAACGGAAAGCACGAAACAAGAATTCACCCCTATACCTGTTGAAGACTGGCTGTTAATGATCGAAAAACTGATCGCACGCAAAGACTATGCGGAAGCTGCGCGCCAGTTACAAAAATTTAAGCAGGCACATCCAAAAGTCAATGTTGAAGACTTAGAAGCGAAAATTCCCTGAATACGAGAACTGTTCTGTTTGTCTGATCAATAAAGTTATGAAACTGCTGGCTGGAATTACCATGAATTAGGCCTATATAATCATATATGTACATGTATTCCCCTTTTTTGAACACATATGACTGACCAATGACCTAGGCCTAGCAGCTATTTACAGTTATGGTTATTCACAAAGGAATGAATACACATGGCTACCGAATCTAACGCTAGAAAATTCTCTCAAGTTAACATTTCTCAAGCAGACACAATTGATGCCATTATTGAGGCAGTTTCAAAAGTCCTGCTTGGGAAAGATGATCAAATTCGATTAGCGCTAACATGTTTATTTGCAAGAGGACATTTACTCATTGAAGATTTACCAGGCATGGGGAAAACCCTACTATCCCAGACGCTCGCACAAATTTTGGGCCTTGAATACAATCGCATTCAATTCACCAGTGACCTACTGCCTAGTGATGTAATTGGAGTTTCCATATTTGACAAAAACACCTCTGAATTTCGCTTCATGCCGGGACCAGTATTTTCACAAGTATTACTTGCAGACGAAATAAACCGCGCAACTCCAAAAAGTCAAAGCGCATTATTAGAAGTTATGGAAGAGCAAACAGTCACCATAGAAGGTGAATCTCATCAACTTCCGCAACCCTTCTTTGTAATTGCTACACAAAACCCTGCCACCCAAACTGGCACATACCCATTGCCAGAATCACAGATAGATCGGTTTTTGATGCGAATAGAACTTGGTTATCCTAATAAAGAAGCAGAACGTCAACTATTACTCGATGGCGATCGACGCAAGCAATTAGGAAAACTTAATGCTGTGATAAGTGCAGAAAAATTAATTGCAATTCAAAATGAAGTGGAGCAAGTAAAAATAGCAGACACATTGCTTGATTATGTACAACGCTTAGTAGACTACACACGCAAGCAAAATGAGTTTGCGATTGGACTTTCACCTCGTGGCGCATTGTCACTATTACGTGCTGCAAAAGCATGGGCACTCATCCATCAACGGGATCATGTAATTCCTGAAGATGTTCAAAATGTACTACCCAGTGTAGTAGAACATCGTTTAAGAGGTAGTGCTGACTTTAGTGGGCATGGAGCTATTTCCTTAGCACAAAAACTACTTACTGGTGTAGATGTCCTCGCTTAGCCGTTCTACTAGCGACTCAATTTGGCCGAAACGGTCCTTAAAAAACCAATTTAAGAATTGGCTCAATCAACGTATTCCTCCTCAACAAAAAATCACACTTAGTCAAAAGTCGATATTTATTTTTCCAACACAAATTGGGTTTGTATTTTCAGTATTATTATTAGCCTTACTCTTAGCGGCAATAAATTATGAAAATTCGCTGATATTTGGGCTAGCTTTCTGGTTGGGAAGTGTTTTTTTTATTACTATTTTTTATACATATAAGAATTTAGCAGGAATTACGTTTGAGTTACAAAAAACAGGAACAGGTTTTGTTGATGAAGATATAGAATTTGTAATTAAGGTCACGCGTCCTGAAAACTCAAATCGAGAAGGAATACAAGTTGGTTGGCCAAATCATGTAAAGCAGTGGGTAGAGTTATATGATAATGCTTCTACTACCGTACATTGTTTCACTAAAAGTAAACAACGAGGTTGGTTTAAACCAAAACGACTTCTAGTAGAAACTTATTACCCACTAGGTTTACTACGTGCCTGGACTTGGATTGACCTAAATGCTCAAGCTATTGTCTATCCTAAACCTATTTTTTGCGAATTTCAGTTTGAGAATATCAGTAATAATGATGAGGGGCATTTAAGCCATCGAAGTGGGAGTGACGATTTTCATGATATGCGTAACTATCATCCAGGAGATTCCCCTCGGCATATTCTTTGGCGCAGCTATGCTCGTCAAGATAACTTGCTAGTCAAACAATTTTCAGCCTACGTTGATTCCCGCTTAATACTGGATTGGTCTCAGCTGGAAGGAGAAACAGAACTACGCTTAAGCCGATTAACCGGCATGGCATTAAATGCATATAAAAACAATAAAGAATATGGATTAAGACTGCCAGACGTTGAAATCCCGCCAAACACAGGCAAAACACATTTAGATCAAATACTAAAAGAACTCGCACTTTTCGGTTTCCCTCATGAAGATATTTAGAAGTCGACAAGAAAGCAAATGGCAGCATGGCGTGGTTACACAAATTCCGCGCAATAGCTTAATCATGTTGCTTGCAACATTTGTAATGGTAATTATCCCACATGCAAAACAAGTTTCATTCTGGATTATTGCTGCAGGTTTATTTTGTGTGATCTGGCGCTGGATGATTTTCTTAGGCCGTAAAAGCTTTTTATCTTTTTGGCAAAAAGCCGTTTTAGTATTAATAAGTACGGCAGGAATCATCATAACTGAAGGTATTCAACAAAACCTGGAAACTTGGGCTGCATTACTAATTATGGCATTTGCACTCAAATTGCTGGAAATGAAGACTCAACGTGACGCATATGTTGTTATCTTTATTGCTTACTTTGTCATAGCAATAGAATTTATTTTCAATAATAGTATGTTAATAGTTGCCTATGAGCTCTGCGTTTTGATTCTTGTGACTGCATCTATGGTAGGTATGAATCAACTTCATACTCATGTAAAACCTTATGAGTCTTTAAAAGTTGCAAGTAAATTATTAGCGCAAGCAATTCCCCTTATGGTTGTGCTATTTATTCTTTTTCCACGTATCGGACCAATCTGGGCAATCTCAAGCCCAAGTCAACAAGCGCGCACTGGCTTAGGATCTGAAATGACCCCTGGTGATATTACGAAACTTGCTCGTTCAGATGAAATTGCCTTTCGTGCAATTTTTAAAGAAGAGCCGCCTTCTACAAGCAAATTATATTGGCGAGGTAGAGTGTACACAGACTTTTATAAAGGCAAATGGTCTGAAGCCACTATCCCACCCAAGTTTAATAATATACCCAAAATTAGTTGGGCGAATAATAAAAATAAAGCTTGGTTCATACCAAATGAACTGGGTGATAGCAATTCTAAATTTTCTTATTCTATTTTGTTTGAACCAACAAATAGTCAACATCTTATAGGCATTGATCTTGCCATACCCATAACTCAATCTATGGGATTAACATGGGACTATAAGCTCATCAACAAACATCCTGTACACTCCATCTTACAATACGATGTAGATTCATATCCAAATGCAACATTAAACACTTGGTTACCTGAGTTTATTCGAATTCAAACTACACAATTTGATAAAAATGATAATCCAAAAATTATTGAGTTTGCTCAAAATTTATATGCAGAATCATCTGACCATGAATCGTTTATAGATAATTTACTTAAACACATTCGAGACGAAGCTTATCACTACACATTAGAACCGCCACAACTTGAGCGTGAAAATAGTATTGATCAATTTTGGTTTAATACCCGACAAGGTTTCTGTACTCACTACGCAGGTGCAATGGTATATATGCTTCGCTCTGTAGGTATACCCGCACGTATGGTAGGCGGATATCAAGGTGGAGAAATCAATCCTATTACAGGCCATGTTGTAGTTCGGCAATACCTGGCACATGCATGGGTAGAATATTGGATCGCAAACCAGGGTTGGCAACGCATTGACCCTACTGCTGCTGTTGCGCCATCTAGAATTCACGAAAGCTTAAGTGCGGCATTATCAGAAAATGATTTAGGTTCACTATCTGCATTTACAAATGCTCGGCTCAATGGTGTTCCAGGTATGCAAAAAATAATGTTTTTTTTAGAATCGATTGAACATAGATGGAATTTATTTATTATTGGCTACAATTCTGAGCTTCAAACCGACTTTCTTCAAAAACTATTCGGAAATATAACAACAATCAAAATCGCATTTGTCTTATTACTTGGGGCATTGCTAAGCGTTGTAATAGTGATTATTCCTCTTATTTTTACTAATAGAGCTAAACATCAACATCCAGTAATCAAGCTTTATCTAGAATTTGCCTCTAAACTCTGTAAAAAAGGATTCAAACGCAATTTTGAAGAAACCCCGGCAAAGTTTATCGAGCATGTCAGCAAACAAATTAACCTTTCTAAAGCTGAATATTCACCTGTAATCGATATGATTAATTCATTACTCTATGATCCGAGCCAAAAGTGCTCTAAACAAAATCTAGATGTACTTAAAGCAGAGTTAAACTATTTAAACCGTAAGATTCAGGCTATTTCTTGATTAATCAGTAAGGCATAATACAAGTATTACAAATACTTGATTTTGAAACGTGCCATTCTACACATAAGTTTGGGTTCATCTCGTAAAATGAAGTCTTTAGTTAAAAGGTTCAAAATAAAGAACATACTTTGAATAAGAAAAAACTAATTTATGTGCTCGCAGCGGTATGGCTATTCGTCGGTCTTGTGTTTGGACTATTTTATGCTGTTAAATCCCGCTTCATACCTTTCGAGCTAGGCTTATTATTGTTTATTTCGCTCTTAGGCCTATATGTAGGTATTGGTATATTGATAGGAGCCTATCGGCTGGTAAACAAACTCAACTAACTCATTCAATTTTGGTTGTTTACTCTGTTATTTACTATTTTATAGTTAATTTTATTGAGAAAATTCTCTTTTCTTAATTAATACAACAGTAGTTTTAATACATTGATGTATGTGGAACTTCGTATTATTTTATTGTCCGTTTATCGGGACTGAACGTCCGACTGAGCTTTTTTATATGAATATAGAGACATCATACAAGGAAGACATGATGGCGAAGAACAGGTTAAATACAATTATTAGAAAAGTTATTCCTCTTAAAGATATACATACTAACACTAAAAATTTAGATGCAGATACAACAGATATAAATACTGTTGTAGAGTTCTGTAGAGAAGAGATACAGAAATCAGTAGACACAGGAATCATGCCTGCCCCAAAATACTTCGAGCAGGTGGCAGTGTTATCTAGAAAAGAAAAAAACTATGAAAATGAAATCGCAATTTGCGATATGTATATCAAACTTGTCAAAAAATACGCAGCTGATAACAACTTATCCAAACAAGAATTCACTGATACTATACTTCCTGAATGCGCGCCGCTTTATAAGCGTATGCACAATGCTAAATCAATGTTATCCAAGGCATAAACCAAAACATTACAAAAAGATTACGTCAAAATACACATTTTTTATATAATACTGCCAAAACAGTTGGCAGCTATATATGAAAAAAATGATCCGTTTATTTATTTGTCTGTTTGTTATTTTCATAATAAGCAGTTGTGCAACCTCATCAAATGATGATGACTTAAAAGAAGGTCCTGCAAACAATCTTCCACCTGTACATTATGTTGCCTTAGGAGCAAGTGATGCATTTGGAATAGGTGCTAACCCTATCACAAGAGGTTATGTGTACCGAATAAAAGACGGTTTAGAAGATCGAGGTAGAAGAGTCAGTTTACTCAACCTGGGCATTCCCACCGCAGACATCCCCGCCATTAAAAAATCTGCAAAAACAGCACTTAAACGTGATAAGGACATTGATTTAATCACGATTTGGACGGGTGCCAATGACTTAATTGGTGGAAATGATGTGAATGAATTTGAAGAATATTTAGAAAGTATGTTAAGACGCATACGCAATAAAAGCTTCGCTTTTATTGTAATTATGAATTTACCTGAGCTCACTCAAATTAAACGCTTTAGGGAAGACCCTGACAATGATGTAACAGTAGAAAGAGTCGCCGCATTTAATGCTGCCATTACCCGTCAGGCCAATGCATACAACGTGCCTATTGTAGATTTCTACAAAGCTGCACCTGGAGATATGTTAGTGAGCAAAAAGGATGGTTTTCATCCAAATAATGACGGGCATCAAAAAATTGCAGATTTGTATTTGCAAATTATTTTGCCTAAGTTCGGTCTATAACACTTACAGCAATGTGTGGGTAATCGCCATACCACCCACATGCCAAACATAAGCCAAACAAACCAGAAATGGGAATAACAAAAGGTGAATTGATTTATTCCCTTTAAATAAAAAAATTGCAACGAATCCAAATATTGCAGAAATCGCTAATATATTGGAAAAAATAACTGTGTGTGGTTCAAAAGAATTTGGTCCAGTAAGTTTACAAACCACAATTGCATACATTGCACCTGTAATAGCAATTACTGAATGCAGTGTAGTAATAAAACGATTAATTATTGAATGATTTTTATTAAAAATAAAATATAGAATCGCGATTACAAATAAAATTAACAGTGAAACTATTAGTTTTTCAAATACGATTTCTTGATATTCAGACATATCTAATTATTTTCTAAGCGTTAGCATCATTTGCGTTTCACTTTCTTAAGCATTTTCTTTCTAGAACGTTGTTGTCTCGGCGTTAATTTATTGCGTTTACCTGCATAGGGATTATCGGGTTGTTTGAATACTAATAAGATGGGTGTTCCGACTAACTTAAGTGTTTTACGAAAATAGTTTTCTAAATAACGCTTATAAGAACCAGGAATTCTTCCAATTTGATTGCCATGAATTGCAATTGTGGGAGGATTTTTCCCTACTTGAGCTGCATATTTAAGTCTAATTCTCCGTCCACGCACTAATGGCGGCTGAAAACTTTCCAAGGCATTTTCCAACATACGGTTAATTTCTGCGGTTGTAATTTCTATATTTGAAGATTTATAGGCTCGCACTGCCGCACGTAATAATTTTGTAATTCCTTCTTTATTTTTGGCAGAGATGAATAACTTTTCTGCATATTCAAGAAAACGTAATTTTAAATCAAAGCCTTTTTGCATCTGTTTACGATCTTCAATTGAACTAGCATCCATTTTATTAATTGCAACAACTACTGCACGACCACTTTCTAATACCATGCCTGCCAACCGTGCATCTTGTTCTGCAAATTCTTGCGTGCCATCTAACATAAGGATCACTACATGAGCATTTTCAATAGCTTGTATCGTTTTTACCACGCTGAATTTTTCAACCATATTTAGGACTTTGCTGCGCCTGCGTACTCCGGCTGTATCGATAAGCTCAAATTGAGTACCAAATTTTTCGATCCGTGCCGAAATGCTGTCCCGGGTTGTTCCTGGAATGTTGGAGGTTACAAAACGTTCTTCACCGATAAGCGCATTCGCCAAAGTTGATTTGCCAACATTTGGACGCCCAACCAATGCCACTTTAATGACTTTTACTTTTTCAGATTCTTCTTCAGTTTCTTCTATGACTGGGAATTGCTCATCTAATTCATCAAATAAACTTCTAACCCCTTTGCCAGACTTTGCGGAGATTTCATAGACATGCTCTGCACCCAGAGAATAAAAGTCACTGGAAAGTAAACTCTGCATACCTGCATCTGCTTTGTTCACTAAGATGATCGTTTTTTTATTAGCATTTCTTAATTTAGAAAATACTTCTTGGTCCTGAGGCACTAGGCCCTCAATACCGTCTACCAAAAAACAAACTAAATCGGCTTCCTCTATGGCTAACCACGCTTGGTTACTGATCGAAATATTTATTTTGTTTTGGTCTATGGAATCATCTGGAGGAGCTATCCCTCCTGTGTCAATCACAATATAGCGGTCATCAAAACGCCGAGTGACGCCGTAAATGCGATCACGTGTCAATCCTGGCTGATCTGCGACTAATGCAGTATTAGACTTGGTTAGATAATTAAATAATGTTGACTTACCAACATTTGGTCGACCGACCAGTGCAATGACAGGTTTCATATCTATACACTCGTTGGTAAATCAATATTTGAAAAAGAAAAATTAGCAATTATTTGCGATATTGCAATACTGAAAGAGATCCATTATTTGCTAATACATATGCACGATCATTTATAATGATAGGCGCAACCTCAATGGCTTCACCTGCAACATTATCACGTCCGATAATTTTGCCCTCTTCTTTTGAAAGCCAGTGCAAATAGCCTTTGTAATCTCCTACGACGATGTAATTTCCCATTACTTGCGGAGCGGTCAGCTCTCTATACAAAAGTTTGTCCTGGCGCCACAAAGTGGCTCCAGAGGAAATATCTAATCCCCAGATACTATCATCCGCATCAGTTACATACACGCGATCCCGATCCGCGCTTAAACCAGCATAAGATGAGAGATCTTTACTCCATAATGTTTTACCCGTATCAAGATCTATCGCCACAACACGTCCATTAAAACTTGCTGCGAATACAATTCCATCAAGATAAGCTAACTCTCCATCCACATCAGACATGCGCTCCAGCTCTGAACGACCTTTAGGCGTTGAAACCGATACTTCCCACAGCAATTCCCCATCACGAATATTAATAGCTGACAATTTTCCATCATCAAAACCTACCAAAACTACATCACCAATTACTATTGGCTGACTTGCACCACGCAATGTCAAAGGAGGCGCACCTCTACCTGCACTCCAATTAATATTTCCAGAAATCAAATCTAGCCCATGCACTTTACTATCGTTAGTTCGTACTGCGATAACACCATATTTAGCTTCAGAAAAAGACATGACTTCACTTGGCACTTTTGCGCGCCAGCTTTCCGCACCATCATCAGCACTCAGCGCAATAACCTCTCCATTTTCAGTTCCAATAGCAATAATTCCTTCACCACCATTTACACCGCCAGAAATATTTTCTTTAAGGTTTACAGACCATAAACGTTTACCATCCTCACGTTGCCATGCTTCTACATGACCTTCTGCATCACATAGATAAATATGTGCGTCAGTAATATAAGGACGAATTTTATTATAGGAATCTTCTAAACTTCCGACCGAATTGCGCCATACCTGTTGTACTTGAATCTTTTCAGCTTCGATTTTGGTAAGTTTTGTGGGCTCTCTTGGATTTTCTTCTTTCTCAAACCATTCTTTCGGTTTTTTTAGCACACTACACCCTGCAAGCTGTAGACAGCTTGCAAATAATAAAATAAAGAAAAATTTGATACTGTTGTTAAGTATCATTTTGAGTTCCAAACGAACTACCTAAATCATTACGTTTTAATTCTAAGAATTCTACACCGCTACCGCCCGCTGTGAGCATCGCTTGATCATAAGCTTTTCTTGCCTGTTCAAGTTCACCCTTAGCAACAAAAATATCTCCACGAATTTCATTGAGTAATGATGCATAGGCATCAGACATTTCAACATTAACCATGCTTTGCGCTTCATCCACTTTATCATTTGCTAACAATAAGCGCGCTAATCGTAAGCGTGCAATGTCTTGCACTGAATCTTGCTTGCTGTTATTCAACACCCATCGCAAACTTTCTTCAGCAGCAGCGTGATCACCATTTTCATTTTGTATTTTTGCTTCATGTAAAACCGCAAGAGATGCATAAGGCGTCGAAGCATAATTATCACGCAAACTTTTAGCTTGTACTTGTAATGCCGCAGTATCGTTTTTATTTATTGCTTCTTGCATTACTGTAAAAATATCAGATGCTTCTGTGGCTTGTTTTTCTTGATACCAACTCCAGCCACGCCAACCTACCAAAGCTGCAATTCCCAGCACAGCTCCGCTAATTACTGCTATGCCATTTTGTTTCCACCATTCTTTTATGGCTTCGACTTGTTGTTCTTCAGTTTCGTATTCGGCCATACTCCCTCGCCTATTTATTAAGATAATTTTCTAAAAAAGATACTGCTTCGGTTTGTGCAATTGAGTCTTGATCACGTTTTTCACGTAGATACTTGACTGTGATTAGGTCATTTTTTAATTCATCTTCACCCAAAATAAAAGCCAGCTTCGCTTGTGATTTATCGGCTCGCTTCATCTGGGATTTTATACTACCTCCACCACAATTTGTTACCACAGAAGAGGTGGGGACTTGAATACGCAGTTGTTCAGCTAATTTCAATCCCGTCATTTCTGCTTCTTCGCCCATGAGTACCATGTAAACATCAGTTGAAGCGTCGGCCAGCTGGGCTTGAGCAGCAGTCCCTTCTAACAAAGAAGCTAATCTCTCAAGACCCATGGCAAAACCTGCAGCCGGGCATGATTTTCCACCAAGCTGTTCAACTAAACCATCATATCTACCACCTGCACATATGGTAGCTTGCGCACCCAAACCATCTGCAATCCATTCGAAAACTGTTTTACTGTAATAATCTAAACCTCGTACTAAGCGCGGATTAATTTCATATTCAATTTCAGCTTCATCTAATATTTTTTGAAGTTGTAAAAAATGGTCTGCAGATTCAGCATCTAAATGCTCTAACAAACTAGGCGCATTTTGAATGATTTCTTGCATATCAGGATTTTTGCTATCCAAAATACGCATAGGATTCGTTTGTAAACGGTGTTGAGCTTCCTTATCTAGTTTATCTTTATATTGCTGTAAGTAATTAATCAATTTTTCGCGATAATTTTTTCGTGCTTGCGACGACCCTAAACTATTTATTTGTAATTTAGGTTGCAAAGGTAGATTAATTTTCTTCCACATTTGAGCACTTAATATTATTAATTCGGCATCTATATCCGGACCTACATAGCCAAAGGTTTCTACACCAAGCTGATGAAACTGACGATAACGTCCTTTTTGGGGACGCTCATGTCGAAAAAAAGGTCCGCAATACCAGAGTCTTTGTGGCTGGCCATACAGGAAACCATGTTGAATTCCTGCGCGCACACAGCTTGCAGTTCCTTCAGGCCGTAACGTTAAACTGTCACCGTTACGATCATCAAAGGTGTACATTTCTTTTTCTACAATATCTGTGACTTCACCTAAAGAACGTTTGAATAATTCAGTTTGTTCAAGCAAGGGCATACGAATTTCATGATAACCATACTGTCGTAATATGCCCTGAGTAGCATTTTCAATTGCACGTAATAAGGTGCTGTCTGGCGGCAAAACATCGTGCATGCCACGAATAGATTGTATTCGTTTAGACATTAAAGAATGCTCTGAGTTGGAAATTTAGTTGAGTGAGCTACCCGAAACCTGGAATCGTGCAGTGCGATTGCTTCTATTATATTGTGAATGATCAAAATAATGCCCGTTAACTTCAATTACCACACCTGGGGAGTTACCAAGAAAAACTTCAAATGGCGGCTTACCGCTTAAGTTTCTCACGACTCCGGGCTCAATCAAACCTTGCATTAAAGTATTTGCATCCGCATCCCTAATTTCAGTCCAACTTTTCTCCACATAAGTGACTGTAAGCATTTGAGCTCCATCATTGAGAGAGACTAAATTAGGATTACGTAACTCATCTTCCATAGCCTGTTGCTGGTCTGTAGTGATTATGTCAGCGGGATTACTCGCTATTTGATCTTGGTCTTCAAGTCCTGGAGACGGAGACTCAGCTACAGCATTAGGCTCATGCATGTCAACATTAGTCTCTGCTACAGAAGCCTTTTCATTTTGAATGTTTTCAGATGATTCATTTACTACTGATTCTTCAACACTTGCCAGTTCGACTTCAGGAGCATTGTTTTGGGCTGATTCAAACCACCAAGTAATCACCAAACCAACAAGAATTGTAAATACTGCCGCAGTACTCCAAAGTATGGCTGGATCATAACTTTGTTTGGAACGAGTAGGAGTAATAATTTCAGGTTCTTGATAATTTTGCTCTTTAAATGTATTGACTAGTAAATCAGGATTTATTCCCACAACTCGTGCATAGTTTCGCAAGTAACCACATATATAAGTATTCTCAGGAAGATTATCAAAATCATCAGTTTCCAGTGCCTGAATAGTACGCAAAGGTAAATTTATTTGTTCTGCAACATCGATTTGACTCAATGCAACTTCATTGCGCGCACTCACTAATAAAGCGCCAATAACTACACTTTTATCATTTGTTTTTTGCACTGAATCTTGTGTCATATTATTGATTCTTCGTTTGTGCATTCCAATAAGTTTCAGCTAACAGTCTCGCCTCTTGCGAAGCGGGGAATGACCTTTTTAGCTGGTGTGCATAATCTTCAGCTTTACCTGGATTACCCAAACTCGTTTCAGTTTGGAAAGCTACCCATAGCGATTTAGAATTATGTTTAGCAACATCTTCATAACGCTGAAGATAATAAGAAGTTTGTGTATATTCCTCGCGCTCAAATGTTAGTAATGCCATTTGATATAAAGCTGTTCGTTGTGAAGCATTTAGCTCTAATGCCTTTTGAAAGTATTCTTCAGCTTTGATCTTGTCAGGAAGTTTAAGTACACATAAGCCAGCATTCGCATATGCTGAAGAAGCTTCAGCATATAAAGGATTTTCTACAGCGTGTAAAAATTCTTTTTCTGCTTCGCGTACACGATTTTGGTTACACAAAAAAGTGCCGTAATTGTTATGCGCTTTTGAATCTTTGGGGTTGATGGAAATAGCTTTGCGAAAATGCTTTTCTGCAACATCATCTTCACCTAGCCTTTCCTGTAATAGTGCAAATACCCAATGTGCAGTTGATGAATTAGGATCTTGTCGAATAGCGCGACGCAATTTTTCATCGGCAAGTTTTAATTCTCCTTGGCGTATATAGTTCACACCTAATTGAACGTTGATTGCTGCTGCTTTCTGATTTTGCCCTAAAGGTCCATCATTTTGTGAAGTAGACGCACAAGCAGACAAGATGCAAGAATAAAAGATGATTAAAAATAACTTTTGCATCATGACACGCATTGAACCTCAACTTTTTGCTTCAATAAATCCGCTTCGTAGAGCTTTTCATAATGACGCTTGCGTTTGACCTGATCTTTAATACTTCCCGCCAATTGCCCACACGCTGCTGCTATATCTGTACCACGTGGTCGTCGTGTAATTGTTGTAATACCCGATGCTTGTAATATTTCTCTGAAATTTTCAATCATCTCATCCGCCGAGCACTTGTAACCTGAATTTGGAAAGGTATTAAACGGAATTAAATTGACTTTAGATGACAAACCTTGGATCACCTTTACTAATTGTTTGGCGTGCTCAGGCTGATCATTCACTTGATCAAGCATGACATACTCGAAAGTTATACTATGCTTGCGATTTTTATCAGCCAGAAAACGATGACATGCGGCAATCAACTCGTTAATGGGATAATGCCGGTTCAATGGAACAAGCTGATTGCGGATTTCATCATTCGGTGCATGCAATGATACCGCTAGGCTTACATCTATCACTTCACGTAATTTATCTATCTTAGGAACTATACCTGATGTACTAACGGTTACTTTTCGTTTTCCTAAACCGTATGCATTATCGTCCATCATAATGCGAATGGCTTTGATAACATTATCAAAATTAGCAAGCGGCTCACCCATCCCCATAAACACAACATTACTAATGACACGTGGCTTATTTAGCTGTTTGCGTAAGTGATGTTCTGCGAACCACAGTTGGGAAATAATCTGTGCTGAAGTGAGATTCCCAGCATACCCCTGTCTGGCCGTCGCACAAAACGTACAGTCCAATACGCATCCAGCCTGTGAAGAAACGCATAAAGTAGCTCGATCATCTTCAGGTATATATACAGTTTCTACAGCATTTTTATCATCTACTCGTAGTAACCATTTGCGCGTGCCATCAATAGAAATTTCTTCATTGACCATTTCAGGCATTTGCATAATGGCATTTTCACCCAACCAATCTCTTAATGATTTACTGAGATTAGTCATTTGTTTGTAATCCGTAATACCCTGCTGATGTGTCCACTTCATTAGTTGCGTGGCACGAAATGATTTTTCATCAATAACAGAAAAAAATTCTTCAAGATCTTGATGTGGCATACCCATCAAGTTTTTGTTTATTAATTTCTGCTGAATATTACTCATGCTTTCGGATCTACAGTTAATTTATAATTTTCTTTTGGATAAATTTGTCTTTCAGGAAAAAAGAATCCGATTTCACGCATTGCGTTTTCAGGAGAATCTGACCCATGCACTGCGTTATGTGCATTTGAAGTTGCGTACTTTTCTCTAATGGTTCCCTTTTCTGCAGTTCCAAACATGGTTGTACCCATTACTTTGCGATAATTCTTAATAGCATTTTCACCTTCAAGCACTTGTACAATTACTGGGCCACAAGTCATAAACTTAATTAGATATTCGTAAAATTCTTTTCCCTTATGTATTTCGTAAAATGAGCTAGCTTGTTTTTTACTCAAGCGAGTCATTTTTACCGCAATAATAGAAAGCCCTGCACTTTCTATTCTCGATTGAATATCTCCTACTACATTTTTCAATACCGCATCAGGTTTGATGATGGATAAAGTGCGTTCCATTGCCATAAAATTTGTGTTCCTAAGTTAATATTATATTTAATATGAAATCTAATTAGTAATTATTACAGATTGATTATCCGTAACTTTCCTTGATTTTTCAGTGAATTCTACTCCCAGCGAGCAGCAGGAAGCAATGTTTTGCGGGATCGCAAAGAACGACAAAAATGCCGACTATCTGAGGATAATATCTAGCCCTCTAATCACGCTCATCAAGCCAGGCCATTTGTATCGCTTCGAGGATTTTTTCATTGGATGATTCGGGGTCATCCTCGAACTCCTCCAAAGCACATATCCAAGCATGTAAATCAGTGAATCTCACATATTGTGGGTCTACCTCAGGATGCGCTTCATCCAAAGCAATGGCAATTTCTAATGAATCAGTCCATTTTAGTTGCATTTATATACCTCAAATTTTGAATGATGTTATTAGTGATTTTCGGAAACCATATTAATAGTATATTTCGGAATCTCGATCACCAGATCTTCTGAACCCACAATAGCTTGGCAGCTCAAGCGTGAATCAGGCTCTAATCCCCAAGCTTTGTCCAGATAATCTTCCTCATTTTCTTCTGCTTCTGGCAAAGAATCCAGCCCTTCACGAACATACACATGGCATGTCGTACAAGCACAAGATTTCTCGCAAGCATGTTCGATTTCGATATCATTACTCAAAGCTGCATCGCATATGCTAACTCCAGGTTCAACCTCAATCACTTTACCTTCTGGGCAAATTTCTTCATGAGGTTTAAATGTAATTTTTGGCACGGTTTATTTCCTAATGTATGGGCCTAACGTTTGATCCTAATGTTAGACGCTTTAATTAAAAACTTGTTACTCAAACTCTTCTACTTTGTGACCTTTCATTACTTGTTGCACGCTACGGTTCATACGTCGAGCAATAAATTCTTCGCTTTCATTTTCCAGATTCTTAATTGCTTGCTTAATTATTTCTCCATCTCCACCTTGGCGGGCACTTAATAAAATACTTTTTGCTTGTTCTATTTTAGCGGCCTCCTTTTTTGTTAATAGAGATCCATCTTTTGCTAATGCAGAACGCAACGCTTCAAGCACTCGATCTGCTTCCACTTGCTGCTCTATAAGCGCCCTTGTCTGCACATCTTCTTCTGCATACTCAAAAGAAGCTTTCAGCATTGTTTCAATTTCGCTATCACTAAGACCATAGGATGGTTTTACTTCTACACTGGCACGAACACCACTATTTTGCTCTTCGGCACTGACACTTAATAATCCATCCGCATCAACCTGAAATGTCACCAAGATGTGTGCCGCACCTGCAACCATAGCCGGTATACCTGTTAAATCAAATGTTGCTAAGGATCGACAATCCGCTACTTTTTCGCGCTCACCTTGCAATACATGTATGCGCATTGCAGTTTGCCCGTCTTTAAAAGTTGTGAATTTTTGCGCTCTCGTCACGGGAATTACAGTATTACGGTCAACGATTTTCTCAACCAACTCACCCATGGTTTCAATACCTAAAGACAATGGCAAAACATCCAGTAACAACATTTCTTCTTCAGGATTATTACCTGCCAACTTATCCGCTTGCAGTGCTGCACCTATTGCTACTACTTTATCTGGATCAATATTCGTTAGTGGTTGTTTGCCAAAAAATTCTGCAACTTTTTCACGTACATAAGGTGTGCGTGTTGATCCACCTACCATGACAATATTTTGTACTTCGCTTACTTCAACTCCTGCATCACGAATTGTTTTACGACACCACGTAATCGTCTTATTTATATGCGCTTCTATTAATTGCTCAAACTGATGACGGTCGAGTGTAGTTTCAAAATGCCTGTCGCCATCCAGCTTCACATTAATCTCAACAGATTCAGCAGCAGTTAACGCTTCTTTAGCACGACGTGCTTCTTTCATAATACGTCGCATCATTTGGTGATCATTTGTAGCTTTAAGCCTTGCTTGATTGAGTATCCAACTGGCAATTTCTCGATCAAAATCATCTCCGCCCAAGGCAGTATCACCACCCGTAGACAATACTTCGAATACACCTTTAGTCAGTCTTAATATAGAAATATCAAATGTACCGCCGCCTAAATCATAAATTGCAGTGATTCCTTCCGCTTGTTGATCTAATCCATACGCTACTGCTGCGGCTGTCGGCTCATTTAGCAAACGAAAGACATTTATACCAGCTAAAGTAGCTGCATCTTTAGTGGCTTGGCGCTGGGCATCGTCAAAGTAGGCAGGTACGGTAATAACCACGCCTATTAGCTCACCGCCCAGGCTCGCTTCGGCACGTTCTCGCAAAGATTTGAGAATTTCGGCAGAAACCTCAACCGCTGTTAAGGCTCCTGCAGCCGTTTCAATACGAGGAACATGACTTTCATTATCGATGAATTTATAAGGCAAATAGCCTTCAAGGGTCGCTAAATCATTTACTGATCGACCCATAATGCGTTTAACTGAAGCTAATGTATTCAGTGGGTCTGTCGTTGCATAAGCTAAAGCTTGAGTACCAACCAAAATTTCATCTTTTTCGGCAAAATGTACTACGGAAGGTAAAATATGCTCCCCATTTTTATCCGCCAATGTATCGGCAACACCACTGCGTACGGTAGCCACCAAGGAATTGGTTGTACCCAAATCTATACCAGCCGCAAGCTTATGTTCATGTGGAGGGGTTGACTGGCCGGGTTCTGAAATTTGCAATAAAGCCATTAGTACATTCTTATAATAATTCGTCTTCTAGTTTCTCTTGCTGCTTACGTACTTGATTGGTTAAACGCTCATAAAATTGCAATTTAAGAGCTGTATCTTTTGCATTAATTAGATCGTCTGCATTAAATTGCGTCTCAAATTGATTAATTAGATCTTGTTGATTTTGTTTTAGTTGTAATGACAAATCTTGCAGGGACTGCAATGGCTGCTCTGCTTGACTTGCCTTCTCTACTTGCTCATGTAATTCCATAGTCTGCATTAAAAATTCCGCATCACTCGATGTTTCAGTATCGGCATTAAAATCGATGTTACTTAGACGTAATAAATAATGTGCGCGTTTTAAGTCACTCTTAAGTGTTGCATATGCTTCATTTACGAATGCGGTGGTTTGCACCGATATTCGTCTTTCTTGCTCACTCGCATTTGCAAAACGATCGGGATGTAACTCAGCTTGATAAATGCGATATTTCTCAGCTAACTGTTCTTGGTCAATTGCATAACTCTCCGCAAAGCCAAACAGCTCGAAATAATTTCGAGTTAAATCAATATTCATTATCTTATTAACTTAAAAGAGATATCTAAAAATAATGGATTTTTTCTCGAGATGAGGCGCGCTTTTCTCGAGTAGCGGAGTTTACAAACTCGTAAATGAGCAACGCAGAGAAAAGTAGTAACGAAATATCGTGTAAAAAGACATATTTTTAGACAGAGAAGCTTTCTCCACACCCACACCTATCCTTCTCATTTGGGTTACTAAATTTAAAACCTTCATTTAACCCTTCACGCGTAAAATCTAATTCAGTGCCACTTAGATAGACCATGCTTTTAGGGTCGACGATAACCTTTACACCCTTATCTTCAAAAACCTGGTCTTCATTCTCAACTTGGTCAGCAAACTCGATTGTATATGCCATACCCGAACAACCAGTAGTTTTAACACCCAAACGCACACCCACACCTTTACCTCTTTTTTCAAGATAACTTTTAACATGCGTTGCAGCATTATCTGTTAGGGAAATAGACATGTCTTTAATTCTTACGCAATTTTCTTTTGATCTTCGCCTTCTGCTTTTGATTTCAGGTCTGTAATTGCAGCTTTAATGGCGTCTTCAGCTAAAACTGAACAGTGAATTTTAACAGGGGGTAACGCAAGCTCTTCTGCGATATCTGTATTTTTAATTTCACTCGCTTGTTCTAGGGTTTTGCCTTTTACCCATTCGGTAAGCAGGCTAGATGAAGCAATCGCCGAACCACAACCATAGGTTTTAAATTTAGCGTCTTCAATAACACCATCATTATCGACTTTGATTTGTAATTTCATTACATCACCACAAGCAGGGGCACCTACCATACCGGTACCAACACTTGGATCATCTTTCTCAAATGACCCTACGTTGCGTGGATTTTCGTAGTGATCTAATACTTTGTCACTGTATGCCATGGTTATCGTCTCCTATTTCCAAATAATAATTTCTTAATGTGCGGCCCATTCGATCGATTTAAGATCGATGCCTTCTTTATACATATCCCACAAAGGTGAAAGGTCGCGCAATTTAACAACCGCGCTTCTAATCAACTCAATTGCATAGTCTACTTCTTCAACTGTGGTAAAGCGGCCGATTGTAAAACGTATCGAACTATGTGCGAGCTCATCATCTCTACCTAAAGCACGTAACACATAACTAGGCTCAAGTGACGCACTAGTGCATGCTGAACCTGATGACACCGCAATATCTTTTAGTGCCATGATTAAGCTTTCACCTTCAACATAGTTAAAACTTACATTTAAATTACCCGGTATACGTTGCTCTAAATCGCCATTGATATAAATTTCCTCAATGTCTTTAAGACCATTTAGCAACCTGTTGCGCAACATCAAAATACGTTCGTTGTCAGCAGCCATTTCTTCTTTAGCGATACGAAATGCTTCTCCCATACCTACAATTTGATGTGTCGGTAATGTACCAGAACGCATTCCACGTTCATGGCCGCCACCATGTATTTGTGCCTCAATACGTACGCGTGGTTTTCTACGCACATATAAAGCGCCAATACCTTTAGGGCCATATACTTTATGCGCAGATAAACTCATTAAGTCTACATTCATATCTTCTACATCAACGGGTACTTTACCTGGGCTTTGTGCAGCATCCACATGAAAAATGATTTTACGTTCACGTGTAATTTCACCAATTCCTTTAATGTCCTGGATCACTCCGATTTCATTATTAACATGCATAATTGAAATCAAGACAGTGTCCTCACGAATCGCAGCTTTTAAATCCTCTAAATCAACTAAACCATTATCACGCGGCTCTAAATAAGTAACTTCAAATCCTTCGCGCTCAAGTTGACGACAAGTATCTAAAACTGCCTTATGTTCCGTTTTACAGGTTATAAGGTGTTTACCATTTTTTTGATAAAAGTGAGCAGCACCTTTGATAGCTAAATTATTTGATTCAGTAGCACCGCTGGTCCAAATAATTTCTTTAGGATTAGCGTTGATCAATGCAGCAACATTCGCGCGTGCATCTTCTACCGCTTTATCTGCATTCCAGCCAAAGCTATGACTGCGCGATGCTGGGTTACCGTAATTACCTTCTTTAGTTAAACACTCCATCATGGCTTGCGCCACACGCTCATCGACTGGTGTGGTAGCACTGTAATCTAAATAGATGGGTACTTTTAATTCTTTCACTTTTACTTTACCTTTAATAATTCTCTTTACTAAACTCGACCTAATTGAATTCTACGGGATACACTTGATGATCTTGCCGATTCGCTACTTTACGAACATTTAAATCACTCACGGCCTGTGCGAGACTAATGTTGGAAAGATAATTTCTAATCTCATCACTCAAGTTTTCCCATAAGTCATGTGTTAAGCATCGTTGATGATTTTGACAATCGGCTTTACCACCGCATCGTGTTGCATCAACATTTTCATTTACTGCATCAATCACATCCGATATTGCAATTTGCTCAGAATCAACTGCAAGTGAGTAACCACCACCCGGACCACGAGTACTTTTAACCAAACCTTGTTTGCGTAATCGAGTAAACAGTTGCTCTAAATACGACAATGAAATTCCTTGTCGATCAGCTATATCTGATAAGGACACTGGACCAGCTTGGTGATGTAGCGCAATATCAAACATTGCAGTTACTGCATATCGTCCTTTAGTGCTCAGTTTCATGCTATTCCACCTTAATCAGAGTTAGCTTAAATACTAGGTTATGAGTATAGCCAATAACCTAGCAAATTACTCAGGTATTATAGATAGGTGGTCCTTTAACGGCACTATCTCTTAAGAAAGAGAGTCAATAACCCTTTATTAATTAAGGTTTTATTTGTTTGAATTGCGTTGGTACTTTTGTGTTGCACTCAGGATACCTCTGAGGATATTGGTCTCGACCTGAGATAAACGCGCACGGCTATAGAGTTGACGTAAGCGGCGCATTAATAACTTGGGTTGCTTGGGATCAAAAAACTCAATTTCGTACAGTACTTGTTGCATATGTTCGAGCAAATTTTCCACTTCTTTAGTAGTCGCCAATCTATCCGTATCTGATGTGGGCTCAAGTACAGAATTATTACTCATTTTATTTAGATACGCTTTATGAATCTCATAACAAATGACTTGAACTGCAGAAGCAATATTCAATGAACTGAATTCCCAATTTGCTGGAATCGTTGTTAGATAGTGACATTGATCTAATTCTTCATTAGATAAACCGCTACTTTCTCTCCCGAACACAATTGCAACGTTTCCTTGTTCGACTTCTAGCCAGACTTTTTCGCCCAAGGCATCGGGAGTGATATCCGGACATTGTAAACCGCGTGATCTCGCACTTGCTCCTACCACAAATGTGCAATTTGCTATTGCTTCGTTCAATGTCTCACAAACAATAGCCCGCTCGAGCACATCTAAAGCGCCTGTGGCACGAGCCCTTGCTTGCCCACTTGGAAATTCCGCTGGATTCACCAACACCAAATTTTCAATGCACATAGTTTTTGCTGCACGTGCAGCAGCACCGATATTGCCTGGATGCGATGGCTCCACCAAAACGATATTAATTTTATACGATGTGCTCACAAGTTATGGAGTTCAAAATTATTAAATAAGGAGTGTATACGCTATTTACAGCTCAATGCTATGCTGATGGATCATTTCATAAAATTAAATTTTCTGCATGCAACCAACTTTAAATATTGCAATTGAAGCCGCACGTGAAGCTGGAAAAATTATTTTTCGTAATATGTCTCGTGTGCATTCCTTATCTATTCAGACTAAAGAAAAAAATGACTTTGTGAGTGAAGTGGACCTTAAAGCAGAACAGGAAATTATTAATATTATACATCGCGCATATCCACAACATGGGATTCTTGCCGAAGAAAGTGGAGATAGTAATAGCGGTAATCAAGATGAATACCAGTGGATCATCGATCCACTAGATGGAACTACTAATTTCTTGCGAGGCTTTCCACATTACTCGGTTTCGATTGCACTTAAACATAAAAATCGTCTTGAAGTTGCAGTAATTTATGATCCTTTCAAAGACGAATTATTTTGTGCAGGTCAGGGTAATGGTGCGACATTGAATGACCGCAAAATTAGAGTATCCAGTCTCACAAGCTTTGAAGGAGCATTGCTTGCAACCGGATTTCCATTTCGCGAAAACCAAAACATTGATCATTATTTAGCATCTCTTAAAGAATTAATGCTACAAACTTCAGGAATTCGCAGAGCAGGTTCTGCCGCACTTGACCTTGCTTATGTTGCAGCAGGAAGAGTGGATGGATTTTGGGAATATGGCATCAATACTTGGGATATTGCTGCAGGCTGCTTAATTGTTCAGGAAGCCGGAGGATTAGTAGGAGACACATACGGAGGACACACACATTTAGAATCGGGAAATATAGTTGCAGCAAATGCGAAACTATTTCGCTTAATCTTACAAGCGCTTAACAAAAATAGTTAAACTTGACTGCCGTCCTCATTAGCCGATTCCACTTCTGGTTGCATTAAATCTTCTTTACTTACGTTAAGCGTGAGTAACGAAGAACTCGCAACATAAATAGAAGAGTAAGTTCCTACAATTACACCTACGATTAATGCGATTGAAAACGCATGAATAACTTCGCCACCAAATAAAAACAATGCAAAAAGTACCAATAAGGTGGTCAAAGACGTCATTAACGTTCTTGATAAGGTTTGATTTATTGAAGTATTTATTACTTCCTTAGAAGTTGCTTTTCGCAAACGTCTGAAATTTTCTCTTATGCGATCAAACACCACTATGGTGTCATTCAATGAGTAACCAATTACAGCTAATAATGCGGCCAGCACGGTTAAATCAAACTCAACTTGCGTAAGAGCAAAAAAACCTACTACTAAAATAACATCATGCACCAAAGCCGCAATGGATCCAGCTGAGAATCGGATTTCAAATCGCAACCATACATATACCAAGATGCCGACTAATGCGTATAACATGGCTAAGCCGCCTTTATCGCGTAGTTCATCCCCTACTTGAGGTCCAACAAACTCAACTCGGCGCATTTGTGGTGCACCGGTTGAAGCAAGGGCATCTAATACATTGTTACTTAACTGTGCTTTGTCTTCGTCTTGATCGGCTACCGGCAAACGAATCAGTACATCTTTAGAAGTACCGAAATGTTGCACAATGGCATCATCAAAGCCACTGCTAAACAAGGCCTGCCTGACCGGTTCAAGCTCAACAGAATCCTCATAACCAACTTCAACTAATGTACCACCTGTAAAATCAATACCTAGATTCAACCCGCGCATAGTAATAGCAGCAAGAGAAACAACGATCAACACTAAAGACAAAATCAAAGCAAGCTTGCGCTTACCCATAAAGTCAATTTTTAAGTTGTCTTTTAATAGTTGCATAATTATTTTGATTTAACTAAATCGCAAGCGACGGTGTTTTCTTATTTCCATAATATAAGTTCACTAAAGCACGCGTACCCATAATTGCAGTAAACATGGAACAGACGATTCCAATGGATAACGTCACAGCAAAACCTTTGATAGGTCCAGTTCCAAAAATAAATAACACTACTGCAGCAATTAAAGTCGTAATATTTGCATCGGCAATGGTAGACAGTGCCTTGGCATAGCCGGCATGGATACTCGCTTGAGGTGAATTACCATTTTTCAATTCTTCACGTATACGTTCAAAAATAAGCACATTGGCATCTACTGCCATACCCACTGTTAGAACAATTCCCGCTATACCTGGGAGTGTAAGCGTAGCTCCCGGAATAAGTGACATGATGCCAATAATCAAAACCAAGTTTGCCGCAAGTGCAACATTTGCCGCGATTCCAAACATGCGGTAGTAGAGCAACATAAAAATCATTACCAGCACTAAACCAATTAAAATTGACTTTTTGCCTAGACGAATATTTTCCTGTCCAAGACTTGGGCCTACTGTTCGCTCTTCTACAATCTCTACGGGAGCCGCTAATGCGCCGGCACGCAATAATAAAGATAGTTTCAACGCTTCATGTGTTGAATCTAAACCTTCAATTTGAAAACGCTTACTCAGCTGTTCTTGAATGCGCGCAACATTAATAACTTCTTCTGATTTAATTGTTTTCCTGACTTTTTCACCATCTTTATTGACGATAACTGTTTTATTATCAATAAAGACAACAGCCATAAGTTTTTTAATATTCTCTGATGTGACTTTGCTAAATCGGCTCGCACCCTGTCCATCTAGGGTAATAATCGCCGCAGGCCTACCATTTTCATCAAAGCCTGAGTTCGCATTGATAATTCTGTCACCTGTAAGCATGACATTACGCTTAAGCAAAATTGGATTTTTACTATCGCGCTCATAATAAAGAACAGAACCTACCGGAACTCTACCCGAGTCTGCAGCTGCAAAAGGATCATTTTGCTCGTCAACAAGTCTAAATTCGACTGTTGCGGTAGCACCTAATATTTCTTTGGCTTGTGCAGTATCTTGTACACCCGGTAACTGCACCACAATACGTTCAGCACCTTGCTGCTGGATAACTGGTTCAGCAACACCTAACTCATTAACTCGATTACGTAAGGTTTGAATGTTTTGTTGAATTGCTAAGCTTTGTATTTCTCTCAAAGAATCTTCACTAATTTTTCCGGTAATAAAATATTCACCACCGTCAGTGTTTTCATCAAAAGTTAATTCATTTGCATATTCTTTTTGCAAAGTCGCCAAACCTTCAGCACCACTTTCTGCATCACGAAACTTAATATTCAGTTGACCTTTATCTTGTGAAACTGAAAAACGACGTAAGTCAGCCTCCCGCAATGAGGTACGAAATGAAGACACATAGTTGTTCAAAGCTTTCTCTTTCGCTGCCTTCATATCGACTTGCAGTAAGAAATGAACTCCCCCACGCAGATCCAAACCAAGATTCATAGGCGACGCACCGAGTGCACGTAGCCATTTTGGTGTAGCTGGCGCTAAATTTAATGCCACTACATGCTGACCATCTAAAGTATCTTTTGCGATTTCAGATGCTTGAAGTTGTTGCTCTGTGTTTTCGAATCGCAACAAAATGCGATTATCTTGTTCTTCCTCACCTTGAATTTGAAGGTTTTCTTTGTTCAACGCTTCTTTTACGGTACCTAAAGTTGTGTCAGCTAATTCTCCTGATTCATGAGAAATTTGTACTGCTGGAACATTCGGATACAAATTTGGCAAAGCGTATAACGCAGCACCTGCAACAATGAATAAAATCAGCAGATACTTCCACAATGGATAATGATTCATTGGAATCATAAGAATTTATTTTGCCTTGCTATTGATTACTGTAAATGAAATGAAAGTTTTCAGTCTTGTTTAAGCGAGCCTTTCGGCAGTACTTTGGAAATTGAATTTTTTTGTAATTTGATTATCACACCCTCGGAAATTTCTATTTGTAGAGCGTTATCACCCACTTTTATAATTTTCCCCAGCATACCGCCCGTAGTTTCTACCTCGTCTCCTTTAGAAAGTGAACCTATGAGTTTTTGATGTTCTTTTTGACGCTTTGACTGCGGGCGAATTATCATGAAATACATGATGGCAAAGAAAATACCTATCATGACAAATAATTCTATTCCACCGCCTCCCTGAGCTGCTGCCCCTTCGGCCATTGCGTCTGATATTAAAAACATAGTGTTGAGTTCTGATTCAATAAGAAGCGGCGTATTATGCCATAGTCTCTTCATTGTGCGACTGCATACGATAAAACTCTTCTATATATTCACCTAAATTTCCTTCTGAAATGGCTTGGCGTAGCTCACGCATTAAGACCTGATAATAATGCAGATTGTGCAGGGTATTTAACCTAAGACCCAAGATCTCGCCACATTTGTCTAAATGTCGCAAGTATGCACGTGAGTAATTCTGGCATGTATAACATTCACAATTCTCATCAATGGGGCGCATATCATCAGTAAATCGGCTATTACGAATTTTCAAAACACCATTACGCGTATAAAGAAAACCTGTCCTCGCATTGCGGGTTGGAATCACACAATCAAACATATCAACACCACGGCGGACGGCTTCGACAATGTCTTCAGGCTTACCCACCCCCATCAAATATCTAGGCGCACTTGTAGGTAGAAAAGGCAGCGTGACATCTAGCATGGCCTCTCGTTCTTGTGCTTCTTCTCCAACCGACAGACCCCCAATAGCATAACCATCAAATTCAATTTGTATTAATTGCTTTGCGGACTGTTCACGTAGGTCTGGATACATGCCACCTTGTACGATTCCGAACAAGGCCCCTGGATGAGTACCGTGTGCTTCTTTAGATCTAGCGGCCCAGCGCATCGATAGTTCCATAGAAGATTTAGCATATTCAAAGGTCGAAGGGTGCTCGGTGCATTCATCCAGCACCATAATGACATCCGCATCTAAGGTTTGCTGTATTTCAATAGCCAGCTCAGGACTTAAAAAAACTTTTGCCCCATCTATTGGAGATTGGAACGTTACTCCCTGCTCGGTTAGTTTGCGCATTTCGGCAAGACTGAATATTTGATAGCCGCCAGAATCGGTCAATATTGGTCCTTGCCAATTCATAAAATTATGTAAGCCCTGAAATTTCCTTATGACTTCCATGCCCGGGCGCAACATTAAGTGAAAAGTGTTCCCTAGAATGATCTGTGCACCCAACCCTTGCAATTCTTCAGGTGTCATAGATTTTACAGTGCCGTAAGTACCCACCGGCATGAATGCTGGAGTTTCGACTGTACCCCGTGTAAATGACAGTTGACCTGTTCGAGCAAGACCGTCTCGCTTTGAAATTTTAAATTGCATGAAATTTATTGTTTTTCTCTATAAACATTGCATCACCATAACTGTAAAAGCGATAACGCTTAGCTACAGCATGACGATATGCTGCCATAGTGGTTTTATAACCTGCAAATGCACTTACTAACATGAGTAATGTTGATTTTGGTAAATGAAAATTAGTAATCAATGCATCAACAACTTTAAATTCGTATCCAGGATAGATATACAAATTTGTATCACCCTCAAAGGGTGCTACATTTCCAGTCTGAACTGCCGATTCAAGCGCTCTTACGCTCGTTGTGCCGACAGCAATTATACGGCCGTTACGTTTCTTACATGCTGTAATCTGCTCACACACTTGTTTCGTAACAATTACTTTCTCGGCATGTATTTTATGCTGCAGAATATTATCTTCACGCACAGGTTGAAAAGTTCCTGCTCCAACATGCAAAGTGATACTTGCAAATTCTACTTCTTTAGTACGCAACGTATTTAAAAACTCTTCATCAAAGTGAAGTCCCGCAGTAGGTGCAGCGACTGCACCCGTATGTTTAGCATAAACGGTTTGATAACGATCTTTATCATCTTGATCAGGTTCACGACGAATATAAGGTGGAAGAGGCATTTGTCCGGAACGAGTCAGAAATTCCTCTACATTTGTATTCTGGTCAAACCGGAGAATAAAAAAATCTTCTTGACGATCTTCTACAACAGCGTTTACATGATTTGCAAAGAATAATTTTGTCCCTTTCTTTGGACTCTTGCTGGCTTTTAATTGCGCTAATACCTTATTAGCTTCCAACATTCTCTCTAGTAAGAACTCCACTTTTCCACCAGATGATTTTTGCCCAAATAAGCGTGCGGGAATTACTCGGGTATCATTAAGAACCAACAAGTCACCAGCACGAATGAGTTTTAAAAGATCTTTAAAATATAAATCCTCGAAACAATTCGCATCAGCTTCAAAATGTAACAGTCGGCTTGCTGTACGTTGTTGTAATGGGACCTGCGCGATCAGTTCTTCGGGCAAGTGATAATCAAACTGATCCAGTTCCATAAAATGTGTTCAAAAATGCTTTTGTAATTATTTGACAAGTTGTTACTAGCTTAGCAATTTGCGCTACACTAGACATTGATTTGAACACATATTTGCCGGGGTGGCGGAACTGGTAGACGCGCCGGATTCAAAATCCGGTTCTGGAAACAGAGTGAGAGTTCGATTCTCTCCCTCGGCACCACACTTGCGTGGGGGTATTCCACGCAAATTAAATCGTCGCGTAGCGACACCTTTTCTTTCAATTAGCTAAAGATGATAAGTTACATATCCCAATCCAGTTATTATTTGATTTGTGGATGTGGCCTGCCCCGATAGCTCAGCTGGATAGAGCGTTCCCCTCCTAAGGGAAAGGTCGTAGGTTCGACTCCTACTCGGGGCACCATTATTTTCCAGATACGTAGAGTCACTCACATTCCAGGCGGCAATAGTTAACAAATGTTAATTATGAACACCTGTAACTGTAAACAATCGTAATCTTAAGCTTTATCAACACTTTATATGCAAAGAGTATGCTAAAAATAAGTAACTGATTAATTTTTGTTAGTCGATCAAAATATATGAATGACAAATTCAGTAATACTCATTCGTCATTTCCTGTGATTATCTCATTTGCAGATAAGCTTAACGCTTTTGCACGCGCAAAATTAAATAAAGAGTTGAATAGTCATGGTCTTAAGTTTAACCAATGGCGCTTAATTCACGCTATTTCCAGCAAGGTAGTTTACACCCCAGCCAAGCTAGCAGATGACCTGATGATAGAACGCGCAACCGTAAGCCGATATTTAGATCAGCTTGAGGACAGGGGTTGTATTGAGCGCACACATAATCAATTCGATCGAAGAGTGGTGGACATCAAGCTTACTCCGAGAGGTGAAGAGATTGCCAAACTTGGAATTGCTTTAATGGATCATGCATACAGTAAAATGTTTTCTGATCTCACAAGGACTGAGAGTAAACATTTTATAGCCCTAATCACAAAACTGAATAAACGTATCCCCGATGAGTTTACTTCCGTATGAAACTGCTAAGTTAAACCAACAAAATAACTACTCTGCAAATATTTAATTTAAGCTTTCATTGGCATTTTGTAATTCCCTTAATTTTATAAGGAAAAACCTTTTTAGTCCTCACATCTAAACGTCTAATGGACGTTATTCATATAATTTTGTTTGCGAATTGTCTACGTTCAAGCAATACTTAACCTTGAGTCGAGAAATTAGTTTCTCTACAAATTAAAACTAAAAATAACAGATACCAACCATGACGGATCAACGTACAAATAGTTTTATTCTTGGCTTATTACTTCCTCTCATTCTTGGCTTGATAGGATTTATAGCTCTGTATTGGTTTACCCAAGACAGTAAAGCTGAGTACATAGAAAACGACTTGAATTTAAAAAGCAATCAACTTTTAAAGGAAAACCAAATTGGAAACGCGATTGTCAACGTAGATGGTCGTGATGCTACTCTTACAGGAGCTGTCGCGAGCCAAAGTCGTTCTGATGAAATTGAACAAATTATTGCGTCCATGCCAGGCATCAGAACTGTGGATAATCAGCTTGTCGTTGCAAGAGCAGAGCCCGGAATGACAAAACCCAAAGTAGTCATTAAACCCAAGCTTGAGCCACTCCCTGAACTTGAACCGGAGCCCGAAATTGAAGTGGCTATGACACCCGAAGCTGAGATTGAGACTGCCCAAGAAGAAGTCGTGGAGGAATTACTACAAACCTTGGATCTGTCAGGAATTACTTTTTTATTTGGTAGTGATGAAATCACAGAAAAAGGTAAATTAATTCTTAATGATGTAATCAGAGTATTAAATGAACATAAAGAGTTTAATGTTACGGTTGAAGGCCATACTGATAATGCTGGTGACGATGAATTGAATTTGCAATTGAGCCAACAACGTGCACAGTCCGTATTAGATTATCTCAGCAACAATGGTATTCAACCCGAACGCTTAACCGCATCGGGTTTTGGTGAAACATTGCCGATTGCATCTAATGATTCCGTTGAGGGGCGAGCACAAAACCGTCGCATAGAGTTCGCGGTTTCCCGTATACAATAATATTCTTTAAACATCTAAGACATAAAAACCGAAATAAATAAGAGACCATAACTATGAGCTATTTATTAATTGAATTATTTGGCTATTTATTAGCGGCGACAGCACTAGGTATAGCAGTGGGGTGGTTTATACGCCGATACACATGTAACCGTGATTTAATTGCATTACGCACAGATTTAGAAAACAAAATTTCTATTCAATCAAGAGAATTAGAAGAAACTAAACAACAAGCAGCTAGCTATAAAACTCAGCGCAACAACATTCAAGCTCAATATGATCGTCAAAGTGGTGACTTAATGTTGATGACTTCACGATGGCAAACCTCTCTAGAAAAAGCTAAACAATTACCCATCCATCAAGCTTGGCTAAAGAAAGTCCAGGGCATGTATCAACAAACACTTAGTGAACGCGATGATTTCGAAAGTCTTGCGTGCCACTATGCTGATTTACACTCCGATGCGAACCAGAAAATAAAACGTTTAAATAATCGTGTTACTGATCAAGAGTCTTTTAAATATAGGCTTGATGACATGATTGGAAAAGTTTATCGACTAAATGACAAAGTCACTTCATCTGAAAATGACCTGAAAGGGCTATATGGCATGATCAGCCAAATTCAAACGAAGTGGAGACAAGACCGCTCTTTAATGAATCCTGAGCTCGAAAAACAAGTCAGTGAAACCAAAGCCCAACTATATGATTTACAGAATAAGTCTCAAACTGAAATGAATGAGCTGCAAAAACTTCGCGCAAAAGACTTAGCCGAACAAAATGCACGCAACCAGGAAACTTTAGTTAAGCTACAAAATCGAATTGATCAGCTCACACCACTAGAAGGTGAAGAACCAGGGCAAGATACTAAATTTAATCGCTTCATGGACAAAGTGCGACTACTTGGAACTTCTAAAAATACTGTACTAGGCCGCACATACAAACAAATTAATGAAGTTAAGCTTGAAGCAAGTGAAAAAGAACGCGTATACGTAGACACTTGTGAAGAAAAAGATGCGGTTATTGATGACTTACGTGAACAATTACGTACCGCTGAAAGTCGTGCGCAGGCTTCAAGCGCTACCGTGGTTCAGGAATACAAATCTAAAATGTCTGAATTGGAAAGTGAATTACAGTCCTCCAAACTTGATCTATCCATGTTGCGTGAACATGAACACACCATTGAAGCACTTAAAAGTAAAATAAAGCGTCCTGCTCCTCAGCCACAACGCCCCAAACGAACTGTTAAAAAAGCCGCAAAAAAAGTCAAAAAAACAACAAGCAAACGAGCAACAGGTTTAAAAGCACCTGCCAAAGGCTTAAAGATCGCGGCAGCAAAAGTTAAAGATGAGTTGCAAGTTATAAAAGGGATTGGCCCTGTAATGGAAGGCAAGCTAAACGACTTTGGCGTGTACTCCTATGAGCAGCTTGGCCGACTCACCAAAGGCGATATTGAAACTTTAGCTGAAACTTTAGGTAGTTTCCCAGATCGTATTAACCGCGACAAATGGGTCAGCCAATCTAAAAAACTACATAAAAAGAAATATGGAGAAAAAATAGAATAAAAATAATTGTGACATATGTAAATTTTTAATCATATTTCGCTTTAACTTCAGGATTTAATTTATCTTCATAAAAAGTAAGCGCTTCAGGTTTTAACAAAACGTGATTGCCCTGTTTGGAATACATCTTAAACCCATTAGTTTTTTTATCATCCCAATAACCCACTGGTTGATCCCCGGAGCCCAATAGCACAAATGCTCTGGACTTAATTTTATCTGCAAAAATAATATCTGAGCCTGTATCTGGTGATAGCGCGTCGTACATCATAAATCCTACGATGACAATGATTGCCACACGTACGGTAAACATTATTCGTTCTAATTTTCTTACTCTTTCTTCCATATCTGGAATTATTTCAGACATTTTGTACTCCTTTTTTTTACAAAATTTTAAATTTTTAATAATTCAGGCAACTGACTTAATTTTTGAATTTCAGCATCAGGCTGAAATTCTCGATGTATTTCATCGTCAGGCCATGGATTTTTTTCAGGATTAAACCATAGTGATTTCCAACCACTTTTTATGCAGCCCAGCATATCAATCGTAGGATGATCACCTACATAAATAAACTGATTACATGCTAGATTGGTTTTATTTTGCGCATAAGCAAAAATTTTTTTATCCGGTTTTGCCACCCCTGCTTCTTGAGCAGTCACAATAAAATCAAAATATTCTTTAACTCCTATTGATTCTAAGTCTGCATTACCATTTGTAATCGCTCCTATCTTATAGTGTTCAGCGAGCTTACTGAGCGTAGATAATGCATCAGAGAAAAAATTGACACGGTTTCTATGTTTTCTAAACAAAGCTAAACCTTCGTCTGCCATATGAATTGGATACTCAAACTTTTTTGCTAATTCAAGCAAAGATTCTCTTCGTAGTGCTGTCACATCATGCGCTAGATGCATATTTCGATTGGCAAAATCAACACGATGCTCTTTAATTTCTTCAAATGAAAGTTGTTGACAAATTTTTGAGTAATTTTTTGTTAACCATTCATATAAAGCTTTTTCCGCCTTGATAATAGTCGGCTCACAAGGCCATAACGTGTCATCCAAATCAAAAGTAACACATTTAATTTCAGCAAAAGTATTCATATAGGCTAGTTACACGCGAGTAACGACTTATTGGCCGTGAATTGTAACGATAATTTTCCTTTGGTGAGGTGATGTTCGATGTTCCCACAAATAAATTCCTTGCCAAGTGCCTAGCCCAGAAGATCCTTTTGTAATTGGTATATTAAGCTCGGTTTGAGTTAGTACGGAACGTACGTGAGCAGGCATGTCATCATCACCTTCTGAACAATGTGTAAACATTGGATCTCCATCTGGACTAAGTTTTGACATAAATGTTTCTAAATCGCGATGCACAGCAGGATCTGCATTTTCGCTGATAATTAACGAAGCACTCGTGTGTCGAACAAATAAATGACAAAGCCCCTGTTTTATGCCTGAGTCGCGGATCATATTTTCGATCTTTTGCGTAACCTCGTAAGTACCACGACCAGAAGATTGCAGAGTGAGTGTGTCTTGCCAAAACATGATGGGTTAAAAAATATAGGGTTTTTTTGTAGATCTAATAGCTTAATTCTACCCGCAATATGATCTGAATGAGTTACTATTCTGCATAGTTCAAATAAAATATATATAGATCTCAATTATGAGCTCAATGAATTTTCGTCGTAATAGCACTGCTGTACAAGTTGGGAATGTAACCGTAGGGGGTCATGCGCCCATTGTGGTTCAGTCCATGACTAATACTGATACTGCTGACGTAAGCAAAACGGTAGCGCAAATTACCGCGCTAGCCAATGCAGGATCTGAAATTGTACGCATTACTGTTAACAATAAAGATGCTGCTCAGGCAGTTCCAAAAATTTATGAGCTACTGCAACAAACAAACATTAATGTACCAATTGTTGGCGATTTTCATTTTAATGGCGGAAGACTATTAAGTAAGTATACGGAGTGTGCACAACTACTCGATAAGTACCGTATTAATCCTGGAAATGTTGGTCGCGGTGAATTACATGACAAACAATTTGCAGAAATTATCGAAATCGCATGTAAACAAAATAAACCTGTACGCATTGGCGTCAATTGGGGCAGCCTGGACCAAGATTTATTAGCTAAGAAGCTGGATGAAAACTCCGCATCTTCACAGCCAAAAAGTTTACAAGAGGTGATGCATGACGCACTCATAGCATCTGCATTGGAAAGCGCTACACTTGCAGAAAAATTAGGTCTGGCTCACAACAAGATTATACTCTCCTGCAAACTAAGCGAAGTGCAGGCATTAATACGCGTTTATCGAGATTTAGCCAAACAATGTGATTACGCATTACATCTAGGTCTCACTGAAGCCGGTATGGGCAGCAAAGGTATCGTAGCTTCTACTGCAGCTTTATCGGTATTACTGCAAGAAGGCATCGGCGATACGATTCGTATTTCTCTGACCCCCGAACCCGGCGGGGATCGATCACAGGAAGTGCGCATTGCACAGCAAATTCTACAAATGATGGAGCTACGTTCATTTACACCACAAGTTACTTCATGCCCTGGATGTGGGCGAACAACCAGTGAATATTTTCTACATTTAGCTGCAGATATCGATGAATATTTAAAATCTGAAATGCAATTATGGAAACAACAATTTACGGGTGTTGAAAATATGAAAGTCGCAGTTATGGGATGCGTTGTAAACGGTCCAGGCGAGAGCAAACATGCAAATATAGGAATAAGCTTGCCCGGCACAGGAGAAGCTCCAATTGCGCCAGTTTATGTCGACGGAAAAAAATTCACCACTTTGAGAGGTGAAAACATTGCAGAAGAATTTAAATCTATTTTACAAAACTATGTTGCAGAACATTATACGGCAATATAGCTAGGCTTTCTTTTGCTTTACAAGTTTAAGCTGGGTTTTTTGTTTCTTATCAAACTCTTTCATCCACTGATCAAAAAAGTGTGATTCTAATGGCTGTGTGAAAAAGAAGCCTTGCGCTTCTTTAACATCCATATTTTGAATTATATCTAACTGTTCTTTAGTCTCGATTCCCTCTACAAGCACATTATCCGATAAAGATAAGCTTAGTTTTACAATACCGCTAAACACGTCATAACTATCCTGGTCAGATTCAATACCTTTTACAAAATAGCGATCTATTTTTATAGAATGTAACCCAAGAGATTTGATTGACTTTAATGAAGTTTGACGATCACCAAAGCGATCAATAGCGGTTGACACATGTAAGCTTTTTAGAAAATCAACATGTGTTTGCATTATGTTTGAGTTATCTATAGGTGCTGAGTCAGTAATCTCCACTTCCAATGAACCTGGAGGCAAATTCATGTTTTCCATCTGCTCGCGTAAAGTGTCTTTGCACTTTTTAGATTCCAGCTCACGCAAAGATAAATTTATAACCATTCTAAATTTATCACCGTAAATACCACGCCAGTTCCTAAGTTGATTACAACTCTGATTGATCACCCATAAACCAATTTTAACGATCAGTTCCGATTCACAAGCCAATGGCACAAAACGATCTGGTTCTACAATTTCACCATCAGAACGTCGCCAGCGTAATAAGGCCTCAGCGCCCATCACCTCCATACTCTGGACATTGACGATAGGCTGATATACCAAGAAAAATTCTTTTTGTTGTAATGCCAATTCAATATCAGAAACTAATGCCAAACGTTTAGAGGGTGAAGTACCCATATCCGCCTCATAAAATCTGAAGCTTGGGCCGCGGGTATGTTTCGCGAAATACATAGCGGTATCAGCATTGCGCAATAAATTGTCTTCGTTGCTGGCATCATTGGGATAAACTGAAATTCCTATACTGATTGACATGCGAAATTCATTACCCTCGGCGATAATCGGCTCATCTAAAGATTCAATTAGTCTCCTGGCAATTATTTCAATATCTTCACGTTCGCCAATATGCGGAACAAGCAAGGTGAACTCATCACCTCCCAAACGTGCAATTGAATCAATATCACGTAAGCATTTTTTTAAGCGTAATGCTGCGCTTTGAATTACCTTATCCCCTACATGATGACCAAATGAATCATTTACTTTTTTAAAGTCATCCAAGTCTATGAACATTACCACTACAGATTCTTTTTTACGTTCTGCTTCTGCAATGGATCTTTGTAATCGATCTGTAAACAGAGATCGATTTGGCAATCCTGTTAACGAATCATGAAAAGCTAAATGAGTAAGTTGTTTTTCTAAAGCACGTCGCTCACTGATTTCCTGCTCTAACTCTGTCTCACGTGAGGCAATTTTTTGAGCCTGTTCAGCTTTCTTGTCTTCCAACAATTCTTTAAGCAAATCGTTTTCACGCATTTGTTTTGCTTGAGATTGCTTCGCTTCATACGCATTAGGTACATGTTCAATAATGACTAGCATGCTGTCCACTTGACGCAAAGCAGTTGCTTGGAGGGGTATACTATTTTCTTCTGAATCTAACTCAATCCATATGGACGATACATTTCTTTCTTGTCCACTGGACCACATGTTTTGAACATCTTTTTCAATGAAAGAATTTAAAACATTCGATTTGAGGGCTCTTACCTGACCTTCTTTAGCATCTTCGTTTAGCTCAGCTAACATAGGAAACCAATCAGGCATCGGTGAAATCAACCAAAGGCTTTTATCTTGTCGCTGCTCTAACACAACAATCCCAAGCCTTCGATATAAAGACGTTAATGTTTCAATATTTGAACTAGTCATAAATTACAATTAAATGGAAACAATTTAATTTAAACAAAACCTCAATCTATTCTCAGTATCATGAAAGACAGACTAGAATTCTATCAATTTCGCTCTATACTCAAGCAATTCCTACTATATCAGCAAATCCTAATATCCCAAGCCCGAAGTTATCGCCAGCTATGCTTTAGAGATTCTAAATCCTTAACATCATCAAGTAAGTTGGCAGACAATTTTAATTCATTCACAGCTAACTCTGAGTAGTCTGGCTCAAATTACACTACCACACCTTCAATAGAGCCGATGAGTTGCAGTATTTTTTACTTTATTTCATACATTTTCCATAAATCAACGCAATTTTCCCTCAGATGAACGGTAGCTTATTAGCTAAATTTCGACGATAGCAGATATGAAATGATAACCAGCCTATCTGAAGCACTGGATTCAAATTGCATGGCATTTGGAATACAACAAGCCTAATTTAATTTCTGCCGGATAAGGATTTAACCAGTTTCGCACAAGCATCAGCATTCAACAGAAGCAAAGTTATATTTGTGCAATCAGCACCTAAGTGTGGACTACATCACATTTAGAAAAGCACTCATTAAGCATGTCGAAAACTACCTAAAAGCCAAGCCCGCTCTGATCTTGTATTAATAAATTCTTAACCAATACCCTTCCATCGCGGCTTTGCAACGGACGATCTCAAGCTTGTAGAGCATAATCAGAAAGCCACTCTAATATGCGTATTTCCACTGAATTTATCGTTAGGGAGGATCACATTGAGTCAGACGCAATTAATCGATTCAACAGATTTTCCTGACTTATGGGGTTTAACAGCCAATGAAGTAGCGAATCGAAAATCTACTGCGCGTTTAAGTCTCCAAGAATATCATATCGATCAAGATGTAGATGCAGGTAACGAAGTTAGAACCATAGAGAGTGTTGCATTTTATCCGTTGCATTTATTACTTAAAAATCTAAGTCCATTTAGCTACACCGTTCAAGAAGATCATCAAACACCAAAATCTTTTGTACCTGTTTTTACTAATGCAATTAAACTTTACCAACTTTATATCTTTTTTGTTTATGCAATCAGTGAGCTTGGTAGTGTACATGCAGAAAGAATACTAGAAATTCAAAGTAAACATATCGAAACTTGGCTAGATCGCAAACAAGCATTTGCATTAACCGCACGCTTTGATGATATTTCTATAGCAGCCAGGGAACATACGAAGCAGCATTACTCCGATATACAATATGTATCATTAGACATACCCATCGAACAGTCTATTGCAAAAATATTTTTACTTAATAGTAAAGAGTCTCCCTTTTATACGAAAGGTGAAAAAAACTCTACTGATTTTGAAACTAGCTTTCGCGGTATGGATTTGGCTCTTGCAGACCACCTAGGCTTAGCAAAAGATCGTGCTTTAGAAGTATATGCCCAGTACTTCAATGCTGTGATTGTTGAAGTTTAGATTGTTAACAATTTGTTACAAGCAATTAGGATAAGTGGTTAACAAATCCAGACGATATGAATAAATAAAGTTTGTATGCTCAAGATAAATTGAACAACAATACGGGTTTTAACGAAATATGATTTCTGAACATAAAAAAAGTATATGGATATGAACCTCTAACGGAAAGGATGCGCGATGAAAGAATTTACAATTGATGCGTGCAAATGGTACATACACGAAGAAATGGACGACACAGCAAGACTGGAAGTCATCGAAAAGTTCAAATTAAGATATGAACCACTCTTAGGTTTTTTGCTAGAAAGCAATTTATACAAATGCAATATTCCTAAGACTATTGAAGATTGGCATTCACTGGAAATCAAAGTTTCGGATTTTACCGATGAAGGTTTAGAACTTGTCATGAACTGCCATGACCAATGGTTAGACAGTGTTGAAAAAGGAATAAGTCCTAAAAATATAAAACTGTGGCAAAGAGAATTAAGAAAGATTCGCCAAGATCCAAACGAGAGCCTAATTCAATCGCTTAATTAAGCTGCAGGAACACCTAAAGTATAAAGGTAAAACTCGTAGGTCACTAATCCAAGATAAATAAAAACCGCAGTAATTAATATTACATCCACACGCAAAAAATTAAATAACTTAATGCGGTTGTGTGCTACCAGCACTACTATACATAATGCTGTCACTGCAATTTTAATCCAAATAAAATAGCGCGTACCCTGATTAATCAGTTCATTCATAATAGGGTTTAGTTCCACAGCCCCTAGTGACAATAACTTCATAGTCATAGCAGCATCTAGACAAGAAAGCAGCAGTAAGCTCAAAGATAAGACGAGTAACTTTACGTCATACCAGTCGCTATATTGATATAAGTTTTCTGCACGTCTTGGGCCACGGCGCCTGGCCAAGAAGAGCCCATAGATAAACCCTTTAAACGAAGGTCTACGCCGGTCACTACGGTCCCGACGTTCTAATGCAAGCTGAGCATCGCTCACTGAATCCTCAGATTGTTCGTATGACTTCACGTATCGCCAACTCCAAAGCCAGCCCTCTAATGAGGCTTATTAGAAATTTAGACTTCCTATAGTCACGAATTATTGTCATTTGATCAACGTAACTACGTCACACTTTTTATAAATTCCATATATTTTTTTGGGATTTTTTTAGCCAATCGATGCCAGACCAGAGGATAAATTCACATACACTCAGAGCGTTATTTGATAATTAGGAATTATCAGCTATTCACCGTCCCTCAATGCACGGCGTAAAATTTTCCCGACATTTGTCTTGGGTAGCTCATCGCGGAATTCTATGTATTTAGGCCACTTATATCGTGTGAGGCGGTCCTTGCAATAATCCAAAATATCATCTTCGGTCAACGCAGGGTCTTTTTTGACAATAAATAATTTTACCACTTCACCAGATTCTTCATCATCGACTCCAACCGCAGCCACTTCTAGAACACCTGAATGTGATTGCACTACATTTTCAATTTCATTTGGATACACATTGAAGCCTGAAACTAAAATCATATCTTTTTTGCGATCAACGATACGCACAAACCCTTCTTCCGACACCATCGCGATATCACCGGTTTTTAACCAACCGTCTTCACTAATAGTATTTTTAGTTTCCTCGGGTCGATTCCAATATCCTTGCATGACTTGTGGACCACGTACACAGAGCTCGCCGGCTTCTTCAATACCAAGATGATTACCATCATCATCTTGAATCGAAATTTCAGTATTTGGTATGGGTAAGCCAATGGTGCCATTGTATTCTTTCAAGTTATAGGGGTTCATAGTCACCGCGGGAGAAGCCTCAGTTAAGCCATAAGCTTCAGCCAATACACATCCTGTTGTTTCATGCCACTCTGTTGCCACTGATTCTTGCACCGCCATACCTCCACCCAAAGTGACCTTTAGATTTGAGAAATCTAATTCAGAAAATCCATCAGTGTTAAGTAAGCCATTAAATAATGTATTCACTCCTGTGATTACAGAAAATTTAACTTTACTTAATTCTTTAACAAAGCCTTTCATATCACGGGGGTTAGTTATTAAGTAATTTAGTCCACCAATTTTTGTAAACAAAAAGCAATTCGCAGTTAATGAAAAGATGTGGTAAAGCGGTAACGCAGTAATAACCGTCTCTGTGCCTTCTTCTAATATAGGGCTAAAAAAAGTTCCTGCCTGGGCAACATTGGACAATAAGTTTCCATGCGACAACATCGCGCCTTTTGCCAAACCGGTGGTTCCACCTGTAAATTGCAAAAACGCCAGATCATCACGTGTGATTTCAGGTTTTACTAGTTGTCGTTGCTGACCAACTGCTAAAACTTCATTAAATGGGATGACTTTATCAAGCGAGTAACTGGGAATTTTTTTCTGTACGTATTTAAGAACAAAATTTACCAATAGTGATTTTGGAAAACCAAGCATATCGCCTACTCGAGCGAGTATCACATGCTCAACATCCGTTTCATGAATAATTTCTGCCAATACATCAGCAAAATTTTCTAAAATAACAATGACTTTTGCACCCGAATCTTTTAGGTAATGACCTAGTTCCCTTGAGGTGTAAAGAGGGTTTACATCTACTGCCACACAACCAGCACGCAATACTCCATAAAGTGCCACCGGAAACTGCAAAATGTTGGGAAGCATAATCGAAACGCGATCACCTTTTTTACAACCCAATTCAGACTGTAAATATGCCGCAAAGTTATAACTCTCAATGTTGAGCTCAGAAAAACTCAATGTTGCACCCATGTTTGTAAACGCGGGCAAATGACTGTGACGCTCTGCGCATTCATCAAACATATGCGCTAACGAATTATACTGACCTAATTCAGCAAACTCTGGAACGCCTTCTGGATAGCTTTTTAACCAAACTTTTTCCATATCACACCGCCATTATTAAATGTATTTCTTCTCTACAGCATTGCCTGCAGCGCACAACAATTCATAACTTATGGTTTCAGCATGTTTCGCAACTTCTTCAACAGAAACAGACTCGCCCCATAGTTCAGCTATCGCTCCAATATGTGTCTCTACTCCTGCAAGATCTACCGCAATCATATCCATCGACACTCGCCCCACAATAGGCGCCAGTTTTGAACCAATTAAAACATTAGGCGCATTTCGCAAATGCCGTGGATAACCATCTGCATAGCCAATTGCTATGATGCCTATGAGCATATCATTAGGGCAACAAAAATCGCCTCCATAGCCAATTTTCTCACCTTTTTTACAGCTTTTTATTGAAATCAATGGCGCATGGAGACTCATCACCGCGCGCAAATCTAATAAATCTGTCCTGTACTGTGGCTCAATTGGATTAACACCATATAGAGCTATGCCTGGACGAACCCAGTCTCGATGGCTTTCTGGCCAAGCTAAAATAGCAGCAGTATTGGCAATGGTTTGTTTATAAGTATTATTTTTAACAACAAAATCAAATCGCTCAAGTTGTTGCGTGGTTGCAGAATTGTTAATTTCATCTGCACATGCCAGATGTGTCATGCATCTAATTTTCGAATCATCATTAAGCAGTGATTGCACTTGTTTTAATACATTTGGAAATTCTTCTACAGCAAATCCTAAACGATGCATGCCAGTATCAACTTTTATAAATACATCCAATTCCGCTACGGTAGAAAGTGTTTTTAGAATTTTTAATTGCTCTTCATGATGAATAACTACATCAATTTTTTGTGCAATTGCATTATGTAAATCTTCTGAATCACTAAAGCCCTGCAAAGCCACTAAAGGTTTCTGAATACCATTTTCACGCAATTCCATCGCTTCATTTACATATGCAACCGCAAAGGCATCTGCATCACCAAGACTTTGACATACTTCTAACATGCCATGGCCATAAGCATCTGCTTTGACAACCGCCATGATTTTTGATTGATTCGCAATCTTTCGTATGGTTGCGAGATTATGTTTAAGGTGGGAAAAGTTAATACGCGCGAACGCTGCACGCTTCATGTAATCAACTCATAGTAACAGCTTTGATACAGAATCTTTCTAATCATCATCAAATTCGTCAGGAAAATCGCTGTTAGTAAAATCCTTATCTGAAAATTTTTGTTCAGTAAAACCCGACTCAGTAATCGTAGTATCAGGGCCTGCTGTAGTTGGATTGGAATATCCTTCACCGGCAATTGCCCCGCCCGTATAAATCTCAGGTACATAATTTTCAAATCGTGTGTATTGGCCTAAGAAGGTTAATCTAGATTTAAATATAGGACCATTGCGCTGTTTAGCTATGATGATTTCAGCCGTACCTTGATCGGGTGAATCTTCGTTATAAACTTCATCGCGATAGATGAACACAATTAAATCTGCATCTTGCTCAATCGCACCCGACTCGCGAAGATCTGACATTACAGGTCGCTTATCTTGGCGTTGTTCTAAACTTCGATTTAACTGCGATAAAGCAACTATTGGGAGATCTAATTCTTTCGCCAATGCCTTTAACGATCGAGATATTTCCGAAATTTCCGTTGCTCGATTTTCTGTAGTACCACTTACCTGCATGAGCTGTAAGTAATCCACCACAATTAAAGATAAACCATGCTCGCGTTTTAGTCTTCGTGCACGCGCACGCAGTTCAGTAGGAGAAAGTGCAGCGGTATCATCGATGAATAAATTAGACTCAGACAACATTGACACCGCACTGGTTAAACGCGGCCAGTCGTCATCGGTTAACTTACCAGTTCGAATTCTTTGTGCATCAATACGCCCCATAGAAGACAACATACGCATCGTGAGCGCACGGCCGGGCATTTCCATACTGAAAATTGCAACTGAAGCATTGCTTCTTAATGCAGCGTATTCAACTATATTCATTGCAAAACTGGTCTTACCCATTGATGGGCGACCTGCAACAATAATCAATTCACCATTTTGCAAACCTGCAGTTTTTTCATCAAATTCGTCATAGCCGCTGGGCAAGCCGGTAATATGATCACCACGCTCAAATAACTCATCAATTTGTTCAACAGTCGTTTTAAGCAATGACTTTATGTTTTGAGGACCTTGGTCAGTATGAACACTGTGATCAGAAATTTGAAAAACCTTTTTTTCAGCTTCGTCCAATAATTCATTTACATCACGACCATCCGGTGACAAACCACTAGATGCTATCTCATTTCCAGCCGTTACTAGCTGTCTTAGAATTGATTTTTCACGAACGATATCCGCATAAGCACGAATGTTTGCAGCACTCGGAGTGTCATTCGCGAGTGTGCCGAGATAAGCCAGAATATTGGTATCTGCAATTTCATCTTTCTGACGTAATAAATCAGAAAGCGTAAGAACGTCAAATGGTTGTTGTTTTTCAATCAATTCATCGATTGATCTGAAAATCAATCGATGTTGAAACAAATGAAAGTCATTTTCATTGATTCGATCTGCAACCTGATCCCAGGTTGAGTTATCGAGAATTAATCCACCAATTACAGCTTGTTCAGCTTCCAAGGAATAAGGTGGCGTGCGTAGGCTTTCCGTATTTGTGGCCCCAAATTCTGTTCCTATCGTAGTTAGCTCAGCCACAAGATTTTTCTAAAATGACGATACATTTATTATTCTTCGCCAATAATCTCTAAATTAATCGTTGCGTTTACATCAGAGTGCAAATGGATATCAACCTGATATTCTCCAGCATGATGAAAAGAACCATCAGGTAGGCGTACTTCTTTCTTTTCAACTTTTTTACCTGCTTCACTTAAGGCATTCACAATATCCACCATACCAACAGAGCCGAATAATTTTCCTTCACCAACAGCCTTGGCGGTAATACTGATTTTAGTGCCATCCAGTTCTGCTTTACGTGCTTCAGCATTTGCTAATGTTTCAGCTGCCATTTTTTCAAGTTCGACACGACGTGCCTCAAACTCTGCTAAATTTTCAGCAGTAGCAAACTTTGCTTTACCACTTGGTATTAAAAAGTTTCGCGCATAACCAGGGCGTACTTTAACCTTCTCACCTAAGTCACCAAGATTATCCACTTTTGTTAATAATATAACTTCCATAGCGTTCTCTTCGTTTGATCCATTATAATAAAATTTGGGTTGTAAATTTGCTTATTTATTAACCATGATATTGCAAAAAATACCCAGATAAATACTTAAACATCGCTTCAGGCAATACATTAAAAAATTCCTCAATCACACAAAATTATTAATTGAGTTATTTCAGTGGCGGTCACTATAAGGCAATAACGCAATATAACGTGCACGTTTGATTGCAGTAGATAATTGGCGCTGATACTTAGCTTTAGTACCTGTCACTCGACTTGGAACAATCTTGCCTGTTTCAGTTATGAAATCCTTCAAGATTGCAATATCTTTATAATCTACTTCATCAATACCTTCTTCAGTGAAGCGGCAATACCTTCTTCTACGAAAATAATGTGCCATGATACTCTTCCTTTAATATTATTTATTTAGCTTTCGGGTGATTCGGTAACTGCTTCAGCAGTCTGATCATCTGAGGCAGGTGCAAAACTTTCTTCATCTGTGCTCGATTCATTTTCAGAATAAGATTGAGTTGTTGCTTTTTTTCCACTATCAGCATCTTCTTGCTCGATCATCTTTAACATAGCAGATTTCTCCGTTTCAGCCCTTTTCGCTGAAATTACCATGTTACGAATAACTGCATCGTTAAAACGAAACGAGCTCGTTAATTCATCTAATACTTCTTGATTACACTCGATATTCATTAACACATAATGTGCTTTATGAATTTTTTGAATTGGATAGGCTAATTGCAGACGTCCCCAATCTTCGAGACGATGAACCTTACCTTTACCTTGATCTATAATTGAACGATAACGCTCAATCATTGCTGGTACTTGATCACTCTGATCCGGATGCACCAGAAACACTATTTCGTAGTGACGCATATATATGCTCCCTATGGGTTAAAGCCTCCTGGTGACAATTGCGCCCCAGTGAAGCAAGGAGTTACAAATTTTGAGCCGCGAAGTCTACGTGATGACTTAGGCGCAAGCAAGCTAAGGCAACTTTATCCTTGGAATATGAATGGACATTAGAGGATAGCGCTGCCTGATCGTTGTCGTACGGCCTCAAATAAGCCAACACCTGCCGCAACGGAAGCATTTAAGCTCGCCATTTCTCCCGACATCGGCATGCGCAAGAGCTCATCACATTTTTCGCTCACTAGACGGCGCATACCTTTACCTTCTGCACCAATTACCAATGCTACAGAACGACAAAAATCAGCCTCATAGAGCAATTTGCTCGCCTCTGGTTGTGTGCCGTATACCCAGATTCCAAATTGTTTAAGCTCATCCATGAATCGCGCGAGATTTTTAACAAATATTAGCGGTATACGCTCAGCAGCCCCACAAGCAACCTTACGCACTGTTGGTGTAAGCGGTGCAGAATTTCGCGTCGAACTGATGACTGCACTCACCCCTGCAGCTTCAGCGGTACGCATACATGCTCCAAGATTATGTGGATCAACTATTTGATCCAGCACCAAAAGCAATAATGGCTCTGTAGCTGATGCACAATATTCTAACAATGCTGATTCACTATATGATTGTTGCTGTTTGTAAACCACCACAGCACCTTGATGATTCTTTACCCCGCACAGTTGTTCGAGTTCATTTTTATTTGCTAAACGATAGGCAATATCATTCGAAATAATTTCATGTTTGAGTTCTTGAAGACGTTTATCTTTTCTACTATCCAATAAATACACTTCTTTAATATGGAAAGGGCGATGTTGAACCGCTGCTAAAGAGCTATAAAACCCAAAAGATATATTTTTCATTATTTAATATTTTTTCTTTTCTTCTTTGAGGTTTTTGGCTTGTATTGCTTTGAACGTTTTAAGTGCTTTGAATTTTTATCGTCACCTCTAGATAACGAAAAATCCATTTTGCGTTCATCTAAGCTCACTCTTGCAACTATTATTTTTACTTCATCACCCAAAGCATAACGAGTCTTACTGCGCTCGCCAAACAAACAGTGTGATTGCTCATCAAAATGATAATAATCACTTTTCAATGTAGTGACATGCACTAATCCTTCAACAAAATAATTATTCAACATCACAAAAAAACCAAATGCAGTCACCGATGTGATTATCCCATCAAATTCCTTTCCTATCTTATCCAACATAAATTCACACTTTAACCAGGCATCCACATCACGCGTTGCATCATCTGCACGTCGTTCACACATAGAGCAATGCTCGCCAAGCAATACCAAATCATTTTGCGAAAGAGGGAAAGAAGTCTTATTTTCACCAGCAAGCAAATGACGAATTGTTCGATGCACCACTAAATCAGGATAGCGACGAATAGGAGAAGTGAAATGTGCATACAACGAAAGCGCTAAACCAAAATGACCAATGCTATCAGGACTATAAACGGCCTGTGCCATAGACCTTAACAACATCATCTCAATGATGTGCTTATCTTTACGATGACTAACCTTTTTCATCACTGCCATGTAATCACTAGGCTGTGGTTTTTTAGCTTTACTAAATCCAACACCTAATGATTCAAGAAATTCACGCATATCGCGTAATTTTTCAGCTGTGGGTTCTTCATGCACACGGAATAATGTAGGTAGTTTTTTACGCGTAATAAATTTTGCAGCAGCAACATTGGCAACTATCATGCATTCTTCAATAATCATGTGCGCCTGAAACCGTTCACGAGGCAGAATGGCTTTTATCTTTTTGTCTTTATCAAATTCAAATAATGTTTCTTTAGTATCAAAATCAATTGCGCCACGTTTTTTGCGTTGTTTACGTAAACAATTATAAACACCTTGCAAATTCTCTAAGTCCTTTAATAAATGTTCATTTAGCTCTCTGACTTCTTTATCTTTTTCATATAATATTCTTTGCACTTCATCGTATGTCAGTCTCGCCGATGATCGCATTACCGCATCATAAAATTTATAACTTTTTAGTTCGCCACTTTGATTTATGAACATCTCACAAACCATGCAAAGACGATCAACTTCAGGCTTTAACGAACATAGCTCATTAGAAAGAGCTTCCGGTAACATAGGGATGACACGCTCAGGGAAATACACAGAAGTGCCTCGGTTGCGTGCTTCTAGGTCAAGAGCCGTATCGGGTTCTACATAATATGACACATCCGCTATAGCAACCCATAACCGCCAACCATTATCACGAGGTTCACAATAGACTGCGTCATCGAAATCTTTAGCATCACTACCATCAATGGTAACAAAATGAAATTCGCGCAAATCTTTGCGATGTTTAAGCTGTTGCTGTATATCATCTTGACTAAATTGTTCGACTTGTTGAAGGGTCTCGTCAGTCCATTTATAAGGTAAATCATAAGAGCGGATGGCAACGTCGATTTCCATCCCTGGCGCAAGATGATCGCCAATAACTTCTATCACTTTCCCTATCGGTTGACGAAATTTATTTGGTTGCTCAAGGATAGATGCCACAACAAATTGTCCGTTTGTAGCATGCATTGTATTTTTGGCAGGTATCATAACGTCTTGACTGAGACGTTTATTATCTGGCACAACAAAACCTATACCAGATTCTTTATAGTAGCGACCAACGATCTGTTTATTATTACGCTCAATGATTTCTACTAATTTGCCCTGTAACTTACCGCGTTTAGATTTACCTGCAGGACGGACTACTGCACGATCACCATGCATTAATGTTCGCATTTCATATGGAGGTAAAAATAAATCCTCACCACCCTCATCTGGAATTAAAAACCCAAACCCATCAGGGTGTCCCATCACACGCCCACGAACCAGATCAACTTTTGAAATCGGTAAATAATGATTTTGGCGATTGCGGATAAGCTGGCCATCCCGCTCCATAGCGGCTAAACGTCGTGCAAGTGCATCTATCACTTCTTCTGAATTTATTTCTAGCACCTCATGCAACGCACTAAGCGACAGTGGGCCATCGCTTTGTTCAAGAATTTGCAAAACCAACTCCCGACTGGCAATCGGTTGTTCGTATTTAGAAGCCTCGCGTTTTGCGTAAGGGTCGATTAACTTTTTTTTCTTTTTACGTGCCATATCTAGTGCACTCTACTATCTCCTCTGCAAAACTGGAAATTTTGAATCATTGATAAATATCTGAAATCTAAAGTGAGAAATTACCTTTTTAGGAAAAACTTAGGCTTTTGCATGAACATCTAATGAGGAAAATCCAGTTAGTATATATTGTCCCTAAAGGCAAAAATTGCCCACCGAATGGAAGACCCAATGTGACCTACTTCGCATTTATAGATTCTATGGCTGGTATGGTCTTAAACAATTTTACGCATACTCATTATGGTAATTACTTTAAGGGATTAAATATATGAAAGTTGTATACGATCGCAGATCTGGTGACGACCGTAGAAGAAATAATGAAGAGAAATCGTTCCCACTAAAAGATGACCATGGCGAACAAGTAGAAAATGAACGTCGAACATTTGGTGATCGTCGCAGAACGGAAGGTTTAGAAATTTCTACTGCAGATATCGGTGACCATGAATTTGACGAAGTCTTTAAACAGTTTCAGCAAGATGATTCAGAAGAAATTACTGAAGAAAAACCTGTTTTCGAAAGTCTAGAAATTATTAATTACCAAGTACTATATCGTAAAAATGTAGAATGCGCGTATATCACCATATTACAAACAAACGAACAGCATGATGCAGAACCCATTCTTTATGCATTTAGGGACGAAGAAATAAAGGGTGACTCTGCAAGTGAAAGCAAACCCACTCATGTGCAAAATATTTATGGTGCGGATGCTTATAAACGTTTTGTAGAGCAAGGATGGGAAGATATTTCAAAATCAGAAAATAATTTTCCCTGGCCCATCAAAGCATGGCTTGCTCAAAATATGAAACAAGATACGATTACATCTCGTAGATAGAGTTTAGCGACATTAACACCCCTGTATTAAAAGCCCCGTATGTGCATACAGGGCTTTTTAATTTAGCGTATATTTAAGCAGACATTTTCCAACTACCATCTGCTTGTCTACAAGCGGTTCCGTATACTTGCTCCGTTTGACCACCGATATCTGCATCCATTGTGAACTCTCGACACGGCGTTCCATGTCCGGAATCATAAGTTCGTGTTGGCGTAACCGAATAAGCTGTTCCTGAGTCAGGATTTACCCATTCCTTAGTAGCACCTGTAGGGGCAGTTTCTAATGTTCTACCTGCGTGGTAGCGATCCAATTCATCCAACTGACGACCTACATGTGCACCTGCCAAAGCACCAATTAATGTACCCGCAGCAGCAGCCCAAACTGTACCTCTGCCATCTCCCACTGTAGAGCCCAAAAGACCACCTATCACACCTCCAGCAACTGCTCCTTGAGTTTGTTTACTCGGAGCACTATAAGGATTTGTTGCACAAGCCGTTAAAAATAGGCTCATTATTAAAACCATTGAAAACACGAAATGCTTATACATGGGTAACCTCTTTAGTTTTTGAGTTGTTCATATTTTTACAACGTGCCACCTGAAATTTGGTTTACACGCAGAAAGCATATTTACTCGTGTTGGACTAAACCAATGATAAAAAGGTTCACAAGCAAGACATGAAAACTAGGCAAAAAAGGCCTTGTTAAAATAACAAAAATTAGCTAAGCATTTGTTAGTAATAAGAAAATCTGATTATCTAATGCAGATTTTGATGAATTATTGGGATCGCTGCTTTTCCCATTTCCAGGCATGTTTAATTATTTGTTCAATATCGGAAAATTCTGGTACCCAATTCAATACTTTATTTGCCAATGAAGAATCCGCAAGTAATATTGGAGGATCTCCTGCTCTTCGATCAGCATGAACTATATTAATAGGCTGGTTGGATATTTGTTCAATTGCATTAATGATTTGCTGAACTGAATAACCATTACCGTTACCTAAATTGAATTGTTGGCTGTGTTGTTGTGTCAATAAGAACTCGGTTGCTAATAAATGTGCATTGCATAAATCAACAACATGGATATAGTCACGTACGCATGTGCCATCAACCGTGTCGTAATTATTTCCAAATATACTGATACTCTTGCGACGACCTGATGCCACTTGCAATACCAATGGAATGAGATGTGTTTCCGGATCATGACACTCACCTAATCGAGTCTTTGGATCTGCACCTGCTGCATTAAAGTAACGCAAACAAACTGATTTTATTCCATATGCTTGGTCGTATTTATCAAGCATCTGCTCGACCATCAATTTACTGTGCCCATATGGGTTAACAGGATTTTTATTATGTTCCTCGTCGATAGGTACGTATTCAGGCTTACCAAATATTGCTGCTGTAGATGAAAAAATAAAATTTTTCACATTGTTGGCTACCATCTGCTCTAGTAACGATTGAGTACCTACTACATTGTTTCGGTAGTATTTAAATGGGTCACGAACAGACTCGCGAACGTCGATACATGCGGCGAAATGCATTACTACATCAACATTATTTTGCTTAAAGATTTGACTAAGAATTTTAGAATCATGAATATCCCCACGAATGAGCTCAGCACCTATCACAGCTTCTTCAAAACCAGTTGATAGGTTATCTAACACAAGCACTTGATAACCTAATTCGTGAAGCATTAAAGTCATATGTGAACCTATATAACCCGCTCCACCAACGACTAAAAAAGTTTTATTTTCAAGGCTCATGACACAAGATAACAGATATTCACTTTGGTTAAGACCTTCACAATATCAGATTGATGAATTGACAAAAATAATATCAACACTCGCGCATCGCTATAGGACGACACCTTTCCCGCCACATATTACGCTTTTACCATCGATTACTCTCAACCCAGAAAACATTAAGCAAGTTTGCAATAAAATTATTGAACAGCATTATTCTTTAGAAATCACTTTAACTGACATAGGTTTTTCAGAACACTATTACAGAAATTTATATATTCTCGCACACTTAGATGAAAAGCTGAGTGGTCTTTATCAGCAAAGCAAAAAACTATTTAATATTGAGGTAAACGAAACCTATATGCCGCATGTGAGTTTGATCTATGGTGAACTTAGTCGCACTCAACAACAATCCTTACAAAAAGAGCTGGCTAATAGTTATCCAAAAAAAATTATTTGTGATCGTATAGACATTTACGATTCAACCGAAAAAGAAAGCCAATGGCATCTCATCAAATCATTTAATTTACGTGCTTTAGAATAATTCTTTGCAAATAATATTATGTTTACGATCAGGTCCTGTAGAAATAATATCAATAGGAACGCCTAATAACTCGCTTACACGTTCCAAATATTTTCTTGCGTTCTTGGGTAAATGATCAAATTGCGTAAACCCTTCAGTGGATTCTTGCCAACCCTCATGTTCTTCATACACAGGTTCACACTGATCAAATGTGCCACCATCCATTGGCGACAAACTTAGAGTTTCACCCTTATATTTATATTCATTACAAATCTTAATTGTCTTCAATCCATCCATTACATCTAATTTCGTAATGCATAAGCCAGATACACCATTAATTTGCATTGCGCGACGTAACGCTACCGCATCCAACCAACCACAACGTCTTGCTCGGCCTGTTGTTGCACCAAACTCTTTGCCTTTATCTGCAAGCTCTTCACCTACTTCATCAAATAATTCTGTAGGAAAAGGTCCACCGCCAACACGTGTGGTATAGGCTTTCACAATACCCAATACATGATCAAGGTTTACAGGCCCGATTCCGCTTCCAGAACACACCCCGCCTGCAGTGGTGTTAGAAGAAGTAACAAATGGATAGGTACCGTGATCAATATCTAATAAAGTACCTTGAGCACCTTCAAATAATATTTTTTTGCCATCGACACGTAACTGGTTGATACGTGCAGAAACGTCCATCACATAAGGAGCCAGCATTTCTGCATAGTCTCTGCACAATGATTTCATAGCATTTAGATCAATGGTTTCATGTTTAAAATATTCTCTTAAAACAAAATTATGATAATCAATAATATTTTCTAAACGCTCATTACAGATTTGCTCATTAAACAAATCTGCAACTCGTAAACCACGTCTAGAAACTTTATCTTCATAGGCTGGGCCTATACCTCTCCCTGTAGTACCAATTGCTGATTTACCACGTGCTTTTTCCCGCGCTTGATCAAGTAATACATGATAGGGAAGAATAAGTGGGCAAGCGGGTGAAATGCGTAATCGCTCTGCTACAGGTACCCCTTGTGCTTCTAGCATTTCGATTTCTTCTTGCAATGCATCAGGTGCAAGTACAACACCATTACCTATCAAACACTCTTTATCTTCACGTAAAATACCTGAAGGCACTAAATGCAGAACGGTTTTCTGTTCATTAACAATAATGGTATGACCTGCATTATGTCCGCCTTGAAAACGCACCACAGCATCTGCATCCTCCGTGAGCATGTCTACAATTTTTCCCTTTCCTTCGTCACCCCATTGAGTGCCAAGTACTACTACACTTTTAGCCATTATTTTCTTCCACTATTTTTTTATTTTATTGGATTTCTTTGATAATCCACTCTTGGTTTTCTTTTACTAAGATACGGTTACAAGCAAACTCTTGGGCTTTACCTTGCTGACCAGACAATTCACATATCACTCGTTCACCCTGTGCACGTAATTCTTTAATTTTTACTTGCAATTTTGGGTCGCTGTCACCTGGCGCATATATACCTTTTACAACTTGATTAGGTTTAGGCGAAATTTTTGCCAAGGCTTTAAGATCCATACTAAAACCAGTGGCAGGTCTTGAACGCCCGAATACTTCACCAATCATATCGTAACGACCACCACGCGCTATTTCTCCGCCTTGTCCTGAAATATATGCCGCAAAAACTGCGCCATTTTGATAGTGGTATCCACTTAATGCAGAAAAATCATAATGTAATTGAATATTTGGATAACGATCCAAAACACGTAACGCAAGCTCTTCTATATATTCGATATGCTTAATAATTTCAGAACCAGTATCTTTTAAAAGCTCTTTAGTCGTCACAATAACTTCTGCGCCACCACTTAACTCTATCAAAGAAGAAAATACATTGTGACAATTATCATCTAAAGAACAGTTTGAAATAAACTGTTCATATTCAGGAAATGCTTTCTGCTGTAAAAGGGTTTGGAGTTGCTTTTGTTGTGCATCACTTAAACCAGCCTGTTCAACTAATTTAGTAAAAATACCAACATGTCCCAAATCAAGCAGAATATTCTCGATACCCACTAAGTTTAATGCTTCAAGCATTAAACAAATAACTTCTAGATCACTATCCAATCCACTATGACCATATAGTTCTGCACCAACTTGCAAAGGGCTACGTGTTAAATCACGCCCACCTGGACGAGCATGTAACACAGTCCCCATATAGCAGAAACGTGTTGGAGCATCACGTTTTAACATATGCGCATCTATCCGAGCCACTTGCGAAGTCATATCCGCACGAACTCCCATCATTTTCCCAGTTAATTGATCCGTTAACTTGAATGTTTGTAGATCAAGATCATCACTAGGACCAATTAATAACGAATCTAAATATTCAATTAACGGAGGCATTACCAGTTCGTAGCCCCAGGTTGAAAACATGTCAACGAGTTCACGTCGATATCTTTCAAGCCAGGCAGATTCATCCGGCAATGACTCTTCAATTCCTTCCGGCAGTAACCAGCGATCTTGACTCATAATTAATTAACTAATCTTAAGATATACAGGAAGATGATTCCTAATGTCATGCTTGCCAAACCTATCATGCGAAGCACTTGATCTGGCATTTGCACAAGTTGCGCAAGTGCTTGACGAAATTTTTCTGGCGCTAAAAAAGGTATGATTCCCTCAACAACTAAAACCAGCGCTATCGCAACCAGTATTTCATTCCACATAAATTCAGGCTAAAAATAGGAAACTAGACTAGACAGTTTAATTTTGCTCAGATTTATTAAAGTATCGATAAAATTCAGAATCTGGTTCTAGAATTAACACATTATTACTATTTTGATGAAACGTGTTCGTATAGGCTTTTAAACTTCTTGTAAAACTGTAAAACTCTTCATTTTTAGTAAATGCATCAGCATAGATTTTTGCTGACTGCGCATCACCTTCACCACGTACTTGCTCTGCTTCTTTATAAGCATTTGCCAAAATGACAGTACGTTCTTTGTCTGCTGTGGCTCTGATGACTTCAGCTTGCTCCCGACCACGAGCACGAAAATCTTTCGCTACTCGATCACGCTCAGCACGCATATTCTTAAACACTGAGTCACTAACCGTTTCAGGAAGATCAATTTTACTGACACGAACATCTACTACTTTAATCCCAAAATTCTTTGCTTCTCGATTTGACTGAACTTGTATCACATCCATAATTTCTGCACGTTCACCTGAGACAACTTCTTGAATCGTGCGTGTTCCAAACTCATTTTTCAAACCATCTACTAAAATTAACTCTAAACGCTGATTGGCCCTGGATTCTTGGCCACCTGTTGCCAAATAATATTTTTCAACATCATCAATTCGCCACTTGACAAAAAAATCAACAATTACATATTTTTTCTCATTTGTTGGGAATTCAGTGGGTGGCGCATCCAAAGTCAGAATTCGATTATCATATTTTTCGATTGTATTCATAATCGGAATTTTAAAATGTAAGCCTGGCTTTAGATTAGCTTTGTCAACTTTACCAAACTTTAATTTTATTCCAGTTTCACGCTGATCTACTTGAAAGGTAAAACTAAAAAAACCAACAATTAGGAGTGCGATAATGGCAATTACTACTTTACTATTCATAATTAACGTCCTTGTCTTCCAGTATTGTCAGGATTTGATGGTTGATTACTTAAACCAAAGTTATCGCTGGTAAACGAGTCATTTGAAGAACTAAGAGGACTTGTCAAAGCACGTTGTTTTATTATTTGGTCAAGAGGTAGATATAAAAAGTTATTTCCTCCCTCAACATCCATTAACACTTTATTGCTGTTCATGTATACAGATTCAAGTGATTCTAAATATAAACGTTCACGAGTGACGTCAGGTGCCTTTTCATATTCCGCTAGAAGTTTTAAAAATCTTTTTGCCTCACCTTCAGAGTTTGCAATAACACGATCTCTGTAAGCGTCCGCTTCTTGCAGCAACCTTGCAGCTTCACCACGAGCTTGAGGAAGTATGCTGTTCGCATAAGCTTCAGCTTCTTTGATAAAGCGATTGTAATCTTCACGAGACTTAATCGCATCATCAAACGCTGCTTTAACTTCGTCAGGCGGAACCGATCTTTCTAAGTTTACTTTTTGAATAAAAATTCCAGATGTATAGCTATCTAGTATTTCTTGTAGTAATTCTCTTGTAACGCTAGAAATTTGTGCGCGTCCTTCAAACAATACAAAGTCAATATTACTTTTTCCGACAATCTCGCGTAATGCACTCTCCATAGCATCTTTGACGGTCTGATCAGGATCACGAACATTAAAAACATAGTCTTTAGCATCACCAATTTTATATTGAGCCTCTAAAGAAACTTCTACAATATTTTCATCTTGAGTCAGCATAGAAGTTCGATTTGATACTTCACGAACTTCATCAACGTTTACTATTTCAACAGTTTCTATTGGGAAAGGCAGATGCCAATTCAAACCCGCGCTGGTAATTTCCTGAAACTCTCCAAAGCGTAACTCCACACCCCTTTCCGCTTGCTTAACTACATAAAAGCCAAACTTGTCGTATAAACCCCATAACGCAATTGCAGCAACAAGTATGAACAGCAAAATTGGTTTACCGTCTGATCCAGAACCACCAGATGACGATCCACCACCAAAAATTCCGCCAAATTTTTTGCTTAGGTTACGAAAAACATCATCAAGGTCAGGAGGACCTTGATTACCAGAATTCTGACCCCATGGATCTTTGTCTTTATTGTCATCGCCTGGGCTGTTCCAAGGCATATTGTTCTCCAGAAATAGTTACGGGTTAATTTTTATTCGACACGAAGGTCACATTCTATCAAGACAATAGAAAAAGTCAGCTTATATACTAGCTTGTTGTACAGTTTCTTCAGGAATTTTAAATTCCGCAAACTTTTTAAGTATATTTAAAGGAATTTCTGCTTCCATCAACCAATAGCCTTTATCATCAACTGACTCTTGTAAGACTACGCCACGGCCATACAGTTCGCTGCGTAATCCTCCTTCCGTTGGGGGCATATGCAACCAAACACGCTCTACTTTATGTTCGAAATATTGTCTGAGCGCTTGATTTAAAAGCTCCTCACCTTCACCGCTTATGGCAGACATCCATACATGCCGAATCCGGCCATGTTCATCCAAATCTACATTCGGCAACATATCAATTTGATCAATTTTATTGAATACCATTATTTGTGGTACATCTAATGCGTTGATCTGTTTCAACACTGCCTGCACTTGCTCAATATTATTATCACGGTTTGGGTCACTTGCATCAACGATATGCAAAAGCACATCAGCCTCTTGAGTTTCTTGCAAGGTTGCATGAAACGCTTCGATCAAGTCATGTGGTAAATCTTGAATAAATCCTACCGTATCTGCCAACACAATATGCTGGCTTTTAGAAATTTGCATACGCCGTAATGTTGGATCTAACGTTGCAAATAATTTATCTGCAGAATAAACCGTAGATTCTGTCATTCGGTTAAACAAGGTCGACTTCCCCGCGTTAGTGTACCCTACCATTGCAACGGTTGGAGTCGTTGTTTTCCTGCGAGCAGCCCTGCTTTGATCACGCTGTTGTCGTAACTTATCTAAACGTTTTGATATTTGTTTGATACGCGCACGTAACAAGCGTCTATCTGATTCTAATTGCTTTTCGCCTGGACCACGTAATCCAATACCACCCTTCTGGCGTTCCAAGTGACTCCAGCCTCGAACCAAACGTGTTGATAAATATTTTAGTTGTGCAAGCTCAACTTGCAACTTACCTTCATAGGATCTCGCACGTTGCGCAAAGATATCTAAGATCAATCCTGTACGGTCAAGCACTCGTTTATGACAAATTTTTTCTAAGTTACGTTCTTGGCTAGGAGATAATTCATAATTAAAAATTACAATATCCGCATCAAGCGAATAAGCAAGTTTGCCAATTTCTTCAACCTTGCCACTGCCGATCAATAGTTTTGCATCAGGTGAGCTACGTTGCACAGTAACTATTGTGGCAATTTCTGCCCCAGTAGAACGAACAAGATCCTTGAACTCACCCAAGTCTTGGTTGTTTGCTGATCCATTAAATTTTACGTGCACAAGAATGGCACGCTGGCCAATGTCTGGACGCTCAAACAAGAAAACGTCCTATAGAACTAATTTTTTTGTATAACAGATTATTCAGGCTGTTCATCCGTCATCGGCATCTTCACCATACGAGATGGTACTATGGTAGAAATGGCATGCTTATATACCATTTGATTGACACTATTTTTTAGTAACACTACAAATTGATCGAATGAATCCACTTGACCTTGGAGCTTGATTCCATTCACTAAATAGATTGATACGGGGACTTTTTCTTTTCGCAAAGCATTTAGAAAGGGTTCCTGTAAAGTCTGACCTTTTGACATTGCTGCACCTCTAGTTTTGTTATTTTTATTATCACAATGAACATTCAAGAAAATGCTTGACTCTCATTGCCCCCTTAGTGTAGCAGTTTCAGCACCCATTCAGCTACGCTAAAAGTCTGTGAATTTCTTGACGAATGTCATGAATATCAGGCTTTTCAGCCAAAATCGTAATTAAATCTGCTTCACCACGTAACCAAGTAAGCTGACGCTTTGCAAATTGTCTTGTAGCTATTATTGCCTTCTCTCTCATTGTTTCTGCATCATACTCTCCGTCGAGATACTTCCATGCTTGTCGATAACCAACCGAACGCATTGAGGGCAAATCAGCATGCAACGATGTACGCTCATATAGCTGCTGCATTTCTTCCATGAACCCGGCTTGCAACATTTGATCAAATCTTCGCTCGATTTGTTGATGTAACATTGCTCGGTCATTGGGGATCAATGCAAGTTTTAACACCTCATAAGGAAATTGTATTGATTTCTCTTCAGCATGCCATTCACTTAAAGGTGTACCTGTTAATTCGTACACCTCCATCGCACGTTGAATGCGCTGAGGATCATTAGGATGAATTCTTGATGCAGCTTGCGGGTCAACTTTTACAAGTTGTGCATGTAAATAGTCCCAACCTTTTTCATTCGCACGCTCGGTAATTTTTTTTCTTACCTCTTCATTGGCACTTGGCATATCAGATAAGCCATGAAGCAGTGCATTGAAATAGAGCATCGTGCCACCCACTAAAAGCGGGATTCTATTCTTACTATGTGACTCTTTTATTAAATTTAAAGCATCCTTACAAAAATTTGCGACCGAATAACTTTCTTCAGGGCCCAAAATATCAATTAACTGGTGTGGATATTTTTGTAACACTTCTTTACTTGGCTTCGCTGAGCCAATATTCAAGTCACGATACACCATCACTGAATCTACACTAATCAAATCACAAGGAAACTCATCTGCAATGGTAAGCGCAAGATCCGTCTTACCACTTGCAGTAGGACCCATTACACAAATGACGGGAGTTGTATTCACTTCAGTTTATAGAAGACTCTGATTTGATTTTATGCGAGACAAAAAAATGTCGAAATAAGCGAAGTGTATATGCTAATACATGAGCGCCATTGAGATCATTTTTTTAACGAAGCAGAAAACAAATTCAGGGGCTTCTATTGACCGCGTTTGAAAAGCTTATCAAGCTGCTCAATACTCAATTGAACCCAAGTCGGCCTTCCATGATTACATTGTGCACTTCTTTCAGTGGCTTCCATTTCGCGAAGTAATGCATTCATTTCTGCAAGCGTAAGTTTTCTATGTGCACGCACAGATCCATAACATGCCATGGTAGACAAGAGTTCATTTTTTGCTTGTTCTAATTTTTCAGTACTGCCAAACATATTTAAATCTGATAGCACATCAAGTAGCAATGTATTAACGTCTGCTTGTTGCAATAGAGACGGTATCTCACGCACAACAATGCTGTCTTCTCCAAAGCGTTCGATATCAAAACCAAATTTTAAAAATGTGTCTCGATACTGCTCTGCAATGGCTGCCTCTTGTGAACTTACATTAATAGTAAGTGGCATCAACAATGGTTGGGTAGCTAAATCACCTTGCTTATACGATGCTTTTAGTTGTTCATACACAATTCTTTCATGTGCCGCATGCATGTCTACAATGACTAACCCACTCGCATTTTGTGCCAGTATATAAATACCATGTAATTGTTCGATAGCATAACCCAGTGGTGGCGCTTCTTCCGTGGTGTGTTTTTCCTCAGGGGGTTTTTTTAACAACAAATCATATTCATTTAGTGTTTGCGCACCATAACTATGAACAGGTTCATTCACATGAGAATGAGAAGCGGATTCCTTTTGAGCATAAGCATGTTCCGCTAACACGCTCTGGCTTTGTGCCGCACGAATGTAGTCATCGACAATTTCGCGATACTGTTCAGCTGCCTGTTGTTCCTGCTTGGGCATTGTCTCTGCTATAGCTTTGCTGACGGTATGACGAATAAAATCGTGCACATAGCGACTTTGACGAAATCGCACTTCATGTTTAGTAGGATGTGCGTTTACATCTACTTGCGCTGGATCCATTTCTAAAAATAATACAAAGGCCGGGAAACGTCCGTGGTACAGGACATCTTGATACGCTTGTTTAATAGCATGTGATATCACCTTGTCACGAATAGCGCGACCATTAACGTAAAAGTATTGTAAATCAGCCTGGCTACGTGAAAAGGTTGGCAAACTAATCCAACCCTGAACTTGCATATCCTGTGCTGTGTTTTCTAAATAGATACTTTGCTCGGCAAATTGTTTACCGCTGACTTGGGCCACACGGTTAGCACCATTTTCAAAAAAATCACAATCACTGATATCAAGCAAATTACGGCCATTGTGTTTGACAATTATTTGAACATTGAAACAAGCGAGTGCAATTTTTCGAATCACACTGTCGCAATGTTTTAACTCTGTCTTTTCAGTACGCAGGAATTTCTTACGGGCCGGCACATTAAAAAATAAATCTTTAACCTCAACGGTTGTACCACGTATTTGACGAACAGGAACAACTTCTTCATCTAATACTCCACCATCCGCAGTAATCACCCACCCTGCGTTGCCATCATCACTGTTATTCGAAGCAATACTGAATCTTGAAACCGACGCAATACTTGGCAATGCCTCTCCACGAAATCCTAAGGTTGTAATGTGCTCCAAATCCTCCATAGATGAAATCTTGCTTGTGGCATGACGCATGAGTGCCAGATGTAATTCACTTTTATCTATGCCAACACCGTTATCACTCACACGAACGCACTGCATGCCACCCTGCTCTAACTCCACAATAATTTTACTAGCCCCAGCATCCAGAGCGTTTTCAAGTAACTCTTTCAATACAGAAGCAGGGCGTTCAATCACTTCGCCTGCAGCAATTTGATTGATTAATTGTGAAGGTAGTTGCTTTATAGTTGTCATAATTTTTTATGAAATGAGATAAGGCTCTTCGTCTTCCAACCCTAGCATTTGTTGAAAACCAGAAAGGCCATAAGAAATAAATGCCTCGCGATCAACCCATGAATCAGACTGATCAATTATGCTTCCTGATTGTCCTGAATCTAATTGTTTGGCGAAAACTCTAATGATGTGAGAGCCTTTTTCTGTTGAACCGAGCTGTGCTTTTTCGCATGTAATGTAAACTTCCGGCTCATTGTGCCCGTCTTTAATACCCGCAAGCAAATAGATGTATTCTGTTTTGTCTTTTGATTGGATTTCTTCAAGCACAACAATCGTATATGCGCCAAACTTATAGCGTTGCATTGGAATTGCCGTGGAAATATCTGGTTTTTGCATAATTTTATTGCTTGCACATGCTAGGATTATGCCAAGCGATCTGATGTGAATCTTTGAATCAAATTAAAACCACTTTAACACTAAATAATAATTTGCTGGCATGGCAAAAAAGCTACTACAACTTTATCCCACACCCTCTGAGAACATTGAGCTTAAAAATTTGTATTTATACAAACATGGTTGGTATTCGTCAGGCACATCTCATCCCAAAGTTACGGCCAATTTTCTAAGTAGCCTGGATGGTCGTATTGCCGTAAGCCCTGATACAGAAACAAAAGCACATTTACCCAAACATTTAACGAGTGACGAGGATTTTAGATTATTTCTTGAACTACATGCTCAGGCTGATTGCTTAATTACACATGCCGGATATATGCGAGCGCTTGCAGACCATTCACTTGGAAATATATTGCAACTCCCAAGTACTCGGGAATCTGAAGACTTAACAAATTGGCGCACTCTTCAAGGGCTCTCAGCACAACCTGCTGTGGTTATTGCGAGCTCAAGCCTTGATTTTCCGATGCATCCATCTTTAAAAGAAAATAATCAACAAGTATTTATCGCCACAGGCCAACAAGCTGACGTAAATAAAATTAAAACGTGGCAAAGCGAAGGATATGAAGTCCTGATTGCAGGCAAACAGGATTTAGTTGAAGGCAAGCCCCTAATTGACGTACTCACTACTAAAGAATTCAAGCATTTTTATCTAATTGCGGGCCCAAAAATGCTACATACAATGGTGAATGATCAGCAACTATCAAAAATATACTTAACACACTCCCAACAATTTATAGGTGGTAAATTTTTTAACACCATACTCGATGGAGAGATTCTCAATTCGCCTAAACTAGAACTACAATCGTTGTTTTATGATGATGCGTCTGAAAATGGCCATGGACAATTTTTCAGTAGCTACGAATGCCTATATAACCAATAAATTATACATCCAGGAATCCCCATGATTGAATTACTTGCCGATTACGGATTGTTTTTAGCTAAAGCCGTTACTGTACTCATTTTTATTTGGCTACTCATGATGCTGGCTTTTTCATTTTCTAAAAAAGCTAAAGGGGATGACCATTTTGAGGTCATCAATCTAAATAAAAAATATAAAAATATGGCAAATATTTTGCGTTTTTCGCTACTACCTAAAAAAGAATTGAAACAAATGCGTAAAGAAAATAAAAAAGAACGCAAGATGGAGAAAAAAGCTCCCAAATCAAACAATAAACGGATATTTGTTTTAAATTTTCTCGGTAATATTAAAGCTACAGCTGTTCGGCACTTACGAAAAGAAATCACGGCTATTTTGTCAGTTGCAAACAGCAATGATGAAGTTGTTGTTTGTTTAGAAAATGCTGGCGGCTTGGTACACGAACACGGGTTTGCATCTTCTCAGCTATTGCGCATTAAACAAAAAGGCATACCTTTAACTGTTGCAGTAGATAAAGTTGCTGCAAGCGGCGGTTATATGATGGCTTGCGTGGCCGACAAAATTATTGCCGCACCATTTGCAATTGTGGGTTCGATAGGAGTACTTGCTCAACTACCGAATTTCAACCGTCTTTTAGATAAACACGGTGTAGATTTTGAACTTATGAAAGCAGGCGACCTAAAACGCACTGTAACCATATTTGGAAAAAATACAGATGAAGACCGAAAACACTTCAATGAACAACTTCAAGATACGCATGATTTATTCAAAGAATTTGTAAAACAAAACCGTCCTATTCTTGATATTGGTCAAGTAGCGACTGGTGAGCATTGGCTTGCTACTCGTGGAATAGAGCTCAAGTTAGTAGATGAACTCATAACAAGCGATGACTATCTGTTAAATGCTAGTAAAGATGCAGATATTTACGAAATCAAATATGAAGTTCCCAAAACGATCAGTGAACGCTTGGCTACATCCGTTCAATTAACTATCGATAAGTTATTTTTCTCATGGTGGCAGAAAGAACAGGATTCAAAGTTATTTAGTTAGTGAGCACATGGATGTGCGAATAAGAGTTGCAACAGGGAGGTTGCTTCAGATTCAAGATTCTCGTAAGTATAAATTCCCGCTTTCGGCCAATGGCAGATATAAAGCATATTACTCACTAGCAACATTGATCGTTATTGGATTTTTCTTTTTGCCTATAGTCGATCACTTTTCCAAATCGGTCTTTTTCAATCGCACAACAAGCCAATAACTCTTCTTTTAATTTAGTGCGTCCTCGCTGTATGCGTGACTTCATTCCTGAAACCGATATTCCAATTCGCTCGGCGGCATCAGCTTGATTCATTTCATTGAAATCGGCTAATAGCAGAGCTTCCTTGTATTTCGGTTCTAATTTGTTTGCAAGGGGTCTCAAACATTTAGTGAATTCACCATCTATGCTCTCGGACATACTTTCATAATCAGTTGTTGTATTTTCTAGATCACCAACATCATTAGATACATTTGTATTCGATCGTTTTCGGTAATAGTCTGTAATTCTATTTTTGGCAACGGTGTAAATCCATGCAAGTGGATTGTCAGCATCAGTTAACGCGTCCTCATTTACAAGTACACGCAAGAGGATGTCATGTACCAGATCCTCTGCTACATCGACATCCACTTTGTTACGAACATATTTGGTTAATAAGGATCGTAACTCATCCCAAGTTGTAGTTTGTTCAGACACTTATGCACAACACGCACTTGTTTTTGAGACATTAGATTCATCGGGATTATCGTTGGTTATGGTGTACCACTCCCAATTTAACCCCTGCGGCTCGGTTGACCACACTTTATCTTGTGTTGCAAAGCAGCATGTTATTTGATCTTCAATTTTATTGGCAATGTCATCACGCACAAGTCGTTTTATTATTTCACCCAATTCATCATCTTGATCCGCCTCGACTCCTAGATGATTGATTCGGTCATCCGCATCTGGGTTTTCTATCAAAACCAGTTTCAGTGGTGGATTATCAATCGCAAAGTTTGCGTATCCCTCTCTGCGTTTATGTGGTTGGGTATCGAATAGTTTCGTGTAATAGCTTACAGCTTCTTCGATATCTCTTACATTTAAGACTAATTGTAGTCTCATAGTACTTACTCCAAATTAATTGATTGAGTTAGTAATACAGACGTATCAAAAATGTAAAAGACGCAAACTTTGTTAATTGTGACAAGAGGCGATTCGTATTGGCATATCCCTATAAAATAAATGCGCATCCATGCGCAGTTCTCCCTTCAAAATAAAATAAATGCGCATCCATGCGCAGTTCTCCCTTCAAACTTTATGATATTCAGGTGCCCGCGGTAACCTTTGGTGAAGTTGGAATCGTTAGAACTTGCCCTACTTTCAATAAGTCTGAACGCAAACCATTAATTTTGCGCAAATCTCTGAGACTGACTTGATAACGAACCGCGATACCAGACAAGGTATCGCCACGTTTAATAGTATATTGAGTAGGTGAGATAGGTGTTTGTGTGCTGGCTAAAATTGCATTTGCCGGAGCATGATCTTTCACATAACGACGCAATCCATTTAGGATCGCAGATGCTAATTTCTGCTGGTGTTGAGTTGTTTTCAAACGTTTTTCTTCAGCAGGATTTGAGATAAATGCTGTTTCAACTAAAACAGATGGTATGTCGGGCGATTTCAACACAGCGAAACCTGCTTGTTCCACATTATCACGAAGGATATTACCCACTTTAGCAAGCTCACCGAGAATATCTTCAGCTAAATCGATGCTGGCATCGATAGTAGCGGTTTGAGACAAATCAACAAGTACTGATTTCAATACATCATCTTTGTCTTCTAAGCTAACTCCACCAATCTTGTCCGCTGCATTTTCACGCTGCGCTAAAATTCGTGCCGCCTCGCTGGTTGCACCATGTTGTGATAAAACATAAACCGATGATCCTTTTGCACGACGATCCACTGCTGCATCTGCATGTATTGAAAGGAATACATCTGCATTTAGCTGATTAGCTCTTTTAATTCTACTGCGCAAAGGAACAAAAAAATCTCCATTACGAATCATCACGGCTTTCATACCTGGTTCTTTATCAATGAGATTTTTTAATCGTTTAGAAATAGCTAATACGATATCTTTTTCACGAGTGCCGCCACGTCCTATTGCGCCTGGGTCTTTACCTCCATGACCCGCATCAATTGCAATAATAAAATCTCGAACACCAATAGGCGCATCCTTCATCGCTACCACAGGTTCTACACGAGGCTTTTTTAATTCTTTTGTCGAATTTGCTTTGCTTTGACCCGCAACGCGTGTCGGATTGGAGTTAGCGCTTAAATCAATAACAAGACGATAAGATTTACCGCTTTGCGGTGGCAGTAAAAAACTTTTAGGAGAGACTGTACTATTTAAGTCAAATACTACACGTAACTTTTCATTACTTTTTTGTGCATAGCGGATATCTTTTATTAAGGTTCCCTTTACATGTTTAGCATTCAGTATTCCATTAGCATCACACTGATCTATATCTAAAACGACTCGGTTAGGGTTCTTGAGTACAAAAATGCTGTGCTTAACGGGTGATGTCAGATCAAATACCACTCTCGTTTCGGTTTTACGATCTGCGATGCGGAGATCATTGATTTTAGCAATTGAGGTGGCCGAAGAACCTACTGAACTCAATGCCAGCAGGAACAGTGTGCATAGCACTGATATAGAGCGAATGAATGTTTTCGCGAGACCAGATTTGTTTACTTTGGATTGAATGCCAGTATAAAAATGCTGCTGCACGAGAAACTGTAGTCCTTACAACATGAAACCGGACTAAAAGTGTGACAAATCTAGATGAAAATGCAAGCAAAAACTCTATTAAAACTAATGATCTATATAGATTTATTAGAGCCTGGTCTCATAAATTGCCAATAATCGCCTGACCTTTGGATGAAATAGCCTGACACTGCAAATTTCGAGTATCACCCTCATATTCTAGATGGATCACCAAATCTGCAGCAGGAACCTCATCTCCTCCACGCTCTGGCCACTCGATTAAGCAAATAACATCCAACTCTCCAGCAAGATCACGTATGCCCGTAAATTCGAGTTCAAGAGGATCATTCAAGCGATATAAATCAAAGTGGTAAAGACGAGTTCCCTCAAATTCATAGATTTCGACGAGCGAGAAGGTTGGGCTTTTTACATTTCCCTCGTGACCCATGGCACGTATCAAGCCTCTTGCAAAAGTTGTTTTACCCGTTCCCAAATCACCTTGCAGATAAATAACTAACGGTGCTTTACATAAACCCGCAAATTTAGCCGCAAATTCTGATGTGGCTGCTTCACCAACGAGATTTGTCATGAGACGTAAGGTGCTAGCTATTTAATAGTTTTCTCAGGGGCACAAATAAATCACTCGCCAACATCCCACGCATACCTTCTTGTGCAGCAAGATCGCCACTTTGTGCATGCAATTGCACACCAAAACGTGCTGCATCATAGGTACTTAAACCTTGTGCTAACAGTCCTGCAATTATTCCCGTCAAGACATCACCCATACCACCACTTGCCATACCCGGATTTCCAGCATCGCAAATTGAAACCTTGTCTTCAGATGCAATCAACGTCCCGCAGCCTTTCAAAACACTTACCCCACCATATTGTTGTTGTAACTCTTGCACTGACTGCAAACGATCAGCTTGAAGATCTTTTGTAGTGTATTTTAATAAACGAGCTGCTTCACCAGGATGAGGTGTGATCACCCAAGAAGACTTTTTGCTGGGTTCACTGGCTAATAGATTAATTGCATCGGCATCCACCACCATGGGCATATCAAATTCTAAAACCCGTGCGAATAATTTTTTTGACCAGGCATCTTGACCAAGTCCAGGCCCTATAGCAACCACACTACAACTTTCTAACAATTCATTTAATTCTGAAATCTCCTCTACTCCATGCGCCATAATTTCTCTACATGATTGCAATGCCGCTGTGGCATGCATCGGAAGAGTTGCTACAGAAACTAACCCAGCACCTGTTCTTGCAGCGGCTTCTGCTGCAAGCATGACTGAACCCGCCATGCCTTTATTTCCTCCAATTATTAATACATGACCAAAATCCCCTTTGTGTGCATCCGCTTTACGTGCAGCTAACACATTATGTAATTCATTCAGCTGAATTGAATGACAGGTAACAGACATGGATTGATAAACTTGGTTAGGAATTTCTAAATGATTAAAGACTATTTTACCTGAATACTCATGTCCTGCAGCAGTGAGTAATCCAAGTTTCATACCGACAAACGTTACAGTGGTATCTGCAAAAACGGCGCTGCCCATTGGGTGGCCATTATCTGCATTCAAACCGGACGGAATATCTACGCTTAAGACTGGCGAGGAGTGTTGGTTGATACTTGCAATCGCTTTTGCGTAATCATGCTTTACATCACGTGTTAATCCAGTACCCAGTAAAGCATCTATAATCAAATCACAATCAAAAGGTATTGCGTCTTCAAATGATTTACATTTTCCACCCTTTTCAATAAATAAATCGTGGGCTTTGCGTGCATCACCCTGTAGTTTTGTGTGATCTCCTACCTGAACAAGCTCAACTTTAATTTTTGCATCTAATGCCAAGCTCGCAATCACATATCCATCTCCTCCATTATTGCCAGTACCAACAAACACTGCGATACGATTAACCCTCGGCCATGCTTGCTGTATTTCTTTAAAAGCAGCCTGCGCCGCACGTTGCATTAATGTAAAGCTGGGTATGTTAAATTCTTCTATAGCAATACGATCCAGTTCCCGAACTTGATGAGCCAAATAAATTTGATTTTTGATTTTCTGCATATCTGAATTATACCTAGCCTACCCATGAATAGTGTCACAACCGATTTTGTAAAGCTTGCTCAAGACATCAGAGTCTGGGGTAATGAATTAGGCTTTGACGAAATTGGAATTACAAATACTGAATTAAGTGAACATGAAACATACCTAATGAATTGGTTAGAAGCTGGTTACCATGGAGAAATGCACTACATGAATCAGCATGGTACAAAGCGGTCTCGCCCTGAAAAATTAATTCCCGGGACAATTCGTATTATTTCTACTCGCATTAATTATCAGGCACCTGATGCCACAAACGAAGAGGAAGTATTAAGGACTTCTGAACAAGCGTATATTTCCCGTTATGCATTGGGGCGTGATTATCACAAAGTAATACGTAAACGCTTGCAAAAACTTGCGGACAAAATTGCTGATGAAGTGGGTTCATTTGGTTACCGTGCATTTGTAGACAGCGCTCCCGTTCTTGAAAAAGCTTTGGCAGAAAAAGCAGGACTTGGATGGATAGGAAAACACACAAATTTAATCAATAAAGAATGTGGTTCGTGGTTCTTTCTTGGCGAACTCTATACCGACCTGCCGTTACCAGTCGACAGTCCTGTAGAAAACCACTGCGGTACATGTCGAACATGTATGGATGTCTGTCCGACTCAAGCGATTATTGCACCGTATAAATTAGATGCACGTCGTTGTATTTCTTATCACACAATTGAATTAAAGGGCTCCATTCCAATCGAGTTCAGAAAAGCAATGGGGAATAGGATTTATGGTTGTGATGATTGTCAACTGTATTGCCCATGGAATCGGTTTGAACAAAAAAGTGAGCTTGCAGATTTCGCTGTACGAAATAATTTAGACGCACCTGAGTTAATTGACCTATTTAATTGGAGCGAAAAAGAATTCTTGGAAAATACCGTGGGTTCGGCTATTCGGCGCATTGACTACGAATGCTGGTTGCGAAACATTGCGGTTGCTTTGGGCAATGCACCTAGCACACCTGCCGTAGTTCATGCACTAAAAGAAAAGCTAAAAAATCCAAGCGAACTAGTGAGAGAGCATACCGAATGGGCTCTCGAGCAACACAAGTAAAGCTAATTGTTCTGTTTATAAAAGTCGATCAAACCACTGGTGGATGAGTCTTCTCCAGTTACCGAATCATCCCGGATTTTGTCGAGCAATTTATTCGCCAGTCGTTTACCCAATTCAACTCCCATTTGATCAAAGGAATTGATATTCAGTAATGCTCCTTGAACAAACGTTCTATGCTCATATATGGCTAATAACATGCCTAGTGAGTAAGGAGTCAATTCTGATAACAAAATTGTATTGCTAACTCGATTACCCAAGAATACTTTATGCTGATCACCTGCCTCTTCTAAGCTTTGCCCCATCATCAAAGCTTGTGTTTGACCAATCATGTTTGCCAGTAAAATTTCATGCTGTTCATGATTATCATGAGATGGTTTTGCTATACCAATAAAGTCACAGCTCACTTGCTGTGTTCCTTGATGCAATAACTGGAAAAAACTATGTTGCGCATTTGTTCCCACATCACCGAACAAAATTGCGGAGCTTGGCACTGTTAATACATTTCCCTGACGGTCGACTGACTTACCATTACTCTCCATTACAAGCTGTTGCAAATAAGCTGGTAGATACGCTAAACGTACATCATAAGGAAGAATTGCATGTGCAGTTGTATTCAGGAAATGTTGGTTCCAAATATCTAATAACGCCATCAAAACTGGAATGTTTTGGTCAGCTGATGCATGTATAAAATGCTGATCCATAGCATGTGCTCCATTGAGCAATTCTTTAAAGTTTTCCATCCCAATCTTAACTGCGATAGACAAACCTACTGCAGACCAAAGTGAATAGCGTCCACCGATTTCATCCCACATGGGAAATATATTTTCTTCTGCAATCCCAAATTCAGTGGCTTTTTTTACATTTGCGGTAACTGCAACAAAATGATCTTCATTTTTTAGATTTCTATCACTTGTTAGCCAAGATCTTGCGGATAATGAATTGGTTAATGTTTCTTGAGTTGTAAAACTCTTAGAAGTGACAATAAATAAGGTGTTTTTGGGTTGGAGACTCTCTAGAACACGATTTATTTCTTCTGCATCTACATTGGCTACAAAATGAATATTTAAATTTGAACTGGAATATTCTCGCAAAGCATCACATACAAATTGTGGGCCTAGATGAGAACCACCAATACCTATGTTCACTACATCAGTAATATTTGAATTTTGTAACTTGGCAATAAAAGATTCTATCTTCTTTAGTGCATCTATTTGTTTGTTAGCAATATCAGATTCTTTATTTTCCAAATCTCGTAATGCTGTATGTTGAACTCCACGCTTCTCTGTAGTATTGATTTCTTCGCCCGCGAACATCTTCTTTCGCCAACCATCGACATCACATTCATTAAATAATGCAATAAGCTTTGTAAGCGTATTTTTTGAAATACGGTTTTTTGAATAATCAAATAATAGCCCTTCAAATCGCACCGAGAACTTTGAAAAGCGATTAGTATCTTGTGCAAACGATTCTCGCAAGGTATGCGATTTAATATCATCAAAATGCTTGGCTAGTGCCTGATAAGAGGACAATTTTTTTATTGTATTACTCATTTTCTCAGAGAAGCCTTGATTTATTTTGAGACGAGGCAAAAATTATAGAAAAGAGCGATATGTATAAATATATACATGAGTAAAATTGAAATGATTTTTAACGAAGTAGCCAGAATAAATCAAGGCTTCTGACAGCGTAAAAAAATAAGGGCGCTATTCGCGCCCTTTTAATTCTAATATTAAGAATGAGATAACTGCTAATAAGTACCATTCTTAAGGTGAGAAAATAAATTTAATTGTGCAGCAATATTTACTACAAAGGTTAGTACAATCATAAATACAACTAACATCCACATACCGAACTCCTTGAATTATGAATCTTCGAATACTCTTGTCTTAAGTATACTGATTTAACGGATTTGTAACAGTAAATTGTCGATCAAACGTGCTTTTCCAAGCCATGCAGCTCCTAAAATTACAATAGAATCAGTAGCATATTCAGGGTTACCGAGATCTTCGGCATCTCGAATGGCTACGTAATCTGGCTGAAAACCCGCCAGTGAAAGCTGCCCCATTGCCTGTTGCTCTAAGGCCTCGAAGTCATTAAATCCCGACTCAATTTGAGTTTTTACATGCTTTAAGGCTGCATATAAATGTCTGGCTTTTGCTCTTTCTTCTGAGCTTAAATAAACATTACGCGAGCTATACGCTAAACCATCTTCCTCTCGCTGCGTTGCAACGGATTCGATCTTAATCGGTAATCTTAAATCTTCTACTAATAGCTTAATAATAACCAGTTGTTGAAAATCTTTTTCACCGAATACCGCAACATCGGGAGCAACCATATCAAATAATCTTGCAACCACTTCTACAATGCCATCAAAAAATCCTGGTCGAAACTCACCACATAATTCTTGGTTAATAGGATGTTTAGGAATTACCTTTTTCGGTTTATGCTTTTCAGCATAGACGTCATCATGTTCTGGCATGAAAACTAAATCTACATCCTCACTCTTTAAAGCTTCAAGATCTTGCTCGGGTGTGCGTGGATAGGCTTGTAAGTCTTCGTCTCGATCAAATTGCAAAGCATTGACAAAAATACTGCAAACAATTTTGCTTCCACATGTATGCGCATGTTTGACTAATGCTAAATGACCCGCATGCAAGTTGCCCATTGTAGGAACAAATGCAATTTTTTCCCGCTCAGATTTCCATACCTTAACTTGCTGGCGTAACTCAGCAACCGTATTTACAACTTGCATGATTATTTAATGAGGAAATTTAAGATTCTTAACGTCATTAACGTAATTTGAAATAGCAGATGGAATATCATCCGCTTCAGATAAAAAGTTTTTTGCAAACTTTGGAGTAACTCCATGAGTGATACCAATGACGTCATGTAGCACAAGAATCTGTCCATCACAATCTGATCCAGCTCCTATCCCAATTACAGGTATAGAAGATTCTTGAGTAATTTTTTTTGCTAAAGCCTTAGGCACACACTCTAACAACAACATATCAGCACCTGCAGCTTGCAAGCTTTGAGCGCTTTCAAACAACTGTTTCGCACTCGCATCATCCTTGCCTTGCATGGCGTAACCGCCTAATTTATGAATATACTGAGGACGCAAACCTAAATGCGCACAAATTGGGATTCCACACTCACTTAATTCTTCAACAATACTCACCTGTCTAGTAGAAGCTTCGAGCTTGACCATTTGCGCACCGCCTAGTTGTATGAGATCCGTTGCATTGGCTAATGCTTGCTCAACGTTGGTGTAAGACATAAATGGCATATCTGCAATAACAAAGGCATTCTTTACTACTGCACTTACACATTGGCTGTGATAAATCATATCTTCCATGGTTACAGAAACAGTACTGTCTTGTCCTTGCACCACCATGCCGAGTGAGTCGCCAATGAGGATTACATCCATACCTGCTTGATCCAGGATGGTGGCAAAACTGGCGTCATAGGCTGTTAAACAAGCAATTTTTTCATTACTTGCTTTCATCTCATGCAAACGAGTGAGAGTAATATTTTTTTGCGGCTTATGAATACTCATTCTAAAAAAATGTCAGGGTAAAGTTAGGAATTTCTAACCAGCAAATGGCAAAGGGTTAAAATAACGCTTGCCTGCCTCTGTATTGAGTATTTCATGTAACAACTGCTGATAGTCTTGATCATTGTTAATGAAATCAATATCACTCGCATTGACAATTAAACATGGAGCTTCTTCATAGTCATAGAAGAACTTCGCATACGCTTCGTTCAATTGCTCTAAATATGCCGTTTCAATCAAACGTTCATAACCTCTTCCACGTTTACGAATACGCTGAATTAAAATTTCTACTGGCGCTTGTAAATACACCACTAAATCAGGAACGGGTGCGTCTATGGTTAAATGCGAATAAATTTGTTCATAAAGTTCAAATTCACTGGCATTTAAAGTTACTTGCGCAAACAAACGATCTTTTTCGATCAGAAAATCGGCCACACGCACTGGCGAAAAAATATCGGCTTGCTTAAATTCTTGAAGCTGTTTTGTACGTTGTAATAAAAAATAAAGTTGTGTAGACAACGCGGCTTCGCGCGGATTTTGATAAAAACGTTCAAGAAAAGGATTATCGTCAACATGTTCAAGCAACAATGTTGAACCAAACTCGTCAGCCAAACGTTGCGCCAAACTGGTTTTTCCCACCCCAATCGGCCCCTCGATGACTATGTATTTAAGATTATGCTTATCCATTATTATGGTTTAACTTTTCTAAATGGTAATCCGGCAGTTTCTCAATAAGATCAGCAACTGAGCCCTTGCCAGGAATAATGAGGTCCGCCTGTAGCTCTTGTAAAGGAATTAATACAAATCCTCGTTCAGATACACCGTAATGTGGGATTTGTAGCTTCTTACTATCAATTTGTTCATCCCCATATAGGATGATATCTAAATCTAAGGTCCTTGGCCCCCAACGTTGCTTATTTCGCTGCCTTTGGTGCTTATTTTCAATACGTTGCAATTCTACTAGCAGTTCTTCGGCAGAAAGACTCGTACTGATTTTAGCCACTGCATTGATGTAATCAGGCTGATCTGAAGGACCCATGGGTTTACTGATATAAAAACTTGAAACTTTTACAAGCTTGGTATCCGCAATATCATTCAGCTCTTGCAGTGCTTGAGCAACCTGAGCATGTGGATCAGATAAATTACTTCCTAACCCTATGTAGGCATCTTTAAAAGGCATAGTGTTAAAAACCTAATGATAGGTTTTGTTTTTATAGCGGCCCGACTTCATTTTTGCTTTAGATTTTTTAGTCTCTTTTGAAGCACGCAACATCTTTCGCCGTGTAGCGTCATCCACTTCTTGAAAAACCGTCCACCATTCGCAAAGTTCATCTACCGGTTCTCCAGCGCTTGCTCGTAAGCATAAAAAATCGTAGGCCGCACGAAACCGATCATGCTCAAACAACTTATATACTTGCTTACCCCTTCGGCGATAAAAACGATATTGCAAATTCCAAATATCACGCATCGAAAAAGAAAAGCGTTTTGGAATTGATGTATAAGGTAATTGCGAAAGAATAGTATCTTTTGCAGCAGCATCATGAGCGACCCGTGGTGACAAACCATCCAGCTCCAGCTGTTTGCTTAGTTTACGCATAGGCCCCCATAAAAATACTGCGTACAGAAATGCAGGTGTAACCGATTTTCCAGTAAGAATACGTTCATCTGTATTCTCCAGCGCGATTCGAACCAAATTCGTAAATGTAAATGACTCACTAGCTGTCTCTTCCTCGAGCACTTGCTGAGTCAGAGGAAACATATGACGAAATAAATCATACTCACGTAAACCCTTATAAGTTTCTAAAGCATGGCCTCCATGAAATAGTTTAATCATTTCATCAAACAAACGTGCCGAGGGTACTTCGGATAGCAAACAACCCAAACGAATAATTGCATCTTTAGCACTCTCTTCAATTTCAAAATTAAGCTTGGTTGCTAATCTGATGGCACGCAACATACGTACTGGATCTTCACGAAAACGTAAATCAGGATCGCCAATGACACGTAATAATTTAGCGTTTACGTCTTGAATACCATTAACTAAATCTAAAATTTGATCATTTTCTGAATCATAAAATAATGCATTAACCGTAAAGTCACGACGAAACGCATCTTCTTCAATACTGCCAAATGTATTGTCCGCAATAATACGCCCCTCTTTGTTTGTACTGGCTCTACTTGCTGCACGAAACGTTGAAACTTCAACAAAACCACCTTCAAAATAGACGTGAACTATACGAAAACGCCTGCCGATTATTCGGCTGTTATCAAATAAACGACGCACATCTTCGGGGGTGGCATTGGTGGCAATATCAAAATCTTTGGGGTGCAAATCCAGCAATAAATCCCTTACTCCACCGCCCACAATATAGGCTTGAAACCCTGCTGCATGCAGCTGAGAAATAATTTTCAAGGCACCGTCACATATCTGACTGGAGTCAATTGATTGCTCTGTCAAGCAAGAAAGATGCAAATCAGCTAGCTTAGAATCTAAATCTTTCTTCATAGTAAGAAATAATTCGTATACAAATATTCAATATTTTCTTTAAGTTATCATAACATCTAAATCTAAAATCTTTGCTTATTACCCTAAATTTTTGACGTTTATTTATTCGCTACTCGACAACTAAATTACACAAAAAACTTCACAATTGAAAACAATAAAAACTTCAAAAGCTTCATATCAACTTAACAAGCATCATGATAAAATTTGCATCTAGAGTACAAACATCTAGTCTTTGAGGTATGTAAATGACACAACTTGTAGAAAACGCAAGTACTCCCAGCTTCGAGGAGCAACAAGTTTCTCCAATATTTTTACTCGCAATATGGTTATTTTTAGGTCTTGCTACTTATGGATATGCCATGTTTAAAATCTGGGCACCACAACTGACTCAGTCTTTACTGATCATTACATAACGTAACATTCTGTAGCGGTGTTACCTAAGCACTCACTAATTAATTACGTGAGTAAATAGTTACTTTACTTCAATTAAATATGGGCACGGAATTCATTAACGAAAGAAGAACTCTTGAAGATCGTCGCAAATCCAGCGACAGCCCCCCATTTCCATTTTTCGATAGTGACCAAACATTAGTTCGTGAAGACCGTCGAAGAATTCCTGATCGAAGAATCAATAACATCGAAATTCAGAACGATGCTAAATCTGATGTTGACACCGCAGATACAGAGGCAACACGGCTATTCTTGTGGCATAAAGATGAAGTTTGTGAATTATTTCCTGATACTGATGAAGTCATTGTGGGACGTGCACAAACTTGCACTGTAAAAATTCAAAATCGTTACACATCACGACAACATGCACGATTTAGTTTCGAAAACGGTGTATTTCATATCACAGACCACAGCACCAATGGCACCTATATTAAAAACGATGAAGGCGAAATGTTCCTGATGGGTGAAAAAATGGAACTACATGGCAGTGGCATTATTAGCCTTGGCACCCCAATCGAATACGTAGAGAAAGACGTAATCCACTACTTCTGTCCATAGTCACTCTGGCCATTACACGCAGCCAAAACAAGCAGGTTTCTGGATACATTAATCGGCCGGTTTCTACCACCTGGCTGTAGAATAGTCTTAAGCTATTCAAAGTGTTAGCTATTTCCGCATACTTTGGGGTTGATACGTATATTCTCCCATTTCATGAAAGAACGCAGAAAAAATGAACGCCGCCGCTGGGGCCGTAAAGTCACCTATCCATTCATTGATAGTGATGGAGTATTGGTGACTAAAAGTCGCCGTAGAAAAGTCGACCGGCGTCATGTAGTAGAAGAGGAAGAAGCTCAAGAAGAAAGTTCAGCTTCTACTCCTGTTGCTGCCGAGAAAAAACAACAACCAAACAACACATCCATTGACATAAGTGATACTAGGGCACGGGAACTGGAAGAAGCCCTTAAAGACGATGAACCTGCCTCATCCAATATAGTATCTTCTATTAAAGATCTAGAAGATGAAATTTTGGATGCTACTAATATAGAAGCTGTTTCAAATAACAAAATTGAAGACATTGCAGAAATGGATGAATCTGCAGAAATTCATATTCCGTCTCAAGATGAACTACCTGAACCAGATCCTTCAATTGATGCAAATGAAGCAGAAGCATCAATCGAGCTTTCATTAAAAGGCAAGAAACATGTCGTCACAGGCGAAAAAGAAAGTTGCCAAGTGGGCCGTGATCCAAGCTGTGATATTGTCGTGCAAGGCAAATTTGTATCACGCGCACATGCCAAAATTACATTTAAAGAAGGTAAATTCTTTTTAGCCGATAATAGTTTCAATGGAACTTACATTAAATTTGATAACGGTCAAAAAATTCATGTCTCAAAAAACGAACAGACTCTTATTACCAGTGGAGTCATGAGCATGGGCAAACCTGTAGATAACGATTCTAAATCTGTCATCTCATTCAAAATTAATCAATAACGCCAACCTAATCGTCTTTTCAGAAAATTCCATTAATTACTCATTTTTACTAATTTGACTTGCCACTCGCTTTGCGAATCTGGCGGCGTTGATGCTTGTCCGGCTTGCCTTGCGATCTAGGTAAACTGGCATTCATGATTTTTCTTTGCTGTGACTGATGTTCTCTTTGCTCGATACTATCTTGAGTTTCGTTATATAAAAGTTGAGCTTTTTTTGCTGGACCTCGTTTTTCACTGAGAGCAACAACCTCAATCACGAAATGCGTTTGTGCACGTGTGATTTCTATACGATTTCCCACTTGAATAGGTCGCGAAGACTTCACACGTTGGCCATTTACATGCACCTTTCCTCCATCCACAGCTTTTGATGCCAGTGCACGTGTTTTGAAAAAGCGTGCGGCCCAAAGCCATTTATCTATACGAATTTTTTGCGATTCTGACATGGGATATCTTAAACTCTTACGTATAATACAGCGATTCAAATTTTAGCTATTTCTACCATGAAACTAGAACTTATCAGCTTCAATGTTTGCCCTTTTGTACAGCGTAGTGTGATCACACTTAACCACAAAAATTGTGAATTTGATATTACGTTCATTGACTTATTAAATCCGCCAGACTGGTTTTTAGAAATCTCTCCGCTTGGCAAAGTACCGGTCTTGAAAGTAGACGACAAAGAAGTTCTTTTCGAGTCTGCGGTAATAAATGAATTTATTGACGATGTTACCCCTGGTTCACTCAAACCATCTGATCCGCTCACCCTTGCTAAAAATCGAGCCTGGATTGAATATGGTGGGACCTGCTTAGCAGATTTATTTTTAATTGCGAATCATAAAGACGAAAAAGACATGAAAGGACAAATGGGTGAATGTGTGACTCGTTTACAAAGAGTAGAAGATATATTAGACGACTCAACATTTTTTAATGGTGAAGAACTGTCACTCATAGATGCTGCATATGCGCCTTTACTTATCCGTTTAGATTTTATGAATGAAAAATTGAATCTATTAGATTGGAATAATTTCCCCAAGCTGAAAAGATGGAGAGATAATTTACTAGACTTAGAAGCTGTGCAAAAATCAATTGTGGAAGATTTTAATTTGCACTACACAAATAAAATAAAAGGACAGGATGGATATTTGGCCAGTATAATTTAGTGTAATACTAAACCCAGTACACTATATGTTCGGCTACTTCCATCACTTCTGTTTCACTCACAATACGATTTTGCACAGACATTTTCTGTCTATGGATTGTTTGCTTATCACCCGAAATTAAATAATGCCAGTCAGGTAGTTCTTTGCCTTCATACAATAAACGATAAGCGCAGCTTTCTGGTAACCATTTAAAATCTTCAACATCATCCGCTTCTAACTGCAAGCAGTCCTCAACCAACTTTTTTCGATTGGAGTAATCTTTACATTGACATGTGTCGTGGTCCAGAAGATGGCATGCAACGTCTGTATAAAAGAGTTCTTTGGTCTCTGCATCTTCCAGTTTAATTAAGCAGCACTTTCCACAACCATCGCAGAGAGATTCCCATTCTTTTTTGGACATCTCCTTAAGGGTTTTGGTTTGCCAGAATGCTTTTTTATCTTTTATATTTTTATTGGGCGAGCTCATTAATCATTTGATTCAATCTATTCACAAATGTTGCAGGATCTTCAAGCTGCCCACCTTCTGCGAGTATCGCCTGATCAAACAAAATTTTAGCCCAATCTTCAAAACGATCTTCTGCTTGCTCATTTTCCATTCTTTCTACTAGAGCATGGGTTGGATTAATTTCTAAAACAGGTTTAGTGGATGGCATTTCATGCCCGGCTTGTTTCATAAGGTGTTGCATATACAACGCCATATCATGCTCACTTAGAACGATGCATGCCGGAGAATTAGTTAATCGATGAGAAACTCGAACATCTTCAACTTTATCCTCTAGGACATCTTTAATACGTTTAACTAATCCCTCGGCATCTTTTTCCGCTTGTTTACGCTTCTCTTTATCTTCTTCAGTGCCTAATTTATCTAGATCAAGCTCGCCTTTTGCCACCGAAGCAAAAGATTTTTCTTCATACTCGGTTAAATGACTCATGAGCCATTCATCTACTCGATCAAATAACAATAAAACTTCAATACCTTTATCTTTAAATATTTCCAGGTGGGGACTGTTTTTTGCCGCTGCATAGTTATCTGCAGTGATGTAATAAATTTTTTCTTGCTCTGGCTTCATACGTGCTATGTAATCATCCAGCGAAACGTTTTGTACGTCGCTTTCCTGGTGTGTTGAGGCAAAGCGCATTAACTTGGCAATTTTTTCTTTGTTGGCAAAGTCCTCACCAGGACCTTCTTTTAAGACCTTGCCAAACACATTCCAAAATTCTTGATATTTATCGGTTTCATTTTTTGAAAGCTTTTCTAAAAGACCTAATACTTTTTTAACCGAACCCGAGCGGATGTTGTCGATGACTTTATTGCTTTGCAGAATTTCCCGCGAAATATTGAGTGGTAAATCATTCGAATCGATTACACCGCGAACAAAACGCAAATATCTTGGTAATAATTTTTCCGCATCATCCATGATAAAGACACGTTGTACATAGAGCTTTACACCATGTTTTGGATTTTGATCAAATAAATCAAACGGGGCTTGAGAAGGAATGTACAAAAGCGATGTATATTCTGTTTTACCTTCAACTCGGTTATGCGTCCATAGCAATGGATCAACGAAATCATGTCCTACGTGTTTATAAAACTCTTTATATTCGTCTTCTGAAATTTCTGTTTTAGGTCGTGCCCATAAGGCAGAAGCTTTATTAATGGTTTCCCATTTTGCAGTGACCTCACCTTTATCATTTTCCTCGCGCATTTCAATGGGCAAAGGCACATGATCCGAGTATTTGGTAATAATAGAACGTAATCGCCAACTCGTTAACAAATCATCTTCATCCTTTTTGAGATGTAATGTCACTTCCGTGCCACGCTTTGTTTTTTCAATATTTTCCAAAGTGTATGAACCTGTGCCTTCAGATTCCCATTGAACGGCTTGATCTTTTTCAAGCCCGGCACGAAGTGTTTTTAGCGTGACCTTATCGGCGACAATAAAAGCAGAATAAAACCCGACACCGAACTGACCAATTAAATGTGAGTCTTTGCTTTGATCGCCCGTGAGTTGCGATAAAAATTCTTTGGTTCCTGATTTTGCAATCGTGCCGATATTATTGACGACTTCGTCACGGCTCATGCCGACACCATTGTCACGAATGGTTACCGTTCTATCATCTTTATCAAACTCTACTTGAATCTTTAAATCCGAATCATCACTTAGCAATGAATCGTCTGATATCGCCTCAAAGCGTAATTTGTCACAAGCATCAGAAGCGTTTGAAATTAACTCTCGCAAAAATATCTCTTTATTCGAATAAAGAGAATGAATCATTAGATGTAGAAGTTGTGCTACTTCTGTTTCAAACTGCAAAGTTTCCTTAGCATCATCTTTTTTATTATTTTTATCTGTCTTCGTACTCATAACTATTCGAAACGTTAATTAGCGGTTTATTTCGCCATCCACTATAAAAGACAATTCACCATTTGGAGATGAAGATCCATAATCCGTCAAATCCTCAAGTGTAACTTTAAGCGATAACTGTTTAACATCTGGGTTCTTAGCCAAATGACCCACAATGGCTTCATCTGCTTTCACACCAAAGGTTTTTAATAAGGCTCGGATATCTTTTCTGCTGTTGTCTTCCATCACTGGTCTCCTATCGTTTATTGGGGCATTTTTTGAAAAACAAAGGTCTCAAGGATATTTTTTAGTACATGATTAGCCTCTTGATACTTCTCGGCTGGAGCAAGCATTTCACCCAAGCTGTGAATATACTTCCCGCTCTTATCTGCTGAGCCACATTCCTGATAGATTGCTTCTACATTGCTCGGCAACATTTCTAAATGAAACTGTAGTGCTAAAGTTGAGTCGCCATATGCAAAACCCTGATTTGCACAACCGTCACTTGTCAAAAAATTGCTTGCGCCATCGGGTATATCAAAAGTATCACCATGCCAATGCAAAGCATCAAAACGTGTAGGAAGATTTTCCACCCTTGTGTCCATAAGTCCTTTAGTGCGACTTACCGGAAACCAACCAATTTCTTCATGTACATTTTTTGTAACCGATGCGCCTAATACATTTGCAATGAGTTGTGCACCTAAACATACACCCATTACAGGCACGTCTAGTTTAATGACCGATTCAATAAATTCTTTTTCCAACGTAAGCCATGGATAACTATCATCATCATTCACTCCCATTGGTCCACCCATAACAATTAGTGCGTCAATGTCATGAATGGAAGGCAATGATTGGTCTTCATACATACAGGTACGTGAAAGATCACAGCCTCGCTCTATAAACATGCCCTCCATAGAGCCCAAACCTTCAAAAGGAACATGCTTAAGATAATGAACGTGCATCTTTCCTCAACACCAACGCAACTCATGCTTTAGATAATGAATATGCATAAAAATGTTTTACGCTTGTTCGTGATCTAGCAACCATTGTTTTCTGCGAACTAAACTCCCATCAGCATCACCCATAAATCCCCCTAAACCTGTTGCACTCACCACACGATGACAAGGAACCAGTAACAACAATTGATTACGTCGACATGCATTGCCCACTGCTCGAGGACCGGACTTAATTTTTTTTGCTATTTCTCCATACGTTTTGGTTTTGCCAAATGAGATCTTTCTTATTTGATCCCAAACTTTTAACTGATAATCCGTTCCCTGTTTAAACAAGAATGGCAAATTAAATTCATAAAGATCTCCTGAAAAATACGACTTGAATTGTTTTTGAATTTCCACCGCGAAGGGATCTTTATTTGTTACCGCACGTGTCTGTGATGCGACTTGCTTCACTTCGGTTACAAATTCATCTTCATAACTAACTGCTATTTTCCCAATGGGTGCATTTACGATTATTTGTTTCATATATAGGATTGTACCTTTTTTAACTTCAAGATCAGACATTTGATGAGCTTGAGACCAAAACAAAAACGCCTCGTTCAACGAGGCGTTTGATTAGAATTCGTTGAGTAAGAAACCTAGATTTTCTCTTTAATTCTTGCGGCCTTACCAGTGCGTCCTCGTAGATAATAAAGTTTAGCGCGACGCACATTTCCTTTACGTTTCACTTTTATACTGTCAATTAATGGACTATGTGTTTGAAATACTCTTTCTACACCTTCACCATGGGAAAGCTTTCTAACAGTAAAGGCTGAATTTAAGCCTCTATTGCGCTTGGCTATTACAACTCCTTCAAAGGCCTGTAATCGCTCACGATTACCTTCTTTTACTTTTACCTGCACCACTACCGTGTCGCCAGGACTGAAATCAGGCAGATCCTTTTTAAGCTGTTGTTGGTTTATTTCTTGGATAATATTCGACATATTCTTAACGTACTTTAATCTAGCTGCTCTTGTATATACTCCTCTAGCAAGGCCTTTTGTTCATCACTGAGATTTAGTTTCTCAAGTAAGTCCGGCCTGCGCTGGAAAGTACGCCCGAGTGACTGTTTCTCGCGCCATTTCTGTATAGCTTGATGATCACCCCCCAATAGTGCCTTTGGCACACTGAGACCCTGGATACTTTCCGGGCGCGTATAATGAGGGCAATCGAGCAGTCCGTCAACAAAGGAATCTTGATGAGCTGATTCCTCATGCCCCAATGCCCCCGGAATATGACGAATTAAGGCATCGATCAACATCATTGCAGGCAATTCACCGCCACTTACGACGATATCTCCAATTGCAATCTCCTCATCTACCTCCGCTTCTATGATGCGCTCGTCAACACCTTCATAGCGCCCCGCCAATAAGGTGATTGAGTCATAAGTGCTTAGTCGGCTTATATCCGAATGCTCTAAAGGCTTTCCCTGCGCAGACAAATAAATGACTCGAGAATTTGTGGATTGTTCTTGGGCATGTCGAATCGCTTTTTGCAAGGGCTCAAATTGCATCACCATGCCAGGGCCGCCGCCATAAGGACGATCATCAATTCGACGATTTGGGTCATCAGAAAAATCACGGGGATTAATGACTTCCAAACCCGCTAATTTTTTCTCGAAGGCACGACTCACCACACCATACTGAGACAAATTAAGAACCATTTCTGGAAACAGTGTAATAACACTAAATTTCATAATGAATAGTCCCTTAACCAATCAACCGTTATGGTATTTTTTTCTAAGTCTACGCCCTTAATCACTTGATCTTTAATATAAGGTATTAGAATTTCTGGCTGACCTGTTTCATTTGTGACAACCAATACATCATTGGCTCCTGTTTCCAGTAATTTTTTTACATCGCCTAAGTATTCGCCTGCTTCATTTATTACTTTTAAGCCTTCCAACTCATACCAATAGTGCTCGTCATCTTCGAGCTCAGACAATTCTGATTTAGCGACCCAAATTTCTGCACCTTTTAGTGTTTCTGCATGAGTACGATCATCTACATACTTAAGCTTAGCAATCAGGCCATTACCATGTGGCTTGCCTCCCTGTAACTCATACGTATCCACACCTTTTGGTGCACGTAATTGCCAATTGAGATACTCGAAAATTTGTTCTTTAGGCCGACAATGAGAAAAAATTTTTAACCAACCTTTGATGCCAAATACGCCTTGTATTTGGCCAACTTGGATGTAGGAATCTTGAACCAAGATTTTGGCCCAAGCTTGGGCAAGAGCTTAGTCTAATCAGGCAGCTTGTTTTTGGTGCTGCTTAACAAGTGATGCAACACGTTCGGAAGGTTGAGCACCATGCCCACACCAGTGATCAAACCGATCCATTTCAATATTCAGTCTTACTTCCTCACCGGTAGCGCGAGGATTGTAGTATCCGATACGCTCAATGTAGCTACTGTCACGTCGCTTACGAGAATCCGTTACAACTATGTGGTAGAAAGGGCGTTTTTTGGCTCCGCCTCTGGCTAATCGAATGGTGACCATATATTTCTAATACTTTTAAATGAATAGCTAAAATCGAGCTGGGCATTGTACGTAAATTTACTTAAAAATAAAGCTGGCATAGCGTTCTCAGCAAGGGATAAAGAGATATGCATCTAGGAAATTAGAGACTTAGCCTAATCCAGGCGGTAAGCCACCACCCTTCAGTCCCTGCATCATTCTCTGCATACCACCCTTCTTCGAGAATTTCTTCATCATTTTTTTCATTTGCAAATGCTGTTTGAGAAGTCGATTCACATCCTGTACCTGTGTACCTGAGCCTGCCGCAATACGTCGTTTTCGTGTATTTTTAATCACATCCGGAAAGCGACGCTCGTGTGGTGTCATGGAATTAATAATTGCAATCATTTGATGAATCGCTTTGTCATCCCCCATGCCAGGAACATTTTTCGGCATCCCCGCAGCACCAGGAATTTTATCCATAATTCCAGCCAAGCCACCCATATTCATCATCTGCTCTAACTGACTTTTTAGATCAAGCATATTAAAGCTTTTACCTTTTTTAATTTTCCTCGCTAGCTTTTGCGCTTTATCTTTATCAACCTTTTGTTCAACTTCTTCTACCAAACTGACTACGTCACCCATTCCCAGTATTCGAGATGCCACGCGATCAGGATGGAAAGGTTCTAAAGCAGTAGTTTTTTCTCCTGTACCTAAGAATTTTATCGGTTTGCCAGTAATATGACGTACCGATAACGCCGCACCTCCACGTGCATCACCATCTGTCTTAGTCAGTATCACACCTGTAAGCGGTAATGCTTCATTAAATGCCTTAGCAGAGTTCGCCGCATCTTGACCACTCATACTATCTACAACAAATAAGGTCTCTGCAGGCTGAACAACTTGGTGCAATGAAATAATTTCTTGCATCATTTCTTCATCAACATGCAAACGCCCCGCTGTATCGATGATCAACACATCTTTAAATTGTGTTTTTGCATAATCCACAGCACGGTTAGCAATATCGATTGGCGCCTGATTGGTTTCACTGGAAATGAAATCAACACCCACTTCTTTGGCCAGGGTTTGTAGCTGTTGGATCGCTGCAGGTCGATAGATGTCGCAACTGACTACTGCAACGCTTTTCTTTTGTTTTTCGGTTAAAAATCTTGAAAGTTTTCCGATACTGGTGGTTTTACCTGCCCCTTGTAGACCGGCAATCAATATCACTACAGGTGGTTGGGCCGCTAAGGTAAGCGATTCATTGGCATCGCCCATCAAGTGCACAAGTTCATCATTTACAATTTTGATGAAGGCCTGCCCGGGTGACAGGCTTGTAAGCACTTCTTGCCCTAAGGCTTTTTCTTTTACATTTGCGATGAAATCTTTAACAACAGGTAACGCGACATCTGCTTCTAGCAATGCCATGCGTACTTCGCGCAACGTTTCCTGAATATTTTCTTCACTAAGGCGCGCTTGGCCACGTAACTTTTGAACAGTACTCGATAAGCGAGTAGATAAATTGTCAAACATATCAATGCACCCATCTTCATGGGGCTTCGTTAAAAAAAGTGGAGTAAATTATATCGAAATTAGATCGAAATTATTTGGCCGCTGGAAAGTTGATGAATGTTAAATTCTGTTATGGATGAATTGAGTTGTTCTATGATCCGTTCTTCCCTACCTGGTTGTAAATGCGTGATATAGAGATCTGGCCGGTGCTTCAATTTTTTCAGATCCTCAGCTAATGCCTTAGGATAGTAATGTTTCGCATCTCGCCCTATATTTTCTTCTTCATTGGTAAAACCACATTCTACAATCACGATATCCATGTTCGGCTCTTCATTTAAAGACTGCCAAAAAGTGTCATTGGTAAAAGTGTCGCCCGTAAAAGCAATCGTGCCAGTGCCATTATTAATTACATAAGCAGCTGCTGGAACGGAATGGTTTACTTCGACCATTTTTACAATCTTGTCACCAAATTCAATACAGTCTCCAGGCTGCATAGATTCATAAATAATCACTGGTGTCTCAGCACTGGGTAATTCAAAAAAGTTTGGCCATACATCCCAATTAAAAATGTGTTTTGCCAATATTTCGTAGGTCTCTTGTTTACAGTGCAAAGTTAGTGGGTGATTGACCAAGTGATCGTATGAAGTATCCAATAACATAGGGAGGAGAGCGATGTGATCTAAATGACAATGAGTAATGAATACATGCTGTATCTTTAACATTTCATCAAGCGATAGATCGCCAAGACCTGTACCACAATCAATCAGTACAGAATCATCTAACAGTAAAGAAGTGGTTCTATGACCCGAACCAATACCCCCACTACAGCCAAGGACACGTATATTCATGGTTATTCGATAATCACAATCTGAATAATGCTATCATTGCAGGTAATGCAGAAATGTCTAGCTGATCTCAGTTTACTTTAAGTTATTTTGCCAAAAATTAAACCCACGATAGAAGACACTATTGCATACTTAATTTATTTCTTGTACTGCACACTCTTAATTTATCGCTAATTAAATAATTTTGTTTGTTTATGTCAAGCATACTTAAGTACGGCGCCATAGCATTTTATGCATTTACCTTTGTGTTGTTGTTATGGCGTTCACATCATGTGCCCGATTCCCATACACCCGACAAACGTGGCTTGATGCTGATTCTATGGTCTATTGCCTGCCTCGTTCATGCACTGCACCTATACCCCCAAACGTTTACTTCACAAGGATTGAACCTTACCTTTTATAATGCTGTTTCATTAGTTCTGTTCATCATTTCTGCATTAGTATTGATTTTATCCGTCAGTAAAAAAAGAGAATTCTTAGGCTTGTTTTTATTGCCTATTATTATTGCGGCAATCGTCTTAACCATCATAAAACCCGAAATACATGTTTCCACGTCTAATGTGCGTGGCTTGCAATTTCATATTCTATTTTCACTTTTCGCATTTAGCGTACTAACTATCTCGGCTATTCAGTCGATCTTATTACTTAATCAAGACCGGCATTTACGCAATGCTGAATTGCAAGGTATTACCCGCGCTTTACCACCACTGCATGAAACTGAAAAATTTATGTTTCAAACCATCACCATTGGGTTTGTCTTGTTATCCGTAGCGTTATTTACTGGGTTTTTATATTTAGAAAACATGTTTGAACAACAAATTGCGCATAAAACCATATTATCCATTCTCGCCTGGATACTTTTTGCAGTTCTACTTTGGGGACGTTGGAAATTTGGTTGGCGCGGACAAACGGCCATTCGCTGGACATTAGGAGGTTTTGTATTTCTGATTTTGGCCTACTTAGGCAGTAAGTTTGTCCAGGAAATACTACTTCACAGGATCGATAGCGTACCTCTCTCTTGACAAATCCCTCTTTGCGGCAGTTAATGACCGTATCTTTATTACCGGAGGGTCAACACGACCTTGGACGAATATTCGATAGGCACACTATTTATAGTGTTGCTTGTATTATTTTTATTTTCGGCATTTTTTTCAGGCTCAGAAACAGCGTTAATGGCATTAAACCGTTATCGCCTGCGTCATTTAGCAAATGATGGTCACAGAGGTGCCAAACAGGCACAAAAACTTTTAAAAAATCCAGACCGACTCATCGGATTAATTTTGCTTGGCAATAATGTTGTCAACATTCTAATCGCACAACTTTCTGCATACATTGGTTATCGCCTTCATGGTGAAGTCGGTATTGCGATTGCAACTTTTATTTTAATTTTTGCGATCTTGATTTTTGCAGAACTCACACCCAAAACCCTTGCCGCTCTACATTCTGAAAAAATAGCGCTGCCCGCAGCGCGGGTGTATAAACCACTGTTAGATATTTTATATCCTTTTGTATGGGTTACGAATTTCTTTTCTAATTCTTTGTTACGATTATTTGGTGTGGATGTTAAAGAAAGTGTGTTAACAACTTTATCTCACGATGAGCTACGTACTGCTGTTAACGATGAAGGTACTACTATTTCAACTGAGCATCAAAAAATGCTGTTAGGTGTTTTGGATCTTGAACATATTACGGCTGAAGACATCATGATCCCAAAAAATGAAATTATTGGCATCGATTTAGAAGATGATTGGGATGACATTGTTACACAATTAAAAAACATCTCTTATACACGAGTACCCGTGTACCGCAATAATATTGATAATGTTGTCGGATTTCTGCACTTGCGCAAGTTCATCTTGAAAATAGTTGATAAGGATTTGGAGCGAGAGGATTTAGAAAAAGTAATTCGTGAACCATACTTCATTCCAGAAGGAACTAACTTAAAAAAATTACTCTTTGAATTCCAAGGTAATAAACGTCGTTTAAGTTTGGTGGTAGATGAGTTTGGAGACATTCAAGGCATGGTTACTCTTGAGGACTTATTAGAAGAAATAGTCGGCGAATTTACCAATGACCCCGCAACTTATGATGTAGAAATCCATCCTCAAAAAGATGGCACTTATGTAGTAGACGGTGGTACACATATTCGAGACATCAATAAGGCACTCGCCTGGCAATTGCACGTGGATGGCCCAAAAACAATCAACGGTTTAATTTTGGAACACTTTCAATCCATCCCTGAACCTGGAACGAGCGTATTAATAGATGGCTATCCCATAGAAGTGGTCCAAATTCAAAATAATGCGGTTCGCACCGTTCGTATGAGTCCTCGCCTTCCTCAGCATGAGCAAGTAGCTTAAATTTATCCAGCTCTCCCATTCGAGTCACGCAAGCAAGCTAATCCATCTAGTACAATAAACCACATGGCAAAAGAACTCAGCTATGTGTGTACAGAATGTGCAGCCCTTTTCTCAAAATGGATGGGCCAATGTTCCGAGTGTGGTGCATGGAATTCAATAGAAAAACAAGCTGCTGTTTTTCAAAAACAAAAAGCTGGATCTTTTGCACTTGCAGGTGCAGAAAATGAAGTACAAAGCATTAACGAAATTACTTGTGAAACCCATGACCGAATAAAAACACCTCTTACAGAATTAGATCGTGTGCTGGGCGGAGGAATTGTGCCCGGCTCAGTTATTTTAGTCGGTGGTAATCCTGGAATCGGAAAATCAACTTTGCTGCTACAAGTTTTGAGCTCACTTGATCATGAACGCGCATTATATGTAACGGGTGAAGAGTCATTACAACAAGTGGCGCTTCGTGCAGAACGACTAGGCTATAAAGATTCAACGCTTAGAGTCATCGCGTCTAATAATTTAGAAGAAATCCTTGCCCATGCCATGCGGGAAAAACCCAATATTATGGTAATAGACTCGATTCAGACTTTATCATCCGAGAAAACTCCTTCTGCTGCAGGCTCAGTTTCACAAGTTCGCGAATGTGCCAGTCAAATCACTCAATTCGCAAAACAGACTAACACCACAGTTTTTGTTGTGGGTCATGTAACCAAAGATGGGGCTATCGCGGGACCACGTGTTTTAGAACATGTTGTAGATACAGTTCTATATTTTGAAGGCGATGAAGGGGGGCGTTACCGAGTATTACGTGCAGTCAAAAATCGTTTTGGTGCAGTAAATGAGCTCGGAGTATTTGCCATGCAAGATACTGGGCTCAAGGGAGTCAAAAATCCTTCTGCAATCTTTTTGTCACAACGCAATGAACATACACCTGGGAGCGTAATTACCGTTACCTGTGAAGCCACCCGACCACTATTATTAGAAGTACAATCACTCGTAGATGACAATCCAAGCGGGCATGCAAGAAGAGTTACACTTGGAATTGAACAAAATCGCTTAACAATGCTTCTTGCAATTTTACATCGTCATGCCGGTATCGCGATTTATGATAAAGATGTATTTGTAAATATTGTGGGAGGTATGTCATTAAAAGAAACCGGTGCAGATTTAGCTGTGTTGCTTGCAGCATATTCCAGTTTCAGAGACCAACCACTAGATCGGAATTTAATTACATTTGGTGAAGTGGGTTTAACGGGTGAAATACGACCGGTGTTCAATGGAATATCGCGTTTAAAAGAAGCCAAAGAACATGGTTTCAAAAAAGCCATTATTCCAAGAGCAAATAAACCTAAAGAAAAAATATCAGGACTAGAAATTATAGCAGTCGATAAACTCAAAGAGGCCATTGATAAGGTATTGTAGCCATGGATAAAGTCTATCGACCCAAACTTTCACAACAGGGCTTATCGCCCACACATGCAGTAAATGCCATAAATCAATTTGGTGAAAATAAAGAAGTGCATGTAGCCGGAGAATCACCATTAACTTTGAAAGTGAACGATCGAGAAATTGTTACTTTAATGACGCTCGGCACACACCCTGAAGAATTGGCACTGGGTTATTTACGTAATCAACGCTTGCTAGAAAACATTACAGATATTGAATCGGTAAGTGTGGATTGGAACAAAGAACGTGTTGATGTAAATCTGATGCCTGAAAAAGAAATTACTGATTGGGAAGAAAAGCTCAGTAAACGCACGGTAACTTCTGGTTGTGGACAAGGTACTGTATTCAGTTGCACATTAGATAAGCTTTATGATGAAAAACTTCCAAAGGTTTCACTAAAACAATCTAAAATTTATGAATTACTGGCTGCAATCACCAAATTTAATGATATTTATAAAAAAGCCGGTGCGGTACATGGTTGTGCCTTATGCAAAGACACTGAAATTTTAAAATTCGTTGAAGATGTGGGTCGACATAATGCTGCAGATGCCATTTCAGGTTGGATGTGGCTGGAACACCAGCAAGGCGATGACAAAATTTTTTACACCACTGGACGTTTAACTTCAGAAATGGTGATGAAATCTGCCAACATGGGCATCCCCGTTTTACTTTCACGATCCGGTGTTACGAATATGGGCTTAGAACTGGCACGAGACTTAGGCATCGTTATGATCGCCCGCGCAAAAGGCAAAGCCTTTCTTGTCTACAATGGTGAAGAGCAGATTGAGTTCGACGAATTACCTAAACGTGTGAATATTCGCAAATGATATCCATTTCTAACGATTGGGTTGATTTTTTTATCTTGAATTTAAATCAGAAAAGCTCATTTTAAACCTCTTTAGTATTCCTTATATCTGGTCAAAACATATCTTCTAATCTTTTTTGCTTAAGCTAATACTACTCAAGCAGATAAAAGAATATATGAAGTTTTTCCAAGGCGACTCTACGATTAAGAGAATGGCAGATACAATAGGCATGCCATGGGTCACTTTTCGTAAAATTAATCGCTATTCAGAAACATCTGAATTAAGTGTAATCGCTATTCCTTGGTACGATGAAAATGAGTGGAAAAAAATAAAAAAGATTTGTGAGGATCCTGAAACACTACATAACACATATCAACAATGGTTAAGTAACGCAGATAAAGCCACCCTCGCCTTACTTCGTCGCAGCAAACCTTTTGAACGCGTAAAGGTTAAAGCTAAAGATTATGCGAAATGGTGTGAACATCATAAAGTGAGGAAAAACAGGCAATCTCGAATTAGCTTCGTGCAATACCTACTAAAACAAAAGCTAGAATATTAAATTTGCGCTTCCACGCACTCATCAATTAATCCAAATCAGCAACTAAAGAATCTCTCATTGAAATCGGTAAAGCTTCAATCGCATGCTGATATTTAGGATGGTCAATCCCTGCACTTATTGCTGCGCCGTCTTTCAAAGCACTTACCATCTCAGATGTTAATTCAAAACGCATGAAATGTACTGATGAAGTTTTTTCTGCCGTTTCACGTGGTAAGTCTTCATCTGAAATTGGATGTACTTTTTCATATCCTGATACTTGTACATAAGTAGTATCTTCAATTCCTAACAGCTCTTTTAAACGCACAGCACGCTCTTCAGGATCAGGGAACTCGATCATAAAGGTGACTTTCCAGTTACTACCATCTGGAATCATTGGATTATAGGCATCTAATTCTTCCTGTATGCCATCACTTTCAAATATTTTTTCTGCACGCAACATTTCTTGAATTTGGTAATGCATTACAAGACGATCTTCAAAATGCATAGTGACATTAGGACCCACTTGTAACACTCTATTTTTTTTATGTTGAATCACTTGTGCACGAAATTCATCACGCATAGCAGAATAGTCTTCCAAAGAATGTAAGTCTTGTCGTGTGAGTTTTTCCATTTTTGGATTTATAGTCCGTAAGCAATTTTTAGCAACGATATAGGATGGGTTGGTGAAGATTGATTTTTATCGATACCATTTGCTAGATGATGGCCTGCTAAAGGGCAATCACTAGAAAAATAGTCGGGTTCATTTTTCTTAATTTTATTTACCACCGGCCTTGCAATTTTCATTGACACCTCATGAAATTCTTCCTTAACCGCATAGGTGCCGTCATGCCCAGCACATCGTTCAATGAGCTCAATTTCAGTATCTGGCACTAAGCTCAAAATATCGCGTGTTTTATTTCCCATATTTTGTACACGTAAGTGGCACGGAGCGTGATAGGAAACTTTTCCAAGTGAGGTTTTAAATTCTGTATTGAGCAGCTCTTCTTTGTGACGTAGCGCTAGATATTCAAACGGATCAAAAATTGATTGTTGCACTTTCTTTAAGGCTTCATCTTCGGGAAACATCAAAGGTAATTCTTGTTTAAACATCAACACGCAAGAAGGAACAGGAGCGATAATATCCCAGCCGTCGTGGATCACATCTAATAATATGGGAATATTGTGTTCTTTGTTTGCAGCAACGGAAGCTAAATCCCCTAATTCTAATTTAGGCATACTACAACACTTATCTTGAGTGATAATTTTGGCTGCAATGTTATTGTGCTCAAAAATTTTGATGAGTCCTTCCACCAGCTCTGGTTCATTATGATTCCCATAACAGGTTGTATAAATAGCAACTTTGCCTGTAGTGCTGCCCACAGCAGTTGGACTTACGGTAGATTGATGTTTAGCGAACTGCTTTTTTGCAGGTTTACTTACATAGCCAGGCAAGTATGCATCAGGGTGAATACCTAGTGACTTTTTAATTTGTTTACGTGCAATGGTATTTTTATTCACAGCATTGACCGTTTGTGCAACAACAGGAATTCCATAGAACCTGCCGTTTTTGTCAGTGTTGCTCAACATGTTGTCTCGCTTAGACGCTCCCTGCTTTTTAAACTTGATAGCTTTTGCACGTAGCATTAAATGCGGGAAATCCACATTCCATTCATGTGGCGGCACATAAGGACATTTAGTTAAAAAACAGAGATCACATAAATAACAATGATCAACTACTTTGATGTAATCTTCTTTTGCAACACCATCTACTTCCATGGTGTCGGATTCATCCACTAAATCAAATAATGTTGGAAAAGAATTACACAGACTTACACAGCGTCTGCATCCATGACAAATATCATAAACACGTTCTAATTCTGCATTGAGATCCTCTTCGTCATAAAACTTTGGATCTTGCCAATCAATAGGATGTCTTGTAGGTGCTTCTAAGCTACCCTCTCTCATAAAAAATCCTGTTGTGTTTTTGAAAACTTCTGCATTGTACAAACCGCATAATTACGGTTTGTACTCTGCAAAATCTTATCGACAATTAAGTGTTGTTAAATCTAACTTAATCTAAAGTATCTAATGCTTTTTGGAAACGGTTTGCATGGGAACGCTCAGCTTTAGCAAGTGTTTCAAACCAATCTGCAACCTCATCAAAACTTTCTTCACGAGCGGTTTTTGCCATGCCTGGATACATATCGGTATATTCGTGAGTTTCGCCAGCGATTGCGGCTTTTAAATTATCACTAGTTCCACCAATGGGTAATCCAGTAGCAGGATCACCACATTCTTCTAGATATTCCAGATGTCCATGAGCATGACCCGTTTCCCCTTCCGCAGTTGAGCGAAATACAGCGGACACATCGTTGTAACCTTCTACGTCAGCCTTAGCTGCAAAATATAAATATCGACGATTCGCCTGTGATTCGCCCGCAAATGCGGCTTTTAGATTTTCTTCTGTTTTACTGCCTTTTAGAGACATTATCGCTACCTCCAGCTATTATGATTACAGCAAAGACATGATGAATTTGCCGATTTTATTCTGATTTAGACTTAGTCTAAACTTTATGGAACTTTAGAACAGGTCTAAAAGCATGTCAACTAGACCTATCACCGAGATATCAAAATAAGTGATTCATTAAAAATATAGGAATTATTGTGGCACGTAAACCAACTGCTAAAACTATTGATTTTGAAAAATCTTTAAAAGAACTTGAAACTTTGGTTGATAAGTTAGAAAAAGGCGATTTGTCATTAGAAGATTCTCTGAAAAACTTTGAACAAGGTGTAAAGCTAACACGAGAGTGTCGCCAAGCTTTACAAACTGCTGAACAAAAAATTTCAGTGCTTAATAAAGAAAATAAAGATTGGGTAGAAAAGGATTTCGACAGCAATGAAAATCCTAAAGACGAATGAAATGATCGGTGCAGCTATTGCTGAGCAATTATGCGTAGAAGATTTAATTAATCTATATGCTAATCGCGTCAATCAGCAGCTAGAAATTGAATTACCAAAAGATACTGACTCACCTAAGACGCTGCATCAAGCTATGCGTTACTCGGTGTTAGGCGGCGGTAAACGAATCCGGCCTGCCCTAGTGTATGCAACAGGTGAAGCCCTTAGCTGTAACTTAACCAATTTAGACTGTGCAGCCTGCGCCGTAGAGCTAATGCATAGTTATTCTCTGATCCATGACGATTTACCCGCCATGGATAATGATGATTTACGTCGTGGCCGCCCGACTTGTCATAAAGCATTTACTGAAGCGACCGCTATTCTTGCGGGAGATGCAATCCAAGCACTTGCATTTAGCATTCTTGCAAATGCAGAAATTACAGATGATCAACGTGTCAAAATGATTCAGCTACTTGCAAAATCTTCTGGCTCTTTAGGTATGGCAGGTGGTCAAGCAATTGACTTGGCTTCCGTCAATAAGCAATTAAATGAATCACAAATTACGAATATGCACACCTTGAAAACTGCAGCATTAATACAAACGAGTGTTTTAATGGCCGTAGTGGCTAGTGATATAAATGACCCTGAAATGTATGCACATTTTGCGCATTTTTCGGAAAAAGTTGGACTCGCCTTTCAAATACGTGATGATATTTTAGATATTCAATCAGACACGGTAACGTTAGGTAAGCCACAAGGTTCAGATGCTGCACAAAATAAACCCACCTACCCTAGCATTGTGGGAATAGCACAAGCTGAACTTAGCGCTAATAATTTATTACAACAAGCACTAGAAGAAATTAAAGAATTGGATGAACGTGCTCAAAATTTACGTGCGATAAGCGAGTACATGGTAACGCGCGATTCATAAATTTAAATATATTCCTCAATATGAGCCAGTCATATCCTTTACTAGATAACATCACTTTCCCTGCGGATTTGCGAGCGCTTGATGCCAAACAACTGCCTGCAGTTGCGCAAGAATTAAGGTCTTATTTATTAGATTCTGTAGCTACCAGTGGAGGACACTTTGCAGCGGGGCTTGGCGCAATAGAAATAACCACAGCATTACATTATGTTTTTAATACACCTCACGACCGTATTGTTTGGGATGTCGGTCATCAATGTTATCCACATAAAATTCTTACCGGGCGTAAAAATCAAATTACTACTATTCGCACCAAGGGCGGATTAGCTCCATTCCCTAAACGTAGTGAGAGTGAGTATGATCATTTTGGCGTTGGTCATTCCAGTACCTCGATCAGTGCAGCACTCGGCATGGCGATTGCAAGTCAACATACTGACAAACGAAAAGTAGTAGCAATAATAGGTGATGGTGGACTTACAGCAGGATTGGCTTATGAAGCGCTAAATCATTTAGGTGCTTGCCGAGCCGACTTACTTGTTATTTTAAATGATAATGAAATGTCTATTTCACCGAATGTTGGTGCGATGACAAATTATTTAACACGCATGTTATCGGGACGTGTCTTTTCAACTATGCGTGAAGGTAGCAAAAAATTATTAGAGCCAATTCCTCCTATGCATGAGTTAGCTAAACGCACTGAAGAACATATTAAAGGCATGATTGCACCTGGAACATTGTTTGAGGAAATGGGTGTAAATTATTTTGGCCCGGTTGATGGTCATGATGTTTCAGGCTTAGTGAAAACACTGCAAAACTTAAAACGCTTACAAGGCCCACGCCTCTTGCATATCGTTACACGCAAAGGTAAAGGTTATGAAAAAGCTGAATCAGACCCCGTTGGTTATCATGCTGTACCTTCATTCGACCCTAGTGTTGGAGTCGTAAAATCAAACAAAAAACCCAAAACAACTTATACAAAAGTATTTAGCGATTGGATTTGCGATATTGCTGAACAAGATGAACGGGTAATGGCCATAACCCCTGCTATGCGTGAAGGTTCTGGTTTAGTGGAGTTTTCAAAAAAATTCCCTGATCGTTATTTTGATGTTGCAATTGCCGAGCAACACGCAGTAACCCTTGCTGCTGGTATGGCATGTGAAAAATTAAAACCAGTAGTAGCAATTTATTCGACCTTTTTACAACGTGCTTATGACCAACTGATTCATGATGTAGCAGTGCAAAACTTACCTGTTGTGTTTGCAATCGATCGTGCCGGTGTAGTGGGACCAGACGGTCAAACTCATGCAGGAAGTTTTGACTTAACTTACCTTCGTTGCATACCCAATATGATTGTCATGACCCCAGCGGATGAAAATGAAACTCGACGCATGCTGTACACCGCACATCTGCAAGATTGCCCAACAGCAGTGCGTTATCCGCGTGGTAGTGGACCTGGCGCTCCTGTTTCTCCAGATATGCGAGAAATTGAAATTGGAAAAGCAAAAGTCTTACGCGAAGGAAAAGATATTGCGATATTAGTTTTCGGCAGTCCGGTATATGACGCATTACAGGCTGGTGAAAAACTTAATGCTACGGTGGTGAATATGCGTTTCGTTAAGCCAATTGATAATGCACTTGTCAAAAAAATTGCCCAGCAACACAAGTATCTCATTACTGTTGAAGATAATGTTATTGCCGGGGGTGCTGGAAGTACGGTGAATGAAGTATTAGCTAAAAATAAAACTGTGAAAATTAAAAACCTAGGCTTACCTGATGCATACCAAAATCACGCATCACGCGAGGAACTACTAGAAGAAGCAGGTTTAGATGCTGAATCTATATTGAAATCAATTAAAGAATTTACAGAAGAAAAAACAAAACAAACTTCTTAGCAACTAATCGCTTCTAAGGCCATGTATGGAGATCAGGCATATATAAGTTTAAAAGACTTAAATGAATACAAAGAAGTTCTGAATTAGTTTTAGGCAAGACAAATTAATTTTTAAAAAACGGAGTTTACAAATTCGTAAATGAGTATTTTGAAAAATTAATTTAACGAAGCATAAAGCTAATTCAGGGCTTCATTCATCTAGGAATTTGGATAACTCCCAGGATACGCAGCCACCACCCGCTTCAACAACTGCCTTGCTGTTTCTGGAGTGATTACACCTTCTTCTTGATCGACTTGATGTGCAGTAATTAATGTCTGCTTTCCTTGACCCAATAAGTGGATTTCATAAAACACTTTCTCTGTGTTTGCTTCCTCAACTGGCACACCCACAGGCGCAAGATCAACTGCAACAAAGTAAACGCCTTTATTGCGATCATGATCTTCAACCACTAAACCAGAACGATCTAACGCTACCCCGGTACGTCGCCAAACACGTGAATAAATATCACCAACAACAAGTACAGGTACGCCACCGATATCTTTAATATCAAGATACAAAAACTGTGCGTCAGCTCCAGCGAGTTTCTGTTGTGCTTCTAGTCTTGTATTACCCAAAAACTCCATTAAGCGGATCATCATTTCAGTTTCGCGCTCACCATTAGGTGCTTGTGGTTTCCATAAAATTTGATTTTGCTTATTTATGGCTGCAACTTCAGCACCACGATGAGTTAAGAAAATATTCGTAACCGCATTGGGTTGACGCTCAAGACGGGTTCGAAATTTTTCACCAATTACATCATAACTTTCTTGATTGGTCTCACTACTAAATGAACGATCTGTATGTTGCTTCCATTCCGTTTCGATATAACCCAACAAAGGTTCATCAGCACCAATTGGATAACCTTGATCTTGCCAAAAGCTTCGAATTGCCGGCCATAGAGAAACAGGATCGCTATCTACTTCTAACCAAGTTGTAGGTCCTTCACGACGTACGCGCACATCAACAAATTCGGGCAATACTGCTGCACCTAATGCTGGCCCTTGAGTCTCTAATGCGCTCACGCGATCATTTGCAGTTTTAGGTATTTCTAAACTATCTTCCCACTGTGGTGTAACTAAATCAGGTGGAGCTTCTAATGGGTTGGTGGAACCAGCATCAGCATAGTCCGAGCCAAGCTGTAAAAATCCACACGCATTAATTTGTAGTAAAGAAAATAAAATGCAAATGATGTAAATTTTTCGCACTAATTTATGATCCTTATATATTTATATTGAACCAGCAGCCGATAGTGCTTGCCGTAAGGTGTCATGATACTGAGCAGATAAAGTGGTCATAGGTAAACGCACGCCTGAGGGAAATAAGCCCATTTCGGTTAAACACCATTTAACCGGTATAGGATTAGACTCAACAAATAAGTCCTTGTTCAACTTTTCTAATTTAGCATTTATCTCTTGTGCTTTGTGTCGATCACCATCGAGACATGCCATGCACATATCATGAAATAATTTAGGGGCTACGTTTCCTGTAACGGTGATCACTCCACAACCTCCTGATAATAAAAACTCCATTGCTGAATCGTCATCCCCACTAATCAGCATAAAACCATCAGGACTACCATCTAAGATTTGTGTACATCGATTGATTTCACCAGTTGCTTCTTTAATACCCACAATATTATCTACTTTAGAAAGACGAATTGCAGTTTCTGGCAACAAATCACAAGCAGTACGCCCAGGCACGTTATAAAGAATTTGAGGTATTGCCACAGCTTTAGCTATGGCTTGATGATGCAGCACTAAACCCTCTTGAGTTGGCTTGTTATAGTAAGGTGATACTAATAAACAAGCATCGGCTCCCGCATCTTTCGCACACTGAGTTAAATCGATTGCCTCTTGAGTAGAATTTGCACCTGTACCTGCAATTACCGGAACACGTCTTTTCACTTGATCCACAACAAATTTTATTACTTCACAATGCTCAGCATGGTCCAGTGTTGCAGATTCACCGGTCGTACCGGCGGGCACTAAAGCATCCGTTTCATGTTCAATATGAAACTCTATATATTTAGCCAATGCGTCGTAGTCGACCGCACCGTCTTCATGCATGGGTGTCGCCATCGCGACCATGCTACCTCGGAACACAGGCTACCTCGATAAGTTGGTTGATTGATGCAGCGAGCGATATTACAAATGAAATCATAGTATTACAAGAAATCTGGCAGCTTAACACCCATTAAAATAATGATATCAACTTAACCGATACGATAAATAAGAAACTTGTATCAAATAAAAATATCTGCTTTTTAAGTGAGTTTCAGGTTTTGTTATAGATCTTAATACAAACAAATTTAAGCAGGTTTAGCGGACTGCGTTTCATCTGATTGAATTTCTTCAGAACTCTTTTTTGTAGGCCATGCTTTAATTACAGCATTTATTAATGTTGCAAGGGGAATTGCAAAAAACACACCCCATAATCCCCAAATACCTCCAAAGACAAGTACGGCTGCAATGATTGCTACCGGATGCAAATTAACAACTTCAGAAAACAGTAAGGGAACCAGAATATTGCCATCTAAAAATTGTATGACCGTGTAAGCAATTAGCAGATAAGCGAACTCAGCACTAAAGCCCCATTGGAAATATGCGACAAATGCAATAGGAATGGTGACAACTGCTGCACCTACATATGGAATGATTACGGAAATTCCCACCAAAAAGGAGAGCAGCATAGCGTACTCTAATCCAAGGAATACAAACGTTACATAAGTGACTGACCAGATCAAAAATATTTCAATGAACTTACCGCGTATATAGCTTGCAATTTTTTGGTTTACATCAAACCAAACTTCATTTGTTAGCTCACGATTTGAAGGCAAAAATCCCTCCAGCCAATTTAAAATCTTTTCTTTATCTTTAAGAAAAAAGAATACAAGCAAAGGTACTAGAATCAAATAAACCATTATTGTGAGCAAGCCCACTACGGATTCCAAAGGTTGGCTAATAAAATTATGTCCTGCAGAAATTAATTGTGATCGAATAGACCAAATAAGTTCATTAATCTGTTCTTCAGTAAAAATTTGAGCAATGCTTGGATAACGCTCTGGTAACTGCATTATTAAATTCTGACCTTGAGAGATCATATTAGGAAGTTCTCGAAAGAATTGAGTGAATTGCTGCGAAAGCTTAGGCAAAAGCCCAAATATAATAATCAATAACAACGTAATAAAAGCTGAAAAGACTAAGCCAAGTGCCAAAAATCTAGGGATTTTTCCACGTCTTAAAATTTCGACTGCTCCATCCAATACATAAGCAATCACGATGCTAGCCAATATAGGCGCTAGCAAATCACCAGCAAGCAAAATGATAGCGAATCCTGCAATGATAAATAATGCGAGTATGACTACTTGCGGGTCAGAGAAGTGTCGCTGATACCAATTTCGTATGTATTCAATCATTTTTTAAATCTAGGAATACTATTAAGAGTACACAGATAGAAGAATAATTCTTCAAAGCATTAGAAACAGATTTTGCTAACCATCATAAAGCCTGCTGAAATTAAGCCGCTTAATTGTTTGGACTGCAATATCCTCTTGCATAGTCAAGCAACTGTTCCATTGCATGCAGTCTAAATTTTTGTCTTTGACGCACGAATGAAAAAGGTCTTTCAAGTTGAGGAGACAAATCAACTTTATATAAGCTATCCAACTTGAGTTCCTTCTCGATTGTGACATTTGAAACAATTGAAACACCCATTCCCGCTTCTACTGCACCCTTAACTGATTCAGGGCTACCAAGTTCTAAACTAATATTTAAATTATTTCGATCCAATCCCTGGCTTAGCATGTACTCCATAATCACATCACGCGTACCCGAACCTTCTTCACGACATATAAATGGGTAATGCATTAGCTCATCCATACTGATAGAACTTCTACTTGCTAATTCATGATCCTTAGGAACAATGACGACTAAGGAGTCTTTACGACATTCTTCAACTAACAAATTTTTATTTGTAACAGGTCCTTCAACAATACCTAAGTCGATCATACTATTTTCAATCATCGACACGATTCCCTCGGTATTAGAAACTTTAAGGCGCAGCTGTATATCTGGATATTCTTTGGTAAAACCACTGAGTAGACTCGGTAACATGTACTCTGCAATGGTCGTGCTTGCTCCCAACGTTAAAACACCACTTACATCACCAGTTAACTCTTTAATAGAATTTTCCATTTCAGCATAGAGCTCAAAAATCTCTTCTGCATATTCATAAGATTTTCTGCCCGCTTCAGTTAATGTGACGCGATTATGAGTACGATCAAATAAACGAGTGTTGAAATGCTCTTCCAGCTGACGTACCTGAAAAGTAACCGCTGGTTGAGTCATGTGCAGGGTTTCTGCTGCCTTCGTGAAACTAAGCAACTTAGCCACGGTATAAAATACCTGTAATCGTCGATCCGCCATGGAGACCTCTTTGAAGCCTAATTATTTTTTTTTATAGGTGCCAGTATAGCACCAGATGCCCATGCGAAGTCTCATGAAATTTCATTAAAAATTTGGGTTAACAATGGTTATAAAACAAGTACCTACGTACACCAGAGTGTGATCTAAGTCCTTGCTTGATCGCTTGCTTCGTCGTTCGAATAGCTCCGCCCAGCCTTTCTTAAATCCAGAAATCCCCATAATTTGGCTTATTTTGCTAGACTGTATACGTTCAAAGACACATGATTTTCACCACTGATGATTGCTAAAACACTATTTACGATTTGCTTCACCTTCTTATTATTGGCAGCTGCTCATGCTGGACCTGTGTATAAGTGGACAGAGGAAGGTCGAATCATATATAGCCAAACTCCTCCTGCACCAGGGGTACCCTTTGAGGTGGTCTTTGAAGAAGAGATTGGTAAAACTTCTGTCGCCACTGCAAATTCTGGTTCAAGCAGCTCTGGTAGTACATTTGAAGAGCGACGTGAGCAACGCAAACAAAAAGAATTGGACAAAGAAGTTTTAGAAGAGAGCAATAAAATCAAAGCTGAAAACTGTGCAATTGCCACTAAAAACATGGAATCCCTCACCAGCCGTGGCCAAGTGACAGTTAAAGACGGTGATGTATACCGCAAGCTGAGCGAAGAAGAACGCCAAGCTAAAATTGAAGAGACTGAAGAACAAGTCAAAGAATTCTGCAGCTAGATTCTGCTAGCTGAATTATCCCTGTTTATATTTTCTCCATGATATGGATCGTGGTGACTTCTTGTTACTATGTAGCTTGAATAACTAATAATTCTGATTGACTCAATCTATATATCTTTATGCGCGTAAGTCAGTTCTTTTTATCTACTCTTAAAGAATCTCCAGCCGATGCAGAAGTGATCAGCCACCAACTGATGTTACGTGCTGGCATGATCCGTCGCTTGGCAGCTGGGTTATACACATGGATGCCTATGGGCCTGCGCACTTTACGAAAAGTTGAAAATATTATTCGTGAAGAGATGAATAAGTCCGGTGCAATAGAAGTTTTAATGCCCTCTATACAACCTGCTGAGTTATGGCAAGAATCAGAACGGTGGGATCAATATGGACCCGAATTATTACGCATACATGATCGCCATGATCGTGAATTTTGCTATGGCCCGACTCATGAAGAAGTAATCACAGACTTTGTTCGCAAAGAAATTCGTAGCTATAAACAACTACCGGTTAATTTTTATCAAATACAAACCAAATTTCGTGATGAAATTCGCCCACGCTTTGGTGTGATGAGAGCTCGTGAATTTAGCATGAAGGATGCTTACTCATTCCACTTAAATAAAAAATGTTTGGAACGTACTTATCAAGTAATGTTTACGACTTATCAAAATATTTTCACACGTCTAGGGCTTGAGTTTCGTGCAGTAGAAGCGGATACCGGCAGTATTGGAGGTAATGCATCGCATGAATTTCATGTATTAGCGGAATCAGGCGAAGATGCAATTGCCTTTTCTACTCAGAGCGATTATGCGGCAAATGTAGAACTCGCTCCCGTATACAAATCTGACAATATATCTGATACACAATCTCGATCTGACTTAGAAAAAATAGCCACACCTAATCAACACAGTATCGAAGATGTTTGCAAATTTTTAAAAGTAAAAGCGGATCAAGTTGCCAAGACACTCGTAGTTAAAGGAAGCAGTAGTCCACTAGTAGCTCTTGTGATACGTGGTGACCATGAACTGAATGCTATAAAAGCACAAAAATTACCCGCTGTTGCAGACCCTATCGAATTTGCCAGTGAGACAGAAATACAAAAACAATTAGGATGCAAACCAGGTTCTATTGGACCCTTAAAACTAAATTGTCCTGTACTGATAGATCATGCTGCATCAACATTAAATGATTTTGTTTGTGGTGCAAATGAAGATGGCTTCCATATGAAAGGCGTAGATTGGAAGCGAGACTTTGAAAAATTTGATGAAACCAACAGTGTCGATATTCGAAAAATAATTGAAGGTGATCCAAGCCCAGATGGCAAAGGTACAGTGCTGATTAAACGCGGAATTGAAGTAGGACATATATTTCAGCTAGGCGATAAGTATAGCCAAGCCCTTAAAGCCAGTGTGCTAGGTGATGACAGTAAAGAGCAAATTCTTACCATGGGTTGTTACGGTATCGGAGTGACTCGTGTAGTCGCTGCTGCGATTGAACAAAATTTTGATGAATATGGAATTATTTGGCCACAAGCCATTGCACCTTTTGAAATCTCATTAATTCCAATCAATATGAAAAAATCTACCCAAGTGAAAAAAACTTGTGAACGCTTGTATGAAGACATAAAACAAAGAGCTATTGAAATATTTTTTGATGACCGCGATCTTCGTGTAGGACTAATGTTTAAAGATCATGAACTAATTGGCATTCCGCACCGAATAGTTGTAAGTGATCGCGGCTTAGACGACGGAATGATCGAATATAAAGGCCGCACAGATAAAGAAGCCCAGCAGATTCCTATCGATAATTTAGTAGACTTTATAGAAGAAACAATTAAAAATTCTAAAAGCAATTGAAACTAACCTACAATCTAATAATCCAAACATTTAAATAGGTATAATAAGGAAAAATCTTATAAAGGCTTTTTTAATATGCTGAAAAAAATTTATTTTATTTTGTTTTCTGTTTTAGTTGCGTTTGCACTTAATGCGTGTGCAACTGTGAAGCTTACTCATGGTGGCGAAAAAGCCCGTGTATTAAGTGCAGGTGAGGTTGCGAACTGCCAAAAACGTGGTGCTACAACTGTAAAAGTTAAACCCACTTTAATGACGGTTCCTCGTCAACCCACAGTCATTGCAAAGGAACTGCAAATTTTGGCGCGTAACAGCTCAGTAAACATGGGGGGCGATACAGTAACTGCGATTTCTAAAATTGATAATGGACAACAAACATTTGCAGTGTATCGTTGTATTCCATAAGCCTACGTTTAATCACAAATTGCCCGTAACTTAAGCATTTAGCTTAAGTATTTAATAAACAAATTTTCTTAACCATGTTTTTATTTGGGTAATATAATTCGTTTAGTATTTTAATATATTCTTATCTACTTTATTTCAAACTATCTATTTAACTTGCATTCCCCGACGCAATGGCTACACTGCCCGTAAGGCATATATGGCTAAAACTTCTATTAGCCTATGTGGTCTAAAAAAATAACTACTTAAGTTATTTTTTTACAAGATGTGAAAAGACTTTTCACGATTCAAAATCAACCCTTGTTTTAAGACTTGTGGTTATTTTTTTGACCCATGTACTTGAAGGACAGGAGGAGTACACATGAAGAAAAAACTATTAACGTTAGTAGTGGCATTAGGATCGATGCTAGCGGTGAGTACGGCGGTACAAGCCGAAGAGACCATGTACGTACCGATTCCAAGTTATCGCGTAGGACCATACGCGGCAGGTGGAACGGGTTATTTTGGTGGCATCCTAGACTACTACAACCTACTTAATGAAAGAGATGGCGGCGTCAATGGCGTGAAGCTGATCTGGTCAGAGTGCGAGACTGAGTATTCAGTGGAGCGCGGAGTAGAGTGCTACAAGCGATTAAAAGATCGTGAAGGTGGTGCGGTATTCTTTGACCCATTATCAGTAGGTATCTCAACTGCATTGATTGAGACCGGACGTAAAGACAAGATGCCCATTATTGCGGTGAACCACGGTAAGACCGCGGGACAGCGTGGCGACATCTTCCCTTACTACTTTATGCCTGGCATCAACACCTATGACGAGCACTCTATTATGGTGCACTTCATTGGTGACGTATTAGAAGGCGGACGTGACAACCTGAAAGGCAAGAAAATTGCCATGCTTTATCACGGATCTCCATACGGTCGTGAAGCGATCGACTTTATGGACAGCATGTGCGAGAAGCACGGTTGTACGCATCACCCTCTAGAAGTACCTCACCCAGGTAACGAACAACAATCTCAATGGTTGAACATTCGTAAACTTAAGCCTGACTATGTACTACTCAGAGGCTGGGGTGTAATGAACCCAGTAGCGATGCAGACTGCGGTACGTACCGGTTATCCAGTAAGCCGTCTAATCGGCAACATCTGGTCTAACTCAGACGAAGACGTGATTCCAGCAGGTAAAGCGGCAGATGGTTATCAAGCGATTACCACCCACCCTGCAGGCACCGACTTCGCAGTCGTACAAGAAATCATCAAGACTGTATATGGCGCTGGAAACGGAGACCTACAAGATAAGTCACGTTTAGGCTCTGTGTACTGGAACCTTGGCGTATTAGCGGGTGTGGTACACACTGAAGCGCTACGCATTGCCCAAGCACGTTTTGGCAACCGTCCATTGACTTCAGCGGAAGCACGCTGGGGCTTTGAGAACCTACGTTTAGATGCGGCACGCATTGAAGAGCTAGGCGCAACCGGTCTTGTACCTGAGTTGAACCTTACCTGCTTAGACCACGTAGGCGGTCACCTTGCGAAATTCCAGCAATGGGATGCCGGCAAGCGTCAGTGGAACATCGTATCGGATTGGATTGAAGGTGACGTACCGTTATCTCAAGCCATTATTGATGCGGGTGCCGAGCAGTATGCTGCGGACAACCAGATTGAGGCACGTCCTTGCACTGCTGACAACAATGATGATGATTTTGACTTATAGGATGATCTATAAGATCTAGTCACACATTAAGTGTAATAAAAACCGGGCTTCGAAAGAGGTCCGGTTTTTTTATGTCAGAATATTTTTCATGGTTGATAAGAATATTTTAATAACAGGTTGCTCTTCCGGGATTGGATTACATCTAGCTCATTCACTAAAAGAAAACGGTTATGAAGTATTTGCCTCAGCAAGAAAACAATCTGATGTAGAAAAACTTTCTAGTCTTGGATTGAGGAGCTTGCAATTGGACGTTGCAAATTCTGAATCGATCCAATCAGCTGTAAAAACAGTATTAAATGAAACAAATGGAAAACTTTACGGATTGATTAATAATGCTGGCTTTGGACAACCTGGAGCAGTAGAAGATTTACAACGTAGTGTATTAATAGATCAATTCGAAACCAATTTATTTGGTTTAGTCGAACTTACAAATTCAATTCTTCCAGCTATGCATCAACAAGGTTATGGCAGAATTGTTCAAATCAGTTCTGTACTTGGATTCGTTGCCATGCCATTTCGCGGCGCCTATATTGCCTCTAAATTTGCGCTCGAAGGTATCAGCGATACATTGCGTTTAGAATTAAAAAATACAAATATTCGTGTATCCATAGTTGAACCGGGCCCAATTACCAGTCGATTTAGACAAAACAGCTTATTACTATTTCAAAAAAATATTGAAAGTAAAAAAAGCCGCTTTCATGATCAGTACCAAGACACTATTGCGCGTTTAGAAACTGAAGGCCCGGCAGTACCCTTTACATTAGAACCAGAAGCAGTAACAAAAAAGGTGCTGCTTGCATTAAACAGCAGAAACCCGAGAACCAGATACTACGTAACGGTTCCAACCTTTTTATTTGCTTACCTAAAGAGGCTATTACCTACACCTATTCTTGATACTTTGCTTTCAAAATCATCAAAGATCGAACGTAAGTGACTAAGTTCTAGAGCTATTTCGCTCTATTAGGCCTAACACTAATAAAGTACTACTGCTGTCAACGTAATTCTAACTCACACGTTGTATGTACTGTAAATCATGCAACTGGAGTAAAGAATATGAAAACGAAAAACTTAGCACTACTTTTCTCGGCTGTGTTATTGCTTGGCGGTACTTCTATAGCAAGTGCGGACAAAGGCGATAGGGTTGAACGACATTTAGATCGCAAAGGTGATCGTATCGAAAACCGTTTAGACCGCAAGGGTGATCGCGTCGACCGAAGGCTTGACCGCAAAGGTGATCGTATTGAAAACCGCTTGGATCATAAAGCTGACCGCGCACGCGATGCTGGTAAAGATCATTTGGCGAATCGTCTAGAAAGAAAAGGAGACCGCATTGATAATCGATTAGACCGAAAAGGTGATCGCATTGATAATCGATTAGATCGAAAAGGAGATCGCATTGATCGTCGGCTTGATCGCAAAGGTCAACGTTTTAACCGAAGACACTAATATGTGGCAATGTGGTAATAAAGGAGCAACTATACGTTGCTCCTTATATTAAAGCTAAGATTTCGAAACAAATTCTAATTGATCACTTTTTACATCAACGCTCACCTCTGCGCCCGTTTTTATATCACCTGATAACAACTTTTGGGCTAATGGGTTCTCGACGAGTTCTTGTATTGAACGCTTTAGGGGTCTTGCACCATAGACTGGATCAAATCCAGCTTTAGATAATTTTTCTAAAGCTATATCTGAAAATGACAATCTGATATCACGATCACTAAGTCTCTTTTGCAAGTGCTCTAACTGGATTTCAGTAATGGCACGTATATGCTCTTGTGCAAGCGGATGAAACACAATCGCATCATCAATGCGATTAATAAATTCGGGCCTGAAACGTGCTGCAACCACTTCCATAACGGCTGCTTTCATTTCTTCATACTGCGCATCCGATGAAAGCTCTTGTATGACATCACTCCCTAAATTAGACGTCATGATGACGACAGTATTTTTAAAATCAACTGTTCTACCATGACCATCTGTTAGGCGACCATCATCTAAGACTTGTAATAAAATATTAAAAACATCCGGGTGTGCTTTTTCAATTTCATCCAGTAATACAACACTATACGGCTTACGTCTTACCGCTTCAGTTAAATATCCACCCTCTTCATAACCCACATAACCCGGAGGCGCACCTATTAAACGTGCTACCGAATGTTTTTCCATAAACTCAGACATATCTACACGAATAAGCGCATCTTCACTATCAAATAAAAATTCGGTTAAAGCTTTGGTCAGTTCTGTTTTACCTACACCTGTTGGCCCAAGAAATAAGAAAGAACCATTGGGCCGCCTGGGATCAGATATACCTGCACGGGATCTGCGCACCGCATCTGAAACGACTTGCACCGCTTCATCTTGACCAACGACTCGCTTACGAAGTACAGATTCCATCTCCAATAATTTTTCACGCTCACCCGCCAACATCTTAGATACTGGAATACCTGTCCAATGCGAAACAATTTCAGCCACTTCCGCATCCGTAACTTTATTTCGAAGTAATTTATTATCACCACTCTTTACTTCGCTGGCTGACTGTAATTGCTTTTCTAATTCAGGAATCTTTCCATATTGCAATTCCGACATCTTGGCTAGATCTCCTGCACGATGTGCAGCATCTAAGTCTATGCGCGCTTGCTCAAGCGCTTCTTTCACTTCCTGCGAACCTTGCAAGGTATTTTTTTCTGCGCGCCAAATTTCTTCTAGATCTGCATATTCTTTTTCAAGCTTTTGAATTTCGGCTTCAAGTTCATCCAAATGTTTCTTGGATGCATCATCAGATTCTTTCTTTAATGCCTCACGCTCAATTTTTAGTTGAATAAGTTTACGATCCAGTTTATCCATTGATTCCGGTTTGGAATCGATTTCCATACGAATGCGTGAAGCAGCCTCATCAATCAAGTCAATAGCTTTATCCGGCAACTGTCGATCTGAAATGTAACGATGAGAGAGTGTGGCCGCACTGACAATCGCCGGATCGGTGATATCTACACCATGATGCACTTCATAACGTTCTTTTAAACCACGCAAAATTGCGATGGTGTCTTCAACACTGGGTTCATCAACAATTATTTTTTGGAAACGTCGCTCAAGCGCAGCGTCTTTTTCAATATACTGTCGATATTCATCTAAAGTAGTTGCACCCAAACAATGTAACTCCCCTCGTGCTAATGCTGGTTTCAACATATTGCCTGCGTCCATAGCCCCTTCAGCTTTGCCTGCGCCTACCATGGTGTGTAACTCATCAATAAATAATATGATCTGCCCTTCCTGCTTAGAAAGTTCTTTCAATACTGCTTTAAGTCTTTCTTCAAATTCACCACGAAATTTTGCCCCCGCAATGAGTGCACTTAAATCAAGTGATAATAGTTTTTTGTTTTTAATCCCTTCAGGAACTTCACCATTCACGATGCGCAGAGCCAAACCTTCTACAATGGCCGTTTTACCCACACCTGGCTCACCAATTAGTACTGGATTATTTTTAGTACGACGTTGTAAAACTTGAACCGCACGGCGAATTTCATCATCACGACCAATAACTGGATCAAGCTTGCCCTGTTCTGCTCGCTCGGTTAAATCAATCGTGTATTTATCAAGCGCATGTCGTGTTTCTTCTGCATTAGGATCGTTCACGCTTTCTCCTGCTCGCATTTTTTCAAGCGCAGATATTAATTGCTGCTTATTTAAACCTGACTGTTTTAATAAACTTCCAAGCTCACCCTTGTCTTCAATCGCTGCAACCGCAAACATTTCGGAAGCGATATAATCGTCACCACTTTGTTGTGCAAGTTTGTCGGTTACATTTAATAGATTACTAAGGTTATTCGATATATGCACTTCACCGGCAGTACCGGAAACATGAGGCAAACGATTTACTATTTCCTGTGATTTCTGTTTTATTGCATTTACATCTGCACCCGCACTTAAATAAAGAGATGCCACCACACTGTTGTCTTGATTCAGCATTGCCAACAATAAATGAACAGGCTCAATGAATTGGTGATCCTGCCCGACTGCCATAGACTGCGCCTCTTGCAAAGCAAGCTGGAAATTAGTGGTTAATTTATCCATGCGCATCCTGACAACTCCATATTCATAAACTTTGTCTTTGAGATGGGGGCAACCCTAGCTATTTCAAGGCCTGAGAAGTGAATTAATATATTCTATTCATCGGCCAAGAGCACAGAATATGTAGTAAGCGCTGGGATGTGAGCGCAGGGAAGCGCGAATATGATGTCCATCAGGGACGATGCAACCGATTCTATTCTTAATTAGAATGTCCGTTTACGACCCAAAGCGGACATTCAATTAAGTCTGAAATACTTCACCCAGTATGAATAATCAACTGTTATTTAAAGAGCACCGATTCAAGCGAATCCTTTTTACTTTAATAGCATTGTGCTTTTGGATTCCTGCTATTATTGTTAGACATTATCAACATGAGTTAGTAAACCTTCCTGTAAATCCTTCAATACTAATAATTATTCTACAAGTAGTTGGGCTTGTTTCGCTCTTTGTTGCGATTAGATATTCTAAATGTCCATCCTGTAAAAAGATTATTAGCTACTACAGTTGGTGGCCAAGAAAATGCCAAAAATGTGGGTTAACATCTGAATGACAGCTAACGACCCAAAGCGGACATTTAAATAGTTTTGAGCAGAGAAAGATATATGAAAAACAGAAGACAAAAGTCAATTCTCGTTAGGTTGTTAAATACAATTTGTGCATTCACATTAATAGGTTCTGTTATATATATTTTTATCGCAGATGTCACTCTGATTCCTTCAATAATTATATTAGCTGCATTAAGCGGCATATCAGTACCAGTAGTCAGCAGTAGTGAAAGCATTCTTGAGTGCTTAGTCAGTTTTCTAGAAGCAATTTTCGAGGGTGTAGCAGGTGTGTTTGAAACCATAGGTGAAATATTTAGTTCCATATTTAGCTGATGACTGCTTACGACTCAAGGCAGATATATTGCATAAGATATGAAATGAAGCCTACAAGATAAAATGTATATAACCTCCAAGTTTAATCCTGTGACTATATTGCTTTTATTAATTTCGGTATTAATTATCTCAGTTCTTAGTTTTGCGAATGGTTTTCTTATTGGGAAATCATTACCAGATAGATTAATCATTTCTAAAGGTGTTACGGATGAGCAAATAGCTAATAAAGTAATCTATCAGGCATTAGACGGGTACATTTCTATATCTAATCGATACATTGGGCAGCTCAATATAAATGGATTGAGGCTATATCATGCACTTGATGAACCATATAATCTATCTTTACGACCAGAAATAAGGATAGGGATGTATCCAGGGGATGAGGCGTTTAAAAAAGTTTTAACAACAAATGAAGATATTCATTCTGAAGTAATTGAAGATAAGATCCTTGAGAACGGAATCAGATATGTATTTGTTAGGAGAACTGTAAAACCTGAGGATACATTTGTTCATGAAAATGCCTATTACATTAAAGCTGGAAAATTGCTTCATATACATGGTCAAGATATTAAGAAATTTTCTGAAAAAATAATGGAATCATATGCATGTTTAAGCTTGTTTTATCCAAAAGACTCAAAAGCAAAAGATGAATCAACACTTAGATTAGCTCTAGGATGCTCAGCTCCATAATGTCCGCTATTGGCCGTTAGGAGACATAAATACAAATATGTTTGAATTTATATCACTACTTTTCGTTATTGTGCTTTTCTTATTTTGGCTCTGGCTTGCATTTATTGGAAGTGTTGCAGCAAAATATGATGAAACACTAGAACCTTTCCAAAGAAATGCACAAATGGTAATTTGCTGGCTTGTGCCGTTTATTGGCGCATCTATTGTCTTATATCTTGTTAATCAGCATTCACCAAATGCTATTCCTAGAAAGTTTATTCCATGGCCTTTCAATAGCATTATATTTAGCAAGTATCGCAAACCTAATACCTATCGCGACGAATTTGAACATGATGATTTAAAATAATGTCCGCTATTGGCCGTAAGCAGAAATAATCGAGATTAGTTAACTTTGAAACTGAAGCAACATCCCTGTTGCAACTCTTATTCGCACATCCAAGTGCTCACTAATCACGCCAGATGAGTGTTGCCATTCTCCCTGCTTCACCATCTCTTCGGTAGGAATAAAACTTATCGCTTTCAGTATGGGTGCAATACTGACCACCATACACTTGCGCCACACTTTCTTTAGCAAGAATGTTTTTGGCTAATTGATAAATATTAGCTAAATATTTTCCATTTTCTTGTGTTTGAAACGCATTTTCATTAATAACATCTTTTTCTAGAAATTGTTCAAAGACTTCTTTGCCTACTTCAAATTTATTCGGACCGATGGCAGGACCTAACCAACACATCATTTCTTCATTAGCAACAGGCAATGCTTGTAAAGTGTTTTCGATAATGCCTCCAACTAATCCCCGCCAACCTCCATGAGCAACGGCAACATATTGACCTTTGTGATCACAAAATACGATTGGTAAACAATCTGCGGTGAGCACAGCACAAACGATTCCTTTTTGTTGAGTATAAGCTGCATCCGCAACAGTATTTTCAGATGTTCTATCATTTAATTCCAATACAATTGAACCATGTACCTGCTCTAACCAAACAGGGCTGCTGGGAAGTTTAAGATCTTTTAATATTAAATTTCGATTTTGCTCAACATTATTAATAGCATCTTTAACATGCCCGCCTAAATTCAAAGATGAATATTCATTATTACTATATCCACCCACACGAGTTGTAGTCACACAGGAAATATTTTCCGGCGCAGCCCAATCGGGTTTAATATATTCAAGCTTCATGATCTGCTTTTTCGAGCGCATCGATCAACGCATGAAAGTCATTAGGAATGGGCGCTTTAAATGAAACTTGTTGATTAGTTTTCGGATGCTTGAATGACAACTCAGCTGCATGTAAGGCTTGGCGTGGAAATTTCGCAAGTAATGTAAGTACAGCTTTTTTACCAGGATTAATTTTTCGACCATACACTTTATCTCCAACAATAGGATGCTTTTGATAAGACATATGCACACGTATTTGATGTGTTCTCCCAGTTTCTAAACTAACATCTAATAAAGTAAAGCCTGTAAATTTTTTGCGAATTCGATAATGTGTGATCGCATCTCTTCCACCGGTGGGCTTCACCGCCATTTTTTTACGGTCAACTGAGTGCCTTCCTATCGGATTTTCAATTGTTCCACCGGAAATAATTTCGCCATGTACAAGTGCAATATAATTTCGAGAAACTATTCTTTGTTGTAATTGTTCAACCAAATTTGTCTGCGTTTTAATGTTTTTAGCAATTACTAATAACCCTGTAGTATCTTTATCGAGCCTGTGCACAATACCTACTCTCGGCACCATTCGTATATCTGGGAAATGGTGTAATAAAGCATTCGCCAGGGTACCACTTGAATTTCCCGCACCCGGATGTACAACTAAACCTGAAGGTTTATTTACCACAATTATTTGGTCATCCTCATGGTTAATATTTAAAGGTATGGCTTCAGGTTTTAGAAATACTTCATCTTCTGGAATTATTTCTATTTCTACTCTCTCTCCACCCCCAATATCGTCTTTAGGACGCAGCATGTTTCCATCAACCGTGATTGCGCCTGATTTTATCCATTTTTGCAGGCGTGCTCGCGAATAGTCTGGATACATTTTCGCCAATGCGTGGTCTAAGCGTAAACCTTTATATTCATCAGGTATCACACCTATTATTATTTCTCTATCTGACATTTTTGAATATCTAAAGTGTATTTTGGTACGGATTCATAACAAAAATGGTTATACTTTCAATCCTATGAAAGACTATACACTTCAAAGAAAAAGATCCATTTGGCAGGCTGTAATAATGCTATTACTCATAGCGTCTATCAGTAGCTGCTCGTCATTGTGGCCGTTTGGCAAAGACGATGAAGAAAAGGATCCGGAGATTGCTGCTGATGACTCCGCTGCTAAATTATATAAAAAAGCACATCAATCATTAAACGCACGAGATTTTACAGGAGCAGTTGAGCAATTTGAGTTATTACAAAGCCGTTACCCGTTTGGGCGCTATGCGCAACAAGGATTACTTGAACTAACTTTTGCTTATTATAAACAAAACAATGTAGAACAAGCCTTAAGTACTATAAATCGATTTATTCAATTAAACCCGCAACATCCAAGTATTGATTATGCTTACTATATGAAAGGCTTAATTACTTTTGATAGCGGAAAAAACTTGATTCATTATGTTCTTAAACGTGACCCGTCTAACAATGACCCAACCTCTCTTCGAGAAGCCTTTGAGATTTTTAGATTGTTAATCGAGAAATATCCTGAAAGTGAATATGCTGATGACGCAAAATTACGCATGATTTATTTGCGTAACGAGCTTGCCGAATATGAAGTGAAAGTTGCAAGATTTTATATGAAACGCGGGGCTTATGTTGCAGCCGCTAATCGCGCGAAGTATGTCATGGAAAACTATCAGGGTGCCGAAATAATGCCTGAAGCCGTATATATACTAGAACAAGCCTATATATCACTTGGTATTGAAGATTTAGCTAACGATACACATCGCATATATGCACAAAACTACCAGACTGGTAAAGGTGGTGTAATCGATGAGAAATTTGCACAAGAAAATCATACTTGCGCAGAGAGCTTATTAGAGAAAATGTTAGAAAAGCTTAAACTTAGAACTTATTACTGTAACTAGTTTAAATATTTTTTAAAAATCCCGAAGTAATTGGATAACGTCGATCTTTTCCATATGCGCGTGAAGTAATTTTAACACCTGGCGGTGCTTGCCGTCGTTTATACTCGTTGCGTAATACCATTTTGATAACTCGCCTTACCACATGTTCACTAAAACCACTTGCTACTATTTCTTCTAATGTACAATCCTGTTCAACAAACATCTCAAGAATAGGGTCAAGAATTTCATAAGGTGGCAAACTGTCTTGATCTACCTGGTCTGGTGCTAGTTCTGCAGAGGGTGCTCGTGTAATAATTCTTTCTGGAATAACATCTGAAATTGTATTTCTATACTTTGCTAACTCGTAAACCATCGTTTTAGAAACATCTTTCAATGGCGCAAATCCGCCAGCCATATCACCGTAAAGTGTTGCATAGCCAACTGACATTTCACTTTTATTTCCTGTAGTTAGCAACATATTACCCATCTTATTTGATATTGCCATGAGCAATACGCCTCGAATTCGAGACTGAAGATTCTCTTCTGTTACACCTACAGGTAAATCCCTAAATATAGGCTCAAGAGAATTTATCAATGCATCAAATGATCCCTCGATAGGAATCTCATCCAAATGCACACTCATTGCAGAAGCAAGCTTATTCGAATCCTCTTTACTCATATCAGATGTATAGTGAAAAGGCATCATTACCGCATGTACGTTCTCAGCACCCAGAGCATCAACTGCAATGGTTAACGTTAATGCCGAGTCAACACCTCCAGACAATCCCAATACGACACCAGAAAAAGAATTTTTTTGCACATAGTCTTTTACGCCCAGAACTAATGCTCGGTATATTGAAGCTGCCTTTGTTAGACATTTATTAATACACGCACTCTTAAGCAAATCATTTTCAGTTTTAGAATATGAAATTGTAAAAGCACCGCTTTCAAATACTGGTGCTTGTAAACAAAGTTCACCTGTTTTGTTTAAGCATAATGATTCACCGTCAAATACAAGCTCATCTTGCCCTCCAACTTGGTTTACGTACACAACTGGAATATTTTGCTCAGAAATACGTTGCTTTAATACTTCAGTTCGCATATTGGTTTTGTTGAATTGATACGGGCTCGCATTAATATTAATAAGCAACTCTGCACCAGCTTGTTTACTTTTAGAAATAGGTTCTGCAAACCAGATATCTTCACATATCGTTATGCCAATATTGACTCCTTTTACATTTGCAACACATGCTGCACTACCAGAACTAAAATAACGTTTTTCATCAAACACTTCGTAGTTTGGCAACTGGTGTTTATGATAAGTAGCTATGGTTTTCGAGTTATAAATCAAAAGTGCAGAATTAAATAACTCATGACCCTCTTTTGTAGGTGCACCGATTAACAAATATATGTCTTCAACTTCAGTTTTTATTTTTTCGAGTGCATTTTGAACACGCACCATCAATGATGAGCGGAACAATAAGTCTTCAAGTGGATAACCTGTGATAGCTAGTTCAGTGAATACGATGATATCCGCTGAATTTTGATCACGTGCTTGTTTTGCTGCATTAATAATTTGCTGTGTGTTCCCCTCTACATCACCAACTAAAAAATTAAGCTGAGCCAAAGAAATATTTAGAACTTCTTTCATATTAATAATCAGAAATGCTCAACGCTTCAGTAGTTCGCTTATTTGTTTACCGATTTCTGCAGGCGTTCTAACAGTATTCACTCCTGCTTTTTCCAATGCGGTATATTTTTGTTCAGCAGTCCCTTTACCGCCACTAACAATGGCACCTGCATGACCCATGCGCTTTCCTGGTGGTGCAGTAACACCCGCAATGTAGGCTACTACCGGTTTAGTAATATTTTGCTGAATATATTCAGCCGCTTCTTCTTCTGCTGTTCCCCCAATTTCACCGACCATAATGATTCCATCTGTATCTTCGTCTTCATTGAACATTTGCAAACAATCAATAAAATTAAGACCGTGTATGGGATCACCTCCAATTCCGATACATGTTGACTGACCCAAGCCATGCTGCGTGGTTTGGTTAACTGCAACATAAGTAAGTGTGCCTGAGCGAGAAACAATACCCACCTTACCTGTGCGATGAATATCGCCCGGCATAATACCAATCTTACATTCATCTGGTGTGATAATACCTGGGCAGTTTGGCCCAATTAGCAGGGACTCACTGTCTTTAAGAACAGCGTTCACTTTTACCATATCTAAGACGGGAATCCCTTCTGTGATGCAAACAATAAGCTTTATTCCAGCGTTGATGGATTCAAGAATGGCATCTGCAGCAAATGCTGCGGGCACATATATCACACTTGCATCAATATGATGTTCAGTTAACGCACTGCTTACTGTGTTATAAACAGGTAAATTCAAAACAGATTCTCCGCCCTTACCAGGTGTAACTCCGGCCACAACTTGAGTTCCATAATCGAGAGCTTGTTGTGTATGAAAGCTTCCTTGTGCGCCTGTCAATCCCTGACAAAGCACTTTAGTATTTTTGTTTATGAGAATACTCACGAATTTAAATCCATTTTTAGTTTTATGAGGATGCTAAAGCTATTGCTTTCTTCGCGCCATCGGTAAGGTTATCCACCGGAATTATTTTAGAAGATTGATTTTCTAGAATTTTTTTTCCTTCATCTGCGTTAGTACCTTGTAAAAGTACAATGATAGGAACATTAAGAGCAATTTCATTCTTACTCATTTCTTTTTGGGCATCTAATATTCCTTGCGCGATTAAATCACACCGCACTATTCCACCGAATATATTCACAAAAATGGCTTCTACTGAAGCATCACTTGAAACGAGTTTAAATGCTTCTGATACTTTCCCTTGTGTTGTTCCGCCTCCGACGTCAAGAAAGTTTGCAGGTTCGCCTCCATGATGCTTTATTAAATCCATTGTTGCCATAGCCAATCCAGCACCATTAACAATGCAACCTATGTTTCCGTCAAGTTTAATATAATTTAGGCCTAGCTTTTTAGCTTTTGCTTCTACTTGATTTTGTTGTGCTGGATCATAAAAAGATTGCAACTGCTTATGTCGAAACAAAGCATTGTCATCAAGATTAATTTTTGCGTCTAATGCGATAAGGTCACCATCTGAGTTTACGATTAATGGATTAACTTCAATCAAACTACAATCGTTATCTAAAAATAATTTAACAAGATTTTGTATAATTTTTGAAAATTGTTTAATTTGAGATCTAGAAAAATTTAGCGCATAGCCGATATCATTTATTTGATTGCTCTGAATGCCCACTGCAGGATGAATATAGTGTTTTATGATTTTCTCTGGAGTATTTTTAGCCACCTCTTCAATATCCATACCGCCCTCAGCAGAAGCGATTATTGCTAGCTGCTTTACAGATCGATCAATCAGCAAAGCGAGATAAAGCTCAGTTTCTATATCAATTACCTCTTCCAGTAAAACCGCATTAATCGGCAGTCCTGATTTACCTGTTTGCTTAGTTCTAAGAGTATTTCCTAGCATATCTAAAACTGTTTCTGCTAACAGATTTGAATCTCTCACCAGTTTTACGCCTCCGGCTTTGCCTCGACCTCCTGCGTGCACTTGTGCTTTTACAACCCAGGATTGATGCTTGAGTTCATCACAGATAGACTGAACATCGTCACCCATCTCAATTAAGTGTGAAGATAAGACAGGAATTTCGTTGTCTGCAAATAAGGCTTTCGCTTGGTATTCATGTATATTCATATTTATGTATTTAATGTTATGACGATCGGCCAGCTTATTATACCGATGAATTTAAGCACATATATATTAGCTGCTGTATGCTCACATACATCTAATGAATGATTACTTACGCTAATTTATATTGCTTAATACTGCTATGAGCAATACACAAGAAGATAAAACCACGCAACAGTGGCCTGCACTTAGGCTATTTTCAGTATATCGAATTATTGTTGCCATAATATTTTTTAGTCTTAGTCTTTTTATTGACAGTACAAGATTCCTCTCTTCTCTTGACCCACATTTACTACGGTGGGTAAGTGGTATTTATTTTCTTACCGCAATACTTGCGCTTATTGTTGCATACTTCAGATGGTTGCCATACAAATCACAAGTTTATATCTCAATCACTGTAGATATTATAGCGATCATCGCTTTAATGAATTTGTATGGTGGCGTGACCAGTGGTTTTGGTACCTTAATTATCGCTGTTGTAGCTGGCGGAAGTTTACTTTTGCCGGGCAAGTCTGCATTGCTATTCGCTGCTCTAGCCACTCTAGCAATTCTCGGCCATGAAATTTATGCAAACTTACATGGTCTATTTGAAAAAACGGCTTACACTCAGGCAGGTCTTCTTGGTGCCGCTCTATTCGCCACTGCATTATTAGCAATTACTTTAGCGCATCGCGCTAGCGAAAGCGCCAAACTTGCTGCACAACGTGGGATTGACTTAGCCAATTTGGGAAAACTCAATGAGCATTTAATTAATCGAATGGATGCCGGAATTATGGTGATTGATGATACCGGCACAATTCGAATGCATAACCATGCGGCGTGGAAATTATTGGATCAACCAGATATAAATGATAATTCTAAACTTTTAGACGTATCTGTACCTTTATTTGATTTATATAAATCATGGAATAAAGCATCAACAGAAAATACAGAATTCAGAAACTATCTGGGAAAATTAAGACGTACTAACAAAGCAGATCTTCAGATACGAATTGTACCCGTGGGTTTACGTAAACATGACAGAGGGTCTGTAATTTATCTTAATGACAACACTGAAGTCGACAAACAAGTTCAAGAAACGAAATTAGCATCCTTAGGTAGACTCACAGCAAGTATTGCACATGAAATTAGAAACCCACTAGGTGCTATCAGTCATGCTGCACAGTTGTTAGACGAATCTTCGGAGCTGCATAAAGCAGATAAAAGACTCGCTACAATAATTCAAGACCAATCTATTCGTTTGAACACAATTATCAACAATGTTTTGCGTTTATCACGGCGCGAAAAACCTAAGCCAGAAAAAATAAACTTAGGCTTATGGTTGCGAAAATTTATTGAAGAATTCACCCGTACTAATGAGCTACAAAAAGATTGGGTTTCATTAAAAATTACACCTTCCGATGCATTTACTATGATGGATCCAAATAACTTACACCAAGTGTTATGGAACCTCTGCAAAAATGCTAAGAAATATGGTTCTAGCAAAGAAAATTTTCGCCTTCAGCTAATAGTCGATACTAGCCAAGGTCACTCTGCTCCTTATTTAGATGTGATTGATAATGGACCGGGGATAGATATTGAACATCAAAAACAATTATTTGAACCATTTTTTACTACCAGTGATACTGGTACAGGCCTCGGTTTATACCTTTCAAGGGAATTATGCAAAAATAATGGTGGAGATTTACGTTATATTAGTATGCCTGATGGTGGCAGCTGCTTCAGAATAGAATTTCCTGCAGATGTCAGCCTCGCTACCAATAAAGCAGGAGAGTCAAAATCTTGAAAAATATATTAGTCGTAGATGACGAACCTGATATAAGAGAGTTACTGGAAATAACGCTAAGCCGCATGAATTTAGATTCACATGCAGCTGCTAATGTGCGTGAAGCTAAATCACTTCTTGATAATCAACCTTTTGATTTATGTCTCACTGACATGAAACTTCCTGACGGCACAGGCATTGAATTAGTTGAACATATTCAAGCTCGATTTCCACATATCCCAGTAGCTGTAATCACTGCATTTGGCAGTATGGAAACTGCCATAAAAGCTCTGAAAGCAGGCGCTTTTGACTTTGTTTCCAAACCTATTGACTTAAACATGTTACGTGGGTTGGTTGATACTGCGCTAAAAGTTTCAAGCACGCCAATTGAAGTTACAAGTGATGGCGCAAGTAAACAATCACAAAAGTTACTAGGTGAATCGGATGCGATGCTTGAGTTGCGACAAAAGATAGATAAGTTAGCTCGTAGTCAAGCACCCGTTTATCTACGTGGTGAATCTGGTGTAGGGAAAGAGTTGGTTGCCACACAAATACATCAGCAAGGACCACGAGCAAGCGCAAGTTTCGTACCTGTAAACTGTGGCGCAATTCCTACTGAGCTTATGGAAAGCGAATTCTTTGGTCATGTGAAAGGAAGTTTTACTGGTGCTGTAAACGATAAAGAAGGTCTTTTTCAAGCTGCAAATGGTGGTACTTTATTTTTAGATGAAATTGCAGAACTTCCAATTCATATGCAGGTTAAATTATTACGTGCAATTCAGGAAAAGGCGATCAAGCCTGTTGGCAGTCAAAAAGAAATACCTGTGGATATTCGCCTTCTGAGCGCAACTCATAAAGATCTTGCCGCTGAAGTAGAATCAGGTAGTTTTCGACAAGATTTATATTATCGAATCAATGTAATCGAATTGAATATACCTCCGCTTCGAGAACGAATCACAGATTTACCAATTCTTGCCAACTTTATGCTAAACAGAATTTCTGCAAGCAATGGAAATTCATACAACTTGTCAGAAGAAGCTATTGAGAAGCTTCAGGCCTATACTTTTCCAGGTAATATTCGTGAACTCGAAAATATTTTAGAACGTGCAGCTACATTGTGCGACGGATCTGAAATTGATGCCAATGATCTTGATTTACCCAATAATGAACCGGCTACAAAAACTGATACGGTCAACCCTGACGAATCCTCTATCTCTCTCTCTGTAGACCAGCTTGAAGATTATCTTATTCAGAAAGAACGCAAAGCCATTATTGCTGCCTTAGAAAAAACTCGCTGGAATAAAACAGCTGCTGCTAAACTATTGGGAATCACCTTTAGACAGCTGCGATACCGGCTGCAAAAGCTTGAATTAGAATGATATTTATCACTAAACTGACAATAATTGTCACTCTTGAACACTGAAGTCCAGCCAATCGTCAGAATCTACCACTTGTCTTCTGACTCATGATTCTAAACACCAAATCGAACATACTGTTTTCATTAGAGTTATCCCGCCAGATTAAATTTGGCACGATATCTGTATATATTTTAGCAAGGTTGCCCTAGTCATAGACATGGCCAATCACCAGTTATTTCCGGAGTTGGAGTCGTTAAAGACTTCTAGCAAGGACGGCTGGAATTTTTAACGTACAACTTAAATTTTAATTTATATGAGGATAGGAGATTCCCCATGAAAAAAATGCAAAAAGGTTTTACCTTAATTGAATTGATGATCGTGGTTGCGATTATCGGTATTCTTGCAGCGATTGCGATTCCTGCTTATCAGGACTACACAATCCGCTCAAAAGTTTCTGAAGCATTACTTGCTACTTCACCAGCAAAAGTTGCTATTTCTGAGTTCTTTCAATCTCAAAATGCAATGCCAGCTAGCGCTGTTCAAGCAGGCTTCGAAACGAATATTAACTCGAAGTATGTACAGTCTGTAACTCTAGCAGGAACTACTGCAACAACTGCGACAGTTAGAGCCTCTATTACCGATCTTGGTGGCACTGCAAACGCAGGTAATGTTTTAGAGCTACTAGGTACTGGTAACGCTGCAAATGTTGACTGGGACTGTCGTCCTGCAACAGGTGGTACTGCAATTCCTAACAAGTATCTACCAGCAGATTGCAGACAGTAATTTAGATTTTTAAATTTAAAATACTTAAAAACGCTCTGCATTTGCAGGGCGTTTTTTTTTACTCAAAACATTGACAAATCGAACAATTAGTTTTTATATCTTCCTTGCATGCGGCCTCACTGTTGCCATTTATATGCCAGGCCTTCCAGGAAGTTTCCATTTCGATGACTATCCAAATATTGTAAATAATATTGGATTACACTTAGATTCACTCCATTTTGCAGCTATATGGGAAGCCACTTGGAGCGGTATCACAGGCAATTTGAAACGCCCGCTTTCAATACTATCTTTTTCCCTAAATACATATTTTACCGGCCTAAATCCTGGGCCAATGAAAATCACTAACCTTTTGATTCATCTATTATGTGGAATTGGGATTACATTACTATCAAAACAATTAACTCAAACCTGGTTTGATAAAACTGATACTACAAAAGTAAATCTTATCAGTCTGACTATTGGAGCTATATGGCTAGTTCACCCTATCCAGTTGACAAGCGTTCTTTACATAGTGCAAAGAATGACGAGTCTAGCGACCTTGTTTTCAATATTTTCAATTCTCGCTTACTGCGCAGTAAGAACAAAAATGCTGTCCTCAAAATGCAGGTGGCATTACTTTCTTCCTACAGCAGTTCTCGCAATACTATCTATCCTAAGCAAAGAAATTGGTGTACTTATCCCGCTATTTTTACTATGTATAGAAATATTTGTATATAAATTTGAATGTCATTCGAAAAAAGATAGAAGAATATTGTATGCACTTTATTTCTTAGTAATAGCAGCGCCTGCTTTGATACTGCTGAGTAATTTAATCGTGCAACCCGAAAAAATACTCAAGTACAGTTTACGAGAATTTACACTCTGGGAAAGGCTTCTTACAGAAACAAGGGTTGTTGTAGAATATCTAAGAACAATCATTTCCCCAAATATATTCGAGCTTGGTTTACTCAAAGATAATATCGAAATATCAAAGTCTATACTTCAACCTTCTACTACACTTTTTTCGATAATTTTATTATTAGTTTTAATCATCATTTCTATTCTCTCATATAAAAAATACCCGTATATTGGGTTTGGCATAATATGGTTTTTAATTGGACATTCATTAGAATCAACCATATTCCCGCTAGAACTTAGATTCGAGCATAGAAATTATCTACCTTCATTTGGCATTATTTTTACAACTATTGTAGCGTTACACATATTTTTTAGCAGGGGTAACAAGCTGAAATATGCTTATGTGTTATTTTTTCTCTGGATCATTGCACTTTCTACAGTTACCTTCATACGCTCATCCGAGTGGAAAAATGAGTATACACTCGCACTCTATGATGTGACACGACACCCTAATTCTTATCGAGCAAACTTAATTATGGGATCCGTGTATCAATCAATATATGCACGCACCAACGAAACTGAAATTAAAGATGAATTATATAGAGAAGGTATCAGTTACTTCCAAAATGCCGAAGATTCAAAGCCAAACAACATTACTCCGCTACTTGCAAGATCGATATTTACCTGTGAACACTTAAATCAAATCCCTAATCAAGATATTGAGCAAATTAAGCAGAAAATGCAATTGAGCACACTTGGTCCAGAACCACTAAATGCAATAACATTTCTTACTGAATACGTAATAAAAGGAAAATGTAATATTACAAGTGTAGATTATTTACAAATTATGTATGCTGCGCTATTAAATCCTAGTCTAAAAGGAAAACACAGAGCCCAAGTACTAGCAAATTTATCAGGTTATTTTGGTACAGTTGTTCGGGATATTGATACAGCAATTAAACTTCTAAAAGAAGCCGTATCAGAAACCTCGATCAACATGGCGTATAAAATAGAATTATCTAAACTTTTGTTAATCAATGGTGACTATCAAAGTGCACTAAGCTTAATTGAAGACTTAAAAAAGATTGACAAATATGGCACATATAGCAAGACTATTAAAGAAGCATTTGAATTTATAGACACCCACAAAGATTCATATTCCAGCGAGATTTCAAATTGAGTAAATCAATTAGCATCATAATTCCTGCTAAAAATGAGGCTAGTGGATTGACCGATCTGTTGCCCAAATTGAATAAATTATATTCCGAAGCTGAAATTATAGTAGTTGACGATGGCTCGACAGATGATACCGCAAATCTTGCAAATGAATTTAATGTAAAAATCGTCTCTCACCCGTACAACATTGGTAATGGTGCAGCGGTTAAAACCGGTGCTCGAACTGCACACGGGGATATCTTTGTATACATGGATGCCGACGGGCAACATAACCCTGATGACATTAAAAAATTACTTCTAGCCATAGAACAAGGTACAGATATGGCAGTTGGTGCACGATCATCCAGTTCCCAAGCAGGAAAGAGGCGTTGGATCGGCAATAAACTATATAACATAATTGCTAGCTTAATTGTCGGACATAAAGTTGATGATTTGACCTCTGGTCTTAGAGCTGTACATGCAGAAAAGTTCAAAGAATTTTTGCATATACTCCCAAATGGATTTTCTTATCCGACTACAATAACTATGGCATTTTTTCGTGCCGGATATTCAATCAAATATATTCCAATTATTGCCAGCAAACGTAAAGGAAAAAGTCATTTAAAACTAGGCCGTGATGGCCTACGTTTTTTAATTATTATTTTCAAAGTAGGCACACTTTACTCTCCTTTAAAAATATTTTTTCCCATTAGTTTCTTTTTATTTTTAGCCGGTGCCGCACATTACTTATACACTTTCATTACACTTAGCCGTTTTACGAATATGAGCGCACTGCTCTTTATTTCTTCTTTGCTAATTATATTAATTGGTCTAATTTCTGAACAAATTACTACTTTAATATTTAAAGATACACATCTTAAGTAACAATAGGCATGCGCATACTTATTGATATTACACACCCCGCACATGCGCATTTTTTTAAAAATCCTCTAAATATTCTAATTGATCGAGGACATGAAGTATTAATTACTAGTAGAGACAAAGAGGTCGCTCTAGAATTATTAGATGAACTCAATTTTCAGCATAAACCAATATCTTCATTAAACAATCGTAAAAGTTTAATTGGTTTAGCAACTGAACTTGTTAAAAGAGATGCAGAATTATTTAAAATCGTAAAAAAATTTAATCCTGATATAATGGCAGCAATTGGCGGCACATTTATTTCACATATTGGTATTATAACTAGCACAAAATCGCTAATATTTTATGATACAGAAAATGCAACTTTACAAAACGCTATAACTTATCCATTTGCATCATGTGTAATTGTGCCCTCGTGTTATAGTGCCTGGACACCTAAAAGAAAACATATTCGTTATAATGGCTATCACGAACTATCTTATCTACACCCACAATACTTCACTGCAAATAAAAGTATAGCTATTAAGAATGGCTTATCTTCCAGTGAACCTACGTTTCTATTACGACTTGTCTCTTGGCAAGCAAACCACGACTTAGGTGAACAAGGCTGGACTACTGAGCTGCTATCTTCATTAGTAAGTTTTCTTGAAACAAAAGGCAAAGTTATCATTTCTGCAGAAGGGGGCTTGCCACAAAAATATGAGTCATTGCGTTATCATGGAAAAATTAGTCAAATACACCATGTATTAGCTTTCTGCCGCATGTTTATTGGCGAAAGCGCAACAATGGCTTCGGAATCTGCTGTGCTGGGCACTCCAGCTATTTATGCTGCAAACACAGGACGTGGCTACACAGACGAACTAGAAATAAAATATGGATTAGTCAGAAATATCAAATTACTTAATTTGAATACCCTTAAGTCTTGCATTCAATCCTTATTGAAAAAACCTCCGCATAATTGGAAAAACGCTAAGGAAAAACTTCTGAACGATACTATTGATGTTTCAATGTTTGCTGCTGAATGTATTGAACAATTCCCAGAAGCATTACATAAATATCAAGCTCAATTAGCAGGAAACTCATCATAGTATGTGTGGAATAGCCGGTTGGTTTAGCCCAATCCCAACAATAGACACATCTGTCAAAATCCTACAAAACATGGTTTCTGCATTAGCACACCGTGGCCCTGATGGCAGTGATATCTATACCTCTAAACATGTTGGTTTGGCACATACACGTCTCGCTATTATTGATATCGAGGGTGGCAAACAACCTATGACATCTCATGATAATCAATGTGTAATAACATTCAATGGGGAAATATATAACTATCGTAATTTGAGAAACAAACTTACCGCCAGAGGTTGTGTATTTAAGACCAAGTCTGACACTGAAGTCATATTACATTTATACCAACAGTATGGTTGGGAAGGTTTTAATAGTTTGCGCGGTATGTTTGCATTTTCAATTTGGGATAAGAAAAGAAATATAGGTTTACTTGTACGAGATCCAATAGGCATCAAACCACTATTTATTAAATCAATGCCCGATAACAGTCTAGTTTTTGGATCAGAAGCAAAAGCTATATTAGCTTATGACCCCACAGTTGAAATTGATCCTTCATCCATGCATTTATTATTAAACTTTCGTTATTTACCAGGTGAAATTTCGATGTTTAAAAACATCAATCAAGTCGCACCTGGAGATGTACTTATTTGGGATACAGCTGGAAAAAAAACAACATATAAACTTAAAGCTGACTATATTAATAAAAATGAAAATTTATTGGAGCTACTTTCTGAGGCAGTCGATATACATTGTACCTCTGATGTTGAAGTTGGCTGCTATTTATCAGGTGGGATTGACTCAGCGACTATATGCAAATTAGCAAAAAATACAGGCAGAAAATTACGAAGCTTTACAGTAGACGTAGGAGATGATCTAAATGAGGCAGAAAATGCAGCAAAAACAGCAGAATTACTCGATATAGAAAACATTTACCAAACGATTCCCTCTAAGATAGACAACCTAAATCATCTTATAAGGCATCTTGAAGTACCTAAAATAAATGCTTACCAAGCCAGCGCGTTAGCAAAACACGCCTCTAAATATGTAAAAGTTGTTCTTTCTGGACTGGGAGCAGATGAAATATTTTTCGGTTATAACGCTCATCGAATATTCAATCGAACGCATCAAGTCAATCGCTATATGCCATCCTATTTATCTTCTGCAGTTGCTAAGATTGGTAATTTAATGGCACAGAATACTTTAAATATTCAATGGACTGAACCACAACGAGCATTGCAAATGCTTGCTGCATCAAGAAATTGGCCAAGGGTTTATGGGTTACTTCGCAACATTTGGGATTCCCCAAGCATGCGTGCACAAGTTTATGGGCCACGGTTACTTGATTCACAATTACCTAATGCCTTTACAACTCTAGAGAGTATGTGGCCAAATCATAACGATCCTATTAAATCAATGGCAGAATTCGAATGGAAAAATAAAATGGTCAATGACCTTCTATGGCAAGAAGATAGATTAAGCATGGCAGAGGGATTGGAAGTAAGAGTCCCATTTTTAGATATCAAATTTTCAAATACCGTTAATTCATTTGATCGAAAAGTATTAATGCCAAATGGGAAGCCGAAAGGTTATATGAAGAATATGTTAAAGGGGGTTTTGCCAAACCAGGTGCTAAATAGAAAAAAAAGTGGTTTTCAAGTTAATGCGCCGGTTTTTGTAAAGACTAACTTAAAATACTTAATTGAAGAATGGTTAACAGATGAGCGAATAAATTACTATGGATTGTTCAATCCTGAATTTGTACACACAATCTTAAAACAAAAAGCAACTAAGTCTCTAAGATGGCACTATTTTATGATATATCAGATGCTATTATCACATATCTTTGTAGCCGAATTCAAAAGATTCAATTAAGTAGGTATTACGTGTTATAGCTAAAACTATTTAAGCTTTAAACTAAGGTATACCCAATTTATAAAAATCTTTTTAGATGAAAACATTATGTTAAGATGCTTTGCTTAATATAGTTTGGTTTTATATTAAACTACTATTTATACTTAACGTATAATTAATCTACTGTAAATATTCTTTATATCCAGTAATTCTTTGCGTGAATAATAATACTGTAATTGTTACTGCCGGACTAAGCGACTATAAACTAAAGACTAAGATTATAGGGCTCACTCAAAATAGACACATAGAATCAATTTTTTTAATACGAAAAAATCCATTAGAAAAAACGAAAAAAATTATAAATGTCACGCCCCCTGATTTCATTAAGAATATTACTTTGTTTTATGAAATTTGGCGCTTTTTTATAATAATTAAACTATGTAAATCTCATAACATTAAAGCAATAATAGGTATACAACTAGTTGCACATGGCATTGTGGCAGTTGCCTCAGGAAAACTAATGAAAACACATTGTATTGCATGCCCAATTGGTGATGATATACATATACATCTAGAATCCTCGATATATTCACCATTCATAAAATATTGTATAAAAAATGCAGACATGCTTGCTTATATGGGTCCAAAATCAAAAGATATATTAAAGGAACAAAATGTTACTGATGAAAAATTAATAAGATTAAATAATTATCACGATCCTAACCTATTTACGATATCTAAAAATATAAACTCATATAATTGGGATTTAATTTTCATAGGCGATCTAATTAAACGAAAAAATGTAGACTTATTAATTCGAGCCATAAATATTGTTAAACAAAAAAACCCAAATATTAAACTGGCAATAGTTGGAGAGGGCGAAGAAATTTCTAAATTACTAAGACTAAGAAACAGTTTAAAACTTGAGTATAATATTGAGTTTTTAGGTTACAAAAATAATATTGCTAAATACTTACATGAATCACACATATTTGTTCTCGTATCAAAGATAGAAGCAATACCTGCTGCTGCAATTGAAGCTATGCATTGCGCAATTCCTCCACTGCTGAGTAATATTTGCGATATACCGGGTATTTTCAAAAATAATTATAATGCTGTATTGATTCCTCCCAATAATCTAGAAGCTTTAGTTACTGCTATTGATCAATTATTAAATGATAAAGCACTTTATAAAAAACTTAGAAATGGTTGTATTGAAACTCGCGAAAATTACCAAAAAGCATGGTGCGTAAATAAACAAGTAGAAATTTGGAACAAATTACTGAAAATTAAATTATAATAACCTAATACTCGCTAACTGACTTGCTCGCAATCTAAAAATTTTTAAGAAATGTTGAGTATATTTATATATAGAAAATGCTGCCAAATTTGCAAGCCTATAATTTCTAGTCAGCCATATATTGCCTTTCATAACCTTCTTCGTAAGACTTTTTCTCAAAATAATATAACCTATACTAATAAATAGTTTGAATTTCTTGGATGATATATTTACTCCAAAAGTCTACCCTACTTTAAATGAAACTAACTCAAAATTTTTATTTTGTTAAAAATCAATAGCTCAGAATTACATTTTTAATCAAATTAAATTTTTATCAATATAGGCTGAATTTATATAACATGTTAACAAACTCAACAATTTTAGTAACAGGCGGTACTGGATCATTTGGTCATACGTTCACCCCAATGACTCTTGCTAAATACAATCCCAAGAAAATTATTATTTACTCGAGGGATGAGATGAAGCAATGGGAAATGGCAAAAAATTTCCAAGGAGAGGATCGCATACGTTTTTTTATTGGTGATGTTCGTGATAAAGAACGTCTTTATCGCGCCCTTGATGGGGTTGATTATGTAGTACATGCTGCTGCAACTAAAATTGTACCAATTGCTGAATATAATCCGTTTGAATGCATCAAAACCAACATCAATGGTGCAATGAACCTTATTGATGCATGTATCGATCAGGGTGTAAAGCGTGTGGTTGCATTATCAACAGACAAAGCAAGCAGTCCTGTTAACCTTTATGGTGCTACTAAACTTGCTTCTGACAAAGTATTTGTTGCAGGGAATTCATATGCAGGTGGTAAAGAAACAAAGTTTTCTGTTGTCCGTTATGGAAATGTTATGGGTTCGCGTGGTTCTGTAATACCTTTATTTCTCTCAATTGCTGAGGCTGGTACTTTACCAATAACTGACGATCGTATGACACGTTTCATGATTACCTTGGAAGAGAGTGTAGAATTAGTATGGCACTCATTCGAGGATATGGAAGGTGGCGAAATTTATATAAAGAAGATTCCATCCATGAAACTAACTGATATTGCACTCGCTATAGCACCAAATGCTAAACATAATATTGTTGGTATTCGTCCTGGTGAAAAACTACATGAACAAATGATAAGCTCGGAAGATTCTAACTATACTTATGAATACCCAAACTACTTTAAAATACTTCCTAACATTAATAATTGGAGTCAAGATACAAAGCGAATTAAAGATGGAATCCAGGTTGCTGATAGCTTTAGATATGCTAGTGATACCAATGATGATTGGATGAGTATCGAAACATTACGCAAATGGATAAAAATCAATAAAGCTAAAATCGGAAATATTTGATGAGCTTTATCCCTTACGGCCGCCAGTCTATCAGCGATGATGATATTCAAGCTGTTGTTGATGTCCTGAAATCTGACTATCTAACACAAGGACCGACCGTACCAGCATTCGAGCAGTCAGTTAATGACTATTGTGGCAGTAAGTATGCAGTTGCAGTGAACAGTGCAACTTCTGCATTGCATATCGCTTGCCTTGCATTAGGCGCTAGCGAGGGTGATCTTGTTTGGACAAGTCCAATTACTTTTGTTGCAAGCGCAAACTGTGCTTTATTCTGTGGAGCAACCGTTGACTTTATAGATATTGATCCACGCACATATAATATCAGTGTAAATCACCTCGAAAAAAAACTTTCTGCTGCTAAAAAAACTGGCAAACTTCCTAAAATCGTCATTCCTATTCATTTCAGTGGCCAGTCATGTGAAATGGAAAAAATACATCAACTTAGCAAAGAATACGGATTCAGCATCATTGAAGATGCTTCGCACGCAATTGGTGGAAAATATAAAAATGAGCCAATTGGAAACTGTCGTTTTAGTGACATTACAGTTTTCAGCTTTCATCCAGTTAAAATTATCACGACTGCAGAAGGCGGAATGGCCTTAACAAATTGCCAATCGCTGGCAAATAAACTAGCTTTGCTACGTAATCATGGCATTACCCGAGATCCTAAGCTAATGACGCATAAACCTGATGGTGGTTGGTATTATCAGCAAATAGATTTAGGGTTTAACTACCGTATGACAGATATACAAGCCGCGTTAGGCATAAGTCAAATGCAGCGCATTGATGAATTTGTTAAAACTAGACGTAAAATTGCAGAACGCTACGATAACCTACTCGTAGACTTGCCAATAACAATTCCATGGCAACATCCCGACAGTCATTCTAGCCGACATTTATATATAGTTCGTTTGAAATTAGATCAAATTAATAAATCACATCGGGAAATATTTGAAAATTTAAAAGAGAAAGGAATCGGCGTGAACTTGCATTACATTCCTGTACATACACAACCCTATTATATGAAAATGGGGTTTAAGGTTGGTGATTTTGTTGAAGCAGAACGATACTATCAAGAAGCAATAAGCATCCCGATTTTTCCTGGCTTAAAAGAAGAAACTCAAGACCAAGTGATTGAAGCCATTACTCGCTCAATTAAATAATATAAGAGAATGTTTCACATAGGATCAAAACAAATAGGTGATGGCGCTCCTTGTTTCATAACTTTTGAAATCGGCCCAACGCATTGTGGTATTGATTCTGCTAAGAGACTAATAAAGCATGCTGCGCAAGCAGGAGCAGATGCAGTTAAAGTTCAAATACTAGATCCTGACAGACTAGTTTCAGATAAAGAGCAGTTGTTTTCTTATGAAGTTCTAAAGGATAAATCATCTGGGGAAACGGAAACAATAGAGGAGCCGCTTTATGATATTTTAAAAAGGCGCTACCTAGAAAAAACAGAATGGAAAGAAGTAAAAAAATATAGCGATAGTTTGGGAATGGCGTTTTTTGCTACAATTGGATTTGACGATGAAGTAGATTTTCTCGTTGATTTACAATGCCATTCTATAAAAATTGCATCTTCCGATGTAAATCATTTCCCACTAATTAGACGTGCAGCAAAAACAGGAATGTGTATACAGCTTGACACAGGAATGGCTTCTATAGATGAAATTGGGAAAGCTATTAATGTGATTAGTGAGGAAGGTAACGAAAACATTATTATACATCAATGCCCATCAGGTTACCCCGCAAGAATTGAAAGCATTAACCTAAATATCATTTCAACATTAAAAAAAATGTTTCCATATCCTGTCGCATTCTCAGACCATACACCAGGATTTGAAATGGATATAGCTGCGGTTGCATTAGGAGCGAACCTTATAGAAAAAACGATTACAGAAGACAGAACAACACGCAGTGTAGAGCATATTATGTCTATAGAGCCAAACGAAATGACTGACTTTATTCAGACAATACGTGAAGTTGAAATCGCATTAGGTTCACACAATAGAATACTACATTCAGAAGAGAAGTCTAAACGTGATGCATTAAGACGCAGTGCTTTTTTGGTTAACAACTCAATTGCTGGGAAAAGCTTAGAGGAATGTGAAATCGAATTCAGACGACCAGGATTTGGTATAACACCTGATCAATTTGAAACCGTTAGCAAGTTAAAATTGAATAAAGATCTTCCAGCTGGGCACATGTTACGCATAGAAGATATAAACTAACTAAAATGACAGAAAAAAAACCAATTGCAATTATACCTGCAAGGGGTGGCTCAAAAAGATTACCTAAGAAGAACATACTTCCTGTAATGGGTAAGCCTATGATTGCTTATCCAATAGAGGCTGCAGAAAAAAGCAATCTTTTCAGTGAGATAATCGTATCTACCGAAGATCATGAGATTGCTGAGACAATATCAAAATACTCTGTACAGATCCTCGATCGACCAATAGAACTGGCCCAAGATCATTCATCAGTCGTTGAGGTGTGCACTCAAATACTTACAAGCAAAGAGTATGAGAGCATAGATACATTTTGCTGTATATATGCTACTGCACTTTTTCTTAACAATGAAGAACTTATGTCTTCCTACAAATTAATGAATACGCAGCCAATTGCAGATTTTGTAATGGGAGTATCATCATATAATTTCCCCCCTTCAAAAGCTTTAGTTCAAGATGGCGCATACTGGAAGAGTATGTGGCCTGAATTTCAAACCAAAAAATCACAAGAGTTTCCTGATTTCACTGTAAGTAATGGTAGTTTTTATTGGGCCCGAAGAGATGCCTTCTTAACAGAAAAATCTTTTTATGGTAATCGCCTAAAAGTTCATAAAAATTTCCAAATTGATATTGATAACCTTGAGGATTTTCAAAAAGCACAAGCAATTTTTTTAGAAAAATTTAGCGAGACTCAATAAAAATGTTAGTTGTTTTCCGATGTGATGCTTCTATCCACATAGGAAGTGGTCACATAATGCGTTGTCTCACATTAGCCGATACTTTGAGTGAAAATGGAGCTTCCTGCTGTTTCATATGCCGTCTTCATGAAGGAAATATGGTGGACTATATTAAGCAAAGAGGATACGAAACACATGATTTACCCATACCAAAACAAATAACACGTAACGCAAAATTTGAACCATTTGATTATCAGCAATGGTTAGGTGCAGACATACACTCTGATGCAAGTGAAACACTGAAAATTTTAAAAAAAATTTCAGAAAGCCCTGTGAGTTGGATTATTGTCGATCATTACGCTTTGGATAAGACATGGGAACAAGCTCTTCGTCCACACTGCAAACGAATTATGGTAATCGACGATTTAGCAAATCGAAACCATGACTGCGAATTGCTGCTTGATCAAAATTTAGGACGATCGAAAGATGATTATAAAAATCTAACGCCAACTAAGTGTACTCGTTTAATTGGATCACAATATGCTTTATTACGTCCTGAGTTTGCAGAACAAAGGGAAAATAGTATTTCACGAAGACAAACTCCAAAACTTGAAAAATTACTGATTACTTTAGGTGGAGTTGATAAGGATAATATAACAGAATGTATACTAAACAATATACAGAATAGTAACTTGTCACGAGATTGCAAAATAGTAATTGTCATGGGTATTCACTCGCCATGGGTTGGTGCTGTGAAACAGCAGGCGGCAAAGATGAGATGGAAAACGGAAGTTTTAATAAACATTGAGGATATGGCTCTTCTTATGGCAGAAAGTGATTTATGCATTGGTGCTGCTGGAACTTCAAGTTGGGAGAGATGCTGTGTCGGCCTTCCATCGTTACTAATCACTTTGGCTGAAAACCAGAAATTAATTGCAAAATCTCTACATAAATATCATGCAGCGATATATTTGGGAGATCACAATAATACTAGCAGTTATTCTATTTCAACGGTTCTGAATAAATTTTTATCGGATCTTACAATGTTACAAAAAATGTCAAATGCCGCGCTTTCATTAGTTGATGGAAGTGGCAATAAACGTGTACTTGAATCAATGCAGATGTAATGTAATGAAGATACGAATCCTGTGTACAGACCCTAATCATCCTGTAAATAAGGAGTTAATAAAATGGAAGAACATAATGTCTGAAAATGGGCATGATGTTCAAATTGCAAGAAAAAAAGAGCAATTAGACGAAGGTAGTATTCTATTTTTAGTATCCTGTTATGAGATCCTTTTAAAAAAAGACAGAGAGAAATTTGAAGCCACATTGCTATTACATGCAAGCGATTTACCCGATGGTAGAGGCTGGTCTCCTCATATCTGGCAAGTAATCTCGGGAAGTAATGAAATAACAGTCTCTTTAATTGAAGCATCTGACGAAATAGACAAAGGTAGAGTATGGTCAAAAGAGAGATTTGTTCTGAAAGGACATGAATTATTACCAGAGATCAATCAAAAATTATTTACTTGCGAGCTTGAATTAATGACGAAAGCAGTTAATGAATTTGGAAAAATAAAGCCGCAGAAACAAATTGACAAAAAAGGCAATTATTATCGTCGGCGAGTACCTGAAGATAGTAAATTGAATCCTGATAAAAGTATATCGGAACAATTTGATTTATTGCGTGTTGTTGATAATGAACGTTATCCAGCATATTTTTATTGTCGTGGAAAAAAATATTACATAAATATTTATAAAGAAAAGTAAATAATATTAATATGTGTAGTAATAGTTAATTTTTTGAAATAAGCTGATTTGATTTTTAAGAATATTTTAACGCATATAAAACAATTAATTATTTCATTAAATTTATATTATCTTTATTAAAGAAAGTACAGTGAAAGTTGAACCAATTAAAATTTTAGATGAAGTGATTAGTGATAATCATCCACCATTTGTGGTTGCTGAGATGTCTGGTAATCACAATCAGTCATTAGATGTTGCATTGAAAATAGTAGAAGCTGCTGCTGAATCAGGGGCATCAGCTATAAAACTACAAACCTATACCCCTGATACAATGACATTAAAAATTGAAACAAATGATTTCAAAATTACTTCTCAGGATAGTTTATGGCATGGAGAATACTTATATGATTTATATAGCAAAGCATATACTCCATGGGAATGGCATAAAGAGATTTTTGATTATGCAAAAGAACTCGGATTAGTAGCATTTAGCAGCCCTTTTGATGAGACTGCTGTTGAGTTTTTAGAAAATTTGGATGTGCCTTGCTATAAAATAGCTTCATTTGAAAATATAGACTTACCCTTAATAGGTAGAGCTGCCAAGACACAAAAACCATTATTTATTTCTACAGGTCTAGCAAAAGAAAATGAAGTTAATGATGCTGTTGAATGTGCAAGAGATAATGGATGCAAAGATTTAATATTACTTAAATGTACCAGCAAATATCCTGCTGAAAACATTGATTTGAACCTGGTAACAATAAATGACTTAAAGAATAAATATAAGTGTTGGGTAGGATATTCTGATCATACAATTGGAACAACTGCTGCAGTAGCGAGTATTGCATTAGGGGCCGTTGTTATTGAAAAACACTTGAGTTTATCGACAACGGAAAAAAGTGTAGATAGTGAATTCTCTGCTAATGAAGTTAATTTCAAGAATTTATGCAAAGAGATCTATAGTTGTTATAAATCATTAGGAAGAGTTAAATATGGTCCAATACCTTCTGAAAGGGATTCCTTGAAATTTAGAAGATCGATTTACATCGTAAAGAATATTAATAAAGGAAATATATTAACCACTGAGAACATGAGATGTATTCGCCCTGGGTATGGACTTGAGCCTAAGTATTATAATGAGCTAATAGGGAAAAAAGTAAATTGTGATCTAAAAATGGGAACACCGATGAATCTTTCATACATAACAAATGATCAGTAATTGATTATTTGTCAATGCGACTAAACTATTTTGGTCTACTAAACTTAAAAAGATTCTTCTGAAAAATTATCAGAAAAGCTTATTCGGACTGAATAAAATATTGTAAAGATTTAATGAAAAAGAATATTACTATACAAATTGATACTAAACTTCGAGAATTACCATATATAGTAATACTGAAATCTTTATTTGAGAAGAATGGTGGAATAGATTTACACCCCACATATCAAGACCCTATTTGGCTTAATGGTCGAACTGAGTTTGTTAAAACAATTAAAAAAAAATCTAATATACTTGTTACACCATCTTATAATAGCAATAGGACACACTACACCTTAGCCTGGAAGTATTTTAGTAATGCCAAGCTTGTAAAGTGGCATAGTGAACAACTATTTGATAAGAGATTTTATAACGAGAAGTTAAATTTAAATGCACTAAGTGAATATAACAGAGATGTAGATTTTCACATTGTATGGGGTAAAAAGCTGGCAGAGCTGTTAGTTAAGAAAGCTAAAATTAATCCCAATCGCATATATATAACTGGATGCCCGAAATTTGATTTACTGAATCGTACTAAAGAATCTCCAATTAGCTCTTCAGAGGATAAAAAAAATAAAATTGTTTTTGTCTCTGATTTTACACTTGCAAATATACAAGATACTGAGTACCAAAAAATACTTAAAGTATATAAATATGATAAAAAATATAACTTAAGGGAATTTTATTCTAAAGCTTTTAATAAATTCTATAATGTTATTGAAACGATTGCTAAGAATCACCCATCTTGTAATATTATTGTAAGACTACATCCTGGCGAACCCATAGAGGCTTACTCTAAACTTTTGGAGTTAAATAATATCCAAATTAGTCAACACGAACCCTTCTCAAAAATAATTGCGGGTACAGATGTCATTGCACAGTTTCTCTCAACATCCTTTTTTGAAAGTGTTTTAGCGGGCAAAAGAGTTTATTGCCTAGATTTATTGGATGATTATACTGGCCACTGGCGTGAACATTATAAGTATTATAACTTTGTAAAACCTGATAAGTTTATTAATAATTTTGATGCAATTCAAAATAACACTTTCATTCAGCAAACGGAGCAAGTTGAAATAGGCATGCGAGATCTGTTTTCAACTCATCTGGGATTGTCCATACCTAGAACCTATTATGCGCTATGCCATATACTCGAAAGAAATGAGGGTGGATGGTCAAACTTACTTAGAGATAAAGCAAGAGTTACAAAAACAATTAATATATTCTATCTTAAACAGTTATTGGCTAATGCGCTGTTTAATTTACAAAATCTAGGTATATTAAAAAACAAAAATTCTGAATATGTTACAGATAATTTTTATGGAAGTGATGAAGGATTTACAAAATCTGAAGTTGATGCTCTGGTAGAGGATTACATCAATAAAAATAATCAAAATTTGGATGAAGTTCTTTGTGCTACATATAATATAAATTCAACTGAATATGGAATAGAAGTATCTGTGTGAGTTTTTCAAAACAAGTACTAAGTTATTTTGACTTAAGTTTTCAGATTTTTTCGCTCCGCATATTGGGCATATTGCTAGCATATTTGAATATAATTATTCTTGCTAATAAATTAAGTGTCAGTCAATTTGGAATTTATGCATCCGTTCTCGCATTAGCTTCGATTATAGCTGTTATTTTAGGGTTAGGGTGTCCTGGTCTTAGTATGAGGAATATTCCTCGTTTACAAAGCAAAGGGCATAAAAAATTCTTGATATGGCACTATACAAAAATAATACTAATTTCATGCATTTTCATGCTTGCCTTAGGTTTATTTTTAAAGCTGACAAATTTATTGAATTACGAAATTATATTCGTAATGTTGATCTCACTCTTAACATCTCTACTACGTTTTGGAGAAACAGTACTAAAAAGTATTGAGATTCAGAGATGGTCAATTTTTGTAGGAGGTGTTCTACCACATTTATCTACGATTATTCTCTATATAATTTTTCCATTAAATCTTAATTTAGTTTTGATATTAGTTACGATGTCCCTAATTCTGTCTAGCACATTATCGTTCATACTAATTAAATTAGAATTTAAGGGTACTAGTAGTAAAAAATTTAAATTCGAAGATACAGAGATTAAAGCACGTGACGTAATCAGTACACATTATGATCATTTGTCATACGTTATATTGACTTTGCTTGTGTCCTTATTTCAGAGCGGAATAATTCCATTTTTGCGAAGTTTGGGCGAACTTAAAGAAGCAGCAGTATTAGCAATATCACTTAAAGTTATCGTACCCTTTCAAGCTGCACGATCTGCAATAATAGCTCAAAATACACCTATAGTTTTAAAATTATTAGCAAATGGTGATTATTTTGAATTACAAAATAGAATTACAGAAGCGTCAAAAAGCTTAAGAGTGTATGGACTAGGTATTCTATTTTTAACTATTATCTACGCATATATAACAGAATTTATACTGCCAGATTCATATTCAGGTCTAATGCTATATATGATTATTATTGCCATTAGTCAGTGTGCGTCACTTTTTTTAGGTTTTTATCAAGCTTTACATACCTCATTTGACTTGGTGTTACGTTTAATTTCGATGATACTAATTTTTGTACTGTTATTTATTTTAGCTGTTTTAATGTATTTATATGGTCACAACACGCTTTATATACATTTAATTTTATCTATTGCTTTATTTATTATGTTTTTTATATTTTATTGTATTGGTAGATACGGAATTAAAAGAAGTTGTATTAATTAAACAATAAATTATTAATAATAATTTTCGACATGGTTAGATTCGTGGAATATTTTATTACATTCACTAAAGCTGTATGTGAATAGCAAAACCGTTCTAATAATGCAGATCTAAGTAGCTATGCTAAATTAAAATTTATTAGGCCATTGGCGGTTGGATTTAGTCTTCAAAGCTTGGACTATTGTTCAGACATTTGATCGCCATCTAAATTTAACTATTTGGCAAAAAATGCCAGTTATCCTAATTTATATACCACTCGGGTTTATTAAGGTAAATTTGTAGATTCACCACAAAATACAATGCTTTTTTAATCACGGTTATCCCGCATACCGAGCACTCTAGCGGCTTAAAGTGCGCTACAGTTTGACATGCTAATACTTTCCGATAACATGTATAAATTCAGATAATTACTCGACTTTCAGCACAAAATACCCAATGGCAACAGCCGCCTCTACAATCAGAATAAGTGGGCTTTCTAGAAGACTCATCAATGACGGGTTTATCTCAGAACAGGACGCTGCTAATGCCCAAAAAGAGGCACATGATAATGGTATTGCTCTCACTACTTATCTTGTAAAAAATGATTTAGTAGACGCTAGCGATCTGGCACATTCTGCATCAAATGAATTTGGCATTCCTCTTTTAAACATTAATACACTTGATCTGGAATCATTGCCAAGCAGTATCGTTCCTGAAAAACTCATTCGCCAACATCATGCGCTACCTGTGCAAAAAAGAGGTAATCGATTATTTGTAGCGATTTCTGATCCAATGAACTTAGCTGCGTTGGATGAATTTAAATTCAATACAGGAATTACAACTGAAGCTGTACTAGTAGAAGAAGACAAACTAGAAAGTGTAATTGAAAAAGCACTTGAACTAGGCGATAAGTCGCTCGACATGGAAGGTTTACTAGATGATGATCTAGATAATTTAGAAGTTAGCGGAGGAGAAGAAGATTTAGATGATGGCGGTGATTCAGATGTTGATGACACACCAATTGTTAGATTTGTTAATAAAGTCTTACTAGATGCGATTAATAAAAAAGCTTCGGATATACACTTTGAGCCATATGAGAAAGTTTATCGAGTACGATTCCGTGTTGATGGCGTATTAGAAGAAATTGCAAATCCTCCTACAAACCTAGCTCCCAGAATTTCGGCACGTTTAAAAGTGATGTCTCGCTTGGATATTTCTGAACGACGTATACCTCAAGACGGTCGCATTAAAATGCAACTCTCAAAAAAGCGCGCCATTGATTTTCGTGTAAATACATGCCCCACATTATTTGGCGAAAAAATTGTATTACGTATCTTAGATCCTACAAGCGCGACATTGGGAATTGATGCTCTCGGCTATGAAGAAGATCAAAAACAACTTTACCTAAGCGCTTTATCAAAACCATATGGGTTAATTTTAGTTACCGGTCCCACTGGTAGTGGTAAGACCGTCTCACTTTATACAGGTCTAAATATATTAAACACTGCTGATAGAAACATTTCGACTGCAGAAGATCCGGCTGAAATTAATATGCCAGGCGTAAACCAAGTAAACGTAAATCCAAAAGTAGGACTTACTTTTGCTTCGGCGCTGCGGGCATTTCTTCGGCAAGATCCAGATATTATTATGGTAGGTGAGATTCGAGACCTTGAAACTGCAGAAATTGCTATTAAAGCAGCGCAAACAGGCCACTTAGTCCTTTCCACGTTGCATACTAATGATGCTCCTCAGACACTTACTAGATTGGCTAATATGGGGGTCCCGCCGTATAACATCGCATCTGCAGTAACACTAATTATTGCGCAACGACTTGCACGCCGCTTATGTGAACCATGTAAAGTGGTAGATGATGTGCCGAAAGAGGCATTGATTGAGGAAGGGTTTTTAGAATCTGAACTGGGTGATTTAAAAATCTATAAAGCAGGTGGATGTGAACAATGCAACAATACAGGATATAAAGGGCGTTCAGGTATTTTTCAAGTTCTATCAATTTCAGAGGAAATGGGGACGTTGATTATGGAAAATGGTAATTCCATGCAACTTGCTGAACAAGCTAAGAAAGAAAGTTTTAATGATTTACGAGCTTCTGGGCTAAACAAAGTACGTGAAGGAATACTCAGTCTTGAAGAATTAAATAGAGTTACAAAGGACTAAATTTATGGCTACTGCAACAGCTACTGCACAACCTACCGTTTTTGTTTGGGAAGGTGTTGATCGCAAAGGCACACGAGTTAAAGGTGAAGCTCAAGCTTCCAATGAAATACTATTAAAAGCAGACCTTCGCAGGCAGGGCATCAATCCCCTTAAGGTTAAGAAAAAACCAAAACCATTATTGGGCGGGAGAGGTAAGAAAATAATTCCAAAAGATATTGCCATATTTTCAAGACAACTCGCGACCATGATGACTGCTGGTGTACCTCTCGTTCAAGCTTTTGAAATTATTGGTAGAGGCCATGAAAAACCAGCAATGCAAGACCTCATCATGAATATTAAAAATGATGTTGAATCAGGCACTGCCCTATCTCACTCGCTTGAGAAGCACCCAAAATATTTTGATGACTTATTTTGTAATTTGGTAGATGCAGGCGAACAATCAGGTGCGCTGGAAACACTACTTGACAAAATTGCTACCTACAAAGAGAAAACTGAAGAATTAAAAGGCAAGGTTAAAAAAGCATTATTTTACCCTACAGCTGTTTTAGTAGTAGCTTTTATAGTATCTGGTATTCTTTTGTTATTCGTAGTTCCACAGTTTCAAGAGTTATTCGTAGGATTTGGTGCAGATCTGCCAGCATTCACACAAATGGTAATTAACTTGTCTGAATTCATGCAAAACTACTGGTGGATGGTTTTATTTGGTGTCGGTGTAATTATATTTGCATTCATTAATGCTAAAAGTCGTTCTCCATCATTTAGACGTGGATTAGATAAATTCTCACTTAAAATTCCAGTCATTGGCCAAATACTTGAAAAATCCGCAATAGCCCGATTTGCACGAACTTTAGCGACCATGTTTGCTGCAGGTGTCCCGCTAGTTGAAGCAATGGAATCGGTTGCAGGTGCAACAGGCAATGCGATTTTCCAAGAAGCGACTTTACGTATGAAAGACGAAGTAGCTACAGGTACACAGCTACAACAAAGCATGCGATCAACTGGTCTATTCCCAAATATGGTAGTGCAGATGGTAGCGATTGGTGAAGAATCAGGTTCGTTGGATGAAATGTTAAGCAAGGTGGCTGATTTTTATGAGCAAGAAGTAGATAACCTAGTTGATGGTTTAAGCAGCCTTCTAGAGCCACTCATTATGGCTATTCTTGGTGTAGTAGTTGGTGGACTAGTTATCGCTATGTATTTGCCAATCTTCAAGCTTGGAGCGGTAGTATAAAATTTTCAAAAACCAATAGTTAGTCATACTATCTTAGACTTTTTTGACAGCACTGTAATAAATTATATAGCAGGTAATACAACGTTATTACTTGTTTATAGTTTTATTATCGGCGCATTTATTGGCAGCTTTTTAAACGTTGTGATACACCGCATCCCAGTGATATTAGAACGTCAGTGGAAAAGCGAATGCCAAGAACTTTTAACACCAGACGCAGAGCCATCAGCATTACCTAAATATAATCTCAGCGTACCCAGGTCACACTGCCCTGCCTGCAATCACCAAATTAAGGCAATCGAAAATATACCTATCATTAGTTATTTATTTCTTAAAGGTAAATGCAGCAACTGCGGTATAAAAATTTCGGCACAATATCCTTGTATTGAGTTTCTTACTGCAGTTCTAACAACTGTCGTTATTTGGAAATTTGGGTTCAGCTGGCAAGGGTTGGGAGGGGTAATACTTACCTGGTACCTGATTGCACTAAGTGGAATTGATATTAAAACTCAATTGTTGCCAGATAATTTAACCCTACCGCTACTATGGCTAGGGGTTAGTTTTAATTTATTTACAACTTACACAGATCTAAACTCAAGTGTCTTAGGTGCAATTTTTGGCTATTTAGCTTTGTGGTCAGTATTTCACTTATTCAAGCTTATCACTGGTAAAGAAGGCATGGGCTATGGTGACTTTAAACTGCTCGCCGCACTCGGTGCGTGGTTAGGTTGGCAAAGCCTGCCATTAATAATTTTATTATCCTCAGCTGTTGGCGCTATATTTGGAATTATTATGATCGTAAGCAAACTTCAAGAACGTAGCCAGCCCATCCCATTTGGCCCTTATCTAGCAGTAGCAGGATGGGTCACAATGTTATACGGTAACCAACTAATATCATTGTATCTAGATAAAACTCTATAAAAGCCTTTAACAAACAATGCTGGTTGTAGGTCTAACAGGCGGAATTGGCTGCGGGAAAAGCCTGGTATCAAATCTATTTCATCAACTATTTAATACTCCGATTATTGATGCTGACGTCATTTCTAAAGAGCTGACTGAGAGCCAGCAGGTAATTGATGAAATAGGTTCAAAATTAGGGAATGAATTTGTAGACAATAACAATCAACTCTTAAGAGATCAGCTTAGACAAGCAATATTCTCAGAACCAAGCCTTCGTACTAAACTAGAAAACATCTTGCATCCACTTGTCTATAATGAAATTCAACGCAAAATCAGCAAACTCAAAACAGATTACTGTATTGTTGTGATTCCATTATTATTAGAGACTAAACGTACTAATTTCTTGGACAGAATCTTAGTTGTAGATTGTTCTGTCGAAGAACAAATCTCACGTGTTATGAAGCGTGATCAATGCGATGAGTCACATGTTAAAAACATTATCGCAACTCAAGTAGACCGAAATACTCGATTATCATCGGCTGATGATGTGATCGAAAATAGTGGTAGTATTGAAGAAATAAAAGAAAAAGTCAGGGAATTACATAAAAAGTACTCGCAGTTCAATATGTAATCAAATCAACCATGAGCGATAATGTAGAAACAGATGAGATATGCTATGAGCAGCCTCTCAACGAGAGAATGCGAACTTTTCTACGCTATGAGCAATTGACTTACCGATTTTGTTTTTTTGCTAAACAAGATACCAGTTCAGATTCTCACATGGCGTTATTGAGTTTAATTGAAATCTTAAGCTTAGTTTCACGTGGCGACCTTAAACAAGAACTTTTGAAAGAACTTAAACGACAAATTGACGCGTTAGAGCAACTTGCAAGTAAACCTAAACTCAACACTGAAAAACTAAATGAAATTTTGTCAAAACATAAAAAAGTATTCGATAAACTACATACTGTTCGTGGACAAATTGGTAACCACTTAAAAGAAAATGACTTTATAAATAGCATACGACAGCGCGCAGTAATTCCAGGTGGAACGTGTGATTTTGATTTACCAGAGTACCATCACTGGCTTTGTTTACCATTTCATCAGCGTAAAGATATCTTATTAGATTGGATGTCACCCTTTGAAGTGGCCCAAGAAAGTGTAGGCAGAGCATTAAAATTGATACGGGCAAGCACACAATTTGAAGAAATGACCGCGCAAAATGGTTTTTATGACCAAACTTTAGACCCAAACGCACCTAATCAACTAATTCGAATTTCGCTCGACAAGAAAAACCATTTTTTCCCAGAATGCAGCGCTGGTAAACACAGATTTTCAATTCGTTTTTTGACTCAAGAAAACCCTAATTCTACCCCTAAACAATCTCACACTAATGTTGATTTCAAGCTAGCTTGCTGCAGCTTTTAATTTGAAAATCGAACTTCTTATTGCTTTGTATTCCATATTGCACGTATTGCTGCAACACCCTGCCCACCATTTAGAATACTCTTTTCAACATCATCAAATTGTAGTCCTCCAATAGCGTAACTAGGTATTTGGCTAGATAAAGTCAATTCTGAAAAACCATCCATACCTAGTGTTTTCATAGATATGTCTTGTTGTTTCTCTATAACAGGTCCAATGAAAATATAATCTAGCCCTAACTTATTAGCATGTTCGATTTCCTGAAGATTATGGCAAGATGCCCCGACCAAATACTCCTTACTTAAAGGTCGAGTTTGAGTGCTAAGTAACTTTTTACTCGTCAAATGTATGCCATCAGCACCTGGCTGCTTTACTATCTTACCAATACGATTAGCAATTAATTTAACTTTAGTTTTATTACATAACCTTACACATTTATCTAAAAGCGCTGCATATTCTTGATCATTCAAACTATGGGAGCGTAATTGAATAATTTCAATTTTTGAATTAGAAATAACTTCTACGAAGTGGCTAATAAAGTCTACATCCTCGCTAAAATCCGGTGTAACTGCAAAAAGTGTTGGTAGTTTTAACGCATTGAGTATGCCTATATTTGCAACTGGAAATTGTTTTACATCAAGGGAGTATACAGACTCCCACATTATGGCCTGTTTTTCATTGGCGATAATATTACCGTGATACTCATTTACTAAAAAAGTATCCAGCAATACATTTCGATTCGGATAGCTATAGGGGATTTGAATTAAGGGTGTAATATCTAAAACATCAATATTGAGTTCTTCAAATAGTTCACGCTTTAGCGCATCGGTAGGTGATTCATTCTTCTCTACTTTGCCCCCCGGAAATTCCAATAAGCCGCCAAGATGAGATTCAGCTTTTCGTCTACTTACTAAAACTTGTTGTTTAGAATTTTGAATAATTCCAATTGCGACATGTGTGTAGTTTTGATTTGAAAAATCACTCATCCAAAGAATTAAACATTAAGTACGATACTCAGCATTAATTTTCACATAATCATACGAAAGGTCAGTTGTCCACACAGTATTTTCTGCGTCTCCTTGGCCTAATCGTAATAGAAATTGAATTTCATCCTTTTGCATTTCTTTTTGGCCAGAATCCTCACTATAATTCTCAGCCAATTCTCCATCGTCAATTACCTGTAACTCATTGATAAATAGTGATATTTTTCCAATATCCAAAGCCTCATCTGAACCTCTTCCTGCAGCAGCCAAAACACGACCCCAGTTTGGATCGCTTGCGTAGGCTGCCGTCTTGACTAAAGGTGAATGCGCAATTGCAAATGCAATATCTCGTGCCATGACTTCATTGGTTGCCTGTTCAACTTTAATGGACAGAAATTTTGTAGCCCCTTCTCCATCTCTAATAATTGCTTGAGCTAATTTCAAAAAAATAGCATTCAATGCAGAAATAAAATTTTCTTTAGCCTGCTCTGATAATGCATCTAATTTTATACTCGATTTACCAGTGGCAATTAGTGCGCAAGCATCATTCGTTGAAGTATCGCCATCAACCGTAATACAGTGAAAAGATTGGTCTACCGCATTTTTTAAAATCATTTGCAATTCAGGAGTTTCGATTTTTAAATCAGTAGCCACATAGGCAAGCATGGTTGCCATATCAGGACGTATCATTCCTGCGCCCTTTGCAATACCTGTTATAGAAACACGATTTCCATCTAAATCAAGTTGCTCAGAATATCCTTTTGCTACTGTATCCGTCGTCATAATCGCATTTGCTGCATCAAGCCATAAATTTTCATTTAAGCTTTTAATTAGTTCTTGAACCTTATCAGTGATTTTTTTTACCGGTAGTGGCTCGCCGATTACACCAGTTGAAAAAGGCAAAACTTCTTCAGCTTGGCAATCAGCTTGCGATGCTATGGCTTCACATGCTTTATTTGCGTCTTCAATACCTTTCCCACCTAAACCAGCATTGGCGTTTCCAGAATTTACTATTAAATATTTGGGCTTACAAATTGCTAGATTCTCTCTAGTGACTGTAACAGGAGCGGCGCAGAATTGATTTTCAGTTAACACAACTGCGGTATTAGAAGACTCACAAAGTTCAAATAGCACTAAATCATCACGATTTTGATATTTTATACCTGCTGATGAACTAGCAATTCGTATACCAGCAATCGGCAGTAAATTAGTTGGAGCTTGTAGAGAAATAGCCATGTGAAATATAGATTTTGATTTTAAATCTGATTAACTCAGATTAGACATCTAAGTTAGCTTACCATGACATTGCTTATATTTTTTGCCTGAGCCACAAGGACAAGGCTCGTTACGACCAACTTTTTTGTTTGTGCGTTTGAATGGCTGTTGTTTAACTTGCTCTTCTGCTTGAGGTACATCTTCTTGTATCTGTTCTGGATGCAGCAAATCATCCGCTTCGGCATGCTGATATTGTATGTTTTCAGGTACACGTTGAGCAGCTTCCATGGCTTTAATTTCCTCAAGCGTTGGCAGTTCAACTCTAGAAATTAAAGACACGGTTTCATGTTTAATTTGCTCAAGCATTTCTTGAAACATACCAAAGGCTTCGCGTTTGTATTCTTGTTTCGGATTTTTTTGTGCATATCCACGTAAGCCAATACCTTGGCGCAAATAATCCATACCCGCTAAATGTTCCTTCCAACGATGATCAAGCACATCTAACATAAACTTTTTCTCAAGTTGACGCATGGCATCAGAACCAATGCGATCTTGTTTTTCCTGAAATAATTTTGCTACTCGTTCATGAATTCGCTCACGTATTTCTTCTTCGGCAACCATGTCATCTTCATCCAGCCATTGCTGAATAGGAAACGTTAAACCAAAATCACTTTTAAATGCATTCGTTAGACCTTCGACATCCCATTGCTCATCCATACTTCCAGGTGGTAGATATTGATTAATTTCTGCCTCAGTAACATCCTCACGAATTGCCGCTAAGTTCTCTGAAATATCTTCCTCTTGCATTAGGTCACGTCGCTGTTCATAAACAACTTTGCGTTGATCATTGGCTACATCATCATATTCCAATAAATGTTTACGAATATCGAAGTTATGTGATTCAACTTTCCGTTGTGCATTCTCAATGGCTTTTGATACCCATGGATGCTCGATGGACTCACCTTGTTGCATGCCTAATTTTTGCATCAATCCCCTGACTTTATCGGAGGCAAAAATACGCATTAAATTATCTTCCATGGATAGATAAAAACGACTTGAACCCGGATCACCTTGGCGGCCAGACCTACCACGCAACTGATTATCTATACGTCGTGATTCATGTCTTTCCGTTCCAATAATATGCAAACCACCGGAATCTATCACGGCATCATGACGATTTTGCCACTCTGTTTTAACATCTTCGATGTTGGAATTGTTTTTACTTTCATCATCTAATGCCTGCAACTCAGCATCTAAACTTCCTCCCAACACAATATCAGTACCACGACCTGCCATATTCGTGGCGATCGTAACCGTACCCGGTCGACCTGCCTGAGCAATAATGTGAGACTCTTTTTCGTGCTGTTTTGCATTGAGTACCTGATGCTCAATATTAGATTTTTTTAATACATTGGAAATAAGTTCTGATGACTCAATGGATGTTGTTCCTACCAATACTGGCTGACCACGCTGCACACAATCTTTTATGTCGTCGATTATTGCATCGTATTTTTCATTGAGTGTTAGATAAACCAAATCGCCCATATCATCACGGACCATATCCCTGTGAGTTGGAATCACGACTACCTCTAATCCATAAATAGACTGAAATTCGAATGCTTCGGTATCTGCGGTACCCGTCATACCTGAAAGCTTGTCATAAAGACGAAAATAATTTTGAAATGTTATTGAAGCTAATGTTTGATTTTCATTTTGAATTTTCACGCCTTCTTTTGCTTCAACAGCTTGGTGCAAACCATCGGACCAACGTCGTCCCGGCATAGTTCGACCGGTAAATTCATCTACGATGATGACCTGGCCTTCCTTAACAATATAATCAACATTTTTTTGAAATAATGCATGTGCACGTAATGCCGCATTAATATGATGCAATAAACTTATATTTGCAGTGTCATAAAGTGTTTCGCCCTCACCCAATAACTTCTGCCCAACAAGCATCTCTTCTATATGCTGATGTCCTTCCTCGGTAAGAAAAATTTGCTTGCTCTTTTCATCGACGCTGTAATCGCCCGGCCCCTCTTCTTCTTCTTGTGCAATCAACTTAGGTACCAACTTATTAATTGCCATATACATTTCGGAATTTTCACCAGTCGGACCCGAAATAATCAAAGGCGTGCGTGCTTCATCGATTAAAATGGAATCCACCTCATCCACAACAGCAAAATTAAGTTCGCGCTGCACACAACCTTCGATAGAAAATTCCATATTGTCACGTAAATAATCAAAACCAAATTCATTATTGGTGCCATAGGTAATATCCGCGGCATAAGCTTCTTTACGCTCTTCATGCATCATGCCCCCCGTGATGACACCAACCTTCAAACCGAGAAATCGATAGATCTCCCCCATCCACTCAGCATCACGCTTAGCTAAATAATCATTGACAGTAACAACATGAGCACCTTTTTCCGTCAAGGCATTTAGATAGATTGGTAAAGTCGCTACCAGTGTTTTACCCTCACCGGTTCTCATTTCAGCAATCTTGCCATCATTAAGTACCATGCCGCCTATTAACTGCACATCAAAATGACGCATGCCCAAAGTTCGAATTGCAGCTTCTCGAACAGTAGCAAATGCATCTGGAAGGATAGCTTCGAGACTCGTGCCATTTTTTAACTGTTCACGAAACTCAAGAGTTTTATTTTTTAATGCCTGATCATCTAAAGCCTTATATGAAGACTCAAGATCATTAATTTTTTTAACTGCCTTACTATATTGCTTGACTAATCGCTGATTGCGACTACCAAATATTTTTTGAAACATACGTTAATTTTAATACTAGACGTGTGTTAAAAGATCGGTACAACTTCCACAATATTGCAGAATGAACCAAATCTAATAATTTTAGTGAACAAATATAAGTTTTACGTTTGAAGCTAGCAGGGAAGTATACACTAGCCTAAAGAAAGAAATAACAAAGCGATACTATCTATAATTCAATCGATACAGAGATACAATTTATTCTAGGACTTTTCCTATTCAATAAACTTCATAGGATCGATTCGTGCACCATCTTTGATAACTTCGAAATGCACATGTGGCCCTGTAGATCGACCGGTACTACCCAGCTTAGCGATCACCTGACCGCGCTTAATTGCTTCTCCTACCTGAACCAATACCATTTGATTGTGGCCATAGCGAGTTATATAACCGTTGCCATGATCCACCTCAACTAAGTAACCATAAGCCCCTTTTTTGCCTGCTTTAGTTACCACACCCCCGGCTACTGATACCACATCATTGCCGGTCTTTCCCGCAAAATCCACACCACGATGCATCTCTGTCTTGCCGGAAAATGGACTAGTACGTTTGCCGAAATATGAAGAAATCCAACCATGAATGACTGGACGCCCCTGCGGACGAGTTTCTTGCTCTAATTTTTCATCAATCAGTAAATCATTTAAAACACTTAATTGATATTCACGGTTTTCAATTTCCGCATTGAGTCTTGCCAGGACAGCATCAATTTCCATATCAACATCCTGATCATTCTCTATTGCTGAACCTGCACCACCCACACCTGGGGTAGCATCAAAGCTAAATTCTTCTGAATCGAGACCTGCCATGCTAACTAACATATTGCCTAGCGCATCAATACGATTAATATGCGCTTGCAGTAGACCAACTTTAGTCGTTAAAGCGTCTACATGAGTTTCACTCTCACGCTTAGCTAGTTGCAGACGCTCATTTTGAGCACTTACATCCGCTTTCCATTCGTTTATGATCGTTTTATGGCCATATGAGATACCTAGCAAATACCCACCACCCAATAAAACCGCCGAAACTGCAATTATTCCAAAAATCAAAGAAATCTTATTCAATCCATGCATGGGTTTTGCATAGACATGATTTGTTTGCGGACGTGGGAAAATGATAATGTTCATTTTAAACTTTTTATATTTATTATCTGTAGTCCATGTTCAATAAAGCTGGCTTCAACATTAGTTACATTCCATGTAATAAAAACTGATGCAAAAATGCTCTTCATACATCAGTGTTGATCTGCAAAAAAAGGCTAAACTGCTACATAGGCTCACCCTGAGCATTAGAATGCAGTTACCTGAGGACTTAGCCAGACACTGTTGGGTTGCTAGTATCGATAACCGCACCCTGACGATCATCACAGATGACCCCAATCGGGCTAGTATTATTCGATTTCAGCAACGCGAGATACTCAAACAGCTGAATCAAGAACTAAGTCTTACTGTAAAGGAATACTTGAATCAAATAAAGGTTAAAATAAGTAACGTTATCAGTGGTGGTAACCATCCGATGAGTGCGCGAAATTTATCCTCAAATACTGCCAATCACATCTATCAATGTGCCAGTAATATCAAGGATTTAGAGCTCCAAAAAGCCATGCAAAAGCTGGCTAACCGAGGCAAATTTGACTAATTTTTAATCGAGCGATTTGATTAAATAATAGGGATTAAATAAGTCGCGAAATTCGCGTCTTAAGCACTTGCACTAATAGGTCGACTGTAGAAAATCGGGACGTTTTCCGCGTCATCTTCGAAAGTCACTTCTTCCCAGGCATCCGTTACCGCGACAAGTTGACGTAGTAATTTATTATTCAATGCATGACCAGATTTATAACCACTAAAAGCACCGATTAAGCTATGACCAAGTAGGTATAAATCACCAATTGCATCGAGAATTTTATGTTTTACAAACTCATCCTCGTAACGCAGGCCGTCTTCATTAAGGATGCGGTGATCATCAACAGCGATAGAATTATCTAAGCTGCCTCCCAAAGCAAGATTTTTAGAACGCAATGTTTCAAAATCTCGCATAAAGCCAAATGTTCGCGAGCGGGATACTTCTTTTACAAAAGAAGTTGTAGAAAAATCGAGCTCGGCTTTTTGAGGCGCCGCTTGGAATACCGGATGGTCAAAATCGATTGTGAAACCCACTTTGAATCCATCGAATGGATCGAATCTTGCCCACTTATCCTCTTCTTTAATCTCAACAGACTTAATTATACGAATAAATTTCTTAGGCGCATTTTGTTCAATAATACCGGCAGACTGAACAAGAAATACAAATGGACCCGCACTGCCATCCATGATGGGAACTTCGGCAGCACTCACATCTACATAAGCATTATCAATACCAAGACCAGCGATAGCTGAAAGCAAGTGCTCAACAGTAGATATACGCACATCACCTGCTACTAAAGTAGTCGATAAACTGGTATCTCCTACGTTTTCAGGACTGGCTTTTATTTCTACGGGAGGGTCTAGGTCTATACGACGGAAGACTACACCTGTGTTAATAGGTGCAGGTCGTAAAGTTAAGTAAACTTTTTTACCCGTATGTAAGCCTACGCCAGTTGCGCGGATTACATTTTTAAGTGTTCTTTGTTTTATCACGGATCGTAAGTCCTATTCGATCGCTAATCCTATTTGATTACGGGCCTTAATTGGACACCCCTATTTGGATGCTCATAACCATATCCTTGTGGCATACAAACACCCTTATTTGGCTCATTTGACGACACCCTTAAAGAGTGGCGATATTATTACATAAATCCTACAGCTTCGCTGTTAGGAGGTTGGAACCTTCATAGGACATTTGGTTCCTTTTAACCTCTTAAAAGACCAAAATTAAATCAACCACTTAGCAATCTGAACAGTTTTACCAACGATTCTGGATTAGGCTCCTAATCCGCCTGTCTGCGCAAAAAAGCTGGAATATCCAAGTAATCCAGATCGTAGTCATCATCTTTCTCGCTAGGCTTAGCCTCTATTGCGGGTTTGGCACGATTCTCGGCACGTATCGCAACAGGTGCTTCAAGCTCTTCCTCCATATCCATTACTGCTGGATCTTCTATGATTTTCTTAGGTGTTGTTTCCACTAACTTCACAGTAGGTCTACTTGGTATAGCCATATTCTGCGAACCTATTCCTGTCGCCACCAGGGTAACGCGAAGGTTATCTGCCATCGATTCATCGATTACAGTACCTACTACCACTGTTGCATCATCCGAAGCGAGACCCTTGATGTGGTTTCCGACTTCTTCAAACTCTCCAATAGAGAGACTGGTACTTGCAGTAACATTAACCAGAATTCCTTTGGCACCAGAAATATTTACATCTTCAAGTAATGGACTTGAGATTGCTGACTCTGCAGCTTCACGAGCACGTTCAGTACCTACAGATAATCCAGAACCCATCATAGCCATACCCATTTCTGACATTACTGTTCGCACATCTGCAAAATCAACATTAATTAAACCCGGACAAGTTATAAGTTCGGCGATCCCTTGAACTGCACCATGTAATACATCATTTGCAGATTTAAATGCTTCAAGTAAATTTGTATCTTTTCCTAAAACAGTTAACAGTTTTTCATTCGGTATCGTAATTAATGAATCTACATGTTTACTGAGTTCTTCAATTCCGGTATCCGCAATCTGCATACGTTTTGATCCTTCAAACGGAAAAGGTTTGGTTACCACAGCCACCGTTAAGATACCTAATTCTTTTGCAACCTCGGCAACAACAGGCGCGGCACCCGTACCGGTTCCGCCCCCCATCCCTGCCGTGATGAATAACATATCCGCACCGGCAATCACATCGTGAATACGGTCACGATCTTCAATCGCCGCTTCACGACCCACTACAGGGTTGGCGCCTGCGCCCAATCCTTTAGTAATCTCACTCCCCATCTGCAACACAGTTTTGGCATTAGTATTTTTTAATGCCTGCGAGTCAGTGTTCGCACATACGAAGTCAACTCCTTCAATTGCTGAGTTCACCATATGCTGTACGGCATTACCGCCACCGCCGCCAACACCAATTACCTTTATCACAGCACTTTGGCTGTATGCGTCCATTAATTCAAACATGATGCTTCTCCTCTAGTTTACATTTACATGCTAAAAATTAAGTAATGAGCCCGTATTAAATCGAGCAACTAAAAACTCCCCTGAAACCAATTCTTCATCCTCTTTAATGCACTACCTACATTTGAATCACTAAATAATGAAGTCTCTCCCATATGCTGATTTTTATGCCCAAACAACAACAAGCCCACACCTGTTGCATGAATTGGATTACGCACTACGTCTACCAGACCCGTTACATATTGAGGTAGTCCTAGACGCACAGGCATATGGAATACTTCTTCCGCTAAATCAACTACCCCTTCCATTTTTGAGCTTCCACCGGTTAGCACAACACCTGCTGCGACTAAATCTTCAAAACCACTGCGACGTAATTCCGCATGTACCAAGGACAACAACTCTTCATAACGTGGTTCAACTACCTCTGCGAGCGTTTGTCGCGATAACCGACGTGGTTCACGATCACCTACGCTGGGTACTTCAATTGTGTCATCGGGATTTGCAAGTTGTCGCAAGGCACAAGCATATTTAATTTTGATCTCTTCAGCATATTGAGTAGGAGTACGCATAGCGACAGCAATATCATTTGTAACTTGATCACCTGCAATAGGAATTACTGAAGTGTGCTTAATTGCACCTTCAGTAAACACCGCAACGTCTGTTGTACCGCCTCCTATATCCACTAAACAAATTCCCAGCTCTTTTTCATCATCCGTTAACACAGAATAGCTGGATGCAAGTTGCTCCAGAATAATGTCGTCGACTTCCAAACCACATCGACGTACACATTTAATAATATTTTGAGCTGCGCTTTCAGCTCCTGTTACCAGATGCACTTTTGCCTCAAGACGTACTCCAGACATCCCTACCGGTTCACGAATACCTTCTTGCTGATCAATCACAAATTCTTGAGGCATAACGTGTAATACACGCTGATCCGCTGGAATCGCAACCGCTCTTGCAGCATCAATAACTCGTTCCACATCATTAGCGGAAACTTCACGATCTTTAATTGCAACAATTCCATGTGAATTCATACTACGTATGTGACTACCGGCGATTCCTGCAAATACTGAATGAATTTGACAACCTGCCATTAATTCCGCTTCTTCTATACATCGCTGGATCGACTGTACGGTCGACTCGATATTTACAACAACACCCTTTTTAAGGCCGCGCGAAGGATGTGAACCGATTCCAACAATCTCTAATTGATTATCTTCGTTTACTTCGCCCACTATGGCGGTAATCTTAGAAGTTCCAATATCCAACCCAACGATCATACTTTTATCGACTTTACGACTCATAAACTGGGTTCCAAGGAATGAATATTTGAATATGGATTTTGATTTAAGTTATGAACGAATTGAGGGCTTTTCCATTCAATCGCCAAACCATTGGTATATCTCAAGTCGATTTTTTTGACTTCTGTAATGTTCGTAGATAGATATTGCTCATACGCTGTAATAAATCTATCGATCTTTTTAGCAACCTCTCCATCTCCAATCGATATCACCAACCCATCCGACAACACTAAATGTTTAGATTGACGTTCATCCTCAAATAGTCCACGCAATTTCATACCAAGTGGTTCTAACTGTTGCATACTATTTTCAAATGTACGCGCCAAATCTTTCGCTCTAACCTCTTCACCATAAAGCATAGGCAAATGTTGATATGCATTGACATCAGTCGGAAAAAATAAATCTCCATATGCATTCATAAGTCCTTCGTCGCCCCAACGAGCAATAGGACTATGCTGCAAAATTTTCACACTTAGTGTATCTGGCCAATATCGTTGCACAGATGCTTTATGTACCCAGGTTAATTTTTCTAGTGCTTTTTCAAGTTGATCCATTTGCACGTGTAAAAATCCACCTGCACTGTGGTTGCGAATAATAGCTTTTAATGCCAGAAGGTCAACCGCATCAACTTCGCCACTAATATTTACATGTTCAATTAAAGGCCATGCTGCAACAAAGTGCTGATTATTTCGAACATAAGTAGAAAAGTACACAATGACAATTAATAACATAATCACTACAACGACATCCCAAACATCGCGCATAGAAAATGCTTGCACGGTAATTTTTTTACGTCTGACCGTATTTCGTCTTCGACTTACTTGTTTCTTACGTTTCATGCAGTCATACACAAATCAGAAGTTAACTTAGAATCTTCTTTAAAAGATGTTTGTAATATTTTAATTACTAACTCATTAAAACTTATGCCATCTGCTTTTGCTGCCATAGGAACAAGGCTATGATCCGTCATTCCAGGAACAGTGTTGACCTCCAAAAACCATGGCTGTTGTTGATCATCTAACATCACATCTACGCGACCCCAACCCGATGCCTCCGTTACGTTAAATGCCTGAAGTGCGAGAGATTGAATTTTTTTCTCTATTTCTTCATCCAAACCACAGGGACAATGATACTCAGTATCGCTAGCTTGATATTTAGCTTCATAATCATAAAAAGTATTCGGGGTTTCTAAGCGAATAATTGGAAGTGCCCTTCCATTTAAGATCGCAACTGTATACTCCTTACCCGCAATCCACTGTTCAGCAATAACCGTTTCTTCATACTTACAAGCATCGGCCCACGCAGCAGCAATTTCATTTTTTGCATTAACTTTAGTCATCCCAATACTTGAACCTTGGGATGCCGGTTTGAATATCATCGGCAATCCGAGCTTGGAAATTAAATAATCTTCACTAATATCTTCACTCAATACTTCGTATTTGGGGGTTGGGATGTTGCAGCCCTGCCAGATCTGTTTAGTCATCAGCTTATTCATACAAATGCTAGAGGCCATTACACCGCTACCACTATATGGTAAACCCATCATCTCAAGCCCTCCTTGAATGCAACCATCCTCACCAAGTGGACCATGTAGAGCTATAAAAACACGCGAAAAATTTCCCGTAGATAATTTTTTGAAAATATCACTATCAACATCAATCGCTTCCACTTGTACGTTTTCCGTTTGCAAGGCATTTAATACAGCCGCCCCACTTTTAAGTGAAATTTCTCGCTCAGCAGAGGGCCCACCCATTAACACTGCAACTTTGCCAAAGTTACAAATATTTTCTTGCGCAACCATTATGCTGCCTCACCAATGATTTTTACTTCCGGGATCAATGACACTCCTTGTTCCATTTCAACAGTATTTCGTACTTGTAAAATAAGTTTTTCAATATCGCTAGCACTGGCGTTACCTGAATTAATAATGAAATTGGCATGCTTAGTAGAAATCTGTGCGCCACCCACTTCCAAACCCTTTAAATTACATGACTCAATTAAACGTGCAGCGAAATCGTTATCAGGATTACGAAATACAGAACCACAACTATTCACACCAACGGGCTGTGCAGTATTTCGTTTATCTAAAAGTTCTCTTATAGTTTGTTTGGCGATGGCTCCATCACCTTGTTTAAACTTGAATGTTGCGGCTACAAACCATTCATCCTGTAATCCTTTAACAGAACGGTAACCAATATCAAAATCATCAGCTTTACGCTTTTGCAATTCACCGTTACGCATTAATGTTTCTACTTCTACAACATGACTCCAGGTTTCACTTCCATATGCGCCTGAATTCATGGCTAGCGCACCCCCAACGGTTCCCGGTATACCCGCAAGAAATTCTGCGCCTTGCAGTTCATACTCTGCTGAAACCCGTGCTAACTTTGCACATGACACACCCACCTCAGCACGAATTAAATTATCGCCAACCTTCACTAATTTGTTCATGCAACTATGCATAATGATCACTACACCACGAATACCGCCGTCCCTTATCAACACATTGGTACCTCTGCCTAACCAAGTAATGGGTAATGAAGCATCTAAAGCACTCAAATATTGTTGCAAATCTTCAAGGTCGGCTGGTTGAAACAGAATATCGGCTAAACCACCCACCTTCCAACTTGTGAAACGCGCCAAAGAAACATTTTTTTCAAGCTGCCCTCTCACAGAATATTCTTGCATTTCCGCTTGTGTGTTTTTCTTCTTAGCCGCGTTCATAATTAGTGGATTGCAAATGATTCTTGTAATGCAGGAGCAATGCTACCCACATTACCTGCGCCTAAAGTTAGTAGCACATCATTATCATGTATAACATGCTCTAACGTATTTTCAATTTCTGATAAATCCTTTACTAAAATTGGATCTAACTTGCCGCGTGCTCGCAAAGCACGGCAAAGTGCGGCACTGTCAGCACCCACAATTGGATCTTCATTTGCTGCATAAACTTCACACAGTATGAGCGCATCAACTTCATTTAATACCCGCACAAAATCATCAAATAAGTCACGTGTGCGTGAATAACGATGAGGCTGAAATAAAACAACTAATCGCTGTTTTGGAAAGGCATCCCTTGCAGCTTGTATGGTTGCAGCTAATTCGGTTGGATGATGTCCATAGTCATCTACTAATTTAATTTTTCCCCCATTAATACTAATGTCGGGATATAACTGAAACCTTCTTGCAATTCCCTGGAAATTTTCTAATGCTTGTTGAATATACTTTTCATGTACGTCTAACTGTAATGCAATAATAGTAGCTGCTACTGCATTTAATACGTTATGTAATCCAGGAAGGTTTAATTTTAATGTGATGCATAATTTATTCTCATGATTTTTTAATTTGAAATTTGTTTTTGTCCCTGTCATTTCTACATCAGTAATTTGATAATCCGCATCCTCACTAAAACCATAAGTCAGATAGGGCCGAGATATTCTTGGCAACAATTCTCGAATTGTCTCATTATCAATACACAAAACTGTCATTCCATAAAACGGTAAATGATGTATAAACTCTACAAAAGTATCTTGTAGCTTATTAAAATCACTGTCATAAGCTGAGAGATGATCAGAATCTATATTGGTAACTACCGACATGATTGGCTGCAGATGTAGAAAAGATGCATCACTTTCATCGGCCTCCGCCACTAGATACTGACCTGCGCCTAACTTTGAATGGCTTGCAAAACTATTTATGCGTCCACCAACAATAAATGTTGGATCCATATTTGCAGAAGTCAAAATGGATGCTACGAGACTTGTTGTTGTCGTCTTACCATGGGTACCAGCGATAGCAATGCCATAACGAAATCGCATAAGCTCAGCTAACATTTCAGCACGAGGAACAATAGGAATACGCTGTTCTTTTGCAGCAATTATTTCGGGATTATCATCTTTGACTGCACTTGACATCACAACTACATCAGCACCCTTTATATTATTTGCTGCATGTTCAAAATAAACTGTAGCTCCTAACTCTTTTAGCTTTTGTGTCATTACGTTTGCTTGAATATCAGAGCCGCAAACTTTATAACCAAGATTCACCATTACTTCAGCAATACCACCCATACCAGAACCACCAATACCTACAAAATGCACTTGTTTAATTCTGCGAGTTGCAAAATGTCCAATATTAAATGTCATGCTTAGTAATCTTTCACCATATTAATATTTTCATTATCTTTACCCAAACAAGCATTAAGACAAGCGTTCGCCACATCCTTAGCAGCTTGTGGTTTAGCAAATGCACTTGCGGCATCAGCATACGCTTTAATTTTGGCACGGTTATTCAACAAGTCATTTAATAGTTCAGCGAGGCTTTCTGCATTTAATTGATCTTCATTAATCATTACTGCAGCCCCAGAGTTTACCAACGCTGTTGCATTTGCAGTTTGATGATCGTCCACAGCATACGGGTAAGGAATAAAAATTGCGCCCAGACCTGCAACTGCTAATTCAGCCACAGTAATTGCACCGGCACGACAAATCACTAAGTCCGCCCACCCATATGCGTCTTGCATATTTTCGATAAATACATCTACGCGTGCTTTTAGATGATTTGATGCATATTGTTCTTGGGCAAACTGATGTTTATGTTCTCCTGTTTGATGCCAAATTTCCGGATGCATTTCGCTCGCAACATTTTGCAGCACTTGAACCATCGCCCGTGGCACAGTCTCATTTAACGCTTGTGCACCTAGGCTGCCACCTACAACAAGAATGCGAAGAGGCCGACTGTCTGGAGCGGCAATCTCATATTGCCTCTTAATATTTGAAATTTCCGATCTGACAGGGTTACCTAATACTTCAACGTTTTTACGAACAAAAGTGCTAGGAAAACCTGTAAGTATTCGCTTTGCAAAAGGTGCGAGTAACCGATTGGTTAATCCAGCAATAGCATTCTGTTCATGAATAATAAGGGGTTTCCGAAATAAAGCAGCAATCAACCCACCAGGACCAGCAACAAATCCCCCCATACCAAGAACTGCACAAGGGCGATGTTTTATGAGTAACCAGGTTACTTGTGTACTCGCTAGTAGTAATTTAAAAGGCGCTAAAACTAGAGTTGCTATGTTCTTGCCGCGCAAACCATTTACTGAGATCCACTCAATTTTATAACCTGCATCAGGCACAATTTTTGATTCAATTCCACGTTTTGTACCAACCCACACTACTGGCACAGAATGTTGTTCTATTTGTTTCGCTACCGCTAATGCAGGGAATACGTGTCCGCCAGTGCCACCTGCAAAAATCATTATTGGTGAACGTGAATTTCTCATAGCCATATTTAAATCACCCAAACACCATCATCGATGGGGTGCTTTAGCTAATCCCTCCGTATATACGCGAGTAATGAGTCCAATTGCCATACAAACTACTAACAAGCTACTTCCTCCTGCACTTATAAATGGCAACGTAAGTCCCTTTGTCGGCAACACACCTGTATTTACACCAATATTGATAAAAGCTTGCAATCCTAACCATATACCAATGCCGTAAGCTATTTGAGCACCAAATTTCATACCTTTCTTCTCAACCATTTTGCCTATAACAAAACATCGATAAATTAATAAAATATATAATCCAATCACCGCCGTTGCACCAACTAGACCCAACTCTTCTGCAATCACGGCAAATACAAAGTCGGTATGCGCTTCAGGTAAATAAAATAACTTTTGTACGCTTGCACCTAGTCCTAAACCTGTCCAAGCGCCACTACCTATGGCAATTAATGATTGAGTCAGTTGGAACCCGGTACCAAAAGGATCGGACCATGGATTGAGAAAAGCAGTGAATCGCTCAACGCGATAAGGAGAAGAAATTGCTACAAACACCATAGAAATAGCTGATGCCATAAGTAACAAACCAAATTTCCAAAATTTTACACCTGCAAGATAAAGCATTCCTAATGCTGTAATGAGTAATACCAAAGCTGCTCCAAAGTCTGGTTCTAATAACAACAAGGTGAACAACACGACTAAAATCATCATAGGTTTAATAAACCCAATGAATGATTCGCGAATTTGTTTTCCTTGTCTAACTACATAACCTGCAAGATAAATTATCAAAAGAAGCTTAACGGCTTCAGACACCTGTAAACCAAATGGCCCAAGCGCTAGCCATCTAGTACTACCATTTACGGTCCTTCCTAGGCCCGGAATCAATACTAATGACAGTAGAACTATCATTAGTAACAAAATAGCCATTCCAGAACTTTCCCAATGTGCTAAGCGAATTTTAGTAAGTACATAGCCTGCTGAAATTCCCATTAAGGCAAATACAAATTGACGCTTAAAATAATAAAGAGGATCACCTGTAGCACGATCTGCAATTTCAATTGAGGACGAGGCAACCATTACTAAACCAATACCTAACAACATGACAACTGCGAACATCAGATTAGGGTCGCAATATTTCTCCAGCGTAATTTCCAAACTAGTAGATTTATTACGTGCTGCTTGTTTTGACATACTTACAACACCTCTCGAACACAATTCTCAAAATCCTTACCCCGTTCAATATAATTTGAATACATATCAAAACTTGCACAGGCAGGCGATAGTAAAACTTTGTCACATTCAACTGCGATCTGCTGAGCGATTCCCACTGCATGTTGCATAGAATCAGCATATGAAACTTCGATAGAATTTTTTAGCGCTTGTTGGAATAATTTTGATGCTTGACCAATTAAAATCACATGTTTCGCATGTTGTTTAATTGCATGAGTGAGAAATTCGAGATCACCGCCCTTAAAAATACCTCCAGCAATTAAAATTATATTATTCTCTAAACTACGCAATGAGCTTACTGTAGCGCCTATATTGGTTCCCTTAGAATCATTGAACCAAGAAACACCATTCAATTCTGCCACTAAAGCTAAACGATGAGGCAAACCTTTAAATGTTTTTAAAGTCTCTAGCATTTTTTGCATTGGTAACTTTAATGCTTGCCCAATAGCTAAAGCTGCAAGTGAATTTAAAATACCAGCCTCACCACGCAATGCTAATTCACTAACAGGTAATAAGGCATTATTTCCGAATGCTAAATATAGTAAATCTTCTTGCTGTATAACCCCAAATTCATCATCTTCAGGCTGTTGTGAACTAAATGAAACAACTTGCCCTGAGGTTTTCATGTTAGCCACAAAACTATCATCGATATTAATAATGCTTGATACCGCATTTGTATAAATACGCTCTTTAATTCGAGCATAATTATCTATATCTCCATGACGATCTAAATGATCAGGGGAGACATTCAGTACAGCACTTACAGTAGGTTTTAGTGAATAGGTAGACTCAAGCTGAAAACTAGAAAGTTCTAAAACAAATAATTCTGCATCATCATTTTCTAGCAAACTTAGTGCCGGTGGAGATAAATTCCCACCCGCATAAGCCTTTACGCCTGCTGTATTGGCCATTTCAGCCACCAAGCTGGTTACTGTGCTCTTACCATTTGAGCCCGTAATAGCCACTACAGGTTTGTTTACACCTCGCGCAAACAATTCAATATCCCCTATACACTCACAATCATTCTGAATAATAGCTTCACGTATTTCAGTTTGATTAATATCAATGCCCGGGCTTGCAATAATTTGTTGCGCGTCCTGAAAATCTTTTACAGAAAATTCTCCTAACTGTATTTCAACACTAGGATATTTTTGTTTGAATATAGTTAATTGTGGTGGATTGGATCTTGTGTCAAACACTTTGAAATCAATGCCCTGTTTACTTAAGTAATTAGCAACAGATATTCCTGTCTCTCCCAGACCAATCACAACAGTTTGCTGATTGATTGATTCTTTTTTCAATGCTAATCCCATTCCAATAATCTATTTGCTATCTGAGTTTCAGAGTGGCCAAACCAACTAAAACCAATATAAAAGTAATGATCCAAAATCGCACAATCACTCTTGGTTCTGGCCAACCTTTTAATTCAAAATGATGATGTAGTGGCGCCATTTGAAAAATTCGTTTGCCAGTGAGCTTAAAAGAGACTACTTGCATGATGACTGAAACAGTTTCTAATACGAAAACTCCACCCATTATCACAAGAACAATTTCCTGCCGAACCAAAACAGCCAATACCCCTACCGCAGCACCTAATGCAAGTGCACCCACATCTCCCATGAATACTTGTGCGGGATACGCATTGAACCAAAGAAATCCCAAGCCGGCGCCGACTACCGCACCACAAAACACCACTAGTTCACCACTGAGTGGTAAATGTTGAATTCCCAGATAATTTGAGAAATTAATGTTGCCACTAAGATATGCAAACACACCCAGCGCACCTGTAACCATTACAACCGGCATAATGGCAAGCCCGTCCAGGCCGTCCGTGAAATTTACTGCGTTACTTGACCCCACAATTACAAAATACGTAAGCGGGATGAACCAAATACCTAATGGAATGATTACATTCTTGAAAAACGGAACATATAAACTCGTTTCTTGTGACAATGTGGCAAGACTAAAAATAAAAAATGCAGCACCTAAACCAATTACAGACTGCCAAAAATATTTGCTCTTTGCCGACAACCCCTTGCTTGATCGGCTAAGCAACTTTTTTATGTCATCTACCGCTCCAACTAAACCAAATAAGAAAGTTGTTGCGATTACAAACCACACATAACGGTTAGTTAAATCACTCCATAGAAGTGCGCTAACTAAGATAGATACTAAAAGAAAAGCGCCCCCCATAGTTGGAGTGCCTGCCTTTGCCAAGTGTGTTTGCGGTCCATCATCTCTTACATTTTGATTCACACTATAAGTAGTCAACTTACGAATCATTATTGGTCCAGTGAGGAAACAGATAGTTAGTGCAGTTAATACACCCAAAATAGAGCGAAGAGTTAAATACTGAAATACATTAAATCCAGAATGATACTGTTCTAAATACTCAAATAAGCTAAGCAGCATGTTCTTTATGCTCCAAGTTGCTTTGACCGTTTGCTTTTCCGTTTAACTTTTTATTTCCAGACGCTTTATTACTTTTAATTCCAGTAACAATTTTTTCCATTTGCATGGCACGCGAACCTTTTACAAGCACGCAAACATCTTTTGTTATTTCAGCTTGTAATTCAGTTACAATTTCAGCATGACTGGAAAAGTGTTTGGCGCCTTTCCCAAATGTCTTAACACTATGTTTAGTATGATCCCCGTAGGCAAATAAACGTGTCACTCCAAATTGTTTGGCAATTTCACCCGCTTTCTGATGCATAAATTCACTTTCATCCCCCAATTCACCCATATCCCCTAATACCAACCAATGCTCGCCTGACTCTTTAGCTTGTACATCTAAAGCTGCTGCTAATGATGCCGGGTTAGCGTTATAGCTATCATCTAAAATAGTCGCACCAGTTAAACCCTCAATCTTTGTTAAACGACCTTGTACTGCTTGTGTGGCTTCTATACCTGATTTGATATCATCTAAATCAATCCCTATGGCTAAACCTACTGCGGTGGCAGCTAATATATTCAGCAATGCATGCGCACCCGTTATTTGAGGTTTTATTCGTATTTCACCTATTGGGGTAGAAATTTCAATTAAGTCATCTGCAACAAATTTTCCGCTAACATCTGCTTTTTTTTCGGCTCCAAAACTTATTTGCATACGATCACCTATTTCATCTGCCCATGATTCCCGAAATGAATCATCCGCATTGACCACTGCAACACCATTTGGATTTAAATTTGCATATAGTTCAGCCTTAGCACGCGCCACACCTTCAATAGACCCAAACCCCTCTAAATGAGCAGGACCGATATTTGTAATCACGCCAATATTTGGCTGTGCGAGCTTAGCCAATGTTGCAATTTCACCAGCATGGTTCGCGCCCATCTCGATAACAGCAAAACAGTGTTTATCATTTAATTTGCTTAAAGTGAGTGGCACACCAATGTGGTTATTTAAATTTCCTACAGTAGCTAAAATTTCTCCTTGGGTGCTTAAAATATTTTTTATGAGTTCTTTAACTGATGTTTTACCGTTTGAACCTGTAACACCAACAACAGGTAAGTTAAAACGTTCACGCCATGCTAAAGCAAGATCCTGTAACGCTTGATACGTGTCTTCAACAATTATCTGAGGAATATCTGTATTAACTTCACGCTGCACAAGAACAGCCGCGGCTTTGACTGATTTATTGCGCTCAATTAACTCATGCGGATCAAATACCTGACCTACTAAAGCAACAAAGAGTTCTTCATTTTTTACACTACGTGTGTCTGTAGACAAGCCATCGATTTGTAAATCGGCGCCAATGAGCTGACCATGAGCAATTTCGGCAATTTCTTTTAATGATAATTTCATGAGCTTTGCTGTAACACCTCATGGGCAATTTTTTTATCATCAAATGGAAATTGCTTGCCTTTTATAATTTGTACTGCTTCATGCCCTTTGCCTGCAATGAGCACAATATCTTCGTGACTTGCATGTTGAATAGCATAAGATATTGCATCGCGGCGATCGTGTATTAGTGAATATGAGTATGATTCAGAAAACCCTTGCTGCACTTCACTGGTAATTGCTTTCGGGTCTTCAAATCGCGGATTATCATCAGTCAGCACAGCTACGTCTGCATAACGCTCTACCGCTTCGGCCATGAGTGTTCGCTTACCCTGATCACGGTTACCCCCACACCCAAATACACACCAAAGCTTACCAGCACACTGATCACGCAATACTCTTAAGACGTTCGCAAGTGCTTGCGGTGTATGTGCATAATCTATAACAACGCAGGGATTTAATTTAGACGAAGCTTTACTGTCTGTAATGAATTCCAAGCGACCCGCAACCGTCTTCATAGATTCAACAGCTCGAATTGCGTCAGCGAATAAAACACCTTTTACTAATAAAACTCCCAGCACTGCTAACAAATTGCTAACATTAAAATTCCCGACTAATTGAGTCGTAAGCTTTGCTTCTCCCCAGCTAGAAATAATTTCAAAGCTTGTATTATCTTGTGCATACTTAATATTGACCGCTTTAATAAAAGAATCTGATTGCGCTGAATCTGCTTGTATTGAATATGTAACCACATTGAGTTTATCGGAAAACTCATTGGCTAACCGAAGACCAAAGTCATCATCAACATTAATTACTGCGTTTTCTAGATTCTTACTTTGAAAAAGTTTTCGCTTAGCATTTTCATAATCTTCCATAGAGTCGTGATAATCCATATGGTCACGCCCTAAATTTGTAAAAACTGCGGTATTAAAATTTACTCCTACAAGTCTTCCTTGAGTTAATCCATGTGAAGATGCTTCGATCACTGCATGTTTCACATTATTTATATAATAATTATGTAACAAGCTATGAGTTTTTATTACATCAGGAGTTGTATGGCTAGCATCGTTATATTTTGGATAAACACCATAACCAAGTGTGCCAATCACACCACAAGAAAGTTTTAAGTTTTGCAATGCTTGTGCAATAAATTGACTTACTGATGTTTTGCCATCAGTTCCTGTGACGCCAATTACATGCATATGTAATGAACAATCGTCATAAAAACGTTGACTGATCAATCCAAGCTTGTTTTGTAAATCTGCTATTTCGATGCAAACAATATGCTCAGGCAAATCTTGTTTTGAGACTTTTGGGCTTGACTCCCATACCATTGCCGCTGCACCTTTATCGACAGCTTGTTGGCTATACTGCAAACCATGCTGTTGCAAACCTTGCAATGCGAAAAATAATTCACCCGAAGAAGTAGTACGACTATCTACGCTTAAACCATTCACAGAAATAGCAGAATAATGTTCTTGCAAGGTTACATAGCCCTTTAGCAACTTATCCAAAGGCCAGCTAATCTTTTGCATACACTAACCAGCATGATTTTGAGATTGCTCAACATTTGCCTGTAAAGGCACTCGATCTGGTGAAATATTAAGGATGCGTAAAGCACCTCCCATGATCTTAGAAAAAATAGGTGCCGCTACTTCGCCACCGAAATAAACTCCTCTATTTGGTTGATTTACCATGACAACCAACACCAATTTTGGATCACTCGCGGGCGCCATACCTGCAAATACTGAAATATACTTATCTTCTTCATAGCCGCCTTTAGAAGATTTATGCACCGTGCCCGTTTTACCTGCCACACTGTATCCAGGTATTGCTGCACGTGAACCGGTGCCTTCATCGGACACCACAGCAGTCAACATGCTGACAACTTTATCAACTGTTTGTGGCGAAAAGATGGCAGGAGTTTTGCTCATTTCGGCAAGCTCTTTTTCAGATTTTCGTAGCATGGAAATAGGTAGTAACTGCCCACCTGACGCTAACACCATGTAAGATCTTGCAAGCTGCAAACTCGTCATCGACATGCCATAACCATAAGACATCGTGGCATGTTCCACTTTGCGCCAGTCCTGGAAATATTTTAAGTGTCCTGAAACTTCACCAGGAAAACCAGATTCTGTTGAATGACCAATCCCGATTGCACTAAAAGTAGACCATAATTCTTGTGCAGGAATAGTTTGCGCAATTTTTGTCGCACCAACATTACTCGATTTAAGAATAATTTCACTTACCGAAAGTGCGCCATAATCCTTATGATCGCGAATCGTAAACTCACCAATCTGATATTCACCCGGAGAGGTATCAATAATCGTATTTTGAGAATAACGCTGTGACTCTAATGCTGATGCGATCGTAAAAGGTTTTATTGTTGAACCAGGTTCATAAACATCCGTAACTGCTCGATTACGATATGTGCCACGACTATAACCAGTACGATTATTTGGATTAAATGCGGGCGTATTTGCCATTGCCAACACCTCCCCCGTTCTGGCATCAATTAAAACAGCGGAAGCAGCTTTAGCACGATGTTTAGAATGATTGGCTTTTAGTTCTCGGTAAGCAAGGTATTGAATTCTTCTATCGATACTAAGTACGATATCTTTCCCAGGTTCTGGTATTTTCATCGCCTCAACGTCTTCAACAATTCGATTGTAAGAATCCTTAATAACTTTTTTTGCACCCGGTTGACCTCGCAACCATTGCTCGTATGCAAGTTCGATTCCTTCTAACCCTTTATCATCAATATCTGTAAATCCTAAAAGATGAGAACTAACTTCTGCAGTTGGATAATAGCGACGATATTCGCGCTGTAGATGGATACCTTTACTATTTAATTGTTTTAATTTTTCAGCCTGTTGTGGACCAATGTGTCGTTTCACATATAAGAATTGACGATCTTTTTTACCTTGCAACTTTTTAATTAAGCGGTCCGCATTCATATCAAGGATAAGGGCAAGATTACGAATAGCTTTGTGGCTCTGTAATGCTTCCAACGGATTAGCCCACACAGAGTGTATAGGCGTGCTCACTGCGAGTAGCTCCCCATTTCGATCTAAAATCATGCCACGGTGGGCAGGAATTTCGACTACTCGCAGATGGCGCGCCTTACCTTCCTCCTCTAAAAACTCGTGCTCGAATAGTTGTAAATAAACTGATCTTACAAACAAACCACCGAGACCAATTACAAACATAGACAACAAAAATATTCGGCGTGCTGGAAAAATTGGATTTTTCTTCATTTTTAAAATTAATCTGTCTTAAGAAATATAAGTCTTTCTTTATGCACTAAATCCATATTTAATTTTTCACGTGCAATTTTTTCAACTCTGCCATGAGTCGCCCATGCACTTTGCTCTAATTGAAAACGACCCCATTCAACTTGCAATTCATCAAAGCTATTTTGCATAGCCTGCAATTCTATGAATGACTTACGCATAGAGTGTTTAGAATAAACAACACCAACACCTGTGGCCACATTCGCAACAAATAACACCAGCACTAATAACACACGCCCTAACATTTAACCCATTCCAACACGTGAAGCTTCGAGCTTCTTGATCTAGGATTACTAGCTATTTCATCTTCACTTGGTTTAATTGCTTTACATACTCTATTTAATTTCAATTTACGCTCATCGATTACAGGCAACTTACGTGGCAAAAGAGCGTTACTATGTTTACGCAACAAATTCTTTACAACTTGGTCTTCAAGCGAATGAAAAGTGATTACCAATAAACGTCCTGTATCTGCTAACAAACTAAGACAATCATCCAAAGCTGTTGTCAAAGTTTCCAATTCTCTGTTGATATAAATTCGTATAGCTTGGAATGTGCGTGTTGCTGGGTGTTTATGTTCGCGTGCTCGTCCAACAGCTTTAAGCACAAGATCAGCTAACTGCTTGGTAGTTTGTATGGGAGCTTCCTCTCTTTGCCTAGCAATCGCTTTGGCTATTTTGTTACTAAATCGTTCTTGACCATATTCTTTTAATACTTTAGTCAATGTAGGCACATTTACTTTTTGCAGCCATTCAGCTGCGCTTAAACCTTGCGTAGTATCCATACGCATATCTAATGGGCCGTCTTTCATAAAACTAAAACCCCTCATTGCATTATCTAACTGTGGTGATGAAACACCTAAATCAAATAAGATACCTTGCACACCATCATCAAAATTATTTTTTTTTGCCACTTGTAAAATTTTCGAAAAATTAACTTGCGTTAATATAATTCGTGAGTCGTTGTTAAATTTTTTTTTACCATACTCAATAGCTTCTGCGTCTTGATCAATTGCAAGTAATTTTCCTTGTTTGCTCAATCTATTTAATATTTCTTGGCTATGACCTCCGCGTCCAAATGTACAATCGATATATTTTCCATTTGGATTTATATTTAAAGCTTCTATAGCTTCTGCCAGCAATACTGGTTGATGCGCATACTTGGCATCATTCATTATTAAATCGAGAGTGTTTCAAGTGCTTCCGATATATCACTTAATTTATTTTCCTCTTTAATCCAACGCTCTCGCATTTTCTCCCATGTTTCTTGATCCCAAAGCTCGAACTTATTACCTTGACCAATCAGCACAGCATGCTTTGTCAAATTAGCAAAGTTCCTCAGTGGTGGAGGCAATAAAATTCGATAACTACCATCCACATCACATTCTGTTGCGTGGCCAAGTAACAAACGTTGTAAGCGTCGTACTTGTTTATTGATACTTGGCAACTGCATTAATTTTTGTTGAATTACATGCCATTCGGGTTGTGGGTAAATCAGTAAACAGCGATCTACATCAACGGTTATCACTAAACTGCCTGTACAACTTTCTTGTATGCTGTCGCGATATCGAGCAGGCAATGACATACGGCCTTTGGCATCCAAATTGAGATCGTTGATTCCTTGAAACATACGTATTCGTCACGAACATTTATTCCATGTTTTCCCACAATTTCCCACTTTTTGACACTATAGAAACGAGCCCGTCGGATTGCAAGTAATTAAATAGAAAAATGCTAAAAAATTTCTTATAAGACAGATAGTTAAGACACTTTATACCCTGAAAAATACAAGGTATTTTGCGATTAACTTACGGGATTCTGAAGGTTTAAACGAGAATAGTGATAATTTAGATTAAGAATAGGGGGTAGCGATATATTTCATGCTCGCTCAGCACAATCCTGCACACACGAAAAGCTATGGCCAGCCTTGAATTGGAGTTAGCCGATAAGCCGGGTTCTGTCGAGAGCAGTCATTCATCTAGGGCTTATGTCACCACAAGCCTCGAGCAACCTACCCGGGGACCGCACGGGCCATGCGCTGGATTGCTCCTTGCCCCTCTATTTGGTCTTGCTCTGGGTGGGGTTTACCTTGCCACTCCTGTTACCAGTTGTGCGGTGCGCTCTTACCACACCTTTTCACCCTTGCCCAAATTAAAAACTTAGGCGGTTTACTTTCTGTTGCACTTTCCATGAACTCACGTTCTCCAGGCGTTACCTGGCACCTTGCCCATAGAGCCCGGACTTTCCTCTGCCCCACTTAATTTGGTGGAAAACATATGCTCCATCAAATTAAGTGGAGCAGCGACTGCTTAGCTAACTCCGCTATACAAGATAACATCTCTCACTCATTATTAGAATTATCTTTTAGACCATGAGAATAAAGCTGATTACGTCGTACACCCGTATGTTTTGCCACAAGAGTAACCGCGTCTTTAAATGATATATGCTGCTGTAAGTCCACTAATAGTTTCATGGCTTTTTCAATTTCGGCCTCGCCCTGTTGCGAATCATTACCACGCAAAATCAACACCATCTCACCTCGCAGTTTTTCTTTTTGACCCGCGAGCTGCTGCTGAATAGTATTCAAATCAGCACAAAAATGTTGTTCGTAGTGTTTTGTCATTTCACGTAATAATGCTGCTTTGCGATCACCCCCCATTGTTTCGATACAAGATTGTATAGATGCTTCTATACGTTGCGGTGATTCATAAAATACCATCGTACGAGATTCAAACTTCAACATAGCTAATCGTTTAGACCGATCGTTGGCAGTTTTAGGCAGAAACCCTTCGAATACAAAGCGATCGGTTGGTAAACCACATACCGAAAGTGCCGCTGTCAGTGCACTCGCCCCAGGTATTGCGCGTACATCAAATCCCGCATCCTGTACGGTCGCCACCAATTTATATCCTGGATCACTTATAAGCGGAGTTCCCGCATCAGATACTAGACCAACATCATTTCCTGCTTGCAGGTACTCAATAACTGAAGATATCCTCTTAGATTCATTAAAATCATGTAGCGACAGCAATTTAGCTTGGATACCATAGTGCTCTAATAAGTGTTGAGTCACTCGAGTATCTTCGGCATATAAAACCTTAACAGCCTTTATAGTGTCTAACGCTCGCAGAGAAATATCTGCAAGATTACCTATAGGCGTAGCAATAATGTACAAAGTGCCTGAATCACTCATATATTAATTAGAAATTTAAAGCAGACATATTAATGCAAATAACCCAACACCCAAACTCATTAAAAAGTTCTTTTGCACTGGCATTTATAACATTATTTGCTGTGCTCATGCTTTCAAGTTGTGCTGATTTTTCTCTCGACTCAAGCAAAGTATTTAACACTGGCAATGCACAAACACGCAAAGCCGAAAAGCTTCTTAGCGAAGGCAAGTATCAAGAAGCTGCGGCTATTTTTTGGTCTGAGTCTGAGAATCAACCATCACCTCAAAAAGAAGCATTACAAATTAGAGCGGCTGAAGCTGTGTTGCAACCAGAGACCAAAATTCAAGCTCAACAATATTTAAGCGCAATTGATGAAAGCACGTTAAATCAAGATCTATTTGTTCGCAAACGTGTGGCAACGGCTGAATTAGCATTATTGAATGGACAGCCACAGCTCGCACTCAATGCCGTACCAGAAAAATTAATTAATCTTTCAGACAAATATAATCCACATTTATTCGCTGTTCGCGCTAAAGCTCTCAATAGTGTAGGTCAAGTCAAGCAATCTATCGAAACACGCATTGCGTTAAATAATTTATTGAAAAAACCAGCACAATTGAAAAAAAATAATGAGCTCATATGGCAGTCGCTGCTTAACACTCATACTGAAGAATTACATTCATGGTCACAAAACAATAATAATTTCGAACTTGCCGCTTGGTTAGGCTTAGTAGCTATACAAAAGCAACCCCATGCAAACCAGGCATCCATTGATAATGCCATTCAGCAATGGAGAAAGAGATTCTCAGGACACCGCATCCCCAATCATATTATTGACTCAGTCAATCAGGATTATGCAGCTTTTCATATAGCGCCAAATAAAATCGCGCTGCTATTACCGCTCACTGGACGTTATGGCAAAGTTGCCGAAGCTGTATACTCAGGTGTTATTACGGCACGTGAATTTGATGAAGCATTTAACCCGCCACCCGAACTTGTAGTTTATGACACCGGCGATGACCCTATATCAGCAGTAAGTTATTATCGCCGTGCCGTATCTGAAGGGGCCGAATTTATCATTGGGCCATTCCAAAAAGATGCTGTACGCTCATTGGCAAGCCAAGGCACATTACCTGTGCCAACATTATCTTTGAATTACTCAGGCAATGTATTAACAGGTGCCAATAATTTATACCAATTTGGTTTGCTACCTGAGGATGAAGCAAAACAAGTTGCTGAACGCGCAGCTTTTGAAAATAAAAGTACTGCATTAGTACTCGTTCCTGAAGGTGAATGGGGTACGCGTTTATTATCTGCTTTTTCCAGTCGCTTTCTTGAATTAGGCGGTACAGTGTTGCAGTCTGAACGCTATTTTCCACAAGATGCAGATTACTCTGTTGCTATTAAATCTTTATTACAACTCAATCAAAGCGAATTTCGTCGACGCAATGTGCAATCGATAATTAAAGCCGAAGTAGAATTTGAGCCAAGACGACGGCAAGATGCAGACTTTGTTTTCATTGCAGCATCACCACAACAAGCGCGATTAATTCGCCCTCAGTTAAGTTATCACTTTGCCTCTGATTTGCCTGTATTTGCTACTTCACATGTTTATTCTGGAAATGAAAACATTTCTGCTGACCAGGATATTAATGGTATTACATATTGCGATGTACCTTGGTTACTGACTGATGACCCTTCGATAGCATTACTAAAAGACTCCTTGGATTTACAGGCCTCTAGTAGCTCTTCTAGATTGCCACGCTTCGCAGCTTTAGGAATTGATGCGTACCGAGTGATTCCACATTTACAACGCTTAGCTGCAAATGAATTTGACCGTTATGATGGCACCACAGGGAAGTTAAGTATTGATTCACAAAATAGAATTTATCGCGAACTCGTATGGGCTAAATTTAATAAAGGCAAACCAGAAACATTAGGTTCAATACCCGATTATTCAGCACGATTAGAGCCCAACCAGTAAATGATGCATGAAAACAATTGATCAAGGTAAAATAGCGGAAGACAAAGCCTGTGACTTTCTGCAGAAAAATGGACTTAAGTTAGTTAAAAAGAACTACCATTGCCGTAGCGGTGAAATAGATTTAATCATGCAAGACAAACATGAGTTAGTATTTGTAGAAGTACGTTATCGTACAAAAAATAATTATGGATCAGCCTTAGATAGTATTGACCAGCATAAAATTAAAAAACTTATTGCTGCCGCTAGTCATTACTTATCCAAACATCCATCTGATCAACCCATGCGCTTCGACGTTGTAGGATTTGATGCTTCATTCAAACCTAATTGGGTCTCGCACGCATTCACTGCATACTAAAATAAACATGATGACTAAAGAATCACGCATAGAAATGCTTTTCCAAGCCAGTATCGAAACCAAGCAAGCGAGCCTAGAAAAGGTTAAAACAGACATTGCGGATGCAGCCGACAAGCTTATTCAAGTTTTTCAAAATCAAGGTAAAGTTCTTTCTTGTGGAAATGGAGGTTCAGCGGCAGATGCACAACATTTATCATCTGAGTTAATCAATCGATTTGAATGCGAGCGTAAAGGATTAGCTGCAATAGCATTAACCACAGATAGCTCAACACTGACTTCAATTGCAAATGACTATAGCTATGACAATATTTTTTCAAGACAAGTGCAAGCGCTTGGAAATGAAAATGATGTATTAGTTGCCATCACTACTAGCGGGAATTCTGCTAATGTGCTGACAGCCATTGAAGCTGCACATGAAAAAAACATGGGCGTAATTGCTTTGTCAGGAAACGATGGTGGCAAACTCTCTTCAGCACTAAAAAGTAGTGATATTGAAATTTGTGTACCAAGCAAATCTACCGCACGTATTCAAGAAGTACATTTGTTGATTTTACATTGTCTCTGTGACCTAGTTGACCAGCAGTTATTAAGTTCCTAAACGTTTAGTTAAACGTGGCTTTAGATTCACACATTACAAACAAATTTATTGAAGCTTGTGGTAAAAATGCTGTACTTACTGATCAAGGTGAGTGCTGGGCCTATGGCTATGACAACAGCAAGCAACATGCTTGTCCTGATCTTGTTTTACTTCCTACAAAACACGAACAAATTGTAAGCTGTGTAAAAATTTGCAATGAACATTACATTCCACTTACCACAAGAGGACGTGGTACTGGGACCACAGGTGCTGCCGTTCCCGTGCAGTCTGGTGTCGTACTATCAACGGAACGTATGAATCAAATAATCGAATTGGATATTGATAATCGAAACATGCGGGTAGAGCCGGGTGTAATAAATGCAGACATTCAAAAATGTGCAACTGAGCAAAATTTATTTTGGCCACCCGACCCGAGTAGCGCAGATTATTGTACTGTGGGTGGTAATTTGGCTTGCAATGCTGCTGGACCTCGCGCTGTGAAATTTGGAACTTGTAGAGAAAATACTTTGGGCCTTAAAGTCGTTACAGGAACAGGCGAAACTATCCATACCGGCAGCGCAACCACAAAAGGTGTTGTAGGATTAGATCTCACTCGCTTACTAATAGGCAGCGAAGGAACCTTAGGTGTTATTACTGAAGCACGATTAAAACTTCATCCTAAACCGCAGCATATTAATACTGTTCGTGCACTTTATAAAAACACCGGTGCTGCAATTGATGCTGTCATCAATATGCTCGCACAAAACACATTACCGTATGCGTTGGAGTTTATTGACACTGGGTCACTGAACTTAATTCGTCAGCATTCCAGTCTTGAGATAAATCCTCAAGCACAAGCGATGTTGATGATAGAAGTGGATGGCCTCAAGAAAAGTATTGCAGTTAGCACAGAGGCAGTATTGAATGCAGCACAAAATAATGGGTGCATCGAACTTCAAACCGCTGAAGATACAAAACAAAAAACGGACTTGTGGGCAGCACGTAAAGTATTGTCTCCTGCTTTGCGTAGTTTTGCTCCAAACAAAATTAACGAAGATGTAGTGGTGCCTGTTACTCAATTACCCGCGCTATTAATTGAACTTGAAAAATTAAGCAAAAAACATGACATTGCAATTTTTAATTTTGGTCATGCAGGCAATGGTAACTTACATGTCAATCTTTTATATGACGCAAATAAGCAAGAGGCTGCAGCTAAAACATGTTTAAGCGAAGTTTTTGAACAGGTATTAAAACTAGGCGGCACACTTTCAGGTGAACATGGGGTGGGATTAACTAAACGCGAATTTGTATCTCAAGAAATTGATGCTGCAACACTTTCTTTAATGCATAAAATCAAACAACAGTTTGACCCCAATAACATTCTAAATCCCGGAAAGACACTACCGTAGTGAGCATATGGATGTGCGAATAAGAGTAACAACAGGGATGTTGTTTCAGATTAAAGTCATTAGAAATACAAATCACCCATGATTTGACTCATATTCGTAAGATCTATACTCAGCTAATAATCTCTCATAAATCTCTACATCCACTTCGCTAAAACAGCAAGCAATTACCTCATCAAATTTTTCATCAAAATTTTGTAACTGTTGAATTGCAATTAGCGCTGCAGCCTGTTTTGGATATCCATACACTCCTGTACTGATTGCTGGAAAAGCGATAGATTTAATTTGATTTTCGAGAGCAAGTTCAAAACTATTTTTATAACACTGTGCAAGCAATTCAGGTTCACCTTGATTACCGCCTTGCCACACCGGTCCTACTGTATGAATGATCCAATTTGCAGGAAGTTTGAAACCGGGAGAAATTTTTGCTTCACCTGTTTCACAGCCATTTAAAGTTTTATTAAATTCTAGAAGTTCAGGACCCGCAGCTTTATGGATAGCGCCATCTACTCCACCACCACCGAGCAAACTATTGTTTGCCGCATTTACAATGGCATCAATTTTTAAAATTGTGATATCGTCTTGTAAAATTTTAATCATTTTACAACACGAAGATGAGGCTGCTTTTGTTTTCCTGAACCTTGTTCTGAATCATCCCCAGGGGGTGGCATGTCTTCATCAGCAAACATCATTCCTTGTCCATTTTCACGTGTATAAATTGCTAAAATAAATTCCATAGGAACATATATATCCATAGAATCGCCATCAAACCTAGCATCAAAACTTAAAGCCTGATTGTTTATATCTAGTGATCCTACAGCTGCTGGACCGATATTTAATACAATTTTGCCGTCTTCTTCATATTGTCGGGGGATCTTAACTTGATCATTTCGTGTATCGACCAAAACATATGGCGTCATACCATTATCGACAATCCACTCATACATTGCTCTTAATAAGTATGGACGGCTTGATGTCATGACGATTTTTTGATTTCGTTTAGAAGTTAAAGCTTAAAGTTTTTTGTCGACTAACCTGGCCACATTTCGACTTCTTCTTCAGAAAGACTACTTCGGAAAGAAGGTCGATCAAATACACGTTCAGCATATTGCATAATAGGCTTTGCTGATGCACCTAGTTTGATACCGAAATAAGGTAATCTCCATAAAATGGGAGCAATACTGCAATCTACCAAACTAAATTCATCACTTAAAAAATACGGCTTTGCATTAAACACTTCTACTGTAGAAAGTATGCTTTCTTGCAAAGCTTTTTTTGCGTTATCTGCGGCAATAGTATTACTTGAATTAATTTCACTTAACGGTACATACCAATCTTTTTCAATATGAAACAATGCCAGACGTGATTTAGAACGTGATACAGGATCTACAGGCATTAATGGCGGATGAGGAAAACGCTCATCCAAGTATTCCATAATGACGCGGGCATCATAAAGCACCAATTCTCGATCGATGAGTGTAGGGACAGAGTTATATGGATTTACATCAAGCAAATCTTCGGGTTTGTTGTTTGGATCAATGTGTACAACATCAACCGTAATATCTTTTTCCGCTAAAACGATACGAGTACGATGACTCTGGGCACAATGTGGATCCGAAAATAGCGTCATTCCCGAGCGACGGTTTGCAACTAAGGCCATATTAATCTCTTTATTTTTGTTTTAAAGGTTATGAGCAAATTTTTAGTGTACGTCTTGCCAATAATTCTTCTTCAAGAAATAAGCAATTACACCTAGAAAAGCGAGAAATATCAGTACGCCAGTACCTACTTTTTTACGAACTAATTGCGCGGGCTCACTAAGGTAGGCTAGAAAATTAACTAAATCAGTTACGACTTGTTTATATTCATCTTCAGTTAATGAACCTGGCTGAACTAATTCAAATTGATCAAACTCTTTATGTTCTATACCACTCGGATCAGGAGCTATATGAAAATCAGCACGTTGCAATCCTTGCAAGTCTGCTAATACATGTGGCATGGCGGTGTTATTTAAATGCAGATTATTCACACCAAATGGGCGAGATTCATCAATATAAAACGACATAAGAAAGTTATAAACTGCTTGTGGTCCGATAGCACGCACATGCGTACTTAAATCAGGTGGGTCCACACCTAGAAACCATGTTTTCGCATCCTCACGTTTCATTGCCACAGTCATTAAATCACCAAACTTTTGGCCAGTGAAAATTAAATTTTCGATCATTTTATCTTCTGGAATACCCAGATCATCTGCCACTCTTTTATAACGACTATGTTGTGCAGGATGGCAACTTAAACAATAGTTCACAAAGTACTTCGCACCACGCTGTAATGAAGCCTTATTACTTAGCTGGATATGAACTTTGCCTAGTTGTTTTTCTAAATCATCATTCCCACCACCTGCACTCCATACAATTCCGGTGGTTGAGAAGAATAAAGTGAACAGGAAAAATAATTTGTTTAGCATTTTCATGATGTCACTCGCTCTGGAACTTCTTTTTCTCGATCCCAATTCGATAGCTCTGGCATCAACAGGGTTAGAAATAAATATACTGCAGGAATTAACAAGGTCCACCAAGTCAACGCAATTATGGATGGATCATCCACACCCCTACTCCTTACAAAGTCATATAAAACGATGCTTCCTAAAAGCACTATAAAACTACCTGTCCAGAATCCATTTGAACGCGGTTTGTTATAGGCCCACAACACAAAGAAAAATATGAAATAAATTTGCGTAAAACGTAAAGCTAATTGTGAATATAAATCTGTAACAGGCTTTAATCCCAAATAACCTAGAATGATAAATGTAATGGCAAATATCCATAAGTTTATCTTGAATAATAAGCTACGATATCTGATTGATCTAATAGGATTACGATCTATCCATGGCAAGAAGAATAGAACTATGATGGCTAAACCCATCATTAAGAATCCACCAAATGGATTGGGTACGGCACGCAAAACAGTGTAAAACGGCGTGAAATACCAAATGGGTGCAATATGATCCGGCGTATTTAACGGATTTGCAGGATCAAAGTTAGCATGCTCTAAGAAATAACCGTTTACTTCAGGCCAGAAAAATACAACGCCAGAAAATATTGCTAAGAACACCACCGCTCCAAAAATATCTTTCACGGTGTAGTATGGGTGAAAAGGAATTCCATCTAGTGGTACGCCATTTGCATCTTTAAGCTTTTTAATTTCAACACCATCAGGGTTGTTAGAGCCTACTTCATGCAAAGCAAGAATATGCCCAACGATTAAACCTAACAATGCAAGAGGAACTGCAATGACGTGCAATGAGAAAAATCGATTCAACGTGGCATCAGAAATTACAAAATCACCACGCAACCATTCAGAAATCGCTTCGCCAACTCCAGGGATGGTGTTAAACAAGTTAATAATTACTTGTGCACCCCAGTAAGACATATTGCCCCAAGGCAATAAATAACCCATGAAAGCTTCAGCCATTAAGGCAACATATATAAGCATGCCAAAAATCCAAATGAGTTCACGGGGACTTTTGAATGAGCCATACATCAAACCTCTGAACATGTGCAAATACACAACAATAAAAAAGAATGATGCGCCCGTAGAATGCATATAACGAATTAACCAGCCCCAATTCACATCACGCATGATGTGTTCTACCGATGCAAATGCTAGTTCTGCATCAGGTTTATAATGCATAGTTAAAAAGATACCGGTTAAAATTTGAATAACGAGTACAAGTAACGCGAGGGAACCAAAGAAGTACCAGAAGTTAAAATTTTTCGGTGCATAATATTCCGATAGATGCTCCCTTATCATCTTGGTGAGAGGAAAACGAGCATCTATCCAACCCAACAGACCCTGAGGCTCTACAGTTTTTGATGACTCACTCATGCTTTAGCCTCATCTTGTGTTAGGCCGATCAATATTCTGTTATCACTAACAAAATGATAAGGAGGCACTGCCAAATTTTTATTAGCAGGCATATTTTTGTATACACGCCCTGCCAAATCAAAACGTGAGCCATGGCATGCACAATAAAATCCACCCCGCCATGTTGCTCCTAAGTTACCACCTGGGTCAGGTTTAAATTCAGGCGAGCAACCTAAATGTGTGCAAATCCCAATGAGCACTAAATATTCTTGTTTAATTGAACGTATTTCGTTTTGTGCAAAAGCTGGTTGCTGAGAAATTTCTTTAGAATCGGGGTCACGAAGCTTATCTGTTAAACCGGCAAGGGTTTGTACCATCTCAGGAGTACGACGAATAATCCAAACAGGTTTACGACGCCAAATTTCCTGAATTTGTTGTCCCGGTTCCATTTTGCTGACATCTACTTCTACCGGTGCACCTGCAGCAAGTGCACTCGCACTTGGATTCATGCTTGAAATAAAGGGCCAAGTTGCAACCGCAGCGCCAACGCCACCTACTACTGCGACACTATTTGTCAGTGCTTTGCGGCGATTGTGATCAATGTTGTCTTTTGCCATGTACTCACTCTCCTAGCTTTACACAACGAAGTCTTGGGACTAGTTAACTTTAAAAGATGAAATATTGATGATTTTTATTTAATGTTTTTTTGTGAATGCAGCCTCACAAAGGACGAGTAGGATGGCGCAAGAACCCAATTTCGTCAAGTAGAAGTTAAAAAATTGCTTTAATTACGCGGGGTTATCCACATCTACAAATTCGTGCTCTATCCCAAATTGTTTAGCTAAATTTGCACCAAGTGCTTGGACGCCATATCGCTCGGTTGCATGATGTCCCGCAGCAAAATAATGAATACCTGACTCACGCGCTATATGGGTAGTCGCTTCAGAAATTTCACCACTTATATAAGCGTCTAATTCTTGTCGCACTGCTATTTCGATGAAAGCTTGCCCAGCACCTGTACACCAACCAATTGTGGTTATATCGGATGACCCAGCATGGATATGGGTACTTTTTCTACCTAGTGTTTTATCAATTAGCTGTTTAAATTGCTCAGCTGGCAAAGGAGTTTTTAGACGACCATAACTTCCACAAATACTATGAGAGCTATTTAGCAACTCACCATCTATTTGGATGCCTAATAATTGGCCAAGCTGCACATTATTTCCAACCTCTGGATGTGCATCGAGCGGTAAATGATAGGCTAAAAGACTAATATTATGATCTAACAGTGTTGCAATTCGTTTGCGCTTAATACCCGTTATCTGGGCTTCTTCATTACGCCAAAAATAGCCATGATGAACTAAAATTGCATCCGCTTTTTTTTCACAAGCTATATCGATTAGGGCCTGGCTTGCGGTTACCCCAGTGACTACACTATGAACCTCGCTATTACCCTCTACTTGCAAACCATTTGGACAGTAATCTTTAAATCGATCAACCTGCAAAAAAGTATTTATGTATTCTGTAAGTTCTGCTAACAAGGCCATAATGAACAATAAACAAACAATGTAGTAGTTGAGTAGATTATCGCACTTATGAATATTCGCAAGCTCTTACTTTTTATATTTCAAGCCGTTGCAGTTGGTGTGCTTGCTGCTGTGTTATTGCTTATATTCTTACCGGACTATGTAATCGATAAACGTCCAGTGGTCGAATTTTTACAAGATAGTTCGGACCGACCCGATAATTTAGGATCTGGACCTGTTTCCTATGCACAAGCTGTACAACGAGCCAGTCCCGCAGTTGTAAACATCTACACAAGTAAACAAATTGTTACACGACCAAGCCCTCTTTTAGATAGCCCACTATTGCGTCGCTTTTTTGGTGAATTGAATCGACCACAACAACGCACTCAAACCAGTTTGGGTTCAGGTGTAATTATGAGTAGTCAGGGTTATGTATTAACAAACTATCATGTTATCGAAAATGCTGATGAAATTGCAGTCCTTCTTGCAGACGGTCATACAGTTCCCGCAAATGTTCTAGGTGCAGACCCTGAAACGGATCTAGCTGTACTCACCATAGAAGTTGAAAATCTTCCGACAGCAATAATTAGTGATTCATCTAACTTGCAAGTTGGTGATGTTGTGCTTGCTATAGGAAATCCTTTTGGATTTGGACAAACCGTAACTCAAGGAATTATCAGTGCAACGGGGAGAGATAGATTAGGAATCAATACGTTTGAAAATTTCATTCAAACGGATGCGGCGATTAATCCGGGCAATTCAGGAGGAGCATTAATAAATGCATATGGAGAACTAGTAGGTATTAACACCGCAATTTTTTCTAAATCAGGTGGGTCACAAGGCATTGGATTTGCAATTCCCATTGGTTTAGCAAGTGATGTTATGGCACAAATAATCGAACATGGCCGTGTTATTCGTGGCTGGTTAGGTCTAGAACTGCAAAATCTTTCTCCCCAACTCGCTGAATCATTTGGCTTGAAAGAGCGCACTGGCGTACTAGTTGCAGGTGTAGTACGTCAAAGTCCAGCATATAAAGCAGGAATTCGTCCTGGAGATATTATCTTAACATTTAATGAGAAGCTTATTCGTGATGCTAAAACCATTCAAAACGAAATAGCCAGCAGTAGGCCAGGATCCGAAATAACTATTGCAGGTTTACGCCGCGGCAAAACTTTTGAAATTGATGCAAAAATCGATCAGCGCCCTCTATATCGATAAGCATCATTAGATTTTCATAAAGATTTTGTTAATGCATCAACAAAGGCTTGATTTTCATCTTGCGTACCTATCGTCACACGTAAACAATTTTCTAACAGCATATTATTAGAAACATTTTTGATAATAATTTTATGCTCTAACAAATTGTTATAAACATCAGTAGCAGAACCGTTTATAACTCTAAACAGAATAAAGTTTGCTTGACTTGGGAATGGCTCTACATTTTCCATTGCCTGTAATGTTGAGAACAAAACTTCACGTTGTTGGCAAATTTGTTTTGCTTGTTCATCTAATATCGCAAAATTTTGCAAAGCAAAATTAGCGCTCGCCTGCGTTAATATGTTGATATTATAAGGTAAACGCATTTTGTTTAGTTCATTGAGCCACTGTGCTGAACCATATAGCCAACCTAAGCGTAAACCTGCCAGTCCCATTTTAGAAATGGTGCGCATCAACAAAGCATGAGGATATTGTTCAACCAAGGATTTCATTGAATAAGCTGCAAAAGGTGAGTAAGCCTCATCAATCACCACCAATCCTGTTGCTATTTTTATAATGCTTTCAATTTCATTTTTTGGCCAAAGAGTTCCAGTAGGGTTGTTAGGACAGGCTAAAAAAATTAGCGCAGGTTGATGTTTTTGAATTTCTGCAGCAAGTAAATCCAATTGCAATGCAAAATTATCTTGTTGTAATGGAACTTCAACAACATTGACGCCTATATATTCGCCAATTAGCTTATACATTGAAAAACTTGGCGTTACAGTTAACACTGTAGCTCCTGGTTTTGCTATAGCCATGATTAACAATTGAATTAGTTCGTCTGAACCATTGCCAAACATTAATTCAAAATTTGGCGAAAGTGAAAAAACTTGCTGAAATGTTTTTTTAAGGTTTACAGCATGTGGATTTGGATAACGATTCAGTTCAACACTTTTTAATTCAGCTAACCATTGTTCGCGTAATGAATCAGGAAATGCGTATGGATTTTCCATCGCATCTAATTTTATTAGCCCACTTGTATCAGGCACATGATAAGCCTGCATAGTCGCAAGCTCAGCACGTAATAAATTTTCAGGAAGAATTTTCATTTTACCAATTCAAGGAAGTTCTAATTTATTTTTAGACGAGGCAAAAAATATCAAAATGAGCGATGTGTATTTGATTATACATGAGCGATATTAAGATTATTTTTTAACGACGTATAAAGATAAATTAGAGCTTCTTACGATATTCGGCAGATTGAGCATGTGCAGTTAAACCTTCGGATTCAGCCAAAGTAGAAGCTACAGCACTTAATTTCTCGGCACCCATTTTGGAACAGTTCACTACACTGCTGCGTTTTTGAAAATCATATACACCTAATGGCGAAGAAAAACGTGCAGTACCTGCCGTGGGTAAAACATGATTGGAACCTGCACAATAATCACCAAAAACTTCGGGCGAATAATGACCTAAAAATATTGCTCCAGCATTGCGTATTTTTTTCATCAATGCCTCTGGGTCTGAAACACAAAGCTCTAAATGTTCGGGTGCAATTTGATTAGATAATTCTGCTGCTTCATCTAGATTTTTAACTTTTATAAATGCACCGCAATCGTTTATAGATCGAGTAATAATCTCAGCACGATCTAATTCTTTAAGTAACGACTGCATCTGTTCTTGTACTTGATCAAAAAAATCTGCTCGAGTACTTATTAAAATAGCACGTGCTTTTTCATCGTGTTCTGCTTGAGAAAATAAATCCATCGCTATCCATTGCGGATTAGCACTTTCATCACAAATAACCAAAACCTCTGATGGCCCTGCAAGCATATCAATACCAACTTGCCCAAAAACAAGTTGTTTAGCCGTTGCGACATAGGCATTACCTGGCCCTACGATCTTATCTACTTTTGGAATCGTCTCCGTTCCATGAGCTAATGCTGCTATTGCTTGCGCACCACCAATAGCAAAAGCTCGATCCACTCCAGCCACTAACGCCGCAGCCATGACCATAGAATTGATTTCACCCCCTGGCGTAGGCACAACCATATTAATTGAGCTTACACCAGCCACCTTGGCAGGAATGGTATTCATTAATACTGATGAAGGATAAGCCGCTTTGCCACCCGGCACATAGACACCTACCTTTTCTAAGGCCGTAACAATTTGCCCTAACTCATTTCCATCATCATCTTTGGTGGACCACGATTGTAAGCTTTGTTTTTCAGCATATTCTCGTATTCGTTTAGCTGCCGTTTCAAGTGCATTACGTTGCTCTGTACTAATTTGACTTGCATACTCTTTCATTTGAGCAGGAGAAATTTCTAATTCAGAAATACTTTTAACATCAACTTGATCAAATTTTTTTGTGTATTCAAGTAAAGCTTGATCACCCTTTTCACGAACTTCTTTTATTATTGCCTCGACCGTATCGCGCACATCATTTTCTGCCGACTGATTTTGCAGTAGCACATTATTAAATTGCGCAGAGAACTCTGCGTCTTGACTATTAAGACGGCGAATATTCAACATTTTAATGTAGAGAAATTATGCCGCGCTTGCTGCAGACTTAAAATGTCGTCGTTCGCGAACTGCGTTGGCAAGCGTGTGTAACAAGCTTTCAGTATCTTCCCAGCCCAGACAAGCATCGGTAATACTCTGGCCATATTTAAGCTCTTGCCCAGGTTTAGCATTTTGTCGTCCACCAATTAGATGACTTTCGACCATTACACCAAATATACGCATATCACCTGCACTGAGTTGCTGAGCAATTGAATTACCAACTTCAACTTGCTTTTCATGTTGCTTAAAACTGTTGGCATGGCTTAGATCAACCATGATTCGCGCAGCTAAACCTGATTTTTCAAGCAAATCAGAAGCCTCATTTATACTTTCAGGACTGTAATTAGGTTGATCGCTGCCACCACGCAATATGATGTGGCAATCTTTATTTCCAGCGGTAGAAAAAATTGCAGATTTACCTTCTTTCGTCACTGATAAAAAGTGATGCGGATTCATTGCTGAACCTATTGCATCCACAGCAACTTGCAAACCACCATCCGTTGCATTTTTAAATCCAACCGGGCATGACAAGCCAGAAGATAATTCTCTGTGAACTTGGCTTTCTGTTGTTCGTGCACCAATTGCGCCCCAACTTACTAAATCTGCAACATATTGCGGACTAATTAAGTCTAGATATTCGGTACCCGCAGGCATACCGGATTCATTTAAATCCAGTAACAACTTACGTGCAATTCGCAAACCCTGATTAATTTCAAAACTGTCATCCAAATTCGGATCATTAATCAACCCTTTCCAACCTACAGTGGTACGTGGTTTCTCAAAGTACACACGCATGATAATCATTAAATCGCCCGCAAGTTCATCACGTACTTTAGTTAACCGTTCAGAATATTCACGTGCAGCTTCAGGATCATGAATGGAACATGGCCCTACTATTGCCAATAAACGCTCATCTTCTCCGTGTAAGATTTTTTGCACCGCACTGCGAGCATTAAATACACACTGTGCAGACTTTTCACTGACGGGGAGTTCTTGGTGTAACTTGGAAGGTGCAATGACTTCTTTAGTTTCTACTATCCTGAGGTCGTCCGTTTGGTATTTCATGTCCGTACCTGAATCTAAAATCTCGTTATGTTTTTATTCTATGCTTTAAAAATAATTCTCTTGAAAACCCTAGGGTTTCTCGATAGCTAGCCTAAATTGTTCAATCAAGGGTTTAAGTGTAGCAGATTTTATCTTCATTGCTGCTTTGTTGACGATCAGGCGCGAGCTGATGTCCGCAATATGTTCTGTCGCCACCAACCCATTTGCCTTTAAAGTTCCACCGGTAGCTACCAGATCAACAATGCAGTCTGCAAGACCCAACAAGGGCGCTAGCTCCATAGAACCATAGAGTTTTATTAATTCGACTTGCTGTCCTTTTGAAGCAAAGTAGCGGCGTGTGCTTTGCAAATATTTTGTTGCCACTCGCAGCCGACGACCTTGGCTCAATGTAATTTGGTCCGCTTCATTCTGGACGATCTTACCCTCCACTCCTGCAACCATAAGCTTGCACTTAGCAATTCCAAGATCCAACGGTTCATAGATACCATCACCAGCAAACTCCATCAGGGTGTCCTTGCCAACTATGCCTAATTCAGCTGCACCATACTGAACATAGGTGGGCACATCTGTTGCTCGAATAATAAGTATACGAACATCCGATTTATTCGTTGGTAACACCAACTTACGCCCATCAAGATCTTGTTGTGCAACTGTGATACCAATCTTTTTTAATAACTCACAACTTTCGTCAAAGATACGGCCTTTAGAAACCGCAATCGTGGTTACATTTTGACTTGCTTGCGTAGACATACTTCTCAGAAATTTCTTTACTTAAGAAAATTTTAATTTATTCATATTTAGTGTGGTACGCGACGGATATTAGCACCTAATTGCACCAACTTTTCTTCAATACATTCGTAACCACGATCAATATGATAGATACGATCCACTACAGTTTGTCCTTCTGCAACCAATCCTGCCAGAATTAAGCTTGCTGATGCGCGTAAATCCGTGGCCATAACAGGTGCAGCTTTTAATTGGTCAACTCCAGTTACGATTGCAGTATTACCTTCAACTTTAATATTTGCACCCATGCGTTGCATTTCTTGTACGTGCATAAACCGATTCTCAAAAACGGATTCGGTAATCGTGCAAGAACCTTCAGCTACTGAGTTCAATGCGGTAAATTGAGCTTGCATATCCGTTGGAAACGCTGGGTATGGGGCAGTGCGTAAATTAATACTCTTTGGCCGACGATTATGCATATCAATTTCGATCCAATCATGACCACTAGTAATAGTTGCACCGGCACGATCGAGTTTTTGTAATACCGATTCTAAAATTTGAGGTTGCGTATCTTTTAATTTTACGTGTCCACCTGTAATGGCTGCAGCAACTAAAAATGTCCCGGTTTCAATACGATCTGCTAACACACTGTACTGACACCCTCTTAATTCTTTTACACCATGCACAGTAATTGTGTCCGTACCAGCACCTTCAATATTTGCGCCCATAGCTATTAAACAATTCGCTAAGTCGGTGACTTCAGGTTCACGTGCAGCATTCTCAATTACACTCGTACCTTCAGCTAAAGATGCTGCCATCATCAAATTTTCAGTACCTGTTACCGTAACGTTATCCATCACTAAGTGAGCGCCTTTTAAACGATCACAACTTGCATGAATGTAACCACCTTTGACTTCTATATTGGCGCCCATAGCTTCCAAGCCACGTAAATGCAGATTCACTGGACGGGAACCAATCGCACAACCTCCAGGCAAAGATACTTCGGCTTTACCAAAACGAGCCAATAATGGACCTAATACCAAAATGGAAGCACGCATCGTTTTTACCACTTCATAATGCGCAAAAAACTCTTCTATGGTGCTGGTATCAATTTCGATGTTCATATACTCATCGATCGTTAACGACACTCCCATGCGACCTAATAACTCCATGGTAGTGGTAACGTCTTGTAGGTGCGGAACATTAGCAACCCGCATTGGACCTTCAGCTAATAAAGTTGCAGCTAATATGGGCAGTACTGCATTTTTTGCGCCTGAAATACGCACATCCCCTTGTAAAGGCTTGCCACCTTCAATTAATAATTTTTCCATGAATTAAACCAAGCAGGAACGTAGAAATAGGTTTATAGATTAGATTGTTTAAGAGAGGATCTTAACCAACCCACCAATCATATACCAGTGGGCAGGTTATGGTCAGTCAATAAAAATGTTGATTCAATTAGTTTTTAGCAAATCCTGCAATTTATTAATTTCGATCAGCTTATTCGTTTTTTCAGTAACATTTCTATATTTTAGTTCTTTGTTATTGCAATGCGCCCATCGCGCCCATGCAACTAATAATGCCAAACCGCTACTATCAAATTTCTCGACTGAACCAATATCAATTTCAACATTTTCTTCGTACACGTCTAACAACATTTTACGCGCCAGGTCCCAAACTTCAGGCACGCTTGTAAATGTTAAATCACCCGATAGTTTAAAACTCCCTGGCTCAATATGGCTGAATATTGGCGCCATTTATATATCTATTTCAACTTTGATTACGTATCAACCTTGTTCTGATGCAACTTCGTCAGTTGTTCCAGTTTTATTTGTATTAGCTAAACGCTCTATCAAAGCGTCTAAAGAAGTTTCTTTAATTTCTTGACCAAAACTGGTACGAAAGTTTTTTACCAAACTTAATCCGTCCACTGCTAAATCAAAAACTTTCCATTCTTCTTGTTTGTTCTTACGGAAAATATATGCAACTTGTAATGGGGTTTTACCAGAGCCAATATCAAGTTCAGATTGCACGGTGTAATACTTACCTTGATTTTTATCACGATTAGGTAAAACTTTAATCTTTGCATGACCATAATCAACTAAAGATTTTGCATAAGTGCGAATGAGCATGTCTTTAAATTCATTAACAAAATTTGTGCGCTGTTCCTGACTAGCTTTCTTCCAGTACTTGCCTAAGATTAATTTACCCATTGAACCTAAATCAATAGTAGGAATAACAGTGTCATTAATCAGATCATTGATAAGCGTAGGGTCTTCTCGCAATTCTGCATTTTGTTCGTTTATCGCTTTCAATACGGTTGCAGATGTCTCTTCTACAATCTGTTCGGGTGTACGATCATCGATCGCAAAAACATAAGCCCACATAATGAGGATTACGATCATCACCGCTGCAAATGAAATTTGAATATATTTTTTTGACATAGACCTGATTAGCGTCATGTCTGTCACCTTAGAATTGGTCACAATGGAGCTCCTTAATATTGAAGAATATTAAAATTAACAGCTGCATATAAATCAGCAACTTATGGCTGATTAATTTACCCAGATGTTAGTTTGACAACAATTTTGCCAATTATCTCCTCTAGAACCAGAGCTGATTGAGTAAATTCTATGGTATCACCTGAGGTTAATACATCATCTTCTGCCCCTGGCTCTAAGGCAATATATTGTTCCCCCAATAATCCCGCGGTATAAATGCTCGCAGTAGTGTCAATCGGAAAATAGTCATGCTCATCTTGAATTCGCATCACTACACGAGCTTCATAACGATCTGCATCATAAACAATACTCGTTATTTGTCCAACTCTCACACCCGATACAGTCACCGGTGAGCGCACCTTCAAACCACCAATATTTTCAAAGTAAGCAGTGACTTCGTAACCATCATTGTCGGTTAAACGGCTTAAGTTACTCACTTTCATTGCCAACATAAACAATGCTAAAAAACCAAGCACTACAAATAGCCCCACCATGATTTCAATAAAACGCGTCGTCATACTAGTTCTATCCTAACTTTATTTTTAAAATTTTATTTATAAGTCACCAAACATTAAAGCAGTTAACACAAAATCCAATCCTAAAACTGCTAATGCAGAATTAACCACAGTATGCGTCGTTGCTAAACTAATTCCTTCTGCCGTAGGTATTGCAGAATAGCCTTTATATAAGGCAATCCACACACACGCTACTGCGAATACCACTCCTTTAATCATACCGTTGGCAACATCATCAATAAGATCAACATTGGCCTGCATTTGCGACCAATAGGAACCCTCATCAATACCTAACATTCCAACACCTACAAATCTTCCTCCTAAGATGCCCACTGCAGTGAAAATCGCAGTTAGCAAAGGTACCGAGATAAAACCACCAATAAATCGCGGTGTGATGATGCGTCGGATGGGGTCTACTGCCATCATTTCCATGCTTGAAAGTTGTTCTGTTGCTTTCATTAGGCCAATTTCAGCGGCCAATGCTGAACCTGCTCGTCCAGCGAAAAGTAATGCCGTTACCACAGGACCCAATTCACGCACTAAAGTCATTGCCACAACTACACCCAAAGATTCTTCGGCGCCAAAGTCAACGAGTGTCACGTAACCTTGCAAGCCCAGCACCATACCCACGAAAAGACCCGATACAACAATAATGGTTAGAGACAAAACACCTACTGAATATATTTCCTTTACAATAAGTCGTGGCCGGGTAAGTGCACGAGGTACAGCAGCAATGATTTTGGCGAAAAATATTGACGCACTGCCAAAGCTTTCAAAAACACCTAAAGCACGCGCACCAATATTTTGTAATGTAGAAGCAATCATTATCTACCCGCTAATAAATCAGATTTAAATTCTTCAGATGGATAATGAAATGGTACCGGACCATCCGGTAAACCTTGCAGAAACTGCTGCATCCAATCGGATGTACTGGTGGATAAGTTATCTGGAGCTCCAGACTCGACAATTTCACCTTCAGAAATTACATAGATATAGTCCGCGATTGACAATGTTTCATCAACATCATGAGAAACAATAACACTGGTTAAACCCATACTTTCATTTAACTCTTTTATTAAAGTTACAATAGTGCCTTTAGTGATAGGATCTAACCCAGTAAACGGCTCATCATACATAATCATACTTGGGTCAAGAACGATCGCTCTTGCTAAAGCTACACGCCTTGCCATTCCACCTGATAATTGACTTGGCATGAGTTTTCTCGCTCCACGCAAACCCACTGATTCAAGCTTAAGTAAGACAAGATCACGGATAATTTGTTCTGGCAATTGAGTATGTTCGCGTAATGGGAAGGCGACATTTTCGAAAACGTTCAAATCAGTTAGTAAGGCGCCACTTTGAAAAAGCATGCCCATTTTTTTACGCACTGTATAAAGTGTTTCTTGATTAACATGGTGAATATTCTCGCCAAACACCTGTACGGAGCCTTTATCCGGGCGCAACTGACCACCTATCAGCTTTAATAATGTAGTTTTACCGGTGCCACTAGGGCCCATAAAAGCTGTCACTTGCCCGGCATGTATATCTAAACTAATACCATTGAAGATTTTGCGAGTGCCACGAGTAAAATGCAGATCGCGAATTTGTACAATTGATTCCACTGTTATTATTCTTATATATAATGGTTTGCTATAGCGATTCCGCTGCGCGAGAATTATATTCCCAGTCTAAGTGATTATTTCGACTTATAATTCAAGCCGAATATCATACCTGCTTATAGTATGCTTGGCGACGCACTCATCTCAAACTCTATAAACTAAAATCGTATATATGTTGACCTTCATAATTGCCTTGGTATTAGGGTTTTTGCTGTTATTGTGGAGTGCAAATCGCTTCGCCGATGAAGCACTCCTTCTAGGTCAACATCTAAATTTATCAAAAATCCTTATTGGCATTGTGATATTAGGTTTTGGTACCTCGGCACCGGAATTATTGGTTTCTGCAATTTCGGCCTGGCAGGGGAATCCTGGCTTAGCAATCGGTAATGCCATAGGTTCGAATATCACTAACATAACTCTCGTACTTGGGGTCACTTTGTGCATTTTGCCACTCGTAATTTATGCTGAAATCGTACGTCGAAACTTTTTATTATTACTCGCAGCGACCATTCTATTAACGGTTTTGATTTATGACCATCAGTTAACATTCCTAGATGGTTTAATTTTATTACTCGCTTTACTCATAACACTTTATGTTTTATCAAAATGTGATGGCGAGATAGAACATGCCATCGAAAATATAGGCAATAATAAGCCGACTGTAAGAATTATTTTCGATTTAATTGTTGGACTTGTAGTACTGCTGCTAAGTTCAAAATTAGTTGTATGGGCGGCTGTGGGTATTGCAAAAAATCTTGGAGTGAGTGATTTAATAATAGGCTTAACGATAATCGCTCTTGGGACTAGCTTGCCAGAAATAGCCACCTGTGTTGCTAGCGCACTAAAAAAACATAGTGAACTTGCACTTGGTAATGTTGTTGGCTCAAATATATTTAACACGCTTGGTGTAACGGCTACAGCCAGCTTAATCACAAGTTATTCATTACCAGATCAAGTATTTACACGTGATTATCCCGCGATGTTATTTGCAACTGCGATATTGTTTGCATTGGTACTAATTTTTTTACGTAAAAAATATATTCCACGAATTTTTGGATTACTTTTTCTCAGTGGATACTTAGTTTATATGTACTTTATATATATACAGTCAATATAAAATGAAAATAGAAAATAAAATTTTAGAACGCGCTAAAAACATTCGTTTAGCATTATTTGATGTAGATGGCGTCTTAACTGACGGTAACATACATGTTGATGCCAATGGTGAGGAAATTAAAACATTTAATACCCAAGATGGCCATGGCATTCGTTTATTGCAGCATTATGGAATTCAAGTGGGGGTAATAACGGGGCGGACATCAAAGGCATTAGAACACCGCATGCGAGATTTAGATGTAGCACATGTATATCAAGGAGTAATTGACAAGCACTCGGTCTATAACGATTTGTTAAAAGAATTAAATCTAAGCAAAGAGCAAACTTCATTTGTTGGCGATGACATTGTCGATTTACAAATTATGTCGCAATGCGGTTTAAGTATTGCAGTAGCCAATGCACATTATTATGTAAAGCAACAAGCGCACTGGCAGACAACTACCCATGGAGGCCATGGAGCTGTACGCGAAGTGTGTGAACTGTTATTAGAATCACAAGGTCTATTAACAAAAGCACTTGAATATAATCTTAGAAAAGGCCCATAAAGCATGCCTTATAGAATCATATGGATTTTCTGCTTAATATTCGTAGGCGGCGGGCTAACTTTGTCATTTTTAAATCAGCGTGAAAATATTACTAATTCACCTGTAGTAAATAACAATGACATACCGAACGTAAGTTTTGAAAATATTGATATGATTATTAACTCACCAGCAGGACAACCCCAGTATAAGTTATCTTCACCTAAATATTGGCTTTATCAACAGGAACAAAAAAGCGAGTTTGACTCACCTAACATAGAAATTTACAACAAGAATGGTAGTGTAATTTATGCTACCTCTAAAAAAGGTGAAACGTATAATGAAAATGATGTGATTACTTTAATTGGAAATGTAGAGATTACACAACCTGCAACCAAGGAAGACCCATATCCATTAAATATTTTTACCGATAAAATTAGAGTTTCACAAAGTGAACAACAGGTAACAACAGATTTGCCCGTTACCGCATCACGCGGATCACAAAAAATTACTGCACTTGGGATGACGCTAAATCTTGATACTAAAATCTTACAACTGCATAGCAATGTGAAAGCCCAACATGATCCATAATAAAGTTAAAATTTTTATTAAGCTTATTTTCGCTTTAGTATTCATGCTTCTACTCAGTGATTATGCAAATGCCCTCTCAGATGATTCAACCAAACCAATAAATATTCAGGCTGATTCTGCAGAAATTAACGACATAACGGGTATTAGTACTTACAAAGGTAATGTCGAAATAATTCAAGGAAGTATGCGCCTTACGGGTGACGTAGTGGTCCTAGAAACGAAAAACAAGAAAGTGAAAAAGATTACTTCTGAAGGCAAGTTAAGTACGTTTAAGCAGCAAACCGATGATGGACGTTTAATTAATGCTGAAGCCGAAAAAATGGTTTACAGCATCACTGAAAATAAAATAGTTTTGACCAATAACGCAAAATTAACCGAAGCTGGAAATACCTTTGCTAGTGATAGCATCACTTTTTTTACAGATAAAGAAATTGTTAAAGCTGGTAGTAGTTCTGGTAACGATCGTGTCAATATCAGGGTATTTCCAGAAACTGTTAAAGATGCATCTGAATAACAAAACTCTTACAAATCAATAATTCACAATTAGATTAATGAGTATTTTTAGTGCAGAAAACCTGTGCAAACAGTTTAAATCACGTGTAGTGGTAGATAATGCTTCACTAGAGATTAAATCTGGTGAAGTTGTTGGTTTATTGGGCCCCAACGGTGCGGGTAAAACTACATGCTTTTACATGTTGGTAGGCCTAATCCATTGTGATGATGGAGTAATTTTATTGGATGAAAGTAACATCACTCGTATGCCTATGCATCAACGCGCTAAACATGGTATTGGTTATTTACCGCAAGAAGCTTCAATCTTTCGCGGACTTACTGTAGAACAAAATATTTTGGTAAGTCTTGAAGCACGTGGCAACTTAACAAGCAACCAGCGAAAACAAGAATGCAAGTCGTTACTTGATGATTTACAAATTGAACATATACGTGATCATAAAGGCTTAAGTTTATCCGGTGGCGAGAGAAGACGTGCAGAAATTGCGAGAGCACTTGCAACGCAGCCTAAATTTATACTACTTGATGAACCCTTTGCTGGTGTTGATCCAATTGCTGTAAAAGATATTCAACGCATCTTAAAAGAGCTGCGCGATAAAGGTATAGGTTTACTCATTACAGATCATAATGTCCGTGAAACTTTAGGCATATGTGATCACGCTTACATTCTAAACGAAGGTCGTGTTCTCGCATCAGGTACGCCAGAGAATTTATTACGCAACAAAGAAGTGCAAGATGTCTATCTTGGTTCAAACTTCACACTCAATTAGTTTTATTCACACACAATACTGTCAAATAAATGTCGCATTAGTACACTAGGAATAATTCTTATGATGTACTGTATGCGCCATTAAGACGACGAGCAGTTACCATAATTAGTATTTTAGAAGCAATTTTCGTGCCATAATTGAAGGTATGCTGAAACCTTCACTTCAAGTCAAAATTGGTCAGCAACTTACGATGACCCCTCAGCTGCAGCAAGCGATTCGCTTATTGCAGCTTTCTTCATTAGAGCTCAAAGCAGAAATTCAGGAAGCCTTTGAGACCAACCCTATGCTGGAAACAGAGGATGAGACATCACTTGAAACGCTTACACCGAGCAGTAAGGAAAATGAAAATGATGAACCAACAACTGAGGTTGCTGAACTAGGTCAAAACGAAAATTTACCTGATGAGCTTCCCACAGATAGCCAGTGGGATGATTATTATGAACCTAGTCACGCCATCTCCGGGAGTCAGAAAACTGACGATTACTCTGAATTTTTAGAAAATCAAAGTAGTGAAGACCAGAACTCCTTGCAAGAACATCTACTTTGGCAGCTAGAGCTCAGTACCCTCTCAGATTTAGACCGTATTATCGCTAGCACATTAATCGATTATTTAGATGAATCCGGTTATCTGCAGGAGCCGGTCGAAAGTATTTATGAAAATCTAATCAAAGAACGCGAAATTGATGCAGATCAGCTCGATTTAGATGAAGTTGAGGCAATATTAAAGTTCGTGCAACGACTGGACCCGATTGGCTCAGGTGCTCGGAATTTACAAGAATGTTTAGATATCCAATTGCAACAGATGATTGATGCAACTCCTTTTGTGCCTGAAGCGCGCATGATTGTTGAACACCACTTAGATTTAGTGGCAACAAAAAATCATCTACAGATTTCAAAACATACAAAACTTGATATTGAAGATGTAGAAGAAGCCATCAAACTAATTCAATCACTCAATCCTAGACCTGGTGATTTAGTAAGCACTCAAAAAGCAGAATATATAATTCCCGACGTGTATGTAGCAAAACATGAAGGCACTTGGAGAGTAAGACTTAACTCCGATAGTGCACCAAAATTACGCATTAATGATGTCTATTCAAGCCTAATAAAAGATTCTAGCAATGGCGCAGACGCAGACTATTTACGTAATCAGCTACAAGAAGCAAGATGGTTTATAAAAAGCTTGCAAAGTCGCAACGAAACGCTAATGCGAGTGGCAACTTCAATTGTGCAACACCAAAGAGCATTTTTTGAGTATGGAGAAGAAGCAATGCGTCCACTGGTGTTACGCGAAATTGCTGAAGAATTAGAAATGCATGAATCTACAATTTCACGTGTAACAACAAATAAATATTTGGAATCTGCACGTGGGGTATTTGAGTTTAAATACTTTTTTTCCAGTCATGTCAACACAAATGATGGGGGAATTTGTTCCGCGACAGCAATTCGCGCCATGATTAAAAAACTAATTAAAGAAGAATCACAAGTAAAACCACTAAGTGATAATAAAATAGCATTATTACTTGAACAAAAAGGCATCAGTGTTGCGCGACGTACCATTGCTAAATATAGGGAATCTTTAGGAATACCGCCTTCTAATGAAAGGAAACAAATCATTTAGGCTGTTTTAATCTCTTAAAGTCTGTGATTTACTATTAGCTATAAGATTGAGGGAATAATTATGCAAATAAATATAACGGGGCAACATCTTAAAATCACAACCTCATTAAAGGACTACGTAGAAAAAAAATTTGAAAAACTAACCAGACACTTTGATCATGTAATTAATATTCATGTAATTTTAACTGTAGAAAAACATGATCATCATGCAGAAGCGTCTTTGCAAGTAAGTCGCAATAATATATTTGCTGAGGCAACAAGCGATGGAATGTATGCAGCAGTAGACAGCTTAGTAGATAAGCTAGACCGACAGATCGTTAAACATAAAGAAAAGCTTAAAGATCATCACCAACGTGACGTTGAACATCACGTAATACATTAGTCCAATAATAATTTCTTCAATAGCATGCAAATCAAAGATTTTATCTCTGAACAAGGGATTGTTTTCTCTCCCTCGGTTAGTAGTAAAAAAAGAGCACTTGAAATTTTAAGTGAGGCAATAGCTCATCAAGATACTAGTGTAAACAAAAATAAAGTGCTTGATGCGCTGCTCGCACGTGAAAAGCTGGGAAGCACAGGCTTAGGTAATGGAATTGCAATTCCTCATTGCCGATTAGAAGAGCTGGATAATATCTTTGTATCAATCCTTAAATTAGAGGAAGGTGTTGATTTTGAAGCTAGCGATGAACACTTAGTGAATTTTTTGTTTTGCCTGATCGTACCTGAAGACGCAGACGAGGATCACCTGCAGCTTTTAGCGGGCCTTGCGGAACTACTCGACAATGAGCAATTACGAAAATCCATCCAAGAATCTAATAATGCTTCAGAGCTGTATCAGATTCTCACCCAAGACCCAAAACACCTCGCTGCCTAGCTTTCGGGCACAACTTTTACGTTCACTGCACATCAAACTGAGTTTTATCTTGATCAGTTCTAAATAGAGCTGTATATAAACTATATGGCTGTTGGAAAACCACAAGATGCTACTGTAGCGCTTAAAACTATAGATCTGTTTTCAAAAAACAAAGAAAACCTAGATCTTAATTGGTGGTCTGGAAATAAAGACAGTGGCCTCGGTTTCACCCGCTTATCTTTCTCTTCCTCTGAAATTGGCTTAGTGGGTTATTTTAATTTAATACACCCAAACCAAGCTCAAATTCTTGGTGAAACTGAATTAAAGTTTTTCAACAAAGCTGATGATAATATTTTACAAAATTTGCTTACCCAATTATTCCAAAGAAAATCTGCCGCAATTTTTATTAGTGATGGTCTAACACCACCTGAAAGTTTCAGGGAACACTCTCTCAAGTATGATTTGCCAATTATTTGTTCTTCACTCTCCAGTAATGAGTTAATTGATCAATTACGTTACTACTTAACCCAAGCCCTCGCAGAAAAAGAAATACTGCATGGTGTTTTTATGGAAGTGATCAGTGTTGGAGTGTTAATAACGGGTAAAAGTGGTCTAGGAAAAAGTGAGCTCGCCCTGGATCTTGTTAGTCGAGGACACCGTTTAATCGCAGATGATGCACCTGAATTTGCACGCATCGCACCCGAAACTGTAAATGGCACTTGCCCCGATTTGTTAAAAAACTTTTTAGAAGTTCGTGGATTAGGGGTATTAAATATTCGTGAGATGTATGGTGATAGTGCAATTAAATCTAATAAATTTCTTAAATTAATTATTGATCTAATCCCTCCCAAGATGAACGTACCTAAATCTGAAGATCGACTTAGATTATCAGAAAGAAAAACCAATATTCTTGGCGTAGATATTGCCACGATTTCATTACCTGTGGCGCCGGGCAGAAATTTAGCGGTACTAGTAGAAGCAGCTGTGCGTGATCATTTACTAATTAAGAATGGTTACAATGCCAGTGAAGATTTTATTGAACGCCAAAAAAAATCTATGCAGTGAAGTAAGAATAAATAATGAAATTAGTTATTGTCAGTGGTCTTTCGGGCTCAGGAAAATCTGTAGCGATTAATACTTTAGAAGATGACGACTTCTATTGTATTGATAACATTCCGCTTGGCATGTTACTCAGCTGTATTGAACATCTAATTAGTTCTAGCTCGCTGTACTACGAAAAAATTGCTATAGGTGTAGATGCTCGTAATGCAAGCAAAGACATTATTTCTTTTCCTGAAATTGTAGAAGCAATTAAAGATAGAGGAATTGAACTAGAACTGGTTCACCTTGAAGCTAATGAAGAAACATTGATCAAACGCTATAGCGAAACACGTCGCAAACACCCGCTTACCAAGAACGGCTTACCATTAGTGGAAGCCATTCAAATGGAAAAACACATCCTTGAAGACTTAGTGCTACTGGCAGATTTACGCATTGACACAACCTCAACAAATGTGCGCGAGCTACGTTCTATTATTACAGCACAAGTCTGCAAAAAAACTTCGCCTAAGCTTACTATCCTATTGCAATCATTTGGGTTTAAATATGGAGTACCCAATGATTCCGATTATGTATTTGATATACGTTGCTTACCCAATCCTTATTGGGAGGAGTCTCTTCGTAAGCTCACAGGTAAAGATGATGCAGTGATCGATTTTTTACAATCGCATAATGAAGTCAAAGAAATGATCATTTCAATTGCTGATTTTATTGAAAAATGGTTACCTTTCTTTACCAAGGAAAATCGTAGCTATTTAAATGTTTCCATAGGCTGTACAGGCGGACATCACCGCTCAGTTCATATTGTTGAAAATTTAGCTGCACATTTTAAGAATTTTGAAGATACACATATCTCTGTTCGTCATCGAGATTTAGAAAACTAATGTCTGTTGCAATTCTTACTATTACCCATGGAAAAGTAGGTCACGAACTACTGATAACCGCAAAGTCCATGTTGGGAAACCAACTACCATTAGAATGCAGAACTTTATCTGTTTCAGAAAGTTGTAATCCTGAAGGGCTTTTAGCTAAAGCAAAAGATATTTGTGAAGAAATTGACCAAGGTGATGGCGTTTTAGTATTAACAGATATTTTTGGGTCAACGCCTAGCAATATCTGCAATAAACTTAAACAAAGCACAAATATAGACGTGCATGTAATTGCTGGACTGAGTCTACCCATGCTTACTCGTGTCATGAATTACCCCAAATTGGATTTAGATGGATTAGTACAAAAAGCGCTTAGCGGCGCACATGACGGCATTATTGATTGCCAAATGAACGAGTAAAGAAAAAACATAATAATAACTAGGGACTTATGTGATCAGTAAAGACCTCACAGTGGCGAACAAGCTTGGATTGCATGCTCGTGCGGCGGCGAAGCTTGTAGCCTTGGCTTCTAACTTCGCCAGCGAAATTTCGATTCAAAAGGGAGAACGAAAAATTAATGGAAAAAGTATTATGGGTGTAATGATGCTAGCCGCAAGCCAAAATACAATTGTAAATGTAAGCATCGAAGGGGAAGATGAACAGCAAGCAATGACAGAAATAGAAAATTTGTTTACAAATTTATTTGATGAAGAAGAGTAATAAAATTAAATGGCATTAATCATATCCGGTATTGGTGTATCTCGTGGTATTGCCATTGGCAATGTGCATCTTCTAAATCGTGGTGCACCTGAAGTCTTTGAGCGCAAATTAGAAGAACATGAAATCGATTCTGAAATCGAACGCTTTGAAGCGGCAGTAGACGAGGCTGCCGAACAATTGCGCGGCATACGCGATACGATACCTGAAGACGCTCCAAAAGATGTAGCTGCGTTTATCGACTCTCACCTGCTAATGGTGAAAGATTCGATGTTAAGCAAGGTCCCGATTGAAATTATTCAAGAAGAGCACTGCAACGCAGAATGGGCACTTAAACAACAGCGCGATAAGTTAGAAGCTGTTTTTGAGCAAATGGAAGATGACTACTTAAGCACTCGCTTGAATGATGTTGAACATGTAATTAATTTAATCCAACAAATTCTGAAAGATCAGCAATACACAATGCAAATGAAGCTTCAGCCTCTAAAAGGCAGCATCATTGTGGCAGACGATCTTACTCCTGCAGATACCGTTGTGATGCAAAACCAAAACATTGCGGGCTTTATCACTGAGCTTGGCGGACCACTCTCTCATACCGCCATACTGGCTAGAAGCTTAGGAATACCTGCAGTAGTAGGTATCCAAAGTGCACGTTCATTATTACAACAAGAAGAGCAATTAATCCTTGAAGGCAGCAGCGGCATGGTGCTTGCCGGGATGGATGAAAACACCATCAAAGAATATCGTCACATCCAACGTGAACAGAAAGACGCACAACGTAAACTTGGTTCACTTAAAAATATTTCTGCAAAAACCAAAGACGGACAACGTATAAGCTTGCAAGCTAATATAGAACTATCTGAGGATATTAGCGCACTTAAAAAATCGGGCGCTGATGGAGTGGGTTTATACCGAACTGAGTTTTTATATATTGACCGCGAAACACCTGCTGATGAAGCCGAGCAATTAAATGCCTATAAAAAAATTATTCGAGTATTAAAAGGCAAACCTTTAACAATTCGCACACTCGATTTAGGCGCAGAAAAAGAGTTTGATCCAGATTTTCAAGGCCCAATGACGCAAAATCCCGCATTAGGATTGCGTGCAATTCGTAGATCGCTCAAGGATACCGATTTATTTAAACAACAACTACGCGCCATACTACGCGCCTCTGCAAGTGGTCCGGTAAGAATTTTATTACCCATGATCACAAGCCATAATGAGCTCACACAATCTTTGACAATTCTAGATCAGGCCAAACAAGAACTGATGGAAGAGCACAAAGAATTTGATGCCGAGATTCCCGTGGGTGGCATGGTTGAGGTACCCGCAGCAGCGCTCTCGGCAAATATTTTAGCCAAGCAATTAGACTTCCTGTCCATTGGTACAAATGATTTGATTCAATATACATTGGCCATTGATCGCATCGATGACCAGGTAAATTATCTCTACGACCCGCTACATCCCTCCGTATTGAAGTTAATCAATATAACTTTACAAGCAGGGCGTCGTGCGGATATACCTGTTGCGATGTGTGGCGAAATGGCCGGTGATCCTCGTTATACTCGTTTGTTGTTGGGTCTTGGTTTGCAAGAATTTAGTGCGCATCCATCGAACCTACTAGAAATTAAGCAAATCATAAATAAAAGCAAAATCTCAGATCTTGAAAAACAGGCAAAAAAAATATTAAGCACCACCGTACCCAGCAAAATAGCTCCAATGGTCGATGCTTTAAACCAATAATCTTGTTCTAAACACCCAAACAGACAAGTATCACACTTTCCTTTTTTGCTTTGGCAACTCGCCTACTAGCGGTTACACTTGCCGCGCGCAAAATTAAAACAACTGGTGCCAAATGTCTGAAACCGTTATTCAACTTCAAGACCAAACCTTAAAGGTCATTGGTGATGCTCTACAAAGTGGCACCATGCAGCGTGCGCGTAGAATTTTAAATGCACTTCACCCTGCAGAAATTGCCAACTTACTTGAAGCGCTACCTCATTCTCAGCGAGGCATTGTATGGAACATGCTTGATCATGATGATGATGGTGAGATTTTGCTAAATGTGGGAGATGAGGTTCGCGATGGCTTAATCAAACTTATGGATAGCGATGCCTTGGTGTCTGCTACCGAAGGTCTAGAGATAGACGACCTCGCAGACTTACTCGCCGACTTGCCCGATACGGTAACTGAGCAAGCGTTATCGAGTATGGATTTCCAAGACCGGCAACGCCTAGAAGCCGTATTGTCCTATGATGAAGACACGGCTGGCGGTTTGATGAATACGGACACGGTTACAGTTCGTCGAGACGTAACGCTAGATGTAGTGCTTCGCTATTTACGTGCACGAGGTGAATTACCCGAAGCTACCGATTCATTATTTGTAGTTGACCGCTATGATCATTACATCGGCACATTACCATTGTCTAAAGTGCTTACCAGCAAGCCTACTGAACTCGTGCGAGACGTACTCGATAATACCGTTGAAGCATTTGATGCAAGCACAGAAGACAATGTTGTGGCAAAAACATTTGAAGACTTAGATTTAGTCTCTGCAGCAGTAGTAGACGAAAACAATAAACTACTCGGACGTATCACTATAGACGACGTAGTTGATGTGATTCGAGAAGAAGCGGAACACTCAGTATTTCGACAAGCAGGTTTATCCGAAGAAGCAGACTTATTTGCACCGGTAGTCGCCTCCACTCGACGTCGTTCAATTTGGTTAGCAGTAAATTTAGCCACTGCATTTTTGGCAGCGTGGGTAATTAGTTTATTCCAGCCTACTTTAGAAAAAATCATAATACTTGCAATATTAATTCCGGTTGTTGCCAGTATGGGAGGTATCGCGGGAAGCCAAACGTTAACCCTGGTTATTCGCGGAATCGCTACAGGACAAATCGGGCGCAGTAATTCCAAACTTTTACTTATCAAAGAATTATCAGTAGGTTTTTTAAACGGTATGGTTTGGGCCGTGATTGTCGCAGCCGTCGTAGCCATGTGGTTCAAAGACATCAAAATGGCCGGCATCATCGCTGCGGCCATGGCGGCAAATTTAATCTGCGCCGCACTTGCTGGCGTCACAATTCCAATTATTTTACGCAAACTTAAAATTGATCCCGCACTGGCCGGTGGTGTAGTGCTCACTACTATTACCGATGTAATCGGAATCTTTGCCTTTTTAGGTTTAGCAACCTGGTTGCTTTTATAAACAAAATAAATGATCGCTTTTGGCCGAAAGCGGATATTTAACTTTCTCAATATTCCTAGCCGCTTGAACAATTTTTTATTATTTAACCCCCATTGGGGGCGATAGGTTTATTTAGTATCCTACACTGTCTACACTATTCTAAATCACGTGTTTTCGATCTTAATATGAACGTGTACAACGTCGCTTAAGGATAATGCCATGAAGAAATCAACCAACTTGGGTCTAGCTACGAAGTGTATTCATAAGGGAGACTCGTTAGACGAGCGTGGCGGTATTTTTACACCACTATACAATCACTCTACGTTTGGCTTTCCCGACACGCAAAGCGTACTTGATGTGGTGGAAGGGCGAGTGGAAGGCAGCCTTTACACTCGTTATGGTCTAAACCCAACTATTCAATCTTTGGAGAAAAAACTTGCCGCAATTGAAGGTGGTGAATCTGCCTGGGTTTTTAGCTCCGGTATGGCTGCTGAATCGGCTACTTTTTTAGCTCACTGTAAGTCTAATGATCACATTGTATGTATTGGCGATGTATATGGCGGTACATATGAATTACTCGATACTAATTTACCTGATCTGGGTATTAACACTACTTTCATATTAGGCAATGAGGTTAACAAACTCAGCGAGTTTATAAATAACAATACACGCATCATCTTTTTTGAAACACCAACGAATCCAAATATGGAAATATTGGATATTTCAGCGATAGCAGCAGTTGCTAAACAACATGGTGTTCTCACGGTGGTAGATAATACCTTTGCAACTCCAGTTAACCAGAAGCCATTAAAATTAGGTGCAGATCTCGTGATACATAGCACCACAAAGTATTTGGGCGGCCATAGCGATTTAACTGGAGGAACAGTGATAGGGCCAACTGAATTACTTACTCCTATTTGGACTTGGCGTAAGAACCTTGGTCAGATGATGGCACCTGAAGTTGCATATTTATTAGCACGAAGTTTACGTACATTGGTTGTACGGGTGAATGCACATAATGCGGCCGCAGAAATACTTGCCAAACGATTGGTTGAGCATCCTAGAATTAACAAAGTAAATTATCCAGGCCTGCCTGATTTTATTGGATACAGCATAGCTAAACTTCAAATGAAAGGCTTTGGCGGTATGATTAGTTTTGTGATCGATGGAGATGCACAAGATACTGCGAATGTGGTCGATCGACTAAAACTTTTCTCTATTGCTCCCAGCCTTGGTGGTGTGGAAAGTCTTGTAACTCAACCTATCACAACTACACATATTAATTTAACTCCCAATGAGCGTGCCAAGCGCGGCATCGTTGACAGTATGGTTCGTATATCTGTTGGACTGGAAGATGTAGAAGACCTGTGGGCTGATCTTGAACAAGCATTAAATTAGGTGCAATTCTTTAGAGTTAGAATCAGAATCTTATTTAACGTATAACCGCTATTTGCCGATTACGGACATTTTGAAATCACCTAACTTTAATTTGTTGCATCATCCCTGATGGACTTCATTTTCACACATTCATGTGCTCACTTATGCTTTTGGTAGTGTTACGCCTTTTTGACCTTGATATTTCCCGCCACGGTCTTTATATGAAGTTTCACAAACTTCATCGGATTCAAAGAACAACATTTGCGCAACACCTTCGTTGGCATAAATTTTTGCTGGCAATGGTGTAGTGTTGGAAAACTCCAAAGTGACATGCCCTTCCCATTCAGGCTCAAGCGGTGTGACATTTACAATGATGCCACAGCGCGCATAGGTAGATTTGCCTAAACAAATCGTCAGCACTGAACGTGGAATGCGGAAATATTCAATGGTACTAGCCAATGCAAATGAGTTGGGTGGAATTACACATTCACTTCCACGTACGTCAACGAAACTATCTTCATCAAACCCTTTTGGGTCCACGATAGCAGAGTTTATATTGGTAAAAATTTTAAAATGATCGGCACAACGCACATCATAGCCGTAACTCGATGTGCCATATGAAATCATGCGACCATGGCCATTCTCACGCACTTGGCCAGCTTCAAATGGTTGAATCATGCCATACTTTTCCGCCATCTCGCGGATCCAACGGTCAGATTTTATTGCCATAAAACTAAATCAGAAATAAATTAATCTTTAATTTGAGTCACCTACGTAAGGTAATTTTAACTCATCGGTTTTATCAAAAGGTACTTTAAACAAACGTGTATGAATATTGCCTGAAAAATTATACGAAGCCACACCCGTTTGCATAACATTCGGAATAGTTTCCAATAGTGATGCATAAGATATCCGTACCGGCACTTCAATTTTGCCACTACCTAATGCTGGAACAGACATATTATTTTGGTTTTCTCCGCTCAGAATATTAGTTCCCGACAAACTCATTGTGTAGTCCAAACCCTTTGCATTTAAAGCGAAGTCATTTGGATTTTCTATGTTTAGCGTGAGCAGTGCAGTGACTCCTGATAAATTTGCGTCTTCTAGTTCAATATCGCCAATAAATACTTTTGGTTGAATAGGGTTTAAACGTTTATCTAATGTTCCGCAACCTGATAGGAGCAGTATTGTAAAACAAATAAGTACATTTGCTATTAAATGATACTTCAACCTAGACAACTTTGAATCGAACGATTAAGTGTTTTGAATGACAATCTTAGGGAACTTAGCGCTGTAGTCTTTTCCTTTAACTGCAAGTTTTGCTGCTGCCTTACGTGCAATCTCTTGATAAATTTCTGCAATACGCGTATCTGGCATTGCCACTACACTTGGGTTACCTCCATCAACTTGTTCACGGATACGAATATCGAGTGGTAATGCACCCAGCATCTCGACTCCAGATTCTTCAGCCATTGCTTTTCCGCCGCCTTCTCCAAAAATGTGTTCTTCATGCCCACATTTACTACAAATATGAATACTCATATTTTCAACTACACCTAACACGGGTACTTCTACTTTCTCGAACATCTTCAATCCCTTGCGTGCATCCAGCAATGCAATGTCTTGAGGGGTCGTCACGATGATGGCACCACTAACAGGTATTTTTTGCGCTAAAGTAAGTTGAACATCTCCTGTACCTGGAGGTAAATCAACCACTAAATAATCGAGCCCGCGCCATTGAGTATCATTTAGCAACTGTTCTAAAGCTTGAGTCACCATAGGTCCACGCCAAATCATTGGGGTTTCTTCGTCAATTAGAAACCCGATGGACATTGCCTGTAAGCCATGTGCTTCCATTGGTTCTAAACTTTTACCATCGTTAGATTTTGGTTGCCCACTAATTCCCAACATTCGTGGCTGACTCGGACCATAAATATCGGCGTCCAGAATTCCAACGCTCGCGCCTTCCATTGAAAGAGCTAATGCTAAATTAATAGCAGTAGTGGATTTACCTACACCCCCTTTTCCTGAAGCAACAGCAATTACATTTTTAATATTTTCAAGCGGCTTGAGGCTTTTTTGTACAGAATGAGCTTCGATCGTCCACCCAACATCTGCTTGAACATTTTCTGCCCCGGCTTCGCGAATAGCGCCTTCAATTTCAGCTGCAAGATCTTCTGCAATACTTTTTGCCGGATAGCCTAGCTTAATTTCTACATTGACGTTACCTGCATCGAGTTCAATGTTTTTAACAGCATTACTCGCCATTAAATTTTTGCCAATATTTGGATCTTGGATGTCTTTGAGTACAGCTTCTACTTGCTCTTTGGTAAGCTCGGCCATGCTTCTTATTCTCCTAAAATTATGGGGTAAATATAGAGTTAGTAAGTACTATATCACGCCAGAATAGACAGCAAAGATCCCTATTTGAGTAGCTGAAAGCCCTACAATCAAATGCAAAATAGCGGTTTTATAGCTGAACTGTTAAGGTAGCCAGCGCTTTAGAAACAGCATCGAGATTTGTTATCAAATTGTTTTAGTAAATAAGAATATCTGTGAATAAAAGAACTATCCTTGTCACCAGTGCATTGCCTTACGCAAACGGCCCTATTCATATCGGTCATTTAGTCGAATATTTACAAACCGATATTTGGTCACGTTTTCAAAAAATGTGTGGTCACGACTGTATTTATATATGTGCCGACGATGCGCATGGCACTCCCATTATGTTGCGCGCGCAGCAAGAGGGAATTACGCCTGAAGAATTGATTTCCAGAGTGAAACTCGAACATGAAAAAGATTTTGCTGATTTTTTAATCGAATTTGATAATTATCACTCTACCCACTCAGAAGAAAATAAAAAGCACGCCACCACTATTTATGAACGATTAAAAAATAATGGTCATATCACAACCAAAACAGTAACTGATCTCTTTGATCCAAAAGAAAATGTGTTTCTTCCCGATCGGTTTGTTAAAGGTGAATGCCCAAAATGTCATGCAAAAGATCAATACGGCGATAATTGTGAAGTATGTGGATCAACCTATACACCCGCAGATTTAATTAATCCCTATTCTTCTGTAAGCGGTGCAACACCCATCCAAAAAGAGAATTTACACTATTTCTTTAAACTGAATGATTTTAAAGATGTTTTGGAAGAATGGATTAATCAAGATAATTTACAGCCTGAAATCACAAATAAATTAAAAGAATGGTTTGATTCGGGCTTGCAAGATTGGGATATCTCACGTGACGCGCCTTACTTTGGATTTGAAATTCCTGATGCACCAGGAAAATATTTTTACGTATGGTTAGATGCTCCCATTGGTTACATGGCAAGCTTACAACAATACATTGACAACACATCTAACAACGGTGGGAAAGATTTCCATCATTATTGGAATCCTGATAGTGATGCCGAGGTGTATCACTTCATTGGTAAAGATATCGCCTACTTTCACATGTTGTTTTGGCCAGCAATGTTACATGGCGCTGATTACCGAATACCCACTGCAGTCTTTTGCCATGGCTTTCTTACCGTAGATGGCAAGAAAATGTCGAAATCACGTGGCACATTTATTAAAGCGCGCACTTATTTAGAGCATTTAAATCCCGAGTACTTACGCTACTACTTTGCTGCCAAGCTAGGACCAGGAGTTAGTGACATCGATCTTAATTTGGAAGACTTTCAACAACGCGTAAATAGTGATGTTGTAGGTAAACTCGTAAATATTGCCAGCCGTTGTGCCGGATTTATTACTAAAAAGTTTGATGCCAAACTTACTTCAAGTTTTAATGATGAGTGTACACATGCATTTGATTTGGCTGTTGAAAAAAATAATCAAATTAAAATGTATTACGAGTCACGAAAATATTCCGAAGCTATGCGCGTGATAATGTCAGTTGCAGATATTGCCAACCAGATTATCGATGCTCATAAACCTTGGAAAAAAATAAAGCAAGACAGCAACAGAACCGAAGTGCATCAGGTATGTAGCTTTGGACTAAATATGTTTCGTTTGCTGATTGGTTATTTAAAACCAGTGTTACCTGAATTGGCTGCCAAATCAGAAGTATTTTTGAATACAGAATTTAGTTGGGAAAGACTTTATAACGGTGAACCTCTCCCTGAGGGTCATACAATTAATAAATTTAAACCCTTGATTACACGAATAGAAAAAGATTCAATTGATAAAATGATAGAAGATTCAAAACAAGATACAGCACCTGTTGCCAGCGATCCAATCAGCGACGAAATCACGTTTGATGATTTTGCTAAACTCGACTTTAGAGTCGCTAAAATTGTCAAAGCTGAACATGTTGAAGGTGCTGATAAACTTTTGCAATTAACATTAGATCTTGGCGAGCCTACAGGCAACATACAAAAAAATGTTTTTGCAGGAATAAAATCTGCCTACGCACCTGAAGATATTGAAGGGCGACTCACCGTAGTTGTTGCCAATCTTGCGCCTCGCAAAATGCGTTTTGGCATGTCTGAAGGCATGGTACTCGCTGCTGGGCCTGGCAACAAAGACATCTTTTTATTGCAGCCGGATAGCGGGGCTAAACCAGGTATGCGCGTGAAATAAAATGTGGCTATAAACACAGATAGTATTCCTACAGGCAAATATATAGCCTTCATTCGCGAACAAGAGTGCATAGGTTGCACACTTTGCATTAAAGCATGTCCATTTGATGCCATCATCGGAGCATCCAAACAAATTCATACGGTAATTAAATTTTACTGCACAGGTTGTAAATTATGCCTACCTCCTTGTCCGGTAGATTGTATAGATTTAAATCCTAATTCAGAATTTCAAGAAGCATGTAAAACATTATCAGATGATCAGCTAAGCGAAATAAAAAGGAACTTTGCTAAACTATCACGTGAAAACAAACAAAGGCGTGATCAACGTCTTGCAAAAGAAAAAATGACCAAACAATTAGCTTTTGAGCGTAAGAAGAATAAGTTGTTAAATAGATAAAACTAAAAATGAATAAAGAAAAGCGTAGTGAAATTTTCAGACGTTTAAAAAAAGCCAACCCTGCCCCTAAAACTGAACTCGTTCATAAGTCTAATTTTGAACTATTGATATCGGTCATACTCTCTGCCCAAGCCACTGATGTAAGTGTCAACAAAGCAACAAAGGAGCTCTATAAGGTTGCGAATACACCGCAAAAAATGCTCGATCTCGGTGAGACGGGGTTAAAAAAGCATATTAAGTCGATCGGACTTTATAACAGTAAAGCAAAAAATATAATCAAGACCTGTAAAGTGTTAATTGATGAACATCGTTGCCGAATCCCTCGTGATCGTGAAACATTGCAAAAATTACCTGGTGTTGGTAGGAAAACTGCGAACGTAGTCCTGAATAATGCATTTGGTCAACCTACAATTGCAGTAGATACACATATTTTTCGTGTCTCTAATCGTACTGGGATTGCTCCAGGCAAAGATGTACTTCAAGTCGAGTTAAAGCTTGAAAAGTTTGTTCCTGAACAATACAAACTTCATGCACATCATTGGTTAATTCTCCATGGGCGCTATACCTGTGTTGCGCGCAACCCTAAATGCGGTGAGTGCTCAATTGTTGATTTATGTGAATTTAAAGGAAAGACTAAAAACTAACTATTTTGCTATATAAATTGAACTTCGGCTAAACAGCGGATTCTAAAGAACAATTACAACTCAAACAGCATCAACGTATTGGAGCAATAAAATGACAAACAAATATAAGCAATTAATTTCAGTTTTATCAATCGTGCTAATTGTTAGTGCGTTAGGAATTTCACATGTCAATGCAGGCCATCATGGTGATGGAAAAGATAAGATGAAAATGATGGATACAGATGGTGATGGAACAGTCAGCAAAGAGGAGTTCATGTCCCATAAGGAACAACGTTTTATGGAGAAAGACGCTAATAGTGACGGTGTTTTAACAGAAGACGAAATGAAAAAACAATGCAAATACAAAGATAAAGAAAGCTAGAAAAGAAATAATTCAACGTAATTAAAACGGCAAACTAACAGTTTGCCGTTTTACTTTAGTAAGCAGGTTGATACATATACTCTTCAATTTTCTGCTGCAAATTATCTACTTTTCGAATTGAATCTAATTTACTTGAGATAATTTCTTCGGCAACTGCTACTGCAATTTGCAACGAGACATCACGAATATTTTGTAATGGGGGATAAATTGCTCCCACAGACAAATCCTCTTCACTCACCATATTTGCAAGTGTTTTAGCTGCGACTAAAAACATATCTTCCGATATCCTGGAAGCCTCACTTACAACTGCACCTAGACCAATGCCAGGAAATATGTATGCATTGTTACCCTGACCTGGTTTGAAATAGTGATCTTTATATTGCACGGCATCAAATGGGCTACCACTCGTAAAAATCGCACGTCCTTGGGTCCAGTTGTAAGCTTGTTCCGCTGTACACTCTGCGCGTGAAGTTGGATTTGATAGCGCAAACAAAGCGGGCCGTTGGTTGATTTCAGCCATGAGTTTCACGGCCTCTTCTGTAAATGTTCCTGGAAATCCTGTAGCGCCGATTAATACATGTGGCTTAATTTGTTTAATGGCCGAAATGAAATCTGCGGTAGGGTGATCGTGTGCATAGGGTAAATTATGTGGTAGCAAATCATCACGTGACTGAACGACTAAACCATTGATATCGACAAACCATAGTTTTTTTCTTGCTTCATCTTCTGAGAACCCTTCTTTTTGAAAAGCATAGGTTATTAAGTCAGCAATTCCGGTTGCGGCAGAGCCCGCGCCGAGAAACATTATGCGTAAATCTTTAAAAGCCAGACCTGAAATTCTAGTGGAGGCATATACACCTGCTAAAGCAACGCCTGCGGTACCTTGGATATCATCATTGAAACACAATACTTGGTTGCGGTATTTATTTAACAACCGATAGGCATTGGGCGTAAGAAAATCCTCAAACTGTATGAGTGCTTTTGGGTAGGCAGCTTGAACAGAGTTAATAAACTCATCGACAAGTGCATCATATTCTTCGCCCTGTATTCTTTTGTGCCTCAGGCCCAAATACAGTGGATCATCCAGCATCTCCTGGTTATTTGTTCCCACATCGATCATCACTGGTAAACATTGATTGGGCTGAATTCCGGCACAAGCGACATATAAAGCAAGTTTGCCAATTGGAATACCCATGCCATTTGCTCCCAGATCACCTAAGCCAAGTATCCTCTCACCATCCGTAACAACGATCACACGCACATCTTCTTCCGGCCAGTTGCTTAATATCTCAGACACATTTCCTCGGTCCTCGGCTGTAATATAAATTCCCTTTGGTTGCCGAAAGATTGCAGCAAACTCCTTGCATGCCTGACCAACCGTGGGCGTGTAAATTAACGGCATAACCTCTTGGATGTTCTCTAGAATTAAGCGATAGAACAGTCTTTCGTTTCTACTTTGCAATGCCGATAAAAAAATGTAACGTTCAATGTCGTAATGTTTACGACGCATATTTTGCAAGGCACGATTTAATTGAACATCTGGATCGGATACCCCAGGAGGTAACAGGCCACGTAATTTATATTTTTTCCGTTCTGCTTCGGTAAATGATGTGCCTTTATTTAAAGCAGCATTAAACAAAACATCGAACCCTGTAGCTTCGATATCTTCTTTCATGATCAAATGGATACTTGATTAGAGATTAGGTGAGTGCATCACAAGCATTTTATTCACTTGCATATCTTCAATGGTGTGAGGAATACCACCAACGCCAAGACCTGACTGTTTTAGCCCTGCAAACGGCATGCCATCGATACGAAATGCAGTGTGATCATTCAGCATTACTGCTGAAGCATCGATATTTTTATACACATGCATAGCCGTATCAATATTGCTGGTAAACATTGCGGCCTGGAAAGAAAACGGTAATGCGTTGGCTTGCTGTAAAGCTTGTTCTATATCTTCATAATCATATACACACACAACAGGCCCAAAAATTTCTGCGGTACTCACTTTACTTTCGGACGAAGGTTTTGATAACACCGTACACTCATAACAAGTCTCGCTTATGGCATTTCCACCCATACTGCATTCAGCACCTTCGGATTTAGCCTCGTTCACCCATGTTTCGATTCTTTGCAGTTCAGCTGGGCGAATCAATGGCCCTACTTCGGTTTCTTCAAGAGTTGGATCACCAATCCGCTGTTGTTGTGCATAAGTCGAAAGTTTTTCTACAACTGAATCAAAAACCTTTGTATGCGCAAAAATACGCTGAACGGACACACACACTTGGCCTGCGTGATAAAAGCCACCCTTACCCAGCTTTGGTATGGCCAGATCAAGATCTGCATCTTCGGCAACGATTACGGGGGCTGCACCGCCATGCTCAAGTGCACAACGCACACCGGGTGCTAATTTTGAGCGTAGCATCCAGCCCACTTTGGCACTGCCAATAAAACTGAAAAAGCCAACTCGCTCATCGGTCACTAATTTTTCGGCTACCGCAATACTTTCAGGAATGACAGCTTGACACCATTCTGTAGGCAAGCCTGCTTGCCAGAGAATATTTACAAAATTCAGGCAAGAAATTGGAGTATCTTCAGCAGGTTTAACTATGACTGGGCAGCCCGCGGCAACAGCAGCCGCTACTTGATGCACAATTAGGTTTAGAGGGTGATTGAACGCACTCACGGCAACCACTACTCCTATGGGTTCTTTTTGTGTAATCGCAATTCGTTTTTCAGATGACAGCGACATGCCCATGGGAATCACTTCGCCTTGGTCTGTCTTCAAAGTTTCAATACATAAATGGATACCATCAATAGCACGTGCAACTTCAACTTTTGAATCAATAAGCGGTTTACCCCCTTCTCTCGCAGCTTCAATTGCCAAGCGTTCTTGCTCTTGAGTCATTATTTGGGCCGTTTTCTCAAGAATCTCGATGCGTTTATGCAAAGGTATCCAGCTACTTTTATCGCGATAGAGTGAGTAAGCAATAGACATTGCTTGATCGATATGATCTGCATTAACTGTTTCTACTTCGGCAATGACACTGCGATCAAAAGGAGCATGTACTTCAATTGCTCCAGCCGCTGTGGATGCTTTATGAAGCATTAAAGAATATTTTTTATTGCTCATTGTAACGATTACATTGGTAAGGTTAATTCACCAAGACGTTTAGTAAGCAACATGTTTTCACGATAATCAATTGGCACGACTACTAAACTGGGTGCACCATCATTAAATGCAGTTTCTAGCGTGGATTGTAAAACTTTACTGTTTTCTACAAGATATCCATTCCATCCAAATGATTTCGCCAACAGCTCCCAATCCGGATTTTGGAATGAAAGATCAGTATGTTTTCCGAATTCATTTTGTTGCTTCCATGCAATCAACCCGTATTCATGATCCTCCCAGACCATAATTACAATATTGCTATTTAAACGCTTAGCGGTTTCCATTTCCTGCACATTCATTAAAAAACCCGCATCTCCAGCAATACCTAATATGCGTCGATCCGGATACACCATATTGGCTGCGATTGCACCCGGCAATGCAAATCCCATTGAGCAGAATCCATTAGGGATTAAACATGTATTGGGATTATGGCAATGGTAATAACGCGCAATCCACATTTTGTGTGCGCCAACATCGGATAATAAAATATCATCAGGCCCCAACACTTGACGAGCATCCCAAAGCGCTTTTTGAGGCCGCACACTTCCCTTTGTGTCGTCGTCTTTATGTTCGGCAAGATCTTCAATCATGTCTTGTCGAACTTGTTTTTGTTTAGAAGTGTCGTACAAAAATTTTGCGCGCGACTTTGCACGTATGTTCAATTCTTCAAGGGTATGCTCTAGATCACCAATCAGTTCTATCTGTGGATGATAATGCTGATCAATCTCAGCCGGTAAAAAATCCGCATGGATGATTTTTTTATCACAACCGGGATTCCATAAACTCGGATGATACTCAACCATATCAAAACCTAGCGTGATTACGACATCTGCATCATCTATTAAAAATGACATTCGATCTCGACTCCCTAATCCAATTGTAAATAAACAATGCTCAGAATCTTTATCTACACATCCTTTGGCCATAAAGGTGCTCATCACACCAATATCTGTAAGTTCGCAAAATTTTCGCAACTGCTTGCTGGCATCTTTACGGATCACACCATTACCCGCAAGGATAATAGGTCGCTTACTACTCGCGATAATTTCAAATGCGTTATCTATGACTTCTTCATCCGGAACTGAACGCATATAACGCTGCGGCTTGATAGGTTTTGCGGACGTATCAATTTTCGCAAGATCCTCAGGCAGTTCAATATGTACCGCACCCGGTTTTTCGGTACGTGCAACACGCACAGCTTTGCGAATAATTTCAGGAATAGTTTCAGGATGTAATACAGTGGTAGCCCATTTCGTAACAGGCTCAAACATTTTTACTACATCCATGATTTGATGAGACTCTTTATGCAAGCGTAATGTAGAGCCCTGCCCAGTTAAAACCAGCATAGGGGCTCGATCCATATTTGAATCAGCAACACCGGTAATTAAATTTGTAGCACCTGGCCCTAATGTTCCTAAACAGCCCGCGGGGTTGCCAGTAAGTCGGCCATAGATCTCTGCCATGAAAGCTGCACCTTGTTCATGACGTGTAAGAATAAATTTTATTTTTTTGGAATCTTCTAACGAAATCATAAAATCAGCATTCTCTTCACCAGGAACACCGAATATGTATTCGATATTTTCTTCTTCTAGGCACTTAACAAAAAGATCTGATGCTTTCATACAAGCTCCCTATTTATTTTTATGTCACTCATGTAGATCAATCACCATAAGTTCAATTCAGTAGACCGAAATTTTAAATTTTCATTACATTTTTCTATAAAGTGTACTCTGACTTAGTAATGCATTCCGCAATTTTTCTTGAATATAAGAAACTTCTAAAATTGTGGAGTACAAATAGCCAGTAAAACGTCATGGTTTGTTTATTGTCTAATCGATATAAGGAATAATAGATTGTAATAATATACGCTGTAATCCGTTCATCTAGCACAAGACGCACACCCGATAATAATTTAAAAGGGGAAGACGATATGATGGCTGAGCTACCCGTTTTTGTAATTAAGTTTCTTGAAATCGCAGCATTATTTTTTATTTTTCTTTTAGGCATTCTCGTATTATCCGTAATTGTTCTATATGTCATAGATAAGTCCCAAACTGCTCACGCAGTTCGGCATAACTTCCCTGTTATCGGCCGGTTTCGCTATTTCTTTGAAGAATTAGGTGAGTTCTTCCGTCAATATTTTTTCGCCATGGATCGTGAAGAACTGCCATTTAACCGTGCAGAGCGATCGTGGGTTTATCGAGCCGCAAAGGATTTGGACAACACAATAGCCTTTGGCTCAACAAGAGACTTACGCCCTACGGGTACAGTGTTATTTGTAAACTGCCCTTTCCCAACCTTAGATAGAGATGCTGCGCCCACGAGTGATGTAACCATTGGCCCATACACTGCTCATCCTTATACAACAGATTCAATCTTTAATATTTCTGGAATGAGCTATGGAGCTATTTCAAAACCGGCGGTTCTCGCCCTTTCTAACGGTGCGCGCATGGCAGGCTGTTGGATGAACACTGGTGAAGGCGGACTGTCTCCATATCACCTGGAAGGGGGTGCAGATATCGTTTTTCAAATCGGTACGGCTAAATATGGTGTACGTGATGAACAAGGAAATTTAAGTGACGAAAAACTACGTGAAGTTGCGGCTCACGAACAAGTAAAAATGTTTGAACTTAAATTAAGCCAGGGAGCAAAACCAGGTAAAGGTGGAATTCTCCCAGGAGAAAAAGTAACCCAAGAAATTTCCAAGATTCGTGGTATTCCGGCAGGTTCAGATTCAATTAGCCCTAATCGTCATCCTGAAATAGATTCCGCCGACGATTTGCTTGATGTGCTGGAACATATACGAAATGTCACTGGCAAACCGGTAGGGTTTAAAGCTGTCATTGGTGCTTATGGATGGATTGATAATTTACTTGAAGCGGTTAATAAACGTGGTGTTGAAAATGCGCCAGATTTTATAACGATTGATAGTGCAGACGGTGGTACAGGTGCGGCACCCATGAGTTTGATGGATTATATGGGATTACCTATTGAAGAAAGTTTACCGTTAGTGATTGATCGCTTAAAAATGCATGGTCTACGCGATCGTATTAAAGTCATCACTTCTGGAAAATTGATCACTCCTGCAGAAGTGGCATGGGCATTTGCGGTTGGCGCTGATTTTGTAGTCTCTGCTCGTGGGTTTATGTTTTCTCTCGGTTGCATTCAAGCTCTGCAATGTAATAAAAACACCTGTCCTACAGGCATCACGACACATAATAAAAAACTTCAGACAGGTTTAGATCCAGTTCTGAAAGCAGAACGAGTAAAACACTATGCACAAAATATGGTGCATGAAGTGGGGGTAATTGCACACTCTTGCGGGGTTCATGAACCTCGTCAACTGCGCCGCTTCCATGCACGCATGGTTCGCCCTGATGGACGATCGATTCCGTTAGATGAACTTTACCCTGAACCTACAACTACGTAGCAATAAAAAACCCGTGAGCGTTACCACTCACGGGTCAAGGCGTCCTTGCCAGGAGATAAACAATTAATCCCTGTTAGAAAAATCTTTGTGCAACCAGATTCTGCAAATCAAAGTCTATATATAGAATTTTATTCTTCATTCAATAATTAGTTGTGAATCAGCACACATTTTGCACACTATCTTGCTTTAATAATCAGCAGAAGTTTACAAAAAACAGAATTTATTTACTGAGTAGAACTAAGTGACGTTCGCCTTGATATAAAACTACTAAAACAATAAAACACTAGATAAGAAAATATAAGATTTGCGATAAGTGAATTACGCAAAAAAGGCAAACCAGCAACATAGGCTTGCAGCAAACCACTTAGGTTTTGCGAATACATGTCATGATGCAACCAGGCGCCAAAATTAGTAATTAGAAAAAATATAATCGAAGCCACAATTGCAGCAAGCCCTACTCGAACAACTTTAATTTGTTTTATCATGCTGCCCACAAATACTGTTAGAGCAACTCCTGCATACACATACCAAACAGTGCTATGAAACCCTATTACTAAGTCACTAATTATCATCGCAGCTAATGGGATGAAATAAGCTAATGAACGATTAGTAAATGCAGCGCCAGAAAATAACGCCATTGCCGCTATGGGCGTAACGTTCGGAGGATGGGGCACGAAACGAAAAACAGCAAGTACCAAAACAACTGCTACTAAGTACTTGACCTGAATATGATTACCAATCATAAAAGTAATTACTTACGAGCTTTTGGACATTTTTAAAATGGAATGTTAAACCAAAATTTACTCGATAATTAGATGAATTTTTAACACAAAACAACTCGAGGGTAATTTATACCCTCAAGTCATTCTATGCTTCTGATTATACCAGGCTACAAAAACCAGCCAGCAAATTTTAGCCTTTCATACTCTCAATAATTTGAGGGGGCTGCTGTACGCTGAGTAACCTCTCGAAATAAGGTATTGTCTTTTTTAGACCATCAGACAAAGTCACTTTTGGCTCCCAGCCAAGCTCTTTTTTAGCCACAGTTATATCGGGGCGACGACGTGTTGGATCATCATGTGGTAAGTCTTTATATACAATTGAAGAACTTGATCCAGTAAGATCAACAACCGTTTCAGCTAACTCTGCAATTGTCATCTCTGACGGATTACCAAGATTAACTGGACCGGTAAAAGCTTCATCTGTACCCATTAACCTTATAATTGCGTCGACTAAATCACTTACAAAGCAGAATGACCGCGTTTGAGACCCATCGCCATAAATCGTTATATCTTTATTCATTAATGCCTGAACAATAAAGTTAGACACTACTCGGCCATCATTTGGATGCATTCTTGGCCCATATGTATTAAAGATACGTCCTACCTTAATACGAAGCTTATGTTGTCTATGATAGTCAAAGAATAAAGTTTCTGCACAGCGTTTACCTTCGTCATAGCAAGATCGAACACCTATTGGGTTCACATGACCCCAATAACTTTCTTGCTGTGGATGCACTTCAGGATCACCATAGACTTCACTCGTTGATGCTTGAAATATTGTTGCGCGAACCCTTTTCGCTAAACCCAACATATTTATCGCACCATGTACACTCGTCTTGGTAGTCTGCACAGGATCATACTGATAATGAATAGGTGAAGCGGGACATGCCATATTGTAGATTTCGTCGACTTCTACATACAATGGAAATGTAATGTCATGACGCATCAGCTCAAAATTAGGATTGTCGAGCAAATGAGATACATTTTGTTTAGTACCTGTAAAGAAATTGTCCAAACACAGAACGTCATGACCTTCATCTAATAACTGCTCACACAAATGTGAGCCAACAAAGCCTGCTCCGCCTGTTACTAAAATACGTTTTTTGACTAAATCTCTCACGTTAGTTACTCCTGTTATAAATTGATATCCTTATCTTCAAATTAGTAATAAAAACTCAAAATTAAAAATTTTTCTACGAAGCTCCGTCACCCTTCAACACGGCTGGAATGGTCTTAAACAAGATTTTGATATCTAGCCACAACGACCATTTATCAATGTATTCAAGATCCAGCTCCATCCACTTATCAAAACTAATCGAGCTTCTGCCGTTTACTTGCCATAAACCTGTAAGTCCTGGCTGAACACTTAAACGGCGACAATGATAATGATGATTAAATCCCTCATAATCTCTAACAGGCAATGGACGCGGACCCACCAAGCTCATATCACCTTTTAGCACATTAAAAAGCTGTGGCAATTCATCGAAACTGGTATTGCGTAGAAACCTACCGACAGATGTTATCCGTGGATCATCTTGAATCTTAAATACAGGGCCGCTGGCTTCGTTTAAATGCTCCAAATCTCCATGTTTAGATTCTGCATCCACAACCATAGTTCTAAATTTATACATTTTGAATTTACGCTTATTACGCCCAACTCTTTCTTGAACAAATAAAATTGGACCAGGCGAGGTAGCCTTTATAAACACTGCAGCTGTAAGCAAAAACGGTGCAAATACAATAAGAATTGTACTAGCAGCACTTACATCGATTAACCATTTAATAAATAAACTATAAGTTCTTTTCTTGGTAACCGTCATCGTCATTACCTGATGCTCTGCCAAACCATCAACATATACTTTGCTGAGTGACGGTGTGTATAGATCGTACATTAATCGCACTGTAATCCCTTGCTCTTCACACTGAGAAATGATGCGAGAAACTTTTTCATAAAAAGATTTAACAGGAGCACAAATAAATACTTCATCAACCACATGGTCTTTTAAATAATTATTGAAATCACCTAAATTAGAAACAATGGAATCATTTCCACCAGGCATATCAGCCAAGTGCCAGTGGTCATCGACAAAACCAACAAATCGGTATCCTAGATCTTCACGCGATTCTATTTTGCGTGCAATTTCAATTGCTCTTTGGTTGGTACCTACCATGACTGCATACTTTAGATTGCGGCCAGAAAGTCGAATCAATTTCTGTATATACATCAAAGCAATTCGGCTAATAATCATCGATGCCGAAGCAGCAATCCAGAATAATGTTAAAAATGCTGGATTTACAATTTGGATCTGAAACATAAAAGCGATACCCATGATAATTAGGGTGCCAACTGAAATAGCTTTTAGCACATCAAAGCATTCTTCACTTAACTTAGTGCCAATTCGCTTGGATGTGTAGAGACCAAATAAAGAAAAAATTATGTGCCAAGAAATAAGAAGACCACCAAAAATAGCAAAATTCTCTATCTTCAGGCGCATGGCAAAAAACTCATCTAACGAGTTAATAATGGCCTCAGGTTGAGAGGCTAGTGCTGAAATTACAAACACAACACCAATTACAATCAAATCAAAGCTTTTGAGCAGATTTTCTCTCGTAGACGAATCCATTTTTTATTGAGCCGTTTATCTTTAAATTTATACTTTTTGTCTCGGTATATTAATTCGAGAAAAACCACGAATACATGATTGAAATCACATTTTTACTATTTAGAACTCTACTAATTGTGATATCTCTTCTTGAATCACCAGAGTCAATTCAACAACAAACTTCTTTACTAAAAAGCACTGGAAATGAATGATGTACAAACATGCATATCCGCCTCTCCGAGCCGGTAACTTGATGTTCCCTTCAGCCATATCCTCGGGATAGTCAAATATTGAGCTATCCTGCTTATGTATTACACACGCATTACGATGGTATTACAAGTTAAGAGAATCCGATACTCTTTGAAAATGTCTATTTGTGATAAGTCGGTGTTTTGTCTCACCGAAGACAGTTTATGAGTTCAATAAGCGATTAGTAGGTTTCCACGTCATGATCCCGTGCTAAGTAATTGAATATTTGGAATATAAGACGCTTAATTTCTTGATCAGAATAATTAATCACATCTACGAACAGAGCATCTAAATAATTATTGCCTTCAAATCAATCAAGTAATAGATATACACAACATTACTCCAGCTACTAGATCTAGTTCACCAATTACCAAACACTGCCATGCTATAAAGAGCCTTATATATAAAGACAAATTGAACAATTTATCGAACAAAAATTTTGTTCAGATACTAAAACCATGACTTTCTAAAATTAAATGGTAGTTATTTAGAAGCTATTGAGCTTTTAATAACTGCGTTAGGAAATCGCCACTTATAATAAAGAATTCAACCAAAATCGTTTGTTTTTGGCACAATTAGATGAAATTGCATAAACAGAAAGCAAAACTATTCCTATTGTAAAATCCATGACATCAGAAATAAAAATTAGCGTGTGTTTGTGCACGTATAAACGACCCCAAGGATTAATTGATGTATTGAGCGGAATAGCATGCCAAAAAAATCTTCCTGGTGAGATTGAAGTAATAATTGTTGATAATGACTCAGCCGGATCAGCTAGAGAAGCCGTAGATAAATTTTCAATTCAGTCAAAAAATTTGCAAATTCATTATCATATTGAACCAGAGCAAAATATTGCATTAGCACGAAATCGCTCAGTAGCTAATGCCAAGGGTGAATGGATAGCTTTTATTGATGACGATGAAATTCCAGAAGCAGAATGGCTAAGTGAACTCGTAGCAACTGCAGAAAAGTTTGATGCGGATGGCGTCTTTGGACCAGTATTTCCGATTTTGCCAAATGGAACTCCGTTATGGATAAAAAAAGGACGCTTTTTTGAAAAGAAATCTGCACAACGCACAGGAGATAATGTTTCAGCAGGTGGCACACGTACCAGTAATACATTAATGCGGGCGGTTGATTTAAAAAAACGCAAGACCTTGTTTGACCCAAGACTTGGTTTAACAGGAGGCTCAGACTACCATTTATTTGCTGATATGCTAGACCACGGATCGAAATTTGTGTGGTCAGAAAAAGCAATTGTTCACGAAGAAATCCCTAAAGAAAGAGCCAACCTTAAATGGCTATTGAAACGTTATGTTAGAAACGGGCAAATCTACGCAGACCGAATGATAGATTTAAATAGAAAGCGGGCTTATTTTGAATTAACAATTCGAGCCTTTATTGGTTTTGGTTTAGCAATTGTAATTGCGCCCGTGATGCTGCCCTTTGGCATTCACCGCTCTATCCAATTTTTAAAAAAAGGTGCAAATGGATTGGGTTTCTTAATGGCTTTGACAGAGTATCGATATGAACCATATCGAACAGCCTAAATCCGTTAGCTTTCTTGAGCCAATTAGACTTCTTAGATGGCTTTTAGTATTTGTATTAGCTATTCCAGTTGTTCCTTTACTAGCATCGCTCAATAACAAACCTATACTCGCAGGCTTGTTGGTAATCTTCGTAGGGATTATTTTTCTACGTTATCGAAATTCTTTCTTATCCACACTCCGAACTGTGGACCCTTGGGCTTGGATTTTAATTGTTATAACAATTGCATCAGTCTCATGGGCTTCCGAGCCTGTCATTGCTTCAAAACGCGCCTTTGCGGAAGTAATGTTGCCACTAGTTGCTGTCGCAATGCTTGCACGTGGTTACTCATCAAGCTGGTTAAGCACTAATTTGCGGATTGGGGCAACGGTCTTGCTTCTTCTATCTTTTTTTGTTTGCTTGGTTGTACCCGAAATAGGAGTTATTTCTTATTTCGGACAAGGCGAAAGATGGATAGGCGTAATGAATAGCAAAAATCAACTAGGCCGCCTAACTTTATTATGTGTTGTGTGCTGGGCATTTGTAGTCAAACAAGATGGCACGTACCCCATGACATTTAGATTGGCTGTTGCAGCTATATCATTCATCACTCTTTATTTTACTGATAACGCAACTTCGATTGCCGTCATGGCGCTTGTATTACTGTTCTTTATTATTGCTACAACTTCTAAAGGAATTTGGAGGGTCGTATGGGTTTTTACTTTCGGTGCAACGCTCATTTTGTTGGGTTATGTTGTGGCAATTGTTTACGGTATCCCGACAACATATGAAATTTTAGAAGCACTCACGAGTTTAGTTAATCGAGATTCAGGCTTAACAGGCAGAGCAGATTTATGGCACTACACATGGGGTGAAATTGCCAAAAACCCTTTACTAGGCAAAGGATTTGGAGTTGCTTGGCTAACCAATCATGAATCAGTTCAAGGAATCACAAGCTATATAAATGACAACAGCTGGCAGCCTACACAAGCACATAATAGTTTTATTGATATCATTTTAAAAACTGGCTATCTCGGCTTTACAGCATGGGTAATGTTACTCATTTCCCACATGTACAGATTATTTACGTTGCACCGACTTATCCCTGATATTGTAAACCTACATGTTGCATTACTTATTTGTATATTTGCTTGTAGTTTATTCTCTTCCATTTTTTATCGTGGTTTCTCAGGCCCATGGGGGATTATTATTTGGGTATCAATCATAGAGATTTCATATCTTTCATACGTTTATCGAGCACAGCTTACAAGCTTACAACCTGAACAAACCGCTAAGGCATAGTACATCATGCCAACTCTTAGCCCTGATGCTTCACAAAAAAGCGAAGTGTTCGCAAACATCAAACAACGTTTTTTAAAAGCTGTTGGCGGGTCAGTAATACTTAAAGTATTTTCAGCTTTAGCAAAACTTGCCGTAACGGTAGCTTTAGCAAAAATTTTAGGTGCACAAGGATTTGGCCTTTTTACCTTTGTCTTATCTTTAATATCCTTAGCTTCAATTCCACTTTGCAAAGGGATTCCAAATCTAGTTGCACGCAACGTTGCTATTTATCAAAGCCTTAGTAATTGGGGCGCAATGCGAGGACTGTTGTTACGAGGAAACCAACTCGTTATGGGGCTCTCGTTACTTATTATTATTATTGCTGTCGTTGCAAGTCTGTATTTTGTTAAAGCAGGAGACTTATCAACAACTACTTTTTTGGTTGCGTTGATTATTTTACCTTGCGTTGCGCTAAGCGGCATTCGAAGAGGCGCTTTGATAGGACTTCATCGACCTGTTACCGCTCAGGTCCCGGAACAATTTATCCAACCAGCACTTTTTATCTTGCTAATCGGTGCCAGCTTTTTGTTAATCGATAAATCGGAATTCACCCCTCTCGTTGCTATGTCATTACGAGTAATAACTGTCATTGTTGAACTTGTACTTGGTTACATACTACTAGCCCGTTTTTTACCTAAGCAAGTTAAAGAATTTCGTCCATCCTTTGAAACATCTGGCTGGTTGCGTGGCGCATTTGCCTTCATGCTAATTGGCGGCATGGGAACAATTAATTCGGAAATAAGTATTCTTATGTTAGGCACATTTGGAATAATCGAGGATGTGGGAATCTACAAGAGTGCTGCAGTATTGGCATTACTTGTAACATTTATTCTGCAAGCTATTAACACATCACTGCTACCATTTATAGCGAAACTATATACGGAAGGGCAGATGGAACGCCTGCAAAAAATGATAACCCTCTCCTGTCGATTAGTTGTGTTATGTGGATTGCCAGCAGCTCTAGTTTTAATTTTCTTTGGTGAAAAGTGTTTACAGCTACTATATGGCGATGAATTTATACGAGGCGCTACGGCTCTCACAATACTGAGCGTAGGTTTACTTTTAAATACGGCCACAGGACCTGTAGGACTATTATTAAACACCTCTGGATATGAAATGGATACAATCAAAGGCAAAACAATTGGTATGGTGCTTAACGTTATTTTATGCGCCCTGTTTATTCCGAAATGGGGACTAGAGGGCGCCGCATGGGCAACAACTTGTAGTTTGCTGACATGGAATGTTTATCTCGTCTTTATTGTTAGAAAACGCCTGGACATACATCCGACAGTTTTTGGAAACTTAAGCTTTAAGAGAAACTAAAATTAGGATTAAAAATAGATGCTACCTTCATTTATCGTTATTGGGGCAATGAAGTCAGGAACGACAAGCCTGCATCACTACTTAAGTAAGCATCCAGAAATTGGAATGTCCCATTGCAAAGAACTTGATTTTTTTAAAGATGAGCTCACTTTTGCAAAAGGCATTAATTGGTATACCTCTCAGTTCCCGAGTGGATTTCGTTTAGTCGGCGAATCTTCTCCAAACTATTCGAAATGCCATTTATTCCCAGGTGTTGCAGAAAGGTTGCACTCCGTTTTACCCAATATATCGTTAATTTATGTAGTAAGAGACCCAGTTGATAGAGCTGTCTCTCATTACATGCATCAAGTTGCAGCAGGCAAAGAATCACGATCTATGGAAGAGGCTTTTCAAGACCTCAATAATAACGATTATGTGCCAACTGGTGCCTACATGTTTCAACTTAATCAATTTCTGAAATTTTATCCTTCAGAACGAATCTTAATTATAGAATCAGCTGATTTGCTAAATGATCGAGCAAATACACTAGCCGGAGTTTTCAGTTTTCTAGGAGTCGACGAAACTTTTCATAGCGATAGCTTTACAAACGTTAGACATAAAAGCTCACTTAAACGGCAATCAAAATTATTGAATGAGAAAATCTTAAATATGCCAGGAATATCTTCAATCATTACCCCGAAAATGATAAGCATTTTACGCAGAACAGTTGGGAAAAAAATTGAACGCCCCAAACCCTCAATGAGTCTAAAGGCACGGCTTCTTGAACATTATTTAGACGATATCAAAGCGTTGGAAAAATTCGCTGACAAAAGCTTCAAAGCTTGGTATGAGCTTCCGACCAGTGGTAGCTGATCAATCACTTAACGGTCTTGTCTCTAAACTGCTTATCTAAGGTAAACTCTAAAAATAATCATACAAACTCCCGGCAAATTACACATAAACATATGTACTTCTGTGGTATTTCAGTAAATTGCACTCAAGCTATCAAGCGCTACTTATGAAGTATGTTATTTCTTCTGAAATATGTTATTTGTTGGGCTCTATCGAATCATACTTCCGTCACGCAAGTATGCAAAAACTGCTAAGAAAATGTACAAAATAAAGACTTTATCTTTAAATAACTAGCAAATTGAATAACAAAATATACTGAACCGATAAAAAATTAAATGAAAAAACATAACTCTAACAGAACTCTGCTTTACTCAAATTATTATGGTCTACTTTTAATAATTTTTGGAATATTAGCTTTTTTAGTAAATGAAACATCAATAGCAGCGACAAAAAATACTTTTAGCATTAAACAAGAAATGGAATTTACTTCTTATGATGCTGCTCACTGGCAGACGCCCATCACTACATATAAAGGTAATATGTATTTTGTCTGGGTAGATGATCGTTTACGCACCATGATTGCGAAAAAAACACCAAATGGAAAAACAACTACAAATGTTATCCTTAATAATAGCCATAAAGGTAAGAACCATAATTTACCATCACTGGGCATTGATAAGTTTGGATATATTCATGTTGCCTATAATATGCATCAATCGCGTTACAAAATAGGTGATGTTGGATGGCAATATAAAGTTTCAAACAAACCAGGAGACATCAGTTCTTTTACATTTGTAGGCGATACAAATAGAACTATACCTGGTGAAAAGATTACCTATCCCTCGTTTACAACAGATAACAACAATGAATTATATGTAACCTTTAGACATAGAACTCATCGAGATGGGAAATACGGATACGATGGTAGCCAAGGTATAGGTATAGCCAAATATAATGCTAATCAAAAACGTTGGAGTATGCTTGGAGGAACTAATTACAAGCACGGTGTTAAAACATTTTTTTGGAGTGATAGTTCTAGAAATTGGTCAAACAAACTACCAGGCTATCAAGGTTATAGAGCAAAAATTTTCTTTGATAATAATAATCGCATGCATATTAGCTGGGATGTATTTATAAATCCGGGTCAAGAAGCCAGTCATATATTCTATGCTTACTCTGACAATGGTGGAGCAACATTTAGAAAAGCGAATGGTGCAGTCATTAATTCCTTACCAATAACTCCTCAGAACGGCGACCTTGTTGAACAAGCATCAAAAGGAATATTCGATACACGCACTTACGTAGCAGTAACATCAAGTGGCCGTCCAATTGTAAGCTTTGAAGACCGTAGAGTGCGTAAGACGTATTTTAAAATCTGGAACGGAAAAAATTGGGGTGACAAAAAATCGCTGCCAGCCGCATCACCCGCTAATTTTACTGTCGACAGAAATGGAGTAATTACTGCCGTCGGAAAAGGAAAATTTAGTCGCAGTTGGGATAATGGGAAAACATGGAAAGCATACAACGTTGGGAATGAAGCTGAATCGACTGCTTTCGATGACACTTATCACAAGCAAACTGGAAAATTAAGATTTCAAACCCAAATTGGCAACAAAGTTAAAGTATATACTGCTGATTTTTCTGGAAATAAACAGCAGACAGATCAACAGACCGGAACTTTATCTCCTCCAACAAGGCTAAAATTTACACAAAGCATTAAATAACAATTATAAGCCTGCTAACGATTTAATATTGATACGCAACGCGCATGCCATTCAGCAGGATATGTGTTAAACATTTGTTTAAGTTTTGCCAGCTTAGGCTCATGAATTTTAGCAAGCTCATATTCATACTCTGGCGCCATATCAGTTTTCTTTCTAGCATTAACCACTGCATGCAAAGTTTTGGGAAGATATTTTGTAGATTTTTCCACGCCTAAAAAATCATAAATTCGAAGCAAAAAATTCTCTGGATCAAGTTTAATTTCATCTAAAAATCCGATAAACATTTGCTCTTTAGGAAAATAAGATTGCCAAATCTCCAATGTTCGCACGTAATCTGTACGTAATGCACAGTAAGGTTCATTAAACCACTTAAGTACTGTATCAGTTGGAATTTCCTCAACTGGTTTCCCATATACACCTGGTAAATCTTTTCTAGCATGTGACCAAGAACGATCTATAGGGTCGCGCATAAGAAAGATAATTTTCATTTCAGGATTTATTTTCTTTATTGAAGCAACGACATCTTCTGATAATGTCGAATAGGCAGGAGTAATCTCACCTGCGACAAGATGCTTACCTTGGGAAAATAAACTCGTGTACCACTTATCAGACCTTGGCATTAATAAGTATTTTAAATCCCATTTGAAATCCGCAAATGACCACTCGCCTTTAAGTATCGAGTTTTTAGTCAAACCGGCTCTTATCCTGAACTTGCTTCGATATCTCTCACAAAAAAATGGCCCATCACGAAGATCATTAAAATAATGGATCTCTTTAGTTGGAGGCAGCCATATTTCCGGATGCGGTTTGAGATTCTCATGCAACCAAGTCGAACCCGATCTTTGAGCACCAATTCCTAAAAACATTGGAAGTTTGGCGCTTCCGTGATTAGCTTTTCGATCACTGCTATTGCTGAATGTATTAACCACTTGATTTTCCCTGACGATTAATCTTTGAAGGTAGGCACACGTGATAACTCATCTAATAAAAAACTATTAGTATTTGCAAATTGTTAGTAGCTGGTAAGTATGGCGCTCCATAGAGCAACTACTGTTTAAAATAATTACTCTAACTATCAATTTATACGACATACTGTTCTTAAGATCACCCATTAATATGACATGATGTGATGTAGCTCATAGTAATGGCCTAATATAAAGTTTTCCGTGCTCAAATTGCCTATTTCTATCGTATTATGTCTGTACATAGATCACAGTAAATTATGTGAATTGATGGCAAAATTATACGGAACTATTTAGCAGGAATGCTTACTATCAATTAGTTTTATAAACCAAGAAATATACAACATTGAGACAAGATCATAATGAACACGCCTGACTTGTCCAAAAGCTTCCCTCGCTATCTCGATTACGAACCGGCTGTACCCGCTTACTGTCTCACTCCCAACACAGGAGCAGTCATACACCGTTTTTTTGATACAAGCCCAATAAGTCCATCAGGACGATATCTCGCAGTAATAAAATTCCCTTGTGAAGATCGCACTCCGGTTCCGGGAGATATTGCAGAGATTATTTTAATAGACTTGGAATCTGGTAACGAAAGAGTTATAGCAGAAACTCGCGGCTGGGATACCCAGCTTGGTGCACAAGTACAATGGGGATCTACAGACAATTACTTGTACTATAACGATATAAATACTAATAATTGGAAACCAGTTGGCGTAAAGCTTGACATCAATTCGCTTACAAGCATTCAACTTTCAGGAACGATTTATCACGTTTCGCCAGATGGAACTAAAAGTGTGAGTCCTTGTTTATTACGAACTGCACGAACACAACGTGGATATGGAGTAATGGCACCCCCTGAATTCGTGCCCGAAAACATCGGCGCGCCTGATGATGATGGTTTATATATTACTGACCTAGATGCTGGGCAATCTCGACTCCTAGTTTCTCTAAATCAGATTGTGAATTCATGTCCACAGCTACAAAATAAAAACTATCAAAACGGTAGCTTTTATTGCTTCCACGCTAAGTGGAATCCACAAGGTGATCGATTAATGCTGATTGTACGATGGGTACCTAAAAAAAATATATTGCGCAAAGTTTTTCAAAAGAATAGGAAACTAGCTGCAGGTAAAAAAAATATGTTGAAACATGTAATCACCATGGCTAGTGATGGTAGTGATATTCAAATCGCGGTAAGTGCTAAAAATTGGGCGAAAGGTGGACACCATCCTAACTGGTGCCCTGATGGCCAACACGTGATGATGAATTTAAATGCATATGGTGACGGGCTGCGCTTTGTTAAATTCCGCTACGATGGAGGACCAATTGAAGCTATAGGTGAGTCAACAGGTTCCGGGCATCCTTCTTTACATCCTAGTGGACGCTTTCTATTAACGGATGCATATCCAAAAGAACCAATAAGTTATGGAGATGGCACAGTTCCCATTCGGCTTATCGACCTATCTAGCGGGAAAGAACATGTTTTAGCCCGTATAGGGGCATTGGCAGATTATACGGGCTCTAATAGAGAAATGAGAGTTGATGCTCATCCCGCTTGGGATTCAACTGGCACAATAGCTATATTCAATGGGTTTTCTTGCGGGACGCGAAAAGTTTTTGCTGCGGATACAAGCCCTATTACGTTAAATTAATTTTTCATGAATAAATTTTTTTATACTAATTTTTCTCAAAAAAAAGAAACATATATACCGATGCTTTCATATTTTCAGGATTTTAACTCAAGATTATCTCGTCCATCGCGGCCGCCTATGTATGTTGTGGATACGAATCTTTTAGTGTTAGGGGCAGCACGATCTGGAACAACTCTCCTAGCTGCTATGATAGCTTCGCATTCAAAGATTGGCGTGTTATTCGAAGACTTGTGGGGAGGAGCTGGGCGTATTCTTGCAAGTCACTATAAAGGTGTAAAACTTTGCGTCCCTAATCAAATTGAACTACAGAGCCGCTGGACTATATTGGATTTAGTTCTTGCAAGAATTATAAAACTTAGACCAATTTTACCTCTTTTTAGAAAAGCAAAGTCATCAAAGTATTCAATATCTGACTACCTAAAAAACCCAGAACTCAAAGTAGTTGCTATTTTGAGAGATGTTGAAAGTGTTACTTCTTCTATGGTTAAAAGAACAAAACGAACTAAAGAGGCTGCTATAAAAGAATGGTCCCGTGCAATTGAAGTAATTTTCACTTTACAAAATGAACATCCAGACAGAATAATTATTGTGAATTTTAACAGCTTGGTTACAAAACCAGAGCCAACCGCAAAAAAAATATGCGAGTTCCTAGATGTTGAGTTTGAGCCTGCCATGCTTCAAGCATATAAACATACACCAATATATGACTCGAAAGGGATTGAGGCTTCTAAAGCTGTAATAAGTGAAATGAAAATCATAAAAGATTCAAAAATTAAAAATTATTATAGTGAATTAATTAAGAGGTCTATATAAATACACAATTAACATCTTAGTGTTTTTATATTTGCTGCCCACAAAAATATTTTCGTGAAAAAATAGTTTAAATATTAATTAAAACTATCATTAAAAAATTTGAGTTAAAGACAGTATCCACAAGGAGAGAATATGTCTGTTGTAGTAATCACAGGTTCAGCCGGTTTAATCGGTTCTGAAGCCACGCTTTTTTTTGCCAATTTGGGCATGCAAGTTATTGGTATTGATAACGATATGCGAAAATTTTTCTTTGGCGAAGAAGCTTCTACAAAGTGGAACAGAAAACGTCTAGAGGAACAGGTAAGTAATTACGAACATCAGGATATCGATATACGTAATTATGATGATATTGAAAAGATTTTTAAAAAATATGGCAAAGAAATATCATTAATCATTCACACTGCAGCACAACCCTCGCATGATTGGGCAGCAAGTGACCCACTTTCTGATTTTACTGTGAATGCTAACGGCACACTTAATTTATTACAGGCTACAAGAACATACTGCCCTGAAGCTGTATTTATATTTACCTCTACAAATAAAGTTTATGGTGATTTACCCAATGAATTACCGTTAATCGAAATGGAGAAGAGATGGGAGATCGATTCAACTCATAGATATGTAAATGGAATTTCTGAGGATATGAGTATTGATCATAGTAAACATTCGTTATTTGGTGCATCCAAAGTAGCTGCAGATGTATTAGTGCAAGAATACGGAAGATATTTTGATATGAAAACAGCTTCATTTCGTGGCGGATGTTTGACAGGTCCAAATCATTCCGGGACACAATTACATGGTTTCTTAGCTTACTTGATGAAATGTGCAGTAACTGGTGTTCCTTACACAATCTTTGGATACAAAGGCAAACAAGTTCGTGACAACATTCACTCAGCAGATCTGATTGAAGCATTCTACGAATTCACTAAAAACCCAGGGTCAGCAAAGGTGTACAACATCGGAGGTGGACGAGAGAGCAATTGTTCAATGCTTGAGGCAATCGATATTTGCCAAGAAATATCAGGAAAGGAATTTAATTACTCTTATACTGATGATAACCGTAGTGGCGACCACATTTGGTATATAAGTGATCTTGATAAGTTTAAAAAAGATTATCCCAATTGGTCCATAAAACACGATGTACCAATCATTTTAAAAGAAATCTATGAAAAGAATGTTGAACGATGGAGTTCAGAGTGATTAATCAAGGTAAACACTCCATTTTAGGAATTAATGTACATGCGGTAGATTATGATTATGCAGTTCAATCTATCGTCGAAGCTGCTGAAAAAAAATCTCCATATGCGGTCAGCGCTCTAGCAGTGCATGGCGTGATGACTGGATTACTTGATTCAGTTCATGCACGACGCCTTAATGGATTAGATCTGGTTGTACCAGATGGCCAACCAGTAAGATGGGCGCTTAACTGGTTGCACAAAAAACGATTACCTGATCGTGTCTATGGCCCAAATCTTACTTTGCGTGTAGCAGAAGCATTTGCTGAACATGGGCTAAAACTCTATTTGTATGGCAGCACTAAAGAAACTTTAGAAAAATTTTCTGAAAACTTAGTTAAACAATTTCCCAAATTAATAATTGCAGGAATCGAACCTTCTAAATTTAGAAAACTAAACTCAGAAGAACGTACAGAGCTTGTAAAAAGAATAAAAGCTTCTGGTGCAGATGGAGTATTTTTAGGACTAGGATGCCCCCGACAAGAAACATGGGCATTTGAATACCGTGAACTTTTAAGTATGCCAATCCTTGCGGTAGGAGCAGCATTTGATTTTCATGCTGGCTTATTACCACAAGCACCTAAAAGTCTTCAAGATTCTGGTTTCGAATGGTTATTCCGATTAATTCAAGAACCAAAACGCCTTTGGCGACGCTACATAATTCTCAACCCACTCTATTTAACTAACATATTGTTGCAGCATCTTGGCTTGAGACAATTCACACCGGTTATGCCAGATGGAAGTGAAAAAATTGAATCTTTTGGATAAGAAACTCACCTCATCACAATAAGAGTATATTTAGTTAATTTGTATTTGCGTACTCTATCGCAGCTACAAATGAATCAATTGAAAAATCTGGATGCAATGTTTGCGCTGTTTCGAATGCATTTTTTGACATCTTGCCCAATGCATCTTCATCCTCTAACAATTTCGCAACTTCTAGGGCCATATTGGGCGCTTCCACAGAGTTCAAAATTAAACCATTAGTTTCGTGATTGATATAGTCAACCTCAGGACTATGATGACGCCCTTCACAAGTGACAAAGGGCAGACCCGCACAAAATGCCTCGACGACAGCAAGACCCACATGACTTGGAATAAACATGCAATCTGAACATGCCAAATGATCAGATAGCTCTTGGCCAGACAAGTGCCCTGTAAACTTTATAGGTAAGTCTGTTGACGATTCTTTTAGCTCGCTAAGCAAAGAACCATCGCCGATTGCGATCCCAAAGTAACGGTTGTTGTTCACTTTATTCAGTTGATTTATTAAATTGACAAAAAGATGGACTTCTTTCTCTGGAACCATCCTGCCTAAATAAACTATAACGCGTTGGTCTTCTTGAATATTATAATTTCGTTTCAGGTTTTTAATTCTTTCAGCACTAACCTTGGCGCTTCTCTCTAAAAGAGTCGGCGTATCAATAGTATTACGTGATACAAATATTTTTGTCTTAACCCCAGCATTTTCAAGATAAGTTTTATTAGAGTCGGTATATACAATCAACGCATCACTAAGTGAGAAATAAAATTTTCGTATACGCTCTGTTGCCGTATCAACAAATGATGTACGTGTAAATTCAGCCTGATGGTTATAACCATGCGTGTAATACAAGACTTTTGTGCCAATTAATTTACTAATAAAAAGAAGTACGTAATTATTCAGTATCCTCACTCCGTCTCCCAAAATGATCGTTCCGGGTCTATTTTTAAGAAACCACCAAATTACTGGCATCCATGAAATAGCAATACCTTTAAAAAACCAGTAACGATTCTTAACATTAATATTGTTTTGAATGGGTATATCTGTAATATCTCTGGGCGTGGCCCCAGGCCTTTCTTGCCCATGTAAGACAAAAAAACGTCCTGCATATATTTTATCTAAAGCTTCACAAATAAATACTTTATAGCTAGGAACAATCAACGAAATAAAACTAATTTTTTCTCTTACTTTCATTTATAACTATTAAGTATTAAATCGACAGATTAATTGTTACGGATTCGCTGTGTAATTTGATAAAACGGTATGGTAAAGTTTTATCTAGCTCTAGTCATGACTCATTTTGATGTAAGTATATGTCTATTGAGTCGATCAATCTGAGAGACTACTCACGTAAATATAATCACTATGTTTTTTATGGTTGGCTTTTTAAAATAAGTGATTTATTATCTAAGTGTCAAAAAGCGTGTATTCTCACTCTATTCTAAGGTTGGTTTATTTAATACAAGTGAATCATTATCATTGAAACAAGGACGTGTATCCTCACTCTATTTCATTTACTCTCTTAGACTATTTTTATATAAGAACAGTTTGCTATGCAAAATAAAAAAAAGGGACGTTTACCTAATTTTATAATTATTGGTGCTGCCAGAAGTGGCTCAACATCACTCCACTATGCATTGGATACTCACCCTCAAGTATTCATGAGCCCTATCAAGGAAACAAATTATTTTCTGTTCTATGGAAACTCTGAGCCTACATCAAGCATAAGTCTAGGAAGACGTGAAAAAATAACACGTGGCTCAGCGACGACAATCGAAAATTATCATGCATGCTTTGACAGCGCTACCAGTAGCCATACTGCCATTGGAGAAACATCACCCGCTTATCTTTACACTCCTGAAGTGCCGGGTCGAATTAAAGAATCAATTCCTGATACGAAAATTATGGCTATTTTACGCCACCCTGTTGAAAGTGCTTATTCTCGCTATCTTTACAATTTGAGTAGAGAGAGTAATAAAAACCCTGAAGATTTTTCAAAAATTATCGATCTCAACTGCGAACAAGTTAAAAAAGCTGGAACAGGGACTTCTTACTTAGATGGTAATTATCATTATCGTAATTTAAAAAGATATTATGATATTTTTAATAAAAATAAAATTAAGATACTCTTTTTCGAAAACCTGCAAAAAAAGGATTTTTTTCAACCTATTTTTGATTTCTTGGAAGTTGATTCAAACCATAAGCCGGATACGAGTTCTAAATATAATCAGTCAGGTTTCTCACGAGATTCTCTGTTATACCGATCTATTATCGCGGTAAAACCCCTGAAAAAAGTCATACTAAAACACATACCACAAGCGCAGGGGTTAATTAAATCTGCAGGTCGGCAATATCAAAAGCTTGGTAGTAAATCCACTTCAACAAAACCATTAACAAAAGATCAGCGCAGCGACATAACTAAACGCTACTTTTTGGAAGATATAAAAAAACTAGAAGATCTTATTGAACAAGATCTTACACGCTGGATTGAATAATAAACAACAGCTTAATCAAGCTGTAGTATTATAAATTGAATAAACTAAATTTAAACGGACGATGCTAAGTTAAATCGTTTACCTTACATACTTACTATAAAAATTTATTTATAAATATCCAAATCCCTTTAGAATATCTGCAAATAATTCTTCAATATAATCTATCGTATTCTGATTTAATTTTCTTTTGTGGTCGCCGGGCTTAGCCTGGCGAATATGTTTGTTTATATTCTCATTTTTGGGGCGAATACTATATGCCTCATCTAGTAGCTCCTGTCTTAAGCTACTAGAAACATCGAGCTCACAATAGTGAAGAAGATTGCTTAACCAGCTTTCAAAATCATTAGTCATATCTTCGTATCTAGTTAGATGATAATTTGAATGTTTATTAACTAACAGATCAAGATAACGTTGAAATACAACACGAGTTTTATCTGCATTCTTGATTACGAACTTATCAATTCCAAATTCTTGAGCATATTTTGCATTCTCATAAAATTCATCTGATTTATGGACACCAGGAGGGGAATGGCTATAAGCAATCGAGTAAAACCAAGATGTAACTACATCCCTTGGATCTCGAACCATCAATATAGTGTAATAATTCTCAAGACTAGGAATTCCATCTATCATCCCTCCAAATACACTATAAAGATATCCAGTGGGTATAAATAAATGCTGATACTTTTTCATTTCTTGTTCGGAAAGATGATCCAAATAAGGAAAATCTGAATGTCTCGCGTACTCATTCATTTGCACGTGCTGCAAGCCATTATGTTTCGCACAACGACTTATAATCGATTTTGTATATTGCGTAGCGGCTTTGTTAACCGAGAAATGAATTATGCTTTTATGATTATTAGAGTTTGAATTGATACCCTTGATTAAACGACGCTCTAGTTTGAATCGACTATTTGTAACTAGCGAATATATAAAAGGGATTTGAGTTACTTTTGTAAGCAACCATCTTTTTGTTTGATTTTGCAAATTATTCACCAAAAATGCAGTAAGACCTGCATTATATTTTTATATCAAGCGTATTATGTATAGTTAATTATATATGCTCATTGCTGTCGATCACTCAATAAACACCAACTCATCAGTGATTAAACTTAACATAGCTATAAAGTGATGACTAAGAGAGTGAGTAGTATAATTAAATTGATAGATAGTTAATTGTCATATGTCACAAATATAATCTTCAATTTATTGTATTGTTTATACAATTCTATGAACTAATTCTGTTAAAAAACACAAGTTTAAACAAATACAAATAACATAATCACGAGCAGATGTGATTCATCTCTTTTAGGATTAATATGAACCTGGAAGCCTAAAAACCACTCATATTGTTAGGTAGTATTAAATTCAATTAAATCAATAACATGCAATTAAGCATCTGTATCCCTACTTATAATCGACCCGACTTGCTACGCAAGGCGTTAGCTTCGTTACAGGATAACCCTCATCCGCGGATGAAGAATGTCGAAGTCATTATTTCCGATAATTCAACAAATAACGAATCCGAAGCGCTCGTTACTGAGTTTAAACAAACTTGGCTCGGACCAGTTATTTATCGACATAATGTCCCTGCCTTACCACGTATTGATAACCAGAACCAAGCAATCACTCTAGCAACGGGCAAATGGATACAGGTACTACATGATGATGATTATTTGTTACCTGAAGGTTTATCCAAAATACTTGATAATTTAGATAGAACAGTACAATCAGATCGTGTTCTATTATTCGGTGTCAATGTAGTCGATCCTAATGACCGAATTCTTCGCACTCATACATATAACCATGATCATTTTCTTCCGCCTGCAAGAGCATTGCAGCGAATATTGTCAAACTCTTCTATGGTACGTATGCCTGCGATAGTAATTCACCGTGATGCTTACGCTGAAGTTGGCTTATGGGAATCAGGCCTAAAAGGAAAAGAAGATATCGCGATGTACATTAGGCTATTTAGTACCTTCGGTGTTCGTTTGTTACGATCCGTTACCTGTGCTTATTATGTCCACCCTGGAGCCGATAGTTACGCGCTCTTCAATGAAGAGTCGATATCAATACTTGCAAACATTTTTCAGAAATTTGTTCCTTCAGGTGTATTATCAGAGAAAGTATTAAAACAATCGCAGGCTCAATTTTTCCATCAGTTTATTCTTGCCGGAACTTATCGAAGACTACGAGTAGGGGATCGTGCCGGTGCACGCAATATAATGAGACTGTTCAAAATTCCTAAAGTAAAAAAACTCGGTCTTTCTCCTCGATGGGCTTTAGTGCGTCTTGCCTTCACAACTGTGTGCGTGGGTGCAAAAAAGTAAAATTAATGCGCACTAATTAGCCGCGATCTATATAAAAAAAGACTACAACATATCGCTGACATTAAAGTGCTTAGTTGTATTTTTAATAGCTATCAGTTCTTTACCTTTCTAATCGTTTTAAGCACTTTAAAAAAACGATTTAAATTCTATCTTTAGAAACTTTAAGCAAACTTTCTACGGTAACTAAAACAAGCAACACCTTTTGTCTTGTCAATAATGCCGCTTATACCGATCTCGTAAGCGATTCTCTATATTTGTGATACGGTTCACAAAAATAATTTAGGGTTAATAAGTTATTGATTTTACTTGAAATTATTTTCATAACTTCCTGATTTTAATTAACATTAATTTGAAATCTTATATCAGATCAAATTTTTAGGAACTTAATTTAGAAAGAGGTTTTCTGGAGTTGGAAAAAATTAAATACTCTTCGTGGGTACTAGCAATCGTATCCTTAATAATTTGTGGTTGCGGTGGTGGAGGTAGTTCTTCTTCTGAGGAACAATCAGCGCAGTCTAGTTTGGCGCCATCTTCTTCAAGCTCATCGTCACCAAAAACCCTGAGCAATTCAATTGAAATAGATCCCATACTAGAGCTTGGTCTGGAAAAAGGAGAAAAAGTCTGTTTTAGAATTAAATCCTACAATAATGTTACAGAATCTGATTTCTCTGGTGCTATATGTAGTGTCTTAAAAAATGAAAAAACCTTAAGCCTCTCATGGAACGATGTTCCAGGAGATGTCACTGGATATCTTGTTTATTATGGCACCAATAAAAAGAATGCAAATAATTTACTTAGAGATGTAATTGAAAGTTAGTTGTAACAAATCTTACACTTACAATATCAATAATTTAAAATAACTGGTCTTGTTCTGCTCGTAGCTTATCACCAAATCTACCGCTCGGTACTTCTACATCGTCATAAGTTAAAGCTTGATCCTTTTTAATATCAACTTTTAATTTACAGCCCTCAGCTAGACCAATTGGTAAAAGCCGATCCTTTTTAACAATATCTGAATTTTCTGCTTCACCATAAGTCATGTAATAGCCCATCCCATCTAATGTCTCGCCTGCTTTCAAATCAATTTTCGCAATCGTTGCTACATCAACTTTGGGCCCATCGATAGGTGTAATCGTAGCGTCGTTAAATAATGCAGCACGTGCGATTGTGTTATGGACTTCAAAATGACATAAATGGTAAGGCGTGTAATACAAATAGAATGGGCCCTCACCTAGCTTGTATAAATTAAGATAATGTTGTTGTTGTGGATGGTCATGCATCCCTATAACAAATACACCTGGGCCTGGCTCAGCCCCCACCACATAATCAACTATGCCATTACCTTTTTCTAAATCTTCACTAGGAAACAATTTAATCGCTTCTTTTAGTGGAGTACCTGATTCAACTGTGGGTCCATGCATTCCCCGTTTAGCCACTCGCATATCCGTTGCATTCGCCACCACAGCTTGCTCAAAAGACACTTTGGTTCCATCTGCAAAGGAAGTCACCATATGAGCTTTCTGACCCCATTTCTTGGCGAATCCTTCTTGAGTTGTAGGATTACGATAAGGATCTTGTAAACCTTTAATATTTCCACACAGAACTGGTTTAACACCCATACCTTTTACAAATCGATAGAGATTCATTATTACACCTGGCTGATCACCATCAGCATCTGTAAATACGACTCCAGCTTTATCCGCATAGTGTTTAAGAACCGGTCCCAAAGTGCCGTCTAATTCAGGGTTCATTGCCACTACATGTTTACCGTGATTAATCGCTTCCAGCGCAACTTGGGCGCCAAGTTCAATAGTTCCAGTAACTTCTACAATGACATCAATTTGATCAGCCTGACATAATAGTAGCGGGTTATCTGTAACGGCTTTCTTTCCAGTACTAATTGCTGATTCTAATGCGGATAACGAATCAACCTGTGTAGTTTCTTCACAACCTGCTTCGTTATAGGCGCGTATCGCACCATCAATGGAGCGATTTGATATAGCTACCAACTCCATACCTGGCACGACATTTAATATCTGCAAAGTGATGCCACGACCCATAAAACCGGCACCTACCATTCCAACTTTTATAGGCTTATTGTCTGCTTCACGTTGCTTTAATGCGTTATCAATAATGAACATAACTTGTAGCTCTTAAAATTGCTTAGATGCCTTGGTCTAAGCTTTGTTAATCATATTTAAATAAAACTTATTAATTAAACGCCGCCCAGTTTGCATCTTTATCGGAAATGACCGAAACATCCAGTGGCCACTCAATACCGAATGCAGGATCATTATATAGAGCACCCTTTTCGGCTGATGGAGTATAAAACTCAGATACCTGGTAGATCACTTCAGTGTTATCTTCCAAGGTTTGAAATCCATGTCCAAACCCTTCTGGAATTAACAACATTCGATGATTTTCTGCAGTGAGCTCTGCACCAACCCATTGGCAAAAAGTTGGTGAGTCTTCACGTAGATCTACCATGACATCAAAGATAGCGCCTTTAGTACAACGTACGAGTTTGGCTTCTTCATGAGGTGAACCTTGATAATGCAAGCCACGTAAAGTTCCTTTGTATTTGTTAAACGAAATATTTGCCTGCGCTAAATCAGAGCTAATACCCTGTTCTTTAAATTCATTCTTACAAAAACTACGTGCAAAAAATCCTCGATCATCCTCAATTTTCTGGATATCGATGATAAAACCACTTTTAAGTTTTGTCTCAGTAAATTGCATTTCTTATCCTATTTTTATGCATTTGATTTGCTTGATAACAAAAACTAAACCCACTCAAGTTGATCAGTCAATAAGCCTTTTTCTTGATGGCTAGTTAATACTTTAAGACGCATAAATTGTGAATTTCTAAAATCGGGATTATTGAAACAAATCTTTTCCAGACCTGTTTTTAATTCCTTAATGGACTGCATCAAATCTACTTGGGGCATGTGATCGGGTGCCATATCAGCATACTTGCTAAAATCGACACGATAAGATCGCTTGTCAGGAGCAGCCTCTGTATTGATATCTATATCAACATCAGGCATTAATTCTTTTACTGCATCAGCAAGATCTTTAACTTGGTAATTCCATTCTGTGCGACCCGCATTTATTGCTAGAAATTGATTAGTGGCGTCAGCTTGTCTTGAGATTGCCCAATCAATTGCTGTCGACATATCTTTAATATCAATAAGTGGACGCCATGGAGTACCGTCACTCAAAATAGTAATTTTATTTGTAGCTACTGCAGAAGCAACAAAATCATTCAATACTAGATCCAAACGCAAACGATCACTCATTCCACATGCGGTTGGAAAGCGTAAGCATGTAATCTTAAATTTATCATCGGCTAAATCACAAATATCCAACTCTGTATTGATTTTAGATTTAGCATAAGCGGTAAGCGGATTCAGCTCAGAGTTTTCATCTCTGGCATCTCCTTCCGCATAACCATAGACGCTACAGCTTGAAGCAAATACATAAGCACTTACTCCAGATTGTTTTGCTAATTTTGCAATATTTACGCTTGATTGATGATTTATGGCAGCTGTAACACTTTCATACGCATTACCCATAGGATCATTTGAAACAGCGGCCAAATGCACAATGGCATCTACATCTTTCAATAACTCAGCATCAAGTTTTCTGACATCTTGAAAATATTGGTGATCAACATTTCGTTCAGGCAAAACATCAGCTCCAGTAAGACAATGCGCAAAAAAGCCTAAATCCACGCCTACAATCTTTGCATCCGGATAGCTTGATCTTAATTTTTTAATAAGCTCCGGGCCTATATAGCCCATATTTCCAGTAACTAATATTTTTCTAATGTTCAACTCATACTCCTGATAATTTCATCTACTACATAAGCCGAAAATGGGATTGAGCATGTCCAACCTGGGGACACTGCATTTAATACATGCATAGATTGATCATCGCTCTCTAACACAAAATCCATTTCTAGTTTACGTTTTTTCAAGTCTACTAACTGTGCACGAATTCCAGGTTTTGCCCATTCTTTAAAAACTTTATGATCAATTTCTTGAACCAAGTCTTTTGCTAGGCTTACCATTCTACGGCGAGAGTATTTCAGTATTTCTGTGGCCGCGATTCGCTTAAAATCAAAATCTGACCTAAGTAGTAGCCCCATTGAACGGGCTGCTATATCGGCTAGCTCATTCAGTTGAAATCTGCTTAAACCTTGATATTGCTCACGCCACAAAGCGGGAATAGCGGTAGGACCAATCTTAGCTGTACCATCTACCTTGATGGTGAAATGCACGCCTAAAAACGGATTATCTAGATCTGGGACAGGGTAAATATTAGTGCGGTAAGTGCCTGCTGGCTCATCAGATTTTAGATACAAGCCCTTAAAAGGCAATATGGCATAATCCTGTGAAAAACCAAATTGTTTAGCGATATGGTCTGCATATAGACCCGCACAATTAATGACATAACCTGCACTAAATTTTGCACTTGTAGTTTCAATAGTATTATTTGCACCTGAAACATAAGCTTGTTCATAAAATATATTAATGTTTTCTGATCTAGCATCTGCCTCGAAAGCACTAATTACTTCTCCAGGATCTGCAGTTGCAGTATTAGGAGAGAAAATAGCTCTTCGAAATGTTTTAACCTTAGGCTCTATTTCCTGTGCCTGCTTAATGTCAATTAACTCAAGCTCAACACCATTATTATCACCACGCCGCATTAATTCATCTAACATGGCATCTTCAGATTCATTTTTAGCGACTACCAATTTGCCGCATTTATTTAAATTTATATTTTTTTCTTCACAGTACTCTGTCAAAAGACGATTGCCATCACGTGTAAAACGTGCTTTTAAACTATCTGCAGTATAATAAAAACCCGCATGCAGAACTCCACTGTTGCGGCCACTCGCATGCAGACCGACGGATTTTTCTTTTTCAATTACATTTATTTTTGCGTCCTGAAATCTAGACTTAAGATTGCGTGCAATGGCCAATCCAATGATACCGCCACCAATGACAAGAAAATCTGAAGTATTCAAAATTAATAATCAAACCAAATTAGATTGCTTACCATTTTTTCCATGGCGCTTTATCATTTTCCCAAAGCGACTCAAGAAAATGCTTGTCACGCAAAGTATCCATAGGCTGCCAAAAGCCACTATGCTTATAAGCAGATAACAATCCATCTTTTGCCAAGTTTTGCAAGGGTTCTTGTTCCCAAACCGTTGCGTCATTATCAATATAGTCGATTACATTTGGCTCAAGAACAAAGTATCCTCCATTGATCCATGCGCCATCTCCACTTGGCTTTTCATGAAATGAGGTAATTTTTTCTTGATCTTTACCTAAGGTAAATGCTCCAAATCTACCAGGGGGTTGTGTAGCAGTTAAAGTAGCTGAACAATTTTGTTGTTTATGAAATTTAATTAACTCAGGCAAGTTAATATCTGCAAGACCATCTCCATACGTGAAACAAAATGTCTCATTTCCTATATATTCTTTTACACGTTTTAATCTTCCGCCAGTCATCGTGACAGGACCAGTATCCACTACAGTTACAGACCAAGGTTCAGCGGTACTAGCATGTATTGTTTGAGTATCATTTTTAAGATCAAACGTAATATCAGATCTATGTAGAGAATAATTCGCAAAATATTCTTTTATTACATGAGCTTTATAACCGCCGCAAATAATAAAATCATTAATACCCGCACATGAATATATTTTCATGATATGCCATAAAATTGGATAACCACCAATTTCTACCATTGGTTTTGGTTTTATAGTTGTCTCTTCAGAGATTCTAGTACCTAAACCTCCAGCTAATATGACTGCTTTCATAACTTAAATCTTTAATTAATTTACGTAAAATAATCTAGTCTACTTATTTTTAACAAAAAGTAATTATGTTATTTATAATTAAATTGCCACTGAAAACAGTGACAATATGTGCAAAACTAAATTAATATTTAAATATGAAGACCTGCAATTAACTGATACATATATTACTGTTAGTAATAATATTCGTAACTTTGCAGATGTTTAGATTTATTTAGAACTGCACCAATAAAGTTAGAGCCCTCTAATAAATCCAAGGACTGCTTAAGTTGATGTGATTTTGTTGCACCCTCCTCAACGATAATTAATATTGCGTCTAAATTAGGTGCAAACGCAACAACATCATCTCCAGCTAATACTGGGGGCAGATCAAAAATTACAATTCGCGCGGGATAGCGTGTTTTAAGCTCATGTGTCAAACGAGACATTTTTCGCGTCGATAAGAGCTCAGATGACGCTTGTGTTCGCTTATGACCTGGTATAAAGCTAAAGTTATCGATACCTGGATTAACAAACATATCATCTATTCGGGCGTTTGATTTTAAATAGTCCCCTAAACCCATACTTGTCTTATAACCAAATAAGTCCGATACACTCGGATTTCTTAAATCAGAATCGACTATTAATGCTGTATGATTTTTTTTCATTGCTATACTAATACCAAGATTTACTGCAGATAAGGTCTTACCTGCATTCTTTACGGTACTAGTAACCCCTAACGTTCTCCAATTATTTTGCTTCATGCGTTGTAAAACACGGGTTCTCAAAAAGCGATATGAACCAATAACACTTTCGTCTTCAATTACACTTAAAACGCGATTCTTTTTTAATATACGTTTATTAGGATTAAATTTTTTAGTTTTTATATATTTAACTGAAATAGTATCGCTACTATTCCTCGTATTGAGCCCACCTCGAATCCTGCTTCCATCTCGTTGAGCGATCTCTATAGCTTTTTCTATTTGACTCATGACCAAGAACTAAGTATTTATTTATGAAGTAATTTTTTACAACTGATATTTATAAAAGATTCTATTGTGCTCAGGATAGTGCAAATTCCACATATAATCAGTGATAGGGTCGTGGTTTTAGTATGATGCACATAATATCCAGATCGTTTAAAGCCTATTCATTGCGCTTTCAATCACCGAATAACCGGTATAGTCGCAATTGGCGGTGCACGAAAGACTGCTACTAAGCCATTAACATCATAGATTGTACGATCACTAATCTCCCTAACGATCATCATCCCGATACCCGCCCCAACAGCAAATATAAAACCAAGTATTGCAAGCACTTTGCGATTTGGACGATCAGGTCTTTTTGGTAAATAAGCAGGCCTTACAACACTAAGTCGCTCACCTTTACTGCTCATTTCCAACTCAACAGCTAAACGAGCCTGTAACTGCTTATCTTTTATTTCATTGTACTTATTTCTAGCATTCTCATAATCACGTGTGAGCAGTTTATAATCACGCTCTACAACCGGGGTTTGAAATAATCTTTTTTCATACTCTTCTAATTTTTCATTTAGACTTGCTAATCTTGCTCTTTCACTTGCCAAGTTACCCAAGGCAGCATTGATCTGAGTTTTTAATGAAACATAGCGGGGATTATCCGGAGCACTAACTGAGCCACTGGAAACTCTTGATGAACCTAATGATGCAGTTTGAATACCTTTTTCAACTGCAGATATAGATTTTTGCAAATTTACAACTTCTGGATGATCATTCGAATATTTACGCTTTGCTTCGGTTAGTTGTGATTTTAATACCGTAAGCTTATTAATTAGTGTTGTTACACCGCTTACATTGCTTTCTCCACCTAACGACTCAATCTCCCTTCGTAGTTTTATAAGATCGGGATGTTGAGCAGAATATCTTGCTGATAGCCGCAGATACTCAGCGGTTAACAAGCTAAGACGTTCGTCCCCCATTAATACTCTATTACCCGTACTATCAACCACATCTTGATGAGTATTAGTAATGGCTAACTCAGCTTGCAGTGCTGCGATAGTGTCTTGTAACTCGTTAATTTGTCCTCTTGAAAAAACAATTTCACCCTCAGTTTTCTCAAATAACTGAAGGTTTAAATCCATCAGCTCAGGTAATTTATCTCTCTGATTTTGCTTAAAATCAGCTAACTGTTTTTCCAAAGAGGTGATTTCTTCACTTAGCCTTTGACCTTCAAACTCAAGAAATTTTGAAACTTCTTGTGCGTGTTCAGATCTCAATCTTTGATTCTCGTTGATATATAAATTTGCAAGATCCTCAGTAACTGATTGAACATCTTGAGGATCTGATCCTTCAAAAGCGATCGTAAAGGCAATTGTTGTTGTACTGGTTCTAAATAAAACTGGATCAGTAGCCTCAATTTCTACATTTTGAATTTCTATATTTTCGCGCATCTTGGTTGTGATTTTAAATTGATCATCGTTACTGCTTTCACGAAGTTCGCTATATAGATCATGTTTTTCAATTATCGTCCACAAGTTTTCGATCGTTAGGAGTCTTTTAGTTAATCCTTCGATACGTTCATTTACTAGCCCTGTAACAGTAGTCTCAACTAGATCGGTAGGGATATCTTGTCTATCAACTATGATTGTTGTCTGAGAACGATATACAGAAGGCAAAAAAATTGCAGGTGAAATTGCAATTGGCAAAAGAATAAAAAAAGTCGCCAAAAAGGCAAGTTTTCGACGTCTTATTATCGCCATATAATCTTGAAATTTCATTGGCTGAAATTGTTCTTGCATGCCATTTACGAAAAGAGTATTCATCTGTATTTATCTCAGTAAAAATTATTCTAAAATTGTCTCGGCGGTGACCAGCTAATACTAATAAATGCTGTATTGCTATCTGCATCTCCACCATCATCTAAATCTTCTTCCTCATACTCATAATGAGCACTTGCAACCCAAGAAGGTAAAAACCTCCAGGATAATTCTGGTGTTAACGAAAAATAATCTCGATTACTATTCCCGTCGGAACCATCCGTTGTTTCTGAATCAAAATAGCGACCTAAAAATCTAAAAGATAATTTCTCGGTGATATCTCGACGCACATCGAGCTTAAGTTCATCAACTTCAACTTGCCTGCCCGAAGAGGTTGGAGTAACTCTTTTCTCTAAATTAATTCTGTAAGTTGTTAATCCAGCATTTTTTGTAGCCCCTATGTTTCCTACAAAACCTGAATCACTACTTCTTCTTGCATTATCAAAGTCGGCGTCATAGCCGCCTGCGGTTAAATCCATCTTGAAAGTTTCAGAAAATGCATGCACCCATCCAACTCTCGCCTCAGTTGTATCGATATCTTGGTCTGGGCCATTGTTACTATCTGGCTCAAAACGATCTTCACTTATCCTCAAGCTAATCGTATCTCTTTCTGAAATTTTTCGAGAGATATCTGCTGCAATGGCATGCGATTCAGATTCAACTAAAAGCGCACTTCCACTGCCACTAAATGACAGATCCTTATACAAGTAATCAAATCCAATGTTAGTTCTTTCACTTACCTGAATATCCCAACGCGGGCGAATTTTAGTACGCTCTCGTCTAATATTTTGTCTAATCAGACTTTGATCCACATCCAAAGTTGGATCTAATGATCCAGTATCTCCAAAATCCTCGGGATCAACTTCAATTTGTGAATCTCTAATTTGAGTATCACGAATGTACGACGATTTAAGCGACACTCTATTTCTATCTGATAACCAATATCCCGTATTTAATCCAACTGTTTGGTTATTTCTTTCGCTCAGATCATCGTCATCTCCACTATAGTTGGGAGCATCAATGCGTAATAAGCCCAAAAAATCTAAACGCTCAGATTTACCCTTTACTGCAATTTCTCCAGACAAGGTAGTCGTGCCCACATCGTCTTCTAATGCTGAAACGTTATCCAGTCGATAATTTTCACTATATTCATAGGAAAGGGTTACCGTCGGGTCAAGCAACCAAACTGCAGCTTGAACATTATTAGCAAATAAGAAAACCCCGATTATGCTAATAAAGGTAACAAATCGATTTTTATATTTTGATTGCATCTCTAACTTTTCCCAAATTTTATTCATGATTTTTTACCCATTTATAATTATTAATTTAGAAATAATATTAATTAGGGAACCACAATCGTATCACCGCTCTTTAAAACGATATTCTGACTCATGTTTTTCCCTTTCTTAACTTGATCATAGTTAAATTTATGTACAACCTGCTTGCTCCCCACTCTTCGAATTACTTGAATTGAGTTCCCCTTAGCAAAAGTATCTAAGCCTCCAGCTAAAGTTATCGCCTGCATTACGTCCATATATCTACCTACAACAAATTTTCCAGGGCTTTTAACTTTTCCGTTTACAAAGATGGTATAACCTGAAACCGTTTTAACCGATACGGTAACCACAGCTTCAGGAATATATTTTTGAATTCTGGTAGTAATTTCCTGCTCTACTTCTTGTGGTGTTTTACCATCTACTTGAATATCTCCAGCCAATGGGAATGATATTCCGCCATCAGGTCGCACAAGAACTTCACGTTGCAACTCTTCTTCTTTCCACACAGATATATCAAGTACGTCTTCTGGTCCAATTCTATATTCATCAGGATTGGATGATGCACCATTAAATTTTTCATCTGCAGCTAATGCAAAACAAGAAGACAGTAAAAAAATTACTGTTATCAGATATCTGCTGGTATTGAAAAGTAAATTCTTATTCATAATTTCCGATTCTTCCTTATCGGAAATTAAAACAACACTTGTGCCACGTATTCCCACAACTTTCTCCTTCAGATACTGCAATATAATTTTTCTATTCGAACAATCGACTCTATATAAACTTAAATAATTTAAACCAATTGAATTTTGAAGTGCTTAATTGGCTTAAAATACTTATTTTTCTAATTGTTTGAACAATTCAAAAATTGTTTAGTTCGGGATTGAATGCATTTGATTGTCAAATTTCATCCAACTCCATAACAAATACCTACACCCAATTACGATCAACTGGAATCTATTCCACTGCTTGTATTCTTATAGCTTAAGTATAGTAGATTTAGAGCGATGTTTTGGTTGTGAGATGCTTCACATTGCACCCTATTTTTTTAATGTTTTTAGCGATATCTAGTTGAAAAATATAGATAATCAACTAGTTTTCGTGAGGTTTATACATTTCACTATAGGTTATTAATCAAAGCTGGCATAAAAATCTTTACTAAAACCCTTAAATCTTTACTGCAAATATAAGATTTCGTTAAGCATCCTCATTCCATAGCCATGCCGCTCCTCTGACACCACTAGAATCTCCATGCTTGGGTGCAACCAATTTTGTGCTCACACAATCTGAAAATATCCATTGAGACCATAGCTCAGATACATTCTCATAGAGACGATTTATGTTTGACATTCCGCCTCCTAAAACTATGACATCTGGATCGAATATATTAATTAGATGAGCAAACCCCCTTGCCATTCGATGTTCATACCTATCTAAAGCCTCTTCAGCTGCAACATCATTCTGCACAGATAACTCAACGACTTTTTCAGCGGAAACAGTTTTTTGAGTGCTACGCTGATAATCGTTTGCTAACCCAGGTCCAGACAAATATGTTTCGATACAACCTTTTTGTCCACACCAACACTTTGTTAACTCTAGTTCACCTTCTTCTGGCCAGGGAAGTGGGTTATGGCCCCATTCACCTGCAATTGCATTTCCACCTGTTAAAACTTTTTGATCAACAACCAATCCCCCGCCCGTACCCGTACCTATGATTACCCCAAAAACTGTTTTTGCATTCTGTGCAGCTCCATCCATAGCCTCAGACAAAGCGAAACAATTTGCATCATTAGCTATGCGGACTTCTTTCCCAAGAACATTTTCGAGATCTTGTTTAAATGGTTGACCATTTAAGCAAGTAGTATTGGAATTTCTCAGCAGGTCCGTTGCAGGAGAAAGTGATCCAGGGGTACAGATTCCAACAGTACAATCTTTTGCTAATTTTTTTTCAACAGTCGAAACTAAGTCAGCTATTGAAGAAATAATTTTTTGATAGTTATTGCCAGGTGTATCAATGCGATTTCTTAGACACTCGCTTCCTTGTTCATCTATCGCCAAAATTTCAATTTTTGTGCCACCTAAATCAACCCCTACTTTCATACTTGCATCTCATAGCTGTGATTAATATTACCAATCAACTGTACCCTCGATCACATAATTTACAATAAATATGCAAATAAACTGTCGGCATAAGTTTCATAAAATCTTTATGCTGATGGAAAAAAATAAAAAACATGAAATGTATTCGCCGTTTCAATTTTCCTCAAAAGTTGAAAATACATTATTTGAAGTTTTTTGGAAGTTCTTATTTATCCCAGATGTTATCGTAAAATCAGTATTCTATTTATGTGCAAATCATAAAGAATTTTTAGCAAGCCACTTCATCACCTATTGGTTGATAACCATACTCGCCATATTTTCTTGTATATATTTTCCTATAATTTATGTGCTTACTTGGAAAAAAGCCAATGCTTGTAGAGAAAATTTTAGCGCTAGTGTACTTGCCAAAATTTATGTAATCCTAAGTGCGTCTATTTCTAACTCAGCCTTCATAGTTATAGGCGGGGGAAGCTTTTTTTCTTAAATCGACTTATTTAATAATTGACCTTGTTAATTCGTTAGCGTAACTAGCTTAATTAATTACTAAAATTTATATATTCATGTGATGGCTGTCATTATATTATCTTATTTGTGACATTTATCACTTGCTCTTAGTGACCTTAAATACCTTAAAAAGTGTGGATTACAGGCTAATGTATTAACCATGAGGCCTTAATCATTAAATTAATAATAAATACGAATTTATGGCCTTAGACAAAGAAAAATTAGACGCGCTTAGATTAGAGAATAAAACTCCAGAACAATCGGGTTCTAAATCAATTTATGTGGCGTTGTTTTCCTTGCTAATTATGGGACTTCTAGCCTATGGACTGTTTTATCTATGGCAATCGATACAAACAAAACCCACTATAAATGTGTATGAAGTGAAATTGTTAGGAAAAAATCAGTCTTCTGCAATATTAGATGCATCTGGTTATATCGTGACTCGTAAAAATGCAACGCTATCCGCTACGGTCACTGCAAGATTGTTAAAAATTAATGTTGAAGAAGGTGATGTAGTAGAAAAAGGAGATGAAATTGCGGTTCTAGATGGCAGCTTGGTTAAAAAAGAAATCTCACTCTCAGAATCAAGATTAAAAGTAGCTCAATCAAAAATTGACGAAATTCAATCACAATTAATCGAAGCGAAAAATAAATATGCGCGCTATACAAAGTTGAATAATAACGATTATGTAAGTGAAGATTTACTCGATCAATCTAAACAAAAAGTTAATACACTCAAGGCAATGCTTGTTACTGCTCAAAATAATGTGCAAGTAGAGCAAGATAATATAAGCCGTTTACAACGTAACCTTGAAGAATATTCTATAAATGCGCCTTTTCCAGGTGTTGTTATTTCTAAAGACGCGCAAGTTGGCGAAATTGTCTCTCCGATTTCAAGTGGTGAGTTTACACGTACAGGTATATGCACCATTGTCGATATGGATTCACGAGAAATTGAAGTCAACGTTAATGAAGCCTATATCAACAGAGTCCAAAAAAATCAGACAATAAGTGCCAAACTTGATGCATATCAAGACTGGAAAATTCCAGGCAAAGTTATCAATATTATTCCTACCGCGGATAGACAAAAAGCAACTGTGAAAGTCCGCATTTCAATTGATGAGCTAGATTCAAGAATACTTCCTGACATGGGCGTAAAAGTTAAATTCTTCCCGCAAGAAACTGAAAACGATGAAAACGAAAGTAACGAAAATTCAATTGTTATTCCAAGAAACGCAGTTGTAAGGAGTGAAGAATCAACCTATGTGTGGCGAGTGAATAAAGACTCAGTGACTGAAACAGAAGTAATTACAGGAAAACGCTTCGGCAATCTAATTGAAATCAAAAATGGATTATCCCCAGGAGATCAAATTGCGATTAGTTCTTTAAATGAATTGAAAGAAAACAAAAAAGTAATTATCTCACCAGAAACTATAAATTAAAGGATTATCCATATGAACAGTTCCAGCTATATCAATGCCCAAGATATTCATAAACAATTTAGTAAAGGCTCTGAATCTATTGATGTTTTAAATGATCTGGATTTAGAAATTGAATCAGGGGATTTTATTGCATTAATGGGTGCATCGGGGTCTGGTAAAAGCACATTGCTGAATCTGATTGCTGGAATAGATACACCTACACATGGGCAAATTGTAATTGATGGAATTGATATTGCTAAATTAAACGATTCACAAAGAACGAAGTGGAGAACAAATAATATTGGCTATGTTTTTCAACAGTATCATTTAATTTCTACTTTAAATGCAGAAAAAAATGTTGAGCTCCCATTACTGTTACATAAGCTAAATAAAACAGACCGCAAAAAACGCGTTCTAGCGGCTTTGTCATTAGTAGACCTTGAGGATCGTGCTCATCACAAACCTTCTGAGTTATCTGGTGGGCAAGAACAAAGAGTTGGTATAGCTCGCGCGATTGTTACAGACCCCAATATTTTGTTATGTGATGAACCAACAGGTAATCTTGATCGCAAGTCGGGTGATGAAATTTTAGAACTACTACAAGGATTAAACTCTGAACATAACAAGACCATCATAATGGTTACACATGATCCACATGCGGCTGCTTCTGCAAAAAGAACTTTGTATTTGAATGAAGGGAAAGTTTCGACAAAGGCTTTGCAATAATGAAATTCTTGCCTCTTATTTTTGCAGATATATTAACTAAGAAAGTTCGTTTTATATTCATTTTAGCTGCTCTTTCAATTGCATTCTTTTTATTTGCTTACCTCTCTGCCATCAAACAAGGTTTTATTGGTGGGGTTGATGCCTCTGGTGTCGACCGCATGATAGTTGTAAATAAGATTTCTACGTTCAATACGATGCCAATTTCTTATAAACACAAAATACTTAATGTTCCTGGTGTTTTAAGAGTAAGCGAAGCATCATGGTTTGGTGGCTATTATCAAGATCGAAAAAATACATTTCCTCAGTATGCCGTACATCCTGAAGATTACTTAGCGATGCGTGAAGGAGAATTTGAGATTGATAAAGAACATATACAAGCTTGGACTAAAGATAGAGAAGGCGCACTAATTGGTGACACAATTGCGGAACGTTTTGGATGGGAAGTGGGAGATCGTATCACTTTGACCACAACAATTTGGGAAAACAAACAATGGAATAATGATTGGGAATTTAATATACGTGGTATTGCAACAACTAAAAACAAAAATGTAAATATGCAGGGCATGCTATTCCATCATAAATATTTTGATGAAGCGCGTGCCTGGGGAAATGATCAAGTGGGTTGGTTTACTATACAAGGTGAAGATGCAAAACAGCTCGACACAATTAGTAACAGAATTGATGATTTTTTTGAGAACTCTGATAACGAAACCAAAACATCACCCGAGAAATCATTTACAAGAGGATTTATTAATCAAATAGGTGATATCCAAGCAATTTTTTTGTCCATTCTTGGAGTAGTTTTTATTACGCTTCTTGCAGTAACGGGCAGCGCAATGACTCAAGGTATCAAAGAACACATGAGTGATATCGCAGTGATGTCTGTTATTGGGTTTTCACCACGTTTTATTGCAACAATAAGCATAATCGAGAGCGTGGTTGTTGCGCTAATCGGTAGTAGTATTGGTATCGTGCTTGCCTGGCTTGCATGCAGTATGTTTGGTGATCCCACAAACGGGCTGCTTCCTATTTTTCATATGCCTATTCTAGTAGCTTGGAAAGGATTGGGATTGGCTGGCTTATTTGGATTCATCATAGGTTTAATCCCCGTAATTTTGATTTTACGCATGGACAAAGTTCAAGCATTGCGTGCAATTAATTAGGGCTAAATATGAATTTACTTAATTGTGTACTAAGTTTAACGAGCATCAATCTTCGCAGTATCGCTAGCCGTAAATCCTCAACGCTTACCGCATTAATAGGTGTGATTGGAACTGTAGTAGTTTTTACAGGATTGCTCTCCATAGCATCAGGCTTTTATTCAACCATGCAAAATACAGCATCAGACAATTTAATGATTGTTTTCAGAGGATTCGCAAATAGTGAGATAGAGGGATATTTTTCAACTGAAGAATATTTAAGTATGCAGCAAGCTGAAGGAATTAAACGTAACGAGAATGGCCCCATCATGTCTCCCGAAACACTTGTATGGATAAATGCACCCATTAAACCTTTTGGAACAGACGCCAATTTATCCTTACGTGGAGTTAAACAACAGGCATTTGATGTACGAGGAAATATAAAAATAATCGAAGGAAGAATGTTCAAGACAGGTTTAAACGAGGTTATTATTGGAAAACAAGCCGCAAAACAATTTATAGGTTTAGATGTTGGCAGCACTCATACTTGGGGAACAAATGAGTGGACAATAGTAGGCATCATGGAGGCTGAAGGAAGTATTACGGAATCTGAAATTTGGGCGGATGCACCCATTATGATGTCCGCATACAATCGAGCTGAATATTGGTCAACTGTTAGAATAGTTTTAGACGAATCCCCTAATGCAAGATCAAACTTAGAAAATTGGTTAAACACAAATCCAAATTTAACAACACGTATTTCATCTGAAAAAGAATATTATTCCGAACAATCAGAATTTTTTACTCGTCTCACCAAAACAATAGGAATTATAGTCGGTATTTTAATGGCTTTAGGTGCCATCGTGTCTGCCTTGGTCACCGCTTACAATGCAATTGTTAGTCGAGTACGTGAAATTGCGGTTCAACGTGCATTAGGTTTCAATTCAAGCGCCATCATCGGTGCTATTTTGCTAGAGTCGATAATTATTTCCATTATTGGAGGCGCAATTGGTTTACTTATTGCGTACTTGTTATTTAATGGGCAACAAGTCTCCAGTGTTAATCCTCAAAGTTTTAGCCAAGTTGCATTTACTTTTGCAGTAACTCCGAATTTACTTATGGCGGGAGGACTCATTTCAATTGCAATAGGAATATTGAGTGCGTTATATCCCTGTTACTACGCAACTAAAATTTCTGTTTCTAAAGGCTTGCGTGCGAGCTAAATATTATCGTAATCAACTAGATTCTTTTGCTTGATTTCTAGTATTTCAATTTTCTTTTTATAGGCTTCTGACTTATCGGGAAAAATAGCAATTGCTTTATCTAAATATTCTTGTGCTCGTTCAAAATCATTATCGATAATGCTGTCTTCAGCTATCGAAATTAAATATAAGTAAGCTCGGTTTTTATCCTTGTGCTCGACATCTACTTCTTCAATGATAGGTTCTACATAATAAGGGCTCGTCTTAATCGCAATATAGTTATCTTCAAATACATTAAATAAACCTAATGCAGTGATAAGTGTCAATATTGATACGATCATCAAAGTCATCGCTACACCAAAAAAAACATTAGCTTTAGATGCTTCAAGCTGAAAAACCCGTTTTGTCACATCAAACCATCGGTCGCTTATTCTTTTATGCTGTATAACTTTAAATGTCTTTACTGAATTTTCGATATTATTTAGTTTTGCATTACCCAAGTAGCAGCAAGCAAAAGGAATTGATTCATCTAACTCACTATAAACATGTTCTGAAATTACGGTATCACCCGGGTTGGCCATTTTTTCCAGCCTCGCTGCAACATTAACAGTATTTCCATATGGCTGATTATCATTATCATAAATTACTTGGCCAAAATTAATGCCAATACGAAACTTCAGTTGATGTTTTTCTAAAATATTAAAATTATGGCGTGTTGTCGCTGCATGTATTTCAACAGCACAATAAACTGCATCAAGCGGGTTTGAGAAAGTTGCTAAAATGCTATCTCCATGTGCTCGAGAAACATGGCCTGAATTTTTATTAACGAGTGAGCGAGCTCGCTCTAATACTGTTTGTAAATTTTGATGGGTTTCTGTTTCATAAAGCTCTGTATGTTTGCTGTATTCAAATATATCAGCAAATAACACTGCTACAGTTAGATTTTCTGCTTCTTCAGTTTGTCTGCTATTCATGCTTTATAAACAAGTATTGATACATTTATTTTACTACCCGAATATATGTTATGTGAATAGATTGTTATTCTAACTCAAACAATACTTTACCTTGCTTAAACCATATTAATACTAGCAATTATTGCCTAAGTAAGAGTTTATTTTGACCATAGCGTCTCTTTTTCACCAGCATGTTTTGCGAACACTCTACATGCCACAAACAGGAAGTCTGACAGTCTGTTTAAATAAACTTGCAACTGCGGATTCAGCTCATTGTCTTCATTTAGCATAACAACACTACGTTCAGCCCGGCGACATACAGCACGCGCGAGATGACAAGTTGCCGCAGCAGGCCCACCTCCTGGTAAAATAAAATTTTTTAACGGTGGTAATGACTGATTAAATTCATCTATATTATTTTCTAGTTTATTAACAATATCTTTATTCATAAAACTTAACTCAGCATTATTTAATTCAGCTCCCAAATTAAATAATTGATATTGAATTTCTACAATAATGCCTTGCATTTCTTTCGGTATGTCATGAGTCATAACCATGCCTAACACCGAATTGAGTTCATCAACATCACCAATTGCTTGAATTTGTGGGCAATCTTTTCGTACTCGCAAACCAGTAGATAATCCCGTATCCCCTTTGTCTCCTGTCTTGGTATATATTTTAGTTAACCGATTTGGCATTACAATTTCACCTTAAGCCCTGCATATACTGTTTGCCCAAGCGTTTCAAACCCATATACATCTTGATAAGATTCATCAAATAAATTATTCACTCGCATGTATACATTTAAATTATCAGTCACGTTATAGGATCCGCTTAAATTAAGTAAATAATAATCATCTAGCGTAACTTCACCTGCCGGAAATGTAGCAAAATCTAAATCGTTTTGTTCGTCTACATAACTTAATGATGAGTTCAAATTTGCTTTTCCAGATAACGATTTATAATTCAATTGCAAACTGGCTACGGTTTTGGGTCTTCGAATTTCACGGACTTGTATACCATTAGCATCCGGTACCGTAGAATCTGTATAAGTATACGCCCCTCGTATATCGAGTTGACTCCCCAACTTAGCGTCAAAATAAAATTCAATCCCGTTGCGTTCACTTCTGCCATCCAAATTAATGGCTGTGTTCACTGGAAAGAAAACTGTAGTAATTTCGTCTTTTAGGTCTTCCCAAAATAAAGTCGCGCCCAAGTGCATGGCATCAGCCAATAATGATTGGTCGAAACCCAACTCCCAGGACTCAGATTTTTCTGGTTTTAAATTCGGATTACCAACAAATGATCCGGCAAAAAAGCCAAATACTTCGGTAAAGCTTGGATTTTTAATCCCCGTAGCATAGGAAGCACGCAATTTTGTACCTGTACTCACTATATTATACGCACCAGTAAATCGAACCGTATCGCTGTCTTCAAACTCATCATTATCATCTTTCCTCAAAGAAGCCGAGAGAAATAACTGGTCTGAGATACTTAATCGGTATTCTGTCGTGAATCCTATGTTTGTGAGATCTTGGTTTTGATTCGGATCACCAAATGAAATAGGCCCTCTTTGTTTAAAACGTTCTTGTTCTTGTTCAATAGAAAATAAAAACCTATGTTGCTCGTTAGATAGCAACTTCGTGTCCAATACAAACTCGGACAAATAATCAAACTTCAGTCTCTCCCCTTCTGTTTTTCTTTTACCGAAAACATCTTGATTTTGATTACGTGTATCGGTAAGGCTCAAGCTTAGCTTTTGGTTCCAGCGATTTTCAAATAAAGAATATTTTAAATAGGAGGATCCATAGAATTGATTTACATCCGAACTATTATCTGCATCAATGGGTGAACCAAACGTCCCATCATCAAATTCATTAGAAGAGTCGATATAGCGTGCATTCAAACCGAAAGATAACTCCGGTTTAATTCTATATTGAGTATTGAATATTAATTCAGACTGGTCATACCCATCATTTTCAGTTCCCTGTTCAGAAATATTTTCACCACTCGTATCCAAGTATGTACCTTGTATGTAAAATCTTAATTTGTCTGAACCCCCTGATGCTGATGCTGAACTTCGAATAAAATCATGTGAACCTAGTTCAGCAATACTTGTAAAAGAGGTATCGCTACCTCCGGTTCGCGTTGTTATATTGATTACGCCTGCTAACGCATCGCTACCCCATACCGAGCTTTGTGATCCGCGCATAACTTCAATTTTATCAATACTGTCGGGAGATAAGTTTGCAAAATTGAATTCTGATCCAGTGGCCGGGTCATTCGCTTCAACGCCATCAATCAAGACAAGCACATGATTAGCTTCTGCACCCCTGATACGTACTTGCGTAAGTGAACCAAGTGGGCCCGATTGACTAATTGCAACTCCCGGCACAACACGCAATAGATCAACTAAGGTTAAAGCATTACTTTTTTCTATTTCTTCTCTATTGATAATGGTTATAGAACCACCGACTTCTTTCTCAGGAACTGATACTCTGGATGCACTTATAATGACTACATCATCATCGGCTGCAACCACCACATTACTAGTAAAAAGAATAAGAATTAATAATTGAATTATGTAATGCATTTTGTGCCCCTTAATTAATTTTTAATGACGGACACACTGCGAAGCACACAAGTAAACTTGTGTATGCGAACTTCAGCCAGAGTCGCCCGCCGCAACTTTCTGAGTCACATAAGGCCGGTCTCCGGGCTAAAGAGCTGTCTAAAGACTAGGTATTTCACCTTCCCATGTTAGAAAACACAGTGGTTTTTTGAACTACCTAACTCAATCACCGTTGCGGGGGCAGCATCTGCTTTTCACAGATTTCCCTGTTTCACCCTTGGCCCAAAATTATTATAGATTTATGGGCAAGGACACCTTAAGCGAGGTTGTAACGTGAGATTATAACAAAAGAAAGCGTTTAGTTTTGCAGTTGTTTGATATCAGCAATAATTTGATCACTGTGCGAAGTTGGGCTCACACTACGATAAATCTTCGCTAACTTACCTTCAGGATCGATAATAAATGTATGGCGTTTAGCAAGTTTCAACGGTCCAAATTTGGTTAAAGAACCATAACTATTGGCTAACTCTCCACCAGTGTCTGCTAATAAAGGAAACTGTAAACTATATTTTTCTGCAAACTCAGCATGACTTTTAACAGTGTCTACACTCACTCCAAATACTTGTACATCTAAACTTTGCAAAGCAGCAATATCATCTCTGAATGCACATGCTTCTTTCGTGCAGCCTGGGGTGTCATCTTTGGGATAAAAATAAAGCACTACCCACTTCCCCAAATAATCCCTTAGCTTATGAGTTTTACCCGTTTGGTCTGCTAACTCGAAAGACGGTGCAGGCATCCCGGCATTCAATTTTGTTGCTGAAGTTGTATTGAAAAGACCCATAGGTATATTAATACCTAACTATTACGGAACAAATTTAAAAATTTTGCCACTGTAATCCAACACATAAAGTTCACCCTTTATATCTTCGCCAAATGAACTGATCTTGATATTAGTCTTCATTAACTCTTGTATTAAAAAACTATTATTTTCATCTATCATCCAAATTGTCCCTGTACAAAAATCACCAAATATATATTTACCATATAGTTCTTTAATTTCTTGACCACGATATACGTATCCACCCGTTACAGAACAGCCATGTTTATGTGAATATTCAGCAACGGGTTTGATCAGATTACCATCATCACAGTTTTTTCTTGGTTGGAAACAATGGTTACCTTCCATTAACCGCCAACCATAGTTTTCTCCACCTTTACTTTCAGCAGATTGCCAATGAATCTCTTCCCATTTGTTTTGACCAACATCTGCAATCCATAAATCACCTGTTTCACGATCAAAGGAATGGCGCCATGGATTGCGTAGACCATATGCCCAAATTTCAGGTAAAACATTTTTTTGGTCAACGAATGGGTTGTCGTCGGGAATGGAATAACCAGAATTATCATCCACATCTATACGTAACATTTTCCCTAAAAACGTTTCTAGATTTTGTGCATTATTCCAAGGGTCTCCTCCACGACCTCCATCACCGATTCCCAAATATAAATATCCATCCTTACCAAATGTCAGCATACCTCCATTATGATTTGACGCAGGATCTTTTTGGGCAATAAGCACCTCGAGACTATTTAAATCAACTTGTTTTGAATTAGCTGGATCAACCGTGAGACGCGCTAATGTGTTATCACCATTCTTTGCAGTGTAAAAAATATATACAAATCCGTTTTTAGAATATTTTGGATGAAATGCAATGGACAACAAACCCTGTTCACTACCCCATGTAGTTACAATAGATGTAGCATCTAAAAATAATTGTTTATTTTTGAAATTCTTATCATAAGAAAACACTTTACCTGTTTTTTCGACTACAAAATTAGTGCCTTCATCATTATGAGTAACAAGGACTGGAAGGTGTATATCTTCCACGTAAAGCTCTAACTCGACTGCTGATACATTCGAGATGGATAGAATAAATATAATTAAATAAATGCTTTTATAGTTGCTCATCATTACAGTCATTTGTTTTATTGACTGCAATTCTATCAAGCTTTAAATGAGTTCAGGGCACAAAAAAACCGGGCTTTGAATAAAGCCCGGTTAGTGCTCGAGTAAATTCCTATATTGTAGTTATTATGAGGAGTATTCTTAACGCTATAGTTTAGTTAGAACCACTGAACCATACCGAGTGCAATCATGTCGACGTCTTCACCTCTTGCATTGCCGGCGCCTTTAATACCAAAGTCATACGTACCATTATCCTCGTTGTCCACTTCAGAATAGGTTAAACGAAGTTCTGTGCCAGCAGGCATCGTATAGAAGAGACCAATGTTGTATGCAATTGCATCAGAGTCATCTTCAACACATGCGGTTGCTCCAGCACCGCAGTCATACTCGTCTGCATCCATGTATGAGAACCGAAAGTCTAATGGACCCGGAAAGTTGTGCTTACCAGAAATCATCCAATGATCCACTTCAAGATCTTCGAACACAGTCTCAAAGTCACAGTCGGTTTCCCATGAAAGTTCCTCATACATTGCCGAAATTTGAGTGGAATGTCCGTTACCCCAATCCTTTATATAACGTCCTGCTATACGCCAAGCATCGTCATCGGAGTCTGAGCATCTACCTGTACCATCCGCTGGTGCACCTGATAATTGTGCGCCAGGCTCTGTAGCATCTGTATTAGGAGGATCCGCTACGAAAGCTGCAGTACGGTTGTTCGCTTCAGCAGTCCATTCATCATGCTCTTCATAGGTTAATGCAAGCCAGAGGTTGTCATTACCAATGTCAGTCGTGTATGAAATTCCCGTTGAGATGATTTGTGGATCTAGGTCTCCATCTGGACCCGCTGTTTCATCACGCAACCCTGCAGTAATTGCAAAACGAGCATTGAAACCATTCCAATTAGGACTCCACCAATGAATCAAGTTTTCCTGACGTCGGTTAAAGCTGGTTTCATAGTCGGCGTAATTTGAATAGTCGAAGTCCCCTCCAAAAGTTGTGTCATCAAATGTGCCACCATTAAAAAAGTTACCGGATAGACCGTGAGTACCCATTATCGAGGTGTGAGAATCTGCACCTGCGTCATAGAATGGGTCCACCCACTGTGCGACCATTTCGTTAAATGGTAACAACCAGATAGCGAAACCGACTTCACCCCAGGGACCTGAAAGACTTAACTTAGAGTTACGGTTACACCAACCACCTCCACCTGCAAATTCATTATAAAATGTAAATTGCTCACACTGGACATTTGCTTTTACAGCTGTCCCGCCAACGGAGACACCCGTATTTAGTGTTGCTGCAAATCCTATATTAGCCGCATTCGCCTTAATACGATCGAATTCTCGCGCGTCGTTATCAACGAATTCCCATGAATAGTTTTGCCATCCGTAGATCGTCCAGTTTGAATTTGCATTCCCTCCCCCGACACCGGCAGTCACTGTTAAAGGAGTGATGATAAATAGTGCTCCAAATAAAATTCCAATTTTCTTCATTTTTTATCTCTCCGACTTATGTTTAAAGTTAGTTTCCCCAAGCTTTGCTTAGTCACTTGAACCATAGATTTCTTTTTCAAATGACCGCGAAAAGTTTTGCAAACAATCTTTGTCGGAAAGCGTGAATCTCATGCTGGACACATAGTGAAACTTATAATCAAATCTTGAGCGTGAGTAATAATCCTCGTTACAAGAAAAAGTTTCTCCATTTAATATATATGCAATTTCTATATTTAATACTTTATTTTCTGAATGTGTTTGTAATTCAGCAGAAGTCGGCTGAATTAATAAAAAAGTCAGTGCGCTTACAAATAAGCTAGAAATTATTTTATTAGATATTTTTACCACGTACTTTCCAATAAACGCTTAACGCGTTTGTTTATGTTTGCAGTGGAAATATTTAATCGAAATAAAGAATATGCATCAGTGAAAATACATACGAATCAATTGTGATATTTACTACACAATTTTAGTGATGCTTGATTTTGTATAAACGAGGAAAACGGTATTTAATTGAAGCGAATTCGATAAGATATGAATTACATATCGAAGGGATATTTAACTATGACTTCCATCAAATTTAATATGATAAATGGAAATAAACTATTTATATAAATAAAATTTATATAAATAGTTTATAAAGTGTTCCGCACTAATATTATTGGCTCTAAACAGAAATTTAATTATATAAAACAAGCACCTAGTGCTATGATACAAATAATATAAACAGAACAAAAAGAGAATGATTAACGTGAATGGGGCTCCACAAGGATCTACTCATCGTGAATTAAAAACGATTCTGTTTGCAGATGTTGCTGAGTACGCTCGATTGACAGAAAAAAATGAAGACCGTACTCACGCGAATTTATGTGCGCGATATTCACTCATATCTAACATAATTCGTCACCATTGTGGTGTGATCCATAGAACTGAAGGTGACAGTCTTCTTGCAACATTTACATCGACTTCTAATGCACTTCAATGCGCGATAGATATTCAATCTATCTCATCTGAACACAATGAGACTCTCTCGAGCAATGAAAAATTTAAATTAAGAATTGGTATTAATTGTGGTGAAGTGCTAATTGACAATGGAGAAGCATTTGGTAATTGTGTAAACATTGCTAAACGGTTAGAAGCTTTTGCAAAACCAGGAGAAATAATTTTTTCCGAAACCCTATTCAACCATGTTCACCGCAAATTACCTTATAAATATTGCTATAAAGGCAAGCATCGTTTAAAAAATATTCACAAATCTCTCAAAATCTATAGCGTATCTCTTAAGCAAAATAATTCAGTAACAAAAATAAAAATTTTTTCTGACTTTTCATTCAAATTAAAAAGTTCATTTCTTCCGATTTTTACCTATGCAATTTCAATATTTTGCGTTGTTTTTATTGCATTCTATATAGGAACAGAAAAGACAAATACTAATTATATATTCTCAAAAGCCAGTCAAAATTCTAAAGATAACCATGATAAGACTTCTAATAATAAAAATTCACTAACAATTAAAACTAATGATACTTACCGGTTTAACGTTAATGAATCCAATTTAGCTGCTAGAAATAGCAGGAACTACAGTGTTGATACTTTCAACAAAATGATCAGCGCTTTAAATAACGAACTTAACACACAAAAATATTTACAAAATCAACTAACACTAAAGTACAAATCTCAAATAGAAACTCTTAACACATTAGAAGCACAAAATAAAAAACTTATCGCACAACAAGAAGATATAAGAAAAAGATTTCTATTAGTAGAGGATGAGTTAAATATCAAGAATGAACAAATAAGGAATTATACAAATAAGAATAGAATTCTAATCGAAGCAAATAAAAATCTACTTACTAAACTCGATAAAGTAATCTCTGATCAAGCATTAAGTACTTATGAAAATTTATACGCAGAGTATAATCCTGTACGGCAACAGATTATTGATATAATAGAATCAAACCCTACGCCAATTGAAAACAATGAAGATCAAATAAATTGCTCGATTTACTCTAACAAAGGTGTCAAACCTCAAACATTAGAAAGCATAAATGGCTCCGTTAGAGAGGAGTTATTTTGCAAACCCGATAAAAACGAAAGTGCCCCAATACCACAGAGCAAATTAGCGGAGCCTGGTTATTATAAAAAAGAGTTTATTCCTAAGGAAAAAAAGGTAGTCGTATATGCGTATATACCAACTCTTCCCCATAAAACTACAAATAATAAAAAAATTATCAACAGCAATATTGTAAATTTATATAAAAATGCTCTAGCAGATTCGGCTTTTCAAGCTTATAAAACTAACTTTGTACTGCTTAGTCCTCCAACAGACTCTGACGACTTAAATAGTTTAGATTCTGAACACTGTGATGTATATGAAGCAGACTATGTGGCCAGCGTACGAGTTGCTAAGTCAATTACTAACTGGACTCATTCAAGTTCGCTTGTAGTTTATAATTGCAATTCAGAAGCAGTTATAGAGAGAAATACTCGCCATTTATTATCTGACTCTTGGACTGAAAATGGCAGCTTGTATTTAACACCTTCAACTTTAGATTCTTTCAACTCTCAGGTTCATTCTGTGGTTGATCTTGCGTTAAATAATTTTACTCACTAAGAATTCGAATTATGAATACTAAATTAAATGCTCTCCAACAAATACCCTTTTTTCTAGAGTTTTCCAAGGAAGAACTAGAGCCTTTATCAAACAAATTGCGTATTAAAAATTATGCAAAAAACACAATCATTTTGACTGAAGGTGATGAGTCTACTTCTGTATATTTTATTTTAGAAGGCAGCGTTCGTGTATATATAGAAAACGAACAGGGAAGAGAAGTTACACTAAATGAAATTAACGAAGGCGATACATTTGGAGAGCTTGCATTATTTTGTAATACCCCTAGAACAGCTAGTATTCTTGCAAAAAACAAATGCAAAGTCTTAATAATTAATAAAAACGATTTTATCGAGTTCTACAGTAACAACCCAAAAGCTGCACAAAAAATTGTGCTCAGCATGGCAACAACCATTAAAAAATTAACAAACGATTTAGAGAATTTTGCACTTAATAATGTTCATCGAAGGGTTGTACGCGCGCTACTGGATCATTCTATTAATATTGATGGACGAAGGATTGTAAAAGGATTAACACACAAAGATATTGCCAACCTTGTAGCTTCTTCACGCGAAACAGTAAGCCGTGTTATCCACGACTTAAAGCAAGATGGCTTTATTCAAGTAAAGAACGGTAAAATTAATATAAAAGAAAGTGCAATATCTGATAATTAAAATACTTAATTATGTTTTTGCACCAAATGCTTTCACAGCTCCTGCGGTTATATCTTCTTCTGGTTTAAACCAGTTTAACTTTTCATGAAGTTTCACAACTTCACCAATAATAACCAAAGTGGGTGGTTTAACATCATGCCTTTCAACAAGCCCTGGTAGAGTTTCAATAGTTCCAATAATATTTCTTTGATTTTCAGTCGTACCTTGCATCACTAATGCAGCAGGTGTGTCACTACTAAGACCATGCTTTACTAAATTATCACAAATTATTTCAAGCCCATGTAAGCCCATGTAAAAAACTAAAGTCTGATTAGAATGAGCTAACATTTCCCAATTCAAATCTACGGTACCATCCTTAAGGTGCCCCGTAGCAAATATGGCTGCCTGAGAATATTCACGATGTGTTAAGGGTATACCTGCATACGCCGCACAACCCACAGCTGCGGTAATACCTGGAACAATTTGAAATGGAATGTTCTCGTCTATAAGAGATGCAATTTCTTCTCCGCCACGACCAAAGATGAATGGATCGCCCCCCTTTAGCCGCAATACCCGTTTTCCCTCTTTAGCTAAACGCACCAAAAGTTCATTTATCGTTTCTTGTTGTAGTGTGTGTTGTGAGCGCTCTTTGCCTGCATAAATATGCTCAGCATCTTTTCTTACTAAGTCCATAATTTCTTGAGACACCAAACGATCATAAACCACAACATCTGCCTGTTGCATTAAGCGCAATGCTCGGAATGTTAAAAGGTCAGGGTCTCCTGGCCCAGCACCTACTAAATACACTTCACCTTGAGGTAGTTCGTTATTATCAGCTTGACTAATTGTGTCTTCTAATAATTTTTGAGCTGCAGTTAATTGGTTTGCAAACACCAACTCTGCAATTGGTCCTTGTAATACTTTTTCCCAAAACTTTCTTCTTTTATCAATAGTAGATAATTTTTCTTTAACTTTGACGCGATTGTCTTCGATGAGCTTAGCTAAGCTTCCATAAGATGCAGGCGTGCAATTTTCTAATTTAGTACGCAACATTCTTGCAAGCACAGGAGACGCGCCACCTGTTGAAACAGCGATTTGAACAGGAGAACGATCAATTATTGATGGCAATATAAAGTCGCAATTTTTACTATCGTCAGCGGTATTAACTAAAATATTTTTCTTTCTACAAAGTTCTGCTACTTCTAAATTTACTTTGTGGTTATCTGTTGCTGCAATCACAATTTGAAAGTCTTGCAAATCATTTGCTTCAAATTCTTTTTGCTGCCAATCCAGTTTGCTTTCATTGCACTTATGTTGAATTTCCTGAGTGATCTCTGGTGCGATTAAGGTAATTTTTGCTTGAGCACGTGAAAGAATGGAGACTTTTCGCTCCGCTATGACACCTCCTCCAACGATCAAACAAGGCTTATTTTTAATATCAAGAAATAGGGGCAAATAGTCCATGGGTATATTTTTATCTAAGCAACTGCATATTTTCTGTGATGGGATTTACAACATGCTGGATCTTTTTTCTCATCACAGAACCTATGGCATCAGTCATACCAAAAATTGGGTCTACGAGTGTTTCAGATATCATCGATAAAATGAATAATGCTTTTAGCTTAGATTCTAATGAATTATCTATTACTAGAATCTTCCGAACCTCTTCATGAGTATGATAGCTGTCATTCGCATAAGCTGCTAACTCATGAATATCACGCCATTTGCAATGACCAGCATTAAACTTATTAAAATACTGTCCTATGCTGTTCAGTATTATTGCAACGGCATCCTGGTCATTAGGTTTATTTAAAACAAGCTCCGCAATTTGCAAAAAAGCCTGACCGCTTGGGCTTAACACTAAAATCAATAGTTCAGCAATTTCATTTCCCTGATTAACTTCCGACTGTAATTTTTCGTTTAGCAATTGCCATTGTTTATGTGCTGGCATTTCAATAGGCAAATCATTTGGGGTTTGCTGTAAAAATCCTACATAGTAAGTATTTTTCCGCTTGCCCCTTTTCCAAATTTCTTCTCGCACTTCATTGCTAATTAAACCAGGCTGTAGCACCAGACGAACACTATCAATAATTGATTTTTGTTGTTCCTCAAATGGTAAAAACTCAATTAAAAATTGCGCTAGTTCTTTTCCCATTTCACCGTTTACAACACATTCTTTCTCTAGCATACGTCGAGCATTTTCAGCGGTAGCACTGGACCACCACGCGCGTCTAGCTAATTCGTCCGTTAATCCTGAGGCATGTACTACTGCAGCTACAGCTTCTGGTTCTCCTATTAATAATAATTTTTCTAAACTATCATCACGCGCCTGCCCCATTCGCGTCCAACGACGTAAAAAAACAGGATAGCCACCAGGCGAGCCCAAATAATGTGTTGATAAAAACTGGCGTACTAAACGAATATATCTTTCATCTTTACAAGTAGGATTAAGTTGCACACTTGCATCGCCTTTCTCCGATAACACATGCACACACATTCGAGATTCATCAATACGAACAGCTTGCAATGGCTGAGCAACCAAAACATTCAGACGCAATTGATCTTCACTAGAGAGCTGCATTGCTAATAATTTTTAGTGAACATTTAAGCTTCGTTATCAAATCACAAAAGAAGCTCTAATTAAGTTGAACTCTTTGCCCCCATGGAACATCATCTTTACCTTTAACTAACCAGATCACAGGATAACTTGGTACAACTTTAGGAAAAGAACCTTTGCAATCTGTAAAGTATACAAGCAAGTCTGGATTTTGATCTTGAAAATCCAACCACTCAAATACTGGACAAAAATCTGTTCCACCCCCACCCTTTAAAGACTTCGGTAAATTAATTTCTTCCCAAGGCTCAAATATCCATGGTGCCCCTTCAGCAAGTTTTGCATCACACGGCAATAATGTAATTCTGGCACGCATATTACCTTTGATCGCATTTACTTCTGAGAGAAACTCACTCATTTCTTTGTCATCCACTGAACCACTAATATCGATTCCGACCGCAATATCAATTTGTGCACTGCGTAAACTTGGAAAAATAGCTGGATCACCACGTCGCGAAGATGGTCGAGCATAGCTGTAATCATCGCGTGCACTTGCAGTCATATAGCGCGCCAATAACATTCGCCATGGCAGCTTAGGTTGCAACATAAAATCAATCATACGTTGCATAGCACCACCCATTTTCCCTGCTTGCATTGCTTGTTGGGCAGCCCCTGCAAGGCGTTGTTGCCATTGAATAGAGAGTTCTTCTTGCTCTTGTGGACTTAATTCTGCAGGTTGCGGTGCTAATTCTTGTTTATCGTTTTCTTCATTATTATCTATATCATTTGATGAGCTTGATGATAGTGACTCAGATTGCTGGGCAGAACCATTTGAAGAATTTTGCGCATCTCCGTTTTGATTAGGTTCATCATCTTGATTATTCTCATCTTGTTTATCAAATTCAGAATCCTCATTATCCAAATCACCGATGTAATGGTAAATTTCCTCAGCAGTCATACCTTCATACCCATCATCAACCAGTGTTTCGGGTGGTGCTTTTAACCCATCATTAATAAGTAGTGGGTTTACAGCGTAGTCGCAAGCTAAATCCCATCGATGTTTAATACGATGTTGTCTGCGTGCGAAATGTGAAAGTGCACAGTGCAATGCTTGTTTAGCTAATACAAATTGAGTTTGTTGAATATCAAGAGCGTCAATATAGTCCTGGCTGTAATACAACTTTTTAGCATCCGTTGTTGCACCTTTACACCATGTTGGATCAGCTGCAACTAATGGAAGACGCAAAACTAATGCGCCTAAAAAAGGTTTATCTAGAATTAATCGCGTTCGTGCCGCCGCAAGTTTATTTTGAATATCAGATTTAGACATTTAGAGCACAACATATAAAACCAAAGTGGCTCTGGTTTATTTTAATCAGGCATGATCGAAAATCATGATATCTGCAATCTTATCTGCCCAAATTGCAAACTCGGGTAATCCAAATAAATCTTCACCTATCGCTCTGTGCATATCAGAAACCATCATCACACCCATTTCACGTTGCGGAAACTGATTTGCATATTTAAGGATATTGCCTTGCACCACAGACGGATCATCAGATTTTTTTGCCCTGATCGCGTGACCTACTAATGCCGATGCAACGGCATACTGCAAATCAATTTCTTGTGGAGCTGCTATTTCTTCACCTCGTACAATCGCTTCGAGATCTGGCATTTGGTCAAGATTAGAAATAAATGCGTTTAATTCAACACCTGCAGCAGGACCTACACAAGCTTGTAACGCACCAGTTAATAAATCGGGGCGCTCAGAAAATTTTTGTAGCGCACGGTGTGCAAATTCCCAGGAACGGGGTGAAGGAAATGCAACAGGATTATGCGCAGGATCAAAATCAAATAATAAGTCGGGTCGAAAACGCAAAAACGCAATGATTCGTTCATCAATATTATTTGAATATGCCCACGCAACCCAATCATCTAAATTTAAATCCACTTCAAAATGTGAAAATCGGTTTGCCAGGGGTGCAGGCATCGTATAAGTAACTCCGCGATCCCCCTGTCGATTACCTGCAGCAAATATTGCCCAACCTTGGGGAACAAGATATTGACCGAGCCGACGGTCAAGAATTAGTTGATAAGCAGCTGCAGAAACACTTGGTGCAGCTGAAGTGATTTCATCTAAAAATAAAATTCCATTTTTGCCGTGACGTTCTTCATTTGGCAACATCGCAGGAATAGCCCATTCCACAGAACCATTTTCTCTGAAAGGTATACCTCTTAGATCACTTGGTTCCATTTGTGATAATCGAATATCAATCACTTCTACATTGTTTTTTTGCGCAACCTGAGAAACCATTTGCGATTTTCCTACACCGGGAGGCCCCCACAACATCACTGGGGTGTGATGTCCTGAAGCAGCACCTTGAAATTCTTTTTCTAAAACTGTTAACAAATGAGCAGGACGCATATCTTATATTTTTTCTTTTGAATCTCTTCTTTTATATCTCTTCTTTCTAAATCTCTTCTGGTGAAAAACCGGCTTTGGAATACCATTGTTTTGCTTTTTCAGGATCTTTTGGTATTCCGGCAGTACCTTGCTCATACATCATAGCAAGAGTAGTTTGTGAGCCCTGTAAGCCTTGTTCGGCTGCCGCAGTAAACCACTTCACAGCGAGCTCACCATTTTGCTCGGCGCAATCTCCTTCCATGTACATAAACCCTAAGCCATGTTGTGCAAGCTCATGCCCCATTTCTGCAGCTTTTTGCATCCACTTAAAAGCTGCTTCTTTATTAACCGCAACCCCAAGTCCATTTTGATACATGATGGCACATCGATGCATAGCATCTGTATTACCTTTTTCTGCAATTGGGGAAAGAATTTGCATAGCACGGGAAAAGTGTTTGGCTTCAAAAGCCATCATGCCACTATTAAAATCCATTTCATCTTGTGCAGACATAGGGACTCCATATTTCGGTCATTAAGGATAATTCAGTAATAATGATGATACGCGAATCGCCGAATTAGAACGAATAACCCTTAATATAATCAGTACAAGTAAGGGATTATTAGAAATAAATTAAAAATTGTTCTCTCGATAGGGATATATTGAGGCAAATACCACCTTTTGTATCCTGCCAGATCTCATCTAAAGTGGCATTATTCGATTCATGTCAGCAGCAGCACAAGAAATTAACCCGGATGCCAAACTTGCCATGCGTTCTTATATACAACGTGTAGCAACTGGACCAGAATACAGTAAAGACATCTCGTTTGAAGAAGCACGAGATGCGATGAGCCATATCTTGAATGGCTCAGCCGATCCAGTGCAAGCAGGAATCTTTTTAATTGCCTTGCGCATGAAACGCGAAACTTTGGATGAAAATGGTGGCTCGTTACAAGCAATTATTGATACATCTAATATCGTAACGGCAGACGTCGATCATGTAATAGATGTTGCAGACCCCTATGATGGCTACACTCGCGGCCTACCTGTTTCACCATTTATACCCGCTGTACTTGCAGCATGCGATTTACCTTCTGTGTCACATGGTGCGGAAGCTGTTGGGCCAAAATATGGTGCTACTCATAGAAAAGTGTTACGCGCTGCGGGAATTAATGTGGATTTTGATATGCAACAAGCATTAACACAAATTAATAATCCTGAAGTTGGATGGGCATATTTAGACCAAAAAACGATTTGCCCAGCATTGCATAATTTAATTCCTTTGCGCACTCAAATTGTTAAACGTCCTGTAATAACTACCGTTGAAGTTTTAATCGGACCCGTGCGAGGAAAAAAATCTACAACTTTAATGACAGGATATGTTCACAAACCTTATCCCCCTGTCTATGAACATTTGGCAAAACTTTCTGGATTCGATTCTGCTGTGTTGGTACGTGGAGTCGAAGGAGGTGTAATTCCTTCTTTAAAACAAGAATCGAAATACTTTGAATATAAAAACAAGAATGAACTTTTAGAAGTTGAGATCCATCCTGATCAAATAAGTATTCAACAGGACGTTCGAGCAGTACCTTTGCCTGATTTAAACACTGCTAAAGTTCAAGGTGATGAGACGGCTGCGAAAATTGATACCGATCAACTTGCTGCAGAAGCAGCAAAAGTAGGGGTTGCAGCATTGCAAGGTGAACAAGGGCCTGCACGAGATAGTTTAATTTATTCCTCTGCCATTATGCTTACACACAAAGGCATCGAAGAAGATTTGCAGGCATCTGCAAAAAAAGTAAGAGATGTTCTAGACTCTGGCAAAGCATTCAATCATTTTCAAAAAAACCAATTACATTAAACTTAGAATTCAATAATAAGGAGACAATCATGGACCAAGCTTATCGAGATGCGGTAACTAAAATGGAAGCTGCTGATGTTGACCCAGAATATATTCTTGGCTGGCAAGGGGGCTACTTAGGTCATCCTGAGCGTGAAGAACAACGTGTTACGGATGCCTACACCGCAGGGTATGAAGACGGCCAGGAAAAAAATGACAGTAATTTTGACAGCTGGAAAAAGTAACTAACTTAAAACTTTTACAGCTAAAAAAGCAAAAAAGAACCCCACAGCATAGATAAAGAGAGATAGCATAAACACCCATTTGTTTATGCTTCTCATCCTCATACAAGATGCTGCTAAGTCCGGATCTACCGGGCAAGGCGCGTTTCTCATTTTCCACTGAATAAAGCCTGTCGCGAGCAACAATAATCCTGCAATTGCAAACACTTCTATTTTATACGTAGACAGCCATATTAGCTGCGGTACCGTAGAAACTAGCCCAGCTAAAGCAGCTCCTGCGCCTATCGTGACTAATAGGGCCGGTAATGCACAACAAATTAATGTGCCCGCACTTGTAAACAAACTTAAAAAAGGTAGAAAGTGATTATTACCAGTAGAGGGTTTCATTCAACCCCTCCTAAATATGATCTTGTGATCTCTTTAACGTTGTAGCCTGAATCGGTTACCAGTTTTGTTATTTCATCATCATCTAATTGCTGACCTTCTTTTAATGCAATCAAAATCTGATGTTTATCCAAACTAACATCAATCCCTGAAACCTCATCTTTGCGCATAAACACTTTTTCAATTGCATTTGCACAAAAATCACAAACCAATCCAAATGCTTTAACTTTTACAACTTCTCCATTAGGATCCACTTCGCCTACTTTGACTTCAGGTGTATCGGTTGCCAAAACATCAAAAGTTGTAACAGACATAATTAGCAAAATTAAAATTAACTTCTTCATATAAATCTCCTAACTTAAAAACGATGTACAAAATTAATCAGCGCATCGCCTTGATCACTTATTCCGGCTTCGTATAGATTTGCGCCTTTAAACAGACGCACTAATGGGGTTGCAACCAGCTTGTCGTCGGACTCTGGCGCATGACTGACTTCCATCATTAGCCAAGTGTGCCAATTGCCGTACTCTGCAACATAGGGTGCAAAGCCAAACTTAACTTTTTGCCGAAAATTATCCGCAATGTTCCCCGCATCTGTAACTCTATTTTCATAAGCAACAAACACTTCTCGTGTTTCCCAATCTGCAGCGATCCCGGTGTATGCGGCTAGTTCAGTACGATTATCAAACTCACCTTCATCTGAATGCGCAAAGCCAACACCTGATTTCACATAAAAATTGCCTTGTGATGCTTCTGCGTTCCAACGTTTGATTAAATTATTTACATGAAATGCATGGATTTGATAATCCTGGGCACGCCAATATTCAGCATGATAGCCAACGGAATAAAAGGCTGTCGGTGAATAATGTGTAAATACAGAATACCGATCCCCGTCATTGAACGTAGAAAAAGTCCATCCGCCCGGATAGGAAACGGGTCTTGCGTGTACTTGTATAGTTGCTGAAATTATCAACAACAAAAAAATTCTAAATATCATGAACGTAACTCCTTACGTCTTATAAAAACAAACGTGTTAAACCGAAAACGGTTTAGTAGGAGTTAGCTATTCGGGGGAGGAGTTGGAATTTTTATATGGTTAGAAGGAAATGCAAACGATACGCTTTGGGCATAACTTTTAGTGTAGGCTTGCTCAAATTTACTGGATTGTGAGTCAAAACTAGCAGGTGTGCTCAGACAAGTATCACATCCACCATCACAACATGAATTATCGGTTTCTTCTTCTGCTGGGATTTCATCACCCATTGAATGACATGGGGTTTGTTCATCAGACATGCTAGAGCTTGAATTATCTTGCATATCCATATGCACACAGTAATTCATACTGGCCTGTAGTGAGCCAATTGAGAACATCAGAATAAATATGTAAATAATAAAAGTTCTCATGCAAGAATTTCTGTTGATTATTGCTTTTAATCTACTCTTATGACCTAGCAAAGTCTACTAAGTTCATCTTCAATTTCAGACATATAATCGCCCTCATTCTGAGATTAAAAAATGATGTTGAAGTCCATAAATCCTTTATATTTCATTAAAGTATGAAGATCTCTAGCCGATAATCAATCAAGCAATTGTGCGTAATTGTTTTATACATCTATATAGACAGATATGAGTAATCAAAAGAATTATTATCAAATCCTTCACGTTCAACCCGATGCACCACAGGAGGTGATACGTTCGAGTTATCGAACCATGATGCAAAAACTTAAAATGCATCCTGATTTAGGCGGCTGCCATGAAAATGCGGCGATTGTAAATGAAGCTTACAACGTGCTGATGAATCCCGCTAAACGCGCAGAGTATGATGCGTCATTAAACACTAAGACAAAAAGAACTTCTAAAACAAAAAATCAAACGAAAAAAAACAAGTATTACAAACATGTAGATGTCACACAACAATGCCCCTTTTGTAGCACTCTACACAATATGGGAAACAATATTGGCCCAGACGATGTTTGCCCAAAATGTGAAAGCCCACTATTCCCTGCAACCAAACAAACTGTAGAAATTTGTGGTAAACGCACTATCGAACGTATTAATAAAGAATGGCCTGTAAAATTTTATACCGCATGGCCTCATACTGAAACCAATACGGGCACAACTAAAAACGTATCCTTAAATGGTATGCAACTTATCACGACGACTGAATTAGAAAACAATCAAGTTTTGAAAATAATAAGTAATGAGCTGTTTGCTGTTGCGAAAGTAGTTAACTATCAACAAATCGATCAGGAATGGCGTTACGGGCTTGAGTATGTAACCCTGCGCTTTCACCGTGCGCACGGTACTTTTGTTTCATTAGAAATTTAAAATATTCACATCGCCTGTCATGGCTGGCGGAAGCACCGAAATTGCATCATTACAGGGATGTAACTTATTAGGACAACGCAGAAACAGTTAGTAGACTGAAATTTCTACTGGTTAATTTTAGATATGTTTAAATTGATAGACGACTTAACGACTTAATGTTCTTCATCTTTTTGATTAATATTAAGTGGCTCATTTAACACGCGATTCGCTAACACTGCGCACAGTTCTTGTCCGCGTTCATTAAGATACAAATGTTTAGTTTTGCTATCAAACTCATCTTCTATTTCATGGATCAAGTCAAAGCCTGGTAAACGTTGTTTACTTTGCCGGTCACGATCGAAAGAATATTGTGTTAGATCCCCTACATAGCGTTTGGTGGTCGTCAATGATTGAGGAGCTAAAGCTTTGTTTATTTCTTTGCGGGTAATACCACCGTTTAAGCCAATCAGAAAAAGAATATCTAAATGATGTGCATTGAACGTTTTACTAACAAATTCTTGTGCAGCATGAATACACCCACGTAACTTTTCGATCGCAATGAGTTGTTCCTTCGTTAACACAGTAATTTGCGCCATCAATAATTTGCACAGATGTGCTATTGATTGAGTCCCCTGAAGTATTCCGATATCGGAATATTTAAAATAAAAACAAGTTGCAGAATTATTGTTGAGTATGAGTCTGAACTTCAGACCAGAGTCAATAGGTAATGTTATTTACGGCTCAGTTGGGGGCTTAAGAACAAGCTTTAGCACTTTCAATGAAATTAGCCTATTTAATAAAACTTATATCACGCATTAGATACACTCTAATATTTATAGGTATTCATTATCCAAGCAATAGGTTTAGCTAATTCAAACTCTATCAATGTAAGTTATTCAATTGATGTGGCGCAGTAATAAAGAAAATGTCTAATACATATAGATTATCGAAAATGATTTTGCAAAAAAATAAAAATGCACATTCTTGAAACAAATGCACTTCAGTGAATCAAATTCATTTGATAAATGAAATACTGCAAACACTATTCTTTAAGCCCAAAAATGGTCTTAATGCATCTTTCAATTTTATTAAATATAAAATAATAAATTTTTAAATAAGTTGACTCTGAAGTGGGGTTTAGACTTACAGTTCAGAAAATTTTTTTGGAGTGTGCATGGAATTTAAAATCGGTAAATTAGCTGAAAAAACGGGGGTAAATGTAGATACCCTCCGTTATTACGAGCGACAAGGATTATTTAAACCTCATGAACGAAAACAAAATGGTTATCGCATCTATACGGATGAATCCATAAAGCAAATAATGTTTATCAAAAAGGCGCAAAGTCTTGGATTTTCACTATCAGAAATCAAACAATTACTTCAGTTTAATTACCAACCAGAAGCATGTTTTGAAATTAAAGAGATATTAAAAAATAAATCCGGACAATATGGTAAATATTTAGCTGAAATCGCACATGTCAAACGCACTCTCGACATGATGGAAGCACGCTGCACACCCGAGCAAGAAAATCGTCAATTTTTAGATCATTTATTTGCAGATCAAAATGTAGATGCATCTGAACTTGTTGTCTGTAGACATACGTATTTATTTGAGGTTGGGGACTGGAAACTAGTTGGTACAGTCGCACAAGAGAATTCAGATGCCGTGGATATTGAAGGAATTGTAAGCGTGCAACATAAAGACGGCATGTGGAATGTAAGCCGTGAATTCACAATTGCAGATGGTTCCAACGCAGACATTAATTTTTTTATACCCGCTATTCCGTTGGAAAGAGATGTCACAAGATTTGTTGCAGATTGTTCTACTTTTGGTGAAGTAATCGGTTCAATCTTATTTGCAGGCGATAATATCTTTAAAAATTATGAAATGACAGAACATGGTTACAAAGCACATGAACATATGAAAAAACTAAGCCCAGAAATGTATGAATCTTCAGGTGTTGTACCCAATGGCGAGAAAGCAATTCTTAAATGGGATTACAAACTACAAAAATTAAATGGGCAACTTATGACAACACATTAAAGAGAATAATCGCAAAATAAATTTACTAAATTAGGGGATTTACACTCAGAAGCTAAACACGCGCACCTGTTGGAAAGAAAGTTAATTATTTATAAGTGACTAGAAGATAAATACTTAGGTTTGGGGACACTCACTTATAAGAACACTGTAAGTCACTTGCAATTACTTCCAGTTATTTTCGTAGTGCAATCGAGTAAATTTTTATCATCGAGATAACTACGAAACTCTTCTTCTGACATCTCTATTGTATTGAGACTAATTTTTATTTTTGCCTTATTAAATAAATTTGTTCGCGCCTTCCATATCTTGGTATTTGCTCCATCTGTGGGAGTTTCATAAATTGTGTCATTATCATTAGCTTGATACATCACAGTGGTATCTCGATTATCAAATTGGCGGCATTTAATGAGCCTCTCAGAGAGAACTGAAATTACTTCTTTAGGGTAATTGTAGGTATCGTTTTGAGTTTTCATAGTCTGCATCCTTGCGTAAAGTTACTACAATTTACGATTAATTAACGAATGATTTGCGTAATTGATCTAATGCACTTTTATGTATTTGACATACCCTTGATTCGCTGATGCCAAGGATATTACCGATTGTTTTCATTTTAAGCTCATCATCGTAATACATAGAGAGCACCAGCTTTTGTTTTTTTGGTAACTTATCTATTTCCTTTGCAAGTCTTGCGCGTAAATCATCTAAATTACATTTATCAGCAGGGCTTAAGTAGATACTTGCAGTGAAATTTAACTGTAACAAGTCATCATATTGTGAGGAGGCATGAAGGTTTTGATTTTCTTTAAAACTCAACATGCGAGAGATTTGATAATCACTAATCAGTTTATAGTACTTTTCGATTGATATTTTCATTTCGTTTGCAACCTGTAAGTCAGTTGCTTTAGTTCCTTTTGTTCTTTCAATATTTTCTCTAGCATCGATGATGTTTTGAAACAATTTGGTATATCTGGGAGGTGTCCAATCTCCATTGCGAAGTTCTTTTTGCATTTCTTCACATATACGCGCATATACAATAGACCTAAAGCTGTCTTGCTTATTTTCATCAACTAAGCGTAGTGCTTCTAATAAACCTACCAAACCGGACTGCTCTAGATCTTTATAATCAGTATTATTAATAAATTTATTTTTATAATAGTTAGCTAGATTTTTAACTAACAACATATAGTCTGGATGTATAAATGTATTTTGCATAAATTTATTTAAACATAAAAAAATAATTGCTTAAATAAAGTTTTTACTTAACGGAAATGTTCAAGGATTAAATTGCATTAAGGTCCATAAATGATCTTAGTCCATATTTATTTAAGAGAAATAAACATTGGAGTTTAGTTTAAAGTTAAGAGTTAGAGCGTGTTTATATAAACAACGCTTAATTCTAAAATAAATTTTTTATAGAAAAATTTAAGCGAAATAAAACACACAAACAGTGGAGTGTGGTTTAGAGTTAAGAGTTAGAACGGTTTAGAATTCTAAGCATGATACAAAAGTAAAAACTTTTGTTAATAAATGTAAACGAATAGAAAAACCACTTTGGGTTGCTAGCAGTCTTTAATACTTTATACCTAATTATGAGGCAATCTTTTTACATCCATCTGGCTTGAATACACGTTCTGTGGATGCGGGGAACTCTACTAACTTATATTTCGGTCTTCGTGGCCTCCTTACCAATTCACCACCACAATTTGGGCATTTGCCACTAAGAACCGAATCCGCACACGATGAACAAAATGTGCATTCGAATGAACACATTCGTGCTTCCATTGATTCAGGAGGAAGATCTTTATCACAGCATTCACAACTTGGTTTTAATAAAAGCATCTTTACTCCTTTGTTTATTTATTCTTCACCCCAAACGCCACTTTCAGGTATAGGAGGTGGAGCAAATTCAGCGTCACTTAAAGATGCACTTTGACCTTTAAACACTCTTTTTAGCCCTAATAATATTTTCGGAATTTCTGAATCGATTACGTAATCAGGAATCCATTTATTATCTTTTTCACCCATTACTTCTTGCACATGATTACCCACTAAACGCCGCATGGAAAAACTCGGACCATCTTCATGTGTATATGAATATTCACTATACTCATTCATCCGATTATTTAGCAGATTAATAAATACTTTTCGATACTCTCCAGAACCATACAGCTCTTCACGATTAGCTTGCATAGTATTTGCAAGATTATGTCCTAATGCATTTATAAATAATTCTCGTTCCGCAGCCGTAAGCTCGTCGAAAACCATTCGATCAGCAATGTGTGCACCAAAGGCGGCAAACTCAGCTATTACATCTAGTCGCTGAGATTGCGTCTCGGTTTCAAAACCTTCATTTTCAAGAAATAGACAAGAATCGCCAGCCAACACCCAAACATTGAATCCGATGACACTCGCAACTTCCTCAGGGGTACGCTTTCTATCTGCTTGATTCCATTTAGTCTTTAATCTTGCCATTTAACCTGCAATTTATAGTGTTAATAAACATGGTATTAAGATCCTAACATAGAGTCCTTATAATAGGCCTATGCAAAAAGATACACATCCACTTTGTGAAACGGTTCAGAAGAACTGTGATATTTCAGATGCTCATCACGCGGCAAATTACACTCTGTGTGTGTATCTACTTAAGATGCGTGAATATTATCGTTGGGAGAATGGTTATTCATATAATGATGTCTTACCAAAAGAAGATGTTGGAAATTGGGTACAAGAGCGTGAAACATTGTGGGAGGAAATTGAAGATCAATCATATATTCCTTTAAAAATTGATGGCAAAGAATATGATCCTTTCGATACCGAAAATATCAATAAAGTTTTGGCGCCTAAAGGCTATGTGTACAGTGGTGGTATCGGTGTTCGATCTGCACCGCATTTTTTTCTAGCCAAGCTAGAAGAAAAAGAAGTGTATAACGATTTCACTATGTATGTATCTGCAGATGAATGTGCACGTGACTTAACAGCCCCTCCAGCAATGACACAAGGTAAAAATGTTTTCATTCGACGCGAAGCGTTACGCAGATATCTTTGGGAAAAATTTACCGAATGGCAGTGGCACAAATATGAAAACGCAATGTCACGTGCTTTATCTTATTACGATTTTGAAAATAATGTTGATCATGCACTCGATCAAATGACAGACAATGAGCTTGAAGCTGTCACTCTGCATGAAATCGGAGAATTAATTGCTACTAAAGAACTGGGCGAGGATTGGCGGGAAATGATTGTAAACTTACCACGTTCACGTGCTGAACTTATGGCAAGAGCAGTTAAAGATTTACTGGCTGATTGTTTGTCTACACTTCCCGGTTTAATTGAAAATTACAATCCTGCCTCCCTACATTTTTATTCAGCTAATTTAGTGGCCATGCGTAAAGAGTTATTCCCAAGTTTTCATAAAGCCTATCAGACTTGGATAGAAACGAATGATATTAAACCTATGAAAACACTTGTTGCTAAAGGAGTGCAACATTGGAGCAACTTGGCAAATAAATTGTTACAACAGTACAAAAAAGATAAAAATATGGATTTTGCAAAATTAGAACGTCTTGTAGAAAGTAATATCTTATAAAAAATGTCCACTAAATCTTTACAGACCATAGAAGAGGTCAAGCCCTATTCATTTGTTTTTGAAAAACGAAACGCGCTCACAAATGAATTTTGCCAAGACATAATTGAACGTTTTGAAAAAGACAAAAAGGGACAATATAAAGGACGAATTGGTCAACTCGCAGACAAAGATGAAAGTATCAAAAAATCAACTGATCTTCTTGTAAGTGGAAAAGAGCATTGGAAAGACGTAGATAAAGCATTATTTCAATCTTTAGGCAAAACCATTTTAGAGTTTCGCGAAACCTATCCTTTTTTTAAAGGCCCGTTTAAAGACATGGGCTATGGCGTGCAACGAACAAATCCGGGTGAGCATTACCATTGGCATATCGATGGAGGTAGTCATGATTTTAGCCATAGACAACTGGTGGCTATTTGGTATTTAAATGATGTAGAAGGACCAGGAGGTGAAACAGAATTTTTATTTCAAGATATTAAAATTAAACCGGAACTTGGAAAGTTAATTTTATTTCCACCATTTTGGACCCATGAACATCGTGGCGTAATTTTGGAAAGTGGAGTTAAGTACATTGCTACGACTTGGATCGTCTTTGCTTAAATGTCGTATATATACCGGTCACCATCAAATAAGAATGAATTTGAAGAATATTTCGCATTCCGCTGGGAGCAATTACGTAAGCCCTTAAATCTCCCTATTGGAACAGAAAAAGATGACTTAGAAAAAAGCGCTTTTCATATGGCTGCCTTTTATAATGATTCTATAGTCGGAATCGGTCGACTTCATTTTGAATTAAATAGCGATGCACGCATTCGCTATATGGCTGTTCATGAACAATTTCAAAATCAAATGATTGGCAGCACAATTCTTAACCATCTAGAGAATCATGCCATAACCAATAATGCACAAAAGTGTTGGTTATATGCTCGCGAGAACGCAATTAATTTTTACCATAAAAATGGTTATGTGATTAAAGGTAAGAATAAAAGCGAGCTGTCAGAAATCAAGCATAAAAGAATGGAAAAGAGATTAACAAAGTAATATTTTTCCCATAGAGATACAGCTTAAATATAAATAAATCTTTCTTTAAAGACAAAACGATTTTATATCGTCTCTAATTTATTAAACAGCCATATGCATAAACCCAAATATTTTTGAGCTTTTATCTATTCCTTTTTTTATTAGAGCTTGCAAAAACTGATATAATTAGAAGCGTCAATTTATTTACGTAATCTAGTTGTAACAAAAGGGATAAACAAATGACAGTAACTACTAAAAATGATTATGCCCGGATGTTCATTACGGAAGATTGGACGGACGAGAATGCAACTGATGTAGCTACAGAAGAAGGTCTGGTTCTGACTGAAGATCATTTTGGCGTAATCCATGCTTTACAAGAATTTTATTCGCGCCATGAAATTAAGCAAATTAATATGCGTGAATTGCATGATGCATTGGAAGAAAAATTCCACTACAAAGGCGGCATGAAATATTTATATGATCTATTCCCAGGTGGTCCAGTTGCGCAAGGCTGTAGAGTAGCGGGTCTGCATGCACCTGCTGGTGCACAAGACAAAGGCTTCGGAAGCGCAGTATAGAAATTACTTTTTTATAAAAGCTTTTATTTTCTTCTATGGGTTTTTATTAATACGTTAATCCCATTTTGATATAACCGCTTGGACATACATCTGCACAGATGTGACAACCTACACATTTGTCATAATCGGTATCGACATAACGCCCCACTGCATACTGTTCCTTTTTTACTCTGAAGATTGCATCTTCCGGACAATAGACAACGCAGTTGTCACATTCAAAACACATACCACAGCTCATGCAACGCTCTGCTTCATCAATTGCTTTTTGTTCTTCTAATACAGAGAAACGTTCTTGAAAATTATTTAGCACTTCTTCCGCAGTAATGTTCGCTTCATCTCTACGATTCATTGGCACTTCTTCAAAATACGCCATGTGCAACTGGTCATGAGTTGCAATCTCTGTAGCAGAGCGATCTTCATAATTATGCACTGCAAATTTTGCAGAATCAGTGCCCCATGCTTCTTGAGTTTCAAAATGTTCAGGCTCTAATTCACGCTCTCGTAATTCATCTAACAACTTAAAATGATGAGTATCAATTTTAGGCCTGGCTGGAATTTCCTCGTCCATTAAATAATGGTGCATACTTTCAGCAGCGATAGACGCTTGCCCAATTGCAGTAGTTAACAAATGCGGATTAATCGCATCTCCTGCAACAAAATGCCCTGGCTTCCCTTCAACTCGATAGACCTTGTCGGCATTCATTAAGCCCCATCCATTATCAAACTCTTCAATACCGCGGTAATCACCTGTTTGACCGGTTGCGCTCACTATCAGGCTACATTCGATATCAAACTCTTCACCATCTTTAGTTTTTAATTCACCATCAACAAGCTCAACGGGCACCACGCGCAATGCTTTGGCCCGACCTTTCTCATCCAGAATAACTTCTACAGGGGATAAACCGTCATGAATCTCCACACCCTCGCGTATAACGGCATCAAGTTCATGTTTAGTTGCAGGCGCTTCAGAAATAGGACGTCTGTACACTACCCAAACATCTGCACCTTTACGTTTAGCCACTGATGCAACATCGTGCACGGTGTATCCTAAAATTACATTTTCAGGACGATCTTTTTTAGTAACTTTATTTATATTTCCAATACGTCGCGCAACCGCTAGCACATCCATTGCAGTATCACCGGCACCAATCACCAGAATGCGTCCATTTAAATACTTCAATCGGTCTTCATTGAAAGCTCGAAGATATGACATTCCATCTACAACATTCGGCGCATCACCACCTGGAATAGGAATTCTTTTTCCAGCTACTGCGCCAATCCCCCAAAAGATTGCGTCATAATCTCGCTCAAGTTCGTCAACCGAAACATCAGTACCCACACGAGTATTGAGTTTGACCTCTACACCCATATCAATAATTCTTTGAATCTCGCCTTCCAAAACAGAACGCGGTGTACGATAACCTGGTATACCAAACACCATCATGCCACCAAGCTGGTCATACTCATCAAATAATGTGCATGCATGACCTTTTTGTCTTAAAAAGAAGGCCGCAGTAAGTCCGGCGCATCCACCACCAACAATGGCAACTTTTTTGCCACTGTCTGGTCCAGGTTCTGGAAAAGTTAAATTATGTTCGAGTGCCCAATCTCCAACGTATTGCTCAACTGAATTAATTCCAACCGCTTCTTCCACCTCATTACGATTACACCCATCTTCGCAAGGAGCGGGACACACTCTACCCATTACAGAAGGAAACGGATTCGACATAGTCATGCGTCTAAAAGCATATTCTTCCCACGTCATATCGCCTTTTGGTTTATCGATGCCACGAACAATAGATAACCATCCGCGTATATCATGGCCAGAAGGACAACTAGCCTGACAAGGTGGAGTGCGATGAATATAGGCCGGGCAAATTTCAGAAAGTCCGTTTTGAACAACGTCCTTGTTCCACTGCGTGGTTACATGATCACCATCCTTGTAGCGTCGAAACGTAAGTCTCTCTTCCGCCATAAGTACCTCCAGAGATAAGGTATTCCGACATGCCATTGCCGGAATTAAATAATCATATTTTTAGGGGGATAAGTATTGCTGATTATGCTTAAAAATGCGAGCTATGATGATGGAAACAACACTAATAAAAGTATTGATTCTGTTTTACTTTGTGTTGTTTCAGAGGAATTTACTGAGTTACTAGTAAAGCTGAACATCCCTAATTCATCACGACTTCCGTTAAAGTCATATCGCCCGAGGTATCAATATCAATAGCAGTGATTCCCGGTAGTTTACGCATAATATAAGCCGCCATGAGACCAACCGTAGCCTTATTCTCTTGCTGTATGGCCGTTAGCATTTTATCTGCAGCGATTTGACAGCGTTGTAAATCAGATGGGTTTTCAACCCACACTCTACTCATCTGCCAACCTTGACTCATGTCGTCATCCATTTTTTTAAATGCGTTATCCGCACGCTGCATCATCTCTTCATCCACCTCAAGCGGAAATGTTTTCTCATCGATTGTAACTTTAAGTATCATCACAAATTACATATTCAGAATTGATCACTAGTATAACCTTTCGTGCACTATAAAAAATGTTAGTACAAATTAAACATGTGCTTGGAGATAAGGAACTCAAACAAGTTCAAGCTTTACTCTCAAATGCAGATTTTCATCATGGAAAACTATCAGCAGGCGACATTGCAAAAACTGTTAAAAACAATGAAGAACTGGTTAATGAAAATATTATTGCCGAGTTAAATCAAATTGTCATGAATAACTTAGTTCGCCATCCAGAATATCAACGTGCCGCTTTACCACATCGAGTTGCCACACCATTTTATGCTCGTTACCAGATAGGAATGGAATATGGCGAACATCTAGATGACCCGATTATGGGCAAAGACAATTACTACCGTTCCGATATTGCAGTAACGATTTTCTTAAATGCTCCTGATGAATATGAAGGGGGTGAACTACGCATACGATCACCCTATGGTGAACAAACTATTAAATATCCTGCAGGTGACGCCGTCCTCTATCCTGCTACTACTCATCATGAAGTGACACCGATAACCAAAGGTGAGCGCTTGGTAGCCGTTACCTGGGTGCAAAGTTTAATTCGCAGCAATGAACAACGTGAGCTACTTTATCAACTCAACAAAACGAGAGAAAAAATGTTGCGTAAAGATCCTGAATCAGAAGATACAAAACGAATCGATAATGTATATGTAAACTTGGTACGCATGTGGAGTGAAGTTTAATAATGTAATAAAAAAAAGGCCGCATTCGCGGCCTTTTTTTTATTACATTATGAATTTTGGTTATCGTTTCGAGCCCACTTCTTCATGCGCGTCATCTACCACTTCCATAGCAAGCTTCATATATTCTTCTTTGTAGCCATCAAGCTCAGAGCCATCTTCAGGAAACCAATAACCTTGTGCAGTCAATTCACCATTCTGCTCAAACTCAATAAACTTTTTTTGCATTTCGAGTAATTTTTTAATCTTTTCCTGTTTTGAACTCACTTTAACCTCGCTCAGTAACACTGAAAATAGTTATAACTAATGTAATCAGACCCCTGAAGCCTGTCTGTATTCCGTATTGGGTGGAATTATACAAAGAAGTTAATAACCACCTTTGCGCCTACTCTCAGGTAATCCTCCAATACGGCCTGCTTGTTTACTTGGATTGCCTGGAAATAAGTCATATAAAACTTTGGCATCAATTTTTTTCTCTCCCCAAGCTTTGGCCATAGCCTTAACCATATTGCGGGTATTAGGCAGATTGCCATTATTATTTACAAACTCATCCCGTAAATAATTGATTACATCCCAATGTTTATCTGTTAATTCAACGCCCTCGTCTTTAGCAATTTCCTCTGCCACCTCTTTATTCCAGTCTTCTAGGCTCACTAGAAACCCAGAATCAGTGGTTTCTATTTCTTTGCCATTTACATTCATTGCCATATCTAACTCCTCACAAAATATAAATAACAGTTTTGATAATTATTATTAAATTACTTTCAAAGTAATTATTTTTGCTGAGCTTCTCCCACTGCGTCAATCCCCTTATGTGGTAAAAATAAGCCACAACCTATTTTCCTGCCTTCCCCCAAACCATGCTGTTGCAAAAATATTGATTCTTCAATATCAAGCCCATCAATCATCAGGCTACGGGTTGATAAATTTTGCTCCGGCATGCGTAGCACATGCGCTAAACCACTCATCATTTTCTTTACCCGTATTCCCTGATTCTTTAATAACAGGGCCGCTTGATTTAAAAATTCATCTTCATCTTCAATACTTTCTGTAATGATATGACGTGCGAATATTGTAGTCAGTGCAGAAAGCTTTTTTGACTGAGGATTGCTCAAAATCACCTCAAAACCTCCCACATTTATGGGCACATTTAATAACTGATGAGCTTCTTCAACACGATGTTTTGGAAGCCTTAACATAAAACGTGTACGTCGAGATAAATTTAGAATTGCATCAGGCTCTTGTGGACGAATCCAGCCATTGCCAGACTCTGCGCCATGTATTAAGTGGATCCCCGCCTGAGGTTCATCATGTATCCAGGGTAATTCATTTTGAATGGCTTGCGAAAGCGCATAAGCATGATCCAAGGGTAGTTGTTTACACTGCACTTTAAATGACACATCAATGATGTCGTCTGGAACGATAAACTGTTCTTTCTTATCTTCTTTATCTTGCCAATACATGTTAATTTTTTAGTCAGACGATTTGTTCGCCGCTGTAAACACGGCTTCTAATATATCTTCCCAATTTTCGGGTGTATCTTGAAAGGGTGGACGCACGTCCATTCTAAAAAACATTTCACCTTGCTGGGCTCGCTCACCCAACTTTAACTTAAGCTCCTCAAAAGATTGCAATTCATGATGTTGCAACAAAACTTCACTTAGCCACAACATCAATCTGCTCCCTTAAGTCATGTTCTTGTACAGTAGCCGCAACGCGGTCATAAAAACGTGCACGGTATAGTAAACGTGTAGAGTTAGGTTGGTCTTTAAATGAAGTTCGGTTGTGCAATACGTTATTACAAATAACGCCTTCACCACTCTGCAAACGATATTGAAACTGATAATCGTTATTATTTAATATATCTAATATCACATCTCTTACCTTTTTCGTTTCAACATTATCTTTCCAAATAATATTGCGCGCTCTTGCGGTATAACGTAGATAGAGCGATTGTGATTTTTTATCAAATAAAAATACTGGTCCCTGCTTTTCTTTTCTAATTACTTTATTTTTATCAATATTTGCCGGGATGGACATCACATCCTCTTTCTGCAATGTCTCAATATAGTTCGGATTTAGATCACGCAACAAAATATAAAAGATTTCAGGATCTAAATAAGAATTGATTCCACCTGAGTGTGCAGGTCGTACACAATGCATCAAAAAAGAACGAATGCGTTGTTGATCTTGATTGTAATATCCATCGGTATGCCAATTAAGTGATTTGTTAGTATACGGAATATAGTTGCCACTCAACTTATCATCTAGAACTTGAATCGAAGAAATTCGATTCTGATCCGCACACAAATTTCCATCCATGTTCATTAAACCAACTTGTGCAGCAATAGTTTTAACAATTCCCTTTTCCTCAGTTTTGAGATTTAGTATCCGATAGAAAACCATATTGGTTTTTTTGCATATTTGGACTAATTTCGTCCTCTCTTGCTGCGAAATATGATAGGGATCCTCGATATCTACAATGAGCGGCTCGATGGAGTCAGGATATCCACTAAGCTTCTCTGCCCGCCATTGGCGATAATCACTTTCAGATTCGAGAAAACATGGCTTCATAGTTAAAGAATTACAATAGTTTTGAAGAATAAGCCGATGTAAATAAATTGGTTATAGAATAAGTATTTAGACTACATTATGTACACTGAATTTCACTTATCTCCTCGCCCTAATAAACTCTATCTCTCATGGGATAAGTTGTATTTAAGTCGGCACCCCATGGAGGGGATTTTGCCTATTTAGCCCTACTTCTAGACTGCTAAACATGTGTTTCCATGACGGTTACGGCAATTATGCCAGTGCCGTTTCGGTACAATTAGTCCACTTATTTAAAGTGCAATTTTACATTCTCGACTAAAGTTATTAGGAGATTCCACCATGGCCGACAAGCATCATCCAACTCCCATGCTCGATGAGCTAGAAACGGGTCCTTGGCCTAGTTTTGTTTCTGGCATTAAACGTTTACGCGATCAACATCAAGACGAAAGAATTCAAGGCGTAGCAAATTCTTTATTAGGTCAACTGGAACACTCTTACGAAACACGTAAAGGTTATTGGAAAGGCGGTACGGTTTCTGTATTTGGTTACGGTAGTGGAATCATTCCACGATTTTCTGAAGTAGGTGCGGCATTTCCTGAATCAAAGGAATTTCATACTTTACGAGTACAACCACCTGCAGGTAACTATTACACCACAGACATGCTACGACAGCTTGGTGATAGTTGGGAAAAACATGGCTCAGGTCTTGTTACTTTCCATGGTCAAACCGGAAACATCATGTTCATTGGTGCAACAACTGAAAACACACAACACTTTTTTGATGAAATTAATGATTATGGATGGGACTTAGGTGGTGCTGGACCATGCGTACGTACAGGCATGTCATGTGTAGGCGCTGCACGTTGTGAAATGTCCAATGCAGATGAAATGAAAATTCATCGCACACTTCTAAATAATTTCACAGATGATGTTCATCGTCCTGCTTTACCATACAAATTTAAATTTAAAGTTTCAGGCTGTCCAAATGATTGCATGAACTCAATCGAACGTTCGGATTTTTCCATTATTGGCACTTGGCGTGATGACATGAAGGTTGACCAAGACGAAGTTAAAAAATTCGTTAAACGCAAAGGACGCCAATATGTAATTGATAATGTAATCACTCGCTGCCCCACTCAAGCCCTCGCTCTTAAAGATGATGATACCTTAGAAGTAAATAACCAAGACTGTGTGCGCTGCATGCACTGTTTAAATGTCATGGTGAAAGCATTATCTCCAGGTGACGATCAAGGCGTAACAATATTAATTGGTGGCAAGCGTACACTTAAAATTGGCGACTTAATGGGAACTGTAATTGTTCCGTTTAAGAAACTTGAGACCGAAGAAGATTACGAGAGCCTAGTAGAGTTGGCTGAAGAAACTATTGATTTCTGGGCTGAAAATGGTCTTGAGCATGAACGTTGTGGAGAGATGATCGAACGCATTGGTTTGGTCAACTTCTTAGAAGGTGTTGGTGTTGAAGTTGATCCAAATATGATCAATGAACCGCGCCAAAGCTCATATTTCCGTTCAGATAGTTGGGACGAGGAAGCTGAGAAGTGGTTTAACAACAAAGCTGAACAAGCTGCAGCTGGTTAATCACACGTAAATAAACACAACAGCTTTCAATAAAAATTTAAATATATAAGCGTAGGAGAAAATAATGGCGCAAGAACATCGTCCACCCATTGAATCTGGATGTCCGGACGGATTTCAATACATGCATCCGTTGATGCGTAAAAATTATGGTAACTGGGAATATCATGAGCACCCACGTCCAGGGGTATTACTTCATGTAGCTGATGGTGGCGATAAAATTTGGACAGTGCGTGCAGGCACTCAGCGCATATTAGACGTGTTTACTCTACGCAAGTTGTGCGACATAGGCGATGAGTATGCAGACGGACATGTGCGTTTTACGATTCGAAGCAATATTGAATACATGGTTGCCGATGAGGCAAAAGTACAGCCATTAATTGATGTATTAGAATCTGAAGGCTTTATTGTTGGCGGCACAAAGAATTCAGTAGCAATGATTTCGCATACTCAAGGATGGTTGCACTGCGATATCCCCGGTACTGATGCATCAGGTGTTGTTAAAGCAATGATGGATGAACTCATTGATGAGTTCCGCGAAAACAACATGCCTAATCGTGTTCATATCACAACATCTTGTTGTCAAATTAATTGTGGTGGGCAAGGTGATATTGCAATTAATGTGCAACACACCAAACCACCTAAAATAAATCATGATTTAGTTTCTAATGTTTGCGAAAGACCTTCTGTAGTAGCACGCTGCCCTGTTGCGGCCATTCGACCTGCTCAAGTTAACGGCAAACCTTCTTTAGAAGTTGATGAGAAAAAATGTATTTGCTGCGGGGCTTGTTACCCACCATGCCCACCAATGCAAATTAATGACGCTGAACATAGTCAGCTCGCGATTTGGGTGGGTGGAAATCACAGTAATGCAAGAGGCAAACCTACATTCCAAAAATTAGTGGCAGCTGGAATTCCTAACAATCCGCCACGGTGGCCCGAAGCAACTGCAGTAGTTAAAAATATTTTGCGTGCCTATCGTGACAATGCAAAAGACTGGGAACGCATTAACGATTGGGTTGAGCGCATTGGTTGGCCACGTTTCTTTGAGGTTACTGGACTTCCGTTTACAAAGTTCCACATTGATAACTGGCGCGGTGCACGTCGAAGCTTGAATTCTTCGACTCACATTCGCTTCTAACATGAGGGATCAATGTGAAATTTGGAATTGTTATAAACGAGGGACCGTACACGCATCAATCTTCTGATTCGGCCTTGCAGTTTGTCAAATCAGCGTTGAATAATGGGCACGAAATATTTCGTGTCTTTTTTTACCACGACGGCGTTAACAACGGCACAAGTTTAAGCGTGCCACCTCAAGATGACCGTAATCTTACTAATGAATGGTCTGAGCTAGCTGAGAAACATGGGCTTGATTTAGTTGTGTGCGTTGCTGCAGCACAGCGTCGAGGCATGCTAGATGAAGATGAAATGAAACGACATGGTAAAGAAGCAAATAATTTAGCCAAAGGCTTTCGCATATCAGGTCTTGGACAACTTATTGAAGCGGGCATACAAGCTGATCGACTTGTTACCTTTGGAGATTAATTTTAGGAGAACACCTAGTGGAAGATGGTGAAGGCATAGTAAAAAAATTCTGTTATATCAATCGTAAAGCCCCTTATGGAACGATTTACGCATTGGAATCGCTAGAAGTTGTACTTATTGCGGCAGCATTTGATCAAGATATTAGTTTGGTATTTGCTGATGATGGTGTTTTTCAACTTACTAAAGATCAGGATACCGACGGTATAGGCATGAAAAATTTCTCTAAAACTTATACTGCGTTGGGTGATTACGACATTAAAAAGATCTACGTGGAAAAAGAATCCTTAGAGGAACGTGGCTTATCAGTAGATGACCTTCAAGCATTAAAATATGAAGACGAAGATGATGATTGGGCTGAAAAAGATTCTTTATTCGTTGTTGGTCGTGAAGAGCTTACTAATATTATTGATGAACAAGACGTGGTCTTGAGCTTCTAAGAGACAAAATATCAAATTAACAATTTACAAGATCACTAATCTTTTAATTAAAATTTATGGCAACTTTACATACAGTTAATAAATCTCCATTTGAACGCAATACTCTTGAATCTTGCTTGCGCTTGGCAAAAAAAGGTAGCTCTGTATTGTTATTTGAAGACGGTGTAATTGGAGCAATGCAAAACACCAAATATAGTGATGCCGTTTCTAAAGCAATGGATGATTTTTCGTTTTATGTCTTAGGCCCCGATATCAAAGCCCGTGGCCTTAGCGACACTAAATTAATCGATGGTATCAATGTAATCGATTATGACGGCTTTGTAGATCTAACGACCGAACATGAAACAGTTCAGTCTTGGCTTTAATTTTTTTATAAACGTTATATAGGTAACAGGAGAACAATATGTCCTTAGAAGTAAATGGGCAGTCATACGAAACTGACGAAGAAGGTTATTTAGCAAATCTTAATGATTGGCGCCCCGAATTAGCAGATGCAATGGCTGCTGCTGATGGTGCAGAGCTAGGAGATAATCATTGGGAAGTTATTAACTTTCTACGTGAGTACTATGAAGAATATCAAATTGCACCAGCAGTTCGTGTATTGACTAAAGCAATTGGTAAAAAATTAGGTAAAGACAAAGGTAATAGTAAATATTTATATGAATTATTTCCTTATGGTCCTGCTAAACAAGCATGTAAATATGCGGGTCTACCTAAACCAACTGGTTGCGTATAACACATATAATTTAGGGTGGTTTAAACACCTCTAAATGTTATTTGCTAGTCATGTTTAACAAAGCATGATGTTTCAAGGAAGTAACAAACATGTCAGCCTTAACCATAACTTTTGCAATTTTATTTTATGTGGCGACCGCTATTTTAGTAGTAGGTTTAGCATATAAAGTTTGGCTGTACGCAAAAATACCGGCACCTTTAAAAATCCCGACCACACCTGCCCCGACTACACGCAGTGGCGTAGCTTTTAGAATAATAAAAGAAGTCACAATATTTGAGAGCTTATTTAAATCAAATAAGTGGACATGGTTGTTTGGTTGGTTATTTCATTTTGGCCTGTTTTTAGTTTTATTGAGACATTTGCGTTACTTCACTGATCCTGTTTGGGGCTGGGTAGTCTTTTTGCAGCCGTTTGGCAAATATGCGTCGTTTATGATGTTAGCCGGCTTGGCAGGATTATTAGCACGCAGAATCTTTGTTGATCGTGTGCGTTATATTTCTGCGCCTTCTGATCATTTAATGTTGCTGTTACTTATTGCAATTGGTGTAACAGGCGCGCTCATGACGTTTGTCGATCATACCGACATTGTCTCTTTAAAATCTTTTTTACTGGGTCTTATGGTTTTTGAAATTAACCCCTTACCTAATGACCTGTTCTTAATTATACATCTGAGTTTAGTAATAATTTTAATGATCATATTTCCATTTAGTAAGCTCTTACATGTTCCAGGTGTATTTTTTAGTCCAACAAGAAATCAAATTGATAACCCGCGTGAACAACGCCATCTCGCAGAATGGGCAAATCAATTTGAATCTAATAAATCGAGTTAATTATGGCTGCTGCAGAATTTGATACACCGGAATTAAAAGAATATCCCGTTATTCCACATCTACAAAAAGATGTGATGAAACATAGTCAGCCATTTGTTGCCAAAGCTGAGTTTCAAGAAAAATTAGGTTTCCCTGGTGAGCTAGTTGATAACTGGCAACAGGTTGCAATCGATAAAATGGGAGAGCTCACTGGCAAATATCGCTCCTTACAAGTGTTTTTGGATTCCTGTGTGAAATGTGGCGCTTGTACTGATAAATGTCATTACTACCTAGGCACAACTGACCCAAAAAATATGCCAGTTGCTCGACAAGATTTATTTCGTAAAGTCTATCGTCGCTACCACACTATTTCTGGAAAACTATTTCCAAAGCTTGTTGGGGCAGAAGATTTAACAGAAGAAGTGTTGGATGATTGGTACAGCTATTTCCATCAGTGTTCTCAGTGCAGACGATGTTCAGTGTATTGCCCATATGGAATTGATACTGCAGAAATTTCTATGGCTGCTCGTGAAGTGATGGACGCTGTAGGCAAAGGTCAAAAGTATTGCAATGAGATTATCGGTAAAGCCCAAACCATTGGTAACAACTTAGGCTTACCTGAACCAGCATTAATTGACACCTTAGAAGGTTTAGAAGAAGACGTTGAAGAAGATACAGGTGTAAAAGTTCGCTTCCCGGTAGATGAAAAAGGTGCAGAGGTATTGTTAATTACCCCTTCTGCTGATTTTTTTGCAGAACCTCATATTGACGGTTTAATTGGTTACGGAAAAGTATTTCATCAAGCAGGCATTTCCTGGACTTTAAGTTCTTATGCCAGTGAAGCTGCAAACTTTGGCATGTTTATAGGTAGTTATGAAAACATGCAGAAACTCGCCTTACGCATACGTCAAGCTGCAATAGATTTAGGTGCAAAAAGAATTGTTTTTGGAGAATGTGGACATGCATGGCGTGTCGCATATTCTTTCTTAAACACATTGGCGGGCCCATTTGATTTTCTAGACCCCAACTATCCAGTGCCACAACATATTTGCGAAGTTACTCATGAATTAATTAAAGAAGGTAAGTTAACTTTAGACCCTTCACAAAATGATGACATGGTTGTGACCTATCATGATTCTTGCAATGTTGCACGGGCATCACGTATGGGTGACAAACCTGGTGGTCAGTTTGAGATCCCCAGAGAAATTATCAAAGCGGTATGCAACAACTATGTGGATATGCCCAGCTATGCCATCAAAGAAGGTACTTACTGCTGTGGTGGTGGTGGTGGCCTACTTACCGACGATTTAATTGAGTTGCGTGTGAAAGGTGCACAACCACGCATGGAAGCTCTTAAAAACGTTGTGGATACATATGGAGTAACCCATATGGCCGCCATATGTGCCATTTGTAAGAGTCAATTTTCTAAAGTTTTCCCATACTATGACTTTCGTATGGATCAAATTTTGAGTCTGCATCAATTAGTCAGCAATGCAATTGTATTTGAGCCTGAGAACCGAGATGCAATCGAGCCTGATGATGAAGAGCAAGCAGAAGCCGCTTAATTTTTTAACACATTAACCTAGATGGAAATTTATACATAGGAGTAACTAATGGCGACGCCTAAGGAACAAATAACCCACAAACTAACGTTTAGAAAATTTGAAGACGGAGATTACGAGTGGGGAAATTTTGGCGAAAAAATCTTTGAAGCTGATCATTCACATAAATGCCCTACTTATGTACATCGCACACCTCCATGCCAGGGTAGCTGCCCTTCTGGAGAAGATATTCGTGGCTGGTTGCAAATTGTACGTGGTATAGAAAAACCACAAGTAGAAGGCATGAGTATGCAAGAGTATGCGTTCTTGCGTTCAACGGATGCAAACCCTTTTCCATCTATGATGGGTCGAGTTTGTCCCGCACCTTGCGAGGATGGCTGTAATCGCAACCATGTAGAAGACTTTGTAGGTATTAATGCTGTAGAGCAATATATTGGTGACACGGCTTATGAGCAAGGTTTCAAATTTGAGGCTCCTGAACAATTATCCGGTAAAACCATAGCCATTATCGGCGGTGGACCAGCAGGACTTGCTGCTGCCTACCAATTACGTCGTATGGGCCATGCCAGCGTTATTTTCGATGATCATGAAGAACTGGGCGGCATGTTCCGTTATGGCATACCTGGTTATCGCACCCCGCGTGATTTTCTAAACCATGAAATACAACGCATTCTAGACATGGGCAACATCGAAACACGTATGAATACCCGTGTTGGTAAAGATGTATCGGTCGAAGATATCGAAAAAGAATTTGATGCAGTTCTGTGGGCATTAGGTTGTCAATCTGGTCGCGGCTTGCCGGTCGAGGGCGGCGATGCGCCAAACTGTGTTTCGGGGGTGAAGTTTTTAGAAGCCTTCAATACAGGTCGTTTACAAGTTACCGCAGACCGTGTTGTCTGTGTGGGCGGTGGTGATACTTCAATCGACGTCGTTTCCGTTGCACGCCGACTTGGAAAAATTGAAAAACTTAATAAAGAAGAAGCCCCTGAACATGTGATAGGTGGCTATGTAGCACATGATGCGGCTTATGCCGCGGCTCGTGAAGGTGCAGATGTAACACTTACTTCATTGTTCCCTAAATCAGAAATGACTGCAGCGGAACACGAAGTTCATGATGCACAACGCGAAGGGGTAAAAATTAAAGATGGTGTAATGCCTGTCAAAGTTGTGACTGGAGAGGATGGCCGTGCAACCGCAATACGTATGGCGGAATGCAAAATGGAAGATAACCGACCCGTACCAGTTGAAGGTACAGAATTTGAAATTGAATGTGATCTTATCGTATCTGCGATTGGTCAAGGAGGTGACCTGGATGGCTTGGAAGAATTTGATAATGGCCGTGGGTTAATCGATGCAGATAAATTTTATGCAGTACCAGATCGCGAAGGCCATTTTGTTTGTGGCGACATCATTCGCCCTCACTTATTAACCACTGCTATCGGACAAGCATCCATTGCAGCTGAAAGTATCGATTATTATTTTAAAGATACCGAAATCAGAAAACGCCCTAAAGTGGATGTGCATCATTTTGATCTTTTAGAAAAATTGCGTGAGTCTGGTCTTGAACCTGACGACTATAGCGTTGGCGAAACACGTGGCACAGATGAATCTAAATTCTCAGTACATAACTATGAAGATCGTTCAGAACAAGAAATCATTTCTTATGATGAATTATTCCTAGGACACTTCCCCTTCACGCCACGCGGTTTACGTGAAGAACATGGCCCAGATGCAGAACAAGTATTAGGTCACTTTGAAGAACGCATGAAAAATTTCACTGAAGAACAAGCTGTAGAAGAAGCCAATCGTTGCATGAGTTGCGGCATGTGCTTTGAATGCGATAACTGCGTTGTGTACTGCCCACAAGACGCTGTTTTCAGAGTCAAGAAAGATGAGTCAACAACAGGTCGTTATGTAGACACCGATTACAACAAGTGTATTGGTTGTCATATTTGTGCAGATGTATGCCCTACGGGCTACATTGATATGGCCCTGGGTCATTGAGATTGGGTCATTGATAAGGGTCGAAGACAGCGTTTTTATAAAATCTAGAGATGCGAAAACTTGTAAAAAAATATCTTGTTTATTTGTTATTAGCTATCACGCTCGTGTTCTGCATAATTGGTATTACGATTGCCTATGCACATGATGACCATCCAGACATTCCGCCGCCAAAAGAAAATTATAATGATGAAACATTGTGCGTTGAGCCGGTGGAAGTTATGCGTAAACAACATTTTGAATTTGTGCTGGATCATCGCGATAAAACCGTAATCGATGGAATTCGCACAAAAAAACACAGCTTAATTGAATGTATTGAATGTCATATCACCGCGAATGCAGAAGGTGAATATGCGCGCTATTCAGAGGAAACGCATTTTTGTGCAAGCTGTCATCAATTTACGGCAGTAAACATTGATTGTTTTCAGTGCCATGCGGATCGCCCTGAAGAAGCGATACGTAAAGCTATGAATCCTAACCAGACAGTGGATCAATCAAACGAGGAAAAAATACAACATTACTTGCAATTTAGTAATGTAGAGCGTTAATAACGTAAAATTATACTCATGCGCTACAAATTAGATATTGATACGAATATTGATCACGTACTAAACAATTCATCAGACGATGTCGTTTATGAGGTCGATCTTGAGAAGCGCAGTTTTTTACGTAGCGCTGCTGTAGTAGGCGGACTATCCATCGCCCCTGGTGTGATGCTATACCAAACCGCATCTGCTAAACTCGATGATGAACCCGTAACGGACAAGCAACGTTGGGGTATGTTAATTGACACAAACGTCTGCCAAGAAGATTGTGATGCATGCGTTACCGCATGCAATGAAGAGCATGGTTTATGGGATTTAGGGCGTCCCGCAACTGATGCTCAATGGATTCGAAAATTAAATATAAAAGACAAACAAACAGGACATGTAACATCATTGCCTATGATGTGCCAACACTGCGAGCATCCGCCTTGTGTAGATGTTTGCCCTACTAAGGCTTCCTTTAAACGTGCAGACGGTATCGTATTAGTCAACCCACACACATGCATCGGCTGTCGTTACTGCATGATGGCATGCCCATATAAAGCTCGTTCATTTATACACGAACCCCTTGTAGACCAACTTCCGCATGCACCACGTGGAAAAGGTTGTGTAGAGAGCTGTACTTTGTGTGTGCACAAAGTGGATCGTGGTGATAACAATACTGCCTGCGCTGAAGCTTGTGCGAAAGATGGGCATCAAGCTTTATTGTTCGGAGATTTAAATGACCCTAACAGTGAGATTTCTAAAAAATTAGAAAAACATGGTGGTGTACAGATTCGTGCTGATTTAAATCTCAACACGGGTGTTAGATATAGCGGTTTATAAGACAAGTATTATGGAAACCACACGTTTTAGTTCTATCGAAGCAAAATCTATTCAGTATTGGATTTTGTTAAGTGCACTTGGTCTTGCCGCATTGATTGGTTATCTATCCGCACATCATATGGATGTTGAAGGCCACCATATTACAGGCATGAGTAATCAAATTATCTGGGGCTTCCCGCATGTCATTGCGATCTTTTTAATCGTCGCCGCTTCTGGTGCTCTTAACGTCGCCTCTATTTCATCTGTATTTGGAAAATATGATTACAAACCCCTAGCCAGACTTTCTGCCCTATTAGCAATTGCCTTGTTAGTTGGTGGGCTGGTTATTCTCGTCTTGGATTTAGGCCGACCGGATAGGCTGATCGTTGCCATGACGGTATATAACTTTAAATCGATCTTTGCCTGGAATATTTTCTTATATACCGGATTTATCATCATTACGGGTATTTATTTGTGGATGATGATGGAACGCAAAATGAACAAATTTACCAAGCCTGCTGGTTTCTTAGCATTTATTTGGCGATTAATACTTACTACAGGTACTGGTTCTATTTTTGGTTTTTTAGTCGCTCGCCAGGCCTATGATGCTGCCATCATGGCACCCATGTTTATTATCATGTCATTTGCATTTGGTTTAGCTGTTTTCATTTTAGTTCTTCAAGCAAGCTATGCATGGACACATCGCAATTTGGGTGATGCTATGCTGGATAAGCTTAGAAAGTTACTCGGTATATTTGTTTCAGCAATTTTGTACTTTGTAATCGCAAAACATTTAACAAACTTATATGCAACAGAACATCACGGCATAGAAGCATTTATTTTGTTAAACGGTGGTATCTATACATTCTTATTTTGGGGCGTACAGATTGTTTTAGGTAGTTTAATCCCACTCGCACTTGTGTTTATTAAACCTATGAGTCAATGCCGAAACTGCTTAAGTATTGCTTCGGTACTGGTCATCATCGGTGGGTTAGCTCAGTTATATGTCATTATCATCGGTGGACAAGCCTATCCTCTCGATATGTTTCCAGGTTATGAAGTTAGCAGTGGCTTCTTTGATGGTGTTGTAGCGGAATATTCACCAAGCATATGGGAAATTCTGCTTGGTATTGGTGGCACTTGTATAGCACTCTTAATTGTCACTGTAAGCGTTGCCGTACTTGACTTCTTACCTGAAAGCCTTTCAGATAAAGCTTTAAAGCTAGACACGGCTAAGGCTTCTTAAATTAATTTCTCCAGCACCAAGGTGCTTGCTTAAAACATCGTGGCTAATTTACTACTTTCAGCCGCACAAAAATCTTCAGGTAAAACCGTTCTCACTGTAGGAATCTGTAACGCGCTGCGCAACAAAGGCTATACCGTACAAAGTTTTAAGAAGGGTCCAGACTATATTGATCCGATGTGGTTAGCGAAAGCCACACAGCGTGATTGTTATAACCTAGACTTCTGGACACAAAGTAAAAAGGAAATCCTAACCACACTAAGTGTGCATAGCCAAAATTCCGATATTTCTATTATCGAAGGCAATAAAGGTTTACATGATGGACTCGCTGCAGATGGCAGTAACAGCAATGCTGCCTTAGCAAAGCTTACAGGCGCCCCGGTAATTCTTATATTAAACACAAGTGGCACAATTCGCGGGGTCGCACCTCTATTGTTGGGTTATCAGCAATTCGATCCCGAAGTAAATATCGCAGGTGTAATTTTAAACTTTGTAGGTGGCAGTCGACATGCAGCCAAATTACAAACTGTAATTGAACGTTACACAACAATCCCCGTATTAGGCGTAGTACATCGCAACAAAAAACTTGAATTAGTCGAACGCTATCTAGGACTTATGCCAAGCAATGAAGATCAGTTTGCAAATAAAAAAGTAAAACAAATTGCGGAAATTATTTCAGATCAGGTTGACATAGATAAAATTTTTGAAATTTCCAAAACAGCAAAATCCATACCGTCATATAAGAATGACAAAACTAATATTAAGTATGATTTGAAAATTGCTTATGCAAAAGATGAAGCCTTTGGCTTTTATTATGCAGATGACCTAGATATGTTTCGCGAACTTGGAGTACAACTTATCCCCTTTGATACATTACATGATACGACTGTACCCGAAGCGGATGCATTATTTATCGGTGGCGGTTTCCCGGAAAAACGCATGCAACAACTTGCAAAAAACTCTCAGATGAAAAACACGATCAGAACAGCGATTGAGAATGGTATGCCATGTTACGCAGAGTGCGGAGGCTTAATGTATTTGTGCAGTACCATCGAATATGAAGAACAACGTGCAGAAATGGTCGGAATCATCGACGCTGATTGCAAAATGCAAGAGAAGCCCATTGGGCGCGGTTATACATTGTTACAAAAAACTTCACGCCATCCCTGGGGAGATGTAGAAACTAGTGAATTGCCAGGACATGAATTTCATTATTCAAAATTAAACAATTCTTTGGATCACCAGCAATATGCCTATCAAGTAAATCGTGGTTATGGAATAAATGGTCAAAATGATGGAATTGTGTATAAAAACCTCCTGGCTTGTTATGCACATCAACGAAATACGTCACAAAATCAGTGGATATCAAACTTTCTAGAATTTGTAAAAACACATAAGTAGATGTACTACAATTAGAAGCTTAAATAATAATTATAAATGTAAGGCTCTATGACAATTGAAGTAACTGAAGCCGCTGCAGAACAAATCAAGAAAGCGGCTCTTGAAGCTAAATTGGAAAACACCCCACTTCGCATTGCGGCCACTCGCCAAGAAGATAATTCACTCCACTATGGGCTCGGCTTTGATGATGTTGGGAGCAGTGGTGAAAAAGATCATGCTTTTAAATCAAATGGAATAGAGATAGTTGTGGCAGATTCAAGCTACGAATTTTTGAATGGCACTACGCTTGATTATATTGAATTAGAGCCCAAACAATTTCATTTTGTGTTTTTAAATCCTAACGACCCTAACTACGTACCTCCAACAGAAACTTAAATTAATAAGCGAGGAAATTGTATGAACACTAAAAAATTTATCATTGCGTGCATCGCAGTTATTATTTTCATTATGGCTTTTGATTATATATTCCATGGCATGCTAATGGCGGATACATACAAAAACACTGCGAGCTTATGGCGACCTGAAGCAGATATGCAAAACCATGGAATTTGGATAATGATTGGACAAATAATTATCTCAATTGGTTTTGTCGCATTGTTTACAAAAGCATTTAAAAGAGGCGGTATTATTGAAGGTGCGGTATATGGCTTACTGTTGGCGATAATATTTGCTGGACACAACTTAATTGGCTATGCCGTGGCACCTTACCCGCTAAGTTTGGTAATTAACTGGATAGTTGCGATTACAATACAACTCGTTTTAGCTGGTGTAATTGTTGCTTTGATTTATCGAAACAAGTCAAGCTAAGCATTATTTCTAATCCTAATGAAAAAATTACTAAGCACCCTGCTGTTGCTGATTATTATTTTAGGTGTACTAGGATATTTTTTACCTACAAATTTTTTAATAAGTAAAACTACAACCATCTCTTCTACACCTGAACATATCCATGAATACGTGGGAGACTTAAGCACCTGGCAAGAATGGACTGTGTGGAAAGGCGATGACCCAGATATAGAAATAACTGTTAGTGAAAAAACGAAAGGTATTGGTGCTAACCAAAGCTGGAAAGACAAACATGGAGGCGGATCGCTTACATTTACATATTGGTCACCTGAAAAAGGTATTGAATATGATCTTTTTTTTCAGGGCGGAAAATATAAAAGTAAAAGTGCGATTCAATATCATAGTGCCTCTACAACACGAACACGTGTGAAATGGACACTGGAAGGAAATATGGATGTTCCTATTATTGGTGGTTATTTTGCTTTATTCATACAATATTCAATTGGCAAAATGTTTAAAGAAAACTTAACCCAACTTAAAAGTACCGTAGAACAAGACAAGTAAGCAGACGGCTTATATTTCTAGCCTCTCATTAGATATCCAGACCGTAAGTTCAATCTAGCTTACTAACGGTCTGCTAGTGTATTCGTGTTAGCTGCTGATCCCGTTACACTTCTATATAGGAGTAGTGACAAGTGAGATGAGTATGCGAATACATCAGATCAATCATGTAATCAAATCTATCTTTTTTCTAGCTTTGCTCATGTTATCTGCATGTGCAACACAATATGAAGCAGATGCAGACGCAGACCAATTAGTTGCTGCCATGCAAGAACTTCCTGAAGTAAAGCCGTACTTAGCAAAAGTATATTTTTATCCTGAAGTGCGCACTAAATCAGGGAAAGTCGAAGTCGATAATGCTGACCAACGCAATTTGAATAAAATTGTCTTCCCCGAAGATGAAATGCTTAACCTTGCGGGTCATGCAAGTATTTTCCGCTGGTTCCAAGATGACGGTAAACATACAGATGTACCATTATTAAATATACATGCTCGTATTTATAAGTTAGATCACTCTATCCGTGTTGTAAAAGGCCGTATGCAGCCAATGACAAAAACTAAGATTGAAGTGTTTTTAACTGATACAGATGGAAACCGTATATATGAAAGTGTATTTACTGCAGTTGGCGAGGGTAAAGAAAGTGAAATTTTGCGAACTAAACGCGATACTCAAGATAGCTATGGTCAAGCAATATATCAAGCAATGGTACATGCATTTGAATCTGCATTTGCAGACATAACCAATGATTTAAATTTGCGGCCCATCGATTTTGATATCGATGAAATTGAACTAGATGAAGAAATTGTTGCTCAGCAAAAAGAAGACATTTGAGATGCCTGAAGATTTACACCTACACAAACCCGGCTTATGCTTTGATCAGCAACTAACCTAAGCCATAGCGGTAGCTTTCAGAGTTACGACGTCTGTCTCCTCCCAAGCGGCGATTTTTTTCACCACTGAAATGAATTCCACTGGAACTAAAAGCATCCCGACGATCTTCATGACGTCGATCTTCATAATGCTTGAATTTGCATTTACATTGTTGGTCACACCCTGCGACCGGCAATAATGGGGCTTCAGCAGATAAATAACGCTTGCCATAAAGCTTTAATACTTCTTCGCAAGCATTATATGACATCTTTATCTCAACACAGTGATAGGGACTGGTCGAAGATTTCGTTACAGTATTTAATTGCGCTCGTTTAGACGAATCGCTTTTTTTCGCACGTGATGACCATATAGCCATAATCCAACTCCAACTCTCTCATTCAATAATTATTATTACCAACTTCGACATTTGAATCGCTCAAATGTTAAATAATTGTAAATCAAAGTATCTGACTTTTCGACAAAAATTTCTTATGCCGAGAATCAATTTAATTGGCCATGATAAAAGTACGACGTAAACCATTGTCAGCTAACAATAGTTTAATTTTTGAGTTTAAAAAAAATTAATTAAGAAAAAACGCTAGACTTCTGGCTTATTACAGAATAATTTCCCTTCAATGTATGGGTATTTATTTTCAGAAAAATCTCTACCGCGAAATTCTTCTTTATCGAACTCATAATCAAATTCACGGGACTTACACAACTTCTCTGCTTTAGCTAACCACTTTTCACTCGCGATTTCCAAGGTCATCGATAATTCACCACTATAAGCCAAGTAATGTTTGCCTGCGCTAAGCTCTGTGTGGCTATACTTTGCCTGTACCTCCTCATTTGATTTTGGTAAGGATAAACAAGCGCTACATACGCTTATACTCAGCATGCTAAGTACAAGTAAACGGGAACGTTTTAAATTCAAATTAGAACGAATCAAATTTAATGAAGAAAGAAACTATAAAGAACTGATTATCTGCGACTTAGGCGCGAATGAATACCGCGCCTAGTACAGATTCGGGCCGGTGGCTAAAATTTGCCGATAATAGCAACAGCTAAAATGATGCAGGGGATTACCATTGCCGCCACTACTAGCATCGTTTTTACAAACTCATCCATTTTCATTACTCCTATGAAATATTTTTATATGGTTTTATTTGGCTTTTACGATATACAGCCATGAGGCAGATCCAGCCATGCCGTATTATACCACTGCCCCCTTCCTTGCTAAAGCCATGCTGGGAGACGATAAATACTATAATCTATTGTTTTATATCGATTTTAAACGTTCTCAAAATAAGATAGCCCAAGTTAAGGTCTAGACTTTGAGTCATAGCTTATTTTGTCTATATATTGATACACCATGAGCCTGCACATTTATACTGAAAGAAGAAAGCCTAAATACAGAAAAAAACGTTCCAGCAGGAAAAATATTTTCTTTTCACCACTCTACGCGCTAAAACGTTTATTGAAGTGGATAAGAAATTTAATCTTCGTTTTTGTTGGTATTACTTTTCTGTTAACGCTGTCAATGCGCTGGATTAACCCGCCGTACACAAGCTTTATGATCGTACAACGGATCGCGACTGATTTTGTGCCTTATAAAATTAACTGGGTATCGCTTGACAATATTTCACCGCATTTACAAATTGCAGCAGTTGCTGCTGAAGATCAAAAGTTTCCAGTCCATTATGGATTTGATCTTAAAGCTATCCAACTAGCATTAGAAAAAAATAAAACAGGTAAAACATTACGTGGCGCCAGTACGATTACTCAACAAGTAGCTAAAAATGTTTTCCTTTGGCCAAAGAAAAGTTTATTAAGAAAAGGTTTAGAAGCTTATTTTGCATTACTGATTGAAACCTTATGGCCTAAGTGGCGTATTTTAGAAGTATATTTAAACGTTGCAGAATTTGGTCCTAATATTTTTGGTGCTCAAAATGCAGCATTTATGCATTATAAAAAACCAGCCTTACAACTCACGCAATACGAAGCATCAACTCTAGCAGCTGTATTACCCAACCCGCACACAATGCATGCCTCCCAGCCATCTGAATATGTCCAGCTACGCACTTTACATATTGAAGAACAAATCAAGTTATTGGGAGGAAGCACTTATCTGAAGAGTATTTGGGAATAAGTTAGCAGTTCTTACGCAATATAATGCGTATAATAAAAATAAGTACTAAAAATAAAACAATTTCATGCAACAAGATCTGCAATCTACAACCCAACAAACTGTAAACGATTTCTTATCTTCACTGCGTTTATGGACTCAAAAAATCCGTGCAGGAGAACTCTCTGCGCGAATACCTATTGCGGAAAATAGTGAAATATCCGAGCTTTGCCAAGATATTAATTTTGTAGCCGAAATGTTGAATTCATTATCCCGTGGAGCTGAGTTACAACTACAAAAACATACTGAGCATATTGCACAAAAAAATAAATCACTTGAAACGCTCTACGATGTAGTCACGAGCATTAATATGACGCGAGATATTCATACACTGCTCACACATTTCTTGCATACCATGACCGAACTTGCAAATGCACACGCTGCGACCGTGTATTTAAAATCTGAAAAAAATACCTGCTTACTTATTTCTGAAATTGGCTTAAGCAATGAATTCAGTAATCAACACCCACAATTACCAGAAGAAAATAATAATTCAGATCAACAACAAACCATTCCTGTGAGCATCATCCCTTGTCCAAAAGAGATTTTAGATAACTATTTCGATGGTAAAAAACTTTCGATACTGGTTGTACCATTGCAATACAGAGGCGATATATTGGGTGTTTATAATATATATATTGATGAAAATCGATTTTCAAGTAGAAGCGAATACGAAGAATTATTTACAAGCATCGGAAGACATCTTGGGATCGCTGTAGAAAAAGCGCGTTTAGATAACGAAGCAAATGCTTTAAGTATCGTGCACGAACGCACGAGTTTTGCAAATGAACTGCACGATTCATTGGCTCAAACTCTTGCTAGTGTGAAATATCAAGTTCGCGTATTGGATGAAACCATCCATCAAGGAGATGAAGCAGCAACTTGGCAAGAACTCGAACGTATAGAAACTACAATTGATGAAGCACACTCTGAATTACGTGCCTTAATCGCTCATTTTCGCGTACCCATAAGTGAACATAGTTTAATTGCTTCTGTTGAACAAATTGTTGAACGTTTTAAACAAGACTCTGACGATACTCAGATCTATCTGCAAAAAGAGTGGCCCGATATTGCCTTACCCGCACAAATTGAGTTACAAGTTTTAAGAATCATCCAAGAAGCACTAACCAATGCACGTAAACATAGTGAAGCAAATGTAGTTCGTGTCTGGATGCGGGGCGACAAGAATGGTCATTTCACTGTATTAATTGAGGACGACGGTATAGGAATATCCGAGCATCAAAAACAGAATACTGCAGGAGAACATGTGGGCCTCAGCGTGATGCAAGACCGTGCGAATAGAATTGGTGGTACACTAAGCATTGATGGCGATACCGGAGAAGGTGTTCAAGTACGCCTGGAATTTGATTATTTACCCGATGACCTGCAAGATATAAATCTGCAAAATATCAATAAAAACGAAAATATAAGTTAAAAGAATATGACTGTGGAAATACCGCTACGTATCGTCGTTATCGATGATCACACCCTTTTTCGCGAAGGATTACAGACCCTTCTCGGTCGTCATGGAATCGAAGTAGTGGCTTCGGTAGGGGATGGGCGTGAAGGCATTCGTCAGGCCCAAGAGCTTAAACCTGATATTGTCCTGCTGGATATGCGTATGCCGAATATGAGTGGTTTAGATGTACTCAAACAGTTTCAGCAAGTAAAGTTTGAGTCCCCTATTGTCATGCTGACAACGAGTGGGGACGAAAGAGATCTGGTTGAAGCTTTACGCAATGGAGCAAAGGGATATCTGCTGAAAGATATGGAACCTGATGATGTTGTGGCTGCCCTGCGTGAAATTATTCAGGGTGAAACTGTAGTGGCGCCCAATCTTACACAAATTCTTGCTAAAGTCGTAAAAGGTGAAGATCCATTAGAACCTGAACCAAGTCCACTTGATAATCTCACACCTCGAGAGCGAGAAATTTTAAGTTTATTGGCTGAAGGCCAAAGCAATAAAGTAATTGCACGAAATTTGGGAATATCAGATGGCACTGTGAAGTTGCATGTTAAAGCGATATTAAGAAAACTCAATATTCACTCACGTGTTGAAGCCGCTGTGATTGCAGTTGAACAGGGTCTGCGAGCGAACAAAACATTTCCTGGAACCTAGCGCTTTGGGTTAACAAAATATTGTTAACCTAAGTCGTAAATTCTTAAATAATGAAAAGCTTTCAAGATCTTGTAACCGAAAGTGCCAAGCAAGTTGAAAATTTTTAAGCTTGAGCACTACCCCTCAACAATTTACCAAATAAATATGCGCCCCTGGCAACGCAATAGAATTGCACTCGTGCTGGTAATATTTCTATCGGTCATCATCATTAACCTTCCAATGCTGAATTTAAATCAAGCATTATCCCTAATCGTACTTTTAATCGCTTTATTTGCAGGATATGTGTTGTTTTGGAACTCTTACAAAAAAAAATAATTTAAAGCCAAGGCTCACATTTTTTAATTAACTCTGCTTGGTTAGTTGCATTCAATCTGCTTCGCGCATTACGAAGTTGATTTTCAATTGTTCGTACTGATTTATTTAATTCTTCTGCGATCTTTTTATAACTTAAGCCTTCCGCAGCTAAACGAATCGCATTTAATTCTGACTCACTAGGCTTTTTAAACATTTGATGCATAGTAGGGTTATGCCAATAGTTACTAATCCCTGCAAGAGGTGCAAAAAACTTTGTACAAAATTGGTGCATAAAGTTTACTTCTGTGTCATCCCATTCGTGTTCTTTTAAAGTATGATCGACACATGTAATTCCTATAGGATCTTTATCCCACACTAAGCGTTGCAGCATCATTGATTTACTATTGATCGCATCAAGTATGTCACGAACTTCTATTAATTGAGGGTTGGTTGCAATATATTCATATTTAACAGGTATACGACTACGCCATACACGTTGCATAACTTCATGCTGATTAGAAATTACAAAATCAGCTACTGACGGAGGTTTTGAATCCTCACTGCAGTATTCTGCTAAAGGTGTGTACTCTCGATCCGTAGGTACTGCAAACCCGGCATCAGCTCTGCATGTATCTAAATGACTTCCTAAATAACTCAGTGCTATGCGTACAGTTTCAGTTGGGTTTTCAATAACTAAAATCATATGCGCAACACAGTCCAACATACTATCTGTGATAGTTTGGTAATTACCATCTATAAAGTGCTGTTTTAATGCTTTAGTCGAGGGTGGTTCTTGTTTGAAATTCATAGCTCCTATCTACGTGAGTTCTGGACAAATTCCAAGCACATGTTCAATCTCATAGGGGTTTATTGTCATGTAATCCTTATGTATTCCACTTACCATGTATTTATAACAAATAACCGAGAACGCTCATGAAGAAAATAAACACTATTTATTTCTATTTACTTGTAATTTTAGTTTTACTCCTAGGATCATATTCAATCCATGCGCATAAAGCTCTAATGGAGCATCATGCAGGTGCCCAATCAAAAGATATTGCATCACTGAATATCGAAGGTGTTAACGCTTATCTTCAAGATGTTGTTGCATCGAATGATCCAAATGCTCCAATCACCTGCGGCTTTTTTAGAATGGACAAGGGTAATCCACTTGAGTACGTATACAGCTACGATGAGGCCAAGATAATCCTTGAAGGAGAAATGACAATTTCTGAAGTGGGTGGTGAAACAATAGAGGTAAAAGCAGGAGATGTTCTTTACTTTGAAGAAGGTGCGAAAATAACATTCTCAAGTAAATCAAGTGGTCTTGGTTTCTATTGCGGACAACGCGCCCTTGGAGAATTGTAATAAATATAAAAAATACTCTAAGAGTATTTAGGAGGTGAAAAATATGCAAAAAATATATTTACTTTGCATAGTGTGTATCGCAATTGTAATTTACATTCCTGGCACAATTGCAGATGATAAAAATGAACTGCCTGTTGAAGGAAATCTCACCGATTTAACCGGTGATGATCCCTACTACTACACGCAAGACCAGATCATCGAAGAAGATAATGCGCAGAAAAATGTTGTTGGTTTAGGTCGTGTTAAAACCACTCATTCAAAAATACCCCATCTTCCTGTTTATTCTGGATACATGAATACAAACTACACATATCGGTTTGTAAATATTGTTGAACAAACATTTACCATGGTAGGCGAAGGGAAACATGGTTTATGGCGCGTACAAGACAATGGTACTATTCGGGAATATCGCAAAAAAGGTACAAAAGGCTTACCTCAAAACGCGGATCTTTTTGCAGAAGAAAATCTTGCAACGATTGCTAATCAATATAGCAGCTACATTCCTGAAGAAAGTTGGGATGGTTATAAACATCCACACCAGCAAGTTGCAGAAGATGGAAGTTTAAACTTCGTCGACTTAACCCTTAATCATCCAAAATATAAAGGTAAATATGCTGATCATGTGCCTATTGATTTGCCTCACTTTTATTGCACGATGTCTGCAAATCGTTATCCGTATGCAAAAAAAGCTATTGATTATGCTTTCAATCAGGATGGTGCAGGAGAAGTAGGTCCATTAGGCAAACGCGCAGGCTTAGATGTTAACGAGTTATATACAAAAGTCTTGCGAGTTGATTTATTTCCTGATGCACGTGCCTGGATAAATGTTGGTGGCGAAGATGAATCTACTGTGGATTGGCAAGCCGTAGATGTAAGCAAAACCAATGCTGAATTTTATTTAATCGAGAGACCCTTTTTTAATGAGCCATATCTTTTCATTACCGCTGTATTTGATAATGATGACAATCAGGATTTTCAATACGTACGTCCCGACGGTGCATATTTTGATTCGTTACAAGATGAAAAAGTAAAAACTGAAGTAACTCATGAACCAAGGTTTCATCTAGAAAATGGTCAAATGGCAGCCGCAAAGGGCCTACCTGTTTACGGTGTACATCATCCTAATCGTGCAGCATTTGGTGGCGGGGGCGCTTGTCCGTTAAAAGGTGGAGACTGGAGTAACTATCCTAAAACCACCGGTGCTGCGGGCTGGCCCACCAACTATGAAGAAATCACTCCACTATGTGATGGTGTGTTAGTTGATATCAAATTCTTCGCTAACTTGGATGGTAAAAGCTGGAATAATCCAAATAAATATTTAGCCAATGCAGGACATGGTAAAGAAGAAGTTGTTTACACTGTTGAACCTGGCGAATACGGAGTGTTTACTGATCCTTACAACGTGGAACGCGGAGTTAAAAATCCGGATGCTGAAAATTTAACTGGCGAAGTGAAGTTAAAATATCCAACCGTTGAACCACCCGTTACTCCAGTGCATTAGGGTAAAATTCTCCTTAAATTGATTCATCGCTAACCCCCTATTCCTTAATAGGAATAGGGGGTTTTTAGTTCGTTGTATACCTTACGTGTTATTTAAATATAAATGATAATCATTACTATTTAGAAGATGATGAATCGTCTACTCAGCCTCCTCATACTGTGCATAGTGTTTCCATCCATTCAGGCTGAGGACCTAGATCCGCCAGAAATTATGCTTGGTGAAAGATTGTTTTTAGAAACTCGTTTTTCACAATTTTTCGCTGTTAGTCAAAATGAAGGCGGTGATGTTAATTCACCTTTAACTAAAGGTGATCCAGCGCTTAATAAAACTGCTCGTTTCTTTGGATTACCTCCTTATCAAATTCCGTTTGCCGATGGCCCTTATGCAGGGCAAAGCTTTAATTGCCGCTCTTGTCATCTTGTAGACGAGCACCTGGAACAAAGTGAACTGGGTATGCGCTCTTATGCAGACTTTGCTTCCCGCAGTCCATTGCCTGCTCGAAATGACGGAATGGTTACCACGGTCAGAAATAGTCCCGCACTGGTAGATGCATCACTTCCGCGAAGAAATTTTATGTTGCACTTTGATGGTGAGTTTTCATCACTAGATCATTTAGTACGCGGTACATTGACAGGTCGCAACATGGGTTGGCTACCGGGCGAAGAATCTGCTGCCATGGAACACATATGTAAAGTGATACGAGAAGACAATGGTGAAAGCGAGCTTGCTGAAGAGTTTGGCGGGTATTCTTATACAGAAGTATTCTCGGGGAAAACCTCTGACGGGAAACAAGTAAGTAATGATTTTCTTATCCCAAAAGATTTGCTAATTGACCCACAAAATGAAAGCTGTGAAAAAGTATTTTCTACAGCTTCAAATTTGATAGCAATCTATACCGAGGATCTCGTATTCGCACAAGACGAGGAAATCATTTCTCCATATGATTTATTTCTGAAACTTAATAGTCTACCCACTGGGCCTGAGCAAGATGAAACTCATCAGCAATATAGCGCGAAACTAATAACACGTATCAATGAGCTAGACCAAAAAAATAAATTAACCTTGGTTACCAAAAACCCTAATACCGAAGACGGTAAATTTCAGTTTCATGACGAGCAACCGTTTGAGTTTGGTGAAAAACAACTTGCAGGTATGCGCATATTCTTTTCTAAACAAGAAAAAGATGAAGCCTCAGCAGGTAATTGTGTTGCATGTCACCCTGCACCACATTTCACTGATTTTGACTTACACAATACAGGAATCACGCAAGTTGAATATGAAGCGATACACGGGCAAAACACATTCAATGAATTAAAAATTCCAAATGTTAATCAACGCGAAAAGCAGGCTGATCTTTATTTGCCTGCAACGTCTAAACATCCAAATCGAAAAGGGCTCTTTCGTAGTATTCCTACACAAAATAATGCTATGGCAACAGACCTTGGTGCATGGAATATATTATTTAACTCTGATTTCCCTCTGCCACAAGAAAGCATATATAACGCAGTTTGTATTTCTGAAGGAAATGAGATTTGTACCTCAAGAGACGATACTCTTAAAAGAAGTATTGCAACGTTTAAAACTCCAAGTGTGCGGAATCTTGGACACTCGGGACCCTACATGCATAATGGTCAAATCAGTGATTTACATGCCGTAGTAAGCTTTTATTTAGCAGTATCCATTAATACACGCCAAGGTTTAATAAGAAACCCGGACCAGGATATCGAGAAAATCCACATCAAACCAAAAGACATCCAGCCATTAGTTGATTTTCTAATCTCACTCTATGAAGACTACAATTAAGTAAACTTAAGCAAAAATATCCAGCATTTATAAACGACATAAAAAAAGCCCCACTGGATAGGATAGTGAGGCTCCATACGTAGTAGGGGTTTTTGGAGGAGTTATCTACGTATTAAATTGCATGCTTGAATAATTGTTAAAAAATAGCTATTAGCAAACCAAACACTCCTGTCATTGCAATCGCAAAAAGCAAGAAGTCTGGTACCAATATATTGAAAGCAAATTCATTTTCTGCTTCGTGTGTCATGGTTAAGTTCCTCTAGTTTAAAGTTATGGGTTAATTTTTAGCACAATCCTAGTTACTTTCTTGCGTTCCGAGCATTAATTTAGATGGGGCCAACCACTTTAAGTTCAAGCTACCGATATGAATCTTTTCTATATAAGAATACCGATATCTTTATATGCTTTTAGCAAACAACCAGAATTTATTTTCTATTTAGCAAATGCCATGCCAAGTTCTCATCGGCTTAGTTTTCAAACACTTACCAATCAACCGTAATTGTGCTTAGTATACATTGCACATTCTATGTGCAGCCGTGTTGCATTTTCTAACATCTTTAGTGTTTAAAACGCTTCTGCATCTAAACAACGGGGCCAGACTATACTTAGAAAATGAATACAGTATTACAGATCGTTGATGGCTTTATGACAAAAGGTAAATGTAATGGAATAAATGACAAGGTGTATGTCACAGCGTAAAAAACTCTAAAACAAATTTAAGTTTACGTGTAATGTTTGTGATCCTTACGACGTGTTCCTGCTCTTTGCACGATGACTCCTCTAACTGCTTCCCTGCTCGAAAGTGATATATCTTCATAGCCCTCTTTGAGTGCGCGCAAACAACAACGACCATTTTCTTCAATAAACTGTCGAAAAATATATTCGTCATTCACCATTGCTAATACATAACTACCACTTTCTACTGCGGCTGCAGAATCGATTATGATAATACAACCGTCCTTGAATTCAGGTTCCATGCTGTCACCCATTACACGCAAGGCAAACGGCTCTGAGTTCGCACAACCACCATGATCGGCTAAATCCGCTTGCAAAACCTGCTCATTGATCGGAGTTTTAGAATTTGTCATATAACTATTGTACGTTTTCAATTTTACTTCGACTAGACAACATGCTCCGCTGCTTTTTCAGCAGCACGCTCCTCTTGCTGCAAGGCCCACATATTGGCATAGATACCTTGCTGCTGAAGCAGGTCATGATGATTGCCTGACTCAACTATTCGGCCATGATCAAATACGTAAATAGTATCTGCATCTACAATCGTGGAAAGCCTGTGTGCAATGACCAGTGTCGTAACGCCTTTAGTGACTTCTTTCATAGCATTTAGAATCATGCTTTCAGATTGCGAGTCGAGACTAGAAGTAGCTTCATCAAAAATTAAAATTCGTGGCCCTTTGAGCACCGCACGGGCAATGGCGATACGTTGTTTTTCTCCACCCGATAGCTTTAAGCCCCGCTCGCCTACAACCGTTTCATACTGTTGTGGTAACTGGGCAATAAAGTCATGAATATTTGCCAACTTGGCAGCATGTTCGATTTCTTCTTTATTAGCACCAGGTTTGGCATATTGTATATTGAAGAAAATACTTTCGTTAAATAGCACTGTATCTTGTGGTACCACAGCAATATTTTCATGCAAACTTTGCTGTGTGCATTCTCGCACATCTTGTCCGTCGATACGTACTGCTCCCGAAGTAACGTCATAAAATCGAAATAACAATCTTGCAATAGTTGATTTTCCTGCACCAGATGGCCCTACTACTGCAACCTTATGACCAGATGGAATGTTTAAAGATACATTGCGTAAAATTTCACGGTCTTGATTATATGCAAACGAAACATCATCAAACTCGATGTTTGCAGCACTAATTTTTAATGAGGCAGCGTTATCTGAATCTTTAATTTCAGTATCTTTTTCTAACAACTTAACTAACATATCCATGTCTGCAAGTGAGTAAGTAATTTGTCGATATACAATTCCCAAAGTATTTAACGGTACAAATAATTGCAGCATTAAGGCATTAACTAACACAAGGTCCCCTAATGTCATCGTTTCTGTAGTTACGCCTTGCGCTGCAAAGATCATGATAATAGTAACGCCAATGGCAATAATAATTGCTTGTCCAAAGTTCAACATGGACATTGTAGTAATACTTTTTACTGCCGCATTTTCCCATTTCGATAGCGTTTCACCATAACGCGACAATTCATAATGCTCATTATTAAAGTATTTTACGGTTTCATAATTTAATAAGCTGTCTACAGCTATCGAATTAGCTTGTGAATCCAAACGATTCATTTCATGACGATATTTCATCCGCCAGTTAGTTACTAATAATGTGAACGTAATATAAGCAACAACTGTAACGAGAGTAACGAGTGAAAATTTAAGTGCATAGGCACCTAATAAAATTACAGCAACTAAACCCAATTCGACAAAAGTAGGTAAAATAATAAACACCATATAATTAATAATAGAAGATAGACTTTGTGTGCCGCGTTCCAGATCTCGCGTGATTGAGCCTGTTTGACGTTCCAAGTGAAAACGCAAAGGCAAATTGTGCAAATGTTCTAATACGCGTGTAGAAAGTTTTTGTATAGCTCGATAGCGCACACGCGCAAACAGCACATCTCGCAGTTCATTAAATAACGCCGTAGTTAAACGTAATGCACCATAGGCTAACAACAAACCTAGCGGCAAAATCAATAAGCTAGCTTCAATATCCAGTGAATCTACAATGCGTTTTAATATTAGCGGTACAGCAACCGTTGCCACTTTTGCGATTATCAGACAGGTCAATGCGATAAGCACCCGCCAACGGTAGGCCCACACATACGGAAACATCTGCAGCAAGTTTTTAAAGTCGGTTCGCTGCTTATGTGGTGCTTCAGTACGGGCGCGGAATTGCATATTTTTACTTTACTTAATATCTGCTCACTAAAATTAGATGTAAATTGCAAGTAATTACATTCGCTAACTTGTGTGATGCGATATGAATCAAAAAAATTCTCAAATAAGAAATTTCATGTAACCAAATTTGTCTATGTGAAAAAAATAAGCGGTCGTTTTGAGGCTGATTTTTTTGAAATTGGCTAAATCTTATAAAAAAATTTATAAAACTTTTCTATTCAATCGATTGAAAGATTTTAAGCCAGAACCCTTAAAAAAAGCTTGCATTTTCCAAACCCCACAAACGTTTGGGATATTTTTAACCTGCTTGTAACATTAAACCGTTTATCCACAGGATTTCCCGCAATATACACACAAGATATTGTGCTTGACGGATTTCGCACCCCAATTTATAGTTATTCCGGTTCACAGCAGTCCACTTCAGTAGTGCCTGAAGCTAATAAAAACACCTCGATGGACCTGTGAAAATGGATATAAAAAACAACAACTTACAATACTAAGCTGAGAGAGCAGATGCAGCCAGAACTTACTACTATTGCCAACGAAAAAGCCCCTAACCCTACACACGAAAATAATGCTCCTACAAAGCTTGAAATAGCGGCCACAGCACCTGGCCAATACCGTGTAATTCGCCGTAATGGCAAAGTCACAAGCTTTGATCGTGACAAAATCAAGGTAGCCGTAACCAAGGCCTTTCTAGCCGTAGAAGGTGGCCATGCTGCCGCCTCCACGCGTATTCATGAAATGGTAAATGAAATTACCGATAAAGTTTTTTATGCCCTATCACGCAGTCGTCCACAAGGCGGTACTTTTCATATAGAAGATATTCAAGACCAGGTAGAACTGGAATTAATGCGTAGCGAACATCACAAAATTGCACGCGCATATGTTTTATATAGAGAAGAACGTCATAAAGAACGCGAACAACTTGAACTTGCCGCTGAAGCTTCTCAGCAAGGCAGTAGCATAGCGACACTAAATGTAAAAAATGAAACCGGTGATTTAAAGCCTCTCGACGTAGAAAGACTCGCGCGCATGGTGGAAGAAGCATGTGTGGATACCGCTGACGTACAAGCAAAACCCATCATCGATGAAACACTGCGTAATTTATACGATGGTATTCCTGAAAATGAAGTCGGCACCGCCGTAACTATGAGTGCGCGCACCTTGATCGAACAAGAGCCCAACTACACCTATGTAACAGCGCGTTTATTATTAGACACACTACGCCGTCAAGCACTTAGTTTTGTATACGGTGTACCGTCCGAAGCAACGTTCAAGGAAATGGCTTATCAATATGCAGACTATTTTGAGCAGTATATTCATAAAGCCATTAAATTAGAGTTACTCGATTCAAAACTCGCCAGTGAATATGACTTAAAAAAATTAGGTAAAGCACTCGAGCCAAAACGTGATCATCAGTTTACATACCTCGGTATGCAAACATTGTATGACCGTTACTTTATTCAAAGTGATGGCATTCCGTTTGAATTACCTCAAGCATTTTTCATGCGCGTCGCCATGGGCTTAGCCATAAATGAAGTAGAACGCGAAGCACGCGCTATCGAGTTTTATCGATTGTTGTCCTCGTTTGACTTCATGAGTTCCACACCAACCTTGTTTAACTCTGGCACATTACGGCCACAATTATCTTCTTGTTACCTGACTACAGTACCGGATGATTTATTCGGTATCTTTGAGGCTATTCAGGATGACGCAATGTTATCCAAGTTTGCCGGAGGTTTAGGTAATGACTGGTCATCTGTGCGCTCTATGGGTGCACATATAAAAGGTACTAATGGTAAATCTCAAGGTGTAGTTCCGTTTCTTAAGGTTGCGAATGATACCGCTGTAGCAGTTAACCAAGGCGGCAAACGCAAGGGCGCAATGTGTGCTTATTTAGAAACTTGGCACTTAGATATTGAAGAGTTTTTAGAACTACGCAAAAACACCGGCGATGATCGTCGTCGCACACATGATATGAACACCGCAAACTGGGTGCCTGATTTATTCATGAAGCGCGTAATTGAAGAAAAAGGATGGACCTTATTCTCACCACACGAAACACCCGATTTACATGAACTGAGTGGTAAAGAGTTTGAAGCACGTTATGTTGTCTATGAGCAAATGGCAGACAACGGCGAAATCAAGAACTTTAAAAAAGTTCAGGCAGTAGACATATGGCGCAAGATGCTCGGCATGTTGTACGAAACCGGTCATCCTTGGGTCACATTTAAAGACCCCTGTAATTTACGTTCGCCACAACAACATGCGGGTGTTGTGCATTCCTCAAACTTATGTACAGAAATCACTCTCAACACTACTAAAGATGAAATTGCAGTGTGCAACTTAGGTTCTGTAAATCTAGCCGCGCACATTGATGAAAACGGTTTGAACCTTCAAAAGCTCAAGCAAACCATATCTACTGCTATGCGTATGTTAGACAACGTGATTGAGTACAACTATTACAGTGTGGACAAAGCAAAACGTTCTAACTTACGTCATCGCCCTGTTGGTTTAGGCATGATGGGCTTCCAAGATGCTTTGTATAAGCAGAACATTACTTACAGTAGTCAAGAAGCCGTAGAGTTTGCAGATCGTTCGATGGAGGCAGTAAGTTATTTTGCCATTCAAGCCTCTACAGATTTAGCCGAAGAACGTGGTACTTATGCAAGCTATAAAGGTTCGTTGTGGGATCAAGGAATTTTACCTATTGATTCAATCGAACTTTTAGAAAAAGGGCGCGGTGATTATTTAAAACAAGATCGCAGTAGCACGATGGACTGGGATAGCCTACGCCAACGCGTACAACAAGTTGGCATGCGCAACTCCAACACTATGGCAATTGCGCCTACCGCAACTATTTCTAATATTTGTGGCGTTACACAAAGCATAGAACCCACCTATCAAAACTTATTTGTTAAATCGAATTTATCCGGTGAATTTACTGTTAGCAATCCGCATTTAATTGCGGACTTAAAGAAACGCAATCTCTGGGATGAAGTCATGGCCAATGACCTCAAATACTATGATGGCAGTGTGCAATCCATTGACCGCATTCCGGAAGAATTAAAAAGTTTATACGCCACTGCGTTTGAAGTAGATCCACGTTGGTTAGTTGAAGCCGCTTCACGCCGACAAAAATGGATCGATCAAGCTCAGTCGCTCAATTTATACATGTCAGAACCCTCAGGACAAAAGCTCGATAATTTATACAAGCTTGCCTGGGTACGTGGTTTAAAAACGACGTACTACTTACGTTCCATGGGCGCTACACATGTAGAGAAAAGTACTGTTCAAGGTCGGGAAAGCAAACTTAATGCTGTAAGCAATGGCGCAGATAGTGACCAGGAAGCACCAAAAGCTTGCTCGATTTTGGATCCAGATTGTGAAGCCTGCCAATAACAGGCACTAAAGAGAGGAGAAAGGGATTATGCAAAGCTGGGAAGATCCAATTGCAGATGCACGTGTCATGACAAGTGCTGCGGCACCTGCTGTTTTTACAGAACCAGAAACATCTGAAAACGCACCACCAACACATGTTGACATTAAACCTTCTTTTGATGAGGTAGTCGCAAGACCGAGTGATACATCGATCATTGAAGCTACAAAAGCGCTTAACAAGTTAAAAACAGAAATTGAAGCTGAAGAAAAGTTAAAGCAGCATGCCAAAGAAGAGCGTCATGATGGCGCAACAGGTTTAGAAAGCATTGAGATGGGTGCCAGTCGCATTCAAGTGGATGATAAAAAAATCATCAACTGCCGTGCAGACTTAAACCAACTCGTGCCTTTTAAATATGAATGGGCCTGGCAAAAATATCTAGACGGTTGTGCCAACCACTGGATGCCACAAGAAATCAACATGACAGCAGATATCGCGCTTTGGAAAAACCCAGAAGGTTTAACCGAAGACGAACGCACCATCATCAAGCGCAACCTTGGATTCTTCTCAACCGCAGATTCATTGGTAGCAAATAATTTGGTATTGGCCGTTTATCGTCATATCACTAATCCAGAATGCAGACAGTATTTATTACGTCAAGCATTTGAAGAAGCCGTACACACCCATGCTTATCAGTATTGCATTGAGTCTTTAGGTTTAGATGAAGGTGAAGTCTTTAATATGTATCGCGAGCTTCCAGCAGTAGCACGCAAAGCAGAATGGGCACTACCTTACACCAACAGCCTAGGTGATCCAGAATTCCACACAGGCACAGTTGAAGATGACCAACGCTTACTGCGTGACCTCATTGCATTTTATGTAGTGTTTGAAGGTATCTTCTTTTATGTTGGCTTTGTGCAGATACTCTCTATGGGTCGCCGCAATAAAATGACAGGTGTTGCCGAACAGTTCCAGTACATATTGCGTGATGAATCCATGCACATGAACTTTGGTATTGATGTCATCAACCAAATCAAACTTGAAAACCCACATTTATGGACCGAAGCATTTCAACAAGAAATGATTGAGCTCATTAAGAGCGGTGTTGAACTTGAAACACAATACGCATACGACACTATGCCTCGCGGCATTCTTGGTTTAAATGCACCAATGTTCGAAGAGTATCTCAAATTCATTGCCAACCGGCGCTTCTCACAAATTGGCTTACCGCAACAATATGACAGCGTGAATAATCCATTTCCCTGGATGTCTGAAATTTTAGATCTTAAGAAAGAAAAGAATTTCTTCGAAACACGCGTTACTGAATATCAAACAGGCGGTGCACTCACCTGGTAAATTCTCTGGGGTAAACATGCTTTAGAAACCGGCGTTATGGGGCCACCACTTATGGTGGTTATATTAAGGGAGCAACCTCTGCTCCCTTTTTTTTGCCTGCCTGGACGGCAGGCATGCCGAAAACGCAGGACGCAGTTTTCGGCGTGTAAAAGCTTTGCAATACATTAAATAAATACTTGTGATAAAACAGGAGCAGTTGCCAGTATTTATAAATTCAGCACTTTCGGAATATGAATACTGGAAGCAGAAGGCTTGAGCGGTGAGGACACGCAAAAATCTTCGTGCCACTCCATTAGACCGCCAGATTTCCCAAAATCTTACATGCAAAAAATCGATTGGTTTGATGAGTTTTTTGCATAGAAATCAACGTTTTCTGCTGCAATAAAATTCCCTTTCCCCATGTCTATTAGTACGTAACTGATTACTAATATAACTTTTAACAAAAGGAAATAGACATGAAAACAAAAGCAACTTTATTTGCTGTTCTTCTCGCAGCTACAGGAACAAGCTGGGCATCTGGCTTAAGTATTGACTCAGTAGATGTAAGCAACATCCAACCTACAGAAGTAGAAATAACTGAGATCAAAGTGCAAGGACCCACTGATGCATTCAATGTAAAAATTGAAAATTCTGAAAAAGTAAACACCAGCGAACTTAAGCACTCATATGGCTCAGACGGAGATGTTTCATATGACTCGTTTAATGAAGTTATATAACTTGCCAAATGGCAATCTATAAACAAATAAGGGATTACAGCTCGAACAAGGACGTTCTTTTTAAGTCTGAATCAATATGAAAATTGTAACTAGAACTTTAGCAATAGTAGTACTAATGCTTTGCATCGTGACGGTACTAATATTGCTGGGTTTAAGGCAAACCATACAGATAATAAATCCAAAAAGACTAATTGTGGAGTAAGAACATGAGCCCTATTGAAAAGCAAGCAACTTTAAACAAACACCTAAATTTAGTAGCGGAGTTATATCTTCGCGAAGTGATTCGTAAAGAATATCCTGAATGGATCGACTATAACGGCGAATGTGATAAATGTGATGACTACTACAACTCATTATTAGACGCCGTAGAAATCTTATAAATTCTGATAAATAATTATAAAGTTCAATCGAATGCAAAAACATAATAACTTCGGGGTGATAGTGATCATGGCGTTCACTTTCGCACTGTTAATATATGCCAACCTTGGATGGGCAAATACTGACTTTTATAAGCCATTTAATGATGCATTAATTGGAAATGTGCACAACGGAAATGTCAATTATAAAGCGATTAAAGCTAATCCGAACTTTCAAGTTTTTATAGACTCACTAAAAGATAAACCAAAGTTTGACAACAAAGATCAAGAACTAACTTACTGGATTAACGCTTACAACGCCTTGGTTATTAAAGGCATACTAGATGGTGGTTCACCCAGCACGTTTTTCAGCAGACAAAGCTTTTTCAAAGGCGATACGTATGAACTTGCCGGTATGCAGATAAATTTAAATGACCTTGAGCACAAAGTAATTATTCCGATTGGTGAACCTCGTATTCATTTCGCGATTAACTGTGCATCCAGCTCCTGTCCAAAATTGAAACCGACAGTATTTGAAGCACAAGCACTAGATCAACAACTTGCGGATGCAACCTACGCATTCATCAACGACGCTATGAGAAATAATTTTGACTCCGATACAAAAACCGCACATATTTCAAAAATATTTGACTGGTTTGAAGAAGATTTTGTGAAACACTCAGGTTCAGTACAAAAATATCTTGCGCAATATGTAACCGATGACAGTGTTGCTAACGATTTGCGTGCCGAAAATTACAAAATTAAATATCTAAAGTATGACTGGAGCTTAAACGGAACTAAACCCTGAGTTCTCAAGCGAATAAATAAACTGATATACAATGCTGCGACTAACTTTCTTCTTAATACTCCTCTTCGTTAGTTGCAGTCATTGCATATCTGCGAAAGAAAAAGAAGTACATGAATACGCACTGGACTTATTCGGTGCCACTCACATGCGAATGGCCGCAAGAGAATGGATGTTAGAAAGAGGTAAAACGGATATCGTTCCACCCCTTATCCGCAGCTTGCGTTATTTCCCTGAAGATTCTTCACAAACATTATATGTTTTAGAAGAACTTACCGGGGAAAATTTCGGCAAAAACTGGTTTGACTGGATAGTATGGTGGCAAGAAAACCAAACCGAATCATTCGCAAATAATGAGATATACCTAGAAAAAGTTTTTAAACGAATAGACAAAAACTTCGATATTTTTTTCTATCCCGATATTGAGCGCCAAATACGTCTCGAAGAAATTTTATGGGGCGGAGTACGTAAAGACGGTATTCCTGCGTTAACAAACCCCAAATTAACACCGGCAAGTGAAGCTGATTACATCACGGACAAGGAGCTGGTATTTGGCATCTCTATAAATGGTGACACACGTGCTTATCCTTACCGGTTTATGGACTGGCACGAAATGCTGAATGATGAAATTGGTGGAGTAGCCGTTTCATTAGCCTACTGCACACTCTGTGGTTCAGGAATTTTGTATAAAACTAAAATTGACTCAAATAATGACCCCCTTATTTTCGGTTCGTCAGGGTTTCTATATCGCTCCAATAAATTAATGTATGACCAAAAAACCCATTCTTTGTGGAATCAATTCAATGGCCAACCTGTCGTTGGAGAACTAACTAATAGCGGAATTGAACTTGAAGTACTGCCACTCGTGACAACCACCTGGGGTGAATGGCTAAAACAACATCCGGACACTAAAGTATTAGCAGAAGATACGGGTTTTCACCGTGACTACACACCGGGTGCGTCCTATGGTGCTTATTTCTTCAGTGAAGAGCTCATGTTCCCGGCCAGCGTGCAAGATGAAACACTAGAAAAGAAGGAAAAAGTGTTTGGACTACGCATCAGTGGTACAAATAAAGCCTGGCCACTTTCATTATTCAAAGAAAAAAATGTAATCAATGATCAAGTAGGCATCATTCCAATCGTGTTAATTGGCGATGCAAAAAGTGAAACGGTTCGTGCCTACCGTTCTGAAGGTATCCAATTCAAGCTTTCAGAAAATGGAGAATTAGCAGCAGACAAGCAAATCTGGAAACTTACCGAGAACGAACTTATAGGACCTGACGACCAAAAACTCTCCCGCCTACCCGGTCACATTGCCTATTGGTTTGCCTGGAGTGGCTATTTTCCGGATACTTTAGATATCAATAAATAAAACTTGGATCTAATCCATCCAAAGGCAAAAATGTTTGTCTTTATATAACAATAGTATGTGCTCTGCTTGTGACTACCGGTGAATCATTAATTGCTACTCGTCCGCCTGCCTTAAAAGCATCAGAATGGCTTAATGCAAGCTCAATTTCGCTTGAATATTTAAGCGGTAAAGTCGTGCTTATCCGTTGGTGGACAGGACCTGATTGCCCTTATTGCAAAAATTCCTCTATTGCCCTCAATGCCTGGCATGAGAAATATTCTGCACAGGGTTTACAAGTCATAGGCATGTATCATCATAAAAAAGATACACCTCTAGCTACTGAAAATGTCAAAACCTGTGCTGACAGTTTTGGTTTTAAATTTCCCATTGGTATCGATACAAACTGGGACACGTTGAATAAGTGGTGGTTATTCAAAAAAAGGGACTGGACCAGTGTTTCGTTTTTAATTGATAAAAGCGGATTGATTCAACATATTCATCCAGGTGGTGAATATATAGAAGGTGATGCTGACTATAGTGAACTTGAACAAAAAATTATCAATTTGCTAAACGAATAGTGCTTTAAAGTTATATGTCCTGGAATATCAGGTAATATATTTCCTGGGGCTAATATGAACTTCAATTTCAATAATCAAACCGTAATCATCACAGGTGCTGCAGGTGCACTCGGTTCTACCACTGCTGAACTTTTCTTTCGTGCAGAGGCAAACATTGCGCTGGTAGATATTGATTTTTCCAAGATGACCCATCCTCGTTGGAAACATGCCAAGAATGTTGGGATGTTTGAAACCGATTTAACAGATGTGAATTCCGTGACTGATTCAGTCGCAAAAATTGTAGATCGTTTTAATCAGATCGACTGCCTTGCTAATGTGGCCGGAGGATTCAAAATGGGCCCTATGGTGCACGAAACCTCTGTAGCGGATTGGGAGTTCATGCTAAATCTAAATGCAAAAAGTGTGTTTCTCATGTGCCGTGCTGTCATCCCGCACATGTTAGAAAAACAAAAGGGCAAAATTGTAAATGTCGCTGCACGTGCCGCCGTCGAAGGTAAAGCGAAAATGGCACCTTACTGTGTGAGCAAAGCTGCTGTCATCACTCTTACTCAAAGTTTAGCGGCAGAACATAAAATGAATAACATCAATGTGAACTGCATTCTTCCGGGAACAATTGACACCCCAACGAATCGAGCCGACATGCCCGATGCAAACTTCAGTAACTGGGTACCCACCACCGATTTAGCTAATGAAATATTGCACCTATGCTCTGAACAAGCTAAAGGAGTAACGGGAGCAGCAGTGCCAGTATATGGAAAGAGCTAAAAGTACGGATATTTATATATATATTGAATGCTCTATTGTTCCCAAGGATAGGGTTCATGATCGGCAGGCCAAAAACTTCCAGCATTTTCATTCCAAATTATTTCTCCTGCCTCGATTTTTCTTACAACATCTTCAATGAATATTTTTACTCCACTATAATTACATTCTGGTTCACCATCACATGACTCTAGCAGTTGACCCTTTACTCCTTGAACACCAGGGTCCAAGTCTAAAAACAGGATTGTATTGCCGCCATTATCCCCTATGGGTATCCACTTTGTATTAGCTATACAATCTTTAAACACACCTGATTCATCTTCAGTTTCATAATAATCAGGCTCATCATGTTCAAGGCCATTTTTGTAAAATTGAACAACATCTTTCAATGCATACATTCTAAATTCGTTAAAAACAAAGTGTATGCCAACCTGTCCATTGTGCCATTTATACAATGTCTGCAGATCTTCTGGAAATTTTATACCCAACTCAATTTCTACAGCATTAATTTCTTCATCTGTAGCAGGAGGACACAATTCATCCTTTATCTGTTCAATAGAATTTAATAATTGTTCAAATTTATCTAATAAAGTTTGCACATTAATTTTAAATTACAGATAAAGGGATAATAGAGTTGAAAATTATTAACTTAAGGATTGTAAATCTTGCAACATAGTTGGAATCAATTCAGCAACCGTGGGGTGTACGTGCACAGCATTTTTGATGACATGGTATGGCTTTTTGGCATACATGGTGTCGATGAATAAATGAATAATTTCATCACCACCGATTCCTAAAATATTTGCGCCTAATATTTCATCGGTTTCTGCATCGATGAGCACTTTCATAAAGCCTTGGGTCTCACCGCGCTCTTTGGCTCGTCCAATGCGTGACATCATCATCTTCCCTATCAAAGCTTTTTTACCAGAGTCACGCACTTGTTGTTCTGTCAGGCCTACACGACCTAAAGGTGGGTCGATGAATAGCCCATAACACATAATGCGATCACTCACACGACGCGTTTTTGTACCAAAAAGATTATCGGCAACGATTTCATAATCATTATAAGAGGTATGTGTAAATGCGCCTTTACCATTGCACTCTCCAATTGCCCAAATACCTGGTACGTTGGTTTTAAGCTCATCATCTACTTTGATAATGCCAAAGTCATTGGTTTTTACACCTGCTTTATCTAAACCTAAATCATGTGTGTTGGACTGCCGCCCCACTGCCAACAACACATGTGACCCAAGAGTATCTTGTCTTTCATTATTACAGCTGTCGGTTACGACAATTTGTGAATCTTTTTTTGCAAAACTAATACACTCTGCACTGAGTCGAATGTTTACACCTTCATTTTCTAAAATTTCATGTACAGTTTCAGATACATCTTGATCTTCTCTTGGAATAAGTCGATCTGACATTTCGATTACCGTAACTTCACTGCCAAAGCGTCGATACATTTGCGCAAACTCTAAACCAATATAACTTCCACCGATAATAACGAGATGCTCCGGCAAAAAATCAACTTCCATAATGTTGGAGTTAGTAAAATATTCAATTTCATCTAAACCTGGCATATCTGGTACACGCGCACGTGCGCCTACATTGATAAAAATTTTATCGGCTTGTAGCTGTTCGCTATTTACACTGACAACATTTTCACTTTCAAACTGACCATGGCCTTCATAAACATCTAAGCCTTCCATATTTTTCATCCAACCCGTTACCCCCTGGTTGGATTGTTGTACAACTGCATCTTTTCGGGCTTTGACTTTTTTCATATCCATTTTAATATCACCCGAGATATCCACACCAAATTCCTCACCACGACGTGCCATGTGTGCAGCGCGTGCACTCGCAACTAATGTTTTGGTAGGGATACAGCCTGTGTTGACACAAGTGCCACCAAATAGATGGCGTTCAATGATGGCAGTTTTGAGATTTTCAGAAACACATTTTGCAGCGAGCGAGGGACCCGCCTGACCTGCACCGATAATGATGGCGTCGTATTTTTTCATTATTCTATAACCATAATTTGGTCAGAATTTGATTACATTTTTAAACGCTAATTAAAAACATTTAGTCTGAATACACTTCTGCATTAATAGGCATATTCTCATCTCGCGACCATTCATTCCACGAACCAAAATAGTTGCGTAGATGTTTAAATCCGGCGAGTTGCAGTGCAACAAAGGTGTTGGATACGCGTGCACCTTTGAAACAGTACAAAATGATGTCATCGTCTGGATACAATCCATATTCAGCGCACATTGCACGTATTTTTTCAGGAGACTTGAAATAAGGAATCTGACCATCACGCTCCATAAAGTTATACCATTCTATCCAACGCACACCGGGTAGACGTCCTTTACGCGGTGCAAAATCAACTCCGTAAGGTGAAGAACTTTTTCCTAACCATTCTACTTTGTCACGATTATCAAGAATTTTTATATTTGTGTCTTTCAAAGCTGCCAACATGACATCTTTAGTCGCAAGAATATCCTGGCGGGGATTCACCTTAAAGTCGGTAGGTTCAGGATTTGGAATTTCATTATCGACTGCATAACCTGCTTCTTCCCACGCCGAGAAGCCACCATCTAATATTCCTGTATCAGGATGGCCGAGATAGGTTAGCAACCAATAACCACGACAAGAACCTCCATATCGGCTGTCAAATGCATCTTCATAAATAATAACCTTTGTATCCATCGTTACGCCTGCTGCAGAAAACAAGGCTTGAAATTTTTCATGCAGCTCTTTTAATCCCTCATCGGTTGTCATCGCGAGATAATAAAAAACATCAGGAACACTAACAGACCCAGGAATATGATTTTCTTTGTAATCTTCTTCGTCACGTATATCGATAACAACGGTATTACCTTGCGACATTAAATTTTTGACTTCTTCAGGTGAGTAAAGTAGTTGGCTGGCCATGGGATACCTCTATTTGTAATTATTATCAAAGAATCCAGTATCCATAATGCTACTTATGGTGCCGTGAATACAAATAGTAAATTACTATAAATATAATCAAGAATATCTATGTAAAAATTGCTTCCAATAATTGATATCTCGATTGGTATCGTTAGCGTTACAATGCAAGCTCAGATTGCTGAGAGAATATTTGAAGACATACTAGTATGAAGCTATACAACGTGGAATTTTCGGGTAATTGCTACAAAGTGCGTTTACTTTTGTCTATGTTAGAAATTAACTACGAAATTATCCCAATCGACATTAAAAAACGTGAACAAAAAGCGCCTGACTATCTTAAGAAAAATCCACTAGGTGAAATCCCCACTCTCGAAGATGGCGATCTTGTATTACGAGACTCGCAAGCTATTTTAGTCTATTTGGCTAGAAAATATGGCAGTGATGATTGGTTACCTAGCAAACCCAATGAAATGGCACAAGTAATGCAATGGTTATCTACTGCTTGTAATGAAATAGCACGCGGCCCTATGGATGCACGCGCTCATTTCAAACTTAAGCTTGATATTGATATTGATAAGGCGCATGAGAAAAGCAAAATTATTCTCACTATTATTGAAAATCACCTAAAAAATCATGAGTGGCTGGCGCTAAACCATGTAACAATTGCCGACATTGCTTGCTTCCCATACATTGCGCTGGCGGGTGAAGGCAAAATTTCTTTAGACCCGTATCCCAATATACAAACTTGGATAAATAGAATTAAACAATTACCGAATTTTATTCCAATGCCAGGTATTGAGGCTGAAATCTAAGCATCATTTAAAGTATATTAAAATTTCCCACGAAGCTGGAATCTTGCGCTTATTCCTGCTTCTTCATTGCCTATGGTTTCTTCATATTCTTCATCAAGCAGATTATCAACTGCAAAAATTAAATTTAAATTAGGTATAGCCTGCCACGCTGCAGAAACATTTGCACGTATGTAATCATCCAAAGTTACTATTCCTGTAGGAATAGAACTGTCTTCTACTTCATCAACATAGATAGTATTAAAACTAAATTGCAAATTATGTTTAGCTTGCCAGTTTACAGATACACTCCCACGCCATTCAGGACGGTTTAATAAATTTCCATCATCACCTTTAATATTGGTATCTACGTAGTTTACAAATAGCTGGCTTGTAACATTTTTAATTGGTATTAAGCCCAAGCCAAACTCCATACCTTTGGTATGCACTTTACTTCTATTTACTAAACTAGGAGGCGGACCTGCATCAAAATCGACTATATTGTTAAATTCTTGAGTAAAGAAGGTTATATTTACCTGCCCTTTGTTTTTAAATAAGCTTGTATCGAATCCTACTTCAAATATTTCACTCGTTTCTGGTTTAATATTTTCATTCCCAACTATAGGATTACCTAAGGCAAAAAAGCTCGGCAGTTTAAATCCCTTACCCCAATTAAACCGCAAGTTAGATGTTAAATTCGGCAAATGATAGTTTGCACCAAAATTTGGACTTAGGCGACCACTAAAGTCCTCCGGAGAATCAAAACGCAACCCGGTCAGCATTGTGAATGGCCCTATAAACGCTTCAATCTCTGAAAATGCAGAGTAAGTTGTTCTGTCTAAATCAAAATTAGTGGGCACTTGCCCAAATCCAAAATCTAAAAAGCCTTTTGTATTTCCCTCTTCAATTTCAATATCCATACCTACCGCACTGCTTATGTTTTTATTAGGTGTAATAATGCTGCTTGCAGTAAGTGCATAGCGCGTGAATTCACTATCGCTACTGTTTATAGGTATTCCTAGAGGATCTCGAATACCAGGCGCTACCCCTGGCGAATCTGTGTCTTCTTCATGATGAAAAACCGAGCTTTTTAATGACAAGGTTACTTTTTTATTTAGAGTATGTAACAACTCCAAATTTGCTAGGGTTTCAAAAACATCACGTTCATCCACATCCGGTAGTACTGCAAAAGTTGAACCACCGCTATCATCAGGAAAAGCTTTGCTATCACTATCATAATAGCGTGTGTGAAAATTTAACTGTGTAGCATTACTAATTATCCACGTTCCTTTTAAATCTGCACTACTACTTTCAAGCTCGGTGCCTTCTACTTGTTCCCCTGAGTCGTTATATGCGCCAGTAATACTAAACTGAAATTGATCTGACTGAATTTCATAAGTTGATGAAAGCGCTTGCATGCCGTTTTCTCCTTTCACCAAATTCACACTGGCTTCTAATTCTTTTTGTGCTTGTTTAGTTATGATATTTATAACGCCAGATAAGGCATCGGAACCATACGTAGAAGACAAAGGCCCGCGAACAATTTCAATCTGTTCAATGGTGTCTAGACTAAGGCTGGAAAAATCAAATGAGCCGCCCCGACTATTTGTGGGATCATTGACCTTTACCCCATTAATCAGTACCAAAGTAAAATTTGGGTCGGCTCCACGTAAATAAATAGAACTTAGGCTGCCAGAACCAGCCGCTTGTTCAACATGAAAACCATAGCTGGTTAATAGTTCAACTACATTTTGTGCTGCAAGTGTTTCAATATCATTACGGTTAATTACAGTGACATTTGCAGGCGTATGTTTAAGGCTAGGAGATAGCCGATAAGATTGGATTTCTACAAATTCAGAAGTAGCGCTTGAGCTATTCGCTGCTTCGGTAGCAGCAGAATAACTACAAACTGCACAAAACAAAACACTGAATGAATAGGTTAACTTATACAAATGCACACTATGGAGAATTTATAAAACTAACCACAAATTATAATAAATCAACTTATCATATATATATAAATATAAAATTTTAATCTAAGTTATTGTTCACCATACCTGCTTCAAATTTATAATCTCAATTTATTGGCTAGCCAATGATCCACGCTTAGTTTTCCCGGGCCAGTTGTTATGAGCCAAACAAATAGAATGATGTACATAACCTGCGGAAGATAGAGAAACCAGCTCATCCAGTCGAGCGGGCCAATGCCTTTTGGTATGACATGTTCAATTTCAACTGTTGCTATCGCTACTACCATGGCAATACTGAGCGCAACACAAACAATTGAGGACAAAAAGCCCACCATGAGCATTAAACCACCATAGAATTCTACGATTGCTAAAAACAGTGCGGTAAATTCCGGAAACGGCATTCCGATATCGGCCATAAGTGAAATTAAATCTGCATGTTTTTCTGGCACGAACAGTTTGTTGTAACCTGATACAGCAAAAAATAAACCCAGTGAAAATCTTGCCACTAAAATGGGTAACCACTCCCAACTACGTTCCCCTGTTAAAGTAATTTTCAATAAATGTGAAAACATAGCATCCTCCTAAATAAATTTTTACTCATTTCTCTGTCCCTACCAATCAAACACCCTTAAACCCTGTTCTACATTCTGCCTCTAAACCGGGTACAGCCTCGTTTTCTTCCATAGTTGTTTCATGTAGCTTTTCTTCACGTAATTTGTGCAAGGTTGCAAATAAGCAAATTGCAATACCTAACAACAACACTCCACCACCAATGTAATGAGCTTGTGTAGGTTGCTCACCCAGTATTAAAAATGCAGCCAAAACACCTGCCACTGGAGCAAAAGAAGTCGCAAGCGAAACATCTGTGGATGTTGATTTGCGAACCCCTGAGTCCCAGGCAAGCTGTCCGGTTACAATGATTAGACCGCCATATAGCAACATCCATTTCCAAAGAAATGGAGAACCAATATCTATAAAGTGCTCTAAACCATATAAATAGGCAGCGATGATAAAAAAGGCGACGGTGCCTACTGCGCTTCGAAATACACTGAAAATTCCAATAGGTATATCCTTGAGGTACAACTTTGCAAGCACAGTGGATACCGCGTAAGTCACTGCTGCTAAAGCTGCAGATAATTCACCTTTACCCACTAATAATTCTTCTGATTGTGGTTGTAAAAAAGCAATTAAAGCCACACCTATCAAGCATAAAATTGAACCAATAAATGACCATTTGCTGATACTATCTTTAAATACAAGCCATGCTAAAAAAAGTAGTAATGGAGGTTCAATTTGGCTCACTAACACAACATTAGTGACCATAGTAGTTTCAATCGCTACAAAAAATAACCACGGCGCAAGACAATTTGCGAGTAAAGCTAAAATAAATAAGAACAACCACTCAAATTTTTTAATCTTGCTTAATGTTTCACGTGTCCATTGCTTTCGATGCACAATAAACAACACAATGACTGCACAAGCATTGCCTGCAAACAGTAAATTACAAAAGGAAATAACATTACGCCCATCAATGGTATGTTGACTACCTAGATCAGCAATTATGTGTACGATTGAGCTTGCTGCTCCAAAAATAATTATGGAATACCACAGCAAGGCAGGACCTGGTATGCGTCTAATCATGACTTTAATATGCTGCAAAATATGCGCATATTCTGACTCTTTTGTTATTCTTATCAGATTAGACCAAGTTAAAGAATGATCTATTTCATGTCAATTTTAAAAACATATTTATTCCATTAAACCTGTGTAACCAAGTAGTTAAAGGCGCTTAAGGCCGCTTTCGCGCCCTCACCAGCCGCTACGATTATTTGATTTTCTCTATTATCTGTAACATCTCCGGCTGCAAAAATACCCCTTACCCCCGTATCGCCATTTTGATCGACTTTTATTTGACCACGTTCTGTCGTTTCGACTAAATCTAGAATGAAATCAGAATTTGGATATAAACCAATTTCAATGAATACTCCATCCAGGTCTAGCGTATTTTCTTCTCCTGTTTGTTTATTTTTTATCACTAGACCGGTAACACTTTCTTCACCTTGTATTTTTAGAGGCTGATGATATTTATGTGCTGTTATATTTTTTGCACTTCGAACTTTATCTTGCAAAATTTCATCTCCAGACCAATCTGAAGTTGAAACCAATTGCACACTCTTAGCAATACCATTCATTTCTATCGCAGCCTCTAAGGCCGAGTTGCCTCCACCAATCACTGCTATATTTAAATCTTTAAATAACGGCCCATCACATGTTGAGCAATACACGACTCCTTTACCTGAAAGTTCCTTTTCACCCGGTATATTGAGTTTTCTTTTAAATGCGCCTGTTGCCACAATAACTACTTTTGCACAAATTTTTTGTCCAGACTCTGTATAAATTTGTTTACATTTATTTTCTATATCGATCTTGCTAATTTTTTCGCCCAACATGGTTTCAATCTCATATTCTTTTACATGTGCCGCAAACATATCGACTAAATCTGGCCCAGTGATCATTTGAAAGCCTGGATAATTTCCGATTTCATAGGTAGTTCCAACCTGACCACCACTATCATAAGCAATGATTATAGTTTTTAAATTTTTACGCGCTGAATAAATTGCAGCAGTCATGCCTGCTGGCCCTGCACCTAATACAGCAACATCATAAATTTCGTGCAATGCTTGTTGTGATGCGAGACCAAGTTTTTGATCGAGTAACCCTGTTGCATTTAACTGCGCAAGATCATCGTAGCCACCAACTGATTCATCATCTATGAAAATTTGTGGAACAGTTCGACGTTGCGAACGTTGAATCATTTCTTCTTCACGTTCAGCATCATTGGTGACATCAATTTCCTGGTAATTAATTTCTTTTGATTTAAGTAAAGATTTTGCTTTGGCGCAATAGGGACACCACTCTTTTGAATAGACTTCTACTTTTTTCATTATATGACTCCTACTGATATCAATAAACGTATTTATTGTTCATTTATTATTTATTTTAAAAAATTATTAAATTACTCTCATATTTCTCCATGGGCCTGTTTTGAATCTCCAGAAAAATACGCTGCAATAAATAATCACATTAATTGTAATTATCCACCAAAGTACCAATACCTTTGCTTCAAAAAACTTTATATAGATGTAGCATGGCACTACAAACAGTAATATTGAAATTATAAAGCTCATTTTCATAATAAAACGAGTATCTCCTGCCCCTTCCAATGCACCGATAAATACTAAGAAAATTGCATCAAATAGGCAGAAAACCGCAACAAACCGCAATAGCACTACGATTAGATCAATACTGTTTTCAATATTTTCAAGCCCTCCATTCAATGTAAAAGGATAGATAAACATTCCTGGAATCGTGATATACAGCACTGCAAGAATACTAAAAAATGCGAATGTGATATGGATTGCAGACCATACGGCTTTTTCAGCGAGTTTAGGTTTATTTTCCCCCAACCTTTGACCGACCAGAACCGCTGTTCCAATCATCATGCCGACCATAGGTAAGAACGCTAGCGCTTCAATATTAAATGCAATATTCGTAGCAACTTGTTCACGCGTACCTATTGTTCCAACAAACATTAGAAATGCTGTGAATGCAGTCATATCAATAAATAACCTCAACCCATTTGGAAAACCGAAATATACTAATCTATTAAACAACGGAATATTCAGTCTCCAAGAAGAAACAAGCTCAAAACGCATGCGATATTTATTTTGAAAAATCAGTAATAAATACACTGCTGTTCCTGCAATAACAGCAATGTTGCTTGCTATCGCCGCACCTCGAATACCCATGACAGAAAAACCAAGCTTTCCAAAAATGAAAATGTAATCTAAGACAATATTTATAATTGCTATAAGGAAACTGACCCACATTACAATCATCGTTTTTCCTAAACCAGAAAAAAAACTAGACAAGGCATTATTAAGAACCATGAACATGGCGGAATACATTAGTATTTTAAAATAGATAGTCTCTTGAGCTTGTACTTCTGCAGTATGCCCAACTAAAGCGAAAAATTTTTCTGCTAAAAAATAGGCCGGAATAATCACAATAAAAGATAGCAAACTAAAATAAATTCCTTGCCAAACAATTGCACCAATTCTGTTTTCTTCATCAGCACCAAAGTACTGCGCAACAAACGTATTTACATATGCGGCTGTACCAATAAATAAACTTAACATGGCAAAACTTGTCATACCGGCTGGCATTGCAGCAGCAATTGAATCTTCTGAATACCATGACAGAAACATTCGATCAAAAAATAATAGAACACTCCAAGCGCCCGTACTAAGGATAAGCGGAATTGCAATAGTTAAAACTTCACGATAACCACTTTCATCCGACCAGCGATTCTTTAAGGTATCCAGCATGTGCTGATCTTACAGAGTTTTAATTTAATTTATTATGTGACCTTCATAAAAAAAGCCTCGCATTGCGAGGCTTTCAAAATCACTTTATTTACGTGAATGTTGTTGTTGATACCTGATTAGTACCGGCAACTACGACGGTAATGGCTATGGTCATGTCTATAGTGATGGCTGTAACCATGATTTTTATGGTGGTAGTGTTTTTTATGATGATATTTTTTATGTTTGTGATAATACTTATGATGATGATTCCCATGATAGTGATTGTTATATCCAATTAAGATTCTCCATGGGTAATCTTTATATCCGACATTTCCATATACAGATGCTTGTGCATGTGTAGCAGAAACTGCAAATATAAGCATTCCTGCAACAAACAATAAAAGTTGCTTTTTCAATTTCATTTTCCTCCTCCATCAATTTTGATTATCGATACCATTTACAACGTGGAGAATGGCCATAACGTTGACAGTGTTTAATTTTTCCAGTCGATTAAATTGAATAAAATAGTAAGTGCTTGATTTATATGCATTTAAAATGGGTATTCAAAATACTCATTTAATTACTTTATTGAAATCTAATGTTTTCCTGAGGAGGGAATACCATAAATTGACTAGCGGAATTTTGCTTGGATTTTGACCACTCATTTTCTCAATAACATTCATTGTGATTGATTAAAAATTGATACTAGATGTATTACAATTCATATACTTAACTGGAAGACTGTACGTTTTTCGTTTCTTTTTTGTGAATGTTTAAGGGAAGAACAATTTCATGGCTACTTTCGAGACCCCATCAAAAGATAAACAGGCCAAAGACACTTTTGATTTAGAAATGGATCTAGAAATACCAATTCTTAGTGCCAATGAAAGTAGAGGCAATGAGCTGGAGTCTTTACGCTCTGCCTATGAGGCGGCCACTCAAATTCGAGATGAACTTGCAGAAAAATTAAAAATTGCCGTTGAATACTCAAATGAGCAAGCCAAAGTAATAGAAGAATTTAAAATAATTCCAAATGAACTGAATGAATTAAAAGTATTGCTCGGCAAGGCAACTGAAAAAAACAATTTGCTTAGTATAAATCTTCAAGAACGAGATCAAGAAGTTCTTACTCTTAATGAAGAAATACGTTCATTAAAAGAGATTATTGTTGATTTACAACCACTGAAAAATCAATTAGACCAAGCTGATGAAGACAATCGAGTCTTATCTAATAAATTAAAGACCAGTAATACCGAAGTCAGGAGGTTGAATGAAAAGCTTGAATCTCTGCGCTCGAAGGTGCTCGATATTCAAGAATTAAGGGAGCAGCTTAAACAATCAGATTCTGATAACCAAATTTTGAGTAAAGAACTTGAAGATCAGCGAATCCATTTAACTACTCGCATCGAGGAGCTTGATAGCCAAATTTCATCTTTCAGCAATATGCAAAAAGACTTTGCTGCTCGTGGTAATCAAATAAATGCCTTACAAGAAGAATTAGATGATATGGACAATAAGAACTATCAACTTCAAGGCGAAATTGAACAACGTGCTCACAAAGAAGCCGAGTTGAAAAAACAGATTGATAATGACAAGCAAACTATTGAAGGGTTTGTCAGAAAGCTTGAGTCTCAGAAATCTCAGATAAATAAAGTAAACATACTTAAGGAAAATCTTACTAAACAAACTGAAGATAATGCTACTTTAAATAAGACTTTAGAAACTGAACGTGAACGAATTCGCTTACTTGAAATTGAGACAACTGAAGCACGTACAATTATGAGCACTCTGCAATCTAAAGTTGAAACTGCAAATCAACAAATACCTGAACTTGAAAAAAATATTCAGTCGCGTGATGAAAAAATTTCTATATTAAGTGATGAAGTTTCAATGCGTCACAAGCGTATAGAGGCATTAGAGACTTCCATAAGACTTCGTGATAGCAAAATTACCTCTCTTGAAAATGTACTTGCCCAAGCTAAACAACAAGTATCGCCTTTACGTAATGAGCTAAATTCTCAAGAAACACGCATCCGTGAGCTTGAAGAATTATTTCAAGAAGCCAAAAAAATTATCCCGATCGCGGGGAAAGAAAACAGCTAATAATTTTTAGTTACAAATACTCGCCAACAAAGCAAGGTGTTGCGCTATTTTTGTTTCAACTTTCTAGCACACACTTTATAAAACAATTACTACTTTTAAACCTGGATGGTTTTCTTCTAGGTGAATTGATGCTTTATGAAGATGTAAAACTGCATTTACCAAGCTAAGTCCTAATCCAGAACCTTCAATATGTTGCTGCATTTGATCACGAAAAAAGCGATCAAATACTTTATTTACGGAATCTTTAGGAATACCAGGCCCATTGTCCTCGATCACAATTTTTTTCACATCCATATTGCTTTCTAGACTGATCCCTATCGTACCTTCTGTTTGAGTAAACTTAATCGCATTATCTATTAAGTTTGTAATGACCTGGAAGATCAAATCCCGATTACCTACATATTGCATAGCTTTTGTATTGACGATCATTTTTTGATTTTTTTCTTCTGCTAGAGGTAGATAAAGATCAACTGCATCTTGAACAACTCTATCTAGATCAAATGATTCAAATTTAAGACCTTGGCGACCAGATTCCAGGCTGGATAAACTTAACAATGAGTTAAATGTTTTTAGTAAATTATCAACATCTTTAACAAGTTCTGTTTTTGCTTCATCACTTTGTATTAAGTCTGCCTGTAAGGAGGCATGCTCTAATTTATTTCGCAATCTGGCAAGGGGAGTACGTAAATCATGTGCCACAGTGTCCGTAATATGCTGAACACCTTCCATTAAAATTTCAATTTTTTGTAGCATTTCATTTAAAACATCACCCAGGAAGCTCAAATCATCCCAGCGTGAATCTATTTCAATGCGTTTAGTTAAATCTCCAGTCGATATGATTTCTTGTGCAGTATCGGCAATACGGTTAATTCTTGTTACAACAAACACACTAATTAAATAGCCAATTACTCCCATTGTTAGCAAAGAGAGAATACTAATAGCACTGAGAATAACCACAAGATTGCCAACTGATTGATGATCAGACTGTTGAACAAATAGATAAATAGAAATACTTAACGCCGAGATCGCAATAGCTAATAAGATCGCAAATAGTGTAGCAACCTTGAAGCTTGAGCTTTTTCTATAATCACGTGATTTATTTTCATTAATCATCGTCAATAATGTAGCCTGCACCGCGCATGGTTTTGATTATTTGATTTCCAGTCTCTTTGCCAATTTTTTGGCGTAAACGACTAATGTGCACATCAATTACGTTTGTCTGAGGATCAAAATGATAGTCCCAAACATATTCGAGTAGCATGGTACGAGTAACGACCTGTCCTTTATGCCTAAGTAAGTATTCAAGTAAACGAAACTCTGTTGCCTGCAAAGTAATCTCTTCACTACCGCGTTTTACTTTTCGAGTGAGTAGATCCAGCTCAATATCATGTGCTTTTAGGCTGGTTTCAGTATCTTCTGATTTTTTGTTTCGTCGGTTTAGCGCCTCAATTCTTGCGAGTAACTCTGAAAATGCAAAAGGCTTTACCAGATAGTCATCACCGCCCGCCCTTAATCCTTTAACACGATCATCTACTTCACCTAAGGCACTAAAAATTAAAATCGGAGTTTGATTTCCTGCGCCACGTAACATTTTAATAATGGTAAGGCCATCTACGTTTGGAAGCATTCGGTCAACCAGGATTACGTCATAATGTTCGGTGCTACTTAGCAAAACACCGTCGTTGCCATCGGTAGCGGTATCTACAATATGGCCAACTTCTTTCAGGCCCTTACTTACATAGTCAAGTAGCTCTTGGTCGTCTTCTATACAAAGGATTCTCATAATGAAGCCCATGATACTGGCTAGATAACATTTGCCAATCACTCATAGATTACAAATATTTAATATTTTCTTAAGGTCTAATTTATGTGGGTAGTTGCATACTCTTCACATGTTTATACGACTTATATAGTTATGCGCCGAAAATTAATTCAATATTCAATACTTATAGTGTGGATGTTTTTCATACCCTCCAGTTGGGCAACGAACGAGAATATTCTTAGCCCTTTACCTAATAATGTATTACAAAAGTGGCAAAATTTTGAACTAGTGGGCCAAACCAGATTAAGTCGCTTCGGTTTTCATATATATGACTCTACATTTTGGATACATGACTATTCATCTTCCAAAAAAGAAGCAAATGAATTGTTAAATAACAATTCAAGTGCTCTTAGTATTACCTACGCACGAAAAATCCGTGCTCAAAAATTGTTGTCTAGTACAAAAAAAGAATGGATAAGATTAGGGTTTGCGGAACAATACCCCTTGGATGCATGGTTAGTGATGCTTGCAAACATCTGGCCTGATGTGAATAAAGGCGACCAGCTTATCTTCGTGACGACACCAGATGGAAAAAGTACTTTTTATAACAAAACCCAAAGTTTAGGAACTATTGATGACCCAAAATTTGGCTCTGCTTTTTTAGCAATCTGGTTAGATAAAAATTCACGCTTTAAAAAAAATCGCAAGGAGCTATTAGGTGAATAGATCTAAAACTGCCAAGCCAGAGCTGACTAGGCTTTTCATATATACGTTATTAATAGTATTACTTCTTGGTTGTGGAACGACACCTGTTGACTATAAAAACACTGCTCCAGAATTTGATTTAAAAACATTTTTTACTGGAGACCTTAAAGGTTGGGGCCTAATTAAAAATTATCAAGGAAAGGTCACTAAACGTTTTGTAGTAGATATGAATGGCACATGGAACGGTGATAAAGGCGTGCTCTATGAGTTATTTACTTATGCAGATGGCAGTACACAAGAACGAACTTGGTATTTAAACAAACTAAAAAACGATATTAATACAGGCACTGCTAGTGATGTCGTAGGCACAGCTACAGGCACTCAAGCAGGTTTCGCTTTCAATTGGAATTATGATTTGTTGTTTGAGTCTGATGGAAAACAAATTCAAGTGCATTTACAAGACTGGCTATACCAGGTAGACGAAAAAGCAGTGATCAGTCAAGCAGCTATCAAAAAATTTGGCATAAATGTTGGTGAAGTGATTGTATTCATCCTCAAAGAGGAAGGAAATTCATGAGCGCCTCTCAAATAAATAAATTCGTTTCTGATATCAACTCGATAAAACACTCGAATGCTCAGCATGTTTTATCTGAGATTTATACTGAAGATATAATTTTTATAGATCCAGTCAAGTCAATCTCAGGTTTAGATAATTTAACAAAATATTTTGAAGATCTATACACAAGCCTTACATCTTGTAATTTTACTTTAAAAAGCCATACACCTAACTGTCATGAACATTCAATTGAGTGGTTGATGCGTTTTCAGCATAAAAAAATTGCTAGTAATAAACTAATTGAGCTAGATGGTGCCTCATTCATTGAATTTAAAGACAATAAAGTATGCAGTCATCGTGATTATTATGATCTTGGCGCATTAGTTTATGAGCACATACCCGTATTAGGTTCAGTAATAAAAAAGGTACGTCATGCTATCTAATACTGTGCTTAAACATTTTGAAAATAAAGTAATCTGGGTAACAGGTGCATCCTCTGGTATTGGGCGCGCAGTTGTCATCGCCTTATCCAATATTAATTGTCATTTATTTATCACTTCTCGTTCGCCAGAAAAGCTACAAAAAACTATTGAACAGTGTAATAAAAATAACAACATTGAAATTGTTGCAGGTGATCTGGCTTCAAAAGAAACTAATCAAGAGATTATTGAAACAATAAATAAAAAGGCTAATGGATTAGATATAGCAATACTTAATGCAGGAAATTGTGAATATGTGGATATTGATAATTTCGATAGTGAGTTATTTGCCAGACAAATGAATACAAACTTCATGAGCATGGTTTATGGGATAGAAGCTACATTACCACTATTAAAAAAATCAGATTCTGCTCAACTAGTCGGAATGAGTAGTACCGCCGCGTATCTCGGATTACCAAGATCAGAAGCATATGGCGCCACCAAAGCAGCAATACGAAATATGTTTGCAGCATTACGCATTAGCTTACAGCCACATAATATTCAAGCATCAGTGATTTGCCCGGGGTTCGTTGAAACTGAGCTTACCGATAAAAATGACTTTGATATGCCCGCACTGATATCAGCAGCGCGCTCTGCAGAATATATTTTGTCTGGAATAGCCTCCAACAAACAAGAGATTCATTTCCCAAAACGTTTTAGCTTAACACTGAAATTTATTGGCTCTTTACCTAATCCAATTCTTAGCTGGTTACTTACTAAAACTATTGTAAAAAATAGAAATTAATTCATATGAAGATTGCAATCATCGGTACAGGTGTTTCTGGCTTAACCGCTGCACACTTACTACACAAAAAACATGACATCACTGTATATGAATCAGGTAATTATATAGGTGGACATGTAAATACAATTGACTTGTATGCTGAACATCAACCAGTTGCTGTTGATACAGGCTTCATTGTATTTAATGATTGGACTTATCCTAATTTTGAAAAACTAATTGAGAAGTTAGATGTAAAAACTCAAAACTCTGAAATGAGCTTCTCAGTTAAATGTGAAGAAACTGGATTTGAATGGTCTGGAAGTGGTTTACAAAGTTTAATATTTAACCGCGATAATTGGAAAAAGATAAAACCTTATCAAATTTTTTACGATATTGTACGCTTTAAGGATCTTGCACTGGAGTATCTAGACAAAGACCAAGAAAAATTGACACTTGGCGAATTTTTAACAATTCACAAATTTAGTTCTGCATTTAACAAATATTATATTTTACCAATGGGTGCTGCGATATGGTCTACTAATATTGAAAAAATAAACGAATATCCAGCAAAAAGTTTTTTAGAATTTTTTAAGAACCATGGCTTATTAAATTTGAAACAACGCCCACAATGGAAAACAATTATAGGTGGTTCGAAACAGTATGTAGATGAACTTATAAAACCCTTTGCGAACAAGATACATATAAACACGCCTGTTAAAAACATAAAACGTGTTGCAGGAAGAGTAGAAATATTTGCTAAAGGCCGACCACCTGAATATTTTGATCATGCTTTTTTGGCTTGTCATAGCGATCAAGCACTAAAATTATTAGATCAGGCAAGCACTAAAGAAAAAAGTGTTTTAGAAAATATCAAATACCAAGAAAATATTGCTGTACTTCACACAGATAAAAATACGATGCCAAAACGTAAAAGCGCGTGGTCATCATGGAATTATTCTGTACCCAAAAATAAAAATGAATATGTAAACGTAACCTATTATATGAATCGTCTACAAAATTTGAGTTGTGATGAAGACTACTTTGTAACTTTAAATCCTAACCAAGAAATAAATGAGTCAAAAATATTAAAAACAATACAATACATGCATCCAATATTTGACCATCCAGCTATTCATGCCCAAAGACAACATACAGAAATAAATGGTCAACAAAACACATGGTTCTGTGGAGCCTACTGGCGAAATGGCTTTCATGAAGACGGGGTATGGAGCGCTATACAGTCAGTGGAACAATTTAATCAATATTTAAACGATGAAGAGCTGTATTTACAAAGGGCTAGTTAGTCATCAGCGCTATTCCCCTCGCGCTCATGGGTTCACCTATTCATTATTTATGATGTATGTGGACTTAGATGAACTGCCCACCCTTTTTGACAGGTTTTTATTGTGGTCAGTCAATAAGCCTAATCTAGCCTCTTTTTATCGCAAAGACCATCATGGCAAAGAAGCAAATTTAGCTGACTCCATACGTACACTTATATATGAGAAAACAGGTGATCGTGTAGGCGGTCCGATTCGATTATTAACCCACTTTCGTTATTTCGGATATGTATTTAATCCACTTAGTGTTTATTTCTGTTACGACAAATCAGGTGAAGAACTTACTCACGTAGTTGCAGAGGTAATGAATACACCATGGAAAGAACAACATTGTTATGTGATTTCTAATCAACAGAATAATGAGACTATTTCTTTTTCTCACCAAAAAGAATTCCACGTCTCTCCATTTCTAAATATGGATTTGCAATATCGATGGAAAATACAAAAACCCGATGAGCATATGAATATTCATATCGAAAATTGGGAAAAAGATGAGAAAGTATTTGATGCTTCTATATATTTAGATCAAATCCAGTTAAACGCTAAAAACTTAAGGAGTGTTTTGTTTAAATTCCCTTTAATGACATTAAAAGTTACATCAATGATCCATTATGAAGCTCTAAAACTTTGGTTGAAAGGAATTCAGTATATACCACACCCCAAACATCAGTAGGATTTGCTTATGTCGATAATTCCAAAATATAAAACTAATAACAATGTCATTCAGCATGAAATGTGTTGGATGAGTCAATTCGCAAAAAATATTTTATTTAAAAAACTTGATCTTATTGAACATGGTTTTTTACAAATTCATGTAGACGAAATGGTTTATGATTTTGGTGACAAAGATATGCAAAGTGAATTGCATGCTGTCATTCGTGTTCAAAACTCTCAGGTATTTAGGGCAATATTATTTGGTGGTGAACCAGCTGCTGGTAATACTTTTGTAAAAGGGTGGTGGTCAACTGATAATTTACTCAATGTAATGCGAGTATTTACCTTGAATCGCGATGTATTATTTTCATTTAAATCAGGTTTTGCATCAGTCGCTAAGCCATTTTATGCAATTGGACATGCAATCAATAAAAATAGTACTCAAGGATCTAAACGTAACATCCTTGCGCATTATGATATCGGCAACGATTTCTACAAGCTTTTCCTTGACGAAAAAATGATGTATTCATCAGCCTGTTTCACATCAGTGAACAATACACTCGAGGATGCTGCCGAGTACAAGCTTAAAATAATTTGCGAAAAATTAAAGTTAAAACCTCAAGACCATCTACTTGAAATTGGCTGTGGTTGGGGTGGTTTTGCTATTTATGCTGCGCAAAACTATGGTTGCAAAGTTACTACTACAACAATTTCAGACCAGCAATATGATTATGCAGTAGAAAAAATTAATGAGGCTAATTTAAGCGCACAAATTACAATATTGAAACAAGACTATCGGACGCTACGAGGACAATATGACAAATTAGTTTCTATTGAGATGATTGAATCGGTTGGCAATCAGTATTTAGATGATTATTTTGATATTTGTAGCAAGCTATTAAAACCGGATGGTGCTTTTTTAGTTCAAGCGATCACTATCTCGGACTATCTTCATGATCGATATCAAAACTCTTTAGATTTCATACGTAAATATGTATTTCCCGGGGGTAGCTTACCGAGTATGTCGTCTATGCTCACCTCAATTGCAAAAAATAGTGATTTAACTTTATTTCACTCCGAAAGCTATGCCGCTAGTTACGGAAAAACATTAGAAATCTGGTATCAACGATTTATTAATAATAAAGAAAAAGTCTTGGAGCTAGGTTATGGCCAAGCCTTTATACGCTTATGGGAATATTATCTTAAATATTGCCAAGCGGGCTTCGAGGAGCGAGTTATTGACGTACAGCAACTAATACTAAAGAAACCTGCAAATCGATTTCAATGATGAGCAAAAATCTAGCATTTTTAATTTTTAATTTTATCGGTTTGCAAGCTACATGGGCGGCTTGTGCATATGGTGCAACACATGCGATGCCACTACTGGGTGTTTATGTTGGTTTTGCGTACATCACCGCTCATTTTATATTTAGCAAGCTACCGATACGTGACTTAAAAATAATGCTCATCATTGGTTTCATCGGTATTGCTGTTGATAGCGTGTTCGCGCAATTAAATCTCTTATCCTTCCCTGGATATACAAATCAATATTTACCGATACCGGCTTGGTTAATAGCATTGTGGTTTGTTTTCGCGCTCATGGTGCCTTATAGCTTGTACTGGTTGCGTAAAAACTTAAAGATCGCCTCCGTCGCGGGTGCTATAGGAGGTAGTTTGAGTTATCTCCTTGGACACAAACTGGGGGCTCTACAGTTTGCAGAACCCCTATGGAAAACATTTACGTTTTATTTCATCGAGTGGGGATTATTATTTCCGATTGCATTATTCATAGTGAAATATTTCACTGGCACGCAGCTAAATACAAAAACAACCGACTCAGCCTTCTAGCAGATTTGCATTCACAACATTTTCTGCAAAACCTTGATAGGCGCCTTCGATTTGTTTTGCCATAGTGTCTGGAAACGCATGAAATTCGCCATTTTCTAAAGCAGCGAGAATACTATCGGCTACCAGACTAGGTGGTTCGGCAATTTCTCCAATTCCTGCATCTGTTGCCATATCGGTTGCAATCGGGCCAGGATGTACACTAACCACTGCTGTGCCTTGTTCTTGTAGTAAATCACGCAACGCTTGTGTGATGGAATAGGCTGCTGCTTTTGAAGCACAGTAAGTTGCAAAAGGAGCAAAACACTTAATTGATGCGACCGAGTTTAGTTGCACTAAAGCACCTCCGCCATTTGCTTTTAAGATGGGCGCAAAAGCTTGAGCCATACGAATTAAGCCATTCACATTCATGTCCATTTCATAACCCATGGTATCCAAGGCTCCAGCATCCAAAGGTGTTGAAGTTTTTAGCACCCCGGCATTATTGACTACAATCTCTACATCGGTAGCTTTAGCCGCAGCCTGCTCAATCGTGTCAGGACTTTCTAAATCTATATGTATCGCCTCTATTTTATCTCCATATTGTTCCTGCAAAGGTTTAGCAGACTCTAAATTTCTCACTGCAGCATAAACTTTTTTAGCGCCGCCTTTATCTAAAAGTGCTTCTACTATTGCTTTACCAATACCGCGATTGGCGCCTGTAACTAGTGCCGTTTTGTCTTTTATATCGTATGAATTCGTCATGGTTGGTCCTCATTTTAATCTAGGTGTATGGTTGATTTTTATATGACAGGTATTTGTTATTATTCTATTACAAGTCAATTTAACAATTAATAAATATCGCATACCGATAACACAACTCTAATAGAGAGACCTTATGAATGTTCATGAAAAAATTAATTACGTAGAATTGCCCGCAAAAAACATTCAAGCAACAAAAAAATTTTTCAGTAAAGTATTTAGCTGGTCATTTACTGATTATGGCCCTGACTATAGTGCATTTGAAAATGAAGGATTGGATGGTGGTTTTTTCACTTCTGAATTGAATTGTTCTGTACAAAATGGCAGTGCTTTGATTGTTTTTTACAGTAACGCTCTAGAACAGACCCAAGAAAAAATTATTCAAGCAGGTGGGACTATCATTGAAGAAATTTTCTCTTTTCCTGGTGGGCGGCGTTTCCATTTTGCCGATCCAAATGACAATGAATATGCGGTATGGTCAGATCATTAAAAAAAGCATTTTATCGTTTAAACAAGACTATTTAAGCATAGATGTTAAGCCTGTTTCCAATGCAATTACTAAACTAGATTTAGGGCTTTTATTGACTATGGATTGATGTGTAGATCATGTTAATACTCTTTCAAACTCTTTTTTTTCTTATTGGACTTTTGTTTACGGGTTTTCTTTTAATTGAAGGCTGGTTAACCCAAGCAGTTTGGGTAAAAAATTACGACAAAGGTTTACTTGCTAGCGTATTGGAGCTGGATGACTGGGCTATAAAAAAACACCGCAATTCAGAAGAAAAAGAATATTGGATATTTATGGGAATTTATGGTGCTGTTTTTTTGTTTTTTCTACTCCTGATAATTTTTTAAATTGTAGAATTAGAGAAATAAAAAAGCCTCGGCATGCCGAGGCTTTTTAGTGGGTGCTACCAGGTTATTTTTAGTATAAACGGCAGCTTGGGGTGAAGTTTATGTACCTATAATTCCAAAGTTTTTGCGCGTGATCACAATAGTAGAGTCGCGAGGTATTGTCACACCATCAAACGGCGCAGGGAAATTTGTTAACGTAGGATCACCATTACCAGGATGTTGAGAATTGATAAACATAGTTTTACGGTTAGGGGTTACAGCAATTCCGGTAATCTCATCACTGGTAACACCAGTAAATAATCGGCGTAAGTCTCCCGAGCGTAAATCAGATACTAACATTTGATTGTTTAGCACAATCTCTTCTCCACCATCTGTTTGACCACCATCCGTTTGAATAAACAAGCGGCCATCTGGATCAGCCCATAGTCCGTCCGGATCACTGAAGGTATCTTCAGTGCCATGTGTAGATTGTGAAATTAGATAGATGTCCCAATCAAAATGCAGACCAGTAAATCTTTCAGTATCCTTCCAGCGGATAATGTGGCCATCCGCGTTAGGGGCTAAAGGATTTGCCGCATCCGCTACTTCACGACGACTATTATTGGTTAAGGTACAGTAAACAAGACCATCTGGTGCAACCGTAGTCCATTCTGGTCGATCCATTGGAGTCGCACCTAAAATATCCGCAGCAATCCGAGCATACGTTAATACTTCTTCTTGACTACTGAAACGTTGTGCAATTTCGGAGTTATCGATAGTAAGCTCTAACCAATCGCCAGTGCCATCTTCATTAAACCTTGCTACATAAAGTTTGCCGTAATCTAAAGGGCTTTTGCCTGCGTGAAGCATCTCTCGCCAGTTACCTTCGGATACAAATTTATAGATGTAATCAAAACGTTGGTCATCGCCCATGTAACCAACCACACGACCCCCGGCCCCAACAGTGAGTGCGATTCCTTCATGTTTGACTCTACCAAGTGCAGTACGTTTAACAGGTTTTGAGGTGCCATCCATTGGATCGATTTCAACTATCCAACCAAAACGATTCTCTTCATTCTGATAATCAGGGTCAGATAAATCAAATCGCTTATCAAAATTTTGCCAACCGTAACCAAATCCGCTTTCGCTAAAGCCATAACGCTCTTGCTCTGGAGTTGCCGTCCACTCACCCGTCGCTCCAAAATAACCATTGAAATTTTCTTCACAGGTTAAATATGTGCCCCATGGGGTGTAACCGTTCGCACAATTATTAACTGTACCTAATGGTATATTTCCGTTAGGAGTTTTTAGCAGATCTGAACCTTCAACTGGACCACTAAACTCTACGGGTGTGTTGACGTGGATACGTCGCGCAATGTCACTTTTCACCTGTCGCCACTTGCCATCAGCACGTCCACCGAACTTCATAAGTTCAACAACGGATACCCCATGCGCATGTTGTGAGACACGAACATCTTCTAAATTCTCAGGTGCTTCTTTGGCCAACACATGTGTATTGCGACCAAACTCATGATTAATACAAAGTACACCATGCCAGTTACCACGTCTGTAAACTGGGTTTTCCATATTTTTATGCCAACTTTGGTAATCATTCCAATCCCAAACATCCCAACCACATCGATTACTATCTCTGCTTTTAATCGGGAAGTACCACATACCATCATGACCAATGCCAACCTGTTTAGCTTGATCCGCAGCATTGGGTGGGTAATTAAAAGCAGGTCCATCGGGCTCTAGTGGCTCTCCCCAGGGGATTAGAACATCCCACTGGTAGTCCGATGAGATACTTGGCCATGGCCCTGAACCTTCAGCTACTGGAACAGGGTTAAATCCAACCTTACTTGCATAAGTTACAGGTGAAGCTGCTGCGAAGAAAGTTGTAGCCGCACCAGCTAAACCACCTTTTAATATATCTCGCCTTGAAAGGCGAGCTTCTAAAACTTTGTGAAACGGGACATTGCCAGATTGGTTACAAATGGCATTGTCGCTAAGATCTTGTTCGTATTCTTGAGACATGCAGTTCTCTCCCTACAGGTTTTATTACTGAGTAGGATTGAGACTGTATGCTCTGCTTGTTTAGAAAAATTTACCGCAAAATGAATTTTTTTTTAACAAACTATGATGTTTTTGTGACACAGAAAATGAGATTACTTCTAGTAGATTGTGTTTAAAAATTTACAAGTTAATGATTACTTTAAATCTTGAGGAATCAATTCTGTTTACGCCATTCCCATGGTTCAATTCTTTGTTGTTCTGGTAATAACCAAACTCCACGTTTGTATTTTTGTGCTTCTGCTTGAAATTCATACAACTTTTTAGAAACAGCATATCGCGTATATACATATGCATGCCCCTGCTGAACAAGCTTGGCATTTATCCAAACATCTTTAAGATAAACATGTCCTACAATACGACCATATTGATCACGATCAAATTCTTCAATAACAACAAGTTTACCCGCAACAAGTTTTTCTAATGCTTGTTTAGATTTTTTCCCCATTGCCTGACCATGCTCGGGCGCATCGATTTCAGCAAGTCGAATACGAATTTCTTTACCTTGTTGGAGAATATTGAATGAATCACCGTCTAATACTTTAGTAACTTTTCTTTCATATACACTCGAAAAGTTAAAATCATCACAAGCGACTAAACTGAATAAAATGAATATTAGTAAAACAAGTGCAATTTGTTTCACTACAATACAACCTCATCAATGTTTAACTATTTTGGTGCGATATTTTACCAATAAAAAACGATCCACAACCAACAACAAGAATAGTTAAAGAGATAAATAATAACTTAGTATATTTATGCATTTCTCCCAACAACTGAGTATGGCCCGAAGACTCTAGAAAATAAAGGCTTGCTCCTGCCATAGCAATTATGAACGCAAGCAAATAACTCCATTTAGGAATATTTTGTTGATTTGCAAAAATAGAAAAAAATACCACTGGAGCTAAAAATAATGAAGCTGTTCCACTTACAGCAACCGCACTGAACAAGTCTTGGCTCCCGAAAAACACGCATAATAATCCAAGCAACATAAACGCTAACATAATTAAACGACCATTATTCACTTTTGCGCTTACTAACTTCATATCTACAACAATCAATTTAGAGGAACTCGATAAAGTGCTGTCTAATGTGGACATAGCAGAAATCACCAAGGTCGTGCTGAACAATAACATTGGCCACTCGCCCAACAAGCGCAGCAATACTGTATTCATCGTATCGCCTTCGCCTGCATGTGCACCTGCCCATACACCGATACAACCGAACGTGATAATACACACTATACTAATCCATGCAGCATGATAGAAACTTCTGCGGGTAGTATCACGATCCGCTAAAAAACCACGATCCATCATTACGGGATCATGTAAGGGGTAGCTCCAAATTTGAAGTAGTGCTACTAACATCAATATGGGTCCGGGCTGATCGAACTGAAAATCTTTGAAGAATAAATCTGATAAGGCAAACTGCCCGCCACCCAATACAGCTGCGACTAGCAGTATCAATACAAACACAAATATGCTCATTTGCATGACATCCGTTTTCAATGAAGCATGCAAGCCACCTAGCATTGAATACAATAAGGTTGCTGCCGAAAAAATAATTATGGATAACACATATGCATTTGATCCTGCCATTCCAAACAATAAGCCTATTACTAACAAGTTTGCGAAGACTTCACTAATTAAGCGGATAACGATAACGATGTTGTAGCAAGTCATCCCAATGCTGCCAAAACGTGCAAATAGAAACTCTTGAACACTATTAAAGCCTTGTTCGAAACGCAGCTGATCGATAATCTTTCCACCGGTTAAGAAAGATAAGTAATATCCCGCATAAGCCAGTGTGCCCCAGAGCCCATAAAAATATCCCAAAATAGCGGCATTCATTAATGAACGCGCAAATATCCAGGTCGTAACTTGTGAGAACGTTAGGGTAAATAAACCTGGTGCTTGACCTAGTGGTGAGGCCCCAGAAAAAAAGGCATTTACAGTTTTAGCAGTTGGCGCCAATACGATCGACAGCATGGCTATCACACCTGCAATAGTGATTAGAGCATATTCCATTATGTAGCTTATAAAGACTGATTAAATAAGAGTTGTGCTTAGTTAAGACATGAGATACTAGAATTTCATTACATTCAAAATTGACTAAATCATCATTAACCTAAATTCTAGCTTATGTGATAGCTATATTTATATATTATCAAGGCTGTACCAATGTTTAAATTTTGAACAAACGCATGTAATTAAAACCATAAAATAATCATTTCGTCCTTAAGATTCGATAAATAATTTAACTTACAGATTTTTTTTAATCTTTTACTTTAAGTTTTAAGCAAATTAATTTACTCATAACGATATGCTTAAATTTATAAAACTCTCCTTAATATAATTTTTCTTTATTGAGCACTTATAGTTGCGTCAAAAAATAGTTCATTAACAGTAGTTAATGTAATATTATTAATATTACTTGGTTTGACGTTGAAAACAGTCATAAAAGTGCATGCCTGGTTGGATAAAAAGTAGCAAACCAAAATAGAACAACAAATTGCCTTATCTAATAAAAAATTAGCTGGAGTGCTTACTTAAAAATGTCTTATTTGATTCCCAATCTTATATTTTCACTAACAGCTACATTCTTATTGGGTTTACTAATAGGTTGGATCATTTGGGGCCGTTTAAAAAGTAAATTTGCAAAGCTAGAAAATGATTGGCATCACCAATATAGGAATTTAGATACTAAATACAAGTCCGCAACTATGAATTTGGCGGAAATGGATAAAGTACTGAATAACAGAGCAGCACAGATCGACTCCCTAAACAAAGAAAAAAATAAATTATCGGAGCAATTGAATACTTCTGAGGCATTAGCTCTGGTAACAAACACTGAAATTGAACAACTGAAAAATCTACTGGGGCAAACAACTGCCCGCCTTCATGTCACTACAGATGAACTTAAACTACATAAACATAAATTAGGTTCACTCCGTGAAAATTCTAGTGATGCAGATAGCTTAAAGGCTCTTTTAGGTAAAGCAACCAAACATTATAACAAAAATAATTTAGAGCTAAAAAACAAACAAGACGAAATTGTTACTCTACAAAACAAATTTGACGGAACCAGAAAACGTAATGAATCTATTAATAAAGAACTAGAGTTATTACGCGATAGATTATACAAACGTGAAAAAGAGTTCGAAAATCATATTATTGAACTTACTCACTTAAAAAATGAATTAAATGAAAAAAATGAAACTTTATCTAATCTTCAAGCTGAATTAGATGCAGAAAAAGAAAATGATTCAATTAGCAAAGAACTACAGCAACGTGATGAAATTATAGCTGCGCTTCAGTTAGATATTTCTGAGCTTAGCGGGCTGCAAAAAAGCTTTGAGTCTAGAGAAAGCGAAATCTTGGAATTACAAAAAGCGTTAGAAAACCAGAGCAATAGAATTCCTAATTTAGAAAATAGTATCAAAAAACGAGATGCTAGCATCCTAAGCTTAAATACCGAAATCAATAAACTTACCAATGAAATACCACCACTTCGAAAGAACTTGGAAAAAAGTGAACATCTAGTCTTTCAACTTAAACAAAAAGTAAACACTTTAGAGCAAAAAATACCTGCTTTAAAAAGCACAATATCTGCACGCGATGCACATATACATGAGTTAGAAAATTTCATTAAAGATGCTCAAAAAGCCATACTTAAGCCCGCGAATGGAGCTGCTACCTTTAATGGAAACGGTAATGGCAGGGCTAATGGTAATGGTAGCAATCACGTTAATGGTATAAATCATGACAACATCATTCACATAAATGGTAATGGCAAAATCAAATCGCAAGCTAATGGCAGCACTCGTACTGCCGCGGTAAAAAATACGACTTCATTGAGCAAAAAAACTAAACATGACACTCCAACTAAACAAAAAATTAAACCTTACGGATTAAAAAAACCCTCTCGCAAACCTGATGATTTAAAACTTATTTCAGGAATCGGAGTGGTTCTTGAAAAAACATTGCATAAATTTGGCATATTTTACTTCGAGCAAATTGCTGGATTCACACGCAAAGATGTTTCCGCGGTTGATGATATGCTCAATTTTAAAGGGCGTATCGACCGGGAAGAATGGATAAAACAAGCAAAAATATTAATGCGTGGCGGGACTTACACGCGCAAAAAATCTACTCATAAGCCGAGTAGAAGACGCATTAAACCTTTGGGTATGAAACGCCCTACAGGTGAACTAGATGATTTACAGCTTATAAATGGTGTCGGACCTAAACTTGAACGCAAACTACATCGTCTTGGAGTTTATCACTTTGAGCAAATTGCAGAATTCACAGCCGAAGATATTGAATTAATCGATAGCAAATTAAAAACGTATAAAGGTCGAGTAAAGCGTGATAAGTGGCCCAAACAAGCACGCAAACTTCATAAAGAATTTCATTCCAATCAATAATTAACTATTAACTACTCGCTCTTGCTCTATTTGGGTAGCCAGGTATTCTTCATAATTTCCTCGAAATAAGTGCATCTGATGATCTCTGATTTCAACTATGCAATTTGCTAATGATGAAACAAATTCTCGATCATGGCTGACAAAAATTAGCGTGCCTTCAAAATATTCAAGTGCTAAATTTAATGACTCTATACTCTCCATATCCAGATGATTAGTCGGTTCGTCCATTAACAAAACATTTGTCTCTGACAATATTAATTTACCAAACAACAAACGATTTTTTTCTCCACCAGAGCATACTTTTACTTGCTTTTTGAAATCCTCAGAAGAAAACAGCAAACGACCTAAGGTCGCACGTACTACCTCATCATCGTGAGCAGGCTTACGCCATTGTGTCATCCAATCTACTAAACTTAGATCGCTATTAAATTCTGTACTTGTGTCTTGTGGACAGTAACCCAAGCTTGCATTTTCAGACCATTTAATTTCCCCATGATCAGGTTTTAACTCATTCATTAAGCAACGTAGAAAAGTACTTTTACCTACTCCATTTTCACCGATAACAGCTAAACGTGTACCGGCTTCAATAATCATTTCACCGTTACTAAAAAGTATTTCTCCATCAAAACCATGTCCTAATCCTTCAATGCTTAGCGCCTGGCGATGAATTTTCTTTTCTTGATTGAAACGAATAAAAGGACTACGCCGACTAGAGGGTTTAATATCCTCTAATTGAATTTTTTGGATTTGTTTCATACGCGATGTCGCCTGCCGTGCCTTTGATGCATTAGCAGAAAAACGACTCACAAACTGTTGCAAATCCGCAATTTGTGCTTTCTTTTTGGCATTTTCTGACTGTAAACGTTCTCTTGCCTGGGTAGAAGCAAGCATGAAATCATCATAGTTACCCGGATAAATACGCAATTCACCATAATCCATATCCGCCATGTGTGTGCAGACAGCATTTAAAAAATGCCTATCATGAGACACGATAATCATCGTGCTCTTGCGTTCATTCAAAACATTTTCCAGCCAACGGATAGTATTGATATCTAAATTATTTGTTGGCTCGTCAAGCAGTAAAATATCCGGATCAGAAAATAAAGCTTGCACCAGCAATACACGTAACTTCCAGCCAGGTGCTACCTCGCTCATTGGTCCATTATGCAATTCTTCTGCTATGCCTACACTCAAGAGAAGTTCACCTGCTCGACTTTCCGCGCTATATCCATCTAGTTCAGCAAACTGAACTTCAAGTTCTGCGACCTTCATACCTTCTTCTTCAGACATTTCAGGTAACGCGTATATACGTTCACGCTCCTGTTTTATTTCCCATAATTGGGAATGCCCCATGATTACCGTGTCGATTACGCTACAATCTTCAAAAGCAAACTGATCTTGATTTAACTTACCCAAACGCTCATTAGGTGTAATAGAAACATTTCCAGAACTAGGCACCTGACTGCCATCCAAAATTTTCAAGAATGTAGACTTGCCGCAACCATTTGCTCCAATCAAACCATAACGATTACCCTCACCAAATTTAGCAGATATATTTTCAAATAATGGCTTGGCGCCAAACTGCATGGTTATGTTTGCGGTTGAAATCAATGTGCTATTCCTGAACTATTGTGTATATGTATTTTCAAAAGATGCGTACTATAGGGATTTCCTAGCATGTCGTCGAGCAAAATAGCATTTATCTCATTATCTATATTGGCTTTAAGCCTCGTTGGCGCATGCGCAATACAAAGCAAAAAATCCGACAAAATTAATAAGAAGGAACTTTGTACCTCGCTTGTGTGCAGAAATTTAACTTGGACGGATAAATTCAAACATTGCGGTACATTTATTCATGAATGTGGGGTTTATACTGCCAATTCCATAAAAAACCAATACTCATTACAAGGCTTTGCATTTCAGTACGATCCTGAAAATTCCGGGAGCTCGACCTATCAAGCAGATCGAGATGCATTTTTAAATCGTAATAGCCAAGGTGTTTCGCATCAGCTGGTTACCCCACCCCAAGGAATGAAAGCTGCTGAGTTTGTTGAACTCATTCGTAAAAATGCCAAAAGCTATAAAGCTATCGCCTATTGGCCTTATGGCCCAAACTCAAATAGTGCAGCAGATTTTCCTCTCTATAAGAGTGGCGCTAAAACTAACGAAACCAAAGGTGCGCTTGGTTTACACCATTATCACAATGATTCTGAACTTGATGAAATCAAAAACAATGCAATTAAATTATTCTATGAGTATGCCAGCAGCAAAGCTGAGGATCTTATTAAGCAAATTAAATCTCAAATCATCAATCAAGGTAATTTTAAAAACCTCACGATTGGTCATAGTAAAACGGATGTCATACGCCACTTACGGGAACTACAGGCTTTTTATATTTCTACTCAAGATAATATCCGCGGGGAAATGATTGATTTAAGAAAAAATGAGTTGAATGATATTAATCGACTACATGCATCTGATATTTGGAATGTCACTTTCGATGAAGGCGGTAAAGTTTTCTGGTCGTTTCAATTACAGTTTGAAAATAATAGTTTAAATACCATTGATGTTAAATCCTCAAATTTAGAATTACCCTAACCCGATATCAATGCTCAGCATACCTTCTACGCAACCCTCTCCACATGATGCTGCAAGATTAAAAAGAGCTTTTTTAATTGTTTTTTGTTTTACCGCAGTTTTGTGGTTAATAAAAATATTCGCATTTATGTTTAATTTTGATTTTTTTTATTTAGGTGTCCGTCCACAACATACTTCTGGTTTAATTGGCATATTCACGGCTCCATTAATACATAGTTCATTTGAACATTTAATTTCAAATACTCCTGCTATATTAATTCTTGGTACAGCTCTTATTTATGGCTATCCGAGATCTTGTTGGATGGTGCTTACGATAATTTGGCTATTGACCGAAGTCGGTGTGTGGTTTACTGCGCGTCCCTTTTTTCATTTTGGCGCAAGTGGCCTTACCTATGGAATCATGGCATATATTTTTGTTATCGGGATCTTAAGGCGCGATCGTCTCGCCATCGTCCTTTCACTTATTGTATTTTTCTTATATGGCACTATGATTTGGGGCATTTTCCCTCACCAACCAGGTGTGTCTTACGAAACACATCTATGGGCTGCAGGTTTAGGTATTATTTGTGCATTCGTATTTCGTAATTATGATCCTACACCGAAAATTAAGCGTTACAGTTGGGAATTTGAAGATGACGATAACAATGAAATCCATGTTAGTGATGAATAATATAAACTACTCATTAATTTAATCACTCAACCTGCTTTTGAATTTACACAGAAATGCCTTCACAAAGATTTATTAAATTACAAAAACAGCTACGACGACTGACAGGCAAAGCTATTACTGATTACCACATGATAGATGATGGTGACCGAATCATGGTGTGCCTATCAGGAGGAAAAGACTCCTATACTTTATTGGACATGCTAATGGGGTTACAAACGGTTGCGCCCATCAAGTTCGAACTGATTGTAGTGAACCTTGATCAAAAACAACCCGGCTTCCCAGAACACATACTGCCTAATTATCTTGATTCGTTAAACATAGAATATCGCATTGTCGAAAAAGATACCTTCAGTATTGTGAAAGAAAAAACTGCCCCAGGAAAAACAACGTGTTCTTTATGCTCGCGCTTAAGAAGAGGAATTTTATACAACACGGCACAAGAAGTAGGTGCAACAAAAATAGCACTAGGTCATCACATGGATGATTTAGTTGAAACGATGTTTATAAATATGTTTCATGGTTCACGACTTAAGACCATGCCACCTAAATTAATTAGTGACGATAAACGAAATATTGTTATCAGGCCACTTGTTTACTGTCGTGAAAGTGATATAGCAAGATACGCCGAACGAAAAGAATTTCCAATTATTCCATGCAATTTATGTGGCTCACAACCAAATCTAGAACGTCAGCGTATTAAAAATATGTTAGCCGAGTGGGATAAAGAATCACCAGACCGTGTCGCGAATATTTTTCGCTCAATGCAAAACATCACAAGCAGTCATTTATTAGATACGCGTTTATTTAACTTTAATAATATGAATGCAATAGCTTCACAACAGCTTCAAGAAAATATTTTCTAACATCTTTTACTGGTTGATATTGATTAAAAATTTTCGTCAACACACATTTAGCAGTCACTTATTAGTACTTTCTCAATTATGCGGTGTAGTACTCAGTTGCTATCCAGTTGCATGGCAAAATCTTGGAAACAAATACTGGTTACTTTTGTGCTTATTTGGGGCTATTTCAGGAATAATCACTCTTTGTTATAACAAAATTGGAAACTTCAGCATTTATCCCGAAGTAAAATCAAATGCTCACTTAATTACAACCGGACCTTATAAATATGTGCGTCATCCGATGTACACTTCTCTAGTCATCATGATGGTTGGCATCGCACTCTATAATCAGCATTGGATTAATTATTTGGGCGTGGGTTTAGTGATTGTTGCAGTAATTAGTAAAGCTAATATGGAAGAGAATTTACTGCATATAAAGTTTCCGAATTATCATTCTTACCAGGAGCACACTTATCGCTTTATACCCTATGTTTACTAGTGTATTTGTTCCCTGATAAATGCACGTGGCATAATCATTTTTCACAACATGTCGGAGGAAATTCAATGCTAAATATAATAATAATCCTAGCATTGCTCGCAACCGTTGCTACTTTAGGGCTCGGCTTATTATCAATGGGGTTAGGTGGCGCACTGGATAATTCTTATGGTGAACGTTTCATGTGGATACGCATTGCCCTTCAAGCTGCTACCGTTGCTTTGATTGTTTCTGTATTAGTACTTACCAATATATAAAATTACACCAATCTAACGTAAACCAGTTACGCCGTTTTGGTTGCGATAAATTAGGCATTTTATGTCTGACTTCGCCCGTATCATTATGGAAATGATACGGGCATTTAAACAATATATTTATCATGGTTATTAGAAGAATTCTAAGCACTCTTCTATAATTCGCGGCCGGTTGTAAAATACATGCTGAGCTAATTGCTTGAAATATATAGCTTGTAGCTCAGAAATTACGCGAAAATGCGTTTGAAAATCACTCTTTTGCAGTACATAGATTTACTCGCAAAAGAACTAATATATAAGAATAAAACCTAGCTATTTTTGAGTCGAGATGAGCATTACCAAGCCACCCCAACATGGACTATATGACCCTGCATATGAGCACGATGCATGCGGTGTTGGTTTCGTTGTGGATATAAAAGGGCGCAAATCTCACAAAATTGTCCAAAATGCTGTCACTGTTCTTAAGAATCTCATTCACCGCGGTGCTTGTGGTTGCGAAGAAAATACCGGTGATGGTGTTGGCTTACTTACTCAATTACCCCATAAATTTTTTATTCGTGTATGCAAAGAAATTGGCATTAATTTACCTGAATACGGCCAATACGGCGCGGGTATGGTGTTTTTACCAAATGACGCTACTCAACAACGACATTGTATTGATGAGTTCAACAAAATAGTAAAAGAAGAGGGTCAAGATGTTTTAGGTTGGCGCGATGTTCCGATTGATTCATCTTCATTAGGTTCTATGGCGAAAGCAGGTGAACCAAGTTTTAAACAAATTTTTATAGGTCGCGGTACAGATTGCAAAGATGAATTCGCTTTTGAGCGCAAACTATATGTAATCCGTAAACGAATTGAACATACGATCGCAGGAAATTTCAATTTGTCCGAGCGTGAACATTTTTATGTTCCTTCACTTTCTTATCGCACGTGTTTGTACAAAGGTATGCTTACCGGCTCCCAATTTGAACCGATGTTTCCGGATATATCAGATCCTGATTTCGAATCTGCACTCGCATTAGTTCATCAACGTTTCTCTACCAATACGTTCCCAGCGTGGGAACTGGCACAACCATTTCGTTACGTTGCTCATAATGGTGAAATTAACACTGTGCGCGGCAACACTAATTGGATGCATGCACGTGAATCATTATGCAGTTCTGAATTATTTGGCGATGATCTAGAAAAACTTTTCCCTATCGTAATAGAAGGTGGCAGTGATTCGGCTACATTCGATAACGCGATGGAATTTTTACACATGAGTGGTCGTCCACTCGCACATGCGGTATTGATGATGATTCCAGAAGCCTGGAGTGGACATGAAACCATGGACGCTGCTCGCAAAGCGTTTTACGAATACCATGCCTGCTTAATGGAGCCATGGGATGGCCCTGCTTCTATTGCTTTTACTGATGGAGAAGTCATCGGCGCAGTATTAGATCGTAACGGTTTACGCCCTTCTCGTTATTATGTAACCAAAGATGACATGGTAGTGATGGCATCGGAAGTGGGTGTATTGGAAATTCCGCCTGAAAATATTTTAGTCAAAGAACGATTGCATCCTGGCCGTATTTTCATGGTCGATACTAAACAAGGACGCATTATTGACGATGAAGAAATCAAAAAAGAATTTGTTGAAGAACATCCTTACACAGAATGGTTAAAAAATAATTTAGTTCATTTAGAAAACTTACCAAACGCGAAACAAATTCACGGTTCAGACAAAGATACATTGCTACAACGCCAGCAAGCTTTTGGTTACACACATGAGGATTTACGTGTACTCATGGCACCAATGGCTGCAAATGGTCTCGAACCTACTGGATCAATGGGCACCGATGCTGCCCTTGCCGTGCTATCTAATCGTTCACGTTTATTGTATGACTACTTTAAACAACTTTTCGCACAAGTCACTAATCCACCGTTAGACGGCATTCGCGAAGAACTTGTCACCCAAGTAGCGACGACCGTTGGGCCAGAAAAAGATTTACTCAACCCAACACCAGAAAGTTGCAGACAAATTAAAATACCTTCACCCGTGCTCACAAATGATGAGTTGGCGCGTATCCGAGATGTAAATTTACCTGGTTTAAAAACGAAAACCATCCCGATTTTGTATGCGGTTGCAGAGGGTAGCGCAGGTCTAGATCAAGCATTGAAAAAAATATGCACTGATGTAGATACGGCTCTTGAAGAGGGATACACCAACATCATTCTTACTGATCGCGGGATTACATCTGAATTAGCTGCAATGCCAGCACTACTTGCCGTTGCCGGTGTACATCATCACATGATACGCACAGGTTCACGTACGAAGGCAGGGTTGGTTCTTGAATCTGGAGAACCACGTGAAGTACATCATTTTGCGGTATTAATTGGTTATGGCGTGAATGCCGTAAATCCTTATCTCGCATTTGAGTCATTAGGTGACATGATCGGTAAAGGGCACTTGCCTAAGATGCAACATGAATTGGCAGTGAAAAACTTTATTAAAGCGGTTAATAAAGGTTTGATTAAGACGATGTCCAAGATGGGCATTTCAACAGTGCAGTCTTACCGCGGGGCACAAATTTTTGAAGCAATTGGTTTGAATAAAGAATTTGTCGATCAATATTTCACATGGACTGCATCTCGTATAGGTGGCATTGGATTAGAAGAAGTAGCGCGTGAAATGAGTATTCGACATCACAATGCGTTTCCGGATCGTCCTGCGAAGCGACCGGATCTAGACTGGGGAGGCGAATATCAGTGGCGTCGTGATGGCGAGTATCACTTATTTAATCCTGAAACTGTTTTCAAATTACAGCATTCAACACGTTCGGGTCAGTTTAATATTTTTAAAGAATATACAGACAAAGTTGATAACCAAAACGAAAATCTGGCGACCTTACGCGGATTATTCAAATTCAAAAATGCTTCACAGGCTATTCCTTTAGAAGAAGTCGAACCAATTGAAAACATCATGAAGCGTTTTTCAACTGGGGCCATGTCATACGGTTCTATTAGTAAACAAGCGCATGAAACTTTAGCCATTGCCATGAACCGCATTGGTGGTAAATCCAATACTGGCGAAGGCGGAGAAGACCCTGATCGTTATACACCAGATGTAAATGGCGACCTGCGCAGAAGCGCAATTAAACAAGTTGCTTCAGGTCGATTTGGCGTTACCAGTGAATATTTAGTAAATGCAGATGATATTCAAATCAAAATGGCCCAAGGCGCAAAACCCGGCGAAGGTGGGCAGTTACCCGGTACAAAAGTATATCCATGGATTGCAAAAGTACGTGGTTCTACACCAGGAGTAGGTTTAATTTCACCTCCGCCACATCACGACATTTACTCCATTGAAGATTTGGCACAACTGATTCATGACTTAAAAAATTCAAATCCAGCTGCACGCATCCACGTAAAACTGGTTGCTGAAGTGGGTGTAGGTACCGTTGCCGCAGGTGTTGCTAAAGCACACTCAGATGTAGTTTTAATTTCAGGCTATGACGGCGGCACAGGCGCTTCCCCGATGAGTTCATTAAAACATGCGGGCTTACCTTGGGAGTTAGGTCTGGCAGAAACTCAGCAAGTATTGATGGCAAACGGTTTGCGTGATCGCATCGTGGTGCAAACGGACGGACAATTAAAAACCGGTCGTGATGTCGTAGTAGCCGCATTACTAGGCGCAGAAGAATTCGGTTTCTCTACCGCACCATTAGTAGTAATGGGCTGTATCATGATGCGTGTATGTCACTTAAATACATGCCCTGTAGGAGTTGCGACACAAAATCCTGAACTGACTAAAAAATTCAACGGACAACCTGAATTTGTTGAGAACTTCTTTAAATTTGTAGCCGAAGAAGTGCGCGAATACATGGCGCAATTGGGATTTAGAACGGTAGACGAAATGATTGGCCAAGTCGAACGATTAGATGTGACACAAGCTATCGATCACTGGAAAGCACGTGGCTTGGATTTTTCTAATATTTTGTATAAACCTGAAAATCCAATGAATACTGATTGGCATTGCACTACTGAGCAAGATCACAGTTTGGACAAATCATTGGATGTCACAACTTTAGTGCCTTTATGTAAAGACGCGTTAGAAAACCAAAAACCTGTAGATATCATACTACCGATACAAAATATTAATCGCACAGTAGGCACCATTCTTGGGCATCATATTACTAAACGTTATGGTGCTGAAGGTTTGCCAGAAGACACAATTAATGTGCATTTTAATGGTTCTGCCGGAATGAGTTTCGGCGCATTTGTTCCCAGAGGTGTAACGTTAACTTTAGAGGGCGATGCAAATGATTATTTAGGCAAGGGATTATCCGGCGGTAAAATAATTGTTTATCCACCGCGTAGTTCTACCTTTGTGGCAGAAAAAAATATTATTGTCGGCAATGTGTTGTTATATGGTGCAACTTCAGGCGAAGCATATATCCGTGGTATCGCAGGTGAACGCTTCTGTGTGCGTAATAGTGGTGTCAGTACGGTAGTTGAAGGTGTAGGCGATCACGGTTGCGAATACATGACAGGGGGTCGCGTAGTTGTGATTGGGCCTACAGGAAGAAATTTCGCAGCGGGGATGTCTGGCGGTATTGCATATGTACTTGCTGAAAAAGAAAAATTCCAAATACTTTGCAACCAAGATATGGTCGATCTAGACGATATGGATGCTGAAGATATAGCAGAAGTTAAATCATTGCTTACTAAACACGCTGAGTATACAAAAAGCACCGTCGCGAAAAATATATTGGATCATTGGACAGATTACCAATCAAGATTTGTCAAAATCATGCCTAAAGATTACAAACGTGTACTCGCAGCAATTAAAAAAGCTGAAGCAGAAGGCACTTCAGTAGATGAAGCAGTTATGGAAGCGGCGCATGGCTAAAATTACAGGATTTATGGAATACGGCCGGGTCAAGCAACCCTATCGCCCGGTTGAAGAACGTATTAAAGACTGGAACCAGGTCATGGCTCCATGGCAAGTGGATCCCCTAAAAGAACAGGCCGCACGCTGTATGGATTGTGGTATTCCGTTTTGTCATCAGGGTTGCCCTCTTGGTAATTTAATTCCTGATTGGAACGATCTTGTGTATCGCGATCAGTGGCAAGATGCAATCAAACGTTTACATGCAACCAATAATTTTCCGGAATTTACGGGAACCTTGTGTCCTGCTCCATGCGAAGGTTCTTGTGTACTAGGTATTAATGACGACCCCGTAACCATTAAAGGCGTTGAACTCACCATCATTGATAAAGCATTTGAAAATGGCTGGGTAACACCTCAAATTGCAGAAAAGACAACGGGTAAAAAAATTGCCATTGTAGGTTCGGGCCCCGCAGGTTTAGCGGCTGCACAACAGCTTGCACGCGCGGGTCATGATGTTACTGTTTTTGAACGCGCGGATCGTATTGGTGGTTTGTTACGTTATGGCATCCCAGAATTTAAGATGGAAAAACGCGTAATCGATCGCCGCATGGAACAAATGATTGCGGAAGGCGTAACATTTAAAACCAATATGGATGTTGGTGTAAATCTTTCTGTCGATGAATTAAGAAGTGATTTTGATGCGCTTATCCTTACAGGTGGGGCTTGTGCAGCTCGGGATTTACCAGTTGAAGGTCGAGAATTAAATGGTATTCATCAAGCGATGGAATATCTACCCATGCAAAATAAACTATGTGAAGGTGACACTAAACCAGAGAACTTTATCAGCGCAGAAGGCAAACATGTCATTATTATTGGTGGTGGTGATACGGGTGCTGATTGTTTGGGTACGGCCAATCGTCAAGGTGCTCTTTCTGTTCATCAACTTGAAATCATGCCCAAGCCTCCCGAAGCTCGTGCAGAAAATAATCCATGGCCCGAATGGCCTCGCATATTCCGTACTGCTTCGGCACATGAAGAAGGTGTAGAGCGGCTATATTCTATCTCTACTAAACGTTTTGTTGGTGATGACAATGGAAATGTAAAAGGTTTGGAACTTGTTAGAGTAAAAATGGTTAATGCAGATGGCCGTGCTAACGTAAACGGTGGACGTTTAGTATTAGAAGAAGTGCCGGATAGTAATGAAACCTTGCCTTGTGATTTAGTTTTATTAGCCATGGGATTTTTAGGCCCAGAAAAACCAGGCATGATAGAACAGTTGGGAGTTGAATTAGATGATCGAGGTAATGTGAAATGTGATCAGAACTGGATGACCAGTGTTGATGGTGTTTTCACTGCAGGTGACATGCAACGCGGACAAAGTTTGATTGTTTGGGCTATTGCCGAAGGCCGTTCTGCCGCCCATGCGGTAGACACTTATTTAATGGGAAAAAGTCAATTACCTACACCTGTTTTACCTAGCAGCCGCGGCCAATAAATTAATAGCTTCGCCTAAGTTAACTCTATTTTAAATTTGAGTTACCTACTTATTTCCTAAATAGCCAGAGAATCAAAGAGATCAGCAGACTAATCAAAATCATAGTGGTGATTGGGAAATAAAAATGAAATCCCTCTCTTTTAACCACAATATCTCCCGGTAACTTCCCCAATGGCAGTTTCGAAATGACTGGCCAAAGCACACCAATTAAAACGATTAGGATGCCAATATATATTATGGTTCTATTCATTCTGAAAAATTCTCAGCGAAGTCAATCTGCATCAACAAATATTTAATTATTAGTTTGCAGTGTTATTTGATAAAAAAACATTACCCGTTCGTCTGCTTTTTTCAACCGTTTATTTTCCCTTGTCTTTACCTTTTTCGATATTTGATGAACCCTAAGCACGCTCAATTAGAGGAGAGAGCATGGCTCATTTTCAAGAACGAAGATCCGGTAGCGATCGTCGACAATTTAAAGGTGAAGATCGCAGAAAAAATCCAGATCGTAGAGGTAACAGTAACCTCGATATAGAGTTTATCGAACGTGCCAGATTTAAAGCATGGCTAACAATGACTGATAAAAGCATTGATGACTAGCTGAGTTAATCCAGCCCTAATTCTATTTTAAGTTTACTGGCCTACAGTCCCTGCGCTTAGTTAATCCATTTATCGGGTGCTATAATCTCGGCCTGTTTTTATGTTGCATGATCTAAATCATGAACCAAACAGCTAAAAAAATACTACCCTTGACCATTGTCATCATAGCAATCACGTTTGGTTTATATCTGAATACGCAAAGCCAACATTCAGGAGAAGCCACAAAGTCTTCTGTAACTGAAAAAGCAGCTAGTGAAACACAAGATCTTCAAGATCAAGCACTTAAACAAAAATTAGTTGCTGATTTTGAAAATGCATTCTTAAAACAATACACCCCCTTAGTAGGTTGTGAAGAAATACATAGTAAAAATCAGCCTGCAAAGTGCGTTCGACATTTAGCACAAGCAAAAAATGAATTTAAAGAACAGTTTATTAAAACTCGTGGTTTGCCCAAGGATGCTTTTGAAGAACTTAAATTAAGTCAAGTTGAGCAATAAATTACGATTGTATCCTTATTTTTTTACTGCCATCTTTTTACCAATAAGAATCATTCGAACTACACGTTCAGCAGCATTGGCAAGATCCTGTTTAGAATTTTTGATTGCTTCTTCTAAACTCATATCTTTTGCAGCGGCACTTTCAATTCCATCGATACCATGTGCAAAAACTTGTCGCGCGTCATCTGACAATGCTCCCCCAATAGCAATAACGGGAACTTTACATTTTTTCGCGGCTTTAGCCACACCTGAAGGTGTTTTCCCAAATGCAGTCTGAAAATCTACACGCCCTTCTCCCGTTAACACCAGATCTGCGCCTTTAATATATTTTGCAAGATTTGTTGCATCTAAAACAATGTCAATTCCGCTTTCAAGCTTTGCATTGGCAAAGGCTAACAGTCCTGCCCCTAATCCTCCTGCAGCTCCCGAACCAGGTTTACGTGCTACGTCTTTTTTCAAATCCCGCTTCATTAATTTACCAAAATGATTCAAATTCTGATCTAACTGCTCAACCATTTTGGGTGTCGCGCCTTTTTGAGGACCAAAAACATGAGATGCGCCTTTCTTACCACACAGAGGATTTTCCACATCACAAGCAACTACGATTTTTGTTTTAGCCACTCGCGGATCGATAGCTTGTGTATCTATCTTGGCAATTTTTGCGAGCATACCTCCACATCCAAGTTCTTTGATTTCTCGTCCACTCGCATTTAAAAATTTAACTCCTAATGCTTGCGCCATGCCGCTCCCACCATCATTAGTAGCTGAACCACCTATGCCAATAATAATCTTGTTCGCACCTTTATTAATGGCATCTAGTATCAATTGACCCGTGCCATAGGTTGTAGTTTTGAGAGGATTTTTTTCGCGTCCGGTCACTAATGGCAGTCCTGATGCTTCTGCCATCTCTATTACAGCTGTTTTTTGCTTAGCAAGCCAACCATAATGAGCAGTCACCAATTTTCCTGCAGGTCCTTTAACACGTTTTTTAATCAACTTACCATTAGCTGCATCAACCAATGATTGCACCGTTCCCTCACCACCATCTGCCATTGGCACTTTAATGCATTTCGCTTTTGGTAGGACTCGCTTGATGCCTTTCTCTAAGCAGGTCGCAACCTCTAATGAAGTAAGATTTCCTTTAAAAGAATCAGGAGCAATAACTATTTTTTTCATGATGGTTTATGATTGTAATTTTTATCATTATATAAGTGTTAGCTTTTAAGATTATATCATCAAGAAGTTATACTCCTATACATAATCATCTAGTCACCAGAGATTAAGCCAGCATTTTCATGCAATAAAAAAGTAAAGTTTTTTTCATTTGCATATTGTTTAACCAAGTGGTCAATCCTGGAAACCTCATGCGCTTGAGTGTAAAGCAACTGTGTATCCATTCGATCAAGCTCATATAGCAATTCACCTGCTTTTGCGGGGAAAATAGTTTCTATTCGCAAACCAATTTTCTTTTCATAATGTCGATCAATATGCTTTACTAATGTAGTCGTACAATTATCACGTAAGGTGCGATAGAACCTTGGTTTTAACTGCAAATCATTAGCAGACTGTGCCAGATCTTTAAATAAAGCAACCATAAACTCAGTATCCGCTTTAATAGGATAAAGATGTATTTTTGCCCCTCTATGTATGGCTCTTAACGTTAATAAATCTTGCTCACTTCCAAAAACATATATTAGTTCAAGCTGACGTAATGCGCCTGCTATCAAGCTATAGTCTTCTCCTTTCTCTTTACGTGTTTCAACTGAAACTATCAAAGTACCTTGATCATTGAAGTCAAACCCGAGCATAGTATGTGCCATGTATTGAGAATCGTGGAATGGCACTACATATAAATAAAGCCGTTGTAGTTTATTTAAGTCATATGTTCTATTCACCCAGTTTAAGTTACTGTCATCAATACCTTGCCATGTGAAATCACGAAAGTTTTCAATTGTCACCTGGTTATTTTCGACTTGAATGCTTGGCAATTTAGAAACCTCATCCAACCAAACGCGATCATTACTTGCTTGAATAGTTGATAAATAAATTAACATAACAACAAGCATTAAAAGAGGAACAGTTTTAGTAAAGGCACGAGACCTGTATCTTGCCCATACCATCAAGCCCGCAATAAAAATAAATAAGCTAAGCTTTTCAGATATGTCAAAAAAATATCGCAGCATTAAGATATTTATCCCCCATACCAGAATCAGTGCTGCATGCTTTATCATGTAATTAATATAAACGTTGGTCTAAAATCTTACGCCGTTAATTTATGTGGCTCGATAATTACTCATATTAATGCAATACTATTTACATAGTTTTGCTTCATTAACCACTGGAAACTTTATCATGATCAGCTTAAATCCGAATGCAGATCGAATCTATCATTTCATGCCATATATTATCCAAGGCATATGTGTCATTGCTTGCTTATTGGTAGCCTCTATAGTGTTTTTTTTATAATCATCTAAAACATTTTCTTCAAATCAATGAATTACTAGGCTTATGTAGTTTAGCCAAACATAATGAGTACTGATATATAAATTTCTTCAAATATAGCCGTACGCCTGGCCACCATATATCGGGAAATACATTCCTCTTAATCTTCATTAAACAGAAGTGTAGATACTTTAACCTACACTAAAATATGTTTTATTAAGCAAGTGTAGATTACATTTAACCCTATCCAGGATGGGTTTTATTAGGATCTACACATTGGTTGGCTTAAATGAAGAAATTAAATTATTACAATTTTTTTTGCGTGATTGTTTGTGCAATCATATGTTCCAGCTGTAGTTATATTCAACATTTCCAGAAGCATACACAACTTGTTCAAATACAAAACAATATTTCTACATCTAAGCTAGACAAAATCAATGCATATACAAGTCATGCTCCTTATCATAAAACTTATGAGTTTGAATTTAACAATTCTCTAAATAATTCGTATGCATTAATTTTCTTATTAAGCAACAGTCGTTTTTCTCAAAGCATTATCAAACACCGCTATCAAAGTGAGCTGCGTCGAGACGCAATTCGTATTGATCGAAATAAAAATATTCTGACTACTCTTGAAAAAAATCTACCCGAAGCAAACAACGTCCATTGGCAGCTTGTAGCCAACCACATCACTCAGGAAGAAGCACGTGACAGTTACCACATCCTGCAAGAATATATACGCCTAAAAATCAGAGATCTCTAAGCAATTATTTATAGCCTTGTGCCATACTTTCTGTGGAACTCCTTCCCTAATCACAGCTCAAATATAAATGCGTGCGCGATCCTTTATAGTATTAACCATGTTTTTCATAGTGGTATTCAGCCTAAATACGCTTAGTGCCAAATCGAAAAATCGCTATACGTATGAGGACTGCATATTGGAACACCTCGATAACGCCAAGCTTGATGCTGCGAGTAGGTTTATAGCCGAGGCTTGTGAAGAGAATTATGGTAGTGGTCCATCAAAAACAATTATGAGTGATGAGCGCAGATACAACGAATGCTTACTTGATCACATGGTGGGGGTTGAAAGTGTGGATGCAGTAATACGAATACGTAGAGCCTGTGAAAAGAAGTACCGCTAATACAAATTTATGGATAAACGGTAGAATTTAAAACATAAATTTAAACCATTTTATATTGCATTACATATTTAAAAGAGTATAGTTCGCCGCCGATGAAAAAATTTATGCAACAACTTGTCTTAAATAACGCCATGTATACATGTCGTTTTACTGTGCCGTTTGTGTGCTCTTCACACGCACTACATCGCGTTGAAATGGGCACTAAACAAATGAAAATTCAAAAGATTTTCATGGCTTAAGTACCTTCCAGATATATCGGAAGGTGCAGCTCACCTTCCGGAAACACTAGAAACCCCGGCAGCGTGAGCACCGGGGTTTTTTTTGACTTGTTTACAGGAATTTTACTGACCCAACTAGAGGATTTTTTAACTTTTTTAAAAGGAGATACGAAATGAAGCTTGATCAAATATTGGAAAACAATGAAAGCGTGCGCTTCATGTTTTTCCTATCAGGAAAACTATGGTACCGCACAGAGAGTGGTTTTAAGTTTCCTGTACCTATTAAAGGTTCAGGTCAGTCGGTATTTCTAAATGAAGACCGTGTAAATCGATTTTATCCATATATCAAAGCTCATGCCCAAAAACTGGATGAGAAAATGGATAAAACTGAAGCCGCTTAACTTTGTTTTATAGGCAGGTGGAATATGAATACAAATGATATAAGCATTAACAACAAAGCTAAGTTCATACGTTATCAAAATGGGATAGCGTATTATGCTGTGACTGTTCCTTATAGTGAAATGATGTACAGCTTTCCAGTACCTCTAAACACAATGCGTGACGAGGTGCTAGTTGCTGAAAAAAATTCGCTGTATTTTATGGATTATATTCGCCAAGCGATTCAGGATGGCACACTGTTAAAAGAAGCCGCTTGAACATTAGTTAATTGAAACAAATAAGGAGAATAGTAATGCCTGACAAGACTAAACTGGCAGTTAAATTTACGCGGCAAAGAAATCTTTTACATAATCATCCACTGCTTAGAAAGGGTGGTGTGCATCGTAAAAGCAACAAGTCTAAACGACGTTTAGAAAAGGTAAAAATGAAAAAAGAGTGGCTTCCCCAAATTATATTTACAAAAGTATATTTTGGAGAAGCTACTCTTCGTTCATACCAATATAATTATGTTTCTTAAGTGCATACTAGAAATAAAATTATATATTTAATACGGGCAATATTTATTTATTGAAAACAAGCAACAGATACGTTAGCCTGTTTTTACCTGAATAATTCAACTACAAAGATGTTTTCAGTGAAAATATCTAAGTATCATTGCAATTCAATATTATTAACTGGGTAATCGAGAATTCGAATGAAAAAACCTTTTATTCTTTTGTTTGGGTTATTGTTATTAGGCATTCTCGGTTATTTTTGTATTTATCAGCACGTTCCTGTCATTCAAAACGATATTGATACACGAGCGCATGCAGCACTTTTGGAACAAAACCTGGATGATATAACTATTGTAACAGACGGCCGTGACATTACCTTAATAGGTGAAGTTGACACTATAGAGGCAAAAAAAAGTGCTAAAGAAACTGTACAACAAGTTGATGGAGTACGTGCTGTGAAAAATCAATTAATTATTGCTAATCCGAAACTCAACGAAGAAAAAATTCAACCCCCTGAACTAGAACCATTGCCGATAGATAATGATCAAGGCATGGAAAAAATAGAAGAATAGAATTTAACGTATAAGGGTTATAACTATGAACTACTTAATTACACAAATGTGGCTATGCTTGCTACTGGCAACGTTATTAGGAGCAGTTATTGGTTATTGGCTTGCTAAATGCTCTAGCCAAAAAAGACTCGATGAGTTGGAGGCAGACAGTAGCAATAAGCTTGATGAGCAGAATCATTCAAATCAAATTAAAGAAATAAGTAAACCACCTACTGAAGACATAGCGAAAGATACTATAGCGAAAGCCCGACAAACCAGTTATGAGGTAGAAGAGGTAGAAGGTATCGGTAAGAGTTACGGCGCAAAGCTGCGTGATAGTGGCATTAGTACAACACAAGAACTACTAGATAAATGTAGCAATATGGATGGTCGTATAGAGATTGCAAATCATATTGGCATAGAAGATTTCGTTATTCGCAAGTGGGCCAGTATGTCAGATCTTATGCGCGTGGATGGTATTGAAGGTCAGTTTGCTGAACTGATGGTATATGCCGGCATTGATTCAGCTCAAGATTTAGGTCAACTAGAGGCTAACGCGTTACATAAAATATTAGTTGACTCTAATGCAGAGCAAAATCGGGTAAAAGAAATACCTGATAGAAATTCACTAGAATCAATGATCAATGAGGCTAAAACACTGCCCGTTAAGATGCTGGATACTTAGAGTAAGTATCAAAAACTATAATTCACCCCAGCTTTTGCGTCTTCGCCAAGGTATTTTAGTGATAATTAAACCCAGTACTAAACTCCCAATGGCAATAACTGCACCTGTTACCAACCATTGCCTGTCTTTATGAATTGATTTAAACGCTCGATTTTCTTGTTTAATTATATCAATCCTATCACGCTCTATTTGAAGTAAATCTTTCAATTGCTGATTTTCTTTTTCTAACTCTAATGGTCTTTTAGAAATTTTTTTGACTTGATTCAGCTCTGTTGATAGCTGTAAAGTGCGTTTTTGCAATTGAGTATCAAACTCTGTTTTAAGTTTGTCATACTCTTTTTTCAAAGCTTCATACTTCTGACGGCCTACCGGCTCATCAAGCAAATAACTTTCCAACATCCAGCCAACTTTTTCATTCCCAGTGGCCACCATTACATAACCTTCATCTCGGTTAGTCCTTAAAACTTTAACGGGGGTGCCACTCTTCAGCTCTGCGATCACATCACTATTCAAATTCATCTTACGATGGAGAGTGATTTCAAATTCATCAGTGACATAACGAATATCTTCTTCAGCAAATATAGCAGTACTCAAAAATATAAATATTAATAAAAAGAGTACTGTATATTTGCGAGTAATCATTTCACGGAATTTTAGCCTAATTTAATTATCCTTCAGTTTTTTCAGCAGGAGCCTTATTCGTTATGGGTACTCGAGTTACCTGATACCCGTCTTTCTCCATCAATGCCAATACTCCTTGGTCACCATATAGATGTAACGCGCCAATCGCTATAAAGGTATTTTTTTCGCGCATTGGCTTACGCATATAATGCTCCATTACTACATTTCTATCTTTGACTACATGTTTTAAATACGTCTCACGATATTTTTCAAATTCAGGTTTATCAGGAATAAAACTAGTGCTTATCTGATACATTTTTAAAAGATCTTCTTCTAAGTACGCCTCAAGCATCATGTTGATGGTGCTACGCATTTCTGCATAACTGTTTAAAGTAAATTCTAGTAATTTAATTTGAACATCTTGTGGCATAGCATAAAAAGTCACTAAAAATTCTTCTATGCTTTCAACTTGATATAGATCTTTTCTTTGTGCAGCTGCACGATCTAATAACTCATAATCAAGAATTAAATCTTCGGTGTTATCTGCTTTAACGGCAAAACTTCGCATCGCTGCCCATGGTTTTAGATGCAAGATAGTTTGCTTGTCTAAACCAAGATCTAAAAGAATTTCTTCTACTCTTGCATAGAGCTCTTCGCCAATAAGACCTTCTAATGTTTGGCCTCTTGGCAAAGTCATATCGCCTTTAATCATTTGCCCGCCATGGTATGGATTCCAGTAATGGTCACTTGGAAACGATTCCATCGCAAAACTGGTCATTTCATCAAATATATCAATGATGTTCTTTCGAACTTGATTGACGCGCTTATCGTTCATGTGAATGGTGCCAAAGATATATCCGATAAATTCTTTATCTTTTTCGATTTTCCACAATACGCCTTCTGTAAATCGACCTGACTCTTTAATCGGCTTTTGTAGCTCCTTTTGCATCTTTAACAATTCTTCATCCGTAAGTTCACCTATCTCTTCAACAACAGGTTTATGAACTTTTTGAGGTGACGCACTACTCATTTGAGTTCCAATGAAAAAAATAAGTATAAAAGCCAATGCCGATAAAAATAGTATTTTCCATGTATTCATTAAATGCATAGTTTATAACTCCAACTATCAAATATAGGTATCTACAAATATTAGACCGTAATTGTATTAATATAATTCCCATTCATTACGCACATAAAAAAAGCTGCTATCAGGTTACTAATAGCAGCTTAACGAAATATCATAACAAACCGATTATGCAATTCACTTAGATTACCGCGTAAATTCTATCTAAGAAATTCTCCTGAGGGTTTTTGGTATTTTATCGTAATCGGCTGCAATAGCATCATGTGGACATGCTTCTACACATGCATAACAACGAATACATTCATTTTCATCTATAAAAAGAGAATTATAGTATAACCCCGAAGTTTTAGCCGGCGTCACACGCTCAAAACTAGAGACTTCGCCACCCCCATTGGTTTGAAAGTTGGTGGCTTCAACTAAACAATTCGGTACTGGTTTGACCATTAAACATTCATCACACAATACGCACTTAGTGTTATCAATCACCGGTGCTGGTGAACGAATGTCTTCAAATTTATCATAGTAAATATCTGAATCATCAAGTCCTGCATCTTGTAAAGTTTTTACACCCAGATCAATCATTGGTGGGGGACCACAAAAGTACGCCTTGATGTCATTAACCGAAACAACACCTTTATTTAAATATTCATCTTTAAAATGCTCTGTTACAAATCCGCGCGGACCATCCCAATCACTATCCTCTGCTTCCTCTGATAACACTGGAATAAATTTAAAACTAAAATTTTTATTCCACTTGCGTTCGATTTCTCGCATCTCTTCCTGTAAATATAAGTCAGCTTGTGTCCTCGCCCCATAAAAAAAGTAACAGTCACGCTCAACTTGTTTATTACATGCATGTTCAACAATAGCGTTAACAGCACTCATGCCACTACCGCCGGCAATACAGACCATTGTTTTATTACTACTATCAAGTGAGAATTTTCCAAGCGGTCCTGAAATAACCACATGCTCGCCCTCACGATTCCCTTCGGCAATCCAGCTTGAAAGTTTGCCGCCATGCACTAAGCGAATAAAAAAAGTATGTTCATCTGGGTTTTCATTTTCAGGTGCTTTCGCTAATGAATAAGAACGTGGTTTTCTGCAACCAGGAACTTTGATGGTCGCGTATTGACCCGCGGTCGCAACCATTTGAGGCGCATCATCACTACACTTAATTACAATTTTGTAAGTGTCGTAAGTTAAATTTTCAACACTTTTGATTACACCACTACTTACACTTACGCGTTTTGTTTGAATATCACGGTCGGGTTCGGGTAATTTCCTTATGTAGAAATCAAACGGGTCGTGAAAGTTTTTTTGTGCTGCCGCCATTTTGTTTTACTCCTCTTTTATCCTTTTCATTTTTTAGCAACGAGGGTTTGATTTGTTTAGTAATGTACTTTAACTAAATACTCCTGGGTGTTGCTTTTCAGCAAACGCAATAATTTCATCATCACTTGCTTCTACATCTTGATTACGTGGGTCTTCGCGCCACTTTTGGATGTACCCTTTTTTACCACCCCACTCTTTTAACAATGCTTGCTTGCGCATATCCTCGCTGGCTTTCTCAACTTCTGCCAAACAAGAATAAAAAGTCGGACTTGTACCAAAATCAGTAAGCATTTCGGTGTTTAGAGCATTAACATTTACCCCGCCAGGAGTGTTACTTCCCTTGAATTGCTTTTGTGTAGAGCATATTCCATCCACATGACCTTCAATAATTACAAGGTAGGCGTACGTCTCACCACGGTCATTATAGATGCGACATAAATCACCATCTTGCAAACCGCGCTTTTCAGCTTCATTTGGATTAAGTTCAACGGTAGGTCTAGACATCATCGCTTGTAAGCGCGGAACAGACTGGAATGAATCACCAATAAAGTAATGCGAAGCACTGCTTAATACTTGTAGCGGAAATTTCTTGCGCTTGGGATCTTCTTGACCTTCAATTTCAGGCACATATGTAGGTAAAGGATCCACGCCTTCTTCTTTTAGAGCTTCACACCAAATATCAATTTTACCTGATGGAGTTGGCCAGCCGTTTTTCATCCAGTCGCGACTATCGGTTGCGGTATTAGCGCGCACAAAACCAACATTTTCAAAGTCTTCGTATTTAATGCCTTCCATTAGCAAGTTTGATTCGCCTTTGTCACATAAGATATCACGAATAATTTCTTCATCCGTTTGTGTAAATGCGTTATCTCCATCTTCAACATAGCCCATTTTCTTAGCTAACATGCGGAATAATTCTGAATTACGCACACTTTCACCTAGTGGCTCTATCACAGGCTTATTCATAGTGAAATACCAATTACCATACGTCGCCACCATATCCATACGTTCCAGTTGGGTATCCGCAGGGATGACAATGTCGGCGTAGTTACAGGTATCGGTCCAGAATGTTTCATGCACTCCAACGAATAAATCATCGCGCATGAAGCCTTCACGCACGGCATTGGTATTAGGTGCACAGTTTGCAGGATCAGAGTTATAAACAAAGATACTCTTAATTGGTGGATCCATTTGCTCACCATCTGGGCCAATATTTTCCGATAATGCACGACCAATCTGCACCATATTAACTGCACGCCCACGTGTTCCTAAATCAGGGCGATGCAATGCATCACTCATGCAACGGAACCACATCTCATTCAAGGTGCCAAAACTTACGCCACCACATTTTTCACGGAATGCCCCAGTTATACATGGAAGAACCAAAACTGCTCGACACATTTGTCCGGCATTCTGGTGACGATTTAATCCATAGTTTGCACGAATACATGATTTCTTAGTTGATGCGTACTCCAATGCCAGTTTTTCGATGTCTGCTGCAGGAACTCCAGTAATCTTTTCAACTTTATCTAGTGGGTAATCTGGAAGTTTAGTTTCGATTAATGCTTCCCAACCATTGGTTTGTTCTTTAAGAAACTCTAAATCATGTTTACCTGCATCAACGATGACTTTCATCATTCCTAGTGCTAATGCTGCATCTGTACCCGGTTTAGGTTGGATGTGCCAATCCGCCATCATTGTGGTACGTGTGACACGTGGGTCGATTACAATTAATTTCATACCACGTTCTTTGGCTTCACGAATGAATGGTATTGCATGCACACCGGTGCTGACTAAATTAGCACCCCAAAGAATCATTAAATCAGCTTCTTGTGCTGCTTCGTGCACAGACATGTTTGGATGCGCCAATCCATAGGTGTGAAGATCGGCCCACATGGCAGCATAAATACAAATTGACTGAACTAAACCTGCGGCTTGCATCTTGTTCCAGAAGCGATAGTCCATGGTCCAATACCCCACCATGCCCATGGTGCCGGAATAAGAATATGGCTGTACGGCCTCGGGTCCGTATTTTTCAATAGTCTCTTTAAAGTTATCAGTGATGGCATCCAAAGCTTCGTCCCAAGTGATGCGTTCAAACTTTGCGCCTGGACCTTTTGGACCCACACGCTTGTGCGGGTATAAAACACGATTGTCGTTGTAGACTAAATCAAGATAGTGGTTCACCTTATTGCATAAATAACCACGCGTAATAGGGTGTGTTGGATCACCTTGTACACGAACGGCTTTCCCTGTGGAATCATCGCGAGTTACCAACATGGAACATGAATCTGGACAATCATGAGGACAGGTAACATGGTGAATGGAATGGCCTTCCGGCGCTTTAATTTTATCGGTCTGCATTTTGAATCTCCTCCACTACTCTAGATTCGCTAATATTTTGCTGGCGATGAACGAGCAGGTTGATCATGTGACATATATATAAGTGTCACTTCCTTTAGGTTAAACATTACTACAAGGCCCCATTGTCTACAATATATAAGGCGTACCTGCATTAATACTAGCTTACTTATCTATACCTACATATTATGTAAGGGTATTTAGACGTATAAAAAACATTCAAGGATAAGCCTTTATAGAAGCGTAAGTTGTTCTTCATCAATGCTTTCCAGCGTGGTTAATTTAGAAACGGCAACGCCTAATAAACGTACACGCCTGCCTTCAACCTCAGCCTTATTCAGTAAATCTTCAAGTTGCCCCAGGATGTCTTCAAGACTGCTGATATTCCCTGCTAATGTCGCTGCACGGGTTACTTGAACAAAATTATCGAACTTTACTTTTACGGTAATAGTACGACCGCTAATATTTTTTGTATGCATATCCTGCCACACCTCTGTGGCTAGCTGTTGCAACTTAACTAACATTTCATTCTTATCTTTTATATCTTCACTAAAGGTTTGTTCCGAACCGATCGACTTACGTTTTCGATGACTCATTACTTTACGTCGATCAACTCCTCGAGCCGCGTGATAATAGTATTCGCTTACTTTGCCAAAAATTGCTTTCAGCTCATCAAGACTCCAGGCAAGTAAATCTTCACCAGTGTAAATGCCTAAATCTTGCATTTTGGTTTCTGTTGCAGGACCTATTCCATGAAACTTTCCAATCGGTAATTGTTTTACAAATTCTGGGCCCTGTTTTTCTGTGATCAATGTAAGTCCATCGGGTTTATCCATATCCGATGCAATTTTGGCTATAAATTTATTATACGAAACACCTGCTGATGCAGTAAGGCCAGTTGTTTGCAGTATTTCATTCTTAATGGCCTTAGCCACCAAAGTAGGCGAGCCAAAACTGCGCTTACAGTGCGTAACGTCCAAGTACGCTTCGTCTAGTGAAAGCGGTTCAACTAAATCGGTATAACTAAACATGATGTCGCGGATTTGCTGCGAAATTTGTCGGTAGATTTCAAAACGTGGCCGCACAAAAATTGCATTCGGACATAGACGCTGCGCACGCGCACAAGCCATTGCAGAATGAATACCAAACTTACGCGCTTCGTAACTACAAGTTGCTACAACACCACGTTTATCAGGATCACCACCGACAACCACAGGTTTGTTACGGTATTGTGGAAAATCTCTTTGCTCCACAGCCGCATAAAATGCGTCCATATCGATATGAATAATGTCTTGCATAGTTAAAATTTGTTAAAGAACTGCACTCGAAGTTTTACTCAAGAAAAATTCAATTCTAGCTATAACCGGCAATGAATATGTTTTAGAATTTAACCAAACTATTCTACTTATAAGAAACAACTAGATTCACTACTAATCTAGTCATTATCATAACGAGGTTAGCCCCATGGCCGCACTATCTGAAAAAATTATTTGGCCCATTGTTGGCATATTTATTTTTGGTGTTATTGCAGGATTTTATATCGATGACCGTAGAAGGCTTGCTGCAGAAAGTTCTGCAGAAACGTCCAATCAACAAGCGAGTACTCAGCAAGAATCCACTACTACCAAGCCTGCTAAAGCTACAAGTAGTAGTGCTACAAAACAAACAGCGTCTAAACCAAGCTCTTCATCAAATGCGCAAGGACATGATTCAACTTCTATGAGCATTGATGAATATCTTGCACAATCTGCACATGAACGCAGTGAACAACTGAAAGCAAACGTAACACTACATCAAGGATTTTCTGGAAGTATTGATGAATATATGACAGGCAAAAAAGCTGCACCCACAGAAGCACCTATTAAATCATCAACTCCTGGCGCAAGTTCTATGAGTATGGAAGAGTACCTGGCAAAATCCAATAACCAATCACATGGCGGCGAAAATAGTAGTGGAGCCTATCAAGGTGGAATAGATGAATATTTATCTAAATTCGGTGATGGTGCACAAACTCCGATGAAAAATAAAAGCACGGACCCGTTTAATAAAAAAGATCATGTGGGTTTTCATGGCTCATATGAAGAATATGCAAAAAAATATAATTAATTAAAACTCTAATCCAAAAAAAACGCCGCAACTGCGGCGTTTTTTAATTAAAAGTAAAGTCTTGTTTAAGGATTATTCGTCCAGAAGCGATCTTCCAGTATTCCAGTTGAATAAACATTACCAACATTAGGTAAAAATACACTCCTTACTTGACCTGTTGAGCCATAATGAAGAGCCATCTTCGGAAGTATTCCAAAATTATTTACTGTAATAAAGAAATCTTTACCGTTACTTACATCTCCATCTAAGTCTCTTGAAGCATTACCCTCGAGATCCAAGACAAATAATCTTGAACCATTTGGATCATTACTACATACAGTCGCTGGTGGAACATAAGTACTGAAAAAGATTTCTCCACGTAAAACACTCGCTTCATTGAAAACTTTTTCACCTACTCCAAGATCAAATCTCCAGCCTGCCATTGATGAGTTTGTATAACCAGATGTGAATCCGGTGATATCTTGCAGATTACTTTCTGTAACAGCGCTAGGTGCAGAAGTTGGAACACCATTTACATTAGGATCATATAGCGTATAAAAACGATCTTGCACATTCGGATCCAATGGATGGGACCGATGTCCTGATCCAATTGATACCGCAAGCTTTCCGTTTTGTGTCAAGGCTGCAATAGGTCTGCCAAAGAAGCGTCTATTATCAGTCGTAGAGTTGCCATGTAAATTAGCAAATTCATAACCTGAATAATCATTTAAAAATCCAGGCAAACCATTTAAATCACCTTGAATATCGATACGCCAGATTGAACCGCCTATATCACCAAAATAAATTCGGTCCGCATAAGTATCATTATCCAAATCAATTACTGATACATCACCAGCGATACCATTTGCTAATGCCAAATCTAAATTGTGTGTATCTGGACTATTAGGCGTTAGAGTGTTTGGTCCTGCAGACCAAATTTTGTCTCCAGTTATTGCGTCAACTATATAAATTGCGCGGCCTTGAATGTCCGCAGTATAAGTTGTCGCAGAGTCCTGTGTAGTATCGTAACCTCCACCAAACACGAGTGCTAATGTTTTGGTTCCACCAACATCTACATTAGTAACAATTGGTTTAGACCAAGACTGAGCCATTTCTTTGAAGTCGCCTGTACCACCCTCAATAACCCACATGAGTGATGGTGAAAGCGGATCGGTTACATCCATTGCATAATAATTCATGCCACCGCGTCGCATTCCAAAATACAAATATTTCTTGCCTGCAACATTTGTCAGACCACCTACTTGATGTAACGTTAATGGGCCGTCTAATCCATATACTTTTGCACCTCCACCCACATCTCTACGTAAAAGATCCGTATTAGGTAACAAGTCACTCGGCATATAAGCAAATAACTCAGTACCTCCGGTCGTATCAGTGTTTCCTGTAACATTAATCGCATGGATAAAACCTTCATTAGTCATGAAGTAAACGACACGATCAATTGAACCCCCCACAACAGGATCTGTTTTAGATCCGTCGTAGTTCGCAACTACTGGATCGGTATGCAATGCATCACCAATGAAATTCCTTGAGTCAGTGCTACTACCATCGGAATTTTCATCATCTACATCCACACCACGAACCCATTCAACATGTTCTTGTACCATGTCTTCATCATCATCATCATCACCAGTAGACACTAAACCAAACAATGCAACATCGTTTTCATCAAAGTTAGATGCGATCAAATCTTCAAAGCTTCGTGACGTTCCTGGTCCATCATCAGTATATAAATTTCGAACTGATGGATATAATCGACTCGCAACACCACCGCTTTCAATGCTACCGCCGTCTGCAGATGCAGACCAATAACTTCTTGATGAAGGATTAAAATCTCCTGCGGTCGTAAATGCCGGATTATTATCCAGACCTTTCAAGAAACCCGCAGGATCCATCGTGTAGCCTTTTAAGTTACCAGGCCATCGTGGTTGACCGGGCGCTGCTGCAAACGTAGGCACATATAACTCATCACGACTGGATGACAATGTACTCACATCAATAGTCGATCCGACACGCGCCACAGTAAGTGGTTTTTGTGTAATGGAATTGAAAATATTTTGGAAAATATTTACTAAGCCCGATACACCGCCAGCACCATTTGCATCAAAAAATTGCCCATTGCCATCTGTTGCTAGCTTCTGTAGGTAATCTTTTGCCTCTGAAGCACCCGCTCCTAAATCAAAGCCAACGGTGTAGGTATTAATAGTCTGTATACCCGTGACGCCAGAAGCTTGGTCGTCATTCGCTAAAGCTTTCACTAAGTCAGGTCCACAAACACCTTTTTGTTGAATTGAAGGATCATTAAAACCAGCCGCTGACAAGTTTTCACATGATGAAATACCCGCTATATTTTTTATCGAGGTTTGTTCGTGATTACCAAGAATAGTTGGCCCGCCATCGGATAGCAAAACAATAAAGTTTTCGGTGCATGCAGTTTGAATCGGAGAGATATAGAAACGATCTCCATTAAAACCAGTACTAGTTGATGTACCTGTTTCTTTACATCGTGTATGTGCAGGCACTTCAGGCGTAGTAGATGCTGCGTGGGTATGGTAATACGCAGGTTCAGTACCACCCAAGCAGCCCGATGTTACACACTCCGTGTTATCCACATTCCACAATAAACACCCGTATCCAGGTGGGTCAATACATTTAGAACCATGAGGGTGACTCGGAACAAATGGATTATTTACCGGTGGTTGATAAGGCACATTCCAACAACTACCTGGCCAAGGATTAGTACAAACAGGTAGTGATACTCCTGCTATGTTTGTCGTTTTACAAGTTGGTCCATAAGGCCCTGGTGTACTTGAAGATTGCCAACTACCACCTGAGTATGTGCGAGGACCCGCAGCACGCCAGTGAGAATTTCCGGAACCAGTAACAGAATCCCAATAATCGGAGTCACCATCATTCCATATACCTGGAGGACCTTGGTAACCCTGGCTTTTATTGTCTAGAATTTCTCCACGATAATACTTGGCAGCTTCCAATAGTGCTTCGACAGTTGCCGTTTTTGCATTGGGTTGAGGGCCTTCTACATTTGCAACAAACCGACTTAACATTGATGCATAAGTCTCGGTAGTGCTCACAACATTAGGTTCAATATTTCTTGCAAGCTCGTTAACATCTGCAACGGGAAGATCTACACCTGCACCATTATTGCGACCATAATCCATAAACCCTACATTAAGGTTGTTGTATGTTTGGCTCATGACTTGTTGAAATGCCTGCTTAACAATTTGATCACGAGTTAAGCCTGTGCTTCCAACAAGCTCTAACATACTTTCAGATTGATCGAGAATAAACAGAACATTAGGTTCTGTTTGAATGCGATCATAAATCTCTATGTCTTCTGCAAAGACGTTTGTAAAACCACTAATAAATACAATTGTGCTTACAAACGCAAGCAAACTAACTTTCTGTGTTAACGTTTTCATAAAATTCCAACTCTCATTAATAAATATCATAAAAAAATCCTTTTATTTGATTTATGGCACCTGATCACATTTCGTTGTATCAAATGCTAACCCTGCACTAAGCATGGCACGTGCTCCCCTACGTAAATGTTGCTCTTGAGTGCCGAGCGCACTCACTTGCCCTTCACCCGTAACATCAAAAACCTGGTCGATATCACAACCAGCTGAAAGACCATTGCAAAAACCTGAACCCATAGGTAATTCTTCACCACAAAATTGAATGCTGGCGTCTGCTTGTACACCTAACGGAGTACCACTCTTGATATCTACGTTATAGTTTGTTGGTGCAGGATCAATAAACCAATTCACTGCGGTAACAGATGGTGAAACCGATGGTATGTTAAAATTATCGTGAATGGCCGATTCTGCAGCTTGAAAACTTAAAGTTTGAAACTGATGATTTGATGTCATTCTTTCATTCATCGTGGTGTCACTCATTGCCGTTACACCAACGATCGTAATGACAAGCAACATCAACAAACCAACAACTAAAACAACACCATTTTGTTTACTAATTGAATTCAACATGATTACCACCTAAATAATTGTCTTATTGCGATTACGCAAAGGAATGGTTGTTGTGAAAACACGCCTTGGTGTGCGATCGTTATACGCGTCTGGAACGCCTAATAAGTTATAAGTTATCGCTTGAGGTTGATCTAAAGTATTTGGCTCGCCTTCAACCAGCACAGCAACACGTATAGAAACGACATTGTCCCAATCCGGACCGGCACCCCCAATTGTTCCAGCTTCAACAACAGTAGAATTTGCATAGCTGTTCGCAATTCCATCTGCATCCGTATCCACACCGTATTCAGCTTGTAAATTTACAATTCCATCAACTAAAGCTTGCGCAGGTTGGTCTACGCCACCCACAAGGCCATTTCCATTGCATGTCAATTCATTATTTGCACTTAACTGAAACGTGTTCTGAGTAAGTCTCAACGGTAATGCACCAGCAGGTACATCATTTAAACAATCTACAGCAGATCTAAATTGCACTGTTATCGTGTCACTTCCGTTTGTACCTGTATTGTTACCCGGCACAACTGGAAACGGATTTACATTTGACTGGCGTGGAAAACCAGCCTGTAAAATATGCTCACGTAAAAAGAAAATTGCAAAACGTCCATTTTCCTGTAGCAGACTATATTGGTCCAAAAATCGATACGTTTGTTTATTGCTTACATAGATACTTGTCGTGATTAGCATTACAACTAATGACAATGCTAATGCGATCATCAATTCAACAATTGAGAGACCAAATTGCTTATGTATATTTACATTATTCATATTTATAGGAATCTCGCATTAACTTGAACTTGCAACGTCTGTGTTGCGTCACCCTTTTGATCTGGATCTTGCCAACTAACGGTAACAGTACGTGTGTTATCCCCTTCGCATGCGGGTGCAACACCTACGCTGGAATCTGTACATGTTATTGCTAGATTTCCATTTGGTAATAAATTTGCTGCGCCACCAACAAGTGCACCAGGTCCAGCCAAGAATTGTCCACACTTTGCTCTAAACACATCGAGTTGTGCTAATTCCGTAACAGTACAAACCTCTGTACCCATACACGCAGGTGCTGGATTGGATACATGTGCAGGATCATTCGTTACGCTATTACAATTAATTGCAGCATTGTTATCTGCATCATCGTAATCACCATTTGCGACTGCATCTGGATTAGCATGCATACGTTCAATTAATTCGTTCGCTAACATAGTTGCTTGACTACGTGCATAAGAATCATGACTGTAACGCATACCAAATGCCTGCATTCCCGCTATGCCCAACAAACCAATTGACAACACAACTACCGTTACTAATATCTCAATTAAAGATAACCCAGACATAAATTTTTTATGTTGTGGCTTGGTAAAAGTTTTTACACTGTTATTCATAAAATATTTGCCTTATTAACTTAAGGACAAGCGGCTAAACCACCGCGATCTGTCTGAACTCGCCCTGTAGTTGAAACTGTTATTTGCCGACCTTGATCAACATCAGGATTGTTTCCATCACAAATTCTGTACGTGGCAATATTGGTTGTGCTTTGCAAACCATTCGGTTGATAATTTATGAAATCTGTAAAGGGGGCAGCTGTAGCACGAAGTGTGTTACTGCCACTCAGCGCAGCGTTAGCTAACAAAATTCGTTCCCCATCAACGTCACCGTTGCCATTTGTATCTACAAAAACCAACCAACCTGTTTCCCAATTTCCAGCCCCTGCACATGAAGAGCCATTCGTTGAACGACATACAGAAACAGGAGTTCGTAACTTAAGAGCTTCAGAACGCGCCAATTGCAAAGACGATACAAGGCGATTCGCTTGTGTTGCTAAGCGATTATCACTTATCAAGTTTCGAAAATTTGGCACACCCACAGTTACAAAAATTGCCACGATTACCACGACAATCATTAACTCAATTAGGGTGAAGCCAACCTCTTGTGCTGGTCTGCTCACCACGCTCTCCATAAAAGTCCAACTCTCAGTGCGATTAATGTACAGAAATCGCTCTCTCAATAATGAGATATAGCTATAAATTCGCAGTAAAAACCGCCGAATTTGCGTAAATGGAGGGGATTAGTGGACTAGTGGAAAAAAAAATGCGACCTGGGTCACAAGTAGGTAATTTTTCCTTAATTAACAGGTAATTGCGCTCGAAGTTCGTCTCGGTTAAACCACCAGTTATCTGCTGTTATGGCGTCAATAACTTTTGCTAAGCGTGTGAATAACTGGTCCGTATCATTGAGTTCTAAAATCTCAATCCATATTTTGATAGATTCTTCATCCTCAATATTTCGATGACGTTTAGCAACCTTAGCTACAATTTGAGTGGTAAGAAACATTAAATTTTCACGATCTTCTGCACCACGCATATCAGCAATGTATTGTGCTGCCATCGCAGCAACAGCAGCACCGTCAGAATTGTCAGGAGTTTCATCGACAATGTTATGCAACATCTCAATTGATAAAGTTGGATTTATTGGATACGTTACCGCTAACCAACATCCCTGTCCCAATGCAGCGATCGATAATTCATGGTTAGCTTGATATAGCACTCGACACGTTCGCACAGCAAATTCGAATTCTTGCTCGACAATAAATATTTCAACAAGTGGTCGTGCACTTTCCCACGCATCATTTAAACGATTTAAGCCGATAAATACTTCAGCTATCTCAAGTTCAAGTTTGGCACGTTCAAGGTTACTCGCCTGATTTGGTAAATCACGTAATTGTTGTTGAAATTTTATAAGCTCATTTTCAAACCACGCACGTTCATCTCCCGACTGTAACGAACTTACTGAATCAGTTAATGATTCTTGCCTAGTCATATTTTTTTGGGGATCAAACTTTTCAACCATTGAAAGAGCTTAATATAGATTTATTAGTTTTTGGAAAGATTAAATGCAAAAAAAACCCCCGTCTCACAAGGAGTCAGGGGTTTTTAAATTAGATGAAAAAGTACGATTCTTTAAGCGTACCCGGCCTGTTTATTCATCTGATCCGCGATCTTAAGTTCGCCCTCAGAGGCCATCTCGTCATCCCACTTCGCCAACTGTTGCTTCATGTAGGCATGAAACACCGGTGGCAATAAGCCTAATGCAAACAGGGTGAAGTAGCCGCGTCCGCAGTTCGGTGCACCCACTTCGTCGAGTTCCCAAAAGTGGGTCTCGCCGCGATCGTGATGGTCGGCCTGGCGACCAATCTCGATAAAGAACCAGCTGGTAAACGCGGTGGAGTTGTCCCAGCTATGACGGTAGTCAATCGGTTGGCCTTTCTCGCGAATCAATCCGTAGTGCTCAAGGTAGTTGAGGACTTCGAGTTCGAAGTTGGAGATCAGCCATACGCCCGCTAAGCAGAGCATGCCAAGCCAGCCGCCTACGAACCAGAACAGAAGTACGGTTGGCAATGCCATGAAGTAGCCTCGGATCCAGCGGTTTTGCCAGGATAGGAAGGGTACTCCTAGTCTTTCAAGACGTTGTTTTTCCATCATGAAGAGGAATTTGCTTTGCCCCAACCCGGATAGTGGGTAGTGGGCGTACATGCTGCGCCCGCGTGGCGCGGTCGCTGGGTCGTCTTGGTGACCGAGTTCTAGGTGGTGGTTGTATACGTGCGCGTAGCAGAAGTGGGCTTTGCCACTTAATGCCATCATCCAGCGCGCAATCACGAAGCTGAAGCCTTTGGTGTGCGCCAGTTCGTGTCCGTAGATGATGCCGATGCCGGCAAAGATGCCGGTGGATAGTACTGCGCCTACAAGTTGGCTGCCGGTGATGCCGTCTTGAACCGCAAGGCCCAGGATGGTTTCACCCCCCGGTACAACAGGGACGCCGTTGGTGTATTGCCAGATGCGCCAGGCAAGGGCCAGTTGCAAAAGGACAAATACCGCCAGCATGCCGTACATGGTGCCATTCAGTAAGGGCACGATGCCGTTGGTGTCGCCGTTTTCGTCAAATCCCGCGCCGGGTGTTTGTGCTGTTGTCAGGGTGTCTATGATGATACCCAGTCCCAGTAGTAATACGCCGGTCCATACCCATGGACCCCCCGCTAATACACCGAATAAACTCGCTAATATTAAAAACGGGGCTAAAAAATAGCGCGCGTTGATTAATAGTTTCTTCATGTTCGCTCCTAGTTCATGTCAGGTAAAACCTAACGGTTGCGACAAGTATCAATCCAGACTATAGGCTAGATATACATACCTGTTTCCTAACAAACCAAAATCATGGGGGATATTTGGTTTGCATAAAGATCTTTCGATGACATAAATATAGCACCCAAGGTCTCCACGACACAAGCAGCTACCTCTCATATGACCGGTATTTGTCTAATACAAAGCTATGACGATGCCCTAGATATGTTTTATTAAACAGACAAAATTGGTACAATAAGCTAGACATAACTATGACAGATTAACGTGGCAGGCAAACAGACAAACGTTTTAGTGCATGAGCACCCCATTCAAGTAGTCGCCAGACGTACCGGACTTACGGCGGATGTCATACGTGTGTGGGAACGTCGTTATGGAGTAGTCACACCAGAAAGAGCCAGTAACGCTCGAAGATTGTATAGCGATAGTGACGTTGAAAAACTTATTATGCTGCGGCGCGCGACCTCAGCAGGGCGTCGAATTGGCGATGTTGCGAGTTTACCCATGGATAAACTTCGTGAGTTAGTTGATAAAGATGAATCCGCAGCAGCGCGTTTACCACTCGCAAAAATAGAACAGCGTCCCAGCACGGGATCCGTGATGGAATATTTCGATGACTGTTTAGATGCAGTACAACGGTTCAATAGTTACGACATTTATCATTCGCTTAGCGATGCATCAAAATCGTTAGGCATTATTTTTTTATTAGAAGACTTGCTACGACCACTGGTTTCGCACATTCAGGACGAATGTCGCCGCGGCGCCTTACGTGATACTCATTATGCAATAGCTATTTATTCTATACGGGCATTTCTCTCAAACTTGGTTATGAATGAACCCTTTGTTGAATCTGAATATAAATTAATCTGCGCTTCACCTGCGGGACCTGTAAGTGATATTGCAGCCTTGCGCTTAGCTGCTGCTAGCAAATCAAACGGTTGGGATGCAATATTTTTAGGTATGTATGGAACGGTAGACGAAATAATCTTTGCTCAACAACAAAGCGATGCACAATTAGTAGCGATTGGTATAACACGACCCGCTGATGATCCATTATTACCAAATCAATTACGCAAGCTACGCCGAGAATTAAACAATAGTATTGAAATTGTTGTAACGGGAAGTGGAACAGCTGCTTACTTTGATGTACTTCAAGAAATCCAAGCAAACTACATACAAACCATTAGTGAACTTTATTTAATTCTCGATCGTGTAAAACAAGATCGCCGTTTTAAACAATAAAATATATTGAAAAAAACATCACAATATACATCGCTAAAGCTGAAATTCTTGGTGTATAACAAGTAATAATCAAAATCTTTTGCTACACTCCAAACAATAAATGCATATCACCACCATACTGCAGCAAGGATGCAGCTAACCAAGACCAATTCATTGTGACGCAAAAAAATTCCTTTTCTTATGAAGACCTACTGGCTTGTGGCAGAGGTGAAATGTTTGGTCCGGGTAATGCGCAATTACCCATGCCCAACATGCTAATGATGGATCGTATTACTAACATCTCAAATGAGAATGGAAGTTATGACCGAGGCATGATTGAGGCTGAGCTCGATATTAAATCTGATTTATGGTTTTTTGATTGCCACTTCCCCGGGGACCCTGTTATGCCAGGCTGTTTAGGTTTAGATGCTTTGTGGCAACTATTAGGCTTTTTTATTGCCTGGCAAGGTAATCCGGGAAAAGGTCGTGCACTTGGTGTCAATGAAGTCCGTTTCACGGGTCAAGTACTACCCACTGCAAAAATCGTACAATATCGACTCGATATTAAAAGAGTAATTAGCAGAAGTACGGTTATGGGAATTGCTGACGGAATTATGTCTGTAGACAATAAAGAAATTTACAAGGCGAAAGATTTACGAGTAGGGTTATTTACCTCAACCGAGGGCTTTTAATTTCTCTATTACGCTACAAATTCTATTTTGGAATGTGTTCCATCACAAAAAGGGCTGTTATTAGATTGCCCACATCGACATAGTCCACCTACTTTTCGGTAAATTTCTTTCTCTGCACAATCTCGAATAAGAGCAGTACCTTTAAATATTAAAGGGCCGTTTGCTTGAACTTTAATTTCTAATACACCTTCATTAATAATATCCGTTACTGACTCAGGTGGTTTAATAAATTTTCCAGCTTCCGAAAAATTATTTTTCTTATGCTCGCCATCACAATAGGGTTTGTTATTCGATTTACCACAGCGGCATAAATATAATTCGTCAGTTTTTTCAATAACATCGCCATCACTATTGATAAGTACTAAATCGCCCCTTATATGAATTGGGCCATTTTCGAATACAGAAATTATATTTTTGTCATGCATGATAATAATTAATAAAAAAGGTAGCCGTTAGGCCCCAGAGGGATTCCAAGTATCATCCATAAAAACAATAACAACATCCACGCAATTGCAAATGCAATGGTGTAAGGAAGCATAATACTTATTAATGTGCCCAAACCCGACTTTGGATAATACTCTTTCAACAAAGCAAGAATAATAACCAAATATGGGTTCAAAGGTGTAATCACATTGGTAACAGAATCCCCAATGCGATATGCAACTTGGGTAAGTTCTGGTCGTACACCTAGTTGCATAAAAATGGGAACAAATACGGGAGCAAAAAATGCATACTTAGCAGACATCGAACCAATTAAGAGATTTCCGAACATCACAATTAATATAAAGACAGCAATTAAAAAATACACACTAAGATTTGTAGCCGCTAACCATTGACCTCCCCCAATCGCTAACATTTCACCTAGATGAGAATACTTAAATGCTTCAATAAATTGCGCTGCAAAAAAAGCCAAAACAATATAAGGTCCCATTGACGCAAGTGTGTCGGCCATCATGTTAGCTATATCGCGATGAGACTTTATTGTTCCCGCCAGCACACCATAGATAATTCCTGGTACTAAAAAAACAATAAATAAAAGAGGTACTGTTACTTCAACCCAGCGTGGGAAATATTTGCCTTGGCCATAAAGCGCCGTCCCAGGTATTACCGTACAAGCTATTATTATCGCTAAAATGATCAACACACTAAACAAAGCAAAATAAACTGCCGTTTTTTCCTTTGGATTTACCCCTGTTTGTTGCTTAATGCGCTTAGGAATAACTATTTCTTTACTAGCACTAAATCTTGGTTCTACAAACTTTTCAGTAACAAACCAACCTACTGCGGTTAACATCACAGTTGACGCAATCATAAACCACCAATTAGCTGTAACTGCTACGCGATAATTTTGATCGATTAAAGATGCTCCCGACTGCGAAAAGCCCGCCAACATTGGATCTAAACTTGTGATGAAAAGATTTGCCCCAAACCCTGCCGAAACTCCTGCAAAAGCCGCGGCTATACCTGCTATAGGAGATCGATTAGCTAAAATGAATAATACTGCAGCAATCGGAGGTAACACTACATAACCTGCATCTAATGCCACCGATGACATAATGCCCAGGAATATCATAGCTGGCGACAACCACACTCCTTTGACGCGCATACTCGCCATCTGCAATGCAGTTGGCAATAAACCGCTTCGATCGGCAAGTCCAATTCCTAACATACCCACCAGTACAATTCCTAAGGGTGGAAACTGAATAAAGTTTTCGACCAAGTGACTTAGCAACCACCATATTCCAGCACTACTTAACAAGCTATTTGCAGTAATCACCTGCTTAGTAGAAGAATTCGTAACCGACCAATCCAATAACACAGCGATGTGTGATAGGAGCATGATAATAAAAAGACCAATAACAAATAATGCAGCCGGATCAGGCAAACGATTGCCAATACGCTCTAATACATCCAGCGCACGGTGAGAACGAAATTGATCAGTTGATGATGTCAATAGGCAATAATGAGATTTTTATTTACAGACTTTTTGTGACGATTTCGTATACATCCCTAGAAAGATTACTATGTGAAGCAATCATTTTTAATTGCCCACGCATTTTTTCGCCACATGGGTCAAGATAACTTTCCCAGCGCATTAAAGTTCTCACCAAACGTGAAGCTACTTGCGGATTTATTTCATTTAATGCAATCACTTGTTGCGCAATAAATTCATAACCACTGCCATCTGGGTTATGAAAATGATAAGCATTTTGTCCAGCGAAAGCGCCGATAAGAGCCCTGACTTTATTTGGGTTTGTAATTTTGAAAACAGAATGCTGCATAAGCGCTTTAACATTATCAAGTGCACCAGGTACTTTCGAGCGTGCCTGGAAAGCCAGCCATTTATCCATTACTAACCCATCATGTTGCCATTGTTTTTCAAAAGCAGTTAATGCCTGTTCTCGCTGATCAGATTCAAAATGAATTAAGGCATTTATGGCGCCCACTTGTTCAGTCATATTACTCGCACGTTTATATTGCTCAAGTGCGAGAATTTTGTACTCAGAGTTATCTAAAGTGTTTAATAGCTGCAAACAAATATTTTGCAATTTTCGGCGCGCCATCTCTTCAGCATTATATTGATAAGCAACATTTTTACTAAAGGCGTGATAAGTTTTTAAGAGATCAGCTTCTAAATGCTCGGCTATATCCTTTTGCAAGCTTTCACTTGCCAACACACATATTCGCATATCAATTTTTTCAAGGCGTTCTTCTAAATCTTTTTCATTCGGTAATATTAATAGTTCGGCGAGTAAACTAGCTTCGGTTGCTTGTAGTTGTAAAGCATGCTTTAACGCATCTTTTAATGTAGCAAGCGAATGTGATCCACCAGTATTTTTTTGCTCAGAAACATCTTCTTGTAATACGTTTAAAGCCAGTCTATTACCAGCATCCCAACGATTAAATGCATCATTAGAATGTTTTAACAAAAAGGCTAATTGTTCGTCTGTATATAAATATTGCAATTGCACAGGAGCTGAAAACTCCTGCAATAAATCAGGAATAGGTTTGCTTACTATATTTTTAAATTCAAAAGATTGTTGACGTTGATGTAAATTCAAAACTTGTGCATCTACAAGCACTTCTCCCTTTTCATCTAATACTGATGTTTTTAAAGGAATCACAAATGGTTGTTTATCTGTGCTTTCAGGTGTAGGTGGGCAGGTTTGAGTACATTTTAAAGAGTATGTATCTGTTACTGCATCCCACTGATCTTCTACTGTTACTACCGGTGTACCCGCCTGCTCATACCAGAGTTTAAATTGGTCTAAATCTGCACCATTTGCATCTGCCATTGCTGCGGCAAAATCATCAGTCGTTACAGCTTGACCATCATGGCGCTCAAAATATAAATCCATGCCTTTGCGAAAGCCTTCGACACCAAACATCATTTGATACATGCGTACGATTTCAGCGCCTTTTTCATATACCGTCAGGGTGTAGAAATTATTGATTTCCATAAAAGATGCAGGGCGTACTGGATGTGCCATAGGACTCGCATCTTCTGCAAACTGATAAGCTCGTAATGCGCGGACATCACTAATTCTTTTCACTGCACGGGAAGTGACGTCGGAAGTAAATTCTTGGTCACGAAAAACCGTTAAACCTTCTTTCAAACTTAATTGAAACCAATCCCTGCATGTGACTCGATTACCTGTCCAGTTATGAAAATATTCGTGTGCAACGACGGCCTCAATATGCATGAATTCGTTATCAGTTGCGGTTTTTGATGTGGCTAACACACAACTGGAATTAAAAATATTTAAGCCTTTATTCTCCATTGCGCCCATATTGAAATCATCGACCGCAACAATCATGTAAATATCTAAATCACACTCCAAACCAAAACGGTCTTCATCCCATTGCATGGCTTTTTTCAAAGATTGCAAAGCATGTTCACATTTATCAGCATTGTGTTTTTCTGAATAAATTCGCAATACAATTTCTTTACCCGATGCAGTACGATGCATGCCTTCTAAGTACACTAAGTTACCCGCCACGAGAGCAAATAAATAACTCGGCTTGGGAAAAGGGTCTTGCCAAATAGCAAAATGCTGTCCAGCTTCTAATTCTCCCTGTTCTTTTAGATTGCCATTGGACAATAAAACCGGGTAACGTGATTTGTCTGCCTGAATACGCACAGTGTATTTAGACATTACATCTGGCCGATCTAAAAAATAAGTAATTTTACGAAAACCCTCGGCTTCACACTGGGTACAAAAATTCCCGCTGGATTTATATAAACCCTCTAGAGAAGTATTAGTCTGAGGCGTGATATGGGTTTCAATTTTAAGAGAAAAATGTTGGGGTGCATTTGGAATTAATAAAGTCTCGTCTGACTGAATATATTGTTGAGGATTTAATTGTTTTCCCTCAAGCTCGACTGATTTGAGCTCAAGCTCTTCACCGTGTAGTTCTAAAGTTTCATCATTACCCAAATAATCAGGATTACGACGCAATTGTAAATGCGAGATGACTTTTGTAATCTCCTCACCAAGTAAAAAGTCCAATTCAACTTCATCAATGAGATAATTCGGTGGTGTATAGTCTTTTAGATATACCGCTTGTGGTTGTCCTTCTTTCATAATGACTACCCTAACTCATTATTGTTATCTTTGTTAAGTACTGTTTTATTTGGTTTTATGTCTCAACAAATTACTAATATTGCGGGCTATAAATACACTGCAATTGACGATACGGCCGAAGTATTTGAGCATACTCAGTCTATTTGTAGCCAGACGCATATAAAAGGTAATATTTTTATCAGTTCTGAAGGTATTAATCTCGGAATTGCAAGCACTCAAAGCGATATTGATTATTTTTTGCGGGAACTGAATAAGCAATGTGGTGTAAAAGATTTATTGCTCAACACTTCTTTCTCTGAAAACATTCCCTTTAAACGGCTGCTTATAAAAGTCAGAAAAGAACTGGTTCCAACTCGGCCATTAGGATTTGATGAGATACCTGATGAGCCATGCAACGATATTAATCATGAAAATAAAGCTCAGCATATATCAATCGATGACTTTAAAGAATGGCTGGATGAAGGCAAAGATATTACCCTGCTCGATATGAGAAATACCTTTGAAATAGACTTGGGTAGTTTTAACCATTCAAAAAATTTAGGGATGAGAAATTTTCGAGATATCGTGGGCCTACAAGAAAAAATCAATCAACTTCCAAAAGACAAACCTGTTGTTACTTTTTGCACAGGAGGGATTCGTTGTGAAAAAGGTGCGCCAATACTTGCTACATATGGATTTAAAGAGGTGTACCAGCTTGAAGGTGGAATAATTAAATACTTAGAAAAATATCAAAATCAACATTGGCATGGTGAGTGCTTTGTATTTGATGATCGTGTGTGTCTTGACGCAAATCTACAGCCAACGTTTACACGTCTTTGCCGACATTGTCAGATTGTTTTATCTGATGAAGAAGGTGAATATTGTGAAAACTGCGCACACTTAGCGTAAATATATATTTTATGGAACTGGTTGACATTGGTTTTAATTTTACCAGCAGTGCGTTTCGCAAAGATGCAGATGAGGTAGTTAAACGCGCTAATCAAGCAGGCGTAAATTATTTTGTTTTAACAGGCTCCGATGTAGATGAAAGTGAATATGCTTTAAAGCTTTCATTAGAATATAAAGGTATGGTGTCAACAGCAGGTGTACACCCTCATCTGGCTAAAAACTGGCAAGACGATAGCTACGATCAATTAAAAACTCTCGCAAAAAATAATAATGTGGTTGCCATTGGTGAAGCAGGTTTAGATTTTAATCGTAACTACTCTCCCCCAGAGCAACAGAAAATTACTTTTAAAGCACAGTTGGAGCTTGCTGCTGAGCTTAATATGCCAATTTTTCTTCATGAACGTGACGCACATGAAGATTTTGTAAAAATTCTTTCTGAACACAGAAAACACTTAAACAAGGTAGTTGTTCATTGCTTTACCGGCACCAACGAAGAACTTGAGACTTATTTGGATTTAGACTGTCACATTGGAGTCACAGGTTGGATATGTGATGAACGCCGTGGCCTACACTTACATGAATCAGTAAAAAAAATCCCCGCAAACAGACTTATGATTGAAACTGATTCCCCTTATCTTTTACCCAGAAACCTACCCAAAGACGAATATCCCAAACCCGATGGCAGACGCAATGAACCCGCATTTCTCCCACATATATTGAAAACTGTGGCAAATTGCCGCAATACAAGTATTGAACAAACTGCCGAAGAGACCACTCTAACTGCAAAGGAATTTTTTTCTATAAACTAGTGTATATTATTTATTTAGACTCAAACTTTTAGCCATACTGTTATATGACCATACAAGCAAACATCGAAGAAAAAATTACTCAGGCTTTAAAACCTGATTATTTAGAAGTAGCAAACGAAAGCCATATGCATAATGTGCCGCCTGGCTCAGAGTCGCATTTTAAAGTGACAGTTGTTACAAGCGAATTTGATAATAAGATGCTTGTGGCACGACATCGCATGCTGAACCAGTTATTAAAAGAAGAATTAAGTGGCCCAGTTCATGCCTTATCTTTACATACACTCACCCCAACTGAGTGGCAGGAAAAAAATGGTGAAATACGGAAATCCCCACCTTGCCTTGGAGGTTCCAAGGCAAAATAGCTAAGTGTTCAAATCAAAAAGTACTTTATCAATTTGTGCTTCCTCTATCGGATAGGAGAAAGCAGCAAAAAAGTTATAACGCGCTTTCAGTTTTTCAAATTGATGAGCATATTCTTTTTCATAGAATACGATGACCTTCATTGCTACATTACGCTGCGCAACTGCTATCAAGGATTCCAGTGTGCTTGTGCGGTCTCTGAAGTCAGATTGGTAGTTAAATTCCGCCACGATAATGGACGGTTTTATTTTCTTTAATGCACCTAGCGCTTTGCGCATGCTATACACGACAATAGGTTCATAGCCATGTTTTTTGTATACAGCAGTTAAATCTGGATACCCACCTAATTCGATTATCGAAAGTAAAATTTTAGTATCAGGCATTAATATCTTTTTATTTCAAATTTTTTACCTGACAACCTCAACATATCTCCATACCGCAATTTAAAATTTGAATTACTTCGCTTATCTTCAAAATATAACTCAAGACTTTCTTTGATTACTGGAAACGCAATTTCGTCCCATGGGATATCATTTTCGGTCATAAGTGAAACTTCTAAACTTTCAGCACCTGGACTTGCTTTTCCTTCTACTAAATCTCCACGAAACATCACATATACTTGATTAATATGCGGCAAGTTATACATAGTGTATAAACTTAAATTAACCACTTCAGCAGTAGCCTCTTCTTGAGTTTCTCTTGCCGCGGCTTCATGCATGGTTTCTTGATTTTCCATAAATCCTGCCGGCAAGGTCCATTTACCATGCCGAGGTTCAATAGCACGTTTGCACATGAGAATTTTGTCTTGCCACTCTGCAATACAGCCCGCTACTATTTTTGGATTGTGATAAAAAATTTCATCACAGACAGGACACACAAAGCGTGGACGGTTATCACCTTCAGGAATTTTTAAAGTGATTTCAGAAGAGCCACAACTACTACAAAATTTCAAAATTAATCCTAATCTGCTGGAATGGTTTTAAAACCATAGCAGAATCAGAAAAAATTATTAAGAAATGTATAGTATGTGCTTAATGCGTATCTTCCGGTTCCGCAATCCTTGAATCATCCGGTTCCGCAATCATTGAATTAACTACGATGACTTCTTCTAGTTTTTCAGATTTGCCAAAGTAATAACCTTGGCCATAGTCAACACCAATTTCTTTAAGTTCTTTACAGATTTCTTCGTTCTCTACATATTCTGCAATAGTTTTCATATTCATGACTTGCCCCACATCATTAATAGCTTTAACCATCGCATAGTTGACAGGCTCTAAATGTATTCCTCTAACAAACATGCCATCAATTTTTAGTATATCTACTGGCAAATCTTTCAAATAAGCGAATGACGAATGCCCACTACCAAAGTCATCCAATGCAAACTTGCAGCCAAATTCTTTGATTGTATTAATAAAATCTCGTGCTTTAGAGATATTTTTAATAGCCGCATTTTCAGTGACTTCAAAGCTAAGCTTGGTTACTGGTATATCTGGATCCTGAAGCTTTTCTTTTAAGAAAGTTAAAAAATTTATATCACTAATTGATGCACCTGAAAGATTGATAGAACAAAGGTTCAGTTTTTTAACATGATCGGGATGCTTCTTTAACCAATCAAACAATGCATTGACTACCCAGCTATCTACACGAGTCGCCATGTCAAATTGTTCGGCGGCATTCAGAAGTTCTTGTGGCGACATTACCTCACCCGCATCATCTAGCACTCTTAATAATACTTCGTAATGCAATCCTTCTTCAGATTCATCCTGTAAAGGTTCTATGGGTTGAAAATTTAACTGAAAACGATCCGAGCGTAATGCGTCTTCCAATTGTAATACCCAATGCATTTCATCATGTCGTCGGATTACTGTTGAATCATGCGGTCGGTACTCATGAATTCGACCTCTTCCTCCATCTTTTGCTGCAGATAAAGAAACATCTGCGGTACCAAGGATCTCACTAACACTTTTTTCTGCTGAAATGGGTACTAATGCCATACTTAAGCTGATATCAAATACTTTACCTGACCATTCAAAATGAAAATTTTGAATGGCTTGTAATAGCGTGTCTGCGACTTTTCTTGCTTCATCACCTGAACAATCAGTCATGATTAACGCAAATTCATCGCCACCCATGCGTGCAAAAGTATCCTTTTCTGTAATATAAGGTTTTAAGTGTTCAGCGATTTGTCTTAGTAATTCATCTCCTGCTTCGTGTCCACAAGTATCATTCACAACTTTAAAACGATCTAAGGAAAAATAGCAGAATGTATTCTCAGTGGGCTCAGTGCCTAAAGACCCAATTAAGTTCTCTAACCTTTTCTGCATTTCAAATCTATTCAGTAATCCTGTGAGAGGATCATGTAATGCTTGATGTTCAATTTTTGCATTTAAGGCAAAGTTTTCTGTAACATCCCAACAAACGCCAACTACATTTGTAACAATTCCTTGACTATTTTTAGTGGCTTCACCGCGATTAATAATCACACGTGTCTCGCCGTCCGGGCGCATTATTCTAAATTTAGTATCAAACGTGCCACCATCTTGATAAAACTTTTTGCCTATTTCAATTTGCTCTTGACGATCTTCAGGCAACATATAATTTAAAAATTCACGGTTCTTACCAGTAAAACTTCCAGGGTCAATTCCAAACAGGTCATGCATGTTGTCATCCCATGCTATGCGATTTGACATTAAATCCCAACTCCAAATACCTACTTTGGCAGCGCGTAGAGCCATGTTATGACGCTCTATCGCAATGCGTAGACGTTTTACATTTCCGGTTTCTTCTTGAGGTGCTTGAAACGCAACAAAAATACAAAGTTCATTTTGAAACTTTATTAATGAAATGGCAGTGATGATTTTAAGATCTTTGTTCTCAAAATTTTTAATTTCTATTTGCTTAGGAGGGAAAAAAGAACTTCTCTTTAATAACTCAACTGTTTTAGATCTTTGTACACTATCCTCGTATAACCCCGGGATAGTTTTTCCGATTAGCTCATCTAAACCGATACGAAGTATCATACTCATCAGGTTATTGGCATAGGCGACCGTGCCGTCATTAGCGCGCAATAATACAACGGCAAAAGGCAAAGACCCTGCATCTAAAAGTGACGCAGCAGCCTCAGTTGGCATCTCCACCGCAGTGGTTTCAGCCACCATTTTGGGACTTGCTTGAGAAATAAGACCAGCCTAATTTGTTAAGGGTGCAATTAATGTCCGGCATTGATAACAATGCAGAACACCTTATACCCTTAAAATAGTAGTTGGCTTTGTGAACAATCTCTAGAATCTAGGCTATAGGCGGGTATAGATGCGTGATAAAACAGAATTTAATTGTAATTCAGTGGCATACGCACACTTATTGGGCAGTCAATCAATTAATTTATGAGCTTTCTCCAGTTGCCACTGGTCGGCTTTTTTCCTTAATCCATTCGCTCCAGGAACCTACATACAAACGTGTCATAGGCAAGCCTGCAATATTCATTGCGAGCAGATTGTGGCAGGCAGTAACGCCTGAACCGCACATATTAACAACTTCTTTACCATTATCTCCGGTAAACATTTCCGCAAAGCGTTTTTGTAATTCATTTGTCGATAAAAACTCACCTTGCTTTGATACGTTTCCAGAAAATGGAAAATTTATTGCACCGGGAATATGACCAGGCACTGGATCTGTTTCTACATCTTTTGCAGTAAATCTCTCGCTTGATCGTGCATCTAACAAATTAATGTTGTCTTGCTCTAGTTGTTGTTGTACAAAATCAATGTCCACCCACATTTCGGAATTTGGTGTTCCACTAAATAATCCTTTGCTTCGGGTTTGCACTTGTGTATCAAGTGCTAATCCATTAGCAGTCCATTTATCAATGCCTCCGTCTAAAACAGCAACATGAGAATGACCTAACCACTTTAATAACCACCACATGCGTGCAGCAAATGCACCAGATATATCGTCATAACAAATAATTTGAGAAGAATTGTTAACACCCCAGTTTTGCAACTTTACAATGAGCTCATTTGGCTCGGGTAATGGATGTCGTCCTGATGTAGGTGTAGCCGCTGATGATAAATCTTTGTCCATATCAGCAAATTGTGCACCTGGAATATGGCCTTGATTAAATTTTTTTAGTCCACCTGCAGGATCTTTGAGCAAAAAGCGACAATCAAACACAAACCAATCCTTGTTAGTTAAATTATTATTTAACTCTGCAACAGAAATAATCGTTTCAAAGCTCATGAATTCTCCAAATCAATAATCAATTATATTTTATTTTAACTTTTTTCTATTCTTATGACGCTTTAATTTAAAAGCCGTTATATCATCTACTGCATCTTGATAATTTAAACTTTTTTCTACTTGCTCTTTTAACATGACCTGCTGTATTAGTTGATAAATATTCTCAACACTCTCTGATTGGTGTTCGCTTTCTGTTACATACTTTTGCAAACTCAATAATCCGCCAAACTGTATTTTAGTAAAAACACTGGCTGGAGTTTCAAGTAAATCATCTTCAGCATCAAAGGCAGGCAACCCTACAGATTTAAGTTTTTCATAGACGTGTTTACAATCATTACTTCCCTGTTCTGATTGACATGCAATATCAGGTCCTGCACGCCTCGTCACTAATTGCGCATGTTCACATGAAAAATCTTCTGTAATCAAAGTAATACTGAAACAACATTTGCAATCAATCATATTTTCGCATCAGGGTGGATACATTTTAAATTCGGGTTGCCACGTATAATCTCATGATGAATATGTTTTTGTTGAAAACCTTTCCCAATAAGTAGCTGCTCGACAAGTTTGGCTACAGGTTCAGGCGAAACCAAATACACTTCTGCATTCTTTATATGCTCTATATAATGCAAAGACGAAGTGATCTTATCTTCAATATGACACATCCCTTCATATTCACTATCCAGAATTTCATTAATACCTCGTTGCATATGTAATGGCACATAATTGAGCTCATCCAATGCGTCATCCCATGACCTGCACAGATTGTCCAAGTACAAACCTTCAGACCCGCACGCTAACCAATATAAATAAATTTCACGCTCTTTTTCTTGTGCAGTAGTATGTTCAAGCAAACTTTTTATCGCAGCAAAACCTGTGTCAAACGCAATAATAACCATTGGTGCATCACTACTATCATCTACGACAAAATTACCGTAAGGACCTTGAATATTTAACCAATCACCGACGCTCAGTTGCTTAAACACCATATTAGAGAACGCATCATCATCAAGTTTACGAACGTGAAACTCAATACGTTTTTCATCGCAGGGGCAACTCGCAATAGCATATTCATGAGATCGCTGTTCATCATCATAAACTCGCATGTATTGTCCTGCCATAAAACGCAGTCGTACACTACGAGGAACTTGTAGAGTAATAATGGCTAAATCGTTACTGATCTGGTCAATCTTGCGTACTTTAACGCGAAGTTCCTGTACAGGAATATCACTCACAGTTGCGGCAACTCCTGCATCTATGACGAGATCACTTTTGCATGCAGTTGAACACATCAAAGCATGGCCTTGAATTTTATCTGCTTCACCAATAACAAAATCATGTTTACGCAATTGAGATACATCACCGGAAACTACTTGTGCCTTACACAAGCCACAATTGCCATTGCTACAGCCATAATTAAGTGGCACACCGGCACGTATTGCAGCATCTAAAATCGATTCATGCTCTTCTGCGGTAAAACTATATTTTCCGGATTTAAGACTTATGCGATGTATCATGTTTTAAAGAATGAATACCAGATGGCTTTTAATTATTACCAGTAATCTAAGTTTAGTTGAGCTGGCAAGTATAAATCTTATGCTTTACAAATGCGTATTTTTACCTTTAAAAATTTCAGAATCCTGATATTAATTATTTTATTAGGCACAGTCCTGCTATATACCCAAGATCAGCGCTTAGTAACTCAAGGGTGGTATAAACCTTTAGAAGTTGTGATATTTCCTATCAATGCAGACGATAGTGCAATTACAGATGATTATATTGAAAAACTCAGCACAAAGAATTTTGCAGGCATTGATAAGTTTATAAAGCGTGAAAGCGAAAAATTTGATGTGGTGAGTTCAACGCCAACATCTACGATATTAGGTGCTGTTGTAGAGTCTCATCCTCCCAAGCCACCTGGTTTAAATGCTAATCCAATTGCCATTGCATTCTGGAGTATAAAATTACGCTGGTGGGCAATGCAAAACACCCCTGATGATAAATCTAACAAGCATCGTGTACGAATCTTCGTGCTTTATCATGAAGCTAAACCCAATCAAAAACTCGAGCACTCTCTCGGGATTCAAAAAGGTTTACTGGGTATTGTTCATGCCTTTGCGAGTAAGTCCCAAGCTAAACAAAATAATGTTGTAATTGCTCATGAGCTATTGCATACCGTAGGTGCTACAGATAAATATGATTCGAGTGGCAATCCCATTCCTCCTGATGGATTGGGAGAACCTGGCCGTATTCCAACTTATCCACAAAGACATGCAGAAATAATGGCAGGCACTGTTGCTGAAAGTAAAACACAATCGAGAATGGCAAGCAGTCTTAAGGTTTGCGTAGTTGGTGATAAAACAGCAAAAGAAATTGGTTGGATTAGAAATTAAATAGTTTATATCTGCATAGCAATATTGCTGGGTGCTTTAAGAATCTACTAAAGTACTTTTATGGATAAGCAAACAAACCAACAACACTTTGATTTCAGTTCTTATGAACAAGCTGAGATTGGAGTACTATCAGATACACACAGTTTTATCGATCCCTCTATAATTAAACACCTTGTTGGGTGCGACTTAGTTCTGCATGCCGGAGATATAGGTTCAATGAGTGTGCTCAATCAATTGAATCAGATCACTAATGAAGTAATCAGTGTTTGTGGGAACAACGACACCACAGGACAGTGGGATATTGCTGAACACGAAGAATTAAATAAAATTCCTCTCACAGCAGAAATCTCACTACCCGGAGGGATAATTTCGATCACTCACGGTGACGAATTTTTTTCTGATTATGACGATTGGCATGCAAAACTACGAGCTACTTACCCAAGCTCAAAAGCAATAATTTATGGGCACAGCCACAGACTGGTTTGCGATCAAGATCAAGAACCTTGGGTGCTTAATCCCGGTGCAGCAGGCGCAACACGTGTACAAAAACACGGGGTTTCATGTTTGCGCATACAAACAAGTATTGCTAGTTGGAATGTGCAGGAATTTAGAACTTAATCAGTTATAAGACTCAAAATTGTAGCAAGTACATAATCGTGTACATTTGCATTCTTTACTTATTTTCAGGCAAGCCGCCTTCTATAATTTCACCATCGGGATGCAATAAAGAAAGGTATTCAACTTTATCTTTAGACACCACTGCAACGCCATTGTGTCTATCCACACCACCAATACTGAATTCAAATGCGTAAAACCTACGTAAGAAAAAATGATATTGCTTCGATTTCGCTAAACGAACACGAGCAACATAAACAGACTGATCTAGAAATTGAACTTCATGATCTTCACAAAACTTACGACATCGTTTGAGAATGAGCTCTCTGCTGCGAAGACTATCTTGCCAATACCACGCTACTGCAAAGAGTGAAGCTATGGCAAGAAGAATTTTCAATTCAAAGCTAGTTTGATTTGACCACGTATTTCATCAACCGTATCGACCCCAGTAATTTTTCTATATTTTGGCGCTTCACTGTCACCACTATTTGACCATGCCATGTAGTAATTAAGAAGCGGTTCGGTTTGTTCGTGGTAGACTTTCAGACGCTCCTTAACTGTTTCCTCTCTATCGTCCTCTCGCTGAATTAGATCTTCACCAGTTACATCATCTTTACCCTGCACTTTAGGCGGATTGAAAACTATGTGATACGTACGACCAGATTCGGGGTGAACGCGTCTTCCCGTCATACGATTTATCACTTCTTCTTCACTGACATGAATTTCAATTACGTAATCGATATGAATTCCCTGTGCTTTTAAACTTTCGGCCTGTGCGAGTGTGCGTGGAAACCCGTCCAGAATATAACCATCCGCACAATCATTTTTCGCAATGCGATCCTTAACTAACCCTAAAATAATATCATCGGATACCAAACCGCCCGCTTCCATGATCTTTTTAGCCTCAAGGCCCAATGGCGTGCCGGCATCAACTGCGGCTCTGAGCATATCGCCCGTTGAAATTTGGGGAATATTAAATAATTCTTCGATAAATTTGGCGCGCGTCCCTTTACCTGCACCAGGACCACCTAATAAGATAACTCGCATGTCTGCTACTCCATGTTTTCTCAATTGCGGCACACCATAATCGAGAAATGGGATGGCGCCTATTACTCTAATTAGCTAAACCGACGTATGAATATTTAATGTGCCTATAAGAAAATAAATTATTAACAATAACTCTAGATAATAACCATTATGGAAAAACGTAACGCTTTTTATGCACAATCTGGTGGGGTCACCGCCGTCATCAACGCTACCGCCTGTGGTGTGATTGAAACCGCTCGTAAACATAAAAATAAAATTGCCAAAGTCTATGCTGGCCGTAATGGCATTATCGGCGCATTAACAGAAGACTTAATCGATACTTCAAAAGAATCTGCCAGCGCAATCGCGGCATTGAAACATACTCCTTCTGGTGCATTCGGTTCTTGTCGGTATAAATTAAAAAGTATTGAGGAAAATCGAGCCCAATATGAGCGATTAATTGATGTTTTCAAAGCCCATAATATTGGCTACTTTTTCTATAATGGTGGTGGTGATTCACAAGATACCTCGCATAAAGTTTCACAGTTGAGTAAAAAAATGGGTTATCCCATTCAGTGCATTGGTATCCCCAAAACGGTTGATAATGATTTACCGATTACAGACAACTGTCCTGGATTTGGATCCGTTGCAAAATATGTGGCTGTTTCGATCAAAGAGGCCGCCTTTGATGTGAAATCAATGGCTGAAACATCTACCAAGGTATTTGTAATGGAAGTGATGGGACGCCACGCAGGCTGGATTGCTGCTTCTAGCGGTTTAGCCGCTGAACAAAAAGGAGATGCACCACATATCATTCTTTTCCCTGAAATTGCTTTTGATCAAAAAGCATTTCTGAGTCGCGTGAAAGACTGTGTAGAACAATATGGCTTCTGTGTGATATGCGTTTCTGAAGGTGCGCGTTACGAAGACGGTACATTCTTAGCGGATGCTGGCAGTGTAGATGCATTTGGGCATAAACAATTAGGGGGTGTAGCTCCTGTGATTGCAAATATGGTTAAACAAGAACATGGCTATAAATATCACTGGGCAGTTGCAGACTATTTACAGCGTGCAGCGCGACATATCGCTTCCAAAACAGATGTTGACCATGCCTATGCAATGGGCAAAGCTGCAGTTCAATTTGCTTTGCAAGGTAAAACTGCCGTCATGCCCACAATTGTTCGTACTTCTAATAAACCTTATAAATGGAAAATTGGTAGTACATCTCTAGCTAAAGTTGCAAATGTGGAAAAAATGATGCCGCGCAGTTACATCAGCAAAGACGGTTTTGGAATTACACAACGTTGCCGCACTTATCTAGCACCTCTTATTAAGGGCGAAGCGTATCCACCTTACCGTGAAGGCTTGCCTAGGTATATTCAATTAAAAAATATTCAAGTACCTAAAATTTTAAACACAAGCTTTACAATTTAAATTTTTTATTCGACATTAATTGTTATTTTTTCTGAAATAACAGGCTGGCTATGTGGTATATGCACATAATTGCCTAACAGCAGTTGAAGTGTATGCTTGCCCGGAGCTAAAGTAAGTTCCGCTTCTGTTTGCCCTCCACCAAAATGAATAACATTGTCATTCGCAGGTAACGGTTTATCCATAGCAGGCAGCTCATCAACATTAACCAAAATATGATGGTGTCCAGTATGTTCTCGATCTACACCCGCTGGCGCAACTCCCATACCTGACAAACCAAATTTAACCGTAAATGTTTGTGAGACCGTGTCACCATTTTGAGGCTCAATAAAATAAACTTTTGCACCATCGGGGGCTTCTGAAATTAAAGTTTCATCTGCATAGACTGATGCTATACAAGTCATGGACAAAAGAATTATTACATTCGTCATTAAATTTTTAATCATAATCAGCTCATCCTTCTTATCGATTTAAGAATTGATTGCCCGTAACATCCATGCCGTTTTTTCATGAATTCGCATGCGATCGGACACTAATGCAAGCGTTGACTCATCATCGGCATCCTGGGCCACGTTTAGTACTGTACGACATGTTTTTACAACTTTCTCGTGCCCACTCTTAAGCAAATCAACCATTTCATTGGCTGCGGGAACACCATCCACTTCTTCTATACTGCTTAATTTAGCAAACTCTTTATAAGTACCAGGAGCTGCAACATCAAGAGTTCGAATCCTTTCTGCTATTTCATCCACAGCAGTGGCTAATTCTGTGTAATGTTCTTCAAACATCACATGCAATTCTGCAAATTGTGGGCCTGTTACGTTCCAATGAAAGTTATGTGTTTGTAGATATAACGTGTAAGAATCGGCAAGCAAGTGCTTGAGCCCTTCTGCAACCTTCACTCGATCTTTTTCTTCAATACCTATATCTATTGCATTCATAATAAAACCCTTAAGTACTACTTGATATAAGAGTAAATATGCGCAATTTTTATCAATTAGTAAATTGAATTAAAAACAATATAGTAATCTATTTTATAAATGACTAATTGTGCTTAAAATCAATAAGATAGGATTAGTTGTAGTAATAAAATCAGTATTACTTACTGTCGGATTGTCAGTTGTTCACCTTCATGTGTAACTGATAAGCCACGTAAAAAAGACATGCCCAATAAGATCTCGTCGCCATCCATATGTGGATTGATATCCGCTTTTACATCATAGAGTTTTATTTCTCCCAAGCTGATTTCACTTAAGATGGTTACATAAACTTCAACGGTACCATTAGCTGTTGAAACCAACATTGGAGCACCTTTTTTTAGTCCGATTTTATTGGCGACCCTTTCCGGTACCGATACATAGCTCGCACCGGTATCAATCAGAAACGTTACTTCTTTATTATTTATTTTTCCGTTAGCTATATAGTGACCATAACTGCTGCTTTGTAATACGACTTCTTTTTCACCAGTAGTTGAAATCGTAGTGGCGACATTTTGATTAGGATTACGTTTGTTGGTTTCCAAAATCCCAAAAAACCAGACGAGCATGCCAAAAATCAACACCCAGGCTATGATAATCATGCCTTTGCCGATTTGCTTATTTTGGTCTTCTGGATTTGCGTCATTCATGACTAAATTCTAATGTATCTGATATTTGATTAAATGCTACAGATCAGTAATTTTATTGGCTTTAGACTATAAATAGTGTTTCTTAAAACTGATAAAAACACGGTACCCGCACCAAATTAAGGCAATCCTCTAATCACTTTGATCATGCTCAGCAATTGCCATCGTTCAGACATTGTTTCATTATACTTTCAAAATCTTTGACAACTTCTTTAATCGTTATTAGGCATAATAAAAATAATGTATTTACTCGATATCCGTAAAACATGTTTGTGGTGGATAATCTCTGTCTACTTCATTTTATTTTTGACGAGTACCAGTCATTCGATCGCTGCAGAAACAATCAATGTAGGAATAGTGTTAGATGGACCTGTAAAACGTGAATTTTTACCTCTCGATCAAATCATAAAAGAAGTACAAGATTTAAATGCAGGCGAATTTAATGTTTTTTTTCCTAAAGATAAAATTCGTCATGGTAATTGGCAAGCAACAGAAATTAACAATCAACTCGCTGATCTTCTTAGTGATCCGACAATAGATTTAATTATCGCCAATGGATTAGTATCAAGCCACCAAGCCTCGCGGATCAAAAATTTAAACAAGCCTGTTATTGCGCCTATCGTTGCTGATCGAGAACTGCAAGAACTGCCCTATCAAGCTCCCGGTGTCAGTGGTAAACGTAATTATGTGTATATCAGTGACAACCGCACAGTTGGAGATGATTTACGTAACTTTTATGAATTAGTGGAATTCAAACATCTCGGAATCGTAGTCGATAAATTATTTTTAGATTCTTTACCTCAACTGACCGGAGTTACTCGTGAAGTCCAAAGTGAGCTTGGATTTAACATCACACTTATTCCGATTGTAAATAATCTTGATGAAGCACTAGTTGAGATGTCTAAGATAGATGCTATCTATGTCCCGCCTTTACTACGCTTCAATAATGATGAGTTTAAACGATTTGCGCAGGGACTAATTTCGAAAAAAATTCCTAGTTACTCATTAACTGGAAGAAACGAACTTAGAATGGGTATCTTAGCCACCTCAAGCGGCCGAGATCTGGACACTCTTCGCTATGCAAGAAGAATAGCGTTATTGACACAAAGTATTTTGATAGGAACCGATGCTGCGAATCTTGCAGTTGCGCTGGAACAACCAGAAAAGCTAGCCATTAATATGCGCACTGCAAAGGAGATAGACTTTTCTCCTAAATGGGAATTACTTGAAGTAGCTGACCTCCTCTATCGTGAAAGTATGGAAAATCAAGGTGAATCCTTCAATATGGTAAGCGCCATTCAACAGGCGATTGATGCCAATCTTTCACTACAAATTGACAGGCTTGATCTTGAATTAGCCGAAGATGATGTAATCAGCACAAGATCTGAATTATTGCCCCAGTTAAGTATTGGAGCCAATTCACGACAAATTGACAAAGACACAGCACGAATTTCTGGAGTTGAACAAACTACCGATAGTTCGATTAACTTGTCGCAAACAATTTATTCAGAAACTCAACGTACAGGTTTTATTGTTGCAAAGTTTTTAAGAGATGCAGCGGATGAAAATCTACGTCAAAACATTTTGGATATCATCAGTAATTCATCTACTGCATATCTAGAATTATTGTCTGCAATGGCTTCAGAGCAGGTAATAAGATCAAATCTAGATGTAACGGAAACAAACCTTGAATTAGCTGAAACACGTTTAAAAATCGGTACATCAGATCGCGCTGATGTCCTTCGTTGGCAGAGTCAGATTGCAACCGATAGACGCAATCTGTACACAGCAGAATCCACACGCGAACAAGCACAAACTCTTTTAAAACAAATATTACATTTGCCCTTAGCCGAGCCAATATCGGTAACGGATGAAGGAATTACTGAACAGCTAATTATTTTAGACAGTGAAAAATTTAAACGTTTTTTCGATACCCCGCAAAATTTTAATACTTTTGTTGAATTTGAAGTACAACGCGCGTTAGATAACGCTCCTGAGCTGAAAAGTGCGGAATTTATTGTCGCTTCTAATGAACGAAGATTAAAAGCGGCAAAACGCGCCTATTACATACCCGACGTAAGTTTGAATGCACAATATGGTCAAAATATTAATCGCAGCGGAGTAGGCAGTAACTCATCGCAATTAGAAGATGAAGATTGGACTGTAGGAGTTGAAGCAAGTTTGCCATTATTTACAAGCGGTGCACGAAAATCTGCTGTTTCAAGTGCTAGTAATGAATTACAACAAAGTCTTTATAATAAAGAAAATATTTATGAACAAGTTGAATCGCGCATTTTAATCGCTCTACAACAAGCGAGTGGTAGTTATCCCGGAATACGTTTAAGTAACAATGCTGCGAAAGCTGCAAAAGAAAACTTGGATTTAGTAATCGACTCCTATTCTAAGGGAGTTGTCTCAATTACTGATTTGATTGATGCTCAAAACGCCTCATTAGCTGCAAATCTCGATGCTGTGGATGCGCAATATCAATTTATGATTGACTGGATTGAAGTTCAACGAGCAGTAGCTAACTTTGATTTAATTTTAACAACTGATGGGTTTGATCGATGGTATCAAGCACTAAATGAATATTATGCTACAAGAAAATAGCGCGTATTGTACGTTCTGAGGAAACAATACATGAAACAAATTATTCAAGTATTTTTGATTACCACCCTTATTGTAAACATTTGGGGTTGCGGACAAGATAAAGAATCGACTGAAGAAGATGTTGCGTTAAGATCAGTTCGATCTATGGTGGTTTCTACACCTGAAAATGGCTTAACTCGTACTTTTTCAGGCACCGCCAAAGCTGATTTACAATCTAATTTAAGCTTTAGAGTATCAGGCACAATCCAAACACTTGAGATTAAAGTGGGTGATAGGCTTCAAGCAGATCAACTCATAGCAACACTTGATCCTTCTGATTATCAATTACAAGCTCAGCAATCCGTAGCAAACCTTGCGCAAGCTGAAGCCACGCTAAGAAATGCAAAAGCTAACTTCGAACGCATCAAAGGTTTATATGAAAATAATAATATTTCAAGAGATCAATTAGATACCGCCCGTTCTAATGCAGAGTCCAGTGCTGCGCAAGTTAGAGCTTCAAAAAAAGCCTTAGAACTCGCACGCTTAAATGTATCTTACACGAATTTGTATGCTTCAGAAGCATGCGGTGTTGCAGAAAAAAATGCAGAAATAAATGAATATGTGAATGCAGGACAAACCATCTTAGTGGTCACTTGTGGAGATCGTTTAGACATAGGTCTAGATATTCCGGAAAGTGTGATCGGTCAAATTCAAAATGATATGGATGCTGTGGTTACATTTAGTATTATCCCCGGCCAAAAGTTTTCAGGTAAGGTTACTGAAGTAGGGGTGGCTTCAAGTGCCAGCACAACTTTCCCGGTTACTGTTACGCTTACGGATACGCCTAGTGGTTTAAGACCTGGACTGGCGGCACAAGTATCCTTCACATTTGAAAATTCAAATCAACAAGAACATTTTATTGTTCCAGCAGTTGCAGTGGGGCAAGATGATTCTGGCACCTATGTTTATCTTGTTGAACAAACAGGTAAAGAAAATGTCGGCCTGATTAAAAAACAAATTGTAACAACCGGTGAATTGACACCCTCAGGCATTGAAATTGTAGAAGGTATTAAAGTGGGTGACCATATTGTTACTGCAGGAGTAAATATTGTTAGAGAAGGTTTAGAAGTATTGACCCACTAACATTATGAACATCACTCAATTTGCATTTCGCTTCGACCGCGTCGTTTATATATTAATTGCACTACTCATTGTAAGCGGCATTTTGGCTTATCAACAATTACCTAAAGCTAGAGACCCTGGCTTTATCATTCGGGCTGCCGTCATCACCACAACTTTATCCGGTGCTAGTCCAGAACGAATGGAACTATTGGTCACAGATAAGCTTGAAAAGAAAATACAGGAAATGCCTGAAGTCGATTACATTAAAAGTGAATCGCGTAATGGTATCTCCATTATCACTGTTAATTTCTTAGAGTCATACACCGAAATGCGCCCTATCTTTGATGATTTACGTCGCAAAGTGGATGATGTTGAAGCAGAACTTCCAGAAGGAGCAAGTGATCCTTTTGTAAATGACGAATATGGTGATGTGTTCGGAAGTGTCTATACACTTACTGGCGATGGGTATAGCTACGCCGAATTAAAAGATGTTGCAGATGATATTCGAGATCGTATTTTGAAACTCCCGGATGTTGCAAAAGTAAATCTTTATGGTGTTCAAAAAGAATCTATATTTGTTGAGTATGACAATGCCAGATTAACAGAGCTGGGCATTTCTCCTAAACAGCTTTCAGCCTTACTAGGTACGGTAAATATTCTTTCATCTGGTGGCGACATTCTAACTGGCAGAGAGAGAATAGTACTTGAACCAACAGGCAACTTCGAAACACTTGAAGACTTGCGTAAAACCGTAGTGCCCACACCTAACGGCAGTGTGGTCTACTTGGGTGATATAGCAAACATATATCGAGACTATGAGGACCCGCCTGAAAGTGTGGCGCGCGCGAATGGGCAATCAACTATTGCCATCGGTATTTCGATGCGTGAAGGCGGTGATATTTTAAAGCTGGGTGAACAGTTGGATCGTGTCATACCCGAAATTCGAACACTATATCCCTGGGGAATCGAATTAGAAAAAATTTGGTTCCAAGCTAATTTAGTTAAAACCAATGTTGATGAGTTTGTAAAAAGCTTATTGCAAGCCATTGCCATTGTATGTGTGGTTATCGTAATAATGCTGGGGCTTAAAACTGGAGTTGTAGTAGCCAGCCTGATTCCAACCGCAATGATAATTGCGATATTCGTCATGCAGGTGTTCGGGATTACCATTAACCAAATTTCACTTGCCGCATTAATAATTTCCTTAGGATTGCTCGTGGACAACGCTATCGTTATGGTGGAATCCATATTGGTAAAGTATGACTCGGGCCTAACCGCTATTAATGCTGCCATAGACTCAGGTCGAGAATTGTTTTTGCCTTTATTGACTTCTTCCTTAACGACTAGTGCGGCATTTATGCCTATTGCGCTGGCAGAGTCTGCGGTAGGTGAATATACCTCAGATATTTTTTATGTTGTCACCATTACTCTTTTAGTTTCCTGGTTTGTAGCAATGACATTTATCCCCATGTTGTCAGCCACATCCCTAAAAAGTAGAAAACAAAATTCGAGTACCGAGAATCTGCATGCGTTTAATAGTAATTTTTACACTCTATATAGAAATATTTTACTTCTTGTGTTGAAACATAAAATTTTATTTGGAGTTTTAGTTGCAATACTGTTCTTTTCGGCTATTAAAGGTTTGGCTTATGTTCGGGTAGCCTTTATTGAGCCTTCAGAAGATCCAGTCTTCAATGGTGCAATAGAAATGCCATTGGGAACTTCCATTGAAGCTAATCAAGCAGTAATTGAAGATATTGATCAATTTATTTACAAAGAATTTTATAAACCCAGTAATGGGGAAGCAAAAATAAAAAACTGGTTAACCTTTGTTGGCGAAGGTGGGCCTCGTTTAGATTTAGGACTTAACCCGCCCAATCAAAATCCTGCAAACTCTTTTATTATTGCTAATACAGTAAATGGAAAAGATGTAGAAGTCATTATTCAAGGTATTGAAAAATACGCTGCGAAAAACCATCCTGATCTAAATTTAAGATTGAGCCGGTTGGAAAACGGTCCGCCTGTTGGCTATCCAATACAAATTCGCATTTCGGGGCCAGAAATAAAGCAGCTTTATAAAATAGCGGATCAAGTAACAACATATTTGTACGAAAATAAAGATGTTACTCATGTAAAAAATACCTGGGGCAAACAAACAAAAAAATTACTCGTTGAAGTAGATCAAGAGCGTGCACGCCGCGCAGGGGTGACCAGCGATGATGTCGCCTATTCTCTCAATGCAAGTTTAACCGGAATTGATATGACCGAGTTCCGCGAAGAAGACAAATTAATTCCTATCACTTTACGTTCCATTGCTGCAGACCGACAAGATATTGGCAAATTAGATGGCACTAGTGTGTATTCAGAAAGTACAGGCAACTCTGTACCTCTTAAACAAGTTGCAGATGTTCGCTTAGTGTTTGAGCCGGGTATGATTGAACGCCGTGATCGAGATCGGACCATTACTTTAAAAGCTAAGATACGCACAGATGCAACGGCCAATGATGTAAATAAAACACTGTCACCTTGGTTACAAGAAACTCAAAAGACCTGGCCAAGAGACTATTACTACACAGAAGGCGGGGAATCCGAAGAAGCCGAGAAGGGCAACGCTTCTATCGCGGTTAAACTTCCGATTGCAGGAATGGCCATATTACTATTGTTAGTAGCGCAATTTAACTCGGTTAGGCGACCATTAATTATTCTTGCAACCATACCTCTAGGCATCATCGGTGTTACGGTAGGGTTATTGATAGCGAGCTCTTCGTTGGGATTTTTTACTTTACTGGGATTGATTTCATTATCTGGCATTATTATTAACAATGCCATCGTTCTCATTGACCGCATCAAAATTGAAATTGAAGAATTAGGAAAAGAGGTTAGGCACGCAATTATCGATGCTTGTCAACAACGTGTTCGACCGATCTTATTAACCACGGCGACCACAGTATTAGGAATGATGCCTTTATGGTGGGGCGGTACAGCGATGTTTCGGCCAATGGCTATCACCATTATATTCGGATTATTATTTGCAACCTTTTTAACCTTGTTACTCGTACCTGTCTTATATAGTTTATTTTTTAGAGTGAGCTATAAGTCATATGAACATTAATTAATTTCAACTTCTCGTAAGAGTTTTGCGGCATCTTCCGGGCTTACTGTACTTACAAACAAACCTGAACCTAATTCAAATCCAGTTGGAATACTTGTTCTAGGGCATATCTCTAAATGCCATAGATAGCTATCTTGATGTTTGTTGAATTCATCTCCATGTGGAATGGAATGAAGAAAATAATTATATTGTGCGCCTCCAATGACCTTATTTAGTCGTCTCATTGTACGCTTAACAAGAAAGGCAAAATCTTCTAAGTCTTCGTCACTGCATTCTAGATAATCTGCTTGCGGAAATAATGGGAAAATTTGTACTTCCCACTCAAAGCGACTTGCAAACGGTTTAATCGCAATGAATCGTTTAGTTTTTTCTATTACGTACTGACCTACATTAATTTTTCTTCTCACCTCACCGGATTCTCGATCATAAATCGTTGCTTCAAAGGTTAATACCTCATCTACCAGGTGGGAAAATATATTTTGATTAAATTTTTGAAAATGAATATGAGAATGATATAGCTCGTTAGCAACGTTTTCAGGAACGACAGGCATTGCAACTATCTGGCTATGTGTATGTGCAATACTAGCGCCTGCCGCGGGACCAAAATTCTTGAACACTAAAACATATTTAATCCGTTCATCAGTGCTATAGAGAAACTGCATTCGATCTCGGTAAATTCTAAATAATGCCTGTATATGTTCTTGCGACATATGATCAATATGTATTGAGTGATTATCATGATCGATAACCACTTCATGTCGTCCATATCCATCAATCACATGTTGTAAACCAAAACTTAGATTTTGTGTTTGCTGTTGATTACTTAATACTGGAAATAAATTTTCTACAATACGAATCGACCAATTTTCTTCATTTGGCCAACTAACTAATGTAGGAGGAGTTTTATCCTCATTACCTTTACAAAATGGGCATTCTGCTATTCTGGAGTCCGTACCCATTTCTAGCGGCTTTTCGTCTTTGCGTGGTCTAAGGCCTCGTGCTGTAGAGACCAGAACAGATTCTGTAGGCACGATGGGGTTTATACGAATTTCTCTTAATTCATTTGTCATGGATAACTATTTCATGAATTCAGCATTACAAAATTTATTGCTTTGTTCTCGTATAAGTTCGATTTTTTGGAATCACACTTCTCACCCCACCTCTAGGGTCAGGCACATCACCCTTATATCTGGGAATTAGATGTATATGTGTATGTGGCACAGATTGACCGGCCGCTTCACTTACATTGATTCCAATATTATAGGAATCTGGTTTATGCTTTTTCTCAACCAACTCTTTTGCAAAATGAACAGCTTGCCAAAGCTCTGCAATCTCTTCTTTAGTGCAATCAAAATAATTCGGCACATGTCGGTTTGGAACGATGAGCAAATGTCCAGGTGATGCTGGATATTTATCTTCACTAATAAATGTTAACTCGCCTTGATGAATTAGATCCACTCTGCGACAAAAAATACAATCAGAAGCCATAGTGGTTTTGATATTACCGTCGCTTGTTTTATTCCTCCAACATTTTCTTTTGATTCTGTCATATGCCTTTTGAATACTCGCTGAGAAAGTAGCATTAGAGAATGCTTGAATGGAGTGATTGACGCGGGTAATCCATCGTATCGCACACTTGAGTATGCGATTTCTTGCATATTTAATGAGTTAGGTGATAAAACGTACTGAATACAAACAGTTCCATATAAACCAAGTCCAAACAAAAACTCTTAATATGTATGAGTTAAATGACCTCAAGGTCTTAATCAAATCCAAAACACCGATTATTGTTATCGAGACACACGAAGAAGCACGTGTGCTGAAATTATTTATGCAGTTAGTCAACGAGCTACCCAGTCAGTTGTATAAGTGGGCTATCACAGAGGGACTGCAAAGAATCGATGTTGAGAACATGCAACCGCAGGCATTTAACAAGGAACCACTAGAAGCGCTTAAACATATACGAGGAGGTTCAAAGTCAGGCATTTATCTATTTATGGATTTTCATCCTTACATGGAAGATCCATTTAATGTGCGCACTATTAAAGAAATTGCCCTGCAGTATGAAGAAAAACCCAATACATTAGTTTTTGTAAGCCACAACCTAAAAATACCTGCAGAACTTGAAAAGTTTGTTGCACATTTTGAGTTGCGTTTGCCGGCAACAAAAGAATTGAGAAATATCGTTATCCAGGAAGCGATTCGTTGGCAAGGTAAGAGCAATAATAAAAATGTTATTCAAGATGATGAAGTTGTAGATTTGCTCGCGCGCAATTTAACCGGATTACCGGAACAAGATGTGCGACGTTTAGCGCGTCAAGCAATAGCAGAAGATGGCACTTTAACGACAACTGATTTACCTGAAATTATGGCGGCAAAATATCGTTTATTAAGCCGTGATAATGGGCTGTCATTTGAATACGATACCGCAAAATTTTCCGATGTGGCCGGAATGAACAAATTAAAAAAATGGCTGAGCCAACGTAAAGAAATATTTATTGCAGAATCACCGCCGAAAGGACTCGATAGACCAAAAGGTGTGCTGCTTATTGGCGTTCAAGGCAGTGGTAAAAGTTTAACTGCCAAAGCGATTGCAGGAGTATGGGGCTTACCTTTATTACGTTTAGATATGGGTAGCTTGTTTAATAAATTTATTGGTGAAACGGAAAAAAATCTTCGCGATGCCATTAAAACTGCTGAAACCATGTCGCCTTGTGTGTTATGGATTGACGAAATAGAAAAAGGTATCAGTAGCGGAGACGATACAACAGGTACCAGCGATAGAGTTCTAGGCACTATTCTTACTTGGATGGCCGAACGCAAACACCCTGTGTTTTTAGCCATTACTGCTAATAATATAGAAGCCCTCCCACCCGAGTTAATTCGCAAAGGCCGTCTAGACGAAATTTTCTTTGTTGATTTGCCTGATCGCGAGACCAGAGAAGAAATTTTTCGTATTCATTTAAACAAGCGTGATGTGGTAACCGATAATTTTGATTTAGATAGACTGTCACAGATTAGCGAAGGGTTTTCAGGTGCAGAAATCGAACAAGCAGTCGTTTCTGCTCTATACGCAGCACATGCCGAAAATTCTCATCTCAAACAAATACAACTGCTTGAAGAATTGTTAAATACCAAGCCTTTATCAGTAGTTATGGCAGAAAAAGTTGAACAATTAAGAAGTTGGGCCAGCACTCGTACTGTCAGTGCAAATTAAAACTACTGATTTACATAATTAGAAAAATTCGCAGCTCTTATAAAAACCTTTTGCTCCAGAAGTGATTGTTTGTAAATTACTAGATAAATTCTGCGCAAAGTGAATAATATTTAAATAATCACCATCGATTGAAAACAATAATTCACGTACCTCTTCCTCTTCATCCCATTTTATATATGTATTTGCCAATAGCACTTCTACATCGTCAACATAATCAAACTGTTCCCACTTAACTTCTACATAATCGGTATTTTGAGCTAAATATAAATTAAAATAATCCTCTTTTGCTCGATCTAGTTGCAATCTTCTTGCTTCTGGAGAATTGGCAGACTTATCTAACATTGCAAGTTTATGTTTACCGATCAGCAAGTGATCCAAACGCCATAACAAACCCAAATTTAAACTAAACGTTACTGTATCGCCTATATCATTACTTCGATCACTAATTTCTAATTTAGAACTCAGCGCACCTCCGGGCAACTTGCACTTGAAGGTTCCGGACTTGGGCTCATAATGATTAAAACTTAAATGCCCACTTAGTAAAACTGCAGCACAGCCAGTTAAAACAAATAAAAAAACAAGGAAAAGTAGTGATAGGCACACACGTATGTCGAGACATTTTTGTGCGTCTCTGCGTGCATAGAACATAGCTATACTATATATAATTTATTTAAGGAAGGTTTTGCACTAATTGTCCGAGTATTTCGTAAAGATCAGGGTTTAATAATATCCTTCTTCGCTCTTCCATCACTTGTGTAACCTCCCCACAATGAAATTGATTATTTTGAAATTTCTTTATAAAAAGTTTTTTTTCTTCTTGATTAAGCTGATCATACTCTTTACCCGCAATCAGCTGTGATGATTTTAGCCGCGCCAATTCTTGCTCTATTTGTGGCTTATATAATTCAGCAGAATCTCTGCTCTTAACTTTTTGCAGCAAGGTCTTAAGCGTTGCATATTCTTTAGCAAAACTATCTTTATTATTTGCAATAGTCTCACCCGCGTAGAGCGGAACTACTAACAATAAAGACAAAGTAATTACTGCTAACCTAAACATCAACTTATAACGATTATCTCATTTGTGCGCCAGGGGGTTTAAGAGGGGGGCCGCCCATAATTAAATCTAAGGTATTACGCAAAGCCCAAGCTTGATCATGGTGATCTTCGGTTTCAGCGGCTTTAGCCAACCCTGCCTGCAACGCATCACTTAATTTCATACAATCATCTTTTATAGTAAACAATATCTTATAGACTGTACCTTCATAAATTCGTTTCGTAAGGCTCACACCACCTGCATTAAATACACGTGTACCCAGTTGAATGGTTTCAGCAGTAGTTAATAGCGCATTGCCAAAGTGCGGACAATTTTCCTTCAAGTCCGCTTTAAACTGACGGGGATCCGCTGCAGCATCTTCATATGCTTTAAGTTGTCTCTCTTGAATCTCTTCTGCACTCAATTCAGTAGACTTGTTTTGATCATTTAAACATGCGGCTAATAACAAAATCGTAAATAAACTTATAATGAAGTACTTAATCGTCTTACTATTAAAATTATTCATCACTTCCCTCACTATTGAAAATTGAGCATATCAAATATAGATTACTTCGAGGAATTCAAATTAAAGAAGCAGCTATAAATGCAGAAAATCTTAAATGGTATAGTCTTATTCATTTAAAATTTGTGGTATCAACTTTATTACTATCGCTGTTGGATAAATTACCTTCTGGATAAACAACAGCAATACTAAATTTTTCAAAACATTTCAGAGGAATCTACTTCCGTTTTCGTATCTACTTCCGCATTTCGTGTAGGAATATGATCGCCAGTAATCATTTGACTATAACTCATACCCGGTCCCACCATAGGATATACACCCGCATCCGGATCAATCATCACCTCAATAAATGCGGGTCCATCAAATTCCATAAACTCTTTAATTACTTTTGGCAACTCAGCTTTATTTTCTAAACGCACTGCATATTCATAACCATCCGCTTCTGCCGCTTTGATAAAATCTTTTTTATGTAAAGACTTATCACTTGCTGACAATCGCCCTTTAAAAAATAACTTCTGCCATTGCTTTACCATGCCGTCGCCTAGGTTATTCAGCACAACAATTTTTATCGGTAACTTATAAGTTGTGACAGTTTCCAGCTCACCCAGATTCATGCGCATACTGGCATCACCATCTATATCGATAACGATCAAATCAGGTCTGGCAAATTGTGCGCCTATTGCAGCTGGCAAACCAAAACCCATGGTGCCCATACTTCCAGAGGTCAACCAAAGACGAGGAGATTTAAAATCAAAATACTGTGCAGCCCACATTTGATGCTGCCCTACACCAGTACTAATAACGGCCTCACCTTTTGCATATTTATTTAATTCTTCAATTACTGCATAGGGCTGTATATGATCAGATTGCTTGTCATAGTTCATCGCATAGGTGCTTTTTAATGTACCGATATGTTGATGCCAGTCTTTATAATCTTTTGCAGTAATATTATTTAAGCCATAGTCAAGCAATTTACTCATTGCTTGAGGTAACAAGCCTACATGATGCCAGTCCACAGGTTTAACTTTGTGAATTTCAGACGGATCAATATCAAAGTGCGCAATAAATTTTGCCTTAGGTGCAAACTTATCGGGTACAGCCGCAACACGATCATCAAAGCGTGCGCCAATGGCAATTAAGAAATCACAATCATCCACTGCATAATTAGCAAATGCAGTGCCATGCATACCAAGCATATGTAAAGAACGGTCTTCAGTTGTGTCGTACGCACCAATTCCCATCAATGTCGTGACAACCGGAATTTTAAAATGATCTGCAAAAGCACGAAGTTCAGCTGATGCATCACCATTGATAACACCACCACCTGCATAGATAAGCGGTTGCTTTGCTTTTTCGAAATCTGCAAAAAAAGACTTGCAGTCTTCGTCTGTTAAAATATTTTCAGCGACTTCTTCAATACGCTCTCGATAACCACGTATCGGTAATTGACCTTTGCCCTGAAAAACGCCTTCCCAATTTTGAACATCTTTGGGAATATCGATCACTACTGGCCCTGGTCTACCGGTACGCGCGATTTCAAATGCAGTACGTATCGTAGATTCAAGTTTTTCGGGATCAGTAACCAAAAATATATGCTTGGCGACTGCGCCCATAATGTTGGCAATCGGCGCTTCTTGGAAACCATCACTGCCAATTGCAGGTGTAGGCACCTGACCACTAATCACTACTATCGGAATAGAGTCCGCCATGCAATCACGTACCGGAGTAACAGTATTGGTTGCCCCCGGACCTGAAGTCACCATTACCACACCAACCTTACCACTTGCCCGCGCATAACCAGATGCCATAAATCCGGCACCTTGCTCATTGGCAGGAACAATGAGTGGCATTGATTCATTGGTTTCCGCATTGAATCGGAACACGGCGTCATAGGTAGGCAGTATCGCGCCACCGCTATACCCAAAAATCACATCGGTACCTTCTTGTGCCAACACTTGCACAATAATGTCCGAGCCGGTCATTTTAGTACCCGCTAATGGATGTTCGTCTTGTTTGGCCAATGCTTGTTGCATAAATCTCAAAGGATTACGTTACTTCATTAAGATTGACTATAACGTTAATTACATAACAGACCAAGTCATCTAAATTACTAGTTGCTATAAACGGCAACGGAAAAACAAAAAAGGCCCTTCAATAAGGGCCTTTTTATACATATTTGCAAAGCTGTTTTAATAATAAATACTCAAGGTCGTTTTGGTATTGTATATTCAGCTTCTTTCTGAAAATCCTTCCAGATAGTTTCATATCCCACGAAACCCTTGTCATTGACCTCTAATTGACGCGTTTTGTAATACTCTGTTTCACCCTCGGGGACCTTGGGTCTGGTATTTTGTTGCTCGCTCATAACTTCCCTTCCGCTAAAAATTTAAATTGTTTAGTCAGACAATATTAGCAAACTAGCTCTTCAAGATGACTATTTCTATTTATCTATAATAAGAAAATATCTATAGGTAGACTCCACTCAATAGGTTACCTACGCTTATCATTATCTTTACCCAAAAGGATCATCTGAAAGAATAATACTGACATAGGGCGCATAGGTGAGTACCGCACCTTGGCTTGATCCCAGCTCGTTGAATACAGTGGCAACCCTAACTAATTTTGAGTGATCTTTTGGTGCTTGTTTGAGCGATTCTAAGGCTGCTATCAGTGGTTTGATTTCTTCGTTATCTACGTACATTTCCAACATATGAATTGCGTTCTCAAGACCTTCAACATTGATACGTTTATCTTTGCCAACATCTTCAGGAGTCACATCATCAAACTCAGGTGGCTCTTCATATAAATTACCATTAAGTGTTGCGGGTTTACCCGTAATACTAATACCGGAAATCGCATTGTATTCTTCCCGCGCTTTCTGTTTGAGCGTAGCAACAAATTCGTTAAATTCAGTGACGTTTGGTTTTGACAAAAACAATGATAATAATGGCTCACCGTTAACGCGACTTACAAATTCAAGGTGAGAGTGCGTTATAACAGGTTCCGGATTAAGTACTGCTAGCATGACACTAAGTGTTTCTTCTTTACGAGACTTAATATGAACTTGATCGTCTATAATTTCAAAAACGCGAGTACCTTTGAACAGATGTTTTTGAGTAAGTTTAGTGCGCATTTCATTCAGAAACATTAATTCCAGCAAATGAATCAAATTCATTTTTTGCTCGAGTTTTAATAGCATCAACAAATGCATTAAACTCTTTTTTGTTGGGTTTGTTTAAATATAAAGAAATCAGTGGCCGACACTTAACTCGACTATGAAACTCCAAGCGAGATTTACTTAATATGGGCTCTGGATTAATCATAGCTAACTCAACCTCAAAATCTTTATTTTCATCTAATAAACTATTTACTTTAACTTTTACGATATCTTCATCTAATTCAAATTCACGTTTTCCATATAAAAAATGTTTTTGAGTTATCTTTAGTGACATCGTTTATCTAATTCACTGTGCTTGACATTTCAATCATTTCTGAAACTTCTAGCGTGCCGCCTATTTCAAGGAATGGACATGCTTTTGCAGCCGCAAGTGCATCCTGCAAAGTTTCAAATTTTAAAATACTCATTCCCGACATCAATGTAGTAGTACCTTGCTGAGTTCTACCGTCTTTATGAACAGTATGTGTGTCTTTAAAAGGAATCGCAGGACTCACTACAGATTCTCCAAGACTTAGCAACCATTTTTGGTATTTCTCAAAATGCTTTTTACCTTCTTCAGGGTTGCTGGGATGCTCGCCACCCAGATAAATGAAAATATATTGCGCCACGAATAATCCTTTTACTTTATGTATTCTTACTATAGATAATGTATTCCGTCTCTACGTTTGTGCAACGCAGGCTGATCTTCAGTCGTTCCTCTTATTTTTGCCTCAACAAGTATGGCATTCATCAAAGTTTGATCAACTACTTCAGGATAGAGAGGGTAAAAACGTGCCACTTCTAGTGCGAAACTCTTCGCATTTATTTCTAACTGTCTTCGTAGCTCTTGATTTAAACCATGCAACATCAACAAGCGAGGAGACTGACGATAAAGATAACGTTGACATAAATCGATACTTTCTTCCTCTTGCCAATTTTCAGACAACATAAAAGTAGGAAACGTATATTCTTCACTTGAACTTCGCGTGAACCACTTAGCCTTAGGATTTACTCCAGCCCTCTCTGCCACTAGTCTTTCTAGGCGATAATTTACAGGCGCTGCTGCATAAGACTTTTCCTCTTCTGTGGATTCTATTGGCATCACAGCTGCGGGTAGTGCAGTCCATTCTGGACGAGAAGGATACGCATTCATCTGCTCGGGGTCTTTAGCTGAAAAAATTAACGCTAATGGTAATTGATGTTTTTCATCCAACAACCAATATTCATAACGATCTGCTACAGGAAAAGGCAAGGAAACATCTGCAAGAAAATCTGTTAATTCCAGAATACGCTCATCAACTTCTTGCCCCTCTAACAAGGATTCTAGTTCTTTTTGTTTAATTTCGCTGTCACTAATAGTTACTGCGCGTCTAAAGATATTGTTTCTACTTTGGCTGCCATTACCGGTGCGAAGAAATTGAATTTCCCAGGTTTGACCATCAACAGTTATCGCCCTTGCGCGTTCAGACTCTACAATTTGTGCCAGCCCATAATAGGGAGGCAAGAGACGTTGGGAGTAGGTCTTTATCATAATTCTTATCTTAGACCTGGAGTAATTTAACTAATTCATTTGACTGATCTCTGCGTTCTTCTGCCAGTTGCTGATGACGTGTTAATTCTGCTTCGGCAAATAATTCAGCAATGCTTGCAAATTCCGACTCTGCTCGCATAGCCAACTCTACATAATCAGATTCATCGGCCAAAGCATGCATGGCAGAGGCACGATTCGCAGAAACCATTGCCCATATCATCGGCACGTCTTCTTTAGGTAGTGCTTTCAGTGTTGCATCGTAGATTGGGATTGATTCTTCTAGAGATGAAATATCTTCTTCATGTGTACCTAAAGCTTGTAACGTTGCGGCAAGATTGTTTTGTGTAATAGCCCATGCATAAGACGATTTATCCGGAGTACGTTCCGCCATAGCATTACGCATTACAACCACAGCCTGTTCTAGTGTGCGAGGACCCCGTCGATGTATACCTAATAGAAAAAGCACATTGCCAGTACTGCATAAAGTTGCAGCCCATTCATCTGGATGCTCATCTCTTTTCAATGCAGTTGAAGCTTGTTTATAGGTTTGTTCTGCTTGTTTGAGTAAGTTGGGATCATCTTCTAGTTGGCCAAGTGTTTGTATCACGACCCCAAGATTATATTGCGTACATGCCCACTCGAATGGTGTGTCTTCAAAACTTCGAGCTTCCAAGGCCTGTTCATAAGACATAGCCGCTTGCTCAAGAAAATGTGTGCTGCCACTGCGCTGTCCAATAAACCCCATCACATCACCTATGTTGTGATGAATTGCAGACCACCTCACTGGGTCATCTTCTTTTTCCACCACCATTTGCAGACCTTGAAAAAGTTCAATCGCCTGTTGAAAAACATGAGCCCCACCCAATCTTAGTTCTCTGACATCTGCGGTATCGACTAAAGTCTTTTGCGAATTGGCCCATTCAATAAGCGTTTCTTTATTGGATGCTAATTCAAAGAATGTATCGCCATAGCGATCAATGGCTTGTGACAGTGCACCACGCACTGGAGAATCCTGATCAAGCAATTCAATTAAATACTGTGCGCGGTTGTCATGACGCCACGCAATAGGTATTCCAAGACCTGGTGTTAAAAGTGTTTCGGCATAAAGATTATGAGGCAATATGTTTCTCCATCAGATCAGCATCATTCACTTTAGAGAAACTAGTTGAGTGGTTGTACTTTTTGATCTGACCCTACGATCTCACTAATATCTGGTTCAGCATTTACGGGGCCACCCGCTTCAATTTCATCATCGGTTGCATCGCGCACAGTTAGAATTTCAAGCTTGAATATTACTTCACGACCACAAAGTGGGTTATTACCATCAATAGTTACAGAATTTTCATCAACACGGGTTACCAGAAAACTTTTTGTTTCACCCTTTTCGTTCTCCATCAGGATTGACATACCTACCTCACGATACTCTTCAGGAACATTATCGATATGATCGATAACAACCAATGACTCATCTCTAGGACCATATATCTTGTTACAGTCGATAGGAACTTCTATTATTTCACCTACAGTTTTCCCCTCCAATTCTGCAGTCACTTGTGGAGCAAGCGCTTCTGTAAAACCATGGATATAACCAATTGGAAATTCTACTTCTGTAAGAATGGCTTCTGATTTTAAATCGATAACTTTGTATTTTAATTCAACAAGCTTTCCTTCGGTGATAACCTCTTTAATGACTTCATTCATGTTTGTAATCCAAAATTTTATACAGTCAAATGATTAAAAAACAGATGCGCCGAAAATTCTCACTTCGTCTTTTTCATAACCCAATACCATGCGTCCTAACCACTCACCTTCTTTTTTGGTACTCGTCACGCGGTACAACACCGTTACATGCTCACCTCTACGAATAAGACCAAGATAGTCATATTCAGTATTTAAGTTTCTGGTTAGCTCACTTCTAGCGAATTGTTTTCCAACTTCAACCTCATTAAGACCAAACAACAAATCATAAGAAAATTTACGAATAAATTTTCCATACTCACCTTCGTTGGAATATTTAATAAGGTCATCCCACATTGGATGCGCAATTTCTAGAATTTCTTCGTCGCTTTTTTCAATAATGTTCATATCATTCTCTATAGCAGTTTCTGCAATAAAAAAATTTACGCCTTCTAAAATAAAAAAAGATCAACTTTGGTTGATCTTTTTTTTGCCAGAACAAAAGGCCTCTCAAAAGAGGCCTTATGATTACTTTTTTAAGCCGCTGCTTGTTTTTCTTCATCACCGACCAGGTGATAGCATGGCGCTTTCTCCATGGTGTATTCACCTGTTTCCGGATCACGTCGTGAAACCGTTAATACATGCCAGTTTTGATCATCTACTTTCATGAAGTCGCCACGATAATAATAACCAGGCCAGCGTGTCTCTTTGCGGAACAACGTATGTTGCAATACAGCTTCAGAAGCCATTGTTCGATGCTTCAATTCCCATGCGCGAAGTAACTCATGAATATCTTCTGCAGCAATTTTCTCAAGATCTTCTTCCAAAGTTTTAATTTTCTTTAATCCTATGTTGAGTAATTTTTCATTGGTCATGTAATTTACCGTTACACCACCACCATACTCATCCATTAGCTTTTGCAAGCGATCAAGTCCTTGTCGCGGATTAATGTAATTAGGGTTAACACTACCTGCTGTGATTTCATTGCGGTAAATCTTGTAGTGCTCCATTGGTTTATATATCTCAGCTTTACGTCGATCAATTTGATCTTGAGAAACTGTGATCCCTTCTGCCTTACCATCATCGATATACCTACACGCAGCTTTGGCAGCTAAACGACCTTCGGTAAAAGAACCCGATGAGAATGCATGCGGTGTACCACCTGCAGCATCTCCTGCACCAAATAACCCTTCAACAGTAGTCATACGGTTGTAACCCCAGAAATACTCGGGGGGAGATAGATCTTCAGGACCAGAAACCCATGCTCCGCAGCCCGTAGCATGTGAACCCATTACATAAGGTTCAGAAGTTGTAAGTTCGGGGTTCTCATACTTAGGATCCACATCAGTAGCAGCCCAGAGTACCGCTTGACCGACTGTCATTCCTAAGAAGTTATGCCAACCAATTTCTTCTAGATGAGGATCTTGGAAGGCTTCCATGGTAACCATGTGAATAGGTCCACGACCAGCATTCACTTCTGAGATAAATGCATGGTTGCGTAAACACGTTGGAATAGGACGATGCGTTCTATGCGAAACTTCCGGATCTAAGTATTCCTTACCTACCAATTCCTGAGTAGAAGGCCACCACTTTGATTCATACTCTTCGCCAAGGCCGTTTTGCGTATACGTTTTGAGGTGCAAAAAATACGCACCTACAGGACCGTAACCATCTTTGAAACGCGCCAACACAATGCGATTTTCCATTTGTGTCATCTTGGCACCCGCACCAATCATCAACCCATACGCAGAGCCTGACGACCATGGCGCATACCAAACACGACCCGCACCTTCACCTACTGAACGAGGCTTGTAAATATTGGAAGCACCGCCGGCAGCACAAATAACAGTTTTAGCTTTGAATACATGGTAGTTACCAGTACGCACGTTGAAACCTACCGCTCCTGCAACACGATTTTCTTTTGATTCATCCATTAAAAAATGTGTTACACAGATACGATTGAAAACTTCACTCGCAGATTTTTTTGCAGCATTTGCAACGATTGGCTTGTAGGACTCACCATGAATCATGATCTGCCATCGACCTTCACGTTGATAAGCGCCTGTCTTGGGATTACGCATTAACGGTAAACCCCATTCTTCGAATTGATGTACCGCAGAATCTACGTGACGGGCCATATCAAATAATAAATCTTCGCGAACTATCCCCATCAAATCGATGCGTGCATAGCGCACGTGATCTTCAGGATTATTTTCACCGAAGCGCGTACCCATGTATGTATTGATAGCATAAAGTCCTTGCGCGACTGCGCCAGAACGATCGATATTTGCCTTTTCGGCAATGACTATTTTTTTATCTTGACCCCAGTACCGCGCTTCAAATGCAGCACCCGTACCGGCCATGCCAGCACCCGCTACTAGAATATCAATGTTGTCTTCGACAATCGTTTTATAAGACATTAGTAGTACACCCCTTCTTTCATCTCTAAACCATTTGATTCAAGTGTATGAATGTCACCATCATCTAAACGTATATATTTTGGTTCGTTGAAAAGTAATTGACTGTCTTTCATCTCTTGACTAGGAGCTTCCACTTCAGATAACTGAGGAGTTGCTGAACCCCAAGGTTTGGTTGTGATAGGCGCCAATAGATTCATATCTTTTTTGCCATTGCGTGATTTGATACGCCAAGCAATAACGCCTTTCTCTTCATCACGAATTACTCGTACTGAATGTCCTAGTGGAGCAAAATCTGCATAACCACGAACATCAATCGCATTATGAGGACAAGCTTTCACACAGGAGTAGCACTCCCAACACATGTTTGGCTCAATGTTATAAGCACGTCGAGTAGTCGTGTCGATATGCATGATGTCTGATGGACAAATATCAACGCAATGTCCGCAACCATCGCAACGCGTCATATATACAAAAGTAGGCATAATATTTTCTCTCTAAATTTCGATTAATTAAGTAAAAATTAGTAATGTCTTGGGGCTTCTGCCTTAATACCTAGACCCATGTCAGGTGGATTGCTGCCCATATACTCAGGAATATCCGGATATCTAGCTTGAATTTCAGGATCAGATAGATCGCCAACTTCAGGAAGGTTCTCATATGAACCATCCGCTTTGATACAACGCTTTTGAAAAGCCGCTGCTGGCTTGAAAAACATGTGAGCAAACTTGGACCAATAAACAGAACAGAATAAAACTGTGCTTGAAGCTATAAACAATACAAGGAAAATCATATTCAATAGCCCACCACTAGCGAGTGTGCCAGACCAAAGCAATGCAAAAGTACCCATTGCAATTAACCCAACGATAAAGATGTCACCACGGCCATTGAAGTTGTACCACTTAACTCCTTCAGATGAGACATCTACACGGATAAAGAACCAAAACCAGTAACCCCCTAGACACAGCATAATCGCACCAATGTGCCATACGACAGGCCAAAAACTAGCAGCAGTACTCGTTGAATAACTGAAGATCAAAACCGCAGTTGCGACAACAAATAGTATAAAACCATACATTGTTAGATTGTGTGAAAGACGCCGTGCCGTATTTTTATTTGCAAACTCTCCTGCAGTTGCAACTTCATGTGCCAATGTAGCTAATGCAAGCGATGCTTTTTTACCAAAGCTGAGAGTACGTTTGGCATTCTTTTTTGCTTGTTCCGCATTTTGGAAAAAATACTGGGCGCTTTTCTTATGCGCCATATCGAGGATTGTCCCTAACACAACCATAATAAACATAAGGACAATGTATGCTTGGATGATTGTAGGTGAAATTAATGTCGCAAGTTCAGCGAAAGGATTAATTGAAAACATTACTGAAGATTTCCATTAAAGTTATTTTTTTGGGCCGACAAGTCTGCTAGCTAATCCGTAACAATTCAATATAAATATAGTTATAGCGGTTTTAAGTACCCTTATATCACTGCGATATAAGTCATTCATTTATCACTGATTATTATGAAATCTTATAAGGCGTTTGAGAATCCTACTTTGGGCCAATGTATTGTACGAATAGAAGTGTTATGCGTGTATAAGTAAGTTAAATTTCCTGATGTATTTTTAACGGTAATAGTGTGCGAGATTATTTGATACAAAGTAGTATTAAAGATAAATAACAGTAAAACTATCATGCAAGCCAAATCCTTCAAATTAGAAGAATATTTCGTTAAAGATGAGCCATATTACGAGCCAGTGGGTGATGAAATTAATGTTTTTGAGGCGGCTTACTCAAATCAATTACCTGTTCTACTAAAAGGTCCTACAGGATGTGGGAAAACTCGTTTCATGGAGTATATGGCCTGGAAGTTGAAGCGCCCCCTCATTACCGTTTCTTGTCATGATGATTTAACAGCCTCCGATCTTGTGGGACGCTATTTAGTTACCGGTGGTGAAACCGTATGGGTAGATGGCCCACTGGCGCGCTCGGTTCGTGCCGGGGGTATTTGCTACTTAGATGAAATTGTAGAAGCGCGCAAAGACACAACCGTCGTGATTCACCCTCTTTGTGATGATCGACGTGTGATGCCGATGGAAAAACTTGGCGAACTACTTGAAGCCCCACCTGAATTTAGCATGGCTATTTCTTATAACCCTGGATATCAAAGCGTATTAAAAGATCTAAAACAAAGTACACGTCAACGTTTTGTAGCATTAGAGTTTGACTACCCTAACGCTGCTACGGAACAAAAAATTATTGAAAAAGAAACTCAAATAGATAACAACACTGCTCGGCAACTTGTTAAGTTTGCTCAAATGACACGCAACTTAAAAGGTAGCGGCTTAGACGAAGGTGCAAGTACACGCTTATTAGTACATGCAGGGAAGTTAATTGTCAGTGGTGTAAATCCCGTTACTGCATGCTCAAGCTGTATTTCTCAAGCGCTAACAGATGATCCAGAAATGTTAGTAGCAGTTAATGAGTTAAGCTCATCAGTTTTTTAAAATTTACATTATTTTTAGAAAAACTATAGCTAGCAGCTTCATGTGCATCAATAATTTGTGTTTTTGAAAGTAATTTTTGACAATTTTGTTTTTGGCTTAATATTTCTTGCACTAATGTTTTGCTAGCATTTGTTTTGTTAAGAAAACTTTCTGCACGGTAAATCCAAACACAACCGTTAAAATAATCTTTCTTTAAAAAATCACCTGAAGTGAGATTTAAACTCACCTTATACATTGCTTGAACATCTCCCAAAGAGGCACCCTTTAGGTAAAGTGAGTGAGCTTTTTTTCTATTTATTAAGACACCATCTCCTGTCTCGTACATACCGGCTAAGTTTGAATGTGCACGAGCATGGCCATGCGATGCGGCACTTTCAAACCAAACTTTCGCTTCAATATAATTTCTAAACTCAAGATAAAGTAATCCAAGATGGTTTTGTGATTCGATATGCCCATTTAACGCAGCTGCCCGATACCATTTTTTTGCAAGCACCGGTTTACGTAAAATTCCAATTTTAGAGTTATAGTGATTTGCAAGCTTATGTTGAGAAACTGAATCGCCGAATTCAGCTTGTAAGTGCAATTGATTTGCTCTTACGGAAGATATTAACGAATAAGATTGTGAGGAAAAACCAAATAGAGGAAAAATCAAAATTAAAACAAATAATTTTTGTGTATCCATACAATCAGGTCATCCAGGATGTTTGTATGAATACTATCGGCGTAATTTTCTTTTTTAGCTGTAAGGAATTAACTAAAGGTACGACGCAAACCGATACTTGGTAATAATTTGCAGCAAGTTAGGAATTTAATTGTGTTTCGAACTTGAGAACCATAAGGTTCATTCATTTACACAATTTATAGTGTGAATAAAGGTAAACGATATTTGGTATATTTTTTACAGTCAGTGGTCACACACAATCAATAAACCTAATACCTGTTTATCAATTCCTCCGTATAGAAATCTATATTTAAATTCAATAAATTTGTGTTTTTGATTATTTGAATTGCAATATGTTTTTTTACTATTTTGTAAATTTAGCTGTAGCGATAGCTTTATTAACTTATTAAGCAACCATTCTAATAGTAGGCAATTTTACTAATTAAATGATGGTCTTTTTTGTGCTTGAAATGTGATGATGCATAGCTCAAAATTTAGTAACAATTTCATTAATTAACAGGAATTTTTATGTCAAACGATATTATAAGTAGAAAAGGCGAAGTAGTTGGCCAATGGGATGGTGAAGATGTAAATGATCTTAAAGATGAGTTAGCACGAATCAAAAAAGAATTAAAAGGTGACCGTGTGGAACATACCGGTATCCCACATAAAGATCAGTTTCCTGAAGACTTTGTAGGATTTACGGCTTATGTTATGTGGGCGGTAGATAGAAAAGATCAATGTTTAACCGGTTCAGGCGCAAACCGTATAGAACCCGTAGAACAGATACGTGAATTCTATGCAAATGAAATTGCAAAAGATGCCATGGGGCGCGCACGAGATTAATTATTCGGGTGTAGCATATACCTGAGTCCAGTAATACTTCACTTGAGCTACACCTGTCTCCGTAAATTGGTCGGACATCAAATTACTGCAATGGCCAGGGCTGCTTAACCAATCATCGATTACTTGATTTATGCTTTTTTGATTGTGTGCAATATTTTCTCCTACAGCACGCCATAAATAATCTACTTGCTGCATCCGTTCGACCAAGGTATCACCGTTAGAGCTTATGTGATCTAAAAACTGATTTTCGTACATATCTAAAGAATGCTTATAAGCAGCACGATTTAATTCATTATTTAATCGAAGAGCAGGTGCAGCAGGAAATTTTTCTTGGCCGCATTTCCTTGATTTTGATCTAACATTGTTAACAGCATTTAAAAATTGATGTTGAATCGAACTGGCCTTTGATGCATGTATATTCGTAGTGTCTTTTTTTATATTTACACTAGGCGCAACACATGCAGAAATGATTAATGTAACCCCTAAATAAATGCTAATTAATAAATAAATTCTAATTAATATTTTTTTTGAATGCTTTGAATGCATTTAGACTGTATAAAGATCGAAAAGAATAATCGTTAAAATCTCTGCGTCCTCGGATGTTAAACTATGCATGCTATCAACTGTATAGCTTGTGCTTCTTCCTCGTAATGCAAATACCTGATTCATATCTTGACTCCAACTAGGCACAACAAAATCTTGTACAGCACCATCTGTTTCATTTCTTACAATAGAGTAATAACGTGCTTGCGGGTGTTCTTGATAGTTTAACCACCCTATTAAATTATCTGAACGATTTGGAATCAAATCAAAAAATAATCCTTGAGAACGGTATAATTTTCCCATTCCAGGAATACCTTCCACCCACACTAATAAATTTTCAGATATGGCTTGAGCATATTCCGCATTTTTAGTCCCTAAGTGTGGGCTTGCTATGGTAATTAGTGCACTAATATCTTCTCTTGGGTTTTTCACCATATATAAACGTGCAACTACACCACCAGCAGAATGGCCGACTAAAATAATTTGTTCGTCTGTGTGTTTATGACGGATATATTCGATGTAACGTTCTAGCTGTCCTGCCTGAGAATCAATAGATTCATCGCTTACTAACTCTAGTCTGTATGTGCGTCGTACTGACGAAGGATGTATTTGATCCGCTATTACACGGTCTTGTTTAATCGATAACACACCTGCATCTTGCCAACCTGCAGAATCAAGTTGTGTAACGATCCCTGCACGCTGCCACTCATAACTGGAGCCCAAATATCCATGCAACAGTAGAACAGTATCAGCGTGAACGAAGGACGATGAAGTAAATGTCAGCAGGCAAAGAATAGTCTTGAGGAACTTCATATTCTTGTAGCTAAATTTGTTGTTAAATTCTTATGCTTAGTAGCTTGAATTTAGAGCTTCTAAATAATGGCTAGTTCCAAATAAAAATAATGATTTTTTGAAAAATGTTAGCTCCTCAAATGGCCTGAAAGGCAATAAAAAAAGCCAGTAGTGATGAAAACACCACTACTGGCCTAAACTATCCGTGTATGTAGTTTCTTCCTTTGAATTTTAGAATAATATAATTGTTGCCCAAAAAACGACAGACAAAAATGCAACTAATCCTGCAGTTTCAACCCAAAGTGAAACGGTGTAATCATTAATTGAACCGTATATTTCACTCATGTGATTTTTAATTTTAATGTCTTCCATGTTCATTACCTCAAAAAAATATGTTTAAAACTTTAATGAGTTAATGATAATCAATATATTAGAGTTTTATAATATACCGATATAGATAGATTCTTAAAAATTCTATAAGTACATGTTTTGTATAGGTATTATTATCAAGTACAGGATAAACGGTAGGTCTATTAAGACGTATACATGGGGCGACCTTTATTTAGCCTGAGCCAACCTCTTACCACGCGGTAAGCCCACCAAACAAACAAAATAGCAAGCATAGGATAACCAATGGGCATACCGATCCAAGTAAAAATTAAAAAACTTGCCAGGCTAAACCACAATAGGCCCCACCAAAAAGTTCTAATCTGCCAACGAAAGTGGCTTTCAAGAATGGACCCAGTCACTTCGCTTTTTTTGAAATAATTAATAATTACGCCTATTACAGGTGTAAATCCAACAAATGCAATGGCCTGTAAAAGATACACAAGTGTCGTGATGTCTTTTAAATTTTCATAATTCTTAATTCCAGTACTTAGTATTTGAGAATGTTCTGCTTGAGTTTCATTTTCTGTCATAACTAACTCCTTAAACAAAGCTACTCTTTCAACGCCGCACGTAAGTACTTTCGCAACTGAGGAATAGTTTTTTGTTCAAACCAAGAGTTTTTCTTCAGCCACAATGTATTTCGGGGGGAAGGATGTGGTAATGGAAAATAGTCAGGCATGTAGTGCTTCCAGTTCATTACAGTCTCTGTAACGCTAGCGCTTTTACTGTCACTCAAATAATACTTCTGCGCATACTGGCCAATAAGTAGTGTCGTCTTTATATTTGGTAAATGTGTCAATAACTTTTTATGCCACATGGGTGCACATTCTTCACGCGGTGGCAAATCACCCGATGACCCTTTACCAGGATAGCAAAACCCCATAGGAATGATAGCAACCTTAGCTGGATCATAGAAAGTTTGTTCATCAACCTTCATCCATTCACGCAAACGTTTACCGCTGGGATCATTCCATGGTATCCCAGATTCATGCACTTTTACCCCAGGTGCTTGACCCACAATAAGTATTTTAGCACTGCGCTTAGCGCGTAAAATAGGATTGGGTCCTAATGGCAGCTCAGTTTCACAGATACGACAAGCTCTAACTTCATTTAGTAAATTATCTAATTTTGTTACGCGTGCCATAACGTATTTTATGATTTTCCTCGCTTAATTTTTTTCGTACGGATCTGATATGCACTGACTACTTGCATAATTTGCGAATAGGGAAATTTCTCAACGCTACCATATTGATTTTCAGCCTTTTCGATGACTGTATCGATATCAATTACTTTTTCTTCTTTTGTGTTCCCCATCTCTTTCTGCAGCCCGATCAAACCACCATTTTGTATTTTAATTTCTTGTGCATGGCCTAATTGATTGATATCAAGACGTTGTAAAGCAAAACGTGCATTTTCATGTAAGGAACGAAGTAATTTGTTACAGCGTTTAAGCGCAAATTCAGATTTACATGCAACTCCCTCGCGATCTGCTAAATTAAAACGTTGTGATCGATTACAATTACAAACGCGAGAGTTAATTGCTTTTTCAAATACGCAGCGTTGAGGATTTATACTGCTATAGGTGTTTCTATACTGTTGCTCATCCACAATTTATAACCATGAATGCTGCAAATTTATTTTTCCCATTCACGTAAAATAGGTGCTTCACGTGGTGTACTTAGACGTTGCTCGGCTTCAAACTCTGTTTCCGCAAATATCATTTTTAAAGTAGTACGGCTATCCGTTTCAACTTCAGGCCGTTTTTCACGTATATATTTTTTAGCAGGTTTAAATGCATCATACTGATCAATAAGTTCAAGACTCTTAATTGCTCCTGCAGAACCGGAAGTGATTTTATATATAAAGTACGGCATGATTAGATACGTTAACTCTTTTTAATTTATTGCTCATGAATGATGAACTTACTTTTATTGACATTATGTCAACGAATAACTTGCCTATTGGCGCAACAAAAAAAATTAATACTGAGATAGGGGACATCTTACTGGTTAATGTTGAAGGTAAGCTATATGCTGTTGATGATATGTGTACCCACGAAGATTCTTCATTATCACTTGGCTGTCTAAAAGGTGAATTGATAAGTTGCACCTTACACGGAAGTCGTTTTAATGTACGCACTGGCAAACCAATGGAAGAGCCCGCAACAGAAGCCCTACAACGCTATCCTGTTCGTATTGAAAATAACCGTATACAAATTTGTCTGACACCTTATTAAATTAACATCTTCATTTGCATAAACTTAAAATATGGGGTCTTCATAGAAGGAATTCAAGATTAACCTTGAAAAATTTACCTTTATTGTTAACAGGAATTTACGCTAAGCTTTTGTAAGCTAAGGCACTAATTTGATTTTTTGCAGTCTTAATAAGTAACTAGCTGAAACAAGGTAAGGGTTAATAATGGAAGAATATTCAACACTGGTACAAACCATAGCTCTCACCATGGGAGTAGCCTGGGCAAGTGGTATAAATCTATATGGCACATTACTGGCGCTCGGCATTATGTCGAACACGGGCTATGTAGACTTACCAACTGACCTGCAAATCATTGGCGACCCCCTAGTTATAGCGGCTGCAGCCTTGATGTATGGTGTTGAATTTTTTGCCGACAAAGTACCTGGTGTAGATACAGGCTGGGATACTTTACACACTTTTGTACGCATTCCCGCAGGTGCATTACTTGCTGCCGGAGCAATAGGTGATGTATCTCCGGCTGCCGAATTAGCAGCAGCAATAGTCGGCGGTAGCATCGCTGCTGGTACTCATTTTGCTAAAGCAGGTAGTCGCGTGATGATTAATACTTCACCAGAACCTGTTAGCAATTGGACTGCATCATTACTGGAAGATATTGCTGTGTTTGCGGGAATATGGGCTGCAATTGAGCATCCATACATCTTCATTGCATTACTTGCAGCTTTCATCTTGCTAATAATCTGGCTTCTACCAAAACTTTGGCGTGGAATTAAACGTATCATTCAGTTTTTTGTAGATCGGTTTAATGGTAAACCTCCTGAGTCAAACATGCCTGTAAGTAAGTAATTAATTAATTTTCATATTACACTTAAGTACAGCACACACCGAGCAATAATAGGTTTATATCTATGCATGAATAGTTGCTTTTTAGTAACTGCAGCACTATGTTGCGTGATCCTGTTTTAACGCTACGATTTTTTAAAGCTGACTCATATGAGTAATTGGGTAGAAGGGAAAGTAATTGAGAATAAGCATTGGACTGAACTGCTTTATTCTCTTCGCATTGAAGCTAAGATTGAACCATTTGTAGCAGGTCAGTACGGAAGATTGGGTTTACAAATAGATGATCAAATCGTGGGACGGCCTTACTCATTTGTAAATGCTCCACATGAATCACTTTTAGAGTTTTATTCAATCACAGTTTCCGAAGGACCTTTGTCACCTAGACTGGCTGAGCTTCGTGCTGGTGATCCTATTTTTATCGATAAACGTCCTAATGGTTTTTTTACCTTAAACGAGGTACCTGAAGGACGTGATATGTGGATGCTTTCAACAGGAACGGCACTCGGCCCATTTTTATCCATTCTTAAATCAGAAGAAGTATGGCAACGTTTTGAAAACATTGTTTTAGTGCACGCGGTACGGTTCGCAAAAGAACTAACCTACCAGGATACAATCGCAACTTTTGAGAACAAATTTAAACAGAAATTCAAAATGATTCCGTTTGTAAGCAGAGAAGAAACCGATTTTGCATTACCTGGACGTATTCCTGCTGCTATTGAGAATGGAAGTTTAGAAGAAAAGGTCAATTTGCAGATATCACCTGAATGGTCTCAAGTAATGATGTGTGGAAATCCGGATATGTTAACGGATACACGCAATGCACTTAATGAAAAAGGTTTAAAGAAAAACTTACGTAGATCACCCGGACATATTACAACCGAAAGCTATTGGTAAACATATGGATGTGTGAAAAAAAGTTGCAACCCGAAAGTTGCATCTGATCAAAGTTGAATAGTTTAATATGCAAAGCAGCTTGTAATTTAGCCAACTACCTTTTGTAATAAGGCTTGATATGACTTTTTAATATTTCTCCCAAATAAGGGATCGTCAACATTTTCCAAATCACTTTTAATTTCCGACCATTCTTTATCTGTAAGTGTTGAATTTATCACTGGATATACTTGAGCTTCTTCACGATTCATATGCTCAATTTGTTTAGCAATATATTCTTTTAAATAACTACATAATCGTTCTCTTTCTTGTGGAACACCAGACAATGTATTTTGAAGCATCTCTAATAGTTTTTCTGTAAGAGCAGGCATTTCTTCATGTTCATGTAGCAATGCAGTAAGTTCATCATAAACTTCTTTATGATGCTCAAGAAAATATTTAAAAACTACATTCTCTAAAGGATGGTGAATTAGATCCGGATACTCTTTCATATACCTTATTGCATCAAGCGTAAGCTCAAAATCAGAGTGGCCGCAGTCCATTAATATTTGTAATTGTTGTTCTAAAAATTTTAGTAATTTCATAAAATTTTTATGGTCTGTATGTAATTTATCTAGAATGGGTTTCATATCTATAACCTCCAACACTTCAAAAAGTGTTCAAGCTTTTGCTTCTTCTAACATTTGTATAATCTCTTCTTCCACTTCTTTTGCTGTATCTTCAAGAATTTTGTTGTGGGAAAGCGCAGATAAAATCTTTTCTGGCCTGATAAAACCAATTTTTGTAGAAGTGTGCTCGGTATATACCGAAATACGGCAAGGCAATGCCATATTTAAACGCATATCGGCTGATAAAACCTTGGCCGCTTCAAGGGGGTTACATACTTCAAATATTTTACATTCTTCTTTAAATGCAACACCTTTGCTTCGTAATGTACTGCCTAAGTTATGAATATGTAAAATGCCGAAACCATTATTTTTTATAGCTTCTTCTAAATCTTTAACAACTTGATCAAAATTTTTTTTTGATTCAACTATGTAATACATATCTGTGTTTTCGTTATTCATAATTCACCTCAAAATTCCTTTGACCAGCTGAGGCCTAATTCAAACTGGTGCATACCTATGCGAATTTCCTGTGTGGGATCAAAAGCATTCGCACCTTTAACGGAGTTATGTAAAGCATGCATCGCCTCGATGTTGATTTCACCCATATTCTTCGTCTCTATTGTAGCGCCAATCGTAATGTGATCTTCGACTACACCCGGGGCCAGTATATTGAAAAGCACTTGATCATCATCAATTGGGTTATCTGAATGACTATAACCAAAGCGCATAGTGACATCAGGGTGAGTTTGCCATTGAAGACCTAGTTTGATGATATCGATATCATCCCAACCAAAACCACCCCCGGTATTCCCGCCTAAGCAACTATCAACATCAGTGCCGCCCAAACCAGCCGTCGGACAGGAAAATAAATTTTGAACGTCGTTACTAATCGCATCCACGTCTTCGTACCATATTTTTTGATAATCAGCGACAAAAGTTAATTTTTTCGTTAACTCAATTGCAATTCCCGTCCAGAGTGTTGGCGGAACATCAAAATCGCCGTCTTCAGCAAATAAATCAGAATAATCGTCAAACTCATCCATATACATTTTTGAACGATAAGAAAAACCGAAGTCAGTTGTGCCAATTACATCTTTAGCTAATAAACCAACTTGCACACCACCCCCATAAGAATAATCTTGGCCATTATCGGTTAAGCTATCAGGCATTATCATTCCACCATTTTCTGCAAAAGTTTTTGTAAACGGTGCAAAGGTATCTAAACCATTACTGCGAAATCCCTGTACGACAAAAATAGGACTCAAGCCTATAGAAAAGTTTTCAGAAAATTTATGCGCATAAGAAAAATTAAAAAATATTTGGAACAGATCCACACCAGCCGTACCCGCACCAAATGTACCAGGAAAAGTTGAAGCTGCTCCGCCCATTCCTGTGGGATCAAATGAAGCACTTCCGCCTTGATAAGACGTATTTAAACCACCATTACCATAAATGGATAATCCAATTGCATCATTCTCTGTCAACATATAGTTAATACCAAAATTTGGGATTAAAAATGATGCGTCTCCACTATCTTCTGAATCAGGTCCGATAGTGAATGCTCCGCCATTTCCATTAGCAAGGCTTGTTCGTGCCGAATAACCCCGATCTGGTCGAAACAAAACCGCTCCGATATCAAAACGATTTCCAATAAAAGCCATACCCGCAGGGTTTGTAGCACTTGCCAAGGCATCTTGTGGAAAAGCGACTCCGGCACCTGCAAGTGCTCGATTTTTTATACCAATACCATGCGCAAAATACCCGTTCGTTGCATCAGCTATTATCGGCAACAATAGTAAAAATAATGCAGCACTTTTTGTTTTCATGTTCATTTTTTTCATAAAATAATTTACAGGATTAATGTTTATCAACTTGCATTAGAAGTGCAGTAAGCATGCGAATCTGAATATCGTCTAATCGATTTTCAAATGAAGGCATTACTCCTTCACGACCATATGCGATGGTTTGAATTAGCGCGTTATCAGAATCACCATATAACCATATATCATCAGTTAAATTTGGTGCGCCCAGAACAGGGTTACCCTCTCCTTGCAAACCATGGCATGCAGCACAATTTTTCTGAAAAATTTCTTTACCTTGATCATTGTTATGATCATTACTTGATAACGCCTTTACATAACTAATTACCTGTGACACACCTTCATCTCCAATAGCATCTTTCCAACCAACCATTATTGCTCGTCGACCATGTTTAATTGTCTGAGTGATGGCTTCTTCACCACCCCCCCACTGCCAATCATTATCTTTTAAGTTAGGAAACATAGATGCTTGTCCCTGTCCATTAACTCCATGACATGCAGCACAATTTTGTACAAAAATTCTTTGTGCAGATTGCATGACTGCATGGTTGGCCTGCAATTCAGAAATTGATCGGTTGAGAACGTAATTTCGTTTAGGGGAAAAATTTTTATGATAGTGGCTCATGCTGTGATCAAGTCTTCCATGTTGGGACCATTTTAAAGTTCCACTAAAAGATCCTAGACCAGGATATAAAATTAAATATACAACCGTTAAAACTAATGCAATTAACGTTAACCAAAACCACCACATAGGGGCTGGGTGTGCGTCCTCTGAGAGTGTTTCATCCCAAATAGGTGATTCTTCTTGTTTTTGTTTGTTAGCTAAAAAGTAAATGCTATACACCAACCAAACAAATCCCATCAAACTAACGATGGTGAGTACGATAATCCATCCTGCCCAAAAGTCTGTCGGCATATCAGCCATCGGTATCCTCGTCTTCTAATGGTATACGTGCAGCTTCACTCGTAGATTTATCCGAAGATTTCATTGATACCCACACTACAACACCAATCATGAATGCCATCACGAACATATCACCGATAAAAATAAAATAAGCCATTACGATTTTTCTCCTGAGTATGCTGTTCCCAATACCTGTAAATAAGCAATGAGTGCATCCATTTCTGTATATCCTTCCAGCTTGGAACTCGAAGATGAAATTTCTTCATCTGTGTAAGGATGACCAAGCATTTGTAGTACACGAAGTTTCTTTTCAATATCTTGATTTTGATTTGCCAAACGATCGGCCAACCATGGGTACGCTGGCATAATAGAGTTAGGTACAACAGCACGTGGATTGATTAAATGCATGCGATGCCAGGCATCCGAATATTTGCCACCAATTCTATGTAAGTCCGGACCGGTTCTTTTTGAACCCCATAAAAATGGGCGATCGTATACAAACTCTCCAGCTCGGGAAAAAGCACCATATCGTTGTACTTCAGCAACTAATGGACGAATTTGTTGTGAATGGCATGTGCTGCAAGCTTCTCTTATATATATATCACGCCCCACTAATTCGAGCGGTTGATACACTTTTGTATTCTCAGTGGCTGTTTGTAAAGATTCTTGGAACAAGCTTGGCAGTACCTGAACCAATCCACCAATAGCAGAAACAAATAAAATTCCAAATACTAATAAACCAATATTCTTTTCAAGTATTTGATGGAGTTGATAAGCATTCATGCTACAGCCTCGGCAATGACTGGAGGTCTAACTGCAATAGTGCGCCTACCGATTATTGTTTTAAAAAAGTTGTAATACATTAGCAATGCGCCAATTAGAAATATCAAACCGGCAATAAATCTAAGTAAATAATATGGATTCATCGCAGCCATGATTTCTGTAAAGCTATAACGAAGCTCACCTAATTCATCCAAGCTGAGCCATAACACACCCTGCGAGACACCCGCACCCCATAAAGCAACGATATAGAGTATGGTTCCTGCTAATGCGAGCCAGAAATGTATATTTGCCAAACGCACACTATAAAGTTTTGCGCCGACCAATCTCGGTACAAGAAAATAAAAAGTGCCAAATGTAATCAAGGCATTCCAACCAAGTGCACCTGAATGTACATGACCAACAGTCCATTCAGTAAAGTGACTAATAATGTTTACACTTTTTATTGCCAACATCGGTCCTTCAAACGTAGCTAATCCATAAAAGGCTAATGCAAGAACGATAAACTTTAGTGCAGGATCACTACGTAACTTTTCCCACGCAGTACTCACTGTCATAATTCCATTAATCATTGATGCCCAGGATGGTGCGAGCAAAAGTATGCTCATTAGCATTCCCAAGTTTTGGACCCAATCAGGTATGGCATTGAAATGAAGGTGGTGCGGACCCGCCCAAATGTAACTATAAGTAAAAGCCCAAAATGCCACTATAGAAAGTTTATAACTCCATATCGGTCTTTCTGCTTGTTTAGGAAGAAAGTAGTACATCATTCCAAGAAAGCCACCAGTTAATAAAAAGCCTACAGCATTATGGCCATACCACCATTGCACAATGGCATCTTGTGCGCCGGCATAAAGTGAATAGGATTTAGTTAAAGTAACCGGTACTTCTAAATTGTTTACTATGTGCAACATGGCAATGACTATTATCAATGCACCATAAAACCAATTTGAAATATAAATTTGTTTAATTTTTCGTTTGGCAATTGTTCCAAAAAATACAATACCAAAGCATACCCAGACCAAAGTAATTGCAATGTCTAAAGGCCACTCAAGTTCCGCATATTCTTTTGAAGTGTTATAGCCAGCTAATAAAGATAAACCGCCAATCAATATCGCGATTTGCCATGCCCAACAGGTAAACCAAGCAAGGTTAGGGGAGAAAAGACGTACATGACAGGTGCGTTGCACACTGTAATAGGCCGTTCCCATTAACGCAGAGACACCAAAACCAAAAATCACTACGTTAGTGTGAAAAGTTCTTAGCCTTCCAAAAGACAGCCATGGAAGATCGAAATTTAGTACTGGCCAAATCAATTGTGCAGCAGCATAAACACCGGCCAGCATTCCCACTACAGACCAAAAAATTGAAAACATCACAAGCACAGTAACCATGCGATCACTATAAATTTCTACAGATAAATTCTTTGCAGGATCAACCATGCCTACACACCCATACTCGGACCTAGGCCATTAATCCAAAGTACAACTGTTATCCCTAGTAAACTAACAAAAGCTACTAACAAATAACCAATTAATGAGGAAGCCATTAACATGCCGCGCTCAGGCGTGGTACAAAGAACAATAGGTAAGCCGCGATAAAGTAGATACATGCTCCAAAGTACTATGGGAACAAATACAAGAATGTTTATGAACACGTCCGGATACAAATGAATCATACTTCCCACTGCTAAGGGTGCACCTACAATTGTGACCAATGCAAAATGAGTTCCAAACGATTCCCGCGCACCATATGTTTTTGACATCCATTGAGAAACTAATGCAGAAGTTAAAAATCCAATTAACAAAACACAAAAATATGCAACACTAATGCTGAGTAAAATTTCTTTTTGAAGAAAAATTGGTTCTACTGTTCCCAACCTCCAACCAAATATGCTTGTTCCAAAATAAGCGAATATAGGAGGCAATAAGCCTAACCATAATGCAGCTTTAAAAAACACTAACGATGATGATGGTGTAAGTTCTGCTAATTCGGTAAAAATTCGTGTAGGTTGAAAAAATAGACGAACCAACAAACATGAAGGCAATGTATTTTTCATAGGAGCGTTAATCATTTCCTTAAGCAATCTGTAAAATATTTACATCTTGTATACATGTTAAATTGGTTCGTCTAATTAAAAGGAGGAGCTTTCATACATATACAGTATGTAATGAAAAATATTTTGGTGTATTGATCTAAAACAGATAAATATGTATTTGACCGGAAGGTACTATTTGATTTTTCTAAATCGGGATATCATTAATTTATACAATTAAAATTTTTATTTTAGATAAAAAAACCGCAGTCAATATAACTGCGGTTTTTTGTTTTAGTGTTAACGTTTTTTTATGTTTCAGGATCCCACTTGAAGGCATCTTCACCTGAAATAGCAAAGAACATCCAAACATCAATTAATAAAATAATTAAAAAGACAATTGAAGTTCCAAGCGCCCAAAGCGGATTAAAATGATGGTCTCCAATTCCAAGTGAATAAAGAATGAAACCCGAAACACCTGTAAAAGCTGCGATTGCAAGTATAGCTAGTTGAACTCTTGACATGATTATTACCTCGTATTTGATTCGTTAAATATTTTTTATTTAGGTTTGTCACATAGCGGCATATCATGCCAGCCCGCAAGATAATTCATCCGCGCAGCAATTTTACGCTCACCTTCGCTTGCTCTGTTTTCATCCCAGTCGGCAAGACGCGGTTTGATAAATCGTTCCCATGCCGGTGGTACAAGAAGTAACGCAAGCATTGCATAGTAGCCATACCCGGTATCAGGAGCTCCGCAATCTTCTAGTTCCCAGAAATGGGTTTCACCTCGGTCATGGTGATCTGCTTGGCGACCGATCTCAATGAAACCCCATTGCGTGAATGGAGAATCGCCAACGTCCCACGAATGGTGATAATCAATAGGCTGACCTTTTTCGCGAATCAATCCATAGTGCTCTAGGTAGTTGAGTACTTCTAATTCAAATGCAGAAATTACCCAAGACCCTACCATTACAGCTAAGCCAATCCATCCGGCCGCAAACCAAAATACAAAGATGGTTGGTAAACTCATTGCATATCCACGAATCCATCGATTTTGCCATGAGATAAAAGGTACGCCTTTCTTCTTAAGACGTTGGCGCTCCATCACATAAAGAAAACGTGATTGTCCAAAGTGAGAGAGTAGATAATGTTTATAGATATTACGGCCGCGTGGTGATGTAGCAGGATCATCTTCACAACCTAATTCTAAATGATGGTTGTACACATGCGCATAACAGAAATGTGCAATACCACTTAATGCCATCATCCAACGAGCTAGGACAAATGTTGGACCCTTAGTATGAGCGAGCTCATGTCCAAACATAATCCCAAGGCCTAAATAAATGCCTGCAGAAATGGTTGCACCTACCATCCCCCATGTTGTAAGACCATGGTGAATAGTAATCCCTAAAATTTCATCTGGCCCAAAAGAAACACCATTGGCGTATTCATAAACTCGCCAGACAAGTGCTAACTGGAGCATGACAAATATTGGGTACTGTATCCACATCATGACTTTTAAAAATGAAGCAACTCCATATAAGTCACCATCCTCGTCTCTACCCGCAGGGCCGCACTGCACAGATTTCATTGCACTGGTTGCCCAGTCGATAATGACTGAAGCAATTAGTAATACGACTCCGGTCCATACCCAAGGACCCCCAATTACTAATCCCACTAGTGTCATGAAAATTAGTATCGGCGTTTCTAAATATCGAAAATTTACTAAAAATTTATGCATTTTTTACTCCCACTACTTAGATTTAAATATTAATAATTATTTTTGTTATTAAAAATCACTAATGACGACAGACTTGATTTTGCCTTGTTGAGTTTCTTCAACACTTGGTAATATTTCATAGGCAATTTCATCCTGTCCGCACTGTGCTTTACGTGTTTTGATACGGTCAAACCATTGTTTGACATGTGCACGTTCGTTTATCAATGCACTACAACCCGCCACATCTAAAAGATGTGCATAGGCAGTCCAATGAAGATCTGCCCAGGTGTATTTATCACACACAATATATTTATTGTTTTGAAGTTGTTGATCTAAAGCATCAAAAAATATTTTTAATCCCTCTCCAGCAGAATCAATGGAGTTTTGATCAGATGTGTATGATGCATCACCATATTTTTTGACAAATACTTCATCAACAATTTGTTCAACTAAAGGCGCAACATTTGTTACTGCAATATCCACCCAATACTCTTGCATTGCCGCGAGTGACGCATTGCGCGGAGTAAGTGCATAGCCTAGACCTCTAGCGTCGGCAAAAGCGGTTATTGCACTACTTCCACATGTATAAAAATCTGCTTCCTTTAAACATGGAGTAATTGACAAAGGTGATAATTCTGAAATTTGTTGATCAAAATCATCTGTTTTGTCAGTAACCATGCTGTAACAATTCATTTCCATTCCTTGCTCAGCTGCAGTAATTACACACTTTAATGTGTCTGCATCTGCAGGAGACCCTATCAGTTCTAATACATATTGTGTTTTTTTCATTTCACCAGATGCGCCGTAACCCGCATTACTTTGGCCCCCGGACTTTTCAGCCATTTGTTCAAATAAATCAGTCATAACTTAATTCCTATGTAATAAAATAAATCTTAAATAAAAACTTTATGCCGCAACTTTCTCACTACTTACATCAAAGCTTGGAATTTCGCTCTTCATATGTGCATACCAGTTACTAATATTTTTATAGTTTGAAATGTCTGGCGCGTTACCAACTTCTTCCAGAGCCTTAAATGTTGCCGCCCAATGAAAATCTGCTAGTGAAAGTTCGCCAACAATATATTTATTTCCTTCCAGTGTTTTTTCTAATTCATTTAATACTGCAGGAATGTTTTCACCTTCACATTTAGTTGCTAAAACTTGTATCCAGTATTGTTGCATTGCAAGTACTCTTGCTTTTCTTGGATGGATGGTAGGCGTGCGTCCTTTAATGTTTAGATAAGTAAGAACTGCACTTTCACCACAAATTGTGAAATCTCCATCTTCAATACACGGATAGCGATGTAAATTTGACATATTTAGAGATTCAGACATTTTGTCGTCGAGTGTGGATGGCTCACCCCATTCAACTTCAACCGGTAACTTTCTAAAGGAAGCCAGGAAAAGACACTTATATGACGAAGCATCGCCCTGAATGCATAGTAGTTTTGTTTTTTCACTTTCTTTCGGTTTTGACTTACTGAATAAACCCATAATTTTGGTCTCCGTAAAATTGTTTCTGATTTGGCCTACCCAGATACTTGCTAATTGGCGTCTTATTTCCCCACATACAAACTATGGAATATATTGATGCAACAAGTACCTTGCTAACTGTTCAGCAAGAATACTGAGATAACGTCTCTAGATTCTGATCCACATCAGGAAAAATAAGGGGTATTATTGATCTCAGGGAAAATTGAGTTATTTACTGATCCAGATCAGTATTCGCAGAGATGCGCAAGCAGCTAGATCAATGTGTTGCAATATTGAACAAATCAAGTAATTGCAAGCACATGATTTAAATAGAACAAATTATAGATTGGAATAATCTCAAACATGGAAGAGCAAAAAGTCAATTTCAAATCACTTAAGGCATCTTGCAAAAATTGCTCTTTAGTGGAGTTATGCCTGCCAAGAGGTTTAAACAACAACGATCTAAATTCTTTAGATGACGTCATTAAACAACGAAGACTACTACAAAAAAATGAGCGAATTTTTAACCAGGGTGAGAGTTCTGGCTGTATTTATGCGGTGCGATCTGGCTCAGTAAAAACTTTCACTACTGCTAAAAATGGTGAAGAACAGGTTTTAGGCTTCCACTTACCAGGTGAAATATTGGGTTTGGATGGCCTTGATAATCATATACATAGCTGCTCTGGAGTGGCTTTAGATACTGCTACTATTTGTGAACTACCCATTGATGAATTAAATGTTTTATGCGTGAAAATTCCAGGGTTGCAACAACAATTATTAAGTCTAATCAGTGATGAAATTACAAAAGATCATACGATGCTGCTTTTGCTAGCCAGAAGAAATGCTGAACAAAAATTAGCAACTTTTTTAATTAATCTATCGGGTCGTTTTAAAGCGCGTGGCTATTCTGCTGAAGAATTTGATCTCACTATGAGTCGCTATGATATCGGCAACTATTTAGGACTTGCAGATGAGACCGTCAGCCGACTAATTTCCAAATTCAAAGAAAATAAACTTATTAATGCAGATCGCAAAAAAATAGCTATCCTTAACCACGAAAAATTATGCGGGATTGCTGAAGGTGACTATAACTTGAATTAACTTTATATAATTAATTACCAAAGTTGTACTGTCTTGCTCATCGCCACATCAAATATAAATACAAATATCAAAACTGCTGAAACAAAGGCTATTACTCTCACGCGCATGGTCTTGCCACGTTTCAATGCAATCGTTCCCAATATAATATAAATAATTAAAGCAATTATTTTTATGTTGATCCAGGTCGTTGGGCCCGGATATTGGGCAGTGACTATAACTAAAATAATTGCTGCAATTAATAGAATCGTGTCGTTAATATGAGGCACTACTTTTACCCAACGATTCTGCAATAGAGAGGAAGATTTCATCATCCAAACTCCTCTTAAAATAAAACTACTAATCGACAAAAATGCAGTAGCGATATGAACTATTTTAGTAATTTCATAAATAGACTGCATGGATTTCTAATAGCCACTCTTTTCTAATTTAAATAAATATTAATTTAGAAAAACTGTGTGTTGATTCTTATTGATCATATAACGTTAATAAATATTTATAAAAATCTATTCCTTTTTATATAGAAAGTCTACATTTTATTTTGAGCTGACATAAGTCAGTTAAACAAAATTTAAACTTTGCTAGATTTTAATAATACTAAGATTTTTAAAACGTATTTATTAATTTATCTATTAAGAAAATTAAAAGAATAAAATGTTAACCTTCAGTCGCAAAAGTTTTATTAAAATAATAATCATATTTTTCATTGTTATTTATACTCAGTCGAGCTTTGCATATGAAAAAGGCACTTGGTTTGCCAGAATAGGTCCCGCCCTTATTGAACCAAACGATAGTAGTAACGATGTAGAAGGAATTCCCAACACTGAGGTTGGTGTTGATAATGACGTTACATTAGGTTTTACAATTGGTTACATGCTAACTTCAAAGATTGCAATTGAGTTATTAGGTGTAACCCCTGCAACACATGATTTACGCGGTAAAGATGGATTAAATGCCCTAGGAAAAATTGCAGATGTAGATGTTTTCCCACCTACCTTATCACTTCAATATCATTTTAATGGTACAGGCAAGTTCCGTCCTTATGTCGGTGCAGGTGTCAACTACACACACTTCCCCGATGAAGATGTATCTTCATCGCTCGAAACTGCACTTGGTGGTGATACTCGGCTTGATATAGATGACTCTTTGGGGCTTGCAGCTCAAGTAGGTGCTGATATTTCTATAAACGACAAATGGTTTTTTAATGCTGCAGTATGGTATGCGGACATTGATGCGGACGCGACACTAAAAACAAATGGAATAAATAGAGATGTTGATATCGAAATAGACCCTTGGGTCTATTTTATTGGAATTGGACGCACTTTCTAACTAACAATTTATATTTTTACTGATTTAGAACAATATAGATTTGTGTACTTATATATAGAATTTTCAAACTTACACTCAAGAAAAAAGGATCAACATGGATCAATCACTATATGAAGAGTTAGGTGGCAAAGAAACTGTGGAAAAAGCCTCTCATTACTTATATGTACACATACTTGATGATGACCGTATCAATAGCTTTTTTGAAAATATAGACGTTGAAAAACAAAAAAGAAAAATGTCCGCATTTTTAACCTATATATTTGGTGGCCCTTCACTTTATATTGGTAAGGACATGCGTCGCGCACATAAAGGTGCGGTGGAAAAAGGTCTAAGTGATGAGCACGTTGACGCAATGATGGAATGCGTAAAAAAGTCTTTATCAGACCTTGATGTTGGGAAAAGCCTCACTACAAAAGTAATTGATGCAATAGAAACTCATCGAGATGATGTGCTTGATAGATAAGTATAATTTTTTCATTCACCCCTTTCTTGTAGCCAAGGTGAAAAGTTTTTGTATTTATACAATTATTTACATATTTTTTGGATTATTCACTTTTTCTTTTGCCTCTGAGCCTACAGATGCAGTTTCAGCAGGTGCTCGAGAATTTCAACAAAGATGTGCATTGTGTCATGGAGATAATGGTCGAGGTAATGGACCCTATGCATTTGCATTGGTTTTCAAACCATCCGATCTGACTAAACTTGCAAAGGAAAATAACGGTGATTTTCCCTTTCTAGAGACCTATATGATCATAGATGGGAGAGAGTTAGTAAAATCTCATGGCCCTCGACTAATGCCTATTTGGGGTGATCGGTATACGGAAGAATCCTGGTACGAAGTTAGCCCAGAACACGCGAACACATTAGTAAGAGGGAAAATATTTGAATTACTATTATTTCTAAATTCTATTCAAGAAGTTCCAAGCTCGAAATAACTTTCATAAAAAAATAAAAGTTTTTTTATATCTAACTGATCTAGAACAATACCTTTATATAAAAAGATTACTACTATTTTTAGTTAATAACTTATTGCAATTAAGTTATATAAAAAAGTTTGATTAATTATCAGTAAAAGGTAAATCATGAGTACAAAATATATAGAAAGTCACTCTAATCCGATAATTACCGCATTTTTGGTTGTATTTATTTTAGCGGCTGTTATTACAGTATTTGTAAACTTTCTTATTGCCTAATAAATTAATATAGATATTTGATTTAAATCAATCAGCATTATATGTAAATCAAGTAGTTTCTATTGTGCATAAACTCTAAGAGGGGTTGCTATGTACGATCTTGTTTACTTAATCATGCTGTTGATACTCATCTACATATTTTGGGAAAATTTAAAACCTTATAAGTAGTGAGCACATGGGTGTGCGAATAAGTGTTACAACAGGGATGTTGCTTCTAATTCAAACTTTTACAAATTCGGAATGTCTGCTTCGAGCCGAAAGCAATCAATATAAAATTCTATTTGGAACTTAACGCTTTTTTATAAATTTGATCACGACAAGAGCTTTTAAAAGAAACAAGTAACGCAAGGGACTCTTTAGCTTTATCATATGGAGCAAGCGAAGGTGTCAGATTTTCGAATAGTTTTTTATGAACAAATCCTTCATGCAGCTGAATATCATCAATGTCTGTATATCTCATAGACCAGCCAGTATATTGGCGTTCTGAGATATAACCTTCACGCATTATATCGATGGAATGATGTCTCGTATCTTTTTTAATCTTAGCAAACAACTTTTCAACATAGGTTTTTTCACCCTCCAAGAATTGCATAAATTTACAATCACAATAAGTTAATAACCCAGTCAAACCCAGCACTTTATTGTTTCTAACAGAAACATTTTCTATTGCGGCTATATCCTCTATTTCAAATGGAGCTGTAGCAGTGCTCACATATACTAGCTGATATATATTTTCTACTTTTTGTGTAGACGAGCTCATGATAAACCTAGCTTTAACTTTGCAAGCTTCTATTCAGCAAATCTTTACTCTTAGAAGTCATTATTCTAAATTACCAAATTTCCGATTTGGGTCGAAATCAGTCATTTTGAAGTCATACCTTGAATTATCCAACTGGTGCATTACTTTATATCACTTGACTCTATTCTGTTCGCGTCATCGATGTTCTTACCAATCCATGCTTTCGATATGTCTTCTTAACTGTCCTGCGGTTTTGAATTTTTTCAAAATCAGATTTGATTTCAGCCCGCAGCAGATATATTTAATCGCATCTGGATGTTTGGCATAGTGTTTTGCACCGCCAAGTGATTCATGAAACACTTGAATCAAAGTCAAAATATCAAATCTTCGGCTTTCGCGTTTAGATTCCTTTGCAGAAAATAAATCGACCAGCTTCAAATCAAATTCCAGTCCAAATTTATTAACGATAATATTATCTGAATGAAGATCGCCATGATATTCATTTAAACTATGAATGCACTCGATACCTTTAGTAAGTGCATATAACAGATGTAAAGCTTGAAAAGGAGTTAAACGTTTTCCTGGAAAAGATTTAATAAATTCTGAAAGCAGTTGACCTTCAACGTATTCTGAAATTAAAACCGTTACAGGTATGCGTTTAAAAACAAAATTCTCCTTAGTATGATATTGAATTAGTATAGGACACTGTCTTAGCTTATGTAATTTTTGTGCATTAAATTTTACTGCGCGGTCTTTTTCATTACGGTTGGGATAAAAAAGTTTAGCGGCACGTTCAATTCCTGTACTCAGTTCGCGTATCTTATACACCTCACCTTCAAAACCCCCTCCTAATTTAGAGAGAACTTCATATTTTTTAGCGATAATGCGTCCTGCGGGTAAATCAAACTCAGTAAATTTTGGCTTTATTGATCGAGGCATTATTTTTTTTATTTAGCATCATAGTTATGAGTATTTTTTAGGGTAATCAAATTCTAACAATGCACCAGAATGGGCTGATACAAAATCCCATTGATCCACATCAAACTCAATCTGCGCTATAGAGCAAGTCGGCATATTATCTATGTCAGCATCTGATAGGTAGTTACATAAAACTGTAAAACCAGGATTATGACCAACCAGCATTACTCTAAATAAATTATCATCTAAAGCGGTTACTAAATCTATAAGCATATCTACACTTGCTTCATAGATTTGCATGTTTTGTTCTATTTTTTGGATATTATAATTAAGCTCGCCAGCAATAAGTTCCGCAGTTGTAATTGCACGCACGGCCGGACTAGAAATTATGCTATCTACTGTATATTTACATTTAGCTAGTCGTTTTCCCATTTCGGGCGCGTTCTTCAAACCCCTACTATTTAAAGGTCGCTCAAAATCGCTGAGTTCGGCATGCTTCCAGCTAGATTTAGCATGGCGTACTAAAGTTAATGTACGCCTCATGTTACTAATTACCTAATAATTTATTTTTCAAATCTTTCTGTGCCGGCATTTCTCCTATCCAAATTCCAAACAATGCAGAAGAAAATTCTTTGCTTTCAATAACTCCTAGTACGCTACCATTTTTGAGAACATGAGTAGCATTATGCGGGACAAATGCAAATTCCAAAACATCCCCTTTTTTAATCGGTTGTTTAAGCCAAGCTAAAAACGTTTCAATTTCCCCTTCTATTGGAGCAGTATTTCCTTTAGTAGATTTCTCAAATCCTTCACGCGTGGCTTTGATCATCTTTTCTGAAGTAATTTTAGAAGATGTGATATGCAAACGCATGCAAGATGCTTTTTCCATTTCCAGAAACTGATTTGCATCCGTTACCTTTTCTTGCACATATAGTGCCGCGACATAAAGTTTTATGAATAATTTTTTTCGTGTCCCAAAACCATTTAACTGTAGTGTTTGATCTGCACAGGTTGTAGTTTCTGCAATAACAACTTTGTCTGAATCCGCAGAATAGGCTGCTGAAAAACTTGAGATAATAACGAGTATAAGTAAAAAGAAAATTTTACGTAACATAGTAGACTCCCATCAGCCAGGCAGCTAACTTGCTAAAGATGAGAATATCCTAGCATGAATTATTGCTAGAAAGATTAGCTTGTTTCGCGAGCTCTTTTCCCTAAGTAACCACCATGGTGGCGCTTGCCAAAGTCTTCTGCACCAAATCCGTTTAATTCCATAAGTAGTAAAGCAATAGCATCGCTGATCGCAAGCATCACTGCCATACTAGAAGTAGGCGTTAGGCCAGTCTGACAAGCTTCTTTAATAACGCCCATATCTAAAACCGCATCACTGAGTTCGCGAAGTTCAGAATCTGGGTGAGAAGTAATACCAATAACCGTATGCAAACCTAAACCACGCCCTGCTGCCAAGGTATCCAAAACTTCTCTAGTTTTACCACTGGTAGAAAATGCAACGATGGCATCATTTTCTTCATGATACCTAAATCTCCATGTGCCGCTTCACCTGGATGAAGGAAAGATGCGGGAGTTCCAGTCGAACATAAAGTTGCAGAGAACTTATGTGCGATGTGTCCGGCTTTGCCCATCCCTGTAGTCAGAACTTTACCTTTGCATCCTTGTAATAATTGTACTGCACGCTCAAATTCATCATTGATGGGTATAGATGAAATCGCTTGTGCTTCCTGCGAAAAAATCTCACTTACACGTCTCTTAATATCCATACCATATTATTACCATAGTCTAATAAATAACAAAAATTGACCGTTTAAAACTATCTAGCCACGTCTAGCACTCATAAATTACAAACAAGGCCTCTTTCTTAGTAAGATCAACAGCTCGCACAAGAATGATCTTTTTTGAAAAATTTTTGAAAATGATGAATTAGCATACCTTTTACCAACTAATGTTTATTAAGATTTTATTAGCCATTGCACTATTTTATCTAGCTGCAATCATAGCAATTTATTTTGCTCAAGCGTTATTTATCTATGCTCCACATATGCCCACACGTGAATTGGTGGCTACCCCTAGTGACATTGGGCTTGATTATGAAAGCCTAAAATTAAATACTAAAGATAATGAGCAGATACATGCTTGGTATATTCCCACTCAAAACCATACAGCTAAAACTGTTTTATTTTTACATGGTAATGCGGGAAATATTTCGCATCGATTAGAAACCATTAAAATTTTCAATCAACTTAATCTGAATATATTAATTCTTGATTATCGTGGCTTTGGCAAAAGTACCGGAAAACCTAGTGAGCATGGAATCTATATCGATGCCGATACCGCTTGGCAGTATTTAATTGAAGAAAAAAATTTAAGTTCGGATCAAATAATTATTGCAGGACGGTCCTTAGGAGGTGGAGCGGCAGCCGAACTCGCAAAAAAAGTTCAGCCTGCAATGTTAATACTGGAATCTACTTTTACTTCCATGACGGAAGTTTCTGCAATACATTATCCATTTATGCCAACAAGCTTAATTGTGAAACATGAATATGAAACACTAGATAAATTAAAGGATATTCACTCCCCAGTTGTTATTGCGCATAGCAAAAATGATGAAGTCATTCCTTTTGAGCACAGCCAGCGCAACTTTGCTGCGGCAAATGAACCTAAAAAATTTATAACGTTACAGGGTGGACATGGTAATGGTTTTTTGTTTTCCATAAATACTTATGTAAATGGCTTACAGCAAGCTATTAGCGAAATGCTGGAGTAAATTTATTTTGTGATAATCGGGTTAGAAATTTTTCCTATTCCTTCTACTTCACATTCCACTACGTCACCCGGCATTAAATATTCAGGCGGGTTGCGTACATAACCCACGCCACTAGGTGTGCCTGTTGCAATAATATCACCCGCTTCTAACTCCATGCCTTTTGAAAGCGCTTCGATAACAGTTGCAACATCAAAAATTTGATACTGAGTATTTGAATCCTGTTTAAGTTCGTTATTTACCCAGCTTTTTAAATTTAAGTTTTGTGGATCGGTAATTTCATCTTTTGTAACAATCCAAGGGCCCATAGGGCACGCGCCGGTAAAACTTTTACCAACAAAAAATTGTTTATGGCGTTTTTGAAAATCCCGCGCAGAGATATCATTAATTATCGAATAACCAAATACGTGATCCAGTGCATTTTCTTTGGCGATTCCTTGACCTTTCTTACCAATAACTACCGCCAATTCCACCTCCCAGTCCATTTTATTAGAAACCTCTAAATCGACTGGAATATCTGAATATGGGCCGTTCATACTGGAAGCGGCTTTAGTAAAAATGATGGGGTATTTAGGTAATTTTGGCGCTTCCAGAGTCTTACCACTAGTCTCCTGAACATGTTCTATATAGTTCCAGCCTAGGCACATAATATTCTGTCGGGGCCTTGGTATGGGCGAGATTAGCTCGATTTGCGAAAGTCCCAGCCATTCTTTCTGATCAGATTCTGCAACAAGTTTGCTTAGCTGCTGTAAGGATTCCTCGCCAGAATCGATCATTTGTAGCATGCTATTGATCTCAGCAGGCCAATTATTACTCATTGCTGGAAGAAATACAGAGTCATCTTGTATGACCGCCAGGTGTTCTTGGTGATTATATTTACATGTAGCGATACGCATTTTTTATAACTAGTGAAGGAAGATTGTATAAATATATTGTAGCTATAAGCAAAGCAGCGAACTAGCCATATATTTAGAGGAACTAAATTAAAATGAAAAAAATAATTATCTTATTAATAATTGCTGTACTAGTCGCCTGTGTTTTTATTTTTGACTTAAACCAGTATTTAGATTTTGCATATATAAAATCTAAACAGCAAGCAATATCAGATTTTTATCAAGCTAACCCTATACAAAGTATTGCAATATATTTTGTAATTTATGTATTAGTCACAAGCTTTTCAATCCCAGGGGCAAGCATTTTATCTTTGCTCGCAGGTGCGATATTTGGACTATTATTAGGAACAGTTCTAGTAATTTTTGGAGCTACGATTGGTGCAACCATCGCATTTTGGTTAGCCCGCTATTTATTGGGAAATAGTCTCCAAGAAAAATACGCCGACAAATTAAGGACTATTAATGCTGGTGTAGAAAAAGACGGAGCATTTTATTTACTAACACTTAGATTAATACCTATTTTCCCATTCTTTGTGATCAATGTATTAATGGGGCTCACTCCCATGCGCACGATCACATATGTCTTGACAAGTTTTTTTGGGATGCTTGCAGGCACAATTATTTTTGTAAATGTTGGTACTCAACTTGCAAGTCTTGAATCTGTAAGCGGCATCTTAACTCCTAAGATTTGGGGCGCGTTTATTTTATTGGCTATTTTCCCATGGGTTGCAAAATTTATAATCAATTTCCTTAAATCACAACGTGTCTATAAAGGGTTCAATAAACCCAAAAGTTTTGACTACAACCTAGCCGTCATCGGGGCAGGATCAGCCGGTTTAGTTTCCTCATATATTGCAGCGGCCGTTAAAGCAAAAGTTGTACTGATCGAAAGACATAAAATGGGGGGCGACTGCTTAAATACTGGTTGCGTACCTTCTAAAGCATTAATTCGTTCTGCGAAATTTGTTTCTCAAGCGAAACAAGCTGAAAAATATGGATTTAAAACAGCTGAGGTAGATTTTGATTTTAAGGATATTATGAATCGTGTTCAAAACGTAATTAAAGATATTGAACCCCACGATTCAGTTGAACGTTACACAGGTTTAGGAGTGGAGTGTTTACAAGGTGAAGCAAAACTAAAAGATCCTTGGACAGTTGAAGTAAATGGTAAATCGTTTACTAGTAAAAACATTATTTTAGCAACAGGTGCCGAACCTTTTGTTCCTCCTATACCTGGTTTAGATCAAGTTACTTACTATACTTCAGACACTATCTGGGGTTTACAAGAGCTGCCTAAAAATATGGTGGTACTGGGCGGCGGTCCGATTGGATGTGAGCTCGCACAATGTTTTGCTCGACTTGGGGCAAATGTTAGTTTAGTTGAAATGGCGCCGCGAATTATGTTGATGGAAGATCCAGAAATTGCGGAAATGGTTGAACAGAGCTTAATAAATGATGGTATCAATCTATTAACTCATCACACTGCCAGTGAAGTCAGAATTAAAGATGGTGTGAATACCCTTGTATGTACAAATGGTGGTAATGAATTACTTTTACCATTTGACACTTTACTGGTAGCGGTCGGCCGCAAAGCAAGAGGCAGTGATGTTTGGAAAGAAAATTTAAACCTAGAACTGCGCAAAAACGGCACCCTTGAAGTTAATGAGTATTTACAAACAAACTATCCTAATATTTATGCATGTGGCGATGTAACAGGGCCTTATCAGCTTACTCACACTGCGGCACATCAAGCATGGTACACAAGTGTTAATTCTTTGTTCGGGGCTTTTAAAAAGTTCCGCGTTGATTATTCTGTAATCCCCTGGTGTACGTTTACAGAACCTGAAGTTGCACATGTAGGAATAAATGAAACTCAAGCAAAAAATGATAATATTGAATACGAAGTCACTCGATTTGATATTGCTGAACTGGATCGTGCAATTGCTGACGGTGAGGCACATGGTGTCGTCAAAGTTCTCACCAAACCCGGGAAGGATAAAATTTTAGGCGTTACTATTGTAGGTGACCATGCAGGCGATCTAATCAGCGAATATGTAGCTGCGATGAAACATGGTCTAGGATTGAATAAAATTTTAGGCACTATTCATATTTATCCCACTCTCGCAGAAGCAAATAAGTATGCCGCAGGCGAGTGGAAACGAGCACACGCACCAGAACGCGTATTAAACTGGATACAAAAATTTCACGCTTTTCAGCGTCACTAATCAGAAAATTAATTTATGCGTGAAACATTACATTTACTAGAAAAAACAGATTTTCCTGCGATCACTCGCAATAAAGTAGAAACTCTACAAGTTAATTTAGGGTATAAGTGCAATCAAACTTGCACGCACTGCCATGTGAATGCTGGGCCTAATCGTAAAGAGATGATGACAACTGAAAATATTTCAGTAATTTTTGATTATATAAATGCACAAAATATACACACCTTAGACCTTACAGGTGGTGCTCCCGAGTTACACCCACAATTTAGAGAAATAGTTAAATCTGCACGAGCCATGGATTGCCATGTAATGGATCGTTGTAACTTAACTGTATTAGAAGAACCTAACCAAGAAGATACGGCCGAATTTTTAGCCCAGCATGAAGTTGAAATTGTGGCTTCTTTACCTTGCTATCTTGAAGAAAATGTTGATAAACAGCGCGGTAAAGGAGTATTTGAAAAAAGTATACGAGGGCTGAAAAAACTTAATGCATTAGGTTATGGAAAAGGAACAAATAATTTAAAGTTAACTCTTGTATATAACCCTCAAGGACCTCAGCTACCTCCTGAACAGCAAAGTTTAAAAAAAGATTACACTAAATTCTTAGCTGAGAAATTTGAAATTAGCTTCGATGAGCTTTTTACTATCACCAATATGCCCATACAAAGATTTGGCAGTATGTTGATTAGTAAAGGTAAATTTGAAGAATATATGCAGCTTTTACGTGACGCGTACAGTGCAAAGAATTTAGAGTCCGTGATGTGTCGTTCAATGATAAGCGTAGATTGGCAAGGCTATGTGTTCGACTGTGATTTTAATCAAATGTTGGGATTATCGTTGCCACATAAGAACCAAATACGTACACACTTGTCTGAATTAATGGATGTAAACCTTGAAAAAAATGAGATTGCAGTTGCCGATCATTGTTATGGATGCACAGCCGGTCAAGGTAGTAGTTGTGGAGGTGCATTAAATTAACCTAAAGTAATAATCCCTACTTTTTATATTGCATTCTAGAGAGTAAAAATATTCTTTAGAGACTATGAAATAAGAGAAATTCTTCATATACAATCTAGCTTATGAATCGCTTATTCTTAGTTGTAATCCCCCTTATCTTCGTGTCATTCAGTCATGCTGAAGAACGAAAAGGCCCTCCTCCCGCTATTGTTGTAGTCGATCAAGCTGTACAAAAAACTATTGCGCCTACTGCACTTTATTCTGCGACTGTAATCAGTCGTGACGATGCAAACTTATCTGCCGAGCTTGCTGGACGCATTACCTGGGTAGCCGATGTGGGTGATCGTATTCAAGCAGGCGAATCTGTTGTCAAATTAGATGATGTATTTATTAAACAGCAAGTCATCGAAGAAAAAGCAATTATTCAGAGTGAAAAAGCGAAATACGATTTACATTCTAAAGAAGTAAAACGATTTACTAAATTACTGGCTAATAATAATGTTGCGCGTAATCAACTTGATCAAGCTATATCCGATCAAGCTGTAGCTAAAAGCAATATGGCTTCTGCGCGTGCTCGCTTGGTACAAGCGGAAGAGCGTTTGCGACGAACTAATGTTACTGCACCTTTTGATGGCGTGATCTCTGAACGATTATTACAATCAGGGGAATGGGCAAATGATGGAGATACCATTGTAAGGTTTGTAAGTTCCAGCAATCTTGAAATTCAAACCCATATTCCTGCAAGTGCGTTGCAGTTTGTAACCATCGGAACACCTTTAAAATACAATCATGGTAAATCTGTCGGTGAAGGAAAAGTTCGAGCAATAGTTCCTGTTGGAGGAGATGTATCACGTTTATATGAAATACGTGTTGATACTTCAAATGAAAACTTGAGTGCTGGTAATTTATTACGAATTGCAATACCTACTGCGCACGAACGTGAAACAATTTTAGTACCACGTGACGCATTGATTTTGCGTCGCGAAGGAACTTATATATTTCGCATAAACTCTGAATCTATTGCGGAAAGAATCAATATTGACATAGGTATTGCTGAAAACGATCTTATTGAAATCATCGGCAACATCCAAGCAGGTGATAAAGTCGTAACACGGGGTGGTGAAAACCTACAACCTGGTATGCAAGTCACTATCAAACCGCTGCAAGCGGATTCATGAGCTTACTCAAACTTGCACTTAGTAATCCTGTAGCAACATTAGTTGCATGCCTACTTGTCTTAATTTTTGGTGTACTTGCTGTCTTTAGCTTACCCATCCAGCTCACTCCAGAAGTCGAACAACCTGAAATCGTCATCAAAACAGATTGGCGTGCCGCTGCACCAGAAGAAGTTGAATCAGAAATTATAGAGCCACAAGAAAAACAATTACGTGGTCTACCAGGCATGAAAGAGTTACTTTCTGAAGCGAGCAGAGGTCATGGCAAGATTACCATTACTTTTGAAGTGGACTACGATTTAAATCGCGCCTTAATTGAAGTAATTAATCGTTTAAATCGAGTACCAACTTATCCTGAAGATGCCGACGAGCCCGTTCTAAGTACCGCAGGGGGACGTGGCCGTCCGATTGCGTGGTTTATTATCAAACCAAATGAAGATAATCCACGCGCGATCGAAACCTATCGTGATTTTGTTGAAGAAGTTGTGCAAACTCGTTTCGAACGTGTGTCTGGAGTTGCATTATCTGAAGTACGGGGTGGAAATGAGTATGAAGTACGCATTACTGTAGACCCTTACAAAGCAGCCGGTTTAAATATTGAATTACCCAAAGCTGCTCGTCTTGCAGGAGGAAATGAAGATGTCTCAGGTGGAACCGCGGATGTTGGTAAGCGTCGTTACACTTTGCGTTACACAGGAGCATTAAGTCCCAAAGAGCTTAGCGAACTCATACTCGAATGGCGCGACGGTAAACCAATTGCCTTACGTGATATTGCTGATGTTGAAGTACGTACAGTAGACCGCAATAACTTTGTAATCACAAAAGGTAGTCAATCTATTGCTGTAAATGCTTATCGGGAAACTGGCGTGAACGTATTGGAAACCATGAGTGATTTACGTATCGCAGTAAAAGAAATTGAACAAGGCCCTTTTAAACGCGCCAATTTAAACATTGAACAAGTTTACGATGAGACAGTATACATCGAAAGTGCTATTGAGCTGCTTCGAAATAACTTGGCACTGGGAATTTTACTCGCGGTAGGAATTTTATGGTGGTTTCTAAGAAAGCTTCGAGCAACTTTAATAATAACTATTACAATTCCTTTATGCTTATTTACAACATTCATGATGATGAATGTTGCTGGCCGCACCATGAATGTTATCTCGCTTGCAGGCATGGCTTTTGCGGTGGGAATGGTGATGGACGCTGCGATAATCGTTTTGGAAAATATTGTGCGTTTGCGAGAACGAGGTGCATCGGCTTATCAAGCAGCAATTGATGGTACACGACAGGTGTGGCCAGCACTTTTAGCATCAACACTAACTACGGTTGCAATATTTCTACCAATAATCTTTTTAAAAGATCAAAGCGGTCAATTATTTTCTGACTTAGCCATCGCTATTTCTGCTGCAATAGCGGCTTCACTTATTGTGGCTAGTCTCATCATTCCAACTGCAATGTATAAATTTACTAGCGATCTAGATTTAAAAGATGAACATGAGCCATGGTGGGACAAAGCCACGAATTCTATTATGGCAATTACCTCGACACCTACAAAACGATATTTTTGGATTTTTGGGTTAGTTACAGTTTCAGTATTGTTGACATTTTTAGCTGCCCCAAAAACTGATTATCTACCCTCTGGAAACCGCAATTTAGTATTTGGCATTGTCATACCTCCGCCTGGTGTAAATACTGACCATATCGAAAAAGAAATGGGTAATATTATCGCTAAACGAATGCAACCCTATATTGATGGAACTAAAGAACCAAAATTAAAACATTACTTTTTCGTTGCGAACCCTAATTCTATGTTTTTAGGTGCACGTGCAGAAAATGCGAACAAAAAAGACGTAGATGCAACACTTGAGGTTGTAAATAATTCCATTCGTGGGTTCCCGGATACCTTTGCAGTTGTACAAAAAGCTTCTTTGTTTAGTGGTGTAGGTGGACGCACAGAAATCGATATTAATATTCAAGGCAGTAATATTGATAGCTTATTGCGCGCGGCGCGAATTGGATTTTTCAAAATTCCAACAGTATTTGAAGGTGTACGCGCACGACCAAGACCAGGACTTCAATTAGCTGAACCCGAATTACAGCTTTTACCCAATGAGAATCGTCTGATTGAAGCAGGTTGGGATCGCGAAACTATGGCGAATGTAACGCGCTTATTAGGACAAGGTTTATTTGTAGGCGAATATTTTAATGGTGAAGAAAAACTAGACATTATCACTCGAGTACAACCTTGGGAGACTCCGGAAGAACTCGCCGCAATTCCAATGTACACGCCTAATGGGGGTGTACTACCTGTGAGTGAATTAGTAGAAATTAAACGCACTGCAGGCCCCGACCGAATTCGTCGCCTAGATCGAAGACGAACCGTAACCTTGGAAGTGCGCCCTCCAGAAGATATGCCTTTGGAAATTGCTATAGAAAAAATTCAACAAGAAATTGTGCCTTTGATGGAATCGCAATTACCGGAGGATGGAGAAATTCGTCTTAGTGGATCTGCGGATAAATTAGAAACTGCTATAAAAAGTTTTACGAGTAGTTTTATTCTTGCAGTGGTCATTCTGTATCTCTTAATCAGTGCGTTATTTCGATCCTTTACAGATAGTCTGCTTGTTATTTTAGCTTTACCATTGGCTACCGTTGGCGGTGTTCTAATGTTACAAATTTTAAAATTACCGGCAGATTTATTAACCATGCTTGGTTTCATAATTTTATTGGGACTGGTTGTAAACAATGCTATCTTATTGGTCCATCAAGCGCGTGTGGCGGAGCGTGAAGGTAAATCGCGTCATGATGCAGTAAGAGAATCTGTACGCATACGTCTACGACCTATTCTCATGAGCACTCTAACCAGTATTTTTGGTATGTTACCTCTATTGGTCATTCCAGGGGCAGGAACTGAATTATATAAAGGGCTAGCCGGCGTCATTGTTGGAGGAATGCTGGTAAGCACTGCATTTACACTGATCTTACTACCTAGTCTGCTACAATTAGGTGGCAAGCAAACAAACTATAGTCAAACTGAAAACGCAACGATATAAAAGTTTCTATTTTGATTAAGCACATCTTCTTTTTCACGCTCTTAGTAGCTGCAACACTAGCCTTTATTTTTATTCTTAAACCATTTTTTGAGCCGATTCTATGGGCAATAACTTTTGCAATCATTTTTGCACCATTACACAAATTCATTCTAAAAAAACTTAAGAATAGAAATAATATAAGTGCATTGTTAACTCTGTTATTGATCTTGATTACAGTAGTAGTACCTGCAACTACACTTTCTATAGCTGTTGTTAATGAAGGCGCTGACCTATATAGCGATATTCGTGATGGGGTTTATGATTTTTCTAAACCCATTGCATGGGTACAAAGTAGTTTACCCGTAGTGAGTGATTTACTCGGTAAAGTTGGAATTGATTTTGAAAAACTCAAAGAAGGATTTTCAGATACCGCATTAAATACAAGTCAGTGGGTCGCGACAAATTTACTCAATATTGGTCAAAACGCAGTAACTTTTACAATACTATTTTTTTTAATGCTGTACTTATTATTTTTCTTTCTGCGTGATGGCAAAAATTTAGTCGAACTTATCATACGAGTACTGCCTATAGGCGATGACGCAGAGCGCCACTTACTATCTAAGTTTGCCGAAGTTTCTAGAGCTACGGTTAAAGGTACTTTAGTGGTTGGTATTATCCAGGGAACCTTGGGTGGAATTATGTTCGCCCTCCTTGGTATAGAATCTGCTGTATTTTGGGGTGTGGTAATGATCGGCTTATCGATTTTACCCGCTGTAGGATCAGCTTTAGTATGGGGACCTGCCGCAATTATATTTTTTGCAAACGGGGAAATTATCAAAGGTGTAATCTTATTAGTGGTCGGCGCATTGATTATTGGCATGATTGATAATGTCTTACGCCCTATTTTAGTGGGTCGTGATACTAAAATGCCTGACTACTTAATACTATTGAGTACTCTAGGTGGATTGGGTCTCTTTGGTTTATCGGGTTTTGTAATTGGACCTATAATTGCTGCATTCTTTTTAGCGGTATGGGCCATGTTTGAAACGGAGTATCATCCCGACTCAGTTAAGTGAAAACAAAAAACAATTTAGCGGTTCGTTTTTCCTCCCTGGTCAACTGCCATGTTAAACAATGCTGAACCAGCTAAGTTCATTCCTCCATCGCAAACCACTTGTGTGCCGGTAATATAGGCCGCCATTTTAGAAGATAAAAACACTGCAACCTGACCAATTTCTTCAGCCTGACCCAGACGCTTTAATGGAATGGATTGCAACAACATTTGTTTTTGCGTTTCATTTGTGAGCCGCTTAACTCCTTCAGTATCCTCAATAGGCCCTGGGACAACACTATTCACTCTTATCCCAAATTGCCCCCATTCAAGTGCTAAATTTTTTGCCAACATTTCTACACCTGCTTTAGCCGCACCTGCATGCACTTGATATGAATAAGGCATATAGGCCTGCCCTGCAGAGACCATTAATACGCTTCCTTTTGTTTCTTTAAGTTGTTCAAATGCAGCGCGACTTGCATTAAAACTACCCATTAAATCAATGTCTACTACTGTGCGAAATGCATTAGCACTCATTTCATTCGCGGGACAAAGAAAATTACCTGCAGCACCGCACACTAAATCTGAAATTTTCCCGAGCGCAATTTGGATTTCATCACAAGCATCTTGCATGGCATCAAAATCTCTAACATCAGCTACAACAGCATGTGTTTTAGCGCCTAATTCCTCTAGTTCATTTTTTGCATGATCAAGTTTATTTTCATCGCGACCGCATATCGCAACTTTTGCACCAACAGCCGCATAGCACTTTGCAATTCCTAGATTGATACCACTACCGCCACCCGTTACAAATACACAACGTTGCGCAAATTCTTCTTTAGGAAAATATTCCGAAATGTTCATTTATAAGCCCCTTCAATAAAGGCAGGTTTACACACTTATGTGGTGCTACGGTGGGATTGTTTAGTCTAATTAAGAAATAATACCACGCTTTGCATTGTGAACATTTTGATAACCGACAACTTTTACAAGGTAATTGCCTAGTTGTCTACTACAACTATCCGAACGACAGATCAAGATCAGAAAAATTAAAATCTTTCTTAGAATAATCTTTATTAACAGACTAACTTCTACTTTCTGATATCAAGTCATAAGCTTTTTGAATTTCTTGTGTTTTATTCGTGGCAATCTCGATCATTTCTTCAGGCAGCCCTTTAGCAATCAACTTATCAGGATGATTTTGACTCATTAGCCTACGATAAGCTTTTTTTACTTCAGCATCACTGGCAGATTTATCTACACCAATAATCTTATATGCATCCTCCAACGCAGATGAAGATGTATAGGCTTGACTTGACCCATAAGACTGACGGCTACGCCTACTTGCAAATAACATAGACTCAAGCTGCGCTAGAAGTGCTTCAGGGTAGCCTAATACCCTACAAATATGTTTTAAGACTTTTTCTTCACCGCTATTTTTAGTGCCATCTGCATAAGCCGCTTGTAATTGGATTTCAACAAACATCTGTATCAATGCAATTTTACCTTTACATCTATCACGGAATTCAACTAACGCTTCATCCAAATTAAAATCGGCTTGCTTGCCTTGATTAAACAAATCTATGGCTGCCGAACGCTGTTCTTTACTTAAGCGCATCTGTTGCATAACTTGTTCTGCTAGCTGAATTTCTTCTGGAGAGACTCTTCCATCCGCTTTTGAGATATGACCTAATACAGAAAATGTTGCATTAAAAAATGCAGCTTGAGTGCGCTCTTGAGATCCTCGATCAAATCTAATACCACTTAAAGAATTATTTCTTCGATCAAGCTGGTGTCCTAATATCGCACCAATGATCAAACCAATAAAATCTCCCAACGCGTAACCCAACGCGCCGCCGAGTAATTTACCCCACCATTTCATTAACTATTTACTTTTGTAGAGTGTTTAATTCAGTGCACAGGTACGAAAACCTGCAAATACGTCATTTCGATCAGGCCCATAATAATTACGGAGTGTATTACGCATCATTCGACTTCTTGTTGTCCATGCTCCACCACGTAATACTTTGGTTTCACCAAACAAAGGACGAGAATATTCTGTATACCAATCCGGTGAAAAACCTGGATAAGGATTAAACGTGGATGTAGTCCATTCCCAAACATTGCCAAACATTTGCCTACATCCAAAGGCACTATCACTTTCAGCATAATCTGTTATATCAATCGTACCTGAATGCTGACAATCTAAATTCATATGCGTGGAATTAAGTTCATCTCCGCATGGATATAAATTTTTATGAAAATAATTATTCTTTGTTGAACTAGGATTACATGCTGCAGCAAATTCCCATTCCTGTTCAGTCGGTAAACGACGCTGAGCCCATTTGCAAAATGCTTGAGCCTCATGCCAACTGACGTGTATGACAGCATGATTTAAATGTATAGGCTGCCAATGATCAAATTTCCTTACGTACCACCTTCTATCTGTATCTTTTTTCCAATATATGGGATGCAGTAGATTGCTTTTCTGACGCCACTGCCAACTCTGCTCATTCCAATACTTCTCTTGTAAATAACCATTTGCTTCTACAAATTCCAAATACTGCTCGTTGCTTACTGCGTATTTAGCAATCTTGAACGGTGCCACCTCCACTTCGTGCTGCCATTTTTCATTATCAAAAATGAATTCTTCGTTACGCTCAGCACCCAATGTAAATCTTCCACCAGGGATTGGGATATCTTCGTAGTTTATTGTTGCATTATTTTCTTTAACATCATTACTTAAATTATCTTCTTCAACAAAATTTGGTCTGGGGTAAGAAAGCGTTTGGCGTGTATAAATAAATGCTTCGTTATGCATGTCCTCATGGAATAGAGCTAATAAATAAAAATACTTAGCATAATTATTCAGTTCGATATTTCTCAACAATTCCAACTCGTGCATTAATACATTATTCATGTATTCGAAAGTGTCTTGCAAACTGGGTAATGGCAAACTCCAGCGATCATCATGTTGAATACCGATGGAATCAAATAGTGCGTCTGCATCATCACGTACAGCAGCTTGCTTGCCCAAATGACGTAATACCCAAATTTCATGGAAATAAGCGGCATGAGCTATCTCCCATCTTAATGGGTTGATCGTAGGCAAAATTTTGCCCATAAGCTGTTCATCACTTAGCCCGGAAACTAAATCCAAGGTCCTGGAGCGTGCATCTAATAGCGCAGAGGAAATACTCTCGGCGGTAGCGCTGTTATAATTCATTACAAGTAGTGAAGTTTAAATTATACGATTTTTATAACCTTACAATAGTGCTAACTATTTTACATCTATGAAAATACTTCTCATTACTCCAGCTTTACCAAGTGCTCGTGCAGGTAATCGTGTTACCGCTGTGCGTTGGAAAAATATATTAACCGATCTAGGGCATAAGGTTTTGGTTAAAAATAGTCAGGACGATATACGACATCTATGTAATAAATCAGACTTAATGCTTGCACTGCATGCATGGCGCAGTGCGAATTCAATATATACGTTTAGTAAACATTACCCAGAAAAACCGCTAATTGTTGCTTTAACAGGTACTGACTTATACAGATTTATTCACTCACATCCAAAACCCACACTACGCTCTATAAAAAATGCCGATGCATTAATTTCACTGCATGACTTAGCGCATTTGGCAATCCCCAAGACTTATCGAAAAAAAGTAAATGTGATTTATCAATCAGCTAATTCCGTAAGAAGATCTATCAATAAAAACAAAAAGTACTTTGATGCGTGTGTGATAGGACACTTGAGAGAAGAAAAAGATCCATTACGTGCAGCTTATGCAGTACGAAAATTACCTAATGAATCTCGGATTAGAATTCTGCAATTTGGAAAAGCCCATACCTCGGCTTGGGCCAAGCGCGCAGAAAAAGAAGCAACTTCCAATGAGCGTTATCACTGGTATGGCGAAGTCCCTCATTGGAAAATTCGTCAACAATATGCCCATGCTGATGTAATGGTATTAAGTTCAAAAATGGAAGGCGGTGCGAACGTTATTTCAGAAGCATGTGTGGCAGGAATGCCGGTAATTGCCTCGGATATTGCCGGATCAGTTGGTTTACTAGGAAAAAATTACCCTGGTTATTATCCTTACGGCGATACCCAGAGCCTGCGTAAGCTGTTACTGAAAGCTGAATCTGATAGCAAGTTCTTAAATAAGCTTGAAAAAGCATGTAAAGCCAAATCTAGCCTATTTACATACACAAAAGAAAAAAACAATATGAAAAAATTATTAAGCAAAATTATATGAAATAAGAATTCTATTTTCAAGGTCTTCTAACTATAGAAACCAATTACTATAAATTTCTTAATGACTATTTCAAATTTAATGTTTTACGCGCGCCACCGCAGAGCATGGTCTAATCCCGAACGGAAAATTCAAACCTTAGAAAGCTTTGCTCAAACAGAGATGGATGCAGGAAAATCTATACTCAGTGCGCTACCATATGTTGACAATCCTAAGCTGCGAAAACATTTAGAGCGTCACGCTAAAGATGAGTTAGAACATGGTCATCTATTTAGCGCACAAGCACATAAATTAAGGAAACTGCAACCAAACACATCGAGTATTTATAAAAAGCCAGATAAACTTTATAACTTATCAAGAATCAAAACTTCAACTGAGTTAAATTCGCATGACTTTTTTTCAGGTGAAAATTATGAAAAATTAGGTGAAATTACTTATGTTGCTATGCTGAATGTCGCTGAAGCAAAAGCTGAAAAAATATTCAGCAAACATCATAAATTATTACATGATGATCCTGAAACATTTAAAATTTTTGAAAGAATATTAAAAGATGAACGCTATCATGTTTCGTATACAGGTAAATTTCTCGCTGAATGGAAAAATCAAGGCAAATCCAAGCAAGTAAAAAAAGCTTTGTCTTTTGCAAAAAAAGCACGCATTTTAAATAGTATTAAACGCAAAAGTTCAAAAATAGGTGAAAAAATAGGGCATCTCATTCTCTATATTCTTTACTTTACAATAGTCGTCCCTTTTGCAATTTCATCAAAATTAAGTCGCTCAAAAAAAGGCTGGCAGTGCCCGCAAAAATTGAGCCAAGACCTTAAACAAGGTCAATCTCAATACTAAAGTTAAGTTGTAATACATTGGATATCTTGGGCATATCTGCTTTTTATCACGATGCCGCTGCTGCACTAATTAGAGATGGGTTTCCTGTAGCAGCTGCGCAAGAAGAAAGATTCACACAAATAAAAAATGATCCATCATTTCCAATTAATGCGATTAATTTCTGTTTGCAAGAAGGATGTGTCTCGATAAATGAAATCGACTGGATCGTTTTTTATGAAAAACCATTGCGTAAATTTGAAAGAATACTGGTTACTCATTTAAAACATTTTCCCCGCTCTTCAAAAGCATTCAGTAGAGCAATGTTTTTATGGCTTGGTGATAGGCTTTGGTTAAAAAATCGTATTGCGAACGAACTTGGAGTCGCGCCAAAAAAAATTCTTTTCACGGAACATCATCAATCTCATGCAGCCAGCGCCTACTTTCCTTCACCTTACGAAGATGCTGCTATTTTAACCGTTGATGGTGTTGGCGAATGGGCGACAACCACTTTTGGCAAGGGGTCAGAAAATTATTTAAAAATCATCTCTGAACTACATTTTCCACATTCACTTGGCCTTTTATATTCTTCGATTACTGCATTTCTTGGATTTCAGGTTAACGAAGGAGAACAAAAAGTAATGGGCCTTGCTGGTTATGGCAAACCAACTTATCAAGATCAAATTCGGTCTTTGCTGGAATTTTCTAATGATGGAAGTTTTGAACTTGATGTTTCTGCTTTTAGATACCCTTTTGACCCGGATAAAAGTTTTGGTCCTAAAATTACAAAATTATTAGGCGATGAACGCAAACCTCAACAACCCATCCTATATCAGAATGGTAATACCAAGCACGCTGATATAGCTGCAAGCGTACAACTCGTATTAGAAGAAAGTATGCTCAAACTTGTAAAACAATTATACCTTCAAGTTCCTTCAAAAAACTTATGTCTAGCTGGCGGTGTGGCATTAAACGTGGTCGCCAATAGTAAAATATTGGAACAAAGCCCCTTTGAAAATATTTTTATTCAACCTGCAGCAGGAGATGCGGGTGGTGCACTTGGTGCAGCTTTATATATTTATCATGTTGAACTAAATGAAAAAAAACGTTTTACACAAAAACATGCTTTTTTAGGTGAAAGTGTCCAAGCGACGACAACTGATATGCTTCAAGCGCTTTCGGAAGAAATGTCTGATGAAGATAAGTTAATTGACAATGTCATTCACAAGCTAGTAAACCAAGAAACTGTTGGCTGGGTACAAGGGAAATTTGAATGGGGTCCTCGTAGCTTAGGACACCGTAGTTTGATAACCGACCCACGTAATGTAGAAATGAAGCAACATATTAATAAAAACATAAAGCATCGAGAAATGTTTAGACCGTTTGCTCCTGCCATCACAAAAGAGCATGCAGGTAAGTTTTTCAAACTTCCAAAAGGAGGCGATTCGGCTGTTCTGTTCATGCTGTTATCAGTATCTGCACTAGAAGATAAAATGGGCTCTATGCCTGCAGCTTTACATATCGACAACACCGCCAGAGTGCAAGTTGTGGATAAAGATATTGACCCATTGTTTCATAAATTAATTTCAAGATTTGGAGAAGAAACAGGTATTCCGATACTATTGAATACTTCTCTAAATCTTCAAGGTCAACCAATGGTCAGAGGCGAAAAGCAAGCATTTGATCTTTTGCAAAAAAGCCAGTTAGACTGTTTGGTAGTAGAAAACCGTGTATACGTTTAAGTTATGGTACGCAAATAATCAAACAAAATGAAATTAACGCAATCAACGAATACTTATTTAAGCACTCTCTTAGAGCTTATTGTAGGTTTACATAAAAGTGGTTATTGGTGGCTTATTCCCTTAGTCATTATTCTATTACCATTGTCATTCTTCTTCATACTTGCGCAAGCTGTACCGATTGTTGCGCCGTTTGTGTATACACTATTTTAAAGCATAAACATCTTTTTAAATACATTTAACTACCTGCTTGATGTTGCATAATTCTGTATAGATAGCGTCTGCAATCTTTTCATGTCCCAAGGCGGACCAATGATTATCTTTATGTATTTGAATTTCTTCGCCTGCCGCTAATGATTTACGGATTGTTGGCCCTAAATTTATAGTATAAATACCAAGCTCTTTTCCTAAGCTTTCAAAGTCTTTTTCTAACTGTGAGTAGTTATGTTCAATATTTAACAAAATGAAGTGTGTATTATTTAGTTGCACAGAATTGGCAAAGTGTTTTATTACGGTTTTTGTAAGTTCCCACACTTTGCTGTTCTCAGTATAAATACTATTCTCCTGGTAATTCCTAAAGTATTTTAAAATTACCCGCATTATTACACTTTTATTTATAAATGGAATTTGATCGACTTCAGCATCATGATCAAAAAGATCATATTGATTAGGAATAGGCGAACCTGCAAGGCTAAGGCCTGTCTCGTTTCTCACAAAATATGGCTTTGCATAAAAAGTAAAGCTGCTTATATTTCTAGGTATATGATGAAACGCAAAAGCTAAGACTACTACATCCAATGCATAATCTTTAATTTCATTTTCATAATAAAGCAGCATTTGATCTGTACCGTAACCGCGTACACCAAAGTTTATTACTTGAGCATTTGCTAGTTTTTTGTCTAACAGGGAGACATAAACTTCGTTATCATTTACCGATTCACCAAAAGTTTGCGAAGCTCCAATAAAACCAATTCTGATGGTATTATTTAAATTAAGTAAATCATCTGGGTTTTTACCACGAAGACCATGCTTATTTGTGGAGATTGATACATCCCACAAGCCAGGTTTGATATGTTTTACCTTAGCATTAGGTTTAACTTTCCAGCCAAGTTGCTCATCATGAATATCAAAAGCGTACGGACTCGTTGTTGTACTGTATTTATTATTTTCTGGACGATTTTTCCATATTAAAAAATTATGTTGCTCGTTCGACAAACCATAGTATGGCAGGTATAAAAGATCTGTTGAGCTAAAGTAGAAACGTGCAGAGACTTCTAAAAACAGAAATGCAACTATTACTGCTAATACATAACTTAATAGCTTAAATTTTGAAAAATGTTTGTGACTTTTTGCCATAGCACTAACATGATTCAGGATTATTGATATATCAATCAATAATCATCTAACTAATTCACAGCAAATTCATGCCAGTTACCATTGGATTTTTGGTATTTAAAGCCATTTTCAGTTATTTTCACACGAGATTTTTTTGTTTTATTTGGTTTTATCTTTAACTTAGCTAGCTGTTTACTTGTTTTTAGATCTTGAATAACAAATTCAACTTTTTCACTGGTTTCATTTTTCACGCGAAATTCATACAAGCCGGGTTCTAAATTGTTCAAGTCCTCTGAAGTGTCAATAGAATCTTCATGAAGAATTAATTCTAACTTGGTAAAATTATTGTTGAGTCCTCCAGCACCCCCGCCTCCCGCATAGGCAGAAAACGTAACAGGTAGTAGGAAAACTAGGAGGACTAAGGAAAATATTATTTTATGCATATTGAAGTTCCCTTAATTTTTAACGTTAACTTTGATATGACCTGAGATTACAATAAATAATTTCACGCAAAACGTTGAATGTTTATAAAAAAATTTAATCAAATATAAAAGTATAACTTTGGTGCTGGTATTCGAGTATATAAATTGTGAATACCCTGGCCATGTTTGTACACATAGTAGCCGAACAACGTTGACTTTTGATCTAGAGTTATTTCATTTGCCAAATAAATGGCGAATCTCTAATAAATCATCAGCTAAATAATCTATTAAAGCTCCTAATTAACAACATAATGAAGTTTTAATTGTACATGCTTATCACAAGTCGTAGGGTATGAACTGTAGGTGTTTTACAAATTGTTTGATATCGTAGGCTAACAAACAATACATGCAAATCGACCTGGCGTAACTTAATATCAATGTCTTGGAAAAGTAGAACACTACTCAACGAGACAAATTAATAGCAAAACGCAAGATTCGATTCATAAAACACCACAACCAAAACATAAGCCTACAAGGAAAGCCCGCTCACACAACTCTTCGCGGGCTTTCTTTTGCTCTAGGACTTTATTTGAACCAATTGCTTATCATGTAACTTGGACAAAGTAAGCAAACCAAAAATCGCACCTAACAAGGCTAAACCCATATCAGACTGCGTATCCCATTCATAACCTTGCGTTCCTAAAAACGCATCTGCGCCTTCTCCAATTGCAAGCGCTGCCCACCATTCTATGAGTTCGTAAAATGCACTAAAAGCAAGGCAAAAACTAATACAGAAAAAATATTGCCAAAAAGAATTTGGAATGATGTTTTTACGTATAATAACCTCTCGCGTAATCAGTGCAGGGACAAAACCTTGAGCAAAATGTCCTACCTTGTCGTAATTATTTCTAGCAAACCCAAACCATTCTTTAAAATTGTCAAATAATGGCACTTCTGCATAAGTATAATGACCGCCAACCATCAAGATTACACAATGAATCAAAATTAAAATATATAATAGCTGTGTCAGTCGAAAAGAATTATATGTAATTACTAACACAACAATTCCAATAATTGCCGGTAACACTTCAAAGAACCAAGTGATTTGGTCTTTAGGATGAATTGCAGACCATATAAACACTATGAAAAAAATACCAAGCCAAGCAACTTTATACATACTTTGCTATTAATTAGGTTTATTCTAGATTTATATGAATGCTTTCAATTGAAGCGCCTTCTTTCTCAACATAACCAATCGTACATGCCTCTGAGTAGCCTAGATTTTGCAGTTCAGTAATACAGGCTTGCTCATATTGTTTAGGAACACTTGCAAGCAAACCTCCTGCAGTTTGCGGATCAAACAATAATGGATAATAGGTATGTGTAACGGCCTGCTCTTGGTTTTTAATCGCTCTACGTAAACGAACATTTGAAGGCTGCAAAGAACTAAAAATCCCAAGCTGCATCGATTCAATTGCACCTTTTAAAACAGGTAAAGAATTAATATCGATATATATATCCACTCCCCCTATTCGCAACATTTCTACTAAATGGCCCAATACACCAAATCCTGTTACATCTGTACAAGCATGCACATCGTATTTATATAAACATTGTGCAGCTGAATGATTGGATTGAATCATCGAATCAATTGCTTTAGAGACCCAACGTCCTTTTGCTTTTCCACGCATATCCGCTGCGAATAAAGTTCCGGTTCCAATTGGTTTGGTTAGGATAATAACGTCACCATCTTGCATTCCGCTTTTAGCTAAAAGTTTTTCTTTTTCAACTAAACCTGTAACACTCAAACCAAATGATAATTCAGCACCTTCGCTAGAGTGACCCCCAACAAGCGCAGCATTATGTTGATTAAGGACTTGTAATGCGCCTTGCATCATCTGCTGTAATTGTTGTTCCACTACTTCTTCTTTCCCATATGGCACGGTAGCAATAGCCATCGCAGCTTGTGCTTCTGCCCCCATCGCAAACACATCGCCTAAACTATGATTCGCTGCAATTTGACCAAATACATAAGGATCATCAATAAATGAACGAAAATAATCTACAGATTGCACCTGCACTTTCCCTTCAGGCACTTGCAAAACTGCAGCGTCATCTGGTGCATCTAAACCTAAAACCACATCATCACGCTTTATCGTCGTTAGTTGATTCACAACCCGACTAAGTACATTACTCCCTACCTTTGCACCGCAACCGCCGCAGCGCATCGCTATCGCAGAAATTTCTTTTAATGTGTCTTTATTTGCTAATTCGCTATTTAATGGTTCAGGCTCCTCATCCATTTCTGGAAGTTGTTGATACTTACGCATGAATTCACGATCAATAAAATCCTTAAGCTTCCATATCCATGCGCCTTCAAAAGTAAAGATCCCTCTAGAGCCAATTGCACATTTATCTCCTGTACTGATCAAACTTAAAAAACTAATTTGAGGAACATGTCTTTTTAAAGGTTTATTGGTGAGCGCTCGCCGTATATTTTTATATAGAGGAGGACCCTGCCGAACCGCGAATACCCCTGATTTAGGACGCGGATAATCCACAACTGAAGCGATATCACCCGCTGCAAAAACATCTACATGAGAAATGGATTGCAAAGAATCATTCACTGCAACGAATCCGCGTTCATCGACAGCCAGCCCTGATTCCTTATACCAACCAGGAGCAGATGCATGCGTTGCCCAGATAATGGCGTCAGCTTGCAATATTTGGCCGTTGTCTAATTCAATAGCATTGGCATTTACACGTTTAGCTTTACTTCCTTTATGTAAAGTGATTTCACGCTCTGCTAGTACACGACGAAATCGTTTTTGTATAGAAGTATTGTGTGTAGCTAATACAGGGCCTGTACCCGCTATTAAATCAAACTGCAAACTATCAAGTGGATATGAATTCTCACGAAGTAAATTATGTAAATGAAACTGTGTAGCAAGTGCAACTTCCACTCCTCCTGCACCTGCACCCACAACAACTACCTTAAACTCTCCCTTGCTTGCTAACACTTGTTGCATTAGTTCATCCCAACCTTGCAAAAACTCATTGATAGGCTTTACGGCGAGCGAATGTTCTTTTGAACCAGGTACTTCGATATGTGATGGAGTTGATCCAGTATTTATTGAAAGTACGTCATAACGAATAGGTGGGCGATCACCACAAATTACATTTTTTTCTTCAAGCTGAATATAAGTTGCAGGAGCATGAATTAGTCTTGCGCCGCAAAACTTTGCTAGTGGGCGCAAATCGATATGACTTTCGTCATAACTGTAATGTCCGGCGATATAACCCGGTAACATACCTGAATACGGGGTGTGTACATCACGTGTTATTAAGGTAATTTGTAAACCCGTTAATGGTTTCATACCAAATTTTTTCAACACCGCCACATGACTATGCCCGCCACCAATTAATACTAAATCCTTAATAACTGGAGTGTTTTTAACTAACTGCAAAATATTTCCTAGTCTGTTTAACCCATTTATTTGATTGTGACGTTAATAAGCTTAGAACCCGTAATTTATTAACTTAATCAAAAAAGGAACCTACGAGATGAAAATCAAGCTACTTGAATATGGGTGGTTATATTTATTATTGGTGCTAAGTGTAGCAGCTCCCTGCATGGCATCGAGTAAATATGCACCTCATTCGCCAGTTGGCATACATGTCATTGCTGACAACGGTACTCATTTTCCCATCTATCCTGTGAAACAACGCTTTTTGAAAAACGAGAAACGTGCGTATCTGGAGGCTCTGAACGGAGAAAATTACTCCTTGCAGATTCGCAATTATTCTGATCGACGTGTAGGACTAGTCATTGCAGTAGACGGTAGAAATATTATTTCTGGTAAACAATCCACACTGAAGCATAGCGAAAATATGTATATCTTAGGTCCTTATGAAACCCAAACTTATTCAGGTTGGCGCACTAGCACTCATGATATTCATCGTTTTTACTTTACCGATATTGAAGATTCTTATGCTCATGCGTTTGGCGATGATTCTGCAATGGGTGTCATTGCTGTCGCAGTATATGAAGAAAAATTACCCTTTTTTACAAAGCGTGAAAAAATAATTAACCCAAATCCACAAGCAAGTTCACCAAGTCGCTCTAATGATTCCACATCATCTAATGAATCAGCAGGAGCAGACCAAGCGGAAGCCGGTACAGGTTTTGGAGAGCATCAAACCTCACATGTAAGACGTGTGCACTTCAATCCTAAACGTAAAGCAGTAATGAAAAGTTTCTATAAATACGAATGGCGAGAAACCCTATGCAACAAACGATTTATAGAATGTGGTAGTGACTATCATGAACGAGAGAATCGCTTTTGGCCTAGAGATGATTATGAGGTGGGCTATGCCCCCTATCCTCCGGGCCATCATAGATAATTATTGATGTGTGAATATGCTGGGAATATGCCCAGCATATTTAAAGACTCAACAATTAGAGGCTATTTCTTTTTGTACTTCTTCTTTTTTAATTTCGATTTGATCATCAGACAGATAATTTCTTTCACCGGTTGATTCATCTAAATCGTACCAACGGTAATTTCCGTGATCATAGTTATGAAGTTGATCTTGTAGTGCTGCACAAAGTTTTTTCTTTTTATCAACAGCTTGTTGAGCTTCCAATCTTTTTTCCTGTCGCTCTAAACGCTCGGACTGCAAATAGTTCACATACTTTTGCTGATGCATTAAACGTTGTTCAACAACATTTGAATCTTGCCCTAGAGTAGCGGCACCTGTATCGACATTAATTTGTTGCGCTTGGCTGCTCATTTTGCGGTCGCTGTAATGCACCTTGCCATTTTCATCGACCCATTTAAAGATTTCAGCTTGTGCTGGGCTACTAAGAAAAAATATCCCTAGTAATGTGATACTGATCATTCCAACTTTCTTCATACCGTCACTTCCTGTTCAGATACTGTGTTCGAAAAATAATTGTGCAGGAATTGATCGAATGTTTGTGTGTCGGAAGCCTCAATTTGTCCTTGTTTTTCTACCGACTGTCGCACACTAGTTTGGAAAAAATCCGCATCCTTCTCACTTAAGTCACTGTTACGTAGTTGATTTTCATGTTGTTTAGAGACACGGCTTGCAAATTCAAAAAAACATTCATTATTGTCATGCAGATCCTGTAGAACTCTAGCCGAGGGCGTTAAGGAAAGATCCTCGACCACAGCTTGCTGATTTTGTAAGGCCCGACTATAACCAGAAGTATTATTTTGCTCATCAAGAATTGCTGCAATTGCTTGCATTTCGCTTAATATTTCTCGCCCCCAATCTTGCAGCGTAGATAAACGATCCACTCGCGAAAGTTTTAATTTTGGGTCACGACCTTGATGAGCAACTTTGCTGTCATTATCTTCTATCGCCTCACGTTCATGTTTATCAATCAATGGGCTTTGATGTAACAAACAAAACAACATGAATGTTTCCAGAAAATATAATTGTTCCTCACTAATTCCAATTGGGTCATATAAATTAAGGTCCAGCGACCTAAGTTCAATATACTCAACACCTCGTTGCGCAAGTGCATTTACAGGCTTTTCATTTTTAACTAAAGGCTGTTTAGGACGAATGGAACTGTAATATTCGTTTTCTATCTGCAAAATATTGGCATTAAGTTGTCGATACTCTCCATTTACCTTTACACCAATTTTCTCATACTCTGGACAAGGTGTTTCAATTGCTTTCGTTAAACAGTTTATATATGACTGCAAATTGTCATAACAGGCTTGCACTCCCGTTTCACTTTCTTTTTTATTTGTATAGCCAATGTCGCCCATGCGAAGACTCGTTGCATGAGGTAAGTAGTAAGTTTTGCTATCAAACTTTTCTAAAGTATTCGGCTGGCCACTTAAAAAAGATTTGCAAATTGCTGGAGATGCACCAAACAAATAAAAAATCAGCCAGCCATAACGCTGAATATTTCGTATCAACCCCATGTATTGCTCAGAAATAAAATTTTGCTTACTTAGTTTTTGGCCAAGGAGAGCTTGATAATATGGCCAAAAACTTTCTTGCATGGAAAAATTAAAATGCACTCCCGCAATTACTTGCATCATTTTTCCATAACGATGGCCTAAGCCACGACGGTAAACTGTCTTCATCATACCTAGATTCGAGTTACCATAGTTTGCAATTGGAATCCCTTTTTCACCGGCAACTACACATGGCATGCTTGCAGCCCAAATATACTCATCTTCTAAGTGTGCATATACAAATTTATGGATTTTGTGTAGAAAGTCGCGCGCATTTGCAACCCCTTGAATGGGAGGCGTTATAAGTTCCAACAAAGCTTCAGAATAATCTGTTGTGATATATGGGTTTGTTAAAGCCGAACCTAGCTTTAGTGGATGGGGCTGTTGAGAGAGCTTACCTTTTAAATCTACTCGCAATGATTCCTTTTCCAGACCTATGTTGCCATTAGCTAACAATCCAAGCTTTTGATCACGGCCCATAACCGTCAAAATATCATGTAGCTGTTTATACATAGGTATTTATTGTTATTCTTTTTGTAAAATATATATGGGCAATTATAACGACTTACAAAAGTAAAGATGGATTTTTATCAAACTCCAGTTCATCCATGTGGTTATTTACCTAACCGCTATAGCATAAATATATTTGCGGATCCCAATACCGAAATTTCTACGCAAACCTATAGTTGGTTAATCGACCATGGTTTTCGACGTAATGGCAGCCATTTATATCGTCCGCAATGTCCGGATTGCAAAGCCTGTATACCAACGCGAGTATGCGTTAAAGATTTTAATCTCAGTCGTTCTCAACAGCGCACATTAAAAAGAAACCAAGATCTAAGCATGCAAATAGTAGACAAAAAGTTTATACAAGAGCATTTCGACTTATACATGAGATATTTACAAAATCGTCACAATGAAAGTCCAATGTCCTTATCCACTCAACATGACTATGAAGAGTTTATTCTAGGAACATGGTCCGATACACAATTTATAGAATTTAGATTAGAAGAAAAATTAATCAGTGTTGCGGTCTTTGATCATTTACCTCAAGGACTTTCGGCAGCATACACTTATTTTGATACAACATATCAAAATCGTAGTTTAGGCACGCTAGCTATATTGAAACTTATCGAACTCGCTAAATCAAAACAATTAAACTATGTGTATCTTGGTTATTGGATTAAAGAGTGCCAAAAAATGAATTATAAAATTAACTTCGCACCCATTGAAGGCTACATCAATAAAACTTGGCAGCTTATTGAAGAATGATAATGTTAGGCCAATAGATCTCTGAATTTTTCCCAGTTAAATGCGAGGCCAGGATCGGATTTTCTTCCTGGTGCAATATCAGAATGTCCTGCAATATCTTGTTTGTTTAATGATGGATACGCCATTCGTAGTGCATCTACTAAGCTTGCCAATACAGAGTATTGCTCGGGTTCATAAGGAACCTCATCTGCACCTTCCAACTCAATACCGATAGAAAAATCATTCGCTCGAGATCTGCCGTTATAGTTTGATTCACCAGCATGCCACGCGCGCATATTGAATGGCACAAACTGCAATAACTCCCCATTGCGACGAATCAATAGATGTGCAGAAACTTTGTTTTGCGCAATTTTTTTAAAATAAGGGTGTTCATTTGGATCAAGCTGATTGGTAAACAGTTGTTCAATATATGGCCCACCAAATTCATTTGGCGGCAAACTAATGTTATGGATCACAATTAATGACAGTGGAGAATTTGCCGGGCGTTCATCATAGTTAGGCGATGGCACAAACCGTACCCCGACTACCCGATGACTTGCCGGATCAATACGCATGATTTAATTTAATGCTATTTATTATTAGTGTTTGCTTTCGGCACATAGCTTCATTCTAGACTGCCTTACTCTAATCTGTTCATATTATCCAGAACGCGGCTCAGATTCGCACATCCCTATACTCACAACTGGGGCATATTTCCAAATCTTCAATTTCTTGCTTAGTGTATCTAGGCACGATGTGTTGTGGGCAATTCCGATCCCAAGCTTCTACATGGATTACATAAGCTCGCTCTACGACAGCTTTATAACCAGGGATAGAAAGTTTTTCATTTAATTCAGCATCTTCTTCTTTTATTTCTGCCGTGCCCCAAAGTTTAATTCTCATTCTGTTTGGATAATCCATGAAAAATAAACAAACTTTATTATTATCTTGTATGTTTCCGTAAGAAATGAATTGGCGATTACCCGAGAAATCGGCAAACCCTAAAGTATGTTTATCAAGTACTTTTAAAAATCCTTTAGGACCACCACGGTGTTGGATATACGGGTAACCTTCGCTATTTACGCTCGACATATAGAAAGAATCCCGTTCAGCAAGAAATTCTCTTAGTTTAGTGGTGACAATATTTTCCCAACCTCCGAATTCTTCAGCGCGAGCATAGATTGATCTAGAACCTTTTTCTTCTTGTAATTTTTTTACCGTATCGGTAAATGCGATATCACTAATAAACTCTCTCATTTTTCTCTCTTATAATTCATTTACGCTTGTCGATTCTAGACCAGAATTTAAACGTTAGTCATCGATGAGCTCCATTACGCGTTGCTCAAGGCGTTTCATTGTACGTGCAAAAATTTTTGGGTCGTCTTGTGATCTCGCCAAAACCAACGCACCTTGAATACCGCCCACAACCTCCTCGGCAATCATTTTGGCATCCTTCTTTGTTAACCCATTTAGTTTTAATGCAGTAGTTAACGAACTAATCCAAATTTTAAAATAGTTGCATACTTTCTCAGAGAATTGATCACGTGTATGGTCTAATGCAAAAGCACCAACCAAACATATACGCTTTCCAGATTTAAAATACCGATTCACTTCATCAAACATCAAGCGAATACTTGCAACAGCATCTTCACTTTCACGCAATGGTGTAAATACATTATCTTTAAACCATTTATCAATATCATTTAAAACAGCTTCTGCCATTTCATTTTTCCCATTGGGGAAAAAATGATAAAGACTACCTTTACCAAGCCCGGTACGTTCGGTTATTTCAGAAAGTGACGCACCTGCAAATCCATATTCTCTAAAGACTTCTCCTAATGCCGGAATAACATCACTACGTTCAGCAAACACTTTAGGCATTTATTTTACAATCCAAGTTCAGTAAGCCCAAGATGATCGTCGGGGCGTGCACCTTGTTCCCATAAAAATTTTCGCTCCGATTCTTTTATCGGCACATCATTTATGCTGGCTTCGCGACGTTGCATTAATCCTTTGTCATTAAACTCCCAATTTTCATTTCCATGAGCACGAAACCAATTCCCAGAATCATCGTGATATTCATACTGAAAACGCACTGCAATTCGGTTGCCGTTATACGTCCATAACTCTTTTATTAATCGATAGTCCAGTTCACGCGCCCACTTGCGCTTAAGAAACGCAATAATTTCATCACGACCACTGAAAAATTCTGCTCGATTTCGCCAACGACTATCAGCTGAATAAGCAAGTGCTATTTTCTGCGGGTCCTGTAAATTCCAGGCATTTTCTGCCATACGCACTTTTTGAATGGCATCTTCTTGGGTAAACGGGGGGAATGGGGGTCTTTCTTCTGACATTTGATCTTTCCTGTTCTAATTGTACCAATCGGTACAGTATATACCGATTGGTACAAGATGCAATTTATTTATAGAAATTACTGCGTGCATAAAAAAGGCCTCGCAAAGCGAGGCCTTTTACTACGAGAGTATATGAGAGAAATTACATCATTCCGCCCATACCACCCATGCCAGCCATGTCTTCCATCGCTGGACCGTGGTCGTGTTTATCATCTTCAGGTTTTTCAGCAACCATTGCTTGAGTGGTAATCATCAAGCCTGCTACAGAAGCAGCATTTTGAAGAGCAGTCCGTGACACTTTGGTTGGGTCTAGAATACCCATTTTAATCATGTCTCCAAACTCACCTGTTGCTGCGTTGTAACCATAGTTACCTTTACCTTCATCTACTTTTGCAAGAATGACCGAAGCTTCCTCACCTGCATTGCTTACGATTTGGCGAAGAGGCTCTTCCATAGCTTTTCTTGCAATACCGATACCTAAGTCTTGCTCATGGTTGTCACCTTTAAGATCATCCAACGCGTGGCAAGCACGAAGTAAAGCAACACCACCGCCAGGCACAACACCTTCTTCAACTGCAGCACGTGTAGCATGCAACGCGTCTTCAACACGCGCTTTCTTTTCCTTCATTTCAACTTCAGTGGCTGCACCGACTTTAATCACTGCAACACCGCCCGCAAGTTTCGCCATACGTTCTTGAAGCTTTTCTTTATCGTAATCTGAACTTGCTTCTTCTATTTGTGCCTTGATTTGTTCAACACGCGCTTTAATGTCTTTACCTTTACCAGAACCGTCAACGATTGTGGTGTTTTCTTTTGAGACTTCTACACGCTTCGCACTACCCATATCATCAAGACTTGCTTTTTCTAATGACAAACCTACTTCTTCAGAAATAACGGTACCACCTGTTAATACTGCAATATCTTGCAACATCGCTTTACGACGATCACCAAAACCTGGTGCCTTAACCGCGCAAACTTTAACAATTCCGCGAATGGTGTTGACCACTAATGTTGCTAGTGCCTCACCTTCCACATCTTCTGCAACGATCAACAATGGACGACCCGCTTTAGCAACCCCTTCTAATAAAGGTAGTAAATCGCGGATGTTAGAAACCTTTTTGTCATGCAGCAAAATAAATGGATTTTCTAAATCAGCCGCCATGCTGTCTTGGTTATTAATGAAGTAAGGAGAAAGATAGCCGCGATCAAACTGCATACCTTCCACAACCTCTAGTTCATTTTCTAATGCATTACCTTCTTCAACGGTAATTACACCTTCTTTACCTACTTTATCCATAGACTCAGCAATGATGTCACCAATAGATGTATCAGAGTTTGCAGAGATACTGCCTACTTGTGCAATGGATGTGCTGTCGGAACATTTCTTTGACATTGTTTGCAGGCTTTCTACTGCCGCTGTAACCGCTTTATCGAGGCCACGCTTCAGATCCATTGGATTCATTCCCGCAGCTACCGCTTTCATACCTTCACGTACAATTGCTTGCGCTAATACGGTTGCAGTGGTTGTACCATCACCGGCCACATCAGAAGTTTGTGAAGCAACTTCCTTCACCATCTGTGCACCCATGTTTTCAAACTTGTCTTCTAACTCAATTTCTTTTGCAACGGATACACCATCTTTAGTTACAGTTGGCGCACCAAATGATTTATCTAAAACAACATTGCGGCCTTTAGGTCCTAAAGTTGCTTTTACTGCGTTAGCTAGAACGTTGACACCTTGTGCCATGCGTTGTCTGGCGTCTTCGCCAAAACGTACTTCTTTTGCACTCATGATTTTTCCTTCCTAAATGCGTTAATAACTTTTAATTTAAAATGTTGTTGAGGATGCTTATTCGATAACGGCCATGATGTCGTCTTCACGCATCACTAATAATTCATCACCGTCAACTTTGACTTCAGTGCCGGAGTACTTTCCAAACAGGACTTCATCACCTTTTTTAACATCTAATTTTCGAACATCTCCACTGTCGGTAACCTTGCCATTACCCACTGCAATCACTTTGCCTTTGATAGGTTTTTCGGTTGCAGAGTCTGGAATCACGATCCCACCCGGGCTCGTGCGCTCCTCTTCCATACGTTTGACGACCACTCGGTCATGCAAAGGACGTAATTTCATTGACGCCTCCTAAATAAGCTTAAATTGTAAAATTGAATAGTTTATCTCTAGGTGCTTTCTTGTTAGCACTCTCTCCTAATGAGTGCTAATCATACGAATGAGCATGTTGAAGTCAAGGATTTTATAGATTTTATTAGTAGCTCAGTTGTCTTTGGGTCGCTGGGTCACTTCACCTTCATAGATGTTTCCTGATGGCCCTTTTGAGGAATGATTCCTAGTTGCTGCTGAATAGCCTACATTGATATTTGCTAAGGGGTTGAATCGATTGACTAAAAACGTAACAACGGGTCTGCGCGTGATGGGCAGCAAACAAAAGAAACCGATAGCATCTGTAAAAAAACCCGGTGTAAGTAACAGTGCTCCCCCTATCAACAAAGCGACCCCTTCAAGAATCTCGTTGGCGGGCAAACGCCCTTCATTCAGTGCCTGATTAAAACGTATATAAGTCTGCAAACCCTGACTGCGCAGCAAGGAAGCCCCAATTACAGCGGTTAATACAACCAGTGCGATAGTGGGCAGCCAATTAATGATGCTTGCTACCTGAATCAGTAAATAAACCTCGAGTATCGGTATTAGCAAAAACAACGCAAATAAGATTGGAAACACTCGAACACGAACTGGTGGCATATCATTTCTCGTTATGGGATTTACTGGCAATATGGGGGCAACTGACCCAAACTTCAACAATTACCCTGAAACCAATTGATAGGTATTGAAAGATGGGCTTTCCAATCATCGTGCTAACCACTTTTCCAGATATCGACACCGCTCAGCGGCTCGCAGAGGGAATGGTGCAGGCAAAATTGGCGGCATGTGTAAATATAATACCGGCAGGACAATCTATATATATATGGGAAAATAACCTCTGCAAGGAATCTGAGTATTTGGCGGTCATTAAGACTATGGATAGTCGCTACCAAGCGCTTGAAGAATATATTAAAAGCCATCATCCATACGAACTTCCTGAGATTGTAGCGACTCAAATTACTAAAGGTTCAAAAGAATTTTTATCATGGTTAGAAACAAACACAACAGCATGAATTTTTTACGCATATCGTTACTTTTACTTTTTGCATTTTTCAGTTCTTCAGCATTAGCAGGTAATGCACTTTCTAGTTTAAGTGGCGACGAAGAAGAAGAATTTTTAGACCCGGATGTTGCATTCGTAGTAACCGCTAAACTGGGTGATGCAGGTACTATTAAAACTAATTGGCTCATTCAAGATGGATACTATCTTTATAAAGACAAAATTAGTGTTACGCCAGCCGATGAATCCCAAATCAAACTGGGTGAATTACCCTTACCAGAAGGTGAAGAAAAAGAAGACGAATATTTTGGACTTATTGTAAGTATTGATCATGAATTTAATGCAGAAATTCCAATAACGCATTTAGCGAGTAATGAGGGTGCAGTTGATTTAATTTTTAAATATCAGGGCTGTGCTAAGGCTGGATTATGTTATCCACCGATTACTAAAACGTTGCGCGTAAATTTAGATTCAACCACAACTAATCTTACGTCTGTAAGTGATAGTGACGATGGAGTTGGAAGTCCTTCTTCAACAGGAACTGAATTTCAGTCTGAGCAGGATAAAATTGCTGGCACCTTAGCGTCTGGAAAACTTTGGTTTACGGTTTTCTTTTTCTTCGGTTTAGGTTTACTACTTGCGTTTACACCTTGTGTATTTCCAATGATTCCTATTCTTTCCAGCATTATTGTCGGACAGGGTGAAGAGATCTCAACCTCTAAAGCATTTTCTTTATCACTGGTTTATGTGTTAGCGATGGCAGTGACCTATACCATCGCAGGAGTAATTGTCGGTTTATCAGGTGAAAACATACAAATATGGTTTCAAAACCCTTGGGTGATTAGTGTGTTTGCTGGGATCTTTGTATTGCTCTCACTCGCGATGTTTGGTTTTTATGAGTTACAAATGCCAAGTGGTATTCAGTCAAAACTAAACAGCATTAGTTCAAATCAAGAACAAGGTTCGTATGTGGGTGCAGGAATCATGGGATTGTTATCGGCTCTGATTGTAGGTCCTTGTGTTACTGCACCACTCATTGGCGCTTTAATTTACATTGCCGAAACGGGCGACGCATTGGTAGGAGGAGTGGCTTTATTTTCCTTAAGCATGGGAATGGGCGCGCCACTATTAGCAATCGGTACGTCAGCAGGAAAAGTTTTACCCAAAGCAGGGCCTTGGATGGATGCCGTCAAAGCGGTGTTTGGTGTGCTATTACTCGCATTAGCAATTTGGATGTTAGAGCGAATTTTACCAGCACCGATTATTTTATTGCTTAGCGGAGCATTACTGATTGTTTCTGCGATTTACTTAGGTGCGTTAGATGCAATCAAAGAAGGTGCATCCGGTTGGTCGAAACTTTGGAAAGGTATGGGATTAATCTCTTTGGTATACGGTGCAATTTTAGTCATTGGTGCCGCAGGAGGGAGTCATAGCTTGTTACAACCACTACAAGGAATTGCAGGTACTCAGCAAATTGCGAGTAACGATGCCGCGCATTCTAGTACAAGTTCTAAACATGCGCTTCCCTTTCAGCAAATTAAAGGTTTGGATGGGCTGCAAACTGCGCTAAACCAGGCGGCTAAAGAAGGTCGTCCCGTGATGTTAGATTTTTATGCCGATTGGTGTATTTCTTGTAAAGAGATGGAAGCATTCACGTTTAGTGATGGTGGTGTACAAAAATCGTTGAATAATTTTGTAATGCTACAAGCCGATGTAACAAAAAATGACGACGTTGATAAAGCCTTACTAAAAGAGCTTGGCTTGTTTGGTCCTCCGGCAATTTTATTCTATGACCCGTCAGGGAATGAACTGCGTAACTTCCGTGTAGTGGGTTTTATGGATGCTGGAAAGTTTTCTGCACATATTGAAAACTTTAAGCAGACTGGAAGAATTGCTTTAAACAACTGATTGATCCTATTTTAACCACAATATGATTGTGGCCATATTTTCTGTAAGCTAAAAGTAATCTCAGCGGTCTAGTGTAGATGGGCCGTACTATACCTGAGGTTTGGTGCCCTATTTTTCAATTTCTGAATAATAACTTTTAACTTATAGTAGTCACATGGAGATCAATTTAGACACCGGTAAGCTAATTGTCTTTCTTGGAGGACTATTTTTATTCCTGCTGATAGAAACTTTATTTCCAACGCGTGAGTGGCAAGACTCACGACTGAAACGTATCGCTTTTCACGGAAGCATAGCGGCCTTAAATACAGTTGTTATTCGAATTCTTGTTTACGTACCTTTTTTACTTTGGGTGGTATATGTAGAAGAAGAAGGTTGGGGTATCTCACGTTGGCTGGAGATTTACGGTTGGACAGAAATAATCTTGTCAATCATAGTACTCGATTTCTTCGATTATATTTGGCATCGCGCCAATCACCGAGTACCCATTTTATGGCGCTTTCATAAGGCTCATCACTCAGATACGGCCATGGATGTCACTACAGCGTTACGCTTTCATCCAACTGAATTAATTGTTTCTGGTCTTGTTAAGGCAACGTGGGTTGTAATTTGGGGTCCAACGGTTGTGGCATGGTTTTTATTCGAGGCTCTAATTAGTTTGTGCGCACAGTTTCATCATAGCAATATCGATTTTCCTAATTGGATTGAAAAATGGCTATCGTGGATTATCGTAACCCCAAGATTTCACGCTTCACATCATGCAGTAGACAGACGCTATGGTGATGCAAACTTTTCAACCATCTTGAGTATTTGGGATCGACTATTTGGCACTTATTCTCAGCCAGAGGAAGATGGAGCCACTACTAAGCCTATAGATGCATTAGGGCTACCCGAGGCACGTGAGTTATGTTTTTCACCGATGGCATGGTTACTAGAGCCTTTTCGTTCTCGTAACCAGAACCTTGCTTATGAACGTGTTGTCGAAAAAGCACGAAACCAAAGCAAACCCTAGTTGTTAAATTAGGATTAATTTTAATCAATCTTTTATAAAACAGATGAACTAAACAGGAGTAATACAATGAAATTTTTTAAACTACTAACCGCTATATTTTTGTCTACCTTTTTAGTAGTTGCCTACGCTGGAGAGCACGCAGGTAAAAACGCAGAGAAAAAAGAGCATGCAGGCGAGAAAGCTGAACATGCGGGTGATGCTGCTGAAGAAAAGAAGGAACATGCAGGAGAAGCTGCTGAAAAGAAAGAGCATGCAGGCGAGAAAGCTGAGCATGCCGGCGAAGCCGCTGAAAGCAATTAACAACCTGCGATAAGGAAATAATCAAATGCGGACTCTAATTTTAAAATATAAATTATTAAAATATTTAGTCACTCTTCCCCTAATATGGCTAACCTTAGGGTTCGCATTTAATCTTCATGCCACTGATGAGAACATCGGTGAACAATATAATATTGAGCATAGTAGACCGCCTGAAACTACTGATAAAAGCCCACCTAAATTTTATGTGGAAGACATTAAAAAAGCGATGGATATCCATCTCGCAGACCGAGTAGATGAAAATGGAATCTTTCGTATGCGTGATGAAAAAACAGGTGAGGTCCTGGAATTAAAATTTGTAAAAATTCACGACCCTGTACGTGTTATTAACAGTAACACTTATTTTGCATGTACTGATTTTCATGTAGTGGGGGAGCGTAAAAAACTGTACGACTTAGATTTTTGGATGAGTCCAGTGAATGGGGAACTTAGAATCTACAAAGAAAAAATACATAAAGAGCCGCGAAAAGCATTACTTTATGGTTGGTACAAACAACCACGCTACACATTTGTCAATGACAAAGTGGTAACACTTTATTAATTTAAATTAACTAACTTTACTTCAATACAAGCAGAGTAGCTGATAGTTTTATTAAAAACTATCAAGTAATAAGTTGTCAGTTTTGTTCTACAGTTGGTAACAGCTCTCCACTTTTACCTGCAGATTCTCCCCATAATTCCTCAAGGCGATTATCGCGTCCACACGCAAATCGATAGTACTTATAACGAAGAGGATTCTTTTCGTAATAGTCTTGGTGATAATCTTCGGCCGGATAAAAAGTTTTTGCTGGTAAAACTTCGGTCACAATGGGTGACTCAAAATAATCTGATGCTACAATCTTGCTTACAGATGTATTGGCTAATTCTTTTTGTTGATCGTTCAAATAAAAAATGGCTGTGCGATAACTTTCTCCTTTATCGCAAAACTGTCCATAAGGATCTAAAGGATCAATGTTATGCCAAAATACATTGAGTAGGGTTTCATAATTAATTTTCTCTGTGTCATAAATGATTTCAACAGCTTCAAAATGACCAGTAGTGTCAGAAGATACTTGCTTATAGGTTGGGTTCTCAGTATGTCCGCCCGTATATCCTGATGTAGTACTTATCACACCTTCGAGTTTGTCGAACGGAGGTTCCATGCACCAAAAACACCCTCCTGCAAAAACCGCACGTGCTGTTTGTGACGGCTCAGCCGATTCCTCAGCATGTGCAAAGGAATGCAAACAAAATAGAGCACCAAGCACAGCTATATTTAATTTCATGTATCGAAACCAAGAGTTGAATAAGATATGCATTGAATTACTTCGCTTTCAAATAACTACAATAAACGAGTCAGAGCCTTAACTAAGACCGCTTTTTGCTGAAATTGTTCTTAAATTCTTTAAAAATATAGCCAAATTATGGCTAACTTCGTTGAAAATCTGTAAAAGTGTAATTTAGACGATAAATTAACTAGATTCATCTGAGCTTTCGTGTACACTGGCGAATTACTATAATAACTCAGCATTTTAGCAACAATTCGCGACAAGATAGCCTCAAATATGCACAAATTGCTCTTACTTAATGGTCCTAATTTGAATTTACTTGGGCAACGTGAGCCTGAAGTGTATGGCTATGAGACCCTGGATGATGTTATCAAGCGAGCTCAAAGTTCTGCTAAGAATCTGGGTCATAGTTTAGAAGACTTTCAAAGCAACGCAGAACATGAATTGGTCAATCGTATTCATCAAGCTAAAACAGATGGTGTGGATATGATCATTTTCAATCCAGGTGCCTTTACTCATACCAGTATCGCATTAAGGGATGCATTATTAGGGGTCGATATTCCTTTTATTGAGTTGCACTTGTCGAATGTGTTTTCACGCGAAGAGTTTCGTCAACACTCATTTCTTTCCGACATTGCAATTGGTGTGATATCAGGTATGGGTGCTAAAGGTTATGAGCTCGCGGTTGAGGCTGCAGATTTTAAACTCAATAAATAAAAAATTACGCGTCGTTATGTATTCACTATCAATCGTAAATCACAGATAAGAGACAATCATGGATATACGTAAAGTTAAAAAACTTATAGAGCTGCTCGAAGAGTCAGGTGTGGCTGAAATTGAAATTAAAGAGGGTGAAGAATCCGTACGCATCAGTCGTGGCGTAAGCAGTGCCAGCCAAAATCATATTGTGATGCCCCCAGTTGCTGCACCTACTGCACCAGTTGTACCTGCTGCACCAGAAACTGTTGTGCCTGAAGCCAGTAGTGATGTTCCAAGTGGACATAGCGTAGATTCTCCTATGGTGGGCACTTTTTATGAAGCACCGGCTCCTGGCCAAGCCCCTTTTGTAGAAGTCGGTAAAAGTGTAAGTGTTGGTGACACTCTTTGTATTATTGAAGCAATGAAAATGCTTAATCAAATCGAAGCTGATAAAGCCGGTGTTGTTAAAGCCATTTTAGTTGAAAACGCACAACCGGTTGAATTCGGCCAAACCTTGTTCATTATTGAATAAATTCCATGCTTGAAAAAGTTGTTATAGCCAACCGAGGCGAAATTGCATTGCGCATCTTACGCGCTTGTCGTGATATGGAAATAAAAACTGTCGCGGTACATTCTGAGGCGGATCGAGATTTGATGCATGTAGGTATGGCAGATGAGTCTGTATGTATAGGCCCTGCAGCTTCTACAGAAAGTTATTTAAATATACCCGCAATTATTAGTGCTGCCGAAGTTACCGATGCCACGGCTATACACCCGGGTTATGGTTTTCTATCCGAAAATGCAGAATTTGCTGAAGTCGTTGAGTCCAGTGGTTTTATTTTTATTGGCCCTAAGTCAGAAACCATTCGCATGATGGGCGATAAGATTGCGGCTAAACGAGCAATGGAAGCAGCGGGTGTTCCATGTGTGCCGGGTACCGCTGAACCCATTGGTGATGATATGGATCGTGCTAAACAATTAGCTCAAGAAATTGGTTTCCCCATCATGGTCAAAGCGGCCGGAGGTGGCGGTGGTCGTGGTATGCGTGTGGTGCACAGAGAAGACGAACTCACTGAGGCAGTCTCTTTAACGAAAACTGAAGCGGGTGCAGCGTTCAATGATGATCGTTTGTTTATGGAAAAGTTTTTAGAAGAACCCCGCCATGTTGAGTTTCAAGTCTTAGCCGATACGCACGGCAATGCCATTCACTTATGTGAACGCGATTGTTCCATGCAACGTCGCAATCAAAAAGTCATTGAAGAAGCCCCCGCATTTGGTATTACTCCAGAACAACGCGAACAAATTGGTTCAGTTATTACCGAAGCATGTCGACAAATTGGGTATCGAGGCGCAGGTACGTTTGAATTTTTATATGCAAATGGCGAATTCTATTTCATAGAAATGAATACGCGTGTGCAGGTAGAACATCCTGTCACTGAAATGATCACGGGTATTGATATCGTTAAACAACAACTTTTGATCGCATCAGGCGAAAAACTTACCTTTGCTCAGGATGACATTAAAATTCGTGGACATGCCATTGAATGCCGTATCAATGCTGAAGATCCATATAAATTTATCCCTTGTCCCGGGAAAATTAGTCATTTCCATTGCCCGGGAGGGCCCGGCATACGTGTGGATACACATCTATATAATGGCTACAACGTCCCGCCCTACTATGACTCGATGATTGGCAAGCTCTGTGCGATTGGGCATAGCCGAGAAGGTGCTTTGACGCGCATGCGTGGTGCCCTGCATGAAATCGTGATCGATGGCATAACAACCAACATACCCTTGTTACAAGATCTCATGGTGGATGATACCTTCGTAAATGCAAAACATAATATCCATTATCTCCAGTCAAAGCTTTCATAACGGCTTTGCTTATTAATAACCCTTAAGCACAAACACCTTTTAATTGTGTTTGAAATCAGTATTCGTTTGCATCGCACTCAAACAATTGCTGCAGAAATTTTGCTTGAAAACTTTGGTTCAGTCTCTATTAGTCTAGAAGATGCTGAAGATAATGCTGTTTTTATTGAACAAGTAGATTCTATGCCTTTATGGCAAAACGTTACTCTAAAAGCATTGTTTACCGGCAACATTGATGAACTTGATTTACAAAAAAAATTAGAATACGTCTTAAACAATGCAATTGAACTAGATAAACAACAAATAGATGCACAAGATCAGCAAAATAAATGGATACAAAACTTACAAGCCATGCATTTTGGCGAACGCTTATGGATTTGCCCAACCCCTATAACTTGCCCAGACCCATTTGCGATTAACATACGACTTGATCCCGGACTTGCATTTGGTACCGGTAGTCATGCCACCACATCGTTGTGTCTAGATTGGTTAACGAAATATTCAATTCAAGACAAATGTGTTATGGATTTTGGTTGCGGTTCAGGTATTTTATCCATTGCGGCGTACTACCTGGGCGCACGCAGAGTCTATGCTATTGACCATGACCCTCAAGCGATTCAGGCTACACAAATGAATGCCGAAAAGAATCAAGTCGACGACAAGGTTTTAGAAATTAACTTAGGTAGCTCACCGAATCAGCTCAATTGTGATGTAATCATTGCTAATATTTTATTAAAGCCGTTAATTAGTTTACGCGAGCAATTTGCAAGATGTGCTTCACCTGAAGGCAAGCTAATTTTATCCGGTATACTTGAAGAACAGCTTGTACAGCTAGAAAAGTCTTATCAATCGTATTTTAAGTTTGATGTTATTCACTCGAAAAAAGAATGGTTATTGATTGAAGCCTCACCCTCTTAAACTTAACTTCCATGTTTACGAAATGTCCTGAGTGTCGAGCCATCTTCCGTGTCACCGAAGAACAGCTCGGGATGGCTGACGGCTTAGTACGTTGTGGAATTTGTGATGCGGTTTTTGATGGCCGTGAAAATATTGAAGAAGGTCAGGATCCAGTCGAAGAAAGTTATGCCCAACAAGACTATGAAGAACAAACAAACATAGATGATAAGCAAGACTTCAGCAATGAAGAGCGGAAAGACACAGAGGTAGAGAATTTTGAGGACGAAGACGAACTGATTGAAACTGAGGCTATACCTACCGTAATCCGTGATGATTTTGGCGGTAATGTGCTGAGTAAAAGTAATAGCTCCGTGCAAATTGCTGTTTTTACATTAGGCGCTATTGCTTTGGCACTATTTCTTCTTGGTCAAATTAGTTACTGGCAAAACGTCGATCTATTGCCACGCACGTGGATAAACAACTTTTGTAAACCCTTTGGATGTGGAGACGACGATAAAGGTAATTTAGATGCAATAAAAATTTTGAATCGTAATATTTACACGCACCCTAATGCTAAAAAAGCTTTGATGATCACTGTTTCGTTTGTAAATCAAGCACAGACCGCACAACCTTATCCACAATTACAAATTTCATTATTGGATACTCAGGGACAAAAAGTTGCCATGCGTCGATTTAGCCCAAAAGACTATCTTGTGAATAAATCACTGATCGATACACTTATGCTCCCTAATCAGCCGGTTGGTGCACGTTTAGAGGTACAAGACCCAGGTAACATAGTAATTGCATATGAATTCGAATTCTTCTGAACCGCCACTTAAGCCTTTGAAAATTGGTCCCTACACCTTATCAGGCCATGCTCTTTTAGCACCCATGGCAGGAATTACGGATAGTGTTTATCGTCACATATGTACGCAAATGGGCGCTACCGCGACCGTTTCTGAAATGCTTACCTCGGATATTGCACATTGGAAAAGTAATAAAAGTTCTCAACGAATAATTAAGCCATCAGATCCAGAACCACGTATCGTACAAATTGCTGGGACAAAACCTGAAATGATGGCAACAGCTGCAAAGCTATGTGTAGACAAAGGTGCTCAAATCGTCGATATCAATATGGGGTGTCCGGCCAAAAGAGTTTGCAAAAGTCAAGCAGGTTCAGCTTTGTTAGCGGATGAAAAAAAAGTTGCACGCATTTTAGATGCAGTAGTTAAAGCAGTGCATGCACCAGTTACGCTAAAGATGCGTACTGGAATAGATCCGCAAAATAAAAATGCAAAAACCATTGCAAAAATTGCTGAATCTAGCGGAGTACAATCCCTTGCCATACATGGACGCACACGTCAATGCATGTATAAAGGAAATGCAGAATACGAAACAATAAAATCTATAAAAAATGTAGTGTCTATTCCAGTAATTGCAAATGGCGATATAAATTCTCCACAAAGTGCAAAAAAGGTCTTGGCTTTTACCGGAGCAAATGCGATTATGATAGGGAGAGCAGCGCAAGGTAATCCTTGGATATTTAAACAAGTAAATTACCTACTAAACAATAAAAAGATGCTGCCCACACCCTCATTGGAAGAAATCGAAAACGTAGTACTAACTCATACTTTTGGGTTATATTCGCATTATGGAAATAAAGTGGGTGTACGTGTTGCTCGAAAACATATCACTTGGTACTTAAAAAATTATAAAGGCTATGCGATATTTAAAGATGCATTGTTAAAAACAGATTGTCCTAAACAACAACAAAATTTTTTAAAAGATTTCTTTAAATATCAGCATACATACATAACGGAGTTAGCCGCATGAACGCATCATTTTCTACAGCACAAGTTACAAATTTACATCAAGAACGCCGCAAACAACCTTTGCGTGATAATGTTAAAAATTCATTTAGACTTTACTTAAACTCTTTAAGTGGTCATGAACCTGAAGAGCTGTATAAAATGTTTATCGAGGAGGTTGAACGCCCTCTTCTTGAATCTGTTATGCAATATTGCAACGGCAACCAAACCAAAGCAGCAAGATGTCTAGGCCTTAACCGAGGCACACTCCGCAAAAAGCTTAAAATCTACGGTCTTAACTAGTCACTTCGTACAAGTTATTAAGCAATACACCAAAATTCGTTAATTGGTTATTCTCTAGTTGGCTAAATCTGAGCCGCAACCTATTCGTCGTGCCTTAATCAGCGTTTCCGATAAAACGGGAATCGTTGATTTTGCACGTGCACTGAACAAGCTTGATATTGAATTGTTATCCACAGGTGGTACGGCAAAATTATTAAGTGAAAATGGTCTTGATGTAATTGAAGTATCCGATTACACCGGCTTTCCAGAAATGATGGATGGTCGTGTAAAAACATTACACCCAAAAATTCATGGCGGTATTCTTGGTCGTCGTGGTACAGATGATCAAGTCATGCAAGAGCATGATATTGCTCCTATCGATTTAGTTGTTATCAATCTCTACCCCTTTGCGGCTACAGTTTCAAAACCGGATTGCACCCTAGAAGATGCCATTGAGAATATTGATATAGGTGGCCCTGCAATGTTGCGCGCGGCTGCTAAAAACCACTGCCATGTAGCCGTTGTAGTTAACCCGGCAGATTACGCTGCAATTTTAGAAGAATTAACCAACAATCATTGTGTACTAGAGGATGAGCTACGCTTTGATCTTGCCGTAAAAACGTTTGAACACACCGCGCAGTATGACGGCATGATTGCAAACTATCTAGGGAAAAAACTTCCTGATAGTGACTCCACTTTTCCACGTACTTTAAATTTGCAATTCCAGCAATCTCAAGTTTTACGTTATGGAGAAAACCCGCATCAACGTGGTGCGTTTTATATAGAAGAGGGCGTGCTAGAACCTAGTGTTGCATCTTCTAAGGTTATTCAAGGCAAAGAACTTTCTTATAATAATGTAGCGGATACCGATGCGGCACTAGAATGTGTTCGACAATTCACAGACCCCGCATGTGTAATTGTGAAACATGCTAACCCTTGTGGGGTTGCAGTTGCAGATGATTGTTTACAAGCTTATGAATTAGCCTATCAAACGGATCCTACTTCAGCATTTGGCGGCATCATCGCATTCAATCAATCATTAGATGCTAATACTGCAAAAACGATAATTGATAGACAATTTGTAGAAGTACTGATTGCACCGACTATTCCCGAAGATACACGTTCACTGTTAGCCAGTAAGAAAAATGTACGTGTTCTAGAATGTGGTACCTGGGAGGGAACAGTTGAAACTTTTGATTTCAAACGCGTATTGGGTGGCTTACTTGTTCAAGATCGTGATCTAGGTGTTATTCATCATGACGATTTAAAAATTGTTTCCAAACGCGCACCAAGTGAAGATGAAATTCGAGATTTATTATTTTCCTGGAAAGTTGTTAAATTTGTGAAATCGAATGCAATAGTATTCGCACGCAATCAACAAACCATTGGTGTGGGTGCAGGACAAATGAGTCGTGTGTATTCTGCACGCATTGCTGCAATTAAAGCACAAGATGAAAACTTAGAAGTAGCAGGTTCAGTAATGGCTTCAGATGCTTTTTTCCCTTTCCGTGATGCCATAGATGCTGCACATAAAAATGAGATTACTGCCATTATTCAGCCTGGCGGTTCAATGAATGACAAAGAAGTAATTGAAGCAGTAGATGAGTTTGGAATGGCGATGGTGTTCACTAACCTACGACATTTCCGCCACTAAATTATAATGCGCCTATTGTCTTGATATGTTGTTGTGAAATTTTCTGCGATATTCATTTACCTATTTGTAAACTCCATTTCTCGAAAATTCCACGCCTAATCTCAAGACAATATACACAATTATAATTCCATTAATTTATCTCCAAAGTTATTGATGGCACTTATTGTTCAAATATTAAGTATTATGTTTCCTATTGTGGCAATCGTTGCAATTGGTTGGGTGCTTGGGCGTATCTCAAACTTAGATATGAACACTGCCAATCACTTGAATATAGACGTATTTGTTCCGGCGTTGGTATTTTCTGCTTTTAGTGATAAAGCATTTTCATTGGCGCCACATATTTCATTGGTATTCGCAGGATTAGCAATCGTTTTAGGCGCGGGTCTTATTGCACTCATTATATCTAATACAACACATTACAAGTTTCGCACCATTGCGCCGCCTATGATGTTTCATAATGCAGGAAATGTTGGCTTGCCGATCATGAGTTTGGCATTTGGAAAACCAGGTTTAGTCACAGGGTTAGTGCTATTTTTGGTCGGTAACATTTCGCATTATGGATTAGGTACTTATATCCTCAGTGCTGGTCAGGGTATAAAAATTCTCTTACGCCAAGTTGTTATTTGGGCAGCTGTACTGGCTCTGATTATTAATATGTCGCCATTGATAATTCCGAGCAGTGTAATGTTGCCTATTACAATGTTAGGCCAAATTGCCATTCCGCTGATGTTATTTTCCCTGGGCGTGAAAATTGCCAGCATCGATTTTCAAGAATGGAAAATTGGAGTGTTGTTTGGTGTACTTTCACCCGCAATTGGATTTTCAATTGCCTTTTTAATAGTAATGTTATTTGATTTGAATGCAATTCAAGCAGGTTCTTTATTATTATTTGGGGCACTCCCCCCAGCAGTGATGAATTTTTTATTCGCAGAACGGTTTAACCAACAACCAGAATCTGTTGCATCTATTGTGTTACTAGGTAACTTATTCGCTATGATTACTTTACCATTAGCACTCGCATACGTTCTGACTCAATACACAATTTAAAATGAAAATATTAATTGTAGGCGGCGGTGGCCGTGAACATGCTCTTGCATGGAAGATTGCACAATCCAGCAAAGTTTCAAAAGTTTTTGTAGCCCCCGGCAACGCAGGAACTGCCAGCGAGGCAAAAACTGAAAACATAGCTATTGATGCTGAAGATATACCTGCTCTTAAATCTTTCGCGCTACAAAACAACATTGACTTAACTATTGTCGGACCTGAAGCGCCTTTAGTTGAAGGTATTGTGGATGAATTTCAAAAAGATGCATTGAAAATTTATGGGCCTTCTGCTGCAACTGCACAACTAGAAGGCTCAAAAGCTTTTGCCAAACAGTTTATGCAACAACACGAAATCCCTACAGGTGCTTATGCCGTGTTTACGGATTATCAAAAAGCTGAAAATTATATTTCATCTCAATCTTTCCCGCTTGTTATTAAAGCGGACGGGTTGGCTGCTGGAAAAGGTGTTGTGATTGCAATGCATTTAGATGAAGCATTGCAATGTGCAAAACAAATGCTAAGTGGCTCCAGTTTTGGTGAAGCTGGTCATCGCATTGTGGTGGAAGAATTTATTCAGGGCGAAGAAGCTAGCTTTATATGTATGATCGATGGTGAACATGTATTGCCGTTAGCCAGCTCACAAGACCATAAAGCACGAGATGAAGGGGACAAGGGGCCCAACACAGGTGGCATGGGAGCGTATTCTCCAGCACCAATTATTGACGATGTAATGCATGAAAAAATACTCGCACAAGTAATACAACCAGTCGTGCAAGGCTTTGCAAAACAAGGCACTCCATATATTGGGTTCTTATATGCCGGATTAATGATTGATAAAAATCGTAATCCGTATGTATTGGAATTTAATTGCCGTTTTGGAGATCCTGAAACACAACCTATTTTAATGCGCATGCAATCGGACTTTGCCGAGTTGTGTATAGCTGGAGTAAATAAACAACTGCATCAACACACTATCGATTGGGATGATCGTACTGCACTAGGCGTGGTGTTAGCAGCAGGAGGTTATCCAGAAAGTTATCAAAAAGGTGACACCATACAAGGGTTAGATAAACAAGATTCTGCTTCACAAAAAGTTTTTCATGCCGGCACTAAAATTGAAAAAGATAAAATAGTCACTAATGGTGGCCGCGTGTTATGTGCAACTGCACTAGGAGATTCGGTTAGTGAAGCTCAGCAGAATGCCTACGAACTAACAAAACAAATTTCATGGCCTGATATGTTTTATCGATCTGATATTGGATACAAAGCTGTGAATAAATAACCCATTAAGGCGGAAGGGGTGCAGACTCTTGTTCGTCTGCTTGCATTAAGTATTCGCTGATTGAATCCGCTTCTGTACTGCTAATAATTAAATTGGTGTGTGCAAGTATGGCTTCTGAAATGGTATTAGCAGAACCATCATGCAGGTATGGAGGTGTTAACCATAAGCCTTTTAACGTAGGAGTATCAAATCCATCTAAACTTGCGCCAAGACGATTGCCGCTTGCGGTATCTATAGTTCCAATGTCATGACGTGTATCTACTGCACTATCTGAGAAAAAGTCGCCACTATGGCAACTTGCACAATTAAAAGTTGCAAACAGTTGTTTACCTGTTTGTGCAGCTGCAGTAAGTTGTCCATTAGAATCTCGATATGGGCTAGCGGGTACAGTGGCTAAAGAATTTACATAAGCTGCTAATGCATCGAGATCAGCACTGAATCCAGCTTTAGTATCTCCCAAAGGTTGGGAACGTGTTCCTTCATTAAAGTCACTATCATTCATCAGTCCAGTTCCGCCAGCAAAATTGCGTATCTGTGCTTCAAAATCTTGGATCTCATCAAAATTGCCCGTCCAGTGAACCGGACCAATTGTAGTACCTGCTTGTCCATTGAGAGTCGTAGTATTTCTTAAACCCTCACCAAATTGCGTGAAGTCCCATATTCGTCCATCATGGCCACCGTCGTTATGACATATTGCACATGACATGTAAGATTCCAACGACAATCTCGGGTCGAGGGCATCATAAAAATGCTGTTTACCTAATAAAATATTAGATGCAAGAGACTCACTTCCAACAACTGATACAGAAGCTAATAAGGTTTGCTGGTTTACGCCCTCTAAAATTATTTTAGAAACATCGTGAATAGAAACTGTGCGGTCAAGGTAGTTATGTGCAAAAAGTAACTGACCATCTGGACTTGCAACAACCCCTTGAGGCGCTCGTCCTGATGGAAAACGGAACAATTCTTCTTTTTGGAATGCATCGACCACAGATACCATTCGCGTTCCTTCCAACGCTACAAACAAGTAACTTCCGAATGGTCCATATACAGCCGCGGATAAAGCGCTTACATTATCGTGATCTATTTGATTGCTAATATCAGAATTACTAGTAGCTAAATTAATATGAGATGTAATCGCTCTAACGGTGTGTTCATGATCTAACAATTGTCCACTTGGTACATTTCGCAAAGCTCCGGAAAGTATATTGTCTTGTTTAGAAGGAATGAAAGCATTAATACCATCTGGAGAGACAGCCAGACCACGTAAATAATTTGGCAAACCTGGGCCTGTGTGCTCAGAAAAAGCGACATTACTATAAGGAACTACTATCGGAGTACTATTAAGCGTTAAATTGCTTACTTGAATGCGGTTTATGATACCGCCTACTAAATTTCCATTTCCATCTGTTAAGGATGGGGTAGCCGTATCTTCTCCAAGTAATTTTGGAGTATGAAAAACGGGAGCATATAATTCAGAACCATCAATCGATAAGGCAAGATGTCTTACACCTTCTGGTACATCTAAAGTATTTTCAACTTGATTGGTAGTAGCGTTAACACGTACAACTTGTTTTAAAGCTTCTAACGCAACAAAGGCTCTATCTGTTACTGCATTAAATACAATACCATGGGGTCGTGAGCCAGCTGGTAAGGCAATCTCATTCACGGTTGAGAGTGTAGTAAGTGAGATACGTGTAATCGTAGCAGCCCCTTTATTAGCTATCCACACTTCAGAACTATTTGGATTAATCGTAAGTGCAACTGGTTTAGTATTGGTTGCTATTTCTGCAATTTTAGTTCGTGTTGCAACATCAATAACAGCTACTGAATCATTATCAGGATTCACATTCCACACTCGATCTACGCCTGTTAATGATTCATATAAGATCGTGGAATCGGATATGGGTGTACCTGCAATAGGTAAATGGACCGCTTGGGTAATGGTTAAGCTGTCTTGTTCACTTTCATTGCGTACTTGTAGTGCAACAAGATATCGCCCAGGTGCGGTATAAGTGTGTGTTGCGCTCGGGTCAGTTGTGAACGGAGTCGTTGTCCCATCGCCAAATGACCAGCTGTATTCTATTACGCCACTACCCTGAGCTGATCCAATAAATGTTTTACTTATGCCCGTCGCAATAGGTGCTGAACTGAATGGATCTATTGTTAATGCCATACCACTAGAGGTCACATCAACTTTATCTAAGCCCATACGCTCATTACCTATAGGACTCGATCCGGTGACGGTGAAGCGTAGATACTTAGTCCCCGCACTACTAAATGTGGTTGTCATGGATAGGCTACGAACAGAACTGCCATTGCTGACCGTATCATTCATAACGCCAATCTGAGTGTAGGGACCACTTAGATTATCGGCAACCTCTACTCGGAATGTGCCACGATATTTTGATAAGTGATAGCGCAACTCAAAATCATGTGCACCAGTATTTGGCGTGGTTATCGGGAACGTAACGTATTCACCGACCGCATTGCTGTGATATAAAAAGTATTGACCGTTACTTGCCGCGCCCGATGAAGCAATTGAAGAGTTTGTTGTGCCATCGCTATCGGCTACCAACAGGTTTTCAAATTCGAATGTTTCAGTTTGAGGTGGCCCACCTCCACCTCCACCTCCACTTTGCACTGTCCATGAAAACGATGTGTTCGCACTCCCCCCATTACCATCATCCACTGTAATGGTTGGATTAAAACTGCCTGCTGTTGTAGTAGATCCTGTAATCTCACCAGTACTTGGATTAATTGTTAATCCTGTTGGCAGTCCACTCTCGCTAAAGATTAAGGTATCACCATCCGGATCATTCGCAGTAATAAAAAACCCACTTACGCCATCGCCTTCGTTATTCGTTTGTGCCCCAGGTGTTGTAATCGTCGGTGGATTGTTGCCGCCTACACTTTGCACTGTCCATGAAAACGATGTGTTCGCACTCCCCCCATTACCATCATCCACTGTAATGGTTGGATTAAAACTGCCTGCTGTTGTAGTAGATCCTGTAATCTCACCAGTACTTGGATTAATTGTTAATCCTGTTGGCAGTCCACTCTCGCTAAAGATTAAGGTATCACCATCCGGATCATTCGCAGTAATAAAAAACCCACTTACGCCATCGCCTTCGTTATTCGTTTGTGCCCCAGGTGTTGTAATCGTCGGTGGATTGTTGTTTGATCCACCCCCGCCACTAGAGGTCACATCAACTTTATCTAAGCCCATACGCTCATTACCTATAGGACTCGATCCGGTGACGGTGAAGCGTAGATACTTAGTCCCCGCACTACTAAATGTGGTTGTCATGGATAGGCTACGAACAGAACTGCCATTGCTGACCGTATCATTCATAACGCCAATCTGAGTGTAGGGACCACTTAGATTATCGGCAACCTCTACTCGGAATGTGCCACGATATTTTGATAAGTGATAGCGCAACTCAAAATCATGTGCACCAGTATTTGGCGTGGTTATCGGGAACGTAACGTATTCACCGACCGCATTGCTGTGATATAAAAAGTATTGACCGTTACTTGCCGCGCCCGATGAAGCAATTGAAGAGTTTGTTGTGCCATCGCTATCGGCTACCAACAGGTTTTCAAATTCGAATGTTTCAGTTTGAGGTGGCCCACCTCCACCTCCACCTCCACTTTGCACTGTCCATGAAAACGATGTGTTCGCACTCCCCCCATTACCATCATCCACTGTAATGGTTGGATTAAAACTGCCTGCTGTTGTAGTAGATCCTGTAATCTCACCAGTACTTGGATTAATTGTTAATCCTGTTGGCAGTCCACTCTCGCTAAAGATTAAGGTATCACCATCCGGATCATTCGCAGTAATAAAAAACCCACTTACGCCATCGCCTTCGTTATTCGTTTGTGCCCCAGGTGTTGTAATCGTCGGTGGATTGTTGCCGCCTACACTTTGCACTGTCCATGAAAACGATGTGTTCGCACTCCCCCCATTACCATCATCCACTGTAATGGTTGGATTAAAACTGCCTGCTGTTGTAGTAGATCCTGTAATCTCACCAGTACTTGGATTAATTGTTAATCCTGTTGGCAGTCCACTCTCGCTAAAGATTAAGGTATCACCATCCGGATCATTCGCAGTAATAAAAAACCCACTTACGCCATCGCCTTCGTTATTCGTTTGTGCCCCAGGTGTTGTAATCGTCGGTGGATTGTTGTTTGATCCACCCCCGCCACTAGAGGTCACATCAACTTTATCTAAGCCCATACGCTCATTACCTATAGGACTCGATCCGGTGACGGTGAAGCGTAGATACTTAGTCCCCGCACTACTAAATGTGGTTGTCATGGATAGGCTACGAACAGAACTGCCATTGCTGACCGTATCATTCATAACGCCAATCTGAGTGTAGGGACCACTTAGATTATCGGCAACCTCTACTCGGAATGTGCCACGATATTTTGATAAGTGATAGCGCAACTCAAAATCATGTGCACCAGTATTTGGCGTGGTTATCGGGAACGTAACGTATTCACCGACCGCATTGCTGTGATATAAAAAGTATTGACCGTTACTTGCCGCGCCCGATGAAGCAATTGAAGAGTTTGTTGTGCCATCGCTATCGGCTACCAACAGGTTTTCAAATTCGAATGTTTCAGTTTGAGGTGGCCCACCTCCACCTCCACCTCCACTTTGCACTGTCCATGAAAACGATGTGTTCGCACTCCCCCCATTACCATCATCCACTGTAATAGAAGTGTTATAAATGCCAGTCTGCTCTGTTAATCCATTTATTACACCGCTAGCACTATCAAGTGATAATCCTTGTGGTAAACCAGTAGCAGAAAAAGTTAATGTGTCGCCGTCTGGATCATTAGCCACTAGAGTTAAGTTAATAACTTCATCTTGGTCACTAATTTTATCCGACATTTGTTTTAAACTAGGTGGACCAGTTTCAAGGCCTTGTGTTGAAACTCGAATAGCTTTTGCAACTGAAGGGGTTCCTTGAGGATTCAATCCAAATAACATCCAATAACCTGGTGTCATTACATTAATATTTGAATGTAATGTAAGTTCATAATCTCCAGCACTTACCTCATTCATTACGACGGGCAAATAACGCAAATCTGTATTAATTGCATGTGTTGCAGAAGACATCTTTACAATAGAAAATTGCGATAATCCCGGTGTTGCAGAAACGTTGATGGTTTGACCCGCCTCTACCACGCTTGGAACACTAAATATTATTGGGCGTGTAGCCACGGTGCCATCTGGATTAAATAAATATGGCGGAGAATAAATCTGCTGATCCTGATGATCTGCACTACAATCACATAGACCCCCACCACCTGCATAAACCCGGCCATCTAACATGAGAAGTACTACTGAATGATAATTACGAGGAATACTCATCGATGCACCCTCGCGCCATAATCCTGTATTGGGATTCCAAATTTCTACGGAATAAATTGAGCCTTCATCGTTAGTTTTTTTGCCTGAGGTATTGCCTCCCACTATTAATACCTCTCCATTTGGCAAAGTAACTCCACTGTGAAATTTTCTAGAATGAATCATGGGAGCAATGGGCGTTATTTGCGGACTTGGGTTATTTAAATCAATAACCATTGCATTATTTACGCTTGTCGTATCACTTTCATCAGCCCATCCACCTGCAACAAGTAATTTACCCTCGTCATACATAACTGTTGTGCCATGTTTTGGGTACCAATCGTTGTGTGTGTTTGTTTGTGTGATAGATCCTATTCCAGAAAGATCAATTATATGCATGTCAGGTGTAGGTCCAGAATGAAAAATACGACCGTCAGGCGCCACATGCATGATAGGCCACCATTTAGCTTCAGGATGCGGGAAATTCAATATCGGCTCATCAAAATTGATACCACCTATATAATTCCAAGTACTAGATCCATCCCAAAGCTCTCCCGTATTCCCCCCGCCACTACCGAGTGAAGTCATAACGGTGCCATTTGGTAATGCAACTGTTGTAGGATACCAACGACCTCTATTCATGTTATTGAGTTGCACCCATTGGTTAGTAGATGGATCAAAAATACTAGTCCATGGGCTATCTGACCGATTGCGACCCCCATTTACAAAAACACGTCCATCTTCAAGTAACACTTGATGGGCACAAAATACATCGTGGGTGAGGTGAGGAATCTCGAGAAAACTGTTACTTTGAGGGTCCCAAACCGCGGTATAGGCAAACTCAATTGTCGAGTTTCTAAAATTTGTTCGTTCATTAGCCGACCACATTAGAATTCTGCCATCAGGAAGATTTGCAGCAGAGACAGCAACTAATGGGGCTGGAATTACTGGACCCCAGGCGCCTCCTTCTTGCGGGTCTTCAGGCGCTGAGAAAGATACGCCAGATAAAATAATTAATACAAAAAAGCAAAAATACTTTACCAAAAAACCTAAAAGGTAAATTACTTTATGCATTAGTTAAACATATGAATATATTTACTAGCCTCTTTGTAGTTATTATTTTTATTATGTATTTTAATTGTAACTTGTTTACAAAATTTGTGCATATAGCAATATTTAAATAAGTCTGTATTTTTTAAAATTTAAGCAGCTATATTTAGAACTACGCAAAAGTTATGTTAAATATTTATATTATTTTTTAAAAATATTAATACATCGCCTTAATTTTTTATAAAAAAGTTCACCCTTAAATAATGATTTACTTCGATTACTTAATATGAATTGTTTAATTATTTTTTATTAACTAATCTCATCCATCGAATGAAAATCAACTTATTTTGTATATTTACATTATTTATTGCATTCACATCTGTATATGCATTTGAAGAATCAATCACGACCGAACATGGATTTTATAAACTCAATTTTTCAACTGATTTCGATCACTTGCCGATACGGCAAATGCATGGTTGGCAAGTTAAAGTAACGGATGAATATGGCTAGGAGTTTATACCTGAAAACATAGCTATTGATGCTGAAGATATACCTGCTCTTAAATCTTTCGCGCTACAAAACAACATTGACTTAACTATTGTCGAACCTGAAGCGCCTTTAGTTGAAGGTTTTGTGGATGAATTTCAAAAAGATGCATTGAAAATTTATGGGCCTTCTGCTGCGACTGCACTTGGAGATTCGGTTAGCGAAGCTCAGCAGAATGCTTACGAACTAACAAAACAAATTTCATGGCCTGATATATTTTATCGAAAAGACATTGGCTTTAAAGCAATTTAATATAAATACTTGAGCATTTGCTCAATAATTTTTTCAATTTCATTCAGTTTAAACTTCTTTAATTTGCACAATTTTATGCAAATTAAATTGTGCATAAACTACTCATATTTATAACCTTACACACATACTCTTGCTTATTTTATTTGAATAAGCTTATTTATTTCACAAATCATTAGTGATTCAACAATCTTGCATTGACAGTTATTACAAATTATTTATATTGATAAGAAATAATCTACATTTGCATTTATTTACTTTAATAATTGATTACTTGTTCATTAATAATCTTAATGAACAAAGCATAGTTTTAAGAATGTAATTCTAATGTTTAGGGATATACTAGTATGGGGAGGCAACCTGCATTCGAAAGAAGCGATGTACTTGATAAAGCTTCAAAAATTTTCTTGCGTAACGGATTTCAACGCACAACCATTAAGGACATAACAAAAGCGACAGGGCTACAACCTGGTAGCATCTATTCAGCATTTGTAAACAAATCAGGTTTATATACTGAAGTAATAGAACACTACACTAAACGCCAAATTGACTTGATAGACGACTGTGCAAAGCAACATGCCAGAAGTCTTGATGCATTAAGAAGTTTTTTTAATTTGGTGGCAGATAACAGCACAAATAGAACGCCTGATGCGCATTGTTTATTAGTACATGGTGCCTTTGAAATTCCAGAAACTGAGAAAGAATTACGTTACTACGTACAACTTAAGTTGCAAGAAATTGAATCACGAATTTACGTCTTACTCGTTAAGGCTCAGGAAAATGAGGAGCTTATATGCGATGAAGACCCTATTCAATTAGCTCGTTTTTTAATGACTTTATTATTTGGCTACCGAGTGCTCGCCCAACTACAATCCAGTTCAGAGACAATTGACAATATGTTAGACCGAGTGTTTCAGGTTCTAGAAAATAAAAAATAGATCAATTGTTTGATAGCAACCTTGTTATTCCATTTGAAAGTCTCTTAAACCTATCTTTTCATTGCTTCGAAAAATTCATCATTGGTTTTTGTGGTTTGCATACGCCCCAGCATGAAATCCATCGCTTCAATTTCATCCATAGGATGCAAGAATTTTCTCAGCACCCAAATCTTTTGTAGCTCGTCTTGGTCAGTGATCAATTCTTCACGACGCGTACCCGATCTATTGATATTTATCGCAGGAAAGACTCGTTTTTCTGCGATGCGACGGTCCATGTGGATTTCCATGTTACCTGTACCTTTAAATTCCTCATAAATAACTTCATCCATTTTAGAACCGGTTTCAACAAGTGCGGTAGCGAGAATAGTAAGGCTGCCACCTTCTTCAATATTTCGTGCAGCACCAAAGAAGCGCTTAGGTCGTTGTAATGCATTAGCATCAACACCACCCGTTAATACTTTGCCCGATGCTGGTACGACAGTGTTATATGCACGTGCTAGGCGTGTAATAGAATCTAATAAAATGACGACATCTTTTTTATGCTCAACTAACCGCTTAGCTTTTTCAATTACCATTTCTGCAACTTGAACATGTCTGCTTGCTGGCTCATCGAAAGTACTGGATACCACCTCACCTTGTACCATGCGAGACATTTCTGTCACTTCTTCGGGTCTTTCATCAATTAACAATACAATCAAGAAACATTCGGGATGATTGGAAGTAATGCTTTGCGCAATATTTTGCAGCATTAATGTTTTTCCCGCTTTTGGCGGGGATACGATTAGACCGCGTTGGCCCTTTCCGATTGGTGCACAAATATCAATAATGCGCGCAGTAATATCTTCAGTACTACCATTACCACGCTCAAGCTTTAAACGCTGGTCGGGATGTAATGGAGTTAAGTTTTCAAATAATATTTTGCGCTTAGCATTTTCCGGTTTATCAAAGTTGATCTTGTCAACTTTGAGCATTGCAAAATAACGTTCACTATCTTTAGGTGGGCGAATTTTCCCTGAAATCGTATCTCCTGTACGTAAACCAAAACGTCGTATTTGGCTTGGTGAGACATAGATATCATCTGGGCCCGCTAAGTAAGAACAATCAGAAGAACGCAAAAACCCAAACCCATCTTGCAAAATTTCAAGAACACCATCACCAAGAATATCTTCACCATTTTTTGCATGCGCCTTGAGTATTGCAAAAATAATGTCTTGTTTACGTGAGCGAGATAGATTGTCTATCTTCATTTCTGCAGCAATATCGATTAACTCCGATGCTGGTTTTTTCTTTAATTCTGTTAAGTTCATGTGCGTATATTCGTTATTTGGTAGATGTTTAAAAGGTGTATGTGTTTAAAGCAATACAGTGGCGCACTGTTTGCAAGGTTTACGCTTTAGTAGCGTTATTAATTTAGAAAATAGCCTGTTATTTATCTAGCGATTACTAGAAAAATTCTGAACTAATTTCTAGTGTAATTTTGAATTATTAGTTGATGCGGTCGGTTTTATATTTATTTAATTTCTAAAAATGTAGAGGTTAATGGATGGGTTCTTAAATTAAATACTTTGATCAATGAACGCAGTTAATTGCGATTTTGATAACGCACCCACTTTCGTTGCTTCAGCGTTACCGTTTTTGAAAATCATTAGTGTGGGTATTCCACGTATACCATATTTTGGTGGCGTATTCGGATTATCATCGATGTTTAACTTGGTAATTTTTAATTTACCTTCATAATCACCCGCGATTTCATCTAATAATGGAGCAATCATTTTGCACGGGCCACACCACTCTGCCCAATAATCAACCAATACAGGTTGCTCGCTTTTTAATACTTCTTCTTCAAAACTGTCATCCGTCACATGACAAATATTTTCGCTCACTTATTAAAACTCCAATCAATAAAATAAACTTTGTTTTTGAAATAGAACACCTGGAATGGTGCGCTCAAGGGGGTCAAAAGTTGATAGGCGTATTTTTATGCATTCTTTAAGTGATTACAAGCCTTTACTAGATTGAGGCTTAAATTCGGCTATATTTGCCGATGAATGCAGTCTTTTTAGCTGTTACAGGGCCCCTAGTGGTGATTTTTTAGCCTACATAATGCCCGGCTTTCTATCTTATCTTTACCTCCCCACTCATGAACAAGGCAAATTTTTGACAGCATGAGATTAAACTATCAAAAGCGCAAAGGCTTATTCATAATTTACACGAATATTTCAATACATTTTGTTCAATGAAGAATTTAAGCATATGTGTACTCGGGGGAACGGGTTTTGTCGGCAGCCACCTATGTGCGGAATTGGTGAAACGTGGCCACCAAGTTAAGGTACTGACCCGACGACGCGAACAACATCGAGAACTACTTGTACTTCCAAGCTTACAGTTGATTCAGGCGGATGTGCAAAATGAAACACATCTTAAGCAGCATTTTAACGATTGCGATGTCGTCATTAATCTAATTGGAATCCTCAACGAAAAAGGCCATAAGGGTAATGGTTTTCACATTGCCCACGTTGAGTTAGCTCGTAAAGCCATCACAATGTGTTCAAGTTGCAAAGTAAGCAGATTGCTGCATATGAGTGCACTTAATGCAAACCCGGAAGCGAAAAGCTTTTATTTGCGAACTAAAGGTGAAGCCGAAAATTATGTCCACACCTTTGCGGCAAATAAAATCGCGGTAACAAGTTTTAGACCTTCAGTTATTTTCGGCGTTAAGGATTCATTTATAAATCGATTTGCATCCGTATTAAAATTTACCCCTGGCGTATTACCTCTTGCATGTGCAAATACAAAGTTTGCGCCGGTATATGTAAATGATGTGGTCCAAATTATGGCTGACTCAATCACCGATACGAGTAGCTTTGGGCAAAGAATCGATTTATGCGGACCTAAACAATATAGTCTTAAAGAATTAGTGAAATATGTTGCGACAATGAGTGGTCATAAGCGAGTTATAATAGGATTACCAAATTGGTTATCCAAACTACAGGCCAATATACTTGAATTCGTTCCAGGTAAACCGTTCTCTATAGATAATTATTATTCTCTACAAAAAGATAGTGTATGTGTGAGTGAATCAATTTGTACAACACCTCTAGAATCTATAGTTCCTAGTTATTTACAACAAGGTAGAAGTTATTCACTTTTAGATCGATTTCGCGCCAAGCGTTAATAAGAAATTACGCATAGTAAATTTTCTACGCGCAATTTTGTGCAGACTGTAGTAACTCTATTCTCTCCTCCTCAGATGACTTTGCAATGACTTCAACCTGTAGATAAAATTTTTCAAAATCACGATCACATAAAGTAAAAAGATTTCGAAAGGCGGGCACTAGTTCACGATATAAAGAAATTGCGCCAATTTGTGCGTTATTGAGCGGTCCCGACATCCACTTTTCATATCTTGCAATGTGGTTATTTTCACTACTTAACTTAGAGAATTTTCTACGCATTTCAGCAATTAGAATTTCTTTCTCAACTTGCATTTTTTCCAATTCATAATCTTTTTGATACAAGGCATCAAATTCATCACGATTGGTTTTAATAAATGAAGAAAAAAGTTTTTTTTGCGTTAACCAGTTTTCGTAGTTACGAGCTTCCTCTTTACGATTTTGTTCATGTAACCACAGCAACACCCCTATTTCTTCCACTGATGTTGCAAAGGCTTCATTAAATGCTCCATCCCCTTTAAGATAAAACTGCTGGTGTGCAAGCTCATGAAAAATGTAGGATGCAGTAACTATTTCACCGCGATCCAGCATGCTACTCAGCAATGGATCATCAAACCAGCCAAGTGTTGAATAAGCTGGAACACCCGCAACATAAACGTCTAAGCCTTGCGTAGAAAGTTGTTCCGCATAGCGCTGGGCATCTTGCTCGTCAAAATATCCACGGTAAGGCACACAGCCTATGACTAAAAAACACCATTGATGCAATGAAATAGAAAACTCAGGAGCAGCAAATACATTCCATGTTACATAAGGCCGATCTAATTGCACAAAACTACGGTAACTGTCGTTTTCGGGCAATTTAAGCTTATTACTTGCAAACAAACGTAATTCTTGAGCTAGGCGTAATTGCTTAATTAAGTTTTCGTCTCGTGTCGAATCGTTTACGATATCAACGATAGGTTCACGTTTTGAAATTAGTTTAAAATGCCCGGAAATAGACTGATGATAATAACCAATCGTAGTGCAACCTGAAAAAAATAATAATAAGCATCCGAGTACAAATATTTTAGCCATGCTCCCTAACATGTTTTTACATTATCATACTAATGAGCTCTGGTAATGGAAGTTTATCTTGTAGGTGGTGCTGTACGTGATGAACTTTTAGGGTTGCCCATTACTGAGCGTGACTGGGTAGTGGTTGGTGCTACACCCAAAGAAATGGAAACTCAAGGCTTTAAAGCGGTTGGCAAGAATTTTCCCGTATTTTTACATCCAGAAAGTAAAGAAGAATACGCACTCGCTCGAACCGAAAAAAAACAAGGTCGCGGCTATCATGGTTTTGAAATACATGCAGCACCTGATGTAACACTAGAAGAAGACTTATCGCGGCGTGATATCACTATTAATGCTATCGCACAAAGTGAGAATGGTGAAATTATAGATCCTTATGGCGGGCAACAAGACATTAAGAATAGAGTGTTACGTCATGTCTCTGATGCATTTGCGGAAGATCCACTAAGGGTATTACGCATCGCACGCTTTGCAGCAAAATTTCACTCACTTGGATTTGAAATTCATCAAGAAACCTTATCACTTATGCGTCAGATAGTAACGACGAGAGAATTAAGAGAAATTTCACTTGAAAGAATATGGCAAGAAACTTCTAAGGCATTAGCGACGGATTCACCTGGAGAGTTTTTCCTTATATTACAAGAAACGAATGCCTTAGCACAAGTCTTTCCATATATTTATTATCCTCTGACTCTCCCAGAGAGCAGCACTCTTGGTCATGAAACACTAAAAGTCATCACCAAAAAATATAATGATGCAAATATACGCTTTGCCAGCTTTGTCGGTGGTTTGCATTTTCATGCACATGAAAACCATGAAAATATTAAAAAACTAACCCTTGAATTTCCATTACCCAACGTCTGTAAAAAACTCGTAACGCTAATTATTTCCTTGCAAGATGATTGTCATAACTGTTTACATTTAAATGCCGAGCAACTATTACAGTTATTGCGTAAATTAGACGCTAGAAGAAATCCTGAGCGATTTATTATTTTATTAGATATCTGTGAAGCTATTTATACCTGTGCACATAAAAATAGTTCATATAAACAAAAGAAATGGCTACAAAGCATTGCAATGGAAATAGAGAAAGTAAGTATCGATACCTGGATTCGTGAAAAAGTAAGTGCAGAAGAATTAACAACGAACATTCAACAAGCTCAATTAACAATGCTTGAAGAATTGATTAAAAATAGAGACTACTAACTATAAATAAAAAAATAGCAGTAAACCGCCAAGTAATATGCGGTAAATTACAAAAGGCAGCATGCCTATTTTAGTCACCACTTTCAAAAACCAATCTATACACAAAAAAGCGACAATAGCGGAACATGCGATTACCGCAAGAGTTAATGGCCAATGAATGATGAACTCATGGTGTGCTGCTTTATAAGAACCATATAATGTAGCTGCGAGGATGGTAGGAATGGCAAGTAAAAACGAAAACCGAGCGGCCTCGACACGTGTTAATCCCAACCACATCCCTGCTGTCATAGTAACACCTGAGCGTGAAGCGCCTGGTATTAATGCAAATGCTTGTGCGGTACCAATTAAAATAGAATCCTTAAAGTTTAATTCTTTGTTCGTTCGTGTTTGGCTACCTTGTTTATCGGCTTGCCAAAGCAGTAGCGCAAATACGATTGATGCAATGCCTATCACGACTGCATCGCGTAAATAAGGTAGTAAATAAGCTTGCACAAAAAGCGCAACTATCAAAATAGGTAAACTTGCCCACAACACCAACCACGCTAATTTACTTTCATCCGTCTTAACACCGGTGCCTAAGGATTCTATCCAGTCATTCATTAATTTCGACAAATCATGGCGAAAATAAAATATAACCGCTAGCAAACTACCTAAGTGCGCAGCAATATCAATAACCAACCCTTGGTCTTGCCATTGCATAATAATAGGTAATAACACCAAGTGTGCCGAACTCGATATGGGTAAAAATTCTGTTAAGCCTTGTATTACGGCAAGTAAAAATGCGTGTAGAGCATCCATCTTAAATTTTAATATCTGAAAGTTCCGATTTGATCTGATCTTCTATAGGCGGGTACGCATATCTCTCACTGTAAATTGATCCGCTCCATAGTCGATGCCTTTACCCAACACCATTACTTGAAAACGCTCACTAATTGCAGAACCCAGTGTAAGCTGTTTGAGCTGCGCAATCTGTGCAAGACGTTCCACATCAGACTCTGCATTGGGCTGCCATTCAAGAAGATGGTTCGCCAGCATAAAGTTACGTTGCGAACCAAATGCTAAAAGCCCCATTTGTAGATAACTTGCAATCTTTGCTACTGCCGAAAAATCCACATCTGCAGTGATATCTTGTAAACCGGGATAAGACAACACATCTTCCGATACATGGTGTTTAAAATAACACCGTAGGGTGCCCATATTACGTTGTGGGTGGTAGTACTCGTGGCGCGGGTAGCCGTAATCAATCAGAAACATTACACACTGTTGACATGTATTTGCCCATGCTGAAAGTGTAGATTCCAGATTTAGATTAAGCTCACTTTGATAGCCTAGTGAGAGCGGTTCATCAAGCATCACCGTAATAAAATCTAATGCAGCATCAAATTGTTCATTTGGTTTTGTTAACTTCCAGGTAAAGTGTTCTTGCTCATCTAATCCAACAGATCTTTCTTGTATGTTTTGTGATAGCACTTCAAAACACTTCACTGGCAAAGCGTCTAACACTTCATTAGCGATGATAATTGTGGTGTCGAGTTTAAAAGAAAGATCAGTTAACCAAACTACGTTCTCAATGTAATCTGGTAATATTTGCTCAATAAGTTTGTGTTGTTTTTTGCGTAATTCTGCGCTGATTTCATAAATATAATATTGCTTGGGTAACATTTTCCAAGTCGCCAAATACTGCAAAATATCTAATGCGAGTTTGCCACTACCTGCACCGATTTCTAAGATAGTTCGCTCACCATCATCTCGAATTAGCCGCGCACAAGCATGCGCCAAGCAATAGGCCAAATGGATAGAAGTTTCCGGTACGGTTGTGAAATCTCCCTGCTCACCAAAAATTTCATTTTTCTGCTGGTAATACCCCACTTCTGGATCATGTAATGCGATTTGCATATATTCATCAAAACCAATTTCACCTTTACTTTGGATAGCGTGTTTAATGTGCTGCGCACACTTTTGTGTAGCAGCTTGTTGTGCTTCAGATAATTCAATTATTCTTGTATCCGAATATTGTGAACTGGACATTACGCTACAGCTAAATGAGGTGTGTTAAAGTTTATGAATAACAAATGAGAAAATTAAACCAATGAGTAGCCCTAAAATTGTCATGATTACTGGAGCCGCAAGACGCATAGGTGCCGAAATGGCTCGACACTTACACCAAGCGGGTATGAACATCGTTCTACACTATCGTAGCTCCAGTAAAGATGCTAGCGCGCTCGCCGACCAACTCAATGCGAACCGACCGGACTCAGTGAAACTACTCAAAGGAGACTTGAAAGATTATGCATCGATTCCGGCATTAATCGAGCAAGCTATTGGATTATTTGGTCATATCGATGTGCTTATTAATAATGCCTCATCGTTTTATCCGACGAATCTAAATGATGTAAATGAAAAAATATGGGAAGACTTGGTAGGAGTAAATCTCAAAGCGCCAGTGTATTTAACTCAGGCGCTAGCCGAACATTTAAAAGAACATAAGGGTTGTATTGTTAACATTGTTGATATTCATGGTGATCGTCCTTTAAAAGATTATTTTGTCTATAGCATTGCTAAAGCAGGACTGATTATGTTCACTAAATCTATGGCGCGCGAATTAGCACCTGAAATTCGTGTAAACGGTATTGCGCCTGGCGCCATCATGTGGCCCGAGGAACAACACTACGAAGGCATGCATCAAGAAATTATTTCGCGTACCGCATTAAAACGTGAAGGTCAGCCAAAAGATATAGCCGAAGCTGCATTATTTCTAATTGAACATGCAGATTACATTACTGGGCAAATCATTGCAGTGGACGGTGGCAGAACACTTAGCAATTAGTGAGCGCATGGAAGTGAGCCCAAGGATGGGCGAATATGATGTCCATCATGGATGATGCAACCGAATTAAGTTTGATAAAGTTAAACAATGAATAGATTGGAAATTTCATTTCAAAAGATCATCATTCCGCTACTACTAACATGGATTCTAGAAATACAAAATTTGCAGGAACAAATTTTTGTCGACACCTAGCAGACATAATTATTCAGCATTAATTACTTCCGATTGTGACTATAGTGAATGTTAAATGGCGTACCATAATTGGATTGATACTGATCTACATAACCGTAGTTCTTTATCCAAACTATCAGTGGATATGGGCAATTTTGTTCTTATATTGGGTTATTCCTGATTTATTTACCGGCACCACTCATTTCATAGAGCCAATACATCGAACTCAGAATACAATTTTATACTGGATAATAGTTTTCACCTGGCTTGCATTGAGTGCATATATTCTCGTGGAGGAATTTATATGAAAAATAAAGTTCCTGTATTGCCTAAAGAAGCATATTTATCGCAGGACTGGTTCGACAAAGAACAAGAACTTCTGTTTTCCAAGACATGGCAATTTGCCGGCTTAATGGAAGATGTAAGGGAACATGGAGATTACACAACCGTACAAGTAGGTAATCATCCTATATTAGTCATAAACAACAATGGAGAATTAAAAGCTTTTCATAATATTTGTCGTCATCGCGGTACACCCCTTGTAACCGGCAAAGGCAAGCTCTCCGATTTCATGACATGCCCTTATCATCACTGGTCCTATGATTTAAATGGGCAATTAAAAGGTGTGCCAGAACGTAACGATGAATTTGCAGATTTAGATATTGATAATATTTGTCTGCACCCTGCATCTGTCAGTGTCTGGCGCAGCATGCTATGGGTTCATGTAGACCCTGATATTGGAAAAGCGAGTGACTATTTTGATCCTGTGCTAACACACTTAGGTCCCCATCAGCCAGAAAAACTTCAAGAATTTCCAGAATACAGCACTCGTGATGAAATTAATGCCAATTGGAAAATTGTTGTAGAAAACTTTATGGATGTTTATCACTTGCGATACTTACATCAAAAAACTTTGTACATGTATGACCATAAAAATGCTAAGTACGGATGGGATGGTCCACACTATTGGTTCTATGAACCGCTAAGCAAGGGACATAATCCTGAGATGGCAGTCATCAATCACATTCCTAAAGATAAAATAGGTGCCTATGTACCTATGTTATTCCCAAACTTAGGATTAGCTGAGTCTGAATCAACATGGAGTACTTTTCATGTTATCCCTGTGTCTCCTGAAAAATGTATTGTTGAAACGCGTACTCGTGCTATGCCATCTAAAACTTCATCGCTACTTGGGTCAGCAATTTCTTGGCTCTACTCAGGTTCTGAAAAATCTGATGACCCACTTAACTCGGGTGATTTTATGCAAGAAGATATCTATGTGTGCGAGGCAATTCAGAAAGGAATGAAGTCACCACGATACAATGTTGACAAAACAGCCAAGCGTGGTGAAAGTACAGTAAGAATGTATCAGTCAAAAATTCTAGAATTTATAGAAGCGAGTTAATGTCCACTATTGGTCAATAACTGTCTTAAAATTCATATTGCACAATTTTCATTCCCTCTTTTTCTTCAAACGCTTCCCAAAGTTCATTAATCGTTTTTTCTTCTTCGGGGTGTAGTACATCACCGGCTAATTCGGCGAGGGGCTTGAGTACAAAGTTGTAACGCATGACATCCGGGTGAGGCACATTGACACCCTCCATTTGCATCACCAAATCCCCATATAATATTTGATCTAGATCAAGAGTTCGGGATTCAAATTTTTCTTTAGCTCGCGTGCGACCTTGATCTGATTCAATTTGTTTTAAAACTTGGCTAATTTTTAGTGGTGACTTGTCAGTATCAAACCCCACCACTAAATTATGAAAATTATCACCTTCAAATCCAACGGATTTAGTTTCATACACATTAGATACATCCAGCTCACCAAAGTGCTCTCGTAAAGCTTTTATTGACGAAAGTATGTTTTTTTCTGTTTCGATATTACTACCGATGCTGACATACACTCGAGCCACTAGATTTGCTCACCGCGTTCTATGGTAATACCTACATCGCGCGAACCGCGAACAGCGCCGGGCTTACTGATCGTAACGCGCACCCAAGGGATATTAAATTCCTGAAGGAGAATTTCAGCGACCTTTTCGATCAAGGTTTCGATCAATTCGTAACGGCTGTCTTCAACAAACTGAATGATGCGTTTAGAAATTGCCTTATAGTCCAATGCATCCTCTATGGAGTCACTTGCCGCGGCCTTAGCAATATTGGTGGCCATTTCAAGATCAATACGCACTTTTTGCTTGATGCGCTTTTCCCATTCAAAAATGCCGATAGTGGCATCCACCTCTAAATCCCGCAGAAATATTGTGTCCATTGCTTAACTATACGTGTTTTTAGGTTTTTGTAGGTAGAACTTGGTTTTCCAGCTGTCTTGGCTTGAGCCAGTATGGTGATTCTGTTATCTTCACGCGCCCTATTTGCAAGGATTTTGAGTAAATAACATGTCTCGCGTATGCCAGGTTACCGGAAAACGCCCTAAAGCAGGCAATAACGTTTCACATGCCCATAATAAAACACGTCGTCGTTTTATGCCTAATATTCAGTCACACCGTTTCTGGGTGGAGAGTGAAAACAAGTGGGTAAAACTGCGTGTGTCAGCAAAAGGCATGCGCATTATTGATAAAAAAGGTATCGATGAAGTGCTTGCCGATGTGCGCAAACGCGGTGTCAAAGTATAAAGGATTTAACTCATGGCTAAGTCAGTTCGCGAAAAAATCAAACTTGTTTCAAGTGCTGGTACTGGACATTACTACACAACTAGTAAAAACAAACGCACCATGACGGAAAAACTTGAAATCAAAAAGTATGATCCGGTAGTTCGCAAACATGTAATGTACAAAGAAGCGAAAATTAAATAAGCTAATTTTCAAATAGCCTTACACTGCAGGTTGCAGTGCGTATCCTCGCAAGCTTTGTGCAAAATCTTGTAGTACCTTAATTCCCGTTGCTTCAGCTTCTTTACACCACTGGATGATTGCTTGAATCATACGCTCGTGACTTGCATACGTTTCATTCCAGAGATCTTGGAGTCTACGACGAAATTCGTAGACTGTTTGCAATGCTTCGCTATTTTGTAAAAGCTCTTGTAAGTATTCTCTCTGTAAGGGTTTCATGCGACTGTCTTCACGCACTAAAGCGGTACGCATTTGATTGATTAATTTTTTATAGCGACCTTCAAAACTTGGCAATTCAGCATGAAAAGTTGGCAAAGTAACTTTTTGCGCATACTCAGCCATTATATGTAACTGACTCGAAACCATAGCTTTCGCAGTTTCTAAATCGATAATGTCTTTATTTAACACGCGTGTGGGTTGTGGTGCACGTCTTAATACTTTTGCCAAGCCTAAAGCACTAAACATGCGGATATAAAACCAACCTAAATCTATTTCCCACCATTTGCTCGAAAACTTTGCTGAACTTGGATATGCATGATGATTATTATGAAGTTCTTCGCCACCAATAATGAACCCAAGATTTACAATATTGGTAGAACCGTCTTCAGTTTCAAAATTGCGATAACCCCAATAATGGCCAATTCCATTGATCACACCAGCAGCGTTGATAGGAATCCACATCATTTGCACTGCCCAAATGGTTAAACCGATAGGCCCGAATAACACTACATTTAAAACAAAGCTGATACTTAAACCAATAAAGCTAAAACGTGAATAGATATTACGCTCAAGCCAATCATTGGGTGTGCCATGACCATACTTTCTTAGCGTTTCCTCATTTTCAGCTTCTTTTTGATATAACTCTGCTCCTTGCCAAAAAACTTTAGCAATACCTTTAGTGTACGGGCTATGGGGGTCTTCCTCTGTTTCGGTTTTGGCGTGATGCTTACGATGTATCGCAACCCATTCTTTTGTCACCATGCCAGTTGTCACCCATAACCAAAAACGGAAAAAATGTGATAGCAATGGATGTAATTCTAAAGCGCAATGCGCCTGACAACGATGTAGATATAAAGTAACCGAAACAATTGTGATATGCGTGAGAACCAGCGTGACAGCAATGTAGCCCCACCAGGGTAAAGAGACTAATCCGTTAAACATGTAGTTGATCCTAGGTAATTATTGTTATTATTTTATGAAGTATACAACATCCTTTTGCAGATAAATCATACGTCTATGGCAAGGCACTGGGCAAGGATGAGTTGATTACTGGTCACACAATGTGGATATCCGACAATATGTAATGTTTGATAAGTAGCACTAGCTGCTAAGTAGTTGATTTACGCTAAAACAATTAAGCAAAATATAACAATATGCAGTTGCTTGTATAATCCGGAAGTTATCCTATTAAACATATGTTATGCACAATATTATTGTAACGGCCGACAAGTTCTTTTACTTATAGCCATCCATCGCTTGCTTATAATCAATTATAGAATCGCGGAATGACACAAGAAAAATTGTTGTCTGTAAAAAATTTATCGCATAGCTTTGATGGTCACAAAGCGATCGAAAATATCAATTTTGAAATTCGCCGTGGTGAAGTTGTAGCGTTACTGGGTGTTAATGGCGCTGGTAAATCTACTACTTTAAATATTGTTTCTGGAAACCTAACCCCAGATAAAGGTGATGTGTGTATTTGTGATCATAATATCTTTAAACAACCTAAATCAGCTAAATATAATTTAGGTTATTTGCCAGATATTCCACCTTTGTATCGAGAGCTTACCGTACATGAATATTTACAATTTGCTGCACGTATTCATGGTGTTACTAAACATGAAATAAAAAATAAAATTCAATCAATTGTAGAAACTTGTGGCTTAACCTCAGTTGAAAAAAAGTTAATCGCAAATTTATCGAAAGGTTATAAACAGCGTGTAGGTATTGCACAAGCTATTATTCACAACCCAGCTCTAGTAATACTTGATGAACCAACAGTGGGTTTGGATCCAGTGCAAATGCAGGATATTCGTGATTTATTAACTAAGTTATCAAAAAATCATAGTGTATTGTTGTCCACACATTTACTTAATGAAGCTGAAACAACGTGTGACAGAGTGTTGATTATTGATCAAGGAAATTTATTACTTGACCAATCCCTTGAAAATCTAAAACAAAGCTCAAGCAAACGAGTGAAATTACGCTTTAATGGCAACCCGCCTATCGAAGACATAAAGGCGCTACCAGGCTGTGAATCCGTAAGCTGCTCTCAGTATGGTAAATATATCTGCAGTTATAGTGACATGGAATTTATTCAACAGTTACAGACACGTTCTCTAAAAAATGACTGGCAACTTTATGAAATAGGTTCTCTTGGTAGTTCTTTGGAACAGGTATTTCTGGATCTTGTGATGCGTGATTCGACATGATCTGGACAATTACACAAAATGAATTAAAACGCATTTGGGTTTCGCCAATTGCATGGATATTGTTTTCTGTCGCGTTATTGGTATTGGGATTACTGTTACTCATTCTGCTTAATACTTTTTATAACGAGATGCAAGCCAAACTGGTAGGTTTAGAACGCGCCCCAGGCTTAACTGATTTAGTAATCGCTCCTTATATGTTTTGGGTAGGAGCAGTTGGAATTTTATTAGTGCCTTTATTTGCGGTACGCAGTAGCACCGAAGAACGCCAATCCGGTAGTCATTTATTATTAAACAGTGCCCCTGTGAGTGCTACCCAAGTTGTGTTGGGTAAATATTTTGCCTTGGCCATCTCAGCTTTTATATTTACTCTGATATGCAGCGGTTATGCATTGATATTGGGCTACTTCACTGCGATTGACTATGGCAAAACAGCAGCAGCTTTTTTAGCAGTCTTACTATTTATTAGTTCGTTTAGTGCTGCAGCGCTTTTTATCGCTAATCTCACACGTGTGCCAATAATTGCTACTGCAGCAATTCTAGGCTTGTTCTTACTTTTCGTTATGCTGTATTTGTCTGGATCTGCTACTGCAAGCAGTAGTGAGTTATTTCTTTATTTATCTAATTTTCCACACTTAACAAATTTATTAACAGGTTTAATTGATACACAGCATGTAGCTTACTTTCTCTTATTTATAGCTTTATTTTTAATCCTGTGCATCAGAAGACTCAACAATGAAAGGTAAAGTTACACGACAGCGTCTTCGCAAGTGGTTGGAATTGGTGTTGTTACTAACCTTCATAGGCTGCTGTGCTTGGTTAACACAAAAATATCATTATGTGTTTGATTGGACTCGCGATAATCGCAACACTCTGACTGATACAAGCCGTACAGTTTTGCAACAAGTAAATGATGAGTTATTGATGACTGCCCTAACACGCAATGCGGCGAGTGAGCGTCATACAATAAAACGGCAAATTGATAAGTATTTAAAATTCAAACCGGATATCGACTTTAAATTTCTTGATATTGATAAACATATTGAGCTTGCGAAAGAACTACATCTTCATAATGCCAATCAAATGCGTATTGATTATCAAAGTCGTTTTGAAATTATAGATGTTATTTCTGAAGGTGAAATAACTAATGCTCTACAACGTTTAACCAGACAAGACAAACCTTGGGTGGCATTTTTATCAGGTCATGGCGAACGTAACCCCTTTGCAGAAGATAACCAAGGTTACAGCACTTTAAAACAGACATTAGAAACCAGCGGAGTAGAAGTACAAGATTTAAACTTGTTACAAACAACAGTTATTCCAGATAACATTTCAGTATTAGTCATAGCCGCACCCCAAGCAGCATTATTGCAAGGCGAAGAAAAATTAATTTTAGATTATGTTGAAAGCGGAGGAAATTTATTATGGTTAAGTGACCCTGTGGCTGAACAGCAGCTTCTAGCCGCTTTAGCCAACAAACTTGGCTTAAGTTGGATAGATGGCACGATCATTGATGCAAATCAGGAATTACGTTCTATTCTAGGTATCAAACATCCAGCTGTTGTTCCGGTTGTGGAATATCAACAACACGCCATAACCCAAAATTTAAAAAATCAAACCTTATTCCCATTTGCATCAGGAATTGCAATTGAGATTCAAGATAATTGGCAGGTCAAACCATTGTTTTACTCTTTGCCTCGCGCTTGGTCCGAAACTGATGTGCTTAGCGGCGAAAACGTGGTGTTTGATAGTACTGCAGGTGATACTGAAGGACCTTTGCTGATGGCAGCGAGTCTCCATCGCACCCTAAATAAGCGCAACAAGCAACGTATTGTAATCGTGGGTGACAGCGACTTCGCTGCGAATGCATATATCGGCCACGGCGAAAATCTGACATTAATTGTAAGTGTATTGCAGTGGTTAGCCCACGATGACCAACGTATTTCTTTATTACCCTATCAGCCACCTGATGTTTCCATAGAATTTAGCAATACCTCTATCGCTACTCTTGCCGCCACTTATTTATTAATTGTGCCGCTTACGGCACTGTTTATTGGCGTATTTATTGGTATTCGTCGTCGTCGCGCATGATTTAACTGTCTTAGTTTCAAACTAATCGGTTAAATTAATCTTTAAATTAATTTTGTTTGCTAGCTAGACCGCGGTAAGCGCGTTACAGTAACTCAATGAGTGTAGATATAAACCATATTAATCAAGCAGCATTGGATATTGTGGTAAGCGAAGACAAGGCTGTGTTACCTAAGCAACAGGCTTTGCTGACACATCTTTATTTCGGCAAAAATGCAAGTCTGCATCCAGACTGTTTATCCATCCAAACTGAACTGGAACTTTTAGGTTCGAATTTGTTTGCGCAATATTGGTTTACTGATCAGCAAGTATCACAAGATCGCTATCAAAACATTCGTTATGCGCACACACCTCAAATGTTGTTTGGGTTTATTGAATTAGCCTGCTCAAGCAAAACTTGTTTGCAGTCTTTAACTCAAAAAGCCTACTGCGAGATTTACCAATGTTTAGAAAATACGACTTGCAAGCATTTATTACGTACCTGGAATTTCTTTCCTGATATTACCGCTAAAGATTCACAGCATTCCCAGTTAAACCGCTACGAAACATTTTGTCATGGTCGTAAACTAGCCATGCAAGCATGTAACATCAAGACCAAGGTTTATCCTGCAGCGACTGTGATCGGAAATCATGAAAATACATTCCAAATATATTTTTTAGCCAGTGACACTCCCGGAACCGCAGTAGAAAATCCTCGTCAGACCAGCGCATACAACTATCCTGTTGAAGAACAGCATACTCAACCATTGTTTTCGCGTGGCTTGATAAAGACCTGGGGACAACGTACGCATTTCTATGTATCAGGTACTGCCAGCATTGTTGGACATGAAACTTTACATATCAACGACGTTTGTGCACAACTCAATGAAGCCATTAATAACGTTGAGACCTTAGTAGCCCATGCAAATGATAAATATCATACCCAGTTAAACGCTCAAGATGATCTATTGTATATGAAGGTTTATATTCGCCGACGTGAAAATGTTGATCAAATTAAGCAAGTACTTGCAGCAAGATTATCTAGTACCACTCCGCGTGCATTGCTACTCGGTGACATGTGTAGAGAAAATTTGTTAGTCGAAATAGAAGCTTTCTACCAAGCTTGATGGGATGCCTGAACTACCAGAAGTAGAAACTACTCGGCGTGGCATAACGCCTCATGTAAAAAATAACAAAATTGAGGATGTTGTAATCCGGCAATCTAGCTTGCGCTGGCCTGTTCCTCGTAACCTTAAAAAAAAGCTTCAAGGTAAAAAAATACAGAATATTAAGCGTCGCGCAAAATATTTATTGTTTTGTACTGATGTGGGGCATTTAATCATTCATTTAGGTATGTCGGGAAGTTTGCGTATGGTTAATCATCAAGCTATACCACGCAAGCATGACCATATTGACTTTGTATTAAGCAAAAAAACTTTGCGCTTTCATGACCCAAGAAGATTCGGTGCTGTCTTATGGACAAACAAAGATCCGTTGCAGCACGATTTGTTGCAAAATCTTGGCCCTGAACCATTAAGTAAAGATTTTACGGGTGCTTATTTACACCGTCTCGCCCAAGGTAAAAAAATCAATGTCAAAAACTTTATTATGAATAGTCATATTGTAGTGGGAGTAGGAAATATATATGCTAGCGAATCATTATTTTTAAGCGGTATACACCCGCAACGTGCGGCAGGAAGAATCTCATTAAAGCGTTATGAAGCCCTTGCAAACAGTATAAAAGAAGTTTTGACCAAAGCGATTAAATCGGGAGGTACGACATTACGTGATTTTGTTAACGAAGAGGGTAAACCCGGCTATTTTGCTAATCAGCTGAATGTTTATAAACAAACCGGAAAGCCATGCCCGGTATGCAAAAGTCCAATAAGAGTTCGCACTATCGGCCAACGCAGCAGCTTTTTTTGTGTACAGTGCCAACATTGATTACTTAGCTATGTTTTGTGGAAAATTTATTAAAAATTTTATTCAGTCGCATTGTCAGATTGTTAGCAAAAATATCACCTTCATTGGCCGCCGATATAGCGTGGTCTTTTTTTTGCCAGCCACGAAGTCGTAAACAAGAACTAAACCAATCTGAAAAAGCCCTACTTCAACGAGCCCAGCAATTTTTCATAAATAGTGGCGAATATCAGTTAGCTGCTTATCAATGGCAAACATCTAATAATCCTAATAACGCGAAAACAGTATTATGTGCGCATGGTTGGGGAGGACATGCATTAAACTTTTCACATATCATTCAGCGTCTATTAGATGACGGGTTCAATGTGCTTGCCTTTGACGGGCCAGCACATGGTAATTCTTCCGGCAAACAAACAAACCTGCTCCGTAACACTCAAGCTTTACTCGCCATTGCTTCACATGTACAACCAATCGATGTATTAATCGGCCATTCGTTTGGTGCAATGACTAATGCACTTGCTATCGATATGACACAAAACACTAAACAGCTTGAAAGGATAAATAAAATTGTGCTGATTGCGGGGCCTAATCGATTAGCAGGTATATTTGCTTCTTTTATCCACGCCATGCAATTACCAAATATAATTTTAGAAATTTTTCACCAAAAACTGCAATCAATTGCTAATCGCAGTATTGACACAATGACAACAAAAAATTTTTTACAAAATTTCCAGGGTCAAACTCTAATCATTCATGATCATAAGGATCGAGTCGTACCACATGCAGAAGCTGAAGAAATCGCAACTCATCCGGGAATTAGATTATTCTCAACTACTGGCAATGGGCATGGAAGAATTCTCATCGCCGAGTCTGTATTAGAAGAAATTTCTAACTTTTTGAGTTCAGGTGATATTTACTAAAATCGTTGTTACGGTTCACATTCCGTTTACTTATCAATATAGACCGGTTGTCATATCACTTTGTCACTCATGGCCAAGATCCAGCCTTGTGTCTTTATCTAGAAGTGAAATTTTGTGAAAGGCTTCAAAATTATGAGCTTAATTACTTACGGAACTATATTTGCACTTTCATGGATCTTTCGGACAAAGAACGCTATTCCATTAGCAAGGTTGGCAAAGATACTTTTGTGCTCACGGATGCAGATACTTTGCAAACCTGGCAAATTGAAATTCTGCGTAACAGCTATAAAGAAACTGAGGCTGAACCTGATAAAAACAGCTCTAGCACTGAAAACAAATAATAAATATCTCAAAAAGACTCTATTCTCTGCTGCAATTCTGCAAAAGCTAAATAACCATTCGCCAAAACACTATATTCATCATTCTTTTCAAGCATGAGGGTCGGATAGCTACGCACATTGAGTTGCTTACAAAAAGAAAAGTCCTTTTGCAGCTCTTCCTTTATTAATTCGCTATGTAAGTCTTGCTTAAATTGCAAAATATTCAAGCCAAATTTTTCTGCAATTTTTATTAATACCTCTTCGTTAGTGAGATCTTGATTCTCAGTATAGTAAATGTGTTGCAAATCATGCATATATTCTAATTCCAGAGCTACACGTTGTTTACGAAAGGCTTTAATGCTTAGGCACACCAAAGTGGTGTTATAAATAAAATCTTTTGGCATCGCGAAACGAAAATCAAATTCCTGCCCTGTAGTCTGGTGTACTTTATGCCACTGCCCTAATACGTAATTACGTAAGGCATCATCCATGGGTTCTGTGGTATCCACTCTAAAAGGAGTTAACATCAAACGAATTTTGTCTGTGCCGTAAGCTTTTTTTAATTGTTGTATAACGGGCGAAAACCCCCAACACCACGAACACATTGGGCTTGCAAAATAAACAAACTGCATTACTGACTTGTTACAACTTGTGCAGAACCAATACCACGTGGGTCACTTGCAGCCGTGACTTGTTTAGTTTTTAAATCCCAAACAATGACATGCATATTTCCATAAGTGCGTTCTAAATCTTTTAACTCATGACCCATAGATTGCAAAGTAGCCATGGTATCTTCTTGTATTGCACCGCTTTCATACTGAATTTCGTCTGGTAAATACTGGTGATGGTAACGCGGCAAATTTACCATTTGCTCAGCGGATGCACCTTCCGCAAAAGCTAAGGCAGACAATAACACCATGCTGATAATGCGGCTCCCTCCAGGCGTTCCCAAGACCGCAATACGCCGACCGTCACTTAAAAACGTTGGAGACATACTGGATAACATACGTTTGCCCGGTTCAATTGCATTCGCCTCACTACCTACTAACCCCCATAAGTTTGCATGTCCCGGTTGTATAGAAAAATCATCCATCTCATTATTAAGCAGCACTCCAGTGCCTTCAGCCACAAACCCCGAACCAAAGAAATAGTTAATTGAGAGTGTCGCGGCCACTTGGTTGCCTTCTTGATCCAGTATTGAAAAATGTGTGGTGTTTTGAGCCTGTTCTTTTAACTTAAGATTTTTATCAAGCTCTTTATCTAGATAATCTTCACTTCGCGTTGCATGTTGAGCGCTAAAATCTGCCCAGTGTTTTTCTGCATGCGACATTGACAGCAACTCATCAACTTGAACATTTACAAAGTCTTTATCGCCTAAATATTTTGCGCGATCATAATAAGCTCTACGCATTGCTTCAACGATGACATGTTTGCGTCGCGCATCATTCATTGTTTGCAAATCAAGCTGTGAAAGCATATTCAATACTTGCATGATCACAATACCGCCCGAAGAAGGTAGTGTTGCACTCACAATTTCTAAATTTTTGTATTTACCTTTAATCGGTTGTCGTTCAATCACTTGATATTTTTCTAAGTCTTCTAGCTGCCATATTCCTCCAGCTTGCTGCACACTACCGACTAACTTTTGCGCTACATCCCCTCGGTAAAATCCATCCAATCCATTAACTGCAATTTGTTCAAGTACTTGCGCTAGATCCGACTGTACTAATTTAAAACCCGCTTGCGGCACATCACCATTCGGCATAAAGATTTTCATAGTTTCTGGAAAACTTTGTAATCGTTCCAACACTGCCTTGGCACGTTTTACATAAAACTCTGTTAACAAAAATCCATCACGTGCAACCTCAATGGCTGGAGCTAAGCTTTGACTTAACGGCAGACGACCGTAATTCTCTGCTATATGCACGAGCGCAGCTGGAGTACCAGGAATACCTGCGGCAAAGGGTCCGGTTACAGAATTTTTAGTAGGCTTACCATCGACATCGATATACATGTCGCGAGTGGCTGCAAAAGGTGCTACTTCTCTACCATCAACCATTATGTCGTGATCTTCATCGGCAAAATGTAGTAACCAAAATCCACCACCGCCTATACCTGAGGCATAAGGCTCTACCACGGCTAAGGTTGCAGTTACTGCCACCGCCGCATCAAAAGCATTACCACCTTCTTGTAAAATTTTTATGCCAGCTTGTGTGGCCAGTGGATGTGCGGTTGCAACTGCAAATTCAGATTTTGGGGTTGATTCTAAAACATCTGGCTCGATCTCGGACGAGTCGTCGCAAGCAGATAATAATAATGGTAAGCAAATGATTACATATAAATATGCCGACCAAAATTTACTCATGGACCGCTATTGTGTGGTCTCTACAAACGCTAAAAATTAATTGCAAACCTTAGATTGCAGAGCTTTTACAACGGAAGGTGAAACAAATTTTTCAACATCTCCACCTAGATTGGCAATTTCGCGAACCAAACTTGAAGAAATAAAAGCGTGCTCTTCTGCGGGTGTTAAAAACATTGATTCTAAACTGCTGTCTAGCTGTCGATTCATACTGGCAAGTTGAAATTCAAATTCAAAATCTGATACCGCTCGCAAGCCTCGTAAAATTACCTTAGCATCATGTTGCTTTGCAAAATCCACTAATAGACCGTCAAAACCCTGCACCATAGCATTAGAAAATTTTTCCAGTGCTTGCTCAGCTAAACTTACCCGCTCCTGCAAATTAAAAAACGGTTCTTTATTACCGCCAGTAGTTGCTACACCTACGACAACTTGATCAAATATCTCACAAGCTCGTCTGACTAGATCTGTATGACCATTTGTAATCGGATCAAAGGTTCCAGGATAAACTGCTATCAACGCCATACTTAAAGTTTAATATGAATAATACCGTTTATGGCAAATTATTTATGAGTATGATGAAAACTAGTAGGAATAAAGAGCATATCGTACTTCGCCGCTAATTTTTTCACGCACACAAGTTAATGTTTTTAGCGATTCGGGAACAGATTGGTTAGCCGCAGACTCAACATACAATAACCCTTTCGATGACAACAACTGGTGTTCTAACACAAGCGGCACTGTTTTTTCTAAAAGATCAGAATTGAATGGTGGATCTAAAAATATAATATCGTATTGCTTAGATTCTGCTTGTATGTATTTCAATGCATTCTGCTGCTTAATTTCGATTGCATTCGTATGTAAAACTTCTTTTTGCAGATTAAGCTGAGAGACAATCTTGGCATCTTCTTCTACTAAGACCGCATGCTTCGCACCGCGTGAAACCGCCTCAAAAGCTAATGCCCCACTACCCGCAAACAAGTCTAAACATAATGCACCTTCTACATCATTTGCTAGCCAATTAAAAAGTGTTTCACGCACACGGTCAGGAGTGGGACGAATTTTCTTTGAATTTATAAAATGAATGCGTCGGCTTCGCCACACGCCACCAATAATGCGCAGATTATTCTTGTTAGCCACTCGTTATGATCCGTGTTCTCCTTCTGGACCACCGACAATTATGGTAACGAGTTTTTTTGTATCTAAATGTTTTGTAAATGCAGTGCGAATTTGTTCTTGTGTAACTGCTGAAATATTTTCTGTAAAAGTATCTAAATAATCGAGAGGTAATTGATAATAACCAATCAATGACAAATAACCTAAAATGTCGCGGTTGCTATCTATGCGCAAGGGAAATCCACCAACAATATTATTTTTAGATAAATTTAACTCTTCTTCACTGGGTCCTTCGGCTAAAAATTTGTCTATGGTTTGCAAAGAAACTTCCGCAGCTTGATGTGCTTGATCTGTTCGAGTTTGCAAACCCAAAGTAAAAGGGCCAGGTGCAAACAAGGGGAAAAAATAACTATATACACTGTAAGAAAGTCCGCGCTCTACGCGTACTTCTTTGACTAAGCGAGATGTAAAACCACCACCACCCAATACATGATTCCCGGCGTACAACGCAAAATAATCCTCATGCCCCCGCTGAATTCCTAATTTACCTAAATACACATGTGATTGTTGAGACGGGAAAGGAATGTAAATGTCTCCTACATCATGTGCAACTGAAGGTATTGGCAGTGGTTCGGGTTTAGAACCTTGAGTAAAACTAGTAGCAATTTGTTCGGCAATTTCTTTAGCCTTTTGTAAGTTTATATCCCCTACAATGGCAATTAATGCGTTATTGGCGACAAGGAATTGTTGATGAAAGTTTTTTACATCTTGTAAACGAATACTTTCAACGCTGTGTTTGTATCCCTCTGTTGGATGAGCATAGGGGTGATTGTTATAAATGGCTTTATAAAATGCACGGCTGGCCATATCTCCTGGACGCTGTGATGAATCTTTAATTGCCACGAGTGTTTGATTTTTTAAACGCGAAAAATCTTTTTCAGGAAAACTTGGGTTTGCAGTTATTGCGATAAATGTTTGCAACGCCGGCAAAAATAATTTTTCATCCGTAAGACTACGCAATGCAACGCTGGAACGATCCAAATTTACACTTGCTCCAAATTGCGCGCCCAAGCCCTCAAATTTTTCGGCGATATCGTCCGCCGATAATGAGCCACTACCAGTATTTAACATGGCATGCGTCAATTGAGACAAACCTGGAATCTCTGCATCACGCCCACTGCCCGCATCGAAGGTGACAGCAATATCTATCATCGGCAACTCTGGAGCAGCTACAAATAAAGCTTTTACACCATTAGAAGTTTGCCATTTTTCAATCTGTGGAGCAGCAGAAGCAACGTGGATAAAACTAAAGCCAAGTAAAATTAGTACGAATAATTTGATTTTCATTTTGATAATTTCTGCAAGTTATAGCTAATTATTTTCAGCAATTTGCTCAATTGGTTGTAACAGTGAGACGGTTAAACTATCTTCAATTAAGTATTTTTGCGCAACTTCACGAACCTGTTCCGCCGTTATTGCATTAATACGTTCTCTGTATTCACCCATTACTTTCCAACCCAAACCAACAGTTTCTAGACTGCCAATTACCGTTGCTTGTCGCTGCACCGAATCTTGTTGATAAACCTCACTCGCAATCACTTGTGCTTTAACACGGCTGAGCTCTTCTTCGTTTACTAAGTTTTGTTGTATATCTTTAATTTCTTTATATAACGCTTGTTCAGCTACTTCTATGCCGTGCTCTTCAGTGGGTGTAGCATCAAATAAAAACAAAGTTGGATAACGTGCAAACAAGTTGTAGCCAGCTCCTGCTCCCGAAACTAATTCTTTTTCTCGTACTAAACGTTTACTTAATCTTGCACTGCGGCCACCATCAAGCACGCCTGCCAATACGGATAGAGCATATGGTTCCCAATCACTCTCTGCGGTAGCCAGAGAAGGTACTTTGTAACCCAGCATGACATATGGCAATTTAGCTATTGCCTTTACTGTGACACGTCGAGTGCCTGTTTGAGGATGTTCAATTCTTGGTTTACTAGCTTTTACTTCGCGACTTTGAATATCACCAAAATACTGTCGTGCCAGAGTAAACACCTGCATAGGTTTTACATCTCCGACGACCACTAGAGTCGCGTTATTTGGGCTATACCAGCGCTGATACCACTCCTCTAAATCAGAAACTTCCATGTTATCTAAATCATTCATCCAACCAATAATAGGATGATGATAGGGATTATTTGTAAAAGCGGTAGCATAAAGTTGCTCATATACACGTGCATTGGGATTGTCATCTGTACGAAGTCGACGTTCTTCTTTTACAACTTCGATTTCGCTTTTAAAATCTTCTTCTGAAAGAATTAAATTTTGCATGCGATCTGATTCAAGCTCAAAACTAAGCTCTAAGTTGTCTTTGCCCATTAATTGGTAATAAGCCGTGTAGTCTCGTCCTGTAAATGCATTATCACGCGCACCAATTTCGGCCACTAAAGACGAAAAGATTCCCGAAGGATATTTTTCTGTACCTTTAAACATCATGTGTTCCAGCGCATGAGAAACTCCAGTGATACCACTATGTTCTTGTGCTGAACCTACCTGATACCATACTTGTGAAATCACTACCGGAGCACGGTGATCTTCCTTGACAATAACCTTCATGCCATTGTCAAAAGTAGTCTCATGAGTCTTTAAACTTTGATCACTGATAATTGAAAATTCAACTTCATCAGCTTTCTCAGCAATTGAATTAGAAGAAAGGTTGGCACAGCCAACCAAAAGCAGTAGAAATAGCGGCAAAAATTTTATTAGCTTCATTTGTTACGCATGAATGTACTTGATGTTAGGATTAGCGCCGTTTTTATTCACAGCATTTTTGTTAGACCATATTATAGCTATTTGTTCAAAATCTATGTCTGAATTTACATTAGCTAAGAAAATATTTCTTGGAATTGATTTATGACCGATACAGGAGTTTTTCAGCGCCTGCGCAAAGGCCTATCTAAAACCAGTGATGCACTGACAGAAGGTTTGGCTACGGCGGTTTTGGGTAAAAAAGAGCTGGATGATGACTTAATTACAGAAATCGAAGATCGTTTAGTCATGGCGGATGTAGGGCTAGAGACGACGAACAAAATCATTGAAGATTTAACCACCAGAGTAAGTCGCACCCAGCTTACCGATGTCGATGTGCTTTATGATGCCTTGCAAGAAAGTATTGCGGAAATTTTGCAACCGTGTAACAAACCCTTAATTATGCAAAACATTCGACCCTTCGTAATTTTAGTGGTGGGTGTAAATGGTGCAGGAAAAACAACTACAATTGGCAAAATTGCTCAAAGACTCGTTGAATATCGCCAGTCAGTAATGCTAGCCGCAGGTGATACCTTTCGGGCCGCCGCTGTAGAGCAATTACAAGAGTGGGGTAAACGAATTAATGCTCCGGTGATTGCGCAGAAAAGTGGTTCTGACAGTGCAGCGGTTGTATTTGATGCTTTTCAATCTGCAAAAGCACGCAATGTAAATGTTCTCATCGCTGACACGGCAGGACGTTTACACACTCAACAAAATCTAATGCAAGAACTTCAAAAAATTAAGCGAGCTTTACAAAAGATTGAACCAGAAGCTCCCCACGAAACCCTGTTGGTTTTAGAAGGCGGTACAGGACAAAATGCCATCAACCAAGCAGTAGAATTTCATCAGGCACTAGAGGTTACTGGTATTGCTATCACCAAACTGGATGGTAGTGCAAAAGGAGGAATCGTATTGGCCATTGCAGACAAATTAAAATTGCCCATACGGTACATAGGGGTTGGTGAAGCGGTTGAAGACTTACGTGTATTTAACGCTCAACAATATGCAGGGGCTCTGCTCGGGCGTGAGCCGATTACTGCGGAGATTACTTAGCTAATGATCGAGCTACAAAATATCACCAAACGCTATCCAGGAAACCGGGAGGCACTTTCACATTTAAATTTAACCATCGAACGGGGTGAGATGGCATTTTTAACGGGCCCGTCGGGTGCTGGTAAAAGCACTTTACTAAAACTTATTGCGGCAATTGAAAAACCCACACGTGGACAAATCTTCATCAACCGTAAAAACATTACTCGAATTCCCAATCGCAAAATACCAGCACTACGCCGACATATGGGTGTCGTATTTCAAGATCATCATTTATTACACGACCGCAATGTCTTCGACAATGTATCTTTACCTTTACAAATCGCAGGATTCGCACAGACGGACATCAACCGCCGTGTACGAGCTGCATTAGATAAAGTTGATTTACTGGATAAAGAAAGCATGATGCCAATTACCTTATCAGGCGGTGAACAACAACGTGTAGGCATAGCACGCGCTGTGGTGCACAAACCTGCGATTTTACTCGCGGATGAACCAACCGGAAATTTAGACCCCGAGCTTTCAGCTGAAATCATGCGACTTTTTAGTGATTTTAACCAAGTCGGTGTGACGGTATTAATTGCCAGTCACGATCTTGATCTTATCACGCGCTTACAAAAACGTATTATTCGTTTACGTGCTGGTGAATGCATCGATTCGCAAAGCATTCAAAGTGTACAAGAGTATGAAATTATTAATTGAGGCATGGCTAAAACTAGACACCAACAGCCTCTAAATCGGCCTAATTTAAAAACACGTTTTCGCGCCTATGTGCGTGACCATGTACGTGTGCTGCTATTCAGTTTAGGTAAACTTTACCGCACACCATTTGCCTCTATCATGACGCTGCTAATGATTGCCGTAGCACTGGCATTACCAACTTGCTTATATGTCCTGTTAAACAATCTACAAAATGTCACACATCAATGGGATGACGCAGGTCAGATCACGCTTTTCTTACACAGTAACACTTCGGAAAAACAAATTAGAGATGTCAAACAACAGATTGCAGAAAACGAGAATATCGAACGCGTATTGTACGTGCCAGCAGATATTGCGCTTAGCGAATTTAAACAACGAAGTGGGTTCGGTGACTTGTTAGAGGGTCTGCCAAATAATCCATTACCCCCGACACTAGTGGTTACACCTGTTGATGCTGCAAAAAAGGGCAATACGCTTTTTGAGTTAAGGGATTCACTGCAAAAATTAGCGCATATTGAGCAAGTTCAGTTAGATATGCAGTGGTTACAACGTTTGCAGGCGATTACTAATATTATTCAACGCACGATTTTAGCCATTGGCATCATGCTTGGGCTATCGGTATTACTCGTTGTAGGAAATAGCATTCGTCTGGATATTGAAAACCGTCGCGAGGAAATTGAAGTAACTAAATTAATCGGTGCAACGGATCGCTTTATTCGCAGACCTTTTTTATATGGAGGTTTGTGGTTTGGTTTATTAGGTGGAGTACTCGCGCTCTTACTGGTTTTCATCGTGTTATTAGGCATTCGCCAGCCCACGCAAGAACTTGTCAGTCTCTACAATAGTGATTTCAAACTTATGTTGCCTAGTTTTAAACAAAGTCTGAGCTTGATACTCGCAAGTGTTTTTTTAGGACTATTAGGCTCTTGGTTAGCCGTAAATCGACGTATCAGTAAAATACAGCCGAGTTAAGTATTCAAAAATTGGTCAATCGAATTACTTTTTAACGGTAAAGTTATTTTTGCCTCCAAGGCGTGCAAACGGATGTCTTTTTATTAATTTTGAATAAGCTGTCTTAGCTTCATCTAAATCAAAATAAGTATCACTAATCTTAATCCAGTGCTCGTTTTTCATATTCATCACATAGTATGTAACTTGTGAAGAGAAGGCGGGTTGTATTTGAGTACTCATCCTTGAGTCCTAATAAATAGAGATTAAATTTTCAGTGTATTCACCATTCGTGTTCTAAATTAGATACAGACAATCGCCAATTAATGGCATCTGCGGTATCAAATATTAGCTCGCGTTCTACTGTGTTTAGTGTATTTGTATTTGTGTCATTCGCAGCAACGCCTATACGCTTACGAATATAAGGCAAACCTCTTTGTATCCAGTGATCGATTGTGGGTTGATCCACACCAAAGATATGCGCTAAATCAGATTTGCTTACTTGAACACCGGGCATGTATGTATATTTAGAAAAGTATTCTTTAAAAATTGTATTGCTATATATTTTTTGGCGTATTCGTAATAGATAGAGTCCGAATTTAGACCGACAAATGGGCAGCAACTCCAATCCTGCTTTTTGAGAGTAGGTCACTAACTACTTCCTGTAGTAGCGAGCTGCTCCACGCCTGTAATAGGGTAAAGATACTGTTTCAGAGTTTTCAAACAACTGGCTTTCGGGTGAAGCGCCCAGACGAAGCGACGTAATAACCAATTGAGATATGGGGCCATTTAACAACAGTGCTTGGGAAGAAATTGACTGCCATAAAGCATGTGATTCACAAGCTTCTCTAAGGACTTCGATTGAGCAAATTCGACTTTATAGCTCTGCTTGTGTGTAGAGCCTAAAAACTTTGAAATTGCTCGAAAATCATGCTTTTTACATGGTTCAAAAGCTCTCAAGACACCAATTAAGGGATAATTTTGAACGTTTTGCCTGATTAGCACTCTAATGGCAAGACTGCTAAAATATACTTAGTAATTTATAACCATCCATAAAGGGGAAATTAGCAAGAATGTCAAAGTCGATCATGCCAGCCCAGACCAATTTATCGGTATCTACAGCTAATGTAGACAGCTATATAGCGTCTGCTTATCAATTACCTGTGTTAGATGCAGAGCAAGAGCATGCGCTCGCAATACGCCTGCATGAACACAATGACCTGGATGCCGCTCGTACTTTAATTCTTCATCACCTTCGTTTCGTGGTGCAAGTTGCACGTGGTTACAGTGGTTATGGTTTACCTCTTGCTGATTTAATTCAAGAAGGCAATGTTGGTTTAATGAAAGCAGTGAAAAAATTCGATCCGCATAAAGGGGTACGTCTAGTTTCATTTGCTGTCCATTGGGTACGTGCTGAAATTCATGAATTTGTATTACGAAATTGGCGTATTGTTAAAATTGCTACAACCAAGGCACAACGTAAATTATTCTTTAATTTACGCAGTAGTAAAAAAAGACTTGCCTGGTTAAATCAAGAGGAAGTAGAGAACGTAGCAAAAGAATTAGGCGTGAAACCCGTAGAAGTCTTAGAAATGGAAAAGCGTCTTAGTAGTCCTGACCTTGGTTTTGATCTACCTGAGCAAGGTGATGAGGACGAATCAACAACAAGCTATGCACCGGCTGCATACTTGACGAGTGATAGCGCGACTCCCGCAGAACAGTTAGAACAGAATGATTGGCAAGCCCATCAAACTCAACAGTTGCAAACTGCATTGCAAGAGCTAGATGAACGTAGCCGCGACATTATTGCAAAACGTTGGCTCGCAGAGAAAAAGACAACGCTACAAGACTTGGCTAAGGAATATGAAATTTCAGCTGAACGAGTGCGTCAGCTAGAAAATAATGCAATTAAAAAGCTCAAACTAGCCATAGCATCATAAAGACTGCGGCGATTGCAATCGCGAGTAGAAAATTAACGTAACAACACTCAGCAAGAGTAATGCTGCTCCGCCGTTGTGCATGACAGCTACACTAATAGGTAGACTCATTACTACATTTGAAATTCCCAAACCTATTTGAGCAGTTAAAAACAATAAGGTAATGATTGCCAATTGACGCATATTTGAAGACAAATATTTATTCATCATTATTTTTAACGAAACGACCACCCAAAATATTGCAACCACGATCGCAAAAATGCGATGGCTAAGATGAATAGCGGTTCTAGCTGGATTATCCAACACACCGAATTCATAGTTCTGATCTAACCCTCTCCAAAACACAAACCCTTCTTTAAAATCGGTCGCCGGCCACCATCTTCCTTGACACGTTGGAAAGTCTGGACACGCTAATGCGGCATAGTTTGCACTTGTCCAACCACCCAATAAAATTTGCACCACTAATAAGAAAAGCCCCAATACTAAAACTGATGTTAAAGAAGTGCTTTTCATAGGAGTTTCTTTAGGTGAAGTCTGCAAAACCAACCACCAAAGCAATGCCAAAATGGTCATACCCCCTAGTAAATGCAGCATTACAATCACCGGTTTTAATAACAGTGTGACAGTCCACATACCTAACAAACCTTGAAATATCACCAAGCCAACTAGAAATATGGGTAGCCATAATGCTTGATTCGTTTGCTTACGATTTTTAATCGCTATAAATGCCAAAATCAGAATCAATAGACCTAATCCTTCTGCCAAGTAACGATGAATCATTTCCTTCCATGCCTTGTCAATCTCGACAGCACGTTCTGGAAAATCTTGATTGGCCTGGTCGATCTCAGAACTTGATTCGGGAACGCCTAACAAATGTCCATAGCACCCGGGCCAGTCCGGGCAGCCTAAACCAGCATCAGATAACCTTGTGTAAGCGCCCATTACGACAACTGTAAGAGTTAACAAGGTTGCAAGTAGAGCAATCTTTCTAAACATTTTATGTCACCTTTTTAGCCAATCTTAGAGACTTTTAATAAGCGTTTAAGATCTTTTTTTATGCCTTTTGAAGTTGCATCACGAGAGTACTGCATCATTAAATTGCCCAGTGGATCAATTATGTAGATTACGTTCTTTTGAAGTTCATATGTGGAAAGTGAATTGGGTGTATTATCAAACGTAAACCAACCCACCTGCATATCAGGATAATTTTTAATAATATCATTAAAAGGTTGCTTATTGTTTTTATTGTCTATTCCAAGATATTTACCTTGCACCCGTTGACGATCGCGACCTAACGATAAACGCACTTGGCGCATTTTAAATAAACTTGCCTCACAGTAAAGATCACAGTATTCATCACCAACATAAAGCAGAGTCCATTTACCCATGAATTTTTGCTTGTCCCAAATATCTCCATCAATAGATGTTATTTTAAAATTATCTAATGGCTTTGCGGGTTCAATTAAATCACCATGATTTTGAGTTTTAGAATTCATCCAGCTATTTGGGACATAAAATAACCACATGGCAAAAAATAGCGGACCAAAAAAAACTGCAAATATTCCAACCAGATAAATTCTACTTTTTGTCACTTCTTTCATTATTAGTCTTTACTTTTTGTAACTTTAGATCTGGGTAAATGCAAAATAATAAAAATAATAATCAAGGTAAATGCAAGTGCAAACCACTGTACTGCATACGCTATGTGTCGTTCAGCGGAAAATGCAAAAATTTTCCATTCTCTTAGAAATCCATCTTGTTGATCGTTGTCTAAACGTAAAGTAAATGGTTGTAGTGTCAGTTCTAAGCGCTTACTTAAGGCGGCAAAATCCAGAAATTGAATTAGCCTTGGCCACTTTGTACCGCGATTATCCACTTCGCCCAATGTATATGGTTCACCAAAAGGCGCATAAATTTGTCCTGTTATGGTACGCAAGTTTTCGTCTACATGTATTTCAGGCAATTGCTCACGTGAATGTCCTATTGGTAGCCACCCGCGGTCAACCAGTACAATGAAATCCGTGTCGATTATTTTAAAGGGTGTAAGAATATTGTAGCCAACTTGATGATCATGTACTTGATTGTCCAGCACAAATTGTTTACTTGAAATATAACGCCCTTGCAATTGAGTGCGTTGATAGCGTAATTTTTCTGGTTGTGTAACTGGTAAACGAATACTTTGCAGCGTATTGTTACGCTGTAGTTCATAATTTTGTAGAATCTGTTTTTTTTCTTCTGCACGTTGTAATTGCCAAACACCTAGAGAAGATAGGCAGAATACTCCAACCACCGTTGCGATTAAAATTATCCAGGACGGTTTACGCCAATACATTTTAAATCTTTGCTATTTTTATGGTTATTAAAATCATCATCATATTAATGTTTGTAATCATTCTCATCAGTCTTGGTGCAGCGTTATATTATTTGGTACAAGATAAGGGTTCCACGAAACGTACTGTAAACGCATTAACCGTCAGGATTGCGATTTCTGTATCGATTATATTATTACTCATCCTAGGATATTACGGCGGGGTGATTCAGCCTCATGGTATTGGTGGGTAAAACAATTAAAATATTTTTTTAATCAGAAATAAAAAACGCCGCAATAGCGGCGTTTTTTATGCTATGTAAGCAATAACTACAAAATATACACGAATATAAACAAGCCCAGCCACACCACATCAACAAAATGCCAATACCATGCTGCTGCTTCAAATCCAAAATGGTGCTCGGAGTCGAAGTGCCCTCTCATACATCGAATCAAAATAACAAATAAAATGATTGCACCAATGGTTACATGCATGCCATGAAAACCTGTCAACATAAAGAATGTGGAACCATACACACCTGATCCCAACGTCAAACCTAAGTGGTTATAGGCTTCGTAATACTCCACGCCCTGAAGTACCATGAAAATCGCGCCTAACAAAACAGTTAATGCCAAGCCAATAATAAGCTGGCCACGATGATTGGCCTTAAGAGCATGGTGCGCCCAAGTTAAGGTCACGCCACTGGTAAGAAGTATAATAGTGTTAACGAGAGGCAAACCGTTCCATGCCATGGCTTTAAACTCTCCACCAATTTGAGCTGGCCCATTTGCTGTAAGCGGCCACAACGCTTCAAATCCTGGCCATAAATAGCTATTGGTGGCAGCGCCAGAAGCTTCGCCACCTAACCAAGGTAGAGAATAAACACGAACATAAAAAAGTGCGCCAAAAAATGCCGCGAAAAACATTACCTCGGAAAAGATAAACCAAAACATGCCCCAACGAAATGAAATATCAACTTGCTGATTGTAGTTTCCTGATTCACTTTCTTTTATAACAGCTCCAAACCAACCAAATAACATCACAAGTAATACAAGAACACCAAAAAGCATTACGTATGTGCCCCAGTTGACACCATTTAAAAAATTAGAGAACCCCACCATTAAGCTGAAAACCGCTATCGAGCCAACAAATGGCCAGTGACTTCCGTGGGGGATGTAGTAGTTGCTTTCTGCGTTTGCCATATCTATCTCATTTAATTTAAGTGTTATCAGAAAGGTTCATATTGTTGTCAGCAGTGTTGCTCACATCAAAATAAGTATAAGAAAGTGTCACAGTTTTCACATGATCAGGAAGTGCCGGGTTGATAAGAAATACCACTGGCATTTCCATAGTTTGTCCAGCTTCTAGTAACTGATTATTAAAACAAAAACATTCCGTTTTAATAAAATGATTTGCTGCAGCATAAGGCGCAACGCTAGGGACCGCTTGCCCTACCATTGAGCGCTTGGTTTTGTTGTTAACAAAAAAACTTGTTTGATAGGCTTTGCCGGGATGTACCTGCATTTTTGCAATCTCAGGCTTAAAGTCCCAAGCCATACCTTGATTTAAATTAGTGATGAACTCAACGGTAATAGTTCGGGTTTCATCTACGGCAAATTTTATAGGTTCTTGTTGCTGAGTAACGGTATCAGACTTGCCATTCAAGCCTGTTATATCGCACAACAAATCATATAAGGGAACCAGCGCATATCCGAAGCCGAACATAGCGATAGCTACCACAAATAATTTAAATGCGCTTTTGCTATTAACGTTACTCATAAATTCTTATTTTGATGCCACCAAAAAATAAAAACCGACATAAATAAATAATGCTACGCAAGCCAATATGATTGCGGTTCGTTTAGCTTCGCGTTTTGACTGTTTCATAATGTTGATGTGTAAACCAATTCCACTCACCCTTAACATTTGGTGGTGTGGTAAAGCTATGATATGGAGGAGGTGAACTCAACGTCCATTCCAATCCTTCTGCACCTTCCCAAACACGATCTGTAGCTTTTACACCACCACGAATAGTGGCGATGACTAATCCTAAGAAAATGATTTGTGCAAAACCGAATCCAAATGCGCCAATTGTGGCGATTTGGTTATAGTCTGAAAATTGTAATGCGTAATCAGGTATGCGTCGTGGCATTCCCGCTAGTCCTACAAAGTGCATCGGGAAAAACGTGAGGTTAACGAAGATGGTGGATAACCAAAAATGCGTCTTACCCCAAAACTCACTATACATATGCCCCGTCCATTTCGGTAACCAATAATAAACAGCAGCAATGATTGCAAAAATAGATCCTGGCACTAATACATAATGAAAGTGCGCAACTACAAAATAGGTGTCATGGTATTGGAAATCAGCAGGCGTAATTGCCAACATTAGTCCTGAAAATCCGCCAATAGTGAACAAAATAATAAATGCTATTGCGAACAACATAGGTGTTTCAAACGTCATTGCACCTCGCCACATAGTGCATACCCAATTAAACACTTTGACGCCCGTGGGTACCGCAATGAGCATGGTGGCCAACATAAAGAACAGTTCACCTGCTAGTGGCATACCAACCGTGAACATATGATGCGCCCACACAATAAAGGATAAAAATGCAATGGATGCGGTTGCGTACACCATAGATGAATAACCAAATAATGGTTTACGTGCAAAAGTAGGAATGATGCTCGAAATCACACCAAAGGAAGGCAGAATCAATATATACACTTCAGGATGTCCAAAAAACCAAAAGATATGCTGGAACAAAACAGGATCACCACCACCTGCTGCATTAAAAAAGCTGGTTTCAAAAAACTTATCCGTAAGCAGCATCGTTACGCCGCCAGCTAACACAGGCATTACAGCAATTAATAAGTAAGCTGTGATGAGCCAGGTCCAAACAAACAATGGCATTTTCATCAGTGTCATTCCAGGTGCACGCATATTTAAAATGGTTGCTACAACATTAATCGCACCCATGATGGAAGACATGCCCATAAAATGAATTGAAAAAATTACAAAGGGAAGCGCATCACCTGTCTGCAATGACAAAGGCGGATAAAGTGTCCAACCTCCAGCAGGGCCACCGCCATCCATAAATAAAGTAGACAGCATCATTGCGAACGCAAAAGGCAGAATCCAGAAACTCCAATTGTTCATGCGTGGCAAGGCCATATCTGTACCACCAATCATCAGTGGTATGAGCCAATTTGCTAAACCTGTAAACGCGGGCATGACCACACCAAAAATCATAATAATGGCGTGCATAGTGGTCATAGAATTAAAAAATTGAGGATCAACAAACTGCATGCCAGGTTCGAACAGCTCAGAACGAATGATCAAAGCCATAAACCCGCCAATAAAGAACATGATAAATGAGAACCACAAATATAAAGTACCAATGTCTTTATGATTTGTGGTGGTAATCCAACGCATGATCCCGGAAGGATGATGATCGTCGTGATGTTCGTCAGCTGTCGTCGTTGACATATGTTTACTCCGAATGTTCTTTAAATAATAGCTTTTAAAACTTGTAGGTAATTAATTAGTAGATGCAGTTTGTACAACTTTCTTATGACCCTGCTGCAAAGAAGTGCTACTTCCTTGAGAACCGGCCACGGTTTTATTACTTTGCTGCAAAGAAGTGCTACTTCCTTGAGAACCGGCCACGGTTTTATTACTTTGCTGCAGTGCCCATGCGTCGAACTCTTCCGGTGGCAGTGCACGAACAACTACTGGCATAAAACCATGATCACGCCCACACAGTTCTGCACATTGCCCGCGGTAAATGCCGGGCTTATCTATTTCTGTCCAGGCTTGATTGATGTAGCCAGGAATTGCATCTTTTTTAACTGCTAGATCAGGTACCCACCATGCATGAATTACATCATTTGAAGTAATGAGAATACGCACTTTTCGATTAGTTGGCAGAACTAATTGATTGTCTACTTCCAACAAATAATTTTCGTTTTTCTCACTTCGATTATAAATTTCATCACGAGATGTTTTTAACACGCTATAGAAATCAATATCATGATCAATATATTCGTAATGCCATAACCATTGATAACCAGTTACTTTGACCGTCATCTCTGCTTCACTGACATCCTCCATATCGATTAATACTTTTGCCGCTGGAATAGCAATAGCGATGAGAATTGCAAAGGGTATTGCAGTCCAGACAAATTCTAATAAAACACTCTCATGAAAATCAGCTGGTGCTACGCCTTTTGATTTGCGGTCTCTTATTAATGAGACTGCCATTGCACCAAATACAACCACCCCTATTACACAGCAAATATAAAAAATGAGCATGTGTAAATCGAAAACTTCTTTGCTTATTTGCGTCACACCTTCCGTCATATTGTAAGGCTGAACTTCTGCTGAAGCGTCAAGTGAGCAAACAACAATTAAACTACCCAACAAACTGTAGCGTAGTGAATGTTTAATAGGATTGTCTTTCATGTATGGTTTCCTAGCTAAGTAGTTAACTTTTATTTAGTGTAATGTGTAATGTTCGCATTAAAGACCTTGCTAAACTTTGTTTTTCCTTGTCTGTCAAACATTCACCTATTTCAGTTTGTGAGCCTTTTGATCGAATTAGCAATTTGCTTGGGTGTCCCAGAAGTTTCGAATCTTTCAATTCCAGGTTAACCCACGCCCGATCAAATTCCCACGTCTCATTAGGCTGCTGTGATCCTTTCTCCACAATAAGCTTTTTATCCTCAATAGTAATCACTTCTTTATAGCGATTACGTAAACAGCAAATATATAAAGCAACCGATAAAATTAAAATTTCTAACCCGACAAAAGGCAAAATAAGCCACAAACCATGTAATGCGAATACTCCTGCAATACTGAATGACAAAATTCCGACATGAGTAATAAAAATTTTGTTGCCACGCCAGGAAAGAGATTGGTTACGTCGAACTATAAACTGTGTTGGAACCTCCAGTTTATGATCTATATCAGCAATTGTGTTCAAACTATTAATCCCTTAATCGCTAATTCCTTACCCATTTATTTAGTCCAGAATTCATGGGTTGTTAGACGATATATCTAACAATTTTAAGCGTGATAATTGTATCTCTCCATTAGAAAAAGTCATATCTGACACTCGAGCTCAATAGAGATAGTCGTATAGTATGAAAAATCAACTTTTATATTGCCATTAACATCGATTATTAGATTTGACGCTATTTTATATTATCGACCGGTATCTTAATTTCTCCATCCATAGATGCTTGAAGACTTGATTTGCGTGCATATCCGTAAATTACTTCATAACTCGCCGGTAATAGGCCATTTTTTTGGCGGAAACGTTCATAGGCTGTTACGACTCTTTGAAATTTAGCCTTACCTGTTAAACCCAATAGAGCACTTTCAGCCTCAGTTTTGAATTTGCTTCGACTACCTGTTGCCTTCAAGTCTCTTAATAATTGTTGAAATTTTTCATACTCAATAATAATCATTTCTCTATCTACAACTGGATCTAGGTATTGCAGGCTAAGCAACATATCGCCAATATGGTGCATATCTATAAAGTCATGTACATGGTCGAGCTGATCTACTTGTGCCCAACTTTGGCGTAACTCCTTTAGTGTGTCAGGGCCAAAAGTCGTGAATAACAATGCTCCATCATTTTTCAGAATGCGTGAACATTCAGCTAAAACTCGTGGAAGATCTTCACACCATTGAAAAGTTGAAGTAGAAAAAATTAGGTCTACTGACGCATTTTTTATCGCTGAGCATTCAGCATCATTACAAATAGATAAAAATTTTTGATTTTGTTGCAACATTGGCAAAGCAATATCACTCGCAATTATTCGACTGCTTGGGAATAGTGTCTGTAGTCCATTCAGACTAGTGCCAGTACCGCTACCAATATCAAGAATAACGTCCGCCTGTAATTTAAGCATTTGTAAACGCTCTAATGCGCGACGACATATTTCATCTTGTACAACAGCAGCTGCGTCATAGGTTTTAGCAGCTTTAGAAAAGTCTTCACGAATTTGTTGTTTATTTAATATCGACATTTATTACAAACTTAATTCACTTGCATCATAAGATTTACTTTTTCTATAAATAGTTTTGGATGTGATAAAAACGGCACATGTCCGGCATCCATTATTTTTAGCAAGCTTACATTGTCCCAAATTTTTGCAGTGTCTTCCGCAGCATGTAGAGATGAAACCTGATCTTTTTCGCCTTGCATAATATGTATGTGTGCATGTTGATCGATGCCGCTGCTACGCAAGTCTATTGTGTTTAGCCATTGCAATCCCCAAATTATATTTTTCAAAGATTGATGCTTTGTAGCATGTTCGAGCGAATGCATTATTTTTTTTGTACATGTGCTATGTAAGGTTTGTAGTGTATGAAACTGTTTTATAGTTTGTTCAGGTGAATGTTTAAAATTATGTGAAAACTTCTTAAATGTTTCTACAGACATGCCATTAGGCCAATTTTTACTCGCGATAAACTTGGGAGTACTGGCAATAAGCATTAGGTTTTGTACGCGGTGCGGAAAGTGTTGCAAATATAATTGTGCATACAGGCCGCCTAATGACCATCCAACTATTGAGCAAATTTCTGGCAATGTATTCGCCATCAAGCTTAATCCCTGTTCAACACTTTCATCCCAGATTATGGAATGGTTTTCACCATGCCCAGGTAGATCTATGCACCAAACCCGAAAGTTCTTACACAAGTCGTCCAAACATAATTGCCATATCTTCGAACTTGAACCCCATCCATGTAACAATACCAATATAGGCGCTTGCTTAGTTTCTTCAAACTTGGTGACATGTAATTTAGACATTTAATGATGGAAAACGTACAGCTTTTATATGTTATTGGCGCTTATCTGCTCGGTTCGATTAATAGCGCAATTATCGTTAGCAAAGTCTTTAGTTTACCTGACCCGCGTAATTTAGGCTCTGGCAATCCCGGCGCAACAAATGTGTTGCGCACAGGAAATAAACTAGCTGCAGGAATTACATTAGCGGGTGATCTATTAAAAGGTTTGCTACCTGTCTTGCTTGTTGATTTAGTAACTGCCAACACAGCTTTGGTCGCAGTAACGGGTGTGGCTGCACTACTCGGCCATATGTATCCTGTTTATTATCAGTTTAAAGGTGGTAAAGGTGTTGCTACGACACTAGGCGTGCTATTTGGATTTGACTGGGTTTTAGCAATCGTGTGGATTGGGCTTTGGTTAGGTGTCGCAGTGTTGTTTCGTTATTCTTCATTAGCAGCGCTGGTAGCGACTTTAACTACACTCATAATTAGTTGGCTAACTACGAAGGCATGGACAAGTTATACAGAAAATAATATTTTAATCGTTGTAGCTATTGCGCTTATGACTGTATTGGTTTTTTGGCGACATCGTGACAATATTAAAAAATTATTATCGGGAAATGAATCGCGAATAGGTGCAAAAAAATAAGCATATTTTTTAAATTATTTTATATATTTTCCAAAGACCAGCGCGGTCGCACATTAATGGCTAATTTATCATCGACAATACTGTGTGCACGTAATTTATCTAGTCTTAACAAACCAAGCTGAGCAACCATTGCAGCATTATCCGTGCAATATTCTGGTGCCGGGTAAAAAACTTCTAAACCTTTTTTGGCAAGTTTTTGCTTTAACTGCTCACGCAATTTTTTATTTGCCCCCACACCTCCCGCAACCACTAAAGTCTTAGCTCCACTTTGCTCTAAGGCTCGCAAAGACTTTATTCTTAAGGTATCGACAATAGCATCTTCAAATGCACGTGCCACATCTGCTCGATCTTGATCATCCACGCTTGGAAGCTCTTTTAATGTATTTAAAACATGCGTCTTAATACCACTAAAACTAAAATCTAATCCCGGCCGATCTGTCATAGGTCGTGGAAAAGAAAATCGCTGCGGATTACCCTCTAACGCTAAGCGTGCAATCTGCGGTCCACCAGGATATGGCAAGCCTAACATTTGAGCTGTCTTATCAAAGGCTTCACCAACTGCATCATCAATGCTTTCACCTAAAATTTTGTATTGACCAACACTCTCTATTTTTACTAATAAGGTATGACCTCCTGAAACTAGCAGTGCTACATACGGAAATTGTGGAGCAATATTTTCAATTAAAGGTGCAAGAAGATGTGCTTCCATGTGATGGACTGCAATCGCAGGTTTGCCTATCGACCAGGCAAGGCTTCGCGCAAATCCAGCGCCGACCATCAATGCGCCCATTAAGCCAGGACCCGAGGTATAGGCAATGGCATCAATATCATGCTCAAGTTGTAAATCCGCTGAACGAAGCGTCTCTTTTACAAGTGGGCTCAACTTTCTAATGTGGTCGCGTGATGCAAGCTCCGGTACCACACCGCCATAAGGGCTATGAAGTTCAGTTTGAGAGTACAGCTGGTTGGCTAATAAACCTTTCTTTTCACATAGGATTGCGGCCGCTGTCTCGTCACAAGAAGTCTCTATTCCTAATACACGCATAAGTGGATTATCGCTTGAATCAAGGCGTTTGGCATATATTTCAATCTCATACCCTAGTGAGTAATTTGATATTCAAGACTCCGTCTGTATAATCGCGGCTCATTTTTCAATTGAGCAAGATAGTTATTCATATGCCCGGCATACGTGTAAAAGAGAACGAACCTTTTGATTTTGCATTGCGACGATTCCGTCGTTCATGTGAAAAAGCAGGTACGGTTACCGAAGTTCGCCGTCGTGAGGCTTATGAAAAACCCACTGAAATTCGTAAACGCAAGGCTGCGGCTGCGGTAAAACGCAACCTTAAACGTGTAGCTCGTACTAGCTTACGTAGACGTCGTCTTTACTAAGTAAAGTAACTGCTCTAACACCGATCGGTGTTTAATTACCATGTCTCCCCTCAAGTCCAGAATAACTGAAGACATGAAAACCGCCATGCGTAATGGTGATAAGTCTCGACTTCAAACAATTCGTCTCATTCTTTCTGCAGTAAAACAGCAAGAAGTCGATACACGCCAAGAGCAATCCGATGATGACATCGTTGCATCTTTAACTAAGATGCAAAAACAACGTCGCGAATCAATTAGCCAATTTGAAAATGCCGGACGACAAGATTTAGTAGACAAAGAAAAACAAGAATTAGAAGTTATTAGTGAATATTTACCCGAAGCACTCAGCGAAGATGAAATCGATCAGCTAATTTCAGAAGCAATGACAGCCTCTGGGGCAAGCAGCATAAAAGATATGGGTAAGGTAATGGGCATTCTAAAACCTAAACTAGCAGGTCGTGCAGATATGGGTGCCGTTAGCGCTAAAATCAAATCTTCTTTGTCTTAACCAAGCTCTATAATTATTATTATCACTGCTATAGTTGCCCACATAATTTAGTGGCCTGATCCTATTACTTTCTATCATGGCAAATTTAAAAAATGACCTGTTCTTGCGCGCACTACGCAAAGAACCAATTGATCGCACTCCGTTATGGATTATGCGTCAGGCAGGACGATATCTACCCGAGTATAGAGCCACACGAAAAAAAGCTGGGGATTTTTTAACTCTTTGCAAAACACCAGAACTAGCCTGCGAAGTTACATTACAACCCATCGACCGTTATGCATTGGATGCAGCGATTTTATTCTCAGACATTCTTACGATACCCGATGCACTTGGTCTCGGTTTGCAATTCAGTGAAGGAGAGGGGCCCAGTTTTAAATCACCGATTACATGTTTATCTGATGTAGAACGTATTTCTAATCTTTCGCCCATGAATGAATTAGGCTATGTCACTGACGCCGTCAGCTTAATTCGCAAAGAACTCAATGACCGAGTACCTTTAATTGGTTTTTCGGGCAGCCCATGGACCTTGGCTACTTACATGATTGAAGGTAAAGGTAGCAAAGAGTTTCATAAGGTAAAAGGCATGATGTACCAAGAACCTGGTACCTTAGAAAAATTACTCGCTGTATTAAGTAACTCTGTTACAGATTATCTTGCAGCACAAGTTGATGCAGGTGCACAAGCTTTAATGATATTTGATACATGGGGAGGCGTATTATCAAAAGAAACTTATCTCAAGTTTTCTTTAAGCCCTATGCAGGAAATTGTGCAAAAACTCAAAAACAAATCTTCTATGCGTGACGTACCCATTGTTTTGTTTACAAAGGGCGGCGGTAATTGGCTAAATGAAATGGCTGCTACAGGATGCGACGCTTTAGGATTAGACTGGACCACAGAAATAGCTCATGCCAGAGCACAAGTGGGCGATAAAGTAGCACTGCAAGGGAATCTCGACCCATGCGTTTTATATGGCAGTGACAATGTTATTCGTGAAGAGGTTAAAAAAGTTCTCGATAAATTTGGTAAAGGAACAGGTCACGTGTTTAATCTAGGTCACGGTATACAACAGTATGTACATCCAGACAAAGTTACAGTGCTTGTTGAAGCTGTGCGAGAATTTAGCCCTGCATACCATTAGTTTGCAACATCTCTTGTAAGCCCTTTATATTCATTCTTTGCATACTACGATTTCGACTTTTACTTTTTGGGAGCTGGTGTTGCTGGCGCAATGAAAATATCAATACTTCTATTTCAAAATTCTGATACTCAAAACAAATAGTTGGTACAAATATTAATTGGTTATTTAACTTTAACCTTCTCTCAGCAATATCAATTCGCAAGCTTTTTGCTTTAATTTGATTGATAACATTTTCTACGGTGTCACTAGATACATGAATACTGATTGGGCTATTTACGCCCGAAGTCCCTTCTAAAACCGATCCTACTAAAAATGGAGAATAGTCTTGTAAAAACTGCATGATCTCTAATGCAACCTGGCGCTGCGAAAAAACAATTTCTTTGTGATCTGGCAAAAAAGTATTTTGAAAAGAATTAATTGCTTCTTCAATTTCAATATTACTTGGCAAAGAACCAAAATTTGAATTACCTAAACGCTCACTGGCTTTTAGTTTTGCTCGGCGAAAGTCTTTAATACCTTCAAGCATAATTATTTTTGCAGTTTCATCCGCAAGAGCACACCTTAGTTTATCAACTTTAGGATAAATAGATTTTTTATCATTCTTCATCTTTAATCAAAAAGATAAACATAAAAATGAACACCTATGATTATCAGCACTTCAAAATAATTGCTCAGGAATCTCTATCACTTCGCCACCCGGCTCAACATTTTCTTGCTGGTAAGTAATCTGATTATCTATTTCGACGCTACTGGTTGGTATAAATTCCTCGCGAAAAGTTTCTTCAATACCTCGATCACTGTCTTGGTCCACCAAGAGTCCTGTTTTAGGATCAATTCGCATTATGACAATTCCTTCAGGTGATTGCAGTGTGTTCTCTTCTCTACCCTCTAATGCAATTTTCATGTAATCCATCCAAATCGGTAATGCTGCGGTACCACCCACTTCTCGTTTACCTAGTGGTTTATCTTGATCGAAACCCACCCAAGCAGTTGCCACAACATCACCATTAAAACCACTAAACCATGCATCGTGCTGCTCATTTGTCGTTCCCGTTTTACCTGCTAAATCATCTCTACCCAGTTCGATGGCCTTCCGTCCGGTACCTCGTTTAATAACGTCTTTCATCATGCTGACCATCTGGTATGCATTCTCTTCATCTAATACTCTAGTAGCTAGACGGTTTTCTGTTATAGAACTATCTGATTCATCTGTATTGTTTGTAGTTGTATTGATTTGCTCTCCCGAAATCAGTATTTCTTCAATCGATTCATATTCATCTGATTCATTGTCATCAAATAATGAACAGTCGATTTCACAAAATACTAAATCACCTGCCTGGTATAGAATTTCACCTTTATCATTTTCTATTCTTTCGATTAGATAAGGTTCGATGTGGTAACCACCATTTGCAAAAACGGTATAACCTTTAGCTAATTCAAGTGGTGAGACAACCCCTGAACCTAAAGCCAAAGTCAAATCATAGGGGAGACGTTCCCGGTCAAATCCAAATTTAGTGACATGTTGCATTGCATGGCGACGACCCATATCGTTCAGCAAACGAATTGAAACCATATTACGTGATTTGAATAACGCCACTCTTAAGCGTGTCGGACCAAAAAATTTACCGCTGTAATTTTGTGGTCGCCAAGTATCTTCTAAAGCAACATCTTCAAATACAACGGGTGCATCATTAATGATACTTGCTGGCGTGTAACCAGAATCCAGTGCAGCAGAATAAATAAAGGGTTTGAAACTGGAACCAGGTTGACGTTTAGCTTGAACGGCACGATTAAACTTGCTGTAGTAATAATCAAAACCACCAACTAAAGCCAAAATACCGCCACTATTAGGATCCACTGAAACAAGTGCTCCTGAAACACTCGGAATTTGTGCCAAGTACCACTGCTTAGCATCTTCTGTAGTGACACGAATAACATCACCAACATTGAACATTTTTGTGAAATCACTTGGTTCATCTCCAACAGAGTTTTCATCTATATATTGTCGTGCCCAAGTTGCGTTGCCTATGGGAATAGCGATCGTTTGTTCGGCTCCTATGTATACTTTAATTTCTTCCTCAGCAACATTTGTGATAACACCTGGAAGTAAGCCTCCCACATCTGTCATTTCACTCAAGGTTTCATCTAGTTGAGCAGTGTCTATTTCCTCTAATGTGACTTGATTAATTTCTACTTGGGCCTCAGCTCCGCGGTAACCATGACGATGGTCGTAAGCCTTTAAGCCATTCACCAACGCGGTTCTTGCAGCTTGTTGTAAGTGTGTATCAATAGTAGTAAATACACGGTACCCCTTGTTATAAGCATCTTCGGTACCATAAGTGTCGACTATATGTGCACGAACCATTTCACCAATATAAGGCGCATCCACTTCAACTCTTGGGTAATGGCGTGAGGCTGTTGCAGGAGCTGCAATTGAGTTTTGGTAGGTTTCTTCATCAATATAATCCAGCGTATACATTCTTCTTAAAACATAATTGCGACGTTGAAGTGCGCGACTAGGATTGATAATAGGATTAAATTTTGATGGTGCTTTAGGTAACCCGGCTATCATGGCGACTTGTGCATAATTTAATTCATCCACATCAAGTCCATAGTAAACGTCGGCAGCTGCGCCTACACCATAAGCACGATTACCTAAATAAATTTTATTCAGATAAAGTTCTAGAATTTCATCTTTACTGAGATTTTCAACATGCTCGATTTCCAGCGCAAGAAATATCTCTCTGATTTTACGCACGAGTTTTTTTTCACTACCCAGGAAAAAATTGCGTGCCAGTTGCATGGTGATTGTGCTACCACCTGATCTAATCTCCCTGTAGCGTATTACCTCACTTGCGGCACGTAGTAATCCTTGATAATCCACCCCGGGATGCTCATAAAAACGATCATCTTCTGCAGCCAAAAAAGCCTGGATGACAGCTTCAGGATATTCATTGATCTGTAAGGGTTGGCGGCGCTTTTCTCCATATACAGCGATGAGCTTTTGATCACGGCTGAATACCTTCAAAGGTACTTGTAATTCAACGTCTTTCAAAGTGCTGACACTTGGCAATCCGGGCGCAAAATAAAGGTAAGCCCCTACCGCAACGATGCCTGCCGCGACGGAAATCCCGAAAATTCCGATGAATATGAGACGTAATAGCTTTAAAAACAATGGCATAAGCTTACAATTAACAGTGAAGTAGTGAGTTATCTTTCGAGCTAGGTATCAGAACCTAATTTGAACGGTTCAGCAAGTATTTTGCTAAACCCACCATTTGATATAGAGTTACACACAGTTTCTAACATACACATATATAAGCCAACTATAACCATCGAAATTATTAATTAATTTATTACTAACGTGTTGTTTTTTAATCGAAATAAAGGTCCTGTCGTAGGGTTAGACATCAGCTCTTCTTCTGTAAAGGCGATGGAATTTTCGCAAACCAGTAATGGCTATCGAGTAGATCATTATGGAGTGGAGCCACTTCCTTCAAATGCGGTTACTGAAAAAGTAATTTCTGATGTCGATGCTGTTGGTGAAAGCATTAGACAGGTAATGAAGAAGTCTAGTTCCAAAGCCAAAAACTGCTGTTTGGCCGTAGCAGGTTCAGCTGTCATCACCAAAGTGATTACTATGCCCGCGAATTTAAGCGAAGAAGATCTGGAGGGCCAGATTCAACTGGAAGCGGATCAGTATATTCCCTATGCCTTAGAAGAAGTCAATTTGGATTTTGATATTTTAGGCCCCACTGAAGAAAACCCAGAAACGATCGATGTGTTACTCGCTGCATCACGCAGTGAGAACGTTGATATGCGTGTAGCGGCAGCAGAAGCTGCCGGTCTTATACCGATTGTGGTCGATGTAGAGGCCTATGCTATTGAGAATGTATTCCCAATCTTGACTGAGACCGTTGAAGACCGTGGACGAGATAAAACCGTAGCGATCTTAGATATCGGTGCCACCATGACCAGTCTTAATGTTCTTGATGATCACAAAATGGTGTATACAAGAGAACAACCGTTTGGTGGCAAACAGCTCACTGAAGAAATCATGCATCAGTATGGTTTAACTTTTGAAGAAGCAGGCTTAGCAAAAAAAGAGGGCGGTTTACCTGAAAACTACGTTTCCGATTTATTAGAACCGTTCAAAAACACGGCTGCTCAGCAAGCTAATCGCTTTTTACAATTCTATTATTCTGCCAGTCAGCACGTTACGGTGGATCATTTATTGCTTGCCGGTGGTTGCGCAGCAATACCTGGGTTAGACGAAAGGATTGCAAATGAAACCGGTATCCAGACTACAATAGCGAATCCATTCAGTCATCTATCACTTGGATCTAAAATTAATCCGCAATCATTAGGTGGTGATGCACCTTCAATGTTAATTGCATGTGGTTTAGCGCTTAGAGCATTTGATTAAGGGACATCAAAAAAATGGCTAGAATTAATCTATTACCCTGGCGCGAAACACGTAGACGTGAGCAACAAAAAGAATTCTTTACCTTAATGGGGTTAGCGGGTGCACTTTGTGCAGCAGTTGTATTACTTACCCACTTTGAAATTAATGGCAGAATTTCTCATCAAGAAAAACGCAATCAATTTCTCACAAATGAAATTAAAGTTTTGGATGGGCAAATTGCAGAAATCAAAAAACTAGACTCTACACGACAGGCGCTCATTGAACGTATGGATGTAATTCAAAATTTACAAGCTGCGCGACCGGGTGTAGTACATTTGTTTGATGAGCTGGTAAAAACATTACCAGAGGGTGTGCATCTTTCCAAACTTAAGCAATCAGACAGTAATTTGCAGTTATCCGGACGAGCCGAATCCAATGCTCGCGTATCGTCCTATATGCGTAAGATTGAAGACTCTGAGTGGTTAGCTAAACCTAGTCTAGGCGTGATTGAAACGAAAGATACTGACCTTGCACGCATAAGTACTTTCAACATGACTGCACAACAAATTAATCCGAATATTGAAGATCAAGACGAGTAAATGGATTTTGCAGAATTAAAAAATGTTAATCTTGCCAATATTGGTACCGCTCCTTTATGGGTAAAAGTGTTACTAATCGGTTTAGTATGCATTGCAATATTGTTTGCCGGATATTGGTTACATCATAAAAACCAGTTAGAAGATTTAAAGCGTGTACAAGCTAAAGAGATCGAACTAAAGACTACATTTGAAAACAAAGCTGAAAAAGCAGCTAATCTTGAACTATATAAAGTTCAGCTTGAAGAAATGCGCCGAACTTTTGGTACTTTGTTACGCCAATTACCAAGCAAAACTGAAATTCCTGCTCTCATCGTTGACATTTCTCAAACAGGCTTGGCAAGCGGTTTAGAAATTGAATTATTCAAACCTAACCCAGAATCCCGTAAAGAGTTTTATGCAGAAAAGCCCATTAGTTTACGTATGAAAGGTGATTATCATCAGTTTGGTAATTTCGCAAGCGAAATTGCAGCACTGCCCCGCATTGTTACTTTGCATAACATTTCACTTACACCAAGTGGAGATGATATGACTATGACCGCTACTGCAAAAACTTATCGTTATCTAGAAGAGGATGAAGAATGAGTAACATAGGTAACGTTTCGATTGGTTCTTGGATAGTACTGATAACGTTAAGCATTTTATTAACTGGCTGCGGTAGAGAAATGCGTGACTTAGAAGATTATGTTGAAGAAGTTAAGTCCCGCGAACCGCCAGGAATAGATCCTATTCCAGAAGTAAAACCCTATCAAAGCTTCAAATACCAAGCGAACAATGCACGCAACCCTTTTGATGCTTCCATTTTCCAAGCTAAGATCGTGCAAAATATTAGAAAGTCAAATTCTACAATTTCACCTGATCCAAATCGTACGCCTGAATTTTTAGAAAATTTCCCGCTAGATACTTTACGTATGGTGGGAACATTAGAGCAAAGCGGTACATTATGGGCATTGATACAAACACCTGAAAAAACCATTCAGCGAATTTCAATTGGTAGTTATCTTGGCCAAAACAATGGCAAAGTTTTGAAGGTTTCAGATGCAGGCATTCAACTAGAGGAAATTATTCCTGATGGTTTTGGAGGCTGGAGAAAAAGAGATGGTTCTATCGCATTAAGTGAATAAATTTGGTGTTACTTAGATTTTATATATATTCATAGGGAAAGTTTACACAAGGGGCATTATGCCATGAACGAAATACTACATAACATAATTAGTCATCATACAAAACATCGATTATTTATATTGCAGAGTATTGCAACGCTGTTTTTGTTTTTGACGACAACAGTTTCATTTGCACAAAATGCGTTACAAGACATTAAGATTGCAAGTCTCCCTAATGATGAAATTCAGCTTTCACTTGAATTTTCTGGAACTCCTAGTGAACCCCTTGCATTTACAATTGATAACCCCGCAAGAATTGCACTTGATTTCCCGGCCACCAACAATGAGTTAGCAAATCGCTTTCAAGAAATCGGAATCGGTATTGCACAAAGTGTTAATACTGCAGAAGCCAAAGGCCGTACGCGCGTGGTGGTTAACTTAAATCGAATGGAGGATTACACTACTAAAGTTTCAGGCAATTCTTATATCTTAACCATTGGCTCTGCTGCAGATAAATCATCACAAGCCGTTGCATCTTCAACAAGCACTCCTGTGCAAACTTACACTGCTAGCACGTCCGGTAAGAATAGTATTAGTGACATAGATTTTCGTCGCGGTGAAGATGGTACGGGACGGGTTATTATTAATCTTTCAAATCCTAATATCCCAATTAATCTTCGTGAACAAGGGGGTCGTATACTTGTTGATTTTGCTAATACCTCCTTACCGAATAATTTGAGTAAACGATGGGATGTTGTAGATTTTGCAACTCCTGTGCAATTGTTTGAAACCTTTTCTGAGGGAACAGATACAAGATTAATTATTTCGCCAGATTCAAATAAAGAATTCGAGCATCTAGCCTATCAATCAGACAATCAATATGTTGTAGAAGTAAGAGAGATACCTGAAGAAATCATCGAAGAACGCAAAAAAGATGTATTTGAAGGCGAAAGACTTTCTTTAAATTTCCAAGACATTGAAGTGCGTTCGGTTTTACAACTCATTGCAGACTTTACCAATCTAAATATGGTCGTAAGTGATGCAGTTTCTGGAAATTTAACCTTACGGCTAAAAAATGTTCCGTGGGATCAGGCTCTAGACATTATTCTTAAAACTAAGGGTTTAGGAAAACGTGAAAATGGTAATGTAATTTATGTTGCACCGAGCGAAGAAATTGCAGCACGCGAAAAACTTGAACTTGAAGCTCAACAACAGGTACAAGAACTCGCACCATTACGCTCCGAATTCATTCAAGTTAATTATGCGCGCGCTGGTGAACTTGCAGCGTTATTAAAGTCGTCTGAAAATTCTTTATTATCAGAACGTGGAAATGTAACGGTTGATGATCGAACCAACAACTTATTGGTACAAGATACTGCGCTTAAGCTAAATGAAATTCGTCGCTTGATAGAAAGACTAGATATACCGGTCAAGCAAGTTTTAATTGAATCACGGATAGTGGTTGCTAATGATGATTTCAGTAAATCATTGGGCGTGAGATTCGGAATATCGAATCGCGATACCGATGTAACTGATGATGACGACTTTGATGCTATAGCTGGGAATCTTGAAGGAACGGATGATGCATTAAATGGTGCAACTATCGATTTGAACGATCGATTAAACGTGAATTTACCTGCTGCCGCTGCAACAGGTAGTATTGGCATAGCTTTAGCAAAACTTCCATTAGGACTATTACTGGACCTAGAGTTATCTGCAGCTCAAGCAGAAAGTAGAGCCGAGGTGGTCTCCACTCCGCGTGTAATCGCATCCAATCAAACCACTGCAAGAATTGAACAAGGTACTGAAATCCCTTTCCAGTCTGCAACCTCCAGTGGTGCTACCGATGTTGAGTTCAAAAAAGCAGTATTGTCGCTAGAAGTGACTCCTCAAATTACGCCTGATGACAGAATATCTATGAAGCTGCTTATCAACAACGATAGTATTGGTGAGGAAGTGCCATCTGGATTTGGTGGAACAATACCTTCAATTGACACAAATGAAGTCGAGACTGATGTTTTAGTCGATAACGGACAAACAATCGTATTGGGTGGCATCTATCAACAAGACACAGTTAATTCCGTAAGCCGTGTGCCTTTCTTCGCTGATCTACCTTTTGTGGGAGTTTTATTTAGAAACAGCTCGATTAGAGACGACAAGTCTGAACTACTAATATTTATTACACCTAAAATTATAAGTGAACAGTTACGGCTTGTTCGCTAACTAATCTTTACACTCATGCTTTTGAAACCCTCTCTATTTTAGAGAGGGTTTTTTCATTTTGGTCTATACTTATTTTTTGGAAATGTTATTAAAGACCATTAGTTCGCATCAACCTTAGGCTTAGTGAGTAACCAAAACATCATATTGATAGGGCCAATGGGTGTGGGTAAATCCACGGTTGGTAAGCGATTGGCTAAGAAACTAAAAATAGACTTTTATGACAGCGACCAAGAAATCGAAAAAAAAACAGGCGTGGATATTGCGACCATATTTGAATATGAAGGAGAAAGCGGTTTTCGCGAGAGAGAAAAGAAAATCATTCATGACTTATGTCAGTTAAAAAATATTGTGCTTTCTACGGGTGGCGGAGTTGTTCTAATAAAACAAAACCGAGAACTATTACTTACTAGTGGAGTGGTGTTTTATTTGAAAGCCTCGGTCGAGACCATACTCAATCGGGCTAAGAACGAAAACTCAAGACCATTACTAAAAACAACAAACAAAAAAGAGAGAATTAGTGATCTACTAAAGCAAAGAGTGCCACTCTACGAAGAAATAGCCAATCACACCATCAACACGGACCGGCATACTGTAAATTGGTCCGTTGAACAAATTTTAAAAACAATGCAATCATGAAAACTTTTAATGTGCAATTGGAAGAAAGAAGTTATCCAATATATATAGGCACCGATTTGCTTTCTGAAGCGGAGCTTATGGTTAAACATATTCATAGTGAGCATGTTTTCGTTATAAGCAACGAAAAAGTTGCGCCTTTATACCTAGACAAAGTTCTTAATAGCTTTAAAAAATTCAAGTGTGATTACCATGTTTTACCTGATGGAGAAAATTTCAAAAATATCGACTCCATGCAGGCGATATACAATTCACTTATAGAAAAGCATTACGACCGTAACACAACCTTAGTCGCACTTGGCGGCGGAGTCATTGGTGATCTTACCGGCTTTGCAGCAGCAACATATCAAAGAGGAATTAACTTCATTCAAGTGCCCACAACATTACTTGCCCAGGTAGACTCATCTGTAGGTGGTAAAACAGGTGTTAATCATCCACTCGGTAAAAACATGATAGGTAGTTTTTACCAGCCACGTTGTGTCATCGCTGACCTAAGCACTTTAAAGACCTTAGATGATCGCGAGTTGAGTGCAGGCATCGCTGAAATAATTAAATATGGGTTAATCAGAGATCCAGAATTTTTTAGTTGGCTCGAAAAAAACATCGAGAAACTTATTAATCGAGATCCTGAGGCGCTCGCTTACGCAGTTCACCGCTCTTGTGAAAATAAAGCGCAGATTGTTGCAGAAGATGAATTAGAAAAATCAGGTAGACGGGCATTACTGAATTTTGGGCATACCTTTGGACATGCTATAGAAACAAGTGTGGGCTATGGTGTGTGGTTACATGGTGAAGCGGTTGCTTATGGAATGTTGATGGCAATGCGGTTGTCAGTAAAGCAAGGTTGGCTAGATGAGCAAGACTACACACGGGTTGAAAACCTTTTAGACAAAGCAAATCTACCTATTCAAGCACCTAAAAATATAATTGCCGAAAACTTCATGCAACATATGTCCGTAGACAAAAAAGTAAGGGGAGGTAAACTATATTTAGTATTATTAAAATCAATCGGTGAGGCAATTTTGACAGCAGAGTTTAGCGGTGTTTTGCTAGAAGAAACGCTAAACGAATGTTGTAACGCTTGATATATGACTACTGCAACCCTATCAAATTATTCTAGAATTTCTTCTTCTAAAGAATTAGCTCCTTATGCAGCCCACAGTGATCGTAGTATAGGTAGGCAATATCCCGAATCCCTAGTAGATTACCGTACTGAATTCCAGCGTGATCGTGAACGCATTATTCATAGTACTGCATTTCGCCGACTCGAATATAAAACTCAAGTTTTTGTTAACCATGAAGGAGATTTATTTCGAACACGTCTTACCCATTCTATTGAAGTTGCTCAAATAGCGCGTGCGATTGCTCGCGCTTTAAAACTCAATGAAGATTTATCTGAAGCGATTGCGCTTGCGCATGACCTCGGCCACACACCTTTTGGACATGCTGGTCAAGATGCACTTAATGAATGTATGCAAGATCATGGTGGCTTCGAACATAATTTACAATCATTACGCGTTGTAGATAAATTAGAGCTCAAATACCCTGAATTTTCCGGTTTGAATTTAATGTTCGAGACAAGGGAAGGTATTCTCAAACATTGTTCACGCAAAAATGCCGAGCATTTAGGCGAACTTGGACAACGCTTCTTACAACGTAAACAACCCGGACTAGAGGCTCAATTGGCCAATATTGCGGATGAGATCGCTTATAATAATCACGATTTAGACGATGGCTTACGTGCAAAACTCATAAAAGTCGAACAACTACGTGATATAGCGCTATTTAACAGTAAATTTGAAGACGTCAATAAGAAATATCCTCACTTAAATAATCGTCGTAAGGTGTATGAGTGCATTCGCAGTATAATAAATGAACTAGTGAGCGACTTAGTTGCGCAAAGCAGTAAAACTATCATTCAAAAACAAACGAAAACCATTGATGATGTGCGAAATGAGGCAAAACCCTTAATTCACTTTAGTGAATCAATGTATAAGAAGAATCGTGAACTTAAATCATTTTTAAATAAAAATTTATATCAGCACTACAAAGTTCATCGCATGAGTCAAAAAGCAAAAAGAATAATCCTAGATTTGTACGAAGCATTTTATGAGGACATTAAATTAATGCCCGATGAACACCAGCAATATGCAATTACGGGTATGGAGAAAAAAGGCAATAAAGGCAAAGCTCGAGCTGTTGCCGACTATATCGCTGGTATGACTGATCGATATGCCATTGTAGAACACGAACGTATATTCAATGCCAAATCCATTTGAACAACGTTATAGCAGTAAAGCTATTGAAGATATGGATATAGATTTTTTATCAGTTGAATGTCTGGAGAAGCTAGGGTTAGAACAAAACCCATTTATTGATCACGCACGTGACCCATTCCTTTTCATGGACAAACAACTCGAGATGTCCATGAATGTTCTGATGGACTACTTATCAAAACAAAATTCAACGATTGTATTACTGGGTGAAGTAGGAATCGGTAAAACCACTCATCTTCGCATGTTGTTACGCAAAGGCTATCAACAATTTAACTTCTGTACCCTACGCGCTAAACCAAAAACTACTTTTTTAGACATTGAACAAAAAATAAAAGAGCGTTGGCGCTTACCCAAGCTGGGCGATGAGGAGATAACTCACTTAGATGCGGATGACGAAGAACCACTAAGTACAAATGAGCATATAAGAGAATACATTGAAGACGATAAATATCCAGTTTTGATTATCGATGATGCTCATCGATTACCAAATAATGTGCTGGATGAATTACTAAAGCTCAAACACCACGTTGGCTTACAATCTTCACGAGTAATGGGGTTGGTACTTGCCGCAGAGCCAAACATACAAACAAAACTTTCTGAATTAGAACAAACAAACCCGGCTGCTACTCAAATTTATCAAGTTAATACACGTTCATTTGATGCTAAGCAATGTGAAGAATATCTTCGCTATCGTCTCGAACAGGCAGGTGCGAGCAGTGACGATATTTTCAGTTCTGCAATAATCACTGAAATTTATTCAAAATCTAAAGGTTTACCCAAACACATTAATAAACTAGCGCGCGAAGAACTATCCAAACAGTGTGACCAGAAAGCATCACCGGCAGCCGATGGAAACAAAATTCAATCAAGTCCAGGTATGCGGCTTGGTTTAATTTTAGCCGGTCTTATAGCCTTAGCTGTTTTACTTTCTGCAATATTTAAAAACACAAATCAACCTGATGAACCTATTGAGCTTGATCTCGCTGAATCTAAACAAGAGCAGACTTCACCTGAACAAACTGAAAAAGAAGAAATTCAACAGCCTAAAACGATATCGGATGAAGCTATAGATGAGGAAAAACAGATTGCCAAACCTTATGTTGCGCCGCTGGTATTAGGCCCATTACAAAAAGACCTATCGGAAACCAAGAAACCGAAAAAAGTCGTGGACATTTCCGAGAAAAAAGCTGATGTAGAAACAACTCCCAACTTCTCTTCTGACTGGATACTCAAACAAGATCCGTCGGCGTATACCATTCAAATTGTTGCCTCCCCAAATGAACAAAATCTTTTAGAATTCATCAAAAAAAATGAATTAACTGATAATACCGCTTATTATCAAAAAACCTCTGCGAATAAATCTTGGTATGTGCTTGTGCACGGCATCTATGAATCTCGTGAAGATGCGCTAAAAGGTGTTGAGCAACTTACAGATGCATTGAAAAAAAATACTCCATACCCAATACAAATTAAACATTTACACGAGGTTATAGAAAAAGAATAAACACTATAAAATATAGTGTTTATGTTTTTATTTAAAAGGTTATTATTTCTACCAGTAAAAATTTTATTAAACACACCTAGTAGAAATCGTACCTCGTGTCTTCAAGAATTCCTCAAGCATTCATCGATGAGGTAATCAGTCGAACTGATATTGTTGAATTAATCGACAGCCGTGTAAGCTTAAAAAAGAAAGGTAAGGAATATGCAGCATGTTGTCCTTTCCATAACGAAAAGACTGCCTCATTTACTGTAAGCCCTGAAAAACAGTTCTACCATTGTTTTGGATGTGGTGCTCATGGCACAGCACTCGGTTTTTTAATGGAGTATGATCGTCTTGATTTTATTGAAGCAGTAGAAGTGCTTGCTCAACAGCATGGTTTAGAAATTCCAAAAGACGATAACAACTTTGTCAAAAATGATTTTCAACCACTATATATTCTTCTTGAACAAGCTAACACTTATTATCAAAAATCATTGCGCAATCACCAACATGCAATAAGCTATTTAAAAGATCGTGGTGTTAGTGGAGAAATAGCTGCCAAATATAATTTAGGTTATGCTGAAGATGGCTTTGAAAATCTTCTTAAGCAATTCGATAACGCTGCGACTCAAGAACAGCTAATTGAAATTGGCTTAATCAAAAAAAATGATAAAGGGAGCATTTACGATCGTTTTCGTAACCGAATAATATTTCCGATCAAAGATCGCCGAGGCCGTGTCATTGGATTTGGCGGACGAGTCCTGGATGATGCGGTACCTAAATATCTAAATTCTCCCGAAACTCCGGTATTTCACAAGAGTGAAGCACTATATGGCCTTTATGAGGCCCGCAAAGCAAAACAAACTGCTCGATCACTTATAGTTGTAGAAGGCTATATGGATGTTGTTGCTTTAGCTCAACATGGAATTGAAAATGTAGTAGCTACCCTGGGAACCGCAACAACTTCACAACATATTCAAAATCTATATCGCTGTACGCAAGAAATTGTATTTTGTTTTGATGGAGATCGCGCGGGACGTGATGCTGCCTGGCGCGCAGCCCAGCAAACGATACCTTTGTTCAAAGATGGATTAGAAGCAAAATTTTTATTCCTGCCACAAGGAGAAGATCCTGACAGCCTAATTCGATCACGTGGTAAAGAGATATTTTTACAATATATTAGTGAAGGTGATTCCTTGGCAACGTTCATCTTCTCAAAGTTATCCGAAGATATAGATATTCGCAGTCCGTCTGGCAAAGCAAGATTGGCGCAACTAGCGAAACCCTTATTAGAAAAATTCCCAAACGGTGTATTTAAAAAATTAATTTTTGAAGAACTAGAGAAAAAAGTGGGAGCTCCTATTGATTATTCTCCCATACCTGCCAAACAAACTAAGCTAGTTAGTTCATCTAGTAACAAGGGGACACCTGTTCGTTTAGCAATAACAGCATTACTGCATCAACCTTCTTTAGCATTAGAGGTAGATGCAATTGATTTTTTAGATGAAAGCTCTATCGCAGGTGTTTCACTATTGACCAAAATTATCGATATATGGAAGCAGCAACCCGAACTCAGTCACGCTGCATTAATTGAGCGCTTTCGGGATCAACCTGAAGAACAACAAATTCAAAAATTGATGTCTTGGGATCCTCCAGAAATGACCGATCCACAAACCGCACTCCAGGATGCTTTAGTATGGATACAACGCAAGACCCAAAGCTCACGAGTCAAGGAACTCATTGATAAACAGAGCACAGATGGATTAAATGAGGACGAACGGCAAGAATTTAAGAACTTGTTACACCAAAAGGCATCATAAATAGCACAGACGTGATACTACCTATATCAGTATTTTCTGATATACTTTCCGGTTCACTCACCAACTCTCGCACTTGGACTTGATAGCAAATGGACGAAGATCAGCAATCCAGTATCAAACAACTCATCGCTAAAGGAAAAGAACAAGGTTACCTTACTTATGCTGAAGTAAATGACCATCTTCCTAGCGGTATTGTTGACCCGGAACAAATCGAAGACATCGTTAGCATGATTAACGACATGGGCATTAAAGTCCATGAACAGGCCCCAGATACAGATAGCTTAGTATTAACAGACGATAATGTTACTGACGATGATGCTGCTGAAGAAGCCGCTGCGGCACTCGCTACTGTAGATAGTGAATTTGGTCGAACCACAGATCCAGTGCGTATGTACATGCGTGAAATGGGCATTGTTAATCTATTAACAAGAGAAGGCGAAATTAAAATCGCTAAACGTATTGAAGATGGTTTACGACAGGTTTTATTTGCTATCGGCCATTACCCCGCAACCATAGAAAAACTTTTGTTCATGTATGACAAAGTTGAAACTGAAGAATTGCGACTTACTGATTTGATTACAGGCTTTATGGATCCGGATGAAGATACGGATGCAATTCCACCTCCTGCAGCACAACAACAAGCAGAAAGAGAAAAAAATCAAGAAGAAGGTGAAGAGTCTGAAGAAGAAATTGACACAGGCCCAGATCCAGAAGAAGCACGCGCTTACTTTAAAGGATTAGAAAAATTATTTAAAAAAATCTCTAGTACTACTGTTGCAAATAACGAGAAAAAGTTAGCTACAGCGCGTGAAAAGCTTGCCGAAGAATTCACTATGGTCAAGCTAGTGCCTAAAATCGTTGAAATTTTAACAGATGATGTACGAAAAATGATGAACCGTATTCGTACTCATGAACGAGCGATTATGCAAATTTGCGTACATGATGTGAAAATGTCGCGCAGCAAGTTTATAGAAACTTTTTCTGGTAACGAGACAAATTTAGATTGGGTAAACACCCACGCGAAAGCCAAATATGCAACATCTTTAACGGAATTTAAATCTGAGATTATAAAAGAACAGGAAAAACTTTTATTCATTGAAGAGGAAATTAGTTTAACAGTAGGCGAAATAAAAGACATCAACCGCCGCATGTCCATCGGCGAAGCGAAAGCACGTCGAGCTAAAAAGGAAATGGTTGAAGCGAATTTACGTTTAGTAATTTCTATTGCGAAAAAATATACAAACCGTGGTTTGCAGTTTTTAGACCTCATCCAGGAAGGTAATATCGGTTTAATGAAAGCCGTAGATAAATTTGAATATCGACGCGGTTACAAATTTTCTACTTATGCAACTTGGTGGATTCGTCAAGCCATTACACGATCGATTGCTGATCAAGCGCGCACTATTCGAATTCCTGTACATATGATCGAAACCATTAACAAGCTTAATCGCATCTCGCGCCAAATGTTGCAAGAAATGGGACGTGAAGCGACCCCGGAAGAGCTTGCTGAGCGTATGGAGATGCCCGAAGACAAAGTGCGTAAAGTTCTTAAAATTGCAAAAGAACCTATCTCAATGGAAACACCTATCGGTGATGATGAAGATTCTCATCTTGGTGACTTCATCGAAGATGCCACTATTGAGTCACCCGTTGACTCCGCAGCATTCGAGGGTTTAGGCGAGGCCACACGTGAAATTCTTGCATCACTCACTCCCCGTGAAGCTAAAGTTCTGCGTATGCGTTTTGGTATTGATATGAATACTGACCATACATTGGAAGAAGTAGGCAAACAATTTGATGTAACACGTGAACGTATTCGACAAATTGAAGCTAAAGCATTGCGTAAACTACGCCATCCGAGTCGCTCTGAACAGTTACGTAGTTTTCTGGAAATAGAGTAAACTTCTACTTTCAATTACTTATCTTGTTAGGGCCTGTAGCTCAGTTGGTTAGAGCAGAGGACTCATAATCCTTTGGTCGTAGGTTCGAGTCCTACCGGGCCCACCAATAAAATCAACTAGTTACTAATTATCCGGTTTCTTTGATATCTCCTTGGAATTATTTTCCACCATCCTTCCACCAAATGTTCTATCTATTTTGACCGTATATATTATGTGTGCTCGAATGTCCGCTAACGACCCAAAGCGGACATAATTAAGTTTCAAATTTTGAAAATTTTTGTTATCACAACTCTAATTTTTATATCAGGATGTTCAACGTCATCAGGGCCTAGCTTAAAAGGTAAATTATTTAAAGAATCAACAATTAATGTCCAGGTGGAAAATGTCAGTATTAATGATAAGCCTTTTAATAAAAACAAGTCTTATCAATCAAAGTCTGGAAACTTTGAGATTTCCTTTAATGGAAATGTAATTCATCAAATAGAAGTAGAACCAAATTCAGATAAAATAAAGCATAAAGATCGAAAAAATCCTGAACTTCGGTGTTTAATTCTTTTACCTTTTTGCATAATAGCTAAATTAGGTGGCGGTTTTTCTGAACCAGAGTATAAGCAGATAACGTTGAGTTGTAATGCCGATGTTAATTTAAATGCTAATCCAGGGCATACGTATCGTGTATTTATAATTAATAGCAAAGAAGAGAAGCCTGCCTTAGTCGTTGAGCGAACAACCTCACCAACACAAATCGTTGCAAAAGAGGTGATGGATTGTAGTGAATTAGTGTCTTCCACAGAATGACCGCTAATGGCCGAAAGCGGACATTAATTATCTTTAATTAAAATGGACTAAATCAATGAAAATTTATAAATTTATATTTATCATTTTAATTTTATTTTCGGCACCATGTTTTGGTGAAGAAAAAACATTTAGTGCTGTGATTTCTGGTAAAGAATGTCATGAGGATAGTAGTCAAACAAAACACTGTTCATACGAAGTTGGAAAGAGTCTGTTAATTGAAATTGCTGGTGTAGGTCAAAATGATGCAGCAATAGTATTTCTAAAATCAGACTTTGATGGAGACTATTACGGGAAAGTTGGTGTGTTACATGGTTGTGTGATTGTTTCTAACTCACAAAACTTATTTGATGTTGCTTTTATTTCACCAAAGAATGGAAAAGTTTATAGAGAATGGGGCAGATGTGGTGACGGTAAATGAGTATCGACGAAATCACCGAATGACAACAGCACAATCCCATTAATTCATAAATGTCCACTAATGGTTCAAAACGACATATTTCTCTAAACAAATGTAAGCTAAAAAAATGGAATTAGGAATACTTTTATTTGTAGTATTTTTAATTGCTCTAGTCATAATAACTAGCCTCAAGTCTGATAAAGATAAAAAACCAAAATCAGATGAAGATAAAGAACTAATATCAAATAAAAAAAGCTACGAGACAAAAAAAGTCCATCATGTAATTGATGGAGATACAATTATCGTAGGTGATGAATGGAGTAAGTCTAAAGTAAGGCTATACGCAATCGATTGCCCAGAAGATGGTCAGCCTTGGGGTGACAATGCTAAATATGGCCTGATTCGATTAATTGGTGGTCGTCATATTCGAATAGAGTCACATGGTTATGATAAATATGAGCGAATGTTGGCAACTATATATGTACAAAGTGAATCAGATAATGAATGGGTAAATGTAAATGCAAAAATGGTCGTATGCGGTCATGCATGGGTAATGCGAAGATTTTACAAGCAGTTACCAAAAGAAAGGCAGAAAGATTTAAATAGTAAAGAATACTGGGCGAAGTCAAAAAAAGTAGGACTATGGAAAACAGAAGACCCAATCCCTCCATGGAAGTGGAGAGATAGTATAAATAGCGATTGAATGACTGCTAACGACCCAAAGCGGACATTTCAATATTCTTTTTTCACTAGATATATTTAAGGATAGGTTATGAGAAAAGTAATGGTTTTCCTGATTTTGTATCTAATAATGTCAGCCACATACTCTTCACGAGAAGGCGTACTACCGTTTACTAGCATTCATATATTCTCTGAAGCGATTGATGAATCAGGCCCTGTTGTCGTTAAGGCAAAGAAAGATACCAAACGATTGTTTTCAGAAATTACTGTACGAGCATTTGGTAAAACAATCGAAATACCTCAAATAATTTTAAATGAAATCCCAAGTGCTTATCATAACGGTATTCAATTATCCTATGAAGGTGGTTATGAAGAATTAGGAGGTAGGGTTATTTACTTACAATTTCATGTCGGGGTTACAAGTGGAATTAGAGATAAAATTATAATAGCTATATTTGAAAATGGTGACATCGAGATTTTTGATCACTCATAATTTTCAAATGTCCGCTATTGGCCGAAAGGAGACAATTAATTGGCAATAGAAACCTCCAAAAGTTATGAAGTTGAAATCGAAATCAAACTGCCGAGAGAGCGCGTCATCGAATTATTTCTAGATCCAAATAATCTAGCCAAATGGCAGCCAGACCTTATAAACTTTGAACAAATAAGTGGCGAATCCCGTCAGGTAGGATCACAATCAAAACAAATTCATAAGATGGGTGGACGAGAAATCGAAATGATTGAGACCATTAAAACCCACAATTACCCCAACGAATTTTCTGCAACCTATGAAGCAGATGGCATTTGGAATCTCATTGAGAACCATTTTTTCAAAGTTGATAATAATAAAACTAGGTGGGTTCTCAACGCTGAATACAAATGCTCAGGAATTGTCGTCAAGCTTATGAGCATTTTCATGCCTAGTGTATTCAAAAAACAGACGCTCACATTTATGAATCGATTTAGAGAGTTTGCTGAAAGATCAACTGCATGATGAGTTAGGATGATGAATGTCCCCTATTGGCCGAAAGCAGACATCATATTAAGAACATATAGATGATAAGTGTACAAAGATTAAGTAAATAGGTGAAAACTTAATGGACATTTTTATAATCGTATCCATTTGTATCATATTATTCATAGTTTATTTTAATTTAATTGCTTCTTTAATTACTCTACTCGAAGAAAATATTTCAACACCAGTTAAGATACTTAGAATATTTATTATATGGATACTGCCAGTACTTGGATTTGCTATAGCACTGAGATTTTCTTATCAAGAAAGTGAATCAGTTTTGCACACGAGTGCTATCCCAAAACTAATGCGTTCTTGGATTTACAGCGATAAAATCCAAAAGCCTAATCCATATCCGCAAGATTATAATGCTGATTGAATATTACATTCCTAATATGTCCGCTATTTGCCGAAAGCAGTCATAAAATGAGAAGTAGTAGGTTGGAATCAATTACATACAAGAAAAAAATGTCCAATAACGACCCAAAGTGGGCATTTTCAGTTGTGCAAAAATACTTACTAATAGTATTAATTTTTACTCTAGTTTCTTTTTTTGGGTGCGCACCTAAAGTTGAGATTAATTTGAATATTAATCAAACCTATGAGAAAAATCTTGGCAGTATTGGTGATGAGCAAGCGCTCGAAATTGTTAAACAAGCACAAAACTCTGAAATAAGTGAAATTATTTGGAATAAAAAAACCTATGAACACATATTCAGATATAAACCAATGAACAATTATATCGGAAAGGACACGGTCGTAATTGAGCTATCAGAATATTCTTATGACTCTGAGAAAGTTGTACTTCGTGCAAGATATACTTTTAACTTTCATATTAAGAAATGACCGCTAATGGCCGAAAGAGAGCTTATTTAATTGAGGTGCTTATGAAATTACTATTAATACTTTTAACAATGTTTACATTCTTTGGTTGTGCAAATACCTCAGTCCATAATGCCGTAAATGATTTAAACAAAAAATTAGAACAAGATGGATCACCTTATAGATGGTCATCTAAAGATATTGGTGGTGGTTCGGTGGCAATGGAAAAATACCTGCTTGGTACTGAATCTCCAACTGTAGCTGATGCCACCTTAAAGAAAGATATAGAAAATCTAATTAAACAAGCTGAATCAAGCGAGGGGCAATCCACTGGTAAAGTAATTGAAACACGCTTATTGACAAAAGATTCAACATCGATAACCGAAGCATGGGTTGTAGAAAGGACTGATGGCAGAAAAGTGGCGTATACAATTAAAATGACACCATCGGGAGACGGTGTTGATATAAGTTTAAGAGGGCCGTGGTAATTTAATGTCTGCTAACGACCCAAAGCGGACATTATAAGATAGTTATCCGTTCTACTAAATTTATTCATCGAAGGCGGCATTATGAAATTAGTAATACTCATTTTATTGATTGGGATTTTTACAAATGTATATTCATCAGAATTTTACGAAGGTGAGAATTTAATTGTCCCCTATGAATTAAGCTCTGAAAAATGGGAAATCCTTACAAAGAAAGAAGGAAAATTTAGAAGTATGCTATGGCGTAGTAAAGAAAGCGGTATGCGAGATGCTTATGCAGTAAATATTAGATATGGGTCTAATAAAAAACCTTCAAAAATGAGAAAAGAGCAAGATAAGCCGGGCAAAAAAGCATGTAAATCTTTTGAATCTATAGAATTAGACCCAATAGATAACCAAAATTATAAGTCTTTGCTTTGGCGTACAGTTTGCTTAAAAGAGGACAATTCAAAAGCTCAAATTTTAAATCTAGCCATAAAAGGAAAAGATAGTACTTATCATCTACTTAAAATTTGGCAAAAAAATGTATCTGCTACAGAATTGAACAAATGGGTTGATAAGTTTAGGACTGTTTATGTTTGTGATACACGTATTGAAGACAAACATTGTCCATCTGGTTATCTAAAAGAAAAAGAATTTTAATATGACCGCTATTGGCCGAAAACAGATTAATTATATTGAGAAGCAATAGACTTTTTATTTTAATTTTTCTTACATTTTTTGTAAGTTCCTTGGCGTGGGCTAATTGTGATGACGGAGACTTCGATTTAGTTTTCAAAATTTAAAATTAAAATCAGCTTACGCTTTATTAGCAGATTTTGCTGTGATTGAAATAAAAATGGACTCATCCATAAATAAATCAGTACCCATTAATTTTGAGTGCATGCCTTGGAAGGAAGCAATTTATAAGATAGCTGAAGAGAACAATTTATCAGTTAGAGAAAAAAATAATATTATATACATCTCCAAGAAGCGTGATGTGGGAGCGGGCATAGCACTTTTAATTGCTGGGATTATATTACTAGGCATTTGTGGGCTAGTTTATTTAATAGGTCAGTATATAAAGCGTAGATTAAAAAAGATAAATCCACAGCACGCCTCTGTGCAGAAAGTAACAGGTGGTGATGTTACTGTAGCTATCCTTGTAGTTGTTATCATGCTTGTTGGATTAATTTCTATAAAACTTGCACCACAAAGTATAATTGGATCTTATTTATCAAACCTATTAAGCACATGGTATGGCTGGCTAATTATTCCAATTGCCTTTTACATTATTGGAGTGCTTGGTGTTTTAGTTAGTAAGTTAATTCAAAGCACAAAATAAGAGAGTAGCTATAAAGATAAATGTATAATGTACAAAAAATATAAATACTAAATGACTGCTATCGACCCAAAGCGGACAAAAATTATTCATGTTCAGTCATAGAACAAAATTCTTATTTCTACTTTCTGTTCTCGTAATACTTGTTGTGATACATAGGGTGTTACAAAAACCTATTTCAAACTATGAAAATTGGCTTGGAGAAATAGGGTGGCACTATTATGTAACAATAATCTATAGCTTATATTTTGTTTATTATATGTTCACATTGAAATGTGATGACTGTGGCAAAAAGCAAATTTGGAGAAGTAATAATATATTTGATTTTCGCTTGCCGAATAAGAATTGTTGGAACTGCAATAAAAAATACTAGTATAAAATGACTACTAACGACCCAAAGCGGACATTTAAATTACAAAAATGTTGAATAAGAAAATATCAATATTGATTGGATGGATGACGGCGATTTTAGTACTAATTTCGCTATTAGGTTTTTCAGCAAATCAAAATTCAGATTCATCAAAATTAGTCCATTTAAAGCTTAAACAAACAAAAGTTGTTTCAGATAACTTTGATACACCAGATACTCTTTTTCTTGAGTTGGGTATTATTCCAGGTTCACTTTATGGTGCACCCTTGAAAGACAAATATTGGATGATTGATATGAGTCTAGAGTCTAAACCAAGTATTGATCTTAAGAGATTTGGTTCAGAGATTGTGGGTTATTCTGCCGCGAATATTGAGAGCGAATATAACAAAGGGTTAAATATTGAGCCAGCAAGTACTAAATACTTAAGATTGAGCACTTTTGGTTACGATGCTGGAAAAGATATGTTTCTATCTGGAGGTCTTGAAGATGATGAAGAGAATTTCATCATGCTTGCATATTTTAGCGAGCCCTGCACACTTTTAGGTGAAATTGATTTTGGTGTAGAAGGAATATACAAACATGATATTAGGATTAGTGAAGCGGGGTTGCATGCGCTGATTGCCGTTCATGATGGGAATAAATATGAAGTTACAAAATTGAAAAAAGCGAGTTTAATATTTGTAGTTTTTAATAACTATATACAATAATTTTTGTCCGCTATTGGCCGAAAGCAGACTTTTTCTAGTCAGTGCTAGATAAATATTCAGTCTGACTGCTGTTACAAGAATATGCTTTTTTTAATGCAATTTTGGTGAGAACATGTCGATCAAAATGAAGTATCTCGGAATTTTCGATTAAATAGTTATAAACTATTCTAGCTTGGTTCCAATCTGCTACATTAGGGCCACATACTTGATTGCTCATAAATAATGCGTCATAGACACCTGAAACGTAGCCAAGACAAAGAAACGCATAATCTTCACCTAAATCAGCATTTATCTTTTTGCCATGAATCAATGCATCCGCATAGCTACATTGCTCTAATAACTTATTCCCAGATCCATTATTAGCTGTTAATCCAATACTTGGTAATAACAGTATTAGTAGTAATAGTTTTTTCATTTAGATTTACATCCATGTAAATAAAATTAAATGTTATTGTACCCAAAATTGTTATTTTATATTGTGAAATAGAGTTACTACGAATTACCATTCATAGTGATAATTCCTACGTTTGTAGATTTATAAAATATTCGACAGTGTAAAAAAACGGCTATTGGCCGAAAGCGGACATTCAAGTATTAGGAGGAATTTATGTTTGATCCTAGTCAATGGGCTGAAACTCGCTATGGAATGCCGGCGGCAGACCAGATTCTAATTAACAGACACTATATCGTCGGGTACTCCTATTACTATCGACAAGCTAAATGGGCATTAGAAATAGTGGATAGAGGTACGATAGACGTTGAACGTTCTGAAAATTTTAGATCGGACTTTCGTATCCCAGAATTATTTCGAGTGGATAAAGCACAATATGTAGGTTCCGGTTTCTCGCGAGGCCATCTTGTAGCCAGTGCGAATCAGAATGAAGAGGTTTTACAAGACAGTGAAACGTTTTTGCTTTCTAATATGTGCCCACAAGAACAGGGTTTTAATAATGGTGTGTGGAAGCGACTTGAAAATGCCGTAAGAAAATTAAATGACCTGGATGACGTATACGAAGTGTATGTTATCAGCGGACCAATCTTTGATTTCGATCTCGTAATTGAAACCATTCAAACGACTGATGATAGTCCCATTAAACTCCCTGTCCCTCATGCATTTTTTAAATCTGTGTTAGCAGAAAGAAAAAGCGGGGCGCTTCATATGTGGTCCTTTGTCATGCCACATAAATCATCAACTAAATCTTTAGATAAATTCCAAGTACCGACCACTCATATTGAAGTAATGGTGGGAGTCAACTTATGGAGTCAACTAACAGGGGCCAAGATTAAAGAAGAAAAAGGCAAGAAGCGAACCATGTGGGAACATTAAATCCTTATAAGATTTGATTGTAGAAATCTGGTGGATACAAAGGTATTAATATTTTGTCTTTCGTTTAATAACGATGGCGCACCTAATCATAGATGCGCCATATTCAATTGAATTTATTATTTAAGACTTTCTCTCAATATGTTTCTTGGCCCTATCGTATTCATTAGCGTCAAGATTTCCATCTTGATCTAAATCGGCACCATTATAGAGATTAGCAATCTCTGGAACTTTAGAGGCTTCGTCTCTGCTTATCATGCCATCTTGATTAGTATCGACTGTATCGAAGGCTGGTAACTCTTCGCTCGCAGCCAATACTGGATTACATATCAAAAGGGCACCGATATAAGCGGTAAAAAATGTTTTGTGTAAATATTTCATATTCCAACTCCTATTATTAAACGTAATTATAAAAGAGAGGAAATTCGACTCCATTTTCCTCTTGTGCATTTGACAATCATAGAAAAATAAAATTCTAAAATTTTTGATTAATTATTTCTTAGTAAAAAATTAAACGAGCTAAACATTATTATTTAAATTAAATATAAAATTTTATTATTTTAACGTTGCGTATCGGCCACAAATTTATTTTTTTGTTGTATTGAAGTTAGTGTTAGAAAAATATGACGCTTTACACCTACTATATGTATCCATACAAAGTGTTGCTGAAATACAACGTAGAAAACTGGAGAAATCTTTTTAAATTAAAAGAATATTTATTTAATTAAACAGATTAAATATTTCAATGAATAAGTATTTAAATACGATTTCATCTTTATAATTAGATCGTTACTTTATTTTTACACTTATCACACAAGACGATGGCCAATTGCTACTACAGTGTGAGTAGATTAGGATAATACACATTCAAGATGAGGAGTGATCTTGAATGAACAACAATATTTTGAGAGAAGCGACAGCGCTATCTAGGAGTTGGACGAGATCTTTACTTACTATTCTGTAAGTAAGCCTTCCCTATTCCTGATCAGCAAATAGTAATTGCGCAACAAGGCGGTTTACGCAATGTATTTTAACGCAGTTAATATTTGTCGAGGTCTCAACATGAGTGTATTAAAACAAGTAGGGAAACCGATCGGTTTCGCTCGTCAGAATATTCTTCTAATTCGATTCGTTCTCGTGCTCACGATGCTTGTCGGGCTTATGTTTGCACAAAATGTTCAAGCAGAACTTGTCCCTTGTGACAAGGTCGATGTAGGAACGGTTAATGCGCCTGGTGGTTGTATCGCGAAACGTTTAGATGAACAAATTGGTAATGGTCACGGTGATGTGAACACCGCCGGATCAGCAGTGTATTTAATTAAACGTGATCCCGCACGCTCTATACGACGAGGTCGACAACTTTTTCAACGAAAATTTTCTACTGATGAAGGTCATGGTCCTCGCGTTAATGCAAATTCAACCGGAGACATTACACAAAATCGTGCACTTGGAGCCGGGCTTGCAGATAGTTGTGCCGCATGTCATGGACGTCCGAGAGGTTCAGCAGGATTTGGTGGGGATGTGAATACACGACCGGACAGTCGTGATGCCCCGCATCTATTTGGTTTGGGTATTGTGGAGCAACTGGCCGAAGAGATGACACAACGCTTACGTGCACGTCGCGATCGCGCATTAGAGGTTGCGGTCGAACAAAATCGTTGTATCACCACACCGCTTCGGGCCAAACGCGTGTCTTTTGGCACCCTCACCGCATGCCCGAATGGCGAGGTTGATACTTCCGCGGTGGAAGGTGTCGATGAAGATTTGCGTATCAAACCTTTTTTTCATCAAGGCGGAACCATATCGATGCGAGAATTTATCATTGGTGCCTTTAAAGATGAGATGGGTCTACAAGCGTGGGATCCTGTGCTCTGTGCGGTCACGGATCCGGATAATCCACAAGCCATGACCAGTCCAAGTGGTTTTGAATACGATCCCGAACAAGATACCTTTGAACGTCCTCCCGTGTGTGATGCCAGCGAAGATGCCGATAATGATGGTGTAGTCAGTGAAATTGATCCTGCACTCATTGATCATATGGAATTTTATTTGCTTAATTATTTTAAACCGGCTCAATACCAAGTCACACGCCAAGCAGAACGTGGTCGCGATCTGCTAGAAAGCATTGGGTGTACGGAATGTCATAAGCCGAATTTACGAATCAATAGTGATCGTCGTGTCGCCGATGTCGAAACTGTTTACGATCCCGAACAAGGAATTTTCAATCAATTATTTGCCACCGCAAACACGTTGTTTACTCCGGAAGACGATGGCAATGAATTTCCATTGTTACAACCCAACGGCGAACAATTTGTTGTACAAAATTTTTATTCTGATCTTAAACGCCATGACTTAGGTCCTGCCTTTCATGAGCGTGATTTTGATGGTTCAGTGGTAACAGAATTCGTAACCGAACCGTTATGGGGCGTGGGTTCTACTGCACCCTATGGACATGATGGACGTAGTATTAATTTAGATGCAGTCATTAAACGTCATGGGGGCGAAGCACAAGAATCAAGAGATGCGTATGTCAATCTCAGGGTTCGAGATCAACGACGTATTCTTGCGTTTTTAGAAACCTTAGTGTTATTTCCACCGGATGATACGGCCTCCAATTTAAATGCCGGGAATCCGAATGATCTGGAAAACATACAATCCCCGGATGTACATGGTTCAATCAATCTGGGTGCACTGTTTCAAATCGCCGGCGAAGGAGGCGAATAGCATCTTTTCTAATTTGTTATATTTGAAAAAGAAAGGCGTATCGGTGTGCGCCTTTCTTTAAACAACACTCAATCACTTTGATATACGTGGAAGATCCGGTGGACATATTATTTGCATACAAGGACGTTGTCGTAACGCACTTAACCTAAATTCATTCCTTGAGACGACCCGCGGAGGTGTAGTCCTTGTATCATTGATTAAAGGATTGGGTCTCTTGTCTCCAGAATATGTGTCTGATGTGAGGAATACATCTCATCACATCAGTTACTTAGATTAATAATGTTAAATCCGTAACTATGACGAGACATAAAATAAGATATTGATATAAATATGTTTTTCTTGATTTAAATCAGTACAGCAACTTTATTAATATTGTAAGGTCATAAAAGTACACAAACACAGATAATTTCTATTCGTACATGAAACGCTGGCGAAAAATTGTAATTTTCACTTTGTTATTGGCATTCCCAATTTCATTATGGGCCAGTGCATCTATGGCATCACACTGTCAAATGTCTGATTCAACACCTCATTCCTCTCATGCACAAATGGATGATAATGAATCAATGCATGGTGATGATCATGAGACATCAAAACATTCAAAGAACCAGTCAAATTGTGAGTGTGATGAAAATTTAAATTGCTCTGTATCAAGCTGTGGCGCTATCGCTTTGTTAAACAAATCTGAAGTAGATTTAGCCTATACAACACATTCTGTTTATCAAAGAATTCATTCAATTCCAGACCCGGCTGATCCAGACCTGCTTTTCCGCCCCCCTATCACAATCTCCTAAATCCGCTTCCGCGGATATTGCATTTGGCTTTGATGTAAACACATCTAGCTACAAGCAATTAATTCAATTTTTTTAAATCGTTACGTTCATTCGTAACAAATTTTGAAATCTTTACTTAATTTTTAGGAGATTATTATGAAAATATTAACAACTGCATTACTTCTGCTCGTAATGAGCATGACTTGGATAGCCACAGCGGTATCTGCATCAGAAAAAGAGCATGAACATAAAAACATATCTAGTTCTGAATCTCATGAAGGGCATATGGATATGCAAAAAATGCACGATCATATGAAACTCATGCAAGTGCAAATGGAAGCTATCCGAAGTGAAACAGATCTAGATAGGCGTAAACAACTCATGCAAGGACATCGTCAGAGTATACGAGAAGGTATGAAAATGATGATGAAAGATGACAGCAATAAAGGAGCAATGGGTAAAAAAAAGGAAGAAATACATGCTGCCATGAAACATGAAGGAAAAATGAGCTCACATGTTCGTGCTGAAAACATGGAGGAGCATTTGGACTTGATGCAACAGATGATGGAGCAAATGATGCATCATCAAAACGAAGCTTACGAATTATACGAAGAGTATAGAGATCTAGGCACAGATCTTGGTTCGTAGCTAAATTGTCAATTACACAGCGGTAAATATTTAGTTGTTTACCGCTGTAATGTTTAAGTCAGGAGATTTTGAATACATTTAGGTAGAGCAAAGATTCAGATAAGTGAATAGCTATATTTTTAAGTATCTGAATTTGAAGATTTAAATATTACTCAGATTTTTTTAGATGATTTTTAATGTACAGAAAGTCTTAAAATAATTGCAAATGACATTGAATAGGGTTAACTTAAAATCTATATGAAGCGTTGGCGTAAAATCGTTATATTTGTAATGTTATTGGCACTGCCTATATCTATGTGGGCAAGCGTGACTATGGCTTCACATTGCCAGTCTTCTGACGATACTTCACACGCTATGTATATGAATGATGATGGTATGCATGAACACATGCATGACTATACCCCTCCACAAGAAGATGAAAACAATGATCATTCCAATTGTGATTGTGGATGTAGCGGTAGTTTGGATTGTTCAGTCTCTGGTTGTAGTGCATCTTTAATAACTACTTCAATTAAATTTGATCTTAGACTTTCATCCAAATCAACATATCAAGAAATTCAAGTACGGGCTGAGCCATCTGACCCGAATCTACTTTTCCGACCCCCGATTCTTTCTTCCTAAATCCGCAAGTGCGGAATTGGACCGTTTGGTTAAACGGTTATCTATTTAAATTTGTTGCGCAAATAAAACGTAACGTATTTTTGAATATGTATTTAGGAAGATATTATGAAAACTTATACAAACCCCATTATCGTAGCCTTTTTATTTGGGTTGCTCGCAGGATGTACATCGATTCCTGAAGATTTGGGAAAAAGTGATGTAGATGTCTTACTTAATGATCGTGGTGTACAAACACCTGAGGAATCTCAAGTTGATAGTAAAGAGTACATCGATTCATTAAGCGCACAAGCACTAACTGCTGATACAGCAGTTCGTATTGCTTTAGCCAATAATCCAACACTTAAAACTACGTATGCAGAATTAGGAATTGCAGCGGCCGATGTGTATGAAGCTGGTCGTATTCATAATCCAATATTTCATTACTCAAATTTAGATTCAGATGAGTCAGGTGAAAGTAATCTCGAAACATTTGGATTAATCACTTCATTTACAAGCTTAATTACTCTGCCTTCGAGAAAACGCTATGCAGAAGGTGAATTTGAAAGAGTCAAAGAATTAGTTGCAGCAGATGTATTGGAAATTGTTACTGAAACAGAAAATGCTTACTACGATTATGTAGCAGCAGAGCAGATGGCTTCAGTGCAATCACAAATAGCTAAAGCTGGCTACTTGTCTTTCGAACTTGCTAAACGATATGACAAAGCAGGTAATTTATCTCCACGTGAATTTCTAGAGGAACAAATCATAGCATCTGAAACAAAACTGGAGTCATTGGATGCAAGTGCAGAGGCATTTGAAAAACGTTCTGAATTAGTAAATCTATTAGGGTTTTCACTAGGACAAGAATTAGATGTGTTTACTCAATTACCAGTGCCTGTAACTGAAGAAGATGATCTAGATACATTAATTGAATTAGCTCGTAATTCACGACTGGATTACAGCGCGGCACATAAAAATGCTGAGTTACTTGCAAACAAACTTGGCGTTACTAATTGGACGCGCTGGTTAGGTGAACTTGAAATTGGTATTGAGCATGAACAAGAAACAGATGGCGCAGAATTAACGGGTCCAGTATTCGAATGGGAAGTTCCACTTTTTTCCCAAAATCGAGACGCCAAATTACGTGCTAATGCAGAATTACAAATTGCAATAGCAGAAGTAAAACGCCTTGATGTTGAAGTTGAAAATGATGTGCGTTTAGCGCATGCGGCCGTGTTAAATGCAAAAGAGCGAATTAACGAGTATGAAAAAGGATTGTTACCTGCACGTATTGACGACGTAGCACGTGCTCAAGAAGAAGAAAACTTTATGTTAATCGGTACGTTTGAATTACTCGAGGTGAAACGAGAAGAGTACGAAGCGTATCTTGGTTATTTAAGTGCTGTAAAAGACTACTGGCATGGACGCGTTGAATTAAGTCGTGCAGTTGGAAATACATTACCAAGTACAAGCTTGGTTGGTGATGCTCACATCAATATAGAAGACTACCTTGTTCCAAAATCAAGTGGCATGGATCACTCAGGTCATCATATGAATCATTCAGGGCATCAAATGGACCATACTGAACACGATATGGATCACTCGGATCACCAAATGGATCATTCCAAACATGAAATGGATCACTCTGAACACAACATGAATCATTCAGAACATGAGATGGATCATTCAGACCACCAAATGAATAACGAATCGAATTCTTCATCTACCGATAGTGAACATGATGAACATCAACATCATTAATAGAATTAAAACATAGGAGTAACAAAATGACTTCAAGAAGAGAATTTTTATCGTATACCGGAGTGGGTGCACTCGCAGCAGGTTTAACAGCAACCAAAACTGCAATGTCAGTTGAGCAAGCATTAGAAAACGTTGCAACACCTGTAAAATCCTCTGGAAACAAACAATCCTATTTACCATGTCGAACACTAAATGGATGGACACTACCATACAAAATGAAAAATGGTGTTAAGGAATTTCATTTAGTCGCAGAAGAAATTGAACATGAATTTGCACCTGGCACTACTGCAAAATGCTGGGGCTATAACGGTACAACCCCTGGACCAACAATTGAAGCAGTTGAAGGGGACCGTGTTCGAATTTTAGTTACCAATTGTTTGAAAGAACATACGACTATTCATTGGCATGGTCTTTTATTACCAAGCGGTATGGATGGTGTAGGCGGATTAAATCAACCGCAAATAAAACCCAACGAAACATTTGCTTATGAATTTACGTTAAAGCAACACGGTAGTCACATGTATCACCCTCATGCAGATGAGATGACACAGATGGCAGTTGGTATGATGGGAATGTTCATCATTCACCCAAAAAATGGAGAAGCGGTTCCAGTAGATAGAGACTATTGTTTTTTACTTCACAATTGGAGTGTTCACCCCGGAACCTATCGTCCTGATCCATCTATCTTGCAAGATTTCGATTTATGGACCATGAATAGCAAAGTTTTTCCTTACATTGATCCAGTCGTTGCACGAACCGGAGAACGAGTACGTATTCGTATGGCAAATCTTTCAATGTGGAATCATCCATTACATATGCATGGTGTTCAGTATTGGGTAACTGGATCAGATGGTGGCCGCTGGCCACAATCTCGTTGGCGTAATGAAACCACTGAAATTGTGGCTGTGGGTCAAATTCGTGATATTGAGTTTATAGCAGAACCCGGTGACTGGGCATTCCATTGTCATATGGCACATCACACCATGAATGCAATGGGACATGAAATCCCCAATACACTTGGTGTCGATCAATCGGGTATCGAACAAGAAATTCAGAAAATGTTACCGGGCTTTATGGCAATGGGTGAACATGGAATGGCAGAACATCAAGTGCATACAGACATGGGACACCACCCTGGCCCTAGAAATACACTTGCGATGATGACGGGGAAAGGACCGTATGGAAACATAGAAATGGGTGGAATGTTTACAACGGTTAAGGTGCGCGACAGCCTTGCAAAAGGTGACTACGGTGATCCAGGTTGGTATGCCTCTCCACCAGGAACAGTTGCTTCTCGAATAAGCAGTGATCCTGACTTTGGTAACCCAGTGCGTCCTAAAATTACTTAGAGTTAAATAAGTGAATAATCAAAGGAATAGAAAATGGAATATAAATTTGAAGTTGAAAACATCAGATGTGGTGGGTGCGCCAATACCATCACAAAAAAGTTGAGTGAAATACATGGAGTTGAAGCAGTTGATGTCAATGTTGAAGATAAACAGGTTGTTGTGACAACTCAGACTACAAATGCCAGTCTTGAACACACTCTTAGCGAAAAACTCAAAAACTTAGGTTATCCAGAAGTTGGATCTCTGGGTTCCAATAATCTCAAGACTAAAGCGACATCTGTGGTTAGTTGCGCCATTGGCAAAGTTTCAAGCAAAGGTTAAGTATGTAAAAGTTTGCTATTGAACGTGGTAGACAATTAATATTTAAATAATTCTTTATAAAGGAAAGCTATATGTCTCCAAAAGCAACGGCTTCATTGCAGCATATATCATCGAATCACCCATTCGCATATGTCTTGATATTATGCCTTTCTTTGCTATTAGGGCCGTTTTCTGCAATCGCCACACATGAACAAATAGTAGAATTTGAACTTAACGGGCTGACCTGTAGCTTTTGCGTGTATGGATTAAAAAAGAATCTAGAAAAACACAAAGAGGTTGAAAAAGCAGATATAAGCTTAAAGCAAAATAAAACACGTATTTATTTAATACCAGGAGCTACTGTAACGATTGAGGAACTCAAAGAGATTATTAAAGATGCGGGTTTTGCTTCTGGAGTCTCTCAACATTATGGTCGAGCTGAACATCCGTGCGAAACTGTGGCCTGTTAATTCTTTGTAGTCTGTATTTAACAAGTGTCAACTGCTATGCAATGGGCCTTCGTTCCTTTGTTGCATTACCAATCAATAAAGGTGGAGCCGTTACGCGATTCGTTGTAGACGAATTCCCAGAAACCAATAACGATCGACTTGCCTCAAATCTTGCTTACGGAATTGATGGTAAACAATCATTCTTCATAGCTGTACCCTATCGAATTTCTTCTGGGAAAGGAGATCGGTTGGGAGATATAGATTTATTATATCGCAATATTCTTTGGCAAGATCTTGATTCAAGAAATCCGACACGATTTGGTTTGCTTTTAGGTGCAGTAGTACCAACGGAGAGTGATCGAGATCCGAAAGCTTCAGCTGGGTTTGTCGTCACTCATGTTCATGATCGACATGAAGTTGATATTGATGCACTTTGGCAACAAGGCATCGATGATGCATCCAATACATTGCGCTATGACGTGTCATGGCAATATCGAATTTTCCCTAAAGAATATCCAGAGTGGGGATTATCTTCACAAGTTAACACTGTTCTGGAGTTTGCAGGACGGGGAGTAGAAGGTAATACGGTTGTACAACAAATTACGGGTGGATTTCAATGGGTCGTAACACCACGTTGGGTTCTAGAAGGAGGGGTTACGCAAGATCTTAATGGCCCTGATGATACAAATTATATTATTAGCACAAGATTTCATTTTTGAAAAAATTTTAGAGGACTAAATGTTCACAATTGGCAGAAAGCAGACAATTGAATAAAGCTAAGAGGATTGGTAGTCCTCGTCACACAAAGTAGATGCTTAATATGATGAATACATGTCTGCAGAGCGTAGTTTAACAATGTCCGCAATTGACTTAAAACGAACATTTTAAGTTTGTAGTTCATTGATTCCAACCTGACTCATCCTATAATTTGTCTGCTTCCGGCCAATAGCGGACAAGTTTATTAAATATATTCGATGTTCAATATTTTAGGAAATCCCTGATTGCCAAAGAATTATTTTTACGGCTATGTAAATTATTACATGGAGCAGGATTGCGAGTATAAAACCTACTGCGAGGAATATGGGAATGTTTTTATCTGATTGAGCATCGCGCTCCATATTCTTTTTATTTTGAATTCCAATAAATGAAGCCAACACACTCTTCACAGCTTGCCATAATGTAATTTCTTCAGGCTCTTTCTGTTCTACATTATTTTTCATCATATTCAACTGAGGTTTCTCCCTCTTTTAAGATTGAGTGAATGATAGGATCGTATTCGTTAGTGCGTATCCATTCTTCCTCGCCCTTTTCTTTGAGCATAGAAGAATGTGGTGAACGAGCTTTACTACGATATTTAACCAGCATCATGCGACAAGCAACACCACCGTAATCGTATGTATAATCAGTTTCACCTGGGAGAACATATCGCCCAAGATAAAGCTTCCAAAATTGCCCTGAATGTTTATAAATTCCAAATGTCATCTCATGAGTATCATATTGCCAATGCCATTCCGGGCTTTGGTAAAACTTTTCCCAATCCGATAGATTACTTCCATCCTCAAACGTTTCTCCCTTAATGTTCCATGCGAGTTTGTCGTTCATTTTAAAGAACTCTCACTAATCAAGGATGAATGTCTGGAAATCTTTCTAACGCATAATTTTTTTGATTATCATTACTTATATGTTCATCTTGCATAACATAGACGATTTGTAGAATGATAATCACTAAAATTACTAGTGAAGCAATTCCTTTATAAAACTTATTCATTTGCTGGTCTCCTAAGAATTAGGCCGCCTTTTTATTCAGCAAATGCGCATAACCATATTTTACAAGTGACGTGCCCACTTGCTTGAAATATAGAGGGTTACCCTTCACGCCAAATGAATCTGTCAATCGATTTACATAATTAAAGATCGACACAACATTTATCGTATCTTCAATAGTCTGTTCTGAAATACCTACTTCTTTAAGAGCATCAATGTCAGTAATTGATATGCTTTCAGGTGTTCGTGTTAATTTATCTGCAAATACGATTAATTGTCGCAACTCATCACGGATACCCTTTATTTCTATCCCATTCTCAAGTGTGGATATTGTTTCATTACTCACATTCATTGCTTCTAGCGTGGCTCGATGCGCATTCAAGCAAAATGTGCATCCATTAATATTAGATACATGCGATGCGATGATTTCCCGTTCTGCTTTTGTTAGTTCCGATTCACTGACCATTACGTTTTCCAAAAAGTCGAGTAAAGGTTTGTAATAATCAGGGGAGCGTAAGAAAACATCCCCTACCCCTAGGAATTTTTTTGAATAACTGAAATTACTCATAATATTTACCTTCTATTGAACCGCTGATGCTTGAAATGTATTGGAAGATAAATCTTCAGTGATTTTGGTTAATTCATATGTGTCTATGTCATAGACATAGCCATAGATATTTACATGTGGCGGTGTGCCAACTGAGTTACGAATTAATTGAACGTCATGATTGAGCGAAGATTCAAAATCAGTAATGCAAACACTAGCTTGGTCATATAAGTTCGATATATCAACATTATGCTCATGTTTAAAAGCTTCGACGATTCCATCCGCTGTATATGACGTAGCACCACAATCGGTATGATGAACGACAACAATGTTCTCCACTCCTAACAAGTGTTGCCCAACAGTTATGGAGCGAAGCGCATCAATCGCCCGCCCGCCCGCCACAATTACATTTAATAATGAGCATGTAGTAGCAATCCCATTACCTTCCTCATCAAACACTGTTTCCCCGGGATATACATCTCCAAACTCTTGTGCCACCGCAGATGGAATACCGGTTGCACGTGGGTCGTAACAATAGATAACGATCGTTCGCAAAGGCATTAGCTGGGCGAACTCTTTGCGCATTGTTGATTCGTTATAGTTAGGGTTTTTAGAAAAAACACCTTTGTTTAAATTTTGCATTGTAATCTCCTGCATTAATCTTCTTTTAAAGTGCATCCCATAAATAATGGGATGCACTTATTCATTACTAATAAATTTCAAATACCTAGGCAGCCGCTCGCTCTTTTTCCACTCTTTTTTGAAGATCTGGAATGTTGTTGATGAGTGAGCCAGCAATCCAGTCACCTTGTCTGACATCATTAAAAAATGTCCAAACCCGGTTATGGGCTTCCTCGGGATTCCACTTTGAGCCTTCTGCTTCGTAAATAGCTTTGGCAACATCAACACCAAGCATGTGTTTACGTTCATCGTCTAAAAGTGTTTCTAAAGTAGTAAAGGTGACCCGATAAATTGGCTTAGGCAGCTCTCCAGATACTTGCGCTACATGAGTTACCGGTAACTCATGGATGTATAACCAAGTAAACTCTTGTGCAAATCGACTGCCGCTTAACCCTTCATATTCAATGGCAATACGGCCTAATTTTTCAGGTAGTTGGTGTTTTACATTGTCTTTTAACGCCCCTTGCGGGATTTCAATATCAATAATAGGCATAGCCCTTTCTCCTTAATAGTTGTGATAAATTGAAGGTAAAACGATAATTACAGTCTTGCTTCCCAGCAAACGAGTAATTCTTAAGCCTGGTTTAGAAAATATAGGGCGGGTTTTTATGACTAGACGCAACTATCCACTTACCGCTTTACGTTCATTTGAGGCCGCGGCTAGACATTTAAGTTTTGTTAAAGCTGCTGAAGAACTGCATGTCACCCCTGGTGCAATTAGCCAACAGATTAAAACCCTAGAAGAATATTTAGATGCTCAATTATTTGAGCGACAACCTAATAAATTATTCCTCACTGATACCGCTAAAAGATTATTGCCAAGATTAAGTGATGGTTTTTTACAGCTTGATCAAGCGATTGAACAAATTGTAGGAGATGAAGGTAGAGAAGAACTAAGTATAAGTGCCGCGCCAATGTTTACCGCAAAGTGGCTTAGTCCTAGGTTAGAAAAATTCAATTCCGCATATTCAAATATCAATCTTCATATTTCATCAAGCCTCAGAATTGTAGACTTTCACCGGGAGTCCGTTGATGCGGCAATTCGATTCAGTCCCGATGACTATCCAGGCCTGAAAAAAATTGAGCTTTTTGAAGAACATATAACACCTATGTGTAGCCCATTATTAATAAAAGAAAAAGGTAAGCTTGAAAAAATTGAAGATCTTAAAAGTTTTACCCTTATACATGATGATTCCATTGAGACGTTTTTAGGTAAACCAGGATGGCAATATTGGTTTGAACAATCAGGTTATACAGATATTAATTTTGATTTAGGGCCACATTTTAGTGAACCGGACCATGCCGTGCAGTCTGCAATAGATGGAGCTGGAATTGTACTGGGTCGAATAAGTTTGTCTGACGAGGATCTTACGACTAATCGTTTAGTTGCACCCTATCAACAAAAAATTCCTCTTGGTGGAAGATATACACTTGTATATCCTGAATCCTATGCTCATCGCAAGAAAATTAAATGTTTTCAAGAATGGTTATTAGAAGAAATCTAATACTTTCGGTTTGGAGCATCATAGGTGTGATGCTTTGGAATATCACAATTACTGCTTGCACTGTTTTCCATACACGAATTGTGTCGTTAATGTCTGCTTACGGCCAATAACGGACATATTCATGTTATTGAAGATTATAAACTTCTGAAAAAGTAACACTCATCTAACCAAATTTATTACTACTAGTCGTCGATCATTATAGGACTGACAAAATTTTCTGGTTTAATTGCTAATACTGAACAATCGAGTTGGTTAAGAATATTCTCTGCTGTGTTGCCTATTAATAAACCATGAACACCTGCGCGGCCCACTGTTCCCATCACAACTAGTTCTACACCAATTTCATTTACAATTTTCGGTACCATGTGCTTTGCATTACCATGTACGAGATGTAGCTGCGGTTTAAGGAAATTTATCGTTTCTTCACCGTATAACTTACAAGATTTCTCAACTACATCCGATAACCATTTTGTACGGCTCGACTTCTCCTGATGAGCCATATCATCCACTTCTGAATCTGTGTAGGACATATGCGGACCACGTAAATAGCTTTCATAAGGTAAATTCCATGCGTGTACAATATGTAGCTCCCCATAACCAGCTAATGACAATGAAATAGAAAGTTCTAATAAGCGTTGATTGAGATCATCGTTCTCTGCGTCTTCATGTTGATAATCTAATGCAACCAGTATTTCTCGATCACCAATTTGTTGTGTTGATTTTACTAACCATACTGGGCATGGGCATTTTCGTAGCAACTTCATTTCTGAAGCAGAGAATAAATAACGAGCCATAGAACTAGTGTTTTTAACACATTTTATAATCAAATCTCCTTCCTGTCTGATCGCTTCACGAATGATCTCAATAAACGGTCGCCCAATGAGAACTTTGGTATTGATCTCAATGTCAGAGATTTTTATTCCATTCACAAGAGACTCTAGTTGCCCTTGTCTCTGCTTAGTTAGAATTGGTACAAGCTCGTTGTTACGACCACTTTTCTGATCAATGCTTGACATATACACAGTACCAACCACAGTAAGCATTGCTTGATGATTTTTTGCCAAAGAAATCGCTTGTTGAAATGCTGCGGTATTATCGATTTCTTCTTCTAAGACAAAAATAATATTCGAAAATTTATTCACCTTTTTACCTCACGAAGATGTCGCATAATTAAACTTGAACATTATTATTCAAAGCACTTAACCACTATAATAAAGCTAGGACTAAAATTACTGATCTAACTCAAGTTAACAATAGTTTAAAATACGTTTAAATCTTCGTAATCTTTCAGTTTTTTCGAACTATAAATCTAGATATATGCTGAAAGCTATTTTTAAATATTCGGCCTGCTAGTTGGTTTCACCTACAGTTTAGAATGTAAATAAGTAGTAATGATTTGAGGACCACCAGTCCTTTATGTTTTTTCCGAATGTCCGCTTTGGGTCGTAAGCAGACATTTTGAACTTGTATTTATTTAAATCCAATCAACTGAGTCCCATTTTTTGTCTCCTTTCGGTCAATAGCGGAAAATTGGTAAATATTAAAGAAATTGGTAGTTCTCTTCTCACAAAATATATTTTATTGTGATGAATACCGATCTTGATGACCGATATAGGGTGGATGTATCAGTGGAAATTATTCTAATTAGAAAGTATCAAGCCCTAACTCATTTATTCTAGTCTCATATTTTTATATGCACCTAGGAGCGGTGTTCCTTGTATCATTGCTTAAAGGATTGGTAGTCCCCAAACCTTTAATATTCTCAAAGAGAATATTTAATGTAATTCAATTACGATGAGGGTACAGACGTTTCCGTACGCTCCAGCCGATATTCCCATTGAAGTTGCGTGACTTCATCATCAATGACGGATCCGTTTACATCATAGACTTCGCTGCTGAGTTTTTTCAAATGCTCAAAACCCTTATAACCAAATTCGGGCATTTCATAGCACTTAAATAAATTCGACTCCGATAACGTGACCACTCCGGCCACTTCTCCATACAAACAACAGTTTCCCACATATCTAGATACATCCATATTGTTTTGGATGGGGGGCACGTGAATGATCACGGTACTGACGGGTCCGCCTCCTATGACGAAATCATTACGAATGGTCCAAATCTTTTCTTCATGGGTGATGGTCGACACACCCACTACATCGAGGACGGTTCCATCGACCGCTTTTGCCGATCCATTAATATTCCAGGTGCCGGTTTCAAGAAGATACGTATTGTTATGTTCAGATGAATCAGTTAACGCATCGATTTCATCACTGAAAATTACATCCATGAAGTTCAAATCACGTGAACCACTGTATTTTGCATCAATAATATTTAAGGCTCGCGTGATTAATGCCGTATCCGATAATAATTTTTTGAGTGCGCGCGTTTTATTGCGTAATACATTTTTTATTTGATCAATATTGTCTTGATTCTTATCGATCTCAATAATGTTTTTGATTTCCGAAAGATTGAAGCCCAGCAGTTGGGCACGCTTGATGAACTCAATTTCTTTGATCGATTGATCATTATAGATTCGATACCCAGAGGATCTACGATCGACCGGTTGCACGAGTCCCTGTTTTTCATAATAACGAATTGCATCCACGCCCACTCCCGTCTCCGACGCAAGTTTGCCGATTTTAAACTCCATAATGTGCCCTCTTTAGGTGCATAGACTCTAAACTCTGGACCCACACTAGAGTCAAGTTATTACAAAAACCAACTATTTAATTTTTGAATTAATTCTATACTTTTTATATAGGTTCGAATTCGGACCTATTTTCAATAGGCCGTCTCGGCAATATTTCCACCATATAACGACAACGTTTCGTCGCTTGGATTGCCATACACCTGAACATAATCGCCATCCCCTTCTTCGCCGGTTCGTAGCGTGCCAATCAAATCGCCATCCTGATTAAGATAGACCATGCCATATGCATAAGTGCCATCTTGCATGAGAATTTCTAATTCCCATTCGATCAGTATGCTCTCCGCGATGACAGAGGTTGTGAAAAACAACACTAGCAGTGAAATCCATTTCATATAGAACTCCTTAGTTACTGTTTTTATCTTCGATAAACATTCCAGATCCCATCGATTCCCGCATAGTATCAATGGAATTAACGCTTATATGAAAAAAATCTTAAATATATTTTCATTCTTCACTCCTTAACGTGTTCTAATTTAATCGGTATTTTGTAATGCCAGATTAAGTTTTGCGCTCGATCAAAATATCTTCGGTCTTCTGGCTTTTCATAAATTAGGACACATGCGCCTTTACGGTTCGTCCACATGCCATAGTGCATCGCTTGGGTAACACATTCAGCCCAGTTTTTTGCTTTGTCGTATTCATATGCCACATCATCAGTCAAACAATCCACTCTCGTTTTATCTTTAAGAGTAACTTCTAGTTTGCCGTTGCACTCACGTTTCACCACATCAGCTTCTGAAGCGAATAATGTACTACTAAATACTGAAAGAATTAGCACGACTATGATCTTCAAGATTTTTTATCCTTTTCCATTTTGAAGTCGTTAGGCAACTGAACATAGTGATAACGCGTGACACACCAAAGCATGTAAATCCATTCACTGACAGCGATGATTGTCCAACCAATTACGATTATGATTCCTACAGCTCCTAAAATCACAGCCCAGTTTTCTGCAAATAGCTGCCATATTTGAACCCAACCATTAGCGCTTTCGTATTCCATATCATTCCTTCTTCCACATTTCAGGATGAGTCCATCGACTTATTCCTATTAAAAATAAAATAGCCAGCCACCATCCGTTACCAAGAATCCATTCAAAATATGTTTCTTTTGCTATATGCGGACCAATTAAAGCCGTTAATAAAAACGGCATCATGAAAATCCATTTCATTATTTATTCACCGTACCGATTATATTTGTGCCATTGCTCAATTACATAATCGATTGAATTTACACTATATGCTGCGTTGTCTGTATGTGCTTCAATCTTCCATAACCAGTAATTAATTGATCCAAATCCTAGAACTAGCACTACTACAATTACAGTTAAATCACTATGTTTCATTATTTACATTTCCCTTCAATTACTGTTCTGCCATATGAATATTCAGCGTAGCCTTTATTCTTCTTAGTATTCTCTTCGAGTATCTTTTGTCGCTCTTCTGGAGTTGTATTTTCGTAATCGTATGTCAATACATCTTTCCTTAAGCCTGTCGGATCCCAAACTATCTTGTTCGAATATCTATCATGCTCGAACCAAACAACTTCACGCCAGCCTCTGAATGCACTTACTGCGATAGCTTCATGTTCGAAGCTTTTATCTATTACTTTCCCTGTGTAACTCATCGCTAACAATTCCAACTCGTCATCATTATTTTCGTAATCTCTTGCAACTATATATTTTTTCATATCATTTTCGCTTGGCATAATAATGGTGAATTCATGAGTCCCAAATTCACATCTAACGACATCCGCATTTACTGCTGTACTTAATAAAAATAGAACGATAATCCATCTCATGATTAACTCCTTTTAATACAATTGCCGCTCTTTTGTATTTGCTGTTACAAGCACCATCTGCACAATCGATCCTATAAACATTATGAAGCCAAACACAATAATGGCATCAATAGTCGTGACTTCACTTACAAGTGCTACCAGCAAAACTACGCATAAATATGCGAGCTGACTAAAAAATGTTGTGAATGTTGTGTATTCGTTGTCTTGCTCTTTACTTGCCATGTAAGCGAGGGGAGCTGTTGCAACACTGTATGTCCAAATTAAAGTCGGTATGAAATCCTTATACCCAGTACCATCTACGAAGAAGATTAAAATGAACATTGACCAAGCTGTTATTACTGCTGCAGTGTATAAAGCGCCTAAATACGTAAATATGTGAGCTATAAAGTTATAGCCTTTGTTTGTAAAATAAATAGCTGGCGGCATGAAGATCATTGCGAGTAAAAGCGGAATTCCTAACAACAATATTCCGCCTATCATAAAAACAAAACCATATCCGATAGTTCCCCACTCACCGAGTATTGCTAACCAAATGCCGGAAATAATTCCTCCAAATGCATTTAGCAGCATTAATGGAATACTCAGTAATGTCATTAGCCATAATATAAATTTCATGACTTAGCTTGCTCCCTTGCCTGTAACAACATCTCGTGGTGTTCATCCCATTCTTCTAAGTAAGCATCAAAATAAATATCTTCTTTTTTGCCTCTCCTACGAAAGTAAGATTGGATGTCTTCATTATTGATACCTAAATTTTTCAGCTGTTCTCTTTGCTCAGATATCAAAACTACTGTGCTTCTTCTTAATAAATCAGATCCACCGTTTTCGTGTCGCTGTAGTGCCTTTAAGTTTTGTCCCATGTTCCACATAATCTTGTGGCTTTCGTCTTTAAAAAATAATCCCATAATTAATACCTTTTAATTTTTTTTGAAATTCGTTTAGCTAATTATTGAGTCCCCTAACTATTTGAATGCAGCAAAGAGCATGAGCTGCAAATAAATTGACTTCACCAATAATTTTATTCGGTAAGAAATATCGCATTATTTATAACGAATACTACTACCACTTTACGTTGAAAAACGTTTAAACGTAATCGTTTATCTTTTAATTGGTTAAGTTCGATAAAACTCTGTAGTTGAGTCTAGAGTTTAGTACGGGTAATTAATTTAAATAAAGAATTGACTCTAGCCTAAGGTCTAGACACATACTTCATTAAAAATCTACAAACACTTCGTAAGTTTTTAAAGTCCGAATACGGACTAAGTCCACTGGGACCGAGTTCACTGTGCACCAATACACATTATTGATGAAATAAATTATTGATGTTAACGAAGGAACAGTTGATTGCGATTGCAAAGTTACGTGGATGTATTCATGCCGCCCAACAGTTTGTCAACAAAACCTTCAATGCGCATCACTTGGACATATTATTTTTAATCAGCTTGCATGAAGGCATTACACGCAAAGAAATCAACGACGCCATGGCCCCTCAATCATTGACCACCACCAAGCGTTATGTGGGGGACTTAAGTAAATACTCGTTCGATCGAGACCGAGAGACCCGGCTGCGTTTACCCGGATTTGATTTAATCGAAGAAGTGGATGATGAATTTGATAGTAAAACCAAACATCTCTATCTCAATGAGCGCGGCAAGCAGTTGTGTACGGTGTTAGCCGATCGCGTCTTGAGTGAATTGTCTCATATGAACAATGATGAAGATAAAGATGGTAATCGTGATTTGTAACTCATGAGGTCATGTTTACCTTTACGCATAACTACAACGCCTTTGTAGGATTAGTGAATGAGAATTTGAAAAAACGAAAACAAGAAGGTGTTCAAGAAAGTGATTTGATTTATGTCAATAAATGGTTTCATGCCCAAGCCACGGAGCGCGCTGCGTATATGAAAGCCGTGGAAGAAATTATTCAGGTCCGCACAAAATCATCGAAGTAATTATTAACGAAGCAAAGGATGTGTTATGAAAATACTCACTCTAACAATTGTACTCACCCTGTTGATGCTCAGCAGTGTCTGGGCGCATTCCGGGCGCACGGCCGCAGATGGATGTCATTACGATCGCAAAACCATGATTCGACATTGTCACTAAGGATCAAAACAAGAATCGGGAGTGAGTAGTGTGCACACCATTGGGGGAATGCTTTCCAACTCCACCCCCTTACAGGGTGCATCGTTAAAAGTTGTCGCGTCTAAGTATACTCATGGGGTCTATCCTATCCCTTGCGACTACATAATGCTTAGGCGCGATCTACTCCACCGACTTTAATGGTGGAGGATGCGGTGGAAATAAAAGAATGAACCTTCAATTATTGAATAACTCATGCACGACAATCGATTGACGCTGGGTGCACTGCGGAGGGGTGATCCTTGGACCGCATACAAAATGAAATATCCTGTTTAAGGAAAATTTAGAAAGTAATTAATACATATCATATATATTTATAATGCTTTCTATTCTTATATTAGTTGTTAATGAAAAAACTTAAATTCATAGTTTGGCAATAGAAAACTTTCTGGGAGATTTTTTGGTTAATCGTGACGATATGATGGTTTGGATAGTTGATTGCCTTAAATCCCTGGGAGGAAAAGGATGGCCAAAAGATGTTTCAAAATATATTTGGGAAAATCATGAGTTAGAACTAAGAGCATCAGGGGATCTTCTCTATACTTGGCAATATGATGTAAGGTGGGCAGCACAAAAACTACGTAATTCTGGTGTGCTTAAGCCTGTCCACGGTAGACGTGATTTACCTTGGGAGTTAGCCTAGTGCATATCTATAGATTCTCAACAATTTTAATCCTCAAAACATGCTAACTAAATACCAACAATTTAAACCATATACAGATTATTTAACTTCTTTAGTGATACGAAATCAGAGTGGTGCCATATCTAATGAGGCGCAAACAAGTATAGCCGCTGCACTAGATGGAGAATGTTCAAAGGAACTAAGAAATACTGTGTCTTTAGAAGTAAGGAGAAAAGACGGTGTTTTTTTTACAGGTTCTTCTTTAAGTGAGATAGCGATACAAAACAAATTAAATAGAATTCAACCTAATAGCATATTTTATGACCCGGCATGTGGCGCTGGTGACTTGCTGATTTCTATTGCAAAAGTTTTACCAATTGAACAAACATTAGAAAAAACTTTAATCAGTTGGGGTAAAAAGCTTGTTGGAAGAGATTTAAATCCGATTTTTGTAAATGCAGCTCGTAGTAGGATCGCTTTAATTGCAATTCAAAGAGGAGCAAAAGCAAAAAACCAAAAAAGACTTCGATTAAAAGAACTTTTACCAAATATTAAAACAGGTGACGGCTTAAAATATAGAGATTATAAAAAAGTTACACATATTCTGATGAATCCCCCATTTAATATGATTCAAACTAAGGAAAAGTACCCATGGATAGGAGGTGGTGTAAATTCCGCTGCAGTGTTTGTCGATCAATGTATAAAAAATGCAAAATCAGGTACTAGACTGATCGCTATCCTTCCAGATGTACTACGATCAGGTTCTCGATATGAGTTATGGCGCAAAGAATTTAATTTAAATGCTTTCGTTAACGACATTGAATTGTATGGAAGATTCGATAGATGTGCAGATGTCGATGTTTTCGTTTTAGATGCAACAATTACCAGTGCACTTATATCTAATTCTAGAAAATGGAAAAATAACAAAAAAATAAAAAATAAAAAAACAGTTGGTAAAAATTATTTGGTTCATATAGGACCGGTTGTGCCATTTCGAAATAAAGGATTAGGTAGATGGTATCCATACATTCACGCTAAAAACCTGGAACCTTGGGGAAAAACTACTAAAGTACTAGAAAATATTAGATTCAATGGTACAGTTTTTAAGCCTCCCTTCGTTGTCATTAAACGAACATCCAGACATGGCGATGAGCACAGAGCTGTTGCAATGATAATTAGCGGAAAAAAGCCAGTTGCTGTCGAAAACCATCTTATCGTTTGTATCCCTAATAACGGCACAGTAGCTGAATGTACTAAATTAGTAACTATTCTTAGAAGCAAAAAAGTAACATGTTGGTTAAATGAAAGAATACGTTGCAGACACTTAACAGTTACAGCAGTTAAAGATATACCTATATAGTAATTATGCACCATGTTGTGTCACATTTTTGTATTTACCTCGAATACTTAAAATATTTAGGAAAACAACTTTGTTAAGTCGTTAAATCGTTTACAACCAAATCATGTCTTCATTAAAAAAATTTAAAGACTTAGTAGATGCGCGTAAACAAAAACAGGAGATGAAGGAGAAGTTACTTAGAAAATTCAAAACACCACGACCAAAGCCTAAATCTAAACAGACTCGATCGTCTAAATCTAAATCTGATATTAATTTAAAAAATACCCCAAAAGATAAAAAAGAAATTGTTCAAAAGAATATAGCGCCTGTAATAAACAAATGTCATCCATGGGGGAAATTACACTCTGGTGACTCCAGTCTTAAATTTTTCAGGCGAACTCAGAGCAAGGAAGAGCTCCAATTACAGCCATGGGCTAGTGAATTAGTTGATTTAACATTAGAAACTACTGAAAAGGGCGAAATTAATTTGTGTCTTATCTGGCCCGTACGTCTCTTCGGGCTTGCGTTACTGCATGCACTAGCAAACATTGAGCGTAACTTTGCAAAAGATTTGCGCGGTATGAGAACACTCTTATATCCAGGAAAGCGTACATACCGAATTTCTTTACAATCTACTTTAGTGAACCGAGAACAACTAAGCGACTTGTTTCGATCGCTTTGGGTACATAATGAAGAAGAGGGGCTTAAATTCGAGTGTCATACACAATCCAAATCATTCAAGGCAATGCTCACAGCGCTGAATGATATTAGGGAAAATAATCCTGAGATGGACGATCCATCTCTAGCCGAGCTCATACCAGCATTTACTTACGTTCCAGAACAACAAGATTGGACTACAGTGGCTAACTTCCCTTTAGAACGTTCACTTAAGAAGGTTGATAAGTTAGCACGACGGCGAATATTACGAGAGAAAGTAAATGACGAGTGGGGTAATCCAATTTATGCGCCTGGTGCCATGATGGTGTTACCTCAAAACACAAACAAAAGCAATTGGGAAGACTCTCTTGGATCAGAAGCATTAAAAGAGAATAACCAGCCAGAAATTATTCTGCTTGATGCAACTTCTCTAAGCAACTACAAATCTATTATGAAAATTCCTGACTTTTTGAATGTTGCTATTGAAAATGGATATGAAAATTGTGGTGCTTTAATTGTCACAGACGATCCAAAAACATTTTTTGTACTTCGAGATAAACTAGTAAAATTAAAATTAAAATATAAAGAGAAAATATGGGCTGCAGAATCTGACAGGGTTAATGCGATATTGTCTCCCCAAGCTCTTTCAGCAGACTGGAAGCCCGAGCAAAAGAGTCTTGCAAATTTCAAAGTAGATATTGTCGACCGTGATGCGTCTCAGGTTGCTTTATCATTTCAACGACTTGCCAAAGAAGCAGGCAACTATGAGAGCTCAAGCTATGAAGCTGTTATTAATGCTTGTTGCTATATTGCGCGTTTGTCAAATCTGCCTGCAGGCTACAGTGATCTTACAGCTAAATTAACAAAAACAAAGGAAGGCCACCTATTTGTAAATCAAAAAAATTCATGGTCATCTGTCCGTATTGGACTACAAGAGGTACTCGAGTCGGGACAACTTAATGCTAAAAGAAAAGAAGCAGACGAGGCTATTAGTAAAGCCGAAAAACTCATTGATATGTGGGCAGACGCAACTCCCTTGGCATCCAAGCTTTTCAGTGAGGTAAAAAAATATGTAATCGAAGATCGTAAAAAGCTTCTTATAGTTTTACCAAACATCGATTATATTGAGTTGGCGCAAAACTTTTTAAAACGAAAGCTTGCTAATGATTGGGAAACGGTCAAATTAAATATAGATTGGCATACGCTACTTACTGTCCGCAAAGTTCTTTCTGAAAAATTTGAAGCTTGCCATTTTTTATTTATTGGGGTTAATTCTGATGTAATACGTTGCTTAATCGCACACCCAGATATTCCTCATGGCACATCAGTATTAATTACTTATAAGCAGGCTAAATCTACATTAATAACTCTCAAAAGCATGAATGGGATAGAAGTTTTTAGACCTTATCGAGGAAGGATGGGATTACTCATACAACAGCTGACGTTAAAACTTAACGAAATACCAAATCCTCTGAACATTGAAAAGTTGCACAAAATGAATATGCAGTTCAATTTAGAAGCTGTTAATAATTCAAATGACAAAGTCAATCAAACATACTTCAAATTTGGATTGGAGGATGGTTCTCATCATTACGCCACAGGTATGCTATATCGCTATGAAGCTGATGAGGATCCATTTTTTCGTCGAGTCAATGCGCGTTCAATTGAGGAAGGTGATTTTATATTTGTAATGGATGATGAACTTCGAACTAAGCTTGAATCTGTCTTGCAGCTTACTAACGATGGCTCACCTTCAGAAGTCTATCCTCAACGTGTCCTACTTAAGATATACCATGAAGATATCAAGTATCGCTGCGAAATTATTTTTAAAGAACAAAAACGTTCGACTTTAGCGAAGGTAATCCATAAAAAAATGATCGATATCGACACGACTGCTAATAATTGTAGATCAGACCGTATCAACTATTGGTTAGATTTAAAAATTGATGGGGATACTAAGCCGCATGCACCAAAAGATTTCAAGTTTTTTAAAATATTTTGCATGGCATTAGAAATAAATGACGAACAAGCAGTTATGTATTGGAATTACATTCGTAATGCGCGTAGTTTAAATATAGAGCTGGGGCGCCAACTCTCTGCACAGTATGCAGAAATACTGTTTCAGCCAGAAAGTGCATTCATTTATAGAAAAATTTCAAAGAAAGTTATTAGACAGTTGCAACAAGAAGCATTGCGCTGTGTTTATTGTGTAGAAAATATTACCCTACCACAAAATAAGCGTAATGATATTTCACATTAACGAAACTATAAAACTTATATATGTCTATTCTTAGCAAAGATCCACGTGAAATTCATGACGGATATAAAGAAGCTGTCGTTGACAGTTTGCTAAATAATGTTTCTGCTCGATTGGCAGGACGAGGTGAATTTTACAAAGTAATATATAAACGTAAACCTAGTTTACAGCTTGTTTCAGAATTCATAGTGCCAATGCCTGAAGGTGAGCGTGATGGTGATGAAGAAGCCAATCCAATTCAGATAAGTGCACATGGCCTAGATTTTCAAGTCAGATCAGATGCAAAGAATTCAAATATCAAAGTTTCAGTTAATGGTGCTGTATACATACGAGTATTGCCCTCACAAGAAGACGTAAAACCTGATGGCAGGTTAGCACCAAATTTCCCACTTACCTCTAAAATTAACAAAGAGATAAAAACTAAAACCCGTTTTGCACTTTCAGAATTGAGGAATTCTTTAGAGGGTGGATATGACCACCCTGATTGGAAAACAAAAAGCGAGCAAGTGCGCAAGGCTATTCATAAAGAAATGGGTATACCCTTTAATAACGAGCTCGATCGTAGTCAGATTGATAAGGATGAATTTGAGTTTTCTGATAATGAAGCGGAAGAAAATGATGAATTACCTAATGAAGATAAAAATCCTCCAATGGAAGAAGTTCAATGCAATGGCACATTGCCCGATGACGTAGTCGAAGAAATATTACCACCGCCCAAATGGCTTCGCCTTGAACTAGAGCTTCCCTCGTTTAACTTCACATTAGATAAGTTGGATGCATCGAATGCAACAAACTTACTTAATAATTCAATTAAAGAACAATTAAATAACTGGGCAACGAGCACTGATGAAAATTTTGGCGGTCATCATTGGTGCTACAGAAAAGGGCTGAAAGTTAAACCATCTGATATACGCAACTGGGAAAAATATCTTGATTCGGTAAGAACATCCGATTTAAAGGTGTTAGTACCGGAATTTGATTTTCGATGGGTGGTTCAGACAGTACCAGATCCTTTAATACCATCACGAAAAACAATTCATATTGCAATTGAGAATTGGACGAAGCCATTAAACAAAACAAATTATAAAGAAATCGAACCATCACTGTTCCATGTATCAATGTCGGTAGAATTACCAGCTTCAATACACAAGCCCTTACGTCTTGACCGTGTCAAACCATCCTATCAATACAATCGCTACTTAGAATATCCCGCCCTTGGATTCAATGGTGGTGTCGTGATGACAAAAATCGGTGATCAACATTTACTAACTACGACATGGTCACCAAGGTATATTTTACCAAGAATAATACCTGCTGAAGTAACAGTAGAAAGCAATATTGAAAAATTGTCACAGCCAGATTGTGTAAAAGGACTTAAACCACTACTGGATTCATATGAGTCTTGGCTAAATAAAATAAAAAATAATCCTGTAGATTCAGGTTTGGAAGAACCAGATTCTGAGGAACAAAAGATTCTGGAGGAAGATAAGTTTCAAAAAGATCTTAAGAAATGGCGTGATGAGTTAAGTGCGATACGCTGTGGAATTGAAATTTTAGATGTATCAAGCAAGCATTGGAGCGGTCCAGGAGTTCAGGAATCTCCTCTTGGCATTCCGTTTGAGGCATGGGTGTCTATGAACACAGCAATGCACAAAGTTGCCAAAGCAAAAGGTTATAAAGAGTGGCGTTTGTTTCAACTGGCATTTATTTTGGCAACTATCCCTTCGTTTGTGACTCGTATTCCTGAATACCATAGCTTTTACACACCAGAGACAGCAATGCATGCAAATGCTGTAACGCTTCTTTACTTTTCAACTGGTGGGGGTAAGTCAGAGGCTTTTCTTGGTTTACTAGTTTTTGTTTTGTTTTTAGATCGACTACGAGGAAAGCATTTCGGTGTATCAGCCCTCATGCGTTATCCTCTTCGATTATTAACACTGCAGCAAGCACGAAGAACTTTTGAGGTGATGAGTGCTGCTGAGGAAATACGCTACTTACGTCATCATCCTGGCGAGATATTTTCCTTGGGTTTCTGGGTAGGTCGCAGCAACACACCTAATTGGCATAAAGATGAAGCATATAATGACGTTCCAACTGAGATAGATGTTGCTCCAACCGATGAAACTAAATTCAAAGAAACTCAACCATATAAAAGCGCAAAAGAACGATGGTTGAAAATCACTAAATGCCCTTTTTGTCATAATAATAAAGATGATGCTATAGCACTTAGGCGTCATTCTGCTAACAGTGCGAATACATTAGGACATTTTTGTACATCGTCAAAAGAAAAATGCTCATGGAACGCTCGTTTTAAGTCTCCGACACCACTTCCTTTTTATATAGTAGATGAAGACATCTATTGCCTTGCACCATCAGTTTTGTTGGGCACGATTGATAAACTTGCTGCTTTAGGTCATACCCAAAGCACAATTAGAAAATTCTTTGGAATTTTTGGTTTTGCTCCATTAATTTTAAATGATTCGGATCGGTTACACACCCCAAACCAGCTCAAACAATGGGATGGGCATCCTGGTTCTAATTCACGAAAGTTGTTTCCAGTTTTTTCAACTGGTGAAAAAAGATTTTATGATCCATTTCCATCTTTGCTTATTCAAGATGAGGCTCATTTACTAGATGAATCGCTAGGAACATTTGCAGCACTATTTGAGTCAGCATTAGAATCCGCTTTTGATCAACTTGCTACATTGCTTGATGGCGCTATTTGCTGTGAACCAAACTCAACTGTTCGCAGAAAAATTAAAGTGATTGCTGCATCTGCAACAGTTGCAGATCCAAATCGACAAATGCGAAATCTATATCAACGGTCTTCGACGATACAATTTCCATATCCGGGACCGGAATTATACAGTTCCTTTTATATGAATCCCAAAGACCCAGACAATACTTTGGAAGATTCTGAACGCGTAGAGATACCCATACATGAAACTGAAATAAGAAGCCATTGGGCTCGAATATATGTTTCTGTCCTTACGAATAATCATCGTCACACTGTGGCAATGGCTTCTGTACTTGGACACTATCACCTTGCTATAACAGAAATGTATGAATATTTACGAAGTGAAGATTCCACTAAACAAAAATATGCAAGAGAAAAATTAATACAATGGGTATCACCCGGAGCATTATATAAACAACATGTGCGGTTACTTACTGAAGCAAGTATCGAGACACTATTAACCCTTATCGACTTACATCGTATCTCATTGACATATGTAACTAATAAAAAAGGTGGTGATCAAGTCATTGATACTGAGAAAGTCGAATTTGAAAAGCTCCACAAAGCCAATGGTTATGATGAGCACATACTTTCTTCAGAACTTATTTCTGGAGCTGTGTCAGCTGGAGATATCCAGGAAGTTATTCGAAAAGCAGAGAAACGAGTCGGTATAAATAAACCTTTTCCTGATCTTAATAATACGTTGAGATCAATAATTGCAACATCAGCAATATCACATGGAGTTGATGTTGAAGAATTTAATGCAATGTTTTTTGCAGGAATGCCGTCGGATATCGCTCAATATATTCAAGCTTCTTCACGTGTCGGTCGTACGCATGTCGGTTTTTCATTGCTGGTACCAATACCTCAACGATATAGAGACCGATTTGTGTTGGAGATACATGATATTTTTCATAGGTTTTTAGAAAGGATGATTCTCCCAGCATCTGTAGATAGATGGGCAGAAAAAGCTCTTGTTCGTGTAATGCCAAGTTTCTTTCAAGAGTATGTATGCGGCATAAATGCAATTAAAGAATTATGTGCTGCAAATGAAAAAAATAAGGATAAGTCACCTTATTATATGATGGCTGATGACGTAAAAAACTTTCTAAATAAACCGGACAATTTAAAAGAAACCAATACTTTCATGGAAAAAGCACTTGGACTTGAATTTTCGCCTTCACCTGAAGGAAAAAATTATTATCGGGCTTTACTTAAAGAACAACTAAATCACTATCAACAAGATCTAGATGAAGACAAATTCGTAAGTGCCACATACCTGTCAAATTTTTTTAAAGTTCGCTCTCCCTTACTAAGACCTATGACATCGCTCCGAGATGTCGATCTTCCAGGTGAAATTCAAGAATCAAAATTCGATGCTGCTAATAATAGAGTACAAGATGGTGTAACGGGCCGTGCAATGATGTTTATAAGAAAAGGCTCAGGAGCTGACATTGATTCATAGAAATGAGTATTTGAAACCAAATCAATTATGAGAAAAAAATAATGGCTAAAGCTAAAACTATGTCTCGATCTCGAAATCAACTTGCGACTGCTTATGCGCCTGAAAGTTTTTTTACATTTGAAGGTGGTCTCGGTGCATGTATTTCGCGTTCAACAGCTGGTGCTTCAGTTGATCTTAGTGAACCTACCAAAGAGCTTATATATGAACGCATGAATGAGCTAGGTTCATCATGGTTTGATAGGGCAATGTCTGCTCGAGAGGGGGGTAACTCAAATGAAGCAGTGAAACCGCTTCAGTGTGTAGATAGGGCATTGCTTAATTCATCATGTTCTGAGTTTCAACTACCTGGTGAAGACAGGTTTCATCTATGCAAACCGTCACATATGGGATACACACCGGCACCACTTAGCTTTGTGTGTAGAACATGTGGAATGTTTAAAGATTATAAAAACTTAAATGAGCTCGACAAGAATTTGAGTAAGTTAACACCAGAATATTGTCCAAATCCTAGAAAAAAGGGGCAATGCGATTGGGAACAACTTGATGTTATTTTTGTTCATTGGTCGGGCAACTGGGCTGCTCCATTTCCGGGCCAATGGCAATGGGATAGTAAAAAAGAAAAAGTCGTTCCGCGTCGAAGCAGATGTACGTGTAATAGTGCCGACTTTAGGCTTAATAGAAAATCCCCTCAAATAGGAGAATGGTTTTTTGAGTGTGCAGTTTGTGATAAACCATTACACCCAGGGAAATGGTTGCAAAATGACAAAGACACCTTAGCTATAATCGGACGATTCAATTATTCAGCATGGGTTTCTCATGTTCGAATGGAAGCAACGCCTTATCGGGCATCAAACGCTTACTACCTCAAATCAGATTTATTTGTCGACTTCAAAGACGGAAGCCAAGATCTTTTGACACGATTACGTCCAAGTCGAGAAGAAGCTCTCAAAGACTTTGTAGCAATACAATATGGATTCGCTGTAGATTTAATTACAGATGAAGATGTCGAAAATGCATGTGCAGGAAAGGATGAATGTAATATTGATCTCGCAGAATATAGAAGTGCAGTTAGTACAATTAGAGATATTGAAGAGCTATTAGAAAATTCAGATGACCAAACAAGTAAAATATTAAAGAAATCTTTAGATACAGCTTATGTAACTAAAAAACGGATTATAGATGATTTGCATAGACGAGAAATTTTAATTGCAAAGGTGAATTTACCTAGTAATGTCCTGGCTAATATTCATGAACGTCAAACTCGATTTGCTTCAAAGTTTGACCCATTTAGATTAGCTGTAGAACATTCTGCTTTAAAGAATACAAGGCTGGATGTAGAAACAAAGACAAATGGGAAAAAAAAGTATGTTTCGTTTACCAGACTTGATGAAGATCTAGCGCCAAATAAAATAGAAGAGACTGAAGAACAGCAAATCTATACACGTGAGCTATTAGATAAGTTGGGCCTTGATGATATGGGTCTTATTCGTGAATTTGACTTATGCAAATTTAGTTTTGGTTACTCACGGATGGAGTCGACTCCAACTTTAGAGAAACGAGGTAAGAGAATGCCTGTAAGAATGAGGCTTTTCCCAAAAGTAAAATATAACGACATATCATGTCACCCCGTGTATGTTGTCCAGCAAAGTAATGAAGCATTGTATGTGAGGCTTAAAGAAGAAACGGTTGTAGCTTGGCTTAAAGACTTAAATTGTTCTGACATGTTCTCCCTAAATCCCACTGAGAAAATTGGCGCAGGTATATTAAATGTAGCCCAACCTATGAAGCCTTTTTTAGATCAGTTAGAACAGTCTGATTCACCATCAGTTTATTATTATATCTACACACTACTTCACAGCTACTCGCACTTATTGATGAAGCATGTGTCAGAATATTCTGGTTTGGATCTTGGTTCATTAGGAGAATATATATTCCCTGCAGATCTTGCCTTTGTGGTCTATCGTAGTGGAACTACTATGGACTTGGGAAATCTCTCTGCAATGTGGCGTAATTCAGGAACTGCAATGCTTTCATCTCTGTTAAGCATTAAAGCAACACAATGTGGTACTGGTTCTCTATGTACTCAAAGAGGAGGGGCTTGTCCAGATTGCATCATGATTCCTGAAACATCTTGTATTGCCGGCAACAAACTTTTATCAAGAACAGTACTACGATCAATAGGCGGTCGGCCAAAGCGATTCGATATTAGGAAAGGCGCAATCGATGGTTATTTTGATTCAATAATGTAATTTAGTGTTTTTTGCAATGTCAGCAGAAAAACTTTCAGCGTTTGAGAAACAAATAATTGTAGGACTTGTGTATAGAGCGAGCTTAGCATCTTCACTTTTTGATTCTTGGGCAGAGTTACCAGAAACGTTAGTACAATCTGAACGTACATTGATTGATCATGCACAATTAGGACTAACAGAAGAAGCTGCTACACATGAAGTACTTGAAAAATCTGTAGAGCTAAAAGTTATCAAAAAGGTTGATAATGGCTATTTACCTCTTAGTAGTACCTACAAGTTATTTAAACGTTTGGCTTTTGCACTTAGTACTATAGACTTTTACATTTCTAATATTCATAAAGACGCGACAAATGCAAGTGTCGTTTTAACTAAACCACCAAAACCAAGTAATTTAGAAAAAAAGTTATCAGAGTTTGGATGGAAGACATCTGAACTGGAACCAACTGCTCGCGCGTTTCAAAACATGGTTCAAACTGCAAAACAAAGAGTTGTGGTAATGACACCATTTTTTGATATAAAAGGTGCTTTGTGGCTTCAGGAATTATTTTCTCTTATAAACGCTGATGTTGAACGGGTACTTATCCTAAGAAGTTTAGATTCACCGTCTCGAAGTGACTATCCTCAAGGTTACGATACTATTTCAATGTGGCTGAAGGAGAATGCAATACGCGTCTTAAACTATTCGATACCAAAAATTGTAGGCTCTGGAAGAGAAACATTTCATGCAAAAGTAATATTATGTGACAGAGATGCTGTATATATTGGATCCTCAAACATGAATACTGCATCACTTGAACACTCAATGGAATTAGGAGTTACCTTGCATGGACGAGCAGCAGCTGATGCTGCCATTGTATTAGATGCTGTGATAAGCGTGGCTGTTGAGTGGGACTAAAATTGTTTGACCAGGTGCTGATGTATAGGTTTTTGACCTATTAGAGTAAATGATTGCGATTAAATTAAATTTATACTACAGGGTTATAGAAAAAATTATCGTCTTCAATAACACACCTGAATATTCACATGTGTATATAGGTGTGGGAATAAGTTTAGCAATAGGAAGGGAGAAGGAACTGGTATGGCACTAGGGTTAGGGATAGCTAATTAACAAATTTAAAATACTAATTTGAAATACTAGAATACTTATATATATAAATATTTAATTACAGAATAGTGCAATTTTTCATGTAACTTTTGACCATTTGAGTTCTTTTGAACTGCATGCACATACCCAAGAACTACTATTCCTTTCCATGAACTTAGAGATTCATTATATCTTTCAGGTATCTCCCCCGTGACTAGTGTCGCTTCTCTTACGAGATCACTTTTTTGACCTTTTGGATCAAATAATCCATTTATTTCTCTTTTTCCATTAACTTTTGCAACATTGTAGTATCGTGGAATATATATTCCATTAAACTTACTCTTCGAAATAATTTTAAACCACACCGCTAACTTCGGGGATTTTCCTAAATATAGATACGTTTCGTGATGATCATAAATAAACTCATAATCTCCTTCATCTATTAATACAAGGTCATCTGTATAATGATACTTAGTCGACATTTATTTATTATTTTCATTATTTTTGAATTGCTGATCTAGCTTCTGAAGCAGTCTCAAATTCTTCGAGTGAATTAAGCCACTCATCTAAAGTAGTTCTACGATAAACAATAGTACGGTGATTCAATTTAATATGTTTCGGTGATTTACGTCCACATAACTTATTCGAATATCGTGAGTCGCGTAGAGCAAGTATGCTCACACCTAAATACTTAGCGGCTTCAGCACATGTAAGAATTTGGCCGTCTTGTATAGAGCCTGTTCTGTTATGTTCTAGATCCACTTTTAATCTCCAGTTAAAAGTAGATTATAGATACTATAACTTTAGTATTGAGCAATAATTGCTAAGTGTAAAAATATAAAAGTAAGATCAATCACTATCATTATGATACAGATTGAAGTTACTAAATTAGAAAATTAAAAAGAAATATTTTCTTCGACAGAACACTTATCAATTAAGTGCGCAAACGTATTTAATTCTTCGTCTGTGAGTTTGCTTAAATCAAGGTTGTCATCGACAATTGTTGCTGAGTGAGATTCATCTTCATTATTTGTGAACTGATAATCATCATCTTTCGAAAACGGCATCCCGAATTGTCGTCGTAATAACAAGGCAAGTAATTTATCGGAGTATCGAGTGACAGTACCACACGGCTTCCCACGATAATAAAGCGTCTCCTCCACACCCTGCACTGCACGCCGCCAAGTCTCGTAATACAGCATGTCTTGTGCTTCCGCACGTGCATTATCCATCGCTTCTCGAAATGACGGATCGCGCTTTGCAAAGGCATATATTGCACGCCGACTCATACCCACCATCTTTGCAGAAAGTGAAATATTACCGTTAGTACCCAGTTGCTCTAAAAATTCATCAATCTTCTCCGGGGTGAACTTGTAGTTAAAAGACGCCCCGTCTTGTGCATTTTGTGTGTATTTTTGCTGCATCTATTTATTTTCGAGTCGTTTCACCGCTTGGCGTTGTGAATCATCTTGTAGATATGCGTAATGCCCTTCGGTGACTTGTACGGTGCTATGACCAAGCAAATTTTTAATGACAAAAATACTTTCTCCACGTTCAGCTAACCAACTACCAAAGGTGCGCCGTAAATCCTGACGCACAAAGTCTTCAATATTGGCTTCCTTCATCGCAGCAACCCAAGCCCGTTTAATCGAAACATAGTGGTTACCGGTTTCAGGATTGGTGAACACCCACGGTCCGAAGCGTTGAATCTTAAATTTCCATTCACGCAACATTGCGATGATGGTGTCATTCAACGGTACCGTTCGCTGACGTTTGCTCTTGGCATATTGTGATTCCACGATGAGACACTTCTCTTGAAAGTTCACATTCTCCCAAGTCAGTGTCAGCATTTCATTCATGCGAAGTCCGGTATGAATTCCGAGTTCGATGAACACCGGGAGATAGTCTTCGCGTTCCCGCAAGGTATTGCGCAGGCGAATGTACTCGTCTTCACGTAAAAAACGTTTGCGAGGATTTTTGGGTTCTTTTAAAGGTTTGAATTTTGCCAACGGATGTTTGTCGATGATCTCGACTTCTTCAAATGCAACGGTGAGTAGAGCACGAAGATAGGCAATCGGTCGATTCACACCACCCGGTTTTCTCGGATGTTCCGTTCGATTAGCTCCTTTACCTCGGATCACAGGTGTATTCATTTTTTGATTGCGCCATTGACTCACTACCGCAGGAGTGAGTTCTTCCATCGGCCATTCGAACCATTGTTGAAAATTAAATTCGATCGAATGCAAACGTGCTTCGTAGTCTTTTAAATGCGCCTTGGCATAATCAATATAATAGTTGTAATAAAAGTTTCCCAAAGTGGAGTGCGTGTCTTTCTCTTGTTGACGTAAGGCTTCGAGTTGTTGTTTCTTTTCCTCTTTACGTTCTTGTTGCGGATCGCGACCCAATTCGACTTTCGCTGCCGCTTTGCGTACCGCTTCACGAATCGATTTCATACTCAAATGCGAGACGCGTCCGATACGATAATCACGCTGACGTGTATTCAATCGATAGCGATAGTAGGCGACCGCGTTTCCGGTTGAGGAAAGTTGCACAAACAAACCCGGTTGTTCGGTATCCCAAATCCGTTGGGTACCTTTTTCAGGTAAGGGAATTTTTTTAAGATTCGCTTTGGAGAGATATATTTTGTTGGAAGCGGTCCGAACAGAAAAATCCCCGGATCTGCTATCCACCCTCAGGGCCACCATTTTTAAACTCATGTTCAACTACCTTTGCACTATAGATGCACTACGCTCGTTGTAAAAATGTTCTTTAATTACAACGTATTATAGTTTTTAAAAGGTAGTTAAACTATTTATACAAGTAGATAGGATTAAGGACTCATAATCCTTTGGTCGTAGGTTCGAGTCCTACCGGGCCCACCAATTAGTTTTTACGACTTTCTAGATTCCTTCAATAAACACAGCGTTTGATTTTGTAGCATTCAAACGTATTGTTTTTAATTCATCATATTCTTCAGATTGATACCAGTTACGAGCATCCTCCAGTCTCGGAAACTCAATCATTACCGGGTAAGTTGGTTTCCAATCGCCTTCGACAATTTCACATTGGCCGCCTAGAACTACATAACGGCCACTAAATTTCGCAACAATTGGCCCCACATGTTTCTTGTATACCTCAAGTGCAGCAGGGTCTGTAACTTTCAAATTATCAAATAAACAATATGCAGACATTTCTATCTCCCGAAAAACAAAGGCAACCAAAGTAAATTTACTTCGGCTACCTTTTAAATGGTTAAAATTCATTTGTATTGATGTATGGGTGGCTCCATAAAATCGTCTGCATCAATACAGATTTGATCCAAGCTTGATGCATCGCATTTACTTCCTCTGGTGAATATTCACTACGTTCAAGAAAAGGTTTTAATGTTGCCGTGACGGGATATAGTAAAGCGACTACATAGCGGAAGTGGATATGGTCTACTGATTGCACATCATCTACCTTGTTTTTACCAATACGATGATGGCGCTTGGCTATCTCATACTGATAGTTCAACCAATCCTGATCATAATTTGCATCTGCAGTATCGTAGACCCACTGAATAAACCGTGCGCGTACTCGAGCCAGATAATTAGCATCTGCCTCACCCTTCTTATTTGAAAAGTAGTAAATAAGATGAGGATGGGAACCAACAAAGCCATACCATGTATCTAAAATTTCTTCTGCATGTGGCTCAAGTACCTTACGACTTTTGCGTAACCATTTGGCATCGTCTTCAGTAAACAACACAGTGGTTTTTAACAATTTCAAATCTTTCAAGGTATAGGGTGCTGTCTCTAGATTAGATTCACTATATGTATACCCTGGGATGTCTTTCGCATTGAGATTATTTGCGATCAAAACAAAAAGTGACGCAAAGATAATTGAACTAATTGATTTATACATTTTGTATTCTCCTTCTAACAGTTCTTCAAATAATTACGCTCAAGTAATTGCATCAACTGTGCCAAGAAGAACTCACTATACAAATCAATAAGATAGCTTTTTATACATAAGATAAATTTCGAAATTTAAAAAATAATCCCGAAATTTCGTGTAACGATATTCCAATACACAAACAAGCTTGGTTAAGAAAATAAATTTGTATTATTTAAAAAGAACGGGATGCTTATGCAAATGAGATGGGCAGGAAAATATAGCATCCCGTTAATACTACGCATTACTGCGTGCGGGAAGAATTATTGTTACTCGTAAATAATGTCAAATGGTCTTGTATAGGCCAGATAAAAGATACAGGGCTCTTTTTTTCCACAGATCAAAGTATGTGGCGGTGCATTACCAGGAAAACTTATATAAGCAGGACCACGAAAATTTTTTTCATCGCCTTGATCAGAAATTAAAGTAAATTCTCCACTAATCCACATATACAATTCTTCTGAGGTATGCGTGTGACTTGGTACATGGTAACCGGGTGGAATACGTAAAATAGATTCACTTCCAGCTTTACCTAAATCACCACGAATGTGCGCGATTTCAGCACCTTTTGGTAGCCCCTCAACTTCAAGTGGTTCATAAACAAGTTTGTCTACATCGACAATGGTTTGATCAGCTCCAAATGCAATTGGTTTTTTATTTGAGCCTAATTCATGTGCATAGACTTGTGAAAAAAACATACTAATGGAAATAACCATCAATAATTGGATAAGGAAATTAAAGTTATTTAGTTGTATCGCTTTCATATCAATTTTTCTCCTGAAAATAGTTGTTGAAACATTTGTGCCTAGACAATTGCATCAACCGTACCAAGATTTCTCATATATAAAATCAATAACTTAGAATTTGAAAAATAGGATGAATACTGAAATTTCAGAAATTTTTGCGAAATTTCGAGGATTTTGAATCTCACACAAGAGTAGAGTTAGACTTTAAATTATCGATATTGATCGTACATATGAGTCACTATGAACGACAAAAACTTATATCAATTCTTCTATGAAAAAACGCCTGTGATGTTACAGGCTATTGATGGTGATGGAGTCATGCAAGCCGTTAGTAAGAAATGGCTTGAGAAATTAGGATTTGAAGAGCACGAAGTGATTGGGAAAAAAGTATTCGAATTTTTAAGCGAAGAGACCAATACTGCACTATTGTCTGGTTTATTGGAACAAATCATTGACAAAGGTGAACTCTCCAATCAAGTAATAGAATGTGTAAAGAAAAATGGAGATATTTTCGAGGCCATTGCATCGGCAGAAGTTATTTACGATAAAGAAGGAAACCCTAAAAACATAACGTGGGCGCTATATGATGTTGAAGACGCTGAAGCTATACCTCCAAATACAAACCATCACATCAAACAACTCATTAGGATTAAAAACCAACTCATAGATGAAAGAGATTACTTACGGGATGAATTAGATCTTGTAAAAGAGAAATATCCCTTAATCAGCCAATCTCTTGCTATGCAGCATTTGTTTGAAAAGCTGAAAGCAGTTTCTCAAACTGATGCATCGGTTATGATCTTTGGTGAAACTGGATCAGGAAAGGAAGTAGTTGCACGCACAATTGTAAAACAAAGTGATCGTGCCGATATGCCCTTTGTAACCATAAACTGTTCATCCGTTACTAAAGATTTATTCGAAAGCGAATTCTTTGGTCACGTCAAGGGATCCTTTACAGGCGCACTTAAAGATCGTAAAGGCCGTTGGGAACTTGCAGATACAGGAACACTATTCTTAGATGAGATTGGTGAGGTGCCTCTAGAGCTTCAACCTAAGTTACTTCGTGCGATCCAGCATAAAGAATTCGAGCGTGTAGGCGATGAAAAAACAAGGCATGTTGATGTAAGAATCATTGCAGCGACCAATCGTAATTTAGAACAGATGGTAAAAGAAGGAAACTTCAGAGAAGATTTATTTTACCGGCTTAATGTGTTTCCAATTGAAGTGCCTCCCCTTAGAGAGAGATTAAATGATATTGCAATTTTGACTCGACACTTTCTAGATGAATCTTGTAATCGATTTAATAAACAGTGTTATGGTCTAAATGAACAGACCGTAGATGAGCTGAAAGATTATGACTGGCCAGGAAATATTCGAGAGCTACAAAATGTAATTGAACGAGCTGTTATATTAAGCAAGGGCACATCATTGCATATTAGTCCAGATTTACTAAGAGACCACGATAAGGGTGAAAACTTAGAGCAGTCAGTTTCACTTACAAGACATGCCTTACTAAAAGCGGATGAAATTAAACATCTTGAGCGAGAAAATATCAGAACCGCATTAAACAAAGCTAACTGGAAAATATCTGGAAAAGGCAGTGCATCAGAACTTTTAGGGATGAATGCGTCGACTTTAAACTCAAGAATTATCAAACTTGGTATAAAGAAAAATTAAGAATATTACGAATTTCTAAACATCATTTTGTTCAAAATCAATTATATTTTGAATACCAAGCTTCCAAGCTTCTTTTCCAGAAGCTGTAATTGATATCTGAACTGTTCTTCGATCCTTAGGAACAAAATAATTTCGGTTAATTAACCCTTTTGATTCCAGCATGTTTAATATATTTGAAATTTGTGGATAAGTATAATTTGTATGAGAACGTATAATTTTAGGGCCTGAGGTTTTTGAAATAACAACTTCATTCAGAACTCTCCATTCCCTCAAACTCAGTTTTTTACTTTTTAATGTTTCATTTATACTTTTTTTTGCACTTTCGTAATAGTCAATCTTTTTAAGAAACTTTTGTGAGATAACTGCAACATCTTCATCTTGAAAATCGTTCAATAATGAATCATCTAATTTGTAAAATTTATCTGCAGGTTTATCATCATAATTATTTTTAGCTGGATAATATGAATCCTGCAAATTGCGTTTTTCAATAATATTTAATTTCACAATTTAAATCTTTTTAAATATTGTCGATGTAATGATATCAATTATTAATTATAAAGCGCTTATATAACATATAAGTACATGCTAAATTAAGCATTAAATTTGAGTTAAAATTGAATAAATATTCAATGAAAAAGTCAGAATTACCAGAAATATAGAAAAGATGTAATTTAAAACTGACTTACATTCCCGCTATTTGACTAGTATCTTGATTTTCTTCGAAGCTGTCTACATCTAGATTAAATGTGACTAGAGCGGTTGTTCCCTTATTAATTTCACTGCTCAAATTAAAATTAATCCCATGTGCGCTCATGATAGCTCTTGCTATAGAAAGCCCCAGCCCCATCCCTTTATCATGTTTCTCTTGAGCGCGCTTGCCACGAAAAAAGCGGATCGTACTCTGGTCTTTCTCATCTTTAGTCATACCTATCCCAGTATCACTTATTCGTACGTCAGCAAAATTCTGAGGGATGCCAGTTCTGGTAGTAATTTCAATTTTTACTATCCCGCTTGGTTTTGAATACTTTATTGCATTGTCGATAAGTATACTAAACAGTTGTTTCAATCTTCGTGGATCCCCCTCAATTAAACTGTCATGATCACATGTAAATATGAGTTTAATTTGATTTTGCTTAGCGATCTCTGCCATTTGTTCTTTTACATTAGATAAAAGAGCGCATAATGAAAGTGTAGTAGTATCTAGTACAGGTTTTCCTGTTTCAGAGCGCGCTATAAATAATAAGTCATCCACTAAAGAACCAAGTTGTCCACATAACTCCACGATACGCTTAAGCGCAGAGCTGTCATTGTTATTTAGATATTCGCTAGATCGAAGCCTCACCTCGGAAATGCCTCGTATCGCAGTTAACGGCGTCCTCAATTCATGTCCTAAATCGGTTAAAAACTCTCGACGAGTTTCGTCTATTTGTAAAAGTTTTTGATTTGCATCCTCAAGCTCGGCCGTACGCACTTTAATTAGATTCTCTAACTGAGCTTTAGTATAGGTATGATTACTTAATTCATTTGACATCCAATGAATTGATTGTGCTAGCTCGCCTAATTCATCCTGACGACTCGTTACTTTGGTTTTAATTCCATATTCTCCTTGACCAATTCGCCGTGTTAGCTCTGCTAATGTAAGAATTGGTTGTGACAGATGTCTTGAGATAAAAAAGCCGCCTAATACTGCCAAAATACACACCATAATTGCTAATAGTGTTGTCAGTAAAAAATCACGTAAATCATTACTTTTGATAATATATTCAAGTTCAGATTTTAAATCCTGAATATGTGAATCTACATAATCAAGTTTAAATTCTAGATAAATACCTCCCAACACTCTGTTATCAATATGGACTGGAGCACAAACTTTTAAGAAGTCATTTTTTCTTTCGGATACAGTATGAAAATTAGAAGTAACTACATCCAAAATTTCCGATGGAATTAGTGTGCCAAATTCACTGACTTGATCTGTACCGTCATGAACTAATAATCCTTGAGCATCAAATACTATTAGTTTAGATACACGTGGAAGCTTACGAGCAGACTTGGCAACATTTGCAATACCTTCGAAGTCATCCACCGCTATTGGCTCAACAAGACTGTCTGTGAGTGTCATTGTTAGCGCTCGCGCTGCGTTTTCATTTTCGATATAAAGAGATTCAGACATCGCATTAAAACTTGATTGCAGTAACAGTGACTCCATATGCTTATGTCGTAAGGCCATCGCTGCAGATATTGTCAATATGATCAGTACCGATACTGATCCAAGTATTAATACATATTGTTGACGCAGTTTCATATTATTAGGTTTTAGTAATCAAATCCGGCAAACAGTTCGCGCGCATACTCAAGATCTTCTGCCGCATCATCAACAAGTCGATCGAATCGGGCTACTTTAAAAAAATTTTTCAGCACCTCTTTTCCTTCTTCACTTTCATGCATGTTTGTTAAGAGAAATATAATTCGCTTTTCGATATCGGGTGAAATGCCTGATCGGGCAAGAAACAATGAACGTATAATGTTTGGAGTCGTATGAAATACTCTCAAGTCTCGCTTTAAACCTTCAGGTGCTTGTGTTGGATCAATCCAGTCCAAATTACTTATGGCTCCAGCATCATTCTTTCCGCGCAAAATTGAGTAAAGAATATTTTCCTCTGAAAAGTTGAAAGTGTAGCTTACGGTATTCAGCTTTGGGTTATAACTTGAACTCCCTAGCTGCTGCACATCTAAACCATTATTTTTAAGCGAAAGCATCGGCACAAAAAAGGCTGATGTAGAACCAGGGTCTTCGAATGCAATTTTGTGCCCCGCAAGATCACTAAGATTTTTAATTTGGCTATCCTTATGTGTAATAAAATGTGTTCGATACGACGAAGCTCCATTCTTCCACTGTCGTAATATGATTTTCGCATCTGCTTCTCTTTCAAAGAATAGTGCTGAAAATGGAGTATCACAAAGAAAATCGATTCTGCCTTGTTGCAATTCTTTAATCATTTCATCTTTGTTTCGAGGAAAGTTAATTTCGAAACTTTTTATTCCAACATCTTCCATGTGTTTGACAAGATATTTTCCAAGGCTATCAAAAGCCCGATAATGTCGACGTGGACCTTGTGAAACACGCCCAAGTATTAAAACTTCATTTCGTATATCATTACTAACTACATCGTTGTTAGTATTTTCTGCATGTAGTGGTTGTTGAAAAAATAAAAGGAGTAATAGTGCCAGGTATGATTTAATCAATATGGTTTTTTTATAAACCATATTTTTTAGCAAAATAGCAAAAAACATATTCAATCTTAATTGCTTTTATTGACCGTGGAATCGTGAAGTTTATAGCCAAACCCGCGTACTGTATGAATTAGTGGAACTTTATTAGACCTATCAATTTTATTTCTCAAATGTCTTATATAAACTTCCACGACATTCGTAAATGGGTCGCTGTCATACCCCCAAACATTATCAAGTATCTTTGTTTTACTAACTACTTTTTCTGCATGGAGCATCAAATAAGCAAGAAGAGTAAATTCCTTTGGTGTTAGATCTATTTTTTTACCATTACGCGTGACTTCATAAGTTTCTTCATCAAGAACAAGATCTGCAAATCTAAGAACTCTTGGTGATTGATTTTGATAGTCACAGCTACGTCGTATCAAAGCCTTAATTCGAGCCAGTAATTCTTCGAATGCAAAGGGTTTAGCTAGATAGTCATCTGCACCAATTTTTAAACCTAAAACACGGTCATCCACAGTGTCTAATGCAGTCAGCATTAATATCGGAATTCTTATACCTGTACTTCTGATATGACTGCAGAGAGCCCTGCCATCAACTCCCGGCAATAAAAGATCCAATATGATTGCGCCATAGTCATGATAAGGCATAAAGTCTTTTGCGGTTTGCCCATCCTTTATAACATCGACAATATAGCCTTCAGCTTGTAGCCCCGGCTGAATAAACTCAATTATTCGATCATCATCTTCAATCAACAGCAATTTCATCTTTAATTTCTTTCAACAATTTAAGGTTTTTTTAATTATTTTCAGCGCATTGACTGATATATAACCTTAACTTAGGCACACAATGGGAACATGAATTTTAGATAAAAATAACCATGCTTTATTTATTGGAATTATGTCTTGAATTAAACAAGATTAATTCTTAGAGAATACTAATTGTTTGTAACTAAAATGCATATATTTCCACAAAATTACAATTGTAAAAATGATACTTTATCCACTAGTTATATTAGCTTGCTGAATTTAATTATTGTTTGCAATTATATTCCACATAGTACGTGACGTATATTTTTGGCTCTAGCAAGTTAGGAAAATATAGATTCATAATCACTTAAATTAAAATTAATCGATTCTGATTTTGATTTTGATTCTAGTTATGAAATTCAATTAACACTAAATATTTGGGGACTAATATGAAAGTTGTTTTATTTTGCGGCGGGCTCGGAACTCGTCTTCGCGAACACTCGGATGTCATACCTAAACCATTAGTAGAAATAGGAAACCGGCCAATACTTTGGCATTTAATGCAATATTATGCATCCTATGGCCACAAAGACTTTATTCTTTGTTTAGGTTACCGCGGTGACCTGATTCGAAAATTTTTTCTAACTTACAATACATATATAACAAACGATTTCGTTATGATGGAAGGGGGTAAAACATTGCAACCAGCCATTAGTGACATTCATGACTGGCGAATATCATTCGTAGATACTGGTTTGCATTCCAATCTTGCACAACGATTGGCTGCTGTCCGAGAACATATTAAAGGTGAAAAATACTTTCTTGCCAACTATAGCGACCAACTTAGTGATTTACCGCTTTATGAGTTTATTAACAATGCTCAAAGCAAAAACACTGTGGCTAACTTTGTTAGTGTCAAGCCGCACCTGACTCTACATCATGTAGAAATGGATGAGAAAGGGTATGTTGAGCAACTACAATCAAGTCAAGATTCAGATTACTGGATAAATGGTGGGTATTTCCTTTTTCGCAATGATATTTTTGACTACATTGAATCAAATGAAGAACTAGTAGAGCAGCCATTCAGTCGTCTTGCAGAGAAAAAGTTACTTTGGACATACAAATACGATGGTTTCTGGAAAGCAATGGACACTTTTAAAGATAAAATAACTTTTGATCGTATGGAAGGCCGTGGAGAGCGACCTTGGAATAATCGTAAGCACGAAAATAAAGAGTTTGATCATGATTGAACTTGGTCTGTCTGATGTAGTTCGACCAAGAATTTTGTGCCTAGGTGCACACTGCGATGATATTGAAATTGGTTGTGGTGGCACCTTATTAGAACTCGGTAATTCTCTTGAGCAAGCAGAACTATACTGTTCTATATTCTCATCCAATGAAACGCGTGAAAAAGAAACCCGAATGGCTCTGTCTGAACTAAGTGCAAACTGGGCCAAGGTCAATATCGAAATACATAAATTTCGCAATAGTTACTTTCCTTATATCGGCACAGAAATTAAAGATGCATTTGAAACACTTAAGTATAATTTTAAACCCGATATAGTTTTCACTCATTATCGCAATGATCTTCATCAAGATCATCGAGTTATTTCGGACCTGACATGGAATACATTTCGAGATCATTTAATTCTGGAATATGAGATCCCCAAATTCGATGGTGACCTCGGGCAACCGAATACCTTCATGGAAATTTCTACTGAAAATGCTAAGAAAAAAGTAGACAGCCTCCAACGCTACTTTGTATCTCAACATGACAAACATTGGTTTAAACCCGAAAATTTTAAAGCATTAATGAGGCTACGTAGCATTGAATGTAATGCTTCTTCAGGTTTTTCCGAAGCGTTCTATACTCGAAAAACCAAGCTAAGTTTTAAGTAGTTTTAAAATAATTACCCAACTCCTAAAATTGGGTTGTCGAGATTTAACAGACTTTACTAAGCAAAAATATACAATAATTTTAATTATTATTTTTAAACCACCTCGAATCATTCGATAGACAGTCTTCTTTAACTTCGATATTGGCTATACGACGATCAGGCCTTCTGCGGCGATCCACTTTAATAATCTTTCCAAGACGATCTGACAAGGGAAACTTGTTTGGTAAGCCAAAAGAACGCCGATCTGCCCTCTTACTTCGACGATCAGGTAATTGCTTACTCTCTAATAATGATTTTTGTTCCCTCTTAGGTGATTTTTTTAAACCCAACATAACCCCACCCGTGTTAAAGGAAATAAAACATTATATGTAAAATTAAACGCTTATAGGCGAACATAAATATTTACGGTTATTTGAAATAGACAGGTGGTTAACTCGTTTTGATAATTGCAACTCAATTCACAGTCTAAATTTGAAAGCAAATATTCATACGAATAAAAAATAATTATTAACGAAATAGATATGATTTCGAATATTACAAATTTTTAACCTTTTTGATGTAATTTTTTATTGATAATGCGGTCTACTGGGTTATCAAAACTATTTTGGAGAAAATAATGAAATTCCTTAATGTTGTATTTGCTGTTGTGCTTATGTTGATACCTCTTGCTTCTATAGCGGGTGTTGCTGGAGGTGGACGCAGTTTTGAAGACGGACTATTTTGGGGTGCAGATCTGGATCGAAATGAACGATTGGACCGCGATGAAGCTAAAGCCGTCTATAACTTAAGTGATGACGAAATTTTTGCTCGCTTTGATGAAGACTCAAACGGGTTAATTAATCGTGCAGAATTCAGTGAATTTATTCAGCTTTCCCCTTGGACAGATAAATTTGTCCCACCAAGTGAAAGATAAAAAAGATTTACTTTGCAACTTAACTTCCTATCTCCTCGTCTTGATCGTGAGTTACCGCTACCACGGCAGGACGAGGCGGTATCTTTAAATTAAAATCAGGCCAGCGCGTATTGGGTTGATCAAATGTCGACCCGTCTCCCGGGTGTTGGATAGAACAAAACATCGTTTTATGATCGGGTGTGAAGCAAGGGCTACAAACTTCCGCACCAATCGGAGCTCGTAAAAACTGCTTACAAATTTTCTCATTTTCATTACCAGTCACAGAAACCCATATCCCATCTGCTTTGCCGGATCGATTAAAGCCATCCGTAGCAATCCAAATATTGCCATACCTATCAAAGCTACAATTATCAGGACTAGAAAACCAACCATTTTCCGATAACTTTGCAGAATAGTAAGCCTGATCAATTTTTTTATTTGGGTCTCCTGCTAATATGAATACTTCCCATTGATATTCTCTGGCACTATGGTCTTGTTCAGGAGCGATGAGCTCTAGAATGTGCCCATGTCGATTTAATGCACGAGGATTTACAGCATCGACTTGCAACGGTGTACGTTTGAAATTGTTAGTTAAAACAGCAAATACATTTCCGGATTTTGGGTTAACTTTTATTTCTTCGGGCCGATCCATCGGTGTTGCGCCTACTAAATCAGCTGCTTTTCGCATATCTAAAACGACATCTGCTTGACTGTTAAATCCGTTCTTTTTTATGTGTGGTTCATTTCCGTATTGCAATGGATGCCAAATAACTGTGCCTTGATCTGTAAATTCCGCAACACTCAACTCACCTTCATCCAATAAAGCCAAATTATTTCTTTGGTTATGTGTTTGAAATTTTTCCTTGCTTACAAAGCGATATATATATTCAAATGTTTGATCATCGCCCATGTATAGAACGACTCTTCCATCTTTATTGATGTGCACATCACATCCCTCATGTTTACAGCGACCCAAAGCTGTTCGTTTAATCGGCACAAATGAAGAATCGTATGGATCAATCTCCACAATCCATCCTGCATGCATAGCAGCTTGTGGATGTTTATCTAAATCCCAAATATCATGATAATTTCCCCATATAGATAATGCTGTTTTATCTCCATGTAATCCAAAACGTTTGTAGTTTTCGCGCTCATTCGTAGATTTCGCATTACCCATAAAATAGGCTTGAATGTTTTCCTCTGCTGTTAATACAGTTCCCCAAGGTGTTACACACCCAGCACAATTACCAAACGTACCCAAACAAAAATCACCTTGAGGAGAATATTCAGTTTTTACTCTTTGGTGCCCTTTTGCAGGGCCCGATAATTTCATCTTAGTAGAAGGCGTGATGCGTCGATTGTAGTTTGAATCAAGTTTAATGTTCCAATGATTCTTTTGTTTATACACCTCAATAATGCTGAGACCGTGAGCGGCCATTTCAGTATCAATTTGTTCTCGTGCTAAATCATAGGGTCTAGGTGAGCCCGGATGCATCAAGCTACTATTTACATACTCATGATTAACAACTAATAACCCATGATTAGAAATATTTTTCTTACGTGAAATTGATAAATAATCTACAAAATCATTGTTGTATCCAAAACGTTTGAGTTGTGATTCAGCATTTTGTTTATAAGGATTAAATTTACTTTCATTTCTAAACAATGGGTCTCCCCATCTTAATAAAATTTGTGCGGAATAATCTTTTGCTAAATGTAATTGCGTGTCTAAGCCATGAGAAATTTCTTCAAAAGAAAGTAGTGTTTGCTTATCTTTTGCAGACAGATTCACATTACTTGAAACTGTACAAAAACCCATCAAGCCAATGCTCTTTATCCACGCGCGACGACTCATGCGTCGAGACAGAACTTCAGCAAAACTACTATTCCAAGCATTTCGATAAGCCGGAGTATCATCATTGTCGTGTTTGTAAATTTTTGACATTAAATTGATAGCAAAAATAAATAAAACTTATAGATGTCTTTTCATACTCTGGATACAAATAGCTATACACACATTACTGGCACAGATTAGAATATAAATAAGCACTCTATAACAAAAATAAATCAGGGTGATGCATGGTTTATACAAAAAAATCTTCTGCTTTGTTCTTTATCGGGCTAATTATGTTGGCCATTTGGTTTCTAGCCAGTTCTGATTATCTTGCATCCTATATTAATCATCTTGGTGGGAATAAATATAAATACTTTAATGAACTTACTACCCTGCCTCTTTACTTTGGGATTTTCTCTATCATTTTCGGTCTTTGGCAATGGCTAAGCACTCCTAAAGAAGGAACATGCGACTATTACCTTTCAACTATTGCTGGAGTTATGTTCATTTTGTTAATTGCAATGCTTGTGCGCTGGTTTGTTGCACCAGAAATTGCTGTCGTAGGGAGTTCAATTGGGAAAGTAGGTAACACTGGAAAATATCTACATGAAATTCTCGGCTTGAACTATGTAGTTTTAGGCATTTTAGTTGGCATCATCATCGTTAACGTTTTCAGAATTCCAGAATGGGCTGAAAATGGAGTACGGCTTTCCCGGTTAGGTTTAAAAACCGGAGTGATCTTACTTGGTACCTTATATAGTGCTGCAGAACTAAAAAATCTCGGTGGGCTATCCATCATCATGATCGGATTTTTTGTATTAGGCTCAGTAGGTCTAGTTTTATGGTTAGGAGCTCGTAGAAAAATATCCAATTCTATGGGCGGCGTGTTGTCTGCAGGAATGGGGGTTTGTGGAGTATCTGCGACCGTTGCAGCAGCCCCGGTTGTTAAAGCAAAGTCTGTAGAAATTGCTTACACCATTGGCACGATATTGCTATGGGGTGTGCTATGTATGTTTATATTCCCCATCATTGGACACTTATTAAATTTCTCACACGTGCAGTTTGGAGCTTGGGCAGGCACAGGTATTTTGAATTCCGCTCAAGTAGCAGGTGCTGCGTTAGCTTATCAACCGGATGGAATTGAAACCCTAAAAGTTGCTGAAATTTTTAATATTACACGTGTGCTTATTTTGCCTATTATCGTTTTATGGTTATCCGTTTGGTACGTAAAACGTGAAGACAGTGTGGATACCCAAGTTAATGTTGGTAGAGTTATTTTTGAAAAATTCCCAATTTTTGTTTTGGGTTTTATCTTACTTTTTGCACTTTCAACAACAGGTATATTTGCACCTGCCAATCATTACAAAGGAAAGTACTTTGGGAACACCGAAGAAAGTGGATTTAAATCTGAAAATCTATTAAGTGATGAAAATAAAAGTTTGTTAGTCAACGAATCTTCAAAAGTACAGCGACAAGATCGCAAACAGGCGCTTAATCAATTAATTCAACATGGCAAGATCATGAGTATCGATGATGATGATGCGATACGAGGTCTGATAAACGCAAATGTACTTACCAAATCTGCAAATGAAATCCTTAAAAAAGCCCACAAGTCTGTACGACATACTGCAAAAAAGATAAAGGCCTTTAGAAACTGGATTACCTGGTTATTTGCATTTGGATTGGTGGGTTTAGGCATGCAAATTACTGTTTCCGCAATGCGGCAAGCAGGAGGGCAACCTGCAGTAATCGGGGGAATCGTGGGATTCGTTAAAGCCAGTTTGTCCTTAATTGTAGTTTTATTATTTATTTCGGAAAAAATTTAAATTTTCCAGGAGATTCTTATGCAAGATAATAAATTTGATCGTGGATCCGCACTATCTATCTTCAGCAGCGATAGAAGAGAAGATTTAGTGGCACTCATATTAGCTTTATTGGTTGCTTTATTTGTCTATCTAGCCTATTGAATAGTTAACATTTATGCCTAAGAAAGTTTTGCTTGCCAGCCATGGCTCCACAGGTGCGCGTGCCGCTGAACAGGCATTATTAAATATGCACTTAAAGGATGTTGAAGTTATTCACTTGTATGTAGTTCCTGAGCTTTGGAAACATATGACTGGGGATGATTGGCTCAGCAACCAAATCACACAAGAGCGATTTTGTAACTATTTGGAATCTGAACTTGTAAATGAAGCAGAAATAACGATTTCTAGAGTTGAGGCTACCCTTTCAAAGCATAATGCAAAATATAAAAGTCTATTCATGTTCGGTGACCCAAAAAATTGTTTGCAAAACGTTTGTGAAGAACACGATTTTGATTTAATCGTTACAGGCTCGCCCCGACCAAAATTTATATCTGGATTGCATTCTCGCATGATGACGGATTCAATTAAGAAGAATTTGAGTACAGCACTTCTGCAAATTCCTTACCCTGACACGAAACACTAATTCCTTTTGACAAGTACAGATAATAAGGCGTGGGCAGAATTCAAAACGCCCCTACGCCAAGATGCTTTAATTCATTTTTGTCGCGATATCGAGCAACTTTTTAAAATTAATCCTTATCTTGAAATTAAGCAATGGAAAAATTTAGGGCCGCAAAAATATTTCATTGATGTAGTTAATCATAGCCAGAACCATACGTTCTCACTTAAAACAAACATATATGTCACTGATATTGATGATGGCATTAAGATTGAATACGAAAATGGAATTAAGTCTGAAACAATACTTAAAACACTATCTATTCCAGAAGGATCAAAATTAAAAATAACTGAAAAATATCATTCACCTTCATCTAACGATACCGCTAATGAACTTAGCAGCGTTGACAAAAGCCTAACGAAATGGGCAGAAGAAGTTCAAAACTATGTAATCGATTGGCAGCGTTGGTCTTGGTTTTTGCCTTGGAAACTTTATAAACAACGAATTTGGCTGCCAATGAAGCCAATGGCCAGGAGAATTACTTATATGATCATCTGGATAAGCATTATAGAAATTGCATTAATACTTCTTGGCGTGACCATATATTTTTTAGAATTTCGCTAGCTAGAAGCTATTCGGCAAATTTGGAAATGCGTTTGCTACAGCTAAATGTTTAATCTTGCCTTCATGAATATTGAGTGCATTGCGTAAATTTTTACTTTCATTAATAAACGCCTGTAAGCCTAAGTTACTCAATTTTTGAATAAAGGGTAGCGTTGCATTGCATAATGCTTGACTGCTTGTACGCGCAACGGCACCAGGTATATTAGTTACACAATAATGTACGATATTATCAATTACATAGACCGGATCATGGTGTGTAGTGGGTTTACTGGTTTCAAAACACCCCCCTTGATCAATGGATACATCAACAAGCACAGCACCCTTTTTCATATCTTTTAATAAGCTTCTGTCGATCAATTTTTTTGCGCGTGCACCAGGAACGAGTGTTGCACCTATAATTAAATCTGCATTAATTGCACAGTTTTCAATTGCATGAGGGTCAGAATAAATAGTTGTGACATTATCTGGCATTACTTCATCAATATGACGAAGTTTTTCAATGTCTATATCCATTACAATCACATTTGCACCCAATCCAGCAGCGACGCGTGCTGCGTTTGAGCCCACAACACCAGCCCCAAGAATGAGTACATTTGCAGGCGCAACACCTGCCACGCCTCCTAATAACACACCTCTTCCTAACATAGGTTTCTCAAGACATTTAGCACCTTCTTGAATAGACATCTTGCCTGCAACCTCGCTCATGGGTTTTAACAAGGGTAATTGTCCATGAACATCTGTAAGCGTTTCATAAGCTAAAGCAGTTATACCGCTTTTTATGCATGATTTGGTTAATGCTTCCGAACTCGCAAAATGAAAATAGCTAAATATGATTTGCGAGTTAGTAAATTTATCAAGCTCTTCGTGCTGTGGTTCTTTTACTTTTACAATTAAATTTGACTCAGCAAAAATGTCATTCACATTCGATACTATTTTTGCACCCGCCGACTCGAATTCCTTATCATGATACCCGCTTGCTAGACCCGCATTTTTTTCTATAAGTACCTCATGACCATCTTGAACAAGTAATTGTGCGCCAACCGGTAGTAATGAAACACGGTATTCATCTGCTTTTATTTCTTTTGGAACACCAATTATCACGATCGTTGTCGTTAAAACTTAAAGAATAAGTTTCCAGATATCCTCTAAAACATTTTTTAAATGTGAACAAAAACGTGCCGCATCTGCGCCATTAATCACTCGGTGGTCATATGACAATGATAAAGGTAATAGTTTTTGTTGTTTTGTTCCTGCTTCGCTCAATTGATCTTTAATAAGCATTTTGGATAGCCCTAATATCGCAACCTCGGGGGGATTAATAATGGGCGTAAAAGCTTGGCCGCCTAAATTACCCAAGCTTGAGATTGTCATACTCGCTCCTCCCATATGTTTAGGAGTAAGTTTTCTTTGTTTTGCCAGTGTGCTGACTTCAACTAATTCTTTTGCTACCTGTTCCAATGTTTTTTTGTCTACGTCACGTAATACCGGTACAAATAGCCCATGTTCAGTATCTACTGCTATACCAATATGAAAAAAATCTTTATAAATTAATTGCTCAGATACAATATCAAGTGAAGCATTAAAATCAGGAAACTGTTTAAGACACAATACGAGTGCTTTAGCGACAAACGCAAGTGGCGTGAGCTTTATTTTCTTAGTTTCAAGTTCGCTAGCTAGTTTTTTTCGGTGTTGTTCTAATTGTGTAACGTCAGCATTATCAAAATGGGTCACATGCGGGATACTTTGCCAAGCATTAAGCATATTTTGCGCTGTTAATTTTTGAACTTTACTTAAATCTTTTGCATGTGATTGACCGTATTGAGAAAAGTCTAACGCTTTTTGTTTTATAGCTTTATTTGATGAAGTCGAATACAAGTTGTCACGAACATGCTGTTGAATATCTTCAATAACAATTCTTTGTTGTCGTCCGCTACCATGTATATTGTCTAAATCTACTCCTAACTCACGTGCATATTTGTGTGTTCCTGGGCTCGCATAGGCATTTGAGGTATTCGACGGTTGAATATTTTCAGAACGTACTACTTGTTTTTCAACGACTTTTTCTTTTTCTAACTCTTCCTTAGGCTCAGCAATAACTTTTTCAGTTGAAGGTGCTTCATCTGAAGTTACTTTTAGCGTCAATAACGTATCACCCTCACTTATCTTATCTCCCTCGCTTACGACTATATTTTCAACTATCCCTGCTGATGGAGAAGGGTAATCCATCATGGCTTTGTCACTTTCCACTGTTACCAAGGGTTGCTCTAAGGTAATTTCGTCTCCTTTTTTTACTAAAATCTCTATTACGTCTACTGCATCAAAATCAGCAATATCAGAGATCTTAATTTCTTTTGTTTCCACAATTAGCGCTAAGAAAATACAGGATCAGTTTTATCAGCATCAATGCCATACTTTTGCATGGCAGAGTGCAAAACCGATTTATCGAGACTACCTTCTTGCACCAACGAATAAATTGCTGCAATAACGACATGATGTGAATTCACTTCAAAATGGCGGCGTAATTGTTTGCGTGTATCGCTTCGTCCAAACCCATCTGTACCTAATACGACATAATTCGATTTAATGAATGGGCGTATTTGGTCTGCATAAATTTTCATATAGTCCGTTGCCGCTATAACTGGAGCTTTAGTATTTTGCAGACACTGTTCAACGTAAGTAGTTTTAGATTTTTCGTCTGCATGGAGCATATTCCATCGTTGAACTTCCATGCCCTCATGCCGTAAACGATTAAAGCTTGTAACACTCCAAATATCGGCACTAATTGAATAATCTCGATCAAGCAATTCAGCAGCTGCAATTACTTCCAATAAGATCGCTCCACTTCCTAACAATTGCACGTGGTGTTTCTTAGGATCAGGAGCTTGCAATTGATACATGCCATTAATAATGCCTTGTTCACAACCTTGCGGCATTTTTGGTTGTGCATAATTTTCATTCATCACTGTGATGTAATAGTAATGATCTTCGTTATGTTCAAACATAGATTGCATGCCATGATGAACGATTACAGCAAGTTCATATGCATAGGCAGGATCATATGCACGACAATTAGGAATCGTAGATGCTAGTAAGTGACTGTGGCCATCTTGATGTTGTAATCCTTCACCCGCTAAAGTGGTACGTCCGGCTGTTCCACCAATTAAAAATCCGCGTGCGCGGCTATCTCCTGCAGCCCAAGCGAGATCACCAATTCGTTGAAATCCAAACATGGAATAAAAAATATAAAAAGGGATCATTGGCATGTTATGAGCACTGTAAGAAGTTGATGCGGCAATCCACGAGGACATTGCTCCTGCTTCATTTATACCTTCTTCTAAAATTTGCCCAGCCTGATCTTCGCGGTAATACATGACTTGATCAGCATCGACTGGATCATAAAGTTGTCCTTTGTGAGCATATATTCCCATGCTTCGAAACAACCCCTCCATACCAAATGTGCGTGCTTCATCAGGAACAATAGGTACTACATATTTTGCGATTTCTTTATCACGTGTAAGCGCCAATAAAATTCTTACAAAAGCCATCGTAGTAGAGTTTTCACGACCGTCACTGCCATTGATTAAATCTTTAAATATTTCCAGTTCTGGCACTTTTATTTTTATACTTGATTGTGAACGCTTAGGAATTTCACCAGCCAACTTGCTACGCAATTTCTTCATGTATTGCATTTCAGCACTATCATCATCGGGCTTATAAAATGGCACCTCTTCTAATTGTTCATCGCTTACAGGAATTCGATAACGATCGCGAAATGCGACGAGCGAATCTTTAGTAGGTTTCTTAAGCTGATGAGCAATATTCATACTTTCACCACTTTTGCCCAGCCCATAGCCTTTCACGGTTTTCGCTAAAATAACGGTTGGTTGTCCCTGATGTTTTACAGCAGCGGCATAGGCTGCGTAGACTTTTTGTTGATCGTGACCGCCACGATTTAAACGCCAAATATCATCGTCGGTCATATTTTCAATAATTTTTTCCAGCTCAGGATATTCGCCAAAAAAGTGTTTGCGCACATAAGCGCCTCCTTTGGCGCGATAGTTTTGAAAATCACCATCTAATGCTTCATTCATGCGTTTGCGCAAAAATCCCTCTTTATCTTTTGCTAATAAAGGATCCCAGTTTCCACCCCAAATAAGTTTAATAACATTCCAGCCCGCACCACGAAACACACCCTCTAACTCTTGAATTATTTTTCCATTGCCACGAACAGGACCATCTAGGCGTTGCAAATTACAGTTGATAACAAAAATTAAATTATCCAGTTCCTCTCGTGAAGCAAGCGAAATGGCTCCAAGTGATTCAGGCTCATCCATTTCGCCATCACCCGTAAAGACCCAAACTTTACGATCTCCTTTATCAATTAGGCCTCTATCGTGTAAGTACTCCATAAAACGTGCTTGATAAATCCCCATAATTGGCGCAAGCCCCATAGATACTGTTGGAAATTGCCAAAAATCTGGCATGAGCCAAGGATGTGGATAAGAAGATAGGCCTTTACCATCCACTTCTCGACGATAATGTTGTAGCTGCTCTTCACTGATCCGATTCTCTAAATAAGCGCGCGCGTAAACACCGGGGGCAGCGTGTCCCTGGAAGTAAATACAATCCCCAGCAAAATCTTTCGTTGCCGGGCGAAAGAAATGGTTGAATCCAATACTCATTAATGTAGCTGAAGAGGCATAGGTAGAAATATGGCCGCCCAATTCAGGAAATTTTTTATTTGCACGTACGACCATGGCAAGTGCATTCCACCTTTCTAAAGAACGCACCCGGTGCTCCATTTGAGGATCGCCAGGCAGACGAGCTTCTTCATCTACAGGTATGGTATTTACGTAAGCGGTGGTATTACGAAAAGGTAAATTAACTCCAGCAAGACGTGCATTATGAATGAGCTGCTCGATGATGTAATGAGCACGGGCTTCACCATCACGCTCTAATATGGCTTGCATAGCTTGCAACCATTCCTTAGTTTCTTGTGGGTCAATATCATTCATTATTTTTAAAGTATAGATTTATTTGCAGAATTTCATAATAGATAACTAGGCAATTTCAAACCATGACGATAAGATAACCCATAAATATTTACTTTATGAATAATAGTTGAAAGTAATTTCGTGAAAATACTTTCATATAATTACTGCATCATTAACGTAATACGTAAAGTAGCGCAATCTCTTTCATATGCCGTTATAGGCCTAGTTAGACCGTAAAACAATATGTCTAATACAATTAACACGGATTTAGGTTTGGCAATGACAGGAGGGGGTGCTAGAGCAGCTTATCAAGTAGGAGTGTTACGCTATATATGTAAAAATTTTGACGATTTCCACCCCCCTATACTTACAGGTGTTTCTGCTGGGGCGGTAAATGCTGCACATCTAGCAGCTTACCAAGGCACCTTCCACGAAGCAGTAAATCAACTTGCTGAACTATGGCTTGAATTAACTACAGATAAGGTATTTCGCACAGACAGTGGTTATTTCTTTGCAAACTTTTTTCGCTGGGGACTAAGTTTTATTTTGGGTGGTAGCAATATGGGCCCGCGCAAACGTAGTTTATTAGATAGTGACCCATTAAGAATTTTCTTAGAAAAAAAATTAGCCTCAAAAGCAACAGAAAGAATTCACGGCATTCAGGAAAATATTGAACATGGCCGATTGCAAGTTCTAGGTATCACCAGCACAAACTATGGTACCGGTAAAGCCATCACATGGGTTCAAGGAGATGTTCAAGAACATTGGCAACGTCCAAGACGCCATAGCGAATCAGCAGAGATCACTGTGGAACACATTATGGCATCAGCCGCATTACCCTTAGTATTCCCCGCCGTTAAGCTTGATGATGGTTGGCATGGGGATGGTGGAATTCGTTCGATTGCTCCACTTTCACCAATTATGCATTTGGGGGCAAAAAAAATACTCGCGATATCGACACGCTTTCGAGGTGGACAGGTTACGCCAGACGAATCTGTTATTGGTGAATATGCACCTGTTGCACAAATAATTGGTATTTTGCTTGACTCAATCTTTTTAGACTTACTCGATTATGATGCTGCCAACATGAGCCGAATTAATATGTTGTATGAAGAAGTAAGCGAAGCAACGCGAGAAGAATTAAAAAAAGTAAACTTACTTATTCTTAGGCCTAGTGAAGACTTAGGTAAGCTTGCCAGTCAATATGAAATTCGATTACCACAGCCATTTCGGTATTTCACTCGAGGCTTTGGAACTCGCGATACCAAAAGCCCAGACTCTTTGTCTTTATTAATGTTTCAGCCGGATTACTTACATCGTTTAATTGAGTTGGGCGAAAAAGATGCGCAACTCAATGCGCAAACAATAGAAGAATTCTTAACACAATAAAGTTTCAGCTAGAAATAAACCAAGCAGATATAAGAAAGCCCCATGGATCCATCCACAAGGCTTTCAGGTTTGCCACTGGAGTTGGAACAATGTGGCGAATAAATAGTAACTCTTTTTGGCGACGAGTGGTAGCAAAGTGTGAATAAACGGTCGTATTGCTATGTTTTCTTTGGTATTTCATGTTAAATATGTGAATAGATTCACACTTTTTGGGCAAAGGTAATTCTATCTGGCAGCTTCGTATCAAACTTGATTAATGTCTTCAAGGCGTTTAAGAGTACCGAAGATTTCTTGTTGTTGATTCATACTGATATAGGGCAAGCCCAATCCCTCAAGCCACGTTATCCCCTCTTGCTCGCCTTTTAACATCGCAATGGTTGACGATGTACCAGCCACTACACATTGCTCAGCGTATACACTCGTGCTCGCTAAACTATTTACCGGCCAGCCTGTTTTCGGATTAAGAATGTGGGCATAACGAACACCATCTATCATCATAAAACGTTCGTAGTCTCCGCTGCTGGCTAAACCGCCTTTTTCAAGTAGCACAAATGACATCGGTACACTTGGATTACGTGGGTGTCGTACACCTACTTTCCATGCGTCACCATTTGGGTGGGGTCCAATAATACATATATCACCCCCCAGGTTGACCAGACCTCCTTGAATATTTCCACTACGACAAACATTCGCGGCAACATCGGCAGCATATTCTTTTACGTATCCACCAAAATCTAATTCCATTCCTTCTACTGGCAAACATAAGCGGGGAGCTTGCCAGCTCAATTTGTCCCAACCAATTAAGGGTAATAATGCATCGATGTCATCTTGTGAAGGAAGTTGTTGCGAACGGAAATCCCAAGCTTTACGTAAAATACCGGAGCTTATATCGAATAAACCATCACTTTGTTCAAAACCCACTTGAGCATAATTGAGTAACAGTGCGGTTTCCGAATCTACTTCAATACCATTTTTATTTCCGGCACTATTATTTATTTCACTGGTGACGCTATCGTTGCGATAGCGCGAGTACTTTTTTTCAAGACGATGTATTTCTGCAATTGCCGCATCTGCAATTTCTTGTGCAAATGCTTTTTCATTGGAATAAAGACGTAACTCACAAGGTGAGCCCATGGCTTTAAATGCAAAAGTGTAGAGTTCCAAATTGGAAGCTCCAAAAATAAAACTGTTGCGAAGTGTACTAGATTTTTTCTGAAGTCAGAAAATTAAAAACTGTAATCAACGCCAAATGTGAATTGCGTGAAATCTAACAAAGCAGGATTTTCAACATCGACGCTCTGCACAGAATAAGATTTGTCGCTGATATAACGCTCTGCCGCTAGCTTAACTGTCCAATCGCCTATGGTTTCCGATAAACCTAAACGTAATGATACAGAGCCATAGGGAGAAAGACGAAAATCACTAGAGTATTCCCCGTCGGCTCGCGGTGCTCGATAAAATGGTTCGTAAAAATCGGCCTGAGTTTGTGTGTAGTAACGTATAGAGGTATCGAATGCCCAACCGCTTTCGGTGACCTTATGCAACCCTAAATCTAATGTGTGTGAGCGAACATTCCAGTCGTCATAATAAAAACGATAGTCTACATGTAATGCTGCGGCAAATAATTCCGAGTACCTACGCAGACGTGTAGCAAAAGTATATTGAGTTCGATCACCAGGACGACTATCGGGCAAGTTTCCTGTTGGTAGCCATACTTGTTTGTAAGGATCAGACAGAAACCCATCAAAATAAGAAATACCTAATGTGGTTTGAATGATAGTGTGTTTGTTAATAACCTGAGTTACTCCACCAAAAATTGCATAATTTTCCTTGTCTTCATTATTAACACGTACAACACCGGGTTCTTGAGTAGGATCGATTTCATCAAATGAAACCGCTATGCCACCACGCAAGGAAGTCGCTTTGTTGGGAAATTCATATTCAATTTCTACTCCGCCACTAATGGCTTTGTAATCTTTCTCAGTTGAATAACCAATGCTAGGCGCAACAGTAAATTTCTCACCAAAATATTCAGCCCCTATACTGAAGTCATAGCGTGTGTCATCAATCGTGGCACCACTCATGACCACAAGCGGATCACCAGTAGCGGTCACAGTATTGGTGGGTTGAATAAACCAAGGGGAGGACCCACTCATATCATCATAAACAAAGCCGGTCGTAATTTGCCATTTATCACTGAGCGGATAGAGAAACTGAATTTGAGCGACATCAATTTCATAGCGATCTCGATCACCCGCAGTTGTTACTGCATCATTGCTAGGAATAGAGTCTTCGTCATAACGTGTGTAAGCGAGTGAAAGCTTAGGTTCGTTAGCAGCAACAGCCGCTTTAACGTTTGAACTAATGCCAGGTAGTGCCATTGCTGCTGAGGTAAGTGCAGCCAATGCAGGGCTAATACTGCTAGATTTTTTACCCATTTATTTCTATAGATTTACTTTTTTATAAAAAGAAGAATATTGAATTAATTGCAGCCACAGCCCCCGCCGCCAGCACCATATCCACCGTTAGATCCTTCTTTACTGAAATAAACGTGCTCTTGTAGTTGTCCCATAAGTGGGTCGGGCTCCCATGCCATTTCTGTTTTAGCTAAAATCCCACGCTCCCATGGATTAACTGTTGTGCATGCAGATGCAACAATAGAAATTAAAATAATGTAAAAAATATTTTTCATATTTGTAATTTAGTCTAAATTTTTATTCAGCAATCAATTTTTCAATTTCGACTCTGAGTTTTTCAATATCACCTTCTTTGAAAGCAGCATGTACATATTTTACAACACCATTTTTATCCACTAGATATGAAGTTGGCATTGCTTTAACACCAAATACACCAGGTAAAACACCTTTAGGATCTTTTGCGATTGGATAGCTAACTGGATGCTTGGCTAAAAACTTTTTTGCATCTTCAGTGTTTTCGTCTACATTGACAGCAACTATTTCAAAATCGCTAGTGCCAATTTCTCTGCGTAATTCATTATATTTTGGCAAAGACTTCAAGCATGGAGGACACCACGAAGCCCAGAAATCAATTAAAACAACTTTGCCGCGATAATCATCTACAGCAATACTTTTTGTACCATCAATAGTTCGTGCTTTAAATGACGGCACTGTATCGCCAACTGATATTGCTGAAACAGTAAATGGTAGAAATACAAATACTAGAATAATCAATGGGCTTAAAAAACGTATATTCATGTTTTACCTCTATACTTTATTGTTAAATCATTTCTGATTTAGATCGATTAATTTTCTATTCGTTTAATCGGATTCAGTCTTACTGTTAAAAATGCGATTTCCTACACACTGAAGAAATGATTTGAGCAAATTATTAAGTATTTATGTGTAGAAATATGCCGGTAACGCACTGAATGGATTTAAATTTCGGATTAAATAGACTGGCTTATGTATTATTCAAAGAAATACACAAGCCTCATTTATCGATGAATTTCCAACTCCGATGGTTAATCAAGGATAGGCAAACTATACAAGCTGAGGATATATACGACTTTCCATTTATCCGGAAAAACTTACAGCTTATCTTTGCTATATACGAGCACGAAAAAAAAGAATAAAGGCTTTAAGTGAGACGACCAAGCAAAATAAATTACTTGCGCGTCACTGGCGAAAATTTTTTTACTATATTTTAACTACTTGCAGCAATCGCTTGATCAAGGTCTGCAATAATATCAGCAGCATCTTCTAAACCAATCGACAGACGTACAACATCAGGACCTGCACCGGCAGAAATTTGTTGCTCTTCAGTCAACTGACGATGGGTAGTTGAGGCTGGGTGAATAATAAGTGAGCGCGTATCACCAATATTCGCTAAGTGCGAAAGTAGCTTGCAATTACTTACAATACTTAAACCCATGTCATATCCGCCTGCAACACCGAAGGTAAACACAGCCCCAGCTCCACTTGGGCAGTATTTTTTAGCCAGTGTATTAAATTCATTATCAGGCAATCCTGCATACGATACCCAAGTTACATTTGGGTTGCCTTGTAACCATGTTGCAACTTCCAAGGCATTGTCAGCATGTTTTTGCATCCGTAGAGGCAAAGTTTCTGCACCGGTTAATGATAAGTATGCATTCATAGGGGACATGGCCGGGCCCAAGTCACGCAAACCAATTGCATGACTAAACATCGTATAAGCCATATTGCCAAAAGTTTCATAAAACTTTAAACCATGGTAAGCACCACAACTTTGTACTAAATCCGGGAATTTGTCATTTTGAGACCAATCAAAGTTGCCACTATCCACAACAACACCTCCCATGGCGTTACCATGACCCGAAATAAACTTTGTCGTGGAATGCACAACAATATCAGCACCAAACTCTATGGGACGACATAAAGCCGGTGAAGGAAGTGTGTTATCAACAATACAAGGTATACCTGCATCATGTGCAACCGCAGCAATGGCTTCTATATCACAAACAACGCCACCTGGATTCGCCAAACTTTCTGTGAACACCGCCTTGGTTTTTTCGTTAATTGCTTTGCGGAAGTTTTGCGGATCTATTGGATCAACAAAATTCACTTTCCAGCCAAACTTTTTAAAACTATGCACAAATTGTGTAATCGATCCTCCATAAAGCTTATTGGACGCCACAAACTCATCACCACTGCTCATTAATGCAAACAGAGCTAATAATTGTGCTGCATGTCCAGAAGATGTGCAGGTTCCTCCCACACCCCCTTCTAAGCTTGCCACTCTTTCTTGAAATACACTTACCGTAGGATTCGTAAGTCGTGAGTAAATAAAACCAGCCTGTTCTAACCCAAACAATGCAGCTGCATGATCTGCGTCATCAAATACAAAAGCGGTTGATTGATGTATTGGGGTTCCACGTGCACCGGTGGAAGGATCTGGTGAGGCTCCGGCATGAATGGCTCGTGTGGAAAATCCTTGTTGTGCTTTATTACTCACTAATATCTCCTTGATGCAATGAATATTTTAATTGCATTCATTCAGTTGTGGTTTATGTTGCTTAAATGCGTACAAAAATTATTTTGATAAAAATCTAGTTAAATTTAAATTTTGCAGCTGTATTACAGTGTATGTAAGTTGGTTATTTCTTAAACTGTCAATTTAATATTGGTCGTCAACTAACAATATCATTTTACATTTAAACCCTAATAATACTATGGATTTTGAATTGAATTCACATCAATTTTAATGATTTAACTTATGTAAACTCGGCTATAGCCAAATTCAGAAATGTTTGGCCAATATTCATTATAGGTAAACTGCTGAAGTACTATAATATTAATTTCAAATCGAAAATTCACTAATTCGCAGACATATGAGCACAGTCATTTCTAATGATGTAAACACTCTAGAAAATTCTTCTAGTCAACAACCTGCGTCAAAGAAAGTACTTAAAAGTACTTACGAGATCGTACTTGCTGCGTTAAATAGCAATAAAAAAATTATATTAGTTACAGGGGACCCTAAAAAAGGTAAATCTGCTCTTCTTCATACAATTAGTAAAGATATGTCCTCTAGCCACCGCACTATCGCATTGTGCGGGAAAGACTTGCCATCGTCAGATTCTACTAATGCGGATTCTGATAGAAGCGAACTTAGCACTGTCTGGGACTTTATTATTGCGTCTACAGATCTGGACGATAAGCTCATTGTTACTTTGGATGATGCTGATCACTTACCAATAGATTTTTTAACCGAACTGATTTCTTCGATCACAACTAAGTCGAATAACGATCATAGTTTACAGCTAGTCTTAACCGGATCAACCAACTTTAAAGACCAATTATTATCTATAAAAACTTTGGATGATGCAGATTTTATACATTGTCCAATGGAAAGTTTAAATAAAGAAGAAATACTGAAATATGCTAAGAATAAAACCTATAAAATTTCTTCGAATATAAAAAACTTAAAATTTGATAATGAAACGTTAAATGCATTAAGTGAATTTTCACTAATGAACAAAAGGCTTCTGGATGTCGCATTAGAATGGTGTTCCGCATTAGTAAAAAAAGATCAATTGGATTTTGTTACATTAGATACTGTTACACGAGCAATAAATTTTGCACGATTATTTTCTAAAGATAAAAATATACGCTTAGAAAATTCTTATCCTCCTTCTCATGAAGTTTACAAATATATTAATGGTTTTCAGTCCAGAAAAACTGCAGCCTATAAACCGAACGAAAAGCACAAAGCTTTTATAAAAAAACCTAGCAAATCTGATTTAAATGAATCAAAAATTCCAACTGTTACAACTAACATTGGCATTACTAAAAAACTTACCAGACAAAAAGCTAATGAGGGTCTACTAAGTAAAGACACCAAAAATATAGATCTTAGTAATGACGTCATGTCTGTTGAGTGGACTCCAAAAGAACAAAAAATTCCTGCTCACAAGAGATCTTTTCCTACAATTTTCGGGCTTCTAGCCGTATTGGTTTTAGGGTATGTCCTTTTTATAAATAATCGTATTGAAACGAACACAACGGATGATGTGCCGATAAATGAATCTATAGAAAATACTATAGCTAATCTTGAAAATAATAGTGATTTTTCTACTACAAGCGGAACAAATTATAATAAAAAAAGTTCCCAGAAGCCTAAAGTGGCACCTCTAGTACTAGGTCAACTGGATAGCTCGTTGTTTAACACAGACGAGGGCATAGGCAACCTGCTAATGCTTGCTGAATACCAATTTGAGAATAAGCAACTTTCTACTCCGCCTGGTGATAATGCGCTAGAAACATATCAAAAAATTTTGGAGCTGGCACCAAACAACCAAATTGCTATTGATGGCATCAAAAAAGTACATGGTAAGTATTTAAGCTGGGCTAATTACTATTATAAAAACAATGACATTGATCTGGCCAAGCAATTCTACAATAAGGCTTTGTCAATTGATCAAAATGATACTATTGCGCTACAAGGGCTGCAAAAAATTGAACGGCAGCAAACTGCTTCTTTAAATACTAATAGCAACCCGCCAGCACAAAACATTTTAAATGATAGCACCCCTTCTGAGAATGTAAGTCGTTTACTTATTGATGCTAATGAAAAAATGTTGCAAATAGAATCAGATATTCAATCTGACCAACGCAATTTTAAAATTTATAAAGAGGCGCAGAATACATATGAAAGTGTCTTAAAATCCCAGCCTCAAAACCTCAGCGCACAACAAGGCCTGTCTTCATTAATGAATTATTATGTCGAGTGGGCAGAATTACAAATTCAAAACCGAAATTATAATATTGCATTATTTTTGTATGGCCAAGCATTGTCTATTGAGCCAGATAATAATCAATTATCTGACCGAATTGATCAATTGCGAAAATTCAAAAAACCCTTATAAATAAATTCAAGTTTATTGAATTATAAATCAACCTTTAAGTTTGATTATTAGCAAAAATTTTTACTTGATCCGTGGAAAAAAATCAGTCAGAAATTCTAGTTATTCAAGTAAATGGTAATCCCATTCTTGAATATGATAGAGGAAAAGAGCTTTCTGATGCACAACAACAGTCCTTAAAACTTATGGAAGAAAAACTTGATCTAGGTTTAGAGCTTGGAGACCAATTAATTAATAATCCTAATTTTGAACAAAAAATACAATTTGTAAGTGCTAATCTAGTATCAGCTTTGCTAAATGATGAAGAAACAATTGCTGCGGCAGCCTGTGCCTATCTAGCACATACCTTACCTGACCTGAAGCAGTTAAAAGCGGTCGAGCAAAATGGTGAAATCGGAATTGAGTTAATATTTGACCGCGAATTCCAAGCCGAAGAAAAATTGAATTTTATGCCAATTGATAACTTTACTTCTCGCTCTCATTAATTATTCATAGAATTAGAAGTATCACTCCATGTGCATCAAATTGTAATTATTTTACCTTATAGTTTGAGCTTAGTTACGTATTAGTATTACTGCGCCCACAACTAATATAAAAAGGGCAATGAGTAAATTCACAGACATCCTAGTTGTCCATTCAATGTTGTTGACTGGCTTAATATATAGAAGCATGTCGTACAGAAGTGGATATTTCAGATCAGTTCAGAAAGTTTACGGATAAACTACTCTAAGCTTTCATAAAATCTTGCATATGAACAGGAGAACATTTTCAATTTACGTGCAGATCCAGTTTCAAAACTAAACGCCTAAGTTTGTTAGTATCATTTTCGTGAAATTATCATTTATCAATGACTTACAACTCTAGTGAGTATTTTGTTGTGCATATACAACAATATTTTGGGCTTAAGATTTCTTCAAAGTCGCTTTCATCCTTCAAAAGTAACCAGATATTTTAGTAATGTTGCTTAATTGCAACACTTTTTTATTGACTTGGTTCCCATCTAAAGGCAATCTGTCGCACAAATACAACGTTTGTTGTGTTTGGTCTGTGTGGGTTGTTGTAAGGATACATCGACCCATTTCAGATTGAGATTTGTCGTTCAGAGGGAGGGAAGCACCTAAAGTTTTAATCAAAAGACTAAGGTTGTTACCAAAAATTATGACGAATCTCATTTAGGAAAATTACTCGAGTATTTTTCTTTTTATCTTTTAACCTTAGTTAACGAAGAGGAGTATCTTCATGAAAACTAAACTTATCGGAGCTGCTGCTGCACTAGCGCTTGCGGTGACGCCTTTAGCGTCAATCGCCGGTGGTGTTGGTGGCGGTAACGCTAATTCAAACTGGACGATCTATGGATGGCAAAACTATTCATGGAACTTCATCGATGTTGATGTCGATGCTGGTGAAGATCGTGATTTCGATCGTATCGATGGCAACGCTGCAAACATTGGTTTCGCGGCAAGCATCGACACTGGTGTTTCAGTTGGCGGCCAAGCGGTAAAAGCAAATGTTCAATGTGAGCAATTTACTTTTTACAATCAATTGGCTGGCGGTTCTGGCTGGTGTAACCGTAACTCTAAATTAAGCCTTTCTGGTGTTTGGGGTGAAATCGGTGTTGCAATCTGGCTATTACCATTCAACGAAATGGTCGCACAGTGGGTAGACCCATTCTATGATGCGGGTCTAGACTCTCACACCTCAATCATGGGTACCCATGGTCTAACATCAAACTTCTTCAACGGTGGTACATTTGATGATTCAACTCTAGGCGGTGACTTTGACTACTCAAACTACACCATCTACGAAACATCATTTAACCGTCGTCAAGAAAACTTGATTCACTGGTGGAGCCCAAACTGGAATGGTCTTAACGCACGTTTTGCCATTACAGCAGGTAACCGTGACGAAATTGGTGACCTTGACCCACAAATTATCTCAACTGGTGTGACATACACTACCGACATTGGTGATAACAACCTTTGGTTAGCCTTCACCTATGAAGAGCATGATGAGTGGACTGCAGCATCAAACAATCAAAACCAAGCATTTGGTGTTGGTATTGCTGCGGATGCTACAGAGCCTGGTGCTCCATTAGCAGCTGGTACTTGTACTGACTCTGATGATGATGCATGGCGTGTTGCTGGTCGATGGATTCAGTCTTGGGGTAATGGACATACCACACAGATCTCTGCAATGTATGAAGAACTATCATGGGAGCTAGAGTGCGACTTTGATTCATTATTCAATGATCTTGAAATTGAGCACTGGATGATTTCAGGTAAGCACAACTTCCCTGGTCCACTTGATTTCCGTTTCTCATACATGGATGCAGACGAGTATGACTGTAAAGACACAGCAGCTTGTGCTGAGGACGACACAGATGCGAATGCATTCAACATTGGTTTGTACTACACCATGCCTGCAGGTACAGAGCTTCGTCTAGTCTACTCTGAAGTAGACAACGAAGATGCTGCTACCTATGACTTTGGTATCAACGGTGCTGGCGCAGGTGCTGGCGACGATGTCCAAGCAATTGGTATTGGTATGGTTCAGTGGTTCTAATCTAGTTTAGATACCCAAACCTTACAAAAATAGGCGTCTTCGGACGCCTATTTTTTTGCATTATTGATTTATAGTCTTTCAATATGTGAACTATCTTCGTTGGTAGCCCCTCAAAATATCGATTACACTCTTTTTCCAATCTCGTATTAGTTTATAAGTTCTCATATGCTATTTAAGTACACCTCCTTTATTACCGTTATCTATTTTTGCCTTACCCTAACGCTTTATGCTGACTGTAGTCGTGAAGATGTGCAGTTCTACCTTGATAAAGGGTTTACTCAAGATCAGATAACACAACTTTGTTCTGCAAGTGCTGGACAAAATAGTGAATCGGTCCCCGATTACACGCCTTATCAGCAAAAAGTGATTATTTATAAAGATGGTGGCGGTGAGGCACCTGGCATAAAAGACGGCCTTACTAAGGAAGAACGAGAGGCAGTCAACACAATTAAGGCGGGAGGTGAAATCACCAAGCTAAAGGTAACGCCTGAAACCATCCATTATCAAGCTCAAACCTGTGTTACTTCTGCTAACAGTCCAGAATTTGATCAGCGATTTAAAGATTGTGTCGACGTAGATTTTACAGTTCAACGGAAGGACTTGATTGTGTCTTCATCTGGTAAAAAACTTTTATTATTTGGTACAAATTACGTTTTGTTAGAGGGCAGTATTGAAGCAACACCTAAACGCAGTTGGGACTCCTATCCAATCACTGTTAGAAGATCATTACAACGAAACTTTGAATGGAAAGAAGATGGTGAAAAAACGGCTTTTCCCGTTAACAGTGATTATTCTGTAGCAAGAATAGTAAATGCATTTCGAACCCTTGCTAATACCTATGCAGGTGACGGCGAGGAAAATCAGATCGCTGAAGCGGTTAACGTTGAAGAGGAAGTTGCTGAACCTAAGAAGAAAAAGAAACGTTGGTGGAATCCATTTGATTAAGTATTAAATTTAATCCCCATTGTGGTGTATCAATAATGACTCACCCGTCATCGCTTTGGGTTGTTCAATACCCATTAATTCTAATAGTGTAGGCGCAACTGTACTCAAACCTTGTCCGTTGGCAAGATCCCAGGCACCGTTATCAATAACTAAACATGGTACGGGATAAGTAGTATGTTGCGTGTGGGGTTCTTTGGTGCGCGGATCAATCATTTCATCACAGTTTCCGTGATCAGAGGTAAGTACTACGGAAAGTCCTTGTTCTTTAGCCGCATCAAGTACACGGCCGACATGTTCATCGAGTGCTTCGATTGCTGCAATAATGGCTTCTTTTTTTGCGGTGTGTCCTACCATATCCGCATTGGCAAAATTTGTAACGATTAAAGCATAGGTTTCGTTATTAATGGCTTTAATGGTTTCATCTGCAACTTCTTCGGCACTCATTTCAGGTTGTAAATCATAGGTTGCAACCTTTGGAGACGGAACCATTTTACGATCTTCGCCTTCATACGCTTCTTCTTGGCCACCGTTTAAAAAATAAGTGACATGTGGATACTTTTCAGTTTCCGCACAGTGAAACTGAAATAAGCCGTGATTGGATACCACTTCTGCTAAATTGGTCTCAGGTTTCCGTGTCGCAAAAATTACCGGCCCTAAATATTCCTTACTATACTTTGTCATTTTTGTAAGCTTAATCGGTTCAAAATTAGAACCACGATCAAATGCTGAGAAATCATGTTTAGCGAGTGCTTTACTTAATTGCCTTGGACGATCATTTCTAAAATTTGTAAAAATCACTTCAGACTCTGCGGTCATTGGCACTGCGTTACTTAATACAGAAGGTGTAATGAATTCATCCGTTTCACCTCGCTCATAGGCCTTATCGATTGCATCCACTGCATTTTTGCATTTCTCGCCTTTTAGTTGCACCAGAGCTTCCCATGCCATAATGGTTCTCTCCCAACGGCGATCTCTATCCATTGCATAATATCGACCCATCAACGTAGCGATTGATCCGTTTACTTCTGTAAGCACTTTATTAATTTGTTCGATATATTTTTTAGCGCTTTTGGGAGGAGTATCTCTGCCATCTGTAATCGCATGTAAAACAGGACGCACCTGCACTTCATGACAAAGTTTCATTAGAGCAATGATATGATTGATATGAGAATGGACGCCCCCATCAGACACCAAGCCTATAATATGAATATAGCCTTCTTTTTTCTTAGCATTCTCTAATGCTCTCCTAAGAGGCGACATTTCAAAAAAACTGCCATCTGCAATAGCATCATTGATGCGGATTAAATCTTGTTTAATGATCGTTCCGCATCCGATGGTCATATGGCCCACTTCTGAATTGCCCATCTGTCCCGGAGGCAGCCCGACCGCTTCTCCAGAGGCTTCTAAAACGGTATGTGGGTATTGGGAAAAGTATTCATCAAGCCTAGGGGTGTGTGCCTGTAATACAGCATTATTTGCTTTACTAGGGTTGATACCAAAGCCATCAAGAATTAATAGCATGGCTCGATTACGGATATTTGCTTGTTTACCCACAATTAATAATTAAGTTTTAGAATTATTTATTAGCTATGAAGATTTGATATCTGGATCATCCAATAATTCATTTTCGTCAATTTCCATTTCTTCTTTAGTCCCTGTTTTGAATCGCGGCTCTTCTCTTGTTTGATTAGCAATTTCATTCGATTCGTTATTATTAATCATTACACGTGATAAAACTAAACCAAGTTCAAATAAAAGCCAAACCGGTATCGCAAGTAAAAATTGCGAAATCACATCCGGAGGTGTAAGTAACATTCCGACTACGAAAGCGCCAACAATTACATAAGGACGTTTCGAAGCAAGTTTTTCGGCAGAGGTCATGCCTAGTCTTACTAAGACAAATGTAATAATCGGCACTTCAAACGCTACACCAAACGCAATGAAGATTTTCAATACAAAATCTAGATAACGTCCAATATCGGTCATTACCGTTACACCTTCAGGAGCTACCTTGGTAAAAAAGGCAAACATCAAGGGAAACACCACAAAGTAAGCGAATGCCATACCAACATAAAAAAGTATCGAACTGGATACAATTATTGGGAAAGCTAAGCGTTTTTCATGACTGTAGAGGCCAGGTGCTATGAACGCCCAAACATGAAATAGAATTAGAGGAATAGATAAAACTATACTGAGAACAAAAACAAATTTAAAAGGTGTCAAAAATGGTGAGGCAACATCAATGGCTACCATTGAACTGCCTTCCGGCATATGTACCATCAGAGGTCCGGCTAAGTACTCATATAATGTGTTAGCAAAAGGAAATAAACATATAAAGACTAACATGACACTGCCGACAATCCAGAGTAAACGACTACGCAACTCATATAAATGAGTGAGTAACGTTTCTTGCTTAAGCTCAGTTTTTTTTGAGTCTTCAGTCGACTTCATTCTTTTGCGATGATTCAGCTTCAGTATTTAAAGATAACTCCTGCTGTGTTTCCAATTCAGAAGTATTTTTATTGGCTTCTATATGTTTTTCTACAGCTTCTATTAATTCACGATCACCTTCTTCATCGAAACTTCTCTCAATATCAGATTGAGTATCTTTGAGCATCTCTTTAAGTTCACCGATTTCATTTTGCTGTTTTTCGAGAATTTCTTTTAATTCTGCAGCTTTAATTTCGGATTCAATATCAGCACGTACGCCTTCTATCATACGTTTGGCTTTGCCTACCCATTTTCCTATTTGACCCGCCAATGCAGGTAGGCGTTCAGGGCCTACTACCAATAATGCAATTACCATCACTATGGTAAGTTCCCAAAATCCAAAATCAAACATTCTAAATTAAGGTTAAAAAAACTTATTCTTTAGGTGGATTCTCTTCCGATTCAGAATCAGCATCATCTGCGGCTTCTTCATCTTTCATAGACTTCTTGAAATTTTTAACGGCGCCACCAATATCACCGCCCATACTGCGTAATTTTTTTGTACCAAAAATTAATATTACGATGACCAGTACGATTAGTAACTGCCAAGGGCTAATTCCCATAACGTCTACTCCTATTCATATCATTTAAATAATTTATAAACTTTACTCACGTTGTGCCTTTTCAACCAGGCCTGAAACACCAAAGCGTTTATCCAATTCTGTTAACACGTTTTCATAGCTAAGATTTTTTTCTGCTAACAACACCATGCAATGAAACCATAAATCTGCCATCTCATGTATTATATGCTCAGTATCTTCTTCTCTAGCAGCTTCGATAAGTTCTGATGTTTCTTCACTGATTTTATCGAGTATTTTTCCTAAACCCGATTCATATAAACTTGCCACATAAGACTCACTCGCATCAGCCGTTTTACGCTTTTCAAGAATATCGGTTAACTGTTGTAAAGTTAGATGGCTGTTCATTTTATCTTCTTACCATAATACCTTGTTCAGCCATATAGCTTTTTGCTTCTTGAATAGAATATTCACCAAAATGAAATATGCTCGCTGCCAATACCGCATCGGCTTTACCTATTGTCACGCCATCGGCTAAATGTGCCAATGTGCCTACACCTCCAGAGGCGATAACCGGAATACCAACGGCTTCGCTGATCGACCGTGTGAGTTCTAAATCAAAGCCGATTTTCGTGCCATCACGATCCATGCTGGTGAGCAAGATTTCCCCCGCGCCTAGCTGTTGCATCTTCTCAGCCCATTTTAACGCATCCAAGCCGGTAGGCTTGCGGCCTCCATGAGTAAAAATTTCCCATTTTAGTGGCTCATTTTGCTCGCTAACTTGTTTTGCATCGATGGCGACCACAATGCACTGAGAACCGACTTTGTCACTTGCTTGTCGCACAAATTCTGGATTGAAAACCGCAGCAGTATTAATGCCGACTTTATCTGCACCTGCATTTAATAAGGTTCGAATATCTTCCACCTTTCTAATTCCGCCACCAACAGTCAAAGGTATAAATACTTCTGCAGCAACACGCTCAACAACATGCACCATCGTTTCACGTTCATCTGAACTCGCAGTAATATCCAAAAAAGTAATCTCATCAGCGCCTTCATCATCATAGCGCTTAGCGATTTCTACTGGATCACCTGCATCACGTATATCAACAAATTTAACACCCTTTACAACTCGACCTGCATCAACGTCAAGACAAGGAATAATTCTTTTAGCAAGCGGCATGATTTTTTGATTTTATGAGTTTTGACAGAAACGCATCTGTCAATTACGAATAAATAATAAGAAATGTTTACGTCTGATAAGTATCTGCAAGTTTTTGTGCGTGCTGCAAATCAATAGTACCTTCGTACAAAGCTCTGCCGACTATCACACCTATAATTCCTTCCTCATCACATTCGCACAAACGTTTGATATCGTTTTCGTCTGTAACACCCCCCGAAGCAATAACAGGTATGTGGATAGCTGCAGAAAGTTCGGCTGTAGATTCAACATTTAAACCTTCCATCATTCCGTCACGGCTAATATCAGTGAACACGATTGCAGCGACACCATCCGCTTCAAAATGCTGTGCCATATCAATTACGTCGTGATGAGATAACTTTGACCAACCATCAATCGCAACTTTGCCGTCTTTTGCATCTAATCCAACAATGATATGTCCGGGAAACTCCAAGCATAAATCGTTTACAAAGTGTGGTGCACTCACCGCCTGAGTGCCAATAATTACATATTGAACTCCGACGTCTAAATATGCTTGTACAGTATCTTCGTCCCGAATTCCGCCTCCAAGTTGTATCGGTAAGTCAGGATGATTATCTGCAATGGTATGAATTATTTCGCGATTTTTAGGACTTCCAGAAGCCGCACCATCAAGATCAACGATATGTAAACGCTTTGCTCCTGCTTCCACCCACTGATCTGCTACTGCAACAGGATCTTCAGAAAATATGGTGACATCATCCATACTGCCTTGACGCAATCGCACACATTTACCGTCTTTTAAGTCAATTGCCGGAATAACGATCATGGTTTAATTAATGCTGGCACTACCGTCCCAGTGTATAAAGTTTTTTAATAGTTGCAAACCTGCTTGCGCGCTCTTTTCAGGGTGACACTGCAACGCAAAAACATTTTCATGCGCAATAACTGAGGTAAAAGCTACTCCATAATCTGTAACGCCAGCAGTCAACTCCTGTTGCTCAGGATAAACAAAGTAGCTGTGAACAAAATAAAAATAGCTGTTATCTTTTATATTATTCCAAAGCGGGTGATTTTGTTGTTGATGAATAATATTCCATCCCATATGAGGAACTTTATACGAATTTTCACTTGCTCCAATATCTATATGGTTACCAAAATATTTAACAGTACCGGAATAAAGACCTAAACAATCAATTCCGTTATTTTCTTCACTCATTTGCATCAACACTTGCATGCCCATGCATATACCTAAAAAAGGTTTTTGTTTAGCAGCACTCATAATCACAGGTTGTAAACCATATTTATCTAAGGCTTGCATGCAGTCCCTTGCGGCACCTTGTCCAGGGAAAATTATTTTGTCACTTGCTGAAATTTTTTTAGCATCAGAAGTTACTACAATAGTATCTTTAGCTTCAGCAACATGTTCCACTGCTTTTGCAACAGAATATAAGTTGCCCATGCCATAATCTACAATTGCGATATTCATATTAAGATAATGTTATTCGATAAACTTTCCGGTTGGAGCTCACTGGTAAAGATAACATTCTATAAACTACCTTTTGTAGAAGGTACGACCCCTTGCATTCGCTCATCGGCAGTAACTGCCATGCGTAAAGCACGACCAAAAGCTTTAAAAATTGTCTCAGCTATGTGGTGCGAGTTTTCACCTGATAAATTGTCAATGTGTAACGTTACATTAGCGTGATTTACAAATCCCTGGAAAAATTCATGGGTAAGATCAACATCGAAATCACCTACGCGTGCACGCGGAAACTGCACTCGAAACTCTAAACCAGGACGACCTGAAAAATCGATCACAACACGCGATAGCGCTTCGTCCAGAGGCACATAAGCATGCCCATAGCGACAAATACCTTTCTTATCGCTTATCGCTTGATTAAAAGCTTGACCCAAAGTGATGCCTACATCCTCCACAGTGTGGTGTGCATCAATTTCAAGATCACCTTTTGCATCAATATTTAAATCCAACATGCCATGACGAGCAATTTGGTTCAACATATGCTCGAAGAAAGGCAAACCCGTCTTCAAAGAAGATTGGCCATTACCATCTAAGTTTAATTGAATTGCTATTTGGGTTTCGTTGGTGTTGCGTTCAACACTAGCAGTACGCGCAGTCACGGGAATATAAATTATGGGTTAGTTAAACAATTATTTGTAATTTCTTTTCTATATTTGTAGCCAAAATGTCACGGGTCCATCATTAATCAGTTGCACTTGCATATCAGCGCCAAATACACCAGCTGAAACTTTAGCATATTCAGCTTTCAATTTGTCTAAAAAATAGTCAAATAGCTGTTCCCCCTGATCAGGAGATGCGGCAGAGGAAAAATTGGGTCGCAATCCTTTTTTTGTATCTGCAGCAAGTGTGAATTGTGGTACTAATAAGATACCGCCTGCAACTTCTTTGATGTTTTTATTCATCTTATTGTGCTCATCTGCAAAAATTCGATAAGCCAAAATGCGTTGAAGCATTTGGTTGGCGGTAGTAGGTGTATCGTCTTTTTGCACAGCTAGAAATACCAGCATTCCCGCATTGATATTTCCAACAACCTCCTTGTTAATTTCCACACTTGCGCAAGATACGCGTTGCAGTAAGGTAATCATGCTAATCGCTTGGCAAACTTTTGGGTTGCGCCCACTAAAGCGTCGACAATCTCATCCTCGGTTGCAGAATGCCCTGACGTAGGTGCAATAAAAAATTCTGCAGTTGGCCAAGCCTGGTGTAATGCATAAGCTTGTTCAATTGGACATACTACGTCATAGCGCCCGTGTACAATAATTCCGGGTATATTTTTTAATTTATCGGCATTTGCTAGTAGTTGATTATCATCTAGAAAAGAGTCATTAATAAAGTAATGACATTCAATTCTAGCCAAACTTAAAGCGGTATGTTCATCTGAAAAATGGCCCAACACACTAGGTTTAGTAATTAAATTAGAGGTACTTCCTTCCCAAACAGACCATGCTCTTGCCGCTTGCAAACACGCTTGTTCATCATCGGAAGTCAAACATTTATAAAAAGCACTAACTAAATCTTCTCGCTCACTAGAATCTATAACATTTACGTAGTCTTGCCATAAGTCAGGATAAATTCTGCTTGCTCCGTCTTGATAAAACCATTGGATATCACGTGGCCGACATAAAAAAATACCCCTTAGAACTAAACCTGTTACTTTCTCAGGATATGTTTCAGCATAAACCAGCGCTAATGTAGAACCCCATGATCCACCAAACACTAACCACTTATCAATTTTTAAATACTGACGGATAGTTTCAATATCAGTCATTAAATGTTGTGTTGTATTTTCTCGTAATTCGGCATGTGGAGTGGATCTTCCGCAACCACGCTGATCAAATAAAACTATGCGATATTTATCTGGATCAAAAAATCTCCTTTGAAATGGCTCACAGGCAGCTCCTGGACCACCATGTAAAAATACCACGGGTATGCCACGTGGGTTGCCACACTCTTCGATCCATAATGTATGCAAATCAGAAACTTTTAATTGAAACTCGTGATAGGGTTCAAGCTCGGGATAAAGTTTTTTTAGTGACATAAATAATTTCTGATTTACCTTTTTTGGGCAACCAGCATTGCAATATTTCTTAAGCCAGTATTTAAATTACCTACACGTCCGTAATCTTGGTAAGCCAAAATATGTAGTGATGAAAATAGTGTAAGCAACTCGTTATCTCCTAGTCGATATGCAGGATTTTTAGGGCCTGTGTCTGTGACGCTTTCTTTAACGAAAGTTTGATAAAACAATAGACCTTTAGGTTTTAACGCAGCAATGATATTAGAAATAATCGAACGCTCTAAGTAATAGCTGACACAAATTACATCAAATGATTCTTCTTCTGGTGGCCGCTCCTCTACATCTCGAGCTTCTGCAATCACTGTAATATCATTTTCACTACAATAAGTTTGCAGTTTGTCTATTGCCTGAGTAGAAATATCCCAGGCATGCGTTGTTAAACCATGTTTGGCTAAATAAATTGCATTTGCGCCTAAACCACAAGCAAGATCAAGTGCTGTTCCAGTCTCGGGTAATAAGCTTGTGTGTTGAAGTAAAACTTCGGCAGGGTTTATTAAATTAACATCTGAACTATCTTGTGTGACGTACACTTTATCCCATTTTTTTTCAGCTTCAACATCTTTCATATTTTAATAATATGTGTATTCACCTGCGCCAAAATGCTGGGGTTAGGATAACGAGTAGTGTGAAAATTTCGAGGCGTCCAAGCAACATACCTAAACACAATACCCATTTACTAAAATTATTAATACTCGTGTAGTTGGCGCCCACTTCTCCTAATCCTGGGCCTAAATTATTAAGCGTTGCGGTAACTGCGGAAAAGGCCGTTACTTGATCTAATCCTGAGGCCATGAGTAGCAAAAGCATCACCACAAAAACTCCGATATAGGCCGAGAAAAACCCCCACACCGCTTCAATCACGCGGCCATCAACAGCTTTCGACCCGATTTTTACAGCAATTTTTGCATTTGGGTGAATCAACCGCTGCATTTCTCGCATGCCTTGTTTTACCAACAGAAGCACTCGGATTACCTTCATGCCACCACCCGTTGAGCCAGTACAACCTCCGATAAAACTTGCTAACAATAATAGTAATGGTAAGAAGCTTGGCCAAAAATGATATTGGGACGTGGTAAACCCAGTTGTAGTAGCAATTGAAACGGAGTGAAACACTGCTTTAGAAAAAGCATCGCCCCAACTTAAATACACTTCTCCAAGACGTAAAAATAATGCCGTAATTGTAGTAATAGAGATGATTACAAAAAAATAGGTTTTAAATTCTGCATCTTGAAAGTAGTGTCGTAAACTTTGTGATTTCCAAGTTATAAAATGCAAACCAAAATTTAAACCTGACAGCAACATGAAAATAATGGCAACGGTTTCAATCGATGCGCTGCGAAAATGCCCTATGCTTTCATCATGTGTAGAAAAACCGCCAATTGCTACTGTAGAGAAGCTATGCCCAATAGCGTCAAATACATTCATCCCAGCCAACCAATAACTTATTGCACATGCAACGGTTAAGGATAAATAGATATACCAAAGTGCTTTTGCAGTCTCTTTTATTCGTGGTGTAAGCTTTGTATCTTTTACTGGGCCAGGTGTTTCTGCACGATACAATTGCATACCGCCCACCCCAAGCATAGGTAGAATGGCCACAGCCAGTACAATAATTCCCATACCGCCTAACCATTGTAAAGCTTGTCTGTAAAATAAAATCGATTTGGGTAATTCATCTAGATTTGTGATTACCGTGGCACCCGTTGTGGTTAAACCTGAAATCGATTCAAAGATAGAGTCCGTAATGCCAATAGAAAGAGCACTGCTAAATATTAGTGGTAGTGCGCCAAATAATCCTAGTACTGTCCAAAATAAAACAACGATTAAAAATCCATCACGTAAACGTAAATCATCCCGGTAAGTTCTTACCGGATACCACAATAACAACCCAGTAACTAAAGTGATAATAAATGCTAATAGAAAAGGTGTATAAGCATGCTCCGTATAAATTTGATCAACAAGTATAGGCGGCAGCATCGTGACACTAAACCAAGCCAGCAAAATTCCTAATACACGTTGAATGACTTGTCTTTGCATGAGTTAGTATTTAGATAAAATGTAAATATTAAAAAATATTTAACGGAAACGCGTTTTGTAAATCGCGATGTAGGACTATTAACCTAAATTAAATGAACGTTGCACTAACTTGAAACAGTTTTTCTATATCTTTAACAGCAGTTTTGTCTGCTAAAAAGATAATCACGTGGTCTTCTGACTCGATTGTGATATCTGCTTCTGCCATCATCACCTCATCACCACGAACTATGGCACCAATCGTCGCACCACTGGGTAGATTAATTTGCTCTATATTACGCCCTACTACTTTAGAAGTCTTTTTATCTCCATGTGCCACCGCTTCAATTGCTTCCGCCGCACCGCGCCGCAAAGAATGCACTGCAACGATATCTCCCTTACGTACATGTGCTAACAGTGTGCCTAGCGTTACTTGCTGAGGTGAAATCGCAATATCAATCATGCCGCTTTCGACCAGATCTACATAACTAGGGCGATTGATCAACGACATTACTTTATTGGCACCTAAGCGTTTTGCCAGCATGGCAGAAAGGATATTGGCTTCATCATCATTTGTGAGCGCGCAAAATACATCCATGTTTTCGATATTTTCTTCTACTAACATGTCTTGATCTGCAGCATCCCCTTGTAAAACAATGGCCTTATCCAGCGATTCAGATAAATAATTTGCACGTTCAGGATAGGCTTCAATAATTTTAACTTGATATTTGTTTTCTAGTGCTTTGGCGAGATGAAAACCGATGTTTCCTCCGCCAGCAAGTAGCACACGCTTGTATGGTTTATCAGCACCGCGTAGCTGTGTTGTCAGTGTCATGGCATTTGCAGAGGATGCCAGGAAAAATACTTCATCCTCCGCATCAATAACAGTATTACTATCTAATGATAGTGAGTCATCATTACGATAAATCGCTACCACTTTTGCTTCTGTTTCAGGCATGGCCTCCCAAATATCTTCTAAACGTTTACCGATTAAAGGGCCATCGGCCTCAGCACGTATAACTAATAATTTAATTTGGCCATTGGCAAAGTCAAGAACCTGTAATGAGCCGGGATGTTCAATTAAGCGCTGTATATATTGTGAGATTAAATGCTCAGGACTAATAAGCACATCTACGGGTAATGCTTCTTGCACAAATAAATCACTATAAGTGAGATACTCTATTGCACGTATACGTGCGATTTTTGTAGGTGTGTGGAAAAGTGTATAGGCAACTTGGCAAGCCACCATATTTGTCTCGTCACTATTAGTCAGCGCAATAATCATGTCCGCATCTTTCGCACCTGCCTGAGCTAACACAGAAGGATGCGATGCCTCACCGACAATGGTGCGTAAATCAGCACGGTCTTGGATATCTTGCAAAATCAAGGTATCGGTATCGACAACAGTAATGTCGTTGTTTTCATTTGCCAAGCTTAGCGCCAGCGATCCGCCTACTTGGCCTGCACCTAAGATTATGATTTTCATAGCATTTTTTCACCGAGCGGGTCTTCTAGACCCTGTCGTATTACAGCCGGCGCAGGATAGGCGTGTTAATTACGACATGCAAGCCCTTTTCTACTAAACAGTATGAACGGTAGGTAACTATTGTACTTCCTTGGTATTAATGCCGAGGGCTCGAAGCTTACGGTATAGGTGGGTACGTTCAAGCCCAACACGTTCGGACAGTTTACTGATATTTCCATCGACTTGTTTCAACTGATATAAGAAATAACTACGTTCAAAAGACTCTCGTGCTTCCCTTAGCGGCAGTCGGTATAACTTTTCATGAGCAGCGCTTTCATTTTGAGTTTCTACATTTTGTTCTTCCAGTGCTTGCTCTACTTCTTCAGCAGAAACTTCGTCCTCTGAGCTTAAGATTAGCAATCTTTGCACTAAATTTTTAAGCTCCCGCACATTGCCTGGCCAAGTGTAGTGAAGCAATCGGTTTTGTGCTGCGATGGCAAAATTTCTATATGGATAATTGTCTTTGGAACAATAAAAATCTATGTAGTAACGCAATAATTCGGGTACATCTTGCAAGTGCTCACGTAAAGCTGGGATACGCACTGGGATGACGTTTAATAAAAAGTATAGTTCGTCATCAAAGCGGTTGGCTTTTACTTCAGCCTGTAAATTATGTTGCGTCGCTACCATCATACGTGCATCGAATTTTAGATCAGTACTGCCGCCGACACGGTTGTATTGTTTTCGTTGTAGTAACCGTAGTAACAATTTTTGGCCTTGCGGATTAATTTTAGCTACATCACTAATAAAAATTGTTCCGCCTTTCGATAATTCAAATATACCGGGTGTAATAACACCATCTTCTTCCGATCCAATTAATTGTTTCGTAGCTTCTCGAGTATTAAAATTATCTTCACTTAAAGCGATAAAGCGTTTAGATTTTCTTGTGCTAAGTGAATGTATAAAGTTAGCGTAAGACTTTTTACCAACTCCGGTTTCACCTTTAATAAATAAGATATTGTCATGCGCGGCTAATTTTTTTGCTTGGTCACGTAAAGATTGAATAGGTAAGCTTGCTCCGATTGGTGCTTCTACTAAGTTTTCATTCTTAGTTGAAGTTTCATTCTGATCAGACGCCTCTAATGCGCGTTTTACACTAACGAGTAATTTTGCCATGGTAAGTGGCTTTTCAATAAAATCGTATGCACCTAAACGTGTAGCTTCTACTGCCGTTTCAACTGTGCCATGCCCAGACATCATAACTACAGGGCATTGCAAACCTCCGCTACTTTGCCAATCTTTTAATAAGCTAATTCCATCTTCACCTGGCATCCAAATATCTAGCAGAACTAAATCGGGTTGTTTACTACTTGCATGTTTACGTGCAACTTTTGTATTTTCGGCAACACTAACATCGTAACCTTCATCGACTAATATCTCTTGTACCAGATTACGAATATCTGGCTCATCGTCGACAACCAAAATACTTTCTTGACTCATGCCGCGTCTCCTTGGCTACGTACTGCTATATCACTTGCAGTATCGCTCATTTGCATTGTGCTTAATGGTATACGAATTTTAATTCGGGCTCCTCTATCAGGAGAATTTTCTGCACGGATGGTTCCACCATGTTCTTCCACAATCTTCTTTACAATTGCTAAACCTAAACCGTTGCCCGTATTTTTAGTTGTCACATAGGGCTCAAATAATCGTTCAAGTACTTCATCTGGAAATCCCGGACCATCATCTACTACAACCAAACTCACAAATGCAACGCCACTAATCTCAAAACAACGCGTAGTAATTTGGACTTGCTTTTCATCTTTATCTGTTTCAGACATTGCTTCAAATGCATTTTTAATAAGGTTATGCATCAATTGACGCAGGCGCGTATTATCGCCCAATATTAATGGTGGATACTCATCTAATGAAGTGAGTACAGCAAAATTTTGTGTATTGTTTTGATAAAGCTCAACAACTTCTGTAATCAGTTTGTTTAGATCAAGCGGGGTTTTTTCTATTTGTGGTGCACGCGCATAATCAGCAAAATCATTAACCATCTCTTTCATAGATTCCACTTGTTCTATTATCGTAGATGTCGCACGGTCCAGAATACTGCCATCATGTTGATCAAGTTCAGGTAATATTTTACGTTGTAGGCGCTCTGCAGATAGCTGGATCGGGGTAAGCGGGTTTTTGATTTCATGTGCTAAGCGTCGTGCAACTTCTCCCCACGCAGAATCACGTTGTGCACTAATGAGTTCTGTAATGTCATCAAACACTAGTGCATAGCCTCCAGTTTGTTCAGGCTCATCCGGTAATTTTACACCTCTGCACATTAAAGTTTTATTTTGATTGGCACCAAATAATTTTACTTCGGCTTGCCACTGTAGTTGATGCCCTTGAATCATGGGTACAATTTGGTCACAAAAACTTTTTAGGTTTTCATTCGCCATAGAAAGCTGAGCGATGTCACGGCCTACATATTCATTAATATCCATACCTAAAATTTGCGATGCTGTCGCATTTACGGTTTTGATCACCAAGTTTTGATCAAGACTTATTACACCTGAAGACAAATTCTCTAAAATAGTTTGCAAATAAATACGTTGACTATCAATTAAGCGCTGACTTAATTTAGCTTTATCTCGGGCTAAAGAAAGTCGTTCTGTCATTTGATTAAAAGACGCAACCAACATACCCAGGTCATCATTACGTTCGACAGGAATTTTTTTATGATATTGCCCTTCTGCAACCGCTTTAGTGCCTTGCGCTAGATCTTTTATAGGCTCCACTAATTTGCGTGCTGAATAAAAAGCGGCCCACACGGCGAATAAAATTCCCAATAACAGCACCAACGTTATTATGAGTGCAAAATTTTGTTTAAGAGGGGTGCGCAGATAAACCAATTCGTTATATTTACCAAACCCTTCTTGAACACCAAGTGCTAAATTACTGATTCGATCTGATATCGGATATAACACTTGTGCCATGCGTTGTTCTGTAGTGGCACGCCCTACATCCATCGGAAATACTAAGCGCACATGTAATCCTGAATCTTTAATAGGATCTAAGCCAACATAAGTTTCCCCTTGGCTTACCAGTCGCATTACGGTTTCTCCCGGTAAACGTGGTAATACGGCGGCACCTACTTCACCACCAGAGGCAATAATACGACTGCTTCGAGTAAACAAAACAATTTCTGCAGCGCCACTACGACGCAGTAAATCGTTAATCACCAAAGGCGCATCTAATGGGGTTGTTTGAGCTAACTCTCTAACCATAGGTTCGGTTTGTTGTCGAAGTTTACGCATATGCAAATCCAGAGATGACCGACTTAGATCAACAGAATCTTGTAATGCTTTTTCAACATCTGCATCAAACCAACTATCCACCCCCTCTTGGATTAGCCACATTGAAAATGTATATACGATTCCTACAGGAACAATCGCTAATAACACAAACATTAACAATAAACGTAATGTTAAACGTGAACCAGGCAGTCGTCTGACAACTTGCGTACCTAATCTTGCAATATTAACTACAATTAAAATTAAAAATATTGCAAGCAATAAAACGTTAAATGGAAACAACCAGTAATGCAGTTGCTCAAAACTAGTTTCACTACGCGTAGCATCTGCTAGTAAATACAATGAGCCCATCAATAAAACAAACAAGAAAACTATTGGCCATATGCGCAAATTAGTATGTTTTTCCGTAGCTTGTTTATCTTGCATTTTATTATCTGAAGCTTCTTTAGCTATAAGGGCCATTCGTGCCACCCGCTACTTAAACGCCATTTAGGAGAAAAATAACTTTTCATTCTTAAAGGCAAAGGTAATTTATTACTTAATAAACGTGCACGTAATTGCACAACATACTTTTCTTGTTCATCTAAGTAATCTATTTCAGCAATATACATTGCAGAAACTCTTCCTTGCTGAATGAGCACTGATTCCAAATCAGGATAACTATCGCTTTCGCCAGACTCAAGATTATCTAGAACATATTGTTTACTAAGAGCATGGTATTTAAGCTCGTATGTCTTGACGACAGAAGAAATAATTTTGTCCCAACGCCAATCTTTAAGTGCCACAACTTGTACTTCAACCTGAAACATCAATGGAATTCCATTAACTAATGCTCGCCGAACCTCGCTATTTAACTCGTATGCAATTTCAGCATCTAACCGAAGTTCATTATTAAGTTTGGCAACATTTAAATAATTGACTTCTACCGCACTGGTTCTAGCTAAGCCCGTACTGAGAAAAGTACTAAGAATAATCAGCACTAACACATATTTATAAAATTTTTGCACACTCATCATGCTGAAGCCTTAATAGGATTTTTAGTGGTATCAGATTTAAAGTGCTGGCCGTCTACGTTATGTGCGTTAATAAAATCCTGTGCGCTTATTTCCTTCCCGCCGGCAAGCTGCAAGGTTTTGAGCTTAAGATCACCTTCACCAGTGGCTACTTGAATACCATTTTTATCGGCAGTGACAATTGCACCTGGTGGTGCGTGCGTTGCTGTAGAGCATAACTCAGCCTGCCAAATTCTCACTCGTTGATCATTCATATAGCTATACGCAACCGGCCAAGCATTAAAGGCTCTGATTTTGCGTTCTATCTCAACGGCCGATTGATTCCAATCTATATTAGCTTCTTGTTTACTAAGTTTATTGGCATAACTTACTCGACTTTCATCTTGTACGACGGCTTGCAATTCATGCTTTTGCAAGCAATCTAATACAGTAATAATTTCATCAGCAGCTATTTTTGCAAGACGGTCATGCAAACTCTTCCCCGTATCATTCGCATAAATATCGCAAGTAAACGTTTGCAGAACAGGACCAGCATCAAGTGCCTCAACCATTTGCATAATACTAATACCGGTTTGTGTATCCCCCGCGATAATCGCGCGCTGAATGGGTGCGGCACCACGCCATTTGGGCAGTAAAGAAGCATGAATATTGATGCAACCGAGCTTGGGAATTTCTAAAACATCAATAGGTAAAAGCATGCCATACGCACTCACTAGCATGAGGTCAGCATCAGTACTTTTTAGTTGCTCGATTTGATTATTTGCAAAACGATCTGGTTGAAATATCGGAATATCCGCATCAAGCGCCAGTTGTTTGACCGGACTATAGTTAATTTTACGGCCACGTCCTGCAGGTCGATCGGGTTGAGTATATACCGCAACAACATTGTGATGACTGCTAATACAAGACTGTAATGCTACCGCTGCAAATTCCGGTGTCCCTGCAAATACTATGTTAAGACCTTTATTCATCAAAACAGATCGTATACGTTTGAAATTGCATGTAAGAGTGGCGTGGCGCCCAATAGCTGAGGGTTGCAGCTAGGAATTAAACATGCCTTTAAATAATTTTGGCCGATTGCGCAACGGGATCATCCTCAGTGCTCTCATATTTTTTTAATTTGAGCATTTTTTTCTTAATACGTTGCATTTTAAGAGGTGATAAATAGTCAATAAATAACTTGCCATCCAGATGGTCCATTTCATGCTGTATGCATACCGCAAGTAGGCCATTCGCATCCAGGGTATATTCCCGACCATCTTTATCCAGCGCACGTACGGTAATGTTTTCGTAGCGTTGCACATTTTCGAAGATCTTTGGCACAGATAGACAACCTTCCTGCATTTCCTCTTCACCGTCTTTGGCAATAATTTCAGGATTGATAAGGCACAATGGCTCTGTGTGCTTTTCGGAGACATCGATGACAATGATCTGCTTTTGAATATCGACCTGAGTAGCCGCCAAACCTATGCCTGGAGCGTCATACATGGTCTCAAACATATCCTCCACCGTCTGTCGGATCTGATCATTCACCTCATCGACTGGTACAGCCTTTTTCCTCAATCTGGGGTCTGGAAAGTGTAAAATTTGTAGAAGCGCCATTAAGTTACACAATAGTTATAAATTAATTTAGTATTACCTTTCTAGCTCGCATCGATAAGATACTTTTTGCAGATTACCATGGGCTTAATAAGGTCATACAATAACCTAAAAATACTATTAATTAGTTTAGCAAAAAAACGTCTTCAACAACGGATAAGGATTAATATGCTGGGGAAATTCAAGCATCACGGCACATTCATCAATCAACTCATTAGCGTCTTTTCAAGCGCGCTGTTGGTAACCATGCTCTCCTCTTGTACGACAACATCTGAGGTTACGAACGAAACGGGTGATTCAGATATAGAAATTAATGAACCTGCGGTTGAAGTCAGTAGTACCGAAACTCAAGCAGTAGATGCTGCGGATGAACCTCGAATAGAGGATCTACCGGTCTCGCCTGACCAGCATAATGTAGAATTTAAAGCCTCTGCACCTGAGCAATATACTGTTGTACCTGGTGACACATTATGGGATTTGTCCAATAAATTTTTAGTCCAGCCTTGGTATTGGCCTGAAATCTGGTACCTCAATCCACAAATAGAAAATCCGCATTTAATTTTTCCGGGTGATGTAATTTCAATTTTTTATGTTGGTGGTAAACCATATTTAACAGTGGATGATGGACCACGTGTTGCCAAGCTTTCTCCGAAAATTCGTGGTGAAAACATTGATGCACAAACCTATGGTATTGCCATTCCCGCTATCCAACAATTTATTATCCGTCCACGTGTTGTAAGCGAAGAAACACTTGATAGTGCTCCTTACATACTAAGCTCGATTGAAGAGCGTTTAGCTTTCGGTGCAGGCGATCGCGTGTATGCACGGGGTTTTCAAGAAGAACCGCAAGGACAATATACTGTGTTTCGCAAAGGTGAAGCATTGCATGATCCTGAAACAGATGAATTGCTGGGCTTTGAAGCGATAATTGTTGGTGATGGACAAGTCATTCGTGCGGATGACCCAGTAACATTTGATTTAACTCAAACTAAACGTGAAGCATTACGTGGAGATCGTCTACTGCCAGTAAATTTTGGTGAAATCGATACAGAATTTGTTCCCCATGCACCTCCTGCAGAAACCCATGGCCATGTCATTTCTTTATTTGATGCAATTAGCCAGGTAGGCACGTATCAGGTCATTACTTTAAGCGTAGGAGAACGTAACGGAATTCAAAAAGGTCATGTCTTAGATATCAATCAAGCGGGCCGTGTCGTAGCGGATCCATTCGAAAAACCTGGATCACTTGTAGACGTTGAGCTACCGGAAGAAACAGCAGGTAGAGCCATGGTGTTTAGAACTTTTGAGAAAGTAAGCTATGCATTAGTAATGGAGACTACTCGTTCGATTCAAGTTGGCGATTCTGCTACTAGCCCTTAATCATTTTATTAATAATTTCTAAGCCCCTAAGACCAACGGTTTTAGGGGTTTATTTTCGTTTGCGTCTAGATCCCGCTACAATCTGCTTTGGGGATAATAAAAAATCATAAGTACTCACATGCAGCACACCGAAGCTTGGTTAACACTCGTTCATGTCGATAAACTTGGCCCTGCAACATTAAAAAAACTCTTTACAAAATTTAACTCGCCATCAGAAATACTCAATGCGAGTCGCAACAGTTTACAGACACTGGGAATAAGTAAAAACGTTATTGATGGTTTACATCATCCTGATAAAGCGGCGATAGAAAAAGATTTGCAATGGCTGCAACATGAAGATCATCACTTAATTACTTTTCAGGACCCGGTTTATCCCGAGTTACTTAGACAAATAACAGACCCTCCGTATGTATTATATGCATTAGGTAATCAGTCTCTGCTTGAAGGATTGTTAGCTGATCCTCAACTGGGAATTGTGGGAAGTCGTAATGCAAGTGCACAAGGCAAAGAGACTGCAAAAAATTTTGCAACACAACTAGCGAATAAAGGTTTAGTCATTACTAGTGGTCTTGCAAGTGGCATTGATGGCGCTGCACATAAAGGTGCTCTACAGGCAAGTATAGGAAGTACGATTGCAGTTGCAGCTTGTGGTTTAGATCGTGTATACCCGGCTGAACATCGTCTGTTAGCGGAACAAATTTCACAACACGGATTAATCATTTCAGAATTTCCAATAGGCACTTCGCCTTCTCCGGGACATTTCCCAAGACGAAACCGCATTATTAGTGGCTTAAGTTTAGGCATACTTGTAGTGGAAGCCTCTGTCAAAAGTGGTTCGTTAATCACTGCGCGCTTAGCCAACGAACAAGGACGTGAAGTATTTGCGATTCCAGGTTCTATTCACAACCCTCTCTCAAAGGGTTGCCATGCATTAATTCGCAATGGTGCAAAACTAGTTGAAACCGTAGAAGACGTGCTTGAAGAACTTGCACATTGTATTGATGTAAATACGCTGAAAGTCGATGAGAAAATTTCTGCGCGCCACGATGGCGTTGATGAATCTCGCTCTTTAGATCCGCAGCATGAGAAAATTTTAAGTTGCATGGGTACAGAACCCATGAGTATTGACGAGATAATCGAACACAGCGGTTTGGCCGTAGAGGTTGTTTCTTCTATCCTGTTGATTTTAGAACTGAATAATCAAGTCATCCACCATGGCAATGGTATATATGTGCGTTGTCATATCTATCAGGAAACTCCCTCATATAGTTAAATTTAGTCAGGGAAAAGACTACTTTTACAAATAATTATCCAAAGAATAATGCCGTAGGCATTTACAAATGCCCAAGAAACGCGTAATAGTTCGCCGCCATAACCTTTATTAATAAGTATCTATATTAAAAACTTAATGAATCGAATCAACGATGAGTAAAAATCTTGTCATTGTAGAGTCTCCTGCAAAAGCCAAAACGATTGAAAAATATCTTGGCAAAGACTTTGGTGTGCTCGCCTCTTATGGGCACGTACGTGATTTAGTACCTAAAGAAGGTGCAGTAGATCCTGACAATGAGTTTGAAATGAAGTATGAAATCATCGAAAAAAATGAAAAACATGTTAATGCGATTACTAAAGCCTTGAAAAAATCCGAGGCTTTATATCTAGCAACAGACCCAGATCGTGAAGGTGAGGCAATCTCGTGGCATCTATATGAATTACTCAAAGATCGCGGGTTACTCGATGATAAAGAAGTTTATCGAGTAGTATTTCATGAGATTACTAAACGCGCAGTTAACGATGCAGTAGATCATCCTCGTAAACTTTCTGATGATTTGGTTAATGCACAACTTGCGCGTCGTGCATTAGATTATTTAGTTGGCTTTAACCTCTCTCCACTTTTATGGAAAAAAATTAAACGCGGATTATCTGCAGGTCGCGTTCAAAGCCCTGCATTAAGATTATTGTGTGAACGAGAGGCTGAAATTGAAAAGTTTGTACCACAAGAATATTGGACTATCGAAGGTGATTGTGAAAAAGATAAACAAGAGTTTTTATCCAAGCTTTCGATTTATAAAAATAACAAACTTAAACAATTTGATATTAATAATGAGAAAGATGCATTTGAGGCAAAGCAACTACTAGAAAAAAACGCTAATGGACAACTTGTTGTAAAAAGCGTTGATAAAAAAGAGCGTGTGCGTAATCCGGCAGCACCGTTTATTACATCCACTATGCAACAAGAGGCGGTGCGAAAACTGCGTTTTTCAGCGCAAAAAACCATGCGTGTAGCTCAACAACTTTATGAAGGTATAGACCTGGGAGATGGTGCAGTAGGTTTAATAACTTATATGCGTACAGATTCAGTAGTACTGGCACAAGAAGCTATTGACGAATTGCGAACATTCATTGGTGACAAATATGGTAAAGAAAATTTACCAAACGAAGTACGCACTTTTAAAACAAAATCTAAAAATGCCCAGGAAGCACACGAAGCGATTCGTCCAACTTCTTTTATGCGCTCTCCAGAGGAGATTAAAAAGCACTTAAGTACTGATCAGTTGAAACTCTATGGGCTGATATGGAAACGTGCGGTTGCAAGTCAAATGATTCATGCAACCTTAAATTTGGTAGCAGTAGAATTTAATTGTGGTGAAGGTAATATTTTTCGTGCTACCGGTTCATCTATCAAAACTCCCGGCTTCATGCAGATTTACATGGAGGGAACAGATGACAAGAAAGATGAGCCTGATGAAAAAATGCTGCCAAATTTTGAAATTGGTGAATCAGTAAAACTTAATCAAATTAGAGCAGAGCAGCATTTTACTGAACCACCGCCGAGGTTTACAGAAGCCAGTCTGGTGAAAACATTAGAAGAATATGGAATTGGCCGACCTTCCACTTACGCAAGTATTATTTCAACCTTGCAATATCGTGAATATGCAGAAGTTGAAAACCGCCGATTCACTCCAACCGAAATGGGCCGTATTGTAAATGACTTCTTAACCAAACATTTCACACAATATGTAGATTACGATTTCACAGCACGACTCGAAGATGATTTAGATGAAATCTCGCGTGGTGAAAAAGACTGGGTTCCTGTAATGCATAAATTCTGGAAGCCGTTTAACACTTTAGTGGCTGACAAAGAAGAAAGTGTTACGCGTGAGGAAGCTGTTCAAGCAAGAGAGCTCGGTACGGATCCCAAATCAGGTAAACCGGTGAGCGTTCGTATGGGACGTTATGGGCCTTTTGTGCAAATTGGTACGCGTGATGATGAAGAAAAACCAAAGTTTGCGGGATTATTACCCGGCCAGAAAATGGCAGACATCACATTTGAACAAGCTATGGAGTTGTTTAAATTACCACGCGACTTAGGTGAAACCGAGGAAGGGGAAAAAGTTTCGGCAAGTATTGGGCGATTTGGCCCTTATGTTAAATATGGAAGCAAATATGTCTCCATAAAAAAAGATAACGGAGATGATCCATACACGATAACTTTAGAACGTGCATTAGAAGTTATTGCTGAGAAAAAAATTGCCGATGCCAATAAGATCATTCAAAACTGGGAAGAAGAAGGTATCCAAATTCTCAACGGCCGCTATGGCCCTTATGTCACCGATGGCAATAAAAATGTAAAAGTGCCTAAAGATACAGAACCAAAATCTCTCAGTTTAGAAGAATGTCAAAAAATGATTGCTGAGGCGCCTGAAAAAAAATGGGGACGCAAAAAGAAAGCTGCAACAAAAAAGAAAACCTCCACCAAGAAAAAAGCCACTGCGAAAAAGAAAAAAACTGCAAGTAAAAAGAAATCTGTTAAGAAAAAAGCTGCAACAAAAAAATCCAAAAAAACAGGTAAAGACAAAAGTACTGCAAAGTAAACGTGCTCTTTAATCAATTATCGCAAGCCATTACCATCATGCAACATGGTGGTGTCATTGCTTACAGTACGGAAACCGTTTTAGGGCTAGGTTGTGACCCTTACAACGAAAGTGCAATTAATAAACTTCTATGGCTAAAAAACCGTGCGTTTGAAAAAGGCCTAATTGTTTTAGCTGATAATTATGAAACCTTAGAAAGATATTCTTTGTCATTATCGAAAGAGCAAAAAACAAAGATATCCGTTAGTGAAAATACGACTTGGTTAGTACCTGCAAATGAAAAAACACCTACATGGCTTACTGGAGAACATGAAAAAATTGCCGTTCGTATAAGTGAACATCTCATCGCAGGTCAACTCGCAGCTAAAATGAGTGGTGTTGTTTCAACTAGTGCTAATCTTTCCACATACAAAATACTCGCCTCCTATGAAGAAGTTAGAAATTGGTTTGGTCCTCATGTGGACTACATACTTTTAGGTAAACCTGGAACGTCTATACCAAGTACAATATGTGATTTACTCAGTGGTGAAATCATTCGTTCAAACTAAATAATAATTATGCAACCCAATACACTCGAAGTACTCGAATACTTACGCAACTTACAAGACACTATTTGTGCGCAAGTTGAAAAACTCGATGCGGTGGCAAAATTTCAAGAGGATGAATGGGAACGACCCGAAGGTGGTGGTGGCAGAACACGTGTGCTGCAAAATGGAAATGTATTTGAGCAAGCAGGTATAGGATTTTCTCATGTATTTGGTAACAGCCTTCCTCCTGCGGCTACTACTCAACGACCAGAGTTAACGGGACGGAATTTTCAAGCAATGGGTGTATCACTGGTGTTTCATCCTCACAATCCCTATGTGCCAACAACGCATTGTAATGTGCGTTTTTTTATTGCCGAAAAAGAAAATGAAGAACCTGTATGGTGGTTTGGAGGCGGATTTGATCTCACTCCTTATTATGGGTTTAAAGAAGATGCAAAGCATTGGCACCAAACGGCAAAACAGGCTTGCGATAATATAGATGAAAGTTTGTATCCAAAATTCAAAAAATGGTGTGACGAATATTTTTTTATTAAACATCGCAATGAAGCACGTGGTATAGGTGGTTTGTTCTTTGATGATTATAATGAAGGTGGTTTTGAAAATAGTTTTAAACTTTTAAAAAGCATAGGTAACCATTTTCTTCCGGCATATTTGCCAATCGTAGAAAGACGAAAAGGTCACGGCTTTGATGAACAACACCGAAACTTCCAACTTTACCGTCGTGGTCGCTATGTAGAGTTTAATTTGGTTTATGATCGCGGTACCTTGTTTGGCCTACAATCTGGTGGTCGTACAGAATCGATTTTAATGTCTCTTCCGCCCAGTGTACGTTGGCAATATGACTATCATCCAGAACCAGAAAGTGAAGAAAATAAACTCTATACTGATTTTTTACCTGCGAAGGATTGGCTAAAATGACTGCCTTTGGATCAACTTATCTAACTACATACAAATGAGTGAATATCCTTACATAAGAATGCGACGCATGCGTGCTGACGCTTTTTCACGTGAACTACAGCGTGAACATCGCATACATGTAAGTGATTTAATCTATCCGGTATTTGTGATGGAAGGACAGGCACACCGGGAATCGATACCCTCAATGCCAGGTATAGAACGCTTAACCATTGATGAGCTGGTTAAAGAAGCCAAAAAAATATATGAGTTGGGTATTCCATCCATGGCTATTTTCCCCGTTGTACCCACAGAGAAAAAATCGGAACAAGCGGAGGAAGCGTTTAATAATGACGGGTTAGCACAACGAGCGATTGCAGAATTAAAAAACGCTTTGCCAGAACTCGGCGTGATAAGTGATGTTGCTTTGGATCCTTTTACCACACATGGACAAGATGGCTTAATCGATGATCAAGGCTATGTATTAAATGATGAAACGGTAAATGTGCTAACTAAGCAAGCATTATCTCATGCACAAGCCGGTGCAGACATTGTAGCGCCTTCCGATATGATGGATGGGCGAGTTGGTGAAATACGTGATGTGTTGGAAAAGAATGATTTTCAAAATACTAAAATTCTTGCTTACTCTGCAAAATATGCATCAAGTTTCTACGGGCCCTTTCGCGATGCAGTTGGCTCTGCGGCAAATTTAGGAAGCGGCAATAAGTATACCTATCAAATGGATCCGGCAAATTCGAACGAAGCCTTACATGAAGTTGCTCTCGATATCAGCGAAGGTGCTGATATGGTAATGATCAAGCCCGGTGTGCCATATTTAGATATTGTGCGACGTGTGAAAGATGAATTCAAAATGCCCACCTTTGTTTACCATGTAAGCGGAGAATACAGTATGTTAAAAGCTGCAGCACAAAATGGTTGGCTAGATGAAAAAGAATGTGTACTTGAAGCACTCTTATGTATTAAACGTGCAGGTGCGGATGCAATTCTTACCTACTATGCAAAGGATGTTGCTACCTGGTTAAATGAATGAACCACTAAAAGATCGATACGCTGTCATTGGCAACCCCATTGAACACAGCAAATCTCCTGATATTCATCTTTTATTTGCCGATCAAACAGGTGAAATATTAAGTTATGAAAAAATATTTGCTGAAGAAAATGAATTTAGCCAGGTTGTTGAAGATTTTTTTAATAACGGTGGCAAAGGTTTAAACGTCACAGTTCCTTATAAAAATCTCGCATATGAAATTGTTGATGAACTAAGTGAATATGCTAGACACGCGAGAGCGGTCAATACTATATATAGAGACAATACTGGAAGATTTGTTGGTGCCAATACAGATGGGATTGGCCTGTTACGAGATTTAAAAAAGACCTTACGTTTACAGTTACTTGACAAAAAGATTCTAATCGTTGGTGCAGGTGGTGCCACACAAGGCATTGTCGAGCCATTGTTAAATGAAAATCCAGTAGAGTTGGTAATTGCAAATCGCACACCTGGTAAGGCAGAAATTATTGCAGATCAATTTAAATCTTTTGGCAATATAAACTATTGTGCGCTGAATGAAATTCCAAAACAACATTTTGATTTAGTTTTACATGCAACTTCTGCAGGTCTACAAGGAGGTAATGTTGCGCTTGCAACAGAAATTATCGGGCCAGACACTTGCTGTTACGATTTACTGTACAGCGATCAAGACACGCCTTTCATGAGGTGGGCTAAAAAGCTAAATGCTAAAACGGTTGTAGATGGGTTTGGTATGCTTTTAGAACAAGCTGCTGAAGCATTTTACTTATGGCGGGGCAAGCGGCCAGATACAGGAATGGCGTATCATTATTTTCGTCCAGATCTTGCACCGAAACCAAGCCTCTGAAAAATATGATTCAACGTATTCAAAAGCCCCAAGGTAAATTTAGTAAAATTGATGTAAATCGTTTATTTTTATATGCGAAATTGGTGCGTCTCAATAAACCGATCGGAATTTTATTATTGTTATGGCCTACTCTCTGGGCATTATTTATTGCCGCAGATGGAATACCTAATATCAAAGTCCTATTAGTGTTTATCCTGGGTGTCATTCTCACACGTTCAGCGGGCTGTGCGATTAATGATTATGCTGACCGAAATATAGATCGTTTTGTGGGTCGTACAAGAGACCGTCCACTTGCTGCCGGTCTGATTGAACCTAAAGAAGCATTATATGTATGCGCAGTCCTCGCATTCGTTGCTTTACTTCTTGTGTTAATTTTTTTAAATGAGTTAACAGTGTTCTTTGCTATAGGCGCAGCTCTTTTTGCTGCAAGCTACCCATTTATGAAACGCTTTCATTTTTTACCACAAGTACACCTAGGAATTGCGTTTGCGTTTTCCATTCCTATGGCATTCACTGCTATAAACAATGATTATCCACCGCCCATGGCATGGTTGTTGTTTACCACAGCAGTAATTTGGACTACTGCCTACGACACTTTATATGCGATGGTGGACCGAGAAGACGATATAAAAATTGGTGTTAAATCTACCGCAATATTATTTGGCCCTATGGACAAAGTCGTGATAGGCATATTGCAATTACTCGTTATTCTTTGTTTGGTGTTAGTGGGGATTAATGCTGAATTGGGCTGGATATACTATGCTGGCATTGCGCTAGCCAGTTTATTTTTTGTTTACCAACAGATGCTCATCAAACATCGCTTGCCCGACCGTTGTTTCTATGCATTTTTAAATAATAATTATTTTGGGATGATGGTGTTTTTAGGAATCTTTGTACATTATCTATTTTCATCATAGCCACTATTAGTTGATGGCAGACATTAAGCAACACGCGCTATACACCACACATCAACTTTCTTTGCTCCAGCTTTTTTTAAACATTTAGCCGCCTCGTTTACAGTGTTTCCTGTAGTCATTACATCATCAATTATGCACACATGTTTATTTTTGAAATCTATTGAACTTTTCGTTAAAGAAAAAGCGTTCTTTACATTTTTATAGCGCTGTTTAGCGGGCAGTTCCATTTGCACGCCTGTATCTCGATTACGGTATATGTCTTTATAAGAAAGATCGCAATTCAGTTTTTTACTTATAATTCTTGCAATCTCCAAAGCCTGGTTATAACCGCGTTTTCGCAAGCGCTTTTTATGTAGTGGAACAGGAATAATAATATCTGGAACAGTGTATTCTCTATTTTCAATAGAACGTATAAATAATCGCGCCAAGAGTTTACCTTGGTTTAATTTTTGCTTAAATTTAAATTGATATACAGCATCACGAATAAAACCTTCAAACTGAAAAGGAGCTACAGTTTGGTCAAAATAATAATTTTTCTTATTACATGCACCACAAATCTTTGCATCACTACTAGTTAATGGTAACGCACATTTTTGACAATAAAATTTAATCCATGGCAAGCTTTGGTAACAACGTTGGCAAAGATCAATCCTATTTTCGCCCTCTGCACCACACTGAAGACAAACATTTGGATAAATGATTTGTGCTGTTTTTTTCAGGATAAGCTGGAAAAACGTCAATTTAGAAGTCATGCTCTTGTTGACACCCCACTGCAAAAGATTAGACTTGGTTTGGCTCTTTAAATACTATTTTATTATATTCAATTTATATATGCCTACCGACATCGTCCGCAATAACTGGAAAAAACATGAGGTCCTGGACTTATACCAGCTTCCATTTAATGATTTGCTATATTTAGCACATCGCATATTTCGTGAACATCATGACCCAAATAAAGTACAAGTCAGTACTTTGCTCTCCGTAAAAACTGGTTCGTGCTCGGAAGATTGTGCTTACTGTCCACAAAGTGGTCACTATGACACTAACGTCGAAAAAGAACGACTGCTGGCATTAGAGGAAGTCAGGGAACACGCCGAAGCTGCAAAACAAAATGGTGCTTCAAGATTTTGTATGGGTGCTGCGTGGCGAAATCCTTCCGATAAAAATTTAGAGCAAATAGTACAAATGATTAAACTCGTGAAGCAGTTAAAGCTGGAAACTTGTGTAACTATTGGCATGTTAACCGCAACGCAAGCACAGCACTTGAAACAAGCGGGTTTAGATTATTACAACCATAACTTGGATACCTCTCCTGAATTTTATGGCAATGTAATTACTACACGTACATATCAAGATCGACTCGATACTTTAGAACATGTACGTAATGCAGGAATTAACGTCTGCAGTGGGGGTATCTTGGGTATGGGGGAAACTAGAGAAGACCGTGCGGGACTATTGCTACAGCTGGCTAACTTACCAAAGCACCCTGAATCTGTTCCCATCAACATGCTAATACAAATTAAAGGTACGCCATTGCATGGACTTGAAAAACTTGACCCATTTGAATTTATCCGCACCATTGCTATTGCGCGCATTCTCATGCCGAATACCTATGTACGCTTATCAGCAGGGCGTGAAGATATGAATGAACAGACACAAGCATTATGTTTTTTTGCCGGGGCAAACTCTATATTTTATGGTGAAACTTTGTTGACCGCGAAAAATCCTGCCACGATAAAAGATCAGGATTTATTTAACAAACTTGGTATTGAAGCTGACCAAATAAATTCTCCGACTCAAGAAACCGCAACCATAAATTAAATTAAGATGAAAAATCTAGCAACTGAGCTAGATAAGCTGGTCGAAAAAAATCTATTTCGCTCACGAAGAGTGATTTCGTCTGCTCAACAAATTGAGCCCGTTATTAATGGACAAAAAGTTTTATCTTTTTGCAGTAACGACTATCTGGGTTTAGCAAATCACCCAAAGCTTGTAGAAAGTATCATTCAGGCAACCACGAAATACGGCGTGGGCGCGGGGGCCTCACATTTAATAACTGGTCATCATGCATGTCATACAAAGTTGGAAGAAGAGTTAGCAGGATTTCTCAGTTGTGAAAAAGTATTATTGTTTTCTACTGGGTATATGGCGAACTTAGGGGTGGTTAGCACACTCGGATCGCGTAACAGTGCTATCTTCGCAGATAAACTAAATCATGCCTCACTAAATGACGCGGCTATCCAGTCACGTGCAAAACTAAACCGCTATGAACACTTAAATACACATCAGCTTGAAGAGATAATCGTAAATAATGATGTTGATAGTAAATTACTTTTAACTGACGGTGTATTTAGTATGGATGGGACTGTTGCACCCATAAGTGAACTACAGTCAATCGCAAAGAAGTATCACGCAACCCTGATAATCGATGATGCGCATGGTATTGGGGTACTAGGAAAATACGGCAAAGGGAGCGCTGAAGATATACTTCTTAACGACACCATTCTGGTTGGTACACTAGGTAAAGCATTTGGAACATTTGGTGCCTTCGTCGCAGCTAAACAAGAAATTATTGAATGGCTAATACAGCAGGCACATAGCTATATCTATACTACTGCGCTACCGCCCGCCATAGCAGAAGCTACTCGGGCCAGTTTGCAATTAATCAAAACTGAAAGTTGGCGCAGAGAAAACTTACAAGAGTTAATTGAATATTTTCGTGAATCTTGTACGCAAAAAAATATTACTCATTCTAGTTCCAACACACCTATTCAACCCATTATTATTGGTAACAGTGAAGACACACTAAAAGTAAGTGACGAACTTTTAAAGTCGGGAATTTTGGTGCCCGCTATTCGCCCTCCCACCGTTCCACAAGACACCGCTCGCCTACGAGTCAGTCTTTGTACATTACATACTAAGGAACATATTGATCAATTAACTCTTGCCTTAGAGCAGGCATTATCAAAGTTATCTCAATAAAATCAAGAAGATAGTGTACTTAGGACTTTGCTTGCTTTTTCAAGTATTGATGATTACAGTTCTTACCGCTCAAATAATGATAATAATATTGGGAGGAAACTCATGGGAATGGTAAGTGAATTTAAAGAATTCGTCATGAAGGGCAACATGATGGATATGGCTACCGGTATCATCATTGGTGCCGCGATTTCTGCAGTGGTTGGTTCTCTCGTTGACGACATACTTATGCCAATAATCGGTTTATTTACAGGCGGTGTAGATTTCTCTGGCCTGGGCATTCCTCTTGGCGAAGGAGAAGCAGCTGCAATTTTTGGTTATGGTGCTTTTATTCAGGCATTGATTAATTTCTTAATTATTTCTTTTGTAATTTTCTTAATCATCAAAGCAATGAATAGCATGAAGAAAAAAGAAGAAGAAAAACCCGCTGCTCCACCTGAAGATGTGGTTTTGCTACGTGAAATACGCGATAGTCTAAAAAAATAAATTTTATTTAAGTCTTTATAAAAACCCGCACAGTGTTTGTGCGGGTTTTTTTATACCTTAATTATTCAGAGATAGCCAAGTTCCGCAAGGGACGTTACTTCGTTGCCTATAATTAAATGATCCAGCACTTTTATTTCTATCAATGCAAGAGCGTCACAAAGTGTATGTGTGATATCAATATCTGATTGGCTTGGTGTTGCGTCTCCCGATGGATGATTATGAGCAAGAATAATTGCATGTGCATTATGTTGAACAGCTTGCTTAACTACCTCTCTTGGATGCACTTCTGCGCTGTGTAGACTTCCTACAAATAAATTTTCAAATGCAATTACACGATTTTTTGTATCTAAAAATAAACAAGCGAACACTTCTTTTTCATAATCACGCATTTTCATTAATAAAAACTGTTTAGCATCATTAGGGTTAGACAAAGGACCTTCTTTTTCGATGGATTCGAGTAAAAACCTGCGTGATATTTCAAGGCTTGCTTGTAATTGCACAAATTTCGCCTGACCTAAACCCTTAGCGTCACAGAATCTTTTTTGATCTGCGCACAGTAATCTCCTTAAGCCCTTAAATTCATTTAGAAGATCACGGGCTAAATCGACCGCTGATTTTCCTCTAACGCCTGTGCGCAAAAAAATCGCTAACAGTTCCGCATCCGAAAGTGCTTTTGCGCCGTGTCGTAATAAACGTTCGCGTGGCCTTTCCCCCTCAGGCCAATCAGAAATTGCCATTTTAGTCCCCCCTGTAATTGGCTTTTTATAAGTCCTTGATATTTATTAAAAGATTTAGACCAATGGGCCTAAGCGCTTGGTAGAATGTAGTTAGAATTAAACCATTATCTTAGCTATCTTTGATAGACTAATTACTATGTCATTAGCAAATAAAAATATTTTACTTGGAGTTAGCGGCGGGATCGCTGCATATAAGAGTGCGGAATTAGTACGCGAATTAGTGCGTGCACATGCCAAAGTACGTGTTGTGATGACTCATTCGGCTAAAAAGTTCGTCACTCCACTAACTTTCCAAGCATTATCTGATAACACTGTACTATCGGACGAATTTGAACAAACAGAAGCCAATAATGGTATGGATCATATTGCATTGGCTCGCTGGGCAGACGCAATTTTAATTGCCCCTGCCAGTGCCAACACAATAGCTAAGCTCACCCATGGTGGTGCTGATGACTTGCTCAGTACAACTTGTTTGGCATCCCAAGCGCCTATCGCCCTGGCGCCAGCGATGAATCAAGCCATGTGGTCGAATAGTGCTACACAGGATAACGTGGACATACTTGAAAAGCGTGGCTTTTTATTTTTTGGTCCCGCTACAGGACAGCAAGCTTGTGGTGATAATGGCGAAGGTCGAATGTTTGAACCGCATCAGTTGTTACTTTCATTAAGTAATTTATTTAATACTGGGGAACTCACAGATGTAAATGTTATGGTGACTGCGGGCCCTACTCAGGAACCCATTGATCCCGTGCGTTACATTAGTAATCGTAGCTCCGGGCGTATGGGTTACGCCATCGCTGAAGCTGCTTATGATGCAGGAGCGACTGTGCATTTAATCTCCGGTCCGGTAGTCCTAGCACAACCTGAAGGAATTGAATTCGTATCGGTTAAAACAGCACAAGATATGTTTGATGCGGTACAAGCAAATATAAAAACTCAACAAATTTTTATCAGCTGCGCTGCTGTAGCTGATTATCGGCCTGTAGCGAAGCAACCTGATAAAATTAAAAAATTACATGATGACTTATCAGTAGCGCTAGTACGCAACCCAGATATCATTACCGAAGTGGCAAAACAATCAAATAAACCTTTTGTTGTTGGCTTTGCTGCAGAAACTCGTGAGCTCGAAAAATTTGCTTTACAAAAATTAGAACGAAAGCGATTGAATATGATTGCAGGAAACGATGTTTCAGAAAACGAAATTGGCTTTGATAATGAAGAAAATGCGTTAGAAGTGTACTGGCCCGGTGGACATTGCTCATTAGAGCGTGATACAAAAACAAAGATCGCAAGGAGGCTCATCAGCTTAATTGCACAACGTTACGCAAACACACATAAAAGAAGCAATGTCACAATCCTTAAAAACGCAAAAGACCGAAATCAAAATACTCGATAGCCGTATCGGCAAAGAAATTCCCTTACCCACATATGCAACTGCGGGGTCAGCAGGTATGGACCTGCGTGCCTGTATTGATACAACTGTACAAATTAAACCTGGTGAAACGCTTTTAATCCCTACTGGAATTTCTATTTATATTGAAGACCCTGGACTTGCAGCGACCATTTTGCCGCGCTCGGGTTTAGGGCATAAACACGGTATCGTGCTGGGTAATCTTGTCGGATTGATTGATTCAGATTATCAAGGCCCGTTAATGGTTTCGTTATGGAATCGCGGATCAGAAAATTTTGAAGTCAATGTTGGTGACCGGATTGCACAGCTTGTAATCGTACCCATTGTGCAAACGGAATTTGAAATTGTAGAAGAATTCACTGCATCGGATCGAGGTGAAGGAGGCTTTGGTCACACTGGTACTGGTTGATAATTGTTATCCTAAAACCATTAACCACTTTCCTATAAATTTCAATGAACATAGACGCAAATATATTCCGTGCCTACGACATTCGCGGCGTAGTAGAAACTGCTCTAACTCCAGAAGTAGCCGAGTTAGTAGGTCATGCCCTGGGCAGTTTATATCCAAATAGTAGAACTGTAGTTGTTGGTAGAGATGGTCGAGATTCAAGCCCGCTATTAGCGCAGCATTTAAGCCAGGGCTTGCAAACCAGCGGTTGCAAAGTAATTGATATTGGCGAAGTACCTACACCTGTTTTGTACTATGCCACGCATAAACTCAATACAGGCGCAGGTGTGATGGTTACTGGCAGCCATAACCCGCCGGAATATAACGGACTTAAGATGGTAATGGATAACAAAACCCTGCACGGTGACGATATCCAGGCAATTTACCAATGCATTATTGCTAAGCAATTGAAACATGATGCAGGTTCAATTGAAAAACATCAGCTATTAGAAGATTACATCACAACAATTTGTGAAGACATTAAACTTTCTCGAACTCTGCGAATTGGTATTGATTGCGGCAATGGTGTTGCAGGGCCGTCTGCTTTGACTTTATTTAAAAGTTTGGGTTGTGAAATTTATGATCTATATTGTGATGTAGATGGAAGCTTTCCGAACCATCACCCTAATCCCAGTGACCCCAAAAACTTAGAAGATTTAATAAGCTGCGTTATGGAAAATAATTTAGATCTTGGCTTGGCCTTTGACGGTGATGGAGATCGTGTTGGAGTCATTGACAATAAAGGAGAAGTATTGTGGGCAGACCGGCAAATGATGCTTTACGCTCGCGATGTGTTATCGAGAAAGCCCGGGGCAAAAATTATTTTTGATGTGAAATCATCGCGCAACTTAGCCACTGTAATTGAGGAAGCCGGTGGAGAGGCTATTATGTGGAAAACCGGACATTCTTTTATTAAAAACAAAATGCATGAAACAGGCGCTGAATTGGCAGGTGAAATGAGTGGCCATATCTTCTTTAAAGAAAGGTGGTATGGTTTTGATGATGCGCTTTATAGTGCCGCACGTCTTTTAGAAATTATTTCTAACCAAGATTTATCCAGTAGTGAGTTATTTGCTACTTTACCGAATTCATTAAGTACACCAGAAATCAATATAAATTTTGATAAAGACGGTGCTCAACACAGTTTCATGAAAAAATTTGCAAACTCTGTCGACTTACCAGATGCAAAAATTACCACTATAGATGGAATTCGTGCTGATTATAAAAATGGTTGGGGTCTGGTGCGCGCTTCTAATACAACACCTTCTTTGGTAATTCGTTTTGAAGCCGATGATGAAAATATTATAGAAAACATTAAAAATGACTTTCGTGCACAAATGACTAATATAGACTCTAGTCTTCAATTGCCATTTTAATTAATTTTTCTTACGCAGTTATTCCTCATGCAGCAAAGTACCGCTGAAACTATTGCAAGAGTGTTAACAGAGGCCCTGCCTTATATACAAAGATTCTCTGGTAAAACTATCGTCATTAAATATGGCGGCAACGCTATGGTGGATGAAGAATTAAAAAGTAGTTTTGCACGCGACATGGTGCTCCTCAAACAAGTAGGCATGTTCCCTATCATTGTACATGGTGGTGGGCCACAGATAGGCCAGACCTTGGAAAATCATGGCAAACCAAGTGAGTTTATCGAAGGCATGCGCGTGACTGACGATGAGACCATGCGCATTGTTGAAGATGTTTTATATGGAGTTGTAAACAAGGAAATTGTAGAACTTATTAGTCAACATGGTGGTAGAGCAAAAGGAATTACAGGTAAAGCAGATGGATTAATACAAGCTAGGCGTATGAAGCTTAAAAACACATCAGCAGATTTAGGTCATGTGGGTGAAATAAAAAATGTCAATACTAGTGCAATAACGCAGCTACATTATCACCAATTAATACCTGTTATCGCACCCATTGGCTTGGGAGAAAATAACGAATCATTGAATATTAATGCTGACATCGTGGCGGGCAATATTGCCATGGAACTCAAAGCAGAGAAATTAATCTTGCTTACCAATACTCCTGGTGTTCAAAAAAATGGTGAGCTTTTAACCGGGCTTAATTATGAAGAAATACAAGAATTAATTGCTGGGAATATTATCAAGGGCGGAATGTTACCTAAAGTAAGATGTGCATGGGATGCAATTTCCTCTGGGGTCAACACTGCGCATATTATTGACGGACGTGTACAACATGCCGTCTTATTGGAATTACTTACAGACCGTGGTGTAGGGACTTTACTGAGCAGCTAACTCTGGATCTTTTAACTCGATATAACGATTTATATCGCCTGCAAAACGTTTTTTAATTTTTAGTTTTTCTTTTTCTTTAATGGCTAGGATATCTTCAACATTAGCAAGCTGTTCTTGATAATGCTTTCGGCTTTTAATTAACCATGGTGGTGCATCTTGTCCATTTGCCTTGAAACGCTGTTCAGAGACATCTAAATCAGTTAGCTTTTTGTTAAATTTTTCTTTACGTAAATTTGTAATTCGAATTGCAGAATCTACAGTTTCAATTCTTTCATCGCGTACTAATTCAATATCCTCAACCGATAAGTACATTGCCATGAGTACTTGGTCTCGACGTTCCGCCTCTTCAACTTTTTTACGCTTCTCTTCCTCTTGTTTTGCAAGACGTTGCTCTGCTTCTATTTCACCCACGGTTTTTGGGGCCGGTATATTTTTTACTACTCGTCCATGATCATTGAGCACATCCTGTGCGCGTTGTGATTTACTTGGAGGGAGCTTATCGCTGTAATGAATTGTGCCTTCATCATCTACCCAGCGATAAAACTCGGCATTTGCGACACCAGCCGTCATTAGAATTGAGAAAAATAATAAAGCTATGAATTTCTTAGTTTGTCGCATATAAACTTTGAGTATATTTTTGATTAAACCAACCTGGTTAATGCTTCATTACTGGAAATTTTACTATTATTTGTATTTTAGGTTGAGCGACAAACACTAGTTTGATCGCTAAACTTTGCTCACTCGTCATAAAAATTTGGCTTAAAGTATAGGGATTTGATCATAACTATAACCTTAGTATTTTTATGGTTTTATCTGGTATTGATCCAGATATTTCTTCAATGCAGGTAAATGCTCATCATATAAGTGATTAGATTCTGCATATTCAACAAGTTCATTGACTTGAGCCACCGCTACGACGCTTAGCTTTAGATCCTGCTCCACTTGCTGTACGGCCGACAATGAATGGTCCTGACCCGTTTCTTGTCGATCAAAAGCAATAATGACACCCACAGCTTGCGCATTTGAATCTAGATTCGAAATGATCTCAGTCGCTTCATTTATTGCGGTACCGGCAGTAATCACATCATCAATGATCAAAACTCTACCTGCTAGAGGGGCCCCTACAATCTGTCCACCATCTCCATAAGTTTTTTTCTCTTTGCGATTAAATGCATAAGGATAACTTCGTCCGTGCTCTCGTGCTAAAGTCATCGAAACCGCAGTCACTAATGGAATGCCTTTATAAGCTGGACCAAATAACATATCGAATTTTATTTCTGAGTCTACGATGGCTTGTGCGTAAAATTGACTTAATTGATCCAATGCTTGACCGTCGTTAAATAAGCCAGCATTAAAGAAGTAAGGGCTTATCCTTCCAGATTTAAGAGTGAACTCGCCAAATTGTAAAACACCTTGCTGGATGGCAAATTGAATAAATTTAGAACTATTTTTCATATAGATACTTTTCTTATTTGATCTTTGCTAGTGTACTAAAACCAGCTGCAATTGGACCAATCAGTTTTCATCTATGCGCATCATAACGATTAATGTTAACGGTATTCGTGCGGCTGCGCGTAAAGGGTTTTTTGATTGGTTAAAAAAACAAAAAGCTGACGTAGTATGTGTTCAGGAAACCAAAGCCCAAATACACCAGTTGGAAGAAGATCCGGTTTATTTCCCTAAGGGTTATCATTGCTATTATGTAGATGCAATTAAAAAAGGCTATAGCGGCGTTGCAGTGTATAGTAAACATGCGCCTCAAAAAGTCGTTCGTAGTTACGGCGATCGAGAATTTGATGATGAGGGTCGTTACTTAGAGTTGCAATTCGATAAGCTTGCAGTGGTCTCATTATATGCTCCTTCAGGATCTTCTAGCGAAGAGCGCCAACAAGCTAAATTTCGCTTCATGGATTCTTTCATGCAACATTTGAAAAATCTAAAGCGCCGCCGTAAGAATTACATCCTATGTGGAGATTGGAATATTGCCCACAAAGAAATCGATTTAAAAAATTGGCGCGGTAATCAGAAGAATTCCGGATTTCTGCCGGAAGAACGTGCATGGTTGGATACATTGTTTGATGAAGTCGGGTATATCGATGTGTTCCGTGAACTTAATCAACAAGAAGATCAATACACATGGTGGTCTAATCGCGGACAAGCCTGGGCAAAAAATGTGGGGTGGCGTATTGATTACCACATAGCTTCACCAAAACTAAACAATACCGCAAAAAAGTCTAGTATCTATAAAACCGAACGCTTTTCTGATCATGCTCCATTGTTAATTGACTATGATTTAAAAGTTTGAACACTAAAAATACAAATATTACCTGGCTAGAAGCGCTAAGCGTTTACAAAGAAAAAAAAGTTTTAGCCATGCTTTTTTTAGGTTTTTCAGCCGGCCTTCCACTCTTATTAGTATTTGGTACTTTGTCATATTGGTTGCGCAAAGAAGGTATTGATCGCACAACGATTGGTTATATTTCTTGGGTTGCGTTGTTATATGGATTCAAGTTTGTGTGGGCACCATTAGTTGATCGTTTAAGAATACCTTTGCTTGGTAATTTTTTAGGACAACGCAGAAGTTGGATGATGCTTGCACAAATAGGCGTGATTGTTGGCTTATTAGCTATTGCTAACACCCACCCCACTTCTCAATTACAACTCTTAGTGTGGTTTGCTTTACTGGTTGCATTTTCTTCTGCAACTCAGGATATAAGTATTGATGCTTGGCGTATTGAATCAGTTCCGGTTAACAAACAAGGCGCCATGGCAGGAACTTATCAACTCGGTTATCGCATAGGTATGTTATTGGCGGGCGCAGGTGCCTTTTTCATTGCCGGTAGCTATAGCTGGAACATTGCTTATGCCGTAATGGGTTGTGCAATGTTGATAGGCGTCTTCACAACGCTTCTCATTTCCGAACCTGAACAACACATTTCGCAAGATACCTGGCGCAATGAAGAACGTGTAGTGGGTTTTTTAGCGCGCGACGGAATTTTACCAGCCCCGCTTCGTAGGCTTTTCGCATGGTTCTTAGGAGCAGTCGTTTGTCCTTTTGTGGATTTTTTTACACGCAATAGCTTAGTTGCTGCATTGATCATTCTTACTTTTATTAGTGTATTTCGTATGAGTGATATTGCCATGGGGGTGATGTCCGGTCCGTTTTATGCCGATATGCAGTACACCGAGCACCAAATAGCGTGGGCATCAAAAACTTTTGGTTTGTTTGTAACGATTTTTGGTGCGCTGCTGGGTGGTGTGCTTGTAATGCGTTATGGGGTAATGCGCATGTTAATAATTTCAGCATTATTAGTAGCGCTAACTAATTTAGTGTTTGCGTGGTTGGCCACACAAGAGCCCAAAATAATTCCATTAATCATGGTTATCAGCGCAGATAATTTAAGCGGAGGTATAGCTGGTACTAGTTTTATCGCCTATTTATCTGGCTTAACCAACCGGGCTTACACTGCCACACAATATGCGTTGTTCAGTTCTCTGATGGTGTTTTTCCCTAAATTAATAGGCGGATTTTCGGGTAAAGTAGTTGATGCATATGGCTATATAGACTTTTTTATTTATGCCGCTTTACTCGGTGTGCCTGCTATATTGTTATCCATATATCTGTGGTATAGACATAATTTGGAAGAAAATTTAGGGTTTGTTGAACAAAAATAGTTTTGTTACATCAAAACAATAATAACAATTAGGTGATCGCATGAAATTTACAGTAACCGCAATTACAGTTTCAATATTTTTGCTAGCTGGAACTTTACAAGCAAGCTGGTTCGATAAAGCCAAAGAATTATTAGAAGATTCAGGGGTAAGCTCTTCCGCGAGCGATCTAACCGATGGTGAAATTGCTTCTGGCTTAAAAGAAGCTTTACGTGTTGGCTCTGACTTAGTGGTGAATCAATTGGGTACTACCAATGGATTTAATGGAGATCCAAATATTCATATTCCTCTACCAAATAGCCTGCAAAAAGTGCAATCCTCTTTAGAAAAAGTTGGCATGAGCGACATGCTGGATGATTTAGAATTACGTTTAAATCGTGCCGCGGAGATTGCCACACCTAAAGCTAAAGAGTTATTTATGAATGCGATTCAAGCAATGACTTTAGATGACGCGCGAAATATACTTGCTGGAGAAAATGATGCTGCAACACGTTATTTTCAATCCAAAATGACGCCTGACCTAGTAAAAGAATTCACACCGATTGTAAACGACAGCCTTGCAGAAGCTGGAGCGATCCAAAGTTATGACAACGCAATCGGTCAATACAAAAAAATACCATTAGTACCGGACGTAAAATCGGATCTCAGTAGTTACGTGGTTGAAAAAGGCATGGATGGCATCTTTCACTATCTTGCTGTTGAAGAAGCCAAGATACGCACCGACCCGGTTGCACGCACAACTGATTTACTTAAAAAAGTTTTCGCTAAATAGTGAGTACAGGGATGTACGAACAAGAGTCGCGTCTTGGATGACGCGTACAGGTTAGAGTCCGATAATTTAAAAAATTGAGGTTGTGAATTTCAAATCAAACTTTTAAATGTGTTCAAGGAATAATCTCAATTGGTGTTCCATCATCCACTGCATTCCAAATCTCATCCATTTCATGGTTTTGAACTGCAATACAGCCCTCGGTCCAATCATCTTGATTAAATAAAAGTTTTGTTTTTTCTACCCAGCTAGTCGGTTGGCCATGAATCATGATTGCACCGCCCGGGGAGTCACCACGTTCACGAGCATCACGAAAATCAGTTCTACTCGGGTAGGAAATATGAATCGAGCGATAAAATTTACTATTTGGATTACGCCAATCTAGAATGTAACGACCTTCCGGGGTACGTGAATCTCCTTCGCGTATCTTATGGCCGTCGGGTTGTTTGCCAAGTGCAATGCGATAAGTTTTTAAAATTTCACTGCCGCGATAAAGATAGAGCTTGCGCTCAGTTTTTTTAACAACTACGTAATCTGCTTTATCGTTAGGACTTAATTCTGAAACCGCAAACACTGAGTAGCTAGAAATGGTGGCCGCACATAATAAGCATGTTGCGATTGTATAAATATATTTTAATAACTTGGACATACATCTCACGGCTACACTCTCTGGTAATTTTCGATAAAGAAAGTGTGGCAAGCAATTATGACTAGCCCATTAAGTTTACGGTCGACTTCGTCTACTTTTCACCCACTTTATGATGGGCTCCCACATTTCTCGGTCAAGCTCGGTGGCTGCAGGGGCCATTTCAAATATGCCCAGTCCTCGTTCAGCCGCTTTAATATAGTTTTGACTATCACGCAGCATAGTTAAAAACGGAATGCGTTGCCGGCTAAGTAAGTCATCCAGCTCCCAATATATGTTGGTGTAATCACGTGAGCGATTGGCTATCAATGCAAGCTTGGCTTTTTTACGTTGCACCGGTGCAGATTTTTTAATTTCTGTAATGAAATCAATTACGGCGCGCATATCAATGGGAGAAGGGAGAACCGGAATCAGAATGGTCTGAGCTTTATTTATCATCTTGCTCAACTCACCGCCATGCTTACCAGCTGGAGCATCATGAATCACAAATTCTGTTTTACGGCTAGGACGTTTGGCATTCTTTTTATATGCGGCAATTCCTTGAATGGGTTGTCTCGCGGAAGATCTGGCCTCTAACCAAGACATGCTGCTTCCTTGTGGGTCATAATCCATTATGACTACGCTTTTACCCTGCGAAGCAAAATAGGAAGCCAAATTAGTCGCCACTGTAGACTTACCTGAACCACCCTTTGAATTAATCACCATAATGTTGCGCATTTTTTAACACCTCACGTTAGTGGATTTGAAGAACGAAGTTTGTCTTAACTATCAAAGGATGCCAAGTGCGAATCTTTTTTATATTCAGCAAACACGGATTGAAACTAACTAATCAAGATCACACCAAAAACACTGATATTGTTTGCAGAGTATGCTGACAAAAAAGTTAAGGCATAGACTACGGAGCATTGAGATACCTAAAATCTAGCATTCAAAAAGCAACTTTTTTACATCTTTTTTAGATTTTCGCGTATTATGGCTACAACATATCAGACATTCGCGGCTGATCGCTACATGAACTCCGCCATCACCGGGGCATGATCGGAGGGGCGTTCATTACTTCGAGGGGCTTTGTCCACCACACTAAAAGCGCAGTTTCCCTCCAGTGCCGCACTGGCCAAGATGAGATCGATACGCAAACCCAAGTTACGACGAAATCCAGCGGCGCGGTAATCCCACCAGCTGAATGTATTTTCCTCTTGATCAAACAGTCTGAATGTATCAACAAACCCCAAATCAATAATGGCTTGGAGCGCTTGGCGTTCCTTATCGCTACAAAGCACTTTATCTTTCCAAGCAAGCGGGTCATGCACATCGGCATCTTCCGGGGCAATATTAAAATCACCTAATACGACGAAATTAGGGTATTTTTCTATTTCTTTTTTGATGAAGGCAGTCACTTTCTTCAGCCAGTCAAGCTTATATTCATATTTGTCTGAGCCCACTTCTTTGCCGTTTACTACATAAAGGTTCAGCACGCGTATATCATCAATCGTGACCGCTAGAATTCGCCGTTGTGGGTCATCCAAGCCAGGTATATCAGTAATTACATCTGTTCCATCCAATCTAGAAAGAACAGCAACACCGTTATACGTCTTTTGCCCTGCATACTGAACCTGATAACCGGCTTTATTGATTTCTTGCACTGGGAAATCTTCATCGACCATTTTAGTTTCCTGTAATGCCAACACATCCACAGGATTATCTTGCAACCATTCCAACACTTGCGGTAAGCGCACGCGTAATGAATTTACGTTCCAAGAGGCTATTTTCATTGATTAATATCTATTTAAGCGTGAAACCATGTAAACGCTTGCGCATGCGGCCGTTTGAAAATTTCATGCCCAATAAAAAGCCTATGATTATTAGTAGCAATGGTATGCCTGCTATCAACCAAACTTTATTTTCAAAACTGGGAAATGCTTTCGCCGATAATTGATCCGATACAGGTGGGTTCGTAGTTTGATTAACCTGACTGTGTTCTACATCTGTGATTTGTTGTTGCAGTTTTTGATTAAGCTCTTGTTCATTTGCCAATGCAGTTTGTAGTTCTGCAATCAGTTTACTGTCTGCTTCATTGTTTGTTGTTGATGATGCGGACAAGTTGTTTTGTAGTTCCGTGAGCTGTGCTTGTAATTCTTCATTTTGTTCACTAACCGAGTAATACAATAATTTTGCTGGCGGCTCACTTACCAAAAAAGCCGATTTCACCCATCCCTCAGTACCATCATTTGTAATCACTCGACTAAACCCGCCGAGAGTTTCAAGCACTTCAACGGAATCGCCACTTTCTAACGTAGCTAATACATCACTACTGTCGTTAGCATCAGTATATAAACGCAGTCGCAATGAATCCGTTACATATGCAAACTCCTGGGCATACAGAGGAGTACTAAGAATAAGTAATAAAATTAAAACAACTTTTATTTGCATAACCAAGCATTATGCCTGAACTTAATTCAACTGAGACGTCTTTTTATTTACAGCTCTAGAAAACACCTGTTATTTTTAAAAAGATGCTGGTTATAAACAAAACAAACAAAGAAGCCAGCCCTGCAGAAAAGATTCGGTTATTTCTTGATATGTGGGATTCTGATTTAGTAGAGAGTAAAAAAGGCTGATATTTTTTTGTTTGTGGTTTTTTCAGCATATGCATGCGCTGTGGCATAGGTTTGGCTAATTGATCCTCCACCGCAGCTTGCTTGGCATCAATCCGCGCTTGTTGCCATTCGTTTTCATCAATTTGACCGTCTTGATTCTTATCATAGGTTGCAAGCTTTTCTTTATCTCGTTTTAAAACACGCAACTTTTCAAGTACAGCTTCTTTTATACTTTGGCGATAATCCGTGCCGATTGAACAAAACTCACCTATTGCATACAAAGATTCATACACATCAATGCGTTTTTCTGTATAACGGTATTTCTGCCCGGATTGCATAAGTGCGCTTGTTAAAATGTCTAATGGTGAAGTATGGGTTCGTGGGCCTATACGCTCATTGCCATACCAGGTTGTACTTGATGTGGGTGTTACTTCTGCATCATCCGGGTCTACTACACACGCGCCCGTATCGTCCTCAAGTAAAAATAACTGATCACTCACGCCGCTATTGATACGTCGCCACTTTTGTTTAGATTGTGGAATGTATTCTTCCACCGTAAATGAATACCAAACACAGGGTAATCCACTTAAAGGAGCTTGTATTTCAGGCCCCTCCATCCACTTTGCGGTTCCAAAAAGTTCAACATAACCTTGCGGACAAGAGCGAATTTTAGAAGTAGGCATATCTTCAATTAAACGTGCGCGATGAAACATGCGCAGTGCCGCAAACAAGCAGGCAATTGCAGCAATAATAAGAACAGTTATTAAAAACCAATCACCTTGACTAAAGTGATTTGCCAACTGCATTAGTAGAAAGGAAAAGTTAAAAAATTATTAACTACGTAAACAACGCTTTTACATCTACATCTTGAGTTTCTGATTCAGCAAACTCAAGCAGATCGAAAGCCTTAAACGCCATAGCACGAGCAACAATAATGTCAGGAAACTGTTCGATACGTACATTATTGCGATTCACGCTTTCATTATAAAATTCACGTCGATCAGCGATAGAATTCTCTAAACCAGAAATACGTTGTTGTAAATGGTTAAATGTTTCATTAGCTTTCAGCTCTGGATACTCTTCAGCAACAGCAAATAAATTACCCAAACCCATGCGCAACATGCCTTCGGCAGAACCGAGTGCATTCATGTCTCCAGATTGCTGTGCATTTGAAACTCTTGTGCGGGCCTCCATTACTTTGGTAAGTGTTTCTTGTTCATAACCCATGTATTGCTTACACACTTCAACCAGTTTTGGAATTTCATCGTGACGTTGCTTTAACAACACGTCAATATTTGACCATGCTTTGCTTACTGCATGTTTTAAGTTAACTAGGTTGTTATAAATTACGATGAAGTAGCCAACCAAAACTACAATGATGGCTAAAAAAACGATGCTACCGATACCCATATATGCTCCCTAGTTTTTAGATTGAAATACTTTGCTATTTATCAACTAATATGGGGGTATTTTCTTTAAAATCAACTATCTACACTAGTTCTACGGGGACCAATGCTTATTTAATTCTGACTAACTCAATAATATTTAGTGTTTTTTATTCTTCACTAAACATCAATATTGGTTGCCGCCAATGCATTTTGCTCGATGAAATCTCTGCGTGGTTCAACCTGATCTCCCATTAAGGTGGTAAATACTTCATCAGCGGCGATAGCATCTTCAATTTTGACTTGCATCATGCGTCGCACATCTGGATCCATAGTGGTTTCCCATAATTGATCAGGGTTCATTTCACCTAAACCTTTATAACGTTGAATGGTTTGCCCACGTTTAGCTTCTTCCATTAACCAGGACATGATGGCGATAAAATCTCGGCTTTCAAACTTGCGTTCACCGCGCTGCATGAAAGCACCTTCTTCTAGTAAACCATCTAATTGGTTTGCAAAATTTCTTAGCAATTGATAATCCGCTGAAGTAAAAAATTCTTCACTAAAGTTGTCGTCTTTAGCTAAACCATGAACCCACTTCACCATTGTGAGTTGTCCGGGCGAATTATCCCAATCTTCGGTAACGGTATATTTTGTTCCTGCAGTTTGTTGTTGATTTAGTTCCTCGGCGAGCAAATTAAACCATTTGCTCAAAGCAGTTCGTGCTTTTTTGTTTTCAGTAGAATCAATTTCTGGCGCAGGATGGCTTAACATTTGAAGCAATACTTCTTTTTCATGCGTACGACTTAATCTTTGGATCGTAGACATTGCAACAAAATGATTTTTGCTAAGTTCTTCTAATGCGGTTCCAGAAATTGCAGGCGCTTTTGCGTTTACATGTAAACTCGCTCCATCTAATGCTTGTTGCATGAGATGCGCATTAAGTTCTGCGTCATCTTTAATGTATGTTTCTTGCTTACCTTTCTTAACTTTGTATAACGGTGGTTGACCGATATAAATATAACCTCGCTCGATGAGTTCTGGCATTTGTCGATAAAAAAACGTTAACAACAAAGTGCGAATATGCGATCCGTCTACATCAGCATCTGTCATAATTATAATTCTGTGATAACGAAGTTTGTCCGGATCAAATTCTTCTTTGCCGATACCACAACCGAGTGCAGTAATTAATGTCCCCACCTCAACGGATGAAAGCATTTTGTCAAAACGCGCCTTTTCAACATTCAGAATTTTTCCTTTTAAAGGCAAAATAGCTTGTGTATGGCGGTCGCGTGCTTGTTTTGCAGAGCCTCCTGCAGAATCACCCTCAACTAAAAATAATTCACACAACGCAGGATCTTTTTCTTGGCAGTCAGCCAACTTACCGGGTAAGCCTGCAACATCCAAAGCACCTTTACGTCGTGTCATTTCGCGCGCTTTACGTGCCGCCTCGCGTGCCCGCGCTGCTTCAACAATTTTATTTACGATCGCTTTCGCTTCGGCAGGGCTTTCCATTAAAAAATCTTGTAATGCTTCAGAGAGCGCAGAGTCCACTACACCCTTCACTTCGGATGACACTAATTTATCTTTAGTCTGCGAGGAAAATTTTGGATCCGGAACTTTAACGGACAATACTGCAGTAAGTCCTTCGCGCGCATCATCTCCCGTCATGGTGATTTTATGTTTTTTGGCTACGCCCTGTTTTTCGATATATTGATTGAGCGAGCGCGTTAATGCACCGCGAAGTCCTGCCAAATGGGTTCCGCCATCACGCTGCGGAATGTTATTAGTGAAACAAAAAATATTTTCTTGATAAGAATCGTTCCACTGTAATGCCACTTCTATACCGACATTTTGGCGCTCGGTATCGATATAAATGACCGTATCATGCAGTGGTGTTTTCTTGGTATTTAAGTGCTCAACAAACGCTCGGATTCCTCCATCATATTGAAATTTATCACTTTTTTCTGAGCGCTCGTCCTTGAGAGTAATACATACTCCAGAATTTAAAAACGACAATTCACGTAAACGCTTAGCTAAAATATCGTAGTGAAACGTTGTGTCGCTGAATATTTCAGGGCTAGGCGTAAAACGAATACTGGTACCGGTCTTACTTGTTTTCTCACCTTTCTTCAAAGGGTGTTGTGGTTCGCCTAGATTGTATTCCTGTTTATGATTAAACCCATTGCGGTTAATCGACAAAACAAGTTTGGAAGAAAGTGCGTTAACCACCGAAACCCCCACCCCGTGTAAGCCACCTGAAACTTTATAAGAATTATCGTCAAACTTACCGCCGGCATGGAGTACCGTCATAATCACTTCTGCTGCAGAACGATTTTCTTCTTCGTGCATGTCGACAGGTATACCACGCCCATCATCGAAGACAGTTACCGAACCATCGGCATGGATGATGACCTGTATGTCATTGCAGTGACCCGCTAAAGCCTCATCAATAGAGTTGTCCACCACCTCGAACACCATGTGATGCAAGCCAGTTCCATCGTCGGTGTCACCGATATACATGCCTGGGCGCTTGCGGACAGCCTCAAGGCCTTTTAGGACTTTGATATTGGTGGAATCGTAGGAGGTTTCTTTAGATTTTGATGATTTTTTAGACTTTTTTGAATCGTCAGACATTGTGTTTCAGCGTTAATTTATAAGTCGCATATTATACCAAGCCTAAGCGTTGAGGGCTTGCAAATCCTTGCTTAATAAATGAATTTTTATTATTTACTTCATTGCTTTACAAACGCCTTGTTTCACGTGAAACACCTTTACATCTTGCCACCCGGTCAGATCATTTTGCTCCTGATCGATTGCGGTAATAAACACCTGACAGCCAAGCTCTTGCAAGGCAGTCAGTAGCGCATGAGCATGCTCTTGATCCAATTCGGCTCTGATGTCGTCTAGCAACACAACACACTTTTGAGAGCGGGTTTGCTGGATGTGCTTGATCTGGGCAAGTAAGAGACAAGCTGCTAATAGTTTTTGCTGGCCTCTAGAAGCTGCCGCCGCAGCCTCTTGCCCATTTAGGAACAACCTAAGATCCGCGCGATGAGGTCCTAAGCGAGTGGTTTTTATGTGTCGTTCTTGAGCAAGAGCTTCCCGTAGCGCATCTTCTAGTACTAATTCCTCTGGCCAACCACGGTAGTAGCTGATATTAACTTCCGCTTCTGGCATCAATTTACTACTATATTCGTCGATTAAGCGATTAAGTTGCGCAAAAAGTTCCGATCTTACGCGATCTACAGAGTTGGCATATTCGTTCAATTCTCCAGTCCATACGGACAATTCTTCTGCTGTACATTGATCGCGTAGGGCTTGATTGCGCTGTTTTAAACATTTGCTGTAGTTACGCCAGTATTGAAGAAAAGAAGGTTCCACGTGAAACGCTGACCAATCCATATATTTTCTACGATACTTTCCGCCACCCTGAATCAGTCGATGTGAATCTGGATGCAGGCTAACAACAGGTAAATAACTCGCATGGGTGGAAATCGAGCTTACCTTTTCCTGGTTCAAATGAAGGAGGGTTTGTCTTGCAGACTTCTGGATTCCTAGATAAATTTCCTCGCCAGCAGGAATTAAGGCGCTGCTTATAACTAGATCATTACTGTCTTTTCGTAGCAAAGCCTGGGTGCGCCGTTCCCGAAATGAACGCCCGCGACTGAGGATATCAATCGCTTCAAGAATACTGGTTTTACCTGCGCCATTCTCGCCAACAAATAAATTGGCATCAGCTGCCAGAGAAATTTCGAGTTGTTGAATAATCCTTAGGTTTTGAACCAGGAGTGTTTTCAGCGCCAATGCGGGTAGTAGGGTTTTGGCTAAAGACGCATTGGCATTACAACGTAACGACTTGCCTGTGTGTCAGGTGAAATAATTAAGGCACTACTATTCGCATCCTGAATAATTACCTCAACTGCATCAGAATCTAAAACATTGAGCACATCCAATAGGTACACAACATTAAAACCAACCTCTAAACGATCTCCAGAATATTCAATTTCAATTTCATCTTCAGCTTCTTCATGCTCAGGGTTATGCGCTTGAATGACTAAAGAATTGTTATCGAGGATTAATCTTATGCCTTTATATTTCTCATTCGACAAGATCGATGCTCGTGTAAGCGCTTGTTTTAGCTGTACTTTATCAATTTTCGCGCGATTATCGCTCTCCTCAGGCAACACCCGTTGATACTCGGGAAAACGTCCATCGATTAACTTCGAGGTAAATTGCAAATTGGCAAGATTGACACGGATATGATTCTTACCTAAAGCAACTGTGATGTTGTCATCTTCACTGCTCAATAAACGCTGTAACTCCTGCACTCCTTTGCGTGGCAGTATGATCTGTCTGGAGCCTTCGATATCCGACTTATGATCTAGCTGTGAGAGTGCTAATCGATGACCATCCGTTGCGACTGTGCGAATCTGTTCCGTGTCCACTTCCAACAACAATCCATTTAGATAATAACGCACATCTTGTTGTGCCATTGCAAAAGCTGTTTTGTCGATCAATGCTTTAAATTTGCCTTCGCTAATAACAACATTTTGATCCAGCTCAAGGTCGTCAATTGTAGGAAAATCTTCGGCCGGGAGTGTCACCAGTGAAAAGCGGCTTCGACCTGAGCTCACTTTTACTTTTTCATTACTGGAGTTGATAGTAATTTTTGCTTGTTCAGGTAAAGAGCGGCATATATCTAAGAGTTTTCTAGCCGGTATTGTGGTTGTCCCCTGGTCTTCTAGCCCGAATTCTAAATTGGCAACTAATTCAACCTCTAAATCCGTTGCAGTGATCGTTATAGCCTGGTCGTCGCCCCGGATTAACAGATTACTGAGTGCGGGCATGGTTTGCCTGCGCTCAACAGCACCTATAATTTGTTGTAGGGGTTTTAACAGATCTTCACGTGTTATAGATAACTGCATTATTTATATAATTAGTAGTTGTTATAGAACGGCTCTTTTGCTGTGGATAACATTAATTACTTGTTTAAAGTCAATATCTTAAGTAGATTTAACTTGAGAAAAAGTAGTTTAGTAAGCGTTCTTTTATGCTGTTTAGTATAGGTATAAATCTGCATTACAAAAGCTTTACAAACTATATCACTTTTTTTACACAGCCAATCAACAGTGATATTAAATTGTTGCTGTTTTAATTGTTTAAGTTGCGTAATAGATTGATGTAATCATCGTTAATACGCGAATCGCTTTCCCTTAAACTTTTTATTTTTCTGCAAGCATGCAACACCGTTGTATGATCCCGGCCACCGAAGGCATCACCAATTTCAGGCAAACTGTGATTGGTTAGTTCTTTGGCTAAACTCATTGCTATTTGCCGAGGACGTGTGATTGAACGACTGCGTCGTGCAGAAAGTAAATCTGAGACGCGAATTTTAAAAAATTCAGCTACTGTTTTTTGGATATTATCGATCGTGACAAGCTTGTCTTGTAAAGCTAATAAATCATGTAAAGCTTCTTTGGCAAAGTCTAGAGTAATCGCTGATCCGGTAAATTGTGCGTTTGCGATGACTCTGCGAAGCGCGCCTTCAAGTTCACGGATATTGGAACGAATACGCTTACCAATGAAAAAGGCGACATCACTGGGTAATTCAATCTGTAGTAATTCTGCTTTGCGTTGCATGATGGCAACGCGAGTCTCTAATTCAGGCGGCTCAATGGATTGCGTTAAGCCCCACCCGAAACGTGACTTCAAGCGCTCTTGTAAGTCTTCAACTTCTTTGGGATAGCGGTCGCAAGTAAGTATTACCTGTCGTTGGCCCTCAAGCAAAGTATTAAAAGTATGAAAAAATTCTTCTTGAGAGCGCTCTTTACCAGCAAAAAATTGAATATCGTCAATCAATAACGCATCTACAGTGCGATAAAAACGCTTAAATTCACTGATAGCGTTATGTTGTAATGCTTTCACCATATCCGCTACGAAACGCTCGGAGTGTAAATATAAAATCTTCGCAGCAGGATTTTGCACCAACATCTGGTTGCCAATCGCATGCAACAAGTGTGTTTTACCTAACCCCACACCACCATAGATAAGCAAAGGGTTGTATGCGGCTCCCGGGTGATTGGCTACCTGTAAGGCGGCTGCCTTAGGGAGCTGGTTGGATTTGCCTTCAACAAAGGTGTCAAAGGTGAAATTTGGATTCAGGTTGTGGCTAAAATTTTGTAACTTGGAAGCAGCTGAACTTACGACTTGTATTTTTTCAGCCTGTTTCGTCGTTGTGGCTGGGTGTTTATTACTGCCTATTTCAAGACATACCGGACGCTCGCATTTATTGTTGGCAGCGATTAACTCGTCGATACGCGCAAGAAAATTATCTTGTACCCAATCAAGCACAAAACGGTTGGGTGCTAGCAGGGTTAAACCGCCATTCTCCTCTATTGCGTGTAGAGGGCGGATCCAAGTATTAAGTTGTTGTTCGGATAACTCAGATTCAAGTTTGTGAACACAGGATTTCCAGAGAACATTCGCCACGCTGCCTACTCCCGTAAGTTTATAATTGTTGTAAAATCGTTAAGGGGTAGATCAGTCTATCCAGTAATAGGATTGTTATCCACTGTTTAATGTCAGACAATAATCGTTGACAAATGTTAGTAGCGCGATTATTTTTGCGCACCTTATTAAATAATTATTCTAAGTATATAAAAGTAGTGGCAATGTAAATGCAATAATCATTTACTAAAATAGAATAATTAAATCGATGGAATACGAACTAACTAAAATTTAAATTGGAATAATATGAAACGCACATATCAACCTAGTAATTTAAAGCGCGCACGAACGCATGGCTTTAGAGCTAGAATGAAAACAAAAGGTGGTCGTGCTGTAATCAATGCTCGTCGTGCACGTGGTCGCGCACGTCTTTGTCCGCAAACAAGACGACCATAGTTTTTGCTATTGATTTTTTAACAAGAATTTTTGCAAGTTAAAAGAAACGCGTACACACATCTAGACCGGCTACAAAACGCAAGCCAATATACTCGAGTCTTTGATAAAGCAATAAAATCGAACAGCGAATTCTTTACGATACTGTCAAGAGAAAACGCAATTGGACAACCGCGCCTTGGGATTGTAGTAGCTAAACGCAACGCTAAGCGAGCAGTAGATCGAAATACTATAAAAAGAATTATCCGAGAGAGTTTTCGTCAAACAAAAACGTCTCTTCCAACCTGCGACTATATCGTAATTTTAAAACGCCCTATCAAAGCCATCAAAAAAACGAAATTTAAGCAAACCCTTAAGCTACAAATCGAAACATTGTGGAAACAAGTTTAAAAGAATGCATACGTTGATAAGTAAATTTCTAATTATCTTAATCAAGGCATATCGCTTACTGCTGAGCCCATGGTTAGGACAACAATGTAGGTTTCATCCAACGTGTTCACAATATGCTTTAGAGGCATTGCAGCAGCATGGCCCATATCGCGGTAGCTGGCTTGCTATAAAACGTGTAGCAAGTTGCCATCCTTGGCATGCAGGTGGCATTGACCCAGTACCCAAAAATCTCAAGCCAAAATAGAAAGTCATAAAGAATGGAAAACCAAAGATTCTTTCTATATCTGGCACTGGCTTTTTTGCTATATGTGATATGGCTTACTTGGCAACAGGAACATGCTCCGCGCCCACCTTCGGTGGCTACTCAAGAAGGTAATGAGCAAATATCCAACAATGTAGCGGATGATTTAAACTTGTCTGAGAACTCAGATGATATTCCTGATGCACTCGACGCACCGCAGGACACAGCAGCTACAAATAATGTTGCTGAAATTCATCAAACCAAAAATCGCAGCAAGAAAATACAAGTACGAACCGATGTGTTGGATATCATTATTGATACACGCGGTGGCGATGTTCGCCAAGTAGATTTGCCAACCTATCCTGTTTCTTTACAGAAAAATGATGAAGCATTTCGTTTAATGCGCAGCGATGCACGCACGTATATTGCACAATCCGGCTTACGTCATGACAAAATAAATGGTCAATCGATTACCGGCATGGCGCCCACACACCATGAAATTTACAACGTAGAAAAAACTAACTATCAGCTGGCAGAAGGTAAGGATGAGTTAAAAGTAAACCTCACTTGGAAAAGTCTAAATGGTATTGAAGTAGAAAAAATTTACACGTTCAAGCGCGGAGCTTTTGTCTACGACGTTACTCATCGTGTAACAAACCGCAGTGATCGCACGTGGGTTGGAAGACAGTATCAACAACTCAGACATAGCCCTGTTCCAGAAAACCGCAGCTGGTTACGTTTGCCAACGTATACGGGCACTGCATATTTTGATGGCGCCTACCACAAACACTCTTTTGAAGACGTAGTAGATGAACCCATCAGCATGTCTGTGGAAGGTGGCTGGGTCGCCATGCTGCAGCATTATTTTGTTTCTGCCTGGGTGCCAGAGCAAAGTGAGCAAAATCGTTTTTACAGCAAGGCAGTTAAAGCTGCCAACGACGAGCAACAACTTTTGATAGGCATGCTTTCTGAAGCTAAAACAATTGCTCCGAACACAAGCGCAGAGTTTAAACGACGCCTTTATACCGGACCAAAAATACAAGATGACATGCAAGACATTGCTAAAGGCCTAGATCTAAGTGTCGATTACGGAATGTTTTCTATTTTGTCCAAGCCATTGTTTTGGTTGATGCAGTGGTTTCACAACATGGTCGGTAATTGGGGATGGTCTATCATTTTAGTAACGATTGTAATCAAACTTGTTTTTTATAAATTATCAGAAACCAGTTACAAATCTATGGCGCGTATGCGCAAACTACAACCGCGCGTTAAAGCTTTACAAGAGCGATATGCAGAGGATAAACAGAAACTAGGTCAGGCAACTTGGGAGTTATATCGCAAAGAAAAAGTAAACCCTGCCAAAGGCTGTTTGCCGATATTAATACAAATGCCAGTATTCTTGGCGTTATATTGGGTGCTAATAGAAAGTGTTGAACTACGTCAAGCGCCGTTTATGTTATGGATAAATGATTTGTCTGTGCGCGATCCAATTTTTATTCTTCCATTACTAATGGGAATAAGCATGTATGTGCAATTCAAATTAAACCCTGCACCACCCGATCCCATGCAGGCAAAGATATTCGCCATGATGCCTATTATGATGACAATTTTTATGGCTTTTTTCCCGGCTGGTTTGGTGTTGTATTGGTTGGTGAATAATATTCTTTCAATTATTCAGCAATATGTAATAACAAAGCGTATCGAGAACGAAGCGTATTAAAATTCAGTTGCTATAAATCAATATTTAAAGGGCGCATCTATGCCCGATGAGAACATCTCACAAAAAGAACTGATCTGCGCCATTGCTACCCCGCCAGGGCGCGGCGCTTTAGCCATTGTTCGCCTGTCAGGCAAGCAAGCCCGGGAGGTTGCCGAAAAGATAACAAAGACATCATTGGTTGCACGTCAAGCGGTTTTTACGAGTTTTTTAAATCAGGACGGAAGTGTAATTGACCAAGGGCTAACTATTTTTTTTCAGGCGCCCGCATCTTTTACTGGCGAAGATGTTGTCGAATTTCACTGCCATGGTAATCCACTCGTAGCCGAATCTTTGTTAAAGGCGCTTTGTGTTGAAGGCGCACGTCTTGCAACTGCGGGTGAGTTTAGCTTGCGCGCGTTTTTAAATAATAAAATTGATTTAACACAAGCCGAAGCCATTGCGGATTTAATTAATAGCACAACAGAACAATCTGCTCGTACAGCAACAAGATCATTACAAGGCGCATTTTCAAAGCGTGTGCAAACAATCCTAGAGAAGTTAATTCAATCGCGAATGCATATTGAGGCTAATTTAGATTTTCCGGACGAGGAAATAGATCGACAGCAGCTTGGGCAAATACAATCCCAACTAAAAGATTTAAATGAAACTTTAGATGAATTATTAGAACAAGCTAAAGTAGGTGAGCGCTTACAGCAAGGCGCAACACTTGCGATTGCCGGCCGACCCAATGCAGGCAAATCAAGTTTGTTAAATGTATTAGCACAAAGTGATGTGGCCATTGTTACTGAGATCCCCGGAACAACACGTGATCCATTAAATGCAGACATTCAAATCTGTGGCATTCCTGTACGCTTAATTGACACCGCGGGTTTACGTAAGACTAATGACGTTGTTGAAAGCAAAGGAATAGAGCGCGCACAAGAAGCTCTTCAACAGGCGGATTTAATTTTGTGGTTGATTGATGCGAGCGATGAAGAGATTGATGAATTGCCCAATGAGTTCGATACAAAAAAAGTTATAACAATTCATAACAAAAGTGATTTAGTCACCATAGATAGCGACACAGATAAACTTTACATATCAACCATCACTCAACAGGGAATTACCGAATTGCTTGATGTTATTGGTCAACGGCTTGGTGGTCAGGAAAGTGGCGACACGCCCTTTTTAGCAAGAAGCCGACACGTCATCGCCTTACAACAAACACAGCATAATATTCAATTAGCTGCACAGCGGTTAAATGACACAACGGCATTAGAGCTAATAGCTGAAGACTTACGCTCCGCCCAACAACATTTAAACGAGATCACTGGTGAATTCTCTTCAGACGAGCTACTCGGCAAAATATTCAGTGAGTTTTGCATAGGCAAATAAGCCGCTATGACACCTATGGGGAGTCGAGTAATTCGATGACCTTCAGTACAATATCTGAGCATATGAGCACGAAGGAACAAACTTATAACGTCATCGTTATCGGTGGCGGTCACGCTGGCACCGAGGCTGCTTTAGCTTCTGCACGCATGGGTGCAAGCACTTTACTCATTACTCACAATATCGAAACGATTGGCCAAATGAGTTGTAATCCTGCAATTGGCGGCATTGGTAAAAGTCATTTAGTAAAAGAAATAGATGCTATGGGCGGGGCGATGGCCATTGCGGCGGATATGGGCGGTATTCAATTTCGGGTGCTTAATTCACGCAAAGGCCCAGCAGTTCGCGCAACACGCGCACAGGCCGATCGCGTTTTATACAAAGCTGCGATTCGCAAGCAGGTTGAAAATCAGGAAAATTTACAACTGTTTCAACAAGCCGTTGATGATTTGCTAATTAAAAATGATCGCATTGATGGTGTGGTCACTCAAAGTGGGCTCACATTTAAAGCCCAATCTGTAGTGTTAACGACCGGAACATTTCTGGGCGGTAAAATTCATATTGGTAATGATAATTATGCTGCGGGTCGTGCGGGAGACCCCCCGGCAATTACCTTGGCAAAGCGCCTACGAGATTTAGATTTACGTGTGGGGCGCTTAAAAACAGGCACGCCACCGAGAATTGATGGCCGCACAATCGATTACTCAAAAACCGAAATTCAACCGGGTGACAAACCGACACCCGTATTTTCTTATTGGGGTGAATCTGCAAACCATCCTGAACAAGTGAACTGCTCTATCACTTATACCAACGAACAAACTCATGAAATTATTAGACAAGATTTAAATCTCTCGCCAATGTATAACGGCAATATCGATAGCACCGGGCCACGCTATTGTCCTTCTATTGAGGATAAGGTCACGCGTTTTGCGGAGCGCGACAAACACCAAATTTTTATAGAGCCCGAAGGCCTGCAAACACAAGAAGTGTATCCCAATGGCATTTCCACAAGTTTGCCGTTTGCAACCCAACAAAAATTTGTGCGTACTATAAAAGGATTTGAAGATGCACATATCACACGCCCCGGTTATGCAATTGAGTATGATTATTTTGATCCGCGTGATTTAAAGCCAAGTTTGGAAACTAAATCGATCGAAGGATTATTTTTCGCAGGACAAATCAATGGCACTACCGGCTATGAAGAAGCTGCAGCACAAGGCTTGGTTGCAGGCATTAACGCCGTGCAACATATGCGTCAGCAAGAGGCCTGGTTGCCGCGTCGTGACCAAGCTTACATCGGCGTGATGATTGATGATCTCGTCACACGAGGGACTATAGAACCGTATCGAATGTTTACCAGTCGCGCAGAATTTAGATTACAACTTCGACAAGACAATGCTGATTTACGATTGAGCGAAACTGCACATGAGTTGGGATGTTTAACCGAAACACAATGGGAGTCATTCTCTAATAAACGCCAAGTATTAGAACAACAACGTCAACGTTTACAAAATAGCTATGTGCAAGCAAACGATGTAGATCAGAGAACTGCTCAAGAAATTTTAAACGCTCCACTCAAACACGAATACAGCATGTATGAATTACTGCGCCGCCCTGAAGTTGATTTTGAAAACCTGCAAAAACTTAGCAAACAAGATTTAAGTGATATCCCTGCAGAAATTTGTGAGCAATTAGAAATTCAAGCCAAATATGCTGGTTATATCGAACGCCAAAAAGTACAGGTTGAGCGTTTAATGCAACAAGAAGAAGTAAAATTGCCGCAAGATTTTAACTATGCAGCGATATCTGGATTATCAAATGAAGCTAAGCAAAAACTTTCCGAAATTAAACCATTAACGATTGGACAAGCTGCGAGAATTTCTGGAATCACACCCTCTACAATTTCATTACTGTTGGTACATTTAAAATCTAAGCCTTCCCGAAAAAGCGCTTAACAATAACTCCTATGGATGCCACACAACTACTTAACAGGGGTGTGCAGGAATTAGGGTTAACAGTTAGTGAAACTCAACTTCAACAATTACAACATTACGTTGAATTGCTGCAAAAATGGAATAAGACCTATAACCTAACGGCAATCGATGACACGCAAGAGATTATTAGCAAGCATATTCTTGATAGTCTTTCAGCTGCTGTTTACTTGACAGGCAAAAATGTTATCGATGTGGGAAGCGGCGCAGGCTTACCTGGCATACCTCTGGCGATCATTTGCCTGGATAAGCAATTTGTATTACTCGATAGCAACGCCAAAAAAACCCACTTTATTCTGCAGGCAAATATTGAACTCGGGCTAAAAAACATCCAGGTTGTGCATCAACGAGCTGAACAATATTTGCCCAAGCAGATATTCCATACCCTCATCAGCCGTGCTTTTGCCAATAGCAATGAACTTTTTGAGCGCTGCGAATCTATGCTGCAAAGCTTAGATCAGGCAGGACGAATTATTTTTATGCTGGGCAAACAAAATCGACTCGAAGGGTTGCCAAAACGATATAATGTACTCAAAACTCATCGCGTAAAAATTCCACAACTCGAGGCACAACGACACATCGTCATCGTCGAAAAAGTATAGTTAAAACGCATGGCTAAAATTATTTCGGTAACTAACCAAAAAGGTGGCGTAGGTAAAACTACAACCTCAGTAAATTTAGCGGCCTCCATGTCTGCGACGAATCGCAGCGTGTTGCTCATTGATCTAGATCCACAAGGTAATGCCACAATGGGTTCGGGTGTGGATAAGCGAACGGTCGAAAAAAGCACTGCTAATGTATTGCTGGATGAAGCAACAATTAGCGAGTGTATAGTTCATGGCAGCAAAGGTGGTTATGATTTATTACCTGGCAATGAACAGTTAACCATAGCCGAAGTGCAATTACTTGACGTAGACAGGCGCGAATTTAAATTACGTAATGCCCTTCAGGAAGTAACCGAGGACTACGACTATATTTTTATCGACTGCCCGCCTTCATTAAACATGCTCACAGTAAACGGCTTAGTTGCGGCAAGTAGCGTTATTATTCCCACCCAGTGTGAATACTATGCTTTAGAAGGTTTGTCTGCCTTAACACAGACGATCGAGCGTATCCGCATGTCGTCTAATCCGGATTTAAAAATCGAAGGCTTGTTGCGCACGATGTATGATCCACGCAATAACTTAGCCAATGATGTATCAGCCCAATTAACATCACATTTTGGCGAAAGTGTCTACCGCACGATTATTCCGCGTAACGTCACATTAGCAGAAGCGCCTAGCCATGGTTTACCCGTACTTTTGTACGATAAGCGTTCGCGTGGTGCATTGGCTTATTTAGCACTTGCGGGCGAGATGTTACGTCGAGACGAAGCACAAACCCATGCCATATCCTCAGCTATGGCTAACTGAACGATTGTAAAATTATGGTTAAGAAAAAACGAGGTCTCGGAGCGCTAGGCGTAGATGTATTGCTAAGTGCTGCGGAAACCGAGAGCGCCATAAGCAACAACACAGGATCGGCTAAATCACTACAAACCTTACCTGTGGATTTAATTCATCAGAGTCCTTATCAACCACGACAGGCTATGGAGCCTGAAGCACTTGAAGCCCTTGCGAGTTCGATACGTCAACAAGGTGTCGTTCAACCTATCGTTGTACGTAAAACAGGCGATGAATTTGAACTCATTGCAGGCGAACGTCGATGGCGTGCAGCACAGCAGGCAGGATTACAAGAAATTCCCGCTGTTATTAAGAGTGTTAATGATCAAGAAGCTGCAGCCATTGCGATTATTGAAAACCTTCAACGTGAAGATCTTAATCCCTTAGAAGAAGCACAAGCATTCGCCAATTTGATCGATAAATTTGGTCTGACCCACCAGGAAGTGGGTGAAGTGGTGTCTCGTTCCCGCTCTGCAGTCAGTAATAGCCTGCGCTTATTAGAATTAGCTGAACCGGTAAAGGCCATGCTAAATCAAAACGACTTAGAAATGGGGCATGCACGTGCGTTGTTGGCGCTAAAAGATAAACAACAAGTTAAATGCGCCCAAGCTATTGTTCAACGCCAGTTATCTGTACGTGGCGCTGAAACATTGGTGAAACAGTACCAACAAGTAGGTAGCAAAAAGAAAAATGCTAAAGTGAGCCACCAGGATCCGGACGTTTCTCGCATGGAGCACAATTTATCTGACCATTTAGGTGCAAGCGTATCGATTCAACATAGCCAAAATGGGAGTGGTCGCATGCAGATTAAATATAGCAACCTCGATGAATTTGAGGGAATCGTTGCAAAATTAATCGGCAAATCAAAATAATTTAGATCCGTATAGTTACGATCTCATATTCATTAGTTTCTATTGAGATTTTATGGCCTAAATTTTATACTTCGCGCCTCTGTCAAAGCATAAGATGAGTTGCGTAAAATCGGTTGCCGATAGCGGTTTAAAAATACTGTTGCTTGAGATGAAGGCATGAACCGTATAATTAATAATTTAAAAAATTGGTTCAAAAATTAACAATACCTGCGCAAATAAATCACATTCTGGTTTGGCAATGGCTAATCACATTTTGTATAGCAGCATTTTTATTTGTCGCTAAACCTAATCTGGCATTATCTGCATTTTTAGGCGGTGCAATCTGTGCATTACCAAATATGTATTTTGCGCGCCAGTTGTTTACGAAACGTAGAATTGCGGAAGCTGGTGCTTTGCTTCGTTCCATTTATGTAGCGGAGTTTATTAAGCTAATTTTAGCCATCGCATTACTTGCAATTGTATTAATAAATTATAAGGACGTACATCCAATAACATTATTTACCACGTACTTTATTGTGCATTCATGCATGTGGGTCGTGCCTCTTGTTACACATTTTTTTAGCAAACCAACACTCAAGCAAACTTAATAAATAATGGCTGGCGAAATCACATCATCTGAATACATTCAACACCACTTGACGAACTGGACCTATGGTAAACATCCAGATGGCCACTGGGGATTTGCACATACCGCGCAGGAAGCGACTGAGATGGGATTTTGGGCGATACACGTGGACAGCATGTTGTGGTCAATATTTTTAGGCGCACTGTTTTTATTAATTTTCCGTAAAGCTGCAAAGAATATGACTTCTGGTGTACCAAGTGGATTGCAAAATTTTGTTGAATGGATTGTCGACTTTGTTAATGAAAATGTGCGTGGTTCATTTAGTGCAAAAAATGACTTGGTTGCACCGATGGCACTTACTATTTTCGTTTGGGTCTTCTTAATGAACCTTATGGATTTGGTTCCGGTTGATTGGATTCCGCACTTAGCTGGAATTATTGGGCACGCAGTATTTGGAGTAGACCCACACCATGTTTACTTCAAAGTTGTTCCAACAACAGATCCTAATATTACATTTGGAATGGCATTTGCCATTTTTGCATTGATGCTTTACTACGGTATAAAAATTAAAGGTCCTGGCGGATTTTTTGGCGAATTGGCTTTACAGCCATTTGGCAAATGGGGCATGCCAGCCAACTTATTGCTCGAAGGAATTTCCTTAATCTCAAAACCCGTGTCACTTGCGCTTCGACTGTTCGGTAACTTATATGCTGGCGAGATGATCTTTATATTGATCGCACTGCTATACAGTGGCGGCATCATCTGGGGCACGATTGGTGGTTTCTTACAATTAGGATGGGCAATTTTTCATATTTTAATCATTCTTTTACAGGCATTTATTTTTATGGTGTTGACCATTGTTTATTTAGACATGGCGCACCAGGAGCATCACTAACTAACGATTTGTTTTACGCAATTTAGTAACAGGAGAACGAAAATGGAAGCACAAGCTTTACTTTATATTGCCGGCGCACTCATGCTGGGTATCGGCGCTGCCGGGGCCGCAGTAGGCATCGGTGTTTTAGGCGGTCGGTTTTTGGAAGGCGCCGCACGCCAGCCAGAACTCATCCCTATGCTTAGAACCCAATTCTTTATTGTAATGGGTCTTGTTGACGCACTACCCGTTATCGCGATCGCAATTGGTTTATACGTTCTATTCGCAGTAGTGCCAGGATTTGGTGGATAACTTAGAACGCAGACATTAAGAAATTAAGGCAGTCAAATGAACATTAACTTAACTCTTATTGGCCAATCGATAGCATTTGCGGTGTTCGTTATTTTTTGTATGAAAGTTGTTTGGCCTCCTATCATGGCCGCATTAGATGAACGCAAAAAGAAAATCGCTGATGGTTTAGCTGAAGCTGAACGTGGCATGAAACAGCAAGAACTTGCAGAAGAAAATGCCGCAAAACAACTTGCTGAAGCAAAACAACAAGCATCCGATATTCTTGGCCAAGCACAAAAGCGTGCGACTGAAATAGTTGAAGGCGCTAAATCTGTTGCCGTTGAAGAAGGTAATCGCATTAAAGAAGCTGCACATGCCGAAGTAGAAAAAGAAGTAAACCGTGCCAAAGAACAATTGCGCGCACAGGTTTCTACCATTGCAGTTGCGGGTGCTGAGCGAATTTTGAAGAAAGAGATTAATGCTGATACGCATCAAGACATTCTTGATGACTTAGCTACACAAATTTAAATAAGCGATATGTCAGAACTCACTACAGCAGCTAGACCGTATGCAAGAGCGGCATTTGATATTGCCAAGGCTAATGGTGAGCAACAAAAATGGACAGACATGTTGGGCTTTATGGCAGCAGTAGCACATGACCCTACAATGACGGCTTTATTAGATAGCCCAAGACTTTCACAAAACCAAGCAGCTGAAATGTTTATCTCTGTTTGTGAAGAAAAAATTGATCAACGTGGCAAAAATTTTATCAAGCTGTTGGCGGAGAATGATCGTCTAAAATTATTACCCGAAATTACCGCGTTGTATGAACACTACCGCGCTGAAGCTGAAGGAACTATAGAGGCAGAAGTTATTTCTGCAAGTGAAGTAAGTGAGTCACAACTAGCTAAAATTACTGCCTCACTTAAAAATCGTTTAGGCAAAGAGGTACGGCTTACCTCTAAAATTGATGCATCACTTATTGGTGGCGCGATAATTCGTGCTGGAGACTTAGTAATTGATGGATCTGTTAGTGGTCGTTTAGAAAAACTATCTACTGCGCTTACAAATTAATTAAACATTAAATAATTTATTTAGTACTTGGGTACAAAAGAGGAACAAAGAAATGCAACTTAACCCAACTGAAATTAGTGAACTTATAAAAAGCCGCATTGAAAATTTTGAAGCGGTAGCTGAAGCGCGAACTGAAGGCACAGTTGTTGGTGTGACCGACGGTATTGTACGTATTCATGGTCTTGCAGATGTTATGGCGGGCGAGATGTTGGAATTTCCACAAAACACTTTTGGAATGGCGCTTAACTTAGAACGTGATTCGGTCGGTGCCGTTGTATTAGGTGATTACAAACATATTGTTGAAGGCGACAAAGTTTCTTGCACCGGCCGTATTCTTGAAGTGCCCGTAGGTCCCGAGATGTTAGGCCGGGTTGTGAACTCGCTTGGTGAACCGATTGATGGTAAAGGTCCAGTCAATGCATCACTTAGTTCCCCGATAGAAAAAATTGCACCGGGTGTAATCGAACGTCAGTCTGTAAGCCAGCCTGTGCAAACCGGCTTGAAATCCATTGACTCCATGGTGCCTATTGGTCGCGGCCAACGCGAATTGATTATTGGTGATCGTCAAACCGGTAAAACTGCCGTAGCTATTGATGCCATCATTAACCAAAAAGGCACTGGCATTAAATGTATTTACGTTGCTATTGGCCAGAAAAATTCATCAGTTGCCAACGTAGTACGCAAACTTGAAGAACACGGCGCAATGGAGCACACAATTATTGTCTCCGCCAGTGCCTCAGAATCTGCAGCGATGCAATACATTGCGCCTTACTCGGGTTGTTCCATGGGCGAATATTTCCGCGACCGTGGCGAAGATGCTTTGATTATTTATGATGATTTAACTAAGCAAGCATGGGCGTATCGACAAGTATCTTTATTGTTAAGACGACCGCCGGGTCGAGAAGCTTATCCAGGTGACGTCTTCTATTTACATTCTCGTTTATTAGAGCGCGCTTCCCGTGTGAATGCAGAATATGTAGAAGCGTTTACTAACGGAGAAGTTAAAGGACAAACAGGGTCACTCACTGCACTACCCATTATTGAAACGCAAGCGGGTGACGTATCAGCCTTTGTACCAACAAATGTAATTTCAATTACCGACGGACAAATCTTTTTGGAATCGGATTTGTTTAATTCAGGTTTTCGTCCAGCGATTAATGCAGGTTTATCCGTATCCCGAGTAGGTGGTGCAGCACAAACAAAAATTATTAAAAAGCTTGGCGGTGGTGTGCGACTCGCCCTAGCCCAATATCGTGAGCTTGCGGCATTCTCGCAGTTTGCATCTGACCTTGATGAGCAAACACGTAAACAGTTAGAGCGTGGTGAGCGCGTAATGGAATTAATGAAGCAATTGCAGTACTCACCTTTAACCATTGCTGAAATGGCTGTTTCTTTATTTGCTGTAGACCAAGGCTATGTTGATGATGTTGAAGTAACTAAGGTAGTGGACTTTGAAAAAGCCATGCACGATTTTATGCGATCACAACATAAAGACATGCTTGATAATATTAATGATACGGGTGATTACAGTGATGAAATTGAAGCTGCACTAAAGAATGCAGTTGAAGACTTCAAAGCCAAAGGGACTTGGTAAATCATCTGCGAAATAATTATTTAATTTAACAGTATGGCTAACGAAAAAGAAATACGAACACAGATTGCGAGTATTAAAAATACTCAAAAGATCACTAAAGCCATGGAAATGGTTGCCGCGAGTAAAATGCGTCGTGCGCAAGATCGTATGAATGCAACACGGCCCTATTCCCAAAAAATGCTGAATGTAATCGGACACCTCGCCAATGCAAATACTGAATACAGTCACCCGTTTCTAATAGAGCATACTGATGTAAAAAGAGTCGGCTATATTATTGTGTCTACTGATCGAGGTTTATGTGGCGGACTCAATATCAATGCCTTTAAAGCAGCAATAAAGCATATGCAGCAATGGCAGGAAAAAAATATTGAAATCGATTTTTGTTTAATTGGTGCAAAGAGTACACAGTTCTTTAAAAAGTTTGGTTCGCACGTACTTTCTCAGGTATCACATCTTGGTGATGAGGTTCACTTGAATGAGTTGATTGGCACTATTAAAGCAGTGTTAGACGCTTATACGGAAGGTAATCTGGACCGTGTATTTTTGGTTGAAAATGAATTTGTAAATACCATGACACAAAAACCAAAAGTTTCTACTTTGTTACCTTTAGAACCTGAAGATAATGACGAGCTGAAGCATCATTGGGATTACATTTATGAACCTGATGCAAAAGAAGTATTAGATGGATTACTAACACGCTATACAGAGTCGATTGTTTATCAAAGTGTAGTAGAAAATGTTGCATGCGAGATGGCAGCGAGAATGATTGCGATGAAAAGTGCTTCAGACAATGCAGGCGAACTTATTTCCGAGTTGCAACTTGCCTATAACAAAGCACGCCAAGCGGCAATTACACAAGAAATTTCAGAAATCGTTGGCGGTGCTGCTGCGGTTTAATAGTTTATTTTTAAAATACAGTTAAAGAGGATAAATCATGAGTGCGGGCCAAATAGTTGAAATCATCGGCGCGGTAGTGGACGTTGAATTTGCGCGTGATGATGTACCCAATGTTTATGATGCACTAGTCGTAGACGAAAAAAATCTAACCCTAGAAGTACAACAACAATTGGGTGATGGCATAGTTCGTACCATCGCAATGGGTGCTTCAGACGGATTACAGCGCGGATTAGGTGTCACCAATACCCAAGCACCTATATCAGTTCCTGTCGGTGAGAAAACATTAGGTCGAGTAATGAATGTTCTCGGTGAGCCTGTAGATAACGCAGGGGATATTGGTGCGGAATCTAAAATGCCGATTCACCGCACACCACCTAGTTTTGAAGAGCAAGCAGGGGGTAATGAGTTATTAGAAACCGGTATTAAAGTGATTGACCTACTCTGTCCATTTGCGAAGGGTGGCAAGATTGGTCTGTTTGGTGGTGCGGGTGTGGGTAAGACCGTAACCATGATGGAACTTATTAATAACATCGCAAAGAAACACTCCGGTCTTTCTGTATTTGCTGGAGTAGGCGAACGCACTCGTGAAGGAAACGACTTCTATTATGAAATGAAAGAAGCGGGCGTGTTAGATAAGGTAGGTATGGTGTATGGTCAAATGAATGAGCCACCGGGTAACCGCCTACGAGTGGCATTGACCGGTCTAACCATGGCGGAACATTTTCGTGATGATGGTAAGGACATGTTGTTATTCATTGATAACATCTACCGTTATACCTTGGCGGGAACAGAAGTATCAGCACTACTTGGTCGTATGCCTTCAGCGGTGGGTTATCAACCAACACTAGCAGAAGAAATGGGCGCACTTCAGGAGCGAATTACTTCAACTAGCAGCGGTTCAATTACTTCTATTCAAGCTGTATATGTCCCGGCTGACGACTTAACCGATCCTTCACCTGCGACGACTTTTGCTCACTTAGATGCAACCGTGGTGCTTTCAAGACAAGTTGCAGAACTGGGTATCTACCCTGCGGTGGATCCACTTGATTCAACCAGTCGACAATTAGATCCGCTCGTGATTGGCCAAGAACACTATGACACCGCGCGCGCTGTGCAAAACACATTGCAACGTTATAAAGAACTTAAGGATATTATTGCCATTCTAGGCATGGATGAATTATCTGAGGAAGATAAAGCCGTCGTGGCACGTGCTCGTAAAATTCAGCGCTTCTTGTCACAACCGTTCTCCGTGGCAGAAGTATTTACCGGTACGCCCGGTGCATTGGTTTCATTGCAAGATACGATCTCAAGCTTCAAAGCAATTGTAGAAGGTGAATATGATCATTTACCTGAACAAGCTTTCTATATGCAAGGCGGTATCGATGACGTCGTTAAGAAAGCTGAGGAGCTTAAATAAATATGTCCATGACCATGCATTTAGATGTGGTAAGTGCCGAGAAAGAACTTTTCTCCGGCACGATCAATGCTGTATTTGCACCGGCCCAGATGGGCGATGTTGGGATATATCCAAGACACACACCATTAGTAACTGGATTGCGACCTGGTGAATTGAAAATTGAAATCGATGGTCAAGAAGACCAATATTTGTATGTATCAGGTGGCATACTCGAAGTGCAACCGCATGTCGTTACAGTGCTTTCCGATACCGCTATCCGTGCAGAAGATCTTGATGAAGCCAAAGCACTAGAAGCCAAGCAGCGTGCCGAAGAGGCATTGAAAGACCAGAAAGGGGACTTTGATGCAGCTAAAGCGCAAGCTGAGTTGATCAGAGCCGCAGAGCAATTACGCATGATTGAACGCATGCGCAAGATTCGCAAATAATTTTCAATTAAAACAACTTCTTACGACTTTACAGGGAATTCTATCCGCTGAATTCCACAGCTGTTCAAATAAAGCTTTCCCTTTATATACTGCGCTAGCATACACTCTAATAACAGTAAGTAATGTTACGGTTTATAAAGAAACAATTCTTGGAAAAAAATTAGAGCCAATATGGGACTAGAAGTCATCATTCTTGCTGCCGGTGCAGGCATACGTATGCATAGCGACTTACCAAAAGTGCTACATAAAGTATCCGGTAAGCCTATGCTCGAATATGTAATTAATACTGCAAAGCAATTAACACCAAATACTATTCATGTTGTTGTAGGGCATGGAGCTGATCTGGTGCAAACTGCATTTTCCGATGAAAAAATAAATTGGTGTTTGCAAAGTGAACAATTGGGAACGGGTCACGCTGTGCAACAAGCATTACCAAGTATTGACGATAAGCAAAATATTTTAATTTTATATGGTGATGTCCCCTTATTAAGAACAGAAACTTTGCAAATGCTTATTGATAGTTTATCGAAACATCAATTGTCAATTTTATCTGCCAAACTAAATGATCCAACAGGTTACGGACGCATAGTGCGCAAAGACGGTAAACTAAAATGTATAGTTGAGCAAAAAGATGCAAATGATGAGATATTAAAGATTAATGAAATCAACAGCGGCATACTTGCGAGCAATGCAGCTAAATTGAAACATTGGTTATCGAATATTAATAATCAAAACGCTCAAAAAGAATTTTATTTAACAGATTGTGTTGAACGGGCTATAAGTGACCAAGCTTCGGTTGAAGCAATTATTTGCGATAATGAGGAAGAAGTTCTTGGTGTAAATAACAAACAACATCTTGCGTATGTCGAAAGAGTTTTACAAAGTCAAATAGCCAATCAACTCATGCATAATGGAGTAACTCTTATTGATCCCACGCGTATTGATGTGCGGGGTAAATTATCTACAGGGAAAGACGTCGAAATCGATGTCAATACAGTATTTATTGGTGACAATGAATTGGGGGATGGTGTTTATATTGGTGCAAATGCTGTGATAATTAATTCAAAGATAAAAGCAGCCACTAAAATTCATGCAAATTGCCATATTGAAAACTCCATTATAGGTGAACGATGCGAACTTGGTCCGTTTGCGCGTATTCGCCCTGAAACCGTATTAGCTGAACAGGTTAAAGTAGGCAATTTTGTTGAGATGAAAAAATCCGAGGTAAAATCTGGCAGCAAAATTAACCACCTGAGCTACATAGGCGATAGTGAAATTGGTAAAGGCGTAAACATTGGTGCCGGTACTATTACCTGTAATTATGATGGAGCAAACAAATATCGCACCACGATTGGCAACAATGTATTTGTAGGTTCAGATACGCAATTTGTTGCTCCAGTAAATATAGGCGATGGCGCAACGATAGGAGCGGGATCTACCATTACTAAAGATACTCCTAAAGAAAAATTAACCTTGTCGCGCAGCAAACAAATTACCATTGATAGTTGGCAGCGCCCTAAAAAAAATAATTAAACTAAGCGAGTATACTTATTGAATCATGTGTGGAATTGTTGGAGCCATATCTAATCGAGATGTATCGCCAGTATTACTAGAAGGGCTGCGTCGACTGGAATATCGCGGCTATGATTCTGCCGGAATGGCGATATTAATGGATGGCGAACTAAAACGAATTCGCAAAACCGGTAAAGTAAATGAATTAGGTTTAGCACTTGATGAATCCGCTTTAATTGGCCAGCTTGGCATTGCACACACGCGGTGGGCCACACATGGAGCGCCGGCAGAAAACAATGCTCACCCACATATCTCTAATAACCAAGTTGCTATTGTGCACAACGGTATTATTGAAAACTTTGAAGAATTAAAAGCACAACAAATCGAAAAAGGCTTTAATTTTTCTTCTGACACAGATACTGAAGTCATTGCGCACCAAATTGTATTTTATTTGGATCAAGGCTTATCTTTATTTGAATCGGTTCAAAAAACAATAAACGATATTAAAGGCGCATACGCGTTGGGGGTGATCGATAAAAATGATCCCGAAAAATTAATTGCGGCAAGACATGGCAGTCCGCTTGTGATTGGCATAGGTGAAAAAGAGAATTTCATTGCTTCGGATGTACAAGCTTTAATAAAAGAAACAAATAAATTTATTTTTTTGGAGAACGGCGATATAGCAGAGATCAGTCGCGAAGCGATTCATGTGTATGATCAAACTGGATCAAAAACAGAGCGGAAAATTACAACAAGTAAGCTATCTGCAGAAGCAGCTGAAAAAGGTGGCTACCCGCATTACATGCTCAAGGAAATCTATGAGCAACCGCAAGCCATTTCGGACACTTTGGAAGGCAGGCTCATTAGTGGAAGGGTAGCGGAACAAATTCTTGGACCACAGGCAAAAGAAATTTTAGACAAAACTAAAATGGTCCAAATTGTCGCGTGCGGTACCAGTTATCATGCTGGATTGATCGCGAAATTTTGGTTTGAAGAACTTGCGGGAATTCCATGTTATGTAGATGTGGCCAGTGAGTTTCGATATCGTAAACATGTAGTGCAAGCAAACACTTTGTTTGTGACGATTTCACAGTCAGGCGAAACCGCGGATACACTTGCAGCATTGCAACAGGCAAAACATGAAGACTACATAGGAACACTAGCCATTTGTAATGTGCCAGAAAGCTCATTAGTGCGTGAATCTGATCTTGTCCTTATGACACATGCCGGACCAGAGATTGGCGTTGCATCGACTAAGGCGTTCACAACACAGCTTGTGGCACTCTTACTCATAGTAATTACCGCTGGGCGACGTCATGGTATGCATGATGAATTGGAAAAGATTCTTGTCGAGCAGCTAATGAACCTGCCTGCACGTATTAATAAAGTACTTCAGCTTGACCCGACCATTAAAAAACTTGCCAAACACTATGGAGATAAAAACCATTCTTTATTTTTAGGCAGAGGTATTCATCACCCTGTTGCGATGGAAGGTGCTTTAAAGTTAAAAGAAATTTCTTATATTCATGCAGAAGCCTATCCAGCCGGTGAATTGAAGCATGGGCCTATTGCCTTAGTAGACGATAAAATACCTGTAATAACGGTTGCGCCCAATGATGAATTACTTGAAAAACTAAAATCAAATCTTGAAGAGGTTCGTGCGCGTGGAGGAGTATTACATGTGTTCGCGGATGTAAGTTCAGGATTCGTTTCTGAACCCGATACCATAGTGATTGAAGTAGATGCGCCTGATAATGCAGTAGCGCCCATCATTTTTACTATCCCACTACAAATTCTTGCTTACCATGTTGCAATTCTAAAAGATACGGATGTGGATCAACCTCGAAACCTTGCAAAGTCTGTAACCGTCGAATAACAAACGCTTAGTATTATTTCTAACACAAGAGTTTATAATTCTCCTGTGGCACTGAAAAATTCACAATTTGCATATGGTTCAATTGCAAAATGGTTGCATTGGAGCATCGCAGTATTATTTTTATGTTCATATGCGTCGGTAAAATACCGTCATTGGTTTACCGTAGAAGACACTCCTGAAAACTGGACTGCATTACAACTACATCTTTCTGTTGGTATTACTATAGGAGTGTTAGTTACCTTACGTGTCCTTTGGCGCATTATGAACCGTGTTCCTGATAAAGAACCTGGTAGCAGAATGGCACACATAGCAGTGAAATTAGGACATTATTTGTTATATGCCATGATAATTATTATGCCGTTGACCGGATATATTGGCACCGGCGTGAATACAGAATATTTCTTTCTTTTTGATATTACTAAGTTCGAGAGTACTCAATTATTTACTGCTCTTGTAACAAATGGTTTGAATATGACTTTCAAGGAATTTGAAGAACCGATAGATTATATACACAAAGAACTGGGGGGTGAGCTAATCGTTCTATTATTAGTGTTTGGTCATATACTTGCGGCTTTATATCATCACTTTGTTAAGAAAGATCGAACTTTGCGTAAAATGACTGTAGATGCATCATGATTAATACAGGTGGTTGTCACTGTGGTGCAATTAAATTTGAAATTGATGTACCTGAGGGCACTAATTTGGTTGAGTGTAATTGTTCCATTTGCTCAAAAACAGCTTACCTGCATTTAATTGTTCCAAAAGAAAAATTTAAACTGTTAACTGGCGAAGGAAGTTATTCTACATATACATTTGACACACATGAGGCAAAACATCATTTTTGTAAAATCTGTGGTGTTAAGTCTTTTTATATTCCAAGATCTCACCCAAATGGTGTAAGTGTAAATGCACGTTGTTTAGATGATTTTGATGTTAGTTCGTACCCAGTAGAACAGTTCGACGGCAAAAACTGGGAGCAAAACATTGAAAAGCTGAAAAGATTTGATTAGCGGTAGAACCATTGTCGATTAAGGCCATCAGATTATTGGTAAACAATTTAAGGTAATCCTATGAAAAAAATCATGCATATTTTTATATTTTTAAGCGCATTACTATTATCGTCTAGCATTGCACACACAAAAGACTTAAAGATAGGTCCTGAAGAAGGCAGCAAAATAGGCGAAATTACCGGGACCACCATCTATGGTGCAGAATTCAAGTTATCTAAATTAGTTGAAAAAGGATCCGTCGTATTAATAATGTTGCGCGGCTTTCCTGGTAGTCAGTGCCCAATTTGTTCTACCCAAGTTGCTGGGTATATTGCCAAAGCTGAAGCATTTGAAGCACAAAGAAATACACCGGTTGTATTTATTTATCCAGGTAAAGTAAAAAACTTAGAAAAACGCGCCAAAGAATTTACTGCGCCGTTAGAAGAAAAAGTTGATTTACCAAATAATTTAATTTTTGTTTTAGACCAGGATTATAAAATTACTAATCAGTTAAAACTTAGATGGAATGATCCAAATGAAACAGCGTATCCCGCGGCGTTTGTTATTGACCATGATGGCTATATACAGTTTGCAAAAGTAAGTGATAATCACGGAGATCGGGCAACAGCTGATGAAGTATTAGAATTTTTGGATATTATTCACTGATCATTACATCGTTGGCAGATTAATCAGGGTATTATTCCTTTTGTTCTAGGTAACTAGAACAAATTCTCATTCCAATTTAAAAGGAGAGATTTATGGAAGCTGTAAATCCTTATGAAAGCCCGAAGTCTGTCACTACAACCTCGTCATCAGATACCTACCAACCAAAAATATTCGCCGTAAATGGCAGAATTGGCAGATTAAGATACTTGGCCTATGGAATGCTTGCCACAATGGTTTCGGTGGTCATTATAGGTATAGCGGCTGCGATCTTGATTCCTATTTTCGCGTCCAGTACTGGGGGCTCAGAAACTGCGGGCGTGTTACTTGTACTAGTTTTCTATTTACCCTTACTAATTTTCTCCATCATTTTAATGAAGCGCAGGTTAAATGATTTAGATAAGAGCGGTTGGTGGCAGTTATTTATATTTATACCTATTGTTGGAATCATCTTTGGCCTTTATGTTCTTTTATGGCCTGGTACAAAGGGATCAAATAACTATGGCTTGCAACCTGAAAAGAATTCACCACTGTTGATTATTACAGGACTGATTGTTCCATTATTCTTGATTGGAATATTGGCCGCAATTGCGATTCCCGCTTATCAAGATTACGTTGAACGAGCACAGCAAGTCATGGAGTCTCAACAGTAAAGGCTTAAAAAAACATTGCTCTGATGGATGTAATATCTAAAGAAAATAGGGAGTTGGGAGGGAGGAGTATCTTCAGAGTTTTATAAATTACACATCAGAGCAATGAAAATCCTTTAACCTAGTTTCTATGGCTAGCTATCTTAAGCAATTCTTGCTATAAGTAAATTTCATTATTTATATGATAGTAATCGTTTTTATAGATGGCTAATCTCCCCACTGTTAAACAACTTCGCTACTTGATTGCTCTGGAAAAGCACTTGCATTTTGGCCGGGCAGCCGAGGCGTGTTTTGTTACCCAGTCAGCATTTAGTGTAGCCATTAAGGATCTAGAGGAATTATTGAATGTTTGCTTGGTTGATCGCACCAACCGTAGCGTGGTGTTTACCTCTGCAGGAAAGCTGGTAGCACAACAAGCGCGGTTAGCTATTTTTGATATTGAAGGAATCGTCGATATCGCAAAATCTGTACAAGAACCTCTAAGCGGAGTGCTTAAAATGGGTGTAATACCGACTATTGCACCTTTCTTATTACCCAAGATTTTGCCAAAAATTCGCAAGAAATTTCCTAAATTAGAGCTTTACCTAAAAGAAGAACAAACAAAAAAAATTCACGAATTATTACTAGATGGCGAACTAGATTTACTTTTACTTGCTCTTCCATTCGATCTTAAGAATACCGAAACCACATCAATTTATAATGACCCATTCAAGCTCGCATATAAAAAAGATACAGTATTGATTGACCCAGATAATTTTTCACCAAACAAACTTAATAAAGAAGCGATATTATTATTAGAAGATGGGCATTGCTTGCGTGATCATGCATTGAGTGCCTGCAGTTTGGGACGCAAAGCAAAGATAAGTAAATTTTCCGCCAGTGGTCTATACAGTCTTATACAGATGGTGGATAGTGACCTAGGCGTAACATTTATTCCACAAATGGCAATCGATAGTGGCTTGTTAAAGAACACTAAAGTTCAAACGAAGGTTTTAAAAGATAAATCATATCGCGAAATTGGTCTTGCCTGGCGTAAGTCTAGTGTTAGAAAACATGAATTTAAATTACTGGCCGATGTAATTCTGGAGTGTGCTGGTAAGTAGTTGACTCAATACTTGCAGGCTTAGAAAGTAAGTATCCCAATAAAGCAAGCAAACCTGCACCCAGTGCTGCTAACACATATACATTTTCAATTAATACAAGGGTAATGGAATAAGAGGCAACAATTGAAATTGTTACTATCCATTTCACTCTTATAGGGATAAGCCGATGTTGTTGCCAATCTTGAATTGACTGTGCAAAGGGCGACTTATACATTAGCCAAGCATGAAATGCGGGCGAAGATTTAGCAAATGCCCACGCGGCTAATAAAACAAAACAAGTAGAAGGTAACAATGGTAAAAAAGCACCTACAATACCTAAACTAAGCGAGATTCCACCTATAGAGTTGTAAAGTATTTTTTTCATTGTTCCCGCCACAATGTAAATTAAATTATTCACAAATTTTGCAGCTTTGATATCCACAAGTAAATTTGATTGTTTTCATGATAGCAATCTAATTTTCAGATGGTTAAAAACTACAGTTATACAATTTATTTTCATCGGGCATATTGCACCACTCATTCGTGAATGCATATAAGGCTCTGATTAAAAATGAATTTTTAACCGTTGAGATGAGCGGTAGTTGAGAAAAACTGTGAGAAGGCTCAACTAATTTTACTGAGATAGTTACTACACTGTATTTGTTAGTTGATTACTGAGGAGTAATTTTACTACTGAAAAGGGCAAACCTAGTGAAAGCTAGGGGCGCAAAATTACCGGTCTAAGGAAGCAAGGATTCTAGGACAGCGGAATTGCCAGATAGTGAACCTCTCTCTCCAACAACTCCCACTTTCTCTAAGTCTGAACGCTATTCCCTTGCTTCCTAACTTAAATTAACCGCACTTCCTGCAATTAAATTCAAACTTACTCTAGCTAGTATTTTATTAGCTTTCTAAAGTCATTTCTTAACGCTTAGGTGTAGCCGAATTGAAACACCTATAGTGCGTAGTGTGTGCATAATAAAGTGCAAACTGTTCAGTAGTCTATATGATTGAAATATTCGATTATTACAATATAAATAATATAATTTATAAATGATAGAGGGGTACGTATTATTACATCCAATGAAATTTTAAATAACCATAGGAGATAATTTCATGACGGAAGTAAATAAATGCCCTGTTGTGGTGGTTGCCGGTAGGCAAGCCGCTGGAGGTGGAACCACGAATCGAGATTGGTGGCCAAATCAACTAAATGTAAATGTTCTGCATCAACATTCAGCTAAATCTAATCCAATGGATAGCGAATTTAATTACGCTGAAGAATTCAAAAAACTCGACCTAGAAGCATTAAAGAAGGATCTACATGCATTAATGACGGACTCTCAAGATTGGTGGCCAGCAGACTATGGCCATTATGGACCATTCTTTATTCGTATGGCTTGGCATGGTGCAGGCACCTATCGCACAGGTGACGGACGTGGTGGTGCCGGTGCAGGTAATCAACGATTTGCACCTATTAATAGCTGGCCGGACAACGGTAACTTGGATAAAGCGCGCAGACTATTGTGGCCAATCAAACAAAAATACGGCAAACAAATTTCTTGGGCAGACCTAATGATTTTAACAGGCAATGTGGCACTTGAATCAATGGGGTTTAAAACCTTTGGTTTTGCTGGTGGTCGTGAAGATACTTGGCAGCCAGAAGAAGACATCTACTGGGGTACTGAGAATGAATGGCTTGGCGATAAGCGCTACTCGGGTGAACGTGATCTTGAATGCCCGCTTGCCGCAGTGCAAATGGGTTTAATTTATGTAAACCCAGAAGGACCAAACGGAAATCCTGATCCTGTCGCTTCAGGTGTAGATATTCGTGAAACCTTTGCACGTATGGCAATGAATGATGAAGAAACCGTTGCACTTGTTGCCGGTGGACACACATTTGGTAAATGCCATGGTGCAGGTGATGCTGCACATGTTGGACCCGAGCCTGAAGGAGCCAGTATTGAAGAACAAGGCTTTGGCTGGATGAGTAGTTATGGTAGCGGTAAAGCTGGAGATGCTATTACAAGTGGTATTGAAGGTGCATGGACACCTACACCCATCGCTTGGGATAACAGTTACTTCGATACCCTATTTGCCTATGAGTGGGAATTAACTAAAAGTCCTGCGGGTGCCCATCAATGGATACCAAAAGATGCTGCAGCAGCAGATGCGGTGCCTGATGCACATGACTCTGCGAAACGTCATGCACCGATTATGACAACAGCAGATATGGCAATGCGCATGGATCCAGCTTATGAACAGATTGCACGTCGTTTTCATCAGAACCCTGATGAATTTGCAGATGCTTTCGCACGCGCATGGTTTAAGTTGACACACCGAGACATGGGTCCACGTACACGTTACTTGGGTAACGACGTACCTGCGGAAGAATTAGTTTGGCAAGACCCTATTCCGGCTGTTACGCATAAATTAATTGATGATAAAGATGTTGCAGAGATAAAAAGTAAAATTAATGCTTCAGGTTTATCCGTATCACAACTTGTCTCAATTGCTTGGGCATCGGCTTCAACGTATCGTGGTTCAGACATGCGTGGTGGTGCGAATGGCGCACGTGTTCGTTTAGCACCGCAAAAAGACTGGCAAGTGAATCAACCTGATCAACTTGCAAATGTGTTGCAAACGCTTGAAGGAATTCAGCAAGAATTCAACAATAGCGCTACGGATGGAAAGTCTGTTTCGTTTGCAGACGTAATCGTATTGGCAGGTTGTGCAGGTGTTGAAAAGGCAGCGAAAAATGCCGGTCAAACAGTAACAGTACCTTTTATACCTGGACGTGGCGATGCCTCACAAGAGCAAACGGATGTTGAATCATTCGATGTTCTTGAACCTACTGCAGACGGGTTCCGTAATTACCTTAAAGGTAAACACACGATCTCCGCAGAAGAATTGTTAGTTGATCAAGCACAGTTGATGACATTAAGCGCACCTGAGATGAGTGTTCTTGTTGCCGGTATGCGAGTAATGAATGCTAACTTTGATCACACTCAACATGGAGTATTCACTAAGCAGTCTGAAGCATTATCCAATGATTTCTTTGTGAACTTGTTGGATATGAGCACAGAGTGGACACCGACTTCTGATGATACAGATATCTTTGAGGGTCGTGACCGTACTACAGGTGAAGTCAAATGGACGGGCACACGTTTCGATTTAATCTTTGGGTCGAACTCACAGCTTCGTGCGATCGCAGAATATTATGGATGCGAAGACTCTAAGCAACAGTTCGTGCAAGACTTTGTTAAAGCTTGGGACAAAGTAATGAACCTTGACCGTTTTGACATTGCATAGGCGTAACTGAAAATAAGGCGGTGCATTCAATGTGAATTGAATCGCCGCCTTTTTTAATGTGCCACAGAAATTCTTAGCACAGTGATTTATTTATGAGGTTGAATGAATAAACTCAATCCGACTTACCAAGATTGCTCCAGATGATCAAAACTGCGATTGCGAGGAATACTAAATAAATAAGTTCATACATAAGCTTTCCCAAATTTATCGTTATTAACGTGGCTGGTTCAAGTCTAAGATTATAATAAGGAAAAAGGACTAATTTGGTAGGCTTAATCTCGAAAAATTTAATTTAATTAATAAAGTGAATTTATAAATAACAAATATACTGGTTTCTAATATAAATTTAGGAGGTGCAAATTGAGAGAAATAAAGTTGTTCTTAGTCGTTGCAACATTAGCGATCTACATGGCTACTGTTTTTGCACTTTATAACAATGGCCTAAACTGGCCTGCAGTATTTTTTGGCGATATTTTGTGTTTCGATTGGCGTTCGCAGTTTAATATTGATTTTTTAATTCACCTTGTTTTACTAGCGACATGGATTTCCTGGCGTGAGGGGTTCTCGAATAAAGGTATCGTTTTTGGGTTCTTAAGTATTTTTATGGGCGGTATGTTTGGGTTTCCATATATACTTTATGCAATATATAAAGCGAAGGGAAATGCAAAAAAAGTTCTTCTTGGTGTTCATGCATAAAATAAATAAGTATTAAGTAGGATTAATAATGATTGAGGTAGCTGGAATAGATCATGTTGTTTTAAGAACATCAAAAGTAAGTGAAATGCTAGAGTTCTATTGTGGAGTATTAAATTGTAAAGTCGAAAGAGAAACCTCGGCGGAGTTTGGCATCACACAATTACGTGCAGGAAATGCATTAATTGATCTAGTTAATGTTGATAGCAAAATCGGCAAAATGGGTGGTGGGCCGCCGAGTAAATGCGATAATAATATGGACCACTTTTGTTTACAGCTGGAAAAAATCAGCGAAGAAGAAATAAGAAACCACTTAGAAACACATAACATTAAAGTCGGTGAATTCGCGGACCGTTACGGTGCACAGGGAACCGGACGTTCTATTTATATTAAGGATCCCGAAGGAAACACTGTTGAACTACGATCGCAAATTTGAATTAAAAAATCCTAGGGCGAGCAATTAAGAACAATCTAAGACATTACGCTTTACAATTATTACCTTCTAATTGCCACGATTGCACTAGGCGATCGTTGCTAGAAACTGCTAATGTGATTTTGCAAAATTTCGCATACCCCGAGACAACACCGTTAATAGGAGCATTTGTTAAACCTTCATCAAACATCCATGAATATGACACATTGCCATTAGCAAGTGCACCAATATCTGATGGTTTACCCCAGTGTTGAACTAACCCATCAACATCTTGACCAACCCAGCTATTTAAATTCCATTCTAGGTTAGCTCTTGAAGCGCAACCACATAAAATTACTGAAAGAATAGAGACATAAATAATTCGCAACATAGTTCCTCCTAACCCTACATTTATTATCTTTATATACTGAATATTCTATAATTAATTATTGTTGTCTGCAGAAGTTAAATTAACTCACTGATTAAAGGCGAGTGCTCTACAAACATACACATGAAATGCAAGCTGATGAAATTAATTTAAATGAAAAAACCCAGCACATTATGGAAAGTTGTCACGGTGTTCATCGCAATATTTGTAGGGAGTATTCTAGTAGATTCGTGGATTTTACAGCCTGAAACAATTGATCATGTATGTAAAAAAATCAATGTTGGATCATCAATAAGTGATGTTTTTACAAAAGCTAAAGAATTTAATTTAAGGACAACCGAAGCTAGATCTAATAAAGGTCAAAAATACATTACTATACATGGTGGTTCTTTTAACCGGCATGTCTGCGAAATTGAGCATGATTACAATAAAGTAATAAAAAAAGAATTTAAAAAAATGAATACCCGCTAGCGATTGCAAAGGATGGATGAAGTGCAGGAGCAAACCTATATTCAAATTAAATGAAAGATATTTGTTGCCATAATAATTTTGATAGCTCTGCATTAAATCAGAAACAACGCCTTGTTCTCATAGTTGTTCTTATTATTAATGCTTGTACTTTTCTTATGATGGTTATTGCAGCCAAAATCAGTGGCTCTGCATCTTTATTGTCGGGTGCGCTTGACAACTTGGGGGATGCATTAACCTATGTTATAAGTTTGATGGTGATAGGAGCAGCTCCATATGTAAAAGCCCGGGTTGCTATGTTTAAGGGGTTGTTAATTCTCAGTTCGGCTTTGGTGGTTGCGTATGTGATTATCTTGCGGTTGTTACACCCTGAAACTCCTATCTTCGAGACGATGGGTCTTGCAGCACTTGTAAATTTAGTTGCCAATCTAAGCTGTCTCTTGTTATTAACGCCATACCGGCATAAAGATGTAAACATGGCATCCGCTTGGGAGTGCTCACGCAACGATGTTGCAGAAGGCTTTGCAGTTATTCTAGCTGCATTAGCGGTGTGGATATTTAATTCTGGCTGGCCAGATTTAATAATTGCATTTGGACTTTTAATTATGTTTTCACGATCAGCAGCACGAGTATTTCAAATCGCCTGGCAAGATTTACGTTTGACTTCTGACAAAACCAAAGCGGATGCATAGCGCAATAATAAAATCTAAAAATAATTATGATGAATAAGTAATGACTAAGTTAATTAGTCATTTTGCTTTGTTCTGGGCATACACACAGATTTTGATGTCGGCATAGGCGATAGTTCCATATATGTGCGATAGCAATCACCGTTGCGCCAATGACGGTAAAGGCTTTTTCTAATACTTCACCAAACAAATCATGACCAAAAAAAGCAACAATACTCAAAATTAATAAGCCGATGCTGCCTATAAATAATACTTGGTAACGTTTGTGATTCTTGCAGCCCATAGTGAGGGCGTAAGCAGAAATTGGTACTACTGCAATGACCATCCATATATGAAAAATTTCATCAGTTAATGGCAGTGCTGCAATTGACGGGAGTGAAACGGCTAACAGGGGTAACGCCAAACAGTGAATGGTGCAAAGCAAAGATAAGCTAATAGCCGTCTTATCTGAAATTGCTTGTAAATTTAACATTGTCATCTCTGCCGAAGAAAAGATTTATTAGTGCCTAGAGATAATAGCCTGAAGTATATTACGTTATAACATAACATTATACACTATTACTTTTAAGGTTTTATAGTTATATGGATGAATTAACAATCTGCAATTCCTTATTATGTTTGGTATCTAACAAAATGCGGACGTTATCTAAACTACGCAACTAAACATATGAGTGACAAATATCACAATATTAGGTGTGTTTTTATTACTGATAATAATTAGATGAATGAGTATCTTTTTGAGCATGAAATTTACAATCGTTCAATGCTCAGGGGTTATCGTGTTATTAATTAGATTTCTAATTTTGTTTTTTGCTACAACTTATTTATTTGCTAATGAATTTGATAACTCATATCTGTCTTCTAATGATGTTGCTCATATCACACAACCATATATGTATGAAAATAATAAAGTTGCAGTAATTACAATCACATCAGATTCAAAAACATTACGAAATCTTGTTCCAGAGCCTTTAATACCAAATAGTGGCAACACAATTTATTTCTACATTGGAGAATTTAATTTAAAGAATCCTCAAGAGCTTAACTATCGTGAAGCAGGTTTACTTATTCCCGTTACCTATAAAGATGGAAATATTACCGAACATGGTAGCTATTTTCCGGTTCTATATCTTGACCATATAGATGGCATCATTGGAGGAAGAGAAATTTACGGATATCCAAAGTTTCTAGCTGATATTACATTTATACGAGATGGTAATTCTCTAATGGGTACTGTTGAGATCGATGGTGAATTGCTAGTAGATGTCAAATTTGAGATTACAACTAAAGTGGAGAATGGCCAACTTCCTAACTGGAATATGTTATCACTGAAACGTATACCTAAACCTAACTTAAAAGATGGTTATGCAGTCAAACAAATAATATCTGCACCTCAAAATGGAATTGTGATACATGAAATGCATTTAGCAAATGCTACGTTAAGCTTGTATTCAATTGATAAAAATCCATTAGGCGCCATTACTGTTGTGAATACTTCAAATCCGTTTTATAGAGTAGAAAATATGAGAATTAATGAAGGAAAAGTCTTACATGATTACCTTGATCAATGAGATAGAGAAAAGTATGAGATGGGTATTAATATTTTATTTATTTGCAGGTCATGCAATTGCAGCAGATGAAAAACTAGATCCAAACATTGTGGGTAAGTGGCTTTGTATACCAAGTGCGGTTACCGGATGGAATAAAGATGAAGATGACTCTCTTACTCAAGCGCATGTAGAAAAATACATGTTATATATTACAGTACAGGATGGGAAAAATAGATTCGACTTTGGTCCGTTTGACGAAGAGCCGACCCCGTATGGATATCCAAGTTATTTTCGTGGTGTTTATTCCGGGCATTATGATCGACTTAATGAGAGCTTTTATTATGAGCCCGCAAGAAAGAGATTTGTCTATACTTATGTCAATGCTTTTTTAAGTGAGAAATCAAAAGATGATGTTGTAATGGTTCGTGGCAAGTGTGAAACACTATAAATGCAATCTGTTTAAATACCTGGAAGAAGCAACCTCTACATTAATATGATCACTTATGTCTGATAGCGGACAATTTTAGATAAATTAACTCTAATCTATTCGCGTCATCCAAGACGCGGCTCTTATTCGTACATCCTTGTACTCACTCAATCATTCAGCGATTTCTGTTTCTTCTACAGCTTCATTACAGTAGAAGTCAGAGGCTTCTTGCGTGGTGACCCATTCAGGTAATTCTTCGCCTTCGTGTTTGCTGCCTTCAGGGCAAACCAAAACGATTTCTACGGGTTCAGTTAGGATAGGTTTTATTTGTTCTTCACTTTCAGAGGCAAAACAAATGCAAGCCAAGAGTGAGAGGATAAGTATAGTGATCGATTTCATATTGAGTCCTTTCAAAAAAATCTCTACAAATACTACGTGGTATAAATAGGTGATGAATTTATTTTGTCTTAACGAATATCAATTCTCCAATATTGAAAATTTCATCAAATGTAAATTAACGAGCGAGTCGCACTAATCTTGCAAGTAACAGAATTGCTGAAAATAAATAGATGGCACCGCCGCCGCCACCACCACTGTCATCTGATGAAGGTGCAGGGCTTGCCGCTACAGTAGGTTCTAATGCTGTTGCAGTGGATTGATTTGAAGGCGAACTGCCTATCGCATTCGTGGCAATTACTTGATAGGTGTAAGCTGTACCCACTGTTAAGTTGCTATTACTGTCAGTATAGGATGTTGCGTTTGCGGCTAGATTTGCAATAACTGCAAATGCGCCGCCCCCAGTCGAACGTTGTACTTGGAAATTTAGTTCGTTGTTACTATTGTCAGCCCATGTTAATGCAATGTCACCTGTATTTTGTGCGCTGGCACTTAAACCAGAAGGTGCAACAGGCGCTACGGCTGCTTGGTTCGCGGTACGACTATCGGTAACAAATTGATTGTTAGTAACGATATCGATGCGTTGCGTGACATCCGAGCTATCAAAGTTTGCACTGAAATTAAATGTGCCTAACCCAACTACCTGAACTTTTTCGTTGATAATTTGTTGCGTGGCTGCAGCAATCGAAGCAAGGTTGCATTGATAGGATTTGCCTGCAGCTAACAAAGTGCACGCTGCACCATTTACGGTAACTTCGGTAAATCTGGCAAGGGCTACATTGTCGATATCCCCATCAATTTGCACATTGGCGACAGCCACAGTACCGTTATTTGATATGGATATTTGACGTGTAATTTCTTGTAACTGAGCCAAGTTATCAGGTGGTGGTGCTCCAAAGCGAGCTAAAGCAATATCGATAGGTTCTTTATAACAAGTTCCATTTGCAATATGTGCATTGATCTCATCTCTCGAACATTGTGAAAATGCATTTAGCCCATTTGCTACCACCGGCGACATAATAAAAGTGCTGACGGGGCATGCCGCATTGTTAGGAGGGCCATCATGTTCGGCGCCAAAGTTATGGCCCATTTCATGCGCCAATATGACAGATGCTACACCTTCAGATGCACGATCTTCATTTACACTCACCGCAATATCGAATCCATTGATGATAGTACATGTGGCATTTAAAGGTGCAATGCCTGCAACGCCGTTACCTATCAAAGGTACTTGTATATCTCTCGCAGTGAGCAGTGCACCTAGTGTGCGTGGATTATTTCCAAATACATTGCCTTGATTAAGAATAGCTTGGTCTAAAATAACTTCCGCGTCGGTTATACCAGCAAATAATGGATTGTTGTTATCAAAGCTTAGTATCGCAGTGTTATTAATAGCGATACCCAAGCTATTACGATAAATAGCATCAACATTATTGATAATACGCATGGCGCGTTGTACAGAATCTGCATACTGTGCCGTGTGAAATTGATCGAGTGCTAACACTACGTTGACGGCTTGTGTAATAGCGCCTACGGCAAAAGCTACATTACCTTGTCCTGTGCCATTATTGTTAACCGCGTTAGCGTTAGGAAGAATAGAAGCTAAAGTGCTAGCCGCCGCATCGTTATAAGCATGTGGCATCGCGCACATTGTATGAATATCAAAATCACCAGAGAGATCAAGTTCATCTGCTTGCATGGAAACAGATTCATCACCATCAAGAACGGCAAGCGCTGTTCCCGACATTCCAAAACCTTTTAGCTCGTATAATTTATCGTGAATGGATGCAAGTCCTTGCCATTCACCATCATAGTAGGAAGCGGCTACCCAACTATCAGGTACTTCTGGCACATCGCCTTGGTAGAGTTCTATACTCGGTTGGTTTTCGTCACTTTCAGTATCTAGATTGACCTGTATACGCTTTGCGAAAGAACTTTTTTTAAGTTCAATAGCATAATCGATACCATCTACATTGATGGTTAAATCGTTTACTTCAGGAGCTGCATATGCAAAGTTTGTAATTAAGCTCGAAAGTAAAAAGATTAGTGTTCCAACTCCTAATCGCATAAATACCTAATTTTCTTTTGGCCTCATATTTGAGGCGATAATTGAAATCTCATCGTCAGCAATGTTCTTTTTAAAATCCACACTCATTTCCTTTATGTATCCATACTTATCGTGATATGCGATGGACAGATCGGCTGGATCTTTTTCCAAGGCCTTTTCAACAAACGTAAACATGCTTTCAATCGTATTAAAGTCACCGTAGTGTTGTGGATCGACATCTTCACCAGTGTCTGCATAACGCACAGATACCACTTCATTTTCGTCAACTTCAAACACCATCATGCGTACAACTTCAGGAACGCAATAGCAGATTTTCTGCATCTCAATCTGGTAACTACTAATTTCATGCGCCATCCATTTTTCTCTATTCACTTGAATTTCAGAAGCAATGTCGTTTGAAGTAGCTTTTGTGCTTTCCGGAACAACAGTTTCAGTTACTTCTTTTTCAACAGGTACATCTTCTTTATCACCGCTGCAGGCGCTAATCAGCAGGCTGCTGGCAATGAAAATTAAGGTGTACTTGAATAAACTCCGCAAATAAATTGAATTGAATGTTGCATGTGAATTAGGAAATGACATTTTGAGCTCCTTTAGGATCTAAGCTTAAATTGAGGCTATGAGCGGTAGTTTTCTCACGACAAAGTGTAACGATCAAAATTCTGTGTGCGAGTTAAAAATTTACTTAAAAGCCTATCTGATTCAGTTAGTTAAGCACAGTATGTGACAACTCCTCATCGCCTACTGGGCAGAGTGCACGAATAAGGCCAACCAGTGGAATAGTATAATCAAAAATTCAGGGATAATGAGAATTTAGACCTACAAATGTACCGCCATTTTGCTCGCATAATGCTCGCATTAAAGTGGCAAATCTAACTCCGGTACCCTGCTCACTATCGGGGCGACTGAACTGAATCGGAAACCCTACTGCATGAATACGAACTCGACGCTTACCATTAGTATTTTTAGGATTAAGTTGACTCACTTCGTGTAACACGGATTGAATCGAAGGACCGGTAAATTCATCACCGAACACATATAAACTGATTTTTTTATTTTTTGAATAGAATGTATTAATCGCGGCTGTGATACCTTCAACAGGACTGCTATTACTAAAAGCTTGCCATTTACGCATGCGTTTAATAATTGCTTTACGTCTTGCTGGTGTATCTGGGATCCATTTTCCTGTGTATTGGGCGAACATATATTCACCCATATCATTCATTACTTGAATACCTTTAACCTTGGGGTAGATGTCTAAAACTTCAGAGAGTTTTTGTATAACGGAACCCCAGCCATGGTTAAACATACTTCCTGAGGTATCAATTATAAAAATAATGTATTCGCTATCTACCGGAATTCCTCCAACTGTATCGTCAAATTCTGTTCTGGGCCTGCTTTGTTGTTCTTGTAATCGACGCATCTCTTCCGTGAGGTCTTGTTTGGCAGTTGCCAGTTGCTGTTCAATTTTGTTTTGTATATTTGAACTATCTTTTGAAGCAGCGAATTTTCCAAGAATAGAAGATAAATCTGCTTGAAGTAATGCAATTTTTTCAACTTCTTCGGAAAGCTGTTGTTTTTTTGTGACTAAATCACGATTTAAAATATGAGTTTCACCACGAATTTCAAACAGCTCGGTTTGTAACTTGGCTAATATGTTTTCTAGATCGAGCGAATACTCTTCAAAAATTACTGGTTCCGCAGTTTTGGATAACACTAGCAATAAGATCAGTGCACCAAAGCCGCAACAAACGCAGTCTAAAAAAGACAAACTAAATATTTCAATATTTCGACGTCGTTTCATAGTAATAATGTCAAAACCAATGTCTTAGGGCCAATCTCTTGCAGGACTGAAGAAGGCACCATTAGAATTTTGCGCCAATTTCCAAAATTCACTAGCAGCCAACGGATCCCCCTCCATGTGAAATAAAATGATATTTACAGGGATGCCACCTGGTAGTTCTTGTATAGCTTTAGAATATAATTTTTTACGCTGTTTTGAGCTTACTTTATTTCCAAAGCTTATCGAGGGACCTTTTGTAGGCAAGCCATCTGTTAGCAAATAAATATTGTCAGGCGGAGGAGAGAACTGGTTAATACTTTCAAATGCTTTATAAAGATTGGTACCTTTTTCAGGTGCTATTTGAAATAAATTATGTACTGCAGTGTCGAGGTGTTTTATATTTCCTCCATCTAACCACTGCTCTCCTTCCACTTCATATGTTGCAGAAGTCGTTTCATTAAAACTGTAAATTTGAAATTTACTTGTAGTTGGTATGCGTGTGGTAATCCAATCTACGGTATAAAGTACCTGTTGCCATTTGGCTGCGCGTACGCGTTCATCAGGAGGCAAATTTCGAAAACGTAGAACATTAACAATTCGATCTGCTAGCATGCTGGCGGAAGTGTCCACTAGAATCAATATTCGTTCACCTCCCATTTTTAGTCCAGTTAAGTATTGACGATGCCCTGTACCAGAAAATTGCCTTAGACGCTCACCTTCTAATAGCTTTTCTGCACCACCTTCAAGACGTTGATTCTCTTCTTCAATCGATTTTAAATCCGCCTTTAGTTTTTCTATGCTTTCTAACTTGGCTAATGTGTTTTTGTCTAATTTTGCAAGCTGATCTTTATTCTTTTTAATATTTTCGATAACTTCATGTGACTTACCTTGTGCTTGAATCAGCTCATCATTTGTTTCTTGTAAAGAATTTTTCAATTCCACTAAAAATTTTTGTGCGCCTATAACCTCCTTATCTAGTTTATTTACTTCACCTGTGACTTCGTAATTTATTTTATCTCTTCTTTCATGTGTATTAGCATTAATGATCATAAAAAATAGTATCACAGCACCAAAACCACAAAACATGACATCCAAAAAAGCTAAATTAAAAGCATTTACGGATCTACGCTTCATGCTCTACCACTTTTATAAACCGACAATGTGTCAAACAGTCCTGAACAGCTAATGTGTCGCCTATTTTTGCGTGCACATTATTTTCTACTGAAATCGAATTCATTTGTATTTTTATAGAATTTAAAATCTCAACATCTACACTTAAGTTATTAGATGAAATTTTGCATAAGCTCTCAGATGTCTGTTCAAGTGTGATTAACAATTTTGAAGACCTGTCATGCGCAATATAAATATCTTGTTGTAAGCCATATGCATGACCATCAATCAAGATATGTGTAGGTAAACTTGAAAGGTTAGATATTTTCCCAGGATTAAAAGATAAAGTGTCGGGCTTAAATTTAGAATGCCAAGGTAAACTATTTACGTATAAAACCTGCTCCTTGCTTATAATTTCATCTTTATTAAGCAAAGCATTTTTAGCTAAAGAATCATCTTCAAGCTGTATTACTGCACAACCTGGCAAGTTCGAAAAGAAATTTTGCATACCAAATACTTGCTGACAACTTGATGAACAATAAATGGCTATCGCATCATGGTTGTGGAAAAGCACATTAAGATAAGCTGCAATTTTATCAAATTGCTGGTGATTAGCTTGTTGCAGTTGTTGTTGGCTTATATTTATGGAAAATGATTCGTCCTCAGTGGATAAATTGCACTCAGTGCTATCCGTGTTTTTTAACATATTCAACCAAAGTGGCAATTTATCAAAAAGTTGTTGCTCATGTTTTGCAATATGCAAAGGATCAAAGCGCGTTTCTGCAACAAATTTGTCAGCAATTAATTTTGCGATGTTATGCACAAAGTCCTGTAAGCCATAATCAAAAATTCGACTGGGTGTTTTTAATTCGACACCAGAATTACTATGAATAAGTTCTGTCAAGACTAATTTTCGTTGTAATAAATCTAAATATACAGCTTTGCAATCATCAATAAATCCTTGCATCGCAAGCGTAGCGTTGCAGACGATACCGACAATTTTGATGGGCAGTTTTTCACAAATGCCAAGCAGTAAACCTAAGTGATGTTTATCAAATGTTGCGGGAGTGATAACTATGGCATCTTGATCCGAGCAATTGGCTTGCTGTAAAACATAATGTAAATGATTAAGTGCGAGCTCGGCATTACTTACAACATGCTTAGTAGTGCTGTTAGCTGATAAGTCGCTCCAAAATGTTGTGCTGACTTCACGAGGACGAAGATGAGCTTGTTGTTGAGCAGAAGGACCTACGGTAACGTGTCGACTTGTTTCAATTAATGCAAAGCTTGCGCTATCAGCAAGAATTTTCTCATCATCACAGATGCGTATTCCATTGTCATAACATTCAATGATAATGGGATTGATAGTGAACACATCAGCGACCTAACTAACCTGTAAGTGCCGAATTAAATTGTTATTACAATAGTTCTGTGTATCTAAGATAAACCTTTCTTGCAGAAGCTGTAATTGATGCACAATAAACATCAGTACAATACTGATACACAATGCAATAAGCGTTGAATTAAATGCAACACCCAGGCTTTCTGTAACTCCAGCGATGTCACCTTCGACTGCTTTATGGGCTTGGCCTAATGCATCACCAATACCTCGCACAGTGCCAAGAAAGCCTATTGATGGAATAGCCCAAGTAATGTATCGAATAATAGAAAGCTCAGAATCGAGGCGCTCTGATTCAGACTCACATACATTAGTGGTTGCTGAAGACACATCCTGGATATTTTGTGTTGAACTGAAGCGATGCAATGCAACGTTCAGTGCTCTGGGCAATAAATATTTTTGTTCGTCTTCAGGCAGATTTTGAATTTGCCTCGATAATTCTCGAGTATCTTGAGGTAAAAACTTTATTCCTTCTTTTGCATGCAGCAAATCTTTGTCTAATAAGCTGCGCTCGCGAAATAGGTTCATACTTTTGAAGGCCATAATACATAAAGCCCAAAACATTAGAATAAAGCAGGCTTCTTGTTCATAGTCACGGATCAGTACATAAATAGATCGTTTAGGCACATAGTCTTTATCAATATTAATTTGTGCTGCTTGTTGCTCAAGCTCAGCTTCTGCATTAGGCCGGATTACAGCAACATACGCTGCGTGGACAATGATAATTATTATTAACAAACTAAAAATTTGATATATAAACTCGAATGGAAAATTTTTTTTCATATTTTATTATTGATGATGATTAGATATCAGCAGGAAATGCTACAGGCTTATCCGCTGAGACTTCTTCTGAAGGAATGAATTTTTCTAGTGTTTTTACCTGACTGCGTTTATTAGCATTTTGTTTAACAGATTTTTCCTTGTTAGCTGTTTCAGTTACTTGTTCTTCTTTAGTTTGATCATCTTGATTCCCATCGTTTTCTTCTGCGTTAACTATCGTGAAAGTAAATGCAAGCAGAGTAACGATATAAATAAATAATTTACACAAATTCATCATAACGTTTACTCACTTAGTCTATATATCTCGCAATTCGAAAGCCAACATCAGTGCGTTTAGTGTTATCTCGATCACGGTAGCTTAAACGTGTACTGCTCAAATCCCCCCGCATCCATGATGCACCACGAATTACATGCTTATCACCTGTATTTGGACCAACCGGGTCCGTGAAGATTTCATCACTTAAACTAGGGTAGATACTATGATAATCATGACACCATTCTGCAACATTACCGCCCATATCAAAAATTCCGAAATGATTAGCGGCAAAACTTCCTACAGGTGCTGCAACAATAAAACTGTCCTGATAATCAGGTAGTATGGGGTCTAATAAATCTTTAGCAGATTGATCCGCATAATTCCCGGTAACTTTATCGGGAGGAAAACTGTTTCCCCATTCATATCGATATACTTGATTATTGCTTTTAACCCGCGCAACCCATTCCCACTCGCTTTCCGTAAGCAGACGATAACCAGAAGGTATAGGATTTTTAGCAATTAACTTACCATTATTTTCACGGTAAACGGGTTCTAGCCCATCTTTAATGCTTAACCAATTACAGTAACGTGCAGCCTCTTCCCAACTAATATTTACTACTGGCAATTTTCCCGTAGATAGATCATGACCTTTATATGAACCCGAGCTATGCGAACTATTAAAGACTAAATATTGCTGGTTGGTAATTTCATGCACACTGACATAGAACGGTTTAACTAATTCTACAGTATGTAAGGTTTCATTAGAGCGCCGTCCTTGTTCACGGCGTGCAGCACCCATAGAAAATTTACCTCCAAAAATTAATTTTAGCTCTTGTCCTTCGGAAGTACGCAAAGTCTTAGGTTTACTAATATCGGATGTACTAGTGATGCGCGATAAAGTTACATCTAGTACTTGAGGAGAGTCAGCTGCTGGAGAAATCATTCTTTCAAAAACTTGATAGCCAGACTTTCTTATTTCTAGGCGTTGACTTGCGCTAGGTAAGGATAATTTTACGTTTCCACTTCCCATAAATTTACCGTTAATAAAAATTTCGGCATCTTGTGGTTCGATGTTAAGAACCACCGTGCCTAATATCGCTTCCAAAGTAGCAGAAATATTCTGTTGTTCTCCCGGCTTTAAAGTTACGGTTTGCTGATTTGATCTAAACCCAGGTTTGCTGAGAGTAATGCTGTGTTCGATGTTAGGGCTTAATCGTAAAGTAAATGGTGTTATCCCTTGTTCTTCACCCGCAATTTCAACAATTGCTTTTGAGGGAGTGCTAGTAATGACCAAATGGCTTGGGTTAGTAAATAATTCGGCTACGGGGAGATTTATAGGTTGGTTGGCATCAACGAAGAATTCTTTTTCATAAGGCAAAAAATCTTTGTGTCTAAGTTCTAAACTGTATTGTCCTGAATCCAACTCGAAAGATTGGGGTGTAACCCCCTTTTTTTCTCCATCTAACCAAATTTCGGCGCCTGCGGGTTGTGAATCGATTAATACTTCCGCCCAGTCTGGAAGTAGTTCAACATTTAAATTTTGTTCCAGCTCTTTTCCCTCAATGATTAATTGAGTGCTATAAGGTTGATAACGCTCAGCTGTGGCTTCTAAGTTATAAGTTCCAGCTTCGAGCTCTAAAGATTGTATCGGAGTTGCGCCTATCTTTAGACTATCAATAGTAATTTCGACTTCTTTCTCAGGTTGACTCGTAATATTTAGATAGCCTGGTTTTTTTTCTAAAGTAAACGATAAAGTTTGCGATTGATGATTACTAACTTTAATTTCTTTTTCTAAAGGCCGGTAACCATCTTTGCTTGCTTCAATAAAATAATTTCCAGGTTGTACAAGATAACGATCTCGAATTTTGATCGGCCAAACATTTCCATGTAACGCAAGTCGATCAGGAGCAGGCTCTATTTCAATTAATAAAGTTTTAGCAGTAAAAATATAGCCTATAACAACTACTAGTAAACCAAATATCAATATTCCAATAACAACAAAAAAACTTTTAAATCTTCGATTAGATTTTTTTTCTTTAATAGGTTCTGATATTTCAATAGGTTCGATTATTTCCCCATCAGAGGCAATTGCTTCATTTTGGCTAACTAAATGAGCATCATTTTCATACAAAGAAATAGAGAGCGTGTCACCAATATGTTCACAGTGAAAGGCTGAACCTTCTATTTCTAAAATATCATCATGTTGGAGTTCTTTTTGTCCAGAAACAGGTTCGTTGTTGAGAAGAATTTTAATATTTGAATTATCGGCATCAATATAAGTTCGGTTAACAATAATAATTAAGAAAGCAGGCTTTTGTTTTTGCCTGGAATTTTCATCAATGACAGGCACCTCTAAATCCGCATTTGCATCCGATCCTATAGATAAAGGAAAGTCTGCATGGGTATAAAACCTAGGCCCTTTATGATCAGTTATACAAACTTGTTCAATCATATGTTTTGTAATTTTTAATTAAATCGGCTCTTCACAGCGCACTTGAATCGTTGTATCCGTCATTTCTGCCATTATAGTTACTACTTTGCGCACATCGCGAAAACCGGAACGAGAGCCGACAATCGTATATTTTCCTGGCTTTAGTTCGACTTCACGACTGTCAAATTTTCCGAACTTGCCCACTTTATAAATAGCAACATCCGTTTGGTTGTCAGAATGTAAAGTAATTAATATAGGTCTGTTTGCTAATACTAAAAGCTCTTGTAAGGTCAAAGCCCCTTGTTCTATTTTACTACCAGGGTTATCCAGCAATTCTATTTTATTCAAAAGTTTCTTAGCATCGTTCGCAACAGAATCAGAACTTAAGCGCAATTTATTTTCGATGTGGTTAGTTAAACTTGAAAGAATTTGTTCGCGCTCTTGGTTGCGCTGCAAGCCTTGTTGCGCTGATGCAGAATTTGGATTTAATGCAAGAAGTTGTTGGTAGCTATTTGCTGCGTTAGTCCAATTTTGCGCATTTTCAAAATGCTGTGCTTCAGCTGTTAGTGAAGCTATTTTTTCTTCCAAAATAGCTCGCTCTATGCGAGCCAAGCCCTGTTTAGGTTTGTCAGAGTTTGGAAACAATTCTTGTGCAGTTTTAAACGCTGCCCTTGCATCTCCATATTGGCGAAGTTTTAGTGACGCATAACCTTGATTGATCATGCGAGTAAATTCTAGTTCTGCCAAACGGCTCTTTACTCTATTGAGCGCTTCTTTGGCTTCTAGAGATAGAGGGTCAAGCTCAGTTGCTTGCGCATAAGTATTTTTTGCATCACTAAATCTATTTGCTGCTTCTAATTTACCGCCTTTTTCAAGTAAGGAATATAATTCTTCTATAGTCGAGGCGCGTTTCAAACCATTAATCGCTTGAGTATTTTTTTCATCAATAGACTTGGCCAATTCAAAATGCTGAATAGCAATTATTTTTTCCGCTTGTATGAGTGCTAGCTCTCCTTTTTCTAAGTGCATCGTAAGTGTAGGAGCGACTTGTTTCTCTAGTTTACTTAACAAATTAACTGTGTCGTTATAGCTTGTTATTGCTTGTTTGTATTCTTGTTTGCGATAGTGTTCGTCGCCGCTCGCGCCTAAAGATATAGCATTTCTAAATTCTTCTAGACCCCATTTTTTAACTGCTTTACTTTCTAAAAATTTTTGTTTTTCGATTATTTGAAGCAAAAGGATTTCAGCTTCCTGTCTAAGCGCACTTAGTTCCTCAGCAGTTAAACTTTTTGTAGGTTCAACAGAAGTTTCTGATGAAGGTTCAGGATCAGCTACATCTACTGTTGGCGGAGTATCGCTTTGTGTTTGCAGGTCTGAACTATTAATTTGACGTTTTTCAGCAACATATTCCGGTAAGAATAAAAACACCATCAACACGCATAAAATTAGTAGTACTAAAACAATCCAGAATATAGATTTGTTTTTTACATTTTGTTCTGAGTCTTGATTTTGCTCCGCGGGTTTTTGCAATGACTCATAATCGATTGCTTCAATCGGAGTGACATCTTTATCAGACATAGCTTTTTAAGATCTTTCGACGTCCTTGTCACTACAAAAAGCTATGCAGGAGGCGAGCTTAGTTTATTAATCATTATAGTTGTGCACTTTCTGTATCTGTAACAGTATCTTCATAAGCAAATCCAGTTTCATTTACATAAATTTCGCGTAGCAACTTACGCCATTGTTGATACTGTTCTTCTATAGAACCCGTTAGCTCAACGGTTCGACCTTGAACTTCGACAACCATTGGACTTACTTCTGCTTCTAAAGAATCCCCAAGTTCTCGAATGGCTTCATTATGAATCTCTGCTTGTTCACTGATGTCTGTTCCATTCTTATATAAAAGAGCGCCTGTGGTAAATAAGCCCGGTCCGCGCATCACCCCTGCAATCATTATAAGTGCTGCAACAAACTTGGTTTGTTTCGCACGCCTTTCAATTTCGCGGCGTTGCTCCGCTTCGATCATGTAGTAATAACGCCAATTTTCATACGGCTCCCACATTGCACCGTAAAAATTCGAGTAATGTTCGTTTATGGTATCTATGAATAAAAACTCACGATCACGAACTTTTCGCACCCTGTTCAACATAGGATCATCATTTGCTGGTAGACGCGTGATGCTACTTTGTCCATTTGGCCCTGTACTTACATAGCTAGCAAATGGCTGAGGGGAAATACCTGCTGCGTAGCGAAGTTCAGAAGTATTACGTATGGTAATTAACTCATCTTCAGGTAGTTTTTTTCGGTGCTTGCGAATGTCATTTGCAATACGGTTATACATATACTGGTAGACATCTCTACCACGCTTTGAATAGCGATAAGCTTCCTCGTCCGCTTCAGTTTTATAAGTTTTCTCAAACCATTGTGCACCCGTGCTGTCCCCTACATTGATCTTAAGAATCATTTCTTCACCGTTTGAAGCCATGATGGTGCCAGCAACAACAACATCCGCGATGTAGGATCTTTCAGGTAATACACGTATAGCTCCCCAGCCGTTTGAGCGCTGCATAGTCTCTTTTAAATGATATGCCATGTAACGCGATTCAGCTTGACGTATGCTATAGTGCACACCTTCTTTTTCTACCTGCTCTTCACTGATTTCACCTTCAAATAACAATATACCAACGTCCAGTAACTTGCTTTCCTGTAACTGAACAGTTTCAGCTTCAATGTCTTCGGTGTCGCTGACCTTAACGGCTGTAGTCGAGCATCCGGTAAGAATTAAAATTAGGAGTAAACTAAAAAAGTAGTAGTTATTATTTTTATTCATAAACTGTTTTAATTGTTAGCTCTATTGTCTATTGTTTATCAGTAGCACTCGAAGGCGGTGCACTTGCAGTGCTTTGTTGCTGCTTATATTTTCGATATTCTTCCCAAAGTTTTTCTCTTAGCTCGGGGTCTTGTTCTTTTTCAGCAGCTTCTCGCAGTTGCCTGGCGACAACGTCATCATCATCACCACTTGGAATATTTTTAGGCGCAGTTCCGCTATTTCCTTTACCTTTATTTCCTTGGCTAGAATTATTTTCTGTCGTTTCTGCTGATCCTTTGGGTGTCTGTTGAGAATCGGCCTTAGCCATTTGCTCATCTTCTGAACCTGCTTGTTCTGTATCTTCTCCCCCTGCAGAAAATTCATCTCCTTCATCTAGACCTGCTTCTGCAGCTTCTTTTGCCTCATGTTCTTTTTCTTGTGCTTGTTTTTGCTCTTCAGCTTTTTCAAGTTCTTTATGTAATTGTTCATCATAGTCACGTAATTCTTTTTCAAGTTGCGCATCCAGTACTGCAACCTTTTCTTCATCTGTTTGTGCACTGGGTTGTTCTAGCTCATTATCATTTTCAGCGCCAGCTTGTTCTTGTTGTCCATCTGATGAAGCACCAGTGGATTCACTATTTTTACTTGCTTGTTTTTGTTCGCTAGAACTTTGTTCATTAGAAGAACTTGCTTCCGATTCAGTTTCAGGCTCAGAATTTGTGGAAGGTATAGAAGGCATGCCGCTGGAAGACGAAGTGCTGCAGGCACTGATGAAAGCGCAAAAGATTAAAACCAGCAACAGATTGACAACAATGCCCATAGCGGAATGTAAACCGTACTTAGCCTTTATTAATAGATTGAAGCTAAAATATCTATGAAAACTACAGCAATTACTATACTGCAATTGAGAAAATCTAGCTCAAAAATGCTGTAACTCTATGACATTTTTATATCTGTCTTAGTTCCTGAGCTTAATGCTTAAAAACTAGGCTTGGCTAAAGATATAAACCCTATAATTAGTGCCATATTGGTTCAGCTAAATTAGATACTGCGAGTAATTGTTTGCAGAAGAAAAGTGACACAAATAGATTGAAAAGTTCATGCATTGTCACAAGCATGTGGTCAAATTAAATCGCTTAGCTTTAAATGTTTGCTTCTATAGGCTGGAACTATTTAGTCGATTGAGAGTCTTAATACTATAAGGAAGTCCCCAAGCCACGGATGGCTTAATCACTTGGTCAAGTAATTCTTATTTGACTTCCATCAGTATATTAGCGTTACATAATGGCCTTGCTAATTGATTTCCCTTACAGTGTTTGTTAGGAGCGTTGTAATGATTGAATCTATGATAAGCGACGGAGCATTAATACGTTTTAGTATTTTTTTGGCTCTATTTATCGTATTTGCCCTATGGGAACTTATTGCACCACGACGCATGCAAATATATCCAAAGGCTGTCCGTTGGGTTAACAATCTTTCAATAAGCACGATCAATGCATTAATCACATGGCTTTTCGTTCCTGTAACGGTTCTGTTTGTAGCCGCTTCTGTACAATCATCAGGTTATGGCTTGTTAAATATGATTGATATGCCACATTGGATTTCAATTATTGTGGCTGTTTTGTTTCTTGATTTTGCAATATATGTACAACATGTCATTTTTCATAAAGTAGGTTTTTTGTGGCGGTTACATCGCATGCATCATGCTGATTTAGAGTTTGATGTAACTACTGCAGTTCGATTTCACCCGATAGAAATAATCCTGTCATTAGGGATAAAACTTTGCATGGTGACCTTGATAGGTGCACCTGTAATTGCAGTATTAATATTTGAGGTCTTGCTTAATGCCACCTCATTATTCAATCATTCAAATATCCGCATACCTAAGTCTATTGAGAAAATAATGAGACTATTTGTAGTTACGCCGGAGATGCATCGTGTGCATCATTCTATTATTCAAAAAGAGACTGATAGCAATTTTGGTTTTAATTTACCTTGGTGGGACTATATTTTTAGAACTTATCGTGCTCAACCTAAAATGGGTCATTTAAAAATGACAATAGGTATCGAAAGTTTTAGAGATAAACGCGAACTTTGGCTTGATCGTTTATTGTTACAGCCGTTTAGGAACGCAAATTAATTTTGATTATTTTTAACAAATAGAATGATTTGTTGGGTGAGCCACATAATTAAAATCGCTGCACCAGCATAAGCATATAATCCATAATGCTTTTCAACATTACCAATTGCGCCTAGCTTAACCACTACTACCAAAATCGCTACGACAAAAACATCTAACATTGACCATCTCCCAAAGCGGTGTATCCATTCCAGAAGCTTTTTTGTACTTTCGCTTAACAAGGGACTTAGAATCAATTTTGCTAATAAGCCCAATTTAAGAATAGGCAAGATGACGCTAAATAAGAAAATGATTAAAAATAAAAATACTTGTCCTTGTAGCAGTAAATTCCAGCAAGCACTTAGAATGGAAAAAGTATTATGTATAAACATAAATTTTGTGAAGGTAATAATAGGCGCAACAAGCCCAATGGTGAGTAATATAGTGGCAAGACCTAATAAAAGTAATAGAATTGATTTGTTTTCGGTCAACTGCATGGGCTAGATAGTTTCTTAATTTGTTATTTAAACATGGAAAGCATACAAGAACTCAACGCTGATCATAGTTTGCGCGCAGTTATAGAAACGGCAAGCATGCCATGGGAAGCCTCAGAAGCAGAAGGTGTGTTACGCAAACGCCTGGAAAGAATTGATGCGGATCCAGAGCCTGTTACTACTGTAGTGCGATATGTAGCCGGCAGCGCCTTTCGACCCCATCGGCATGTATATGGAGAAGAAATATTTGTACTTGAAGGCACTTTTTCAGATAACCATGGCAGCTATGAAGCTGGCAGTTATTTAAGAAATCCAGGTGGAACATCGCATGCACCTTTTAGTAAAGAAGGTTGCACAATTTTTGTAAAATTACAGCAGTTTCAAGAGAGTGATACCAAGCAGCTTTATCTGCAAACTAAGCAACAAGCTTGGTTACCTGGACTTGTACCAGGATTAAGTGTGATGCCTCTGCATGAACACTTGCATGAACATGTTGATTTAGTGAAATGGGAAGCAAATACTATATTCCAACCACATCAACATATAGGCGGCGAAGAAATATTTGTACTTGAAGGAACCTTTGAAGATGAGTTTGGTAGTTATCCTGAAGGTACATGGTTAAGAAACCCGCCAAATAGTTTTCACACTCCTTTTACAAAAGAGGGCTGCGTGATTTATGTGAAAACAGGACACCTAAACTCAAACTAATTAATCTTTAGTATCTAGCTCCGCAAATTTAGCTAAAACATCATTTACACGTATAAACTGCAGAGTTGTGCGTGGGTCGGTTCTTCGATCTCCACCACTTCTGCGATCACTTTCGATGAAGTTACCGTCTGAATCTAATATGGGGAAATGTTCAATAGGCGCGTTTTGTCTCCGCTCAACATTCGAGCGGCGCTCCTCTTTTACTTCACTCATTTGTCATCCTTGACTCTCTCTTGAAGTTGAGGAGGTTAGGAAATTTGAGTATGTATGGCGAAGCTGATGGAATTGAACGGTACTAATTTCGGGATGAAAGGAATACTTATTTGAATATTAAGCAAAATGTGATTTACAAAAACTGTATTTGCAATATATGCAAACTTCCTTAGTCAATAATAACCCTATCTATTAACTTGTTTAAAGCTGAGCTACTCAGCCAGAGAAATAACAGCGTCTTGCAGGAAGGTTAATAGTTAGTTGCGATGGACGCGGATGATGACATCTACTTCTTCAATTTGAAGATCACTAGGTAGATTAGGGAGTTTAGAAACTTCTATATTTTCATCTGCGATATCTTCAAGCTCACCAGTATCTAAATAATATAAGTGATGATGTTTGCTTAAGTTAGAGTCATAGAAAACTTTTGAAGGATCAACAATTACTTCACGTAATAGACCATGTTGCGCAAAAGCCCCTAAGGTGTTGTATACGGTAGCTTTAGAAACCTCATCATCATCTTGATTAACTGCCGCGAGTACTTGTTCCGCAGATAAATGTTGTTTGCGAGAAAATAAAACCTCGCCGATTTTGATGCGTTGATGGGTTGGGGTAATGTCTGCATTTCGCAGCATAGCGACTAGATCCGCACGTGTTTTAGGGAATTTTTCTAATTCGCTCATAGTAAGAATTATAGACATAAATTAGACAAAGTCTATTTCAGCTCCTAACACCTTGTAAGTGTACAATTATCTATTAAGCAAACGCCGCTATTTGTGACTCATTCAGCGAATTGACAATCAAATCTGTCATTATTCTAGCCGAGGCAATACTCATCACGATGCCATATCGATAATGACCGCTGTTTATATATAGCCCATTAATTTTAGGGTGTTTGCATATATATGGTGCTTCGCGTTTTGTACCTGGGCGTAAAGCCGACCATTGTCGTTTAATCGGATGTTCTGCAAGTTCAGGTAATAATTTGTAGGCGAAAGATGTTAAGTCTTGGCGTGCTTGTTCCGTTACATGGTTTTCAAAACCGACATGTTCCAATGTACTTCCGCATAATACGTGCCCATCTTTTCTTGGAATTAAATATGCCTTTTCCTTCAAAATAATATGCGATAAAAGTTTTTTGTTTGGTTTAAACAAAAGCATTTGCCCGCGTACGGGTTCGACGTCAATTTGCATATTTCGTTGAGACACATATTTTGTCCATGCTCCGCCGCACACGATTACCTTGTCCGCATAACATTTTTCAATTTCGGTATGTACACCTGTTACATTACTCGAACTAAAAATAAGTTCTTTTACCGCAGTATGCTCATAAATTTGAACTTTTCTTTGTACTAAAGATTTTTTCAACGCGTCAATTAACTTAGGCGGGCGTATTTGAGCGACATTCGAAAAATATAGTGCGTTTTGAAAAGTATTCAAAACGTTCGGCTCATATTTTAGTAAATCAGTTTGTGATAAATACTGAATAGGCTCATGGGTTTGTTCAGCCCACATACATGCAGCATGTTGTTCATCGCTCGATACGGGCAATACCAATAATCCTGATTGAAGATACTCAGGATCCACACCAGTTTCGCGTTTAAGCTCATCGGCTAATGCAGCAAACTTTTGCCTGCCTTCAAGAATTAATTTCTGCGCTATAGTATTTTGTTGTGATGGATTGAGTGACGCTAATATTCCTCCGGCAGCCCATGTCGCTGCGCCGCCTAGACGAGCCTTATCAAAAATTGCAACACTTAGTCCATGACATTGTAATTGACGCGCAGTCAGCATGCCGATAATGCCACCACCAACAACGATTACATCAAAGTGTTCTTTGCAATTACTCATCACTGTTTATTACGTTATATAATTAAAACTTAAGCATTAATAAAGAAGATCCTAACAAGTGAGATCGATAGGATAAATAGCCATGCAAATTATTATAAACGGCAAAGAGAAAAATGTGAGTGACCAACTTACTGCAGAAAAATTATTGCAAGAGCTGGGTATCGCAGAACAGAAACTGGCGATTGAGGTAAATCAAGAAATTGTACATAGAAGCGCTCTAAGCGAATACATTATTTATCCAGGCGATACTGTTGAAATAATCCATGCTATTGGTGGGGGCTAAATCAGATTTGCATATTATTTTGCATCGAATACTTGGCGCCGCTGCTCATGTTTTTTAATTTAAGTGTTGGTATTAATTGTACTACTGTAAGAAATAAAAATATGGCAGCCCAACATTCAGAGTTTTCCTCAACCACTCTGCCAAAATGTGTATGGTTGAGCCCAGATCTGTCACATAGTTGAGATATAACTAATACAATAAGCCATAAAAGCAAAGATATTGCCCATGGTTCTAAACTTTTAATTTTAGACCAAACTAAGCGGATATATTTTACGATTAAGTACAGTATACAAATAGCAAGTATTATAAATATGGTGGCTGCAAAAATTTTTTGCCAAAGTGGAACGACATCCATGGTGTAAAATTTCCCACGGGTTACATGCTCAATTGTGAATAAACGATGAAAATCAGCTTCACGTAAAAAATAAATTGCTATCACATAAGCAGAAATGCCAGCAGTCAACTTTGATGAGGCTAAATTACTATTAAAAATAAGAGTCAGTAGAGATACGAATACGCAGGCTACAAATGTTAGGGTTATGATGGACACATAGCCTGAGTCTTCTATAGCAGGCATGCTTATAGATAGTGGCAGCCAACTGGCATGCGCTAAAATAGATACCGGTAAAATTGCTAAAACGAGTAAATTGACCAAGTTATCTGAGAGATTCTTGCTCATAGAAGTTATTTAATACTCAGCACATGTACAATTAGATGAGAAATGTAACATAAATGTAACATTATGGCAGTAAACCCGATTTCACATCCTATTAGCGAAGATCACCAAGATTCATTATTGGTTGCTGGTACTAAGTATTCTTCACGGCTATTAGTCGGTACTGGTAAGTACAAAGATTTAAGTCAAACAAGGTCTGCTATTTTGGCCAGTGGCGCAGAAATCGTAACGGTGGCAATTCGTAGAACGAACATAGGCCAAGAAAAGGACCAACCCAATCTACTTGATGTTATACCACCCAATGAATTTACTATTCTTCCTAATACAGCCGGATGTTTTACTGCAAATGATGCTGTGCGTACTTGCAGACTCGCACGCGAATTATTAGATGGTCACTCGTTAGTAAAGCTTGAAGTATTAGGAGATCAAAAAACATTGTATCCAGATATTATTCAAACCATTGAAGCTGCAAAAATACTTGTTGCAGAAGACTTTCAAGTTATGGTCTATACTAATGATGACCCAATCGTGGCCAAGGAGTTAGAGGAGATAGGTTGTGTAGCCGTGATGCCCTTAGCTGCGCCAATTGGTTCAGGATTGGGTGTACGTAATCCGCATAATATTTTTACCATTGTAGAAAATGCATCGGTACCCATTCTAGTCGATGCGGGAGTGGGTACAGCATCAGATGCAGCCGTTGCCATGGAACTTGGTTGCGATGGTGTGTTAATGAATACGGCAATCGCAGAAGCCAAGAATCCGATATTAATGGCAGCTGCGATGAATAAAGCGGTTGCCGCAGGGCGCGAAGCTTTTCTTGCCGGGCGCATGCCACGGCGTCGTTATGCATCCGCTTCTTCTCCAGTAGATGGTTCGTTTTTTAGTTAACTAGCCTTTGCAGCAGACCGCTTCTTTTATTCGCAGCTTTGTTCGACGTGAGGGACGTTTTACGAAAGCTCAACGTTCCGCACTAAAAGAACATTGGCCGCATTATGGCATTGATACCCATCAACAAATCCTTGACCTGGATAAACTATTTATAAAAAAACAGCCTATCGTAATAGACATCGGTTTTGGTAATGGTGAATCCTTACTTTACCTTGCCAAACAACATACCAATTTAAATTTTTTAGGTGTTGAAGTATATCGACCAGGAATTGGTAATTTATTAAGAAATATTTATTTGGAAAAAATTGAAAATATTCGCGTGATTAATAAAGATGTAGTTGAACTACTGCAAAATAATATTTTAGCGAATAGCATAAGTGCTGCATTAATCTGGTTTCCTGATCCCTGGCCAAAAAAACGTCACCATAAACGCCGTCTTATCCAAGTTCATTTTTTAGAATTACTCGCAAATAAATTAGTAAACGGAGGTGAGCTCAATATCGCGACGGATTGGCAGCCCTACGCAGAACATATCCAAGAAAGAATTCAAGAATGCGGACTATTTGAAAAATGCCAGGTTTCAGAAATTATAAAACAGCGTCCGCAAACCAAGTTTGAAAGACGCGGCATGAAATTGGGTCATGAGGTGTTTGCCCAAACATATACTAAGAAATAAATAATTAATTTTCTTGGGGGTCTAACTTGATTGGACTTAAACGCCTAGCTGGACACTCGTGTGCTTTTGCTAATGGGCAAACTTCCTCTTCACAATTTTCGATATTTTGCCAAGCAAACTCTATCGCACTTTCATCATGGCGATAAAAATGATCTAACCAATCAGGTCCAGCGAATCCAGTGCGTATAAATATATCCATAACTTGCCGCTTAGTACGTGCAAACACAAATTCAATGTGTAATGCCGCTAAGCGCAATGATAGTTGATGCAGCATATCCTCACCCGTTGCATCAATTTCAGTTATCGCTTCTGCATCTACAATAATAAATTTCAAATCCGGTTTAGCAGCCACCCGTTCTAATACTTTTTCTTCAAAGTACATTGCGCTGGCAAAAAATAATGGCCCTTCAAAACGCATTAGCGTGATATGAGGACAGGTTTTTAAGATGTTTACTTCAGCATCACGTAGATCACCGTTTGACGCGCGCGATAAAATAGTAATATGTGGATGCATGGTTCGGTACATAAATAGACCAAGTGATAGCACAACACCTACGATAATACTTTGTTCCAAATGAGGCGCTAATATAAGTGTCAATATAAAAGTAAGTATCGCAATAAAACCATCATGACTATGTACACGGAAGGCATATTTAATTTGTTTAATTCTAATTAAATTAATTACCGCAGAGATAATTACCGCTGCTAAGGTTGCTTGCGGAAGATGGTAAAGATATTGACTAAAGTAGAGTAGTACCAATGAAATTGCGACGAGGATACCGGTAAAAATTGCTGCAAACCCTGTTCTAGCACCTGCTGACATGTTCACTGCTGAACGTGAAAAAGAACCTGCAACGGGATAAGCGCCTGATAAACCTGAAGCAATATTTCCTAACCCTTGTCCTACCAGTCCTTGATTGGCATCGATACGTTGTCGGGTTTGTACCGCAATGGCCTTAGCAATAGATATGGCTTCCATATAACCAACAACGGCAATCACTATGCCTTTTGAAATTAAATCAAATGCGATAGCCATATCAAATGTTGGCCAGCCAATGCTGGGCAAACCAGCGGGTACATTTCCAACTACTTTACCGCCGAGTGATTCAAAGCCAATCACATAAGAAATAATACTCGTTACAACTACAGCCGTCAGAACACCTGGAATTTTTGGCGCATACTTTTTTAAAGCAAAAATTATTGCCAGCGCAGCAATGCCCATTGCCAATGTTGGCATGTGTGTATGCTTGCTAGCCTCAACAAGCACATTCCAAATAGTTTCATAGAAATGGTTACCACGTTCGGCAGTTACACCAAATAATTTAGATAGTTGAGAGGTGCCAATTATTATTGCAGCCGCATTAGTAAAACCAATCACCACGGAATGAGATAGAAATTCGACTAAAACACCAAGCCGTAATAAACCCAGCGATAATTGAAATACGCCTACGATGATTGCCAGTACTCCGGCATAGACTAAGTAGCCTTCAGGGTTAGCTGTAGCAAGTGGTTCTAGTGCGGCCGCAGTCATTAGAGAAACGACGGCGACAGGCCCGGTCTGAAGTTGTCTTGAGGAGCCAAATAATGAAGCAATAATTACGGGTAAGAATGAAGCGTATAAACCGTAGTAGGCGGGCAAGTTTGCAAGTTGTGCATAAGCCATTGACTGAGGTATTAAAACCAGTGCAACGGTTAAACCTGCAAGACAATCTTTTATTATGGTGTCAGGGTTTTTTAATTCCCCCAGCCAATTCAGATAGGGAATGAATCGACTGAAAAATTCACGTGTATATTGTCTCGCAGTGATCAACTAATACTCCTAATCACGCTATAAGCCATTCACGATAGCGACGGATATGCTTCAAACATTGATTTTGCTTAAGTTAAGCAGGACCAAGCGCCAGATTTTAGATCATGATGTGTCCACAAAGGGATTACATGCAGTTATCTAACTCTCTTGATAGATACTATTAAGCCACAAATCTAATTACTACTAATATATAGAGTTATAGATATTTTTGCACAGATGCAGTGCACACTACGTTTTATCTTCGGAAAACGGTAAAGTGAGAGCTCATAGGCAGGCGCTTATTTCTGCACAATGAGTAAAAGCATGAAGCCAGCAACCACTGCATATATTAAAAACTGATGTCTATTGAACACCCCATCGTTGCGGTAACCGGATCTTCAGGTGCAGGCACCTCTACCGTTCGAGAAGCCTTTGAATATATTTTCACCAATATAAGTGTGAACCCAGTCGTTATCGAGGGGGATAGTTTCCATAAATTCACACGCGCAGAAATGTATGACCGAATAAAGGTACCTGACTTATTTGGTCGTCGAATGACGCACTTTTCTCCTGATGGCAACTATCTTGATCGTCTTGAACAGTTGTTTTGTGAGTACTCAAAAACAGGTACTGGAGAGAAACGAATCTACCTTCATACTGATGAGGAAGCAGCGCCTTATCCTGGATACAAGCGTGGAGAATTTACCGAATGGGAACCGATACCAGAAACAAGCGATTTATTATTTTATGAAGGTTTGCATGGAGGGTTGGTTACCGAACAATATAATATTGCACAACATGTAGATTTATTAGTAGGGGTTGTTCCCACAACAAATTTAGAATGGATTCAGAAAATTCATCGCGATAGTTCAGAGCGTGGTTATTCGCACGAAGAGGTAGTGACCACAATTGTTCGCCGCATGCCCGATTATGCAATGTACATTTCACCACAATTTTCACGTACTGATGTTAACTTTCAGCGTGTACCCATCGTTGATACTGCAAACCCATTCGAGATTCAGGAGATACCATCATTCAATGAAAGCTTGGTAATCGTGAATATACGCAGACCTGAAAAATTTACGTTAAGTATCGATGAACTTCGAGAAAGAATTGAGAATTCTTTCAACATTAAACCAAATCAGCTTGTTATGCCTGCCGAAAAAATGGTATTTGCAATGGAAACTTTATTAACACCCATTATAAAGATGCTCGTTGAAAAACATTCAATTGTTAAACCAAAAGCAAGCCAACTTTAGAAATTTATGTCAGAAGCTTTTCAAATAGGTGTCGCGTCTGGAACTAATTCACGCAAATTAGTAAATGATTGCCTACAACAATTGGGAAATGTACGTAGCAAATATCAACTGGGGTTTGTTTACGCAAGTGATTCTTTAGCTGAGGATTTGAAAAATATTATAGGCCGACTTAAGCAAGAAACTGGTGTAGATAACTGGTTAGGTACACTAGGCATAGGAGTGTGTAGTACCGGTGCAGAGTTTTATGACCAACCAACCTTAGTTGTAATGTTAATGGATATTGATGCGCAACAGTTTTCAATTGTTGGCGCTAATAACGGTGACGCAGAAAAGTTATTGGAAGACGTATCTAGCTACTGTAAGCAAGACCTGCCTCATGTAGGAATTATTCATGGAGATCCGAGTAATCCTGCAACCCCAACTATTATTGAAAAAATTTCTGAAACGGTACCCTCTGCTTATTTAGTTGGAGGATTGACTTCATCAAATTCTGAAAACTATCAAGTTGCAAACGAAATTGTTCAAGGTAGCGTATCGGGGATATTCTTTTCTCCTGAAGTTAAAACTGTAATCGGCCACACTCAAGGCTGCACTCCGCTTGATGAACAGCACGTTATTACTAAAGCTGAGCGAAATTTACTAATTGAATTGGATAATCAACCAGCTTTGGATGTATTGCGGGATGATGTAGGTGAAGTTCTTGCCAAAGATTTAAACAAGATTGCCGGTTATATTTTCGCTGGTTTACCCATTGAGTTTTCAGATACTGGAGATTATTTAGTAAGAAATATTATCGGCATAGATGAACAAGAAAAAATCATCGCAGTTGGGGACTATTTATATGAAGGAAGTAAATTTATGTTTTGCAGACGAGATGGAAACAGTGCTCGTGATGATATGTTGAGAATGTTAGGTACCATGAAATCTCGTATCCAAGGTCAGCCGCGTGGCGGTCTTTACTATACATGCCTTGGGCGAGGTCGTTACCAGTTTGGCGATAATTCTGAAGAATTGAAAATGATTCAGGATGAAATAGGTGATTTTCCTTTGGTCGGGTTTTTTGCAAATGGCGAAATATTTAATAACCGTTTATATGGCTACACAGGTGTTTTAATTTTGTTTGTTTAATAAATATTTCGAAATGCAATTTAGTGAATTAGGTAATACGGGACTACGTGTCAGCAAGATTTGTCTTGGAACCATGACCTATGGGGAACAAAACACCGAAGCTGAGGCGCATGAACAAATGGATTATGCGATTTCACAAGGAGTGAATTTTATTGACACTGCAGAAATGTATCCTGTACCTCCAAAACAGGAAACTCAGGGTAAAACCGAACAATACATTGGCAGTTGGCTGAAAAAAACAGGTAAACGTGACGAAATCATTTTAGCGACTAAGGTTGCGGGGCCCGGCATGATGACTTATTTACGTGGCGGTGCAAAATTAATTCCCACACAAATCAATGCTGCCTTACACGAAAGCCTCAAGCGCCTACAAACAGACTACATAGATTTATATCAAATTCATTGGCCGGCTAGAAATACCAATTATTTTGGGTCTTTAGGGTATCAGCATAATGAATCGGAAAATTCTGCAACCTTGACAGAAATGGAGGATGCGTATGCATGTTTAGTCAATGCAGTGGAGCAAGGAAAAGTGCGTTATTTGGGAATTAGTAATGAAACCCCTTGGGGTGCAATGCAATATCAGTTGTTTGCCCAAAAAAATACCTGGCCAGAAATAGTGAGCATCCAAAATCCATATAATTTATTGAACCGAAGTTATGAAATTGGATTAGCTGAAGTATCCCATCGAGAATCTATGGGTTTACTCGCTTATTCACCTTTAGGATTTGGCGTTCTAAGTGGTAAATATATTAATGCAAGTCCAGCAAACGCACGAATTACTTTGTTTGAACGTTTCACGCGTTATACAAATTCAGAAGGTAAGTGCGCAACTGAAGCATATGTAAACCTTGCTCAAGAATATGATTACTCACCCAGTCAAATGGCATTAGCATTTGTAAATACGCGTCCTTTTGTTACGTCAAATATTATTGGTGCTACCACTATGCAACAATTAAAAGAAAATATTCAAAGTATCAACATAGAACTTAATGAAAATGTGCTTAACAAAATTGAACAAATCCATCAACAACAACCCAATCCGTGCCCATGAGTGAATCTTTTATTCGTATAGGTGTGTGGTTCACTGCAATACTATGTGCCTTGACAGGTTTGGCGAGTATTTTTTATGGCTACATAGCCATTTATTCACTAAGTGGGTTCACTTCTATTTTTATTGGCGCAATCATCGTTTTAATTGCCCTTGGGTTGATTAAAAGACATGCGGTTGCACGTATAGGCGCATATCTTGTTTTAGTGGTTTCAAGCATTGGTTGCTTGATGTGGCTTTTTCTCTATCAATACAATCCAAATACTCAAATTAAAAATATTGGAACGATTGAATATTTTTGTTTGCTTTATATATTTATCGCAGTGTTAGCAGTTTTATTTCTTTCAATTAAAGCTACGAGAGAATACTTTTCAGTTTATACAGATAAGTTATAAGAACATACTTGGCAAACTAAAAATTATCATAGTTACTTGTTCTCAATGGTTTCTCGTTGGGCACAAATCCAGTCATATACTTGCTGATTGATTTGCTCAGCAGATTTTCCCTGTGTTTTTATGGGTTCACCTATCATCATTTGAATAGTGCCAGGTTTTTTAGTGAACTGTTTGCGTGCCCAGAAATTTCCCGAATTGTGTGCTACGGGAATAATAGGTGCACCGCTCTTTTCAGCTAATAGTGCCCCACCAATTTTAAATTTACGCTTCGTGTTGGGCGGTGTACGCGTTCCTTCAGGAAAGATTAATATCCAATGTCCGTTGTTGATTTTTTTTATACCTTGCTCAACAAGTTGATCTACTGCTTTGCGGCCCGCATTTCTATTTAGAGCAATAGGATGTGTTAATGCCAGACCCCAACCAAATATAGGAACAAAGAATAATTCTCTTTTAACTACCCATGTTAAAGGTGGAAAAATAATTCCAAGTACCAGAGTTTCCCACGTGGATTGATGATTAGACATTACGATACATGGGTAATCAGGAATATTTTCTTCACCCGTGATGGTGTAGTGTAACCCGCATGTGACTCGTAACCACCAAAGATTGTAAGCACTCCAATAGGTAATAAAACGATATCGAAGTTTGTATGGAATGAAAACTGTAAATAAACATAGAACGCCAAATATTAAAGTGAGTATTGCCATACCCAACAAAAATAGCAGAGACCTAAAAGTTTGCAGCATTGAAAAACTAAGTTTTACTCAGCGAGTAGTGTATCTACAGCATCAGAGAGATCATCGTAAATAGGAATATTGCGTGGTAGTTGTTCGCTTTGAGCAGTGACAGAACCATTGCCAGTGCGCACTAAAATGGGTTGTGATCCATGCGTGATCGCCGCTTGCACATCACGGAGCGAATCTCCAATGAAAGGTGCTTTTTGTAGTGATATATGCGCGCGTTTTTCAATTTCTACTAACATGCCTGTTTTTGGTTTGCGACATTCACCTTCCAGATCCGGACAAATAAATATGCCATCTAAATGTCCACCATGTTGTGCAAGTTCAGCAAGCATTTTCTGATGTATTTGATTTAGCATGCTGTAATCAAATAATTCCCGTGCAATTCCAGATTGATTCGATGCTACAAACACTTTTACTTTTGCATGATTTAATTTTGCAATGGCCTTAAGACTGCCATCAATTGCAATCCACTCCTCTGGTGACTTAATGAATTCATCTGACTCTTCATTAATGACACCGTCTCGATCTAAAACTACCGCTTTTATTTCAGTCATAACTTTTAAACCTCAGGACTGCAGTCTGGAAAAGTCTGCTACTTGCATAAACAGTGAATCGATCTTGGCAAGCAAAGCAATTCGATTTGTTTTGAGTGCTTCATCTTTGTCCATTACCATTACATCATCGAAAAAATGATCCACTGGTTGACGCAAATCGGCTAATTTATTTAATGCTTGTTCATATTCATGTTTAGCGAATAAGCCTTCAACATCGCTGGACATTTTTTCAATTGCTGTATGCAAGCTATTTTCAGCTTCCTCTTTAAATAGTGATGCGTCAACTTGGTTGATATTACTGTGATCAATTTTCTTTAAAATATTACGAATACGCTTGTTCGCAACAGCCAGCGCTTGTGCATTTGGAAGTTTGCGGAAGTTAACCAGTGCATTCACTTTTGCAGCTACATCACTTGGATGAGTTGGTTTATTAGCTAATACAGAATCGATGACATCTACAGGTATACCACGATCTGAAAAATAGGCACGATAGCGCTCATTAATATATTCACTAACTTCATCCACGGTTTTATCAGCTTGTAAGTTATCTGGGAAAAGCGCTGCAGCAGTTTCTAAACTCTCGCGTAAATTTATATTTAGCGGAGTCTCAATAATAATGCGTAGTAGTGCTAATGATGCACGCCGTAAACCATAAGGATCCTTTAAACCAGTGGGCTTTTTACCAATAGCAAATATTCCGATTAAGGTATCGATTCGATCTGCCAACGCTAAGGTGATCCCCACTGCAGATTTGGGCAGCTCACCACCAGCCTGCTTAGGAAAATATTGCTCTTCAAGCGCAGCACTCACTTGTGAGCCCTCATTGTTCAACATGGCCAGGTTGCGACCAATTACACCCTGCAATTTAGGAAACTCACCAACCGTCTCAGTTAGTAAATCACATTTACTTAAAGTTGCTGCACGTTGACTCTGTTTATTATCCGCATTAGTAAATTTAGATAAGTAAGCAGCGAGTTTTGCAATGCGATTCGTTTTTTCTTTAAGTGTGCCAAGCTGTTTTTCATAAACAACGCTTTCTAATTTTGTTAAGTGATTCTCTAACGGGACTGCTTTGTCTCGTTGCCAGAAAAACATAGCATCTTCAAACCTGGGCACGATTACTTTTTCGTTACCGTGCTTGATGGTCTCTGGTTTCTGGCTGTCAATATTACTGACAATAATGAATTTAGAAAGCAGTTTGCTTTCTTGACTAAGCAACGGAATATATTTTTGATTGTCTTGCATAGTGCTGATAAGCAATTCCTTATGTACTTCTAAAAATTTGCTATCAAATTCACCTAACATCGCGCAAGGCCATTCTACTAATCCTGTAATTTCATCGAGTAACTCTTGGGTGTAATAAGGTTTGCCCTTTACTTGATCTGCAAGCTTGTTCACTTGTTTAATAATATTATTTTGCCTTTCTTCAATACTTGCTAAAACATGGCCTTTGCTACTCAATAATTCTTTATACTCAGAAGGGTGTTTAATCACAATTTCCTGTGCATGGTGAAAACGATGTCCACGTGTTGTGTTACTGGCTTGAATACCGAACACATTCGAGTTGACCGTTTCAGAACCTAATATAACCAACAACCAACGAATCGGGCGAATAAACTCAGCCTCGGATTCATTCCAACGCATTCTTTTTGGAACATTAAGTTTTTTAATCGAAGACTCAATTATCGCTGGTAATAATTCCTGGATACTTTTACCAATGCGATTTTCACGATAAAACAATCTTGGATTGTTTGGATCATTATCCAGTTTAAGTTGATCAGCTTCTATTCCACAAGAACGCGCAAAACCTATAGCCGCTTGAGTAGGTTTGCCTTCTTTATCAAAAGCAGCTTGTGCCTTTGGGCCTTTGCGTTCGATTTCTTGATCTTTTTGTTTGGTGTCTAGCTTGTTTACGATGATTGCCAAGCGACGCGGGGTGCAAAACAATTCATGCTGTTCGAATGACAAGTCTACAGTTTGCAATTGATTACAGATTAATTGACCAAACTCATCGCATAGGCCTAATTGAAGACGCGCAGGTAAATCCTCTGTACCAATCTCAATCAATAAATCTTCTTTTGTACTCATGTGCTTTAAATAGCTTTAATCGCTGAATAGAGGAAAGCCTAATTTTTCACGGCTTTCAAAATAGCTATTGGAAACACTTTGTGCGAGTTTGCGAATGCGTAAAATATATTGTTGACGCTCGGTTACCGAAATAACCTGTCGTGCATCGAGTAAATTAAACGTATGTGAACACTTAAGCACATGGTCATACGCAGCTACTGGAATTTCGTGGTCTATTAGCTTTTGACACTCTTTTTCACTTGCATTGAATGATTTAAATAAAGTATCCGTGTCTGCATATTCAAAATTATAGGCAGATTGCTCAACTTCATTTTGATGATATACATCACGATAATAAGTTTTTTGACTCCCATGTTGTGTCCAAACTAAATCGTACACACTATCGACATTTTGCAAATACATTGCGATACGTTCTAAACCATAGGTAATTTCGCCGGTAACCGGCTTGCAATCTAAGCCGCCTATTTGCTGAAAATAAGTAAACTGTGAAATTTCCATTCCATCTAACCAGACTTCCCAGCCTAAACCCCAAGCACCAAGAGTTGGCGATTCCCAATTATCTTCTACAAATCGAATATCATGAATCAATGGATCAATATCGAGTGAAGTGAGTGACTCTATATATAAGTCTTGAATATTGTCGGGCGAGGGTTTCAATACAACTTGAAACTGAAAATAACGTTGTAAACGATTAGGGTTATCGCCATATCGTCCATCTGTTGGGCGACGACATGCCTGTGGATAGGCCGATTTCCACGTTTCAGGACCGATGGCACGCAAAAAAGTACTGGGATGAAAAGTTGCGGCCCCCATTTCTAAGTCATAAGGCTGCTCGATCACACAGCCTTGCGCAGCCCAAAACTGCTCTAGTTTGTGAATGAGTTGTTGAAAGGTAATTAGACGTTTATTAGTTTGGGTGTCTGACATGATACTGCTGGAACGGTTGCCGCATGAGTATAACGAGGCACCGCTTTGGCTACCAGCAAATGACCAGTATTTCCTGGTAAATTATTGCGCAATAAAAAAGGCAAGCTAGTTAGCTTGCCTTTATATTGGTGCTGCGAAAAAGACATCCATGTCACGCAGCCCTCTTCCCTAAGTCGGTTTAGATAAAACTCTCCTGATGAGCTATCTAGTTTTGCGTCCTTGCTTGTTGTACTCATCCTGAGTGACAACATATATTTAAATTGTAGAGGCGACAGTCCTTGTCTTAAGTGTTCCTTACTGTGCGAATTGTTATCCGCCTCGCACCACTCTACAGTTCATTGCACACATTTCCGTATGTGTAAAAGCATCCTTGCTTAAAAAATGAATCCGTCCCGCTTTTAATTGTGTCGCTTATCGCCACACAATTTTTCTTTAACAGTGTCTCGGTATGCCCAAGCTAACGCTGCCAAACTTGCGACGATCCACACGACATACACAGTTGTTAATACATCAGTTGATACGTCCATCATGACCTCCATGCCATCTTTACTCAGCTCACCTTGAGCCATTCAAATTTTCTAATATCAATAGAGCAAGCGTTGTGCCAGATCGCTCATCACATAAAGCGTATGCAATAACTCATTGATGGCATGTCAGTTACATAAAAAAAGATGGATTTACGAATACTTCAAAATGGGCGATTGGACAAAATTTGTCTGCAATTTTGGACTGTTGGTGACAAATCTCGGCAGAATGAGATGTGTATAGCAGATTGTCTTAATAGCGGTTAAACCATGGTGTTACTAATGAAATTAGATGGGTCTGTGAAATTTGCTAAAGCTAGATAAATTTTTGTTCAGCCCTTTCCACAATAATCATTAATATAATTTGAGCACCATCTTGGTGCTCTAAAGCACTGTATTAGTGCATAAAAAAGCTTTGCTCGCCTCACATCTTTTAAAAAAGCTGCGTATAATGCCGCAATTGCATAGCTACTGGCCTCAATTGAGTGCAATGGCACAAATTGTGCTTTAGTAGATCTAGATATGAATGTGACTAGCAACTAGTCGCAACCATAAGAATAACACCGTAAGAATTACACATTAAAAACGTAAGAGTCGAAGCTAAGGAGAAGTCCAATGTCTGCAAGTGATGTAATGAAAATGATGAGTGAAAACGATGTGAGATTCGTTGACTTTCGATTTACTGATACAAGAGGAAAAGAGCAGCATGTATCTGTGCCAGCTTCAGTAGTTGAAGAAGATATTTTCGAAAAAGGTAAAATGTTTGACGGCTCTTCTATAGCCGGTTGGAAAGGAATTAATGAATCAGACATGATATTAATGCCTGATGCTGAGAGTGCAGTAATAGACCCTTTCTTTGCCGACTCAACCCTAATTCTACGTTGCGATATTTTAGAGCCCTCTACTATGGAAGGTTATGGAAGAGACCCACGCTCTGTTGCTAAACGAGCGGAGGCTTATCTTACTTCTACTGGCGTAGCTGATACGGCCTACTTTGGACCAGAGCCTGAGTTTTTTGTGTTTGATGATGTGAAATGGAGCAATGACATGTCAGGCGCATTTTACAAAACGGACTCAGATGAGTCTGCTTGGAACTCACAAAAACATTTCGAAGATGGCAACATTGGCCACCGCCCTGGAGTTAAAGGCGGTTATTTCCCAGTACCTCCAGTGGATTCCTTACAAGATTTACGCTCGGCTATGTGCCAAGTGCTGGAAGAAATGGGTGTTACGGTTGAAGTGCATCACCACGAGGTCGGTACTGCAGGACAGTGCGAGATCGGCACAAAGTTCGACACACTCACCAAGCGCGCTGATTGGAATCAAATTTTAAAATATGTTGTACATAACGTTGCACATAATTATGGAAAAACAGCCACTTTCATGCCCAAGCCTATTGTTGGTGATAACGGTAGTGGCATGCATGTGCATCAATCATTATTTAAAGATGGTAATAATTTATTCCAAGGCGATTTATACGGAAATCTTTCTCAGACAGCGTTGTACTACATTGGTGGAATCATTAAACATGCACGTGCAATTAATGCTTTCTCAAATGCGAGTACAAATAGCTACAAACGTTTAGTACCAGGGTTTGAAGCACCTGTAATGCTAGCTTACTCTGCTCGCAACCGTTCTGCTTCGATACGTATTCCATATGAAGCAAATCCAAAAGCACGACGCATTGAAGTACGTTTTGGAGATCCATCAGGTAACCCATACTTAACCTTTGCAGCGATGATGATGGCGGGTCTTGATGGCATTCAAAATCAAATCGATCCGGGCTCTTCAAATGATAAAGACCTCTATGATTTGCCACCGGAAGAAGAAGCCAATATTCCTACTGTTTGCTCTTCGTTAGATCAGGCATTAGAAGCATTGGACAACGACCGCGACTTCTTGAAAGCTGGCGGGGTTTTCTCTGATGATTGTATTGATGGTTATATCGAATTGAAGATGGATGAAGTGACTTCCTTCCGTCAGGCAACTCACCCAATTGAATTCGAATTGTATTACAGCTGTTAAGTTACTGTTTATAGCTAACTAGGTAAAAACGCCCCGAGGCTAGTTACAGCCTCCGGGGCGTTTTTTTTGCAACTTGAGACGCATTCCCGGAGTCTTATTTATAATCTGAGAGTATTATTAGCGTACTTTCGTTATTGGAAGGAAGTGGGTAAATCAAGATGCGATACTTTTTAATCACGAGTATTTTTATTGCCATAAGCATGAGTAGTGCGTATGCAGATATTTATACTTGTAAAGATGCAGATGGAAACACAATCTACACTGATTCGCCTGATGGTTGTAACAATGCCGAAGAAGTTAAAGTGGATACATTGCCAACACTTATCCCTACTAAACCGCTAGCAACGAACCCACGAAATAGTACAAACAATAACGAAATTGAAGAAAAAAATAGTTATACCGCACTAACTATTACCTCACCTGCTAATGATTCTAGTGTTCGCGATAACCAGGGTAATGTAACGATTAATTTTCAGGTTTCTCCAAATTTAAAAACCAGAAACGGGCATGAATTTGTCGTTACGCTTGACGGTAACCAGGTATACAGCGGAACAAGTACCATAACCGCTTTAAAAAATGTTGATCGCGGTACGCATACCATTGGTGTAAAAGTGGTTGCGGCGGATGGCAGTACCCAGATTAGTGCAGCACCGGTGAAGTTTACGTTACAGCGTTATTCCGCACTGCAAGGCAATACACCTTCACAAAATAATCCATCTGATGGTGGTGGCGGAGAAGGAAGTGATGGTGGTGGAGATAATTCTGGTATCAATCAAAATGGTTTTACATTTCCAGGCAATAACACTCAATTACCTACTCGGCCGCCCCCGCCTCCTAGTAACCCCTCTAACTAACAAAATCTTAAATTCTTTGATTAGTTTTAGGGCAAAATAGATAGAAAAGCCCTAGAATAGTGCATGCTGCACAATAATTTTTATCGAAATGCACTATAATAGTGCATGTAAAATTGCACATATCTGTTAAGTCATTGATTTTACATATCAATAACTACCTAAGCTATTGGATCAATTATTGCAAACCAATAGTAAGGATTGATTATGACGAACACACTTACGAATATTTTCGGGGACATACCTGCGCTTATGCACGCTTCTGAACATAAACGGATTTTAGATAATCTAGCCATGGCAGTGTTTTTGGTCGATGAAAACCTGCATGTGAAGTATTTAAATCCAGCCGCAGAAGAAGTCGTGGGTACGGGTATACGCCATGCGCTAGACAAATCCATAACAGATTTTATTCACGATGCTGAAGGTCAGCTGATTAATAATATTAAAACTTGCGTGCAAACCAGCCATCCAATGACGCAACGCGAAGTTGAAATAAAACGTTTTAATAATAGTGTGCTCACCATAGATTGTGTCATCACGCCTATGCTTGCAAAAGATGAACAAAATATTTGCATGTTAGAAGTGACTCAAGTGGATCGTATGGTACGCATTAGTCGTGAAGAACACTTATTGTCGGAAACTCAAGCTACACAAAATATGTTGCGAGGTTTGGCGCATGAAATTAAAAATCCCTTGGGTGGATTACGTGGCGCCGCACAATTATTAGCAGGTGAACTAAACGATGGAAATTTGACCGAATACACCGATGTCATAATTAATGAAGCCGATCGCTTGAGAAAATTAGTTGATCGTATGTTTGGACCAAATATCACGCCAGTAAAAAAACTGCTCAATGTACATAACGTATTGGAACATATTCGCCACCTAGCGCTGGCTGAAACCCCTACAGGTGTTAAGTTCAAAGTTGATTACGATCCCAGCATTCCAGAAATTCATGCGGATCGTGATTTACTCGTCCAGGCTATTCTAAATATTGTGCGTAATGCAGTGTGTGCAGTAAATACAAATGACACTGAGCCTGGAGAAGTTACTTTAAAAACACGAGTATTGCGTCAATACACTATTGGCGATGTTATGCATCGTTTAGTAATAGAAGTGAGCGTGATTGATAACGGTATGGGAATCAAAGAAGAATTAAAACCGCAAATATTTTTCCCCATGGTTTCAGGAAGTCAGAATGGCTCAGGATTAGGTCTTCCAATATCACAAAATTTAGTGAATTTACATGATGGTCTAATCGAGTTTGATTCAACTGTTGGACGTACAGAATTTCGAGTATTACTTCCACTAAATAGTGAAAATAATTTTAAAGTAAAAAAATAAAGAACAGTTATGAGAGAAAATAAAGTTTGGGTAATTGATGATGATCAGGCGATGCGCTGGGTGTTGGAGCGCGCGTTTCAAAAAGCCGAGATTCCTGTTATTACGTTTGAATCTGCCAATACTGCGATTCATGAACTTGAACACAATGTTCCTACCGCGATTCTTACTGATGTGCGAATGCCGGGTATGGATGGATTCGAGTTTCTTGATCGAATAAAAGCAGATCATCCTGCCCTACCCATCATTATTATGACGGCTCATTCAGATCTACAGAGTGCTGTAGGCGCGTATCAAAAAGGAGCATTTGAATATTTGCCTAAGCCTTTTGATGTTGATGACGCCGTGGAATTAACAAAACGCGCATGTTTAGCGGCCAACGAAGAAATTTCTAGTGACACGCAAGAAGAAACGAACGAAGAGTTGCCGGGGATAATTGGTGAATCACCTGCAATGCAAGAAGTCTTTCGTGCCATAGGAAGGTTGTCTAACTCTAATGTTACAGTCTTAATTAATGGCGCATCCGGAACAGGTAAAGAACTTGTTTCACACGCTTTGCACGATCATAGCCCGCGTGCACAAAGTCCATTTATTGCTCTGAACATGGCAGCTATACCTAGAGAATTATTGGAGTCGGAACTATTTGGTCATGAAAAAGGCGCTTTTACGGGTGCGCAATCACAACGCAAAGGTAGGTTTGAACAGGCCCATGGCGGGACACTGTTTCTTGATGAAATTGGAGACATGCCCGCAGACTTACAAACGCGTTTATTGCGCGTGTTATCAGATGGGCATTTTTATCGCGTAGGTGGGCACGAGCCGATCAAAGCAGATGTACGCATTATTGCTGCTACACATCAAAATTTAGAAGCACGTGTACGTAATGGAGATTTTCGAGAGGATTTATTTCACCGCTTGAATGTAATTCGTATTCAATTACCGCCTTTGCGTGAGCGCAAAGAAGATATACCTGCACTCATGCAACACTTCATGAAGGCTTCTGCAAAAGAATTAAAGACTGAAACTAAAAAAATCTCTGATGAAGTTGTCGAATACTTAAGTGCACTAACCTGGCCTGGAAATATTCGTCAATTGGAAAATGTTTGTCGTTGGTTGACGGTTATGGCGTCCAGCAATGAAATTCGTATGCAAGATTTACCATCTGAAATGTTAAAAGATGAAATGTCTGTTACTGATATTGCAAGCTGGCAAACATTACTGGGTGAATGGGCGGATCGTGAGTTATCTAAGGGAGGCGAGTCGATACTCGATCGAGCTTTACCGGAATTTGAAGCGATTATGATTAAAACTGCAATGCGAAAAACTGGCGGTAAACGCCAAGAAGCTGCAAAACTTCTTGGATGGGGAAGGAACACCTTAACCAGGAAGATTCAGGAACTAGGCTTGTTTCAGTGATTAATCTTTTATTTAGTGTTAAAAAGACATCAAACACATCCAGAAGCATCGGTATAAGTTTGTAATGTTCCGATGATTTCATTTACATGTTGATGATTGTTTTGTTCTAAATATTCGATAATGCCTTGATTGATTTTTTTGCAGCAAAGCGGGTCATAAAAAAGTCCCGTACCTAATCCAACCGTTGTGGCGCCTGCTAATAAAAATTCAATAGCATCAACGGTATCAACTACCCCGCCTTGACCAATAATGGGAACGTTGTGTGCTTTACTCACTTGATAAACTTCATGCACTTTTAATAGTGCAATGGGTTTGATTGCAGGGCCCGATAAACCCCCCTGGTTGTTATGAATAATGGGTTGCTTTTTGTGTATATCAATCGCCATTCCCATTACAGTGTTAATGACTGCAAAGGCGTCACTTCCAGCTTCAATACAGAGTTTTGCATTGAGTTTAATGTCGGTTTGATTGGGTGAAAGTTTGGTAATAATAGGTTTGCTTGTAACGGCACGGCAAGCTGCAACCACACGCGCTGACATTTCGGGGTCATTTCCAAAAGCTACGCCACCTTCTTTTACATTTGGACAAGAAATATTAATTTCTATGGCATTAATAGGTGAATCATCGAATTTACGTGTCACCTCAACATATTCTTCAACTGTTGAGCCTGAAACGTTAGCAATGAAATGAGTTTCGGAAAAATCTAACTTAGGCAAAATGTCATTTACAACATAATCAACACCAGGGTTTTGTAAGCCAATAGCATTCAACATTCCATCTGGTGTTTCAGCAATACGGTGGGGTGCATTTCCAAATCTTGCCTCCGCAGTGGTGCCTTTTAGACAAACTGCTCCGACATCTTTATTGGAGAATCCTTCAATCCGTGTGTATTCTTCTCCAAAACCAACACAACCTGATAACAATACCAAAGGGGAGTTTAGTTTTAAGCCACAAAACTCTATATGTAATTTTTCACTTACCATTTGAATATGTTCAACGTTGTCTTATTTGAGCCGGAAATTCCACCCAATACCGGCAACATTATACGATTATGCGCCAATATGGGTTGCGATTTACATTTAGTGCATCCATTAGGATTTCAATTAGATGAAAAAAAATTGCGCAGAGCCGGCTTAGATTATCATGAATTTGCTAGTGTTATTGAACATCAAAGCTATCAAGCGATGTTGGATTCACTTAAACCGAAACGGATTTTTGCATGTTCTACTAAAGGGCATACCAACTATGATGTGCCCGGTTTTCAAGCTGAAGATACATTCATATTTGGGCCAGAAACCAGAGGTTTGCCAGATACTATTCTTAGAGAGTACGACACGAAACATGTGCTACGCATTCCCATGCATGAATCATCACGTAGTATCAACTTAGCCAATGCAGTGGGAATTATTCTCTACGAAGCCTGGAGGCAAAATGAATTTAAAAGTTAATTAAGTGAATTCTTCTTTCATATCTCGACCCAGCAGCTCTGCGATAGCAGTATTGAGTTCTAAGTGACCATTTAATACTTTCCAAACTTTTTCGCAAATAGGCATTTCAACATTCTGATCACATGCAATTTCATGTACGACTTGAGCAGCATGAAAACCCTCTACTGCTTGCCCCAATTCCTCCATATATTGCTGTGCGGTTTTGCCTTGTGCTAACGCTAACCCCAGCCTGCGATTACGTGATTGGTCATCGGTACAGGTAAGCACTAGATCACCCATACCCGCTAAGCCCATGAGCGTTTTTGGGTTTGCATTTAATGCCAAGCCAAGGCGCATCATCTCTGCCAGCCCTCTTGTAACTAGTGCAGCGCGTGCATTTGCACCAAATTTTAAACCATCAACAATGCCTGCAGCGATTGCTAATACATTTTTAACGGTACCACCTAACTCAACACCAACCACATCATCACTTACGTAGACTCTGAAATTATCACCGTGAAAGTAACTGGCCAGATTTTTTGCAAAATCAATTTCATTGGATGCAAGAGTTACGGCGGTAGGTAAGTTATCTGCTACTTCCTTTGCAAAAGAAGGTCCAGAAATTACCGCAGTTTGAATATCTGATCCCAAAACATCTTTAACTACTTCGTGCATCATCATTTTGCTTTGTTTTTCAAAGCCTTTTGTAGCCCAAATAAATTTCTTGGGAAATTGAAACTGAATAAGTTGTTCGCAAGCCGAGCGCATTGCATAGCTTGGTACCACAGATAAAATAAAATCTGCAGATTTAATCGCATCCTCAAGTTCATGAACTGCTGTTAATTTGGATGGCAGTTTATTTCCAGGGAGGTAGCGCTTGTTTTCATTATCGTTTTGTAGGGTATTGATTAAATCTTTATCATGATCCCATGCACAAACATGGTGACCATTATTTGCAAGTTGAATAGCTAGTGCGGTGCCCCAAGAACCAGCACCTAGTACAGCAACTGAAGTCATAAGTTAATGCTTTATTTGTTGAGGGTTTTCTTTTTGCTCTTTAACCGCATTTAAATGTTGTTGATAAAGCGCATCAAAGTTAACAGGATTAAGCAGTAACTGAGGAAATCCACCTTTGGTGACCAGCTCAGCAATCGCTTCACGCGCAAAAGGGAAAAGAATATTAGGGCAATAACTACCTAGGAGTTGTTTATGTTGTTCTTCAGGAAAATTTTCAATAAAAAATATACCAGCTTGTTTTATTTCAACCAAAAAAGCAGTTTTTTCATCTTGATTCGCCGTAACCGTGACGATGATTGTGACCTCGTGAATGTTTTCGTCTAATTTATTGTTTTCAGTTTGAATGTGGACATCCGTTTTAGGATTCCATTTTTCAGTGAAAATTTTCGGTGAGTTTGGGGTTTCAAAAGAAAGATCTTTCACATAGATCTTTTGAATTTCAAATTTTTGTGCAGGTTTTTCAGTCATGATAAGTGTTTTGACCTACGATTGAATGATAGGGTCGGGTATAAATGTGACTGAATTATATTATGCTTTTTGGATAATTACTCTCCATTTAACAATTCGTCTAACTTACCTTCACTGTTTAATTCAGCCATGTCGTCAAAGCCACCGACATGGATATCGCCAATGAATATTTGGGGAACAGTTTGTCGGTTCGTGCGTTGCACCATTTCTTCAGCCTTGGCTTGGTCTTCATTAATGTTAATTTCGTTATAGGTAACATTTTTACTATCAAGCATACGTTTCGCTGCATTGCAGTATGCGCAGCGATATCCTGTGTAAATGGTAACTTCTGGGGTGTTCATGAGTTGATATTTGAATTACTTTTTAGTGATTGGAAGTTGATCATTAATCCATGCCGTGATGCCGCCTTTTAAGCCAAATACATTGGTATAGCTGTTTTTTAAAAGCAGCTTACAGGCTTGCGCGGAACGATTACCCATTTTGCAAAACACGATAATAGGTTTGTCTTTATCATTAGAAAGATTGGCTATTTTTTCAGGCAATACACTTAGTGCTATGTGTTTGGCATCAATAATACTGCCTTGGCCTAATTCATTAGATTCGCGTATATCTAAGACCATTGCATTTTCTTTATTGATTAATCTCACAGCTTCTGCAGGCATTACATCCTTATAACCTTTTGTGACACGTTTTAATTCTGTAACGATAATTAAAACTATTACCGCAGCCAGGGCAATAAACAAAAACATATGCCGACCAGCAAATTCGATATATTCTTGCATCAGAGAATAGTGTTTTTAGAAAGTGTTAAATCTGAAAGGGTTTTAATGAGTGGAACAAAACACTTGTTGCATCATATTGATTAAGCTTAGCGTACGTTCATCACCTACACGATAATAGACACGATTAGCGTCTTTACGTGATGCTAATATTCCCTTGTCACGTAAAATAGCTAAATGTTGAGAGATATTGCTTTGTGAAGTGCCTACATTATCAACAATATCTTGCACACTTACTTCTTGGTCACCTAGTACACAAAGAATTTTTAAGCGCAATGGGTGAGACATAGCTTTTAAAGAACGCGAAGCTTGCTCGATATCCTCTTCCTTAGAGATGAGTTCGTCGGCAGTTATACTCATATTAGAATCCTGGTTGTTATGGGTTTACGCTTCCGTGCAAATTTATGCTCATATAGTATAAGCTAATATTATAAATGTCTAATACATTAATACACTATGTAAATCAATAAGTTATTGCTTTAATGATGCCTCTTTCTCAGTATAATTAGCACGATATGCAGCAAGACTGGTTCTACTATATAAGGAATGTACTTTGCCTGTCGGCATGGGTCTGTCTCTGGATCATACTTTCGTCATCAGTGTTGGCAGAACCCTCACAACAAGAAACCGAAAAAAAGCTGGCTAAAGTACAAGAACAAATTCGTAAATCGCAACACAAATTAGAACAACAACGTGGCGAGCTTGGCGACTTAGAAAAACAATTACGCGAATCCGAGCAGAGTATAGGCAGACTTAATCAACAGCTTGGTACTACTGAAGCACAGCTCAAAAATAGTCAAAATAAAATAGCAGCCTTACAAATTGAAGAAAATCAATTACAAAAACAACTGTCGAAACATCGACATATACTTTATGCGCAAATACGCTCAGAGTACCAATACGGCGGCCAACAGAAATTAAAATTACTGCTTAATCAACAAGAACCGGAAAAATTAGGTCGTGATTTGGTGTACTACGATTATTTACATCGCGCGCGGCTAAGTGAAATAGACAAGGCGGTACAGATATTAGCTTCCGTTTCTGAGGTTCACGAAAAAATTAAACAACAGGAACAAGTTGCCTTGCAGGCAAAACAAAAATTGCTTGAAGAAAAATCTTCACTGGAACAAGCGCAAGGAAAGCGTAAAACCACAATTAGTACTTTAAATAAAAGTGTTTCGAGTGAAAAACAAAAGCTTGTTGATCTAGAAAGTAATGAAAAACAACTTAAGAACGTAATTGATAAATTACGCGCTGCACTCGCGGATATTCCTGTTATTGATCAAAGAAAAGGGTTTAGTAAATCTAAAGGTAACTTATATTGGCCAGTAGTTGGGAAACCTAGCAATAAATTTGGACAACGGAGAAATGAAGCAGGTAGTAAGTTAAGTTGGCAGGGTGTGTTTATACCAAGTAACGAAGGGAATAATGTGCGCAGTATTTATCATGGTCGGGTGGCATTTGCAGAGTGGATGCGTGGTTTAGGACTGCTTATTATTGTTGATCATGGGGATGGGTTTATGAGTCTTTATGGCCACAACCAAAGTTTATTCAAACAAGTTGGCGAATGGGTGGATGCAGGCGAACGTTTGGCTACTGTAGGAAGTAGTGGCGGCAATAGTAAACCGGGACTTTATTTTGAAGTTCGAAAGCAAGGAAATCCCGTGAATCCAGCAAATTGGTGCTCGAAAGCAGCGTCTTCCAGAAAAATCAGCTCTAAATGAAATCGCGTCATGTTTCTACCAGTGGTCGGCTCAGTCTGTAATATGAACCTGCAAACCCACATATAATGTATAGATATGCGTAGATTAGCTCCATCGGTACTAATGTATAATGCAGTTTCGTGAACGTTTCCCCATCGATGGCGATCTAATTAGTTGCGAATGTATTTTATCCTTTCATAATGGAGCAATATTCTGGTGACACAAGAAAATTCTAGGAGCACGCAAATGAAATTCAAACATCCTCTTACCATAGGTGTTATCTGGGGAGTGGTATTTGGGCTAGGTTTATCTTTGGCACACAATGTATGGGCGGATAAAAATGCGGTATCTGCATTGCCGCTTGAAGATTTGCGCACTTTTACCGATGTGTACGCTCGCATTAAACAAGATTATGTAACGGATGTTGACGATAGTGATTTATTGAAAAATGCAATCCGAGGCATGCTTTCAGGGTTAGATCCGCATTCTTCCTATTTGGATGAAGAACAATTTCGTGAATTACAAATTGGCACCTCAGGTGAATTTGGCGGTCTAGGCATAGAAGTGGGTATGGAAAATGGCTTTGTAAAAGTTATTGCACCTATTGACGACACTCCTGCAGACCGTGCCGGTGTGAAAGCGGGTGATTTGATTATCAAGTTAGATGAAAAATCGGTAAAAGGCTTAACTTTAGAAGAAGCTGTTAAATTAATGCGTGGTAAAAAGGGAACCAATATTGATTTAACTATTGTGCGTGAAGGTGAAGATGCACCGCTAGTGATTTCACTTACACGTGATGTCATACGTGTTCGTAGTGTTAGAAACCGCGTACTAGAACCGGGTTATGGCTATGTACGTATTTCAAATTTTCAATCTAAAACAACACGCAGCTTATTAGATGCATTAGAAAGCTTAAAAAAGAAAAATGACGGTGATCTTAAAGGTTTAGTTTTAGATTTGCGTAACAACCCGGGCGGTGTTTTAACCGGTGCCGTAGGGGTATCAGATGTGTTCTTAAAAGATAATAAACTCATTGTTTACACTGAAGGGCGCGTAGAAGATTCTGAATTAAAATATAATTCCAGCACAGGCGATACACTTAAAGGTGCGCCATTAGTTGTTTTGATTAACCAAGGTTCTGCTTCCGCTTCAGAAATAGTTGCGGGCGCAATGCAGGACCATGAACGCGCAACGGTTATTGGTACTACATCATTTGGTAAAGGTTCCGTACAAACTATTTTGCCGCTGAATGATAATACTGCATTGAAATTAACCACAGCTCGCTACTACACACCATCGGGCCGCTCTATTCAAAGCGAAGGCATTGTTCCAGATATTCTATTGAAAGTAGAAGGTGCTCCAGAAGAAGAGAAATCTGCTCTGAGCATTATTTCTGAAGCGGATTTAGATGGGCATCTAGAAAATGAAAACAAAAAAGCTCCAGTCAAGAGAGAACCCAAGTCAATTGTAATGATTCCAAAACAAAGTAAGGATGATGCAACTGATTATGCTCTAGATGAAGCGCTTAAAATATTGAAGGGTATGGCAGGAACACAACAGGCTAGTATTTAAAAAATACGTGCTACATATCTGCAAAAAAAAGTTAATGATTTTGCTAATGGGGCTGTTTGTTGCAGCCCCTTTTCATTGTCTGCATGCTGAACCAGCTGCTATAGCTGTAATCATAGACGATATTGGAAACAGTTTTGAATCGGGTGCGCGTGTAATTAATTCTGAACTGCCAATAACCTGTTCTATTCTTCCTGCAAGACCATATTCCATTAAGTTAGCTCGGCTTGCACATCAGCATGGTAAAGAGGTAATGCTGCACTTACCCATGCAAGCTGCGAAGTCGCAACAACTTGGACATGGAGCATTGACTGCTGATATGTCTAAACAGGAATTTATTCGCACTGTCGATATAAGTATTGATGCTATCCCGTATGCCAGAGGAGTTAATAATCATATGGGTAGTTTATTAACCAGCAATGAAAATTATATGGAATGGTTAATGCAAACGATCGCCAATCGTGATGAGAATCTATTTTTTATAGATAGCCGCACGAGTGCACAAACGGTCGCTGGAGACACTGCACTTAGTTATCATATCCCAAGCCTGCATCGCGACATATTTTTAGATGCTACTGCAAATGATCAAAAGTTTGTAAGACAGCAAGTAAAGCAACTAATTAAAATTGCAAAACAAAAAGGTTATGCATTAGCTATAGGCCACCCTCATGGCAGCACGATATCGGTTCTGGAAGAAGAACTTTCTAAGCTAAGTAATGAAGAGGTACAATTAGTCACTGTTAGTGAATTAATAGATATCGCTACTACTTATAGATTAGCTAAGGCAACTAAATCATCATGGCACATGTACTCGTCCCTCTCGCCCAAGGCTGCGAAGAATTAGAAGCAGTCACGATTATTGATTTATTACGACGTGCTGAAGTGCACGTTACTACAGCTAGCCTTGATGATGCGCCCATAACGGCTTCTCGGGGAACTAAGCTCATAGCTGATACCACTTTAGATCAAATAATGAATGAGAAATTTGACATGGTGGTTTTACCAGGGGGTTTACCTGGAGCCGATTACTTAAATGCAGATCCACGTATCCATGACATCCTTAAACAAACTGTTGCTGATGAAAATTATGTCGCCGCTATTTGTGCCGCACCAAAAGTTCTAGCCAGTACAGGGCTATTAGATAATAAAAAAGCCACTGCATACCCTGGAGTGCTGGAATCCTTAGAGAATAGCAACATTGAAATTACTGGTGTTGCAGTGCAACAAGATGGACAGGTGTTAACTTCACGCGGACCTGGTACTGCAATGGAGTTTGCTTTGGAGTTGATTACTTGTTTGCTGGGTAATGAGAAGCGCCAACAAGTTGAAGCTGCATTGCAACGCGCAGCATAAAAATTTCCACAAATTATTTAGATCATGATGGTCGGTATTGCACTATCGACTTACGGTATTGGCTTGATTGAATAGCGTGAACCGGTTCACTAATTGGTCTGCGACTGACCAGTACCATATATTTGCATTAGCCTACAGGGAAGCAGGCTTTTTAAACCCACGGTATCACCGCCGTGGGTTTTTTATTTCTGCTAGCTAAAAGTTTGTATCTTACCTCTAGACCTTATGTTCTATAAGGATAAAAACTCTCCACACAGCAACAACATAGAACGTAGTGTAATTCTTTTCTCTCAGAACAAGAATTTAATGTAAGAACCTAATACAATAGATATACACTAATTCATAAGCACCGGATGTGCTGAGAGTTGTGAGTTAATAATATATGAGATCGCGAGTGATCGCGGCGGGTAAGTCAGGAAGGATTGGACGCAATTCAATTGCGTCGCTGAAAATATAAAACATGGAATAAGCCTGCTACAGAGGAGTTGGCTTGTTATCTTCACGTCGTGTGTTCGCATGTTATGGATATGCAAAAACACGAATCTGCTTTTACCTTAATTGAACTCATGATCGCAATTGCTGTAGCGGCAGTTGTGTTGACCCTTGGTGTCCCCGGTTTTGGAAGAGTCATTGAGAGGAATCAGTTAACGGCTCACATAAATGAGCTTGTCTCCACATTGAACTTTGCACGTAGTGAAGCCATACGGCGTAATAGTGATGTTACTGTTTGCCACAGCAACGACGGTGCCACATGCAGTGGTGTGGGTTATGAAGATGGCTGGATTATATTTTTCGACAGTAATGGTGATGGAGATTATGCAGATGCAGGAGAAGAGTTAATCAGAGTAAACGAAGGATTGCCAAATAACTATACAATGCGCGCTGGAGGTTTAAGTTCATTTGATTACAGCGCCAAAGGTAGAGCACAAAATGGACGAATTGTTTTATGTAAAAACAATTTATTAAATAAATCACGAGCTATATTTATCAATAACAATGGCAGAACCAGATTAGCACCTTTAGATAGTAATGGTGTGCCAGAAGAATCACCTGGTAACCCAATTACAACTTGTATTCCATAACCATGTATACGAAACAAAAACAGCATAAAGGATTCACGTTAATGGAAGTGTTGGTCGCACTTGCGGTTTTATCTATTGGATTGTTAGGCATGGCAGGTATGCAGTTATTTAGTATGAAAAGTAGTTACAACGCTTATTTACAATCGCAAGCGAGTTATTTTGCGTATGATCTGATCGATAAAATGCGTGCCAATCCTACGGGGTTTAATAGTGGTGCTTATGACACCTCGCTTACCAATATTCCCGGTACGTTTACAAATTGCCAAACAACTACAGCAAATTGCACACCTAACCAGCTTGCAACTTTTGAAATTACTCAATGGAAGTGCTCGCTGGGATCTTTCACCAATGATCCTGCCTGTGTCGCACCGCTAAATATGACATCGGTTTTACCGAATGGTGATGGCATAGTCGAGAGAAATGGAAATGACGTTGAAGTTACCGTGCAATGGCAGCAAGGAACTAATCCCGTTGAATCAATCATGATTATGGCCGAGTTATGAATCACAGTTCAAAACAAAAAGGTTTTTCCGTCGTTGAGTTAATGGTGGCACTGCTGCTCGGTTTATTTTTAGTGAGTGGCGTAACCGCAATGTACATCAGTGGCAAAGAAACCTATCGTATGACAGATAATTTATCGCGTTTGCAGGAAAGCTTACGTTTTAGTTTGGAATTTATTTCACAAGATATTCGTATGGCAGGGTATATGCCTTGTCGATTTCCTCCTTCTACAACCAATGCAATAAATGGCAGCACAACTTGGTTTTTAGATTATTTTGATTTTGGTATTCGTGGTTTTGAAGGGGGTTCAAGCACTTTTCCGCCAGAAATTACAGGCAGTGTTGTTGCAGGTAGTGACGCAATCGCGATCTTAAAAGGAAGTAACTATACATCAAGTATAACTTTTCATAACTCAGGTGGAAGTGTTCTAACTTTACAAAATACTTTTGATTCAGGTCCTGGCGGAGATTTTCAAGACGGAGAAATTGCTATTGTTTGTGACCCTAGACAAGCCGCTATATTCCAGATTTCTACTGCTGATGATATCGCGAATACTTTAAGTTATGGAGATAATTCAGATATATCTCCAGGTAACGCAACAACATCAATTGGTACTTTTGGCGAAGATGCACAAATCACACCTTTTGAGCCTGTAATTTATTTCATTGCACCCAGTACTCAAAATCCAGCTATAAATTCATTGAAAAAATTATTCTTTGAAGCCAGAAACATTGGCGGCATTGAAACAGCACAAATGCGAGAAGAAGAACTGCTTGAAGGTGTTGAGACTATGCAAATACTTTATGGCTTGGACGTCGATGGTGATCAAATAGCTGATCGTTTTGAAGCAGCTGACGATGTTACTGCTGTTCAGTGGCCAGATGTTGTAACCGTGCGGCTGGGTTTGCTGATGGCAACAGGTGAAGAGGTTGCGGCGCAAGTGGATACGAGCACATATAATGTCGCCGGCACCTTAATATCAGATAGCACCACAGTGTCGCACCCGGCAGATAGAAAACTGCGTTATGCAGTCAACACCACCATCAATATTCGCAACAGGATTCAGTGAAAATGAAATTGCTAAAAAAGTTTACCCAAAAAGGTGCAGTGTTATTTGTGGGATTGATTATGCTGTTAATCATGTCACTTATAGCGATTACTAGTATGCAGGGATCAACCCTTGAAGTTCGTATGGCAAGTAACACAAAAGATAGTTTGGTGGCATTACAGACTGCTGAAGCAGCATTGCGCGCAGCCGAAAATTTATTAGCATCAGGTACATTAAGTCTTGCTGATTTTGATACTAATGGTTCAGATGGATTGTACGACAACGCAGATGATGATTTATGGTCAACATTGAGTTGGGATGCAACGGATTCACGTCAACATACCACGTTTAACAAACCTGATAATGTCGGTGTTAGACCCAGATTTATAATTCAACGTATCGCTTCCACTCAAGTAGCTCCTGATTTAATTCTACAAAATTATGGTGAAGGTCAGGCAGGTCAAACCGTAGAACTGTTTCGTGTTACTGCACGAGGCACGGGTAGTAGTAACAATACGGAAGTGGTGCTGCAATCTATTTTTGGTGCTGATTGGTAATGCGCTACATTAAATATCTACTTATATTTTTTGGATTCTGTAGTACTGCACTTGCAGGGCCACTAAATATTTCCAATGTGCCTTTGGAACTGACCCCTTCGGTCCCGGCTAATGTTTTTATTTTAACGGATGATTCTGGCAGCATGGATTGGGAAGTGCTCACCCAAAATCCGGATAATAGTGGTGCATTTTGTTCAGCTAATGTGGATGGTAGCTGTGTAGTTGCTGACATCACTCATAGAGTTCCTGAAACTGGCGGGCCACCTTCTTGTCAACCTTATATCGACCCACTCACGAGCACTGCAAATGGCGATTTTATAAGTGGGTACTTATATATTGTTGCGTTTAATAGCAACGAATTTAAACCGATGGATTTAGCTGCGCCAGCAAACGATCCATTTATTCGAAACTGTTTTGTTGCAAGGGATGAAGAATTCAGAGTGCGCAACTCAACATACAACCCTCTATATTTTGATCCAAATAAAACTTACATTCCCTGGGCAGGAGTGGATATCAATGGTAATCCCTATGCTGATGTAGATGTTACGAATGCACCGGATAATCCATATAACCCTCAGGAATTTATCAACCTGACTAGCCATGAATCAGGTTTAGATATTAGTGGAAATAGAATTAGTGGAAACGGGTTTGCATACTATGACTGGAATGACGATGGCGATGGTGTTTTTGAAGATGGAGAGCAAATAGAAAATTTAGTCAGCGCACAAGATGCAGCAACCCAACAAAATTTTGCAAACTGGTTTAGCTATTATCGTAAACGGGAATATGTTGCCAAGGCGTTAACTACTCATGCCGTAGCGGGAAACACAGCCTCGCGTATTGGTTTTGCAACGATCAACCAAAATGTTAGCCCTGGTTTACGCGTCGCTTTACAAAATCTCTCTACGTCAACTGGAAATAAACGAACACTTTTAGATGCAATCGCCAGCGCCAATTCATTAGGCGCTACACCTTTACGCCAGGCATATGAAAAAGTTGGTGAGTATTTTGAATGTTCCGCGGGTGATATTTTCAATAGCACATCCAGTTCAAATCCTGGTGATGCAGATTGTCCAGCATTAATTGCACCGGGGGGAACCTGTCAGACCAATACTGGGTTCATATTTTCAGATGGATTTTATAATGGACCGGATCCTTCTGTAGGAAATGAAGATCAAGATGATTTAAGTAGCGACTTTGATGGCGGAGCTTTTGCGGATAGCTTTTCAAATACATTAGCAGATGTTGCAATTTTTTATCATGAAAATGATCTGCAACCCCTTTTAGATAATAACGTTCCCGCAACAAGTGTTGATTTCATTCGTGATCCAAACACTCCTGCAGCATTACTGGCGGGTGATACCTTGCAGCAACATTTGAATACAAATGTGGTGAGCATATTTAATAACTTAAATATGATTATTGATCCTTCATTCCCTGGGGATGCTAAAACTAGTTTTAGTTGGTTAGATCCTGCCACATTCCCGGGTGTGATTGATGATTTACGCCATGCAGCTTATAACGGTAGAGGAAATTTTATTACCGCAACAGGCGAGAAGGATTTTCCATCAATTATGAATGAACTTGATTCAGCTTTTACACGTGCTGCTTCAAATACTGGCTCTACAACCGCCATGGCTTTTAATACACAAAGTATTCGTGAAGACACTTTAGTGTTTAGAACTTTTTCCAATTTAGCAAACAATTCAGGTGAGCTGGTTGCACAACGTGTGAATTTTGATGGCAGCTTTAATGAAGATAGTAATGGTAATCCCATATTTGAGTGGAGTGCGGCTACACAAGTAAATACCCAGGCACCGAACACTAGAAATATTTTCAGTTTTGATCCTGCCGCAGATCAAGGAATTGAATTTGTTCTAGGCAATTTAACTGCTGCTCAAATTACGGCACTTGAAAATCCAGTGCCTGCCGCTCCAGTTAATCCTATTGTACAAACACGTATTGACTATTTACGTGGTGACTCCAGTAATGAAGGTACGAATTTTGATGGTGGAGAAATGCGTGTACGTTCAGCACTTTCAACCGTAAATGGTATTACCACTGGAGGAAAGATAGGCGATATTGTGCATTCATCTCCGGTTTTTGTCGGTGACCCACCATTTGTGAATCGCACTGGCGGAGCATTTCCGAGTGGCTCAGGGGATACCTACGCTGAATTTCGTGCTGCAAATCAAAATCGTGAACAGTTCGTCTATGTAGGTGCGAATGATGGTATGTTGCATTCATTCTATGTAAACGACACTCCTTCTGCTGATCCAGGAGATGAACGCTTTGCATACATTCCTGATGTTTTGTTTAATGAAATCGGTAACTACACTGATCCTAACTACGTGCACCAATTTTATGTTGACTTAACACCCAGTGTGAATGATGTCTATATTGATCCTGTGACGGGCGGATCACAGCAATGGCGTACTGTTTTAGTGAACGGCTTAGGCGCTGGAGGGAAAGGTTATTTTGCTTTAGATATTACCAACCCCACCAGTATTGATGAAGATAATGTGATGTGGGAGTTTACTGATAACGATGATGCTGATTTAGGCTTTAGTTTTAGCCAACCTGTGATTGCAATGAGCAACGCACCATCAACGGGTGATAAAGAATGGGTTGCTATTTTTGGTAACGGATTTAACAGCACTAGCGCAAATGGCAACGCCATAATCTATGTTTTGTTCTTAGACAATGACTACAATGGTTGGAGCCCGGGTAGTGACTTCATCAAAATTGATACGGGCGTGGGTAAGTCTACTAGTGCAGATGGCACAACACCGAATGGTATTAGCGGTATAACCGTTATTGATACCGATGGCAATGGAACTGCAGATCGTGCTTATGCAGGAGATTTACAAGGCAATGTTTACATCATTGATCTTACTAGCACGAATCCATCAAGTTGGAATATTGAAAGAACACTGTTTACTGCGACATATGAGTCTGGCTCACCTATTGTATCAACCCCTCAACCCATCACTACACGACCCACTGTAATCGCCAATCCTAGTGGTGGATTTGTGGTAATCGTTGGCACAGGCAGTTATTTCACTACAGATGATGCAATCAGTACGGAGATACAATCTATATATGGACTTTGGGACAATCCAACGGGCAATACTTCTACCATCACTAAATATAGTTCACCCTCTCAATTAGTCGAACAAAATTTTATTACTACAGTGGATAATGATAGTGGTCTGGTAGTGCGTACAGTTAGCAACAATCCTGTTTTGTATAATGATTCTGGTGCGAATCAAGTACGTGGATGGTTTATCGATTTTGATATACCACCACCCGGGTCAACAACGGGTGTGCAATTTCCTGGCGAGCGACCCGTCAGGAGTTTGCAACTACGTACTAGCCAGCTATTTTTTAATACTGTTATTCCACAAGATGGCACAAGTTGCGCACCACCTGCAGGCGGGTTTGGCTTGAGTGTAGATGCGTTGACTGGCGGTGTTGGTATTAACGTAATTTTCGATATTAATATTGATGGCGTATTTGATCTAAACGATAATTTAAATGGAGTGAATAATCTTGCCAATGTCATTGTTGGTACCCAGTTTGAAAGTGCGCCCAGTGATAATAATTTCATTGGCGATTATCGTGTAACGCAGTTAGCGAATGGAAGCGTGGATAGAATTTTAATTAACCCTGCGTTAAACAACGGTGTCTTGCTAGGTCGACATTCTTGGAAAGAGATTTTGAATTAAGTCAAACTTAATTAAGCAATTTTGAAGCTCTATTCTTCTGGTATTTCCTTAATTGAATTAATGATCGTGCTGATCGTACTTGCTGTATTGGTTGCAATTTCATACCCAATTTATCAATCACAGTCTGCAGAAAATCGACGCTCTGACGGTAAAAGAATATTGTTGGAAATTATGCATGAAGAGCAAAAGTTTCATTCTTCGGAGGGCACCTACACCACAAATTTAGTTGGTGAATTAGGTTTCGATGATGCAGGTGGAGGGCAGGTTAGTTCGGAAAAAGGGTTTTATTTAGTGTCGGCTGCAATATGTGATGTCCCGACACCTATAGCGGATTGCGTATTATTGACGGCAGTTGCTCAAGCGGGCCACGCCAGCGATGGCAATCTTACATACAATTCACGCAATGTGAAGACACCTGCTGCAAAATGGTAGATGGCACATAATTTAGCACCTGGCTGCGTTCGATCGGCGTTTATCCCCCGCCTATTTATCTGTATTTTTAGCTGCTTTATTTAAACTCTAAGGAAAATAAATAGTTTGCGCGGTAAAAAAAATTACATGTCATAAATCGTAAAAAATACAGTGTATTTTTTTTAAATTAGTCACAAAAAATTTTTGTTTTACCACTCATCGGATAAAAATGTTGCGCTATTTTTGATGCAGTAAATCTTTACTTCCGCTCATCAGAGAATCCAAGCGAGTTACAACGCACTCGCGAAAAATCCTTAATTATCAATGTAGAGTAATTCGTATTGTTAGGCGAGAGAGGTTTAATCCTCTTACATCGAAATAATTAATTTGAAGATTATGAATAAGCAACTACAACGTGGTTTTACAATTATTGAATTGATGATGGCTTTACTGGTATTAGCATTATTAATATCAGTTGCAGTGCCATCTTTTGGTTCATTTATAAATAATAATCGCATTACATCTCAGGCAAATAACTTTCATGCTGCGATTTTGTATGCCCGTAGTGAAGCAGTAAAGCGAAACAGAGATGTATTTATGTGCTGGAGCGGTAACCCTGCAGCAGCTTCACCTTGTGGAAGTTCAGGAACCGGATGGGCAGATGGTTGGGTAATGTTTGCCGATGAAGATGAAGATGGTGCTTATGATGCGAATGAATTAATCCGTAGCCATGATGGAATTACAGGTGGTGCTTCTTTAACTGAAACCGGCGGCGGCGGGCTTGCTTCATTTTCATATTCTTCTGACGGAAGAATTAGCTCAAGTGCTGCGTCTTTTAAGTTTTGTGATGCAAATAATAATGATCAATACACACGGGAACTGTCATTTAGCCCACTTGGAAACCCGCGTGTTACTAAATCTGGAACATGCCCATGAAGAAAATATCTAACAACAAAGGTTTTACATTAATTGAAATGTTAATTTCAGTTGTCGTAATTAGTGTTGGCATTCTAGGTGTTGCAGCTCTACAAACGTTGGGTGTTCGATACACACAAAATTCATATATGTTGTCTATTGCTACACAGCAAGCACAGGATATGGCCGAGAGAATTCGTGCAAACCCTGCTGAAATGGTAGATACAACAACCGGCGGTTATTACAACAATATGTCCGGTTTATTTTCTGGTACTAAACCTGATTGCATTACTTCAACTTGCACATCTGAACAGCGTGCACAAATGGATCATGCTGAATGGAATGGAATGAATAACACATTATTTGGTTCAACAGGGACAGTAACTAGAGTTGGAAGCCGTTTTCAAATTACTGTTCTTTGGAATGATGTTGAGTCGGGTGGCACGGCTCCTAAATCATATATTTTAGATTTTTTACCATAAAAACGTATTAACACATGAAATTAAGTCGTAAAAACAAATTCAAATTTTGTAAAGGGGTCTCGCTTGTAGAATTAATGGTCTCTATGGCGATTAGTTTGATCCTGATGCTCGCTATTGTGAATGTGTATGTAGGAAGTAAAGAGACATACAGAGTTCGTGAGGATTTTAGTATTCTGCAAGAGCTCGGCCGACAAATTCTGGAAACGGTAACAAATAGTATCCAGATGGCCGATCATTGGGGAGGTATATCTGCAACTTCAGTAACAAGCACAACCATTAGCGGTTTAACAGGTGCTGGTTCTTGTGACAGTACGTGGATACTAAATGCAAGCCAACCAGTATTTGGACAAGATGGCACATCAGCGCAATCTGGTATTACTTCGATTGGTGGTTGTTTCGGGGCTAACACATACGAACCTAATACCGATGTTCTTATTCTTCGATATGCAGAAGGGGAAGCAGTAGCCGATGCAGATGTGAATGCATCAAATGTATATGTACGTACTGAGACAGAGACGGGCGCAGAATTATTTACAAGTGCAATCACTAATACAAGCATACCTTCATCAAATGCTGCAAGAAATCATTTATATAAAGTAGAAGCCTATTACGTTCGTAACTGCAGTGACAATGCATGCACCAATAACATCCCAGGCTTATGGCGGTTAACTTTAAATGGTAATGCTTTGCAGTCAGAAGTATTAGCCGATGGTGTTGAACAGATTCAATATACATACGGAGTAGATACGGACAGCGATACGGTTGCAGACCAATTTTTGAGTGCAGGTGCAGTAAGTGACTGGTCCCAGGTAGTGGCCATAAGTTTAGATATGGTGATTCGCGCTCCTTCACAAGATCATTCAATATCCGATACAACAACTTATCAATTAGCTGGAGGGGCCGCTGCTACTGGTGGTGTAGATTTTACTCCCCCAACTTCTGGTCAAGCTTTTCACCGAAAGCAACTACGCAAGCTCATACAAATTCGCAATCGTGTAAGGACATAAAAAATGAACATGGGATTTATCAAACAAAAAGGAAATGTCCTAGTAGCTGGATTAATTTTTGTAATGATCCTCACTGTTCTGGGTGTCGGTGCAATGCAATCAAGTAATCTTGAATATCGGATGAGTACAAATACAGCTTTTAAGAAATATGCATTTGAACATAGTGAAAGTGGAAGAGCGTCTATTACACAGGTTTTAGGATTGCATCTAAGAGAATACGGCTGGACTGATGTAACAACCGACAGCGGCTTGGTTGTGCTCGATAATGACGGTGTATCAGGATTGGATCTGCTTTCTGAAAACGAAACAGGTGAAACAGTAGCTAACCCTGAAAGCGATGCTGAGTTTTATTTTGATGAAAACTCTAATGGCACAAACGAAGCATCTGAATTAGTTGCAGAAGTATCAGTTTTCTCACTAAAAACAGAAGCATGTAGTGGTTGCTCAATTGGATTCGCTAGCGGTAGCGAAGGTGCTGGTAAAGGTGGCGGTAATGGCGGCTTTCGCACCATTTTACAAGTTGTATCAGAAGGTGTAGGTCCGAGTAATGCAAGAGCAACTGTAGCCACGGATTTTAGACACGTAATTAGAAATTAAATTTTAATGTCGCAATTTATTGCAAGGAAATGGACAAATGAAGTTATTCAAGGAAAATCTTTTTACTAAACCAAACACTACTAAAATTGGAAGTTTTGTTTCTATTTTGGTTTTTTGCTTTGGGCTATTCTTATCATCTATTTCATTTGGCGCCGGTGAAACACCAGGAACTTATGTTTCCACTCCGCCATTTCTTGCTGCGAGTGCAAGTAAACCTAATGTAATTATTGCCCTGGATACCTCAGGAAGTATGAAAATTCCTGCTTATGGGCAGAGTGGCGTGAACTGGCAAAATGGTTTACATGACAACTTTGATCCTACGTTCACATACTATGGATTTTTTGATCCGCAAAAATTTTATAAATATGACACAGATCCTGCAAAGCTATTTTTTGTAGAAAGTGCTGTAAAGCCTGCAGCAAAACCAGCAGACAGTTGGGATGGAAACTTCTTAAACTGGTTATCAATGCGTCGTTTTGATGTGGCACGACGTGTATTGATCGGTGGCAAAATTAGAGATCGAGCTACAGAAAGTATTGGTGGTAAAGACTGGTATGTAATCCTAGGTCAAAATGAACCACAGGATCGTCAGTTCTCTAAATACTATGCTACTAGTAGCGCCTACACTCCATCGGAATTTCCAGATGGAACCATCTTTAAAATGTCAAACGGCCAAATTGATCCGTTGGGCACGAGTATAACCAGCACAAATTTTACTGCTGTTTCATTACAAGACGATGCGGGTGAGTCGGTTGAGATGGGCATCGTCACGATGGATTGGAGTATCGGTCCACCGGAAGATGACTGGCACGATATTACATTTGAAAATACTTATGCAACTCCGCCTGCAGTTATCGGTAAAACGCTTACTTATAACGGCGGTGATGAAACAGTTGTACGTGTGCGCAATGTTACGACAACGGGTTTTGAAATTCGCATGCAAGAATGGGATTACAAAGATGGTAACCACACTACTGAAGATTTATTTTATTTAGTTGCTGACAGAGGTGATTATGACTTAGAAATTGAAGTCCCTGATGGTAGTGGCGGCACGAATGATATTGATGTAGAAATTAACGCGGGATCCGTTGCAGCAGTTACTGCATTATGTAATCACCCTGGTTTAGGAGTTAACTCACGACAGACCGTGGTATTTGCCAATTCATTTGATGAAGATCCAGTATTATTCACGGCTACTACAACTTTTAATGAAGCGGATGCGGTTACAGTTCGCAATGATAGTTTAGGCAGATCTTCATTTGAAATCTGTTTGCAAGAACAAGAAGATAAATCCACTGCATCACCTATCGATCCACATGCTGCTGAAACGGTGGACTATATTGCGATGGCGCCAGAAAGTGGTGAATCTTTTCCAATTGCGGGTAATACAAAAGACACTGATGCGGAATTTGAGGTAGGTAAAATTGATGATGTCGATCAAGCATGGCACACACATACATTTACATCGACATTTTCATCAGCACCCATGTTTGTCACCGATATGCTGACTTTAGCTGGTATTGATCCAGCTTCTTTACGTGTTTCGAATGCAGTGTGGTCTACCACGCAAATCGATATACAAGTTGACGAAGAAAAATCTGCAGACAATGAAGTAACGCATGCAGATGAAGACTTAGGATATGTAGCAACTGTTGCAAATGGTCAGTTTAATATTCATTTAGGAATTGAAGAAACCGATACCGTAAATAAGCCCAATGAGCCAATTGGCTTAATTCAAAAGTTGGGCGCAAGTATGGATCTAGGCTTAGCCGTATATAACTACGATCATAACAAGAGCCCTACAAGTGTTTACAATGGTGACGGAAAAGCATTTGACGGAGGTACTTTCAATCCATGTTATCCAGATGTACTCAAGCCTGCAGCCGATCGTACTAACTGGGATATTTGTAAAGAAACTTATGTAGGCGCACCGGTAACTGATTTAATTGATGTAATTGAAGATCATCCACTCGTTTGGGCAACAACACCTATTGCCGAATCACTTTACAACATTGGTCAGTATGTTGCGCAGCAACAAGCACCAAGTCCTTATTCCGATTTAAATACAGCTCCGTGGCCGCATGATGCAGCACGTCAAGGTGATCCAGACGGCCCTGCAACAGATAATGGCAACCCGGTTCCTCTTGCAAATCAAGGACCACATCCTGCATATAAAGTAAATAATACCTGGGATCCTTATTATGTTTCTAGTCTGAGTCAAAAAGTCCCATGTGAAACAACATTTGTTTTACATTTTAATGATGGAGCCCCATACACTGATTGGGACGATGGCAATGGATTCCCGTTACCAAACGATATTACAACAGTGTCTGGTTACACTTCTGGTAATCCTTTTGATCAAGATGATGGCTTAGATGAAGTCGCACATCGTTTCAGAAATAAAGATTTACGTGATGACTTAGCGGGTCATCAAGAGATTATTTCTTATTATGTATTGGCAGCTTTAGGCGAAGATATGTCAGCGATTGGTAATACTCCACTCAATCGACTTATGCGTGCAGCTGCAATGGGTGGTTTTAATGATAAAAATAATGATAACGAGCCAGATAATAAGAGTGTCACCGATTTTGTTACCTATATAAACAATAATGGTGGTGTTTGCACAGTCAATGAATGGGATGAAGATGGAAACTGTGTACCTGATACTTTCTACTTTGCAAATGATGGATTTGCACTAGAAACAGAGTTACTCGCAGCATTTGAATCGATTCTTAAACGCGTGTCTTCCGGTGGTTCTGCTTCCGTATTAGCGGGTACTGCAAGTGGTCAAGGTGCAATATTTGAAGCACGATTTGAACAAGAGCGTGCAACCGTTAACCACAGTGCTACATGGATAGGCGATGTATCGGCAACACTCGTCGATAGTTACGGACGTCTTCGTGAAGATGGTGATCAAAATCAAATATTAGATGAAGATGACTATACAAAAGACGGCATTATTTCCATGTGTGAAGATTCTGATAATCAGGTTGTACGTGTGAATATTGCTGATTCGTTAGCAAGTTTACCTACAGCAGCTGAATTTGCTGCTTGTTCCAGCGCAAAATACGACAAATCCTTATTTGATATTAAGCGTGTGTGGAGCGCAGCAGAAGAATTATCATCTTTATCTGATGCCAATGTAACTAGTCAACGTTCATACTCGAACACAACAGGTCGTTACATTATTACTGGTATCGATGGTAGCGGTTCGGGCACTAAAGATGGCATTGTTACCAATGCCGAACAACAAGATTTTCTGCCCACCGCATTTAATTCTACTGGAATTAGTAGAGAAGGATTGCTGTATGCAGCAGATGCAACAGAAGCTGCAAATATCGTTAATTTCACTAGAGGTGAAAGTCAAAGCGGTACAGGAACTTTACGTACTAGAAAAGTTATCGACAAGAGTGGTAATTTAGTTACTTGGCGTCTTGGAGATATTGTTTATTCTTCACCAAAATCGGTATCGCGCCCTCCAGAGAATTATCATCTGATTTATGCAGATAATAATAACTTCTCAACTTATGGAGCTTTTTTCACAACCTATAGAAATCGTCGCTCTGTAGTATTTGCGGGCGGTAACGATGGAATGTTGCATGCATTCAATGGCGGTTACTTCAACCCAGAGACACTTGAGTATGAAAAAGGTTACGGTACAACAACGAAATACGACTTAGGTTCTGAACTTTGGGCCTATGTTCCTTACAATGCGCTTCCACATCTCAAGTATGTGGCAGATCCAAATTATGGTTCACAAGACGGTGATCATATTTCAATAGTAGATGGTGAAGTACGTATATTTGATGCAAGAATATTTTCACCTAGCACAACCTATCCGAATGGTTGGGGGACTATTCTAGTTGGTGGAATGCGATTTGGTGGTGGGCCAGTTGAAGTAGATACTGATGGTGATTCCGTAGTAGATCAAACTCTACGATCTTCAATATATATTTTAGACATCACAGATCCTGAGAATCCGCCAAAACTGTTAATGGAATACTCTTCATCAGATCTTGGTTTTACATTGTCTAATGTAACTCCAATCGTGAAAAATAATTCAAGTGGTGTTGACGATTGGTATTTGTTAATTGGATCTGGTCCTAATGATGCAACGACCCCACAAGCAGCATTGCAGAATGCTGAAAGTGACCAGCATGCTAAGTTATTTTTGTTTGACTTAAAAACAATGCAGTTAGAAACTGACTTTGGTACATCAGGTGTTTTAACTTTGAATGGTACTGGAGATGCTTCTAATGCATTTGTTACAGGAATGTACCCCGTTGACTATAATTTAGATACTCAAACGGACGCTGTATATATAAGCACAGTCAATGGTACAACAGGTAACTTTGCAGGAAAGCTATATCGTCTAACGTTACGAACGAGTGATGGAACTGGTGCAATTGATAGTGGTGCTTATGATGATATCAACAATTGGACAGCAGATATCATGCTCAATAATACCGGACCTATCACGGCAATCTCTAATGCTGGTTTAGATGATAGTGGTAACCGTTGGATATTCTTTGGTACCGGAAGGTTCCTAGTTAGGTCTGATGCTGTCGATAATTCACAGCAAAGTTTTTATGGAATAAAAGAACCTAGACATGCTAATGGCGGGTTTACATGGGCAACAGTTGATAGTTCGAAGATTGTTGATGTTAGCGATGTGATTGTTAAAACAGATGGGAATTTATATAAAAATGGTTCATCTACATCGGTTGCTACATACTCTAATGGTAACGCATCAACATTTATTGCGCTTAAATCATCAATGCTAATAACTGGAACGAGCGCAAACCATGGCTGGAAACGTGATTTTGGTGAAAGTCCAAATACAACATACGAAAGAAATGTTGGTCAAGCGGTTTTAATTGGTGGTGTTTTAGCTTACACCGCATTCGAACCTTCTGGTGATGTATGTAAGTACGAAGGTAGTTCTACTTTATACGGCGTTAATTACTTAACTGGTACGGCAAGCAGTAACATATTTGTATTTGAAGATCCAGATACAAGTGGTGGACCTGTTGAGGTTATTGATTCTGTATTCATAGGTAGTGGTTTGACTGCAACGATTAACTTACACATTGGTACTGGTTATACGGAGCAGAATACATTGGCTAATAATCAAGTAAATAGTATTGGCCAAAGTTCTAACGCTTTAATTTTCCAGAAAACATTGAACACAGAAAGTGCAGTTGTGAGCGGTGAAACAAACTGGAGAATAGCTAAGTAAGCAGTTAATTTATATTAAGGAAATATGATGAATAAATTTACATATAGCAAAGGAATTACACTGATTGAACTAATGATTGTAGTGGTAGTAGTGGCTTTGCTTGCTTCGATAGCTATGCCTGCTTACCAGGATCATGTGACTAGAGCAAAACGAGCGGATGGCAAAGCTGCATTACTAGATGGCGCTAATCGCATGGAAAAGTATATGTATAGCAACGCTACCAATAACTACGCAAATGCAACACTTGCAAACACAGGCATTCCCGCAACTAGTACAGATGGTTATTACGCTATCTCTATTTCTGCACTTACTGCAACCTCCTATACACTAACTGCCACACCGGCGGGTTCTCACGCAGACGCAAAGTGTGGTAATTTGACTTATAATCAAACAGGAACTAAAGGTGCTACTGGTAGTTCAGGCGGAGCGGTTTGTTGGCGTTGATTAAAAACTGTAAATAAATTTTATTTTTTGAGCGGTGTTTCACTTACCGACAGTCGGTATTTAGTTACCGTATAATCGTCGTAGAGTCTTTTATACCTATACTAATTTTATAGTCTCGAATTAAGGGCAAAGCCGTATGTATAAAAATAAAGGATTTACTTTAATTGAACTAATGATTGTAGTGGTGATCGTAGCGATCATTGCCTCCATAGCATATCCTTCATACCAAGACCAAATACGCAAATCGAGACGTGCAGATGCCAAAGCTGCACTAATGGATGCAGCCGCTAAAATGGAAAGACATTACACTCAATTTGGGCGTTACAGTGGGACCATTGCAAATTCAGGAATACCCACAACAAGTCCAGAAAATTTCTATAATATTTCAGCTACGGTTACAGGTGCAGGTTCACAGACCTTTACGCTTACTGCAACACGTGCAAATCGGCAAACAGGCGATGATTGCGGTGATTTGAGAATTTTTCAGGATCAGTCTAAAGACGTAATTAATGCTATTCTTACTGCGGCCCAGTGTGATTGGGATTAGGGTAGTTCCTATCTAAATATTTCTGTAGCAAAAACACTACATATTCTGGTTTTCCATAGTCTTGTGGAATTACCGTTTTCTGCTTTTCTTTTAAAAACCCTGTTCCAAGTATTTCGGGTGCAGGAGCATCTTCAATCTAAATTAAATTTCATATTTTACAGTCGATCTGTATTTATCTGCATTTTATAAGATTTTAACTAAACTCTAACTTGAATAAATAGTTTGAACATTTAAAAAACTTTTACATTCTAAAAGTAAGTGTTCCACTCATCAGAGAATCCTAGCGAGTTAGAACACACCCGTGAAAAACCCTTAATTATCAATGTAGAGTAATTTGCATTGTTGGGCGAGAGAGGTTTCACCCTCTCTATCGAGAGATTTATTCAAAGATTATGTACAAGCAACTACAAGGTGGTTTCACCATTATGGAGTTAATGGTTGCCATTATGGTTTTAAGCATATTGGCAACCATTGCAGTGCCATCGTTTAGCGCAATCCTGAAGCAAAATCGTCTTGCTGCGCAGACAAATTCTATTGTCGCATCCTTAAATTATGCGCGTAGTGAAACTATCAATCAGAACACAGATATTTTTATTACACCGAGTACATCAGGCACAGATTGGTCTGGTGGTTGGGTCGTCAGAGTAGGAACGGCGAGTGGCACTATCTTGCGCAACTTTGATGGTTTTGAAGACTCAACTTTAACTTCCTCATCTGCAACGATCAATTATTTGGCAGACGGAAGTATCGCAGGTACCAGTGTCATTACATTAACGGTTACACCAAGCACATGTAACACCGGATATAACCATAGAAGGGTAATAACTATTGCTTTATCAGGTCAGGCAAGTTCCGCATCTGGAGCGTGCCCATGAGAGTCCCTGCAATGAAAAATTTTAAGTTAAAGCAACTTAATAAATATAAACAAAATGGTCTTTCTTTATTGGAAATACTCGTTGCGGTGCTCTATCTATTAATCAAGTTGGAGTAAAATGCATTACAGGTGGTACAAAATGTACCAACAGTTCAACCCAGGCGGATAGAGATGCTGCCGAAGCTTGTTGGTAATTTTTATTAAATATTTATCTAAATATTTTTGGTAGGGGAAACACTACATTTTCTGGCATACCATAATCTTCAGTAATTACCGCTTTGTGCTTTTCTTTTAAAAATTCAATTACACGTTGCACAAGGATTTCGGGTGCAGAAGCTCCTGCAGTAACACCAATTTTGTATTTATCCTTTAACCATTTTTGTTCAATATACTCTGGACCATCAATCAGATGCGCTTCAATTCCATTTTTGTCTGCAATTTCTCTGAGACGATTTGAGTTTGAACTTGCTTTTGAACCAATCACTAACAAGAGATCGCAAGATTCGACCAGTTTTTTTACTGCATCCTGTCTATTTTGTGTGGCATAACAAATATCATCTTTTTTAGGGCCAGTTATATTAGGGAAGCGAACTCGCAATGCATCGATCACGTCACTGGTGTCATCCACTGACAAAGTGGTTTGTGTGACAAAAGCTGTTTTATTAATGTCTGTGACCTTTAAGTTTTCCACATCTTGTGTGTTTTCGACTAAGTGAATTTGCCCTCCATAGTGATCATCATATTGACCCATAGTGCCTTCTACTTCCGGATGGCCTTTGTGTCCTATTAATATTGTGTCTAAACCATCTTTGCTATAGCGCGCGACTTCCAAATGTACTTTTGTTACTAATGGGCATGTTGCATCAAAGACTTTAACATCACGATTTTTTGCTTCATTTTGCACGGCCTTTGATACGCCATGTGCACTAAAAATCACTGTAGAGCCATCAGGAACTTCATTTAATTCATCGACAAAAACGGCACCTTTTTCTTTCAGGTTGTCCACAACAAATTTATTATGTACAACCTCATGACGCACGTAGATGGGTGCACCAAATATTTCTAACGCACGTTCTACAATCTCAATTGCACGATCCACACCCGCACAAAAACCACGCGGATTGGCAAGCAACACCTGCATTACTTATGATCCTCTTTACTAAATAGTGCTTGAATTATAATTAAAACCGCACCCAAAAATATTGCAGAATCTGCAATGTTAAACGTGGGCCAATGACAGGTTTGTTGATTAATGGAAAAGAAAAACGGTAGACATTCACTGGATGGATAAAACCAGTCTATAAAATCGATTACGTAGCCATAGAGGCTTCTATCAATTACATTTCCAATTGCGCCACCTAAAATTAGCGACAAACTCACTGCAAGCAATTTTTCTTTAGAAGATAATTTTTTCAGCCAAAAGAAAATGAAAATGCTTACTCCAATCGCAAGTACGGTAAAAAACCAGCGCTGCCAGCCTCCGGCAGTGCTTAAAAAACTGAATGCTGCACCTTTGTTATACGTTAGCGTGAAATTAAAGAAAGGCAAAAAAGCTTGTGGGTCATGCATTATAAGAGTGTTAACTGCAATTTGTTTGCTCACTTGGTCGAGTACGACAACAAGCAACGTTAACCACAACCATTTAAGCATATTTTCGTGATTCTCCTTGTCCGTCAGGTAAGTTGCTTACACAACGACTGCACAATTCGGGATGTTGTGCAATAGAACCAACATCCTCACGATGATGCCAGCATCTAACACACTTTTTGTGATTAGATTTTTTCACAACGATTGAGTATTCAGCACCATCACTATTTTTAATCGATTTTGCCTCAACCGGTGCTTCTCCATTCTCCAGATCTGCATAAGAGGTTATAAATACAAAACGCAATTCATCATTTTCAATTTTTTTCAGGTATTCAGGTGCATTCCAAATTTGCACCTCGGCATCAAGTGACGAGCCTATTTCTTTTTGGTTTCGTAACTCTTCTAATTCCTTGCTGATTTTTTCTTTGGTCTCAAGAATGCCATCCCAATCTGTGTTTCCAATTTTTTCACATGTCTCAAACTCGCTGAGGTCATACCATAGTTGAGTAAATATCGGTTGACTGCGATCACCCGGTATATGCTCCCAGGCTTCATTAGATGTGAAACTTAAAATAGGCGCAATCCACCGAACTAATGCTTCAGCAATATGATATTGCGCAGTTTGAGAAGACTTTCGTGCATGGCTTTTTTCCTGGCAGGTGTATTGACGATCTTTGATGATGTCTAAATAGTCACTTCCCAGTTCTAAAATACAAAAATTATGTATTAAGTGATAAATATTATGGAATTGGTATTTATCATAGTGCTCTTTAATTTGTCTTTGCAGGTCTTGAGCCTTCCATACAATCCAATAATCTAGAGCTACCATATCTGTTGGTGCTACTTTGTCAGTATTCGGATCAAATCCATTGAGATTAGATAATAAGTAACGCAGCGTATTTCGAATACGTCGATACGCATCAGATGTTCGTTTGAGTATTTCATCCGATACATTTTGTTCCTTGCTATATTCAGTCGACGCAATCCAAAGCCTTAAAACATCAGCACCTAACGAATTACAAATTTTTTGTGGTGCGATGACATTTCCAAGAGACTTCGACATCTTTTTGCCTTCAGCATCCATGGTAAAACCATGAGTTAATACTTGCTTATAGGGGGTAATACCATTCATTGCAATTGATGTTTTTAAAGATGATTGAAACCATCCACGATGTTGATCTGTGCCCTCTAGGTACAGATCTACTTTTTCCCCATTCTCAAGATCAACATCTAATCTTTTTTGTGCAACAGCATAATGCGTTACACCAGAGTCAAACCAAACATCTAAAGTATCGGTCACTTTTTTATATTGATCAGATTCATCACCTAAGATTTCATTGATATCTATTTCGTACCAAGCATCCATGCCATCTTGTTCTATTTTTTCAGCGATCTTTTCAATTAAGGCAGGAGTATTTGGATGAGGTTGTTCAGTGTCCTTATCGATGAAAAAAGTAAGAGGCACACCCCAAGTACGTTGTCTTGAAATGCACCAATCCGGACTACTGGCCAACATGCTAACAATACGTGCCTGCCCCCAATCTGGTATCCACTCAACATGCGTAACCTGTTCATTTACATCTTGTAGTAAATGGTTTGCTGTCATGCTTATGAACCACTGTGGTGTAGCTCTATATATGAGAGGAGTTTTTGTACGCCAACAATGTGGGAAACTATGTTGAAATGTTTCCTGATGAAGTAATTTATTATTCGAGATTAATGTTTCAATAACTTTTTCATCTACCTTGTATACATGTTCTCCTGCAAATAATTCAGTTTCATCTTTGAATACTCCATTGTCACCGACCAAGTTTAGGGTGCCAATACCGTATTCTTTTCCTACATTGAAGTCATCCACACCATGATCAGGGGCAGTATGCACAGCACCCGTTCCTGTTTCTGTGGTGACATGTTCACCAAGAATAATTGGGACTGTCTTACTATAAAAAGGATGTTGTAGTTGAAGATTTTCTAAATCTTTTCCTTTGCATTTCCCCACGATTTTATAATTACTTACATCATATCTTTGCATACAGGATTCATGCAGTGCATCAGCTAATAACAGCCGTTGTTTTGAGTTGTTAACAGCACACTCCACGAACACATAGTCCAGATCGGGGTGCAATGATACAGCTTGATTTGATGGCAAGGTCCAGGGAGTTGTGGTCCAGATTACAACCGCGATCGGTCCATCACCATCAATACCCTCAACTTTTTTCGCTAAAGAATTTTCATCTGCAAAATTAAATTGAACATCAATTGCAAAAGAAGTTTTATCCTGATATTCCACTTCTGCTTCTGCCAGAGCAGAACCCCCAACTACACTCCAATAAACAGGTTTATAACCGCGGACGATATGACCCTTGGCATAAATTTTTCCAGTCGCTCTGACAATGTCGGCCTCAAAACTAAAATCCATCGTACGATAAGGATTTTCCCAGTCACCAAATATTCCAAGACGTTTGAAGTCAGTACGTTGTTTATTAATTTGTTTGTCTGCATAGGTACGACAAGCGTCACGAAATTCTTTATGTGTTTTTTTAGTTCCTGCTTTACCTATTTTCTTTTCTACTTGATGCTCAATCGGTAAACCATGGCAGTCCCAGCCAGGAATATAGGGCACATCAAAACCAGACAGGGTTTTGCTTTTTATGATGATGTCTTTAAGAATTTTATTTACCGCATGTCCAATATGAATATCACCATTTGCATAAGGTGGGCCATCATGTAGAACAAAACGATCTGCATCTTTTCTGCTATTACGTATTTGCTGATAAATCTTTTCTTTTTCCCATTTTTTTAACATCTCGGGTTCGCGTTGCGCGAGATTAGCTTTCATCGCAAACGAAGTTTTTGGCAAATTTAATGTATTTTTGTAATCAGTCATGGAATTTACTATGCAGCAATACCAAAAAAGTCTTGCGCAGATTGAGTATCAAGTTTGATTTGTTCTTTTAATTCTTCAAATGAGTCAAATTTTTTTTCGTCACGAAGTTTTTTTCGAAACGTTACGCTAAGATGGTTGCCATATATTTCGTGCGATAATTGAAAAACATGAACTTCTAACTGTGTTCGTGTACCGCCAACTGTAGGGCGATGCCCGATGTTTGCAACTCCATGAAGTTTTTCACCATTTTCCATTAATACGTCTACAGCAAATACGCCGTTGACTGCAGATTTTTTACGTTTGATAGGAATATTAGCAGTTGGAAAACCAATTGTGCGACCATTTTTATCACCATGTATAACATGCCCGGACATAGAATAATCACGCCCAAGCATTTCTTTAGCACGATTTAGTGCGCCATTTGCTAAATATTCACGAATTAGCGTACTACTTACACGCAAATCATTGTGGGTAAAACTTAGCGTATCATTGACTTCGTAATTAAATTTTTCTGCATATTCTTGAAGTAATGCAAAGTCACCTTTGCGATCTTTTCCAAAACGAAAGTTATCTCCTACGGCGAGATGTTTGATGCGTAATGCATCTATTAATATATCTTTAATAAAAACTTCTGCTGGCATATTCGCTAATTCTTTATTGAATTGAAGACATACAAATAGATCGATTCCCAGCTCATGAATTTGGCAAAACTTTTCTCGAAAATTCGTCAATCGTGCGGGGGCATGTTTTTTTAGGAAAAATTCTTTAGCAGTGGGCTCAAAGGTAATTACCATAGAAGGTAAGCTAAGTTCTTTACTTTTTTGAACGATCTTGGAGACAACTTTTTGATGACCCAGATGCACTCCATCAAAATTTCCAATCGTGGCTATGCAGCCACTGGAGCTATTTTTATAGGAATGGATATGACGGATGAGCTGCATATAGTTGAATTAGATTTATTATCACTGGAGTACAAAGTCTTTTTTACGTATGCCCACTATGGCCAGCGCGACAATATACAGTACTGTGCCCAATAACATAAAGCCCAGCAAAATAGCTATTCGCCAAAAAACAGTCCACTCTAGCCACTGAGGAGAAGCAGGCAACACTTGTAAAAGTACGAACAACATTACTGCGCTGGCGATAATAATCTGCGTTAAATATTTTGACCATCCGGTTTTCAAGCTGAATTCTGTTGTTTTCAACAAAGTAGTAAATAGTAGAGACGCATTTATATAGGCAGCAATCGATGTGGCGAGCGCAAGTGCTGCATGTGGGCCCGGTAACTCATATTTGATCCATAGCCACAAAAATAACAAGTTTAATATGATGTTGCAGAACATGGCGATGATGCCGATTTTGACCGGTGTTTTCGTATCTTGACGTGAATAAAATCCGGGGGCTAACACCTTAATTAATATGAACGCGGGCAAACCCAATGCATAGGTCATCAAACTCAAAGATGCCATATTGGTGTCGTGTAGTGTGAATTCACGATATTGAATAAGTGAAGTTAAGATTGGTTTCGCCAAGATTATTAATCCGACGGTACTCGGTATGGCAATTAATATCGATAGTTTCAATGCCCACTCAAGCGTTTGATTAAAACCGGATGTTGACTGGTTTACAAACTGTTTAGAAAGACGCGGCAAGATGACTGTAGCCGTAGCAATTCCAAATATTGCCAATGGTAATTCTACAAATCGATCTGATATATATAGCCAGCTGATACTTCCTGCAATTAAAAAAGATGCGATTAGCGTGTTAATAATAATGTTGATCTGAACAACAGAGGACCCAAAAATTGCAGGCAACATTAATCGACCTATTTTTCTAACCCCTTCGCTTGCTCCATGTAACGAAAACTTGGGTAGCAATCCCAACCGATATAAAAAAGGAATTTGAAACAATAGTTGTACAACTCCTGCGATAAATACACCCCATGCAAGCGCAACAACAGGCTGTTCAAACATCGGAGCTAACCATAAAGTGGCTGCAATCAATGATAAATTTAAAAAAGTAGGTGTGAAGGCTGGTACGGCAAACTTGTTAAATGTATTTAATATTCCCGCAGATAAAGCAGTAAGAGAAATAAATAAAATATAAGGAAAAGTGATACGCAGCAGTTGCCCTGCAAGATCAAAACGTTGTGGTTCATCAGCAAAGCCAGGCGCGAATACATATATAAGTAAGGGCGCAACCAAAACACCGATGATTGTAATGAGTAACAAGATTAACCCCAGCACACCCGAAACATGGTTGACTAAATTCTTGAGCTCTTGTTCGCTATGCTTCTCTTTATATTCGGAAAGTACAGGTACAAAGGCTTGTGAAAATGCGCCTTCGGCAAATAGCCGACGCAAAAAATTTGGGATACGAAAAGCCACAAAAAAAGCATCTGTACTCCCCGTTGCACCCAGGAAGATGAAGATCACGGCATCACGAATATAGCCGAATATTCTGGAAAAAAAGGTCATCAGGCTGATGACTGCAGTGGACTTAAAAAGGGCGCGATGTTCTGCCATTGTGGGTAATTATAGGGTGTAAATATGGCTAAATTAGGGGGTAAATAGGGCTCAAGGTTGGATTTTCTGGGGTTGACATTTTTTTATCTTACTACCATAGTACGCGACCCTAACGAAACAACTATATCTCATATATAAATAAGAATTAGGATCCACTTTGGCCAATATTCAATCAGCAAAAAAACGCGCTCGTCAGGCAGTTAAAAATCGCCTACATAATGCGGGGCAGCGTTCTCACCTCAGAACAAAAATCAAGGCTGTGGTCAATTTAATCAATGCAGGAGATAAAGATGCTGCCACGGAAGCTTATAAAGCAGCGGTTCCTGTGATTGATTCTTCTGTAAGTAAAAAACTTATTCATGCTAATAAAGCTGCACGCCATAAGAGTAGATTGAATGCCCGTATTAAAGCAATGTGAATTGCCTTTAATTTCTCTCTATAAAACTACCAAGTTATCGCGGTGAATCAATTCAGGTTCTTCGACATAACCTAAAATACTTTCAATATCCTTACTTACTTTGCCCATTATTTGCTTGGTTTCGTGAGCATTATAATTTATCAAGCCGCGCGCAATTTCAACGCCGGCTAGATTTACACAGCTAACAACTTCACCACGGTCAAAATTTCCAGTAATACTTTTTACACCAATAGGCAATAAACTTTTCCCTTGTTTAGAAATAACCTCGCAAGCACCATCATCCAGAGTTAGTTCACCTTGTGTATAGAGTTGGTTTGCAATCCATTGTTTACGTGCTACCAGCGGCTCATTTTCCGGATACAGTAAAGTGCCGTGCGGCTTGCCATGAGCAAGCTCCAATAAAATATTATCTGTTTTGCCAGAGGCAATGATGGTTGTGGCACCGGCGCGTGCAGCCAGTCTAGCAGCAGAAACTTTAGTCAACATTCCACCGCGCCCAAGCTCACCTGCACTGGGCCCGGCAACCTCATCAAGTAAAGAGTCGTTGGCTGAAAGTTCATCAATCAAATTGTTATTTAATTTTTCATCGTCAGGTGGTCGCTCATACATTCCTTGTTGATCAGTTAATATAATAAGCGTGTCTGCTTCAACAAGATTACTTACTAATGCTGCAAGAGTATCGTTATCACCAAATTTAATTTCATCGGTGGAAACCGTGTCATTTTCATTTACCACAGGAATAACTTTTAAACGTAATAATTTACGTAAGGTCGTGCGTGCGTTTAAGTAACGTTTGCGATCTTGCAAATCCTCATGAGTGAGCAATACTTGGGCGCTATGTAAAGAATGTTTTTGCAAGCAGGATTCATAAGCTTGTATTAAACCCATTTGGCCTACCGCGGCAGCGGCCTGTAATTCATAAACCGCATGTGGTCGTTTATCCCAAGCTAAACGATTCATACCCTCGGCAATCGCACCTGAAGAAACTAAAATTACCTCTTTTCCTGTATCAACCAGATTAGCTAGTTGAGCCGCAAACTTAGCAATGGTATCCAGGTTTAAGCCCCGCCCATTTTTAGTAACGAGCGAGCTGCCTACTTTAACTACCCAACGCTTTGATTGGCTAACTTGTTGTCGTTTTGGATTCACGTTCGTTTGTATTCTGTTCTTCAATTAAAAAGTTATAAATACTATGACTTAGTTCTTTGGTACCAGAATGATTTATCGATGAAACGATAAAAACAGGTCCATGCCAATCTAATTCCTTCACTATACTATCAACTTTTTGTTTGCTTTCGTCTTCAGGTAAAAGATCAGACTTCGTAAACACTAGCCAACGCTCTTTATTACCAAGTTCATCGCTATATTTTTTCAACTCATTCAGAATTGAGTAGTAGGCTTTAATGATATCTTGTTCATGGTCTGTAGGCGCTAACTCGATCATATGTAATAAAAGTCGGGTACGCGATAAATGTTTTAAAAATTGTATACCCAAGCCGACACCTTCTGCAGCACCTTCAATTAAGCCAGGTATATCTGCAATTACAAAACTTTTGTGTGGCGCAATAAAAACTACTCCAAGACTTGGGTACAAAGTAGTAAAAGGGTAATCCGCAACTTTTGGGGTTGCAGAAGAAAGTGTTCGTATTAATGATGATTTGCCTGCATTAGGGAGCCCTAACAATCCCACATCCGCAAGTAATTTTAGTTCCATATAAAGATCGCGAGTATCACCTTCTTCACCAGGTGTAGTTTTTCTTGGGGCACGATTTGTGGAACTTTTAAATCGTGTATTACCTAAGCCATGTGCGCCGCCTTTAGCAACTAAAAGTTTTTCATTGTGTTTAGTTAAGTCACCAATGATTTCTTTTGTCTGGGCATCTTTTACAATAGTGCCTATCGGCACTTTAATGAATTTGTCTTCACCTTTTTTCCCTGTACGTTCTTTACCCATGCCATCTTGACCACGTTGTGCTTTAAACGAACGTGCATGGCGAAAATCGGCTAAAGTATTTAAATTTTCGTCCGCTACTAAATACACACTACCACCATCGCCACCATCACCACCATCAGGACCACCCAAAGCAATGTAACGCTCACGCCTAAAACTCAAGCCGCCATTACCACCATTGCCGGCTTGAACGTGAATTACGGTTTCATCTACAAACTTCATTACATTTAATTCTTATAAAAAAAAAGCCCCGACGATGCGGGGCTTTGAAACTTAAAAATTAGATAAGTATTTATTGCACCGCTTCTATACGCACAAATTTTCTGTTTTTCGGGCCTTTTGTTTCAAAAACTACTTTGCCATCTGCTTTTGCATATAAAGTATGGTCTTTACCGCAACCTACATTTACACCTGCATGAAATTGGGTACCACGTTGACGGACGATAATGTTACCGGCAAGTACTTCTTCACCACCATAGCATTTCACACCTAGCCGTTTAGACTCTGAGTCGCGGCCATTACGTGTACTACCACCTGCTTTTTTATGTGCCATGATTGTTCCTATTTTGAAATTTTGGTTATTTTGACTTGTGTAAATGATTGACGATGTCCCATGCGTTTCATGTGATGCTTGCGACGCTTGAATTTGATGATGTCAATTTTATTAGCACGTGCCTGTTCTTCAACCTCACCCATAACTTTACTGCCATCTACATATGGCGCACCAATGGTTACATCTTCACCATCTGCAAGTAATAGTACTTGATTAAATTCGACTTTCTCGCCAGGATCACCTTCAAGTTTTTCAACCCTGATTTGGTCTCCTTTCTGGACACGGTATTGTTTGCCGCCTGTGGCGATAATTGCGTACACCTTGGATTCTCCGTTAAGGGGTCTAAAAAAGAGGCGCAATTCTAGCGATACACCTCTGGTGGGTCAATCTAATATGCCTTAAATTGGCCTGTATAGTAATGATATACCTAAAAAAACAGCTCAAATAACTCATCCAGGTACATTCCAAGCAAGTTATTAATAGCCATTATGGAATTCAAGCAGGTACAAGACCTCGTTGCCGAGGATATGCAAGGCGTGAATGCTGCAATCCGCCAATATCTTCATTCGGACGTTGCATTAATAAATGAAATGGCTAATTACATTATTAATAGTGGGGGAAAGCGTCTAAGACCTTTGCTCGCCATCCTTTGTGCCAAAGCATGCGGCTATGAAGGTAACAAACATTTTCTCGCAGCTGCAATCATCGAATTTATTCATACCGCAACCCTTTTACATGATGATGTTGTAGATGAATCCAGTATGCGACGCGGTAATGAAACTGCAAATTCGATTTGGGGAAATGAAACAACAGTGTTAGTTGGAGACTTTGTATTTTCACGTTCATTTGAAATGATGGTCGATGTTGGCGAAATGCGCGTGATGGAAATTCTTGCGCGTGCATCCAATACCATTGCAGAAGGCGAAGTAATGCAACTACTGAACTGTAACGATCCTGAAACGACAGAGGAACGTTATATGACTGTTATTCAATCCAAGACGGCAAAGTTATTCGAAGCGGCCTGTCAACTTGGAGCCATTTTAGCTGGCCAGTCGGATAATATCGAACAAGCTTGTGCGGCCTATGGAACATATATAGGTACTGCCTTTCAACTTAAAGATGATTTACTTGATTACCAAGCTTCATCCGAGGAAACGGGAAAGAATCTTGGTGATGATCTTGCAGAGGGAAAACCAACTCTTCCTCTCATTTATGCCTTAAAAAATAGTAGCGGATCTGAAGCTGCAATGATACGAGATGCAATTATTAATGGCGGCAGGGAAAACATGGATGAAATTTTGCAAGTAATCGATGATACAGATGCCATTGCCTATACAGAAAGTATTGCAAACCAACAGGCACAATTGGCTAGGCAACATATAGAAATATTGCCGGCCAATAAATACAAAGATGCATTGCTAGATTTAGCAGATTTTGCGATAGAGCGTAAAAATTAACTTAAGTTAATACACTTTTGTAATTTGCAGTAGGCAAAAAAAAGCACGCTTTATGCGTGCTTTTTTATTACCTAGTAAATGACAGATTTAATCAAGATGCTTAAGTACCTCATCCATACTATCTTTTGCATCACCGAACAACATTTCAGTGTTGTCTTTAATAAATAGAGGATTATCCACACCCGCATAACCTGTTGCCATACTACGCTTCAACACTACGCATGTTTTAGCTTTCCATACTTCCAGTACCGGCATACCTGCAATGGGGCTATTAGGATCAGTTTGTGCGGAAGGGTTAACGATGTCGTTTGCGCCAATTACCAGCGAGACATCGGTGTCTGGAAAATCATCATTGAGTTCATCCATTTCCAATACGATGTCATACGGCACTTTGGATTCAGCAAGCAAAACATTCATATGACCGGGTAAACGACCTGCAACAGGGTGAATGCCAAAACGAACATTAACTCCTTTAGAACGCAGTTTTTTGGTGATATCACTTACCGTGTACTGTGCTTGAGCAACTGCCATACCGTAACCGGGAACGATGATTACATTGCTGGCATCTTTTAACATGCTCGCTACTTCTTCGGCAGATGTGGCTGTAACTTCGCCTTCTTCTGCTTCTGCTGCAGCTCCGCCACCTGTACCAAAACCACCTAAAATTACCGCAAGGAATTTTCGGTTCATTGCTCGACACATTATGTAACTCAAAATGGCACCACTTGAACCAACTAAAGAACCCACCACGATGAGTGCAGTATTACCTAACATGAACCCAGTGGCCGCTGCTGCCCAGCCTGAATAACTGTTCAGCATGGAAACCACTACGGGCATATCGGCTCCACCGATGGCCATGATTAAATGAATGCCAATAATGCCAGCAATCACTGTCATGTATATCAATGGCCATACACCAGCATTATGACTTTCTGCGTTCAAAAACTCATAACCAAAGTAAATACATACAAGGAGCATAATTAAATTGATCCAGTGTCTGCCCGGTATCATTAAAGGTTTACCGCCAATGATTGCGCTCAATTTTCCAAACGCAATAATGGACCCTGTAAAGGTAATAACACCGATGAATACTCCCAAGTAAACTTCAACTTCGTGAATTACTTTTTCAGTACCCACAAAGTTTGAATTGGGATCCATATAACTAGAAAATCCAACTAACACAGCAGCAAGTCCTACTAAGCTGTGAAAGCCAGCAACCAGTTCTGGCATTTGTGTCATTTCAACTTTTAACGCAACTGCAGCACCAATAATTCCACCAATGATCATGCATGGAAACATGATATGCAGATTGCCGACACTGCCACTTAAAATAGTTGCACCGACTGCGATAATCATTCCTATGATTCCGCAAAGGTTTCCACGACGTGCAGATTCTTGATGGCTTAATCCATTGAGGCTAAGAATAAAAAGTGCACCAGCTGCTAAATACGCGGCACCTAACATTTGAGGATTCATTATCATTTTTTCTCTCCCTTCTTATTCTTCTTTGCGGAACATTTGCAACATACGTTGCGTCACCGTAAAGCCGCCGCCAATATTTATTGATGCAATAAAAATTGAGAACGCAGCCATTCCTAAAATTACCGGTACGCTACTGCCAATTTGTAAAAGTGCACCAATAATAATCACACTACTAATCGCATTAGTTACACTCATCAATGGTGTATGTAAGGCGGGAGTAACGTTCCAAACTACCCAGTAACCAATAAAACAGGACAGTACAAACACCGTAAAGTGTTGCATGAACTCAGCGGGAGCTGATTTTCCAATCCACCATAATATTAATGCTGCAACCGCTAAAGTAATTGCAAAGCCTAGCCCACTTTTCTTTTTTGGTTCTTCTGCCACTGGAGCTTCTGCAGGTTTGGCTTGTGCTGGAGCCGCAGATACAGCTAGAGGAGGAGGTGGCCAGGTAATTTCACCTTTATTTATAACTGTGGTACCACGTACCACATCATCTTCCATATCAACAACCAGGTTGCCATCCTTTTCCGGCGTCATGTCATTTAAAAGATGACATAAGTTAGATCCGTAGAGTTGACTAGATTGCGTAGCTAAACGGCTTGGTAAATCCATATAGCCAATTAACGTAACGCCGTGTTTCACTGCAACTTCACCTGGAACAGTAAGCTCACAGTTGCCACCTTGCTCGGCAGCTAAATCTACAATCACACTGCCTTCTTTCATGGATTCAACCATGTCGGCCAATATTAATTTTGGTGCAGGCTTTCCTGGGATCAATGCAGTTGTAATGATGATGTCGACTTCTTTGGCTTGCTCACGGAACAATGCCATCTCCGCTTCAATAAATTCTTTACTCATTACTTTTGCGTAGCCACCAGCAGTGCCACCTTCTTCGTCTTCTTCAAAATCGAGTTCTAAAAACTGCGCGCCCATACTTTCAACTTGTTCTTTAACTTCTGGGCGGGTATCAAAAGCACGTACAATTGCACCAAGTCCATTTGCGGTGCCAACAGCTGCCAGACCAGCCACACCTGCGCCGATCACCATCACTTTTGCAGGAGGAACTTTACCGGCTGCGGTAACTTGACCTGTGAAAAATCTACCAAAATGATTGGAAGCTTCAATGACTGCACGATAGCCTGCAATATTGGCCATAGAAGATAGAGCATCTAATTTTTGTGCACGTGAGATTCGTGGTACTGAATCCATTGCAAGCACAGTTGCATTGCGCGCTTTTAGTTGATCCATTAAACCTTCGTTTTGAGCAGGCCAAATAAAACTGGCTAAGGTTGCACCCTCTCTTAATAAATCTGCTTCGTGCATGCCTAAGGCATTATTTTGTTCGGGGGCACGAACTTTTAAAATTATGTCGGAGTTAGCCCAGAGTTGTTTTGTATCCGCAACAACTTCAACTCCAGCATCCTGATAGGCTTGGTCAGTAAAGTTAGCACTCGCACCTGCACCAGCCTCAATTGCACATTCATATCCAAGTTTTTGGAGTCGTGCTGCGGTATCAGGTGTCATCGCTACGCGACATTCATTTTCATGAATTTCGTTTGGTACACCGATCTTCATAGTAGATAGTTCCTTTGTAGACACTCTAAATTCGTAACGGCAAATTAATGCTTACCGACAAAATCATCTAACCAAATTCGCATTGGCATTTAATGACGCGAAAATTGCGGAAGTTTTTGAAGAGCTACGTTAACGAATTTTGTTTTTGTAAAGTGGTTATTCTTTTTTATTATGGGGGTAATAGTATATAACTAACCGTATATTTGCTATTAGAAGCTATTTTTTCTACTAGAAATTTTAGTTATTTGATTTGTTCTGGATGTAAATATTGGTCATTTTCTGAGCGCTTTTCTGGCGCTTTTTCTCTGTTCATTTTTTTCAATTTCTGCTACTCGCTTTTCCCAACGAGCCAGAGCTTTTGCATAATAGTCGTGAACACATGGATCACAGCCACGTTCGCAGCATTCATAGGGTTCCGGAGGCTTCGGTTTGGGAGGAAGCTTGGGGGTATTCGTTTTTGACTTGTTTTTGTTGTAACTCATAAACCTATTTTGAAGTACCTGTGTCGAAAACAAAATATCTATACATTTTTTATGGTATTTAATTAGGCCAAGATTGGGGAAATATGTATATGTAGTAGTTATGGTTAATGATTAGTACTCAATCTATCACCCATATATCGATAAGCGGTATCGATTATAAGTGAGACAGATGTGATTACGTGTATATTAGTAAGGCCAAGACATCGCTTTTTTGGCAAAATGGGTCGAAACTTATCTAGATTACGTTCACCTTAAAAGCTTGCGTTAACAAGGTAATACAGCATGTATTTAGAATTCTTTGGAATTTCAGATAAACCGTTTCAAATTACTCCTGACACGCGCTTTTTATATTTAACTCCTCGTCATCGTGATGGTTTGGCGCATCTTTTATATGGAGCCGATGAAGCAGGTGGCTTTATTTTGTTAACCGGTGAAGTCGGCACCGGTAAAACCATGTTGTGTCGAAGTGTGTTAGAGCAAATGCCAGAACATGTGAATGTCGCACTTATTTTAAATCCACGTCAAAGTTCACGAGAGCTTATCGCATCGATTTGCGATGAATTAAATATTCCATATCGCAGATCAACCACCAGTCTTAAGTATTTAGTTGACCGATTAAACTTATATTTATTAAAACAACATGCACAAGGTAAGCGCACAGTTTTAGTTATTGATGAAGCACAAAACTTACGTGCAGAAGTATTGGAACAGATTCGTTTGTTAACTAATTTAGAAGTCGCCACTCAAAAGCTACTGCAAATTATTTTAATTGGTCAGCCAGAATTACAATCGATTCTGGCACGTCCTGAGTTACGCCAACTTACACAAAGAATTACAGCACGCTTTCATTTGACTCCATTATCAAAAGAAGAAACAGCTTCTTATATTCGTCACCGCTTACAGATCGTTGGTTTTAGAGGGGAGTTGTTCACCAGCGGTGCAATTAACATAGTGCATCAGTTGTCTGGAGGTGTACCACGTTTAATTAATAATATATGTGAGCGTTCTATGATGGGCGCATATGGCGAAAATGTTCACCGTATTGATAAAGGCCTTGTACGCAAAGCTGCAGGTGAGGTGTTACAACCCACTGAGCGTTTTCAACCCATGCAGTGGGTAGCGGGAGGCGCAATAGCTGCGGGTGCTGCAGCATTGCTATTGTCAATTTGGGGTTTCTTGCCAAGAACGTCACCGGAAAGTTATGCCAACACAAATACTGAAATAACTCCTCCACAAAAACTACATGACGCTGCTACTGAATCTTTAGCTTCTCAAGCTGTAGTGGAAAATAACTCGATTTCAAATGCCTCAGAACAAGAAAATGTAATAAATACTTCTCCTGTTTCACCCAAATATAATACAGCGAGTTTTTTAAATTTAATTAACGATGACAGCTTACGACTGGACAATACCAAGGCTTTCACTACATTGTTTAGTTATTGGGGTCTTTCTTATCCGGAGTTGCAAGGTGACACAGCTTGCGAACGTGCTACTTCTGCAAATTTGAGTTGTATTTTTGGCAAAGCAAGTTGGGACCAAATACGACGTCATAATAGACCTGCAGTATTAGAAATTATTAATCCTGCGGGCAAAAGAAAACAAATCGTTGTATTAGCCTTACAGGGTAATCAAGTAAGTTTAAATATAGGTGGTAAAGTAGTTACAACAGCAACCACAAAAGTAGATCCATATTGGTTTGGGAACTATTTACTATTGTGGCGGCCACCGCCAACGGGATCCATACTTTTAAAAGAAGGATTAATTGGTAAAGATGTTGCCTGGTTACGAGATCAACTAGATCGTATCGAAGGCAAGCCGGTCTCGACAGATGAAAAGAAAAAATTATCTTTTGATCCTACACTGAAGTGGCGAGTCATGGAGTTTCAGCGTATCCGGGGTCTAGATGTAGATGGCGTGGCAGGCCGTGAGACCATAATTGAAATTAATTCTGTTGTTAATGATCGTTCCACACCTTTATTACTGCGACAGTCAAGTTGAATCATAGGTAGTAATTATGTCAATGATTCTTGATGCATTGACGCGCGCAGAACACGAGCGTCAACTTGAAAAGCAGCCAGATTTAAAATTTGTCGATCCCGTTAAACCGCAAAAGAATAATCCTAATCCGATTTGGCTATGGGTGGTTTTGGGCTTACTTGCGAATGTTCTTATTTTATTTTTAATTATTCGTGCAATTACAGGAAATGATGACTCGAATATAAACACGGCTGTGCAAGAGGAGACCATCATTAACCAAGAAGTTGTCAATTCGTCTCCTGCCATTCAATCACAACCTGTTACGCAGCAACCCGTTAATGACACTTTTAATCAACAAGCTAATCTACAAGACAAGACGATACCGAATCAATCGACTGATCCAATAGACTCTCGCCCGCTTGCAATGCAGATGAGCAATGAACAAATTGCTGAAATAAACCGTCCCTTGATATATGAATCCAAACAAAATGGTGAAAAGTCTAATAAAACAGTACCTCAACAAGCGAGCTCAACAACTTCTTCCGCGGAAAAGAAAGGTAATGTTTCGTTTTCGTCAACCGAACTTAGTGCTGATGATGCAATCCCGGTAGTAAATAAGCCAAAATTATTAATTGATGAAGGCGAATCCATCGCACTTAATACACAAACAAAATCTTTCAGCAATGTTCCCAAGCTGCGTGATTTACCTGAAAGTTCACGCAATAATTTGAATCAATATGAAGTGAACGTACATGTATTTGATGATGACCCACTGCGGCGATTTGTCTTAATTAATATGAATAAATATAAAGAAGGTGATCGCATCGCAAGTAATGGGCCTTTAATTGAAGAGATTACCTCTGAAGGTGTAGTGATTGATTATGGCAATGGTCGAGCACTTTTACCGCCTAAATAATACAAACTGTCAGTATTAATTTTTGACTAAAAAATTCGATTTGCTACGCTAGTAGTTATATATGGATGTCCCTTCTCCTATTTCTTCTCCTGGCGAGTTGTCGTCAGAGCCTTCATCCGTCATTGCGGCAGTAGATCTAGGTTCTAACAGTTTTCATATGGTGGTTGCTCAAGACCAACACGGGCAATTAAAAATTATTGATCGAATTCGTGAAATGGTGCGTCTGGGGGCAGGCTTAAATTCTACAGGAAAGTTATCAATTGAATCTCAAGAGCGCGGCATAGAATGCTTGCAAAGATTTGGTCAACGCCTGCAAGAAATGCATGCAGATTCTGTACGCGTTGTGGGCACCAATACTTTACGTGTAGCAAAAAATGGCACGGAGTTTATTCAACGTGCTGAGACTGCTTTAGGGCACCCGATACAAATTATCTCGGGTGTTGAAGAAGCACGCTTAATTTATCAAGGCACAATTCATTCTATTACAGGCCCAGATGAAAATTGGTTAATAGTAGATATTGGTGGCGGTAGCACTGAAGTGATTATTGGCCAACGTGGCGAACCTTCATTGATGGAAAGTGTGCAAATTGGATGTGTCGTTTTAAGCGAAAAGTATTTTTCCAATGGCGGGCTTGATAAAAAGAAATTTAAAAAAGCATTAGTCGCGGCAAAATTACAATTACAACCAATTGTTTCTAGCGTAAAGAAGCTTGGTTGGCAACATGTAGTGGGTACTGCAGGCACAATTCGCACGATTGCGGAATTAATGCGTGAATTTGAATTAAGTGATCAAGGGATAACTTATAAAGGAATTAATGCATTGATAGCAAAAATGCAAGATGCAGAGCATATAGATAAAGTAAGTTTTGATTCATTAGCGAAAGAACGTAAACCAGTGTTTGCGGGAGGCTTAGTCGCGTTGAAAGCTATTTTTGAAGAACTAAAAATTAAAAGAATGTTAGCGTCGGACGGAGGTTTGAGAGAAGGTTTGCTATTTGATCTGGCAGGGAGAATACATCATCAAGATGCGCGTGATCGAACAGTATATTCGTTAATGCGTCGCTATCATGTCGACTTTGAACATGCTGGAAGGATTAAAACGACTGCACTACATTTATTAGATAAAGTATCAAATGTTCGGAAAATTGATAATGAAATCGCATATCAATTTTTAATCTGGGCAGCAGATTTACATGAAATAGGTCTTGATATTTCACATTCCAAATATCATCGCCATGGAGCTTACCTGTTGGATAATAGCGACTTGATGGGTTTTTCATGGAATGAGCAACGCTTATTAGCGTGTTTAGTAGGCAATCATCGACGTAAAATAAATACAGAGCTCATCGAAAAATTACCTTCACGATGGCAAGAGCTTGCAATGTATATGATTGTTATTTTGCGTGTTGCAATTTTAATTAACCGGGATCGTATACCCAAAAAACTTCCAAAAGTTGTAATTAAAGATGTTGAAGGAGTGCTAAGAATTACGATTGAGAAACGATGGTTAGAGGATCATCCCTTAACGGGAGCTGAATTAGAGCAAGAAGAAAATTATCTAAAAGCACTAAGTATTAAAGTTGACCTATAACGATAGGTTAAAATTTGGTTCTAGCGTGTTTGTTTAATAAAGTTTGTTGTGCATTGCTAATATTTTGCCCGTACGTTATGGGTTGCAAGTAACTACCATCCGGTTGAAGAATCCAAGCTTGTTGGTTATCGCTCAAATATATTTCTAGTTCTTCAATAATTCGTTTGCGAATAATAGGGTCTTTGATCGGCCAAGCAACTTCTACGCGTCTAAAAAAGTTACGATCCATCCAGTCTGCACTGCCACAAAAAACTTTTGGATTACCATCATTATGAAAATAACAAACTCGTGTATGTTCCAGAAAACGTCCAACAATAGAGCGCACCTCTATGTTTTCAGATACACCGAGAATGCCAGGGCGTAAACAACAGGTACCTCTGACGATAAGATGAATTTTCACACCTTCTGCTGACGCGCGATATAAAGCTTTAATTATTTGTGGTTCAACTAATGCATTGACTTTCGCAATGATGCGTGCCGGTTTGTCTTGACGCGCAAACTCTATTTCTTTTTCAATCAATTCAATTAGTGTGTTATACAAAGTAAAAGGTGCTTGCAGAGTTTCTTTTAAAACAGGTGCTTTAGTAAAGCTGGTAAGCGCCATAAATACTTCATGTGCATCCGATGTAAGTGCAGGATCGCAGGTAAACATTCCATAGTCTGTATACAACTTAGTGGTTTTTTCATGATAGTTGCCTGTACCGAAGTGTGCATAACGACAAAGATGATTTTCTTCGCGTCGCACGACTAAAATCATTTTGCCATGCGTTTTTTTGCCAACTATGCCATATACAACATGTGCACCGGCTTTTTGCAAACGGTTTGCTAATGAGATATTCGCAGCTTCATCAAAGCGCGCCATTAATTCGATCACAACCGTTACTTCTTTCCCTGCTTTAGCAGCTTCCACTAAGTTATCCACTATAGGTGAGTTTGGACCAGTTCGATAAAGGGTTTGTTTAATTGCTAACACTTTGGGGTCAGCAGCGGCTTGACGTACAAAATCAATAACAGGAGCAAAAGATTGATAAGGGTGATGTAATAAAATATCACTCTGCTTAATTAAATTAAAAATATTTGTGTTGTGACTAAAGTTTTCTGGTAGGCCAGCACTAAATGGTGGATATTTCAAATCAGGTCGATCGACCTGATCATATGTCTGACTAAGACGATTCAAATTTACGGGACCATTTACACGATACAAGTCTACAGCGGACAATTTAAATTGTTGCAGTAAATAAGAAACTAATTCTTCAGGACAATTATTGGCTACTTCCAAACGTACAGAATCACCATAACGGCGAGATGCAAGCTCACCTTCCAAAGCACGCATCAAGTCATCAATTTCTTCATCATCTAAAAATAAATCACTATTTCGTGTCAGTCTGAATTGATAACAACCACGAACAGAAAGACCTTCAAATAATTCATGTACATATGCATGCAGTACGGAAGATAGAAATACAAAACTTTCACCTTGTGCATTATTCAAATCGTCCGGTAGACGAATTAATCGAGGTAGAGAACGAGGCGCTTGGACAATGGCATATTCACCTTCGCGTCCAAATGCGTCTTCACCATCAAGTTGCACAATAAAATTAAGAGACTTATTTATTATTCTTGGAAAAGGATGAGCCGGGTCCAAACCGAGTGGACTGAGTACAGGTTCTACTTCATCAATAAAATATTGGCGCAACCAGGCACTTTGTTCATGGTTCCATTGTTCACGTGCCACAAAATGAATATTTTGTGCTTCTAATTCTGGCTGAATTTCTTCATTAAACACACGATACTGTTCGGTAACTAATGAAGAAGCTTCGTTATGAATTTGTTTGAGTAGTTCTCTAGGACCAATTTGATCGGCAGTAATATGTGCAATATCTAATTCAATATGCTGCTTAATTCCACCTACTCGTATTTCAAAAAATTCATCTAAATTTGTGCATGAAATGCAAAGAAACTTCAATCTTTCCAGTAAAGGTGTCGAACGATCACGTGCTTGTTCGAGTACACGAGAATTAAATTTTAGTAAGCTGAGTTCGCGATTGATGTAATACTCAGCAAGACTGAAGTTACGGTCATCCATATAATTATTATCTAGCGTTATGTAGCTAATAGTATATGCGAAACAAGGGCTTAATAAATATTACAGTTTTGCTAAACGGCCAGTAAAAATTGCTAAGTTGATGATTCCAGATATGTTTTAGGTTTTTATTTTAGAAGCTAAGTTCGATTGGAACATCATTGAAGCCTTTTCCCAAGTGTAATCAGAAGCTTGTTGGAGGCAGTCTCGTGGGTCGAGATTTAGTGCACATTTTACCGCTTGTGCTAAATCTTGATTTAAACAGCCTGTTTCATTTTCACGAACAACATCTATAGGGCCGGTAACCGGATAGGCTGCAACGGGTACTCCACAAGCCATGGCTTCTAACATCACGATTCCAAAAGTGTCTGTCTTGCTGGGAAAGACGAATACATCGGATGCAGCAATATATTTAGCGAGTTCCTTGCCATACTTATAGCCAACAAATTTAATCTCGGGAAATTTATTTTTTAGTTCGTCATGTGCTGGACCTTCTCCAACTACATATTTAGTGCCTGTTATCTCTAATTCTAGAAATGCTTCGATATTTTTTTCTACTGCAACACGTCCAACATAGATGAAAATAGGTCTTGGGTCCGTAAGGAAGTTTTTATCCCCGGGGGTAAAAATATCTGTATTTACACCACGGGGCCATCTGACTAAATTTTTAAAACCATGTGAGATTAATAAATCCTCTTGACGCTGTGTACCAACCATGGTGCGGACTGCCCCGGAGTGGAACCAACGAAAAAATGCATAAGAAGCATTTAGTGGAATCGGAAAACGTTCACGTATGTATTCAGGGAATTGAGTATGGTAAGAAGTGGTAAAAGCCCACTTATTTTTTTTGCAAATTGAACGTGCAGCCAACCCCATCGGTCCTTCCGTTGCGATATGTATTGCATCAGGTTTAAATACAGCAAGAGATTTTCTTAAACGTGATTTTGGGTTTAATGCCAGTCTAATTTCTGGATACGTTGGACAGGGAATCGACTTGAAACTATTGGGTGTAAATACTTCTACAGTATTTCCCAATGAGTTTAATGTTTGTTGAGTCGTTTTTAAAGTTGTTACCACACCATTTACCTGAGGTTCCCAGGCATCGGTAACAATTGCAATTTTCATGCGGCCTTTTTAGTAATTTTTTCGTCTAGATTAATTTGTATGTTACCAGAATTATCTTGTTTTTCCGTCCAGCGAATTAAATGTAACTCACCATCATGAGTTTCGATTAATGCCGTACAGCTTTCCACCCAGTCCCCGTCATTGCAATACAGCACGCCATTAATTTCTGAAATTTGTGCATGATGTATATGTCCACATACTACACCGTTAACTTTTTTATTTTCTGCCACCGTTGTGATGGCTGTTTCAAAATTACTAATATAGTTCACGGCATTCTTTACTTTATGCTTAAGATGAGCAGCTAAAGACCAATAAGGGAAATTAAATAATCTTCGAAAATAATGAACATATACATTTAAATGCAGTAACAAAGCATATGCATGACTACCAATTCTTGCAAAAAAGCGACTATGCCTAACAATATTATCGAATTCGTCTCCATGAAGTATTAATAAACGTCGACCATTTGCAGTGGTGTGGATATATTCACGATGAATTTCGACATTGCCAAACACGTTACCGCAATGTTCTCTAAATAGTTCATCATGATTACCTGGCACATAGATTACTTTCGTACCATGTTTTGCTTTACCTAAAATAGTTCTTAGAACGTTGTTATGTAATTGTGGCCAATAAAAGTTTCGTTTAAGGCTCCAGCAATCGATAATGTCACCTACTAAGAATAAGTTTTCACTTTGAACGGAATGCAAAAAATTCAACAATAGTTCGGCTTGGCAGCCACGAAATCCTAAATGTGTGTCAGATATCCAAATACTGCGAACAGAATACGGATGAATAGATGAAATGTTGTCCAATTAAAGGCTCAATAATTTGACTTCCTTAAGTGCGAATATTGAGCAAATATTGCTACATAGTTATGCAACATTTATTACAAATATATTAAAAGATTAGCGGTATCATGTTGATTATGGGGGGCTAAAATTTAATTTTGTTGTAACAAACCCATCATATATTGGTCATATTTAAACCATACGATTCAGCCTGAATAGAAGCTTTCTTTTCTACTGCGAGCTGAAAATATGGATGTTCATTCACGTACAAATGATTGGTTCGGGCGCATAGATAAGCTCGAATTACCCATCTGCCTTTTTTTTAATCGGGCAAGTAGCTACAAGTCAGTAAATGCATTTTTTAAACTAATTAGTCGATTAGGTGACGGAGTGTTTTGGTACTGTTTAATAACTACAACAATATTTATTGTTGGGCAAACAGCCATACTCCCAGCTTTACACATGCTTATTACGGGTGGGATTGGAGTATTAATTTATAAAGCAATAAAAGAACGTTTAGTAAGAGAACGTCCTTATATTACTCACGACCACATCCTTTGTAATACACGTCCTTTAGATCGATATAGCTTTCCTTCCGGCCATACATTGCATGCAGTTAGTTTTAGTCTGATGTTGTTTTTTTATTACCCCCAACTTGGGTGGCTAGTTTTTCCGTTTGCAGGTTTGGTAGCACTCTCAAGATTTATTCTCGGTCTGCATTATATAAGCGATGTGATAGTGGGAGGTTTAATAGGTGCAATATTAGCTGCGTTTAGCTTGCAGCTTCATGCTTACTTGTTCTAAAAGAATTTTTCATACACAGCAAACCCCCATACTATTGCTAGTGCTGTTAAGCTTACAAACACTGCGGCGGAACCAATATCTTTAGCACGTTTCGATAGCTCATGTTTCTCACCACTGATTCGGTCTATAGCGGCTTCAACTCCTGTGTTGAGTAATTCTGTAATTAATACAATTAACACTGTAAATATTAAGAGACTAATTTGTTGAGCACCTTCGCCAACCCAAAAAGCGGCAGGTATTAGAACTAAAGCTAAAAATAATTCTTGTCGAAAAGCTGCTTCATTTTCCCAAGCAGCTTTGAAACCATCGAGAGAATAAAAAAATGCATTATAAATGCGTCTAAAGCCTTTATGTTCTTGGTTTGCCATATGTTCTTAATATTTTAAAACTTAAAGTACATGAATGCGTTCACAGCTATGTTAAAATTTATTTAATATAAAATATAAAATTACAAGGAAGGGTATTAGTGAAAGCTGTAATTTCTCTATTGTTATTTAGTCTTTTTTTAAACTCTGTTCATGCAAATGAAAAGCGTACAATATATGATTTTGAATATGGAATATTCTCACATGGTGCAGAGAACTATGAAGAAGGTGATAGGGCTGTGTCAAGCGGAGGTGAGTTAGAAAAGACAACTCATATTAAAGCTAAATTAGGTACAAAATTTGGCATACGTTATTGGTTGTCACGTGCGGGTTTTTTGGGCGAGCCCACATTGCATTTAATATATCATGTACCAACTATGATCAATCCGGCAACGGGCGAATACATCGATAAAATTGAAATACTGCAAGAAGAGTCAAAATTAGACTATCGACATACCATGGCTTTTGAATTCGCCCAACAGTATGAATTAGTGCCAGGCGAATATCGCTTTTATGTATATTTTGAAAACCAGAAATTGTTAGAGAAAGTTTTCCAAGTGGAATTGCAATAACAATTAATTCGACGATGCTAAATGTTCTTTATCTAGTTTAATTTCCATCACGGTCATAGTGCCACTTTTCTCATTGGCGCTGTAAATATAATGTTTCCCATCAGTTTCGTAATAGACTAGACCTTCGGGCGCAAACACATTTTCTTTGCCAGCGTTTGGATCCACGCTTTCTACAGTTATCACTTTTGGTTGTGAGGGCTCTTCAAGAGAAACGAGTGCAATGGCGTCAGCACGTTCCAAGCCCACTGCAGCATAGAGAGTATTATTAATTGTAAAACTAATTACATTTTCAGGCTCAGAACCTTTATTATCACTGCGATCATCTGGATATAAACCTTCAGCGTGAGCCATTTCATCTAATTGATTACCGGTATCCGCGATTAATTTTCCATTAAGTGCATCAAATACACTTAGCGTGCGACCTCCGCCTTTAGGTTTATTGCCAAGTGTTTTAGAAGCTTTAGGGTCTGTATCTCCTTCGTCTGCTGTTAATAAATATCTTCCATCTGGACTAATGTTGATACCGTCAGGCTCACGAAGCGCCGTAATCTCTTTGTCAAAGTTCACTTTTTCATTGTCCTTGATGTCCGCTAAATGGGTAGTGGTTCCTAAGCCAAAAACACTTTCGATTGTTGCCTGGGCAGTATCGATTACAAGAACGCCGTTATTTTCTTGCAAAGAAACATAAGCTTTAGCGCTATCAGGAGAAAAGGTTACAAATTCTGGTTCGGTATTTGCAGGGGTGTTATCTTTAATTGCAATTTTAATTTCTTCATAACTATTTCCGCCTGTCACTACTCTTTCAAATTTACGCTCGTGTTTTTTATGCATCATGCCTTCAACTTCACTTAGGTCAGGAAGGTTAATTTGTATAGCTTTTGCATTAGCAGGAACTGAAAAATCTACCAGTGTCACACTGCCTTCGGGTGATTCATATTCTTTACCATTGTAGTGATATGCCTCTCCTTCGTTGGCTACGACTAAATATTTTCCATTAGGACTAAATTCCAAACCATCAGGATGTACGCCAGCATCATACGTATTCAATAGTTCGCCACTACTTGCATTATGGATTTGTATCTTACCCGTGCTAAAAGGATCATTATTTAATACAGCCACTGCAAATACATTTTCGGTTGGATGAAAAGACACTGCACTGATTTCTTCATTACTTGATACTTTAAAGTGATTGAGAGATTTTAGTTGGGCTGGAATTTCAATGGAAATAATCTCAACAATACTTTCTGTACTACATGATAGAACCATGCGTTGGGTAATTTCTTGAATGCTGATGATTTCAGGTGAATAGCAACTGCTTTGAGGTTTAAATATGGCTATTCTTTCGAGTGAAACAGCGCTGGCATTAGAAGTGGTTATAGAAAATACAGTGAGCGTTATAAGTATAAGTAGAGACTGAGTGTTTATTTTTTCCATTATTTTTACCAATTGTTACTTCTACATAAAAAAGGCCATCTGCTTTAACAAGTAGATAGCCTTATACTCAAAGTAGAGGAGTGAAACTAAGAGTTATTAGAATGCATACTGAGCACGGAATGAAACAGCATTTCCATCTTCTTCGCCAAGCGTAGATAGCGCTACACCGTCTTCCGAATCAAAATTATCTGTATCAATGTCTAAGTAGTTCAACATGAATTTAAGGTTATTGGTCGGATACCAATTAACACCAAGAGTAAGTATTTCGAATTCTGATTCGTCAGCCTGATTGTCTGGATCAATTTCGCCATCTTCATACTTAGCTACAAGCTCCCAAGCTCCACGTGGGCCCTTTGGTTTAACTTTATCAAATTTACCAACTTTGCCTTTATAACCTCTTGATTCACCAGTTAAGAAGTAGCTGACTAAAGCATAATAAGAATCAACATCTATATCCGTGTCAGCTACATCGCCAGCACCATTAATGTCTCCGTCAAAACTTGCTGACCATAATTCACCTTGTGCTGAAAATGGGCCATTTACATATGCAAGCTCTACACCTAATTGATCTGCATCATCAACTTCAAAATCTGCGTCATCTTGTACTTTAATATCGCCTGGTAATGCATGTACGGCACCTTCAGTTTCAAAGCCAATTGTACCTTCGTCACCAAAATCACGATCTGCGTACGAAGCTGCGGCATGTAAAAAATGATTTTCTTCGCCAATTGGAAAATGTCCACCTGCACGCAAAGCCAATGAATAAGAATCTGCTGTATCTGCATCTTCATTACCTTCATCAATTATTGCGACTTGGCCAAAGAAGTTTCCACCATGCGCTTGTGCCTGAAATTGAAAATCAGGTTTACCTGATAAAATTCCGAAATCACTTGTGGTGACAGTTCTTTCGACTGTAGAGATCCATTTTGAAGATGTGAGCTCTTCTAAACCAGCAGGTGCTTTAAGTCGACCCAGTACAAAAGCTACATTTTCAAAACCTTTATATTTAATGTAACCAGTATCAACTTCAGCTTCGCCTTCGTCGATATCAACAGTTAACTTATATTCCCAGTTTTTCCCTGATGTTCCCTTAACATTCACACGAGTGCGACGAAACTCAGACTCTGATCCTGTATCTCCATCAAAGTCAGCATTATATGCGCCATCATAACTGTCATAGTCATACATAATGCGCCCACCAATTGAGAAGGAATTTCCGTTATCGGATTCAATTTTGATACCGCCACCTGTTGTTTTAATGGCAATATTTTCTTTTGAAGTTACAGCACCAGCAAATGCTGCTGAGCTAAAACTAAATAATGCGATTGCACTTGTAGCTGCAACCATGAAATTTTTAAGTCTCACGAAGAGCCTCCCTGTTATTTGATAATTATTAATTTACAGGCTGAGAATCTTGCGCAATGTCTGTGAAACCAATATGAATAAATTATTACAATTTTGTTACAAGCATAGAGTTTAGGTATATAGTCATAACCCATCTGATTCATGCATCTAGTTGATTTAAAGGTAGATAATAGTTCTGTAACAAATGTGGAAAATAATGCCCCTTCGTTTCATAGCGGGTTACAATCATGCAGAATCAATATGTTGCAGAAGAACATCATTCACTCCATTCCATTCAGGCTCAAAATATGAGCAGTAAACGCATACTTTTAATTGAAGACGAACACTCGATTCGAGAAATGGTGTCTTTTGCATTAGGGCAAGAAGGCTATGTAATTGATGAAGCTGAGAATGGCAGCGCGGCTGAATTACAAATTGCTAATAACTTACCTGACTTAATTCTCTTAGACTGGATGTTGCCTGATACAAGCGGTTTAGAGCTTTTGCGTCGCTGGAAGCGCAAGGATACTATGCAAGAAGTGCCCGTTATTATGCTTACCGCACGTGTAGAAGAAAGGGATAAAATAGATGGCCTAGACTCAGGTGCTGATGACTACATCACTAAACCATTTTCGGTAAAAGAGTTAACTGCGCGTATACGTGCAGTATTGCGCAGAGGCTCAGGCAGCCTTGAAAATGAAGTAAAAATTGGGCCAATCCGATTAGATTTAAATGCTCATCGTGCCTATGTACATGATGAGTCTCTAGATTTGGGACCGACCGAATTTCGGTTACTAGAATTTTTTATGACTCATCCAGATCGGGTTTATTCACGGAATCAGTTGTTAGATTACGTATGGGGTCGTAACATGTATGTAGAAGAGCGTACAGTAGATGTTCATATTGTGCGTTTAAGAAAATTACTTAAGCCTTTAAATTGTGATCAAATGATTCAAACGGTACGTGGTTACGGTTATCGTTTTTCCGAAAAGAAATAATGTCATTCAGTGCATGGTTATCAGAACTAAATAGAATACTTTTAGTTTTTGTCCCATGTACTCTAATTGGTTTTTTCACAGGATTTTTTCCACTATTTTTTATTCTAGGTTTAGTCATTTATGGGTTGTGGACTGCTAGACAGTTAGTCACACTCAAACAATGGCTAGATGCTGGTGCCATTGTAGAAGATGCCCCAGAATATTTGGGCATTGCTGATCAACATGTTTCAAATATTGTTGATTTGCAAAAAGCACATCAAGTTAAAAAATCTGAGTTTCAAGATTTAATTAATCAGTATAAACAAATGATTTCAGCATTGCCCGATGCCGTGGTTGTGATGGGAATAAGTGGAGAGATTTTATCCGCAAACCAAGCAGCAAACGATTTATTACAAATTGATCTTGAACAAGATAAAAACACTCGCATAACACAGCTTGTGCGAAACCCTTCCTTTACAGATTACTTTAATGCAGGAAAGTTTGATGAGCCTTTAGAAATCAGAGGATCTTCCGCAAATGAATCAGAGCTCAGCGTACGCATTATTCCATTTGGCGAAAGCAAGCTCGTTTTAATTGGTCAAGATATGTCTCAATCTGCGCGTATTTACGAAATGCGTCGCAGCTTTATTTCCAATGCTTCACATGAATTGCGTACACCTCTCACGGTAATTCTTGGTTATTTAGAGTCTCTTATGATGAACAATAACCTAAGTGAAGAATGCAAAATTGCTATTAGTGCCGCAGAGGTACAAGCGCATCGTATGAAACAATTAGTAGAAGACCTGTTAACACTTTCGCGATTAGAGTCTACAAGTTCCGCTGCAAAAGACGCTGAAGTGGTTCCTGTGGCTTCATTAATAACGGAGGTAGTCGAAGACGCCAAACTCTCAACATGGTTTACCAATCATAAAATAGCTACACAAATTGATAGCGATTTGATGATTAAAGGGGATTTACAAGAAATTCACAGTGTCGTGTCAAATTTAATTAACAACGCCGTAAAACATACTGAACCAGGATCTAAAATAAATGTTATATGGAAGAAAGCAAGTAATGATGTAGTCCAACTTATCGTTGAAGATGAAGGGCAAGGTATAGCTGAGGAGCATATCGAAAGATTAACAGAACGTTTTTATCGGGTGGATGCCGGGCGTTCGCGCGAGAAAGGCGGCACCGGTTTAGGGTTGTCGATCGTAAAGCATATTCTGGGGCGACATGATGGCCATCTGGAAATTGAAAGTGAATTAGGTGTGGGAAGTCGTTTTATATGTAATTTTCCTGCAGATCGAATCACATTAAACGGAAATAATTCATAAAAAACAGATACTTATGGTTTAACAAAACTGTAATATTCATACCATAAGCTTGTAACACATGAATCCTAAGCTCAACATCGAAAATCAAAATAATCCATAACTTTCAGGAGTTTTTTAATGTACGCATTGATTAAGAAATTTTACGTAATTACAGCAGCATTGCTAATTACTTCAGCAGCGTCCGTGTCGGCTGAGGTGAGCGTAGATGCTGACCTTGGTGAGTATGCAGCCACAAGTGGTGTTTCAGGCAACTTATCGAGTGTTGGTTCTGACACACTGGCAAATTTGATGACTCTTTGGGCAGAAGAATACAAGCGTTTTTATCCTAACGTTAATATTCAAATTCAAGCAGCAGGCTCTTCTACTGCACCGCCTGCATTGACTGAAGGCACTTCAAATCTAGGTCCTATGAGCCGAAAGATGAAAGACAAAGAACTTGCATCATTTGAAAAGAAATTTGGTTACAAGCCTACTGCAATTCCAGTAGCAATAGATGCTTTAGCAGTATATGTACACAAAGATAATCCCATTCAAAGCATGAGCATTGAGCAAGTAGACGCTGTATTTTCTAGCACGCGCACATGTGGCGGTGCTGCTGATATTGCAACATGGGGCGATCTTGGTTTAGAAAGCGATTGGGGTAAACGCGACATTCAATTATTTGGTCGTAACTCCGTATCAGGTACATATGGATACTTTAAGAAAAAAGCACTTTGTAAAGGTGACTTCAAGTCAACTGTAAATGAGCAACCAGGTTCTGCATCGGTTGTTCAGTCTGTATCTTCATCTCTAAACGGAATTGGTTATTCAGGTATTGGTTACAAGACCTCTGGTGTAAAAGCGGTTGCATTATCAAAAGGTAATTCAGGCGCTATTGAAGCTACATCTGAAAATGCCATAACAGGTGATTATCCTCTTGCTAGATTTTTGTATGTCTATGTAAATAAGGCGCCTGGCAAGCCACTTTCTCCACTTGAGAGCGAGTTCATTAAAATGGTGCTATCTACCCAAGGTCAAAAAGTTGTAGTAAAAGATGGTTATATTCCGTTACCGTCAAAAGTTGCTGACAAAGCGCTGGCTTCTATTGATGTAGAAAAAAGTGCCATGAAGGTAAGCGCTGCAGAATAATAATAATAATAGACCTATCTATATATTTAGATTAGGTTTAAGGGCAACTGCCTGAATAAGTGAAAGGCCCTGTGATGCAGGGCCTTTTTTTCGAGTATACTTTTTACTCCTGAATCCAATAATAAAAACTATAAGCATGTCTGAAGAATCAGGTTCATCTCAATTAACAGTTCCAAAGCCATTGGAATTTGATCATGATTTATGGAAACGCCGATCAATTAGAGATGTATTAGCACGATATTTAGTGGGCGTAGGTGGTGTCGCGGTCATCGGCTCCATCATTCTAATTTTCTTATTTTTATTTGCAGTAGTGTTCCCCTTATTTAAAGGGGCGGTTATGCATGAGGTTGCAAGTTATCCGTTGAATGAAACCGAGCATAAAACTTTATTGTATTCAATCGAAGAGCAAGCCGAAATTGGGATGCGTCTTGATGACGCAGGTACGGCGAACTTTTTTTATATTGAGGGTGGCAAAAATATATCATCAGAAAATTTGCTAAAGGACGAACAGGTAAAAATAAATAGTTGGAGTCATATCAGTAAAGAGCAAAATATCCTTGGATTAGGATTGAGTAACGGCAAAGTACTTATTTTTCGACATCAATATGCAGCCAGATTCAATGAAGGCAAGCGTACCATTATTCCAAGCATTACTTTTCCTTATGGTGAGGAGCCTATTAACCTGGAAATTGGCGAGCAAACTCTCGAAAGTATTGCGATTAGTGATAATGAAAGTGGGATTACAGTATTCGCACATACAAATAGTGGACCGAGGTTAATTAATTTTGAAAAACAAACTTCATTTTTGGATGAGGATGAACTCACTTTAGAACTTACAAGTCAGGTACAGCTTCCCTATGTTGATAAACCTATTAAGGTGTTGATATCGCCTGAACGACAGTGGCTATACCTGCTTAATACTAAAGGTGCCATTGACTATTACGATATACGTAAAAAAGATGAGCCAATTCATATTGAAGCAGTTTCAGTACTTGATGAAGGTAATAACCCCACCGTACTTGAATTTTTAATTGGAGGTATTTCTTTATTACTTGCGGATGATCACGGCAATATACATCAATTGTTTTTAGTGCGTGATGAAAGCGGGGCTTATAAATTAACACCGATTAGAAATTTCAAAAGTGGGGACGCGAAAATTACCAGCATCACCGCCGAGCAACTACGTAAAGGATTTGTAGTTACAGATGAAGGCGGCAATATTTCAATCTTTCATACCACGGCATCACGCCACGTCATCACGGAAAATATAATTGATCAACCGTTGCAGCATCTTGGTATTGCCCCTAGAAGTAATAAAATTATTACCGAAGACAAATCTGGCAAATTGCATATTTGGGAACTGGATAGTGAACATCCTGAATCTTCCTTTAGCTCGATTTGGGGCAAAGTCTGGTACGAGAATTATCCTGAGCCAGATTATATTTGGCAATCGTCTTCTGCTTCCAGTGACTTTGAACCCAAGTTTAGTCTTACACCTTTAACTTTCGGAACCTTCAAAGCTGCTTTTTATGCCATGTTGGTTGCAATGCCTTTAGCAATATGTGGCGCTATTTTTACAGCTTACTTCATGGCACCAAAAATGCGTGGCATTGTGAAACCTTCCATCGAAATTATGGAAGCCTTGCCGACTGTAATTTTGGGTTTCCTTGCAGGTCTTTGGTTAGCACCGTTTGTTGAATCACATTTACCGGGCGTATTTGCTTCTCTTATTGCACTGCCATTAGGAATTATCTTAGCGAGCATAGTGTGGTGGTTTATACCCGATAAAATTAAAAATCAAATTCCTGATGGTTGGCAGGCTGCTTTACTAGTACCCATAGTGCTTATATGTGGTTGGATTGCTTTGGGCGCAAGCCCGTGGATGGAGCGCGTGTTTTTTGATGGCAATATGCGTTTATGGCTCACCGATACCATGGGCATTGGTTATGACCAAAGAAACTCAATCATCATTGGTATTGCAATGGGGTTTGCAGTGATCCCGACTATATTTTCTATCGCAGAAGATGCCATTTTTAGTGTACCTAAACATTTATCTTCAGGATCTTTAGCGTTAGGCGCAACGCCTTGGCAAACTTTAGTGCGTGTAGTTTTGCCTTCTGCAAGTCCTGGAATATTTTCTGCCACGATGATTGGTTTGGGTCGCGCAGTAGGCGAGACCATGATTGTGCTCATGGCGACAGGTAATACACCTGTGATGGATTTTAGTATTTTTGAAGGGATGCGTACTTTGTCTGCGAACGTTGCGGTTGAACTACCTGAATCGGAAGTCGATAGCACACATTTTAGAATTCTGTTTCTCGCCGCCTTGGTTTTATTTTTGTTTACGTTTTTCTTTAACACTATTGCGGAAATAGTGCGTCAGCGATTACGTGTTAAATACAGCACATTATAAATATGAATATGAACGATCATAAGCATACTTTTAAAAACTTTATGTCTTCAGGCACGCCATGGGTGTGGCTGAATGCAGGTGCAGTTGCTATTAGCATGATTATGGTTTTTGGGTTATTGCTGTTGATTGCATCTCGAGGTTTAGGACATTTTTGGCCGAAAACCGTATATGAAATTGAATACGATAATGGAACTCAAATCGCAACAATAATTGGTGAAAGAGTTGAAACAGAACAAGTTCCAAGACAGAGAATTATTGAGTCAGGTATCAAAGTTCGTTCTGATGATGAACAAATAAAACGTAGCTTAATTAAAGTAGGCAATCGTGAAATCTTAGGTATCGACTTTATGCTTACCGTTGAGCCTAACGAGCTTAAAATTGAAAAACCAAAAGATGTGCTTGTGCTGGAACGTACTCAATGGGGAAATTTCTACGGTTATCTTAAAGAAATCAAATCAAAAGGAGAGGTCCTTAATCTCTATGATGAAATCAAGTGGCAAGATCTTGAACAACGTTTAGATAATATATTTCAACTTCGAGAAAGAATAGAGCATATTGAAAAACATGATATCGGTGCGATTAACTATAAATTGGAAAAGCTGCGTTTAAAAAGACGTGGCTTAGAATTAGATGAAGTTGATGATCCCGCGAAATATCAAGAACTCGATGATCAAAAAGTTAAATACACTGCAGATTATGAAATATTAAAGGCAGAACTAGACAGTCTTTATATAGAAATGTCTCAAGACAGCATTATTTTGCGGGAAATGACCGGCGGCGAGAAGGAAATCAAACTCGCAAATATTGTTAAAGCCTATCGTCCCAACGCGATGCACGTAGGCGAAAAAATAATCTTTTATATTAAAACATTTTGGGGCTTTATTACGGATGACCCGCGCGAAGCTAATACAGAAGGTGGAATTTTCCCTGCTATTTTTGGAACGGTAGTTATGGTCTTACTCATGTCTATTATCGTGACGCCTTTTGGCGTGATCGCAGCGATATATTTACGTGAATATGCACATCAAGGGTTTATCACTCGATTGGTACGCATTTCTGTAAATAACTTAGCAGGTGTACCATCTATTGTTTATGGCGTATTTGGTTTAGGTTTTTTTGTTTATGTGGTGGGCGGCTCGATTGATGAATTATTTTTTAGAGAAGCCTTGCCCGCCCCTACTTTTGGTTCCGGAGGTATACTTTGGGCTTCATTGACTCTGGCGTTGCTTACCGTGCCTGTCGTGATTGTGGCCACGGAAGAAGGCTTGTCTCGTATACCCCGAGCGGTCAGAGAGGGTTCGCTTGCTCTGGGTGCCACGAAAGCAGAAACTTTGTGGCGCACAGTACTGCCGATGACGAGTCCGGCAATGATGACGGGATTAATTTTAGCCGTTGCGCGTGCCGCGGGTGAGGTAGCTCCATTAATGTTAGTGGGTGCTGTAAAGTTAGCCCCATCGTTACCGCTAGACATGAACGCACCGTTTGTGCATCTAGAAAGGAAATTTATGCATCTAGGGTTCCATATTTATGATGTGGGTTTTCAAAGTCCAAATGTGGAAGCCGCAAGGCCATTGGTTTATGCAACGGCATTAATATTGGTGGTAGTAATCGTCATTTTAAATCTTTCTGCAATATACATACGTAATCATTTAAGAGAAAAATATAGGAGCCTAGAACAACACTAATTGAATCCATTTAATAATATAAGGATTAGGAGTTTAGGAAAATGACCATGGCAGCCCCAAACGTATCACATGAAGTGCTTCTTAATGCAGAAGGTCTTTCATTAGAAAATGAAAATACTTGTTTTGAATGTAAGGACTTTAATCTTTTTTATGGTGCTGCGCAGGCTTTAAAAAATATTAATTTGAATATTCCAGAAAAAAGAGTGACTGCATTTATTGGCCCTAGTGGTTGTGGAAAGTCAACTTTATTGCGTTGTATGAATCGCATGAATGATTTAATTGATTCTGTAAGGTTGGAAGGACAGATGTTATTACATGGAGAAGACATTAATTCTAAATCTGTAAATGTTGCAGAGCTTCGTCGTAAAGTGGGCATGGTTTTTCAAAAACCTAATCCATTCCCAAAAACGGTATATGAAAATGTTGCCTATGGTTTGCGTTTGCAAGGCATTAACAAAAAACGAGTCTTAGACGAACGAGTAGAGTGGGCTTTAAAAGGCGCAGCTCTTTGGGAAGAAGTTAAAGATCGTTTGGAAGACAATGCACTTGGTCTATCTGGCGGACAACAGCAGCGCCTTGTTATTGCAAGAGCCATTGCGATTCAACCAGAAGTTATTTTATTAGACGAACCTGCATCGGCGCTTGATCCGATTTCAACATTAAAGATTGAAGAATTAATTATTCAACTTAAAGAACAATACACAGTAGTTATCGTTACACATAACATGCAACAAGCTGCACGTGTATCAGACTACACAGCATTTTTATATTTAGGTGAGTTGATTGAATTCGGAGCAACTAATCAACTGTTTACCAACCCGAACGAAAAGAAGACAGAGGATTATATTACCGGCCGTTACGGTTAAGTGAACTGAGAGGCAATTATGGTTTATCAAGATATAGGACAACATATCTCTCATCAATTTGATGAAGATTTAGAATCATTACGTAGCAAAGTGTTGAATATGGGCGGCTTGGTAGAAAAACAAGTCGAAAATGCATTAATTGCCTTAACGAGATCGGACAGTAGCTTAGCTGAAGATGTTGCAACTAGTGATTATAAAATTAACTCTATGGAAGTTGCGATTGATGAAGAATGTACACAAGTTATTGCAAAAAGACAGCCCGCAGCAAGTGATCTGCGTTTAGTCGTAACCATGATTAAAACCATAACTGATTTAGAAAGAATTGGTGATGAAGCAGAAAAAATTGGTCGACATGCAGTAAAACTTGCTACGGTAGAGCGCACGCCTGATTATTATATGGAGATTAAACATTTAGGTGAGCAGGTGCGAAAAATGTTGCATGATAGTTTGGACGCATTTGCGCGCATGGATACAGAAAATGCTTTAGCTATTGCAAAAGGTGATCGCGAAATAAATGACGAATATGATTCTTTAGTCCGACAACTCATTACGCATATGATGGAAGATCCAAGAGCTATTAAGCGAGCACTAAGAGTAATGTGGTGCGCACGTTCTCTAGAAAGGATTGGAGATCACGCAAAAAATATATGTGAATATATAATCTATACCGTTGCAGGAACCGATGTTCGCCATACAAGTTTCGAGCAGGTTAAAGGCGAGCTTGCAGACATTGATAAATAACAGGCTGACTGACTTTTAATTACAGCTTAATCAATATCTTGTATAGCATTGCGTATAAATAATGCACAAATAACAATTCCAAACACTTCATCGCTTGTTATAATTATTTATTGTTTACTCATTTTGAGATGAGTATTCAGTATAAAAATAATAATAATAACCACAATAAAAATATAGACATTTTATATTCTGTCAAGAGAGTGCCTACACTACATTAGCGTCACTGCTCGCTAGAGCATGCTAAAGTGACATACTAAAAAATATAAAAAATCAAAAAATATAATACTTATAGGAGTGAGTTTCTGATGTATAAATTAATATTACTATTATTAGTCGCTGCCTTAATGTTTGGCTGCAGCAAAGATGATGCTGAGCACGCAGGCGATGAAGCTAAAGAGCACGCAGGTGAAGAGGCCGGAGAAGCCAAAGAACATGCGGGTGATGAAGCTAAAGAGCACGCAGGTGAAGAGGCCAAAGAGCATGCGGGCGATGCAGCTGATTCAGCTGGCGGACCTAAACTTGAGCCACTACCAGATTGGGATTCTCTTCCTCCTATTGAAGAGGAAATGGCCTCAGAAGATGGTGAAACCATGATGGAAAAAGCTGAAGAGGTTGTTGAAAAAGCAAAAGAACATGCGGGTGATGCAGCTGAGAAAGCAAAAGAGCACGCTGGCGATGCAGCAGAGGCGGCTTCAGACGGCTAATTAAGATATAAAAATAGCTTAACTATAAAAATAATAAGTAAGGAGAAGCTATGGGAATTCTAACTTGGATCGTCTTGGGCGGCGTTGTGGGTGCGATAGCAAAGTTGATTATGCCAGGCAAGGATCCTGGTGGAATCATTGTGACTATTTTGCTTGGAATTGCTGGTGCCTTTGTGGGCGGTTATATTAGTACTTTATTAGGGTTTGGAACGGTCACAGGTTTCAACTTAATAAGTCTTGTAATTGCTGTTGCCGGCTCACTGGTATTACTATTTCTTTATCGAATGATAAAAAAATAACTAATATCTATTGTCTAATATTTTAAATATAACGCCTAGATTCACTCTAGGCGTTTTTGTTTCTGAATTTACTTTTATTTAAACGAATTAGCATAACATGCAGCATATACCCTGTAGTCGACATGTATTGATAAATAAGTGCGTGGATCATGCAGGTTTGAGTACAAATCAAAAACAGCAATTTTATGCATTTGCTGAAATTCTAAATGCGTATATCCACTTTGTTACGCAAAGCAAATTGGAGCAAATGAAACAAGCCTATTCGCATTTCAATCCTAACTTAGAAATTCCTGTTTATCCGAAATTAAATGAAGAAGATAAAAAGCTCCAAGCTGAAATATTAGCTGAAACATTCAGCAGTACATTACGTGACGCCAATTTTCATCAATTGCAGCAAAAAGATATTGAGAAGGCATTTTCTGCTTTTTCACTTGTGCCAGTAAATACAAAAGTAGAGCTAAATGATTATAAGCAAGTGAAGATGTTTTATCGAGGTAGTAGTACTAAAGAAGTAACTGTAAAGCGTTTTTTTAGAAAAAAGAAAATAACTTTTGAAAATTATGATCGAGTAGCCGTTTTATTACATATGAAAGATCAAGATTATTTTGATACGAAAAAAAATAATAAAGAGAAATTAAATTTCATTCCTGGAAAGGTCTATTTGTATTTATATAAAAATATCCCTCACTATGACCTAGAGCTACTATTTCCTAATGTTAAAATTAGTATGAACTTAAAAGACAAACTTTTGTTAGGTGTGCCTGCTTTAGGCGCGGCAATACCAATGGTTATAAAAGTTTTACCAAGCATAGGATTATTAATTGGTGCAATTGCATTGCTTGTATTTGGGTGGAATCTAGGCGGTAAATTTGACGTTGATATTAGTGATGCCAAGGCAGTATACCCGCTTTTAGTTGCAGTGCTTTCAACCTCATTGGCTTTAGGCGGCTTTGCTGTACGTCAATATGTTAAATATAAAAGCAAACGATTAGAGTTTTTAAAGAAAGTAACCGATGTATTATTTTTCAAAAGCTTAGATATTTGTCAGGGAACTTTAAATGCAATTGTGGATACTGCAGAAGAGGAACAAAGTAAAGAAGCCATTTTGATTTATGCATTAATGCTGGCCGAGGATCATTCTTTTAATCAAGAACGAGTGCAAAAAATGGTTAATGCCTGGGTAGAAAGAGAGTTTTCAGTTAATACAGATATTGATGTGCATCGATCATTGCAGCAATTGCAAGATCTTAGCGCGCGTATGCCTAACGGTGAGGAAAAAGCTTTAGTTGAAAAATTATCAGATGGGGATTTTCAAGCGTGTGATATAGAAACCGCAAAATATATATTAGATTATATTTGGGATCATGCCTTCCAATACGCTAATCCTGTGACTCAATAAAAGTGCTTAACCCGCTTTCTCAGGAAGAATATTCAAGTTTTCAATATATTGTGGCGATACACCCACTTTCTCAGCTGCCATATTTCGTATCGCAACCATATCATAGCCTGGGAATTGCTCAGTAAGTATATTAATAGCCTCTTGGCATTGTTCAGGTATGGATAACTTGGCTCCAGATTTTTTACCTGAACTTGAAGACAATTTCATAATGATAGTATTTGAGCCCGGCTCTTGTTTTTCATGTTCACGCTTTTTTAAAAGTTTATGAACTTTGACGCCAGATGCATTTGGGTCTTTAAAGACTTCTTCACGTGCTTTAATAATTGAATCATCAATATTTTCAATAAACCCCGGACTTACCATAATTGATGATCGGTTAGGATCATCTAATAATTCTTCATTAAATGTTTGATTACTATCGTCGACCTGATTATCAGTAAGTTTAGTTGAGCTTTTTTTACCTTTTTTAATTAAAGGTAATTTAGTTTTAACTTTAGATAATACGCTCGCAGCTTTTTTCTTAGATAGATTCTTTAATTCACTCTTTTTAGCAAGTGCAGCCAGTTTTCTTTTTTTATCCTGTTCTACTTCCTCAGCCCAAGTGTCTACCTTCTTCTTATTTGGTGTCTTAGGTTTCTTTGCTGGTTTGGTACTTTTCTTTGGCGGTTGCTTAGAAGGAGCATTCTTTTCTTGAATTTGTGATTCTTTGTTTAGTTTTTCACTTTTTTCAATTAACGACGTAAGAATTTTTTCACGTGCATCATTATGAGTGTCTATTCCAGAGTGTTTAATTTTTTGTATAGTAGAATCCATAGGTTGTAAACCATGTAATTCTACTTTTGCAAGCCACATATTATTTACCATATGCATGGCCATGACTGCAGCCTTCTTTGCATCATTGTTATCTATAGAATCTCTTAGACTTTTTTCGAGCAACAAAGCGGATAATAAATATTTGCGTCGATCAGAGGTTTTTGATTGTCTTAGTTCATCCTTGATAAGTGCAGGGTCAATATAGTCTGTAACAATAGGAAGCTCAGCTTTTATCCATTCCTGAGCATTATTTAATGTTGCATTACACTCACGAAGATAGTCATTTTTGAAACGTTGAAACTTGTCAACACGCTTACTCGTTGATAACGATTCTAAAGAAGCGCTGAATAAGTCGTCATTATGATTTGGTGCTGGCACTATCAGTTACTTTAAAAATTATTGTGGGGATATTTCAAGATCGTCTAATTCTTGTTTGGATACGTTTAGACGCGTGGCAGCTAATAATCGCAATGCATTCACATTACAGTGTGGGTATTTGTCTCTTAAATCATTAATAGTTTTTTGATAGTGCTTTAGCTTTTGATCAGGAGATTTTTTATCTGAAATTTTATTTGGTGTTGCGTCAGAAGCTTTAGCTTCTTTTTTAGATGTTTTGTGTATACCGCTGTCATTAGCATCTCTAAGAATCGAGCTGTGCCAAACGGCTTCAAATAATTTCATGCTTGCAAGTGCTGCCGTCGATGCATCTTTATTTTCAATGGATTTATTTACTGCATCTAATTCAACCACCATTTGTAATGCACATCCTTCATTTGTTTCCAGGCCATATTTGGTTGTTAACGCTTTTGCTTCTGACACGGCTATTGGAAGCTTAGCTTTTTCCAAAACGGTATGAGACCAAATCTTAATATTCTCGATAGACTGGTCTAAATCATTTTCGTAAGGATGTTCATCGATATCGAAACTTAATGCATTAACATCAATTTCCGGTAGATACTCACGTATTTTAGTTATTAGGTTTTGTTGCATGTATAAACGATTAAATTTATGTTCTAAATACTTATCATTATTTTTCTAAGCGATACTTATCTATTAAGGCGTTCTGGCTACAGAAATATCGCCCTGAGCACAAAAAACTTCTTTAAATTAAATTCCTTAGAATATTTTGACGTCATTTGCAGACATGTTAAACCATCCAAAAAAGGCAGTAGATACATGGCAGATAAAGGCCGATATATGGATCTATGAATGGCAATTATTTACGACCAGCTGCGAGATAATAATCTATAAATCTCTGAACCTAGAAAATGAGTTAATGTCTTAGTAAATAGGGTCAACTTAACACCAGAGGAAAGATTTACTAATTTAAAGTAAATCGGCTCGTAAGAGTTGTTTGCAAAAGGAGGCGATAATGAAAATATTATCTAAAGCAAATATTGTAGGACTCATTATGATTTTAGTGGGGCTTTCTGCCTGTACTACTATCAATCCATATACAGGTGAAAAACAAACAAGCAAAGCTGTTATCGGTGCTGGAGCAGGAGCGGCAACAGGTGCAGTCGTTGGTTTAATTACTGGCGATGATAGTCGTGAACGTCGTAAACATGCATTAATTGGTGCAGGTGTAGGTGCATTAGCAGGTGGTGCAGTGGGTTATTATATGGATGTGCAGGAAGCGAAGCTGCGACAAAAACTTTCTGGCACAGGCGTAAGTGTTACACGTGATGGCGATAATATTATTTTAAATATGCCAGGCAATGTTACATTTGCTACAGATAGTGCAGATATTAATGGTGATTTCTTTGCAGTTTTAGATTCTGTCACGATAGTTGTGGATGAATTTGATAAAACACTCGTTGAAGTCATGGGCCATACTGATAGCACGGGGTCTAATGAATACAATCAGAGACTCTCTGAAAAACGCGCAAATGCAGTTTCTCAATATTTTCAAAGTAGAGAAATTCAACCGCTTCGTCTTGCGACATATGGTTATGGTGAAGATTATCCAGTTGCGAGTAATGATGATGCAAATGGCCGTAGTCTAAATCGAAGAGTTGAGATTGCTCTAGTCCCTCTTACCAATAGTTAATTAAAAAATAGATTACTTTAAATGGCTTCGCTATGCGGAGCCATTTTCTTTTGTGTATGATTTAATCATGGATAAAGGAAAATTATTTATCGTCAGTGCCCAGGTCTGTATTTATGACTGATAAAGGAAAATTGTTTATCGTTAGTGCCCCGTCTGGAGCAGGTAAAACAAGTTTAGTAAAAGCATTAGTTGATGCACATTCAGAGGTAACCGTATCCATATCGCATACTACTCGCCAAATGCGACCTGGCGAAATCGATGGTAAAGATTATTTCTTTACGGAAATTAGTGATTTCAAGCAAATGATCGCGCGAAATGAGTTTATTGAATACGCGAAAGTATTCGATCACTACTATGGCACCTCATTACATTCCATCGAAAATCAATTAGCAAAAGGACTTAAGGTTATTCTTGAAATCGATTGGCAAGGTGCGGCTCAAGTGCGTGAACGTATTTCGGATACTCAATCTATTTTTATTCTTCCCCCATCAAAAGCTGAGTTAGAAAATCGCTTGCGAGGCCGTGGGCAGGATAATGATGAAATAATCGCTCGACGAATGCGGGATGCTGAAAATGAGATGAGTCATTATGGTGAGTTTGATTACATCATACTAAATGATGACTTTGATCAGGCATTGAAAGAACTTACATCTTTAGTGGTAGAGGATATGTCATATGAGCCTATCAGTGAGGATAAGCTTCAGGCATTGACGTCAGATTTGTTGTCTAAATGCTAGATGCTGACAAGCAAATTCGCTAAACTCACTCGGCTAAATTGTGATTATTTGAATATTTAGGAGTATCTATTTATGGCCCGCGTTACGGTAGAAGATTGCCTTGAGCATGTAGAAAACCGCTTTAAATTAGTGTTGTTAGCAAGTAAGCGAGCACGTCAACTTTCTATGGGCACTGAGCCATTAGTTGAATGGGAAAATGATAAACCTACCGTCGTTGCATTACGTGAAATTGAGCTTGGTCTAGTTAACGAAGAAATGATGCAGGCAGCGTTAGCTGAACCAGTAGAGGAAGATCTCCCATTTGATGAAGATGATCTTGCTGCTGCACTCCATGCTGAGATCAGTCGTGAACTTAACCAACCTGCTCCAGAAGGACAGCTTGCGAGTCAACCAAGCGAACCACCTCAGCAAGAACAAATAAGTAATCCGTTTAGTAGCACTCCTGCCGAAACACCAGCAGAACCTCCAGCGATGGAATCAATGGAATCTTTACTTGCAAAAGAACTTGCCGCGAGTTCAGACACCCCTCCGGCAACTCCAGAAATTCCTTCAACGGATGAACCACCTAGTGATACATCTAATGACCCATCCAGTGACTATGGAATTCCACTTCCAAGTTCTGATACGTCTACGGATGGAGATCTATAAACTAGGGTAGGCACTTCTCACAGCGGCAAATAAATATGGCCTCTGTCGCTGAGTCAAATCATCAGACTACTGGAGCTAACATTCCCAGTAAGCAGTCTTCGCGTTTTTTAATTGGCGATTTATGTGCGTTGCTTGATAACTACTTACCGCCAGAGCAAGTAAAGAAAATTTATAAAGCATATCTTTTCAGTGCTAGTGCACATGAAGGTCAAACGCGATTGACGGGCGAACCATATATATATCATCCGCTTTCCGTAGCTAAAGTCTTAACAGAAATGCATATGGATGCACAAACTATACAGGCAGCTATTCTGCACGATGTAATCGAAGATACTGAAACAGCAAAAGAGCAGGTGAAACTAGAGTTTGGTAATGATGTGGCTGAACTGGTCGATGGTGTCAGCAAACTTACTCATCTTGAGTTTGAGTCAAAACTTGAAGCGCAGGCAGAAAATTTTCGCAAAATGATGCTCGCCATGGTGAAGGATGTGCGAGTAATCATTATAAAGCTCGCAGATCGTTTACATAATATGCGCACGATTGAAGTGATGCCGGAAAAAAAACGTAAACGTATCGCACGTGAAACATTGGATATCTATGCGCCCATTGCATTGCGATTAGGTATGCATGATTTACGCGTTGAATTAGAAGCACTATCGTTTAAATACTTGTGGCCACTGCGCTATAGAGTTCTCAAGGATGCCATTCGGCGAAATAATATTAACCGGGATGCATTAATCCAGGAAGTTGAAAAGAATATTTGTGAGCGATTAGAGCAAGCAAATATTGTTAGTCGAATAATTGGGCGTGAAAAAAACATCTTCAGCATTTATCGAAAAATGCAAGAAAAACGGCTACAGTTTTCGGAAGTGTTTGATGTGTTTGCTTTTAGGATTATCGTCGATGACGTAGACACTTGTTATCGTGTAATTGGAGTAATCCATAACTTATACAAACCTGTACCAGGTAAATTTAAAGACTATATTGCAATTCCCAAAAAAAATGCTTATCAGTCTTTGCATACCATTCTATTTGGCCCTAAAGGTATGCCTATAGAAGTGCAAGTCCGCTCCGAAGAAATGGATCAAGTTGCACAATCAGGTATTGCAGCACATTGGATGTATAAAGTTGCTAGCAATGAACAGAATGCGCCACAGAAACGTACTCGTGAGTGGTTAAATACCGTTTCTGAAATGCAGCACCGTTCAGGTAGTTCTTTAGAGTTTCTAGAAAGTGTAAAAGTTGATCTGTATCGGGATGAGATATATGTGTTTACACCTGCAGGGGACATTATGGAGTTGCCTATCAATTCAACGACCATTGATTTTGCCTATGCGGTGCATACGGATATTGGTAATCAATGTGTAGCGGCAAAAATAAATCGTCGTTTAGAACCATTAAGTACTATCTTACAAAATGGGCAAACGGTAGAAATTGTCACATCACCGAGTGGTCGGCCTAATCCAGCCTGGTTGAATTTTATTGTAACCGCTAAAGCGCGTTCCAATATACGCAGTTTTCTTAAGAATCTACAAAAGAGTGAAGCAGCGGAGCTCGGTAAACGCTTGCTCAATCAGGCCTTGCGAAGTTATGACAAATCTTGGCAAGAAATCAGCAGTCGTGAACAAAGCAATCTACTCAAAGATTTACAGCTTGACTCGGAGCAACAATTGTTTACAGAAATTGGTTTAGGTGACCGCATGGCACCTTTTGTTGCGAAACATATTGAATCATTACGAGGAAGCTGGATTAAGTTACGACGCAAGAGTGAAAGCAAACATCCGTTAGCCATACGTGGAACGGAAGGTATGGTAGTAAAGTTTGGTAAATGCTGCTATCCGATTCCTGGTGATCCGATTATAGGAATCATGACCGCTGGTAAGGGATTAGTTGTGCATCACATCAAATGTAAAAACACCAAACGCAAAACTACAAGCCGTGATAAATGGATTCATGTTTATTGGGCAAATGATATTAGTAAAGAGTTTACTGCTGAAATTTCTGTACGTACTGCTAATGAACCCGGTGCGCTTGCATTGGTAGCTACGACGATTTCAGAAGAAGGATCTAATATCGAAAATATTGTATTTAATGAAAAGTTAGGCTCAACAACTACATTAACCGTACTACTTACAGTTAAAGATCGTGTTCATTTAGCCCGCATCATGCGCACAATAAAAAATGTTCCACAGGTTTATAAAGTAAAACGTAATTAATTAAAAAATAAAAAACACTAAGGAGAGTAAAATGAGTCGTGAAATTATCGCAACAGATAAAGCACCTCAAGCAATCGGCACCTATTCACAAGCTATCAAAATAGATCAAACGGTTTATCTTTCTGGTCAAATTCCACTTGATCCTGTCTCTATGGAAGTTATTGAGGGCGATATGCGTGTACAAATAAATCGAGTATTTGAAAACTTACAATCGGTTGCGCAGGCCGCGGGCGGGTCATTAGATAAATTTGTAAAATTAAATATTTTCCTGACAGACCTTAGTCATTTTCCTTTAGTAAACGAAGTTATGGCAGAACATTTCTCAGAACCGTATCCAGCAAGAGCTGCTGTGGGTGTGGCATCGTTGCCGAAAGGTGTTGATATAGAAATGGATGCCATTATGCAATTGGATTAATTCAACATACAAATTTCCTAGATAATTCCAATTCGACATTTGAGTAAAGAATCTTTCCCAGAGGTTACTGCACTGAAGGGTGTGGGGCCTAAAGTCGCAGAACGCTTGCAAAAAATACAAATCTACACCGTACAAGATTTGTTGTTTCATTTGCCTATTCGCTATCAAGACCGCACACGCATTAGACCTGTTGCAGCACTTCGTGCAGGTGAAGAATGTGTAGTGATCGGTAATATTGAACATAGTGAAGTGGTATATCGCAAACGACGTATGCTGTTGGTAAGTGTTGATGACGGTACCGGCAGGGTTTTATTAAGGTTCTTTTACTTCAATAAAACCCAACGTGAGAATTTAAGTCGGGGTAGCAAAATAAGGTGTTTTGGAGAGATTCGCCAAGGAATTAAGGGGCCCGAAATGGTGCACCCTGAATATGAATTGTTACATCCGGATGAACCTGCAAAAGTTGAAGATCATTTAACTCCCATATATGCCACCACAGAAGGCTTGCACCAACTCAGTTTGCGTCGCTTAACCTCACAAGCTTTGCAGTGGATTAGTAAAAATAATGCACCACAGCTAGATTTACTCCCAACACCGCCACTCATTGACGGGCAAACCGTTTGCATTGTTGAAGCCTTGAAGTTTGTACATCGCCCACCACCCGAAGCGGATACGGAGGCACTAGCCGCTGGCAAGCATGCTATGCAGCGGCGTTTATCGTTTGAAGAGCTGTTAGCTCAGCAACTGAGTCTGTCCAAGTTAAGGCTCCAGATGCAAAAACAACCGGCCATGCCTATTCAAGCAAAAGGCCAGCTTTATAAAAAATTATTGGATGGGCTGAGGTTTGATCTCACCGAGGCGCAACAGAGAGTCATCAAAACAGTATTCTCAGATTTGGAAAATGATTCACCAATGTTGCGACTAGTACAAGGGGATGTAGGGAGCGGAAAAACCTTGATTGCTATTGCAGCATGTCTGCAAGTTATCGAAGCAGGATATCAGGCCGTTGTGATGGCACCTACGGAAATTTTAGCTGAGCAGCACTTACGAAATTTTTCACAATGGCTTGAGCCCTTAGGCGTTCGCCTTGCATGGCTGTCCGGAAAACTTACAGCAAGTAAAGCTAATGAAATGAAAGAACTAATTGCAACAGGCACAGCGAATGCCATTGTGGGTACGCATGCTTTATTTCAACATGGAGTTGAGTTTAAAAATTTGGCTTTAGTTGTAATTGATGAGCAACACCGTTTTGGTGTGCACCAACGATTAGCATTGCGTGAAAAGGGAATTCAGGAAGGCATGCATCCGCATCAACTTATTATGACGGCAACACCTATTCCAAGGACGTTAGCCATGACCGCTTATGCTGATTTAGATTATTCGGTGATCGATGAATTACCTCCTGGAAGGAAACCGATCAGCACTATTGCCATCCCAATGGAGCGTCGCCAGGAAGTCGTTAATCGTGTCGCCAATGCGTGTCGCAATGGACAACAAGCATATTGGGTATGCACTTTAGTGGAAGAGTCTGAAGCTCTGCAATGCCAAGCTGCGGAAGATGTGTTTCGAGAGCTGAGTCAATTATTAAGAGGTGTAAGAGTCGGATTAGTGCATGGACGCATGAAAGGCAAAGAAAAAGATTCTGTTATGCAAGATTTTTCAGCAAAAAAAATAGATTTGTTAGTTGCAACAACAGTCATTGAAGTTGGGGTAGATGTACCTAACGCAAGTTTAATGATTATTGAAAATGCTGAACGTCTTGGTTTGGCGCAATTGCATCAGCTACGTGGACGTGTAGGTAGAGGAACAGAGGAAAGCAGTTGTGTTTTAGTGTTTGATCCTCCGCTTACAGATAATGCTAAAACTCGTATTGATACTATGCGCAATACCAATGACGGCTTTAAAATTGCGCAAGTTGATTTAGAAATTCGCGGTCCTGGCGAGGTCTTGGGAACCCGTCAAACGGGCATGCTGCAGTTACGCATAGCGAATATCATGCGGGATCAAGATTTAATTCCTCTGGTTCAGGAAACCGCAAAACAATTGTTAGAAGAATACCCGCATAATGTGGATGCTGTTATTCAGCGTTGGTTAGGAAAATCAATCGAGTTCGGGCAGGTATGAGCACAGGGAAGTGCGAATAAGACGTCCATCAGGGATGATGCAACCGATTAAAGTTAATTGATCTTGCAACGACCGCAATTGATTAAAACAGCCACACAAACATCTTATTTACTCAATTCTGTCCTTGAAATTAAAAAAATCAGCCCAATATAAAATCTATATACATACTATATTGATTGACGGGATTAATTATGAACGAAACTGTATCACCATCTGCGGAAGAATCTCCTTTAGCGAAGAATTTGAAATCTAAATCGATTTGGATGCGTCTGTTATTCATGTTAGTGATCACGTTTTTATACTCAATTTCCAGAATAGTTGTAGGCGCGGTTGTAGTCGTGCAGTTTTTCTGGGTATTGTTTACTGGTGAAACGAATCACAAATTAAAAGAATTTGGTAAATCGCTAGCCACATACACAAATCAGATAATTCTTTACCTTACGTTTAACACTGAAGATCGACCGTTTCCATTTGATGTAGATTGGCCAAATTAGAAATGAGCTAATTTAGTGCATTAAATCTATTTATTTCAGAGTTTTAAACAATTAGTTTGAATATATATACAGTACAACTGAGTGATAAAATATGCGTGCTGTAATACAATTTAATAAGAATAATAAGTAATCTCGGAGGTCCAGGTATGCAATGCACTAAATCACATACTCATCCTGAGCATGTTCATAAAGAGGGTTGTGGACACACGGCAATACGTCATGCGGACCACATTGACTACTTGCACGATGGTCATATGCATCATCCCCATGAAGATCATTATGATGAACATACATTAGAGATTAGTGACGTTAATCCAAATGAATGTTTACCTGTTACCTCATGCACAGATCATGTACATGGACCTGACTGTGGACATGAAAGAGTTCCACATGGTGATCATATAGATTATTTGGTTGATGGTCGATTACATCATGTGCATGGTGATCATTGCGATGACCACGGGCCAGTTGAAGTTTTGTAATTAGTACATTCAGCGATAATAATTATTACTAAATGAATTTAGTAATAATTTTTAATAATGATTAAGTGTTCGCATCATCCATGATGCGCCTTGTAGTCCTATATTCTTGCGCGTAATCCCATATTGATTAGCACAAATCTTCTACTTTAGCTTTTGGTGCATTCGTTTTAACACTCTTAACACCGTTGTTGCATGCAGCTTCTGTTTTATACATTTGCGAAGTGCCGATAACTTGTGAATTACCTGCCTTTAAGTTAAACATGTGTTTGCCACTTTTTGATTTTTTAATTTCAAAGCGTTTTGCGTCTTTGGCATTCTTTTTGACTGACTCAATACCATTTTTAGCACTTGTTTTGGCCTTATAACCCTCGCTTGCAAGAATATTTTCACCATTTCCAGACTTTAGTCTAAATCTAAATTCGCCTTTCTTATCTTTATATAGTTCAAACTTAGCTGCCATGTCTAACTCCTGATTAATTTTAAAGGATCAAAGTTGTTTATATTTGTAGGTTGAATAAAGTTGTAATTTTATAGGTAAATCTTAATAAGCATTATTAAATATTTTTAACATTTAAAGGATATTAAAATTTCCAATCAAAATTGTAGTGATATAAATCCCACTAAGTCCAATTAAGGCAAGCAGAGAAATAATCTTTATCCAATTAGATTTTCCAACCGAGACCCCTCCTATGCTAAAAATTAAACCGATGATTGCAATCGCAAATGAAATCCAGAACAAAGTTTGGACACATAAAGTTTGGCAAGTGCGCTCATCAAAGGTGCCAGACAGTAGCTGCGTACCTAAAAAGATTGCCAGTGCCCAACTAATTAAAGCACAGAGGAGAGAAATTGTTGTATTTAGTGCCATGACTGAAAACTCTTCTTATTGGTTAATTTTTAGTTTTCGACCATATTGTAGCAAGTATTGAGCCGGATAGATTATGCCATATTGAAAAAACTGCTCCAGGGAGCGCTGTAACGGCTTGGAAATATTGATTGGCTAAGGCAACGGCCAAGCCTGAATTTTGCATTCCCACTTCAATTGCAAGTGTTTTAGAGTTTCTATGATCAAATCCCAATAGCTTGCTGAAAAAATAGCCGGATACTAAACCTATAAAATTATGCAAAATTACGGCTGAAATTACGATGAATGCTAGGTTTTGGAGTTTGCTTTGATTGCTGGCAATAATAATCGCAATGATTAAGCAGATGCTGAGTATTGAAACACTGGGGAATATTTTTAATACCTTCTTTAAGCTTGTACCAAATAAATGGTTAATGAGTACACCCAAAGCCACGGGCAAGATGATTACTTTTAGTAAAGTCATCATCATCTGGCTTACCGGTACATCAATACTTTGACCTAAATAAAGCCAAGTAAGTAAAGGAGTCGCGATTACAGCAAGTAAAGTCGAACAACTGGTCAATGCTAAGGAGAGTGCAACATTACCCTTGGCCAAATAGCAGATCACATTGGATGCGGTGCCACCAGGAGAGGCGCCGACTAATATCATTCCTGCAAGTAAGGGGAGAGAAAGGCCCATCGATATACCTATCAACCATGCACTTAAAGGCATAATTGTGAACTGTAGAATGAGCCCAATCAGAATGAGTGCTTTTAGCGAAAGTAATTTTTTAAAATCGTTTAATTGCAATGTAATCCCCATCGTTAACATTACAATAGCAAGCAAATAAATAATGCTTGGTTTTAACGGAACAAAAAATTCAGGCAAATAATATGCAATCATGCTTAAGAGAATTGCCCAAAGTGGAAAGAGAGCATTAAAGCGATCTAGCATGGTTGCTGTGTTAAGAATTAAACCAGTAAGTAAATATGATTGTCTTTTACTTCAAATGGAAGACTTTTAAGACTTTGGTTTTTACAGGGTCCATAAATACAAAATCCATTATTAATTTCAAATAAAGCACCATGATTCGCACATTGAATATATTTGTTATCTAAATCTAAAAATTGATCAGGCATCCAATCAAGAGGGCCGAGTGTATGTGGACATGAATTTTCATATACTGAGATCTGGGAGTCTTTCTTAACGATGAAAATCTCAAGTTTTTCATCATTAAGATCAATGCTTAATCCTTTACTGCCAGGATCGTTTATTTCATCGACAGAGGCAATTTTTTTTTCTTGAGACATACCAATTTATATGCTTTGCTTCTATCAAATACTTTAACAATCATGTGACGAAGATACTATGCAAGAAAATAATATATTCACAACGTCAGATGAAGCAGAAAAGGCATTTTACGCTGCTTTTCAGGAATCTGATCTTGAATTGATGATGTCAGTTTGGGCAAACGACCAGGATACAACCTGCATTCACCCGGGCGGTACGCGTTTAGAAGGGCAATTAAATATTCGTGAGAGTTGGGAACAAATATTCAGTCACGAAAATAGTATTAAATTTGAAATCAGCCAAAAAAGAGTATTACTAGATAAAGATATTGCAATTCATCACGTCATTGAATCTATTTATTTAGCAGGTCAATTACAGTCTGAAATAATTGCTACTAATATTTATCGAAAATCTAATGATAGTTGGCACATGATTTTACATCATGCTTCACCCGAGCTTAGACCGGCAATAATTTCAAAAGATGAAGAAAAAATCGAATTAGAAGATTCAGAAGATGGCGAAAAGAAGACCTTCCATTAATAAATATAATAAAAAATTAAGTAGGCACCCAGTAAAAAAGCTACCCACATCACCATACTTCCTGTTGGCCAGGTTCTAGAAAGAATACCTTGAGGCCCATGATGGCGATGTAAGCGGGCTCCTGCCACATAGGTAAGCTTCTTTAAAGCACACAAAATGTTTTCTTCGCCGCGTGAGATCAAAGCGGCAAACCCTCTAGCTAAGTAAGCTCCAGGTTTCCGATAAAACCAATCGAAATCTAAATTTGTAGAACGTATTTCTGGCGGATATAAATTACTTCGGTACAGCACTACAAAAGCCAATGCTGAAAATAGCAGAAGCTGTAATTGGGTTATTACATGCGAGGCCGTATAGGGAATAAAGTCAGCGGTGTGTGGAAGTAAGTTATATAACAAGCTTGGATATACACCAATTACAATACAGAACCCTGCAGCGATACCCATGGCAATGAGCATATTGGCGGGCGCTTCTGCGCAACGTTTGCCACTGTCATGTGCGAAAAAGCTAAAGAAAGGAACTTTAATCCCAGAATGATCAAGCACACCGGCGGAGGCGAATAGCAACACCAGCCATATGAGCCAATGACCTTCCTCTGAAGCGGCAGTGAGAATCATGGCTTTGGAAACAAAACCACTTAGTAATGGAAAAGCCGATATGGACATCGCACCAATAATGCAAAAACCCGCTGTCCAAGGCATAGATTTATATAGACCCCCAAGTTCCGAGGCCTTAGTGGTTCCTACACGATAAAGCACGGCTCCCATGCTCATAAACAACAAGGCTTTATATAAAATATGCGCAAATGCATGAGCAACGGTTCCATTTAATGCCAGCTCAGTACCTACGCCGATACCGACTACCATGAATCCCAGTTGGTTGTTTAGACTGTAAGAAAGTACACGACGTAAATCATTTTCAATTACTGCAAAAAAGATCGGAAATGCGGTCATCAGAGCGCCAATCCAAATCAACATTTCAGTGCCTGCATAACCCCGTGCAAGTGCGTAGACGGCAAGTTTTGTAGTGTATACAGATAAAGCAACTGTACCTACCACGCTTGCTTCAGGATATGAATCTTGTAACCAGTTATGTAATAAAGGGAAAGCGCATTTAATAGCAAAGGCGATTAAGATCAACCATCCAGACAATGATTCTATGCCTATATAATCAAAAGCCAGTGAGCCGGTTGAGTGATAATGAAGGATTGCACCAACTAATAAAAACAAACCAGAAGTTACATGAACAATAAAATATCGTTGTCCTGCACGTATTGCGCCTTTGGTTTTATTTGCCCAAATTAATAAGGCTGATGAAATGGCAGTTACTTCCCAAAAAATGAATAAAGTCAGTAAGTCTCCTGCTAATACTGCACCGATTGCTGCGCCTGCGTAAATAAACATACTTGCAAGTTGTAGTTTGTCTTTTTCTTGCCATGCATATATAGCAACAATAAATAAGGCAATATGAAAAATAAGCGCAAAGATGAAACTTAATTTATCAAGACGTAGTAAAGTTAATTCGTAATTAAAAACATGATATTGACCATAAAAACCAGCATCTAAATTTAATAATACAAATGCACCTAACACTGGTAACACAAGCAGAAAAATTCTACGTAACTGTGTGGGCAAAATAGTTTGTAACAAACCACCCAGAATTAAAATGATTGCAGGATGAAAAAGTATATTAGTCATAATAATCTTCTTTACGCTTAATAAACCTGCGCAAGAATTTTGCACTCATGACAATACTTATGTAAGCAAGAAAGCCAAACCAAGCATAAAACCCAAACCAATTCTCAAAATCAAAATGTCCATGTTTATGCCCAAAAATAAAAATGTATAATTCTGTTACTAACAATGCTGCGCATACAAAATAAAGCAGATAAACAATTTTGTTTACATTTTTTTGCTGGTCTAACCAGTGTTTTTTGTCGTTATCTATCATTTACGGTAGAAATGCCGGAGCTAAAAATTCATAAATAGGTTGAATGTAGAAGAACATTAAGAATGTGGCTAGCGCGGTAAAACATAAAGGTAGCACACAAGCTAAAGGCGCTTCTTGTATCTTTATGTTTTGGTTCACCTCCCCATCATCGGGCGCTTTGAAAAATGCACGCAAGGCTACGGGTAATAAATAAGCACAGTTAAGTAATGTGCTTAATACAAATGCTAACAGCACAATATAGTTATCTACGTTTAAACTGCCATCGATTAAAAACCATTTACTCCAACTTCCTACTAAAGGAGGTAATCCAATAATACTTATCGTGGCAATGAGATAAGCAGTAAAAGTGAAAGGCATCTGCTTTCCAAGCCCGTTTAATTGGCTAATCTGAGTTCGTTTTGTTGCGGTATAGACAGCACCTGCACAAAAGAATAGCGTAATCTTGCCAAATGCATGTGTAACGATATGCATGGCACCACCGAGCGCTGCAATGGGGTTAGCTAAAGCTGCACCAATTACAATGTAGGACAATTGGCTTACAGTCGAATAAGCGAGACGTGCTTTAAAGTTGTCTTTACTTAGCGCAATGATGGATGCAATCAGCATCGTGGCAACCGCAATCCATAAAATCCATTGAGCCGCGTTTTGATCAGCCAATAAATCTATGCCAAAGATATAGACGCTAATTTTTAATACCGAAAACACACCCGCTTTCACCACCGCAACAGCATGCAATAATGCACTAACCGGTGTGGGGGCAACCATAGCCGCAGGTAACCAACGATGAAATGGCATCAAGGCGGCCTTGCCGATGCCAAACATAAATAGCGTAAATAAGATTATTGCACCCGTTTTGCCAATATTTCCGTCTAAAATTCCACCTGTAACGAAATCTAAACTACCGGCTTGTAGCCAGGTCACTACGATCGCAGTTAAGAAAAATAAAATTGACGTGCTAAGTAAAATGCCTAAGTAAATACGCCCACCTATTTTTGCATCTGCATTTTGTTTGTGGGCAACCAATGGAAATGTGCAAAGTGTTAGTGCTTCATAAAATACAAATAATGTAACTAAATTTGCTGCAAATGCGATGCCCATGGTTGCAGCAATGGATAAGGCAAAAAATAAATAAAATCGAGTCTGGTTTTTTTCATTATTGCCACGCATGTAACCGATCGAATAAATCGTCGTAACAATCCATAAACCAGATGCGAGTAACGCAAACATCAAGCCTAGCGGTTCAATGTGAAAAGCTAAAGAAAGCCCTGGCGTGATAGTGAATAGGGTATGTGTGATACCTAACTGTTCGCTTCCGATAAATTGAGTAGTAAAAATGAACAGGATCAATGCGATTATTAAAGAAGATGCTTCGCGCAATGAGGGTTGATTGCGAAATAATAAAATTAACAACACAGCTAGCAATGGTATTGCAACGGACAATTCGAAATGTTGTAACAATGGGTGCATCTAATAAGGAGTTAAGTGTTATTTAAATAAAGCATTAATCGCACTATCGGCAAAACCAAAACTAAATGAGGTTTCAAGACCAAAATAAATATTAGCAGCAACTAATAGCCAAAGTGGGATTAGCATCTGCAAAGGTGCTTCATTTCTTGAAATTGTATCTTCATTGTTTGGTGTGGTTGATGGTTTTAGATACGCATACTCAATCACTTTCCAAACATAAATAATGGCTAATAAAGACCCACCAACAATTACAGCAACCGCGAGCCAGCTACCTTGATCCAGTGCTGCGATTAATAAGTACCATTTACTAATAAATCCTGCTGTGAAAGGAATACCGATTAATCCTAAACCAAGTAGCAACAAGGCAGCCATCGTCCAAGGCATGCGTTTTCCAAGACCTGCGAAATTACTCAGTTGTACCGAGTTAGTACGAATCACGATACAAGCCAAAGCAAGAAAAATCCCACCTTTAATGATTGCATGATTAAATAAATGCAGCATTCCAGCAACACTACCACTCTTTGATGCTAAGCCAATACCTAAGGTCATGTAACCGATTTGAGCAACACTTGAATATGCAAACATACGTTTAATGTTGTCTTGAAAGATAGCTACGAAAGAGGCAATTAAAATTGCGAGAATGGATAAAGGTAATAATATTTTATCTAGGTGAAATTCTCCAAAAGTGACTTCATTAGAAAATAAACCAAAGAAAAACCGGAATAAAACGTAAAGTGAAACTTTGGTCGCAGTAGCGGATAAAAATACAGTAATCATTGAAGGTGCGTATGCATAGGCATTTGGTAGCCACAGATGTAAGGGTAAAAGTGCAAGCTTTAGAGAAATACCGACAGTAAAAAATGCAAATGCAGCATGAAGTGCTCTAGAAGTGAGTAAGTCCGGAATTTTTTGTTGTAGATCGACTATGTTTAATGTCCCGGTAAGCATATAAAGCAAACCAACACCAATCAAAATGAATGTCGCACCAATCGTTCCCATAATCAAATATTGATAAGAGGCCGTTAATGCTTTGCGATTATTACCTAGTGCAATTAACACATAAGAAGAAAGAGAACTAATTTCTAAGAAAACAAAAATGTTAAAGGCATCACCAGTTGCAACAATTCCAAGTAAACCCGTTAGACATAGTAAAAATGCGGAATAAAACAGACTTATTTTTTCATGTGCAATTTCTTTTTCGATACTTTTTTGTGCTGCGAGCATTGTAATGCTCGCGATGCCTGAAACTATTAAAAGAACATACGCACTTAAGTGATCGATTCGATACTCAATTCCCCAAGGAGGTGCCCATCCACCCAGTTCGTAACTAATATAACCGTGTTTTGAAACTTCAATTGCAAGAAGTATCGAAATTACAAAGGAAATAAGACTTGCAGCAGTTGCTATTAGCCAAGCAAGTCTGTTAGTAAAAAATTTTCCAGGGCTTGCTAAGGGTAAAAGTGCACAAAGCGGTGCAGAGAGTAAAGGCACCACAACCTGTAATACTAGTAAATGCTGAGAAAGCACTAGGATACATCCTCATCACTATCTTCGTATTCCTCTTCATCTTTAGCATGAATAATATCTTCATCGACTGTGCCATATTCTCGATGGATACGGGCAATGATCGCAAGACCCAATGCAGTTGTTGCTACTCCTACAACAATAGCGGTTAATATCAATACATGAGGCAATGGGTTTGAATAAAGTTTAACTCCATCTATAAGTATCGGAGCCGTACCACCTTCTACTTTGCTCATTGAAATAAAGAAAATAAACACAGAAGTTTGAAAAATACTAATACCAATCATTTTTTTAATAAGATTGGCATCGGAAATTACAATATAAAAACCGATCATCATTAATACTATTGCAACCCAGTAATTATAAAAATCTGCAATCATTGTTTTTCAGCGTATTCGTCTAGCATGTAAAAAATCATAATCATCACAGCTGCAACTGTAATCCCAACTCCTAGTTCAATTAGTAAGATACCAAGATGCTGGCCATGTTGAGAGACGTGAGAGAGAACGTTGTAATCAAGATAGTTGCCACCTTTAAACATTGATACAACTCCAACACCTGCATAAAGCAGCAAACCTATGGACACAAAATATCGAATAATATTTTTCGGAAATATTTTTTGTGTTTTTTCTCTGCCATAAACAAGTGCATATAGTATTACCCCAGCAGCAAATATAACCCCCGCTTGAAAACCACCCCCAGGACCATATTCTCCATGGAATTGTACATAAAGTGCATACAGCAACACTGCAGGTATAACAACATTGCTAACCTCGCGTAGAATTAAACTTCTTTTTTTATTCATGTTTTTTGGATTTGGATTTTTGTTTTATTACTCCACCCAGCAATAACATCACGCCAATAGCAGCAGTAAAAACGACTGTTACTTCACCTAAAGTGTCATAGCCTCGGTAGCTTGCAAGCACAGAAGTGACAATATTAGGAATCCCGATTTCTTCACCACTCAATTCAATATAACGTGGAGCAACATGTGTATGAATGGGTGCCAAAGGATCACCAAATTTAGGCATATCAAGCGTGCCATAAATAAGTGCAGCGGCTGTAACAGTGGTCACCACAATCGGCAGGATTCTGCTATGCCGCTTAACGGATTGTTCCCGGCCTGTTATTGCTAACGCCCCAAGTAGTAAAACCGTCGTTAAACCTGCGCCCACTGCGGCCTCTGTAAAAGCAACGTCTACTGCATCTAAGCTTACAAACAACCCTGCAGAAAGAAGACTGTATATGCCGCTTAAGAGTACAGCGGCTAATAAGTTGTTTAAGCGCAGTAAAATTAACGCTGTGACGGCAAGCAGCGTTAACAGAGAAATATCTACAATGGTCTGGATGTCCATAATTGCTAAATAATAAGCATGAAATTATTTGTTACGTAACTTCATTTCCTTATCGGTAATGTTTGCTGAACGCGCTAAAGCATGAACGGCTGTAGGTCCGGTTAACATCATAAATAAAAGGATAAATAAAAGTTTTACGATAACTAAGAAGTCCTGTGTTTGTGTGATTAAACCAATCAAAATCAGAATCGCACCCAGGCTATCCACTACACCTGCAGCATGAACCCTGGAATAGAAATCAGGTAAGCGAATTAATCCTATTGAGCCAACCAGGCAGAAAAAACTTCCAGATAAGAGGAAGAACCAGCCTAGAATATTTAATATCATATGATTACTCGTCGAAGCTCTCGCCTAAATTGCCATAACGAAAGAGCTTTAATACCGCTATTGTTGAAATAAAATTTATCAACGCATACAGCAATGCGATATCCATAAAATCTGGGCGACCCGTCAAAAATCCAAATAAGGCAATTAATAACACGGTAACAGTACCAAAAGTATTAATTGCTAAAATTCGATCAAACACAGTTGGTCCTAATGCTGCTCGCAAGAGCACTAATAGCATTACTATAATTATTGCGACGGTTGCCGTGATAAACATATATTAACTTGATCTATTATTAGCTGATTTAGGCTCTAATAAAGAAATTCGTCTGCTCATTTCACCAGTTTGCAAATCTTTTGCCAGTGCTTGAGTTAACGAATGGACTTCAATGCTGTTTTCATCAAGATCCAGGCTATATGTGCCTGGTGTAAGGGTTATGCAATTTGCATAGATTGCTGTGGCGAGGTCACTATGTTGAGAAGCATCAACTGTCATGACATTAGGTTCAATGGGAAGCTTGGGGTGTAAAATTCTCCAACTTACATCAATATTAGATTTAACGACTTCGATAAAGAACCAAGGTAAAAAAGCTGGAATTTTGAGATTGAGTTTAAGTGTTGAAAAATCACTGCTAAATAATCCGAATTTTTCTGACACCCAGGCAACAAATGCACAACTCAGTACACCAAGTGATAGTAAAAGTGTGCCAAAGTATCCTGATAAAAGTATCCATAATACGAATAACACAAGGAAGGCGATAAGGAGACGAAGGTACATTGCTAATATAGGATTTTGGCTAGATAGAAAAGTGTTTGAATTAGTAAGCGCAAAATACTTAAGCCAAGCGAAATATTCAAGTCAATCTCACCGAAAATTTACAAGCTTACTGTGACAAATAGTAGTCACTTTAATGATTTAAGAAAAAATGTTTTTGAAATACTAATTACTTCGGGCAGCTATTTTTAAACCTTTTTTTGTACAACGTTGTGCTTCATCGGTTTCGCCTAATTGTTCATGTAAGGCGGCGAGTTCTGCATAGGTTTCTACGAGCGGTTTACGGCTTAAGCTTGATTCAAAGTATGCCTTAGCTTTGCCCCAAAGTTGGGCTTTAATACAGATACGCCCAGAAGTGAGGTATAGATATGCATCATCAGTATGTTGCTCAGCCCACTTTTCAACGTTATTTAATGCTTGAGTGGTATCTGTTAAATCTATCAAACCATATTCTCGTACCAGCATCGAGCACCAATTCTTATTTAATGCGGAAGCGGCAACACTTTCAGCCAACTCATGTTTATCTTGTATTCGTAATGCATTAACGTAATCGACAATGAGTTCTTTATCGGCTAACAATGAGTCTTTGAACTTTGCGCCGATTTTTTCAGCATCGCTTTGATTATTGCTAAGCAAACCTTTTAACGCTTGTTTCTCTACTTGATGAAAATAACTTTCATCTAAATTTTTACTACTTTTAAGCTGCGGAATAATATCGGCTAATTTCTCCCAATCTTTCAGTTGTTCGTAAGCATTCGCAAACATGGTCGTAATTTTAGGATTTGTACGAATCGCATCACTGTGCTTGTTTAAGTTTGCCAAAGCTTGTTCAGGCATTTGTTGCTCTAATAATAGCTCTGCTTGCAGCACTTCAAGGGCAGATGTTTCATTGGGACTAGCTTTTTTTGCAGAGGCAAGATGAGCGTCACGATCAGAAAAATCACCGCGCTTATGTGCAGCACGTGCTGCCCAAATATAGTTTATAGCGGAAGTTGATGAATTATCAGCACCGCGCAATAAAAGTTTTTCCGCCTGAGCCCAGTCACCCTGCACATATTTTGTTAAACCTTGTTGAGTGTCACCTAGTGCTTTGTAATGACGACGACGATCCATAGCTGAATGAATTCGTTTAGGGGCACTAAAAATCAAACTAAATAAACGAATTAAAATATAAAATATTGTGAATAAAACAAATAACCCAATTACAAATTCTACTAATGGCAATTCATAAGTAGTATCACCATAAGTAAAACTCGCAAACCCTGGAGCTTGCATTACAATAAAAACAGCAGCTGTGAATACAGCTAGAAAGAAAATAAAGACCAATAACGCTCGAATCATTTAATTAGTATTAGTAACTGTTATCAATGTTTGCAGCAATTTCTGACAATAAAGTATTTGCTTCGGTAATGTCCGGTAATTCAGGTTCTAAGTTAATACCATTAAGTTCGTCCAATTCCTCAATGACTTCCCTTTTACCTGTCAAGGTATCGTCAGAGGCTAACCAGGCAAGTGCAGCTTCAAGTTCACGGTGGTAGGCTTCGTCATCTCGGCTGGCAACAGCATATTTTGCGCCAAGTAATTTACCACGTAAAAACTCATACGCATGTTCACTTTCTTGCTGGCTGATAAACATTTTTATTCTTTGCTCTTCTTTGGTTACTTTTATTGAATCGTTAATTGAGCTTTTCACACCATCCACAAGTTTTTCCCAGCCAGTGAGGTTCTCCTTATTCTTTTGTTCTTCATTTTTATCAGTCATGCTGTCTTGTTTATGCTTAGCACTTTTAATAATGTTTCGTTTTAGTCCCGCAAGAAGATTATCTAGCTGTAAACTAATACCAACCCAATCGGGATAAGGAAAGTTTTTTAATTTCCCAATTTGTTTAGAAATAGTTTCTCTGATTGGTAGTAAGCGCGGATCTTTAAGTTCATGAAGACGGTTGCTGGCAGCGTTCAACGCAGTGATGCTGCCAGAAACATCACGTTCAATGCGAAGTCGATGGTTTGCCATACGCAACACATGTTCAACTTCTTTTAATCCCCAACCTAGTTGACTACGATTTACAATCGCGAGGGTTTCTTGTGTGGTTAAGCTGATATCTTGTTGGGCGTCTGCTTGTTTTTGTATTTCAATTGCTAAATCATCAACTTGTTGATTGACTTGTTCAACGTTGTTCTCGACTTGTTTTTTGAAACTTTGTAATTTTATACTTTCATCTATGGTAGCGATTTCATGCGCGATTGATTGACGGTCCACTGCTGCTTGATCCAAACGTTTATTCATATCCAACCAAGCCTTATACCCAATCACGATACCAGTGCCTGAAAGTAACAAGGCAAGTAACGCTAATAAGGCAACAAAAAAACGACCAAATCCTCCAGAACTTTTTTTGGAATTATTATTTGATGAAGGGTTTGTATCAGTAGATTTGGGATTTTGTTGTTTATCTGACATGGTCTAATTTCTCAATATTCTTATTCTAGAGTGTCTTAATGACACTGTCTGGAAACACTTACTGGGTTATGGATCGGTCTATTAGTGCTGCCAGCATCGCCTGATCACTTGGATTTTCAGCTATTATAGAATTATTTACATACTCAACCCTAGTAGTTGCTTCTGCTATTCGTTCACTTGCAATTATAAACGTGACCTTCTTTAGCCATTCGTGTTCGTCTGGTGTGCAAAGTGACCATAGATTTTGTGCTGACTCTACGCTATATAAAAGTACAAAGCTGTTATTTATGGGTAATTTTTCTAATTTAATCGTATTGCGATTTTCAGGGAGTTTGCGTTGATACACTTCGACGTATTCTACATTTGCTCCACGAGATTCTAATGCGTGACGCAAATATTCACGCCCACCATGCCCACGTACTATTAGAATGCTCTTCCCAGCAATGTTTTTTAATGAAGGCTCTTCTAATAGAGCTTCACTATTAAAGTTTACTTGCGGAATGATATCAACCCTGTAGCCATGCTTCTCTAATGCACGCTTGGTAGAAGGGCCTACCGCTGCTAATTTACAGTTTTCAAACGTAATGTTTAATTCTTTTGCCAATGAAATTGCATGATGCACCGCATTAGCACTAATAAAAATGACAATCTGAAAATTTGCTAGGTTATTAAACTGTTGTTGTACATTATTTATGTTTTCAGTTTGTTGAATTTCAATGACAGGAAAATGTACCGTTGTTGCTAGATGACTTTCTAAAGTTTCTAACAGCTGCTGAGCCTGTGCTAGTGGGCGGGTAACGACAACTGTTTTACCTTCAAGTGCAGTGTTTACAGACATGAATCCCTCAGCTGATCAAAAGTAGCTAACTTATTTTACCGAAATAATTTATAAATTGATTTTACACAGGAAGGATAAGAACATTCTGCGTGGATTTCGTTCGCTATAGGCTGCTGAAATATTAAATATGTGCTGTTTGCGTCTCGCCAATATCGATCCCCCTGAGATCTATGAACAGGCTTTAAGAATATCGCTAGCTCCTAATCTAACTAACTCCGCAGCAACTTCACGACCCAATTCTATTGGGTTTGTTTTTGGGCCGCTGGATTCGCTGCGACAAATTTTACTGCCATCAGGCATACCTACGAGAGAACGTAAATGGATCACATCACTATCAAGTTGTGCATATGCAGCTATAGGGAGCTGACAACCCCCTTCTAGACTTTGACTAATTGCGCGTTCTGCAGAGACACAAATATTTGTTTCACTATGATTTAAAGGTGCGATTAATTTTTCTATTTCTTTATCGTCCTTACGGCATTCAATACCAATAGCACCTTGACCTATTGCAGGTAGGGATATGTCGATAGAGAGATGTGTGCGTATTCTTTTATCAAATCCAAGACGTTGTAAGCCTGCTACGGCAAGTATGATTGCATCATATTGCCCTTCGTCTAATTTGGTGAGACGAGTATTTACATTGCCACGCAGTAATTTTATTTCTAATTGCGGATACGAGGCCATAATTTGACATGCACGTCGTGAACTTGATGTGCCCACAATTGCATTTTTAGGTAAGGTATCTAACTCATCATACGTGTTAGATACGAACGCATCACATGGATTCGCACGTTTAAGAATAACAGGTAAATGTAGTGAATCAGGCAGCTCAATTGGCACATCCTTCATGGAATGAACTGCAATATCAGCATCATGCTCTAATAATCCGCGCTCAAGTTCTTTTACAAAAAGACCTTTCCCTCCTTGGGTAGCGAGTGACTCTTGTAATAATTGATCACCCGTTGTCGTCATTTTGATGAGTTTGACGGTAAGGCTATCGCCATGTGCTTCACGCAACAAGCGTGAAACTTCTTCTGCCTGCCAAAGTGCTAGCGCACTCTTACGGGTTGCAATTCTTAATTCCATTGTCGGGAGAAATAGCACGCCTTAATAAACAAGACGTGCAAATTGTTAGAACAATGGCGAATTATCTAGACTTCAAGAATTTACGCACTTCTGCGACATGTCTACGACTAATCTCAAGTCGGTCTTCAATCTCGCGGAAAGTAACCACAAAGCGACCATCCTGATTTTTTTCCATGCCACTGATGTAGTGTGTACTAACTAAGGCATTGCGGTGAATGCGAATTAATTTACCTTCAAATTCACTTTCTAAATTCTTTAGTGCGTCCTCTATCAGTACTTCACCGCCCAAATGGCGTACAGTGATGTATTTTTGGTCGGCTTGAAAGTAAAGAATTTCATCGACAGGAATCAACTCAAGGTTGCCACGAATACGTGCGCAAATATGGCTTCGGCCTTGGCTGTCAGTTTCAGTATTTAATGTCGCGATTTGCGCTTTTGTGAGTTTTTTGGCGCGTGCAATGGAAGTTTCCAGTTTTTCTTGTCTCACCGGTTTTACAAGGTAACCAACAGCCGATGTATCAAATGCCTCCAGTGCATGCTCGCTGTAAGCGGTAGTGAAGATAATGGCTGGGGGTTCGTCCATTTCGGTTAGATGCCGTGCCGCTTCCAGGCCATCCATACCAGGCATACGAATATCCATGAGCACCACATCTGGGCGCGTAGATTGCACCATCTCTACAGCTTCAATGCCGTTGCTAGCTTCCCCAGCGGTTTGTACATCATCTATGCTGCCTAGCATATGTGCTAGGCGATCACGTGCGGGAGCTTCGTCATCTACGATCAAAATTTTCATACATCTGCCTCGATAGGAATGTTAAATGAAACCTTATAAAAGCCTTGCTCATGGCGAATGTCCATTCTGCTGAAATCACCATATGCTAATTGTAGCCTCTGTCTGATGTTTTCTTGCGCCATTTTATTGCCAGGGCGTTTTTGGTCAATATTTATGTCTCCAACTGGGTTGCTAATTGTAAAGTGTAAATCGTGCTGAGTGGAAGTAATGTCTATATTAACTGTGCCACCTTTAGTGAGGGGTTCAACTCCATGGTAAATTGCGTTTTCTACTATTGGTTGAAGAATTAAGGCTGGAACCTTGGTGTTTAAGCTTATACCTTGTTGTATTTTTAATTCAACAGTTAGGCGATCCCCTAAGCGCAGTTTCTCCATATTTATGTAGCGTTTCGTGAAATTGAGCTCTTCCTGTAGCGTGACTTTGTCCTGGTGGCCTAATGAGGCTCGAAATAAATCGGCTAAATCTTCTACAGCCTTCTCTGCCAAATCAGGATGGGAATGCGTCAAGCTTGCAATTGTGTTCATACTATTAAACAAAAAATGAGGCCGGATTCGAGCTTGTAATGCCTGAATTCGTGAGCGTGCTTCTACCTGTATATTGGCTTTCCATTGATGCAGCACATAAAAATAACGCAATGCCACAGCCGACACGATCGCGCTGATTGCCATATTACGAATCAAAATATCACTGGTGAGGATATGCAGCAGACCAATTCTTTGTACATTTTCAGGGGAAGCAGCCCATAGTGCTTCCGATGGCGTGACGATTATTCCAACAATGGACACTACCAAGGTGATACTTAAGCTCAGTACGTAGTAACTAATAGCTGCGACTGCAGGGTGTAAATTTTGTAAGAACCTGCGACTGACACACAACACCAGAATATTACCGATAGCGATAAAGGTGACAAACAATGACACCAGAGATAGGTATACCCAAAAATCAGGTCTTGAAAGCCCTCCTGCTAAGGTTAGGATTAATGATAGTAGCTGAGCGATTAATATTGCTAAAAAGATGATTCGGGCATTGCAAAAGTCGGGAAGAAAAGTGCGTTCACCAGCTTCTCTTTCGCTATTGGAAGTTTTTTTAGTGTCTGCTTGGGATTTATTCACCATAACTATTCTATAACAACTGTGAGAATCAAGCTTCGATGTGGCTAGGTAAGCTAGTGCTATACTTCGCCCCTAATTATGTTAGCGGAATGTATGAACCAGAAAGATGAGTAACAAGGATTCAAAATTATGGGGAGGTCGTTTTACCGAAGCTACAGATGAATTTGTTGAACAATTTAACGCATCTGTGGGATTTGATAAACGACTTTTTAAACAAGACATCCTTGCTTCGCGGGCACATGCTCAAATGCTCGCGCATATTGGCGTACTCAACGATAAAGATTGCGATTTATTGCTCGAAGCGCTTGATAAAATCGAAGCCGAGATAGAGGCAGGCAAATTTGATTGGAAAACCAGTCTTGAAGATGTGCACATGAATATCGAAGCGCGTCTTACAGAATTAGTCGGTGAAGCTGGAAAACGGATTCATACAGGTCGATCTCGCAATGATCAAGTGGCCACAGATGTGCGACTTTATTTAAGGGAGGCAATCGAGGAGATCGATACACGTCTTGAATCATTACAACAAGCTATTTTGAAAATTGCTGAACAAGAAAGCGATACCATCATGCCCGGTTTTACTCATTTGCAAGTTGCACAAGCAATTACGTTTGGGCATCACATGTTAGCTTGGTTTGAAATGATTCAGCGTGATCGAACTCGATTACAACAATGCCTGGTTAGCACCAATGTCATGCCATTAGGTTCTGCAGCACTTGCAGGGAGCGGTTTTGCATTGGATAGAGAGTTTGTTGCAGAAAAACTTAATTTTGCGTCTATAAGTCATAACAGTTTAGATTCCGTAAGCGATCGTGATTTTGCTATCGAATTTTGTGCATTCGGAGCAATCTTGTTCGCACATCTCTCACGTATTGCAGAAGAACTTGTGCTGTGGACTTCAACACAATTCAATTTTATTGAATTGCCTGATCGTTTTTGTACGGGTTCATCTATTATGCCGCAGAAAAAAAATCCCGATGTGCCTGAGCTCGTGCGCGGTAAAACATCGCGTGTGTACGCAAATTTATTTGCTTTACTGACTTTGATGAAGAGTCAGCCACTAGCCTATAACAAGGATAATCAGGAAGATAAGGAACCGTTATTTGATACAGTAGATACGGTCCACGACTGTGTTCTAGCATTTGCGAATATGCTGCCGCATATTTCTGTGAACCGCGAAGTGTTATTGAATGCAGTGCAACAAGGTTATGCCACGGCAACAGACCTTGCAGATTATCTTGTGCAAAAGAGAGTTCCATTTCGTGACGCGCATGAAGTAGTTGGTAAAACAGTGAAGTATGCTATTCAGCAGAATAAAAGATTGGATGAATTAAGACTGGATGAACTACAAAAATTTAGTCCATCTATTTCAGAAGATGTGTTCGAGATACTTTCGCTAGATGGTTCGGTTGCCTCCAAGAATACTTATGGTGGAACCGCACCCGCAAGAGTCAAAGAACAAATCGAGTTAGCTAAACAGCGAATGAAAGAGTTAGTTTAAACTTCACTGCCAACAGTCTAATAAAAACTTGCGAATATCTTGAATCTCTTCAGCACATACCGTGTGTGCACAGGGGTAGGTGTGCCATTGCACAATAAATTTTTGCTCTTCTAAAATTTCTTTAGCAGTCTGAGCATACGTCATCGGTACAACATCATCATATTCTCCATGCGCTAAAAAAATACGTAGTCCACGTGATGCGAATTTGGATGCCTCTTCAATTTGATCACGTAAAGGTAGATAACAGGACAGCCCCATTAATCCGGATAATTTTTTTGAAAACGTAAGACCTGCATACAAAGCCAATGCCCCACCCTGAGAAAAACCTGCTAACACAATTTTATTAACAGCAATTCCTTGGTGAAATTGATCATCAATCATGGCATGTATTTCATGTGTGATTTTTTCTACACCCTGTATGTCCTCTTTGCTATCCATTTCCAGACTGTAAATGTCATACCACGCAGGCATTTGGATACCGCTATTTAAGCTGACAGCTCGTACCGGGGCATGTGGAAATATAAACCTCGCACGTATCGAATCTGGCAGGTTTAATTCGGAGACTATTGGCTCAAAATCATGGCCATTTGCACCCAGCCCATGTAACCAAATAACTGCACAATTTGGATTATTTTGAGTATCGATTTGAATTGCTTGCAGAGACATGGTTTTGATTCCCCTGTGATTTTATTGCGTTAAGGTTTCTTGTCGCCTGAATGGTCTATACAATAGCGACCAGTTTTGAAAGAGTATAGCGACGATGCAACTCAAACCCTATCTACTTGTGTTTTTTATCATTGCTTCATTGCATATAGTCTCTTGTGGGCAAACAGGGGATCTATATCTGCCAGAAAACGAAATTCCACAAAAAGAAAAACAAGCAGAATCCGAAGCGAAAAAATCAAAAAATTAATTCTTTTTGAAACCTTTTTCACAAACACGTATCCATAGTTGATTAATTTTTTTTGGTGCACACAGCCATGAGCGCATTTGAATATAGTAATAAAGTATTACATGCCGAAAATGTAAATTTGCATGAAGTTGCAGAAGCATATGGCACGCCCTGCTATGTGTACTCTAAAGCCACAATTGAAAAGAATTATCGCGCTTTTGAAAATGCCTTGAGTAAATGGCCTTCGCGTATTTGTTATGCCGTGAAGGCTAATTCGAACCTTGCTGTTTTGAACTTACTTGCAAAGCTTGGTTCGGGCTTTGATATCGTCTCCATAGGTGAGTTGGAACGCGTTATTCGCGCAGGTGGCGATGTCAACAAAGTTGTTTTTTCTGGTGTCGCAAAGCGATCTGATGAAATTCGTCGAGCTCTAGTCATGGGCGTGGATTGTTTCAATATAGAATCGATAGCGGAGCTTGCACGACTAGATGCGATTACACGTGAGATGGATATACAGACCAATGTTTCATTACGTGTAAATCCAGACGTAGATGCGAACACGCATCCATATATAGCCACAGGTTTAAAAGAAAATAAGTTTGGTGTGGATATCAATTTAGCTTTGGATATCTACCAACAAATAGAACAGTGTAGTCATTTAAAAGCCGTGGGTGTGGATTGTCATATCGGTTCACAATTACTGGATTTAAGTCCATTCCAAATGAGTTTTGAAAAAGTTTTTGCTCTTGTCGATGAATTAGCCGGTATTGGCATTGTGCTACAACATGTAGATGTTGGAGGCGGTTTAGGCATTCGTTATCAAGATGATGATCATCCCCCCAGTGCAGCGCAATATGCTGAAACGCTCGCGCCTTTTATGGAGGGACGAGACATTGAGATTTTCATTGAACCTGGTCGCTCGATAGTAGGTGATGCTGGAATATTACTTACTCGTGTAGAGCATATAAAAGAAACCCGCGATAAAAATTTTGCTTTAGTGGATGCCGCCATGAATGATTTTATGCGTCCATCTCTGTATTCGGCCTGGCACGACATTACAACTATCGAGCAAACAACGGAATCTTCTGCAACCTATGATGTAGTAGGTCCGGTGTGCGAGACAGGTGATTTCCTTGGTAAGCAGCGTACGCTTGCTATACAAGAAGGCACTTTACTTGCAGTGCATGCTGCCGGGGCGTATGGCTCGGTAATGGCGAGTAATTACAATACTCGCTTACGTGCTGCAGAAATACTAGTGGATGGAGATCAGGTTCACTTAATACGTTTACGCGAAACATTTGACCAGCTGATGGCAAACGAAATCATTCCGGATGGCTAGCCCAAAAATGGAAAGAATAGTTGAACCGGAACTTATGAACGATCCAGAGCAGGTTTTGGCCTATTCCAATGCAGATTTTGAAGAAGCACACCAATCGATAATTGATAATTTTTCACAAATCTTTCCAGCTATTGAACCATTACATGAAGTGCTGGACCTAGGATGCGGGTCGGGAGATGTTACGGTACGTTTTGCACAGCGTTATGAGGAATGCCACATCGATGCAATTGATGGAGCAGAAGAGATGCTTACGCAAGCTGAAATATTAATATCTAGCCATTCATTAACTAATCGAATTACATTGCATTTGCAACAATTGCCAAATTGCTCCATTAAAAATAAAACCTATCAGGCTATTATTTCAAATAGTTTGTTGCATCATTTACATGATCCACAGCATATGTGGTCAACGATTAAACAATTCGCTACAGACGATACAGCAATATATGTTTGTGATTTATATCGACCTGAGTCTATACACGATGCGCAACAATTAGTTGATCAATATGCAAGCGATGAACCTGAAATTTTACGCAGAGACTTTTACAACTCGTTATTAGCAGCATTTACGCCTGATGAATTACGTCTACAAATTACTAATGCAGGATTAGATGGTTTACATATAGACAAAGTAAGCGATCGACATGTGCTTATTTATGGTTACTTACAATGAGTTAATGTATGCAAGATACCTATGTACTGCCAAGTGATGAAGCACTGATTGACCTTTTTAAACGTGTTAGAACAATTGCGGTGATTGGATTATCACCCAAAGAAAACAGGCCTAGTTATCGCGTTGCTAAGCACTTGCTAGAGTTTGGATACGAAGTTATCCCGGTTCGACCAGCAGTCACTGAAGTTCTAGGCATCAAAGCATATGCTTCATTGCAAGAAATACCATTTACAGTAGATTTAGTGGATGTGTTTCGTGCTCCAAAGTATGTAGCGGAAATAACTGAGCAATGCATAAACAAAAAAATCAGTGCATTATGGTTACAAGAAGGTGTTGTGGATGTAGAAAGTGCAAACCGTGCCCATCAAGAAAACATTTTCACGGTAATGGATAAGTGCATTTACAAAGAGTATGTTCGTTTAATGAAGTAGTATTTGTAATACTCTAAAGAATATTCTTAATGAATAGGATTAATTAAATTTTTTTTACTACCATAAAATACTAGTTAGTTATGCAAGTTCGATTTGCAAAAATGCACGGATTAGGTAATGATTTCGTCGTCTTCGATGCTGTGAATCAAGATGTGCAACTTACTAGCGAAAAAATTCGTTGGATTGCAGATCGAAAATTAGGTGTAGGTTGTGATCAAGTTTTAGTCATTCGTCCTGCGACAGATGCGGAAATTGATTTCAACTATCAAATCTACAACAGCAATGGAGAAGAAGTTGAACAATGTGGAAACGGCGCACGATGTATTGGCAAGTTTCTAGCATTAAATGGATTAACAAACCAAACTTCTATAAACATCAAAACAATTAGTGGTGTATATCAAATTTACCTGCACGAAGGCGATATGGTAACTGTAAATATGGGAGTACCCATTTTTGAGCCTGGAGAAATTCCGTTTTCAGCAGAAGCCCAAGCATTAAGTTATCAGCTTGATGTTGAGGGTGAACAAGTGGAAATAGGCGCAGTTTCAATGGGCAACCCCCATGCAGTATTGCAGGTAGAAGATATAAATAAAGCACCCGTAGGTATTTTAGGCCCCAAACTAGAGAAACACTCGATGTTTCCAAACAAAGCTAACGTAGGGTTTATGCAAGTGTTAAGTCCTGAGCACATCGCATTGCGTGTTTTTGAAAGACACGTGGGTGAAACAAGTGCTTGTGGCACAGGAGCATGTGCAGCCGTTGCAATCGGACAGGCCCGCGGCCTGTTAGATAAGAGTGTAACTGTAGACCTGCTTGGCGGAAGTTTGCAGATTGAGTGTGATAACCACGCAGCACCCGTGATGATGACGGGGCCTGCGCAATATAGTTTTGAGGGGAGTCTTAACTTATGACGACACAGAGCAAGCCTAAATTATCCGCCAAGATAGCAACGAGTGAACCTGCAAGCGGACCGAAGGTAAAATTAACACGTGAGCAAGTTGCACGTTATTTGAGAACGCATAGTGATTTTTTTATGCACCATGGCGAGTTAATTGAAACACTCGCTATTCCACATGAGACTGGAGAAGCCGTTTCACTGGTTGAGCGTCAGGTAGAACTACTTCGAAATAAGAATAAAGAGCTTGACCACAAGCTTCATCAGCTCATCACTGTAGCTAAAGAAAATGAACGGGTAAGTCGTCGCCTACATGCATTAACTTTAGGTCTAGTTTCCATCAAAGGCTTTGATGAATCGCTTGCGGGTATATGCGAACTACTACATACAGATTTTCCAGGAACAAAAGTGCTGTTGCGTTTGTTCGAATTGTTGCCAGATACCAGTGTTAAAAACTGCTCTGAAATGGAGCGGACATTACAAAAATCAAAACTTATTCAGGACTTATTCTCTAGTCGGCGTCGTGGTGTGGCATTTCTTACCAAGCGACAAATTGATAATGTTTTTGATAATGAAAAAGCCAAAAAACCCATTCGCTCAGCAGCAGCGGTAGCATTGAAGAAAAAACATCAACTGGGTGTATTGTTTTTAGGCAGCACAGACGCTAATCGTTTCCAAAGTGGAATGGGTACTTTATTTTTAGGAAATTTAGGTGAGATTGTAGGAGCTAAACTGCAGCAGTTTGTTTCTATAGACGAATAAAGCAGAAAATATTAGCTCGGCAAATAATTTCGATTAAAATTACCGATAAACCTTTAATACATTAATTTTATCTGTTAAATAAAGTTTAAAGTTATACAAATACACTGAATTAATGCTAAGTTAGCAGACAGTTTCGTAAATTTAGGTTTGCCTATGGCAGTAGTAACCAGTCCTGAAACAGGACAACAAACTACCCAACAACTTTTTCAGCGTTACCTGCGATATCTACAGGATGAACGCCGCTACTCTCCCGCTACATTAGATAGCTATCAAAGAGACCTTCAACAGTTTTTCGAATTTATCAATGCCGTAAATGTTTATGATTGTTGCGATGTAGATAGTCTGCACGTGCGCAATTTCGCCGGTTCGCGACGCAGACGCGGTGTTTCCGCAAGGAGCCTGCATCGCTCACTCAGTGCTATCCGTGGCTTTTTTACCTTTTTACAACGTGAGCAGTTAGTAGAGAACAATCCTGTAGCCGATGTAAGCGGGCCCAGCATTCAGAAGAAACTACCTAATTTATTAGATGTTGATGAAATTAATCGATTACTTAATGAAGGGCCGCAAAATCCTCTTAAGCTACGTGATGTAGCGATGATGGAATTGATGTACTCATCCGGTTTACGTTTAGCAGAATTAGTAAATCTAAACTTAGATGCTATCGATCTCCACCAAGCACAAGTTCAGGTAATGGGTAAAGGCAACAAGATGCGCTACTTACCTATTGGCGCAAATGCCTGTAAAGCATTAAAGCGTTGGCTTGAAGCACGCCCAAATATTGCAAGTGAAAATGAATTAGCCGTATTCGTGAATAATCGTGGTAAACGATTATCTCCTCGTGCGGTGCAACAACGTATGGCGCAACTTGGAAGAGAACAAGGCATTGATAAACATGTGCATCCACATATGTTGCGACATTCATTTGCCAGTCATTTATTAGAATCCAGCGGAGATTTGCGTGCCGTACAAGAAATGCTCGGACATGCTGACATCAGTACTACGCAAGTGTATACACATCTGGATTTTCAACATCTTGCCCAGGTGTATGACGAGGCCCACCCTCGTGCCAAAAAAACACATCCAAGAAATTTAAATAACGACTTCACCGAAGACGAATAAACCCCACATTTTTCCCGTTAATAGTTCGATCTGAGCTCTTGAAAATGGGTTATAGAAACCCAATGTAGAATAACTGAAAATGCATATTCTACTTCTTACTTAACAACACATTCACTCTATGGAACAGTTCAAAGGCACAACGATTGTCTCACTGCGTCGCAATGGCAGCGTGGCATTAGGTGGCGATGGCCAGGTCTCGCTTGGTAACACCATCATGAAAGGTAATGCGCGTAAAATTCGTCGTTTGTATAACGACAAAGTCATCGCAGGCTTTGCGGGCGGGACGGCCGATGCGTTCACATTGTTCGAACGGTTTGAAACAAAGCTCGAGCAACATAACGGTCAACTTACACGTGCTGCTGTTGAACTCGCAAAAGATTGGCGTACAGATCGTATGCTTCGCAGATTAGAGGCCTTACTTGCAGTCGCGGATAAAGAAACTTCGCTTATTATTTCGGGTAATGGCGATGTGATTGAACCTGAAGACGCACTGGTTGCTATTGGCTCAGGTGGGCCGTTTGCTCAAGCCGCAGCTAGAGCGTTGTTAGAAAATACAGAATTAAGTGCCAAAGAAATTGTCGAAAAGTCTTTAAATATTGCTGCCAACATTTGTATTTATACCAATACTAATATCTCTATCGAAGAACTATAAAAGCAGAGCTATAACAAACTTTTAGGAAAAGCCTTTTTATATGTCAAACATGACACCACGTGAAATCGTACAAGAACTTGATAAGCATATTGTTGGTCAGGATGAAGCCAAACGTGCCGTTGCGATTGCATTACGTAATCGTTGGCGTCGCCTACAATTGCCTGAAGAGTTGCGTGTAGAAGTCACACCTAAAAATATTTTAATGATAGGCCCTACCGGTGTGGGTAAGACTGAAATCGCACGTCGTTTGGCAAAACTAGCCAATGCGCCTTTTATAAAGGTTGAAGCAACAAAATTCACCGAAGTAGGTTATGTGGGTAAAGAGGTTGATTCCATCATTCGCGATTTGGTTGATACCGCTGTCAAAATGATGCGCGAAACAGAAATGGAAAAAGTCCGCTTTCGTGCTGAAGAAGCTGCGGAAGATCGTATCTTAGATATTCTCGTACCCTCACGTGTAGATCCATCCGAAGAGAGGCCTGACTACAATCTAGAAACACGTCAAAAGTTTCGCAAAAAATTACGTGAAGGTGATTTAGACGATACTGAAATCGAAATCGATTTAGCTGCAACACCCGTAGGCGTTGAGATTATGACACCGCCGGGTATGGAGGAAATGGCGAGTCAGTTAACCGGTATGTTTCAAAATTTAAATACTGGAAAAAAGAAAACACGAAAAATGCGTATCAAAGATGCGATGAAGGCATTAACGGATGAAGAAGCGCATAAACTGGTAAATGAAGAAGAGCTCAAAGCGAACGCACTAGAAAATGTAGAGCAAAATGGCATCGTATTTTTAGATGAAATCGATAAAGTTGCTAAAAATAGCCAAACTAGTGGTGCGGACGTATCACGTGAAGGGGTGCAGCGCGATTTGTTACCTTTGGTAGAAGGCTGCACTGTCAACACGAAATACGGTATCGTTAAAACAGATCATATTTTATTTATAGCCTCAGGTGCGTTTCATGTTTCCAAACCATCTGATCTTATTCCAGAACTACAAGGTCGTTTACCCATACGTGTAGAACTAAAAGCGCTATCAACTGACGATTTTGTTCGAATTCTTACTGAGCCGGATGCATCTTTAACAGAGCAATATACCGCACTGCTAGATACTGAAGGTGTAAAGCTCGATTTTGCACAAGATGGCGTACGAAAAATTGCTCAAGTTGCACATGATGTGAATGAATCTACCGAAAATATTGGAGCACGTCGCTTGCATACCGTAATGGAAAGGCTATTAGAAAATATTTCCTACAGCGCACCGGATGAAAGCGGTAAATCGTTTACCGTAGATGCTGGGTATGTAGATGAAAATATTGGAGAGCTTGTTAAAGATCAAGATTTATCTAAGTACATCTTATGAGCAAGAGCACCAGGATTTTATATTTATGGCTATAGCAGTTCCCACAAAAATTGAGTTACATCAAAAGTCCAGAATTTTAGAAATAGAATTTGATGATGGTAAGCATTTTAAACTGACTTGCGAATATTTGCGCACACACTCGCCTTCTGCAGAAGTGCAGGGTCATGGACCGGGTCAAGAAGTACTGCAAGTCGGAAAGGAAGATGTAAATATTACTGCGATCAATCCAGTTGGCAATTATGCAGTGCAACTGGTGTTTGATGATAACCATGATTCAGGTATTTTTTCCTGGGACCATTTACATAATTTAGGTACAAACAAAGAGGCAAATTGGTCACGTTACTTAGAACGTTTAAAAGAAGCGGGCTATGAGCGGAAAAACAGTGGTTAAAGGACAATAAACTAACTTTCTTATTAAAGTTAATTATTCTTATTTAAATTTGTCTGCTTTAGGCCAATAGCGGTCATTTATTTAATCTGCGTTTTCAGGCAGGCTCTCATATGTCCTGCTATTGAACAAATGCTCAATGATCTTTATTTCTTTACCGCCACAACCATTTAGTACTATATCTTCAAACTCATCAGAGTCTGAATATATGAAATGAAGATTAGGGTTTTCATTGTCATACCACACTCTAAATCGTGTCACTGATTCATCACAGTATTGAAGTGGAAACATATAATGCTTAGCTTCAATCCTCAGATTACCTTTTGAATCAAACACAACAAAAGCCGTACCAGGAAGCCCATCATTTGAAATACCAATAAAGACATCATTATTTTTAGAAGCAGCTATATGCTGAAATGAAATTCCTCTATATTTAGCAACAAGTTTGTCTTTGTTATATATATCTATGATGTAATCTGGATATTGATCGTTATTTCTTCCATCTATTGTTTTAATTATTTTGGTTTCACCGTATTTATATACAGTTTCATCAGCTTTTTTTGGAAAACTCCACGAGTCACAAATTCCTGTTGAGACAAAAGGAATTGTGATCACAATTAGGAATATAAACCTGCAAATCAACTTAATCACAAAAAACCCGATCCAGTATGAATGTCAGCTTTGGGTCGTTAACAGTCATTTTGAATTTATACTTTGAATTTTCCAACCGGTGCATTATTTTAGTTTACCAAACTTTATTTGGTTGCATCATCCCTGATGGATATCATATTCGCGCATCCCTGCGCTTACTACCCTGCGCTCACTCACATGTCCCACCAAGCAACTAGTAAAAACCCTGCAAAGAAAACCAATGTAACTAAAAAATATTTCGGTTTTCTTTGTTTTTGTCGGATGGGATCTAGTGCAATCCAGATGGATACTACGATGCCAATAAAACATATCAGCATGAGTAGTGATGGTATTTTTGACAAGTCAAACATTTCTTTAGCAGTACCCTGGCCAACCTTAGGCTAACTCTAGCAAAATCTAATCCCCATTGGGCGCTGATTTTGTTTAAACTGTGCCCAGAAGAAAACCAGAAAATATCTATAAGAATTAAGCATGTATGTCTGATAAATCCACACATTTTGGCTATCAGGATGTAAGTCCTGAGGAGAAAACTGAAAAAGTTACGGCTGTCTTTGAGTCGGTCGCCGGCAAATATGATGTGATGAATGATGTGATGTCATTCGGGATGCATCGATTATGGAAGCGACAATTTATCCACTTGGCAAATATCCGCCCCCATTTTCAAATTCTGGATTTGGCAGCAGGCACAGGTGATATCTCTACTTTAATTGTGCCGAAGTTAGACAAGCAGGGTTCAGTAATTTTATGTGATCCCAATGGTGCGATGCTAGAAGAGGGTCGTAGACGCATGGTGGATAAAGGTTTGTTAAATAATGTTCGTTATGTGCAAGCGATGGGCGAGAACTTGCCTTTCCCTGATGATCATTTTGATCGTGTGATGATTGCATTCGGTTTGCGTAATTTTACTGACAAGAGCAAAGCATTACGCGAAATATTTAAATTATTAAAACCTGGCGGTCAATTATTAGTGTTGGAATTTTCTAAACCACAAAAATGGATGCAAGATATATATGATGCTTACTCATTTAAGTTTTTACCAAGGATGGGTGAGATTATTGCTAAAGATGCAGATAGTTATCAGTACCTAGCTGAATCCATTCGTAAACACCCTGATCAAGAAACCCTGAGGTCGATGATTGAAACCGCAGGTTTTGAAAAATGCGATTATTTAAATTTAAACGGCGGAATCGTTAGCATTCATCGCGGTTACAAACTATCTATTTAAAAAATATGTTACTCAAGCTTATCAATAATGCGGTGCAGAAATATTTAGATAGTGATCCTGAGGTCGCGGCTAAGTTAAATCAGTATGAAGGTAAACTATTACTCGTTCACTTAAATGATATTGACAAGAATTTTATTGCTACACCCGAGTCATCCGGTATTACAGTGAGTGAGCATTTGGTGAATGAAGAGCAAGAAGAAAGCCAACAAGAATTTACGACAACAATACATTCTAATATTATCAGTTTGGTTAGAATGGGTTTGGGTGCAGAGTACCAAGCCATGTTGAATAATGGTTCTTTAAAAATTGAAGGTGATGTGGAGTTTGCCAACCAATTACATTCAATTTTTAAAGAAGTGGATATCGATTGGGAAGAAGTCGCTTCAAAATATGTTGGGGATTCCGTTGCCTATCAGTTGGGGATCTTTGCAAAACGCTTTGGGAGCTATGGCAAACGCTCAATAGATAATTTTCAAATGGATGTAAGTGAATACTTACAAGAAGAGTCACGCATTTTGCCCACTAAAGTTGAAATCAATCGTTTCATGAGTGATGTAGATGATTTGGATGCTTATGTGCAACGTTTAGAAGCGCGTATTCAGCGTATTGAAAACCTATCAGATTCTTAAATATGCGTTATATCCGTTTACTTTTCCGCATCCTGCACATTAACGTAGTGTTGTTTCGACATGGCTTAGAAGAAGTACTGCTTGCAGTGCCTTTTTTCCGCCCTATACGTTTTTTATTGTATTTATTACCTTGGCACTGGTTTCGTAAACTAGAAACCAGTCATGGGGCACGCATTCGCCGTGCACTAGAAGATTTAGGCCCTATCTTTGTAAAGTTTGGACAAGCCCTATCTACACGACGTGATCTTTTGCCCGAAGATATCGCTAATGAATTGGCGTTATTACAAGACCGCGTACCACCATTCTCAGGTGAAGTTGCGCAAGAGATCATCGAAAAAGCCTTTAAAGAACCCGTAAGTAAAACCTTCGCAGAGTTCAGTGTAGAACCGCTGGCTTCGGCCTCAATTGCTCAAGTCCATACCGCAAAATTACATGATGGAACAGATGTGGTGGTAAAAGTTTTACGTCCGGATGTGCATAAGCAAGTGCGTAAAGATTTAGAGCTCATGCATGCGTTGGCATCCATCGCACATCGTTATTGGGAAGACGGTCGACGGTTACGCCCCAAAGAAGTAGTGGATGAATATGAACAAATCATTATGGATGAATTGGATTTGATGCGCGAAGCATCCAATGCCAGTCAGTTGCGTAGAAATTTTGAAAACTCAACGGATCTTTATGTACCAGAAGTGTATTTTGATTTGTGCACGCGCAATGTAATGGTACAAGAGCGTATTCACGGTATACCGGTAAATGATATTGAAGCACTACGCAAACATGGTGTGAACTTAAAGAAATTGTCTGACCGAGGCAGCCATATCTTTTTTACACAAGTGTTTAGCCATAATTTTTTTCATGCAGACATGCATCCAGGGAATATTTTTGTTTCTTATGAAAACCCAGAAGATCCAAAATATGTAGGTGTCGACTTTGGCATCATGGGAACTTTGTCACCATCTGATCAACGCTATCTTGCTGAAAATCTTCTTGCGTTCCTTAATCGTGATTATCGGCGTGTAGCAGAATTGCACTTAGAATCCGGTTGGGTGCCATCTTATACACGTGTGGACCAATTTGAATCCGCGATTCGAACTGTTTGTGAACCTATTTTTCAACGACCGTTAAGTGAAATTTCATTTGGAAGTTTATTGCTGCGTTTATTTCAAACTGCAAGACGTTTTGATATGGAGGTGCAACCACAACTTGTGTTGTTGCAAAAAACCTTGTTAAACATTGAAGGTTTAGGGCGAACGCTTGATCCCGATTTAGATCTTTGGAAAACCGCCAAGCCATTTTTAGATCGTTGGATGAGCGAACAAGTAGGCGTGCGTGCATTGGCTGCTGGAATACGCAAACAGTTGCCTCGGTTAGCAGAACGTTTACCGGAAATTCCAGATTTAGTGTATTCCACTATGAAAACTTTTGAGCAAGGACAAACTAAACTGGAAATGCATAGTCAAGAACTAATTGAGATACGCAAAGAAATTAAAAAATCCAACCAAAATTTATTGTATGTATTGGTGCTTGGTTTTGTGGGTGTATTAGCGGCACTGTGGTTTTTTTAGGGATGGACGTTACTCCGATATTAGAACCTCTAAATGAGGCGCAAAGAGATGCAGTGAGTGCGGCAACAGTTCCTTCATTAGTAATTGCGGGTGCAGGCAGTGGCAAAACACGCGTATTGGTGCATCGTATTGCATGGCTATGTGAAGTAGAAGGTGTATCACCGTTTAGTATTCTCGCTGTCACGTTCACTAATAAAGCGGCGGCTGAAATGCGCGCAAGAGTGGAAGAGCTACTTAATAATCACTTAGCCGGCATGTGGATGGGCACCTTTCATGGAATTTCACATCGAATGTTGCGTGCACATTGGCAGGAAGCAAAGCTCAAACAAAGTTTTCAAATTTTAGACAGTGGCGATCAGCTGCGTTTAGTGAAACGTGTTATCCAAGGTTTGGGGTTAGATGAAGATAAATGGCCACATAAACATGCATGCTGGTTTATAAACTCCCAAAAAGAAGAAGGCCACCGTCCAAAAGACTTGCAAGACAATGGAGACATTACCCAACGCCAGTTAATTCGTATTTATACTGCTTACCAGGAAGCTTGTGAACAAACCGGTTTAGTGGATTTTGCAGAGCTACTCCTGCGCAGTTTAGAGTTATTAAAACAACATCCGGAATTGCTCGCACATTATCAAACCAAGTTCCGTCATATATTGGTAGATGAATTTCAAGATACAAATTCTATTCAGTACTTGTGGTTAAAACTATTAGCGGGGGAGCAGAACCCAATTTTTGCAGTAGGCGATGATGATCAGTCCATCTATGGTTGGCGAGGTGCACGTATTGAAAATATTCAGAGCTTTGAAAAAGATTTTAAGAACTCGCAAATTTTTCGCTTAGAACAAAACTATCGCTCTACGAATACTATTTTATCTGCGGCGAATTCTTTAATTGATAACAATCAAGGCCGCATGGGGAAAAAATTATGGACCGATGGTGACGATGGGGACCCCATTTATTTATATGCATCATTTAATGAGCAAGATGAAGCGCGTTTTGTTGCGGATAAAATTAAACATTGGACAGATACCTGCCATGGTAAACGTGAAGAAGTAGCTATTTTGTATCGCTCCAATGCGCAATCGCGTATTTTTGAAGAAGTTTTTATATCGCAAAGTATTCCATATCGTGTATATGGCGGTTTACGTTTCTTTGAACGTGCAGAAATAAAAGATGCACTCGCTTATTTGCGTTTGGCTAAAAATACAGATGATGATCCGTCCTTTGAGCGCATTATCAATGTGCCCACGCGCGGTATAGGTCAGCGTACAGTTGCTCTAATTCGTGACTTTGCTAAGCAACACCAAATTACACTTTGGCAAGCAGCTCAAAAAGTAATGCAATCAAGTTTATTGGCAGCACGAGCTGCTAATGCTGTGGCACAGTTTATGAACTTGATGACAAAACTCTCAGAAGACATTGCTGAACTAGAACTTAAAGAGCAAGTTGATCATGTCGTACAAGTATCTGGTTTGATGACGCATCACGGTAAAGATGGAAGCGAAAAAGCCAAATCGCGCATTGAAAATCTAGAAGAGCTTGTTGTAGCTGCACGTGGTTTTCATATGGATAACGAATTATATGAAGACATGACACCGTTAGATGCTTTTCTTACCCATGCCGCGCTTGAAGCGGGTGAAGGGCAAGGCGCACAGTGGGATGATTGTGTGCAGCTAATGACTTTACACGCGGCTAAAGGTTTAGAATTTCCATTGGTATTTATTGTTGGTATGGAAGATGGTTTATTTCCATCCAATATGTCGATGGAAGAGTCTGGCAAATTAGAAGAAGAACGAAGACTCTGTTATGTGGGAATCACGCGTGCACGAAAACAATTAGTAATGACTTATGCCGAATCTAGACGTCAGTATGGATCAGATAATTACAATCCACCATCAAGATTTATTGGAGAAATACCAGCGGATTTGATTGCAGAAGTGCGTCCTCGAGCTATGGTAACGCAACCTATGCGTCAATCAGCAACTATGGTTAATGGCACGAGTGCTAAAGCTGATGCGCTTGCAGATACCGGAATTAAAATTGGTGGACGAGTATCGCATGCTAAGTTTGGTGAAGGTGTAGTATTGGATTGTGAAGGAAAAGGTAGTAGTGCTCGGGTACAAGTTCATTTTGAAGATGCAGGAAGTAAATGGCTAGTGTTGGCCTATGCTAATTTAAACATCATTGCTTAACGCATATTTAAAATTAATTCAGAGAAATCATTATGCAAAGAAGAAAATTTTTACAGTACGCAGGTATTAGTGCGTTTACAGGTGCTGGCTTAGCTAGTTGTAAAGGCGATGAGAAAACAGATTCAAATTCTCAACTAACGAATACCCAAGCAAATAAAACTTTGGAATGGAAAATGGTTACGACTTGGCCAAAAAATTTTCCAGGGTTAGGCACGGGTGCGGAGTTTTTAGCTAAGCAGATTAATGAAATGTCTAATGGACGTATTCATGTAACGGTTTATGGGGCAGGTGAACTTGTGCCTGCATTTGAAATTTTCGATGCTGTATCAAATGGTTCGGCACAAATGGGTCATGGTTCTGCATACTATTGGAAAGGTAAGAATCCAGCGCTGCAATTTTTTTCAACCACACCTTTTGGTATGACGGCTATAGAGATGAACGCATGGCTGTATCATGGTGGCGGCATGGAGCTTTGGCAAGAAGCCTATAAACAATTTGGTTTAGTACCCGCAGCGGCTGGCAACACGAATGTACAAATGGCCGGTTGGTTTAATAAAGAAATAAATTCAATAGAAGATTTGAAAGGTTTAGTAATGCGCATTCCTGGACTTGGTGGCGAGGTGTTAAAACGTGCTGGTGGTACACCAAGAAATATACCCGGAGGAGAATTATTTACTTCACTCCAATCTGGAAATATTGACGCCACAGAGTGGGTAGGTCCTTACAATGATCTTGCATTCGGGTTTCATAAAATCGCCAAGTATTACTACTATCCTGGTTGGCATGAACCTGGCACTACGCTTGAGTGTTTCATTAATGAAGAAGCATTTAACGCGTTACCGAAGGATCTGCAAGAAATTGTGATGACAGCCTGTAGAGTGGCAAATCAAGATATGGCGCTGGAATATATCGCCCGTAATAATGATGCATTGGATACATTGATAAATGAACATAATGTTGATGTAAGGAGATTACCGGACGATGTAATTTCTAAGCTCGCTACGCTGTCCAAAGAAGTGACAGCAGAATTGGGTTATTCTGATCCATTAGCTCGCAAGATCTATGATTCTTATAGCAATTTCTTCAATAAATCACGTGCATGGCTAGATATTTCAGAACGTGCCTACTTGAACTTACGCACCGGATAGACTACAACACACCATAGATTTTAATTACCACATAATAACCATAATAAAAATACAGGAAAGGAGTACTGCCCGTGGAAGATTTAATGACCAAATGGCAAACAATGTGGGATGCCAAGGAATACACCACACAAGCATTTTTTTTGGTTAACTTATTAATAGCGATGTGGATTGCATCCATACCCATGCGATCTACAGGGAAAGACGTAACTACTACCAACAAAGCGATTATGCTTGTTTTCGGAATTGGTTATGCAATTTTAATTGTATTTGCATATTTTCAATTGGTACCAACGTTCTCGCCTTACGGTTAGATTAATACATAGTTTATAAAAACGGTGCATAAGTAATATCTTGTGCACCGTTTTTTTATGTCTGACGAATTTTTAAATTAGTAAATTTTTTGAGGCAACCAAGTTGCTAGTTCAGGAAAGTATGCAATTAGCATCAATGCTACTACTTGTATAGCAATAAAAGGTGCAACGCCTTTATATATTTGTTTAGTTTGAATTTCTTTTGGTGCCACACCGCGTAAGTAAAATAAAGCAAAACCAAAAGGTGGAGTTAAAAATGATGTTTGCAAATTAATGGCAATCATCACTCCTAACCATACTGGGTCTACACCTAAAGTTAATAACACAGGGCCTACTATAGGAACAACTACAAAAGTTATTTCAATAAAGTCAAGAATAAATCCAAGTAAGAACATTAACAGCATAACAATGAAGACTGCTGAAATTACACCCCCAGGTAATTGCGTAAGTAACTCATGTACAGCAGTGTCACCACCATAGCCACGAAATACTAACGAGAATATTGAAGCGCCAATAAAGATCATAAACACCATACATGTAACACGTACAGAACGTTGCATGACATCTTTTAAACACTGCATGTCTAAGCGATGGTTGAATAGTGCTAATAAAATTGCACCCACTGCACCAACGGATGCTGCCTCAGTAGGTGTGGCTATACCTTTAAAAATGGAACCGAGTACCGCAACAATTAAAATTATTGGAGGTAAAAGTGCTCGCGTGATGCGTTTTAACCATGCTGCAAAATCAATATCATGCTGCTGAGCTACGGCAGGCATTGCATCAGGTTTAGTGCAGGCAATAAAAATTAAGTACAACAAATATAAGCCAACCAGTAATAAGCCAGGAAATACGGCTCCTAAAAACAGATCACCTACAGAAACTGTTTCAGGAGAAAATATCCCAAGCTTGAGTTGTGCTTGTTGATAAGCCGAAGAAAGAATATCTCCCAGCAGTACTAAAATTATAGAAGGTGGGATGATTTGTCCTAATGTGCCTGATGCACAAATTAAACCGGTTGAAATATCGCTTCGATAACCGCGATTCAACATCGTCGGCAACGAAAGTAGCCCGAGAGTGACAACAGTTGCTCCGACGATCCCAGTACTCGCTGCTAACAACATGCCGACTAAAACAACAGATATCCCCAAGCCTCCTCGCAAACTGCCAAATAATGAAGCCATGGAATCCAGAAGTTCTTCGGCAATGTTTGAGCGTTCTAGCATCACACCCATAAACACAAATAAAGGCACCGCAATTAAGGTTTCATTTGTCATGATGCCGAATAAACGACTTGGGAATGCGTGCAATAACGCAGAATCAAAATGGCCAGTGAGAACACCTGCGAACGCAAACAGTAATGAAACTCCTGCGAGCGTGAACGCCACAGGAAATCCAAAGAGCAGTACACAGATAACGGCTAAAAATAATATAAAAGCAATAATTTCCATTTGCTAGTTCGTTATGGCTTGCTTAGCTGTAACCAAGCACGTCCGGCTAATGATATGGCTTGCAGAAATAGCAAAATAGCCATTGATGGAATCAAAGTTTTTAAAAGATAAACTAAAGGCAGACCACCTGCTTCGCGCGATCCCTCAAGCAATTTCCAAGAATTGCTTACATAATTAAAACTTACCCAAACAATGAAAATTGCAAAAGGTAGTAATAAAAATAAAGTTCCAAATAAATCGACTTTAGCTTTATTGCGTGAAGACATGCCCTGGTAAAAAATATCAACGCGAACATGCTCGTTGTGTTTGAGAGTGTATGCACCCGCCAACATAAATACTAAGGCATGCATATAGGTAATGGATTCTTGCATGGCAATGCGACCAAAGTTGAAGCCATAACGCATTACTACCACCAAAAAAGTTACACAAACCATTGCCAGGATAAACCATGCAATGACTTTACCTATGCGTTCATTTAGTGCATCAATTTTATTGCATAGGTTTTCCATCAACTTAGAAAGTTACGCTAGGTTGGGGACATCACCGATACGAGCTAATAAAATATTTTTAAATACATCGGGATCTTTGATATGAGTTATTTCACCGTCCTTAGGAAAAATTTTATCTTGCAAACGAGATAACCAGAAACGTAATGCCGCTGCGCGTAACATATATTGCCAAACATCGGTTTCAGTTGGATGGAATTCGCGTTCTGCTTGATAGGCATTTATTAAAGCCTGATAGCACTCCATGTTTAGTTCACCGCTCTCAACGCTACACCAGTCATTTATTGTGACCGCTAAGTCATACAGAAGTACATCATTACAGGCGTAGTAAAAATCGATAATGCCTGTAAGGGCATGGTCCTTAAACATGACATTGTCACGAAATAAATCCGCATGAATAACACCTCTCGGTAAATCATCTGGCAAGCTTTGCTTGCGAAACTTGATCTCTTGTTCAAGGATGAATTGGTCATCGCTGGGAAGATGACTAAAAACACGCTCGGCAGTTTTTTCTGTCCACGCAATCCCTCGCGGGTTTTCAAGCACGCCTTCAAAGGACTGTCCAACCGTATGCATTTGTGCAAGTGCATGACCCACTGCTGCGCAATGTGAATGGCTAGGTCGGAGTTCATTTTTACCTTCTAAGCGGCGCACGATAGCTGCTGGTTTCTCTTTCAATGTACGCAGGTAATTATTATCTAGATCCGCGATAGGGTGTGCAGTAGGCATACCATGGTCGGATAAATGTGCCATCAAATTTAAATAGTAGGGCAAAATATCAAAGCCAATTTCTTCAAAAATAGTTAGAACAAATTCTCCATTTTCAGTAGTTACAAAATAATTTGTATTCTCAATTCCCGCGTTGATGCCTTCATAGTTTATGAGTGAACCTAGAGAATAATTTTCAAGAAAAACTTCGAGTTCGGGTTGTTTGATGTGAGTATAGACCGACATATTGAAGTGGATTTTTAATTATTATTGCTGAGGTTTAACTAAAAAGTTTATTGGTTAACGAACCTAATCAATTCGTTCAAGATTTAAACAATCACGTGGATCACAACACTTAATAGACCAGACTTAAGTTGTGGAATATATTTAGTCACTTTCATGCTTCAATTTTTGCGACATGATAACGTTCAACTTGATTGATCACTAGCGATAACTTCTATACATGCCTAAAAAAACTGCACCGCCTCTGGTTTTAGTCGATGGCTCTTCTTATTTGTATCGAGCTTTTCATGTACCAAATTTACAGCATCTTTCTACTTCTAATGGAATGCCAACTGGAGCGATCTATGGAGTGGTAAATATGTTGAAGCGATTAATGAAAAGTGTAGAACCAGAGTACATAGGGGTTGTTTTTGATGCTAAAGGCAAAACATTCCGCCACGATTTATATAAAGAATACAAAGCAAATCGACCACCCATGCCGGATGATTTGCAAGTACAAATTGAACCATTGCATAACATGGTGCGCGCGCTAGGACTCCCTCTTATTTCTGAGGCAGGTGTTGAAGCCGATGACGTGATTGGTACCTTGGCAGATCAGGCAGTTAAACAAGGACATGAAGTATTAGTTTCAACCGGTGATAAAGATATGGCGCAGCTTGTAAACGATCATGTAACTCTTGTTAACACTATGACTAATGTAAAAATGGATGCCGAGGGTGTCGTGGAAAAATTTGGTGTAGCACCGCACCAAATCATTGAGTATCTCGCGCTAACGGGGGACAAATCAGACAATATACCAGGTGTGCCAAGTGTTGGACCGAAGACAGCCGCCAAATGGCTTAATGAATATGAAACACTTGATGCACTGATTGAGAATGCCGAAGCCATAAAAGGCAAAGTAGGCGAGAAATTTCGCGCACATCTAGATCAAATCCCCTTATCAAAAGAACTTACTACCATTCGTTGTGATTTGAAAATTGATACAAGCATTGATGATTTAACCGTAAAGCCTGAAGAAACCACTACGTTAAGAAAACTCTATAAAGAATTTGAGTTTAAAACTTGGTTAAAAGCGATGGGCGAAGAAGATGAATCAATCGAATCATCCGAAAGTGTTGTAGAAGAAAAAATAGAAGAAACGACGAAATCAGTTAAAAAGAAATACCAATTAGTTCTGACAAAGAAAGACTTCAATGCTTGGTTGAAAAAGCTAAATGCAGCAGATTTGATCGCTTTTGATACGGAGACAGACAGCTTGGATTACATGCAAGCCAATGTAGTCGGCATATCGTTTGCAGTGAAACCAGGAGAAGCGGCTTATGTGCCTTTTGCACATAATTATACCGGTGCCCCTAAGCAGTTGGATCGTGACGAAGTACTCAAGCAATTAGAACCCGTATTAAATGACAAGCAGGCAAAAATAATTGGCCACAATTTGAAATATGATCGCAGCGTTTTACTCAATCATGGGATTGAATTAAACGGCATACAACATGACACCATGCTGGAGTCTTATGTTTGTAATTCTGTAGCCAGTCGACATGACCTGGATACTTTGTGTGAAAAGTATTTAGACCATACCAATATTCATTTTGAAGATGTTGCCGGCAAGGGGGCAAAACAAATTACGTTTGATCGAGTTGGCCTTGATGTTGCTTTGGACTATGCAGCTGAAGATGCTGACATGGTGTTACGTTTACACCAGGAGTTTTGGAGAGAATTACAACAAAAAACGAAACAAAAGAAGCTTTACGAAACCATCGAATTACCGATGTTGAAGGTGCTTTCAAACGTTGAGCGAAACGGAGTGTTTTTAGATGCTAAGCAACTGGACAAACAAGGCAAACAACTTAGTAAACGCATTATTGAAGTCGAGGAAGAAGCTTTTGAATTAGCAGGTCAAAAATTTAACTTGAGTTCCCCCAAGCAAATTCAAGAAATTTTATTTGAAAAACAAGGCATCCCAGTTATACGCAAAACACCTAAAGGACAGCCATCGACAGCTGAGGATGTGTTACAAGAGCTTGCAGAAAACTATCCTTTACCAAAGCTACTCCTTGAACACCGTATGCTGAGTAAACTTAAATCTACTTACGTAGATAAATTGCCCAGCCTGATAAATTCTAAAACAAATCGGGTGCATACTTCTTACCATCAAGCGGTAGCCATTACCGGTCGGTTGTCATCTTCTGATCCTAATTTACAAAATATTCCTATACGTACAGAAGAGGGTAGGCGTGTGCGCCAGGCATTTGTAGCTGAAAAAGGAAATCAAATATTGGCTGCAGACTATTCACAAATTGAATTGCGCATTATGGCGCATCTTTCAAATGATGAAAGATTGTGTGAAGCATTTGCACAAGGCGAAGACATTCACCGCGCTACGGCTGCAGAAGTGTTTGGTTTGAATTTAGATGAAGTTGAAGCCGAACAAAGACGTGCAGCTAAAGCAATTAATTTTGGGCTCATTTATGGTATGTCGGCATTTGGTTTAGCTAAACAACTTGGTATTACACGTACTGATGCACAACAATATGTCAGTCTGTACTTTGAACGTTATCCAGGAGTGAAAAAATATATGGATAACATTCGGGAACAAGCACGTGAACAGGGCTATGTAGAAACTTTATTTGGCAGAAGACTCTATTTGCCTGACATTAATAATAAAAATGTTCAGCGACGACAATATGCTGAACGCACAGCGATCAATGCACCTATGCAAGGCACGGCCGCCGATATTATTAAACGCGCGATGATCATAATTGACGAATACCTGCAAGATAAGCAAACAGAATGCAAAATGATAATGCAAGTACATGATGAGCTAGTGTTTGAAGTTAAAGAAGATTCAATAGATTCAATTAAAAAGAATGTTGTTGAACAGATGGAAGTCGCGGGCAAGCTATCAGTTCCACTCGTAGTGGATGCTGCAGTTGGTGCGAATTGGGATGAAGCCCATTAAATATTTTTCTAGTGATTCCCAGCACTATATTTAATATCAGTTAGTTACAATCCTTTTAGTTACAACCTGCAGTTTGCATAATCCATTTATCATTTCACACTCGCCTCTTATCTTGCTGCATGAGCAGCATTGTTTTATAGAAATATAATCTTTTTAATTCACTTGGAGTTGGAACACCTTTCAAAGTGAATAACCTTTTTTCTTGTTATAGGACAGATAATGATAAGGAATATCATTACTGCAGCAATTCTACTTGCCGCGTTTATTTCCATGGCTTCAATCGCACAAATAGCAAGTGCACTAGAACCCAATTTAAATCTAGAGTTTCCGTCATTAGAAGATAACTCAGATACATTTGATCATCCCTTTGCTTGGACGCCTGACATGGCACAGCAACAAAGGATTATTAATTTATATCAACGTTTAATACTGCCAAATAACAATCAAGGCAGTAGTTTTTCAGGCTCCATAACACCCGAGTATCGCCTATTTTCATTCGAAATCTATCAAGGCGATGGCTTAGATGATTTACGTAGCAAGCCTAATCAAGGTGGTCTTACTCTTCCGGATGAAGATGAGAGTGCGTATGGCGTGTCTGTAAAGCAGCGTTTTTAAACGACATTATTTTAACGCACACAAAGAACTGTTTATATTTTAAGCGTTTTTTGCGAACTTTTACTGCTCAATATCCTCTAACTAGTGACGCTTTTCGCGTCACCCGCTTCCCTCCCTTAGCGGGCTAAAATAAGGCTCGGGCTCCCCAACCGAGTCATTCTTGGCCCCGGTTTTTGCTAACCGGGGCGCTTTTTTTATCTTGTCATAGCTGAATTTAACCAGTCTACAATCTTGTTTTGTGCCTGATGGAGTCCAATTTGCTTAGTGGCTGAGAAGGTTTGGACCCCACAATCGAACCCTTCTTGTTCTAATTTTGAAGTGACTAAAGTCATGGTCTTCGTAGTATGGTTTCGATTCACTTTATCCGCTTTGGTAAGCAGGATATAAAGCGGTAGTTGGTAATGGTTTGTCCAGTGAATCATCGTCCAGTCAATTTCCGTCAATGGATGGCGAATATCCATAAGCAGCACTAAACCACATAGGGGTTCTCGCATCGTCAGGTAGTCTTCCATTAACCGATGCCATTTTTGCTGTACTTTTGCGGGTGCTTTGGCATAGCCGTAGCCTGGTAGATCTACCAGGCAAGTATCGCCATCTAGTTTGAAAAAATTGATTAATTGGGTACGGCCAGGTGTTTTGCTGGTGCGAGCAAGATTTTTTTGTCGGCATAGGGTGTTAATTGCACTGGATTTACCTGCATTGGAGCGGCCGCAAAAAGCGATTTCAGCCTTGATATCATTAGGGAAATCTTGCTTGGCTGAAGCACTTTGCAAAAAGCGTGCTTTTGACAGTTGAGAACTCATATTGGCTTGCTTTATAAAGATTTTTTGAATAGCTACTCAGTAAGTAAGATAGATTTTAACGCCATTGAGCTGAACAATTAGGGCCACTATATAATGACTAACTATTTTGCGGCTATTAGTACTTTTGCTATATCATGGCGCGCTTCAAACAGACAAGATCTGTTTGATACCGACTATTAACCTGGAAAATTTGCATTAAGGGTTCTATACATGAAGAGAATATATTGTTTGCTTATCTTAGCGTTTTATTTTGTTTCACTACATGCAACCGTGGTATGTGCAGCAGGTGACTCAGAAGCCGGCAAACAAAAATCTGCACCTTGTGTGGCATGTCATGGTGTTGAAGGGGTGAGTGTTAATCCCGCATGGCCCAACCTTGCAGGGCAAGGTGAAAAATACATGATTGACCAACTGAATTTGTTCAAAGAAAAGATCCGTGTAAATACTTTGATGAATCCGCAAGCAGAAAATTTATCTGAGCAAGATATTGAAGATATTGCAGCATATTATTCTGGCCTGGAAGCGGGCCGGGGCAGCGCAGATCCTGATAAAGAATTTCAGGGTGAAAAATTATATGTCATCGGTGAAAGAATTTATCGCGGAGGTAACCCCGAAACAGGTGTGCCTGCCTGTATGTCTTGCCATGCCCCCGACGGTGTGGGGAACGGACCGGCAAAATTCCCGCATCTTGCAGGGCAACACGCGGTATATACTGCGGCTCAATTAAGGGCATATCGAAGTGGCGCTCGCTATCAGCCTGACGACAATCTGAACATGATGAAAGAGATAGCAATTTATCTAAGTGATACCGAGATTGATGCGGTTTCGGAATATATTTCTGGCTTACATTAAATAGTTTGTTTATAGGATAAGCGGTAAAAAAAGCTAATAAGCTTTAGAACTAGTAGCTGTTGGGTGTGTCAAAACAAGTAATCAAACTTTGCACAATTAAAATATGAATATGCTTGCATCTCGTACTATTTTTTCAATTCTAATTACTTTATTACTAGCAACATTTTTAATGTTTTCTGTTCATGCAGAAGATGGCCATGAGCATGCTACTCTGACTAATCCTCAAGAGGGACGGCATTACCATAGAATCACTCCAGAAGTACCAACAGATGTTGAAGAAGGTAAAGTCGAGGTGGTGGAATTGTTTTGGTACGGTTGCCCGCATTGTTTTGACTTTGAACCACATATTGAAAGCTGGAAAGAAAACATTCCTGAACATATCAGTTTTAAACGTGTGCCAGCTGTGTTAAACCGTGGTTGGATTTCGCATGCAAGAGCTTTTTATGCATTAGAAACAATGGGCGAATTAGAGAGAATACACCCACTTTTTTTTGAAGCTATTCATTCACAAGGAAGGCGCTTAAGAGATAAAGAATCTATGGCAAGATTTTTATTACAGCAGGGTATTGATGAAGAAAAATTCAAAAGCGCTTATGACTCCATGTATGTAGAAACAAAGATTAAGCGCTCGGAGCAAATAGTACGTCAATATGGCGTAAGCTCAGTGCCACAGGTAGTGATCAATGGTAAATATCGAACTTCAGCGAGTGATGCAGGTGGTTACGAAAATTTATTACACTTGGTAAATATGCTAGCTGAGCAAGAAGCAAACGCAATGAATGCTTCATCTGATGTTAACTAGAGACTTATGATTCTGAATGATTGTCGCTTTTGCGATGATCTTTAAGCATTTGATCAACGTTAATGCGATCATTTTTACGTGGACGCATCTTAGGCTGTTGCTTTCTAAGATGTTCAAATATTCTACGAACTGTATGTCTAACTTCCGTATCCAATGTAAGCTACCTTGTTACATCCATGAAAAAGGTTCATAAAACTATAACGGCAATTTAGCCGAAAATTTATCTGACTCAAGATAAGAGGAATCGCAGGTTGGATGGATGGATCAATAACAGCTATTCAAGAATATTATTTAATCGTTTGTAGCTTAGTAAAGTCTTCCGCCCGCTACAATACGCGGTCGCCAATAGCCATCATTTAAATGGTTGACCGCTACATGTTTGCCGCTCTTAGGCGCATGTACAAACTTTCCTTTACCAATATAAATTCCGACATGAGAAACGTTTTTATTGTTGAGTGTGAAGAATACTAAATCGCCAGAGTTTAATTCGTTTAGCTCGATATTTTTTGCATATTTATATTGTTGCGATGAAGTGCGAGGAGTACGGATTCCAAATTGTCCATGTGTGTAATATACCAAACCACTGCAATCAAACCCTTTAGGAGATGCACCTCCATATTTATAAGGCGTACCTAATAAAGACTTGGCTAAGTTCGCAATTTTCTGTCCATCATTTGTGTGGTTGACGATTTGTTTTGTTGGTGTCTTAGGTTCAGGTGTATGCCCGCAACCAAAAAGTATGCTGGAACATAAAACAGAAATAAAAAGAATTCGTAGAGTCTGAATCATTATGGGTAAATCCTTATACCATACTAATTACTGCGTCATTGTACGGTAATAAATCATGTCCTAAAAAATGGCTTGTATAAAAGAAATATTTAACAGGATGAATGACCATTAACAACTTAACTTGTGCGTGATCTTGTTACAATTTATAAAGCCAAGGTAATAGTAAGGAATAACTCAACCACATGATAATGGTAAGAGGAGTGCCTACTTTTACAAAATCCATAAACTTATAACCGCCCGCATTCATTACTAACAAGTTTGTTTTGTATGCCATGGGGGTGATGTAGCTCATGTTCGCACCAAATAGTACCGCTAAAATAAAAGGTGCTGCAGGTTGATCAATTTGTTGTGCAATACTTACGGCAACGGGTGTGCCGATTACAGCAGCCGCATTATTTGACACAATATTTGTAAGCAAAGCCATCAGTAACATTAAACCACTTAACACAATCGGCGCACTTGCTCCTGCAGTTAAGTATAAAAAAACACTGGCCATATATTCTGTGCCCCCAGTGATAAGTAGTGCAGAACCCATGGCTAAACTTGCAACGACAATAAGTACTATTGGTGTACTTAAAGCTTGTGTCGCTTCACGCCAATTTAAACACCCAGTGACAACAAGCAATAACACTCCACATACTGCACTGATTGCAATAGGTAATATTCCTAAAGCCGCTAAAAGCACGATACCAATCATTATGGTCAAAGCTAATGTTGCTTTCTCAGAGTGTGGAAGATCCTCTGTGGAATCTAAAACTAACAATTCACCACTTTGCTTCAGTTTTTTTAAAGTATCAGCTTTACCTTGAACTAAGATGATATCTCCAGTGCGCAACCAGACTTCGTGCACACCTGAATAAAGATTTTCTATCTTTTTACCCGCATGGTGTAAGGCTAGCGGCAAGAGTTGGTATCGATCATTAAATCGTAAGCGAGACAATGTTGTGTTATCAAGCGGCGAGCCTTGAGAAACTACGATTTCCGCTAGTTGTTGCTGAGAAGTTGAGGCAAAGTCATCACCTTTAATAGGTTCGTTGTCAGAGTACAAGGTAGCACCAAGTACTTCTTCATACTCTTTTAGTTCTTTTGGAGTATCGCGCACGAACAATCGATCACCCGCTTTAATTTCTACGTCAGGTAATAATGAAAGAAAAGTATTTTCGCCGCGTTGAATCTTTTCTACTTTCATCGCATTGCTGGTTTTCTTAATGAGTTGTGCAAGAGTATTGCCAACGGAGCGGCTGTCTTCAGGAATATGAAGCTGCGCAAGAAAAACACGTGGTGAAGCATCAGTTAAAGGTGTTTCACGTTCTGATACTAGTAATGGTGCAATCAACCATAGATATGCAACCCCAAGTATAGAAGCAATACTGGCGGGTAAAAGAAAATCAAACATGGAAAATTTTTCTACACCCATGTCGGAAGCGACGGAGACCACAAGTAAGTTAGTAGAAGTGCCAATTGTGGTACACATTCCACCCACTAATGTTGCAAAGCCCATGGGCATTAAGACACTGGAAGGTGAACGATTGGTGCGTAATGAAACACTGATTAATATCGGTAGCAATAACACCACTACAGGAGTGTTGTTGATGAAGGCACTCAACACTGCCCCAATAACCAATGTCAGTAATAATGAAATCAATGGACTGATACGCCAAAGTTTTGCCAAAGAACGGCCTATAGGTTCGAGCGCACCGGTACGCACTAATGCTTGCCCGGCGATCATCAGTGCACATACAGCAATCAGGGCCTCATGCCCAAAGCCAGAAAATAGGCCGATTGAATGAAATTTATTCCCATCTAGTTGGTAGGGGAAAACTTCAAAACCAACGGCTAAAATCGCAATTACAAGCAGGCTAGAAGTCTCTAGTGGGATGTTCTCGCGTGTGAATAAAATTAAAGCAATTACCGTAAGTATCAAAATTCCTATCGCGTGTGGATCGGGGGCTGCAGGAAACGGCATGAGGTATGAAAATTATGTGGTTTATAGACTTATTTCAATCTAAATAGCGTCTCTACCTAATTATTTACCCACAGACTACTGTTATAGGTAATTGGTTTCGTAACGCTCATTCACTATAATCCGCCACGTTCAATAATCGAATCAACAAGAAACTAGGAGTTTGTGTGAACGACGATCAGTTTGCAACGACATTGATGATAATAATTGGCGTCTTAGTGGCTTCAACGGTAGTAATCATGATTATTGCTAACGTGCTACTTCCTGATACCAATTATTCGGAAGATGACTTAATACAAGGCAATCTACAGCAAAGAATCAAGCCTGTCGGTATGTTGGCAATTAATGGGGTTAGCCCAGCGAATGCCAGTGAAGGAGAAGAGACTGTAGTCGCTTCAAATGATGCAGGTGCAGCCAAAACTGGTGAAGAGCTCTATACCGCATGTGCGGCTTGTCATGATGCGGGGGTACTCAATGCACCTAAATTAGGTGACAAGGCAGGTTGGGGTGATCGACTAGGGAAAGGTAAAGATACTTTGTACGCTAATGCGATTAATGGCATTGGTGGCATGCCACCGAAAGGCGGTCGTGTAGATTTATCAGATGACGATATTAAGTTAGCGGTTGACTTTATGCTGGAGTCTGTTCAGTAATCGATTAGTGGGCGCCTATTTATTCAATAAGCGATCATATTGTCTATAGCCAATAGCTTCACTTAAGTGAGTGGCTTCTATCTGTTCAGAATTTTCTAAATCGGCAATGGTGCGTGCCAGTTTCAGTGTGCGGTGATAGCCGCGCGCAGATAAACCTAATTTTTCAAACGCGGTATAGATAAGTTTTTCGCTTTCTTTTTCAAGTGCACAATATTTTTCGATTTCCTTATTGCTCATATAAGCGTTGGGTTTTTGTTGTCTTTGTAACTGAACTTCACGTGTAGCACTTACTCGCTGTTGTACCTCTGCACTCGATTCACTTTCATTTGCTGTTTTTTGTAACAGTTGTTCTTTAGCAACACGTGGTACATCTACATGAATATCGATTCGATCAAGCAAGGGTGCTGAAATACGCCCACGATAACGACGAATTTGTTCAGGGGTGCATGCACAGTTGCCGTTGATATCGATGTCGCATCCTTGCGGGCACGGATTCATTGCTGCAACTAATTGAAAACGTGCCGGGAATTGCACTTGTCTCGCAGCACGTGAGATTGCAATGTTGCCAGTTTCGAGTGGTTCACGTAACACTTCTAATACATGTCGATCAAACTCTGTTAATTCATCTAAAAACAATACCCCATGGTGTGCTAAAGATATTTCACCCGGCTTGGGGTATGAGCCACCTCCAACAAGTGCGACAGCGGATGCAGTATGGTGAGGGGTGCGAAACGGACGTAAACCCCACTGTTCATGTGAAAAACCACCATGGCTTATTGAATAGATCGTTGCAGATTCAACAGCCTCTTCCTCCGTGAGTGCAGGCAAAATGCCAGGTAGTCGACTCGCAAGCATGGTTTTACCACTTCCTGGTGAGCCTACCATCAACATATTATGAAACCCTGCAGCGGCCACTTCTAAAGCACGTTTGGCATGATGCTGCCCTCGCACATCACGAAGGTCTAATGTTTCTCTTTGAGTATTGGTTTGAAAATTTTCTTTAAAGGGCAAAATGAATTCTTGTGCGGAAAGATGTGCACACAGTTCTAATAAACTTTTTGTAGCGTAGACAGTGGTTTGTTTTGCTAGGTGCGCTTCATTAGCATTTTCAAATGGCACAACAATAGAACGTTGTTGTTTATGGCTGGCAACTGCTGCAGGTAACACGCCGTGCACTGGACGTAAGTCACCACTTAAACTTAGTTCACCTATATATTCATTGGATGCTAAAGAGCCATTTTGGAGCTGCTTTGATGCTGCAAGAATGCCGAGTGCTATTGGCAAATCAAATCGGCCACCTTCTTTTGGTAAGTCTGCCGGTGCCAGATTTACAGTAATACGCCTGCTGGGAAATTCGAAACCGGAATTCAGTAAAGCGGCGCGTACGCGATCTTTACTTTCTTTAACTGCGGCTTCAGGTAAACCCACAATCGATAAGCCAGGCAAACCGTTGGAAAGGTCTACCTCCACGGTAACTAGTAGCGCTTCCATTCCCGTTTGCGCTCGGGAATAGACCGTAGCAAGACTCATTGTTGTGTTGTCTTATGAGGTGTTTTTTAGTTTTTCTTCAAGTTGGCTGAGACGTTGTTCTAATTCTTTAACTCGTTGTTGACTTTTTGATAGCAACATCACTTGCACATCAAATTCTTCGCGAGTCACAAGATCTAATCGTTGGAATGCCCCCTCAACCGTTGCACGTGCATTTTTTTCAAGTCCCTGCTTTGCACTTTTCAAATCTTCAGGAATTGCAGCACTGATTTTACGCACAATTTCATTCACTGTCTGATCCAAAGCTTCGGTATCTAATTTCATCACATTTCTCCTTAAAAGCAGCTTAATAGTGTAACGGAATCACTATTAAATTCCGCGCACCATTTAGGTGCATATACGCAATATAGCAGAGCATTATTTTGGTGCACGTTGCTAAAAAAAATTATAACCCACTGTTTTGATTGGGATAAAAAGTTGGCATGTGTTCTGCAATAACAACACTGAAATACAAACTATGCCTTTTTCAAGGGAGGAAAATTAAATGAATAAGAAACTACAACATCTGTCATTGGCGGCTGTTTTAGCAACAAGCACAACCATGCTTACTACTACTGCATCTGCCGAAGCGACACTTTCGGGCAATGCAGGAATTTTATCCGATTACATCTTCCGCGGAATTCCACAATCTTCGGGCACTGGTAATGGTGGATTAGATTTAGAGATTGGTGGATTTTATCTTGGGACATGGGTTGCTGATGTAGAGGACGGAATTGAATATGACCTGTATGCAGGATATGTCCACGAGTTTGAGAGTGGTTTTTATCTTGGTGCGGGTGGTACGTCATATCAATACTCTGATGATTTCGATAGCGAATACAACGAAATTAATTTCTATGCGGGTACCTCAGGCGAAATGTGGTCACTAGATCTTGAATACACCACTGGAGAATACAACGGAGAATTTTCTGATGGTGACGAATATGATTTTTTTGCAGCAACAGTTGGATGGAACGGTGTTTATTTAACATACGGCAAATTTGATGATGATGCTGACGATGATTTAGGCAACTACTTTGAGTTTGGTTATGGATTTGAAGTTGCTGGCTTTGATATGACCGCAGCAATTGTTCATACCGAAGATGCTGAAATCCTAGGAACAGATGACGATGACGAGACGGAAGCCTATGTAGGTATTCACCGTAGCTTCGACATCATGAGCTGGGGTAGTTAATCAAAAGAATCTTAACCGTGTTGTTTCTTAACAACACGGTTATGAATTTATAAAACTAAAACAATATAGGAGATTATCCATGAAGCTTGTTACAGCAATTATTAAGCCTTTTAAGCTTGATGATGTTCGAGAAGCTCTGTCTGAAATTGGGGTTACTGGTGTGACTGCCACGGAGGTAAAAGGATTTGGGCGGCAAAAAGGACACACAGAGTTATACCGTGGAGCAGAGTACGTAGTCGATTTTTTGCCAAAGGTAAAACTTGAAGTCGCAATTGATAGTGGGCTTTTAGACTCAGTTATTGAAGCAATAAGTAAAGCAGCCAATACAGGAAAAATTGGCGACGGCAAAATATTTGTTTCATCACTCGAGCAGGCGGTACGCATTCGTACCGGTGAAACAGGTTCAGAAGCTTTATAAAAAATTTTGGATATAAATAAATAATTAAATTCCTAAATTAGGAGGGAATTGTGGAAAACAGTATATTTGAATTGCAATATGCACTAGACACCTTTTACTTTTTGGTGTGTGGCGCATTAGTTATGTGGATGGCAGCTGGCTTCGCAATGTTGGAAGCTGGTTTAGTTCGCGCAAAGAACACAACAGAAATTCTTACAAAAAATATTGCTCTTTATGCAGTGGCTTGCACCATGTACATGATTTGTGGATACATGATTATGTATGATGGTGGAACTTTCTTAAGCGGCATTATGGGTGATGGTGTTGCTGGTGCAGAAGAACCTGCAACCTATGCTCCTTCTGCAGATTTCTTTTTCCAAGTGGTATTCGTAGCAACTGCAATGTCAATCGTTTCAGGTGCCGTAGCGGAACGTATGAAGTTATGGGCATTTTTAATATTTGCGGTTGTAATGACAGGCTTTATTTATCCAATGGAAGGTAGTTGGACTTGGGGCGGTGTATCTGTCTTTGGTATGTACACATTGGGTGATTTAGGGTTCTCAGACTTTGCTGGTTCCGGCATTGTTCATATGGCGGGTGCTTCCGCAGCGTTAGCAGGTGTCATATTACTCGGGGCACGTAAAGGTAAATATGACAGTGAGGGTAAAGTCGTTGCCATGCCGGGTGCGAATTTACCGCTGGCTACTCTAGGTACATTTGTCCTCTGGTTGGGTTGGTTTGGGTTTAACGGAGGTTCAGTGTTAGCAACAGCCAGTGTTGAAAGTGCAAATTCAGTTGCCGTTGTATTCATGAATACCAATGCTGCAGCTGCGGGTGGTCTCATAGCCGCATTAGTACTTGCACGCATAATGTTTGGAAAAGCAGATTTAACCATGGCATTGAATGGCGCGTTAGCGGGTTTGGTTGCAATCACGGCTGAACCTTCAACACCAACGCCATTAATGGCCACAATATTTGGCGGTCTGGGTGGAATACTCGTTGTATTTAGTATTATCACACTAGATAAAATGAAAATTGATGATCCTGTTGGTGCAATATCGGTTCACGGCGTAGTAGGTCTATTAGGTTTATTACTCGTACCAATAACCAATGACGGGTCTTCATTCTCTGGCCAATTGATTGGTGCAGCTACCATCTTTATTTGGGTATTCGTAGCTAGTTTCATTACATGGTTGATCATTAAGATGATCATAGGCATTCGTGTAAGTGATGAAGATGAATATGACGGTGTAGATCTTTCTGAGTGTGGTATGGAAGCCTATCCAGAATTTGTGACTAAGTAGATACTCCTCCTAAAATACTTACGATGGATATTTTTAATAGTTGGTATTCAAAGTAAGTTTTATACTTAAGGCACAACCTTTAAGCGCCTCTATATGAGGCGCTTTTTTTATGTACATGGATATACTGAATGCTGACAACGCAGGAGCAATTTTCTGCCAGGGATGTACTGTATGCTTGTAACGCAGGATCAGTTCTTATTCGTTTAATTTACGCTTCACAAATTCAGGTGTGGCAAAACAGGCATTATGCATAGCATGATTGTAATAATGCGTAGAAAATTCAACATTGCGTGACTCTGTTTCACGTGAGAAATCAATTGTCGATTTTTTACTTGCCATGGTTGCTGTCCACCAACCTGTAGGATAAGTAGCTATTGGGAAATTTATTAGTTGAATGTCATTAAAACCTGCAGTCTGCATGCACTTTTGCATGGGTAGAATAATGCTCTCAAGATGAGCGAGTGGTGATTCACTTTGCTGAATAATTAAGCCGTCTTCTTTAAGTATGCGTGCGCAATCCTGGTAAAAAGGAGTAGAAAACAAACCTTTGGCTGGCCCAATAGGGTCTGTGCTGTCAACAATAATTACATCCAATGATTCTGTAGCCGCATTTTTCACCCATTCGATGGCGTCATCGAAAATTAAATCTACACGTGGGTCATGGTTTGAATCACAAAGTTTAGGAAAATATTGTTTTGATAACTCCGTTACACGCTGATCGATTTCTACTTGAGTAATATTTTTCACGCATTGGTGTTTTACTACTTCGCGAAGTGTACCGCAGTCACCTCCACCTACGATCAGCACATCGGCAGGTTTGGAATGACTAAATAGTGCAGGATGCGAGATCATCTCATGGTATATAAAGTTGTCACGTTCCGTTAACATGATAAAGCCATCAATGACCATGAGATTACCAAACGCTTTGGTTGCATAAATTTCAATATTCTGGAATGGGGTTTGTTCTTCATGCAGCTTGCTCTCAGTTTCTAATGAAAATGCGGTGCTACATTCGCTACATTTTTCGGTGAACCAGTTATTATCCTGCATACTAAATTGTCCAAGTAAACTTTATTATTTGACTGCCTACTGTAAATAAAAATATATAGAAAAGTCATCATATTTATGAACGATCGAAAAACATGGAATGCCGCCAAGGCAAAGCATCATTATCGTGTTGATCGTTGGAGTGCAGGACATTTTGATGTCAATCATGAGGGTAATGTAATCGTAAAAGCTGACAATTCTGAGCTGGACCTATACGAATTAAGTAAGTCGATCAGAAAACAAGGTGTCGCGTTACCTGCTTTAGTGCGATTTCCACAAATACTACAACAGTCTTTAAGGACATTATGTGTAGCATTTGAGCAAGCGATACATGATTACCGTTACGATGGTAAGTATGTTGCAGCTTATCCAATTAAAGTTAACCAGCAAGCCTCTGTTATTCAACACTTTCAGCAACAAGCTGAATGGTCAATTGTTTTTGAAATAGGTAGTAAAGCTGAGCTCATGGCTTGTTACGGAATAACAGATAAAGCACTCACTATTATTTGCAACGGTTACAAGGACCAGTCATATATTCGTTTGGCATTGTTAGGGGGCTTGTTGGGACATAAAGTAATTATCGTATTAGAAAGTTTAGCTGAATATAAACATGTAATAGAGCAATGTTCACAACTTAATGTGCAAGCACATTTAGGTATGCGAGTACGTTTGTCTTCTATCGCAAAAGGAAATTGGCAAAATACCGGAGGTGAGCATTCAAAGTTTGGCTTAACTTCAAATGAGGTGATTAATTTAGTAAAAGAGCTGCAAGCTAACAATGCGCTTGAATGGATGAAAATGCTACATTTTCATATGGGGTCACAAATTCCGTGTTTACATGATATTCAATCCGGAATTACAGAAGCCATGCATTACTTTGTTCAATTATCTCAACATGGCATTGAGTTTCAGGAATTAAATATTGGAGGAGGATTAGCGGTAGATTATGAAGGTAGTTTATCGGGACAATACTTTTCTATGGATTATTCATTACAAGACTATGCTAATACGATAGTCAACGTGGTCAAAACAAATTGTGACGAACATTCTTTAAAAGCACCTATCATTATCAGCGAAAATGGCCGCGCTATGACAGCTTATCATGCGGTTTTGTTTACGAATGTTATTGATGCAGAATTCTCGCACATCGATTCTAAAAATGAGTGTCAGGAACTATTAAAAGAACAAGCGGAAAATGTTCACTTGAAACAATTTATTGAGCAAATTAAAACTATCAAGGCTAGTCTGAATAATGTTGAAGTATCAAAAACTATTCTTAAACATTATCTTGAACTGGAAAAAATTATTGAAGAAATCGAGAGAGAATTTTCAAAAGGAAAATTACCCTTGTTCGATAAAGCATTATCAGAAAAACTTTCGAGTTACTGTTATCGGGAGCTGCTAAATTCAGAGAATATTTTAAATGAGGAACATCGCTTGGCGCTTGAAGATAAACTAGTAGCAAAATATTTTTGTAATTTTTCTTTATTTCAATCCACACCTGACATTTGGGGTTTGCGGCAAATCTTTCCGATTATGCCCTTGCATAAATTGAATGAGTACCCTGCGATTCATTCAAGAATTTATGACTTAACATGTGATTCAGATGGACGTATTGATTGTTATGTTCAGGGCGAGGGGCTACAGTCATATTTGTCCTTGCACGAATTCAAAGAACAACAAGATTATATACTAGGGATATTCTTGGTTGGCGCATATCAGGAAATACTGGGAGATATGCATAATTTGTTTGGAGATACCAACGCGGTAAATATAGTGATGAACGAGGATGGATCTCATCAAATTTGTGATGAAGAGCCTGGCGATACCGTAGCAGAAATACTATCTTATCTGCATATTGATACTGACCGTATGCAACAACTTTGGTTGGAGCGGATTAGCCGCCATAATGTAACAGGCGAAGCTAAAGAGCTAGTTCTAAGAGAGCTTGAATCTTCGCTACATGCAAACAGTTATCTTGCAGAGTAGTCACAAACTGGTTTAGGAAATTATTTAAAAAAATATGCTCGCTCAAATAGTTTTAATTCTAGCGTTACTACTGCTTCTTGTAGGAATGATCATGGTATTGCTGGACGCTTTTAAAGAAAGTTTTATTTGGGGTTTATTGGTAATGATTTTGCCTCCGGTTTTTGTACCAGTATATAGTTTTGTAAAATGGACAAACAGCCAGGCGCGCAATGGTTTTGCCATGTCTTTGGTTGGTTTAGTCATAGCAGCAATTGGCATTTATGGTGGTGGTTTAAAAACTATGCCCATAATAAGTGAACATGAAATTGTTAGTAGTATTCCTACGGCTGTGCCCCCCGATGAACCATTACCTAATGAAGATGAAGCTGCACAAGTTGAGCTGGAAGATGACGAAGCTTATGATCCGATATTGAGTACTGATAAAGATCGATTCACATCTAGCGAGATAGAACCGCTTGCACCTAAGGAAGATGAGACGGTTAAAAACATTGGTAAAAGTAAGCCTCGTGCAATAAATGTCCCCATTGAAAATGCTAATTCTGCAATCGGTGCAAATGTAGAAGTCACATTTAATGATGGTGAAAAATCTGCAGGAACTTTAGTTAAAACATCTGAAGATTCCGTCACTATTGAACAGCAGGCTGGAGGCGGCACGGTTTCGTTCGAATATCCTTTCAACAATATCCAATCTATTGTCAGATATACAAGACCTAAGCAAACACCGACTGCTCCGATAGTAGAGTAAAGGTAAACATTCAACTCACCAATTTACTAGAGAAGTATGCTAATTCTTTTCTAATAATCTCCAATTAGATATCTATAATTTAGGCCAGGCCCGTATTGACTTTGTTTCATCCCTAAGCTTTTATGTAGCTATGAAATGCTATGTTTATAAAAGTGTAAAAAAAGCGGATAGCTATATATTTCTTGATCAAAAAGATAATTTCTCTAATATTCCAGAGAAATTATTATTGTTATTTGGAACCCCACAGTTCACACTAGAATTTGATCTTACAGAAGATCGCAAGCTTGCTTTGGCAGACGCAACACAAGTAATGCAAAGTATTAAAGAACAAGGATATTATTTACAAATGCCTCCTAAAAATAATCTGCTTATATAACAAAATTAATAAATATTATGCCACCTCGGTTTATCCTTCATATCATTCTTACTTTATTATTGCTTGCTATTGGTTGGTGGTTATACATGCAATTAGTTGGAAATAACTCAAGTTTCAACTCAATAATCGTTGCTACCTACTGGTTTGCAGCACTTGTTTTTATTTTCTTCAGCTGGTTATTTTATTGGTTTGTTCATAGGCTTAGTTCCACTGCATGGATGATTGCATTTTTAGTCGCTTTAACCATTGCGATGATCTCGACGATATCATTGTTATATATATCGCGGGAAAATCAAAAAAAACTAGAAGAAGAATCTGCACGGCTGGAGCAAGAACAAGCATACGAGTCAGAATCAAAAACAGATCAATCTCAACAATCTGAATCTAACAATCAAATAGAAACTTTAAATTTAGGAGAGTGAATGGATTCACGAAAAAGAGTAACAACATGGATGTTGTATCAGAATAAGGATAGGTAAACTAAAATAATAAATATGTTGGGTTATTCAAATCAAATCTTAAAAATGTCTGCTATCGATACATAGCGAACATTCAGAAAAGACCAACTGACCTCGCATCATTTGGTCCTATATATACATTTAACAGGAGAAATAGAATGTCTGAAAGAATAGTAATGCGTGTAGGTGAGTCATTGGTTGCAGGTGGTCCACCTGGAACCGCAGCTGAACCAGAAGTGGTTATTGGTGAATTAGATGGGCCTGTGGGCACCGCATTTGCAACCTTGCTTGGAGATCAAGTAAAAGGACATTCTCGTGTACTTGCAATAATGAACACCGATATTCAAGTCAGACCATCAACTTTAATGGTCAGCAAAGTAACCGTAAAGGATGACCGCTATACCAACATTTTAATGGGTACCGTACAAGGTGCAATTGCAAATGGCGTTCTGGATGCAGTACGCAATGGTGACATTCCGAAAGATAAAGTAAATGATATTGGCATCATTGTTTCGGTTTGGTTGAACCCTATGGTGTCAAAAGCAGAAGATCTGGATCATAAAATTTTATTTGATATCCATCGTAAAGCCATGGCCAGTGCAATTCATAAGGCAATGAATAATGAACCTGATATTGAATGGTTATTAGAAAACCAAGAAGAGATTACTCACAAGTATTATCAAATGGGATTGGACGGAAAAATCTAATCTGAATTTGATGAAGAATTCCTAAGACAATTTAAGAACGTGTCAATACAGATTACTAATTTGTGTACGCTACGACCACCATGGATGGTGGAAGTGCAGAAATTGTAGGAGCAAATTTCTGTCGACCCAAAGCGGACGTAATAATTTTCAAACAGAAAGTTGCGAGATGATTTGTTAAAGCTTGAACATGCTCTTACTTGCGCGTCTTAGCTCAGTAAGAATATCTTTTTGTAATTGATCGAGTTCTGCGATTTTGTTTTCTGCCGCACCACTTAACCATGCTGTAGCAGTATTTTTCTTCTTGGTAAAATAATTAAGTATAAATTGCTCAGACATCAACACAAACTTGATGGCTTTTTCTGGATCTACTTGTATAAAAGGGTTTTTAGCAATTTGAATAGCTGATGCTTCCTGTGAAGCGCAGAATTTATTTAATAAATAAAATAAAGAAATTCTTGCTTGGCGTAGAGATTTGGTTACACGCTGTTTTGAATGCTCATTAAGACTGGCTTCTACTATAGCATCCAACCATAGTATTAAATCACTTTCTGCTATAACGACTTCGCTGGCTTTTATTTCATTGACTAAATCGTAAATACGTTGTTGTACTTCTTTGGTTTCATCAATAGTCTTTTTACGCTTCATGGTGCGCTTCCATAATGTCTGCGCTTCACGAAGATCAGCTTGCAATTGTTCAAGTTCTTGCTGTTTAAGTTGTATGGTTTCCTCGCGCGTTTCGATCAGTTTACGTTTTTGATGAATGGCACGTGCCAGAACTTTCAATCGTAAAATGTAATACTCAGCTAAAATCTTACCAACTGATATAGTTTCTTTGTTTAAAGTATGAATTGATGCTTCAAACCTTTTTTTATCATCATCGTTAACAGGTTTAGTTTTTTTCAGTACTTCCAAATTCTCATGTAAGTGGATAGTTTCGCTTCGCACATCAATTAATAAATTGTTTATCGATGTTATATGTTTAACAAAAGTATCATTGCCTATCTTTTTTGTTCCCTTCTGAGCAGATTGTAGAATTTCAACCAATAAGAGGATCTTATTTTTAAAAACTCGTAAATTTGCAGAGCCCGAAGCGGTTTTTGCTTTGTCCAAAGCGGCGACTACCTGTTGACCATACGCTTCTTGATCGCGCATGCGTCGTTTAAGGTGAAATGAATTTGCCGTCATGATCAGATCGTCAACTGCACTTCTAGATGCCATTGGGATCTTTTCACTGATATCTGCAGGAATATTATTCGGTAATTTTTCTATTGGTAGCTCTGCAATGCGCGCAGGCGGCAGCTTCTGCAGCAACTTGATAAATTGCTGAAGTGATAGCGGGTTTTGAATGTCTGTTGATGCTTGAGCAGTCATTAATAATAAGTTGGGTCTAAAAGACCCTCGCTAGCGATTAGTGACTGATATTGCGTGAATTTCAGCTAAATGTTTAGGGTCTAGTGCACAAAAGGCTATAAAGGGCGACGAACACGATTATTAGGTGGCTATAAGGTACGGAGGGTATTTTTTGGCTTACTAATGAGCCACAAATTCAAGCATTCTACTTGTAGAACGATAGGCTTTTTGGCGGATATCTTCATCAACAAATATCTCATTTTCACCACTTTTCATACCTGATTCCAGCACAGTTTCAAGGTTATGTAAGCCGTTCATGGCCATCCATGGACAATGCGCACAACTTTTACAAGTAGCGCCTTCACCGGCTGTAGGTGCTTCAATAAAAGTTTTCCCGGGTGCTGCTTGTTTCATTTTATAAAAAATTCGATTATCCGTAGCAACAATAAATTTTTTATGCGGGAGTTCCTTAGCCGCCTTGATCAATGCAGTTGTCGACCCCACGACATCCGCAACATCAATAACTGCAGCGGGAGATTCAGGATGCACAAGTATTCCTGCATCAGGATGTTTTTCAATAAGTTCACCTAGACCGCGCGCTTTAAATTCTTCATGCACGATACAAGCACCTTGCCACAGTACCATATCGGCACCGGTTACTTTTTCAATATAGTGGCCAAGATGTTTGTCAGGTGCCCACAAAACTTTTTTATCTTGATCCATTAGATGTGAAACAACTTTCAATGCAATACTGGAAGTTACAACCCAATCGGCACGCGCTTTTACTTCAGCACTTGTGTTGGCATATACAACAACTTCGTGATCGGGATATTGATCACAGAATTCTCCAAACTCTTTTGCAGGGCAACCTAAATCAAGTGAACAGGTTGCTTCTAAAGTTGGCATTAACACGCGTTTTTCAGGATTTAAAATTTTTGCGGTTTCACCCATAAATCGAACACCAGCAACTATTAAAGTAGTTGCAGGATGTCGGTTACCAAATCGTGCCATTTCCAACGAGTCTGATACAAAGCCACCTGTCTCCTCTGCGATCATTTGTAAATCTTCGTTTGTATAATAGTGTGCAACCAAAACTGCATTTTCACGTTTTAGCAAACGCTTAATATTGGCAATTTTCTCCTCACGTTCTTTAGCTGAGTAAACAGGCAAATTAGACTGAATCACAGCTGTTTCCGGAATGCCTTTTAATGGCACAGCGAACTCAGTTGATTGTTCTGGGGAATTTTCAGGCATGTTGCAAAACCACGGCTATCGGTATTATTTAGTATATAAGGGCGATAAGACTTAAATTCAACCTATAACCATAAGGGTATTTATCCAGTAATAATAGAAATTGTTGTGTATTTAGTTCAAATTAGTACTTATATGTAACGAAGACTACCAATATGTCAGAAACAGACTATATCCCCCCAGAGCTTGCAAAGACGTTACCAGGTTTATTGCAACAACGTTTGGCACGTTCAAGTACTTTACATGCATATGGGTACTTTGATGAAGCACAGGGCTGGAGTGATTTAACTTGGCAAGAAGTAGCCAATAAAGTTGCTGAAATTCAAACAGCTTTAAAAAAAGAATCACTGAATAAGGGTGATCGTGTTGCCATCATGCTAAGGAATTGCCCGGAATGGATCATGTTTGATATAGCTGCCATGGCATATGGCCTGGTTACGGTACCTTTATATACAAATGACCGAGCTGAAAATGTCGCTTATGTTGTCCAAGATGCAGGCGTAAAAATTTTATTGTTGCAAAATCAACGCCAATGGCGAGAGTTGGTAAAAACACAATCTATTTTTAATTCGATTCAACGGGTGATACATGTGGATCAAAATGAAACGGATGAAAAAGACGATCCCCAGTTAATTCATTTATCTGAATGGTCAATATCTGCTGAAGATTCTACAAAAATTACCCTAGAAAATATTGATGCTACTGATTTAGCAACTATTGTTTATACATCAGGCACTACTGGAAAACCTAAAGGTGTAATGTTGAGTCATAAAAATATTCTTTCTAATGCTTATGCCGCTTTGCAATGCGGTGATTTTTTCCCACATGACGTATTTTTATCTTTTTTACCTTTATCGCATACATTAGAGCGTACCGGAGGTTGCTATTTACCCATGATGGCAGGCTCGAAAGTGTGTTTTGCACGTTCTATACAAACACTTGCAGACGATATTAAAATCGTACGACCTACCACTTTTATATCTGTACCTAGAATTTATGAAATGATTTATGCGAAAGTGCAGGCTTCACTAGAAAAAGAATCTCCTATAAAGAAAAAAATATTTTCTTTAGCACTAAAAATTGGTTGGAGGAATTTTCAATACCAAACTAAAGCCAAAGGCTGGCATTGGAGTTTATTGTTTTGGCCTGTGTTCAATTTTTTAGTGGCAAAGAAAATTAAAGAACGTTTGGGCGGGCGATTAAGATATGCCATTGCAGGTGGAGCAGCGTTAAATAAATCGATTGCACAATTTTTTATCAGTTTAGGTATCCCAGTGTACCAGGGCTATGGAATGACCGAGAGCAGCCCAACTATCAGTGTTGGTCGACAAGAAGATAACGACCCATTTAGTATTGGTAAACCGCTTCCCGGTATCGAAGTCAAAATTACTGAAGAAGGTGAGTTATGCACTAAAAGTGATTGTGTGATGCTTGGGTACTTTAATAACCAACAGGCGACTGATGAAGTAATCGATAAAGAAGGCTGGCTTCATACTGGGGATCTGGCATCCGTCAGTGACGAGGGATATTTGTATATCACCGGGCGAATCAAAGACATTATTGTGCTTGCCAGCGCAGAAAAGGTACCTCCACAAGATATGGAAACTGCAATTTGCGCTGATCCGTTATTTGATCAAGCCATGATTGTCGGCGAAGCGAGGCCTTTTTTATCCGCATTGATTGTTTTAAGCGAAGAGGAGTGGAAGGCTTTAGCGGAGAAATTTAATCTTGACCGAAAAAATCCTGAAAGTTTGAAAGAATCATCTGTGCAAAAGTATGTAATCAAGCGTATTTCAAAATGCTTAAATGAATTTCCGGGATATGCACAAGTGCGCAGAGTCAGTTTATACTTAGAGCCCTGGAGTATAGAAAACGGACTACTTACTCCTACGCTTAAAACTAAACGTCCACAACTACTCAAGACTTATGCAGCTGATATTGAAGCTATGTATGAGTCTCTTGCTTAAGAAAATATTGAAAAATGACAAATAATAAACTTATTTATAAAAAGTTATTCATTTTAGCGCTGGTTCTATTTTTATGTTCCTGTGCAAATACTAAAAACTTGACCTATGGACCTGTACAAGATAAAAATTTTCAAAATGTTTTTCTAGATAGTATTACTAATAATAAACAAGAAGTAATTTTTTATAGTAGGGCGATATGGTATCCGAACAAAAATGGTTTTAAATTCTTACCAGCTGGAAAAAAATCAAGGAAAGGCGTAATTGTTTGTACAGACCAAGGCGTTTATTTTTCAGAATGGAGCGCAAAGCAATATACACCCGTATTTAGCTCTAAATATAACCAAATTAGTGAATTGCGTTTGGCAGCAAACGAGCTTTTTGGGCGTGTAGTCGTTAAAACAGAAAATTACAACAGTTTTGAAATATTAGGTGTAGAGGGTCCGCATTTACCTAATAAAGAGGAAACGGAAATTGCGTTTCAAATTTTAGAGCACCAAAAAAACCAATAAAATTTAATTTTTGGCCTGTAACAAGATGGTATCAATTTGACTTGCTTTTAAGCGCTTGCGCAAGGTTTCCAAGGCGCTGCGATCATTTGACGGGCCAATTTGCACGCGGTGCCACTTTTTTTTATTCACCTCAACAGATTGAATATTGGCTTCCACACCGATTAAGGCCAAACGCGCTTTTAAACTGTCTGCTTCATTAAATTGCTGGAATGAACCGGCTTGAAGTAAGTATCCGCCTTTGTATTCGGTTTGAGTCGTGGTATTAGAATTTTGTTTTGGAGGTAATGTTTCTTCATGAGGGATAACAATTTCCAGTTCAGGAAGTAATGTGTAGAAATCGAATTTTCGTTTTGTAGTCGGTTCAGTGGTAATAGGGGATTGGGAAGGACTTACTATTTGAGAATCATTAACATAGCGCCCATTAGATCGTGTGAACATTGCGATCCCAAGACCAATTAAAATTCCAAGTGTCAGCCAAATCCAAGCTGGGATAATGCTAGATGATTTTGCAGTTGAACGTTTTTTTCTTCGTGCCATTAAATTTAAACCTGTCGAAATTATTTACATTTTCTCTGGAGCACTTACATCAAGTAGACTTAACCCATTGTTAAGTACTATTTTTGTAGCATTAATAAGTTTCAACCTTGCGTCGCGGATTGCAAGATTATCACTTAATACTTGATTTTCTTTTTCATTATAAAAACTATGAAACGCATTCGCCAGGTCACGCAAATAATTAACCACAATGTGAGGCGAAAGTTTTTCTGCCGAGGATAAAACGTGCTCCGGAAATTGAGCTAGTAGTCTTAATAGATTTATTTCGTGTTGATTAGATAATTGTGAATTATCAGCACTTAAAACAGAGGGGTCTTGCAGTTCTACATTAGCCTGTTGAAAAATACTGCATATTCTCGCATGGGCATACTGAACATAATACACAGGATTGTCTTTGGACTGTGAAGTCGCAAGATCTAGATCAAAGTCTAAATGCTGCTCATGCTTGCGCATAACATAGAAAAATCGTGCGGCATCCTTGCCAACTTGTTTACGCAGTTCGCGTAATGTTACAAACTCACCCGAGCGAGTAGACATTGCAAGTTTTTTGCCACCTTTATATAAATTTGCAAATTGCACAAGCGGTATGTCTAATGATTTTGCATCTTTACCAAGCGCCTCAACTGCTGCTTTAATCCTTGTTATGTATCCGTGGTGGTCAGCTCCCCAAATATTGATCAAGCGATCGAATCCACGGTTATATTTATCTAAATGATAGGCAATATCTGATGCGAAGTACGTATGAGTGCCATTTTCACGAACTAAGACTCGGTCTTTTTCATCACCAAACTGTATGCTTCTAAACCAAGTCGCACCGTCTTTTTCATAGGTATGGCCATTATTTTCCAGCGTGTTTAGCGCTTCTTGAACTTTATGATTTGTAACCAGAGATTTTTCTGAATACCAATTGTCATACTCTACTCCAAAAAGTGCTAAGTCATCTTTAATGTCATTGGTAATGGCCTCTAAGGCGCATTTCACAAAAATCTCATAGTTATCTTCACCAAGTAATGACTTTGCTTTAGTGATAATTGAATCTATATATACCTCTTTATCACCTCCTTGTGGTTCATCAGCAGGTAAATCAACCATCCATTGTTGAGCGTGATGCAGAAATTTATCTGAATATTCGCGATGTAAAGTTGCCGCAATATCCCAAATGTAATCACCCTGATAAGCATTTACAGGAAAGTTAAATTTTTCATCACAAAGTTCTAAATAACGCAGCCAAACAGAGGTGGTTAAAATATCTATTTGACGTCCGGCATCATTCACATAATATTCACGCTGTACTTGGTATCCGACAGCAGCTAAAAGATTTGCTATCGTAGCGCCATAAGCGGCTCCTCGACCATGACCAACATGTAAAGGGCCTGTTGGATTTGCAGAAACAAATTCTATTTGTACTTTTTTGTTCAAATATTTTTTTGATAAACCGAAATTTTCATTTTGCTGCAAAATACTATCGAGTATTTCACCATGTAGATTTTCATTTACATAAAAATTTAAAAAACCAGGGCCAGCAATATCTACTTTCGTAATATTTCCATCATCAGGAAGGTTCGACACTAATATTTCTGCAAGCTGGCGGGGTGGCATCTTGGCTTGCTTCGCTAGCTGCATAGCTATATTACAAGCAAAGTCACCATGAGCTTTATCTTTGCTGCGCGAGACTTGAATATTTATATTTAAGTCTTGAGGCAGTTTTTCTGTAGCTTGTAGACTACTGATTGCAGCACTTACCGCTTTAGCTATTTTTGTTTGCATCAAATATTTTTAGCTTAAAAAGGCGTTGCATTGTACTCAAATTTAGCTAATTTCCAATGGATCAACTTCAATATCCCACCTGACACGTTTTGCTAGTGGCTGTATGCTGATTTTATCTGTCCAATATTTCAAATTTTCTTGTAAAGTCTTTCTATAGTTAGCAAATACAATCAATTGACTCTGGTACATGCCGGCTTTGCGTCCCATCATTGCAGGTATAGGACCGTATATGGTTAAGCCATCGATTGCTTTACCAGTCATGATGGATTTTGTTTTTTGTAAAAAATTTTCTGTCATCGTCTGTTTGGTAGCACGTGCTCGTATTAACAGCATAGAAGTATAAGGCGGTAAAGAACATTCTTGGCGAATTTTTAACGCTTCTTGGCTAAAAGAGTTATAGCCCTGTGATAACAAGCTATTGAGTAAGGGGTGTTCAGGTAAATGGGTTTGTAGTAAAACTTTTCCTTTTTTATTGCTGCGCCCAGCCCTCCCTATCACTTGAACTAAAAGTTGTGCTAATCGTTCAGTGGCTCGGAAATCTGTACTAAATAAACCATGATCAACGTTTAAGATTCCAACTAATGTGACATTTGGGAAATCATGTCCTTTAGAAAGCATTTGCGTCCCAATAATAATTTGATATTTGCCTTGATGAATTTCAGCTAATTTATCGGTTAAGGCATCTTTTTTGCGCGTGCTGTCTCGATCTATTCTTATAATAGCTATGTCAGAAAAAATCTCGCGTAACTTATTTTCTATACGTTGTGTACCTTCACCAAGCCATAATAAATTAGTAGAGTTACATGAAGGGCATTGATGAGGAACAACTTCTTCTTTCATGCAGTGATGACATTTAAGAATATTTGTTTGTTTATAGAAAGTCATGCGCGCATCACAACGTGAACATTCTGCTACCCATCCACAATCTTGACAAAGTATAGTGGGCGCGTAACCACGTCGATTTAAAAATAGTAATACTTGGTTATTATTATCAACTTCACTTTTTATGGCCTGAATCAGTTCATTTGATAGTCCCTCTTCAGATGTTTTAGAGCGCATGTCAATTAACTTAACATCAGGGATGCTTGATTGCTTTGCTCTTTTTGTAAGGGCCAGTTTTTGATAACGTTTTCGCAAAACATTAAATTGCGTTTCGAAAGATGGTGTTGCGCTACCTAACAGAACAGGTATGGAGAGTTGTTTAGCACGATAAACAGCAATATCTCGTGCGTTGTAAAGGAAGCCTTCGTGTTGTTTAAATGATAAGTCATGCTCTTCATCAATTACGATTAACCCAAGATCAGCAAAAGGTAAAAATACAGCTGAGCGTGTTCCTACTATAATTTTTGCTTGAGCTGTTTTAGCAGATAGCCAAGATTGAGCGCGTTGTGAGTCATTTAAACCCGAGTGCATAACGTGAACTTTTTTGCCTAAACGTTGCTCTATGCGTTCTACTAATTGCGGAGTCAATCCAATCTCGGGTACAAGGAATAAAACTTGTTTTTTGTTTTTTAATATATCTTCGGCAAGTGATAAATACACTTCAGTTTTTCCGCTACCTGTTACGCCATCAAGTAGACAACAATGAAAATCGTTTAGTTGGTTTTTCAGCTTGTCATATGCGTTTTGTTGTTCAGAATTAAGTTGTAAAGATTCAACTGGGGGAAAATCATCTTCATTTTGATATTCTTGCTGCGTTTTATGCACTAAATCTTTATCGATAAGTGCCTTTATTGCGCTGCGCGATGAAGATACAGATTGTTTAATTTCCTCACCATTCAGTCCTTGAGGGTTGGCTCTTAATAACTCAACAATCTGCTGTTGTTTTGGCGCACGCTTTAGTTTTTTATCAATATTCTGATGCGTAGTTAAGCGGTATAAAGTATTGCTAATGGGTGTTATGTATTTGCCCTTGCGCAGTACCGAAGGGAGTGCAGTGAAAATCACTTCTCCTATGGGCTGTTGATAATAATCTGCTGCCCAAAACAATAATTCGAGTAATGTTTGGTCAAATACAGGTTGTTCATCCAGTACTTCAAGTATGTGTTTGAGTTTGGATCTTGGGAGCGTACTATTTTTTTTGTGAGCAACAATGATTCCAATGAGTTTCCGTTGACCAAATTGGACGCGTACTCGCATGCCCACCTGGTAATGGTTGGGGGCTTGAGCATCGGTGGCTAAGTAATCAAATTGCTGATACAGCGGTACAGGTAAAGCCACTGCCAATACGGTAGCGCCACTCATAACTGTGGATAACTCTGTGGATAAGATGGCATTAAATGGTTTAAATTGTTAGTTCGCTTAGCCCTTGAAACCGTTATATTCAAACGAGATTTATTTAAGTCACTGATATATATGGCTATAATTTGTACAGTTTACTTTCCAGAAATCCTATCGCCAGAGATTTATAAATTAACCGATAATGTGAATAAATTACATTAACATTGTGGAATATCTGGCACTAATCCCTTTTATAAAGTGTCAACCAAATAGACGCTGATGCGTTACTAATATTGTAAGGGCTTTATGGCCGTGGGTTAATGAAAAGTTGCTGAACAGTAGAGGGAAGTTTGAATTCAACACAACACCAGCAGCTTGAAGATTTTCTGATTAAGGTGGAACGCCGTGCTTTTCGTATGGCCGAATTATCTACAAGAAATCGGGACGATGCTTTGGACATAGTGCAGGATGCCATGATGCAATTAGCAAGTAAGTATGCACATAAACCAGCAGAGCAATGGGCGCCGTTGTTTTATCGTATCTTAAATAATCGCATTATGGATTTTCATCGTAAAAATTCTACTCAAAGTCGTTGGCGAGTTTGGTTTACTAGCAATGAAGATGAGGATGATTTTTATGATCCCGTTCAGCAGGCGAGTAGTAACGAGATGAGCCCTAATGCCAAAGCTGATTTACAGGATTCTGTTGAACGGACAAATCACTTCATTCAACAGTTATCACCCCGACAAAGACAGGCTTTTTTATTACGTGCCTGGGAAGGAATGGATGTTGCTGAAACAGCAAAAGTTATGAATTGTTCACAGGGTAGTGTGAAAACTCATTATTCACGCGCTATACATTTTTTGCGTGAACAGTTACAGGAAAACATATGAAAGAAGACCAAAATTTAAATGATGAAAAATTAGTTTCGCAAGTATGTGAAGCTTTAGATGATTCTGTAAGTCGCATTAATGCCGAAACCAGTCAACGCCTTGTTGCTGCCAGACAGCAAGCGCTTGAAAGCTCGCCAAGAAAATTTGGTACTGCAAAGTTTTTTGCTGTTACTGCAACCGCGTTTTCAATATTACTTGCTGTGATCATTGTAAACACGCAACTTAATCAGCCTTTACAAGGCGAAGGTGTAGAAGCCATTGAATTAATTGCATCACAAGATACATTCGAGTTATACGAAGAACTGGAGTTTTACACTTGGTTAGCTGAAGAAGATGTCACTGGTTAAGTGCACTACAAGTTTATGTTTAATTTTTATGTTACAGCAAGGTTTAGCTGAAACTTATGATGCAACTCAGGCAAATACAGATGAAGAGTTGGATGAAGAGTTTTTAGAAGTATTAGGGTCTGTTGAAGCTGATGGAGATGAATGGTTTGAAATATTTTTATCAATTATAGATGAAGCTGAGATAGGCGAAGAGATTACAGTTGATGTCGAATATGAATAGATTCACCACTATTTTAGTTTTACTTATGCTTTGTGTATCTGTACAAGCTCAAGATGCAATTGAGTGGAATGAACTAAATGCCGAGCAAAAGCGACTATTGAAAGGATATGAAGATCGTTGGCAAGAGCTATCACCACAAAAGCAAAAAAAATTATCACGTGGTGCTGAACGCTGGCAAAACATGTCGCCCGAACAACGCGATAAAGCTAAATATCGTTTAGAAAAATGGCAGTCATTTGATGCTGATAAGAAGCAAAAAGTACGTGAACGATTTCAAAGGTTTGAGCAATTACCACCTGAGCAACAACAAAAAATTCGTGAGCGTTATAAATGGTTTAAAGATTTGCCGCCAGAAAAACGACAAAGATTGCGCAAAAAGTGGCAAAGTATGTCTCCAGAAGAACGTAAAGCGTTTCGTAAAAAACATAAACAAAAAAATAAACAAAGGTAGTAAAAGAAATATTTCCAGAACGGCAACAATTGACTTGTAATCCCTAATAAAATCCTTGATTTCGCATTTACCTGTCCGGTCAATTATCTGATTGAATTAAGACGTTTTGGTTCTTGAGTTTTAAATTAATTGCGATTGGGATAAAGTATATTTTTTAACCAATGCGATTTGTTTCATGACCATAGCGCCTGGTGATACCCGTGAGCTCTCTACGTTATCGCGTCTTGGTCTATTTGGCTCTGTAGATTTAGAGCAGTGCGCTGGTCTACTCACAAAATGTTCAAGTAAAACCTTAAATCCTGGTGAGATGCTTCTCTATAAAGACCAGACCAATAATTCCATGTTTGTCATTGTTGGCGGGCATTTGGGTATGCATTTACAGGAAGATGCATCGGCTGTCGTAATATTAAATCCAGGTGATACGGTTGGTGAGATGTCAGTTATAGGTGGACAACCCACCAGTGCATTTGTAATAGCGCAGTCCAAATGTAAGGTGTTGGAAATTCCTGAAAATCTTTTGTGGGAATTTGTTTCTAGTGATTTAAATTTTGCTAAAAATTTAATGAAGCTGTTTGTCAAACGTATGCTTGACCTAAATCGAATGCTCTATCAACAGCTACATGAAGAAGCTAGAAGTAAGATCAAAAATGAAAAAGATCAGATAACAGGTTTATACAAAAAAGAATGGATGAAAGAAACGCTTCCATATGAAATGACGCGTTGCGATATGCGTAACCGTGCGTTATCTGTGATGATGTTGAAAATTGATCGATATAATAATTTTATCCAATCTTATGGAGTATATACAGCGGACAAAATTTTTGAAGCCGTTGCAAATGCAATACAAATAGAACTGCGTGGCATGGATTTGGTAGTAAAATACGATGATGGTTGTTTGGCATTAATTTTAATAGGTACAGACGAAATACAAGCGGAAAATGTAGCTAAACGCTTGCATCATGTGGTGAATCATTTGGTTCTTGGGGACCAAAAATTGAATGAAACATTTACAATCTCTATTGGTGTTGCGGAGATGGCGGAAGAGGATTATGCGGATCTTTTAATCGCACGCAGCCAGGCAGCACTGGACCGTGCTGTCAACGATGGTGGTAATCAAACGTCTCATTAAAGAATAACGTCCTCAATCTCACACTAATTTCAGGGTTTTAAGAATTTTGTAGTATTTATATGGTCAAATCTTTGATTGCAATGGTTTGTGGTTTACCTATAAAGTTTGCAACCAATGATTCGTTGGAGTAACGATAGTGATTGATCTCGGTCTTCAAGTACTACGCACGGATGTATCCGGTATGCCAATGGAATGGATCAATTACCAGGATGCCGCTCGCCTTTATCATGGAGAGCAGGTTGCTTATACCTGTGGTGAGCGCTTATATATCATTCATGGCGGTGTGAATGCCCGCAGCGGAATTCGTAGCGAGATCGAAGTTCATTCAATCATTGCCACACATGGCAATAATAAATCCCTACATGAGAGTTATATTCCACCGTTGAACAATCGCACTCTTTTTAAACGCGACGCAAATTTATGTCTCTATTGCGGTGAAAGATTTGATCGCAGAGAATTATCCCGTGATCATGTTCGTCCAATTAGTCAGGGTGGATCGGATGAATGGAATAATGTTGTCACGGCATGCAAGCGTTGTAATAACCATAAAGCAGGGCAGACGCCTGAACAGGCTAATATGCAATTATTAGCGATCCCCTTCATTCCAACACATGCTGAATATATTTATTTACAAGGTCGCAGAGTACTCGCGGACCAAATGAAATTTTTATTGGCGCATTTTCCTCGAACCAGCCCACTGCACAAACGCCTAAGTATGTAGGCTGATAAGCTTTTCCATTATCAATAGCTATAAATTTTCTTATTTACGTCTTGGTCTATAGTGTTGCTAATTGACCACCTTTTTCAGTAGTCTGTGCTTCACAAAAGCATAATACGAGCACATAAGAAGTAACTAATGCCGAAATTCAAAGGCAAAGAAAGCTATGTCCATGGAAGCGATGCTTGCTTAGGCGTACTCATTACAAATTTGGGGACACCTGCTGCACCTACACCAAAAGCAATTCGAAAATATCTTGCAGAATTTCTTTGGGACCCACGAGTAGTTGAAATCCCAAGGCCGATCTGGTGGTTCATTTTAAACGGTATTATTTTAAATACGCGACCTAGAGCCAAAGCAGTGGACTACCAAAAAATATGGACAGATGAAGGTTCACCCTTGTTGGTGATTGGCAAGCAACAGCGCGATGAATTACAAAAGCAGCTCGATGACAAATTTCCTGGTCCAGTCAAAGTTGTACTGGCGATGCGTTATGGCGAACCTTCCATTCAGTCTGGTCTTGAAGAGTTAAAGCAAAATAATGCAAAACGTATTCTGGTGCTGCCTTTGTATCCTCAATATTCTGCGAGTACGACGGCATCCACATTTGATGCCGTTGCAGCAGAGCTCATGCAACAACGTTGGATGCCTGAATTGAGAATGGTGAATAATTACGGCTCAGATAAAGATTATATAAGTGCCTGTGCAACTCAAATTCAAAATTATTGGAATGAACATTCGCAAAGCCAGAAATTAATCTTTTCTTTTCATGGTTTACCCAAACGTAATTTAGAACTCGGGGACCCATACCATTGTGAGTGTCATGAAACGGCGCGTTTAATTGCAGAAAAATTAAATCTCAATGAATCGCAGTGGCAATTAACTTTTCAATCACGTTTTGGAAAAGCAGAATGGCTGCAACCCTATACTATTAAAACAATGGAAGAACTGCCTCAACAAAGCGTTAAGTCTATAGATGTTTTTTGTCCTGGCTTTTCCGCAGACTGTATTGAAACGCTGGAAGAGATCAATATGGAAAATCGAGGCGTATTTCTAGATGCCGGTGGGGAATCATTCAATTACATTCCTGCATTGAATGCAGAGAAAGTTCATATTGATGCTCTAAGTAATATTATTATGCAACATAGCCAAGGTTGGCCAGAAAGCTCAACTAATTATCAAGTGCCGGACAAAGAAGCGGTCAAACAACGTGCGCTAAAGTTGGGTGCCAAACATTAATTCAGTAAACACAACAGTGAATTTTTAATAAGCTTTATACGTTTACCAAATGCTATGGATACTGTATTCATTCACGAAATTTCACAGGTTATTCAGTTAGCCGTTGCGCCAGTTTTTTTACTAGCCGGTATTGCCGGGTTTTTAACAGTGTTATCTCACCGACTAAGCCGAGTTGTTGATCGTACTCGCAGTGTCGATAGAAGTATTCATGTCGCTCAATTAAGCGAACATCAGGAATTACTATGGCGAGAAGCAGGCGTTCTAGAGCAACGGACAAAAATCATTAATTGGGCCATTCGCCTAGCCGTGGGTTCGGCTCTGGCAGTTTGTCTGGTTGTGATGAGTTTATTTCTTGGTGATATTACAGCTTTTAGGTTAGACGCAGTCATTGCTTACTTATTTGTAGCGGCAATGATGTTAATTATTTTTTCATTACTCCTATTGCTCGTGGAAGTACATATTTCTACAAAAAATTTGCGACATGGATTGGAACACTTAATCGTAGATTCAAGTGCGTCAACAAAGTCAAAAAAAAATGACTGTTAATTAAAAAATTTAGATATGTGCTGCAGCTTTGATATCGCTTAGCGAATGAAAAATTTGATCGCGAACTTCAGTGATGCTTCCACTGCCGTCTACTTGAATAAACCTCGGTGCTTTTACATCCCCAGTGGCAGCCCAATTCGAATAATACTCAATCAAAGGTTGGGTCTGAGTGTGATAAACATTTAACCTTGCACGGACAGTTTCTTCTTTATCATCCTGGCGTTGTATAAGCGTATCGTCAGTGATGTCATCATGATTTTCATTTTTGGGAGGGTTAAAAACAACGTGGTAAGTGCGTCCTGATGCAGGGTGGTAGCGTCTACCGCTTATACGTTTGATAATTTCATCATCATCTACATATATTTCAATAACATAATCTATATGTAAGTTTTGGCTCTTCAAACTTTCAGCTTGAGCAATGGTACGTGGGAATCCATCGAATAAATAACCATTTTTGCAATCACCCTGAGCGATTCGATCGGTAACTAAGCCTAATATAATTTCATCTGAGACCAAGCCACCCGATTCCATGACTTCTTTAGCTTGCAGACCAAGTGGAGATCCTTGTGCGATGGCCGCACGTAGCATGTTTCCGGTTGAAATTTGCGGAATATTATATTTTTCTGCAATGTAGTTAGCCTGAGTGCCTTTCCCGGCTCCAGGCCCACCAAGTATGATGATACGCAAGGCTCAGCTCCTATGAACAAGCGTAATTGCTTTACAATCTTAAGAAAGATGTAATTAAGATCGCAAAATAATTATACGACAATTTGAATTAGCTTAAATGGCGTTTCTAACAGGATAAAGTTAATTTTTGCGGTTTTTAACATGTAAAAGTACTACTAACAAGCACTAATTAGATATAAAAATTTTTCCAATATTTTCTATTCAGAATGTTTATAGCTAGACATATTCATTCACTATCTTATCGGCAGCAATACATTTATATTTACCCAGTTCTAGCGAGCCCAAGTTCACAGGGCCAATGCGGTGACGAATAAGTCTTAAAGTGGGGTGATTGATAGCTGCCGTCATACGGCGAACTTGGCGATTACGGCCTTCTTTAATTACGATTTCTAACCACTGCGTAGGCACTGATTTGCGAAAGCGTATAGGTGGGTCTCTTTCCCAAAGATGATCAGGTTCAGCAATACAATGGACCTCTGCGGGTGATGTCATCCCGTCTTTGAGCTTTAGCCCTTGGCGGAGCTTTTGTATAGACTCGTCGCTCAACTCTCTTTCGACTTGCACCCAATAATATTTGGCCCATTTGAATCGAGGGTCGGCAATACGTTCTTGTAATTTCCCGTCATCAGTAAGGAGTAATAAACCCTCGCTATCTTTATCTAAGCGGCCCGCAGCATAGACATTCGGAATATCAATAAAGTCTTTGAGAGTTTGCCTATTTGAGCTTTTATCTTTGTTGGTATCCGTAAACTGGCTGAGAACACCATAGGGTTTGTTGAAAAGGATAAGCTTAGCCATTTTAGGCAGCTTTCAAAAACCTCATCCATTTTTCTTTACGAAACTCGCCAAAATCAAGTTGCTCAAACAGGTCATTTAACATCGTGAAGTCTGGTTTTTTTCTTTTTAATTTTACATTTTCTGACAGTTTTGCTTTGCATTCTATGCCTGTGAGCTTTCTATATAGTAGTAACTCTTTCTGATGCTCGTCGATTAAATTTTGAATGCGTTTAGCACCACGAATTTTCATATCGCTTATTTTTTGAATGTTTTCTAACAATTCATCTAAACTGGAAAACTTATTTAATAATTTGGCTGCCGTAGCCATGCCAATTCCAGGCACCCCAGGAATGTTGTCTACACTATCTCCTGCAATCGCTAACTGATCTGCAATTTGATACGGATACACACCAAATTGCTTTTTTATTTGTGGAATGGAATGCCGTTGGCCTTTGGCAAAATTCCAAAATGTGTCATTTTCTGTAATCAGTTGTGCCAGATCTTTATCCGAAGAAATAATAGTAATTTTATGGCCTTTGTCGCGCATGCGAGTTGCTAAAGTGCCAATTAAGTCATCCGCTTCATAATGAGGGCTTCCAATCTGGCAAATGCCCAAAGCTTCTATGAATTCGCGACAATACTTAAATTGACGTTTTAATTCTTCGGGAGCTGGATCACGATTCGCTTTGTAGTCAGGATAAATTTCATTACGAAAAGAGGATTGCAGGCTTTCATCAAACGCAAAACTTACATAATTTGGTTTAGCCTGCTGTAAAAATTGAAATACAAAATCAGCAAAACCATATACCGCATTTACAGGTTCATTATTCTTATTGACAACATGATCAGGAACGGTAAACCAAGCACGAAACACATAGATGCTTGAATCTACAAGGTAGACGTTATCAGTCACAGATTTATCTTATGGAAATAAAAAAGCGACTCTACTAAAGAGTCGCTTTGCTGTCATTTAATTGGTTAGAAAAGAAACTAATTTATTGGACAATTTTGACAAGCTGGCCTTCTTTTAGCACTCCGTCAGGATACATGCCATTTAGTAATTGTAGTTGTTCAACAGGGTGGTGTGACAGATTCGATTTTTTTGCTAAAGAGGAAAATGTATCGCCTTTTTTTACACGTACGAGTTTTAAACGTTTTGCACTAGCAAACTTCAAATCACTACGCTTCAAATTTCGAAAACTCCTTAACATTGCATAAGTCGCACCGTCATTTCTTTTAAGAGCGTTTGAATCCTTTGCTATTATTGTTACCTGGTAAACTTTTTGATCGCTTGCTATTGCTGCGACGCGAGCAGGAACAGAACCACCTTGAATTTTTACAGTAGTAAGGCCTGTGTATCCATTGAAGCTGGTGGTTTTAAATGCTTCTCCATTTTTTATATTTCCCTTCGTTAATTCCTCTAAATATTGTTTAGGCGATTGACCAGATTTAAGCTGTTGTAGTGTAATTTGTAATTGGGCATCGCCCGATTTATTCTGAGCAATTAAACGATCGGGCAAATTTCTTATGCTCCAATTTTCGGGAAATTCAATAAATAAATCTAAGTCTTTATGGTAAAACTTATTTGCATGAAGTATTCCGTCTGCCTCATTGTGACCTAACACTATGCCGTCCATGTATTTCAAGAATTCTTCACGGTTGGCATCTCTTGTTGAAGCAGTTGTAATCTTATTTGCTGCTCGTACAACTTCTTGAAGACGTAAGTCATTAGATGGGTGAGTTGAAAAAGTGCCATGATAGGCACGTGGCTCACGACCTTCTTCTTTTGCTAACTGTTTATCAAAATCTTCCTGATCCTTAAGAATCTCGACAACGTTAATCATTTCTTCTGGGTCATATCCCACATTCGCTAAATACTCAGCGCCGAGGCGATCTGCTTCAAGTTCGTGTTTACGACCATAACCTCTAATAAGAGCTAAGCTACCTCTACCGGCTTGATTAGCTACTTCGTTAGCTATTCTTCCGTCCCTAGTGATCCATGCGGTAGCAGCTCCTAAAATTGTTACAGCTGCACCAGCAGCTTGACCTGCACTTTGTTGTCTAACTCCATGTCTTGCTGTTACATGACCGATCTCATGCCCAAGCACACCTGCTAATTCTGCTTCCGAATTCATATAGGCCATGATGCCCCTAGTGATATATATATAACCTCCGGGTAACGCAAACGCATTGATATCTGGGCTATCAAGAACTGTCACATGAAAATCTAGATTACTGCGATGGCTTTTACTTGCAAGTTCTTGGACAAGTCCTTCCACATAATTTTGTAAACCGGGGTTTTCTAGTTTTTTAAATTGTTTAAGTATGTTTTGGTGTTCGCGTTGGCCTATTTTGATTTCTTTTTCTTCTGAAATAAGTGCAAAATCTTGCTTACCCGTTACAGGGTTGGTGGCACAACCACTAAATAGGAAACTTATTGCTAGTATTAAGCCAGGTATGAAGAGTTTGAATTGTTTTGCCATCATGTTTTCCTCATCATGATTTCATCATTCTTTAGGCGAAGAGTCTTACATCAGTTTGACGTAGAATGGAGACCTAAAGTTTCGAATATTTCTTCTAACATATATGTACATGCTAGCCTTGATTAGCCATTAAGCCAACTTCCAATAGCGCTATAACCCTATACAAGTGGGTGTTTAGTAGAGATTGTTTGAGGCCGGATTTATGCTCGACTTGAGATGGAAGAGAATTTGGAGGCTAACTTTTCTTGCCGTAGCGTTTGCGGAATTTATCGACTTGCCCAGCAGTATCAACGATTTTTTGTTTACCTGTGAAGAAAGGATGACACTGGGAACAAACATCTATACTCATTGACTCATTACCGTACGTAGAGCGAGTAGTGAAGGTATTCCCACAGCTACAGGTTACGTTCACTTCTTGGTATTTCGGATGAATATCAGGTTTCATAATTGCCTAAATCTAGATGTTTCTCATAAGAGCTCGCGGATCATACGCAACCCGCTACCGCAACTCAAGTATGCGAGATGGGCAGTCAGTTTGTCTCATTTTTTAATAGGGTTCTTGATGATGTGTGCTTAAGTCTTTGTCCAAGTAGGGGTTTATCAGTTATCCACAAAATCTGTGGATAAAACTGTGTACATTTTTAAAGTCTAGCGGCAAAACTCGGGAAATTTTGCATTTTTGTTAAATCGCCCAAAAAATATACAAGAATTTAAATTGTTGTTTTTATTAGAGTTATGTCCAGAGTCTATAAATTGTTGAATTAATGACCAAACAAAGCCGTTGTCAGTGACGTTTTTACAACGCTTGTGCATAACCTCGCTACAAAGTACGAAATATAGGGTTGTACAGGGGATTTTTTACCTGGATGTCAGTCAGAGTCGGATTGGGCCAGGATTTCAACAATTTCACCCGTTTCACTCATGGTTATCGTAATTTCAATAGGCGCACAACAAACCTGGCAGTCTTCAATATAGCTTTGGCTTCCGGCACTACCGTCTACCAAAATTTCCAAAGTTTCACCACAGTATGGGCAGGATATAAATGAGCTACTGAGAACATTGCTTATCAATGAAATCAGCCTTCAGGAGCTTCATCAGGAGGTAAGCGCGCATAAAGTTGTTCGGCACGTTGCGGGTAGCTGTAAGAAATTTGGTCCGCAATTTGCCGGATTAAAGCATTGCGTTTTTCTACACTTGGCATATTTTGCGCAAGCTCTATTGCATAATCGACGTCTGTATTAGCGGCACTGCTTACAACGGCGGTGAGTAAATCAGCATAAACAGATTCACCTCGAAAATTCTCTACCCATGTAGCGGCTTCATTTAAATCATAAGATGCATAGTAGTAAGTAATATTTTCTGCCCAACTGTTTCTCACTTCACCATTGAGTTGTGGCAGATAACTCGCAGCCATGTCTGGGTCTACGCTTGCAAGTTGGCTGCCCAAGCTGATTAAACCATCCTCACGCAATGAGCCGCTTTTGCTATTCAACCACGCCATTGCAGATTCAGGATCACTGTTACCCCAACCATAGATCACAGAATTAACCAGTTCACTATTTACTTCATTACTAGGCAATTGATCAATTAATTCAGCAGCCCTCACAGGGTCGGAATATGCAAGTGTGTTGATGACTGCAAGGCTTAGTTGCTGACGCATAGTAGTCTGTTGTGCTGTTTGTGCAATTTGGAAAGCACGATCTGGGTTTTGTGCCGCAATTTGCCCTATTACGGTATCTTGTAAATAAAGCTGTCCACCGGGATCCATTTCTCTTGCCCAAATCAACGCGTCTTCAGGAGATTGCTCACTTAAATATTGCACAACAGTGGGCGCTAATTTTTGCTTAAGCTGTTTATTATCAAGCTGAGCAACATAACTTGCAGCGGCTTCTGCATCTTTTGCAGCCCATGCTGTTACTGTCGCACTATATGCATCACTTCGGCTACGAGAAGAATGAATATTTTCAATAAATGCTAAAGCATCTCTCGGATCTTGATTAGCTATGTTTGTAAATACGCTATAACTAATATTAGAAATATTTCCATGCGGTAGTGATTGCATCACTTCATATGCAGTTTGTGGATCGGATTCCGCCCAACGATAAAGAACGGCTTCTTGCAAGCGCTGTTGTATTAATTTGTCATTAACACGTTGCGTAAATTCAAATGCCAATTCAGGGTTTTCTGCGGCCCAAGAATCGATGATACCCAGCATTGCATTTTCACGTTCATATCCACGTGGCATAAGTAATGCTTCTTGTATTGCAGACTCGGGATCTTGTACACCTTTTTCAATTAACGCATCACTTACATATTGTTGTTCACTAGTTTGCATGCCCAAACTTTCTGACAATTCGATTCTGAGTGCCACATTATTTACATCGATTGCAGATAAAATACCTTGTGACGCAGATGCTTTTAAATTTTGTTCTTCAATACGGTTTGCCCGTTTCACAGCTGCATCTGCATCAAGTTTTGCCCAGTTTTTAAATACATCATGTACCAGTGAATAATTATTGTTCTTGTATGCATCAATTGCGATGTTCGCTGCACTTTGGGGATCAACTTCTGTTAAGCGTGCAACTAAAATTTGCATAAAGCTATTTCGTTGCTGTGTATTACCGACACCTGCAGTTTCTTTTAGCAACTTTAGTAGTAGTAATTTATTTGCCCGCCCAGCAACCGCATACAAAGCTTCATTTTGTGCGAATAAAGAAGGTAAAGATAATATTTCTGGAATGCTGTTTACGTTTTGGTAATGATCTTGACGCTGTAATTGAGCAGCTTCAATAGTCATAGTCCCCGAGGCAATCGTTGGTGAGGTGGGCTTTTGGGTAAATACATCACTGCTGTCGTGACGAGCAATATAATGGCCCAAACCATAGCCCGCAGTTCCAACAACGATTAGCAATAACGAGATCAATAGTAGAGGTTGTTTTGGCATAAGGCACTCCTACTAATCAATATAGGATAAGTATATAGCTAAATTATGTTTTAGATATGGCAAGATCTAGGTGATTTACCGCTAAGCTGCATAATCTTGGGCTTCAGGTAGCCAATTTTGCAAAATATTGTCTAGAAAGCGATATCCGCGTTCACTACAACGAATCCCGTTATTGTCTATTATCAGTAAACCTTCTTCTGCTTGGGTCTGTAATTTTTTATGAACAGTCTGTATTGCTAAACCCGTATGTAAGTTGAACAGTCGCTCAGTAAAGCCATGTTTTAAACGTAAGGTGTTCAGCAAAAATTCAAAAACAATATCTTGTTTGTTTAACGTATTTATTTGGATTATTTTGTATTCATCCTCGATGGTATGAATATATTGTTGCGGATGTTTGGGTTTTTCACAGCGAACGATTGTATTAGGTACACTTAAACTTATTTTTTGATGTGCACCTGCGCCGATTCCTAGATAATCGCCAAATTGCCAATAGTTTTTATTGTGCACACATTCTTTTTTTTCTTTAGCATAAGCTGAAACTTCATATTGAATGTAATCGTTTTGTGATAGTAAATTCATTCCGGCTTGCTGAATATCCCAACTGGTTTGTGAATCAGGGAGCTGAGGGGGTTGGCGATAAAAATGCGTATTCGGTTCTAATGTGAGTTGATAATAAGAAATGTGGCTAGGTGATAGTGAAATTGCTATTTCCAGATCTTCCATTGCAGCTTGCAGAGTCTGTTTAGGTAGCGCATACATTAAATCGATGTTTATATTTTCAAAGCCTGCTTGCCTTGCGGCTTGCACACTGTTAATTGCATCTTGTGAATTATGAATACGCCCTAATTTTTGCAGTTGTTGATTAGCAAAACTTTGGGCCCCGATTGAAATGCGATTCACTCCTGCTTCACGAAAACCTATAAAGTTTTCTTGATCCATTGTGCCTGGATTGGCTTCAATAGTGATTTCAATATTTTCCTTAAAAGAAATTAGTTCTTTGATTGAGTTCAATAACCTTTGAACGCTTTGCGCTGAAAATATACTTGGAGTCCCGCCACCTATAAATATACTGACTATTTTTCGGTCTTGTACATATTTAATGTAACGTTTCAAATCTGCTATCAATGCATTGATATATTGTTCCTCAGGAACATTATTTTTTATTTCGTGCGAATTAAAATCACAATAAGGACATTTTTTGATACACCAAGGTAGATGAATATAAAGTGAAAGAGGAATTGATTGGTTTGTTTCAGACACGATAAACCGCAAAATGTTAGTTCAGTGCGACAATCAATTTTTGTAAGGCTTGAGCACGATGACTGATCTTATTTTTTTCCGCTGGATCTAAATCAGCAGAAGAGCAGCCATGTGTGGGAACAAAGAATAAAGGGTCATAACCGAATCCGTTCACGCCACTAGGTTTGTGTAAAATTCTTCCATCCCAAGTGCCTTCGCATATCAGTGGCATAGGGTCTTGTGCATGGCGCATATAAATAATCACACATTGGAAGCGAGCGGTGCGCTGATCATCGTCTACACCTTTTAACTCCTGCAGTAGTTTGGCGTTATTCGCATCGTTTTCTCCATGCTGGCCGGCATAACGGGCGCTATAAACTCCAGGCGCGCCGTTTAGAGCATCTACTTCAATTCCTGAGTCATCGGCTAGTGCAGGTAGCCCTGTTAATTGAGCGGCATGACGTGCTTTGATAATGGCATTTTCAACGAAGGTAGTACCGGTTTCAGCAACATCCGGCACATTGAATTCAGATTGTTTAATTAATTGATAGCGTTGCTGATTTAAAACTGCCTGGATTTCTCTTAATTTTCCAGAGTTACTGCTGGCTAAGACGATTTTTTCCGGTGCATTCTTGTTCGACATGTTCTACATCTGTAAACAAGTTTTCTGATGTTGAATAATTTCCTGAATACCTTTATTGCCGAGTGCTAATAAACTGGATAATTCATCTTTCGAGAAAGCTTCTTGTTCGGCAGTACCTTGTATTTCGATAAAGGCGAGTTGGTCATTCATAACAATATTCATGTCCGTTTCTGCTGTGCAGTCTTCTGCATAATCTAAATCCAACACAGGTGTATTTTCGAGAATCCCAACTGAAATAGCAGCCACATTATGGGTAATGGGATTAGTATCGAGTTCACCTTTTGTCAACATACCCTGTATGGCATCACTTAATGCAATAAATCCACCAGAAATAGAGGTCGTGCGTGTTCCGCCATCTGCTTGGATTACGTCACAGTCAATCGTAATGGAATATTCACCCAATTGTTTAAGATCGATTGCGGCACGTAATGAGCGACCAATTAAACGTTGGATTTCAAGAGTACGCCCTCCTTGTTTGCCGCGTGCTGCTTCTCGAGACATGCGACTGTTGGTAGAGCGGGGTAGCATTCCATATTCTGCTGTCACCCAGCCCTGATTCTGGCCCTTGAGAAATTTGGGCACCTGATCCGTTACACTAGCCGTGCACAAGACTTTTGTATCACCGAATTCGGCTAATACTGAACCTTCGGCATGCTTGGTATAGTTGCGGGTAAACTGAACATTACGCAATTGATCTGCATTACGCCCACTAGGACGGTTATAAGAACTCATAAAATCTACCTGGTGCAATGATTAAGAGTCGCGCATTATACGCAAAAAATTTCATTACATTTCACTGTAACGGTATGCTTAGATAGTTTTCAAAGTAGAGAATAATCAAATAAAAGATAAATAAGGACTAATACGATGCTTTGCAGTATGACGGGATTTGCAAGAATGGAAGATGTTTGTGATCAAGGGAACATCAGTTGGGAACTGCGCTCGGTCAATCATCGTTATTTAGAGATTAATTTCCGTCTTCCTGAAGAAGTGCGGCGACTTGAACCTCAATTGCGGCAATACCTACAAAAACATTTGGCACGTGGAAAAGTGGATTGCACCTTTCGCTATCAACTTTCTGAGTCACAAGCTGCTGCACTAGAGCTGAATGAGTCACTGTTAGAAAGTCTGTTAAAGCAGGTTCACTATGTTAATGAGAAACTCCCTCAAGCAACGCCTGCTAAAGCAATTGACCTTCTTGCTTGGCCGGGAGTTGTGTCTACTGCAGAAACAGATATGCAAAATTTTGATGCGAAATGTTTAGAATTATTCAATTCAGCAACACAGCAATTGTTAGAGATGCGCCGTACTGAAGGAGCAAGGTTAAAAACAATGTTGCAAGAGCGTTGCGAACAAATTAGCAGTATTGTGATACAAGTGCGTAAGCGTTATCCAAAGGTACTGGAGGAGTTAAAGCAAAAACAACAACAACGTATTGATGAGTTGAAAATTGAATTTGACCAACAACGTTTTGAGCAAGAGCTGGTCTACGTATCGCAAAAACTGGATATTGCGGAAGAACTTGATCGATTAGAGAGTCATCTTGCAGAAATGCAATCTGTTTTCGAGCGTAAAGATCCAATAGGCAGACGTTTAGATTTTTTAATGCAAGAATTTAATCGTGAAGCGAACACCTTAGCTTCAAAGTCTGCAGATATTGAAACGACACAAGCCGCTGTGGATTTAAAAGTACTAATTGAGCAGATGCGCGAACAAGTACAAAATATTGAGTAAATAACAGGTATAAATATGTCTGAAGAACATGTACAAAAACATCAAGTTAAAATCTTTTGTACCGGAGGTACAATTGATAAAGTGTATTTTGATGCTTTGAGCGATTATCAAATTGGTAATCCTGTTGTAGAGAATATTTTAAATGAAGGTTTGGCGAAGTTTTCTTTTGCAGTGGACTCTATATTGAAAAAAGACAGCTTGGAAATCACTGATGAAGATCGAGAACAAATCTTTCAGCATGTCGCTGCGGAGTCCTGTGAAAATATACTCATTACTCATGGTACAGACACCATGATTAATACCGCACAGCGCTTAGAAGAAATAAAAGATAAAACAATTGTTTTAACAGGCGCTATGCAGCCGGCTCGGTTTCGCAATACGGATGCGATCTTTAATATCGGTTACGCAATAGCTGCAGCCCAGCATCTTCCTCATGGCGTATATTTGGCCATGAACGGACAGATTTTTACCCCCGATTCGGTGCAGAAAAACCGTGCGGCCGCACAGTTTGAAGCCACTTAGTAGTGGTCGTTTTTCTATCTTTCTAAAGACAAAATTTATTAAATATTGCCCTTGAAATAGCAAAAACCGCCCATATTCAATAAACATAAAAGTTAATTGTTTATTTCTATGGAGGCAAATTATGCTTACAAGAGTTTATCGAGACCCTATGGATACTTTTCGTGAGTTTCGCGGAGAGTTAGATCGTTTTTTTAATAACAATGCTGCAGGATATATCGATACGGCAACCGATTGGGTGCCGAGTGTCGACATCAAAGAAGGTAAGGATGCCTATGAAGTCGCTGCAGATGTTCCCGGTGTGGAGCCGAAAGATATTGATGTTTCATTAGAAGATGGCGTACTCACTGTTAAGGGAGAGCGCAAGACCGAATCTAAAGATGAGGGTGAAGGCTATACCCGCACTGAACGTAGTTACGGCAGTTTTTATCGACGCTTTACGCTGCCAGATACTGCCGATGCGGAGAACATATCAGCAAAAACGGAACACGGTGTATTGAAGTTGCATATACCCAAAAAAGAAAAGGCATTGCCTAAGAAAATTTCAGTCAAAGGATAGATTGCTAATTTATGGAAAGTTATTAAAACGGAAGTTTTACATGGATGTTGATGAGCGCCGCGAAATTACGCGGCGCTTTCATGTTAGCTTGATTAAAATGTAGGGTGGTATGGAATATAAAGATTATTACAAAATACTCGGCGTAGAACGTGATGCGAAAGAGGCTGATATCAAAACAGCTTATCGTCGTCTTGCGCGCAAGTATCACCCTGATGTGAGCAAAGAATCGAATTCCGAAGAAAAGTTTAAAGAAGTGGGTGAAGCCTATGAGGTATTAAAAGACCCACAAAAACGACAAGCTTATGATCAACTTGGCGCAAACTGGAAAGCGGGACAAAATTTTAATCCTCCTCCTGGTTGGGAAGATATTTTTACGAATGCAGGATTTTCAGCAGGATCAACTGCTGGTGGTTTTGGTGCCAGTGGCTTTAGCGATTTTTTTGAATCCATGTTTGGTGGTGGATTCGCACAAAGTGCAAGGCCAGGATTTAGTCGTTCAAATGTGCGAACTCAAGGTGCCGATCAACATGCGAGTATTTCTGTGTCACTCGAAGATGCCTTTAATGGTGTAAAGAAAAATATTCGTTTAGGTAGTGGACGAAACTTAGATGTAAAAATTCCCAAAGGCATTACTTCGGGTAAGCGCATACGTCTTTCCGGTCAGGGAGGTGCGGGTACAGGTGGAGGGCCGAATGGTGATTTGTATTTAGAAGTTTCCATTACACCACACCGCTTATTTAAGTTAGAAGGTAAAGATATTCTATTGGATCTTCCCATTACCCCTTGGGAGGCTACATTAGGTGCACGTGTTGAAGTGCCAACCTTAGGTGGTCGTGTAGAGACTAAAATTCCTGCCGGTTCGCAATCAGGTAAAAAATTACGTTTAAAAAAACGTGGTTTGAGTGGCAATCCTGAGGGTGATCAAATTGTCACACTCCAAATCATGATGCCTGAAGCTACATCTGACCAAGATAAAAGCTACTTTGAGGACATGGCGCAACGTTTTTCGTTTAATCCTCGGGAGAAGTTTTAAAAATAGGGATTATTCACAAAGGATCTTTGACCTTATAATTCAGTCTGATTCAAAAAGGACTTATAAAAAAGAATACATAGCCTATGATTAATAAATCGCTACATCTTTGCGCTCTGTGTCTGGTAGTGATACTCAGTGTAAGCCATATAAACGTGCATGCAGGTTTGCCAAATAGTGTAGACGGTGAGCCTTTACCCTCATTAGCGCCTATGTTAGAGCGCACGACACCTTCCGTGGTCAATATTTCCACGACGGGCAAAGTTATCGTGCGGGATCCTTTTTTTGATGATCCGTTTTTTCGACGTTTTTTTGATCTTCCGCAACAACAGCGAGAGCGAAAGACAACGGGTTTGGGATCCGGTGTGATTATTGATGCGAAAAACGGTTATGTCATTACCAATTCACATGTTATCGATAAAGCTCAAGACATTGTAGTGACCTTGGAAGATGGCCAACGTTTTGATGCAAAAGTTATAGGTAAGGATCCTGGCGCAGACATTGCGGTGATTCAAATTGAAGCCACTAATCTCAATGAGATTTCATTTGGCGATTCCGATAACTTACGACAAGGTGATTTTGTGGTGGCAATTGGTAATCCGTTTGGACTAGGGCAAACCGTAACTTCTGGAATTGTTAGCGCACTGGGGCGCAGTGGATTGGGCATCGAATCATATGAAGATTTTATTCAGACCGATGCATCAATTAATCCCGGTAATTCGGGTGGGGCGTTAGTTAATTTGCGTGGCGAACTCATTGGTATTAATACTGCAATTTATGGCCCTAGTGGCGGTAACGTGGGAATTGGGTTTGCGATACCCATTAACATGGCCCAACAAATCACAGCACAATTAATTGAACATGGTGAAGTTAAACGTGGCCGCCTTGGATTCAGTGCACAGGATTTAACTCCCGAACTTGCACAAGCATTTGGTATTTCGCGCAAAAAAGGTGTAGTGGTCGCGCGTGTTGAAAAGGATTCGCCAGCAGATAAAGCCGATATGCAAGTGGGTGATGTGATTGTTGCGGTAAATGGTGGAGAAGTAACAAGCTCTGCACAAGTGCGTAATGAAATAGGGTTACTTAGAATTGGTGATCGGGTAAAAATAGATGTTTTGCGCAATGGAAAAGCGCGCACACTCAAGGCAACGCTTGAAGATAAAGTTATGAAAAGCGTGCAAGGAAAAAAACTAAGCCCATTTTTAACCGGCGCAGAATTTAGTGAAGTGAGCGAAGATACAGCACGCGGATCAATTTCTGGAATTGAAGTGATCGATGTAAATGGCAGAGCAGCAAGTTCAGGTCTGCGTAAAGGCGACTTAATTTTAAGTGTCAATAAAAAACGCGTGAAAACGATTCGCGATATGCAAGATGCACTGAAGAAAAATAAGGAAGCGGTGTTATTAAATATACAACGCGATTCACGCGGTTTGTTTTTACTGATTCAGTAAACTTTATTTAATAAGTTTGTAACCCTTGCGTTTTAGCATGGCTTGTTTCCATTGGTTTCCTTTAAAGCCAATCAGTAAGTGTGTAAATAAAATTAGCGCATTCGGTAATAAAAGATAGGCTTGGGTTAAGTTAATCAATTTTTCTGAAATTGATGGGAGAAAAGCATTTCCTGCAAAAGAATATAGATACAAGGGGATTTGAATCAGCATGAACACAATGCCATATCCCCAGAGGCCTTTAGCAAGCAACCAGCCCCATGAAAAGATAAAGGCTAAAAAACTAAAGCCATGACCAACGTAAATGACATGGTCATTTTTAATAAAATTCATGTTTTATGTATGAAGCAGTTTTGAAAAAGATGAAGGTGGGCTATCCGCCCGTTACGGGTGGGAAAAACGCAACTTCATCTCCATCGGCCACTTGTTTGGAAAAGCTTGCATATTCTTGATTGACCGCAACTAATAAATTATCGGGACGCGTCATATTGGAGGTCGCTTGATTCCAAACATCCTCAACCGTGATTGATTCAGCGATGGGCAGACTGTCGCTACTACGCCCCATCGTTTCGCGCAAGCTGGCAAAATATTTAACGTTTACCGTCATTCTGCAAATTGAATCCTCGAATTCTTCACCTACAATCGATTATGAAATGATACCATTTAAAGGTAATGAGCAAGTTGACACACTTTAATCAGCAAGGTGAAGCACACATGGTGGATGTGGGCGAGAAACCTGTTAGTCATCGAATCGCGGTGGCGGATGGACGCATTCGTATGCAAACCGAAACCTTACAGCTCATACAAAGTGGCGGGCACAAAAAAGGGGATGTGTTGGGTATCGCACGCATCGCGGGCATTATGGGCGCCAAGAAAACCTCAGAGCTTGTACCGTTATGCCATCCTCTAGCCCTCACATCCGTCGAAGTAGAATTTAGCATTGAAGAAGCTCCGGCTGCAGTGTATTGCAAGGCTACCGCTGAAACACGCGGGCAAACCGGGGTGGAGATGGAAGCCCTAACCGCCGTACAAATTGCATTGTTAACCATCTATGACATGTGCAAATCTGTGGATCGAGGCATGGTGTTGCAAGACATTGCACTGCTGAGCAAAGAGGGCGGAAAATCGGGGACATGGATGCGCGAAGCATAAACTTACTCTCGTTAGCAAGGTCAAATAAGCGATAAGAAAAATAATTAGGCCAGGAGTGCAACTGTGAAAATTATCAAATACATCCTCATTGCCATCCCATTACTCCTTATTTTAGTAATTGGTGCAGGAGCATTCTTTTTATCGACGCTGGATCAGAATGCCTACAAATCTCTCATTGTAGAAAAAACCAAAGAGGCTACAGGAAGAGAACTCACCATTGCGGGAGATGTTGGTCTTCAACTTTTTCCACGTCTGGGACTTTCATTAGGGAATACTACTTTTGGAAATGCAGAAGGCTTTGGACAGGAACCTATGGCCAGCATAGAAGAAGTGGATATAAATGTTGACCTGATATCTTTACTTAAAGGCAAAATTGATGCTTCAAAATTAAAGTTGCATGGTTTAAAAATGAACCTGCACAAAAATGCTCAGGGCGTAACGAATTGGGATGACCTGATTCCAGAGGAAACGTCTGAGAAAACAAATGAAGAGAAAAGTTCGCAATCATCCGATGTGGAATTCGCCATCAATGGAATTGAAATTACGGATGCTGAATTACTTTGGCAAGATGATCAGGCCGATAGCAAAATTCAAGTCGCACCTTTTAATCTCACCACGGGTGCATTAGGCGACGGTAAACTTACAGATGTAAATATGGATTTGAACTTAAAAAATACAAATCCTGTGATGGATGCAACACTCAAAATTTTTGCTGAAGCCATTTTCGATTCCAAAGCACAAACATTAAAACTGAATGGGCTGAATGTAGACCTACATTCAACGGGCGAGTCTTTTCCAAATGGCGCAATGGATTTAGAGTTGACCTCGAATGTAAGCGGCAACTTTGCAACGCAAAAATATGCCATGCAAGACACAAAAATCAATATAGAGGGCACGGGTGATGCGTTCCCGGAAGGCAAACTCGATGTTTCCATGCAAACGAATATCAACGCCGACCTTGCAAATGAAGCATTAAGTCTAAGTTCTCTTGTTTTATCCATGGTGGATACGCAACTCACAGGGGATGCCTCTGTGCAATCCTTTAGTAAGCCTAATGTTAAATTTTCATTAGCCTCTGAGTTGTTGGATTTAGATAAATTGTTACCGACTTCCAGTGCAGAAGAAAAAGCCGAAAGTACACCCGCGGATGAAAACGAACCGATTGAATTACCTACTCAGACCCTTCGGGACATGCGCGTGAATGGTGATATCGCCGTGGGGAAATTAATTGTTTCCGGAATGACCATGACGAATGTGAAAGCAACGGTCACGTCAAAAGGTGGCTTACTGCAAGTCACACCGATGTCGATGAATCTTTATGACGGTTCCATGCAAGGTAAGGCGAGTGTCGATGTGCGTGGTGATACTCCCAAGTACGCACTGGCTACCAACATTGCCGATGTAGCGATTGATAAACTAAGCGTTGATTTCTTAGGTGAAGAACAAGCGTATGTTCGTGGTGTAAGTAATCTTTCTCTGGATATCAACACGACCGGCAATAGTGTTGCGGAATTGAAGCGTGCCTTGGATGGCCAGGTAAAATTAAATGCTGCCGAAGGCGCATTACGCGATGCAAAACTGGCATCCAATGTAGAAAAAGCAGCCGCATTCTTGAAGGGTCGAGAACCCAAGCCAACAGGAGAAGAACTCGTATTTGATAAATTATTTGGCACCTTCAACATCACCAAAGGATTGTCGGATAACAAAGACTTCACACTCAACACACCATTGATCCATGCAAAAGGAATAGGGCAAGTAGATATAGCAAAATCAACTACGGACTATGAAATTGCGATTGGTTTATCTGAAGAACCCGATAAATGTGGCGTACCGGTTTCAGTAAAAGGACCTTTTGAAAAATTAAGTTACGGTGTAGATGCAGGCGCTGCGCTCAAATGTGCCCAAGCTGAAAAAATTGCCGAAAAGAAAGAAGAGCTTCAGGAAAAGATTGATAAAAAAATAGAAGAAGAGATTTCAGATAAATTAGGGGAAGGTTTAGGGGAATCGCTTAAAGATAAACTAAAATTATTCTAATGAAGCCCCTACTATTAGGGTTCACTCTTTGGTTGGGTTTGTGTGCGGGCGCAATGGCTGAAGATATTGGTGTTCGCTATGAGGACAAGAAGTATTATTTAAGTGCAACATTTGAAGTGAGCGCTCCCCCTGCGCGCGTAATGACAGTGCTTACGGATTTCGACAACATTGCGGATCTGAATCCTGCAATTATTGAAAGTGAACAAGAGAGCTCTCCGGTTGGCGATGGTTTACGTGTTAAAACGGTTATTAAAGACTGTGTTTTATTTTTTTGTAAAACCATTACCCGTGTAGAAGATATCACTCAAATCCAAAATGAAAAATTGGAAGCGTTTATTGTGCCGATGCTAAGTGATTTGCGTTCAGGTTATGCCGTGTGGGAATTACAACCAAGTGCTACAGGGACATCAGTAACGTATGAGGCCGACATGCAACCCAAGTTTTGGATACCCCCCATTGTGCGTTCTTATGTGCTCACTAAAAAATTCAAGAAACGTGTTAAAGAAAGTGTTCAGCTACTTCAAAACAAAGCCCAACAATAAATAGAATGAATCCGTCTTTTAGTCAGCATGTGTTGAGTTGGTTTGCACAGCATGGGCGTAAAGACTTACCTTGGCAAACCATAAAAGATCCCTATCGTATCTGGGTGTCAGAAATTATGTTGCAGCAAACACGTGTCGATACTGTCATCCCTTACTATGAAAAGTTTATGCAACGTTTTCCTTCTGTTAATAAATTAGCCGCGGCAGATGTCGATGATGTATTGCATCTCTGGACAGGTTTGGGTTACTACGCACGCGCACGTAATTTACATAAAGCTGCACAATATATTTGTGAATTACATGGTGGACAGTTTCCTAAACACATCGAACAAGTCGTTGCATTGCCCGGTATTGGTCGTTCTACGGCTGCCGCAATTCTCGCATTAAGCTTTGATCAAGCCCATGCAATTTTAGATGGCAATGTAAAACGCGTGCTGGCGCGGTATTTTGCTTTAGAAGGTTGGCCGGGCAAGCGTGAAGTTGAACAACAACTTTGGCAACACGCCGAGGACTTGTTACCTGAAAAACAATTTGCGCATTACACACAAGCGATGATGGACTTGGGAGCAACCATATGCACACGTAGTAAACCCATGTGTGATCTTTGTCCGGTCCAAAAAAGTTGCGCAGCATTCGCGCAACAGCGTCAGCATGAACTACCAACACCTAAACCGACAAAAAAAATCCCTGAGCGTGAAGTGATGGTCGCGATTGTTCGCAGTGAACAAGAAGGATCCATTTGGTTAGAAAAACGTCCAGCGAGTGGAATATGGGGAGGTTTATATAGTTTTCCAGAATTTAAGGATGAAACGTCCCTGTTACGGTGGTCACGTCAACACCACAAAAACGCTTGTGATCATTATAAACTCCCTACCATTACCCATACTTTCTCGCATTATCGTCTATTCATGCATCCTATCGTCATTCAAATAGAGAATAAGCCCAAAAGTGTAATGGAAGACGCACTTGGGGTTTGGTATAAAATGGCAGATCAAAAAATAGGCTTGGCGGCGCCGGTCAAAAAGGTGCTTGAACAAGTCCTGCAACAACAGAAGGAAAAATCCCATGACGCGCATGGTGCAATGTGTGAAGCTTAATAAAGAAGCCGAAGGCCTAGAGTATCTCCCTTACCCTGGCGACCTTGGTCAAAAGATTTATGACAATGTCTCTCAAGAGGGTTGGCAAATGTGGGTCGGTCATCAAACCATGTTGATGAATGAGTATCGTCTTACACCGGTTGACCCAAAAGCTCGTAAGTTCCTAGAAGAGGAAATGGAAAAATTCTTTTTCGGCGAAGGCTCTGAAGTTCCTAAAGAATTCGTAGATCCAAACGCCAAATAGCGCTTGATAGTCATAAACGTATTGACTCCTTATATATAGGTACGTTTAATAGCCCGCTTCAAATTCAAAAACATCTATGGCCAGGTAGCTCAGTTGGTAGAGCAGTGGACTGAAAATCCTCGTGTCGGCAGTTCGATTCTGCCCCTGGCCACCATTAAATCAGTAAGTTATAAAAATTGATTAGGTGTGATTACTGAGGGAATGTTATTTTCCACCATTCATCCACCAAATTATTTTAGACATTACAATTTAGTGTCGACAAGCTTGTTTATAGCCATCTAACAATTTAGAAGCAATTTCTTTTTCGTGAATCCATTTTTCCAATTCGGATTGTGCAACTTGATCAAAGCCAGGATATAAACCATTTAGCCTATCGACTGCATTTGATGCTTCGGTTTTGTCACCTAGTTCATGATGTACGACAGCTTGAAAAAAATGCGTCCAAAACATTTCAGGTAGATTTACTTTTTTCATTTCTCGAGCAGCATTTTCAATATCATTGTTGCAATAGTAATAAGCTATGTAAGGGAGATGATAAAAATCAGGATGCGAGGGATTTAGTGTCATGGCATGTTCAATATGGTCAAATGCCTTTTCCCATTCTCCAGTCCATGAAAGTTGTACACCGTATTCACCATGGATGAATGCATTTCTCGGATTTAATTCTAATGCACGTTGTGCAGCATTTTTAAAGGCTTCGATGTCATGTTTCACAACATTTAGGTAGAAAAGCGAATAGTGAGCAAATGCATTGTCGGGGCCAGTTTTTACAGCAGTTTGTGCCATTTCAAACCCTTGATTTACAACTTCATAATTTTGTCCTGCATTACGGTATGCCATTTGGTATTCATCTGCGGTGAGAATAGCTAAAGCCGCCCAAGCATCTGAGTAACTAGGGTCGATCTTTATAGCTTTTTCAGCACCTTCGCGTGCCCATTCATAGTCTTCAAGAGAAAATGTACTTAAAAATTGATAGTAACGAAGAACATATTCGTAAGCCGTTAGATTTTTAGTAGAAGAGCGAGATAAGTTGCGAAGATCTTTGCCAAGGATGATCCCATAAGGTTGGGCTATTGTTGCTGAAACAGTATTTGCTATTTCGTCTTGTATTGTAATCAGGTTCTCAACGCTTAATTCTTTATCGTAGGATTGTGACCAAATTGCAGCACTGTTTCTTGTTTCAATTAATTCCACTGTGATTCTTATATGGCTACCTGCTTTTCTTATGCTTCCAACTAAAATAAAACGTACATCAAGTTCATTTCCAATAACTTTTGGATCAATAATTTTCTCTTTATATTGATGGGTAGTGTGCCTTGCTATGACTAAAATTTCTTTGAAATGTGAAAGCTTGACAATAATTTCTTCGGTAATTCCATCAGCAAAAAACTCTTGACTATCATCATCGCCTAAAAATTTAAAAGGCATCACTGCAATGCTTGGTATAACAGTTTCTATTTGTTCAGCAGGAATATTTAGATCAACTTCATGTTCATCGCTATAGTAGATTTTTGGTATGTAACTTCCTTTGAATAAATTAATAATAACCTGATCATTTTTTCCTTCGTATAAATAGTATTGTTCTAGTAATTTACGAAGACGTACTGCTTGCACGCGTACGATAGGGTCTGTTTGTGGATCAAAAGCTTGGTCTTTTCCAAATACTGCTAGAGCTATGGTGTAGGCTTTTAAATATGTTTGTCTTCCCGCAATTGTTTCTTCAACTACATACTTAAGAAATTTTGAACTTTTAGGTGAACGTACAAACTCAGGATTACGTAAAATACGGGCAAGTTGATCTCTAGACTCCTCTATCTTAGGTGATTTCACCGTAGATAAAGTTTCTACATTTGTGTTCTGCATATGTCACCTTTATCGCCAGTTCGCATTCGAAATGCCTGGTCTTTTAGGTTCGGCGCAACCTGTGCCCAATTATCAATTCTCAATCTGGCAGAAGTAACCTGTCATGTAACACGTTACTCGAATCGTTACTTAATTATAAAAAGTAATTATTGCAGGATGACGGCACTTGGTAAACGAAATACTCCTCAAGTGTAATACAGTGAAAAATACTCAAAAATTACAAGTAGTTAAGGACCATCTGGACCAGCTTGACAAGGACGTCAAGCACCAGATGTCTTTGGGATCTTCGGATCTAAAAACAGTAATTGGGAGCTATAACCAGGAATTTATAAAGGTAGATTCTTCCATTCAAGAAATTCCTAAAAATACCATTATCAAGTCTGAAACGATTTTTGATGACGTCGAATGTGAATGGATTTATTCACCTGATGCTCAAGTAGATCACAGAATACTTTATATACATGGCGGTAGTTGGTGTAACTCTGAAATTGAGTCATATCGTCCTTTTGCAGCAAGAGTTTCTAAGGCAAGTGGCAGTTGTGTATTACTTGTAAATTATCGTGTTGCACCTGAACATCCATTTCCTGCCGGATTATCTGATTGCTTAGCAAGTTATACAAAAATGTTAGTTGCAGGACCTAAAGGTGCGGGAGAAGCCACAAAGACATTTATCGCGGGAGATTCAACTGGTGCCAATATGGCACTTGCGCTTTTATTCTTATTAAGAGAAAGACAGATATTGTTGCCTAGTGCAGTAGTTTTACTCTCTCCAATTACCAATTGTGACTTTATTGATAAAAGTTCAAATTCACATGCTTTCTATAGGCATCCTGTTTTGCAGGAATGCTTTTCCAAATATCTATTACAGCCTAGTGATAAAGCCAAATCATTAACTTCACCTGTTAATGGTGATCTTAATGGTTTCCCAGATATGTTAATTCAAGTTAGTGAATTAGAAACTATTTTTGATGACGTACTTGCATTTGTCGACAAAGCAAAAAAATCAAATGTGAAAGTTCAGCTTCAGACTTGGGCTGATGTTCCACATGGGTTTCAAAGATTTACTCCATTCTTACCGCAAGCTAATGAAGCACTAAATGAACTCGGTAAGTTCATAAAACTTTATGAGGAAAAGAAAATTATCCCATTTCCAAAGAATAGCAAAAAGAGATCTGAAAATGTTATATCGAATTAATTTAATAGAGCTAGTAGTGACTTTCATGAACAAATACTCGTTTCTATTTATCTTGCTCATAACTTTGTTATTAAGTTCCTCACAAATTTTCGCAGATGGATATATCGATAAGGATGTCGCTTCTTCTGATTTCAATTTAATTTTAGATATAGAGATTGATCTCCTTCCTGGATTTAAAGAAAGACAAGATTTACATATGGGTGCTTATCTGGTTGATCCAAATAAAGCCTATACAAACTTGGAAATCATAAAGAAAAATTATTCATCATCAGTGCATAACAACTCTCTTCAAGAGCTTGATGAATTTGAAGTAGCTAGAGGCAATTTACTGAAAGTTAAATTTGACCATATATGGATGGTAAGCAAATAAAGTGATTTAGTTAATAGGTCTACATACTCATGAAAAAACTATTAGAAGAAAAACACACACACTTAGTCTTAACTATTTCATTATTTGCGTTACTTGTTATTTATCCGATCATAAGCGCCCAATTAACATGGGAAATTTTGATTGATATATTCGTTATTGCAATTCTTATCTATGGCGTAATTATTGCGAGTCGAACTAAAACACACTTTTTAATATCTTTAGCATTAGCCTTAATTTTCCTTATTTGTGGTTGGTTTGCTCAAGCAGAATCAAACCAAACTGTTGAATTGATCAGCTCATTTTCGGGAGCTACATTCTTTTCCTATGTAGCAGTAATTCTCTTGCAAGAAATATTTAGGCAAGGAGAACGTATCTCCATGAGCATGATTTACTCTGCTGTTAGTATCTATCTGTTGATTGGGCTCGCTTTTGCGTTCTTCTATTTAGCATTTAGCATTCTTGTTCCTGGTTCGTTCTCGGAACCTGCATTTATGTCTGATGATCCACAAGCACAACTTTATGGCTTTATTTATTTCAGCTTTGTGACGTTATCAACATTGGGTTATGGAGATATTTCTCCTAATACAATTCAAATTTCTGCATTTGTATATATCGAAGCCATTATCGGTCAACTATATTTGACGATATTAGTTGCACGATTGGTGGGTTTGCAAATTTCTCAGGCAGGGAGTTCGTCAGTCAAATCGGTAGAGGTTTAATAGGAGAGGAAATGTTAGTTACACAAAAATTCCAAATGGCATTCATTTGCTTTCTTACATTTCTAATGATCGGTTGTGCCACAGTTGGTCCTGATTTTGAAACACCATCTTCAAAAGTTAATGCGGAATGGATCGATAAGGATAACTCTAACCTTAAAATTTCAGACCAGAAATTTCATGAATGGTGGAAGGTATTTGATGATCCCGTTCTTAATTCTTTTATTGAATCTGCCTATGAAGAAAATTTAACCCTACAGATTGCAGGATTGCGAGTGCTAGAGGCTCGTACAGAATTAGGAATTGCAGTTGGTAATCTTTATCCACAAGAACAACAGGCGCGTGGTGGAGCTACATACAACACATTAAGTGAAGCAGGCGTGGATAGTGCAGAAGGTGATTTAAATTTCTGGGACTTTGATACTGGATTTGATGCTGCATGGGAATTAGATTTTTGGGGAAAGTTTAGAAGAGGGATTGAAGCAGCAGATGCAGAATTACTAGCAAGTCTCGCAAGTTATGACGATGTACTCGTAAGTTTAATTGCAGAGGTTGCAAACACTTATGTAATTATTCGCACGTTTGAAGAACGAATTAAGCTGGCAGAAGAAAATGCTGCAATTCAACAGCGTAGTCTTAATATTGCAGAGACCCGTCATCAAAGTGGTGTTACTACAGAACTTGATGTTCAACAAGCCAAAACCCTCTTATTTAATACACGAGCGTCAATTCCGCAACTACAGATTGGATTGCGCAAAGCGCAGCATGCATTAAGTATTTTGATAGATAGACCACCTGGTGAGTTACTTAGTGAGTTAAAAGGCGCAAATGGAATTCCTATTGCACCAACTGAAGTTGTTGTAGATATACCTGCAGAATTATTGCGTCGACGTCCCGATATACGTCGAGCTGAGTTTGAAGCTGCTGCACAAAGTGCGCTTATTGGAGTGGCTGAAGCTGAGTTATATCCAAATTTTTCAATCTTCGGAACTATTGGAGTTAGGGCAAGTGCTGGTACCAATACCACAAGAAGTGGTAAAGATGGAGCAGACGAACTTTTCAATGGTAGCAGCCTAGAATTTGTTGGGGGCCCTGGTTTCCGCTGGAATATTTTTAACTTTGGAAGAATTAAAAATGATGTTCGCTCTCAAGATGCGCGATTCCAACAATCTGTTGCAGATTATCAGGAAACTGTATTACGCGCTGCAGCAGAAGTTGAAGATTCGATAGTTGGTTTCCTTAAATCGCAAGAAGCTGAAAAACATTTACACAGTAGTTTCTCAGCAGCAAGCCGTTCCGCTGAACTTGCGCTTATTCAATATCAAGAAGGTGTTGTTGATTATCAACGAGTACTAGATTCGGATGATTCATTATTGACTCAACAGGATCTATGGACTCAGTCACGCAGTGAGATTGCTAGAAATCTAATTGCTACATATAAAGCACTAGGTGGTGGTTGGGAAATTCGAGAAGGAAAGCCATTAGTACCTGCAGAAATACAACAGCAGATGCAGCAACGTACAGATTGGGGAAGATTGCTTGACACTGAAGCAATAAAAGCATCGTCACCAGAAGAGGCTAAGAATAAATTGCGCAGGCCAGACTGGTAAACATAGATAGATTTATCAATAGAGTTAAATAATTAAATTGATTGAATGATAAAGAGATAATTATATGAACATATTAAATATTAAAAATGCTTTTTTAGTAATCATAATAATTAGTGTTGCACTAAGTTTCATCTTAATCGGTTGTCAATCTGATAAAAAACAAGCAAAGGCACCTATTCCAAGGCCTGTATCCTATGTAGAACTTAAAAAAGTCAATCCAACATATGAAACGCTTATTGCAGGTTCCGTAGTCGCATGGAAAAAAGAGCCTGTAGGATTTGATGTCAATGGGCGAGTTCAGTTTGTGCAAGAACCAGGAACCATTGTGCAAGGAAGTATGTTTGATAAAGATGGGCAAGTAATAAAGGCAGGGACACTAATTGCAAGTTTGCAAGATAAACGTTATCAAATTCGTGTTGATGAATCTAAAGCGAATATCCAAGAAATTAGAGCTTCATATAGGCAGTCACTGCAATCGTATAAGCGACAAAAAAATCTCTTAAGTAAGGGGGCGGGTGCGCAACAGTATGTCGATGACGCTTTAGCAGCTCTTCGTACTTCTCAAGCACAACTTCGTTCTGCAGAAGATCAATTAAGAGAGGCTGAACTTAATTCGTCTGATACGGCATTGCGTGCTCCATTTAGTGGCGAGATAGCGAAAGCGCATGTCATCCCGGGCGGGTATGTGGAACGTGGTGAGCCAGTAGTGACCGTACAAATGATGGACCCTATTAAAGTAGCAGTTGCAGTATCACCGGAAGTTGAAAGTCAGCTGAACTATAACGACTTAGCTAAAGTTTATATTGATGGAGAAGAGCATCCATTACAGGGATGGGTATGGAATAAGGCACCTGTTGCCGATTCAGTAACGCGGACATTTGTCGTGACACTTTTAGTCCGGAATCGTCGACTTGAGGTGGGAATACCTGAAGAGATCGCTAAACAAGATATTGCAAGAACTTATTCACTACAAAATCTTGAGTCAATAAACGGGAACGGCAAAGCGTCGTATTACATTAATGAAGAAAGTATTCATGAAGATGAGTCTGGTCATTATGTATGGAAGGCTGAAGGTCTCAAAATTTCAGACTTGTCAGGGAGCTTTAACCCAGTATTTAAAGTGAGCAAAGTTAGGATAGTTCTTGGTGAGAAAAGTTACCCATTCATGCAAATATTTACTTATCGTGAAGTGGCAGATTTTGGCAAACTAAATCCAAAAGAGGATTTATTAGTCGGAAAGTTATCTCGAGATATAGTAAATGAGCAAAGTGTAGCTTTGTCTAGAGAACGCTGGTTGTTGCGACCTGGCCAAATTGCCAACGTCGATTTATCCCACCAAAAATTAAATGAAGGATTTTATGTTCCTGCTCAATCGCTTATTAAACAAGCTAATAATCATCGGATTTTTGTTGTTGAAGACGTACAGGAGAAAGGGCAACACGCACAAGTAATAGATGTAAAAGCGGGGAAAAATTTCGGCACACTCATTGAAGTCATTCCTTCACAAAAGCAGGCAATAAAGGAAGGAATGAAACTAATCGTTGATGGAGCACAATATGTGCAAAACGGCGATCTAGTGAATGCATTTAAAAGTGCAGAGGTGACATTATGAATTTACCTAAGTACGCACTTGAACATAAGCCAATAGTTTTGGGGCTGGCACTTCTATTGTTGTTATGGGGTGTTAATACTTTCTTCACAGCGCCACGTGCAGAAAATCCTACATTTATTATTCGAGATGCACTCGTGATAACAGATTGGCCGGGTGCTACTGCTGCGCAGGTTGAAAATCTAATTACAGATAAGGTTGAGAAAGTTGCAGCAGATATAAAATTTACAAGACGAGTCCAATCTTGGAGTTACGCAGGGCGTTCAGTCGTTCAAGTTACTGCAACGGATGATGTGACCGATATTCAAAAAGTATGGACTAAACTCCGTGCAGATCTTGAGCTTCTCATTCCTGAGTTACCAAATGGAGCATATCCACCTGCAGTTGATGATAATTTTGGTGATACAGCTGCTTTAATTCTTGCGCTGTATCAAGATCCTAAAACTGCAGAAGAACAGTCTTACTCACCGCGACAACTAGAGGACTTTGCCAAACGTCTACGAGATCGTTTAATGGATATTCGTCCAACAGTTAAAGATGCTGACGGACGCACAGTGCCAATCTCTGATAAACCATCATTGCTTGCGAAGCTAAATTTATTTGGTGTTCAACCTGAAGTTATATATTTGGAAACGGATGCGGGGACATGGAGTCAATTACAAATTACGAGTGATGAATTACAAAAAGTTTTAAGTGAGCGAAATATTGTTGCTCCCGGAGGTGTACTTAATACAGATCGTTATCGAATCAATACACATCTAACTGGAAATTTTGATGCTGAAAAAGAAATTAATAATGTAGTTGTTGGTAGAGTATCAACGGATTCGGGCGCGGTTTCATTATCAAATGAATCCGCTAGTAATTATCCATCTCTTGCGTCGGACTCAGATGCTCTTACATCATTTGATGTACCGGTTAAGTTGGATAACCTCAAGCTACGAGTAGAGCGTGAATATCAAGATCCACCTCCATCGATAGTTCGATATGGTGATACAGATATAACTACGTCAGCTATTGTTCTTTCATTCACTATGAAACCGGGCCAAAATATTTCGGTATTTGGTGATGCTGTTGATGAAATTCTTGCCACGGCAAATCAAACTTTCTTACCTCCCGATATTCATGTTGAAAAGGTATCCAATCCTCCACTTTATGTTGCAGAGAAAGTCCAAGGCGTATTGAGTAATTTAATACAAGCAATTGTACTTGTATTATTAATACTAGGTTTTATGGCGGGGTTACGTGTTGCACTTGTAACGGCCGCAACCATTCCGCTTATTATGCTTACTTCTGTTGCATTAATGAGAATTTGGAATGTAGAGATCGAACAAATTTCATTGGCTGCTTTGATAGTTGCCTTAGGATTACTCGTCGATAACGCTATCGTCACTTGTGAGAATACCACTAGTTTTTTAAATAAAGGCCTTAAGCGTAAAGATGCAGTAATTGAAGGCTGTAATTCTGTAGGTACATCATTGTTATGGTCAACGCTTACTACAATCAGCGTATTCATACCAATGACCTTTGCCTTAACCGGAAGCACACGAGAATATGTATTTAGTTTGCCGGTTGTAGTAACTATTACTCTGTTAGTGAGCTGGCTTTGTGCAATGACGATTGCTCCAATTTTGAATTATTACATTCTAAAACCCACTAAAGGTGGAATGCCAGTTGTAGAACTATTCAAATCGATACGTGAAAAGCTCGGAATTTCTCCATCTCAAATTGCAACACAAACAAAATCTACGAAACAAGGATGGTTTGCACCACTTAGTAATAAAACAATCAGCTTGCGTGTAATAACTATAGGGACTGCATTTGCATTACTTTTTGGTTCATTTATGTTGCCAATAAAGTCTTCTTTCTTTCCTTATTCTGCACGCAATCAATTTATAGTTGATGTCTGGTTACCCGAAACTGCATCAATTCATTTAACAAATGAAACAACAAAACAAGTTGAAGAAATAGTACAAAAGTTAAGTACCGTTTCTTGGGAAGATGGGCAATGGAAACCTCTTATTGATAAAGATGGAAACTCACAACCTAGGTTAAGCAACATGGCGAGTTATGTGGGTAGCGGTGGGCCAAGATTTTATGCCAGTCTTAATCCACTCAATGATGCACCACACTATGCCAATATTGTAATTAATACGACGGATGCAAATAACGTCAAACAATTTGTTGCAGATATACGTCGTGCTACTTGGACAGGCATTGGAAATGTTGAAGATGAAAGATACATCGCACCTGTAGTGGGTGCTCGAGTTATTCCACATCGATTAGTCCTTGGTACACCTGTTACTTCACCTATTCAATATCGAATAAATGGGCCTCGATTAGCAGACGAAGAAATTTTGCGCCACTATGGCGAGGAAGTTAAGGATATTATGCGCGAAAGTGGATTAGCATGGGACGTGCATGATAGCTGGGGTGCATATGGTGTGCAGCTCGATGTAGATGTTAATCCCATACATGCAAATTTAGCAGGTGTAACCAACGAAACGGTTGCAAGTACGTTAAATACTTATTACAGCGGCCTTGAATTGACGCGATTTCGAGAGGGCGATCGTGAAATTCCTGTGAAGCTACGCTTACCTGAGGAACAACGTCAATCCATACATACGGTAAATGCAGCATTCGTTGAAGGCTACGATCAAAAAGTACCGTTGAATTCTGTTGCAGAATTCTCAATCCAACAAACACCTACTGTATTAACACGCTTTCAGCGTGAACGTTCTTTTTGGGCGCAAGGTCGTCCTGAGCCAGGTGTATTGGCAAGTGAAGTTTTAGAAAAAGTGAAAACAAAAGTCGATGCTGTTAAAGCGGAGTTGCCGATTGGGTATCACATTCAAGATGGAGGCATACAAGAAGCAGCGGATGATGGAAACCGACAAAATGCAACGTCTTTAGGGATTGGGATTTTGTTAGTGATTTTGTGTTTAGTACTGCAATACAACTCATCTGTTAAACCAATGCTCATCTTACTTACCGTACCTCTCTCCATTATAGGGGGATTGCTTGGATTATGGATGCGAGACATTTCTCTCGGCTTTATGGAGACACTAGGTTTTCTCGCACTGTTTGGCACGGTATTAAATGCAGCGATCTTATTGATTGACTACACCGAACAACTTATTAAAGAAAAATTGGAAAACAAACAAGACTTAGCGCCTGCAGGTGAACAATCGTTTTGTGGATTAACGCGTGAGGGTTTTAGAAATTGTTTAACCACTGCTAGTCAAACACGCATGATGCCGATCTTTATGACCACTGCTACTACTGTAGCTGGGCTAGCTTCGCTTATGTTTGGCGGAGGACCGCTATTTAAAGGTTTAGCCACCGTATTTGCCACAGGATTGATAGTCGGAAGTGTCATCACGCTATTTGTATTACCTGCATTGATGTCATTGTTCGTTGAAAACTTTCGCTATTCATTAATACGAGAATCATCATAAACACGCTATTGAAAATAATAAGTAATAGAATCTTAAAATGAATATGCCAATTTCTATAAACAATCCTAAATTGCTTCGTTCAATAACTGCATGTGGAGAGTGTGATCTACTTTTAAGAAAAATAGATGCCCCATACGGTCAAAAAGCTCTCTGTCCTCGTTGTAGTCATGTTCTTTATCAGCCTAAAAAGAACAGCATTGATCGCAGTTTAGCATTAGCATTATCTGGACTTATTTTATTTATTCCAGCAAATGCATTACCTATTCTTCGATTGCAAGTATTAGGTATTGAACATGGTGCGACCATGTTAACAGGTGTCATTGGACTATTTAATAATGGTATGTGGACACTATCATTTGTAGTTTTACTCGCCAGTATAATTTTTCCACTTACAAAATTATTATTAGTTATTTATATAACGGCCGGATTAAAGTTTTCACAAAATTTTCCTAAACTTGCAAATTGTATGCGTTGGTATCAGCACCTTGATGAATGGGGCATGCTAGAAGTTTATACCTTAGGCATCATTGTGGCTTATACCAAATTAATCGGTTTAGCGCATGTCATACCTGAGTTGGGTCTATATTGTTTTATTGGTGTGTTACTCATTGCAGGATTTATCTCAACCACCATGGATGAAAAGTTGTATTGGGAGATGATTGAGGAGCAACAAAATGACTAACACTCAAAGTGCTCCTGTTACAGCAAAGCAAGCTGGTCTAATGCATTGCCATATTTGTAATAATCTTGTTGAACTGTCGCAAGTGAAAAATACACATCATTTAGTATGTCCACGTTGTGGTGCTGCCTTGCATATGCGTTTACCAAAAAGTATCAGTCGTACTTGGGCTTTTTTAATTGCCAGTATTGTTCTGTATATACCTGCAAACACCTTGCCAATCATGCAGGTGCAAAAATTAGGTGAAGGTGATGCACATACTATAGTCGGTGGCATTGTGGCACTGCTTCATGGCGGGATGTTTCCCATAGCTTTAGTCGTATTCATCGCAAGTTTATTAGTACCCTTTTTGAAAATGTTAGGAATTGCATTGCTGCTTATTTCAGTACAACACAATTGGCAAGCAACACCGCATCATCGAACTAAAATATATCGCATTATTGAATTTGTCGGTCGTTGGTCGATGCTTGATGTTTTTATGATTTCAATACTGGTAGCAATGGTGGATTTAGGAGGTGTAGCAAAAGTATATGCAGGTGCAGGTGCAACAGCGTTTGCAGCAGTAGTGGTGCTGACGATGTTGGCAGCAATAAGTTTTGATTCACGTTTAATCTGGGACAAAGTGAGGTAACCCAATATGGAATCTAAAAATAAAATTGATCAATCAATTTCTGATATTGATGAAGTTGAAATGAAAGAACGTAAAGGTGTTTCATTAGTTTGGATGTTACCAATTGTTGCAGTACTAATTGCTGGATGGCTAGGCTACAAGGCTTATTCTGAAAAAGGCCCTACAGTAACGATAAGTTTCAAAGAGGCAACAGGTATTGAAGCTGGGAAAACCAAAATTAAATATAAAGATGTCGAAGTTGGACTTGTCAGTGATGTGGTTCTCGATAACGATTTAAGTAAAGTTTTAATCACTGCAAAATTTCGCAAAGAGGCCAAACAACATTTAAATGAAAATACACGATTTTGGGTAGTGCGCCCAAGAGTGGGTGCCTCAGGAGTATCTGGTTTAGGTACATTATTCTCGGGAGCTTATATCGAGGTTGAGCCTGGTGATGGTGCAGCAGTCGAAAATTTTGTTGGTCTAAAAGAACCACCCATTGTAAAAGCCGATGTTGATGGTCGAGAATTTATCGTCATAGCTGATGAGCTTGGTTCACTTCATCCAGGTGCACCAATTTATTATCGAGGGATACATGCTGGAGAAATTCTTGGTTACGACTTTTTGCCTGATACAGAACAAATAAAGCTGCATGCTTTTATTGAAGCTCCATTTCATAATTTAGTAAGAACAAACTCAAGATTTTGGAATGTCAGTGGTTTTGAAATGCAAGTGGATGCCAATGGCATTGACGTGAAAACAGGTTCATTGCAATCCATCCTAGCTGGGGGAATTGCGTTTGATACGCTCAGCGGTACAACTCAACAAGTAAAGCTAGCAGAAGCAAATTCAACATTTAGATTGTATGACCGTTATGGAGAAACAAATGAAATCCAATACGATGAAAAAATTCCTTATGTAATGTTTTTTAGTGGCTCAGTTCGTGGTTTGAGTGTTGGTGCTCCAGTTGAATTTCGTGGTATTAAGTTAGGTGAGGTAACAGATATTCATATCATGGAGGATCCGGAATCACTAGAAATATACATTCCTGTAACAGTAGAGTTAGAACCAGAGCGAATCCCATACATCAACGGCAAACAACTTGTAGAAAGAAGTGATGAAGATGTTATTGGTGCTCTTGTTGAGCGCGGTCTGAAGGCACAATTGCAAACAGGCAGTATGCTAACAGGTCAATTGTTTGTTGATTTGGAGTTTCACCCAAATGCAGAGATGAAGCTGGCAAGAATCGAACATGCCCATCCAGAGTTACCAACAATACCAACTACAATAGCAGAAATTGAAGAAATGATTACGAAAGTGGCTAGAAACTTCCAAAATCTACCACTTGATGAAATTGGGCAAAATTTACTTGAAACAACCCAAGGCATGAATCATTTGATTAATGACCCGGATATGAAAAATATTATTCACTCTACCAACGAAACATTAGTGCAAGCTACACAAACACTTGAATCGGTAGATGGAATAGTCGCACCTGATTCAGCTCTTCAATATGACTTAGCCAACATGATGGTTGAATTTAAAGAGATGGCTCAGTCAATCCGTGTATTAACAAACTATTTAGAACGACATCCAGAAGCACTTATAGCTGGTAAAAAATAAGAGAGGACAATGTGAATACTAAAAATATTTTTAAATTAACAAAGATTGCATGTGTCACACTAACTTTAATTGCGTTAAGTGTTAGTGGATGCTCAAGTAAGCCAACAAAATTTTATGTACTTACTTCACTTGCAGAGGTTGATAACATTCCAAATAGTCTTAGCGGGGATACACTTTCGATTGGTATCGGTCCAATTAAATTACCTGACTATGTTAATCGACCCCAGATTGTCACAAAAAACGGTGGGAATGAACTCGTCATTGATGAGTTCCATCGTTGGGCAGAGTCATTGAATAACAATGTATCTAGAGTGCTTAGCGACAATTTCGCAACTTTACTAGGTACAGAAAAAATAAATACATACCCATGGAATCGATTTGTACCTATTGATTATCAAGTCGCAATTGATGTCACCAGATTTGATAGCGTAATTGGTGAAGAGGCAACAATTGAGGCTCGTTGGTCACTATTAACTGATCGTGGAAGAAAGGAAATAATGAGAAAGAGGTCAAAGATTTCAAAAATACCAGCTGCGGATAATTATGACGCAATAGTTGTTGCTGAAAGTGAAGCCCTTGCAGAGTTAAGTCAAGAAATTGCAGATGCGATAAATGAAATTTCAAACTAGAAAGATTTGGTTGTTTAATAAGAACATAGCTAAATTTCAATTTCCGACTTGTGACTGTCTGTTTAGTAATTTTCTTAGTTCAAGGTACTTAAGTAAAAGTTTAAGAGCTGGAATTTTTGGTTCAAAAGAATAAGATATTCTATTATCTTGTTTATCAAACTTTCTTAACGATACTGCGACCCAAGGCGGGAGTTCATGAAGTTCTTTAAACTTCCATTTCCCAGTCTCATATTCCATTACGTCTAGAGCGTTTCCATAAGCTATAGCAGCAAGATGCTTGATCGTTTTGTCAATACTGATATCAAGTTTCTGTAATGTCTTAGCAGCATGTGCTTCCAATGCTAATTGGACATCTTTGCGATGGAAATATCGATTTGCATTGGCATCATCTGGCGAAAACCCCGCTCGTTTATATGCCTCATTAATGTTGAGATGGTTTAGATAATGACGGACAAACAGATCTCGTTTTAAGTTTTTGGAACAGATTTTCATAAAGACTAAAATACAGGAAATGACAGGTTTTAGGCATCATGAGCTCATAGATAAGAGAATTATTGATGCTAAAAAAGCTGAGAGTTGGTGGAAGTATGGTGGATAGAAGTCTATTCGGTGTCATGCAGTGCGTAATACACTGTTTTACTTTAATTAAATTTAGCTGATTGGATGAATACATCTCTGCAGAGCATAGTTTAAATTGACCGCTAACGATCTAAAGCGGACATTTACTAGAAAAGTTTGGTCTTTTAGAGATTATTTGCTTCAGTCCAAGTTTTTAAGCCATCAAGAATGCTTAAAGCACTTTTGCCAAATTCTGTCGCTTGGTAGGTAACAGCAATCGGGCGTTCACTTAGAACTTTACGAACAATTAATCCTTCCTTTTCCATTTCTTTCAACCGCTGATCAACCATCTTCTTACTAGCACCACCCAACATTCGTGTTAGGTCATTAAATCGAACTGGCTCATCTTTCAAATGCCACAAAATAGATCCTTTCCATTTGCCTCCAAGTATTCGCATACCACGTTCAATTGGACATGGTTCTAAACATGGCTCAATGACACTTTTACGGCCTTTACTATCTGTTTTTACTCTACTTTCCATGAAAACTTATTAGGTTACTAAAAGTATACTGGTTGATTATAGTAACCTGAATCGATATATTTTTCAACATTGAAAAATTCATGAGATTGAAAGGAGAAAATACTATGAGTGAATACATGTACACCATTGCAGAACTCACTGCCAAAGATGGCAAATATGATGAGTTGAAAGCGATTCTAAATGACCTAGCAACAAATACTCGAAAGGAAGCTGGGGCAATCGAATATTTCTTTATCCACGATAAAGAGAAAGCTAACACTATTTTATCGTATGAAAAATGGAGGACTGTAGATGATGAGAGTGCTCATTGGGAAACACCTCATCTGAATTCAGCCATTGAGAAATTAACTAATGTACTGGAGAGAAATCCAGTCATTCATAAAGGACATCAAATCATTTAATTCACATTTTAATATATGAGGTATGAAAAATGAGTAAAACAATTTTAATTACAGGTGCAGGCTCAGGACTTGGTAAAGGTACGGCAATTGGGCTTGCGAAAAATGGTCACAATGTAATTGCCACTTGTGAAAATTGGCCACAGGTTTCGGCATTAATGGAAGCAGCTAATACAGAGGGTGTTGAGTTAGAAGTGACTAAGTTAGATTACTTAAACAAGGATGACCATGAAACCATTATCCGAAAATATTCAGATAAAGTAGATATATTTGTACCAAATGCAGCGACTGGACAAACAGGACCTGTGGCAGAAATCCCTGTAGATCGGATTCGACAAGTTTTTGAAGTCAATGTATTTAATACACTTGAATTAGCTCAAGCATTTGCAAAAGCTTTTGTTGAAAAAGGGAAAGGCAAAATTATATTTACTTCTTCTATCGTCGGATTTTCAACCTTTCCATATCTTGCGCCTTATGTTGCTTCAAAACATGCACTTGAAGCAATTGTTCAATTGATGCGTGAAGAAATGCAAGATACAGGCGTCACTATCGCAACGATTAACCCAGGGCCTTTCCGTACAGGGTTTAATGATCGTATGTATGACACCTTAGATCAGTGGTATGAGCCTAGCAATAATTTTAGTGCCGAAGCACCCATTCGTGAAATTCAAGGTTTGTTTTCTGGTGATGAGTTACAACTTGATCCACAAAGTATGATTGAGTTTATGGTTGATGTTATACCAAAGGACAATCATAACTTTCGCAATGTTTATCCTGAGCGTTTTATTGAAGATTGTAAAAAGTACCAAGACAGTCTTTGGGATCTACAAGTTGGGCCAGACTTAAATAAAGCAAAAGTAGCGTAATGGCATTTAATCCAGATGCGAGTTGGAATATCAAATGAATGTTTCAACTCGCAGTTAACCGTAAAATTATTAGAGACTAGCTTATATGAAAAATATTCTACATATTAAAGCGCATCAGCCATATCCATTTTCAGAAGGCAAACTTAATCAAACGTTAACGGATAGCGCTATCTCTTATTTAAAAGAAAAAGGTTACCAAGTACAAAGGACGGTTAGTGCAGAGGAATATGATGTAAAGGATGAATTAGAAAAACATAAATGGGCGAACTACATCATTTTGCAAAGTCCCGTTAATTGGATGGGAGTACCATGGAGTTTTAAGAAGTATATGGATGAAGTATATTCAGCCGGTATGGGTGGTGACTTATGCAATGGAGATGGCAGAACAACCGAGAACCCAAAATTAAACTATGGGGGAGGTGGCACACTAACTAATACTAAGTATATGCTTTCATTAACTTTCAATGCACCTGAAGAATCATTTGAAAATCAGAGTGAATATCTATTTCAAGGAAAAAAAGTAGATGATTTGTTTTTCCCGATGCACATGAACTTTCGTTTTTTTGGCATGACAGCGCTAGAAACATTTGCATGTTTCGATGTAATGAAAAACCCGCAGATTGATAGCGACCTTAAACGATTTTCAGGACATCTAAATAAAATATTTTAATACAGTATAAAGTAATTGAGATTTTAATAATGGATAAACAATATCAAATAAAATGTGAATGTGGTGAAGTTAAAATATCCCTATCTGGTAAGCCAAGAGTAAAAGGGTTTTGCCATTGTGAGGATTGTCGTGACTTACTATGCATTCCTTTTCACTCCGTAACTGCTTGGAATAAAGATCAAGTTAATATCGTGCAGGGAGAGGAGAAATTATCAAGTCATCAACATCCAACCTTAGAGATGAAACGAGTATTTTGTTCGAGTTGTGGCGAAACACTTTTCAACACAAATGCGATGGACTGGCGTGTTTTCTCTCAGCTTTTAATCAGAAAATGTAATAACAATGAACTACCTGAAGAATTACATTCTGATAGTCATTTTTTCTATGGTAGGCGCATAATTGATATTGTAGACGACTTACCCAAACATGATTAACATATTATTTTCTTCCTTTGCTACAAAAGTGATTATAAAAATTAGCTATACTTATTAAGAACAGGGGATTGGTGGTCCGCATATCGCCTTTCAAGTATCTGAAACAAGGAATACATCTCACCAGGTCATGGTTTAAGATGACTACTTACGGCCCAAAGCGGACATTTAGTCTTATAAAAGTAATTATATTAGGAATTAAAAAATGAGTTATGTCGATGGTTATGTAATCCCACTACCTGAATCTAATATTGATGCATATAAAGATTTGGCAAAGAAAATGGGTGCAGTCTGGATGGAGCATGGTGCTTTAGCTTATAAAGAATGCATCGCTGATGATATTGATTCAGAAATGTCTAATGGCGCATTCCGCAAAGCGGCCAATTCATCCGATGGTGAGACCGTAATATTTGCATTTGTCGTATATAAATCAAGAGAACATCGTGATGAAGTCAATCAAAAGGTATTTCAAGATCCACGCATGAAAGAAAGCTGTGATGAAAATAATATGCCATTTGAAATCAATAGAATGATTATGGGTGGGTTTAATGTCTTGGTTGATTTGTAAAAGGAATGACCGCTAATGGTCGAAATCTGACATAAATTATTTATGCTGAGTTCAGTGTTCTACCATAAATTAATCCTAGTGCTGCACCGGTAACAACGAACTGAATGAGCTGAAAAATTGTATGGTACGCCAAGTAGGTTGAAATAGGCTCAATCGCAAGCTTTGCAGCATTAGCAAAACCCATCACTGTATACACCATTAAACCGATAATTAAGCTGAACTTAATTCCTTGAAATATTGGATGCCCACCTCGGTAATAAAATGGATAGAGATAAGATATAACAGCACCTTGTATTAATACCGCCGCAATACCAAGAGGCATAATGGGCGATGTGCGCGTAAATGCTCCTAGTTGTCCATAAAGCTCATGAAACCAAATCACATGCCACGAATATGCCCAGGGCATAGTTAAAATGAAAAATGAAAGTGTAGCGAGAATAAATTTTTTCATGGTAATTCTTTTCTTCTATTGATTAAGATTAATTAGCTTTAATTAGAGCCGCTTTAATTTAGGATCAACGGTGTCCCATGAATACCCACTTCTACTAAATACAACGAATTCTGGTTCAAACTTTCCTGGATCATCTAAACTACCTACATGCAGGTAAACTCGGTCTTGAAATGCGGTGGTTGTTTTGAGAATGGGATTTCCACATTTTGAACAAAACCCATTGCTGACCGTATTTCCATCTTCTGCTAACTGTTTAAAATAACTTAGTTTTCCTTCAAGCTTGAATGTTTCATTTGCAATTGCTATGGAAGGCGCATTACCAGCGCCAGTAATTTTTTGACACTGTGTACATTGGCAGATGAGTGAATATAAAGGTTTGTCGTTAAATTCATAACGTATTGCACCGCACATGCACCTGCCACTAGTTAAAGCTTTCATATGGTATTGATAGATTTATATTTGAAACTAATATTGATCATGATGCCGTAGCCATGACATGCCGTCTTCCTCATTACGTCCCATAGGTGTTAAATCAATATAGTTGTAGGCACCATTTAAAATATCCAAACCACGAGCATAAGTAGAGTAGGTGTGAAAGATGTTATTATTCTCATCTTTGATAAATACACTTACCCCTGCCATCTCATCTATAAAATAGGGTTGTTTAATGTAGTTATAGATCACTTCATTCTTTTCTTTCTGATCCGAAGTAAACGAGGCTTGGAAGTCATAATTGAAATCTGTATTGAATGAAGAAAACCATTTAAAGGTCCAGCCCATACGTTTTTTATAAGCTTCAATTTTTTCAATTTCAGCTCTTGATATGGCAAGAAAGGTAATATCACGATGCTTTAGATGAATATCTGTACCTTCAAAATTGTCTGCCCAAAACGAACAGCTCTTACAACCTTCATCCCAATCAGGCCCTAACATGAAGTGATACACTATTAACTGGCTTTGTCCCTCAAATAAATCTGAAAGAGTATGCTGACCACTGGGTCCATCAAATACATATTCTTTTTCAAGTTTTACCCAAGGTAAATCTCGACGTTTTTGGCTTAGCTGGTCTCGAAGACGAGTAAATTCTTTTTCTTCTACGAGCAGTTGTTTGCGAGCGGCTACCCATTCTCTATGTGTCACGACGTTATGTGTTGGCATAATAATGTCCTCAGTAAATACCACTTGCAAAATGGAAGTGGATATGAAACTATAGACACATCACTTTTATTTTGCAAGTAATATATATGGCATCACCTAAGCAACTGCACTGTGAACGTACGAAATGTCCAGTGGCGTGTGCCTTAGATGTCCTTGGCGATAAATGGACGCTTCTTATCATCCGTGATCTACTGTTTTTCAATCGACATGAGTACAAAGAGCTACTTGACGCTGAGGAAGGTATTTCCACTAATATTCTGAGCAACCGACTAGATCGATTGCTTGAGTATGAGTTGATTGATGTGATACCGCATCCTGAATATGGAACCCGTAAACTTTATTATTTAACTCAAAGCGGTAAGGACTTGGTTCATACCCTTACTCATCTTGTTCGATGGTCTAGCAGGCACTTAGATGATTTGGTGTATATACCGAAAGAAAAACTAAAGCTGCTGAGAAATAACCCTGATCGTATGATTGAACTAACACTTGCTGAGTTAGATAACTGGGAAAAAGAATACAAGATAAATTAGACTGAAACGATCCAAAACAGATAAAAACCAATTTAACAATCTTGAAAGAATACGATCAAATATTTGACTGGTATCTTAAATCTAGGAATGACGACGTGGGAGTTGATTCTGTTAAGTTAGCATTCAAAAATTTAAAGCCAGGTTCAACTATTGTTGATTTAGGTTGCGGTACAGGATTACCGCTTGCCAATACAATAAAACAGATGGGGATGAATATACTTGGTGTTGATAGTTCAAGGTTAATGGTTGAATCTTTTAAATCAAACTTTACTAACTCAGCTGTAATCCACTCACGTCTACAAGATTATGTTTTTCCTAAGACTACAATTGATGGTGTTCTTTGTTGGGGTGCACTATTTCATCTCAATCCTGATGATCAGATAGAAGTTCTAAACAATGTTTTTAATTCAGTAGCTAGTGGTGGACGATTTCTGTTTACGTCTGCGAAGGAAAAAAACACAACAATAGGTGAGATGAATGGTATTTCTTTTAAATATTATTCCCTAGGTTCGGCTGCATATAATGAACTAGCTAATAATGCAGGCTGGGAACTAATCCATGAATCAGAAGATGATGGAAATAACTATGAATATTTATTTGAAAAAGGTTAGTTCATGAATGTCCGCTATTGGCCGAAAGCGGACATAATTTAGATTAATTTAAGGGAAGTTTGGTTGGAAGCTTGAAAACAAACGTTCAAAATGACTGCTAACGAGCCAAAGCGGTCATTCATTTTATTTAATAGTTCAACAGATAGAGAATAATTAAATGAAAGAAATAGTAGTTTGGATGATTCATACTCCTACAGGAGCCATTGGACTCATTACTGCTGTTGTTGCCTTGTTCGTAATCAAAGGAGGCATTAGTCATCGGAAAGCTGGTAATTGGTTCACTGTTTCAATGACCATCATGCTAGTTTCAGGATTCGTAGCCGCACATTTAAAAGAATCCACAGATGACATGTTTTTAAGTGCTGTTGTGATCTATACAGTATTCACTGCATGGCTAACAGCGAAGCATAAAAAATATGAAACTGGCTTCATGGAATATGTGGCTCTAGCATGGATTGTTATCTTTGCTATAGCTGCACTTTTTGTAAGTGCTGGTTGGCGTGATGTAAATGTTCCAAGTGTTTATCTTTTTTGGGCAGGCTTTGCCTTTCTTTGTGCAATTGGAGATATCCGAAATTTATATCTATCAGGCTTATCAGGAAATCAACGCATAATTAGACATGTATGGCGAATCGGATTTTCTCTGATTTGGGCCCTATTAGCATTCACGGATAAGATTATAAAAATGCAAGGTTCTAACGTTAAAGAAATGCCAATAGAGCAAGTATTTTACATTGTTGGTATTCCGACAATGTTGGTACTGATAGTTATTTTGTATTGGATTATTAATATTTTGTTTTTTTCTCATAAAAAGTTTGTTAATTGGGATTAATCGCCAGGTAATTATATTTTTATCCGCTATTGGCTGAAAGCGGATATTGAAGCATTGAGGTTTGATTGTCCGCATTTCTATATTAAATAAATAGGTTACTGCGGGGAGGTTTTTGACTAGTTTTTCGTGCTGAAGACTAGCTGAAAGCATACTGAAGAAGGGTTTAAAATAAACTGAATTATTGAAGTTTATTTGATGGAAATTAGGTGGAAATCAATTATGTATATATCAACTATTAATTAACTATTTGATAGTTGCTCCAATTTTTAGAGCGACATTCAGTATACATATCCTCTACTCAGTTGCAGTTTCTACTTTTTTCAATAGAGTAGAGGGTCTAATACCAAGGGCATCAGATAGAGCAAAAATTGTTGAGAGTGAAGGCTGTCTTTGACCTCGCTCTAACATTGAAATAAAAGTACGATCTAGCTCGCATTCCATCGCTAAGGCTTCTTGTGATAAGGATGCACGCAATCTAGCTTCTCGGAGCACATCTCCAAAACAATCTTGCAGAATCCGTTGGTCTATCATGTGATAGACCTTATCCAGATGTGACATATAGTCTACGGACTATAGTCTACAGTAAGTAAAACCTATATACTCATGAAACAAGAATGCAATTAAAGGCCATTAAAAATACAGGCAAAACGATCGTTTACCTTATCGGGCTTTCAGCTCTGATATTAGGAACCGTTTATGTGTTAGATCATGGACTGACCACTGGTAACGCACTTGTCCTCATGCTGGGTGGAATAATAGGATATTTTTGGTGGCAAGAAGATCAACAAAAAGAGCGCATGAAAATTGGTTCTAGATCTTTTGCACATAATTGTAGTTACTCTGAATCTACTTCAAAGTATCCAGTACCTAATCGATCTAAATTTATACCTAATCAATATTGTAATGATTCTCAATTACGTGAAGGGGATCTTGGTGCTAAATCCGGTATGTTAGAAAACCAGAGACCTTACCGGTTGGAATTATGGTGGCAAGATGGGATGACAGCCATTACCTTATTTTTCTCAGTAATTGATATTGAGTCGTTATCACCTCGGTCTTTGTTAAAATTAGTGCGTCCCGTACTTGAACAAGAATACATTCCAAAAGAGCATCAAATACTTACCCAAGAAAACATCACTATCATTACCGATGCGGAAGGGAATGATATGTATAGCATCTCATTTATAGTCGGATTTAATGATTAATGATCATCAGGATCCAACTTGATTCAAATATCCTCAATTCTTACAAAATAAGAAACCACACAATCCTTTGACCGTAGATTCGAGTTCTACCGGTTCCACCTTCAAAAACAAGCAATTACATGGTCATTAAATTACTTCTGCCTAGTCTTGAAAAGTTAACCTATATAGGTTAATATTTTAACCCGAATAGATTATATTGGAGTGATTTTAATATGATTACAAAATTTGGTAGAGAAGCCAGAATTGCCAGAACAGATAAAGGTGTAACCATGACAGAAATGGCTGAGTATTTGGGTATCAAACTTAGTTATTTATCAGCGGTTGAGAATGGCAAGAAACCAATTTCTACAGACATAATTAATAAGACTTACAAATTCTTTAAAAACCTTGGGATTACAAAAAAACAATGGAATGAGTGGGCGGAATTATCAATTAATCAATTAAAACTTAACCTTGATGATTATAGTTTGGATGAGAGGGCTTTAACTCATTCATTTCATCAAAGATTTAAAAAACTTTCTGTTGAGGACAAAAAAAGAATAAAGGCTATTCTTGATGAGTACTCTACGTGATACAAGAAATTATGGTTGCAAAGTACCGTATAAATCAGATGATGAGATTGTTTCTATCGCACATCAGGCTATAGACTACTGTTTGGAATATGGATTTGTTAGAAATAATAATAAAAATCTTGCAGATCCAACAAAATTAATTACATATTTTAGTATTAAGCATAGCCCAGATAACAATTATCCATACTTTGAATTGCTTGAGGATGATTTATTGGACTTCGGGCCAGCTAGATTTTGTCCTAAAGATAATACAGATAATCCATCCAATTTTTTTCAGTTTAGAGAAAGCATCTGGGCAGCTGCTGAATCATATTCTTTTGATGCTCTCCAAGTAATTACACACGAACTTGGACATTATTTCTGTAATCACAAATCCAAGTACCTAAACTTAACTGATGAATTTCAATCAGTAGATAGACATACTGATTCCGAGTGCCAAGCAGATTTATTTAGAGATGCGTTTTTATTAGATTCAAGATTACTTGGAGACGAAAGAGATAAAGAAAAAATTATGAGAATTTACGATTGCTCCTTAATCGAAGCAATGAAGATTTTAGCAAATTTGCAAAGAGTGAGCTTAAAAGGCCAGGTGGCAGAGTGGTGATGCATACCCCCAGCAAGGTGTAATACGTCGGTTCAACTCCGACCCTGGCCTCCATTAATTATATCAAATAAACCTCTTTTTTATGCCAAGATTTCACAATTTTTCAAGTTAGGCAGATAAGCGGTTCACTGCACTCAGGGAGATTTCTCATATTCACGACTCTGAATTTTAACAAATTGAATTAGGCAGATACTATCCAGAGTTTTTTCGATATTGATCGGAATATACTATGTGACAACCCTGTATTTATTCTTAATTTATAGCCACAGGAATGACAATAGAATATACGACGCCAATTGGAATCACTAGCCAATTCAGTTTTTGTGGTTTACCTTTTAGGCTTGATACATATTCGGGATGTAATTTTAACTGTAGCTACTGTTTTGCCAGACTTCGAGGGGGAAATACTTCATCTAAAAAATTAAAAATTGCAGATCCTGAAAAAATTATTAAAAGATTTAAATTTGCGATAAAACATCCGGATACGGCCACAGGTATTGTTTCAGAAGCTATAAGACATCGACTTCCGCTACATTTCGGAGGTATGAGTGATCCATTTCAACCTGCAGAGAAAAAAAGTGGGGTGTCATTAGCGATTTTAAAATATTTATGTGAGATAAATTATCCTGTAGTAATAAGTACAAAATCACCGCTAGTTGCTGAAAAAGAATATTTAGATGTTCTAAAATCTAATCCACATTTAGTTGTTCAGTATTCTTTCTCTAGTGCAATAAATGAGATTTCTAATTATTCTGAACCACATGCGCCTACATCCTCAGAAAAATTAAAAGCAATAAGTAAGCTATCGCGAAATGGTATTAATACAACTGTTAGATGGCAACCATATATACCAAATGTAAGTGAAGATCCAAGCAAGTTTGTAAGCGCAATTGCTGCAAGTGGGATAAAGCATCTCGGTTTAGAACACTTGAAACTACCAATTGAAAAAAATAATGAGTTATGGCGACGCCTATCGCTTAAGTTAGATTTTGATATAAATAATCATTATAAATTATCTAAAGCCAATCGTGATGGTAGAGAATATGTGCTACCTCCTGAATATAAGATTGAACGACTAAAAGAAGTTAAATCAGCTTCTAATAAATTTGGGATAACATTTGGTGCTGCTGATAATGAGCTTCAATATATGTCAGACACAAACTGTTGTTGTAGTGGAGTAGATCAATTTGATGGATTTGAAAATTGGAATAAGTATCAAATAAGTCATGCGGTTAAAAAATCTGGATTTGAAAATATTACATACGATCGAATCCAAAAATATTGGAAACCAGCTGGATCAATTGATAAACACTTAAATTCAAATTCTCGATTACCAAAAAGAAATAATGCACATAATACTGTTGAGGATTATTTGCTTCATCGTTGGCAAAATCTGGATTCACCATTTAACCCAACAACTTTTTATGGAGTATACTTTAATGGTGATAAAGATAAATCCGGAAGGAAAATTTATAAGTGGGATAAAGTGAAATGTTGAATAATGTATATTCTCATTGGCAATGGTATAACGAAAAATTTAATATAACTGTATTTCGCTATCTTGTGGCTTGGTTTGCAATTGTACCTGCAATTGCAAAAATATTAGAAAATGTTCCCGAGCAAGTTATATTCAAAGTTAATGAAAATTCTTCGTTAACTATAAATTTTCAACTTCCATTTACATGGCAATATCTTTGGGCTGCATCCTTGTTTTTTGTCATTGCATATATACTTTATATGATATTTTGCCCAAAATTTATCAAGACATACTCATCATTTTCAGATTATAAGTCTCACAAACATGCTCCACGCTGGATTGCATGGATTTCATTAGATATTGTGAAAGCAAAAAGTGAGCTCCCAAAATTTTTTGAAAGAATAAAAACAAAAGGATATATAAAAGAGCTAAGTAAGTCTGAATTATCAAATTTTGGCATTAAGGCTTCTGATATACCATTAGTTAATGTTCAAGAAAATCAATCAGTACTATATTTTGAGTACAAAAGTAAAATTTATTCTTTAGGCATGCCTATATTAAATTCAGATAATGAGCTTGATATAGAACAGACTAAAGAGGTTGAGCGTGAATTATTTTGGGAGGTATTTGGGAGGTACTCGACTATACGAAAGCCAGTTAGGATAGTGATTTTGATATTATTATTATTAAGTTTATTAAGTTTTTCATTTGCTTTATATGAAAATATAATTTCAGGTAGTGAATATATTATAAAAGAATTTTTTTCTGAATAATTTGGCTTTCTAATTTAGTAATTAATTTAAGTCATTGTCTCCCTTTCCCGCCGCCCTTAATCAATTTGAAATGTGGGGAATAATTATTAATTTTTAAATACTCTTCTGGATTTTCATCGAGTATCTTGATACCTGCTTCTTTTGCTAATGTTTCCATCGCTTTTAGCTGCTTCTCATTTAAGCTGCACATTGTCACATCATCGAAGCCTAACGATACTAAATGTTCAACTACTGAAATATGTACATAACCATCATCCATCTTTGAAATTCCTGTTACTTTAAGCCTACGAGTTCACGCACTTGTTTTCTTGATTCTTCTACATTAATAACCGTATTCGTCTTGTTAGTTATATGGTTAATTGTATTGTTAGAGTCGGCTGCTGCTACTACTGTCCCATTTAGTTTTGACCAAGGTTGTTGTTGTTTGCAACCAGGTAGTTGTTTAGTAAGACTACTGTTAGGAATTCTGGGTAGATACACATTACTTGTATGATCACCATGAACATCGTGCCTGACTTTTTTGACTATCCAACCTAAATTCACCGCATTTTGTATATGCTTAATTACTGTGGTTCGGTTGCGACTCGTATCTTTGGCAATCCTTTGATAAGAAGGCCAACAGTCTGTTCCTGTATTCTTCATATAAGTCGATAGCGCTAATAACACGTGTTTTGTTGTAGCGGGTAAGTCTGAATTTCGTACTGCATCTGCCCATTTAAATCGAAATGGTTTTTCTCTATTTCTCATACAGAGCCGTATTGGCCTCTGCGCCAGTTTCAAATTCTTCTAGTGAGTTCAGCCATTCATCCAAACTGGTTTTACGATAGACCACAGTTCGATAGTTGAGACGCATGTGTTTGGGAGCAGGTTGCCCATTGAGTTTGCTGGTATAGCGGGCACGTTTTAGAGTTTCGTACGATACGCCTAAATACTTTGCGGCTTCTCCTGAAGTGAAGATTTCACCATTTTGTATTGAACCAATTATTTTACTCATTTGTTCCATGTTGATACCTTCGTGTTCGATCTATGAAGCATGCACCATAGCGACGGTTAATAATGGTTAAAACCGGAATTTTTTGAAAAAACTCAGGTGTTTTAGGTGGAACAACAGTGGAAAAAATAACTGTTCGTTAAATCTTTGTCGTAACTGTCAGAAACCGAGTGGATTGTTTTATATGAGGCGAGGATTTGGGCTCTGCACCTCACTCACGTGGAGAATCGATGTAACCCTCGATGGTTTTTGGGCTTTTGTGGATTTGTTTACTGATAAACTCGATTGCATCTTTACGTTTCATATTATTTTTAATTGCCTCTTGATAAATATCGCGAACGAGATTTCGTTGGTGTCTTCTAAGCAGTTTTCCATCCGGTTTAAGATGGCTAAGAATATACATCCCAAGCCACAGGCGTACGATGCCAGGGATTTCTTTTTCGGATACGAGCAAATGGGCGAGCTCTTTCGCATCGGGTACAACGAGGTTTTTAATGTCATGAATGACACTATTCCATGCAGTACTATGCGATCGCTTCAAGGCGTTCTACCGCATCGCGTTGAGATTTGTCTTGTAGATACGCATAACTTTCTTCGGTGACTTTCACACTGGAGTGTCCGAGTAAATTCTTAATCACATAAATGCTCTCACCGCGTTCGGCGAGCCAACTGCCAAAGGTACGGCGTAAATCATGACGCACGAAGTTTTCAATGCCGGCTTCTTGCATCGCTGTATTCCATGCGCGGTAAATGGAGACGTAGTGATTATCGGTATTCGGATTGGTGAATACCCATGGACCAAAGCGTTGAGTACGAAGTTTCCAATCACGTATGACTGCGGTAATCGAATTATTGAGTGGAACGGTTCGCTTGCGTTTGCTTTTGGCGTAATGACTTTCCACCGTCAGCGTCTGATTACGTAAATCAACTGATCCCCATTCTAAGGTGAGCATCTCATTCAAACGCAAACCTGTGTTAATACCCAGTTCTATTAAAACCGGTAGATAATCATCACGTCCGCGCAAACTATTACGTAAACGTTTAAATTCTTCATTGGTTAAGAACCGATCACGCTTGTGTCGAGGTTCTTTCAAAGGTTTGAGTCGATCAAGAGGGTGATGATCCAAAAGCTCCGCTTCTTCATAAGCAACGGAGAGTAGCGCTTTCAAATAGCCAACCGGTCGATTGATCGCGCCGGTAGTACGTTCACGTTGTTTTTGATTGTCGCCTTTGCCTACTGTAACAGGTGTTGCCAGTTTGTGATTACGCCAACTAGCCACTAACGGCACATTGATTTCATCTAAACGTTTATCAAACCATTGTGAAAAGTTAAATTCGATGGCTCGTAGACGTTTTCGATAATCTTTCAGTGTCGCTTTTGCATAATCGATGTAATAGTGTTGATAGAAGTCTCCAAACAATTGGAGATTGGGCGCACCTTGATTATTTTTGGCTTCACGTAGCGCAAGCTTAGCTGCATTTCTGGCTTCTTGTATGTCTTGGCCAAGCTCGACTCTCGCGGCGCACTTTTTGGCTTCATCACGTATTGCCTTCAAGCTCAGACGATCGATGCGACCAATGCGAAAATCACGTTGGCGTCCTTGAATGCGATAACGAAAGTATGCGGTTCGTTTTCCTGCAGCTGGAATTAAAACATACAAACCTTCAATCTCGCTGTCCCACAATCGAAGCATTCCTTGTTCGGGTCGTGGATAGTTTTGTACATCGTGTTTGGTTAAGTGGATTTGATGTTTACTCATATGGTCATCCTCCAAAAAATCCTCGTAGCGAACTTTGCACCACCCTTGCACTTTTTTCATACCATTTGGTGGAAGATTTCGTGCTACGATTAGACACGTTTAAAATTAATTAAACGTTTTAAGTGTAAGATTTAATTACTATTAAACACGAAACGTGCACGAGTATCTACAGTTATGAAGCAGGCTGAAAATCCTCGTGTCGGCAGTTCGATTCTGCCCCTGGCCACCATTGAGTCAGTTTTTTACAAACTTGATAGTATTTCTTTAAGTAGCAAACTAACTTAGCTGCTCGAAGTGTTCGTAGTTTTTAAGTTCAAACCCAAAGCCAGAGCTGGTTGTTTGTAATTTGGAAGAATCAAGGATGCCTGATTTACCAAACATAATGGGTGAATCACATAAATCTGATTTCAGTAATAAATTTCCAAACGCACCTTCTTGGGCAATAAGAATATCTCTTGCATAATTTGCAATAGTTAGAGCTGCTCTTGTAAGAAGGCTTGTTTCACCGACCTGAGCACCGATAATTATTTTAATCCCATGATTTTTTGCTATATCAATAATCTTCATTGATCTTAATAAACCGCCCATTTTTGATACTCGAAGATTAATTATCCACATTTCAGGATTTTCAAAGAGGTTATCGAATTGACCAAGGTTCAAAAAACTCTCATCTAATATGATTTGTTTATTTAGCTCACTTGAGAGTTTGGCTAAACCTAGATAATCATTTGGTGTAAGGGGTTCTTCAATTGCAAAATAATCGATATCTAGTTTAGATAAGTAACTGATCGCAGTTTCATGATTATTCCATAAATTATTAGCATCGAAGCGTAAGCGAAAAGGGAATGTTAGTTTAGTATTTAATATATGACATTTTTCTTGATCCTTCTCTAAGATACCAGAGAGCTTAATTTTGTAATCATCAAAACCCATATCAATATACTTTTTAAGAATGCTATAAAATATTTCTGAACTACTATCTCCAATTACTGCTGTATATTTAAATTGACCTTGCAGTTCAGGAATGCCTATTGAATTCTCAATTGATATACCCTTATTTTTTGAAAACATATCTAAAAAGGCCATTTCAATAGCACACATTGCTGCAGGATTAAGATCAATACTTTCAATATTGTTTCCCAACCAAATTTTTAGGCTATCTATGTCATTTACATAATCTTTGAAAGAGAGAATATTTTTATTAAAAAATACTTTTACACTCTCAATATTTTCTGATGTTACATATTCTCTTGGACATGATTCCCCATAACCAGATATACTGCTTTTGGAAATCATCTCTACGAGAACACTCTCCGTTTTAGATCGTTCGGCAGAGGAGTGTTTAAAAGAGACTACAAAGGGGATATCTATTTTTTTTAGATTGGCGTTTTCAATCAGCATGACTGCGGTTAACTCGCCTTTTCAAATAATTCTATAATATAATTCTCAAAATCAAACTCTAGTTCATCCTTATATTGAAGTGCCACGATTTTAAATTGACTCTCTTTTTGACCTTTTTCAATATAAAATTTCTTAAAACTTTCTCTTGTCCCACTTTTTATATGATGCAAAGAAAGTGGTTTTAATCTCCCGCTTGCAAGCTTACTTTGGTATTCAATATTTAATTTGCATAGACAAGTCTCAATATAGTCTCTTATTGCTTCCAAAGGAGGGTCATAATTCTCAGGTGTCTCAATGAATAATTCGTAGTTTGAATGTACATTATCAGCAAGCATCATGTAAAAAATGTTTGAGAAATTAAATTCTTTTTCCGTTAGTTTCATCGATTCAATAACCTGACATTCATATAATTTTTCGCCAGTAATACTAGTTACACCTTTTCCTTTTTGTATGAATTGAATAGTAGGTGTATTTTCAATTTTTCCATTTACTCTTACTATGTCGTTGATGAAATATCGATAAAGACCAGAGTTTGTTGTTATGAAAATATAGTATTCTTTGTTTTTAGATAGTTGATCAATTGTTATGAAGTTATGTTTTTCATTCTCCCAATCATCTCTTTCAACAAATTCAAAGAAATTATCTTGAATTGTAGGTAAACCAAGATTTTTTTCTGCATCAATTGTTATAGTCCCTCTGACTTCAGTAGCCATATAACCTAGCTCGATTACTTTTGTAATGGCTGGAAGTTTTTGCTTAACCGCATCTATTGCGATACCACAACTACCACCCGTCCAAGTAACAACAGTTTGTAATTGTGGCCACACATCCGCAAAAGTAATTTCTTTTTTATTCAATATCAGCTGACGTAGTTCATTTGCCCGATCAGGATTTGGCTTCAAATTCTTTGTAATAAATGTTTGGATGCTCTTTGGTAAAGTTTCGTATTCTCTAAAATCTCCTTGCTCAATTTCATTTGCTAATACAGAAATATCCTCGTTTAGTATTTTGTTGAGTAATAGTAAAGTTGATGGATTTGCTGTAACAAAGTAGGTGATATCTTTGTGTGATAGAGCAATCCTAAGAATTAGCTGATATTTAAGGTCATAGTTTTCAATTGAAAAAATTTCAAATGGAAGCACATATTTCGATTTCATGATCGAAGGCATGTTTTTATATAGAACACCAGATACTGAGCCAAATGGCGTACCTGGCTCTGTATATCCTTCAATCGCAGGGCTTACAATTCCAAGCATTTTACCGCTGAATGTTCCCGGATTGTCTCTGTATTGAATATAGGTAAAAAGCTTCTGGTGTTTTTTATTTTGTTTAACTGTCTTATCAAGAATCGGTATAAGTTTAGATGCACCCGTAGTACCGCTTGTAACGGCATACATAAACGGTTGTTGGCTGTTTATCGAAAATTCTTTTAACTTATCTTGTTTTGTAAAATATGGACTTAAGCTTTCGTATGACTGAATAGGAACAAGCCTGCAGTAATCTTCATAAGAGTTAATTTTTTTAAAATGATGTTCTTTGCCGAATTCAGTATCAGCATTTTCTTCAATGAGTTTTTTTAGGAAACTAAATTGCGTATGCATAGGGTCTATGGCAGCTTTTAGCATAGGTTTCCAAATAGTATGTTTGGTAATGTTCATTTGAAGCTTAATTAAACCGTTCACAATTAGCTGTTTAATGCTAGGCAATGGCAAATACTTTTTATCCAGTCCTCCAACAAATGGTGTTTTAAGTTGATCTAAAAACGTTATGGGATATTTAGAATTAATGAGCCCTATTTTTTCAATGCTTCTATCACTAGGCAGGTATCTTGTACAAAAGACTAGATCCCAGATAATTGTGTTATTTCCATAGTTAGAATTAGATTCATTCTCAAGACGTGAATGATGCCAACGATGTAGTTCTGCTGTGCTAATTACGTAATTCAATACACCAAACTTAAGTCTTATATTGGAGTGCTGAAAAAAACCATTGATAGCATAGAAAACGAAATAAAATGCCAAAACATATTCACTGACACCCAATAGAATGAAAGGTAAAGCATCGAGTAAAAACTGAGCAACTTCTTCAATGGGATGAAATCTTCCGGTGTTTATCCAATACAATTTTTTAGGAGAATGATGAACTGCATGAAATCTCCATAAGAAACGATTTTTATGAGAAGCAACATGAAGCCAGTAACGGAGAAAATCAGCCACTAAAATCATTAGCACTGCCTGAAGCCAAACCGGTAAGTGATGAGGCCAAAGGTTTAAATTAAATAATCCACTTTCGTTTGAATAACGTAACAGTACTAATGCAGTAAGAAATGCCAATACTTTTGGCAAGATCGTTTGTACCACAAGCATGTACATTGCATCATTTTTTATATCTTGAGTATTGGGTTTCCATTGTTGTAAATATGGAAAATAAATCTCAAGCAATGTAATTATTCCAGCTGCAAGGAATACTGGTACATAAGTACTAATTTGAATATCAATACCCCAAGACAGCATAGTTAAATGCAGATAGATCCCTATTCCAATACCAAGCGGGTATGCAACCCATGGTAACCATCTATTTACTGCTTCAGTAGTCATCTATATTCTTATTTCTGATATGAAATATTCCAACTACAATTAGGAATAGCGCAAGAATAAAATGAAAGAAAATGGGAATGTAAGCGTGAAACCAAGCAGAAGAAGTAAATAGCTGACCAATAAGCAATCTTCCTAGCATAAAGCACACATAAACGCCCCCAATTGCTAAGAAAAATACTCCTACCCGATTAGATGGCGTAAAGACACCTTTGGTAAATTGAATGCAGATAAATGAATAAATACTGATAATCAGCACCTGAGAAATCAGCAAATAAGGATAGGCCAACGCTCCGCTGTACCAAGCATCAAACGGTGGCAAAAATGGGCTATCAAAAATAAATTGAAATAGTTGTGCAAGTACTCGAAAACAGAAAAGTCCAAGCAATACCCAAAGAACAATTGCATATTTACTACTCTTGCTCATAGTTTTAACTAACGAATAATTTTTGGAATTCAGTTGGTACTATCGGGCACAAATTACTTTTTGTTCCAAATAATCGGTATCTTACTATTGCTACAACCCGATATCCGAAATTTATTATCACTTTGGGTAAAATACTCAAAGCTGTTCCTAATAAGTACCACAGTCCTCCAAAGCTACGAAGCACATGCAAAACTGCATCACCTTCGACTTTCACTTTATTGTCACTTGTAAGAACGAGAAAGGAATCGGGTAATTGTGAACGTGCACTTTCTGGAATTGCATTTTCAAACAATTTACCTTGAAGTGGTGAAAATGTGTATCGTCCTCTTGGCATTTCAGATAATGCAAGGCGTATAACAGAATGACACAATGCACAATTTCCATCATAGAAAATCGTTTCTTTTTTATTTGGCTTTGGTTTGATCCATTGAGGGTCGAATAGCAATAAATGGATAAGCAACATTGGAAACGTTAAATCTGCAAAGTTAAGCAAGAAAAGAAAGCCAAACTGCACAATCAACATCAACGCCCACACAATAAATCGCGTTGACTTAAATGCAATTAGTGGTAGAAATAATAATTCAATCCATGTAATTGCCCACGTAAGGCCTTTTAAAAACCATGGATCTATAGATAAAAGGAAACTATTTAAAAAATAGTCTCTTGCTAGAGGATTTTCTAGAACAATACTTATTGCAGAGCCGTCCACCCATGATGGACTTAATAACTTTGTATAGCCACTATATGTATAAGCTACACCTAATACGATCCATGCTGCCCACCATACAGATCCTGGTAATCGCCAGTTAAAATTTGTCGTATCTCGGTTATTTATAAATGCCCGGCCTATTCCTCCTAAAGGTATAAAGCAATAAGCAAGCAACATCCAACCAAGTAATGGTAACGAAGGATTCGCAATCAGAGGATTTCGTTGATAGAGCCATGCTAATACAACCAATGAAATAGCAGCACCTATGCGGTCCCACTTGCCTAATACAAGTAGTATTCCACTTATTGCACCGATCACAAGTAATACACTTATAAAATAACTATCACCTAATGTGTTTAGTGGGTTCGGTATGATACCCATGAGTGGACTGACTGAAGAACTATGTAGCGTTCCATTGTTACCAAAAACTTCTGCGCCCCATGGTACAAGATGTAGAAAGTGCACTACTAAATACGATCCTAGTAAAATTCTGAAGATTGCGAACATACCAGCAGTCCAGTTAGAATTTTTCACAGTCCACCTCCAATTGAACAGGATAATCAGTATTTACATTTTCTTGATGAAGATAACGAACCGTCACTTTGTTTACATCATCCGGCACATCAATTTCTAATTCTTTAATCAGCTTACCTGGATTACAAAAACTATACCTAGCAACACTGTAAAATAAATCTGCTGTATTTTGATTGCTTACGAGAACAGGACCATAGGAAATAGCAGCGCCAAATATGTTTCTTCGATTGTAAGGGCCTTCTAATTTTCTATAGAGTTCAGGTGTTAATTCAACAGATGTGGAAGCACCATTGTTTCCATGAAAATCAAGCATAAAAATTGGTGAAAATGTCTCATAATTTTTGTGTGCCGTGAAAACTTTCATAGCGGGTGATGCATTAAATAATGAGAAAAACGAAGATACGTTTGAATATCCACCAATATCTGCAACTGCGCGTACACTGCCTATGAATATTAAGAATAAAAAAATTATTTTATGCTTCATGATGTTTTCCTATTAACAACAGGCTTTCCAAGCAACATGGTTTTAAGCTGTAATTCATCTTTAATTTCAAATCCTGTTTGCATGGGTGTTGATTTAGGATTATTGAATGTTCCAAATAACATGTCCCAAACCGGTAAATCCGAATAATTAAAATGATGAAGCCCATGCTGATGATGCACGCGATGACTTTCTGGGCGCTGAAACAAGTATCCTAACCAGTAAGGTGTGCGTATATTCCAGTGATAAAAGAATTCAGCAAGACCGGTGATCATCACAACAGAGGCAGCAACGGTGGGTGTTACACCTAATAAGCTATGTAACAACCAACTTGATAGTACTCCGTTTACGAATATTTCTAGCGGATGTTTATAAAAGCTTGTGATTACCTCTAGTCTTGCTGGACTATGATGAATTTGGTGAAACACATTCCACAGCAAAGGAATTTCATGTCGTGCACGATGCCACCAATAATAGATAAATGTAATTGTGATGTAGCCAATAAATATTTGAACAGCGTTAGGAAGTGTGTCGATATCAAATAAATTGAAGTATGGAAACCACTTGTCCCAAGTAACCGCCGCAATAAAACTGATTAACGCTTGGGCAAAATTAAATGTAAAAGCTCTTGCCCACCAACGTGGAGTATTGGGTAACACAGCGTTTGGCCACAATCTTTCAATTATGATCATGCTGATCCCTATAGCGACAATTATGACAAATGGACTCACGCTGATACTCCCTTGTATTTGAGAGTATATTTCCGTTTTGTCTCAATATTTGCAATATTTATCTAAATAATTGCAAAATATAGTCAATATGTATCAATATATAATACATTATGGCAATTCAAAGCAAATCAATTCATGTTGCTCTAAAGAAACGGATAAGGGAGCAGGGGAAAACATACAGCGATGCAGCAAAAGTATTACAGCTCAGTGAGCCCAGTATCAGAAGACTCTTTTCCACGGGAGGACTATCTTTAAATCGACTTGAAACTTTGTGCAGTTGGCTTGGAATCGATATCAAAGAAATTGTTTTAGATTCTGAGCAACAACAACCTTTGGTGACACAACTTACGCTAGAGCAAGAAAAAGAGTTTGTGAATAATCATCGTTTACTACTCGTCACTTACCTTGTTCTCAATCATTGGAAAGAATATGAAATAAAAGATACGTTTGATATATCTGAAGCCGAGCTTAACAAGCATTTTATAAAATTAGAAAAAATTGGACTTATAGAGCTACAACCATTCAATCGAATTCGAGTATTAACGGCTCGAAATTTTAAATGGTCTGACAATGGGCCTGTACAAAAGTTTTTCAATCAAGAAGTGTTAACAGAGTTTCTAAAAACTAAATTTTTGCATCAAGATGAAAAACTCCATTTCGTTGGCGGAATGCTTACCGACGGGGCAATCCATAAAATGCATGAGAAGCTTGATGAAGTTGCAAGATACTTTGACCAGTTAATTAGCGAAGATTTGAAAATACCTGCTAATAAGCGTAATGGTGTTGCAATGATGCTCGGTTTCAGAAAATGGGGGTTTGCTAAATTGCTAGGTGTGAAGCGAAAAAAACCAAGATGAAACTTTTTAGATATCTTTCTTTTTTGTTATTTTTTCTGTTATATGGTTGTCAAACCATTACACAAGAATTATTTCTTCCGAATGAAGGAGTTCGATCAAGAGAATATAAAGTAGTAAAACATGAAGATAAAAGTTTAATTACATCAGACAATATAACTCTTGTCTCTGATGTCTATAGGCCAATTGTTAATAAACCGGTACCTACGATTTTAGTAAGAATACCTTTTACAAATACATTCTCGAATCGTTTGAAATCAGAATCAGTCGCAAGATACTGGGCATCTCGTGGATACAATGTTGTTATTCAAGGAACACGTGGGCGTTATAAATCTCAAGGTGATTACTATCCATTAATAAATGAAAGAAGTGATGGAATCGAAACATTGCAATGGTTGAACGAGCAACCATGGTTCAATGGACAACTTGGCATGTGGGGTGGTTCTGCTTTTGGATACACACAGCTAGCCATCTCTGATCAAATTAATCCAAGTATCAGTGCTTACCACTTGCATATTGTTAGTACTAGCTTCTATGACATGTTTTACCCAGGCGGTGCTTTCTCTCTTGAGAGCGCACTTAGATGGTCACTTCAAAGTGGTGGCAAAAAAGACATCGAACCTAAAATTAAGGATATGGAAAAAGGATTTGATGGGTTCCCATTAATTGAAGCAGACGAGCGCGCTGATAAAGACATACAGTTTTTTAACGACTGGGTACTAAACAATACTAAAAATAACTACTGGATTAATATTGATGGTGTCGATAGAGCAAAAACAATAAGTGCCCCCGTGCAAATGCTTGCTGGCTGGTTTGACCCATTTTTACCCTCTCAAATTAATGATTTCGTGCAATTAAAACAGGGAGAAATAATAGTCGGTCCGTGGTCACATGCAAGAGAAGTAAAAATACCTAGTTTAAATAAAGTACCAACATATAGAGAGACAAGTATCAAAGAAGCCTTAAATTGGTTTGACAAAAAATTATTAGAACAAAACAATGAGAAAAATGGCTTGGGAAAAATTAAATTATTTGTACTTGGTAAGAATGAATGGAGATATGAAAACGAATGGCCATTAGCGAGGACTCAATTTAAGAATTTATACATTTCCAGTGATGGAACTGCGGGTACTTCAGCACATTCGGGAAAATTAACTTGGGCTAATCCTGAAAAATTTGGGTTTGATCATTATGTCTATGATCCAAATATTCCAGTTCCATCAAATGGTGGAGTAGTTTTAGGTCCACGGGCTGGGATCGCACTGCAAAATGAAATCGAATCGAGAAAAGATGTACTTGTTTATACAAGCGAAGTGCTGAATGAAGATACTGAAATAACTGGTCCTGTATCTGCATTTCTTTATGTGCAAACAAATGTAAGTAATACAGATTTTGTAGTTAGAATTACGGATGTATTTGAAGATGGAAGTTCCTATAACGTTACTGATGGCATAAAAAGAGCGGAGTATCAATTAGAAGGACAAAGCTGTAAAAATGCGAAAAAGATTGAGATTGAACTGTGGCCTACAAGTTATGTTTTCAAAAAGGGACATCAAATTAGGGTCCATATCACAAGCAGCAGTTTCCCAAGATTTGATCGAAACCCAAACACTGGAGATTCCATTCCTTATGAGACTGAGGCAATAAGTGCTATGCAAAAAATTTGTTTCGGAGGAGAAACGCCTACGCATATGCGAGTACCCGTCATACCATAGAAAATAATAAGAATTTAAAATTATTGCTTGAAAACATGAAGTGAAAAACGAATGGTAAAAAATAAATCTAAACGTCGTGTCTCCAAAAAATCAACTAGTAGTTCAAAACGAAAAAATGAATTAGCTACAGTTTCATCAAGGGTGCGTTTTGCACGTGTAGTTAATGGCATTGATCCAAGTGAGATGATGCAATTATTGAAAAAAAGAAGACTAAAGGTGTCAAAACAACTTCTTTCTCTTTACGAAACGTCGGCTCCACAAAACCCAAATTTAAAAATCATTGAAGGTATTAGCAAAGTTACTGGATATTCCACCAATTGGTTATTATTTGGCACTGCTCCTGTAAAAAACTTAGACCCATTTCTTCAAATCGTTAGATTTACAAACTTTAAGACCCTATGTGGAAAGTCTGGTAATAAGGTTTGTTCTAAAAAAGAATGTGAATCAGCAGGAGTATCATGGGAATTATTTCAACAACATTACAAAACACCATTTATTCCAAGCATGAGTGATGAGTTTGCAAGAGGAATTGAAGTTGCAGCAAAAAAACCAGTAGGTTGGTTGGATGAAGCACCTAAAGAATTGAACAATAAAGAATTTCAAAAACAATTAACGGACATTCAAGAAATAATTTCTGCATCACTCTCTTTAAATGAAAAACAACGTAAAGCAATGATTTCTTTTTTGTCAGCCCTTGAGGATTAATTTGGCCGATAATTGGGCGTAAATTCACACTTTACTTAGTAAAATATTACTTGACTTTAAAATCCATATCATTAGACTTTCGCGCACTATGAATAGAAGTACATATACAACTAGTTTTTCAGCGCAACTAATGCAGCGGTTATTAAAGCCGTCGTGTTTTTTGTGGTGTGTTGCTGTGCATGAGATATCGAATCTCGGCACAAATAATTTTATTGGGGCCACCTTAGAGGACCCAATTACGTAGTACCTTCCAAATTAATTCGGAGGGTGCGCGTTGCGAGCCTTCCGGAATCAAAATAAAACCCCGGTTAGGTTCGCCTTCCGGGGTTTTTTAGTCCTGGCAGTAGCTCTTTAACAATTTGGATGATTGAAGTAGGCGGGGCAGTGCGTAATTTAATTTTTAAATTATGCCCAACTCCTAAGTTGAGTTGTGCGCATGTGCGACTGTCCCATATTTTTTGCTGGTGTAGCTCAAATGGCAGAGCAACTGCTTTGTAAGCAGTAGGTTGTAGGTTCGACGCCTATCACCAGCTCCAGTTTTAACTTTAGGAGAGACAGTCATTGGTGAGACACGCTGGCTGTAACCCAGTGCTAATTATTAGCGTGGTGGTTCGAATCCATCTCTCTCCACCAATTATTTTTGCATCGGTAGCTCCAATGGGTAGAGCGGTCGGTTGAAGCCCGACGCGATGGTGGTTCGAATCCATCCTGATGCACCAAATATAATTGCGATGTAGTTCAATGGTAGAACATTCGTCTGTTAAGCGAAGCAATGTTGGTTCGAGTCCAACCGTCGCAGCCAAATAAGTTTGGGGGATTAGCTCAGTTGGCAGAGCGTCTGTATTGCAAACAGAAGGCGCACGGTTCAAATCCGTGATCCTCCACCAAATATGTGGCTTGGCACGATAACTATCGGCAACGATAGGAAAGGAATACGACTACGGTATTTCGCCCACTTTTCAAAGTAGGTCAAACCAAGCAAGCCTGGTCTCCATGTTGTCGTAATTCAATCGGCAATAGTAGCCAAGCAATACGCGGAAGTACCACGATTGACGTACCAGGTTTACTTGGGAATACGGGTCGTGAGAAAGATACAGGTAGTGCTGTAACCCGTGATACTAGATTGCGTACTACGAGAGATAACAGGTAGTACAACATAGTACGAGTTTTGCAGACAAGTGCGGTTGTGCAGATTATTAGGGAAATGGGTGGAAGCCATGATCCGAATATTCGGTTAAGTACTCGGCAGAGGAAAGACAAAAGGCGTGTTGTATTTCGTTATTCAAAAAATAATGAAGCAACTGAGACGTGCACGTCTTAGTAGTACCTGATCTTTTAGCTCAGATTGGTAGAGCGATTGACTTAGAATCAATAGGTCGTGGGTTCGACTCCCACATAGATCACCATACGGTGAAACGCAAAGACGCGTCTCGGTGTTAATTGAAAATGACTTAAGTCCATGCCCACTTGGGAACATGGAAGATTCTGCGGTCGCAAGCCAAAGAACTTTAGTTACTTCATTGCACGTTCGGATAGCCTCCGTTTAGAGCCTGGCAAGGTTCTCGGTAAGTGAATAGCTGAATAGATTAACGCGACAAGTGAATCGCTACACTTTAAAAAAAGCAGTCATGATCACTAACATAATCGCTGGAGCAACCAGGGTAATGTGGACACGTTGGCAACTATCGCACAGCAATGCGTTAGGTACTTCAACAAAAGAGTGATTTTTAAAGGCATAGTCTCAACCTTTAAACAAAAGTTGGATTCGTAGCTTAATTGATAAAGCACTTTACTGTCGATAAAGGGGATGTCGGTTTGAGTCCGATCGGGTCCGCCAAAAATATTTTATTAGTTCCTGTCGACTAATGGTGAGGTCACGAGTCTTTCAAACTCGAGATGCCAGTTCAATTCTGGTCAGGAACACCAAGCATCGATAGCTCAGTTGGTAGAGCGCACGACCGATAATCGTGTGGTCGTTGGTTCAAGTCCAACTCGATGCACCAAATAATTTTTTATATTTAATTAATTCTCTGAGTGTAGCTCAGCCTGGGCAGAGTACTCGCCTTGGAAGCGAGAGGTCGTTGGTTCGAATCCAGCCACTCAGACCAAATCTGCGGGTATAACTCAATTGGCAGAGTGATGGTCTTCCAAACCATAAATATCGGTTCGAATCCGATTATCCGCTCCAAATTTACATATATAAGGAAGGTGATTCACCCAGTGGGGGTGTCCCAGTCTTGAAAACTGGTGGCTGGCTTTTTAGTTGGTGGGGATCGTGCCCTCCGCCTTCCGCCAAAAATAATTATGGTGAGCTTAGCTTAATGGCAAAGCCCCAGAACGTGAATCTGGTAGATACCGGTTCGAGTCCGGTAGTTCACCCCACGCTTGCGAGTGGGTATTACTCGCAAATTAAATATCGCGAAGCGCTGCAAATTATAAATTGGAGAAGTGGCTGAGTGGTTTAAAGCACTCCTTTGCTAAAGGAGGGATGGAAATTTTTCATTCAACAGTTCGAATCTGTTCTTCTCCGCCAATACGTCTGTAGCTTAATTGGAAGAGCCACTGGCTTCGAACCAGTGAGATAAAGGTTCAACTCCTTTCAGGCGTGCCAAGGATCTATGGCATAGCGGTTGTGCAGCGGGCTTTTAACCCGCAGAGGTAGGTTCGACTCCTACTGGATCCACCAAATACTTTAGTTACGGAAGTGGTCTTCGGCTAGGGCTCATAACCCTGGACTTGTTAGTTCGATTCTAACCGTAACTACCAAAAATTTTAGCCCGATAACTCAATTGGCAGAGTGTCGTTCTTACAAAGCGAAAGTTATCCGTTCGAATCGGATTCGGGCTACCAAAGTTTTTGCGGTTGTAGCTTAATCGGATAAAGCACGACTCTACGAAAGTCGAAGATGAAAGTTTGAGTCTTTCCAACCGCGCCAAAACAAAAATGGGAATTCGTCTAACTGGTTAAGACGCAAGACTTTGACTCTTGAGATCTTGGTTCGAGTCCAGGACTCCCAGCCAGAGCATCTGTAGTTCAATTGGCAGAACATTGGCCTCCAAACCCAAAGATGAAAGTTCAAATCTTTCCGGATGTGCCAACACTCCGTGGTCGATCGGCAAGACGCAAGGTTGCAACCCTTGAGGACTCAGTTCAATTCTGAGCGGAGTGTCCAAAAAATTTTGCCCCAATAGCTTAACGGTAAAGCAGCGGATTTATATCCCGTGATTCACGCACCAGATTAGTGGTAGATCCAAGTTCGAATCTTGGTTGGGGTACCAAAAATAATTCAATTAGTTTTTTACCTCTATAGCTTAATTGGAAAAGCACTGATCTTCTAAATCAGTTGATGTGAGTTCGAATCTTACTAGGGGTACCAAATCATAATTTATGTATAACTAAATTATAAAAATAAAAATTTTGGCCATCTGACGGGAATTGGCATACCTACCATGCTTAGAACATGGTGCATCTCGGTTCAAATCCGAGGGTGGCTACCAAATTACATTACGTCCCTGTGGCGCAACCGGAAGACGCATCTGACTTAAAACCAGAATGTTGCAAGTTCGAATCTTGCCAGGGATACCAAATTAAATTTTTGCGCAGCTGAGGCAATTGGAAGACCTGAGTAGCTCAAACCTACTTGATTCCCAGTTCAAATCTGGGGCTGCGTACCAAATTAAACTCTTCAATCATCCAAATTGTTAAACAGTAACTTTATAAAAGAGAAAAGTTAAATGGAAAATTTAATTTTGCGTTTAGACGTAGCTGGGCGTCCAGTTGAATGGATGAACTGGGAATATGCAGCATTAGTGTATGCACGAGAACAAGTTGTTTACGAAATGGGTTCAAATTCTTTTCGTATTCATGGTGGTGTAAATCGCAGAACAAGAACTCGTTCATTTATTGATGTGAACAGTATTGTTGCAACACATGGTGTGATGCGATCAGACGACCACATTCGTGAAGTGCCTGCACTGACAAATGCAAGATTGTTTCGACGTGATGATTACATGTGCATGTATTGCGGTGATCAATATTCTCGAAATCGCTTAACGCGCGATCATGTGATTCCACTATCACGTGGTGGGAAAAACACATGGATGAATGTGGTTACAGCATGCCGTGCATGTAATGCACGTAAAGATAGCTTAATGCCTAGTGAGGCAGAAAGAATAGGAATTTCATTATTAGGAATTCCATATGAGCCAAATTATGCAGAAGGATTGATTTTATCTAACCGCAAAATTTTGGCAGACCAAATGGCGTTCTTGAAAACACAATGTCCTAAAGAGCGACGTTAAATTTTAGGAGAAAGGGGGCGTGAAAAATGGTGGCCTGCAATGGGGCAGGTCACCTGTATTTAAAGAATTGTAATTCGATGTTTTATAAACATTGAGTTCATGAGTATTGAGAGACATTTATTTACTTAGCGGATCTGATTCTTGAATTCAGACCTGTGCACAAAAGCTAAGCCGAAAGGTGATTGCAATGTGTATACAAAGTTGTAAGTGGTCCGATACACCAGTGAAAGATAGCTCAAAGGGAGAGCATTCCGCTGATAACGGAAATGTTGCAGGTTCGATTCCTGTTCTTTCGACAACTTTAAACGTTGTTCATTGGTAATGGCGAAAGCCTGCGGTTCGAATCCGCATTTTGTGTGAAAACACTAACCAGGGAAATGTTCCCGCGACATTTCAAATAGCTCAACTACGGTTGAGAGTTTTTTATGTCGCAACATGTAGATTGCCTGCGTGATCACAAGCTTGTGATAACCAGTCTAGAGACTGAAACATGTTCAAAGCGATAGTTGGGGTATCGCAATGACATGCGAAAGATTTTAGACCCGTTACTACAACAGGAGTTTACCCGCAATTTATATGTGGAGCATTTCCCGAAACTTTATTTAATAAGGAGTAATTATGTTCGGATTTAAAAGAATTGTTATTGCGCAGCATGAGCGAGGAATTTACTTGAAAAACCGAAGCATTGTAAAAGTGCTTGAACCAGGCGTATATCGATATTTCGATATTTTCGGCCGAATTCAAGTCGAGATTTATGATGTAACGGAAGCGCAATTCAACCACAAATATGTGGATGTCTTGGTAAAAGAACAACCTGAGATAGTAACAAAATACTTCCAAGTTGTTGAAACCGACGCATATGAAGTTGGATTGGTTTATCAACGTGGCCAATTGAGCACTGTTGTAGCACCTGGTACACGCCAATTATTTTGGAAAGGTCCAGTTGAAATGACAGTTGAAGTGCAAAATATTGCAGAAGATTTTGCATTGCCTGCAAATAAAGTGGGTCAGTTTGTGCACACACGTGCGAAACAAGTACCAAGTGAATTGATTAATTCAATTTACATCGCAGAAGTTGCAGACAACTATGTTGGCCTATTGGTTGTGGATGGTGAATTAAAAGAATCATTGCAACCAGGCTTGTACGCATACTGGAAATACAACCGCAACGTAATAGTTGAACAAGTTGATTTGCGAATGCAAAGCATGGAAGTGCAAGGTCAAGAGGTTTTGACAAAAGACAAAGTTAGCCTACGTGCAAACTTGTCAGCTCAATATCAAATTCGTGACCCAATTAAAGCGCGTCATGAATTGGTAGACCTTGCTGGATACATTTACCGCGAAATGCAATTTGCACTTCGTCAGGTAATTGGTACACGCACTTTGGATGCATTGCTTGTAACTAAAGATGAACTAGACAAATACGTCTACGAATCTGTTAAAGCAAACGTATCTGAATACGGTATCGAAATTCGCAGCGTTGGCGTGAAAGATGTCATTTTGCCAGGCGACATGAAAGATATCTTGAACCAAGTAGTTCAAGCAGAAAAAGTGGCGCAAGCAAATGTCATTAAAAGACGTGAAGAAACTGCAGCTACACGTTCATTGTTGAACACTGCGAAATTGATGGATGACAACCCAACCTTGATGCGCTTGAAAGAGTTGGAGACGTTGGAAAAAGTCACTGACAAAGTAGACAAACTAACTGTCTTCGGAGGTTTGGATGGCATCCTAAAAGACACGGTACAAATCAAAGTTGATGGGTAGCGTGAGTATAAACTGACAAAGGCCCTCTATTATTTGAGGGCCTGCGTCATTTAATTAAATTTGAGAAATAATATAAATGGATATTAAAAATGTACTTACGATTTATTGGGCTGTGCCAAGACAGGAGGTCACGTTATGAACAAGGCCTAATACATCTTGCGTACAAGCTAAAATACAACAATTCATTCACTGATTATGAATATGAAGAAGTTCAATATGTGTTTAGATGGATTGATAGAAATTTAATTGTGCCTCCTATTTTGAAGATACCCGGTAACTATCGCTGCCTGTGTTGGTTTAAACCTAGTGCACAAGAGCATATACGCGTTATGTGGAAGCTCTTTTCTGTAATACAAAATAAAGGTATTGCTGTAGATATGATTAAATGTGAGGAAATTGGAAGGATACGCTATCAAGATGATTATCAAATTGTTGCGCAACCTTTTACCAGTAACTATCGCAAAAAATACAACTGATTTAGTTTAGTAATGTGAGGTGCAACATGTGTAAATTTAAAAATAAGGATCAATCCTTTTGAGCGTATGAGTAAACGTCGTAAAGGATTCCCATCAGAAACAAACGTTAAACGAGGAAATAGAATCGTTCATGGCAATAAAGAACTTAGCGAGAAGTTCGGCCGGAATGATCCATGTGTATGTGGATCAGGGCGTAGATTTCAAGAATTGTTGCTTGAAGAAAAAGCGACATGATGGTTCTAATAGAAATGAATATTTTAGAGATTAATTAGGGTGACATATGCCAATTAAAAAAGTCATTACCAAAGGTAATGTGCGAGTAAAAATCTATACTGATGACATAGAGCACGAAGCCTACCAGCAACTATGCAACCTATCACAGTTGCCTTTTATCCATAGTCATATTGCGGCGATGCCGGATGTGCACTTTGGTAAAGGTGCGACTGTGGGTTCGGTAATTCCATGTAAAGGTGCAATTATTCCTGCTGCGGTTGGTGTAGACATTGGTTGTGGAATGAATGCTTTGCGTCTTTCAATGAATGCTAATGATCTTCCAGATAACTTACGCAAAGTGCGTACTGCTATTGAAGTTGCAATACCTGTTGGTTTTGATATGCATAAGTCAGATAAAGCTCGCAATTCAACTATACGACCTTTATCTGACGGTTTAGATCGCTTACTAGAAAAACACCCCAAACTTTTAAAGATGCAGAAAAAGCCTTATCAAACTTGGGTGCGTCAACTAGGCACACTTGGTGGTGGGAATCATTTTATTGAAATCTGTTTAGATGAAAATAATGATGTATGGATTATGCTTCATTCGGGTAGCCGTGGAGTAGGGAATATTATTGGCCAATTCTTTATTCGATTAGCACAAAAAGATATGCAAAAGCATATTCATAATTTGCCAGATAAAGATTTAGCATATTTTACTGAAGGGGCAGAGCACTTTGATGACTATGTAAATGCAGTGAACTGGGCTCAAGATTACGCAATGGAAAATCGCAAAGAAATGATGCGCTTGATAATTGATGCATTAAAAAAAGTGTTACCGAAATTTGGTATCACTAAAGAAGCCATCAATTGTCATCATAATTATGTGTCTATGGAAAACCATTTTGGTGAAAATGTTTACATTACACGCAAAGGTGCGATTCGTGCTGGTGTGGATGAGCTTGGAATTATTCCGGGTAGTATGGGCGCTAAATCTTACATTGTTCGTGGCAAAGGTAACCCTGAATCATTTAGTTCATGTTCGCATGGTGCAGGTCGACGTATGAGTCGTGGTAAAGCAAAACGCCATTTCAATGAAGAAGATATTGAAGCGCAAACGGCTGGTGTTGAATGTCGTAAAGACAAAGGTGTGTTAGATGAAATTCCTGGCGCATATAAAGATATTGATGTGGTGATGGAAAACCAAAATGATTTAGTAAGCGTTGAACACACTTTGCGTCAAGTTGTATGTGTAAAAGGATAGTTAGGAGTAGTTGAATGTATAATGAAACAGCTTGGGTAAAAATTTACAGTGAAAGATATGAAGATAATATTGCAGGCAATAAGGATGGTTTAATGTTACTAAAAGATGCGATTGATATCGCAATTGATAATAAACATTCTAATGTTGAGTTTAATTCAGATTTTGTATCTGTAATTTGTGCAGATGAAGATTGGGAAGACGAAGGAGTGGAGTCTTCGTATTTAGCTAATATATTAATTGCCACTATATTTATTATTTGGCTTTTATTGCTACCAATCTTAGGAATAGTTTTAACTGTTAAAACTTTTTTCTAGATATACCTATGATAGAAAGAAAAGAAGAGATCCTTCAAAAGCTTGATGAAATTGAAGATGAATATAATGTTCAAGTTTTGTATGCCTGTGAATCGGGTAGTCGAGCGTGGGGGTTTGCATCTAAAGATAGTGATTTTGACGTACGTTTTATTTATATACATCCACCTGAGTGGTATCTATCTATTGATCTTGAACACAAAAGAGATGTGATCGAATTACCTATAGATGATTTGCTTGATATAAATGGTTGGGATCTGAGAAAGGCACTCGGATTGTTACGAAAATCTAATCCACCTTTGATTGAGTGGATAGGGTCTCCTATTGTCTATAAAGATAAGGAAAAATTTTCTGATGGGTTTCAAAACTTACTCCCAAAAAGTTTTTCACCAGTTTCATGCGCCTATCATTATTTAAGTATGGCTAAAAGAACATATAAAGAGCATTTGCAGAAAGAACAAGTTCGTTTAAAAAAATATTTTTATGTTCTTCGCCCATTATTAGCAGTGCAATGGATAGAAAATGATTATGGCGTGGTGCCCACTGAATTTTCCAAACTAATAGAAAAGTTAGTTGATGACAATAAGCTTCTTAGTGCCATAAATAACTTGCTAGAGCGAAAAAAATCTGGATTTGAGAAAGATACTTCAGAAAAGATTACAGTACTAAATGAGTTTATTGAATCTGAATTAAATCGATTAGAGGACACAAAATTTGCTCAAAAAAGCTCTGAGGCTGAAGCTGAGGGTTTAAATAACTATTTTAGGGATACCTTGAATAGCACTTGGGTATAGATAATCAATACTTTGGTGGAAGTACGGTGGATATTATTCAAACAAGAGTCATATAAATCGTAATCTACTGTTTTTATTTGGCTTAAATTTATTGATCCGATGAATACATGTCGGCTAATCACATATAGAATGTAGATGTATATTTAGCTGGGGCACAAGAACAATAAGATGGTATCTACATTTGTACAATTGATAGCTGGGTTTTCTATATTCAGCGCAGTTATTCTTCTTTTTTCATATTTATTTTTTCTCCCAAATATTAGGAAGAACTTCATCAGCAAGTTGTCTTGTGTTGCATTGCTGATTTCTCTTTCTGGTTTGCAATTTTGGCATTATCTATATTTTTCCAACGATACTGATTTACTCAATAATCGTGGATATTTATATTTATTGCTTTTTGTTCCAATGACGTTTTATTTTTTCAGTCGAGTAGTTTTATTCCCGGAATCGAAGCTAAGCATCTATCATATTCTTCACTTTGTGCCAGTCGCTATAGGTTTATTTCTTCCTGTAAAAATAATTCCGGTAATCGCTTTTTTAATTGGAACAGGATATACATTTTGGATTGCAAGAATTATTTTCCAATTACGCCCTCAGAGTAGTCGTTTCAAATTTGAAATATTCTTTGGTTTGTTGTTTGCGTTGATGGCTTTGTTAGCTTTGATACTCGGTTTATCTGTGCCTTATATAAACCACACAATCTTTTTTGGCGCATATGCCTCTTCAATAGGGATTGCAATGTTATTAGTTACAGCATCGGTAATTATCTTTCCTGAATTGCTAAGTGACATTGTTGAAATTACGGAAGCTGCCTACGCAAAATCTACTTTAGGAGGCATCAATGTTGAATCTGTGCGTGCTTCTTTAGAAAAACTTATGAATGATGACAAGGTTTATCAAAATGAGAACCTAAGTTTAAGCATGCTTGCAGAAATGCTCGATATTAATAGTCATCAATTATCTGAATTAATCAATACACAATATGACTGTGGATTTCCTCGATTCATAAGAGAAAGACGCGTTACTGAGGCTAAAAATATGCTAACCAATGAGCCTAATGCATCAGTACTTTCTGTAGGCTTAGCAAACGGGTTTAAGTCCCAGTCCAACTTCTACTCGGCATTTCGTGAAATTACTGGGATGTCCCCAGGAAACTACAGAAAAAACCTAGAATCTGACTAATTACATTCCTATTTTATAAACCAGTAATTATCTAACTTACTGGTTTTCAACAGTAAATTTTATTTCTATTCCTTCTCTATAAAGCGGGAAGTTATTTCCTTGTTTGCCCCCTAATCTTCCTGCTGAACACAGTTTATTAACTAATAGATCTCATTTTTTAAGGGAAGAATATGAAGACCAAATATGGCGAGTATATGAATCTACCATCATTAGCACTATCCGTTCGTGTGCTATTTACTGGTTATTTATTAGCGATAGGTTTGGGGTTATTGATGGCAGGAATGCAAATTTTACTTACTCACGGCATGGCGGATGGAAAGCTTGGTGTCTCAGTAGATGACATCGTCTATAGCTACTACGGCAATCGTGAAAATAGCAAATTAGAGAATAAATTAAATGGCTCGATGAAAGACAAAGCATCATCGCATGATCGCGCACAAATTATTAAATGGGTAAGAGAAGGTGCATCAGAAAAAGGTTGGAATGAAAACATAAACATTATTTTTCAAAAGAATTGTGTCTTTTGCCATGATGAAGAACCTGGACTACCAGACTTTACTAAGTTTGAAAACGTTAAATCTGTGAGCGAAATAGATGAAGGTGCTTCTATTGGTTCGCTAACAAGAGTTTCACATATTCATTTGTTTGGTATTTCATTTATTTTCTTCTTTGTAGGATTGATTTTTAGCTTTGCGGTTGGAATTCCTAATTGGCTTAAGGCATCAGCAATCGCTCTACCTTTCTTGTTTTTAATTGTAGATGTCATGTCATGGTGGCTTACTAAATGGATTCCAATATTTGCATGGTTCACTTTAATCGGTGGTTTTGGTTACACAGCTGCTTCGACTTTTATGTGGTTCACATCTATTTATCAAATGTGGATTCTTCCTTTAAAAAAACGTGAATTTAATACAAATGAATGGGGGGTGTAACGATGAATACAAATAATGGAGTGCCAAGAATTAATGATACGAATGGCGCGAATCCAATAAATGGAACAGTGAGATGGTCACCCAAAAAATCAATTTGGATTACAAGTATGTATGTTTCGTCATTAGTTGGTGGCTATTTAACGTTCTCACTCAGTGCTTTTTTCGTATTTATTATTTTCACTGCAACAACGCTTTGTTTAGGGCATTCATTAGGGATGCATCGTAGATTAATACATAACAGTTATGAATGTCCTAAGTGGATTGAATATTTTTTTGTTCACTTGGGAACATTAGTAGGAATGGCTGGGCCAATCGGAATGGTTAAAACACACGATATACGAGATTGGGCACAGCGACAAAGTGAGTGCCATGATTATTTCTGTCATGGAAATAGTTTTCTTAAAGATGGATGGTGGCAAATACATTGTGATTTGAATCTTGATAACCCACCTTTATTTGAGCCAGAAACACGAATTTCAAATGACAAAGTTTATAAATTCATGGAGAACACATGGATGTTGCAACAATTACCGTGGGCAATATTACTTTTCTATTTTGGAGGTATTTCTTGGGTTATTTGGGGCATCTGCTGCCGCGTTAGTGTTTCTGTTACTGGGCATTGGTTAATTGGTTACTTTGCACATAACGAAGGTCATCGTGATTGGGAAGTTGAAGGTGCCGCCGTTCAAGGATATAACATTAAATATACAGGTTGGATCACTATGGGAGAGTGTTGGCACAATAATCATCATGCTTATCCCGGCTCTGCGTTATTAGGTATTTATGAAGATCAAGTTGATCCGGGATGGTGGGTGTTAATGTTTTTATCTGAGATTGGTCTTGTATGGGATATAAAACTTCCAGAAGACATGCCATTAAGAAAAGAACTTAAATCCATAACTAAAAGAAAACTTCCTGGGCAATATGATTTGGATAACACCAAGACAACATTAGCTACAAATAATTGAGGTACTGATTATGATGAAACCAGTTTTAAGAATTAAGGCTACACATGCTTCAGCTAATGAGGGAACTATTAGTATCGATTCTAAAAAAGCTGCTTGGAATTTATCAATGATATTGCTAGCAGTGATATTAGCCCCCATCACTTTCACTTGGAGTGCTTTTACACTATTTGTTGTGACAACTTACTTTTCTCTTCTAATTGGGCATAGTGTTGGAATGCATCGCTTACTTATTCATAGAACGTTTGAATCTCCTAAGTGGGCATCAAGACTACTTGTATATGTTGGGGTTTTGGTTGGCATGGCAGGTCCGTTTGGCGTTATTCGTATTCATGATCAAAGGGATTGGGCGCAACGACAAAATGAGTGTCATGACTTTTTCTCCCATCGAAGAAATTTCTTTTTAGATATTTGGTGGCAGTTAACATCTAAATTTAACTATGCAAAGCCTCCAAAAATAATCATTGAAAAAGAGATTGCTGAGGATCCATGGTTTGTATTTATGGAGAAAACCTGGAGATTCCACCAACTACTTTTAGCGGTTCCTTTATATTTATTTGGAGGTTGGTCTTGGGTTGTATGGGGTGTATTTGTAAGAGTGTCCGTCAGCGTAGTTGGTCACTGGACAATCACGTACTTTTGTCACAATCCCGGGCCTGGTAATTGGCGGGTTAAAGATGCATATGTTCAAGCATCTAATATTCCTGGACTGGGCGTTGCCACCTATGGGGAATGTTGGCACAACAATCATCATGCATTTCCAGAATCTGCCCAAATTGGCATTGAAAAAGGTCAATGTGATCCAGGATGGAGAGTTATCCAAATTCTTAAGCATTTAAATCTCGCAAGCAATATCGGAATCCCGAGAGCTGAAGTGCTAAGAGATGATTTGCAACTAATAGGTTGAGAAAAATGAATACTAAAACAATTTTATTTTTATTATTTCTAGCTGCAATTGGATCGCTAGCGGTACGTTTATTAATTGGGTACAACTTTCATAACTCTGCATTGTTATATGTTGCTGCTCCTTTCTTAATTGCAGTGATACTTGCTGTGATGACAAGTAGACAAGAGCCTAAGAAAAATTGGTGGACTGGTTATTGGAATGTTGCAAGAGGTTCATTGATTGTGATGCTGGGAAGCTCAGTCCTTTTATTTGAAGGATTTTTATGTGTAGTGATGTTTATGCCAATTTATTTTGGTGTGATGACATTAGGGTTTATTTATGAACTTATTTGGAGAAAAGTAAAAGGTAAAGGAAAAGGAAGTTTATATGTGCATTTGCTTCCCTTAATAGTTCTTATTTCTGCGTTTGAAGGTACACATGAAGATTTAAGCTTTGATAGGGATAATACAGTAAGTTTTGAAACAGTAGTTTCATTTGATATTGAAACAATAAAAGAAAGGATGGTTAGACCAATTGACTTGCAAAAAGAGAGGCATTGGTTTCTAAGAATGTTCCCAATGCCGTACAAAGTAGAGGCCGGAAATATAGACAAAGGTGCAGTTCACAAAATTTACTATCGATACAAGAAATGGTTTTTCACAAATATTCATGAAGGTCATACAGAATTAAAAATTGCAGATGTGGGAGATGACTACCTAAAGACAGAAATTTTGAAAGACACGAGTTACATATCAAACTATATTGATTTTAAAGGCACGCATGTTGAACTTGAAAAAATTTCAGAAAATGAGACACGTGTCAGGCTGAATATTATGTTTGACCGAAAATTAGATCCTTCGTGGTACTTCGAGCCTTTGGAAAGATATGGTGTTAAAAAGATGGCAGAGTTTCTCGTGTCAGAAATAATTGTTAATGATCATGGATAAAGAAGAAATTTTACTTGTGTACGACAAGGAATGCCCGGCGTGTAATAACTACTGCCAAGTTGTTCGCATTCGTGAAGATATTGGAAATCTAAAAATAGTTGATGCACGCGAGGAAAGTGATGTGCGTGAGGAAATTACCAAGATGGGGTTAGACATTGACCAAGGGATGGTACTGAAGATGAATGATAAAATTTTCTATGGCTCAGATGCAATACATGCGCTGGCTTTAATTAGCAGCAAGTCCGGCATTTTCAATAGATTAAATTATTGGATATTCAAATCCAAAGCTCGATCATATTTTTTATATCCAGTATTACGTTCTTGTCGAAACTTATTACTAAAAATTTTAGGTAAAACAAAAATAAACAACCTAGAGATTAAAGGTAATGATCGATTTTAATAAAGAAGTGACACTGAGATATGTATAGGATTTTGGTCCTTGGTGGATATGGAAATTTCGGCACACGCATTTGTAATGCTTTGTCGGGAGATCCGAATATACAACTATTCGTAGCTGGTAGAAGTCTAGATAGAGCGAATACCTTATTAAGAAGGCTGGAAAATAGAGACAACCATGTCGCAATAAGCATAGATCAAAATTCCAGTGAATTTATTAAAAGGCTTGAGTCATTAAATGTTGATTGTTTGATCCATACGAGTGGGCCGTATCAAGGACAAGATTATTCAGTAGCTGAGGCATGCATCCAAACTAAAACCCACTATATTGACCTTGCAGATGGAAGATCATTCGTAGAAGGATTTACGAATTTTAATAACGAAGCTAAAGATAAAGATGTACTGCTTGTTACGGGCGCCAGTACGTTGCCTGGTTTGTCATCAGCCGTTATAAAGCATTTCAAACATGAGTTTAATTCAATTGAATCAATAAAAACTTGTATCACTCCCGGGAATAAAGCGCCAAGAGGTGAGTCAACGATAGCAGCAGTACTTTCGTATTGCGGCAAACCAATTTTATGTTGGGTTAATGGTGAATGGAAAACGTTGTTTGGTTGGCAAGATATCCATGCACATGATTTTCCAAAATTAGGAAAAAGATGGCTAGGCATTTGCGATGTGCCGGACTTAAGTCTTTTCCCTGAGCGGTATACAAATACAAAGACGGTTTTATTTCATGCTGCTCTTGAAACGAAAACGTCCCAATTCGGATTTTGGTTGATAGCTTCCTTATCACGTCTAGGAATAATTAAAAATCCTGATAGACATGCAAAACTTATAAAGAAGATTGGCGATGTGCTCAATTTTATGGGAACACCGGATGGTGGAATGTTTATAAATCTAATTGGAAAAGATCAGGATAATAAGTTGAAGGAACTAACATGGTATTTAACTGCATTAAATGGACATGGCCCTGAAATACCTATAATACCAGCCATTATTCTCGCAAAAAAATTAGCAAATAAAGATATTGCACACACAGGTGCAATGCCTTGTTTTGAGCTGATTAGTTTAAATGAATTTGATGATGCAGTGGCACATCTTGATATCAGTTGGGAAATTGTGAGGCATTAAAATGGAATATTTAATACTTAAACTTTTACATATAGTAAGTTCGACAATATTGTTTGGCACTGGACTTGGAACAGCGTTCTTCATGGTAAGAGCAAATTTAAGCAATGACATTAATACATTAAGAAGCACTTCTAGCTCTGTCGTATTTGCAGATTGGATTTTCACGACACCTGCAGTAATCATACAACCTGTTACTGGATTCCATTTAATGCATTTATTGAATTATCCTTTCGACTCAATATGGTTTTATCTTGTAATAGGGTTGTATATTTTGATTGGTGTTTGCTGGATACCGGTAGTAGTTATGCAAACAAGGTTGAGAGATATTGCATACGCGACAGCTAATTGGGAATCGTTACCAGACTCATACCATAGGATTTACAAAACTTGGTTTAGCCTTGGATTTCCCGCATTTTTCTCCGTTCTAGTTTTGTATTGGTTGATGGTATCCAAACCTTTTTTATAATTGCAGAGATTATTACATATGAAAATTTATCGACTACTAAAAATAATAGGACCAATTCATGTGCTTGCTGGTTTAGCACTTACGCTATTTCCGTTTTTTTCACAAGTACATCAACAAGGTATTGAATTAATATTTGGTGCGGGAACTACTACATACCCCACTATATTCTTATTAAGTGTATTTGGTCCAACTTTAGCCAGTTGGGGTGTTTTATTTACATTTGTTGTAAATCAATATTTTGAAAACCCAAGTCAAAGGACATGGAATGTGTTACTTGTTTCGATACTTATGTGGGTGGTTTTTGATACTGCACTATGTGTTTATTACGAAGTTTATCTTGGGGTTGGCTTAAATCTAACGATGGCGGCAATAGTATTATTCTTACTATATAGCGCTCAATCGTTGATTCATGCAGATACGCCGAGCATTAGCAAAGCTTAGAATTTGGTGGAAATTAGGTGGATATTCTTATCCAGATAAGTGGTATTCACTAACTAGTCGTTATCAATACGCCAATTCTGAGGTGATTAGAGGAGTACATCTCCCTTAATCTACTCAAATTTTTAATGTTTATTTCTCAATATCCGTCTTTGCAGTGTGATCAAAAACTGATAGAGACTTAATAATTCCAGTCGAGCGTCATTTTTAGCTATTTAGATAATTTGTAACTATTTGTATTATTGTGGTTTGTTGTACCCATATGATATTTGTTGACAAATGTATACATATGTATACAATAGGTATTTATTTGAATACACATGTTTACTGTAAATGAAGACTATTCCACTAAGCGTGCGAATTTCGCATGAAGACGCTGAGTTTATTGCTAATTTGGATATCGAAGGTGCTAAAACACCAAGTGACAAAATTCGAGCGATAATAAAAGAGAAACGAAAATCTGATCTGAGCGGTAGTGACTACAGTGAAGTGCTGACGAATATTGAGAACTATTTACTACCTATATCGAGGCAAATAAAACAGGTTCAGCATGATGAAAACACTTACTCACAAGTTATAGAGCCTATTCGAGATTCAATAGCAGAAATATTAGCTTACTTCATTTCATCAGGTAGAAATGTGGAAAACATATTAAGTTGTCAAGAATTTGAAAATGAATTGATGGAGCGGGTATCAAGATTATTCGAGAGGACGATTCATCTTGGTGTTATTCAAAGTACGAATACTACTCGAAAGAATATATTTAGAAACAAGCTTAATACATACATACAGCTATTACGCTTGCTAGACAATGAAACGAAGTTAATTAAGGAGACATAGTAATGAGCGAAAGTATTAGTTCACGTGTTGGGCGAATTTTGAGTGGTGGGATCAATGCAATCATTGACTCTATAGAGAATTCTGCACCAGACCTAGTGATGGAAGAAGCGATTAGAGAAATAGACAGCGCAATATATGATGTGCGCTCTGAATTAGGAACTGTAGTAGCCAACCGTCATTTAGCGAATAAAAGAATGATGGAAGAAAACAAAAAATATGAAGATTTATCTGAAAAAATTGAATTTGCTGTTAATGAAGGGCGTGATGATCTTGCAGAAGCAGCTATTGCACAACAGATAAATATTGAAGCACAAATTCCAGTATTAGAAAAAAGCATTACTGAAGCAACAGAAAGCGAAAAAGAGCTTGAAGGATATATTGTTGCTTTGAAAGCTAAAAAGCGTGAGATGAGGGAAGAGCTTCGAAGCTTTGTTGAAAGTAGAAAGCAAACTGTAACCAAGCAAGAAGATGGAAAAACTATTAGCGGCTCCTCTGATGTAGTTGCAAAAGTTGAGAAGGCTCAAGAAGCGTTTGATCGAATTATGGAAAAAGGAACCGGGATTGGACCATCTTCATCAAGCACTACCGATACAAAGACTGCAGCACAAATAGCAGAGCTTGATAAATTAAGTCATCAAAATCGAATAAAAGAACGTTTGGCAAAAATTAAGGCTGAGAAAAAAGGCTAAGAGAAGAAGGTTTAAATGGACTTTTTTCTAGAAGCTCAAAATCTTCCTTTTACTGTATCAATTGCAGTAATGATTTTTATTGCTGCCTTAGAAGGTGTTGGTGCATTAATTGGTCTAGGGATTTCTAACGTTCTCGAATCTATGTTACCAGATATGGATTTCGATATTGATGGTCCAAATTTAGATTCTAACACTACGTTATCACACTTCTTGGGATGGTTAAGAATTGGAGAAGTGCCATTTTTAGTTTTATTAATAGTCTTTTTGACCGCTTTTGGTTTAATTGGATTAATTATTCAAAAGGGTGCTATTGGAATGACAGGTCACTTGTTACCAAGCCCACTTGCTTCAATCCCAGCTGTATTAGGTGCATTACCATGCATGAGAGTTTTTGGCGGTTTGATTAATAAGATTATGCCTAGAGATGAAACTGAAGCTGTATCAGTAGATTCATTTAAAGGAAGAGTAGCAACAATAACATTAGGCTCAGCAAAAAAAGGTTCACCAGCTGAGGCTAAGCTCATTGATTCTCACAACCAAACACATTACGTAATGGTTGAGCCTGACAATGGTGATGAATCAATTAGTCAAGGTGAAAAAGTACTAATAGTAAGTAAATCAGGAAGTGTTTTTAAAGTAATTCGCAATCCGAACAAATCTCTCGAAAATTGATAAGGGGCATTATATGTATCAACTATATGACATTGTTATTTATGCGGGAATAATTCTTTTTGCTTTTTTTGCAATTGGTTTAATTTTTGCGCGCTTATATAAAAGATCATCAAAAGAAGTATCTTTTGTGCGAACAGGTTTTGGCGGCCAAAAGGTTGTAATGAATGGAGGTGCATTAGTGTTTCCAGTTCTCCATGAAATCATTCCCGTTAACATGAATACTTTGCGCTTAGAAGTAAGACGCGCAAATGAACAAGCATTGATTACAAGAGATAGAATGAGAGTAGACGTGTTAGCAGAGTTCTATGTTCGTGTTAAGCCAAATCAAGAATCTATAGCTTATGCTGCACAAACTCTTGGTTTACGCACGATGAAGCCAGACTCATTGAGAGATTTAGTAGAAGGTAAGTTTGTTGATGCATTGCGAGCTGTTGCGGCCGAAATGGCGATGACAGAGTTACATGAACAACGTGTGGACTTTGTTCAAAAAGTGCAACAAGTAGTATCAGAAGACTTACTTAAAAACGGTTTAGAATTAGAGGCTGTCTCATTGACTGGATTAGACCAAACAAGCAAAGAGTATTTTAATCCTAACAATGCATTTGATGCAGAGGGTCTCACAAAACTTACAGAAGAAATTGAAGTACGTAAAAAGCGCAGGAACGAAATAGAGCAAGATACTATGGTTGCTATAAAAACTAAGGATCTTGAGGCTGAAAGACAAAAGCTTGAAATTGGTAAAGAAGAAGAATATGCAAGATTAGAACAACAGCGTGAAATTGAAATACAAAGAGCCGCCCAGTCTGCGGAAATTGCTTCAGAACAAGCTAGAAAAAAACGTGAAGCTGAAGAAGCACAAATTACTGCCCAACAAAAAATAGACTTAGCAAATATTCTTGCTGAACGAGCTGTTGAAGAAGAAAGAATCGAGAAAGATAGACAAATCAAAGAAAAAGATATTCAAAAAGCCAAAGCAATTGAAACTACTGACATCGATAAGATAAAAACTGTTGAACTTGCCGAGCAAGATCGGGCTATTGTGATTGCTGAGAAATCCAGGGAAACATCTGAAGCCGAAGCTGCTGCCTCTATTGCACGGGCAGAAGCCGTAAAAGAAGAAGAGCGAGTAGTTACAGCACAAGAACAGGAAATTGCAGATCGACAAAAACAAATCGAATTAATTGAAGCTAGAAAGATTGCAGAACGTGAAGCAATTACTGTCACAGTTGCTGCTGAGGCGGAAAAGCAAGCTGCCGAAGATAAGGCAGAGGCAGTACGAACTCTAGCAGTCGGTGATTCAGATAGCGCAAGAATAGAGGCACAAGGTGCAGCAGATGCTGAAAAGCTTGCTGCTGATGCCGCCAAAATGCGCTATATGGTCGATGCAGAAGGTAAGCGTTCTATCAATGAAGCAAGTAATATTTTATCTGCAGAGCAAATTGAAATGCAGGTGAAAATGGCAATTGTTAAACATATGCCAGACATCATTCGTGAAAGTGTTAAACCAATGGAACAAATTGATGGAATTAAAATCATGCAAATTGATGGTTTAAATTCTATCGGTAGTGGTGGAAATGGGAATGGGTCATCTGGGACAGGTAAAGGTGATGACTCCAATCTTGCAGACCAAGTCGTAAACAGTGCGCTTAAATATAAAGTGCAGTCCCCAATTGTTGATTCCTTGTTAAGTGAAATTGGTATTGATGGTGAAAGTCTAAATGGACTTACGCAATCGCTAGCAAGAAAACAAAAAGTAACTAATGGCGAAAACCATAGCGATTAAATAATTTTTATTTAGTCTTATGCAGCTTACTGCTTATACATTTTATGTAAGATTCAAATGCTACTATTCAATAAGCTCTATGTGTCATCTTTTAGCACATAGAGCTATGAGGATTGGTGTTCCCCTTATCAATATACTCAGGAATAGAGGATAGAAGATCTTCTATTCGCAATTAAAAGAAGAGTTAACATTTCAGCTTAAACACTGACATCCAAAAGTTTGATCTAAAAAAGTTAATAACCTTGGTCAACAAGATTATTTTTATTTATAGGTGCACGGACATAGTTGTTCTTTATAACGCGTGTCGGTAGCTTAGACACTTTTGGTGTTAGATCTTTGTAGTCAATTGAACTAAGTAGATGGCTTATACAATTTAGACGTGCACGTTTTTTATTATCTGCATCAACAATATGCCAAGGTGCTTCACGAATATCTGTATGATCGAACATAATGTCTTTGGCGCGTGAATAGTCATTCCACCGGTTGCGTGCTTCAATATCCATTGGGCTGAGTTTCCAGCGTTTAGTTGGCTCATTATTTCTTGCTTGAAAACGACGTTCTTGTTCTTCGTTGCTGACCGAGAACCAATATTTTCGAAGAATGATGCCAGATTGAATTAACATTCTTTCAAACTGAGGACAGTCGCGTAAAAACTGCCAATATTCATCATCATTACAAAACTCCATTACGCGTTCCACACCTGCACGGTTGTACCAGCTGCGATCAAATAGCATGATTTCTCCGGCAGCAGGAAGATGCGCAACATAGCGTTGAAAATACCACTGACTGCGTTCACGATCGCTAGGGGTGCCGAGTGCAACAATATGACATATACGTGGGTTTAGGTGTTGCATAATGCGTTTAATTACACCGCCTTTACCCGCAGCATCGCGTCCTTCAAATACTACTACTACACGTAATTTTTCTTGTTTTACCCATTCTTGTAATTTGATGAGTTCTTTTTGTAAGTGTAGTAATTCTTTTTGGTAGTATTTTTTACTCAGCTTCTTTTTCTTAATATTATTATCTAGATTAACCATTAGTATTAATTTTAATCGCTAAAATAAATTTCCATTCACTAGAAAATGTGTCCATATACTTGCGGCATAACCGAGTGCTATGGCCCAAGACCATTTCAAATGTGCAAAGAATGTATAAATTCCGCGTGCTTGTCCCATTACGGCAACGCCTGCAGCCGACCCAATAGAAAGCATAGAGCCACCGACACCGGCGGTTAAAGTTACAAGCAGCCATTGACCATGGCTCATTGCCGGTTCCATGGCGAGTACCGCAAACATCACTGGGATGTTGTCGAATAATGCAGAAAGGAAACCTACAAGAATATTTGCATTCGTAGCACCTAACCCTTCATACATTAATTCGGATCCTAGCGCCATGTAACCCAGTGCACCCAATCCACCTACGCTTAAAATAACACCGTAAAAAAACATGAGGGTGTCCCACTCGGCACGTTCTATCGATTTGAATATATCAAATTTTTCATGCAGTCTTTTTTGTTCATATTCTACTGGTGTCGCATCATCTTCAATATCTAGTGCTTCGTCTTCAATCTCATCAATTCCTTCTCCTTCAAATGAGTCTTTGTCTGTCATTTTTAAGTAATACCCAAAAAACTTGAGTATTCCTAAGCCTGTCATCATGCCGAGGACAGGAGGGAGGTGTAAGAAGTTATGTGTGCATACAGCCATTGCAATCGTTAGTAAAAATAAAATTACTACAATCCATGCACCTTGTCGTAGTACGACTTCTTTATGAACACTTTCTGGTTTTGAGTTAGAAATGAAGAAACTTAAAATTACTGCAGGTATTATCCAATTCACCACTGATGGAATGAATAATACAAAGAACTCTTGGAACTCAACGATTCCTTTTTGCCAAACCATTAATGTGGTGATATCACCAAATGGGCTGAATGCACCACCGGCATTTGCGGCAACGACAATATTGACACAAGCGATACTTGTGAACTTGATATTGGTGCCACCCACAGCCATGGCGACGGTGGCCATAAGTAAAGCTGTTGTAAGGTTATCCGCTATGGGTGAAAGGAAAAATGAAACAACACCTGTTGCCCAAAACACACCTCGTAGACTAAATCCTTTTTTCAACATCCATGCACGCAGCCAGTCAAATATCCCCCGCTCGTACATTGTATTAATAAATGTCATTGCAGCGAGTAAGAATAAAAACAACTCTGCAAACTCAAGAATATTATGACGAACTAATACTTCAGCTGTATGAGTGTCTCCATGTGATATGTATACAAGTGCAACTATTAGCCAAACTATACCGGCAGAAACAAGTACTGGTTTGGATTTTCTTAAGTGTAATTGCTCTTCAAAAATTACCAGAGAATAAGAAATTGCAAATATAACTAATGCAAGAATTCCAGCCCAGTGCGTCGTAAAATTTTGTATTTCATGTGATGCAGTTGCTGCGTACGCATTAAAAGGAAATAGAATAAATAAAGAAAAAAGTGATAAAGCAATAAGTTTGATTGTATTCATTGTGTTGTTGCTAGAAAGTAAATTGAATTAAGAATTTATCGGCAGGAACGAATAAAAATTTATTCTTCTTGTAGAGTCATAATTCACCAGCCAAATAGAGTTATATGGCATCGTTTTAGAAATAAACGGACATTTTTTAACGATGAACATACTTTTACGTAAATAAAATTTGTAAAGTAATATAAGAGCATATGATCTAGCTCTTACAGCTCATATGGGTACTAAGCATGCAAAAGCAGAGAACGATAAAACTTCCAAAAGAGCTTTTTACTCAAATGTGATAGCTACTGCTTAGTTGTACGTGGCTGTTGCTTCTCTGTTATATACCATTGTTAATAGTGACATCTAACACGCGCATACACATGTACTGACAAAGTGCAAAGCTGTTTGGTGATACTCTTATCCACATAATTGAGATTGAGGAAACTGGTATTATTAGATGAGAATAATTTCGGGTGATTCTGAAAATCCTCATGTCGGCAGTTCGATTCTGCCGCTGGCTACCATTAAATTTGAAAGTTACTGGACTAAATTAGTTTAGTTCTTATATTTTCTGGATACTTACTTTTTAAGAAACGCCACTGTTCTAACTGTTCTTGTTTACCATATCGTGAAGTAATTTGATTCCATGCTTTAGCCGTTGTATTTAATGCTATTTCGGGACTAAGAGTGCCACGGTCTGCTAGATCAATGTTTTCTTTTAGTATGTCCCAATATTCTCCTTGTCCTGAGAGATATAAATCAGGAATGCTATTCTCCATACTAAATTTATGTGCAGCTAAAAATGGCTCAGAGTAGGTTTTGATAATTTCTTTGTTAACGTAATGTTCGCTGCGAAATGGGTCAAAATAACCATCCGCAAATTTAACAGCCTCTGTAGACATATTCGGGCTGCATGCATAAAGCGTAAATAAATATGCAATCTCAGGATGTCTTGAAAAATTGGATACTGTGTAATTCCATCCCCAGTTGAAATAAGGGGTATGCAGCAATTTATGATTTACGATCCCACCCGGAGTAGGTCCAAAAGCTAATTTACCTTTAATTTTAGATTTAGGTCCATTTAAGTACTTTTGAGTTCCTCCCCAGCCAATGTTGCAAAACATATTTCCTTCTGCAAATGCTTCCCAATTTTCAAAGAGTCCATTCGTTTTAGATTGAGGGTATAAGTATTTTGTTGTTTTAATTAATTCTGAAAGAGCGTCAACACCTTCTTGTGTGTTAATTTGTGGTTGTAGCAAATTATTAAAAGGATAATATCCTTTTGCGTGAAAACGTGTCCACCATTCCCATGCAATGTAATCTTTATTTCGATATAAAGCACCACCATACATATTTTTCTCTGGCCGATGGAAAAATTCGATCATTTGATCAAGTTGTTCCCATGTCTGAGGGGTGTCTAGCGGGTAACCATATTTTTCATAGAAATTATTTTGTTCTGTTTCATCTTCTAACCAAACTTTGTTATAAAACATTAAATAGGTATCACCATCAGTTTGGTATCCATAAAATTTACCTTTATAGGAATCCCCAATAGGATAAAGCATTTCACTATCAAAATTAGTCGGTTCATATTTCTCAACGAATTCATCTAATTCTCGTATTGAACCTGCTTCTATTAAATCAGGTAATCCAAAAGTAGCAGGAAGAGATATGTCAAAATATGTTTCATTAGAGAGTGATTGAGATAGTATCTTTACATTTATTTCATCAAGTGATGCTTCAATATAATTTACCTTTACTCCTGTTAGTTGTGAAAATTTATCCCCAACAGGTTTAACATTTCCTAGCGAGCCTTTAGGTTGTAAAATTGATAAAGATAACGCTTTACCGTTTGTCATCTTTTTAACCCGTTCTACTATTTGTGAATCTAAATTCTCAAGCATGAATTTAGCTTGGTTAGACCTTGCAAATAGTGCATTAGATGAAAATTGCGAAGCTATTGTTGCGTAGACAGTATTTTTGATCAAATTTCGACGACTTTTTGAAAAGCTATATTTCATTTTCCCACCTCAATTTTTCACACTCATTGCCGTTATATAGTCTATAGTTTTTAAGGCTAATTTAATTTCTACTCAAATATTTATACAAGGGATTTGTGTGCAAGTTTGAAAACACTTTGTTTCATTATTCCGCGATCGGTTTGCAGCAATGTAATTTAGTTATAAGCAAGTACACTGTATGTCGGCACTTTTCGTATTTTCTTTAATATGCTTTTAAATAAGTTTAATTCTTTTGAGATTAGTCAAAAGCTAATCCTATTTTTTTCAATAGGATTATTTTTAGTTATTATTACTGTAATTATTTCAAGTGTAATATTGCGTAAAATTGAAGAATCTAAATATGCATTAACTGATTCTTCTATCCCCGCGCTTGTTAGTGTAAATACCATGTCTACGTATGCACATGATCTTGCACAGTCAACTATCAAAATGAGTGAATCAAAAACAATATATGAATTAAATACAAGAACAGATGAATCTTTTGAATCTATTCATAATATGCATATCGAACTTGAGGGCTTAAAAAATAATTTGCAATATAGTGAAATAATTAAAAATGTAAAATCTACGCTACTTATCTTGGAAGTTAATTTGAATCTTGAATACAATGCGTTAGCTAGTAATTTACAACGTCAAATTAATTATAATAATGAAACAATTTTGATGCGTGAAGCATTAGAAAAATTAACTCAATTAATATCACTAAAGAAAATTAATGTAAAAGCAGATATTTCTGAGCATACAAAGGAAATACGTAATAAAAAGGAATATGAGAAATATACAACGACTAGCATTTTAAATCTTGAAGTTATTTCTGATTTAATAGCCAGATCTGCTGAATTGCGTAAAGACTTGATAGTGATTGACGAGGCTAGTACTCGGAATAGTGTTTTAGGAATTGAGCAGGAATTTGATCATTCGCTGAGGGCGATTACCAGAGAAGTTGTGAGCAATAAAGAGCTTCAGCTACAAGATGTATTAGGCAAACACATCTTAACATTAATTAAATATGGGCAAGATACACCTGACATATTTGAATTAAAACTAAATTTAATTAATACACATAAAAAAGTATACGAAATTCACGGAGAAAATTTCTTATTGACAAAAAAAATAAATGAAAATGTAAATCAATTGAGTGAATCTGTAAAAGATAGTACTGAAAATTCAGCAAATACTTTAAGTAATACAATTTTAACTAGCAAGTATATTTTTTATTTAATTGCTCTTTTATCAATTATTATTTTCATATTCATTATAGTTAAATTTGTTTATAAAGATATTGTATTGAGACTCTCAAATTTATCTGATGTGACAAACATGTTATCTAAAGAAAATTTAAACTTTGAGATCGACACCTCGGGTAATGATGAATTTTCGAAGTTATCTCTTGCACTAGATACATTAAAAAATCAAATTTCAGAACGAAAAGTTATAAACGAGAAGTTAAGAAAACAATCAATATTGCTGAAAAGGTCAAATGAAGATCTTAGTTTATTTGCTTATGTAGCCTCTCATGACTTGCAAGAACCATTACGAGCTATAAGCAGTTATTCAAAGTTATTATCAAAACGATATTCAAATGAATTAGATAAAGATGCGGATAAATTCATTGATTATGTTCTATCAGGTTGCTCAAGAATGGAATCACTAATTGACGGGTTATTAAAGTTTTCTCGTGTAGATACACAAAATACACCAAAGGAATCCATATGGATTGAGAAAATTTTGCGTCAGATTAAAAATGATCTGAAAATTAAAATTAATGAAACATATTCTTTGATTTCATGGGATGAAATGCCAACTATTTACGCTGATCCAGTGCAAATAAAAACTGTTTTTCAAAATATTATAAGTAATGCCATTAAGTATAATCTCAGTAAGCCACCAAAAATCCACATAAAAGCATGCAAAGAATCTGAATATTGGAAGTTTTATATAACAGACAATGGTGTTGGTATAGAAGAAAAACATCATGAAAAAATATTCTTAATATTTGAGCGATTACACACACGAGATAAATATCCTGGCACAGGGATTGGATTGTCTATTTGTAAGAAAATAGTTGAGCGACATGGGGGAAAAATCACATTAGAATCAAAACCAAACGAAGGATCTACATTTATTTTTACTTTGCCAATTGATGATCGATATACTGTAGAAAATATTAATAGTATTGCTGCCTAACAATAACTTAAAAAAACCTAATATATAACTGATATTGATATGGGCTATCTATCAGAAAGAATAATTTAATAGAAAATAGCCAAGCGGATATAGATTTGGCTAAGGGAGCATTGGAAGATGTTAAAGTTGATGGGGATCACACATATAGATCCGAAATTTTTCACATCGTTTAAAACACCAATTACTTTTATATGTAACTCTACTGTCAAAATTGACTAACCACTCGTCCATATTTATTTAAATATTTTGAAAATCCTATTGACTTGGCATTATGTAAATGTAGAATTCGCGCCATGAATATTTCAGCCACAAAACTAAAAATCACTTGGGATCTGGTAGTGCGTCCAGATAATTCCTTGCCTGTGTGTTTATGTTGAGCTGAATCAAAGAATTCGTTTCGAAAGGCCGCAGGTAAAACTAGCGGCCTTTTTTTTGCCTTATGAAAAATTACTAATGGTTAAAACAACTTATATATCTGTCATGCTGATTTGGAGTACTACTCCTCTTGCTATCCAGTGGAGCATTGAATCTGGAATGTTATTTGGACTGATGTCTCGTATGAGTCTCGGTCTTGTTGTGCTGGGCGTATTATTTGCTGTTTCCAGACAAAAGCTAATTTTCAATATGCAAGCTTGTGTTGCCTATCTGGCTGCTGGTTTGGGAATTTATTTTGCGATGTCACTTGTATATTGGAGTGCTCAATACATTCCATCTGGATGGATCTCTGTGATTTTTGGTTTATCCCCCATTTTCACGGGTGTTGCTTCGATTGTCTTATTAGATGAAAACCATTTCACAAAATATAAAACACTTGGAATGGTTTTAGGAATTATTGGGTTAATTGTAATTTTTCATACCAGTGCTGCTATGGGTATCCATTCAATATTTGGTGTGCTTGCCATGCTAATGAGTACAGTTGCGCATGCTACAAGTGCTGTGATTCTGAAGAAAATCAATGCACCTATTACAGGAACACAATCTACGTTTGGAGGTTTGCTTGTAGCCGTACCATTAATCATGGTGACTTTTTTATTATCGGGTGAGTCCGTTGGCAATTTTACTACTCGACCTGTTCTCTCGATTTTGTATTTAGGGGCTATCGCGACTGCGGCCGGTTTTTCAATGTATTACTACATATTGAATAAGTTAAATGCAGTGAAAGTTTCACTCATAGCATTAATAACACCGGTGTGTGCCTTACTACTGGGTTCTTATTTAAATAATGAGCCTCTATCGGTTTCCATCTTTGTTGGTGGAGGGCTCATTTTGTTTGGATTAGCTCTTTTTGAATTACCTGCAAATAAGTCATCTTCAAAACTATGTGCAGGCAATGAACTTAATTGTAAAAGTTGTAAAGCATCATGAAAACGATTGAACAAATGAATTGGTGGGCGCTCGTTAAGTCTGCGTTGCAGGGTGATGAGTATGACTATACACGTATTCCTTTGAATAAAGCAGTTGTGCTTCTTGCGATTCCGATGATGTTGGAAACTTCTATAGAGGCCCTGTTTGCGATCACGGATATTTTCTTTGTTGCCAAACTTGGAACCGAAGCTGTGGCTACGGTGGGAATCACGGAAGCCGTGATTACATTGTTGTATGCCATTGGAATTGGATTGAGCATTTCTGTAACAGCACTAGTGGCAAGAAGAATTGGTGAAAATGAAATACAACGTGCGAAAGTACTAGCCGGACAATCAATATTGTTAGGCATCGTGCTTTCTATTGTGATAGGAGTTTGTGGCTTCGTATTTGCAAAAGATATTTTATCGTTTGTAGGCGCCTCTGAAACAATCATAAATGAGTATTATGGTTATACCGCTATTATGCTCGGCGGGTCTGCAACCATTCTGTTGTTATTTATTTTAAATGGAATATGCAGGGGCGCAGGGAATCCTGTTATTGCTATGAAAGCAATTTGGATAGCAAGCATCATTAACATTTTTTTAGACCCGTGTTTGATTTTTGGCATAGGTCCTTTTCCAAAGTTGGGTATAGAAGGTGCTGCGATTGCCACAACTTTTGGGCGCGGTATTGGAATAGTGTATGTGGCTTACAGTTTGTATAAAGGTTCTTCAAGAATTCAATTAGCATTTAAAGATTTGACCCTCGTTATTGATGAACTCGTGTTATTGGTAAAAGTATCCATAGGTGGAATTTTGCAATTTTTTATTGCCACATCGAGTTGGATTTTTTTAATGAAAATAATCGCGGAATTTGGCAGTACAGCACTTGCGGGTTACACCATTGCTATACGTGTTATCGATTTTATTATTATGCCCGTATGGGGTTTGAGTAATTCGGTATCAACATTAGTCGGCCAAAATTTGGGTGCAAAAAATACAGAAAGAGCAAAACAGGCGGTCTATCAAGTTACTAAATACAACGTTGCTTTAATGATTTTAATTTCTTTTGTATTTATTGTAATTCCTGAATTTATTATCGGGTTGTTTACTCATGAAGCAGATGTCATTGATATTGGTGCTAAATGTTTGCGTATTTTAAGTTACGGTTTTGGGTTGTATGGGTTGGGATTGGCAATGATACAAGCCTTTAACGGTGCGGGTGACACCTATACACCCACTTGGATAAATATTATTTGTTTTTGGATAATTCAGATCCCATTTGCATACTGGTTTTCATTGAAGGTTCTTGAGCATCCCGATGGTGTTTTCTGGGCCATCTTTATTGCGGAAAGCCTTATGGCTGTTATTTCATTGATAATTTTTCGTCAAAATAGGTGGATTAAAGTTCACGTTTAAAACCTACTTCGTATGCATTAAATACGAATAAATTAATTGGAGTTTCAAGGCTATTGATAATTGTTTATCAGTTATGAAATTGATTTAAATATTTATTAAAAAAAATTTTATACAAATTAGATATTCTCATTTGCAAATTACTTTTTGCCAAACCTATGAATAACTTAAGAAATTTACTATAAGTTAGAAATTTTCTTAATTAGGATAATCAAAATATTCTTTTGTTACTCCAAAACAATAGAATAAAGTTATTTTTAAATTTACACTGATGTATCACAAAACTTGTGAGACTCACTAAGTATATAAATCCTTGGATAAGATCGAATGAGTCAACCTGCTTGAAAAAATAAATTTAGATAAAAATGTTTCTTGTTAGGAGTTGGATAACTTATGTTGACGAGATGTATAAAGTATTTCTTGCTGCTGGCTAGTATTACTTTCAGTGCAAATATCTTTGCTGATGAGCCGATAATAATTGAACTTGATGAAACTTTTACAATTCTTCATCCGGAGAAAGTTGAAATCGGTGATACATATTCAGCATTACTAAATGGCAAACCCTATAAATCAACCCTCACAGCGATAGATAAGAGCGGCCTCACATGGATTGATAACGAAGGTTGCATTATTAAAAGACTTTTTCAATTTTCATTTCCGAGCTTGTGGAAAAACTGTAAGCCCTTTCAAGACAATGCTGTTACTGTTGAGTATGGCGGGAGAATATGGCCGTTGGAAAAGGATAGGAAATTTTATTTTAAAATAAATTTAGGCGATCAGGTTTTAGTTAGAACATGTAAAGTTGGGTTGAGTTATCAGGTCGAAACCATTCGGGGAAAATACAATACGCTCGAAATTAAGTGTGAAGATATATGGAATACTTTAGTGTGGTATCTAGAAATAGAATCTGGAGAAACCATAGTTCATGCACATGAAAATTCGTATTATGAATTTAAAAATATATATATAACGGTTGATTAAATATTTGTCTTTATTTGCGGATGTTTGTATAAACATTCTACTTCCAACCTAACTCGTATCTTACTTAACCCCAATGCTCTAATACTGCACATCTATGCACTATATCTGTGCAATTCATTCGATATCAGAAATTCAGGTCAACGATAAAACCTTAAAAATTTCGGTAAGCGACTGATCTTCTTATTGTATTCAGTCAATTCTATTACTTGGCATACATATTGCTCCAATGTAGAGCAATTGTGCAAATTTGTACAAGTGTGAGTTTGTGAGAGTAGTAATTAATGAGATTTTACTTTCATGAAGCATTAAAAATTTAAAAAACTCAGGAGAAGTAAAATGAGGAAAGAAGTGCCCTTGTTTAAAACAATACTCATGGCAGTACTAATCATGTTTATACCTCAGATTGGTTTGTCTGCCGATATAATTAAAGTTGGGGTTTTGCATTCGTTATCAGGGACCATGGCAATTAGTGAAACCACACTTAAAGATACGGTTTTAATGATGGTAGAAGAACAGAATAAAGCCGGTGGATTACTAGGAAAGGAACTCGAAGCGGTTGTTGTTGATCCGGCATCAGACTGGCCATTATTTGCGGAAAAAATGCGTGAATTAATCGAAGTACATAAAGTCGATGTGATATTCGGCTGCTGGACTTCAGTATCACGTAAATCCGTATTACCCGTTGTAGAAGAGTTGAATGGATTGCTTTTTTATCCAGTTCAGTATGAAGGTGAAGAGTCTTCTAAAAATGTTTTCTATACAGGTGCTGCACCAAACCAACAGGCAATTCCAGCTGTTGACTATTTAATGAATGAAGTAGGTGCAGAACGTTGGGTATTAGCGGGTACGGATTATGTATATCCACGTACGACTAACAAAATTCTGGAGTCTTACTTAAAGCAAAAAGGTGTTGCTGAAGAAGACATCATGATTAACTACACGCCATTCGGACATTCTGACTGGCAAACCATTGTTTCAGACATTAAATCTTTTGGATCAGCAGGAAAGAAAACTGCTGTGGTTTCGACCATTAATGGTGATGCAAATGTTCCGTTCTACAAAGAACTTGGTAACCAGGGCTTGTCTGCAGAGGACATTCCAGTTGTTGCATTTTCAGTAGGTGAAGAAGAACTATCTGGTATTGATACTGGTCCTTTGGTTGGACACTTAGCAGCCTGGAATTACTTCATGAGTGCTGAGTCTGAAGTAAACGACGAATTCATTGAAGCATGGCACGGATTTATTGGTGATGAAGATCGTGTAACAAATGATCCAATGGAAGCGACCTATATCGGTTTCAAGATGTGGGCAAAAGCGGTTGAGAAAGTAGGTTCTACCGATGTTGATACCGTGCGCCCCGCGTTATACGGAATTGAAGTACCTAATCTAACGGGTGGAACGGCTATCATGCACCCCAACCATCACTTATCAAAGCCAGTCTTAATCGGTGAGATTCAAGATGACGGTCAATTTGATATTGTTTGGTCGACTGATGGTGAAGTTGAAGGAGATGCTTGGACGGATTGGTTACCAGAAAGCAAGATTATTGTTGCAGACTGGACTGATCCCATTAACTGCGGTAATTACAATACTGAGACTAAAAAATGCTCAGGTCAGAATTACTAAACACAGTATCCCCCTAAAAATATAGTTGTTCTTAAACTATAATCAAACTTGCGCCATCCTCTACTGAGGGGGTGGCGCCAATTAAAATAATAACAAATCCAGGCTCAAATGATGAAGCTTTACTCTGTAATGCTGTTGCTTTTTGTGTTCTCGACACACAATTTATTTGCAAGTGAGTCTTCTGAAAATATCAACTCACTTGAAGGCAGTTTTGAGCTTTTAACTTCCAAAAGCTTTTCAGATAAAACAAAAGCAATTGATGCTATTTCTGATTCTGGGCATCCGTCTGCGCTGAGTATCTTATCTAACTTATTAGATGGGAAGTTGTATTACGGAAAAAAAGACAAACAAGTTGTCAAAATTGAAAAGATTAATTCAAAAAATTTTAAAACATTTGATCCAATAAATAATGAAGCGTTAGGTGAAAAGAAAAAGAAAGAGCTTAGAAAAGTAGGAATAAATAATAAATTACGCGGCTTGTTAAATGAAAAAATAGCAGCGCTAACTATTTATAGCGAAAATAAAGAAACTCGCTTACAAGCAACAAGAAATATCTTAAAAAATCTTAATCCATCGTCAATCGAAATAATAAGAAACGCAGTCAAGCAGGAATCTGATGAAGACGTTAGACAGCTTATGCAAATTTGTATCCACGCAGTGGATGCGCAATCTGATGATCGAGACACACAAGTTCATGCCATAAAATCATTGTCAGGATCTCTTTATCCAGAGATTGGTATTTTGCTTGATAAATTAAATGCTGAACAACTTGCAAAACCTGAAAAAGATACAGAACTTCTAGAAGCATTAGATGAGTCCATACAGTCCACGAAACTTAAGAAGGGATTTTATAAACAAATCGAAAATATCTTTTTTGGCTTGAGTTTAGGATCAGTCTTACTGCTTGCGGCAGTGGGCTTGGCGATAACGTTTGGTGTAATGGGTGTAATTAATATGGCTCATGGAGAAATGTTAATGCTGGGTGCCTATACGACGTTTGTCATTCAGCAACTCATGCCAAATTCGATTGAATATTCATTATTCATCGCTATTCCGGCTGCATTTATATTTACAGGTTTAGTAGGGATAGGTATAGAGCGTGGGATCATTCGATATTTATATGGCAGACCTCTTGAAACTTTATTGGCGACATTTGGTTTAAGTTTAATTCTGCAACAGGCGGTTCGATCAATCTTTTCACCGCTTAATCGTTCTGTGATTACACCGGATTGGATGAGCGGGTCATATGAATTCAATCCGGCTTTATCTCTTACCTATAACAGAATGTACATTGTTTTGTTTGCCTTATTGGTTTTATTTGCGTTGCTGTGGTTACTTAAGAAAACTTCATTTGGGTTACAAATGCGCGCGGTAACCCAGAATCGCAACATGGCTAAAGCAATGGGCATCCGAACCAACTGGGTTGACTCACTAACTTTTGGTTTGGGTTCTGGAATTGCAGGTGTTGGTGGTGTGGCACTTAGCCAGCTTACAAACGTGGGGCCAAATTTAGGACAGGCTTACATTGTTGATTCATTCATGGTTGTTGTCTTTGGTGGTGTTGGAAATTTATGGGGAACATTCTTTGGCGCCATGACATTAGGAATCGCTAACAAATTTATGGAACCCTTTACGGGCGCTGTGTTTGCAAAAATTCTCGTGCTTATTTTTATTATTTTATTTATACAAAAGTATCCAAGAGGCATGTTTGCACTTAAGGGTAGAGCGGCAGAAAGTTAAAAATGAAATACAAGCCCATCATTTTTCGTTTATTAGAAATCGATAAAGGAGGTCGCTACTTTCTAGCAGTTATTTTAGCTCTTATGGTGATAGTCCCTTTCTGCAATTTAGTTGTGCCAGAGACATCTGTATTTCACATGTCTACTTACGTTGTTACCTTGGTTGGCAAATATTTAACCTACGCATTACTCGCAATTTCTTTAGATCTCGTTTGGGGGTATTTGGGAATTTTGAGTTTAGGACATGGAGCATTTTTTGGATTAGGTGGGTACGCAATGGGGATGTATCTCATGAGGCAAATTGGTGATCGCGGTGTTTATGGCCACCCAGTATTACCGGATTTTATGGTTTTCTTGAATTATAAAGAGTTGCCATGGTTCTGGTATGGCTTTGATATGTTTTGGTTTGCTTTCATTATGATTTTCTTTGTACCCGGTTTGCTTGCTTTTGTATTTGGGTGGCTTGCATTTCGCTCCAGGGTAACGGGAGTTTATTTATCCATCATTACTCAAGCGTTAACGTATGCACTCATGCTTGCATTTTTTAGAAATAATTTTGGTTTTGGCGGTAACAACGGACTCACAGACTTTAAAGATATTTTAGGATTTGATCTTCAGTCTGATGCAACACGAGTTGTGCTATTCATTTGTTCAGGTCTTGCGGTAATTTTTGGTTACCTGATTTGTAAGTTTATTGTGCAATCAAGACTTGGAAGTCTGGTAACCGCTATACGTGACTCGGAAGGTAGGGTGCGCGCTTTAGGTTATAGAGATGAATACATCAAATTATTCGTCTTTGTAGTAGCTGCCATGTTAGCAGGCCTTGCAGGCGCGCTTTATGTTCCGCAGGTTGGCATTATTAACCCAGGTGAATTTTCACCAATCAATTCAATCGAAATGGTGATTTGGGTGGCCATTGGGGGAAGAGGCACACTGTATGGTGCTGCCTTAGGTGCAGTAGTGGTTAATTTCGCTAAAACATATTTCACTGCGGCTGCTCCCGAGGTTTGGTTGTTCATGTTAGGCGGCCTGTTTGTTTTTGTGACGCTGTTTTTGCCAAAAGGAATTGTAGGAGCAGTTAAAAACTTTGCGACAAAGTCTAGTAAACCTATTGAACCCGACACAAAAAAAGTAAATGTAGGTTAATGTTATGACTATTCCAAGTGTTCAAGAACCCTCTGCATTACATTTGCCTGATGAAAGTATTCTATATCTGGATGGTGTGACAGTAAGTTTTGATGGCTTTAAAGCAATAAACAATTTGAGCCTTTATGTAAATAAAAATGAGTTAAGAAGTATTATCGGACCCAATGGTGCCGGTAAAACAACCATGATGGATATCATCACAGGCAAAACACGACCGGATGAGGGAAGAGTCATTTTCGATGACATGACAGATCTTACCGTAACCAGTGAAGCGGATATTGCTAATTTAGGGATTGGTCGTAAATTTCAAAAGCCCACTGTATTTGAAAATCATACCGTTTTTGAAAATTTAAAACTCGCTTTGGAAGGTAGAAGAAAAGTATTTGAAAATTTATTTTTCAAATTAACAGCTGAAGACAACGATAGAATTCATGAGGTACTCGAAATTATTGCCTTGCAAGATTATTTATCTCGTGAAGCAGGCGAACTTTCGCATGGACAAAAGCAATGGTTAGAAATAGGCATGTTGCTTATGCAAAACCCTAAACTACTGTTGGTGGATGAGCCTGTTGCAGGAATGACTAAACAAGAGTCAGAACATACTGCGGAGCTGTTAACAAAGCTTGCTGAAAAACATTCTGTAGTAGTGGTGGAACATGATATGGAATTTGTACGCTCACTAGCTAACCGAGTAACTGTGCTACATCAAGGCAGTGTATTGGCGGAGGGTTCTATGGACAGCGTGCAAAATAATCAAAAAGTGATCGAAGTATATTTGGGTGAACAGTGAAAATTAGCAATCTTGATCATTATTATGGTGAAAGTCATACGCTTTGGAATATCGATATGGAAATCGAGAAAGGGGCGTGCATGTGTTTAATGGGAAGAAATGGAGTCGGTAAGACAACACTTCTTAAATGTATTATGGGTCTAGAGCCAGTTAAAAATGGAGAAATTAAATTTAATGGAATTGAGTTTTCATCCAAACCCTCAGAGCAACGAGCTCGTCACAAAATTGCATATGTTCCTCAAGGTAGAGAAATATTTTCACAGTTAACCGTTGAGGAAAATTTAGCAACAGGATTAATTGCATCAGGTAAAAAATTACCCACATTAATATATGAGCTATTTCCAGTATTAAAAGAAATGTTAAATCGTAGAGGCGGAGATTTGTCAGGAGGGCAACAGCAGCAGTTGGCAATTGGCAGGGCATTGGCAATAGAGCCTGAGCTCTTAATTCTGGATGAACCCACGGAAGGTATTCAGCCTAATATTGTTTCAGAAATAGGCGATATCATAAACAAACTGAATAAAGATCTTGGCTTGACTGTATTATTAGTAGAACAAAAATTACCTTTCGCCAGAAAAGTAGCAAGTGATTTCAGCATTATGGAAAAAGGCTCCATGATGGCGGGAGGAAAGATAAACGAACTAAACGATGATCTTATCGATCGCTATTTAAAAGTATAATTGTCTATTCTTAATAAGGAGTAAATGTGATTAAACCCTATATTATAATTTTATCAATTATTGCCGGAATAATAGTGCCAATAAGCTTATTCGCACATCCCGGGCATTGGCCTCATGATGCGTTGGCTAATTCACAAAACTTGCTTGCATATACAGTTATTGCGTTAGTTTTGTTGTTCGTAGGTGTTGGTATTTGTAAGGCATTTTTAAATAATAAAACTCGCAAAAAATAACCTTGTGCTTGCTGTAGCTAAAAATCGTGTTGATGAAGTCCCGTCTAGTAACTGGGAAGCAAGATTACAGTTGAGCTTGCAAAAAAAACACGATAGAACCGTTCTGGACAAGCTTCGACATGAAGGGCCTTTGAGAATTCAGCGCGCTTTTTATCCTGAAGCAGAAACATGTCACTTATATATATTACATCCTCCTGGAGGAGTCGTCGGAGGAGATAGCTTAAATATAGATGTAAGCTGCAAGAAAAATACTTCTACACTTATTACAACACCTGCAGCAAATAAATTTTATCAATCAAATGGGCATACTGCATTTCAAAATCAAAATATTGTCGTCAAAGAAAATGCAACGATGGAATGGCTTCCACAGGATACTATTTTATTTAATACATCAAAGGTGCATTCCAATACTAAAATTGAACTTTCAAATGACAGCAAATTTTTAGGCTGGGAGATTGTCAGCTTTGGTCGTCCCGCATGCAAAGAGGAATTTACCCAAGGTTTATTTAAACAAAATTATGAATTATGGATTGGTGATGATCCGATTTTGATTGATCGTGTATCCATTCAAAATCGATCAGAAGTATTTAACGGACTATGGGGATTGCAAGGCCAACCTGTAATGGGTTTGATGACAGTGGTTAACAGTGATGTAGAAAAATTACAACAAGCAAAATTTCTCATACAAAAAATGATTGATGACGTGAGAAGTTTGAGCGTAACAGTAATGGGAAATGTTTTGGTCTGTAGATGTCTGGACACGAACTCAATGACAATTCGGGATAAGTTCATTGATATTTGGAAAACAATAAGGCAAATAACATTAGATAAAAAACCATGTGAACCAAGAATCTGGGCAACGTGAAATTATTACTAAGGAATTCTTATGGAACTTTCACCAAGAGAAAAAGATAAGTTATTACTTTTTACGGCTGGCATGCTTGCTGAACGCAGAAAAGCCAAAGGTATAAAGTTGAATTACCCAGAAGCAGTCGCTTTTATTTCTAGTGCGATATTAGAAGCTGCGCGTGAAGGTAAAACCGTTGCCGAGTGTATGGAATATGGGCGAACATTGTTAACGATTGAAGATGTTATGGAAGGGATTTCAGAAATGATTCATGAAGTCCAAGTAGAAGCAACCTTTCCCGATGGTACAAAGCTTGTAACCGTACACAACCCAATTACCTAAAGGAATTAATATGAAACCAGGAGAATTATTAGCAGCAGATGGTGAGCTAGAACTAAATGTAGGACGTAATGTAACTAATATAACGGTTGCAAATACTGGTGACAGGCCGATTCAAGTAGGTTCGCATTACCATTTTTATGAAACCAATTCTGCCTTAGAGTTTGATCGTGAGGCTACTAAAGGTAAACGCCTGGATATACCTGCCGGAACCGCTGTTCGGTTTGAGCCTGGACAAAAACGGGATGTCGCGTTGGTGGAATATGTGGGTAAGCGCGAAGTGTATGGTTTTAATGCCAAAGTAATGGGTGCAGTTAAATAATTTACATATGAGTAATTAGAACGATGAGTAAAATTTCAAGACAAGCCTATGCGGAAATGTATGGGCCTACAGTAGGTGATCGTTTACGTCTTGCCGATACGGAGTTATTACTAGAAGTAGAAAAAGACTTTGCAACTTACGGAGAAGAAGTAAAGTTTGGTGGGGGTAAAGTAATTAGAGATGGTATGGGTCAAAGCCAGGCTACATCTAAAGAAGCGGTAGACACCGTCATTACTAATGCAACCATTGTTGATTATTGGGGAATAGTAAAAGCAGACGTAGGAATTAAAGATGGTCGCATTGCTGCAATTGGTAAAGCCGGCAATCCGGATGTTCAACCTGATGTTGATATTGTAATTGGTCCGGGGACAGAAGCGATAGCGGGTGAGGGTCAAATTCTTACGGCGGGGGGTATTGATGCGCATATACATTTCATATGTCCGCAACAAATTGAAGATGCACTGATGTCTGGCGTTACAACGATGCTGGGTGGTGGAACCGGACCTGCAACTGGCACGAATGCAACGACTTGCACACCGGGTCCCTGGAACATACACCGTATGTTAGAAGCGGCAGATAGTTTACCAATGAATCTTGGTTTTCTCGGTAAGGGCAATTCAAGTTTGTCTGCAGCGCTAGATGAACAAATTGAAGCCGGTGCAATGGGGCTTAAACTTCATGAAGACTGGGGGACTACACCCGCAGCTATTGATAGCTGCTTAAATGTGGCTGAAAAATTTGATATTCAAGTAGCCATACATACGGATACATTAAATGAATCTGGGTTTGTAGAAGACACGATTGCAGCGTTTAAAGACCGCGCTATTCATACTTACCATACTGAAGGTGCAGGTGGTGGGCACGCACCGGACATTATTCGTGTTTGCGGTCAATCGAATGTATTACCTTCCAGCACAAATCCAACAAGACCTTTTACAGTAAATACCATTGATGAACACCTGGATATGTTAATGGTTTGTCACCATTTAGACCCAAACATACCAGAAGACGTTGCTTTTGCTGAATCCAGAATTAGAAAAGAAACCATTGCTGCTGAAGACATTCTGCATGACATGGGTGCGTTCAGCATGATTGCATCCGATTCGCAAGCAATGGGTCGCGTCGGCGAAGTCGTCACTCGTACTTGGCAGACGGCTAATAAAATGAAAGTACAACGAGGTGCGTTACCTGAAGACAATAGTCAAAATGATAATTTTAGAATTAAACGATATGTTGCTAAATACACCATCAATCCTGCAATTACTCATGGCATTGCAAATGAAGTGGGTTCAATAGAAGTAGGTAAGCTGGCCGATTTGGTTCTTTGGAAACCGCCGTTTTTTGGTGTGAAACCATCGCTAATCATAAAAGGTGGGTTTATTGTTGCAGCCCCAATGGGGGATCCTAATGCTTCTATTCCAACTCCACAGCCAACTCATTACCGATACATGTTTGGTGCACAAAGCAAAGCTAATGCTTCAACATCCATCACATTTGTTTCACAAGCTGCAATGAATGAAGGAATTAAAGATAAGTTGCGTTTAGATAAGATTGTGGCACCTGTTAGTAATACTCGAAATGTTAGAAAGAAAGATCTGCACTTAAATACTTACCAACCAAACATGGAAGTTAATCCACAAACGTATGAAGTGCGTGCGGATGGCGAATTGTTAACTTGTGAGCCTGCAACAGTTCTTCCAATGGCGCAAAAATATTTTCTATTCTAATGCGTATATTTACTGAACGTGTCAGTCACACACATGAACACAGTCATACATTAACCCTAGCGTATGAGCTAAGACAAAAAGCACGCTTGAAAACAAAATCAGATAGTGGTGAAGAAGTCGGGTTAATGTTATCAAGAGGTGAAATTTTACGTGGTGGCGATTGCTTAAAGAGTGATGATGGAGAGATTGCGAAAATTATTGCAGCGCCTGAAGAAGTTTCGGTTGTAAGTTCGGATGATAAATTGCTGTTGATGAAAGCCGCATATCATTTAGGAAATCGTCATGTGGCATTGCAAGTTGAAGAATCATTATTGGTCTATCAAAAAGACCACGTGCTGGATGAAATGATAATAAGTCTGGGTTTGACTGTGGCACATGAAATGAAACCTTTTGAACCTGAGTCTGGAGCGTATCACAACCATAAGCATTCACATTAATTATGCTGGATACAATTTCAAATAATACTGCGTTATTAAATTTAATGAGGCTTACGAGCCCATCACTACCCATTGGTGCATTTGCCTATTCGCAAGGATTAGAATTTGCCTGTGATCAGGAGTGGATTAAAGATGAGGATACCGCATTAGATTGGATTTCAGGCTTAATGCGAAATTCCTTAGCCTATTTAGATTTACCTGTGTTATTGCGCTTGTATGATGCCTGGCAGAATCATTCAATGGGCAATGTAATTAGCTGGGGTAAATTTTTACTTGCATGCAGAGAATCACAGGAACTACGCGATGAAGATCAATACTTGGGTAAAGCATTATCCAAACTACTCATTGATTTAAATATTCAGCAAGCAAGTGAAATACTTGATAAGCCGCATACAACCTATGCAACTGCGTTTTCTCTGGCATCAGTAGAATGGAATGTTTCTAAATTCGATTGCTGCACCGGTTTTTGTTGGGCTTGGTGTGAAAATCAGGTCAATGCAGCCATCAAATTAATTCCACTGGGTCAAACATCAGGGCAAAGAATGCTGTCTTCTCTAATAAGTGAGATTCCAAAAGCAATTGAAATAGCAGATGCACTTGAAGATGAAGATATAGGAAGTACGGCAGTAGGATTAGGAATTGCCAGTGCAAACCATGAAACACAATATAGTCGATTATTTAGATCGTAAGATTAGAGGTAGTTATGTCGAAACAAGTTCTTAGAGTTGGGGTGGGCGGTCCTGTTGGTTCTGGGAAAACCGCATTACTCAATGCACTGTGTATGGCAATGCGTGAAGATTATGAAATTGGCGTAGTTACGAATGATATTTATACACGTGAAGATGCCGAATTTTTAATTAAACACGAAGCCTTGTCTAAAGAACGAATCAAAGGTGTAGAAACAGGTGGCTGTCCTCATACTGCGATTAGAGAAGATGCTTCTATTAACTTAGCAGCCGTTGAGGAATTATGTAATGAGTTCCCTAAATTGGATTTTGTATTAGTAGAGAGTGGTGGTGACAACTTAAGCGCGACATTTAGCCCCGAGCTCTCTGATCTAACGATTTATGTCATAGATGTAGCTGCTGGAGATAAGATCCCTCGAAAAGGCGGACCGGGAATAACGAAATCTGATTTACTTGTGATTAATAAAACTGATTTAGCACCCATGGTGGGTGCTTCATTAGAAGTGATGGATCGTGATGCAAAAAAGATGCGTGGAGAGAGGCCATTTGTGTTTACCAATCTCAAATCACAAGACGGATTGGATGAAGTAATACAGTTTATAAAATCACATGGGATGTTAAATTAAATTCAATAGCATTGTTAAGTTACCTGTTAAATTTCGGTGCGTGAAATATTTTTTAGTGCATAAAACTGGTTTAAAACTAAATTATTCGTGATTTTTCTCTTATATTGCACGTTTTTTTAGTGCATAAATCTTGGCACGAATCGTGCTCCTAGTAATTAAAACTACTCATTGTTCTTGTTAGTAACAGCAGCAGAACAGTGATAAGAATAATTACACAAGGAGATTCCTCGCATGATCGAAACCCTCATAGAAGTAGATTTTAATAAAACTCCTGAAGAGCAATCTGACGTTTTGCACAATCGTTGGCATCCGGATATTCCATTTTCTCGTGTAGTAAAACCGGGGGACGAATTTAGAGTGGAATGTATCGACTGGACGGGTGGACAAATTGAAAATGATAACAGTGCAAATGATGTTCGCGATGTTGACTTAACGAAGGTTCACTATCTGAGTGGCCCTATTAAAGTGGAAGGTGCAAAAGCTGGAGATCTATTAGTTGTAGATATTTTAGATGTCGGTGTGTTACCAGAATCTGCGTGGGGTTTTACTGGATTTTTTGCGCGTGAAAATGGTGGTGGTTTTTTAACTGAACATTTTCCTGAAGCAAGAAAAGCATGTTGGGACTTCAGTGGTGTGTGGGCATCGAGTCGACATATTCCCCAAGTTAAATTCCCGGGAACAATGCATCCAGGACTAATAGGATGTTTACCGTCTGCTGAATTACTAAGCGAATGGAACGCGCGTGAAACCGAATTAGTGAATACCGATCCTGATCGTGTTCCTCCTCTGGCCGCTTTGCCCTATGCCGATACAGCAGTAATGGGAACACTTGAAGGTGCTGCACGTGATAAAGCGGCTGCGGAAGCTGCACGTACAGTTCCACCTAGAGAGCACGGAGGTAACTGTGATATTAAAAACTTATCGCGTGGCTCCACAGTTTACTTTCCTGTTTATGTTGATGGTGCGGGTCTGTCGATGGGTGATATTCATTTCTCACAAGGTGATGGTGAAATTACATTTTGCGGTGCAATTGAAATGGCAGGTTATCTTGATATCCGTGTAAATGTCATCAAAGGTGGAATGGAGAAGTATTCTGTAATTAACCCGATTTTTAAGCCGAGCAAAATTGATCCTGATTATTCTGATTATTTAATTTTTGAAGGAATTTCAGTTGATGAAGATGGTAAGCAGTATTACTTAGATCCTCATGTTGCATACCGAAGAGCTTGTCTAAACGCGATTGAATACATGAAGAACTTTGGCTTCACAGGTGCGCAGGGTTATGCAATTTTAGGCACAGCGCCTGTTGAGGGGCACATTAGTGGAATTGTAGATATTCCTAACGCTTGTTCCACTTTGTGGTTACCAACAGGAATCTTTGATTTTGATATTAGTATCAACGCTGATGGCCCTACAAAATTTGTAACGGGTAGTGAAGATTTGGCCGTTTGTTCTTAAGGATGAGAAATGCCAATCTATACATATACCTGTGATACTCACGGCGAGTTTGTTGAATTAAAGCCAATTACAAAAAGGAATGAACGAACGAATTGTCCGCAATGCAATGGACTCGCCAATAGATGTATTACTGCGCCTAATTTAAGCATCATGACGGATACCAACCGGAAGGCATGGCAACGTAATGAGAAGAGCATGCATGAACCTAAACATGTTTCACATTCACATTCGCATACATGTTCACACAGTCATCATGCATCAGCTGAAGCGCAAACTAAATATAAAACGGCTAGGAAAAACTCTCGTCCCTGGATGTTAGGCCATTAACCGGTTTAAAATCCACTATGCGTAAATATAAACAGACGCATCAAAATCCGAATCGAATTCGTTATGGATGGAGAATTTCTAAAGCGGGTTATCATATGGTAGACAGCTCTGCTCGTAAAACAATAATGAAAATTCTTGTTATGCGAAGAAGTGGCTATAGTCTTGAAAAAATAAAATACACATTAGAAGAACAGAAATTAGAAAGTCCACGTAAATCTTCTTGGCATTGTGGAACAATAAAGAAAATTGTTTCCACAAATAAAAGTTCACTTCCTCAGATTAATCTCTAAATTTAATTTAATAGTATTAAAAAGATATTTGCGTGAATTGCGTGAGTGTCTATTCATTATTAATTAGTTTTTCTCACAAAATCATTTTTTTGTGCGCACCGTAATCTTTTAGTGCATAAAATTTTTATTATTTTTATTTATTTTGAAAATTTGTGAAAAACATTATCTAAAAAAATTGGCACTGTAATTGCATTGTTAGTTTTGATTATTTTCTTTTATAAATAGAGGCTAACAATGTTAATTAAAAAAATGATGAGAAAATACCTACTGTATTTTTCGGTACTAATTCTATATTCAGTTTCTGTTAGTAGTGTTTATTCTATGGAATTCCCTACTGCTGAAGTGAATACCACAGGATTAGCGGTAACAGATACAGAAGTTACTGTGGGTATATTACATTCCGTAACTGGAACCATGGCGATTAGTGAATCTGGCTCGGTTGAAGCTGAAAAACTTGCTATCAAGCAAATTAATGAGGCAGGTGGAATACTCGGCAGACAAATTAAAGTTATTCAAGAAGATGGTGCGAGTGACTGGCCTACCTTTGCTGAAAAAGCACGAAAATTATTGGTTAACGATAAAGTAGCAGCTGTATTTGGTTGTTGGACTTCCGCATCCAGAAAAGCTGTTTTGCCCGTTTTCGAAAAAGAGAATGGCATGCTTTATTACCCAACCTTTTACGAAGGCCTTGAGCAATCAAAAAATGTAATTTACACAGGCCAAGAAGCCACTCAGCAAATTATTGCAGGCCTAGATTGGGTTGCTGAAGAAAAGGATGCAAAAACATTTTATCTGATTGGTTCTGATTATATTTGGCCCAGAACATCAAACAAAATTGCACGTAAGCATATTGAAAATGTTTTAGGTGGCAAAGTAGTAGGTGAGGAATATTACCCTCTTGGCCATACAAATTTTGGCTCTCTAATTAACAAAATTAAATTAAAGAAGCCAGATGTAATCTACAGCATTGTCGTTGGTGGAAGTAATGTTTCTTGGTACAAGCAGTTAAAAGCAGCTGGCATAACATCTGATAAATGGACACTGCTCACTATCTCGGTAACGGAAGACGAAATGTTAGGTATTGGTGGTGAAAATGTAGAGGGATTCTACGCTGCGATGAAATACTTCCAATCTTTAGATAACCCTAACAACGTTGCATTCGTGAAAGCCTTTAAGGAAATGTGGGGTGAAGACAGTGTAATTGGAGACGTAACTCAGGCAGCTTATCTCGGACCATGGTTATGGAAGCTTGCAGTAGAAAAAGCAGGAAGCTTTGATATAGATAAGATTGCTGAATCATCAAACGGGATTGAATTTGATGGTGCACCTGAAGGGTATGTTCGCATTCATGATTCTAATCACCATTTATGGAGTAAAACCAGAATTGGAAGGGCCAGGAAAGATGGCCAATTTGATGTGATTTGGGAATCTGATTTGATTGAACCCAATCCTTTCCCGGAAGGTTATCAATAATGATTTAGTTTGCCCCCGCTCGAGAGGAGCTTTTTTAACTCACTCCTGATTCATTTAAGTCTCCTCTCATTTTAAGAAACTCATTTAGAAACATAAAAAAATTTAGAAATAGAGTAATAAGGATTTCAAATGTTTGAGGGTTATACCGCTTCAGAAATAGGTTCGATTTTTGCGATGCAAGGGTTCTCCGGATTGAGCTTATTTTGTGTATTTCTATTGATGGCGTTGGGTCTCGCGATTATTTTTGGGCAAATGGGCGTAATTAATATGGCTCATGGAGAATTTCTAACTATTGGGGCTTATACGACTTTTTTTATTTCATCTATCACGCAAAAAAGTTTTCCCGGTTTCATGGACTATTACTTCTTACTAGCAATTTTTGTTGCTTTTAGTATTGCTTTCATCGTTGGGTATTTAGTCGAGTTTTCGTTAATTCGGTTTTTATATAAGCGCCCTCTGGATACATTGCTTGCTACCTGGGGGCTTAGCCTAATTATGCAACAAATATTTCGTTCTTCTTTTGGTGCTAGAGAAGTCAGCCCAACATTACCGGACTGGCTTTTAGGTTCAGTGCAACTTACTGACACGATCGAAATTCCTATCAATGGTTTGTTAGTGGTCAGTATTACTACCGTACTTACCGGTGTAGTTTTTTATTTGCTCTATCGTTCTCGTTGGGGATTAAAGGTAAGAGCAACTACACAAAATCGTGTTATGAGTGGTGCGGCCGGAATTAATACAAGTAAAGTGGATCGTTACACCTTCGCATTAGGGTGTGGAATCGCAGGTGTCGCAGGCGCGGTATTTACAACTATTGCTTCTACAGGTCCAACAAGTGGTTCACTTTATATTGTGGACACATTCTTAGTAGTGGTCTTTGGAGGCGCAGCAAGTTTGTTGGGCACTATTGCATCGGCATTCTCAATTGCACAAGCACAATCGATTTTAGAATTTTTCCTATCTGGCTCCATGGCGAAAGTCATTACCTTGTTAACTGTAATTGGAATTCTGATGTTAAAACCAGAAGGTCTATTCACCATCAAGATCAGAAAATAAAGGAATAAAAATATGGCATTGTCGATTTCACAAAGAGTATTTGGGGCTAAAAAAGATTTTATTGGTCTTTTAGTTTTAGTTGCTTTTATTGCATTAGTTTTACCTTTATTTCTTGACATCTTTAGACTGAACTTAGTAGGTAAATACTTAACCTATGCGTTTGTTGCAATTGGTCTAGTGCTTTGTTGGGGGTATGGTGGAATTCTAAGTCTTGGTCAAGGTGTGTTTTTTGGATTGGGGGGCTATTGCATGGCGATGTTTCTCAAGCTTGAAGCTTCAGACCCAGAAACAACCGCTATTCAATCTACACCTGGTATACCTGATTTCATGGACTGGAATCAATTAACTGAATTACCCTGGTTTTGGGTGCCGTTTCAAAGTTTTCCATTTGCACTCATTGCAATTTTAGTTGTGCCAACCATCTTTGCATTCATCATCGGTGTTGCAATGTTTAAAAGGCGTGTGGGCGGTGTTTATTTTGCCATTATCACGCAAGCCATTGCTGCAATATTGACAATCTTAATTATTGGGCAACAAGGATTAACTGGCGGTGTTAATGGAATTACAGATTTACGTACACTATTAGGCTGGGATATCACGTCCGATTCTGCAAAATATATCCTTTATTACGTCAACATCGTTTTATTAGTCATATGTATTTTGATAGGACGATTTATTTTAACGGGTCGCGTTGGAAAATTACTTTTAGCCTTAAAAGATAAAGAAGATCGTGTTCGTTTTTCTGGATATGATGTCTCCAATTTTAAAATTTTTATATTTTGTGTGGCAGCAATGTTTTCCGCTATCGGTGGTGCAATGTTCACACTTCAAGTTGGGTTCATGTCGCCTTCATTTGTAGGGATCGTTCCTTCAATCGAGATGGTAATTTATGCAGCCGTTGGAGGGCGAATGTCCTTATTTGGTGCCGTCTATGGAACCTTATTGGTGAATTATGGCAAGACATTATTCTCAGAAAGCTTCCCAGAGCTGTGGTTGTTTTTAATGGGTGCTTTATTTATTGGTGTTGTCGTCGCATTTCCTAATGGACTTGCAGGTGTATACACACAACTTAGAGAAAAATATGGAGACAGGCTGAAAAGCTTTTTTCAAAAGCCCGATCAGTCAGCATCTGTTGATGAAAATAAAACAGAACAAGAAGTTCCGAAGTTAAATAAAGAAGTTAGTGAAGATAAAAATATGAAAAAAGATAATGATGTACAACCACCTGATCCAGAACCAGCAAAAATTTAAATAAAATGTCTACAAGTAATACAGATTATTTAATATCCATACTAGAAACAATTGATGCTGTTAAAAAATCGAAAGAAGTTGATGAAGAAGCAATGAGTGAAAATAAAAACAAAACTCATTCACCTAATTTAGAAATGCATAAAGAATTAAAGGTCTATAAAAATGTTATCGAACAATACTGATTATCTACTTTCTATAGAGGACCTAACCGTATCGTTTGACGGCTTTAAAGCTGTAGATAATGTCACAATGTATGTAGACACCGATGAATTGCGGGTCGTTATTGGGCCAAATGGTGCCGGGAAAACAACATTACTGGATCTAATTTGTGGAAAAACTGCAGCAAGTACAGGTTCAATTAAGTTTAATCAAAAAGAGTTACGGGGATTAGCCGAACACAAAATTGTTGCTTTGGGTGTAGGTAGAAAATTTCAGACTCCGAGTATTTATGAGAACTTGACCGTATACGAAAATTTAGAAGTATCCTATCCAGCCGCACATAAAGTGCTGCCCGCGCTGTTTTTCAAAACTACTCCTGAAGTAGATCATGAAATTCGACGAATAGCTGTTGAAATATATCTTGATGAATATCTTGATATGGAAGCATCTCTGCTTAGTCATGGACAAAAGCAATGGTTAGAGATTGGAATGCTATTAATTCAAGATCCGGAGTTGTTAATGTTAGACGAACCTGTTGCCGGAATGAGTGTAAAGGAACGCGAGCAAACTGGTGAATTATTAAAACGTATTTGTAAAGGCCGTAGTGTAATTGTCATAGAACATGACATGGATTTTGTTGAAAAAATTGCAAGTAAGGTAACTGTGCTGCATCAAGGCAGTGTGTTAGCCGAGGGAAATATGGCAGAAATACAGAAAAATGAAAAAGTAATTGAAGTTTATTTAGGTCATTAACATCAAAGTTTTGGAGAATACTAATAATGTTGGAAGTAAGTAATCTTGATGTTGCCTATGGGCAAAGCAATGTGATTAAAGATATGAGCATGTCTACTTCAAATAGTGAAACACTTGCCATTATGGGTCGAAATGGCATGGGTAAAACAACCTTATTCAAATCACTAATTGGAATTTTGCCAACAACAACTGGGCAAATAAAGCTTGATGGACAGGATATTTCAAAGTTCCCTCCGCATAAAAGAGTCGACTCTGGAATTGCCTATGTTCCTCAAGGACGAATGATTTTTCCCACGCTTACGGTTACTGAGAACATACAAACAGGAATGGAAACAGTTAAGCAAAAGAAAATACCTGATGAAATTTATGCATTGTTTCCCGTTTTACACGACATGCGTAATCGTAAGGGCGGCAATCTATCAGGAGGGCAACAGCAGCAATTAGCCATTGCGCGTGCTCTGGTGTCAAACCCCAAGGTTCTTTTATTAGATGAGCCAACAGAAGGTATTCAGCCATCAATCATAAAAGACATCGCAAAAATCTTGAATGAAATTAGCAGGCTACGAAAGATTACTATAATTGTCTCAGAGCAGGTTTTGCATTTTGCGCTTGAAGTAGCAGATCGAATTACCGTGATCGATCGTGGCCAATTTATTTATGAAGGCAATAAAAACGAAGTAGATACTGAAAAAATTAGCAGTTATCTCTCGGTGTAGATTACTTATATATGATCATTGATAATCTATGGTTATTAATTTCTATATTAGAATCTGTGGCAATCATGTCGGCCGGAGCATATGTAACTCGCAAATCAACAAGGATGATAGTTTGGTATTTATATAATGGTTAGCTATTAGACACACACGAAAACAATAGTTAAAAAACACACAATAGAATATTGGATAATTACTATCCAACAGGTATTTTCTATGCGCGCATACGCAACAATTTAATAGCGCATGTATATTACTCGCATATGTCCCCTGCCATCATTTAATCAGTCACTACAGATTTATTTTTCTTCTGTCTTTAATTGACCGAGCGCTTTGTTTTGTTGTGCACAGATATTGCTTAATTGTGTAGCAAGGTCACCAAGTTGTTTAATTGCAATAGTTAACTCATCTTTTTTTGCGTTTACTTGGTTTAGTTGACGCATGACTAGAACCTGTACTTGTTCAGGAGTTAAGGTCATTCTTTTTTGCTGATTTTCTGTGATAGCTTCAGCTTTATTGTTTGTTGATTGATCTAACTTATTTTCTGAGTTAGTAGTTTTTGGGTTTGTTTTAGTAGCCATATTTCCCTCCATTGAAAAGTCAAATATAGAATTGCTTTTAGAAACGTTAGTCTTCTCGTAATGATCGAGCAAAAGCATCCGTCAGTGGTTTTAACAAATAACTAATAGCAGGTTTTGATCCGGTGCGAATAAAAGCTTCAACAGGCATACCGGGAATAAGCGTTTTATCCTCCAGAACAGTTGCTAAAATCTCTGCCTCGGGCATATCAATTTCAACTAAGTAGTAGGGTTCACCACTTAATTCATCAACTTTACTATCAGCAGATACGATGCGTACTTTGCCATTAGCTTCAGGCGAATTTGTTGAGCCAAATGCCGAAAATCGTAATAGTGTTTCTTGGCCTGAATGTACTTTATCTACATCCTGTGCCGCTATTCTTGCTGTAACTTGAAGCCGATCTCCTACTGGTACGATTTCCATTAAAGGATCACCAGCTCCAATTACACCCCCAATTGTGTGAACGGCTAAGCCAAGAACATGACCAGATTGAGGTGCTTTAATATCCGTACGCGTTAATGTTTCGATTGCGGTGATACGTCGTTCTTCTAATTCGGCAATAGATACTTCAGTTTCACGTAATTCTTCAATTGCTTCTTCACGTACTGTTTCTGCTAATCGTTCTATTTCAAGTTCCGCTTCAGCAATAATGCCACGTGCTTCAGCGATATCTGCACGTAATGATCCGCGTTCACCTTCCAGACTTTTACCTTCCCGTTCAAGCTCCATCATTCTTGTGTTAGATACATAACCTTTTTCATGTAAATCACGCATATCAACAAGTTCATTTTGAGAAAGCGTAAGACGTTCCTCAAAAGATTTCATTTCAACTTTAAGACCACTGATACGCTCTTGTTGTTGATCAATGCGTTTTTGAAGTAAATTTTTCTGAGTTAAACGTGTTGTTCGACGTGCAATAAAAAGAGATTGTTGGCCGTCAAGTTTTTCGTTGAATTGAGGTAAGTTTAGAACAGCTTCATTTCCTCTAGGTAAAGTCATTGTTTCCAATCCATCGCGTTCGGCTTCAAGTCGCGCACGTCTTGCATAATGTTCACTTAATTGACCATCTATGAGTGCTACATTCGCTTTTTGCATAGTATCGTCCAAACGCGCAACCGTTTGACCAGCTATTACAGCATCTCCTTCTCGCACAAAAATTTCACCAATAACACCACCTTCTAAATGCTGTACAGCTTTGCGATTACTTTCTACCGCAACTTGTCCAACAGCTAAAACCGCACCATCAATGGGTGCCAACAATGACCAAAGTAATAATCCACCAAATACACTTGCTACTACACTAAATCCAAAGACAACAAAAAAACCAATTCCTTTCGGTTTAGGTACAGCGTTTGTATTAGCAGCAGAATTCATATTTGTACACCTGCTTTATTTGTTCCCCTATAAGGCGTAACTTTTTTTGGCGCAAGTTGTTGCAAAATTTCGTCTCGAGTACCCAAAGATTGCATCATTCCATCAGACAATAGTAAAAGTTTATCTGCACCTGCAATTGCAGCAGGACGATGAGCAATAATTATTGTAGTCGCTTTCCGCATTTTTAAACCATGAATTGCATTTGCTAATGCAGCATCACCCATAGAATCTAGATTTGCATTAGGTTCGTCCAGCACAACAAAAGTTGGGTTACCAAATAGTGCTCGCGCTAATGCCAAACGTTGTCGTTGACCCGCAGATAAATGTTTACCTTGGTCGCCAATTTCAGTGTCATAACCATTTTCAAAATTTAGTATCATCTCGTGCGCGCCTGCAGCTTTGGCGGCGGCAATAATTTCTTTATCGCAAGGTTGATCCGTAAATCGTGCAATGTTAGCTGCAGCGGTCCCGCTGAAAAGTTCTACTTCTTGTGGTAAAAACCCAAGGTGAGTGCCTAACTCATTCTTGTCCCATTGTGTAATATCTGCACCATCGAGCCGAACTTCGCCGCTCGTAACATTTTCAACTCCTACTAAAGCTCTTGCTAAAGTTGTTTTGCCTGCAGCGGTTGGACCAATTATTCCTAAAACTTCACCTGCTTCTAAAGAAAAATTTACATCTTTTATGATGGGTTTTTTCGCACCGTGTGGTTGGCAAAATAAATGATTAACCGAGAGCGCACCAGTAGGTGCAGGCAAACTAGTGCGTACTGGTGATTCATTAATATCTCCAATACGAGAACACAATCGCTGATATGCGAATCCGGCTAATGCAAAATTTCTCCATTGACTGGTGACAATCTCTACAGGTGCTAGTGCTCGCCCCGCTATGATAGATGCTGCGATCATTACTCCGGGTGTAACAATTCCTTGAATGGCCAAATAGGCACCTGTACCTAGAATTGCAGACTGCAGAAAAAGACGTACGGCTTTAGTGGAGGCTGTGAAGCCACTAATTCTGTCGTTAGAAATTAATGAGCTATTTGATGCATCAGAACCAAGCGTAAGCCAACGATTTTTTAATGCGCTGCGCATTCCCATTGCGTCGGTTGCAGCAGCATTCTTTAATGTAGCAATTGCGAGGTTGTCAGCTTCATTAACTTTTGTTTGTGCATGAAGATTGGTTTGCTGAGTAGAATTTTGATTTAAAAGTACCAGTGCTAATAGTATGAATAAGCCAGCTAATGCGACCCAACCCAATAATGGATGCATTAAAAAAATAACGCCTATAAAAAAAGGTGTCCAAGGCGCATCAAAAACAGCGGTTAATCCTGGTCCGCTCATAAATTGACGTACTTGGCGCAAATCCTTTAATGGTTCTTCAACTGCGTTGTGGTTAATTTTTTTTGATGAGCCTGTGCGTGCGATATCCATTGCGGAGTCGAAAGCAATAGATTTCAAGTCATTTTCAAATGTTGTGCCTGCGCGTGCAAGCAATGCACTTCGCGTAAAATCAATCAATGCCATTGCGGCAAATAGAACTAAGATTAAACCTGTCAGCACAGTCAATGTTTCATATGATCGACTGGATAACACACGGTCGTAAATCTGTAGCATATACAGTGGACCGGTTAGCATTAGCAAGTTGACAAAAAAGCTTAGCCCTGCGGCATATATAAGAATGCTGCGCACGGATTTCAGCACGTTTGCCATTTTTGCATCTTTAGCAATCTTGCCTTCTTGCATTTTTGCCCCTTAACTGTTCTTCAACTAATCCTGACTAGACGATTCATAAAAATAATGATCGTTAAAAATTATTTGTATTAAATCTATCTCCTTAGATAAAAAATTTAATTGTAGTATGAAAGATTACTTCTTATTTGATTCTCTAAAAGTAATATTAGCTTTATAAATTATAATTATCGCGTCTAGTAGCCGCGTGCTAATAACTCACTAATTAGCGTTGATTTAGAAACTTTTAACTGTGAAACAGAACACATTCTTCATTAAATTTTTGTGGACTAATACTTATATTCAAGATAACTAACTGTCACTATGTGGTATTACTAACTTATAAGATGATTAGTTAATAAAAAAAATATCGTTTTTATCTATAATTCATCAATAAAAATACCGTTGATTGAGTTTTTTAACGAAGTATTATCAAAACTCAATAAAAATAAAACTGTTATCGTATTAAATTACTTTTGTTTAATACGGTTTTTTTAATGATGCTGAAGGAGGGGACAATGCTTTATTTTATAGGCGCTAATAGTATGTACAAATAGTATGTACAAATAGTATGTACAAATAGTATGTAGAGGCTGCAATAAATTGTTTTTAAGTTCGTAGTTAATAATTTAAAAGTTAATTACAGTTTAATTTTTTATAGCCCGCTTAGCCCTGTAACTCCTCCAAGTATTATTAAGCGTAGTAATTGCAGTTATCGCGCTGCTAATTACTTCTACAAGGAGTGAGCACAATGGCTATCAGTTTTTCTAATGTTGGTTCTATTGGCGGAATTGGAAACCCAACTTCACTACAATTTGGTCCAGACGGACGACTCTACGTATCTCAACAAAACGGAACCATTACTGCATTTACTGTTGAACTTCAAAACGGTAACTACGTTGCCACAGCAAGTGAAGTGCTATTGGATGCAAACGGTAATGATGTTGTTCAAAACATTCAAAACCATAATGACGATGGTTCAAATTCTAATGAAGGAAACCGGCAAGTAACGGGTTTAGTTGTTACCGAAGATGGAAGTGGCAATGTTGTTCTTTATGTCACTTCTAGTGATCCGCGTATTGCAGCAAATGGTGAAGTTAATTTAGATACCAACTCGGGAATTATTACACGCGTAACTCAAAACCAAACCGGGTCATGGGATACGGTTGATATTGTCCGCGGATTACCGCGTTCTGAAGAAAATCACTCGAATAACGGTTTAACGCTAAGTGCAGATGGAACGTTGTTATATGTGCAAGTGGGTGGTAACACAAATAATGGAGCGCCGAGTCAGTTTTTCTCTTATACCAGTGAATATGCGCTTTCCGGAACACTGCTTGAAATTGATTTAACCGACATTAACTCGCGTACCGTATTAACCGATGCGGATGGAGGCCAAGGTGGAACGGCGCGTGATTATGTTTACGATTTGCCTACATTAGATGATCCAAGTGTTGCTAATGATGGCGTAAGAGAAGATGCAAATGGTTTAGATGTTAATGGACCATTTGGTGGTAATGATGGATTTAACCAAGCAATTCTCCCATCCGATGCGCCTTTACGAATTTTTGCAGACGGCTTTCGTAATCAATACGATGTTGTGCTCACTCAAAACGGTATTCTTTATACCTTTGATAACGGATCTAATGGTGGTTTAGGTGGTGATCCTGTAACGGATTTAAATGGTGATCCTACTGATGCAATAAATAATGGTGGTTCGGGTGATCCGGATGCATTGTTTTTAATTACGGATGGAGGTTACTACGGTCACCCAAATCCAACTCGATCCAATCAAGATCTCGAATTCTTTGTATATGATGATTCGGGTGTGCCCGATACAAGCGTGACACCAAACTCAGTTACTGATCTATCGTCTTTGGTGCCAGCAAGTGTAAACATACAAAGCGGATTTATTATTGATCCATCGAAATTTACCGGTGATCAAGCAAGGCTGGATCAAAGCGGTGTACGTGTAGAGAAGGATGCTAATCCACTCTCACTAGCAACAATTGGTTCATCAAGTAATGGTCTAGTCGAATACACCAGTAATAATTTTGATGGTGCTTTGCAAGGTGCACTTCTTGTGGCTTCATTCAATGGGAATATTTCTCTATTAAATTTAAATGATGCAGGTACTGCTCTAGAAGCACTTATTGACCCTGGTGATGATGGTGTTCTTGGCACCGGTGACGATTTTGTTGCTGACGCCGATGGAGTGTTCCCTTTGATTACCGGACTTTCTACACCACTAGATGTAATTGAAGGTCCTGATGGCACGATTTGGGTTGCAGAAATTGGTGGAAATAGTATTCAAGTTTTTGCACCTGGAGATACGCCCGCAAATCCAGACGATTTTGACAATGATGGCCTCTTAAATGTAGTCGATCCGTTTATACGTGACCCTAGTAATGGCGGTTCCGTAATTGTATTCCCCGGTCAGCAATATCTATGGGATTTTGATGCCGATCAAGATGGCAATCTACCAGGACCTAATGGTTATGGCGGTGGTTTAACGGGTGTCTTGGTGAATGGAACTACTAATTTTGAAGACTTTTTCCAAGCTGCACCTAACCCTCCGCGTCCCGATCAAGACATTAATTTAGACAACGTAAAATTTATCACTGCAGCAGGTGGAGGCACTACGGTAGTTGAATTTGCTTCTAATGGTGATCCATTTGAAGCCAACAACAATGGTGAATTTATTTTTCATACCGGTGTAACCATTGCGCCAATTGCAGAAACATTTACGGTTAAATGGACTGTATTCAATCCAGGTCTTTCACAAACGCAAGGTGATGGAGGCTTCACAGGTAACTTCCAACAAATTGGTGGTTACATAGGTACGGGTGATCAAAGTAATTATTTAAAGATTGTTGCTATCCAGCATGGTAGTGGTGAGATACAGGTATCACTTGAAAACAATGATAGTGTTACAGAATCATTCATTCAGGCCGATGATCTATTTACCAATCAACCCATCAATCTAAATAAAATATTTCTTGAATTAGAAATTGATCCGACTGCTGAAACCGCAACTCCGACTGTAAGTTATGAACTTCCAGGTGGAGGAACGAGCACACCTATAACAGGCAGTGCTATATCACTGACCGGTACAAATGTGCTGGATGCTATTAATGGTGATTTCATGGTGAATGGGCAGACCACTGGGTTGGCTATAGGTTTGTTTAACACAAATAACGGTCAATCTACGGATGATGCCTTCCAGGCTATTTTCGATGACATTGAAATTACAGCGACGGGTGATTCAACTAGTACAGTACTCTATCGTGTAAATGCGGGTGGACCACAAATTGCTGCAATTGATGGTGGACTAGATTGGGCTGTAGATACGACTGCTGCAAATAATTCTAATCTTGCTGATCCAGGCAGTAATAATACAGCAGCATTTCCTGCAGTTGATCCTGGTGCTACGGTTCCAATTACAACTCCTGGGGAAATTTTCGATACTGAACGTTGGGATCAACCCGGTGGCACAGAAATGCAATGGGAGTTTGATGTTCCAGTTCAGGGTTTCTATGAGGTCCGCCTTTATATGGGTAATGGTTTTAGTGGTACAAGTTCACCAGGCCAGCGTGTTTTCGATGTTGCGATTGAAGGTAATATTCTTTCAAGTCTTGACGACATTGACCTTTCTAATAACGCAAGCTTCTTTGGCCATGAAGTTGGAGGCATGATATCGAATATTGTTCAAGTAACCGATGGCACTATCGATATTGATTTCATTCATGGAGTTGAAAACCCACTTATAAATGGAATTGAAATTATTCAACTCGGTAGTAGTTCCGATCCAATAGTTTCGATTGTTAGTGGCAACCAAACCGTCAATGAAAATGATGGGCAAGTGCAAATCTCATTGGCTACAAACATTACTGTGCCGGCAATGGAAACCGTTGATGTAACTTTTGAAATTGTTCCTAATGGCGGAATTACACCGGGAGTAGATTACCAATATAACTCGGGAAGTTTTGATGGCACGGTTTATACCGATACTGTTTCTATTGCAGGAGGTTCTTCAGACGTTACGTTCCTGATCGATATTCTTCAGGATATGGATGTTGAGTTAGATGAAACCTTCACAGTAAATATTACGAATGTAAGTGCTAATGCCCAAATCGGTACGGGTAGTGCCACGGTTACCATTCAAGATGATGATGTCACATTAGGCGCAGTAGTCGCTGCAATAAACGCGGGTGGTCCTGCATTAGTTCAAGATGGTATTAGCTTTGCTGCAAATGAAGGTGGTGGCATGGATGCGCCAACGATGGGCACATCAAATGGCAATAACTTCACTTTCCCATCGGGAAATCCGTTTACAGATGGAGATGGTGATGATGCAACAGCTGCGGGTCCAGGAAACGGAATACAATCGATCTTTGATGGAACAGTCTTTGAAACAGAACGTTTCTTTGGTGGTGATGATCCCGCGGTTTCTGAATTTTCTATTGAACTCGATCCTGGTAATTACACGGTCGAATTGTACTTTGCAGAAATATTCCAGGATCAAATTGGTACTCGTGTATTTGATGTAAGTATAGAAGGTCAGCAAGTTATCAATGATCTCGATATTCTTGCGCAGAACAATGGTGATATAAATGAAACCATTCAATTTCTTGCTCCCGGCACTTATTCACCAGGAGCGAATGGCACACTAGATATTTCTTTTGACCCATCCGTTAACAATGGAAAAATTAGTGCAATTGTTATTCGTGAAGCCGATCCTTCCGGAGGTGCAGCAGAATTTTCAGTTACTCCAAACGCAACCGATGTAGACAGTTCAAATTTTGGTGCGAACTCATTCCAAATTACGAACACTGGAAATAAAAAGATTACCCAAGTTGATATTGATGTTTCGAATGCCTTGTTAACAGACGCTGTATTTGATCCATTTGGGATTGCGGGCGATACCATCGGTAAAGAATTATCGATTGATACAGCAGGTGGAACGGGTGTTAACGCTCCCGCACCTTATGTAGGTGCGGGTGGTACTGCAGGTTTTGAAGGTCTTCAGCTTTTATTTGATGTAAATACTAATGGTGGTTTTGAACCTGGGGAAACCGTTGGCTTCTCTGTAGATATGGATCCAAATTCCATCGCAGGTTCTGACAAGGGCACACTTGATTCAGGTGCAGATCCTGCGGGTTGGGATATCGGCGGTGTTTCGGGTGCCGAGTTAATAGGTTCAACCTTCACCATCACATTTGAAGATGGAACTACAGCCACCGGACAATTACAAGGAAATGGTACACAGGGAGGTGCAACTGGACAGGCATCTCAAGATATTTCAGTAATGGAGCCCGTCTTAACTGTAAATGGTTTAACCGAGGGTGGTGTAGGCACATATAACGGTTCACCAACCGTAACTATAAACGGCCCTGCCGGTCAAACTGCGCGGGTTGTATTAATGAAAGGTTTCATCCAGCCTGGTGAAAATAATTTTTCAGAACCTTTTGCATCACAACTTGATGCACAATTAAATGCATTGGTTGCATCAAACTCTCCAATTAACAATGCTGTGGAATTTCAAACCGTTGATGTATTGTTAGATGGAACGGATCAGGACATCTCTAACTTATTTGATGTTTCCCAGTTATTAAATGGTGAAACTGTTGGTGGCGGTGGTTTTACCGATGCACTTGTGGATCAGTTACCTCTTGTTTTTGCTACGAGTGTAATCGATCCTAACAATAGTAACCTGCCAACTAGTTCTGTAAGTGATCCCATATTCTTGCAATACACCGACATATTACCGGCCGATTTAGAACTCACTAAAACAGCAAACAACTCAACACCGATAATTGGTGAACAAATTACTTTCACGCTGACTGTTGATAACAATGGCACAGGTGATGCTACCGGTGTACAAGTAGAAGACATCTTACCTGCCGGATACACATTTGTGAGTGCGGAAGGTGACGGAACGTATGACGATAGTACAGGCATATGGGATGTTGGTGCTGTAGCGAATGGTGCGAGTGTCAGTCATGCAATAACGGTGACAGTGAATGAAATTTTATCACCACGTGTTGAAACACCGCTGTTCCGTGTTAATGCAGGTGGTACAAATCAAGTTGCAACGGATGCATCAGCACCCGATTGGGCCGTTGACACAGATGGATCCCCATTTCCAGGTCGTACGGGAGGAAATCAATTTGGAAATGAAAATGGTGCACCAACTTTTGACCTTTCTTTGTTACCAAGTGGTGACCCAGCACCTGAAGTTGTATTCGAAACAGAACGATTTGGCAATCAACAATGGGATTTTGCCGTAGCCAATGGTGATTACGAAGTAGAGCTCTATTTTGCAGAGATCTTTGCAACTGCTGCGGGCAGTCGAGTGTTCGATGTTTCAATTGAGGGGAACACGGTATTAGATAACTACGACATATTTGCAGACGCCGCTTCGCAAACGGGTGGCAGCGGACAAAATGTAGCGGTTGTGAAAAGCTTCGATATTAATGTAGTGGATGGAAATATTGACATTGATTTCACCACAATAGTTGATAACGCAAAAATAAGTGCTATCGCAATTAATGCTCTAGATCCTGGCGGCGATATCGTCACACAAGCCTATGACAACTATGCTCAAATTTTAAGTTCGGATGTTTTAGATCCAGATTCAACTCCAGGTGATGATTCTGTTGGTGACGACGATGATGTCACTACACCAGTAACACCTGATAATACGGCTGATCTAGAATTAGTAAAATCAGTTTCGAATGATACACCTGTGTTGGGTGAGCAAATAACTTTCACACTAACTGTGAATCATGTTTCGGGTTCCGATACCTCAAATGTTACCGTGCAAGACATTTTGCCAGATGGATTTACCTATGTGAGTGATGACAGCAGTGGTGATTATGATTCAAGTACGGGGATATGGACCATTGGCGATCTCGCAAACGGTGGTGTTGCCACATTAAATATCGATGTGACAGTTAATGCTCCCGAAGTTCCGCCTGCGGAAGTCGTGCTTTATCGTGTTAATGCTGGAGGACCACAAATTTCTGCAATTGACGGTGGTCTTGATTGGGCTGCAGATACGGCTGCTGCAAATAATACTAATCTTATAAATGCAGGTTCAAATGATACAGGCGCATTTCCGGTCAGCGCGGGCACTACTGTTCCACCAACTACACCAAGTAATATTTTCAGTACCGAGCGCTGGGACAACAGTAATGATGCTGCCGGTGAAATGTTATGGGCGTTTGATGTACCTGATGATGGCTTTTATGAAGTGCGTCTTTATATGGGCAATGGTTTTAACGGAACCAGTCAACCCGGACAACGAGTATTCGATGTTGAAATTGAAGGCAGCGTATTGCCAAACCTTGATGATGTCGATCTATCAGATCAATTTGGTCATCAAGTAGGAGGTTTGATTTCAAATGTTGTTGAAATTACCGATGGTACTATTGATATTGAGTTTATTCACGGAGTAGAAAATACACTCGTTAACGGCATTGAGATTATTCAAATCAATGACACCACTCCCGTCGTTCCTGATTACACAAATTTTGCACAAATTCTCACATCTGATAGAGCAGACCCCGATTCAACACCTGGAAATGGTGCCGCATTAGAAGATGATGATTCCACAGTTGTTGTAACACCCGATATCACTGCAGATTTAGAACTCACTAAGACTGTATCCGATTCTACTCCGGCATTTGGAGATACCGTAACGTTTACATTAACCGTAGACCATGTTGATGTTTCTGGCTCCAATGCAAGCGGTGTATCCGTACAGGATCTTTTGCCTGATGGCTTTACTTATATAAGTGATAACGGCGGTGGTGACTATAATCCTATTACTGGTGTATGGACCATCGGCGATATTGCAAGTGGTGCAAGCGCCAGCTTGGAAATTACTGCAGTTGTAAATGATCCAAGACCCATCGTACTTGCTGTCAATGCTGGTGGACCTGCATTAGTTCAGGATGGCATAAACTTCGATGCAGATACCGGATTTTTAAACGGTAATATTTTCTCAGATACAGGCGGCGGTGGCGCAAATGGTGATCAAACTATCTTTGATGGAACCGTGTATGAAACCGAACGCTGGTTTGATCCGTTGCAATTTTCTGCACCATTAGCTGCCGGTGATTATGCAGTTGATCTTTACTTTGCAGAAATTTTTGCTAATCCACCCTCAGGTGGTCGCGTTTTCGATGTAAGTATAGAGGGACAACAAATTTTAACCGACTTCGATATCCTCGCTCTAAACGGTGAGGATATAAATGTTCCGATTGTAGTGAATGTTCCAGGGACATTTGATCCAAGTGACTTTGGAGATTTAAATAATTTAGATATCACGTTCGATGCATCTGTTGATAACGCCAAGGTTAGTGCGATTGTAATTCGAGATGCCTCGCAATCAGTTCTGGATTTTGACAACTATGCTCAGATTTTAACTTCAGACTTAGCCGACCCAGATTCAACTCCAGGCGATGACTCTGTAGGCGATGATGATGATGCTACTGTAATGGTCTTACCCACATCAACAGGTCAAAACGAAGCGACAATTTTAGCCATTACTGATGCAGAAGAACCAAACATCAATGGACAATTTGTCGTTAGCTTAGAAGAAGCTGCAAGTGTTGAAACAACAATTAATTATACGGTTGCAGGTTCAGCAACAGGAGGAGACGACTACACTGCTTTAAGCGGAACTGTTGTAATTGCACAAGGTACAACTTCTGCACCCATTGATGTTTTGGTCTTAGATGATCTCGAAGTAGAAGGTTTAGAAGATGTAATTGTGACTCTTACCAGTGCAACTGGAGATCCAAGTGTTGTAATTGGTACAAGTAATAATTCTGCTACAGTTAACATCATAGATAACGATGTACCTAACGAATTAAGCATTATAAACAATGGAGATGCTTCCGAACCGGATGTAGACGGCCAATTCCTGGTTAGCTTAAGCCAAATTGCTACAACAAACACAATCATTACATACACTGTTGATGTTACAAGTTCTGCAACCGCAGGAAGCGACTACACTGCATTAACAGGGACCGTAACAATTTTAGCAGGTCAATTAACTGCACCAATTGATGTTGAAGTCATTGATGATTTAGAACTTGAAGGTTCTGAAGATGTAATCGTCACACTAAACGGGGTGACGGGTGATGCAAACATTTCAATCGGAGCTACAGATACAGCAACTGTCAATATAGGTGATGATGATGTACCTAATGAAGTATCCATAGCAAACAATGGAGATGCGGCTGAGCCAGATGTTAATGGACAATTCCTTGTAAGTCTTACCGCAATTGCACAAACGAATACAGTAGTTACATACACAGTAGATGATGTGAGTGCAGGCGCTGCAACTCCGGGTGTTGACTACACAGCACTTACGGGTACCGTCATTATTCCTGCTGGTTCTCTCTCCGCTCCTATTGATGTCACGGTTATCGATGATTCTGATATTGAGGGTTTAGAGAATGTAACCGTTACGCTCACTAATGTAACGGGTGATGCCAATGTCAGTATCGGCACCACCGATACAGCAACCGTAAATATTGCAGATGATGACGCCAATATTGGTGCCACCATAACCATGAGTGGTGGTGACACTACTTTTGGCAACGATAAAATTCAAATTGTTAATACTTCTGACCCAGGTGTTCAGATAATTAATGTTCAGTTCGACATTGCTTCTGCGGTCTTATCAACAGGTCTTGATGTAAATGGAGAATTTCTTGGTGCAGTTTGGGATCCAACGGGTGAAGCGGGTGATGCGGGCAGCCAAGGAATTATTATTAATCCAGGAATTGGAAATGTCGCAGGGTTCTTGGATCAGAACGGTGTGCCAGTTGTCGCACCTGGCAACACAACCACTTCGCCTTATCCTTTCTCGAATCAGCTACTCGGTGGTGATAATGGGCAGCCTGGTGGTTACCAGTTTATGGATCTCAATTTCAATAGTTTCGACGCTGGTGATACTTTCTTATTTGGTGTGGATGTAGATCCGCAATCTATTCAAAATGCAAGTGGTACCGGCCAAGCAGGTGCTTACTCTCCAGGTGAGATGCACGGCGTTACCGCGACGATTACTTTTGAAGATAATAATGGTAACCAGTTTACCGAAACACGACAGTTAGAAATTACAGGGTTAAATAGTTCATTTGCACAATTCGATGGTAATGGACCATCAGCTGCTCCAACCTTGCAAGTTACAGGTCTTACTAATGGTGTAAGACGTGTTGAAACATTACAGACCACTCATGAAGTTGTAGTCAGTGGTGTAAATCCGGGCGACACTGTTGAGTTATATTTACTTGATGCATCAGGATATGAAAAGCATGGAGGAAATGGTACGGAAACGTTACCCGATGATCTTTTTCATGCAAACCAACTTGATACTGCGCCGACCATTGCTTCAGAAATAGCAGATGGTACAGGTACTGCAACTTTTACAGTTAACCTAGATACCAGTACCGATGGTGCGGTTCCTGCTACAGTTGATGATTTGTTTTTCCTTTCTGCAGGTGTTGTAAATGCAAGTGGTGTGTTGACGAGTTTGCTATCTGATCCAGCAGAAATAAAAGTAATCAGTTTTGATCCGGTACGTATTCAAGCGGAAGACTTTGATAGTTTCTTACGTTACTCGACACAAAATAATAGTAATGCTGATGGAGGACAGTTAATTGCACATACGGGCAACATAGCGAACCCTGCCTTTGCCAACTTAAATATTGATAGTGGCACTGGAATTACCCCGGGATTGAATGACATCACCGTAGGAATTTTTGATGAAACGGATGGTGTGAGTACATTGAATGTTTTATTGAACGGAGTCCAGGTGGGTACGATTGTGTATAACTCCACAGCTGGAACGGGGGGTCCGACCACACAAAGTTTTAGAACGGAAACGATTTCAGGAATCGATATACAGTTAGGAGATGTATTGACCCTGGAGGCATTCCGAAGTGGTGGTGAACCGGCACGGGTGGACTATGTTGATTTCACTCCTGCAGGACCAGTAACCCCTTCAGTGTCGATTGCAGACGCTGGCGTGTTACAAGAGACCGGTGATGCAGGCAATACAACATTATTATTCCCAGTTACATTTAGCCCTGCTTTAGCTGGTTCAACTACCGTTACTTATACCGTTGACAATAACGGTGTTATTACAACAGGCAATACTCAACTATTCACTGGTGACGGTTCAATTAGTGTCGATGTGGCCAATGATGACATTGATAATGGTACGGAAAATGTAACGGTAACCCTAACAGCAGCTACTAACGGAATTCTGCTGGGGGGTACTACCAGTGGCACAGGCATGGTGACTGAAGATGACATACCTTCAATTGTTTCCATAGCCAATGCAGGCACAGTACAAGAGAGTGGTGATGTAGGGAATACCACATTAAGTTATGCAGTGAGTTTTGATACTCCGCCATCGGGTCCGGTAACCGTTCAATACTCAGTAGACATTAATGGTTCAACAACAACAGGACTCACACAAGTCATTGCAGCGGTTGGCGGCATCATCAATGTAGATGTAGCGAATGATGACTTAGATAATGGCACCGAGACGGTCACGGTCATGTTGACCGGAATCACTGCAGGGGATGCCGTGATTGACAGTGGAAACGACACGGGTGTTGGCAATGTTACAGAAGATGACATACCTTCAATTGTTTCCATAGCCAATGCAGGCACAGTACAAGAGAGTGGTGATGTAGGGAATACCACATTAAGTTATGCAGTGAGTTTTGATACTCCGCCATCGGGTCCGGTAACCGTTCAATACTCAGTAGACATTAATGGTTCAACAACAACAGGACTCACACAAGTCATTGCAGCGGTTGGCGGCATCATCAATGTAGATGTAGCGAATGATGACTTAGATAATGGCACCGAGACGGTCACGGTCATGTTGACTGGAATCACTGCAGGGGATGCCGTGATTGACAGTGGAAACGACACGGGTGTTGGTAGTGTTACAGAAGACGATGCTCCGATTCCTCCATCAGTCGTATCGATTGGTAATGCAGGATCAGTACAAGAGAGTGGTGATGTAGGGAATACCACATTAAGTTATGCAGTGAGTTTTGATACTCCGCCATCGGGTCCGGTAACCGTTCAATACTCAGTAGACATTAATGGTTCAACAACAACAGGACTCACACAAGTCATTGCAGCGGTTGGCGGCATCATCAATGTAGATGTAGCGAATGATGACTTAGATAACGGCACCGAGACGGTCACGGTCATGTTGACTGGAATCACTGCAGGGGATGCCGTGATTGACAGTGGAAACGACACGGGTGTTGGCAATGTTACAGAAGATGATGCTCCGATTCCTCAAGATCCGGTACGCATTCAAGCGGAAGACTTTGATAGTTTCACTCGCTACTCGATACAGGATAGACCTGCTGCAGATGAAGGGCAGTTGATTGCACATACGGGCAATATAGCGAACCCTGCCTTTGCCAACTTAAATATTGATAGTGGTACAGGAATAGTTGCAGGTGTGAATGACATCACCGTAGGAATTTTTGATGAAACGGATGGTGTGAGTACATTGAATGTTTTATTGAACGGAGTTCAAGTAGGTACGATTGTGTATGACTCCACAGCAGGAACGGGGGGTCCGACCACGCAAAGTTTTAGAACGGAAACGATTTCAGGAATCGATATACAGTTAGGAGATGTATTGACCCTGGAGGCATTCCGAAGTGGTGGTGAACCGGCACGGGTGGACTATGTTGAGTTTACGCCTACTGGTCCAGTGACCCCTTCGATTTCCATAGCCAATGCAGGCACAGTACAAGAGAGTGGTGATGTAGGGAATACCACATTAAGTTATGCAGTGAGTTTTGATACTCCGCCATCGGGTCCGGTAACCGTTCAATACTCAGTAGACATTAATGGTTCAACAACAACAGGACTCACACAAGTCATTGCAGCGGTTGGCGGCATCATCAATGTAGATGTAGCGAATGATGACTTAGATAATGGCACCGAGACGGTCACGGTCATGTTGACTGGAATCACTGCAGGGGATGCCGTGATTGACAGTGGAAACGACACGGGTGTTGGTAGTGTTACAGAAGACGATGCTCCGATTCCTCCATCAGTCGTATCGATTGGTAATGCAGGATCAGTACAAGAGAGTGGTGATGTAGGGAATACCACATTAAGTTATGCAGTGAGTTTTGATACTCCGCCATCGGGTCCGGTAACCGTTCAATACTCAGTAGACATTAATGGTTCAACAACAACAGGACTCACACAAGTCATTGCAGCGGTTGGCGGCATCATCAATGTAGATGTAGCGAATGATGACTTAGATAACGGCACCGAGACGGTCACGGTCATGTTGACTGGAATCACTGCAGGGGATGCCGTGATTGACAGTGGAAACGACACGGGTGTTGGCAATGTTACAGAAGATGATGCTCCGATTCCTCAAGATCCGGTACGCATTCAAGCGGAAGACTTTGATAGTTTCACTCGCTACTCGATACAGGATAGACCTGCTGCAGATGAAGGGCAGTTGATTGCACATACGGGCAATATAGCGAACCCTGCCTTTGCCAACTTAAATATTGATAGTGGTACAGGAATAGTTGCAGGTGTGAATGACATCACCGTAGGAATTTTTGATGAAACGGATGGTGTGAGTACATTGAATGTTTTATTGAACGGAGTTCAAGTAGGTACGATTGTGTATGACTCCACAGCAGGAACGGGGGGTCCGACCACGCAAAGTTTTAGAACGGAAACGATTTCAGGAATCGATATACAGTTAGGAGATGTATTGACCCTGGAGGCATTCCGAAGTGGTGGTGAACCGGCACGGGTGGACTATGTTGAGTTTACGCCAGCAGCAGGATCAGCCATGTCGGCATCGTTAGCTGTCGGTGGTACACAACAAGTTCAGTTGTTAATGGAAGATGACGGTGCGTTCGATTTTAGTAACCTGCAAACACTACAGTCATCACAACAACAAATGACGCAGAATAATTTGAATGCAAATCAATCAAACATAATTAATTTACAGCCAGTGATACAAAACTCTCCAATCGATCCAGATATGGATGAGTCGCTTGTTGATCCGGCTGTTGATAATGCAATCGAAATGTTTTAAAGAATCACGCACATGGGGCTAGAACGTAGCCCCATATAATAAATTAACAATATTTCAACTAGTTCGGGCGAGATTCTAATCTATACGTCAAAGTTTTAGTTTTAATAAAGCGTTCTTATAGGCGAACGTAACTTAAAAATGGTGCTGGATAGTCACACTATTACATTGACAAAAAATGTGAATCCCTTCACAGTTTAACTACCAGTGATTTGCTGGGAACATCCACAGCATAATAACAATAATAAATTTAAGTTCTTGGCAGTGCTTATGACAAGTACTAGCTTTTTTGTGGACGTGTGTTTAATGAATTGGGTCGAGATAACATGATCAATAAAGTGCTAGTAGTGGATGACTCACAGCCTGATTTAGAAAGTTTGAAAAAAATCATTCTTGGCCAAGGGTATCAAGTCATAACCGCTGTATCCGGTGAGGAGGCAGTTGAAAAAGCTAAAAGCATGCGTCCAGACATGATTTTTATGGATGTCATCATGGACAACAAAGATGGTTTTGAAGCTTGCCGCGAAATAACTTCCGATAGTAATACAAAAAACATCCCTGTCGTTTTTGTAACTGCTAAATGTCAAAAAGTTGATCGCGTTTGGGCCGAGCTTCAAGGTGGTAAAGCATTGGTATCCAAGCCATACACAACTGATCAAATAGTGCAGCAAATAAATAAGTATATTTAATGGAAGATACAACGACAGTCGCTGTTGGAACGACTTCTGAGGAACTAACAAACAAGAGTTCTCGGTCAAACTGGGTAGAGAAACATGCCGAGTTAATTACCAAACTAGAAGCTGAATATCAGCAACCTCAAGGGGCTAGTGACGATTCACTAGCTAGACGTTATTACTCATTCAGTTCTGCAGGATTAAATTTTCTTGTTCACAAAGACGCTATGTCAGAGGTTTTAGAAGATAGTTATGTGCACAGCATACCTTTAGCGCCTAAATGGTTAATTGGTGCATGCAATGTTCGTGGCGATATCTTGCCGATTATAGATCTAAACCAAATTCTAAATAATCAAAAAACTGAAATCACTGCTAAACAGAATATAATTTTAATGATTGGGAGTGCAGAAAAAGCAATAGGTATAATTTTAAATAAAATACCCAAAGCAATTCAGTTTAAAAAAGAGGAACAATCCGAAAAAATAATTAAAACCCCCGAACTACTAAAACCTTTCGTTAGCATTGCCTATAAAAAAAATCACAATCAATGGTTATGTGTTGATTTTCTAGCTTTAATAAATTCGTTTAAAAGTAAATAAATTAAGAAATATATCCATAAGGAAGAATAGTATGATTAATCTATACAGATTTTCTGATATCAATATCACCAAGAAGCTAGCAATATTGTTCGCTGCCGTTGCTATAGGATTTATTGCTGTAGCAATTACCTACTGGCTAGTAATTAAAAACGAGCGTGAAGCGACAGATAGATCCAATTTGTTTATAAAATATGGTCAGCTAGTAAGTGAAGCACAAAAAAATTATTTCAAAGTTAGGCGTTTTGAAAAAGATTTCTTATTAAGTATTACCGCATCAACAGGGCAGACATATAACAACACTCCTTTAGAAGAGCATACCAAACATATTCAGTTGCTAGAATTGAACATGGAAGATCTTCGCACATTGAGTAAGCTGATTGATGCAAGCTCTGAAGAGGAGATAGTCATAAATGAAGTAGCGATGCCTATTGAATACCAGTTGCACCTAGTGGATCAAGCGTCTACGACTGTTAACGACTATAAAGAATCTTTTTCAGATATTCTAAAGTTTAATCAGATCATCGGATTTACAGATGCGGATGGATTAAGACAAAAAGCAAACTTTTTAATTTCACGTATAGAGGAGGGTATTAGTGGTATAGCAAACCCAGATATATTCAATATTTTGGCAAAAATTAAAGCAGACGAGAAACATATATTACAGTCTATTGATTTAACTGAGTCCCATGAAGCTTTAAAAGTTAACCATCAGTTTTTAAACAGGTGGTTACAAAATACAACGTTTGATGATGATACTGTAAAGCCAATTTTACAAGGTTACAGTAATAGTTACATAAATGTGATCAACGATATTGTTTCAAATAAACGTAATGCAAACGAATACACTGAACTTTACGATTTCATATTAGGCCCTCTATTTGATGAGATGGGCCAATCTTCATCATTAAGCATCATTCAAAACCAGTCTTCACAGGCAATAACCACGAACGCAATTACAGGTATTGTAGGATTTACACTGTTACTGATAGGGGCACTGATTACATTCCTGCTGTATTTATTTGGAAAAACATTAACTAAACCAATTAACACCATGGCAAACACTATTCACGAGGTGAATAGTGGAAATTTAAGAGCACGATCAAATTTAAATCGTAATGACGAATTAGGTGAGTTATCTACTGCGTTTGATAAATTGTTAGACGAAAAGGTTACTCAACTTTCCATAACAGAAAAAAATAATGATGAATTAAATGAATCAGTAATTTCATTACTTGGTTCTGTTGCACTATTAAGTAAAAAAGATTTCACTATTAAAGCGCCAGTATTTGAGGACGTTACAGGGGCATTAGGGGATTCTCTAAATTTATTGACTAAAGAAACGGCTACAGCGTTAAGTGATGTAAAAGAAATATCTGTACGTGTTGTAGTTGAATCTAACCGTGTGCAGCGTCAGGCAAAATTTGTAATGGCAGTAGCAGAAAAAGAAAGACGCCAGGTAGAAGCTATGAAAGATGAATTAAATAAAGCTTCTGATGCAATGAATAAAATCTCATGGGATGCAATCGATGCAAACAAACGCGCGGATAATGCATTGAATAATACTCAATCAGCACTACAAACAGTAAACAGTTCAATAGAGGGAATAAATAGTATTCGCGATACTATACGTGAAACTGAAAAGCGTCTAAAACGCTTGGGCGAACGTTCTCAAGAGATAACAGGTATTGTTAATTTAATTAATAGCATTGCTGAGCGAACCCATATCCTAGCCTTAAATGCCAGTATGCACGCAGCGTCCGCAGGTGAAGCGGGTAGAGGGTTTGCTGTAGTTGCTGAAGAAGTTCAGCGTTTGGCCGAGAATGCACGAGAAGCAACAACTGAAATTGATTCACTGGTAAATAACATTCGTATAGAAACAAAAGATACAGTTACTGCAATGAATACTGTAATTTCACAAGTAGCAGAGGGTACCGCATTAGCTGAACAAGCCGGATTTGCGATGCAACGAACACAAGAATCCACTGAAGATCTTGTGCAGGCGGTGAATCTGATTACCGAGAGTTCAAAAGCGCAAGCAAATGCCACTTTCCAGTTAGCTGACAACTCAAATGAAATTGTAGAGAGCACACGTAAAACGGATGAGCATTTGCATCAACAGATGACTACGGCGAATAACTTAGTTCGTTATTCGAATTTATTACTTACTACTGTTGGCGTATTTAAACTCCCTGTCAAAGAAGAAGATATTCAACAAGCCAAACAACAGATAAGAACTAGGAAGAAAGCACCACAAGGGGTTACGACTGCAAAAATTGTAAGTCGAAAATCAACAGCAAGGGAAGAAAAACAACTTCTTAGTGCTTGAACCTCTCAATTATCTTAACAGAATGTTTTGAGCAGGCAGTTGGCATAAAATGAATGAGAACATCATAAATGTTGATGATCCTAGTTTGTCGTCAGACCTTACACATATAGAGCAAGAACTACTGAATGTTATATACGATGAAGTTTCAGACTTGCTTGTGGATCAGGTAAAGCTCTCAGTTAGTTTAAATAATTTTTCTGATAGCAAAGAACGGTTGCCTGAAATAATTGAATTACAGATCCGGCATGCGGAACGCATAGGATCTGCTGCACAAATGATTGGTATGCATGGCTTATATATGTTTTGCATGCATATAAAAGATAATTTTGAGTTTATTATTGATGTTAACCCAGCAATAATAATTTCGTTGAGGTCAACTATTTTATTTTGGCCAGATATTTCCCGCACATACCTTATTTCGCCGGATGATAAGGATTATATTAACTTAATGATAGATTTTTTAAGTCAAAAAGAATTTCCTGTTAAGCTCACACAGGAAAAAAGAAATGATATAGAAAAATATTTTAAAAAATCTCGAATCAATGCAGATACTTCCGAGTTTATACATGAAGCCACACCTGATTTAGTAAGTCTAAACATTTCAGAAGATGTTGATCATGAGATTTTTAATAGTCTGATGCTAGATTTAACCAGGCAAACGGAAGAGCTTTGTCTTTCGGTTCTTGAGTTGCAAAATGATAACTTTATTAAACAGTTAGAAATTTCGGAACGCATAGCTCATACTTTAAAAAGTGCAGGAAATACCGCAAATATTGCTGGTATTGTAAACTTTACACATTATTTGGAAGGAATTTTTTCGGCATTACTGAAATCAAAACAAAAACCTTCCGATGATCTTCACCAATGTATCCTTAATGCCAGCGATTGCCTGCAAGAAATGACAGAGTTTTTGAACGGTAATGGAGTTTTTCCTGAACAATCTTTAGAAGTTTTACAAAATGTACTGGATTGGGTCAATAAAATTAATTTGCATGGTGTTGATAGCAGAATAGATGACTACCCTGAAAAGGAAGAGGCTTTATATTCAAAATCAGAAGCATTAAGCACGCACAATGAAACAATTGAAAAATCAAATAAAGAAGTACAAGTAGAACCAACTCTGCATATTTCTGTGAATCTTGTAGATGATTTGCTAAAACGAGCAGGTGAGAACATTATTTCAAATGAGCAAATACAGGAATTGGCTTATCAATTAACTTCTTCTATTCGACGTCTTGCTGCAAGTAATGAAAAAGTCAAAGCACTAGCTCAAGAACTTGAGAATATGATCGAGCTGCGTGGATTTTTACCACAACTTGATTCTTTTTCTAAAGATGAAAAATTTGATTCACTTGAAATTGATCAATTTAATGAATTGCACACCTTTGCCAATCAAATATTGGAGGGTGCGGACGACTCAATGGAGTTTTCCAAGCAAATTGAGCAATCAGCATCAAAGTTGGAGCAACTTTCTACTACACAAGTTAGAACTTTACATGAGAATCAAGAAGCTGTACTGCGTATACGTATGGTTTCAGTTAAAAGCATTTTACCAAGATTAAAACGCTCCGTGAGACAAGCCTGTAAGTTATCCGGTCGTACAGTAGATCTTGAAATTAAAGGAGAAGAGACGCTAATTGACAGTGAATATATTCATCAACTTGTTGATCCTGTAATGCATGTGCTGCGAAATGCAATTGATCACGGAATAGAGGATAGTCAGTTTCGAGTTAAACATGGGAAAGAGCCAAACGGAAAGATTCAACTTAATTTTAAAAAAGAAGGTAATCTTGTCCGAGTTGTATGTAAGGATGATGGAGCAGGCCTTGATATGTTGGGCATACAAAAGAAAGCGATCGCCAATGGTTGGCTTGGCAAAAATGACGAATTAACTAAAGAACTTGCTATTGAATTTATCCTTAAGCATGGCTTTTCAACAAAGAAAAAAGTTTCACAATTATCAGGCCGTGGTGTTGGATTAGCTGCAGTACATAATAAGATCAAGGATTTAAAAGGGTCAGTAATAGTTGATAGTGAAAGTGGGCTAGGTGTCAAAGTAGATATTGTTGTACCTACAACTTTTAATTCTGTGCATGCTTTAATTGTACGTTGTGCAGAAAGCATAATAGCAATTTCAAACCGTGGTGTTGACGAGATATTGTTTGCGGGTGCAGGCGAAATTATTTCTGAAGTTGGTAAATATTTTTTGCAATATGGGAAAGAAAAATACGATCTGTATGACTTACAGTTTATGCTTGATAAAGTTTCTCATAACAAGCCGATTGAAAATAAAATAAGTTTAATTATTAGAGATGAAACAAATAAAAAATACGCGATTATGATTGATGAAATATTTGATACTCGCGATATAGTGACAAAACCATTGAGCCAGTTTATTCCTAAAATTTCAGGATTGCATGGAACAACAATATTAGGAGATGGCACGGTCACTGCCGTGATAGATATAGTTGAATTGCTCGATAATATAAGTTCACGTTCTACCAATGAAGCACCTCAAAAAGATTTTATAAATACACAGCAGTTAGAATACTCTGCACTAATTGTTGAAGATGCTATTAGTACGCGAAAATCTTTAGCACTGTTCATGCAAGATTTAGGTTTCAATGTCAGCACTGCGAAAGATGGAGTTGAGGCTATTGATAAAATTCGAAAACAAGTGCCGTCAATCGTGCTCACTGATTTGGAAATGCCGCGTATGAATGGACTTGAGCTAATCGACCATTTACGAGCGAACACTGAAACGGCATTAACACCGATCATTATGATTACCTCCAAAGCGACGGCAAAACATCGAAAAGAAGCCCAACGATTAGGTGTGAATGCTTATATTACTAAACCGTATAATGAAGACGAGTTAATAACGCTTATAAACTCCTTCAAGATTGCATCATAAGTGAAAGAAGAATTGCTCTGTACTGCAAAAAGTATAAAAATGAGATAGTTGTTGTTAAGCTATCTGTAATACAAGGATAGGGGTACATGTGACTGAAATCTTAGATCTTACCTTTCGGGCAGATGGTAAAACTGCTAGTGATTTTAAAGAAAGCTCGTATAACATAAATGTCCCGGGTTACGAAATTGTCGGCATATGCGGAACTGGTGGGACGGCAGAAGTCTATGTAGCCATTCAAAGATCTTTAAGTAGGCAAGTTGCCTTGAAAATCATGCATCCGCATCTGGTACATGATGAAGAGCGTGTTGCAAATTTCTTTCAAGAAGGACGCATAAACGCCAACCTTTCACATTCAAATATCATTCCCATCCATGATGTTGGTACAGTTGATGAATATCACTACATTGCTATGGAGTATATGCCATGGGGTAATTTGCGCAGACATATGAAAGGATCATTCGATCTAGAGTGGACCTTTAATGTAGTGAAACAAGTGGCTTCCGCACTCGCTTATTCGCATGAACATGGTTTTATTCATCGTGATATTAAACCAGAAAATATTTTATTTAGAGATGAGAACTCTGTGGTTTTATCAGATTACGGAATCGCCGATGAGCTAGAGCACCGTAAGGAAGTTATGAATAAATCCAGTCAAGGTACTCCACGATATATGAGCCCCGACATTTTGCGTAAAAAGCCGATTGGTCCTAGCTCAGATATCTACTCTTTAGGAGTTGTATTCTATGAGATGTTAACAGGTGAACCCCCATACGACTGCGGTACACCGCCTTATACAAGAAAAGATATCATTACCGTATTATTTGCACATTTACGCAACCCAATTCCTGAACTTCCCTATGAGTTACGAAAATTACAGCCCATCATAAATAAAATGTTAGCCAAATACCCTAAAGATCGATTTTATAAAGCTAACGACGTTTTAGAAGAGCTTGTTTTATTTTCTCAAGAAAACGAGTTCTATTAACCACATTGGTAGGTTAGCGTAGATTGTAATTCATTATGATCACAATTACTCATAGTCTTCATATTTACTAGACACTTAATTGTTAATCACTGATAAATTCTGTATGAGCCATACGCAAGTGGCTTTTGGTTTAGTAGTATTCGTTTATTCTTATTGTGTTGATCGTTTAATTGATGGTCGTGTTTAAGTTTTGTACGTTCTATGGCTAAAGTAATTGCTGTTAAAACATCTAGAGACTTTAGTTTAGTAATAATTACAGGTTTATTTTTGATATAAATTTTAATGTGACAGGTAATTTCTGAACCGCTATTATTCTGATCATGTTCGAATAATTTAATAACAATTTTTTGGACTTTTGTTTTATCAAAACCAAAAACACTGTTTAAACGTTGCATTATATGTTTTCTCATTTGCTCTGTTAGTTTAATGCCGTGTGATTGTATATTTATTTCTTCCATTTTATGACCTTATATCAAATTAATTAAAAGTTTATTTGATGTAGCATTAATCGACTAGTCGTTTATGACGCATTAATAATTCGATTTTTATAGTCTTTATATATATAAAAAACCCCGACTTACAAATAATTAATGTAAAGTCGGGGTAAATACCTTGGGGGGAGGATATCAGCACTAATGGGTAAGGGATTTAATCGTGTGCTGTCAACAAGGTAAACTTTAAATCCTTGGTGTTAAATTTATCATCAGTTATAGCTTTGGCTTGTTAATTTACTACTCTTAATAGCCTTTATCATCGTTTTCCATGGGAGCATTACACACGCACTCGTTTCATGCTTCTGCTTTTTTGAAGAAACTTCAAATAAATGTTTAATTAAGAGCTCAAAAATACCATCGTAATCGCAATTGGTAGTCGATAGCAGATCAATTTTCTTGAATAAATTTAATACTTCAATTTGAGGTTTCCCCTTTAGTTCTTCGGTCATTAAAGAGGCTGAAGCTTTAGTAATTGAACAGCATACGCCTTCAAAACTGACATCATGAATTACATTATCATGCATACTGATGTGTATTTTAATATCATCAATACATGCTAAATTAACGCCATGTGAATGATAATGTGCACTATCCAGAGATTTCATATAGTTTTTAGAATGAAATATATGCTCTCTAATGATTTCTTCATATATATCGTCTGTTCTTAACATGAGTTCTAATCCTATAATTATTTCTAAATAAACAGTAATAAAACAAATCCAAAAATGAATGTAAGTTTATTGATTGATAAACGTCACCAATTTCTACAATTGCTATTTAGTTAAACTTGTAAAAGAAGGGAATTCACCCTTAAGGTTGAATAGTTTATCCATTAAAAATTCATCTTCTAAATCAGCTACATAAAAGTCAGGACTTATATATATAGCTTCGAAAACCCATTTGAGTGAGCTTATAGCCTCTCGTTCGTTGTTAGCAACCAATGCCTCTCTTGCCGTGATTAAACTTGCGTGTGCGAAGGGATAATCGAAGTAGGCGTTAAATTGATCCTTAACGTCAGTGCTAGAGCCCTGGTATAAGATACCGGATTCAAATTTGGTGTGAATGGTTGGAAACATAGTTTTGTTATCAACAACTTCTTTTCGAATGGATGGATATGCAAACCAATATTCCTTCGAATTATCAACAATCAAAGGACTTTTATTTTCCACATGAGTGTCAGGTGATAGCTGACGCTCAAGCGAGCGAATGGTAGTTATAGCACTTTTAACATGTTCAAGAGAATTGTCAGGTTCAGATTTTACTTTCCTTAATGCATCCTCAGTTTCTTTGAGAATATTTTCAACCAATATATTGACAGTATTGGTATCTATGTTATTTCCTGAGATATTATTTTTCTGAATTTCTGCTTGAGTAGCAAAAGGTAAAAATAAAACCAATGCAAATAAAAATCTTGGTTTGTTTATTGATGCTAAATTAAATGTCTTCATGCGTATTCTCTTGTTAGTTGTTGTTGACGATAAGGTAATTTCAGAGTTGAGGTGCGAGCCTTTTGTTTATTAAGAAACTTAATTTTCTTAAGTAATGCTTCAAATTTTGTGAGTCTTTTGCTAACACTTTTACGAGCAAGTTTCGCACTTGAATTAACTGCTTTATAAACGTCGTTTGCACGTAACTCACTATAAATTGTAGGGAGGCAGCGGGTGTGCACCTGTAGCTGGCATGCTACTTTAGAGGTTTTTGAGTTACTGTTAAGCAAAAACAAACGAACATTTATTTTTTTGACGTTCTTGTTCAAATTAGAAAATGTTTCGATTATTCTCTTTTCAGTGAAACTGTGTAAATGATCAGTTATCTCAATATTATGAGACTGAATACTAAGTTGCATGTTTACCTTTACTGTCGTTAATGATGTGTAAAGGCTAATCAAACAAAACCACTACCACAATTCGTTTATTTTTGAGGCATACTTCGTTTTAACTAGATGATTAGTTTTTGTCTGGAAATAGATCTGTTTCGTCCGTATCAATAATTCGATAAAACCGAATAATAAAGTATTAAAATACGACTTTTCCTTATAAAAGACTTCAGGCATTATATCTACCTTCCTTTACCTTGATAAAAAGAACACTTGAGGCACCTTAATTACAATCACTTGCTTTATTTCTGGACGGTTGCGCGGGAAGGAAGTATCGCCAGGGCCTCGGAGGTGCTGCACATTACGCCTCAAACCATCAGTGGACAGTTGAAACTGTTAGAAGAAACCGTTGGCGAAGCACTTTTTCAAAGGAAAGGCCGAGGTTTAGTGCTCACAGATACAGGGCAAATTGTCCATATTTATGCAGATGAAATTTTTTCACTTGGTGCTGAGCTTTCACAGCGCCTGAAAAGCAAGGAACCTGGTAAACCTCTTGAATTGAATGTAGGAGTAGTTTTTTCAATAGCTAAGCTGATTGCTTACCGTATTCTAGAGCCCGTGCTCAAGTTAGAAGACCCAGTAAGAGTAGTCTGCTACGAGGGTAATTTAGAAAAACTTCTTGGTGATTTAGCGGTTCATAAGTTAGATTTAGTTTTATCAGACCGACCTCTGCCTACCGGTCTTAATGTTAAGGCTTACAACCATATTCTTGGAAATAGTACGATTTCATTTTTTGCACAAAAACGAATAGCTCACCCTTATAAAAAAAAATTTCCACAATCACTAAATAATGCGCCGATGCTAATGCCGGTAAAATCAAATGTATTGAGAAGAAATTTGGAAGATTGGTTTGACCAAATTGGAATCGATGTCAGTGTTGTTTCAGAATTTGACGACAGCGCTTTATTAAAGGCATTTGGGAGCGCAGGTGCAGGTGTTTTCCCTGCTCCAACCGCTATTTCTGATCATGTTGAACATATGTATCACGCTGGTTTGATTGGTACCGTTGAAGAACTGAAAGAAACTTATTATGCGATATCGCCTGAGCGTAAGTTAAAACATCCAGGTGTGATGTGTATTACCGAAACTGCAAGAGAGAAACTCTTCATATAGTCCTATGCAAAACGAAAATCATACATTTATAGCCAAGTATATCCAGGAGGAGTCATTTGCAGGTGTTCTTTTAGTTACCACTGCTTTCATGGCTATTCTTGTTGCGAACTCGCCGTTGAGCGTTTATTACTCGATGCTGATTGATGTTCCTGTGGCGGTAAAAGTTGGGGGTTTAGAGATATATAAGCCGTTGTTACTCTGGGTAAATGATGGGCTCATGGCGGTGTTTTTCTTTTTAATTGGCCTTGAGCTTAAGCGTGAATTTGTAGAGGGGGAATTATCTGATCGTAAAAAAATTGTTCTGCCAGCGTTAGGTGCTGTTGGTGGAATGATGATTCCTGCATTAATTTATACAGCGGTTAATTTTGATGATCCAATAGCGTTACAGGGTTGGGCAATTCCTGCTGCTACTGATATTGCATTTGCACTTGGGATTCTTTCACTTTTAGGCTCAAGAGTACCTATCAGTTTGAAAGTTTTTCTTACTTCGTTAGCGATCTTAGATGATATTGGTGCAATCTTGATTATCGCTTTATTTTATACAAGTAAAATATCTTTGACTGCTTTGATAGTGGTAGCATTTTCATGTTTGATTCTTTTTATTATCAACAGAAAAGGAGTTACCGATAAAAGTATCTACATTATTTTAGGGATAGTAATGTGGGTTGCTATGCTGAAATCAGGGGTACATGCGACTCTTGCAGGCGTAATACTTGCGTTGTTTATTCCATTTCGTTCAACCTCAAACCCAAATATTTCACCACTGAAAAGTTTAGAAAAAGACTTACATTCAGCTGTTACGCTCATTATTTTACCCATATTCGCATTTTGTAATGCTGGCGTAGATTTCTCAAATTTTGGGCTGGATAAAATTTTGCATGGCATTCCTCTTGGAATTGCGCTTGGATTATTTTTTGGAAATCAAATAGGAATTTTTATCTTTTGTTGGGTAGGCGTTAAATTGCGTCTCACTACATTACCTGAGGATATTTCCTGGATGTCATTATATGGCACTGCAGCACTTTGTGGGGTTGGTTTTACAATGAGTTTATTCATTGGCTCGTTAGCATTTGAAGAAACAGGCGCCAATTATTTAGTTGATGAACGCATCGGTATTCTTATAGGCTCACTTCTTTCAGGAATATTAGGTTATTTCGTATTAAACAAGAGTTTATCACAGGAAGCAAAAGAAACAGTGACTGCATAATTTAGTGAGTTATTCAGAGTAATGTCATAAATATTTTACTATCCATTGGATTTTAGAAAATAATGATTAGAAAATTTTTCTAAAAGTAAGATTAATTCTAGCTTTGCTACATTTAGGCTGTTTGGGTATAGCATGTTTCCAAAATTGTTGCGCATCTCCTCGCATTAATAAACAACTACCCGAAGGTAAATCAATACTTACTTTCGATTTCTTTTCTTTAATATGTTGCATACGGAAAATTCTACTTGTCCCTAGACTTACAGAGCAGATCACGGGTCTACGACCAAGTTCTTTTTCATTATCGCGGTGCCAGCCCATACTGTCTTGTCCGTTTCTATAAAAGTTTAACAAACAACTGTTAAACTCATAGTTTATAGCCAATTGAATTTTATTTTTTATTGCAAGAAGTGGTTGATTCCAGGGTTTGGCTTTGAGAGTAATTCCTGAATAGGAATATTCTTTATTCAGTTCTCCATACCATGCACTTAGTCTTGGTTGTTTTACCCATTTTCCAAAAATTTTGATTTCTTCTTGTTTCCATTCGATTGAATCACATAATGAATTAAATAATATTTGACTCTCGAATTCAGAAAATAAACCGGGATGAAAATATACCTCTCCATCTTTTGGTAGTAAGTTTGTGCGATTAGATAAAGGCATACATTAAAGATGGTTAATTTTTTTGAATTTTTATATAAAAAAAGCGATCAATTTTTTGAGTTTTATTAAACGCTCTCATCCAAGATAATATGTGTTTGTAATAATTGTAAAGTCCAGCCATTTAAACCTAGAATTTTGCACAACATCGGTATTCACTCATGATCCTTAGTAGTTATATGTATAGTGTGAATACTATAAGTCTATGTATTACATGGATTTAAAATGAATTTAGATTCAAAAACAAGGGAGGTTGGACTAGCGTGTCAGAAAATTCTATAAAAATTGAAACTCTCGATGGTGAGGATACAGATATTTTAAACCGCAAAGGTTGGTATCTGGTTACTCATTTTCGCGCGCGAAAAGACTCGGATGGTTCTTCTGCCTATAACCACGCAGTGGAAAGATGTAAAAAACATAATCGTCAAGCAGGTATTCGAACTATTTTCAAAAATGATCATACTTACTATGAGGTTTGGGATTTTTGGAAATAAGTTTCTTGATTCAGAATGAATAATTCTTATCAAGAATTGAAACCAGCAATCAATCAGAGAACTCTATTTCATAACAGGGTTTGTAGCCACTGCTAGATATCTTCATTCTTTGCATGGCTGTAAATGATTCTAATAATGAGGATAATGGTTCTAGTATATTATGAGCACCCCTTAGTTTTAGAGGTCCTTGACTTTCGACGGCTTTAATTCCTTCATCTTTTACATTTCCTGCAACTATTCCTGATAGAGCATTACGAATATTAGCGGCTAGCTGAAACTCGTCTTGATCATCATGGAGAGCTAATGCCTGCATATTCTCATGAGTGGGTTTGAAAGGTATTTGTAAAATTGGGTCGATATTCAATGTCCAGTTGAAGTAGTAAGCATCATTTTTGCTTTCTCTATATTTGCTTACATTATCAATACCGGATTGAATTTCTTTAGCTACTGCATTTGGATCATTGATAATTATTTTGTAGAAGCTTTGTGCTTGCTTGCCGAGAGTAATACCAATGAAGTTATCAATTTCTGTGAAATAATCTTTTGCACTCTCGGGGCCGGTAAAAACAAATGGAAAAGGTATGTCCTTATTGCTTGGGTGCAACAACATGCCCAACGTGTAAAATATTTCTTCTGCAGTACCGACTCCACCAGGAAATGCAATCATGGCGTGACCAAGTCGCACAAAAGCTTCTAAGCGTTTTTCGATATCCGGCATGATGACTAAATCATTAACGATTGGATTAGGTGGTTCGGCTGCAATAATTCCGGGTTCCGTTAGACCAAGATATTGAGAGTTCTTAACACGCTGTTTTGCATGCCCAATCGTTGCGCCTTTCATGGGTCCTTTCATTGCTCCTGGTCCACAACCTGTGCAAATGTCAAAGCCGCGCAAACCTAACTGATAACCCACTTCTTTAGAATAATCATATTCTTTTCTGCTGATAGAGTGTCCTCCCCAACAAACGACTAAATTAGGTTCTTCATTAGGTTGCAAGACATCGGCATTGCGAAGAATATGAAAAACTGCATCAGTTATGCCTTCAGATGTTTGCAGATTTAATTTTGGGTTTGCGTAGATTTCATCATTGGCGTAGATAACGTCACGCAAAACAGAAAATAAATGCTCGCCTATTCCTTTAATTATTGAGCCATCTACAAATGCACTAGCAGGTGCATTGCTTAATTTAAGGCTGATGCCTTTTTCTTCCTGAACTAACGAGATATCAAAGGATTCATAACGTTGTAATAATTCACGGCCATCGTCTAGCGGATTACCGCAATTTAGTACTGCTAGAGATGAATTACGAAATAAGCTGAATAAGCCCCCTTGGCTGTTATCTAACAGTCGGCTGACTTCAATCTTAGATAAAACATCGAGTTGTCCGTCAGGGTATACCTGGGCATCAATCACATCGTATTGCATAGCTAACTTTCTGGATAAATTATTGTTTGGTTTAGTAAACTACGGTTAAGCTAATTAGATAATAAGAGGTTAAATATGGCAAATGAAGGTTATCATGAACCAATAGATGAATTATCGGATGAAACGCGAGATATGCATAGAGCGATTACTTCCTTGATGGAAGAGCTTGAGGCTGTTGATTGGTATAACCAACGCGTGGATGCATGTAAGGATAAAGACCTAAAAGCTATTCTCGCCCATAATCGTGACGAGGAGAAAGAGCATGCAGCTATGGTATTAGAATGGATTCGTAGGCAAGATCCAACATTTGATAATGAGTTAAAAGATTTTCTTTTTACAGATAAACCAATCGCACATGGATAAAATTTAAAATGATTTTTCGTCAGTTATTTGAGAGTAGTTCTTCAACATATACGTATTTGATTGCTTGCCCAGAACAGGGTCAGGTCGCTTTAATTGACCCTGTTTTGGAAACAGTGGAACGTGATTTGGACGTGCTTCAGACATTGGGTTTAAAGTTAAATTATACAATCGATACACATATACACGCTGATCATCTAACCAGTGCAACTAAGCTTAAGGCAATAACTCAATGTGAAATTGTTTATCCAAAACAAACACAACTTCCTTGCGCAGATTTATACGCCGAAGAAGGCCAGGTATTTAAAATAGGCTCAATACAATTACATCCCTTGTTTACACCCGGGCATACTGACCATCATTATGCGTATTTAATCAAACAAGGGTCTCAGCAAATGGTATTTACCGGAGATGCATTATTAATTGATGCATGTGGTCGCACTGACTTTCAATCAGGCGATGCGGGTCAATTATATGAAAGCATTCAAGAAAAATTATTTTCCTTGCCTGGAGAAACCTTGGTATATCCAGCACATGATTATGCCGGTCGTCATGTAAGCAGCATTGCACAGGAAAAAGCGCGTAATCCACGTTTAGGAAATGGTATGCCTAAAGAGCAGTTTGTAAAAATTATGAATGACTTGGATTTACCTTATCCTAAAAAAATTGATTTTGCGGTACCAGGTAACGAGGTATGTGGAATATGTCCACCCAATATTCCGGATGAGCTACGCAGTCCGTGTGAATTATATGATCAGGGCTAAGAAGAAAGTTAAATGTACTATTTGTAATCGCATGTTCCATAAAACTGACTTGGCACCAGTTCACTATCTAAAATAGTGTTACGGCTGTGTGCTGATTTTCCATGGACGTCTACGGTTGTGGTAAGCACGTTGCCTCGCTCATTAACTTCAATAAACGTAAATCCGCCCCCAGTTGGATACAAATCAACTTCAGTAATTCCATTTTTGCGAATTATTTTAGCCTCACTGGTTTCAGTATTCACGGTGAAGGTTAGCTTCATTACTTCAGTAGTTCTATCAACTTTTTGCACAGATGCAAAAGTATCATAGCTACAGGTAATGGTTTTTACTGAAGAGTATGCGTTTTCAGAAGCGAGTAAAAATACGATGACTATGCAAAGCACTATTTTCATAATTTTAGTGGCAGGTAGTTAAGCTGATATGACTATATCGGCTATTATTCTTGAAACTAAAATTCTTAGAAAATGCTTTAAGAATTGAGAGTGATGGATGTTGCCATCAAGAGAATATGACTTTGTTGCTGTAAATGTAAATTACAGCGCAGAATTACATTGACAATCTGCAAAAATAAATACAAATAAGCCGCATAAATATATTATTGAATAGCCAAACAATCGTTTAGTGCTTTGGTGGGTGATTGGTTTGCGCGCAAAATCAATAGTGATAAATAAGTAAATTGCGCCAAGTACTAATGCTGCAGTTAAATAGACAGGCCCTGTTAAGTTAAGCCAAAACATCATTGTACTTATAGGAATGAGTACGATGGTATATAACAGCATTCGAAATTTAGTAATTTCCATACCACTTACGACTGGCAGCATAGGTAATTTCGCACGTCGATATTCTTCAGCCCGCAATAATGCTAAAGCCCAAAAGTGTGGCGGCTGCCATATAAACATGATGATAAACATTACCATGGCTTGCCAACTTATATCGTTGGTGACTGCCGCCCAACCAATCACAGGAGGAAGTGCACCTGCTACACCGCCGATTTCTGTGCACAATGGCGTGATACGTTTCAGCCAGATGGTATAGATCACTACATAGAAAAATGTTGTGCCCAATGCCAAATAAGCTGTTAGTGGGTTAACTAAATAAAACAGGATTACAAAAGATGAAATGCTTAATAATCCTCCCAGCCATAGCGCTTGTTGTGGGAAAAGCCTAGCTGAAGGTAAGGCGCGTGTACGTGTGCGTGCCATCAGCTTATCTACTTCACGATCTACATAGTTATTTAATGCGCCGCTCGAAGCAGAGGCAAGACCGGTTCCAAGTAAAGTATAAATAACTAGTTCAAGTGGTACAGAACCGCCGCCAGCTAACCACATACCCGTAAAAGTGGTAAGTAAGACCAGTAAAGCAATTCGTGGTTTACACAGTTCAAAAAAGTCACTTGCTTGTGTGCGAACCGCAGTAATAGTGGCGTTCAATTTATAAGCTCCGCAATAAAGGAGGGATAGTATGAATATTAATCTATGTGATATTACTCATTTAATAGTAAGAAATTGTTGAACAAAATTATATCTTTAACAGGATAGATTGTTTGAGCCCTATGACTATTTCTTTAGCAATAGCTTAGTGCTTTCTTTTCATAAATGAGGGTTTTTAAGCCACTTAGGATCTGTGGCTAATGGGCTAGATAAGCTAGATAAAAATAGCTCGAGTTGTTTTTTTTCTTTGTTACTTAGTTCAAGTGGTTTACTTTCATTATGGCCAATCATTGCCAGCGGTGCGCTATCGTAATGTTCAATTACTTCTTCAAGCGTTTCTAATTGTCCAGCATACATATAGGGGGCTGTTTCCACGACATTTCTTAGCGTGGGCACTTTGTGGGCGCCAATTAATTCGTCCCCTGATTTTGCAAAGCGTAAGTCAGCGCATTGATTTTTTTCTGCATCACTATGTTGTCCTAGACAGTTAAACGGATCATCAAATACTTTACGGACACCTTCAACTCTACCTATGCTCGGCAGTTGACGAGTAGGGGAAAGTATAGCGGTATTATGAAATTCATTATTGGTAAACAAAGGCCCGTTATGACAATTAATACATTGTGCTTTGCCAATGAATAATTTTAGTCCTCGAGCTTCATCTTTGGAGAGTGCAGTTAATTTTTCAGTATTATTTTCAACTACACCCTGTACATAATCGTCAAATCTACTTCGACCTGGAAGCAGTAGTCGTTCATATGCTTCAATTACTTTCGCGATATTCACAAATACATTGGTAACCAAATTTTTATCTTCACTTGCCATTTTTTGCCAAGCTTGATTAATATTTTTATTGTTAATAGGGCCAGCAGACTTGGGGAAACGAGTTGGGTCTGAAAAATCAGGCAACGGTCCAAACAAATGTTGATACTTTTTTTTGTAATTTTCATCATTGGAAATGATATGAATAAATTGTGTTCGCGTGCCTGCATGCTCCAATTCATTTTCCAAAGGTGATAATGCTTGTGACCACAGGCTATCTTTGCGTCCATCCCAAAATTGCCAAGGACTGTATGCAACACCAATTAGTGTATTGGTATTGCGTAAACCTGCTTGGGCACCCGCTGCAGTTTTTAAGCCGTCAGTGAATTTAAGTTCCGGAATATGGCAGGTTGCACAGGAAACTTTGCCGTTATGACTCAAGCGCTCGTCAAAAAAGAGCAACCAACCTAATTCTGCAGCAGCAGGATTATCAGCAACGATATTGCTGTGACTTTTAGGTAGTTTATCTATGCTGTCTAAAGATAAAGTATTTAAAACTTTTATTTCTTCTGCAGACCAATCGATTTTAGAATTTTTATTTGATACTAGCCAATAAGCAACTAATAAAATAACTAGAGCAAAAATGATGTATTGGATTCTGGGAAGGTTTATAAAACTCATGAATCAAGTTTAAAAATTTAATTCAAAAGTTACTTCATCGCTTAGGTTGCCATGGGAAATAGATATGGTTACGGTCCAGTATCCCAACATATGGAATTTCATACCTTCGAGTAAATAGCGGCCATCACCTAAATGCTTTGTTATTTGTGGTTGTGTAGGGAGCCCATGGTCATGTGCCGGCATACCACCATCTACAGTAATAGTTGCATCTTCGATATTGTTACCATTTATGTCTTCGATATGAATAATCCATGTATGTATTTTATTAATTTTGATTGGATCTGCTTTGCTTATAAAACTAACTTTAAATAGTTGATTATTTGATTCCTTGGTAGCTTCTATATTGGTATTAGCCAAAACAGAAAAACTTACGAATAATAGAACTATGATATTTGCAAATTTCATGATGAAAATATTTTGCGTAAACGCGCAAAACCTCCGCTCATTAGCCAGTAATTAAGTTGTAAAAAGATAGCAATAATAATTATTAAAGGTATATATCCCCAACTATTGCTACCAACTTGAAAAGGGAATACAGCCGTGTAGACCATTCCATCGCTCAATCGTTCAGCACTTACAATACCAATGTAATAGCCTTCTTCCAAGAAGTCGTACTTGGCTAAGTAGATGCCATCAGGTCCGGTTTGCGGGGGTTGATAAAGAACAGTATGTGAATCGAGATTTTCGATTTTCTCAACGTCTTCTAATTTTGCAAAACGCCCTAACTTTTGTGTGTCTTTGATAATGCGAAAATCTATGGGCATTTCTCTTAAGCCATCATGTAGATATTCCATTACAAAAATTGTATCTCCAATTTCAGGAATATCCTCACAAAATTCCTCATGCTGAGTGATTTGAGGTTGATAGATTGTGAAATGTGCTTGAAAGAAATCAATTTGAATAACACAAATATCATCTTCAAGAAACACGCCCCCATGCGCAAATGCATTTGTGCAAATAAAGATGCTACAGATGTAGCAAATGAGAATATTACGGAAAGGGCGAATTATAGATTTCTAATTATGAATGAATTATCAATTAAGAATACACCGTTACGTAATTAAGTTGAATAAAAAATATGAGTCCGCAATTAATGACTCTTCTCGCCATGATGTTCAACAACGGGCGCTTCTTCGAGGCCAAAGAAAGTAGCTCTAGACTTATGTGTGTATTGACCTTCAATTGACATCAACACTATTAAAACCAGCAGGCATAGCGGAGGTACCAAGATAGCGGTGATCAAGGTGATGCGCTCCCAGGTCATATGCATGAAGATTGCAACAATGAAACCTGCTTTTAGCATCATAAAGATGATGATGAGGTTCCAGCGCAAGGCACCTTGTAGCTGGTAATAATCTACCATATAAGAAAATGTGCTAAGCACGAACAATAAGACCCAAATCCAAAGATAAATGCTAAGAGGATGTTCTTGGTGTCCTGATTTTGATGCTGACATGGTTATACCTCACCAAAGATAAAAGAATGCAAAAATAAATACCCAAACCAAATCCACGAAGTGCCAATACAGGCCACATATCTCAACAATGTCATAGCCTTTTTTCTCATAGCGACCATTGAGCACGCCAATGGCAACGTAGGTTAGGTAGATGACACCACCTGATACATGAGCCCCGTGAAATCCCGTAATCATAAAAAAGCAGGCACCAAACTGTGGTGCACCAAATGGATTACCCCAGGGACGTACGCCTTCATCAACAATAAGCTTGGTCCACTCAAATGCTTGCATGCCAACAAATAAAAGTCCGAAGGCGGCAGTTATAAATAATAGCGTTGCTGTTTTCCCACGGTCTCGACGGTAACCATAGTTCACCGCAAGCGCCATCGTGCCACTACTGGTAATAAGTACAAATGTCATGATCGCAATCAAGATTAATGGAATAGGGTCTCCACCAAAACTCAACGCAAAGATCTCGCTTGCATTTGGCCATGGGATCGTAGAGCTCGCACGAACTTTCATATAACCGGTAAGGAATGAAGTAAAAATAAATGTGTCACTTAACAGAAAGATCCACATCATGGCTTTGCCCCAATGAACCTTAAAGACTTCTTTTTCTTCTGCCCAATCGTCTACCAGATCATTCACTACACCTTGATCTGTGACTTGTCCTGAACTTGACATGTTTTGTTATTCCTTTTGAAAATTTAGGTTGATAACAGTAGTGCAAATAGCACTAACCAAACTAGTAATAAAAAGTGCCAGTAAATTGCGCATAGTTCGACACTCATACGAACTTTGTGAACTTCAGCATTAGTTTGAAGTTTGAAAACCGATTTACTCCATACCCACAAACCACCCAAGATATGTAAAGCATGAATGGCGGTAAGCACATAAAAGAACGAATTGGCAGGATTGCTGGTTAAGAAAAAGCCTGCATCGTGTAGTCCTTTCCAGACCCACAGCTGGCTAGCAATAAATGCAAAAGTAAATAAACCTGCAATCATTAAATTCGATTTCACATTTCTAGCTAAACTTTTAATTGCAGCATTACGTGCGCGTTGAAAGAACACACTGGCCAGAACAAGCATGCCAGTGTTTATCCACAACAAACCTGGTTCAGGTAATGGTGTCCAGTCTCCATACTCCATGCGTTGAAAGTAAGCACTGATAAATAATGAAAATAACGAGCTTGCTACCGCAAGAAATACAACTAAACCAATTTTTGCAGCAGGAATAGAAAATGCGCCTCCCGCATGATGTTGACCTATTGGCCCTTCTTCAGCCCAGGGTTGCACATTGATCGTTTGGCGAATGAGCCATATTACGACTCCGCCCATTATTACTGCTAGAAAGATGAGTGTTGCGGTCATGACTAGTGCACATCACCTTTAGTATTTTCACTTGGTTCTTCCGTTTGCGGAATGAAGTCTTCACGTGCGCCTGGAACACTGTAGGAATATGCCCAACGATGGACTACAGGAAGTTCTGGTCCCCAGTTACCATGTTTAGGAGGCATGTCCGGTGTTTGCCATTCCAGTGAGGTGGCACGCCAAGGGTTCTTTTCTGCTCGCTTGCCTTTGAAGATGCTCCAGAAGATGTTAACCAAGAATAAGAATTGCGCCGTACCTACAACTAATGCAGCAATCGTAATGCTCACATTCGCTGTCTGAACAGATTCAGGTAAGAATTCTGTCGAACCATTGGCAAAGTAACGACGTGGTACACCTAAAATGCCAATGTAGTGCATTGGTAAGTAAATGGCATAGGTGCCTAAGAAGGTCATCCAGAAGTGAATCTTGCCCATGGTGTCATTCAACATGCGTCCAGTGAGCAACGGAAACCAGTGATAAATTCCACCAAATACAACTAAGAACGGTGATACTCCCATGACCATATGAAAGTGTCCCACTACAAAATAGGTATCAGACAGAGGAACGTCTACAACCACATTACCGAGGAATAAACCCGTGATGCCGCCATGAATAAAGGTAAAGATAAAGCCAATGGCAAATAACATCGGCACATTCAAATGAATGTTGCCTTGCCACAACGTCAGCACCCAGTTATAGACTTTGATCGCCGTCGGAACCGCAATAATTAATGTTGTTGTGGCAAAGAAAAATCCGAAATACGGGTTCATACCACTGACGTACATATGGTGTGCCCATACAATGAAACTTAAACCACCAATCGCAACTAAAGCCCATACCATCATGCGGAAACCAAATATATTTTTACGCGCATGAGTACTGACCAAGTCAGAAACGATACCGAAAGCAGGTAATGCAACAATGTACACTTCGGGATGCCCAAAGAACCAGAACAAGTGTTGGAATAAAATCGGGCTACCACCTTCATGACTTAGGTTTTCACCTAAGGAAGAAATTGCGGGGATAAAAAAGCTTGTACCTAACATTTTGTCTAGCGTCATCATAATTACGCTTACTAACAAAGCAGGAAATGCAAGCAGACCTAAAATTGTTGCCATGATGATGCCCCATACTGACAAAGGCATACGCATAAGAGTCATACCGCGTGTACGAGCCTGAAATGCAGTCGTCACGTAGTTCAAACCGCCCATAGTGAACGCGACAACGAATAAACCCAAAGACACCGTCATACAAACAATTCCCCAGTCGGCACCGGCTGTACCTTCCGTGACAGCTTGAGGCGGGTAGAGTGTCCAACCTGCTCCAGTAGGACCTTCGGGTACAAAGAAACTTGCACATACAACAATTACAGATAATAAATACACCCAATAGCTGAGCATATTCATATACGGAAAGGCCATATCCCGAGCTCCGCACATTAACGGCACCAGTATGTTGCCAAAACCACCCAGGAAAAATGCCGTAAGCATGAATACAATCATGATCATGCCGTGCATAGTCACGGCTTGGTAATATTCATCCGGTTGAATTAAATCAAATACCCCTGGGAAACCCAGTTGTAAACGCATCATGCCGGATAGCACGAGCGCGACTACACCTACTGCAGTTGCAGTTAATATGTATTGAATGCCTATTACTTTATGATCTTGGCTCCATACGTAGGTTCCAATCCACGTTTTAGGATGATGAAGCGCTTGACCTTCGTCGGCGAGTGCAACGTGTGCCATCTTATTTACCTCGTTACTCTACTATTTACTTGTTACTAAAAAATTTATAAAGAATTAATGTATGCAATCACATCATGCATTTTTTCATCACTTAAACTCAGCACCATAGATTCCATCTGCCTACCCGTGACATCGCCAGGATGTGCACCACGTAATCCTTGTTTAAAGTTTTGAAGTTGAGTGAGCAAATACCAATCGCTCATGCCCTTTATCCGCGGTGCATTAACGGCCCATCTACCTTCAGCACTCTTGCCATGACATTTACCACAAGTGACATAAAGTCTTTTGCCTTTTTCAGCATCACCTTTAATAGTTTGAGGTGCGGGGTTGTCGGGAAGAGTTTGTATGTAGGCCGCTATGTTGTTCATTGCAGCATCATCAACAAGCGTTGCTGCCATGGGTGCCATTTGTGCACCATAGGTATCATTAGGATCACTGCCACGAATCCCGTGTTTGAAATACCCTAACTGTCTTTTAAGGTACCAAGTCTCTTGACCACTGATCTTAGGAGAATTGAGAGCAGGATTACCTTCACCTTCTAGCCCATGGCACGAAGCACAAACTTGATAAAGTGCTTTGCCCGCAGCGACATCGGCATGAATTTCTTTTTCAGCTAGGAATTGGGCATAGGTTTTCTGTTGCGATAACCATGCTTGATAATCTTTTTCTTCGTCAACAACCACTTTGCCACGCATTGTGTGGTGACCAATGCCGCAAAGTTCTTCACAAAGTATTTCAAATTCACCTACACGTGTTGGTGTTAGCCACTGCCATGTCACCATGCCAGGAACCAAATCCATTTTTACGCGAAATTGTGGAACGGTGAAATTATGTAAAACGTCTTTGGAACGTAGGTTAAATTTAACGGCTTGGTTGAGCGGTATGTGTAGTTCATTTCCTGGAATTAAAATGTCGTCCTGTCCATATGGATCATCTGCATTCATTCCAAATGGATTATCGATGCTTATTTTTTTGGCATCCACTGTGCCTAAGCGCTGATCCTTGCCGGGTAAGCGAAAACTCCATTGCCATTGTTGTCCTACTGCTTCAACAATGTTGGCATCAACAGGCGGGGATACAAATTTTGCCCAAACCACAAGGCCCGGAGCAAGCATCGCGACTACACCTATTGTTGTGATCACAGTTAACCATGCTTCAAGTTTCTTATTTTCTGGTTCGTAGGCCGCGCGTTGATCTTTACTCTTATTGCGAAACTTAATTATGCAATACGCCATAAATAAATTGGCTAACACGAATACAATTCCGCACACAACAAAAGTGATCGTCACTGTGGTGTCAATTGCACCCCAATTAGAAGCAAGTTCCGTGAAATACCACGGGCTCATAAAATGGAAAATTACAGATCCGACAACAAGTAATATTAAAATAATGGCAACAGCCATATCAGTTACTCCCTATTTCAAACTTTTTAATATGTAATCAGACAAGCCCCTACTGTCCTATCCAACATAACATTGGCAATCAATAAAAATTAATGTGAATAAACCTAATAAGTACAAAATCGAAAACCCAAATAATTTTCGAGTGCTTTTATGTGTAATCGGTTTGCGTGCAAAGTCTATAGTTAAAACCAAATATGCAATGCCTAGTATTAACGCTAAAACTAAATAAGTAGGTCCAACTAGATCTAAGTAGTACATCGCTAAGCTTGCTGGCACTAAGGCGATGGTATAAAGCAACATTCGAATTTTAGTGGCGCGATCACCGCTAACTACGGGCAACATCGGTAAATTTGCTTTTCGATACTCATCTTTTCGCAATAATGCTAATGCCCAAAAATGTGGAGGTTGCCAAATAAACATTATTAAAAACATCACTAGTGCGGGCCATGCAATTTCATTGGTTACTGCAGCCCAGCCAATTACGGGTGGCATCGCACCGGCAACGCCACCAACTTCAGTACACAGTGGAGACGTGCGTTTCAACCACATGGTGTAGATCACAACATAAAAAAATGTAGTTGCTTGAACTAAAAAAGCAGTCAGTGGATTGACTAAATAGAAAAGAATTGCGAATGACCACAGACTTAACATTACGCCCAACCATAAAGCTTGTTGAGGGTGTAGACGTGAGCAGGGTAGGGCACGAGTGCGCGTACGCGCCATAAGTTTATCTACTTCGCGATCAACATAATTATTAAATGCTCCACTTGCCGCCGAAGCCAGTCCAGTTCCGAGTAAAGTTAAGAAGATAAGATCAAAGGATAAGTTGGCACTACTTGCTAACCACATTCCTGAAAAAGTGGTTACCAAAACTAATAATGCAATACGAGGTTTGCAGATCTCAACAAAATCACTTAAAACATTTCTAGTTGCTGTTAAGGTTGCGTTCACTGCAGTATCTTTTATTAATAAGTATTCTAAAATTTATTCAGATTAGCTTTCTAATCTTTTTAACTGGCTGAAGGGGTTGAAGTACTGAGTATCCGTTGCAACTAATTGCGCTTCAGGATGTTTGCGAACCATCATTTCGTTAACTACATCCTCCTGGTTTTTACCAGTATAGATAAGGATTAAATATTTCCCTTCTTCTAATTCATCATGAAACTTAGCGAGTTTTTTATTCTCACACGCTACACCGGCTAAACCGCCTTCCCAAATCCCAAATAAAGTAAATAATACAATCACAATCAGGTACACGTATTCAGGCATATTAGGTCCAAAGGGTTTAAAAAACATAAGTGCGCCTGCCGCGAATACACCAATGATGAAACCAATCAAACCTCCAATACCACCATTACGAAGAACATCTAGTGTTTCTAAGTAATTACTAGAATGTACATGTTCTTTATTGAGTCCAGATTCATCTTTACTGATGACATGTATAAACCAATCATTTATACCAACCTCATGTAAATCATCTGAAATTTGATGCGTACTTTTTAAAGTAGGAGAAAGATAATAATTAGCTTTCATTGATAACCCCTCGTCTATAGCACGTCCCAATTAACTTACGTGGCGTATGCTAATCGTTTTTTGCTTTTATAATTTAAGTGGTGCAGTTTATCTGCACTTCTAATCTATCGATTTTCTTATTGTGTTTAAACCGCCAATCTACTTATATCTTGGGTTTAAAAAACTTATCGGCAATACGGTGTTCTTGAATAAAATTATTTTAAGAAGGGCATAGACCGATAACACATATTTATTATGCATGATAAGTAGATGCCTCTTGATAATAGTTTTAAATGTTCTTCATAAGCGAATTCATATCTATTTATGAAGCTGAAAATATTTATTTATGACATAAATAGTCAATAATCTCTTGATTTAAAAGCATTAACTCTCGGATATCGAATAACACTAATTTTTAAGTGATATCTTTTCGATGTCTTAGCAGTATTTAGTTTGTTTATTGTTCAGCTATTAACATTAATGATTGAAACTGCAGGTATTCACGTAAATCTTATATTTTCTATTAATAAAATTTATTAACAAGGTATAAAAAAGCCTCTGAGTAGAGGCTTTTTTATACTTATGAAAACAGATTAACTAGATTGCTTTTTCACTTAATTGTTTCGCAATGTAATCTGCTTGACGAATAGCCAAGGTTACAATAGTGAGAGTTGGATTTTCTGCTGCACCTGTTGTGAACTGACTACCGTCTGATATGAATAAGTTGGAAATGTCATGAGTTTGGCCATGCGCATTGCACACGCCATCTTTTGCTTCGGCACTCATACGACAAGTACCAAGGTTATGTGTAGAAGGATACGGTGGAACTAAATAGTTTTCTTTAGCGCCGGCCGCATCATATATCGCAGATCCCTGCTTATAAGCATGATTGCGCATTGCAATGTCATTTTCATGATCATCAAAATGCACATTCGGTGTGGGCATACCATGCTGATCTTTATTTTCTGAATGTAAAGTTACGGCATTGGTTTCTTGCGGTAAATCTTCTCCTACTAGCCACATACCTGCCATATGACTATAAGTATCCATCTTTCTGGTAAAGTCCCGGCCCCATGCGCCGGGGTCCAAAAATGCTGCCATAAAGGGTAGGCCTATGGATAAGGTCTCCATCTCATAGCCTCCCACAAAACCTCGTTTTGGATCATTGATGGATTCGTCGGTGATGATTCCTGCCATGGTAGTACCACGCCACATATGTACAGGTTTTTCAAATGCTGCATACACGGAACCCGTCATATGACGCATGTAGTTTTTACCCACTTGGCCGGATGAATTTGCGAGGCCATCTGGACTATGACTATTCTCAGAATTTAATAATAAGCGCGGTGTTTCAATGGAGTTTCCTGCAACACAAACCGCACGCGCTTTTTGCATGTGCTGATTACCATCGGCATCCGCATACACAACACCGGTTACTTTTCCTGATTTGTCTTGTTCTATTTTTAAGACATGTGATTCAGGGCGTAAATCTAATTTTCCAGTTTTTTCAGCTTTAGGAATTTCTGCAACTAAGGTGGACCATTTAGCCCCGGTTTTACAACCTTGGAAACAAAAACCTAATTGCAAGCATGCTCCACGCCCATCACGTGGCTTACTGTTAATTGCCATGCGCCCGGTATGGCAGTGCTTGTAACCCAGTTTTTTTGCACCGGCATACATCACTTTGAAATTATTATTACCAGGTAAGCCCGGGACATCATTCGTTCGCGTAACGCCCATTTTGTCTTCGGCTTTTGCGTAGTAAGGTTCAAGATCTTTTAGAGTAATAGGCCAATCGAGCATATTGGCACCGTCTATATCACCGTATTCAGTTTTTACTCTAAATTCGTGCTCTTGAAATCGTAAGCTTGCACCTGCCCAGTGTGTAGTTGAACCGCCGACCGTTTTACAAATCCATGCTGGTAAGCCGTTAAAGTCTTTGCCTACTCTCCAAGTGCCAGAAGAGCTGCGTGAATCGAGCCACGAAATTTGTCCGAATGATGACCACTCATCATTAACAAAACTCTCATTGTTTTCACGTTTACCTGCCTCAAGTAAAACTACTTGGATGCCTTTTTGGCATAACTCATTTGCAAGTGTTCCTCCGCCTGCACCGGACCCGATTACAACTACTACGCCGTTATCATTTAAATCATATTTAGCCATTGTAATTCTCCTTATTCAGCAGCATAAGCCGGTGGACTTGCATCCGCGGGTGGATCAGGCAGCCAATTCAAATCATCGAAACCACGAGTTAAATAACCACCATGTTTCCACGCATCCCCTTCATAGCCAAAATGTGCCCAGGCCATTTCATTGTTATAAAGCGAAACAATGGCTGTACCGCGAATTTTTTCAAAGAAATCATTGCCGGCCATTTTTTCAATTACAGCGGATTGTTTGTCCCCATTTGCTCCAGACCAATCACCCCCTGCATCTGCGTTTAACTGAGCAACGCCATCTGTGAGTAATTTTGCTACTGCATCATCGCCTGCCGCAGCAGCATCTAAATCCTTCACAACAAGTGCATAGACAGCATCATCGAGAGTGTCATGCGGAAGAATTTGCCGCGTGGCCAGTAACAGCGCATGTCCTGTAGATTTATCTAGTTTTGTAAGCTCTAAGGCCCATGTTTGGCTGGGTGCCAACATGCTTAAAATACCTGAGCCAGTTGCAATCGTCCCCATAAGGACTGTGCCGCTAGTTTGTAAAAACTCACGACGCGTTAGATCAAGGTCTAACATAGATACCTCCTCCGCTAAGCCTCAATTATTATTATTTTTGTGAGGCGATAAATTTATTTATAGATTTCCTTTTTATGTATAGGCTCCGTGCCTCTGTAAAACTTCAATTTCGTATCCGTCCGGATCTTTAATGAAGAAAAACTTTGCTAGTAATTCACCGCCAGGGCTAAATTCCACCACATCCTGTGGCGCATAACCCAAGGATTTTATACGTGCATGCTCTGAATCTAAGTCATCTACACACACCGCTATATGTCCATAGCCATTGCCATGAGTGTAAGCATCTTTTTGACCCTTATTTAGAGTCAGTTCGATTTCAAAATCGTTTTCATCATTACCTAGATACACCAGAGCAAAATCATCGAAATCCAAATAGCGTTTTTCTTTAAGTCCAAATGCTTTTTCATAAAATTCTTTAGAGCGATCTACATCGAGCACTCGTATCATTGAATGAATTACTTTTGCCATTTTTATCCTCTTGTTTATAAATTAAGTATAAAAACCTAACGAATATTCAGGTAGTAAAGGAATACTACTTGTACATATATATTAGTTGCACTATAAATAAGAGTACTAAAAAATATATAACAATAATTAAAACCATAATTTAATTAAGGTTCAGTCCTATGTGTAATATATATACCGGTACACCTCCGGATCGCTACGATAGTGATTGTCGATCCATTCGCATTCAAGGCTGTGTAACCAGTATTCGATTAGAAAATGAATTCTGGGAAATACTTGACCAAATGGCAGAGGAAGAAAGCCAAAGCGTGCCTCAATTTATCAATGTACTGTACGATGAGATTTTAGACACGCATAAAGACGTACAAAATTTTACTTCCTTTTTACGCGTAGCTTGTGCAATTTATTTGCATCGAAAAGGCGAGGTTGTACATACGCATTAATTAAGTACAGTTTTAATAAACTGTTTTTCAAATGTGCACGAAATAGATAAATGAATTTTCGTGTTGCTTAATTTAATTTTCTACATCTAGTGCGTCCAGGCGTTCGTTATTACGAACAACCCGCTTTTACTCCGGATGAGCATGAACAAAAAATTACTTGGTCCATGCATATATTGAAGAACGCGTAGCCTGATATCGTTGGGTTTCAAGAAGTATTTAGTAGCTTAAGTCTTGAGTACGCATTGAATAGAAAAAATTAAAGGAAATAACATCGACCCCATTATCTTATTTTTTTTATTGGGATTTTTAGCTGGTATCTTTCGTTCTACGTTGCGATTGCCTACTCAGATTTATGAGTTTATTAGTTTTCTGCTTCTTATCTCGATTGGATTAAAGGGCGGAGTTGAGCTGGCAAAACAATCTCTCATTAGCCTTATTCCGGATATGTTGGCCGTGATTTTAATGGGAGCAATTTTGACATTGGTTGCATTCCCAATTTTGCGTTATTTAGGAAGATTTAAAAAGGCAGATGCAGCATCTATAGCCGCTCACTATGGGTCTGTTAGTGTTGGTACATTTGCTGTCGCTGTAGCTTATTATGGAACTAGAAATATTTTCTACGAAGAGTACATGCCTCTACTTTTAGTTCTTCTGGAAATTCCCGCAATTTTGGTTGGAATTATTCTTGCAAAAGGAATCTCTAGAGATACGCAGTGGTCATTTGTATTTCATGAAGTTTTCCTCGGTAAAGGAATTATATTGTTAGTAGGTGGTTTATTTATTGGGTGGATAGCAGGGCCAGATGGAATATCATCAATACAACCACTATTTTTTGATTTATTCAAAGGAGTGCTTGCAATCTTTTTGCTTGAAATGGGACTAATTGCAGCCATGCAAGTAGGCACCCTGAAAGATCACGGTTTATTTTTGGCTATTTTCGGAATCCTAATGCCATTATTATCTGCAGTCATTGGAGGATTTATCGGTTTACTTTTAGGATTATCAATCGGCGGCATTGGCATGTTAGCGACTTTAGCAGCAAGCGCGTCATACATTGCAGTTCCTGCCGCGATGCGTATTTCTGTTCCTGAAGCAAATCCCACACTCTCGCTTACTGCGTCACTTGGAATTACATTTTCGTTTAATGTAATTTTAGGAATTCCAATTTATTTATCATTAGCCGAGTTTTTGTATAGTGTCACTACGGGATAAAATTTATGGCTACTGAAAATATTCACAAAATTAAAGTTCTAACAATTATAACTGAAGCAACTATCGAGTCTTCTTTAGTAGATGATTTTGAAAAACTGGGTGTGAATGGTTACACGATAGTTAATGCGCGCGGTAAAGGCCGTCGTGGCTCACGAATGGGAAGTTGGGAAACAGAAAGTAATATTCGTGTTGAAATAATATGCAACATAGAGCTAGCTAAACAAATTTCAGCTTACCTAAAGGACAAATATTTCGAGAATTATGCAATAGTTATGTATCTAAGTGATGCACAGGTATTTAGATTAGATAAATTTTAAAATCGTAGAATATTGCTCCTACAGCAACATCCAAGTTGCAACTTTTTTACGCCGACAGAATATTTTTTAGTAATTTCTGCACTCCCGTCGTCCATGGCGGTCGAAGCGATCATATTCACGAGCCCATATAATATTGACATCATATTGGTCATTTATAGTTCACATGGCTTTAATTTGTTCAAATAACCCATGATTTAACTCATATTCGGACATCCATGTCCTCACTATGAAATAATATGTATTAACAAATAATTCATTAATAAAACTTGTATGGAGACCGATCTTGAAAGCAGTTGGCTTATATAAATATCTTCCCATTGATGCCCCCGATTCTTTAGTCGATGTAGAGATTGAAAAACCAAGTCCACAGGGTCGTGAATTATTGGTGGAGGTGCGAGCGGTTGCGGTCAATCCTGTGGATACTAAGATGCGTGCCCCTCAAGATAAAGTGGAAGAAAGCCCAAGAATTTTAGGCTGGGACGCAGCAGGGGTGGTAGCCGCTGTTGGGCCAGAGGCAACTTTGTTTAAAGTGGGTGACGAAGTTTTTTATGCTGGTAGTTTTGTGCAACCGGGTTGTAATAGTGAATTTCATATTGTCGATGAGCGAATTGTTGGCAATAAACCCAAATCATTAGACTTTACGCAAGCTGCGGCAATGCCTTTAACGAGTATTACGGCATGGGAGTCGATGTTTGATCGTCTAGGAATTATTCAGGGGGATGAAGAAGCTGGCAAAGAATTACTGATTATAGGTGGAGCAGGTGGTGTTGGTTCTATGGCCACGCAATTTGCTAAACAACTCACCAAGCTTTCTATTACGGTTACAGCTTCACGACCTGAGTCAAAAAAATGGTGTAAAGAATTAGGCGTGGATCATATTATTAATCATTACCTGGATATATCGGAGCAGGTACAAGAAATTGGTATCGATGGATACGACTATATCTTATGTTTTAATGACACAGACGAGCATTGGCAATCTATGGCCACAGTAATAAAACCGCAAGGTAAAATATGTTCAATAGTAGAAACTGCGGGTAATGTTGATTTAGGTGCGCTCAAAAGTAAAAGTGCAACCTTTGCTTGGGAGTTTATGTTTACGCGTTCCATGTATGAAACAGAGGATATGATTGAACAACATAATTTATTAAACCGTGTTGCTGAATTAGTTGATTCTGGGGCAATTAAAACTACTTCTAATAAAGTGCTAGAGCCGATCAACGCAACGAATTTAAAATCTGCACATGCAGAAATTGAAGGTCGCCATACTATTGGCAAAATTGTCTTACAAGGTTGGGGTTAAGAAGGCTCTGATTAGTGATGAAAACCAATTTAATTTTATTCGCAATTAGTATCTTATTTGTTTCAGTTTTATCTATAGAAGGCTGCGCTTCGACACAAAAAAACAAAACGCTTAATTCTTTTGATGAACGATCCAAACTATATGGACGATTACTACGTTGGCGGGAATATGAAGGTGCTGTGAATATGATCCGTCGACAGGATGAATCTGAAGTAGAAGTTAATCTTGACGACTATAAAGATATACGTGTTACGGATTATGAAATTAAGAGAGTAGCTATGGGCGAAGAGCTAAAAACGGCTATAGTGGAAGCTGAAGTTTCATACTATTTTGAAACTACTAATGCAGTGAAGACGCTACGTGATACACAAAGTTGGTGGTACGTAGAAGAGGCCGAAACTTGGTTTCTGGACGGAGATTTACCAGCTTTTTAGTTGTTTAGGTGGTTAGTTAAAAAATCTCGCCATTGTTGATTCATATCGCCAATTGCAATAAACGAAGGGTTAAGTAAAGAATCTTTAGTATTGTAAGGTAAAGTTTCTAGATCAGTATTCACAATTTTGCCCCCGGCCTCATTTACAACACAGTGTGCAGCAGCCGTATCCCATTCTGATGTCGGCCCAAAACGCGGGTAAATATCCGCAACACCTTCAGCAACTAAACACATTTTTATTGAGCTGCCCATGCTAATAAGTTCGAATTCACCAATTTCATTTTGTAAGGCTTGTAAAGATTTTCCAGCATGAGAACGGCTCCCACAGATGGTGGGTTTACTATCAGGCGTTGAATTACGAACTGTTATTTTTTCGGCAGCACCATTTCCAACTTGCTTGCATGCGCCGTGATTCCTGGATGCAAAATACGTGATATCTTGCACGGGGATATGAACAACTCCAAGGCTTGAGTTATGTTCAGTAACTAAAGCGATATTTACCGTAAATTCACCATTACGTTTTATAAATTCACGTGTTCCGTCTAATGGGTCAATCAGCCAATACGACTCCCAACTAGAGCGTTCATCAAAAGAAATTGAAGCAGATTCCTCAGATAAAATTGGAATTTCGGGTGTGAGGTCTGTTAGCTTGTTAATAATTAGAGTATGTGATGCGAGGTCTGCTGTTGTGAGCGGTGAATGATCATTTTTTTCCTGAATTTCAAATCCTTCAGAATAAATTTTCATGATCTCTGCACCAGCCTGTTTTGCAATTTCACAAACAGGATTGACCAATTCCTTGAGCCGTTTATCATTCATTTCCATGTTATGTAATTATCAAGCATCTGATATTTAATGCAAATACCAATGGACTGGAAAACGATTACCACAGTATTTTTAGATATGGATGGTACATTGTTAGATTTGTATTTTGATAACTATTTTTGGCATGAGCATGTACCGCTGCGATTCAGTCAAAAACATGCAATAGAATTGGATGTTGCCAAGCAGAAGTTACTGGCGCATTACAGGAGTAAGTCTGGTTCATTAGACTGGTATTGTGTTGACTACTGGAGCAATGAGCTTGATTTAGATATTGCAGCATTAAAGCGTGAGGTGGCTAAACACATTCAGATCTTCCCGAATGTTGAAAAGTTCCTGAAAAAGCTCAGCCACCATAATAAAAATATTGCTTTAGTAACAAATGCACACCGTAAAAGTATTGCAGTCAAAATGGATCATCTTGAGCTCGAAAGGCACTTTGGAAAAATAATTTCCTCACATGATTATGGCTACGCCAAAGAAGAACAGGAATTTTGGCATAAACTGATGGAGGCTGAACCATTTGATCCACAGACGACTCTTTTCATAGACGATAATCTTTCGGTCTTGGCTGCAGCAGAATCTTACGGAGTAAAGCATCTAATCTCGATCAAACAGCCAGATAGTTCAAAGCCGATACAAGATACTTTGCATTTTAATGCTATAGCCGATTTTGCAGAGATTATGCCGGAATAAAGTGCTTACCCTCTTTTCCAGCGTTTGAAACGTTTTTTGCAATACTTCAGTAAGGATTCATAGTCAGGGAAGTATAGGTCGAAGTCATCTTCTGCCGGTGAGTCAAATTCACAATAATCGTTAGAATGGTCACGGCAGATTTGTGGGCGCACATCATAGATACCGCAACCTCCATCGGGCTGCAAATGGCTACACTTAGCTGCAAAAGATACCCACCAGCCTTCATCATCTTTATAAACCGAAACATTCTCATGCGACACTTGCCATAGCATGTGCTCATAGTCTTCTTTTTTCTTTGGTGTTTCTAATTCTTCAGTTACATAGCTACAGCAATACGAATTTGTACAAAATCCGCACTTGTTCTCGGGAGTAATTTCTACTCCAGGCTCAAGTTTTACTTTAATGTCGGCTAATAATTCCATTTGAAAATGCTAAAGAGTTACTTGTAAGGACATTATAAACATGCATGTTTGTAGATGAAACAAACAATGTAAATGCCTGGATTAATTATTTGTAATTATTATGTGATTCGTCCCAGGAAAATGCACAGTCTAACTCGGAGCGAACCATGCGTAATCCGTTTAATCCTTGTTCTAATAACATATGTAAAGGCGTTTGATTTTGAAAGCGTCGATGCGGTGTTTGCATCCATAGAACACCCATGTGTGAGTTGCGTGGGAAACTGGTTCGCAGTGCATCTGCTATTCCTGCAATATGAGTGACACGTTCCATAATTTCAGAAGACTCTGGAAAAGCCTCGCCATCGCGATAGCGGTCTAAGTGACGAAGTCTAATTTTGTTTGGTAATGCTAAAAGAGTAATTATATTCTTACCAGGTACTCCCCATTCGTCAAGAATGCGCATCGTATGTCGTGTAACTTCTATTTGCTGTTGGGCAGTTCGTGAGGGCATTGGAAATATGCTGATGCACGTAATTCATGAAATTATTCGTCTTCTGATGAATTGTCATCTGAAGATTTATTGGGCTTTCTAAATTCGATTACTGTTGAGGTTTTTGGTTCATCTATGTAACGTGGCCGGTCTTTGTTTACAATGCCCGCCTGTTCAGTGAGTTCGCGTTCTCTTGCTGAAATTAGACCAAAGCAGTCGCGTATATCCTTTATAGTTTGTTCGCTCAGAGGGTGTCGCATGCCAGGTCCTGGCGTTGTATCTTTTACAATTTGCGCTAATAATTTACGCATTACAATTAATATACGTTGTTCTTTACTTCGAGGTGTCATTTTTTGGCCGATACATACGTAAAGAGATTATTCAAAAAATTACAATGAATTATAATTTCCATAGCCTAGCAGATTATGTCGTATATACCATGGATCTTTTATAGATATAGAGTATGGTAGGTATAAAAATCATTAAGTTTAATCACAAATTAATTCATCAGGAGTCAGGATTATGCATAAAGCACAATTTTCAATTGGCCAGCTAATCGTGCATAAAAAATTTAATTATCGCGGTGTAATTTACGATGTAGATGCTGAATACACAGGTACCGAAGAGTGGTATATGAAGGTTGCAAAGTCCCGACCTCCCAAAGATAAGCCATGGTATCACGTGTTAGTTGATGGGCAGTTGATGACGACCTATGTTGCGGAAAGACATTTAGAGATAGATGCAAGTGCAGAACCCATTACACACCCGCTAACCGAAGACTTTTTTGATTGCTTTGAAAACGGCGCATATCAAAACTATAGAGCGAATAATTAACAAGCAATTTACTTCATAGTAATAACATGTTTCGATCAATTGCCGACTTTATTCAAGAAAAGATAAGTAAAAATAGTGACCATGAAGTCGATGAGCAACAAATTTTGCATTTAGCATCTGCCGCATTGTTGTTAGAAGTGAGTCGTGCTGATTTTGATATCCAAGATGAAGAGTTAGTAGAAATTGCAAATTCATTATCAGAGAGATTTAATTTTTCCAATGAAGAAGTAGATAATTTGATAAATTTGGCACGAACAGAACAGGAAAGCCATGTTTCTATTCATCCATTCGTTAAAATAATTAACGAAAGTTGTAATGAAGAGGAAAAAAGAATTTTGTTAGAAGATTTATGGCGCGTGGCTTACGCAGACAATAATTTAGATAAGTATGAGGAGTACCAAATTAGAAAAATTGCTGACTTACTCTATATACCACATAGTGTTTATATTCAAACTAAACTGAGTGTTGTAGAGCTTTAGCAACTAGCTAAAACATAAATTGTAAAATTAAAAAAGGGTGCGTCAATCAATTATTGCGCACCCTTTTTTATTAAACCATGCTTTTCAAACCTTTAAGCGGTAGAACCTTAATTCCTTTGCTAGCAGGTTTTGCTTTGAACATCATTTCTTCACCCGTGAATGGGTTGATGCCTTTGCGAGCTTTACGAGCAGGCTTTTTCACAACCTTGATCTTCAACAGACCTGGAAGATTAAAATATCCTGCGCCACGTGGTTTTAATTCTCTAGCAATAATTTTTTCTAGAGCATCAAATACTGATGAGACCTCTTTGCGGGAGAGATCGGTTTCACCTGAGATGAAATTCAATATTTCTGATTTTGTAGGTGGTTTCTTAACAGATGAGCTTTTTGTAGCGGCCATGCATAAATCCTCTAATTCGATAATGAACAGTAATAAAGTGCGGCAGTATGATCAAACACTATGAAAAAAAATACAATAGCAATGTTCTAAAAAATGCGAAGAACATAGCACTTTTTTCAAAAAAATGAATTTTAAAACTAAACTTCTTGAATTGACCTACGACTTTATCAATTTTTAATATTGAATTTAGCCCGAGTTTTTACAGAAACGATAAATCGCGATCTCGCCGAGTAGATTGGGAAATAGCTTGGTGCGAACACTGTATCGATGGGCGTGATCGACGACAGTCCTTTGTATAATATTTATACTGTTTTGCTCACATAAAAGCTCAAAATCATGTAATGAGCAGAGATGAATGTTTGGTGTGTCATACCATGAATTTGGCAAAGTGCGCGTGATAGGCATATGACCCCCAAGGGCCAATTGCAAACGGTTTCGCCAATAGGCCATATTCGGGAAAGTGACAATACCTTCCTTGCCAATGCGCATCATTTCACTTAATAGTTGATCGGGGTGCTGAATCGCCTGCAAGGTTTGGGTCATGACTACATAGTCAAACGAATTTTCATCAAAAAATTCAGTAATACCTTCATCCAAGTTTGTTTGGATAACTTGAACGCCTTTTGTAATACATTGAATAATATTTGCCTGATCAATTTCTAAACCATAACCTGTAACATTGCGAGTTTTATATAAATGGTTCAGTAGTGCACCATCACCGCAGCCTAGATCAAGAATGCGTGTGTTAGGTTTAATCCACTCACATATGAGCTCTAAATCAGGTCTTAATGTATTTGTTGGTGATTTGCTCATAGTTAGTTTTAACTATTCAATTATATTTCTATCGTATCCATATACGCGTTCAACACACCATGATACTCAGGGATACGAGTAAGGAATGCGTCGTGACCTAATTCTGCTTCTATTTCTGCATAACTAACTTTCTTGTTTGCAGCAATTAGCGCGCGAACAATTTCGCGAGAACGGGCAGGTGTAAATCTCCAATCTCCTGTGAAAGAGACTACTAAGAAATTTGCATCTGTATTTTTAAATGCAAGAGATAAATCATGATTAAATTGTAAAGCAGGATCAAAGTAATCAAGTACTTTAGTCATTAACAAATAAGTATTGGCATCAAAACGATCTACAAAAGATTTTCCTTGATATCGCAAATAACTTTCAACTTGGAATTCAACATCAAATCCGAAATTTAGTTTACCTTCACGCAAATCGCGACCAAATTTTTCACGCATAGCATCATCAGATAAATAAGTTATATGTCCAAGCATACGTGCGAGCATTAAACCTTGGCGAGGTATAGTATTGTGTTCATAATATCGACCTGCATAAAAATCAGGATCAGAAAATATTGCCTGGCGTGCTACTTCATTAAACGCAATATTTTGTGCAGTTAATTTTGGCGTAGCTGCAATGACTAATGCATGTCGTAATCGCTCAGGGTAATCAATGGCCCATTGCATGACCTGCATACCTCCCAAGCTGCCGCCAATTAGTGCAGCCCACTGTTTAATGCCAAGCGAATCAGCAAGATAAGTTTGACTGTTTACCCAGTCTCGCACAGTCACTAGAGGGAAGTCTGGGCCATAAGGTTTACCTGTTTTAGGGTTGAGTGTATTTGGTCCACTGCTACCTTTACATCCACCTAAATTATTTGGACAAACAATAAAAAAATGATCTGTATCAAATGGTTTGCCAGGTCCAATGCAATTATCCCACCAACCAGGTTTGCGTTCTTCCATGCTGTTGTAACCTGCAACATGTTGGTCACCAGAAAGTGCATGGCAAATTAATATCGCATTACTTTTTTCAGCATTAAGAGTTCCGTAGGTTTCATATGCAAGCGTAAAATCAGGTAATGAACGCCCACAATCAAGAGTTAAAGTTTCCTTGACCGTAAGAAATTGTGTCTCTACGAGACCAACGGAATCTGCAGGAAGAGTATCAGGCACGTTTAAATAATAAATTAACGGTTATTACTTACCCAGTGTAATCGTCACTTGGTATACGTGCAATCTCTTATAAAGAGTGCAAAAAGATTTTTATGCAATAGAGGGCTAACAAAACCACAAGTGTTGAAAGATCAAATATTCCTACCGGAGGGATCAACTTGCGGGCAGGGCGTATTAAGGGCTCAGTGATTGCCCGTAAAATAGGAGTAATAGGATTGCTTTGTCCATGCATATGAGGGGCGACCCAGCTGATGATTACCAATATAATTATTGCAAAAATAAATATATTCAGAATCTGTTGCAGTACACCAATAATAGACGGCACGATAAGAGCGCTTAATAAAACTTGTTTACCAATTAGAAAACTACGTAAAGCAAGTTCAACAAATTTTAAAACTAAAATTAAAATAATTGCAGAAGTATCTATTCCACCCAGGCTTGGAATGAATTTTCGTAATGGAGTTAGGACTGGATTGGTGACAGTTAAAATAAATTGCGAAAAAGGATTGTAAAAATCAGCACGAGTGTAACCAAGCAGCATGCGGAGAATAACTGCATAAATATACATGGTAAATAAAACATGTATTAAAAAGTCTAAAACATTACTAATTGCGTTCATTAGGTATTTATTTAGTATTTGCTAACAATTTGGATTTTTCTGCTGCTTTGTTGATTGCAGTATCGATTATTTTTTTCATTTCATGTTCTTGTAAAGAGTTTATTGCAGCCTCTGTAGTTCCACCCTTAGAGGTTACCGCAAGACGTAGATCTTGTGCAGATTTGCCGCTTTTCTTAATGAGTTTGGCGGCACCGGCGGCGGTCGCCACGGTGAGCTCGCGAGCTTGAGTTTCAGTAAGTCCTAGGCTTTTTCCTGCTTCTATCATGGCTTCGATTAAATAAAAGAAATATGCAGGACCACTTCCGGATAAAGCCGTTACTGCATCGAGTAATGTTTCATCATCTAGCCAACATACATCGCCTACGCAACTCAATATTTGATCCGCAATCTCATGTTGTTCTGCTGATACCTCCTCGGTTGCATATAAACCCGTGACTCCTGCTTGTACGAGAGCCGGGGTATTGGGCATGCAGCGAATAATAGGCAGCTCACCCCCCAGCCAGTGATCAATACTATTAATTAGTATTCCTGCAGCGATGGAGATAATCAAAGGGCGTTTGATTTGGCACTGCGCAGCAATTTGTTCGCAAGCTGTTTGTATGACCTGGGGCTTTACTGCTAATACAACTACGTCTGCTAAGTTAAGAGCAGCTTCAGATTGAGAATAGATATGGCAACGCGGGAATTTTTCTTTGAGAATTGCTGTCATGGCGTGATCATTGTCAACAATGGCAATGTTGTCCGCAGGCCAACCACTGTCAAGTAGACCCGTAACTAAAGCTTGACCCATATTGCCGCCACCAATGAATACAATATTTAGGTTATGCTGAAGTGAATTCATATCTAAACTCTATTTAATCACGTTTGCCAAAAATTGCTGTTCCAATACGCACTATAGTTGCACCTTCAGCAATGGCCGCCTCCAGATCAGCACTCATACCCATCGATAAGGTGTCAAGCTCGAAGCCTTGCTGATTCAAGTGTTCTAGCTGTTCACTTAACGCTGCAAATGATTTACGTTGCTGCGTAGTATCGCTGCTTATCTTGGGAATTGCCATTAAACCACGCAATTTAAGATTTTTTAAATCTGCAATATCTTCTGCTAAGCGTTGAATTTTGTCGACTGTTACGCCTGATTTTGATTCTTCTTGATCAATATTTATCTGTATACATACTTGTAGTGGAGGAAGGTCTTTTGGTCGTTGCTCGCTTAACCGTTGTGCGATGATGTACCGATCTACACTATGTATCCAGTCGAAATTTTCAGCAATTAAGCGTGTTTTATTTTTTTGTAAAGGCCCAATAAAGTGCCATTCTATTTTATTTGTTTCATCTGAATTATTTTTTAATGCATTTATTTTTTCGACTGCTTCCTGCACATAATTTTCACCAAATGATATTTGTCCATAAGCGTGTGCCGTAATTATGTCTTCAATAGGTTTTGTTTTACTCACTGCAAGTAGCCGCACGCTATTTTTTGGACGTTTATATTTTTTTTCTAACTCTCGTATAGTTAATAAAACTTGTTTTAGATTGTGCTCAATTTGAAAATTATCGGCCATGTTTTTGTTGTAATTTGTTTGATCTATTAAGAGGTATTCTTGAGCCAAAATTTGATGTGTTTCACACTTTCAGATTAACGGTAAAGTTGTGATAAGTAACTCTATTTTGCTCAATTTTTTGTCACAATGAAGTGTTCCCGGCCATTTAGTCGCATGAAATTGGCGGCTTGTCGAGAATCAAAGTCCACACCTCTATATTCCATCGACACTAGCGTTATTAGATGCTCAGTCCAGAGTCAGTGGTAAGGATAATTCTGCCTCTAACTGACTGAGGAAGGTAGGGTTAATGCTGAGTTATTTTAAATACAGGAAGTACATATACCCCCCACGCGTGTTCAACCGAGCTAGATAAAGGAGTATTCGTGGACATTTCGCAGTTGCTTGCATTTAGCGTTAAAAATGGCGCTTCAGATTTACACCTCTCTGCAGGTGTGCCACCCATGATTCGTGTAGATGGTGACGTTAGAAGGATTAATGTTCCTGCAATGGAACATCGTCAAGTTCATGAAATGGTTTATGACATCATGAACGATAAACAACGCAAAGACTACGAAGAATTTTTAGAAACTGATTTCTCATTCGAGATCCCTGGTTTGGCTCGATTTCGTGTCAACGCATTTATTCAGAATCGTGGCGCAGGTGCAGTTTTTAGAACGATTCCTAGCAAAATCCTTACTCTCGAAGAATTAGACTGCCCAAAAATTTTCGCAGAGATTGCAAGTTATCCACGTGGATTGGTGTTAGTAACAGGACCAACCGGCTCAGGGAAGTCAACTACACTTGCAGCCATGTTGGATCATAAAAATGATAACGAATACAGCCATATTCTTACTATTGAAGATCCGATCGAATTTGTTCATGAAAGTAAAAAAAGTTTGATTAACCAACGTGAAGTACATCGCGATACTTTAGGTTTTAATGAAGCACTTCGTTCCGCCTTGCGTGAAGATCCCGATACGATTCTTGTAGGCGAATTGCGTGACTTGGAAACAATTCGACTGGCACTCACGGCTGCAGAAACGGGTCACTTAGTTTTAGGAACATTGCACACAAGTTCAGCGGCAAAAACCATTGACCGAATAATCGACGTATTTCCTGGTGCTGAAAAAGATATGGTGCGCTCCATGTTAGCCGCATCGATACGTGCTGTCATATCACAAACACTGTGTCGCAAGATTGGTGGTGGTCGTGTTGCAGCACATGAAATTTTGATTGGTACACCCGCGATTCGTAACTTAATTAATGAAGATAAAGTCGCACAAATGTATTCGGCGATTCAAACGGGTAACAATGTGGGTATGCAAACATTGGATCAAAATTTACAAGATATTTTGGCAAAAGGATTAATTGCGCGTGAAGAAGCACGTCGTAAAGCCGAGAACAAAAATGATTTTTAAAATTTTCTAATTCAAGGAAAAGTTGTAGCTAAAGGTAGAAACTATGAATAGAGATAAAGCCATAAGCTTTATGCATGATTTATTGCGCAACCTTTTAACTAAAGGCGGTTCAGACTTATTCGTTACTGTGGGCGCTCCACCCTCAATGAAAATTGATGGCAAGATGGTTCCAGTAACTAACCAGCCACTTACTACTAGTCATGCCCAAGTGTTAGTGCGTTCAATTATGAACGACAAACAATCTAGAGAATTTGAAGAAACTCAGGAATGTAACTTTGCAATTAGTTTACCTAATGTATCTCGATTTCGTGTCAACGCTTTTGCACAACGGGGTAGTCCCGGCATGGTGTTGCGTGTTATTAATTCTGAAATTCCGAAATTCGAGTCTTTAAGATTACCTCCAGTATTGCGTGACATTTCGATGACTAAACGTGGTTTGGTGATTTTTGTAGGTGGAACTGGTAGTGGTAAGTCTACTTCGCTAGCTGCGATGGTGGGTTATCGAAATGAAAATAGTTTTGGACACATTGTAACCATTGAAGATCCGATCGAATTTGTGCATAAGCACAAGAATTGCATTATCACTCAACGCGAAGTTGGTGTAGATACAGAAGATTATGAAATTGCCTTAAAAAATACTCTTCGACAAGCGCCTGATGTGATTCTAATTGGTGAGATTCGTGATCGTGCAACCATGGAGCATGCAATTGCTTTCGCAGAAACGGGTCATTTGTGTTTATCCACTTTGCACGCTAACAGTACAAACCAGGCACTGGATCGTATCATTAACTTTTTCCCTGATGACCGACGCGATCAATTGTTAATGGATCTCTCGTTAAATTTAAAGTCAGTGGTTTCACAAAGATTATTGCCGATCAAGGGTCAAGACGGTCGAGTCCCTGCAGTAGAAATAATGCTAAACACACCATTGATGGCAGATTTAATTTTCAAAGGGCAAGTGCATGAAATGAAAGGCTTAATAGCAAAATCGAATGAGCTGGGCATGCAAACCTTTGACCAACATCTATTCCATCTTATCGAATCAGGTTTGATTACCATGGAAGATGGATTGCGTAATGCTGATTCGGTGAACGATCTACGCTTACGCTTGAAGCTCGATAGTAAGGAATCTAAGAATCAAGACTTACTGGATGGTACAGATGACTTAATGGTCGAAGAGACTGACGAAGATGCTGGTTTAATCTCACCAGTTAAACGCGTCAATCTTGGATAAGTTATAAAATATACGCAATGAACATTGATCCTTACCTAAAACTGATGGTGGAGCAAAATGCTTCTGACCTGTTTTTTACTACAGGCGCTCCCGTGTGCACAAAAGTTGAAGGTGTCACGCGTCGTGTGAGTAGAAATGTTCTCGAGCCAGGTGTAGTGAAGAAAATCGCATACAGCATCATGGATGATCAGCAGATCAGAGAATTCGAAATGACTAAGGAGATGAACCTTGGTATTTCAGTCGCAGGTGCAGGCCGATTCCGTGTCAATTTATATTATCAGCGTGGCGAAATTTCAATGGTGATTCGTTACATTAAAGGTGATATTCCTGATTTGGAAGTACTAGGATTGCCACCCATTCTTAAAAAACTGGTGATGCAAAAAAATGGACTAGTGCTGGTTGTAGGTTCCACCGGTTCAGGTAAGTCAACATCTTTGGCTTCCATGATTGAGCACCGTAACATCGAGCAAACTGGACATATTCTTACCATAGAAGACCCCATTGAGTACGCTTTCAGCCATAAGAAATCGATTATTGGTCAACGTGAAGTGGGATTGGATACTCTTTCTTATGAAAATGCCTTGCGTGAGGCAATGCGTGAAGCACCCGATTTAATCATGATTGGTGAGGTGCGTGACAAGCAAACCATGGAAGCAGCTATTACTTATGCTGATACGGGTCATTTATGTTTGACAACATTACACGCTGTTAACTCTAACCAAGCGCTTGATCGTATTGTTAACTTTTTCCCACCGGAAGGTAAGGCGCAAATCTTAATGGACTTATCATTAAACTTACGCAGTATCATTTCACAACGTTTGATTCCAAGTGTAGAAGGCGGTCGTGTACCGGCAGTTGAGGTCATGATCAACACACCTTACATTTCAGAACTCATTAAACGAGGTGATATTGGTGAGATTAAAGAGATTATGGAAAAAGGTGCTGCTTCTGGAATGCAAACTTTTGATCAATCACTTTATGATTTATATAAGAGCGAACGGATCTCACTAGATGATGCATTAAATAATGCTGATTCACGCGGTAATCTTGAGTGGCAAATCAATTTTGGTGGTGGCGTTAAAAGTGTTAGTGAGTCAAGCGATCAATTGGTGTTCCCGTCAGAACAACCTGACCTAGCAAATACGAAAGGAAAGAAGGCACCTCCTACCTTATCTGATTCGGTCAGTGAAGACGCATTAGATAGCCATGTTGGGTTTGATGATGACATACTGGATGAGGTGCAATCTGACAAAGGTGCATCAACAGAGTCTGGAAAACCAATTTTCGAGGAAGAAGAAGACAAGGACTCAGGCTATTTAGACCGATTGAAGTCGGTGTTTGGCGATCAATAATCTCTATATCGCTCTTCTGCGAAAACATTTCAATTCTACCCTTAGCTGTAAGATATCAACATTAGGTCGGCAGAAATTTGTCTCGGCAAATTATGCACTTCCACAATCCATGACGGTTGTTGCGGGCATTTTAAGTTTGTAAATTGTTGATTCTAGACAAATTTACCACATCGAAGCTGAGTTTATATTTTCTCCTGAGCTAAAGGAGACACTCAAAAGTATTAATTTAATGTAAAATAAAACATTCTTAAAATTAAAAATGAAAGAGGGGAGTTATGGGTGAAATAATTACATGGACCTTCATTATAATGCTTCTGGGCTTAGTTATATTTTTTTGGGCTTTGGCTGGTCACATAAGAAAGGAAAAGAAGCAGCAATAATAAATATAGATTTAGTCTGATAATTACTAGAAAGCTATCCGTTAATTTTAGATTTGACTGTCAGGAAATTAAACCTCGGCAAGGATTTCTGAGTTGTTCGGATAAGTTACATCCATTTGTTTTTTAATAAATATTTTCAGCATTAAAGATCGGGCCATCGACACAGACGCGTTTCATGGCGGTGATTTTATTGTTTTCTTTATAAGGTACTACACAACCTGCACAGCCACCAACAGCGCAGGCCATGTGTTCTTCAAGTGAAAGTTGACACGGGAGTGAGTGTTTGCCAGCAAGTGCTGCAACCGCTTGCAGCATGGGTGTTGGTCCGCACGAGAAAATTTCCACTTTTTGTTTAGTTTTTTCATCCAATCCTTGTAGCCACTCTTCAGCGAGTTCATGTACATAACCTTGATAACAACCTTGATAACCTTGTTGACTGGTTAGGCGTGAAGCAATGTTCCAATCATCAAGTAATGGCATAGCTGCAATCACTTCTCCAGGTATATTGGGAACCATTATTTTTGATGGTTGAGTAGTAAAAGGAAAAGGAATTTCCGAGCCCATGATTACGAAGGGATGAACGTTTTTTTGTTGTCTTAATTCATCCGCAAAAAACACCATGGGTGGAATGCCCACACCTCCACCTAGTAGCAATGGGTGTGTTGTTTTTTCACTTAACGTGAATTGGTTGCCTATAGGTCCTAGGCATTGAATGATATCGCCACTTTTTCGCGTCGCTAGCAGCGCACTGCCCTCTCCAACTACTTTGTAAAGAATATCAATTTGCCCGTTTTGTTTATTGGCACGCATAATTGAATAGGGACGACGCAGTCCAAGTTGCGTATCGCATTGCAAATGTACGAAATTACCTGCACGTGCATTTTGAGCACACTTAGGAGCATGTAATGAGAGACAGTATTGTTCTGCAGCGAGTGCTTCTTGATGGATTACGTTTGCAGATTCTTCAAATATTGTTCCGCGATGAGAATTCAGAGTTTATCCTTTTAATTTTTTATATTATTTTCATAAATGAGCTGACCACCCAGTATGGTATGCGTTACACGACCATTGAGTTGGTCACCGAGCAGAGGGGTGTTTTTCCCTTGGCTGTACATGTTTTCACTATTTAAAATCCAGCTCATTTTCAAATCTACAATGCAGACATCGGCATTTGACCCTACACATAAATTTCCAGCAGAGATACCAAGAATATCGGCGGGCTGTTGAGTAATCATATTTACCGCATCGCTTAATGAGAGAACATCTTCTTTTACCAGCTCCAAAGTTAACGGTAATAAAGTTTCTAAGGTAGAGCTACCTGGTTCGGTGGATTGAAATGGAGCAAGTTTTGCTTCAATTTCATGTGGCTGATGATCAGCACAAATTGCGGATAAGGTGTTATCACGAACACCTTTTCGTAGACCGTCTCTATCTTCTGTGGTTCTAAAGGGTGGTTGGTTATGGCATAAACCATCAAAGCCTTGGATTTCCTGATCGGTTAAATATAAGTGCAAAATACTCGTGTCAGCTGTGATGGGTAGTTTGTCGAATCGTGCGCGTGCGATCATATTTACGGATCGATGAGTTGAAATACGGCAGAAATGGGTGCGTACATTTAATTCTTCAATTAATGCAATTTGAAATGCAACGGCCGCTGTTTCTGCTGCAGCTGGGATACCGGGTAATCCCAAACGTGATGAAGTTATGCCTTCATGCACACATCCATTATTGGCCAAGGCATGAACGAGTGGATAAGAAAATATGGTTAAATCTTGACTACTGGCATACTCCATTGCACGTCGCAGTACTAAAGAGCTTTTCATTGGATGAAATACATTACTAACGCCTACACAGCCGGCTGCTTTAAGAGCTGCCATCTCGCTTAAGTTCTCGCCACGTAGTCCTGAAGTCAACGCACCGATTACGTAGACTCGACATTTCCCGCTGTCATGAGAGAGTTGCTCAATAAGTTCTACTTGTGCTGGGGAATCAACAGCTGGATCGGTATTAGGTAAACATGCAAGACTAGTGATGCCAGCGGCAGCGGCAGCTTGAGTTTCGGATTGCACTGTTGCTTTATGTTCGTGCCCAGGCTCACGTAAATTAGCGGATAATTCAACTAAACCAGGAAGTACTAACTTGCTTTTAGCATCAATAGATTGATCCGCTTGCCAGTCAGCAGGCTGTTTACCAACTGCAATAACTTTGCCATCCGCAATATACACATTCGCTTGTTGATCTATTTCATTTTTAGGATCAACAAGATGACCATTTATGATTTCAAGCTTCATGTGTCATTATCCAAATCATCATGTGAGCCCATTGCGATTGATAAAATGGCCATGCGCACTGCAATACCATACTCGACTTGTTGCAAAATAACGGATTGTGGTCCATCTGCAACTTCTGAGCTGATTTCCACACCACGGTTGATGGGTCCTGGATGCATGACTATTGCGTCAGGTTTAGCAAATGCAAGACGTTCCGATGTCAATCCATAAAGCTGAAAGTACTCATGTTCACTGGGAAGAAATGCGCCTTGCATACGTTCTTTTTGCAGTCTTAACATGATGATTACATCGACATCGCGTAATCCATCTTTACAGGTTTGAAATACTTCAACGCCAAGTTGTGTAATGTTTGCTGGTAATAGTGTTCTCGGTGCAATTACTCGAATCTCGCGTGCCCCTAGTAAATTCAGTGCCTCAATTTGTGAGCGCGCGACGCGTGAATGTAAGATATCGCCAACTATGGCCACTTTTACTTTAGAAAAATCATTTTTGTGTTTTCGGATAGTGAACATATCTAACATTGCTTGGGTAGGGTGCGCATGCCTACCATCGCCAGCGTTGATAATACTAACGTGAGGTGCAACATAGTTACTCATAAATTCAGCCGCACCACTCTCTGGATGTCTAACTATGAACATGTCTGAGTTCATGGCCTCTAAGTTAAACAATGTGTCAAGCAGACTTTCACCTTTTGTTGTTGCAGAAGTTGCAATATTAATATTTAAAACATCAGCAGAAAGTCTTTTTGCTGCAAGTTCAAAAGTTGTGCGCGTACGTGTGCTGGGCTCAAAGAAAAGATTAACTATGGTTTTACCACGAAGTAGAGGGACTTTTTTTACAGCACGATCATCAACACTAGTAAACGATTCCGCAGTATCTAAGATATGGTTCAACTCTTTAGCACTGTGTCCGTCTATTTGTAAAAAATGTCGCATTATTAATTACTTTTGATCAATAATTTCTAACTTTAAGGGATCTGGCCCACGTAACTTTATGTGTTGTGTAACGTCTAAAGTTAATGTTTTCGCAACCACGTCCGGTTGAATCGGCAATTCTTTCCCGTTACGCTGAACCAAGACTACTAGTGTTACGGAAGCTGGTCTCCCATAGTCAAATATTTCATTCAGTGCTGCACGAATAGTACGTCCAGTATGCAAAATATCGTCAATTAAAACGATATGTTGATTATCGACGCTTAAAGGAAGTTTAGAAGGTTTAACGGTGGGTTGAATGCCAACGCGGCTGAAATCATCTCGATAAAATGTAATGTCTAATACACCAAGTTTGTCTTTATTGTTTAGTAATGTTTGTAATTGTTTGGCAATCCATACCCCGCCAGTTTGTATACCAATAAAAATTGGATCAACTATTTCATGCTCGGATAAATAGCTCTTTAAGTCTTTTCCTAGGTTTTCGGTAAGTTGTTGGGCATTTAGTTCGGTCATGATTGAGATTCAATTTTAGAAGAAAACCACGAATCTAAAATGATTGCGGCAGAGGCCTTGTCTATGTCAGTTTTGCTTATTTTTTTTCGTCCTTGGCTACGTAGCTCTTTAAGAATTTCATAGGCTTTGACTGAAGTATATGACTCATCAATCGTTTCTACGGGTAGATGGTAACGTGAATTGAGATTTTTGCAAAAGTCACTTATATGTTTTTGGATGGTATTATTATTTTGAGTAGCGTGTTCAACACAGCCGACAACCAACATATATGGATTCCATTCCTCAATGATAGAGTTTATTTTGTCCCAGGGGACTCCACTCGTAGGTACGATTAGAGTTGTCAGTGGATTTGCCGATTTAACATCGGTAACACCAATTGCAACACCTATTCTCCTTTCACCATAATCAAAACCAATTACGCTAGCCATTATAGTAAGGCAAGACAGTTGAGATTTTTATATTCGTTGGTTTAAGAGGTCGCTTATGCATGGCCAGTTTGATTGGATATTAAATGCAGGTCCACACCAATTTTAGTTGCCGCAGATTGCCAACGTTGCTCAATTGGAGTGTCGAATACGATCTTTGCTTCATAAGGAACAGTTAGCCAAGCATTATCTGATATTTCTTGTTCTAATTGTCCTGCACTCCAGCCAGCATACCCTAGAGCCACAATCGCATTTTTTGGGCCCTTATCTTGAGCGATATCAAAAAGAATATCTTCTGAAGTTGTAAGCTTTAAGTCGTTATCAATAATGTGAGTAGAAGGCCATTGCCGGTCAGAGTCATGTAATATGAAGCCTCGGTCAATGTGCACAGGTCCGCCGGCGTATACTGGACCATGTTTAGCAAGCTTAATTTGATCTTCAGCTTGTTGGGTTTCATTAATTTCTTCGTCAACTAAATTTCTGAGTAACTCGTCCACGAACATCGTGGTTGGTTGATTGATGATGATGCCCATAGCACCATGCTGATTGTGTTCGCAAATTACAGTAACTGTGCGGGAAAAATTAGGATCCTCCATGCTGGGCATGGCGATGAGTAATTGCTTAGTCAGACTTTCTGACATGCTTGTTATTTTTTTACCTGCTTTACCATTTCATTTGGTAAGTAGAGTGTTGTCTTTACCGAATAACCATGTTCGAGTAATCATTAGCTGATCATAGTTATCTCGCATTTCTTCTGGGAAGGGTTGAAACGGTGATGAGAAGTTGACAATTCTTTTTGCCGATTCATCCAATAATGATCTGCCCGCAGAAGAGCGAATTTCCATTAATTCCACAGTACCATCATGATTCAAAAGCACACTAAGGATCAATGTCCCAGATAGACCTTGATTTCTAACCTCATCGGGATAATTGAGGTTGCCGACTCGCTCAACTTTCTCTACCCATTCGCGAACATAAGTGGCTTCTGTTGCGGTTTTGGCGCTTAATGTGTCTATGTAATTTATTCGAGGACGCTTAGCGTAATCACTCTCTTCTTGTCGCAGTTCTGCAACTAATTTAGCCAATTCTAGCTCCTGTTTGGAAATACTTTTTTTTCTGTTTGGAATAGGTTTTTCGGAAATCTCTTTTACATCATTTACAACCACACTTGTGGTAGATTTGTTTTGTGTAATAAGTTGTTCCTGTTGTTCATTTGTATCATTCGCAGGCGGTGGATTCTGTGTGGCTTGATTTAGCGCAATACCGGTGTTTTGGTTAAAGCTACTGCCGCTAAAAGGTGCCGAAGGTTGATTTTCTTGATTTGTGCTTCCGCTTGCTAATTGGTTTTCACTGGCAATATGTTTAGCCTCATCAGGTTCTTGGTGTGTTTTAGTTAGCACCATAGTGACTTCAAGCATGGATGAAGTATTAAAATCACTTACAAAAGGAAGACCAAACCCTAAACCTAAAATCAAAATTGCATGCAGAATTGCAGCAAAAAATAAACTAAAACCAAGTCGATCAGATGCAGTTACTTGTACGGGATTGACTACAGCTGACATGGTGTTAATAAATGGTATAACTAAATTATGGTGATTTTATATATTGTAAGTGTTTGTTGGCGAGAAAAACTTATTTCGAGTTTCATTCATCTATTGGGGAAAACCGTATAGAAGAAATATCACCAAACCATGCATCATTGATAACCTTTTAGTTGAGATTCAATATGATCAAATAATTGTGCACTTATATTTAATTCATACATTTTATCCAATTCGCGTATTCCCGTTGGGCTGGTAACATTAATTTCGGTTAGAAATTCTCCTATCACGTCTAGGCCTACGAAACTTAGGCGTAATTTTTGCAAAATAGGTTTGACTTGATCACATATATATTGATCCCTATCGTTCAGCTCAATACCTTTTGCGCTGCCACCCTTAGCCAGGTTTGCTCGTAGCTCTCCTCGAGAGGGAACGCGTAACAAGGCATAGGGGATCGGCTCACCATTCACTAGTATTATGCGCTTATCACCCTCCACATATTCCGGAATAAACTTTTGTGCCATTACGGTACATTGTTGTTGCTGTGTAATGGTTTCTAGTATGACGTTGCGATTCGTATCATCATGTCTGACTTGAAAAATGGAATTGCCTGCCATGCCGTCTAAAGGTTTTACGACAATTTGTTTATGTTCCTCAATAAATTCATTCAACAAAGATTGTTTTTGGGTAACTATGTAAGGAGCAATACAGTCTTTAAATTGGGTGGCAAACAATTTTTCATTAGCGTTACGTAAACTCGTAGGATCATTAATAACCAAAGTATTAGAATCAACCAGGCGATCTAACAAGTACGTAGTGTAGATATATTCCATATTAAATGGCGGGTCCTTGCGCATCAGCACTACATCAAACATGGATATTTCCATAAGTTTGGCTGCTTGTTTTGTATAGTAGTTTTCAGGCTGATCTCGAACTTCTAACCGAGACAAGTGACCCATGAGTTTGCCATCCTTTAAAAACAGGTCGCCGGTTTGCAAAAAGTGGACTTCATAATCTCGGTTCTGGGCTTCCAGAAGCATTGCCAAGGTACTGTCTTTGCTTACCTTTATGCTTTCTATCGGGTCCATGATTACGGCTAGTTTTATGGTCATATGGGCCTACCTCATCCGGGATTAGACTACTTATATCGGAAGTTTGTTGTCCTATTATTCATAGCTGGCATGGTTGTATTTCCATACAAATCATTGCTTTGATAAGTAATTATGCTTGTATGGCATGGAGAATAACAATTTGGTACTCACAATAGACGATATCGGTTCAAAATTCGATCTTAGGAAGAAATTATGCAAGAAAGTGGTTTAGCGTTAGATGATTCAGCCCAAGCGGGTGGAAATAGTTCTAGTGCACTAAAGGTTATGGTGATTGACGATAGTAAAACCATTCGCAAATCAGCTGAATCTTTACTAACTAAAGAAGGCTGTGAAGTTTTTACGGCAAATGATGGTTTTGAAGCATTAGCTATGATTGCAGAACATCGTCCTAATTTAATTTTTATCGACATTATGATGCCACGTTTAGATGGCTATCAAACTTGTGCACTGATTAAAAATAATCGTATGTTTAAATCAACACCTGTAATTATGTTATCGAGTAAAGATAGTATTTTTGATAAAGCACGAGGAAAAATTGTAGGTTCAGAACAATATTTAACAAAGCCGTTTACTCGTGATGATTTATTAGGGGCCATTGCAGAATACAGTGGCAAGTAAGAACTCTAACCAAATTGATATGGCTCATATTCTTGTTGTAGACGATTCTCCCACAGAGCGTCACTTTATTTCTAAACTGCTTGAGCAAACCGGACACAAAGTGTCTACTGCAGATAGTGGTGAGGAAGGAGTTGAGGCCGCTAAAGACATACATCCGGACTTGATTCTAATGGATATCGTGATGCCCGGTATGAATGGTTTTCAGGCTACGCGAAAGATTACTACAAGTCCTGAAACAGCGGAGATTCCTGTTGTTATGGTGTCTACTAAAAGTCAGCAGACAGATAAAGTTTGGGCTACGCGCCAGGGTGCAAAAGGGTATTTGGTTAAACCTGTAGATTCGGAGATGCTGGTTAATTCGATTAAATCATTTTTGGCGGCATAAGGTTCCGGCAGGAATTGCGCATGGCTGCTTCTGAAGAAACCACTCCATTTGAATATTTACTGGGCGTAGATCGCAAGTGTGTTGCACTACAAGGGGGTTTGGTGCAGCAAGAGTCCGATGTTAGTTTTTCACATGGGTTGGGTTTTCAATTAGGTACACATAAATACATCATTCCTATTGCAGATGTTAGTGAAGTATTAAGTGTAAAAGACTATACGTCTATTCCTCGTTCTCCATCATGGTTGGTAGGAATCGCTAATGTAAGAGGAAATTTAATAACATTGTTAGATATTCATGAGTTTATTTTTGCAAAACCTATATCAGGAAAATACACATCAAAACGTATGTTGCTAGTGAACTATCAAGGTCATTATTATGGTTTAATCATTGATTCAATCATTGGCATGAAATCTTTTCATAGTGATCAAGGTATTGATGAAGTTCCAGACGGATTTGACTACGATCACATTGAACATATAACTGCATTCTATAATTCAGGAGACGAGTGGTTTGCTGCACTCTCGATCCAGAGTTTGTTATCTGATATACGCTTTAGTGAGTTACGCAATTTTTATTGAGCGCTTATATTTAAGCTAAATTTCGACTGATATTGGTCATGGGGACCGATCCCACGATGATCTATTTATCCTAGATGGCATTTGGTTTGAAGCCCATCTTTCTAACCGATAAAAGTAAGTATTTTCACGACACAGCAATGCCTTGGAAGGTGCTATTCACAAGTATCATTAGTGTCTGGAAATTATTGATTTTTGGTGGGTATTTGGCGTGTCAGAGTCAACAGCAGATACCTGGGAATCAAGGCTACACAAAAAACGAATGTCGATAATCTCATTTTTAATCGAGACAAATTAACACTTGGGAAATTTTTGAAATATGGCATTAAAGAATTCAATTGCTCGTGCAGACAAGGGAAGTCAATCAAGCAAATCTGCGTTGACTATATTAGCGTTATTTGCATTTTTGGTTATGGGTGCAATGGCAATATTGGCATTTGATTTAAGTAAATTCACAGGTATTGATTTAAATAACAGTTTCTTTTCGGCAATAGTTTTTATTGCTGGCATGGTGTTTTTAATCTTGTTATTAGTGTTTGCAAATAAATGGGGCAGCAAAGTAAAGCAACAGCTTGCTGCAGTTGATGAACAAAATCGACGTAACCAGCAGGCGATTTTATTGTTGCTTGATGAAATGACTAATCTTGCAGAAGGCGATCTAACTGTACATACAACGGTAACCGAAGATATTACTGGTGCAATTGCTGACTCGGTAAACTATTCCATTGACGCATTACGGAATCTTGTTAACACCATTAACAATACATCTAAACAAGTGGCTTCTGCGGCAGATGTAACACATGATTCCACACAGAAACTAACTACTTCGAGTGAAAAACAAGCGCGAGAAATTGCTAATGTAACTTCTGCTGTATCAGAAATGGCAAAATCAATCGAACAAGTTTCTGGTCACGCTAAAAGTTCTGCAGAAGTTGCTCAACAATCTGTAAACATTGCACATAAAGGTGCTCAGGCTGTAAGTCGTACGATTGATGGTATGGATACCATTCGTGAACAAATTCAGGAAACTTCAAAACGAATTAAAAGATTAGGTGAAAGCTCTCAAGAAATTGGAGACATCGTAGGGTTAATTGACGAGATTGCAGATCAAACAAACATTCTTGCATTAAACGCGGCAATTCAAGCATCTACTGCTGGTGAAGCAGGTAGAGGTTTTGCTGTAGTTGCCGATGAAGTACAACGATTAGCTGAACGTGCAGGTACAGCAACTAAACAAATCGAAGCATTGGTAAAAACAATTCAGAGCGATACCAATGAAGCAGTTATTTCGATGGAACAAAGTACATCAAACGTTGTAAGTGGAGCGAGACTGGCCGAAAACGCAGGTGAAGCACTTGTGGAGATTGAATCAGTCTCTGATAACTTAGCAGCGTTGATTCAAAATATTACTGATGCAGCGGATAAGCAAACCATAGCAGCATCAAACGTAACTAAAACTATGAATGTTATTCAAGAGATCACTATGCAAACCTCTGATGGTGCAAGTAATACTGCCAGTTGGGTGGGTAAGCTTAAGAATCTCGCTCAAGAGTTAAAGCGTTCAGTTGCTGGTTTTAAGTTACCGCAGACGATTGAAGATACTGTGATCGACAATAGAAAAGCATCTTAGTTAAAAACTGTTACTAATATGAACATGAAAATGCGAAACAGCGCACTTGAAAAAGTAGCGGTTAAAAAAGTTAAGCATGAAGTCGACGTTATCATTGAAGAAGCGCGCACTAAGTTAGAGGAATTTATTGAAGAGGGCTCTAATTTAGAATTATTAGCCGAAGTTTCGAATTCACTTGCACAAGTTGAAAGAACATTACAGTTAGTGCAAATTAATGGTGCTGCTGTTTTAGCACGTGAAATGTTCGAGGTAGTTGATAGTTTAATAAATGAAGCAATAACACAAAAAGATAAAGCACATGAATGTCTTTCAAGAGGCATTCTGCAAATGTCCGACTATCTTGAGTACGTACAAGCGGGTAATAAAGATTTGCCTGTTGTTTTGTTGCCATTGCTGAATGATTTGCGAGGTGTGCGAGAAGCACCTTTACTTTCTGAAAATATTTTATTCTTTCCAGACTTTGATGATATTGATGTCCCCAGTGTCAATGTTCAAATTGATATGTCTGCACAAGATTATGCAAAAAAGATTCGTTATGCTTTCCAAACAGGCTTAGTTAGTCTAATTCAGAACAAAGAGATCGATGTTGCTGCAACGAAAATGTGCAAGGTGTCAATACGCTTGCATCAGTGTTCATATGAAATTGCAGCAAGAAGATTGTGGTGGATATCCAGTGCGATATCACAAGCACTAGCTATTGAAGCGTTGCCTACTAGTACAGGCTTAGCCTCATTGTTAGGTCAAGTCGATCGGCAGATCAAGCAATTTATCGATCTAGATGAAACTGCATTTGCTGCGCAAATTCCTTCTGGTCTTATTAAAAACTTACTTTATTATGTTGGCATTGCAAATGAGCGTGGGCGAATAGTTTCAAAAGTTAAGAGGGCCTATGGTCTTGATGATTTAATTCCTAGCGAAATGGACATAGACAAAATGAGGGAAGGTTTGTCAGGTCCAAATGCAGATGTGTTAGGTGCTGTCTCGAAAGCGCTACATGAAGATATCGAGACGGTAAAAGATTCTATCGAATTGTATGTGCATAGCAAAAATCGATCTTCGGAAAGTGTACAAAAAGTTGGCAAAGAGTTGCAAAAGATCGCTGATACTTTAAGTATGCTTGGGCTAGATGAGCCCAGAGAAGATGTATTACGTGAAGTAACTGCATTGAATGGCTTATCTGCTGAAGAGCTTGAGCATGCCGATAGTAACTTTATATCTATAGCGGAAACACTAATTAAAGCTGAAAATATTGTTGATAATTTTGTTAATTATCGAATATTAAATAAACCTGCGGTTCAGCTAGTAGATTCATCTGAAGGAGGTCTTGAATCTTCGGAAGACGATTCTAATCAACTTAGAACAATTCAAGTGCAAACACTTACAGAGGCGCTAAGCGAAATAGAAGAGGCAAAAAATATTTTTGCGCAAGTACTTACTGAACCTGAAGATCAAGAAAAATATGCAAATGTGCAGGATCATTTTCGAAAAGTAATGGGAGCAGTGTCAATTCTCAATTTAGATGATGCAGCAAAAATGTTAGAGTGTATTCAGGCTTACTTGCTTGGTGGCGATGCGGCACAAGAGTTAAGTTCTAATGCAGAAATGCTGGATGCCTTTGCAGATTCCATAACTAGTGTTGAATGTTATTTGGAAGCCCTTATTGTTGATGAAGGTGATCCAAAAGATATTCTTGAGTATGGCATTAAAAATGCTTCTAAGTTAGTTGGCGGCGATGTTGATTTATCTGGTCACTCCGAGCCATTACAAACCGTAGAAGTAGAAGAGTTTGCACACGACGGCTCACTTGCTTCGTCAAACTCAGCAGACTTAGAATTAAAAAAAAAATTTGAAATAAGCGCAAAAGAGTCGGAATTTGACAATACTAATGACGATATAAATGAATCTGGTATCGATTCGCAGCAAGTAGATTCCACTCAGTCAAATCATAAAACTCAGTTAGACGAAGAACTAAACCTCGAAGAGCTGAGCGCGACATCTTTAGACTTATCCTTGGATTATGACTTATTAGATGCTGATCCAGCGGAATCTGATAACGATGACTTAAAAGACTCAACTCCTCAAGACTTAACTATTGAATCATCAAATAGTGATGACGTTTCGCTTGATGCGGCCAGTGATGGAGAAATTTCTGACGTATCTGAACCTGAAGACGAATTGTCTCCTGAATTACTCGAATTGGAGTCTACTAGCATTGAAGATGCTGCGACAGAATTAAACAGCATAGTGAATGAAAATTTTGCAAAAGATATTGATGTAGATACGGGTAATGAAGAAGAGGCTATTGGAGTCGTAGAAGTTGATCTAGATGCTACCAATATGCTTGATCTAAATGAAATAGAGGAAGAACTAAGCACTAATGCTAAAGCATATGATCTAAATAATCTTGATGAAGCAAAAGATGAGGAAGTTTTAGCGATAGACGAAAATTCTGATGACTCAGAATTACAATTACCTGAAGTATTGTCCGAAATTGAAAATCAGGAAAATAATGTTCATTTTGAAGAAGACAATATGTCTTCTTATTCAATTTCAATTACAAATGACGGTGTTGAGCATGTTTTGCATGCAAATAGAGGTGATGCAGATAAAGATGTTATTGACATTTTTATAGAAGAAGCTGAAGAAGAGATTGAAAAAATAAATCTCAACAGGAGTATCTGGCAATCAGATGAAGATAATGAGGATGCTTTAACTATTGTTAGACGATCGTTTCATACTTTAAAAGGTGGGGGTCGATTAATTGGTGCTGAGATCGTTGGTGAATATGCTTGGCAGATTGAAAATATCTTAAACAAAGTAATTGATAAGTCACTTTTAGTGAATATCGAATTACACCAATTGCTAGAAAATTCCGTTAGTTTGTTAAATGAGTTAATTCTACAATTGAAAACATCTCAAGAACCTGTTGCAGATGTAAAAAACTTATTTATTGAGGCACAAAGTTTTCTAGATACTCAAAAACAACAGTCAAATAGCGAAGATCCAGCTATTCAAACAAACATCGAAGTGCTGAATATAGATGTTGATGATATAGAAGCTATTGAACAGGAAAACGCACAAGAAGATGTGCAGGCTGGCGAATCACAAGAAGCTGAATCAGGCTCACAACAAGCAGTTGTACAAGATGATCTTGAAGATGAGTTATATGCTTTGTTTTTAGAAGAGTCCATTCTGCATATCCAGGCCATAGAAGAAATAATTGAACCTAAAAAAGCCCACAAGATATTACCAGTTGATGAAAAAATATTGCACGCATTGCATACGTTGTTTGGTTGTTCACGCACAGCAAAAGTTGAGGCAGTTGCTAAATTAATAGGGCCGCTTGATAAATATTGTCAAGAACTAAATCAAAATAAACAAAAATTAAAAAATGAACAGTTTGAAGTATTTGTTGATTGTATTGAGCACGTCAAAAAATGCATAACAGAAAATCCCGGCGAATTGAAAACATCTGCAGTCAACAGTGAATTATTAGAAAAAGTAAAAAACTTAAATTGTAATGAAATTGCAGAATTAGACGAAGTTATTGCACAAGATGACATAAAAGAAGAATCAAAACATGAATCAGAGGATGAATTAGAAAAGACTCAAATCGCTTCGCTCTCAGACACCAATCTTTCTGCTGCAGAGTTGTCTCAAAGTGCAGATGTTTATGAAGGTAAAGACGCTGATTTAGTAGAAATCTTTTTAGAAGAAGCTAGCGATATTTTAGTCACCTGTAATGAATGTTTGGATAAGTGGAGAAGTAATCATAAAGATGAAAGCTCTGTATCCGAATTCCGTCGTCAGCTGCATACTTTAAAAGGCAGTGCACGCATGGCTGCCTATAGCAATATTGGCGACTTCAGTCATATTTTTGAGAGTTTAGTCATCGACATTGCAGAATCACGTATTAATGCAAGTGATGAAGTATTTAATTTAGTACAGCGATGTCTTGATCATTTAAATGAGATGATTGATCTTGCAGCTAATAAACAACCAGTATTTTCTGCCACTGGTTTAATTGCAGAATTAGATTCCTTAAGGACGGGTGAATCATTTCCAACAGAAGGGAAATCTGAGCTACCTGAAACCAATGATAAGCTGCAAGGCAAAACTAAAGAAAAGACTAAAATTCAAGATGATGAAAATAAAGTAGTCAAGATTCCAGTTTTACGAAACCCGGTAGACCCAAATGAACAAACCAGCTCTTCACCGGCCATAGTTTCTCAACAATCAGTACGTTTGCAATCTAGTGTATTAGATAATCTCGTGAACAATGCAGGCGAGGTGAATATTTTTCAAGCGCGTTTAGAGCAAGTAAGCAATACGTACAATGTTAACATTTATGAGCTTGAGCAAATTGTAAATCGATTACGTGAGCAATTACGTAGTTTAGAAATTGAAACTGAAACACAAATTTTATCAAGACATGCACATGAAGTGCCTGAAGAAGATGACTTTGACCCTCTTGAATTAGATCGCTATTCGAATATTCAGCAACTTTCAAGATCGCTTGCAGAAAGTGTGAATGACCTATTGAGTATAAAAGACATTCTTTCAGATCAAGTGCGTGAATCTGAAATATTGCTTTCACAGCAGCGTCGAATTAGTGGAGATTTACAAGAAGGCCTAATGCGTACACGTATGGTGCCATTTAATCAGCTGGTTCCTCGTTTACAACGAATTGTTAGACAAACATCGCGTGAGTTGAGTAAAGAAGCTGATTTAAAAGTAGTTGGCCAAAATACTGAAGTAGACAGCTCAATACTTAATCGCATAATTGCACCATTAGAGCATTTGGTTAGAAATGCAATCTCACATGGAATTGAAGAAGCTGAACAAAGAGTAGATGTTAAAAAAGCGAAGCAGGGTGAAATTAAAATTGAAGTCAAACGCGAAGGCGCAGAAATTGTAATTGTAGTTTCTGATGATGGCGCTGGGCTAAATGTAGAAAAAATTAAAAACAAAGCTAAAGAATTAGGTTTTTTAGATGATGAAGAAATATCTGAACGTGAAGCGCTGAATTTAATTTTAACACCAGGATTTAGTACAGCAGGAGAGGTTTCGCAGGTATCTGGACGTGGTGTGGGGATGGATGTAGTAGCCAGTGAACTGAAACAACTTGGCGGTTCTTTGCAAATTGACTCAGTATTGGGTGAAGGGGCTATTTTCACAATCCATATACCATTTACCTTAGCAATTACACAATCTTTATTAATCAAATGTGCCAATGAAATTTATGCCATACCTTTAGTAAGTGTTGAAGGTGTAGTGCGTTTGTCTGCTCATGAGTTAAAACAGAAATATGCAGAAGAGAATGCTAGTTATCATTATGCAGATAGAAATTACCGTTTATGTCACTTAGGTAGCTTATTGGGTGTAAACCAACCGCAACTGGATGGCGCAGATAAAATGTTTCCTGTATTGCTAGTGCGTTCAGGTGATTCTCGTATGGCGATTCATGTTGAAACTACACTAGGTAACCATGAAATCGTAGTGAAGCCTTTAGCCGTACAGTTAAGTCGTTTGCCGGTAGTTTCCGGTGCAACGATCTTAGGGGATGGCAATGTAGTATTAATTCTAGATGTTCCGGGTTTGATTCGAATGGACGGAATGGATCAGTCTCGTACGATTAAACCTAGTCATGATGAAACAATAATTGATTCACAACCAACCATAATGGTGGTCGATGATTCTATAACGATCCGTAAAGTTACGACGCGTTTTCTTGAACGTAATAACTATAAAGTGGCTACTGCTAAAGATGGTGTCGATGCAGTTCAAAAACTACAAGATTTTACACCGGCATTAATCTTATTGGATATCGAAATGCCACGTATGGATGGCTATGAACTGGCAAACCATGTAAGAAATAATGATCGATTGAAAAATGTGCCGATTATTATGATTACATCACGTACAGGGGATAAACATCGTCAACGAGCAATGGATATTGGAGTACAAAAGTATTTGGGTAAGCCTTATAACGAAAGTGAATTGTTGGATTATGTAAGGGAAGTGGTGAATTAATTCTTATGTCATTAGCTGAAACGACAACCTATCCTACGCTGAGTTGTATGTTGTTACCTTTGAGTGGCAATGATGTGCTATTACCAAAATCAATTGTTAAAGAAGTAGTGTATAAACCTACTGTAAATACTTACGATGATGAAGATGATTGGTTAATCGGTGATATAGAATGGGACGATTTCGTAATTCCAGTTGTTTCATTTGAGCGTATATGCAATCAACCAAGAGTTACTAAATCAAAACATATACGTGCAGTGATATGTCATGTTATTGAAAATACTGAAGCATTCCCTTTATATGCTATCGAAGTGCAATCAATTCCAAGGCCCTTAATATTAGATAGTCGAGCGTTATATACTCACGAAGGTATGATGAGTAAACACTCTGAGCTTATTTCATACTACGTAAAAATTGGAAGCAAAGAACTCGCTATTCCAAATTTTCAAAAATTAGAAGAAATTCTTTTAACACGCACAAGCTGATAAAGTTTAGTGTGCGAGGGGCTATGGTATAGGCCATAGTCACTCATATTTTTCTATTATCCTGCTAGAAGAGTAATGGTATAGACCTAATTAACTTAGTTGTTTCTATTATTGTGCGAGGTCTCCCCATTCCCGTTGGGCTAATAATACGGCCGCAACTGCTGCTGTTTCCGTGCGTAACACTCTCGGACCGCAATGAACAGCTTGAAATCCCTTTTGCAATGCCTGTTGTATCTCTCTTTCTGATAAACCACCTTCAGGTCCGATTAAAAGATTTATAACTTTAGGCGCACATAATTTTAAACTTTGAATGTTCTGGCTCGAATTCGAATCAAATACCAAACCAAGTTCGTTATCTAATAGTGGTTCAATATCATGTAATTCTATTGATTTTTGCAGTTCAGGAACTGTCGCTCGGCCACATTGTTCACAAGCGCTTTGAATAATACGTTTCCAATGCTGGTGTTTGTTGGCTAAAGATTTATTGCTAGATTTGCTTACTGTGCGCTCCATCATTACAGGCTGGATGCTGGTTACACCTGTTTCAACAGATTTCTGAATAGCAAAATCCATATGTGAGCTTTTTGAGATGCCCAGATATAAATGAGTCTTCAGAGGCGATTCGTTGTTTAAAGTTCGTTTTTCAGATACTTTAACTCGCAAGTTTGATTTGTTGCAAACGAGAATCTCGCAAACATAATCAAAACCATCACCGTTAAATATTATTAAATTAGAATGTTTGTTTAGTCTTAATACGTTTAAAGCGTAATGACGTGTTCTTTCATCTAGCTCAAGTTCAGAACTAGATGATAAGAGGTGATTAGATGTGAATAGACGAATGACTCGCATCGATCGTTCAAAGCGAGTAACAAATCATGTTCGTGCGAATTAGTAACGGTAATAATCAGGTTTATAAGGACCGTCGATTTCAACACCTATATAATCTGCTTGTTCTTTACTTAGCTTGGTAAGTTTCACACCAATTTTTTCTAAATGTAAACGAGCAACTTCCTCATCTAGTTCTTTCGGCAAAACATAAACTTTATTTTCATACTTATTTGCATTAGTCCAAAGTTCCATTTGTGCAAGCACTTGGTTGCTAAAAGAATTAGACATTACAAAACTAGGGTGTCCTGTTGCACAACCTAAATTGACTAGACGACCTTCAGCTAAAATTATGATGCGTTTGCCGTCTGGAAAAATAACATGATCTACTTGGGGTTTAATATTTTCCCATTGATATTGTTTTAAACTACTTATATCAATTTCATTATCAAAGTGTCCAATATTGCAAACGATTGCTTGATCTTTCATAGCAAGCATGTGTCCATGAGTGATTACATTAAGGTTACCTGTTGTAGTAACAAAGATATCTGCTTTATCGACCACATCTTCAATTGTTACTACGCTGTAACCTTCCATAGCAGCTTGTAGAGCACAGATAGGATCAATTTCAGTAATAACAACTGTAGCGCCTAAACCACGTAATGATTGTGCACTTCCCTTACCAACATCTCCATAGCCACACACCACAGCAGTTTTGCCAGCTATCATGACATCGGTGGCACGTTTAATGCCATCTACTAATGATTCTCGACATCCATACAAATTATCAAACTTAGATTTAGTTACTGAATCATTTACATTGAATGCTGGAACTTTAAGTTCACCTGATTTTTCCATTTCATGTAAACGGTGAACACCAGTTGTGGTTTCTTCAGAAAGACCTTTTACTTCTTTTAATAGTTCAGGATATTTTTCATGCATGACTTTAGTCAGGTCACCGCCATCATCTAGAATCATATTGGGTGTCCAGCCATTGGGTCCCGAAATGGTTTGCTCTATACACCAGTCATATTCCTCTTCTGTTTCACCTTTCCAGGCAAAAACTGGAATACCATTTGCTGCAATAGCCGCAGCAGCGTGATCTTGAGTTGAAAAAATATTACAAGAAGACCAGCGAATATCAGCACCAAGGTCAACGAGTGTTTCAATCAAAACAGCAGTTTGTATAGTCATATGCAAGCAGCCCGCAATACGTGCACCTGCAAGTGGTTTTTCTTTTCCATATTTTTCTCGCAGTGCCATTAAGCCAGGCATTTCTGTTTCTGCGATGGCAATTTCTTTGCGACCCCAATCAGCTAGATTGATGTCAGCTATTTTAAAATCTGGTTCAAGTTTTTCGGCAGTTTGCGTAGTCATATGTGCGAATGCTCCTTAAGCACTAAAAATATAAGCAACTAAAAATTATTAAGATACACGATCTTTTAACTCAGAAACCTTGTCAGTATTTTCCCATGGAAAACCATCTTCATCACGACCAAAATGGCCATAAGCTGCAGTAGCTTGATAAATTGGTTGTAACAAGTCCAGCATGGTGACAATACCATAAGGGCGTAAGTCAAATACGTCTTGTACTATATCTTCAATTTTACTATCGGCGATTTTACCCGTTCCAAATGTATCAATTGATACCGAGGTAGGCTGAGCCACACCAATAGCATAGGAAATTTGTATTTCACATCGCTCGGCTAAACCCGCTGCAACTATATTTTTAGCCACATAGCGCCCAGCATACGCAGCAGAACGATCTACTTTGGAAGGGTCTTTGCCTGAAAACGCGCCGCCTCCATGTCGCGCCATTCCGCCATAGGTATCAACAATAATTTTTCTTCCTGTTAATCCACAATCACCTACAGGGCCGCCAATTTCAAATTTACCCGTTGGATTGATATGGTACTTTGTGTCATTGGACAACCATTTTGTTGGAAGTGTTGGTTTAATAATGTGCTCCATCACGGCTTCTTGTAGATCGCTTTGGCTTATGTCTGGATCATGTTGTGTAGACAACACTACTGCATTAATACTTGTTGGTTTTCCGTCTTCGTACACGAATGTAATTTGACTTTTTGCATCTGGGCGTAACCAGCTTAGTATTCCAGCTTTTCTGACTTCAGACTGTTTTTGTACTAAACGGTGTGAATAAGTGATGGGTGCAGGCATTAATACATCTGTTTCATTACTGGCATAACCAAACATCATGCCTTGATCTCCAGCACCCTGTTCTTCTTTGGATTTTCTGTCTACTCCTTGAGCAATATCCGGAGACTGTTTTCCTAACGCATTCAATACTGCACAGTTATGACCATCAAATCCGACATCGGAATTATCGTAACCAATACTGTTTACCGTATCTCGGACAATATTTTCATATTCAATTTGAGCAGTAGTCGTAATCTCACCGGCAAGTACGACCATGCCGGTTTTAACCATGGTTTCACATGCTACACGTGCATTAGAATCTTGATTTAAAATGGCATCAAGAATTGCGTCTGATATCTGGTCAGACATTTTATCTGGGTGACCTTCAGATACTGACTCTGAAGTGAATACACGTGTTACTGGCATTAGTATGTTCCTTAAAATGGACTTATTTTTGAGGCGTAGTTTATTACAGAGATAAATTATTTATTTAACTCATTAGTTATATGGGTAATATAAGGCTCAATATTCTACTAATTAATGCTAATTCTCATAAATTAAATAGATTGCGTTATGGTACAAACTCCTTCAAACATGATGCCACTAGGCACAAAGGCCCCTGATTTCTGTCTTTTAGATACCGTTTCTGGTCAACAAAAAAGTTTAGAAGATCTAAAAGGAAATCTTGCAACGCTAATAATGTTTATTTGTAACCATTGTCCTTTTGTAAAACACATCCAAAATGAGTTGGTCAAGCTTGGCCGAGAGTATCCATCTAAAGGAATAAATTTGATTGCCATTAGTTCAAATGATATTGAAAACTATCCTGAAGATTCGCCGGATAAAATGAAACAACTCGCAGAGTCATTGGGTTATGAGTTTCCATATTTATATGATGAGACTCAAGAAGTGGCAAAATTATTTGATGCAGCATGCACCCCAGACTTTTATGTCTTCGACAAAAATTTGGAATGCGTGTATCGAGGTCAACTGGATGACTCTCGTCCCGGTAATAACATTCCCGTTACCGGAGAGGATTTACGTAATGCACTTGCTTCAATTATTGCGGGTGTACAGATCAATACTCAACAGAAGCCAAGTGTTGGGTGCAATATCAAATGGAAATAGCCTACAACCACCCGTAACTTTGGTTTTATTTTCATAACTCACTGAAAAATATGAGAAATATTTAACAGCTACTGAGGTGTGAATTAATGTTAAAAAAATTCCCCTTTTATCTATAAAAATCAACAGCTTATCGTCATTCACAATAAACTTTTTCTTAACACCTTTCATCGCTAAAACTTTATCTTAAATCGGGTTTTTGCCTGTAAATCCTTAGTTCTGAGACCTGTACCGTCTAAAATTTGACGCTGTAGTCGTATTATTGGCTTTATCAAAGAAGTTAGGAATTTCTTTGTAAAGTCAATTATTTACAGCGATCGCTCTAGTTTTTTGCGTGATCGCAAATGCCTCAAATCGACTTAATTTGCTCAATATTTTTTGGGTGGCGATTTAGATTTTTTCTAAATCGTTGACGGGCAAGTTTGGGGTTATGGAACGCGTTGAAGGAATAACGAGTGTCAATTCTCATCAGGGAACGACAATCGAGTTGGGAACATCGTAAATTTTTACGTTTTCGTAATTATTTTGTTTTCATATTTCTGTACATTTTTTCCTTTCAAGCGTCCGCTGTATTTCCAAATCCTTTAGTCAACACAGCCACCGTCACCGCGCCCGCTGGAATCAGTGACCCAACCCCAGCTAACAATACCGCATCAGATAGCAACACACTATTAGCAAATGCGGACTTAAGTTTAACGAAGGTGGTGGACAACGCGACGCCGAGTGTGGGTGCGAACGTGAACTTCACGGTCACCGTGACCAACAACGGTCCCAGTGGTGCGACCAATGTGGCGGTGTTGGATCAGTTACCGGCGGGTTACACCTATGTGAGTGATACACCAAGTGTTGGAACGTATAACAGTGGCACCGGCGTGTGGACGGTGGGCGCGTTAGCGAATGCGGCGAGTGAGACTTTAGTGATCACCGCGACGGTGAACGCGAGTGGACCGTATGACAACATCGCGCAAGTCAGTGCCAGTGACCAAGCCGATCCGGACAGTACGCCGAACAACAACGTTCCTGCAGAAGATGATCAAGACAATGCACTGACCACACCGGTGGCGAGTGCGGACTTAAGTTTAACGAAGGTGGTGGACAACGCGACGCCGAGTGTGGGTGCGAACGTGAACTTCACGGTCACCGTGACCAACAACGGTCCCAGTGGTGCGACCAATGTGGCGGTGTTGGATCAGTTACCGGCGGGTTACACCTATGTGAGTGATACACCAAGTGTTGGAACGTATAACAGTGGCACCGGCGTGTGGACGGTGGGCGCGTTAGCGAATGCGGCGAGTGAGACTTTAGTGATCACCGCGACGGTGAACGCGAGTGGACCGTATGACAACATCGCGCAAGTCAGTGCCAGTGACCAAGCCGATCCGGACAGTACGCCGAACAACAACGTTCCTGCAGAAGATGATCAAGACAATGCACTGACCACACCGGTGGCGAGTGCGGACTTAAGTTTAACGAAGGTGGTGGACAACGCGACGCCGAGTGTGGGTGCGAACGTGAACTTCACGGTCACCGTGACCAACAACGGTCCCAGTGGTGCGACCAATGTGGCGGTGTTGGATCAGTTACCGGCGGGTTACACCTATGTGAGTGATACACCAAGTGTTGGAACGTATAACAGTGGCACCGGCGTGTGGACGGTGGGCGCGTTAGCGAATGCGGCGAGTGAGACTTTAGTGATCACCGCGACGGTGAACGCGAGTGGACCGTATGACAACATCGCGCAAGTCAGTGCCAGTGACCAAGCCGATCCGGACAGTACGCCGAACAACAACGTTCCTGCAGAAGATGATCAAGACAATGCACTGACCACACCGGTGGCGAGTGCGGACTTAAGTTTAACGAAGGTGGTGGACAACGCGACGCCGAGTGTGGGTGCGAACGTGAACTTCACGGTCACCGTGACCAACAACGGTCCCAGTGGTGCGACCAATGTGGCGGTGTTGGATCAGTTACCGGCGGGTTACACCTATGTGAGTGATACACCAAGTGTTGGAACGTATAACAGTGGCACCGGCGTGTGGACGGTGGGCGCGTTAGCGAATGCGGCGAGTGAGACTTTAGTGATCACCGCGACGGTGAACGCGAGTGGACCGTATGACAACATCGCGCAAGTCAGTGCCAGTGACCAAGCCGATCCGGACAGTACGCCGAACAACAACGTTCCTGCAGAAGATGATCAAGACAATGCACTGACCACACCGGTGGCGAGTGCGGACTTAAGTTTAACGAAGGTGGTGGACAACGCGACGCCGAGTGTGGGTGCGAACGTGAACTTCACGGTCACCGTGACCAACAACGGTCCCAGTGGTGCGACCAATGTGGCGGTGTTGGATCAGTTACCGGCGGGTTACACCTATGTGAGTGATACACCAAGTGTTGGAACGTATAACAGTGGCACCGGCGTGTGGACGGTGGGCGCGTTAGCGAATGCGGCGAGTGAGACTTTAGTGATCACCGCGACGGTGAACGCGAGTGGACCGTATGACAACATCGCGCAAGTCAGTGCCAGTGACCAAGCCGATCCGGACAGTACGCCGAACAACAACGTTCCTGCAGAAGATGATCAAGACAATGCACTGACCACACCGGTGGCGAGTGCGGACTTAAGTTTAACGAAGGTGGTGGACAACGCGACGCCGAGTGTGGGTGCGAACGTGAACTTCACGGTCACCGTGACCAACAACGGTCCCAGTGGTGCGACCAATGTGGCGGTGTTGGATCAGTTACCGGCGGGTTACACCTATGTGAGTGATACACCAAGTGTTGGAACGTATAACAGTGGCACCGGCGTGTGGACGGTGGGCGCGTTAGCGAATGCGGCGAGTGAGACTTTAGTGATCACCGCGACGGTGAACGCGAGTGGACCGTATGACAACATCGCGCAAGTCAGTGCCAGTGACCAAGCCGATCCGGACAGTACGCCGAACAACAACGTTCCTGCAGAAGATGATCAAGACAATGCACTGACCACACCGGTGGCGAGTGCGGACTTAAGTTTAACGAAGGTGGTGGACAACGCGACGCCGAGTGTGGGTGCGAACGTGAACTTCACGGTCACCGTGACCAACAACGGTCCCAGTGGTGCGACCAATGTGGCGGTGTTGGATCAGTTACCGGCGGGTTACACCTATGTGAGTGATACACCAAGTGTTGGAACGTATAACAGTGGCACCGGCGTGTGGACGGTGGGCGCGTTAGCGAATGCGGCGAGTGAGACTTTAGTGATCACCGCGACGGTGAACGCGAGTGGACCGTATGACAACATCGCGCAAGTCAGTGCCAGTGACCAAGCCGATCCGGACAGTACGCCGAACAACAACGTTCCTGCAGAAGATGATCAAGACAATGCACTGACCACACCGGTGGCGAGTGCGGACTTAAGTTTAACGAAGGTGGTGGACAACGCGACGCCGAGTGTGGGTGCGAACGTGAACTTCACGGTCACCGTGACCAACAACGGTCCCAGTGGTGCGACCAATGTGGCGGTGTTGGATCAGTTACCGGCGGGTTACACCTATGTGAGTGATACACCAAGTGTTGGAACGTATAACAGTGGCACCGGCGTGTGGACGGTGGGCGCGTTAGCGAATGCGGCGAGTGAGACTTTAGTGATCACCGCGACGGTGAACGCGAGTGGACCGTATGACAACATCGCGCAAGTCAGTGCCAGTGACCAAGCCGATCCGGACAGTACGCCGAACAACAACGTTCCTGCAGAAGATGATCAAGACAATGCACTGACCACACCGGTGGCGAGTGCGGACTTAAGTTTAACGAAGGTGGTGGACAACGCGACGCCGAGTGTGGGTGCGAACGTGAACTTCACGGTCACCGTGACCAACAACGGTCCCAGTGGTGCGACCAATGTGGCGGTGTTGGATCAGTTACCGGCGGGTTACACCTATGTGAGTGATACACCAAGTGTTGGAACGTATAACAGTGGCACCGGCGTGTGGACGGTGGGCGCGTTAGCGAATGCGGCGAGTGAGACTTTAGTGATCACCGCGACGGTGAACGCGAGTGGACCGTATGACAACATCGCGCAAGTCAGTGCCAGTGACCAAGCCGATCCGGACAGTACGCCGAACAACAACGTTCCTGCAGAAGATGATCAAGACAATGCACTGACCACACCGGTGGCGAGTGCGGACTTAAGTTTAACGAAGGTGGTGGACAACGCGACGCCGAGTGTGGGTGCGAACGTGAACTTCACGGTCACCGTGACCAACAACGGTCCCAGTGGTGCGACCAATGTGGCGGTGTTGGATCAGTTACCGGCGGGTTACACCTATGTGAGTGATACACCAAGTGTTGGAACGTATAACAGTGGCACCGGCGTGTGGACGGTGGGCGCGTTAGCGAATGCGGCGAGTGAGACTTTAGTGATCACCGCGACGGTGAACGCGAGTGGACCGTATGACAACATCGCGCAAGTCAGTGCCAGTGACCAAGCCGATCCGGACAGTACGCCGAACAACAACGTTCCTGCAGAAGATGATCAAGACAATGCACTGACCACACCGGTGGCGAGTGCGGACTTAAGTTTAACGAAGGTGGTGGACAACGCGACGCCGAGTGTGGGTGCGAACGTGAACTTCACGGTCACCGTGACCAACAACGGTCCCAGTGGTGCGACCAATGTGGCGGTGTTGGATCAGTTACCGGCGGGTTACACCTATGTGAGTGATACACCAAGTGTTGGAACGTATAACAGTGGCACCGGCGTGTGGACGGTGGGCGCGTTAGCGAATGCGGCGAGTGAGACTTTAGTGATCACCGCGACGGTGAACGCGAGTGGACCGTATGACAACATCGCGCAAGTCAGTGCCAGTGACCAAGCCGATCCGGACAGTACGCCGAACAACAACGTTCCTGCAGAAGATGATCAAGACAATGCACTGACCACACCGGTGGCGAGTGCGGACTTAAGTTTAACGAAGGTGGTGGACAACGCGACGCCGAGTGTGGGTGCGAACGTGAACTTCACGGTCACCGTGACCAACAACGGTCCCAGTGGTGCGACCAATGTGGCGGTGTTGGATCAGTTACCGGCGGGTTACACCTATGTGAGTGATACACCAAGTGTTGGAACGTATAACAGTGGCACCGGCGTGTGGACGGTGGGCGCGTTAGCGAATGCGGCGAGTGAGACTTTAGTGATCACCGCGACGGTGAACGCGAGTGGACCGTATGACAACATCGCGCAAGTCAGTGCCAGTGACCAAGCCGATCCGGACAGTACGCCGAACAACAACGTTCCTGCAGAAGATGATCAAGACAATGCACTGACCACACCGGTGGCGAGTGCGGACTTAAGTTTAACGAAGGTGGTGGACAACGCGACGCCGAGTGTGGGTGCGAACGTGAACTTCACGGTCACCGTGACCAACAACGGTCCCAGTGGTGCGACCAATGTGGCGGTGTTGGATCAGTTACCGGCGGGTTACACCTATGTGAGTGATACACCAAGTGTTGGAACGTATAACAGTGGCACCGGCGTGTGGACGGTGGGCGCGTTAGCGAATGCGGCGAGTGAGACTTTAGTGATCACCGCGACGGTGAACGCGAGTGGACCGTATGACAACATCGCGCAAGTCAGTGCCAGTGACCAAGCCGATCCGGACAGTACGCCGAACAACAACGTTCCTGCAGAAGATGATCAAGACAATGCACTGACCACACCGGTGGCGAGTGCGGACTTAAGTTTAACGAAGGTGGTGGACAACGCGACGCCGAGTGTGGGTGCGAACGTGAACTTCACGGTCACCGTGACCAACAACGGTCCCAGTGGTGCGACCAATGTGGCGGTGTTGGATCAGTTACCGGCGGGTTACACCTATGTGAGTGATACACCAAGTGTTGGAACGTATAACAGTGGCACCGGCGTGTGGACGGTGGGCGCGTTAGCGAATGCGGCGAGTGAGACTTTAGTGATCACCGCGACGGTGAACGCGAGTGGACCGTATGACAACATCGCGCAAGTCAGTGCCAGTGACCAAGCCGATCCGGACAGTACGCCGAACAACAACGTTCCTGCAGAAGATGATCAAGACAATGCACTGACCACACCGGTGGCGAGTGCGGACTTAAGTTTAACGAAGGTGGTGGACAACGCGACGCCGAGTGTGGGTGCGAACGTGAACTTCACGGTCACCGTGACCAACAACGGTCCCAGTGGTGCGACCAATGTGGCGGTGTTGGATCAGTTACCGGCGGGTTACACCTATGTGAGTGATACACCAAGTGTTGGAACGTATAACAGTGGCACCGGCGTGTGGACGGTGGGCGCGTTAGCGAATGCGGCGAGTGAGACTTTAGTGATCACCGCGACGGTGAACGCGAGTGGACCGTATGACAACATCGCGCAAGTCAGTGCCAGTGACCAAGCCGATCCGGACAGTACGCCGAACAACAACGTTCCTGCAGAAGATGATCAAGACAATGCACTGACCACACCGGTGGCGAGTGCGGACTTAAGTTTAACGAAGGTGGTGGACAACGCGACGCCGAGTGTGGGTGCGAACGTGAACTTCACGGTCACCGTGACCAACAACGGTCCCAGTGGTGCGACCAATGTGGCGGTGTTGGATCAGTTACCGGCGGGTTACACCTATGTGAGTGATACACCAAGTGTTGGAACGTATAACAGTGGCACCGGCGTGTGGACGGTGGGCGCGTTAGCGAATGCGGCGAGTGAGACTTTAGTGATCACCGCGACGGTGAACGCGAGTGGACCGTATGACAACATCGCGCAAGTCAGTGCCAGTGACCAAGCCGATCCGGACAGTACGCCGAACAACAACGTTCCTGCAGAAGATGATCAAGACAATGCACTGACCACACCGGTGGCGAGTGCGGACTTAAGTTTAACGAAGGTGGTGGACAACGCGACGCCGAGTGTGGGTGCGAACGTGAACTTCACGGTCACCGTGACCAACAACGGTCCCAGTGGTGCGACCAATGTGGCGGTGTTGGATCAGTTACCGGCGGGTTACACCTATGTGAGTGATACACCAAGTGTTGGAACGTATAACAGTGGCACCGGCGTGTGGACGGTGGGCGCGTTAGCGAATGCGGCGAGTGAGACTTTAGTGATCACCGCGACGGTGAACGCGAGTGGACCGTATGACAACATCGCGCAAGTCAGTGCCAGTGACCAAGCCGATCCGGACAGTACGCCGAACAACAACGTTCCTGCAGAAGATGATCAAGACAATGCACTGACCACACCGGTGGCGAGTGCGGACTTAAGTTTAACGAAGGTGGTGGACAACGCGACGCCGAGTGTGGGTGCGAACGTGAACTTCACGGTCACCGTGACCAACAACGGTCCCAGTGGTGCGACCAATGTGGCGGTGTTGGATCAGTTACCGGCGGGTTACACCTATGTGAGTGATACACCAAGTGTTGGAACGTATAACAGTGGCACCGGCGTGTGGACGGTGGGCGCGTTAGCGAATGCGGCGAGTGAGACTTTAGTGATCACCGCGACGGTGAACGCGAGTGGACCGTATGACAACATCGCGCAAGTCAGTGCCAGTGACCAAGCCGATCCGGACAGTACGCCGAACAACAACGTTCCTGCAGAAGATGATCAAGACAATGCACTGACCACACCGGTGGCGAGTGCGGACTTAAGTTTAACGAAGGTGGTGGACAACGCGACGCCGAGTGTGGGTGCGAACGTGAACTTCACGGTCACCGTGACCAACAACGGTCCCAGTGGTGCGACCAATGTGGCGGTGTTGGATCAGTTACCGGCGGGTTACACCTATGTGAGTGATACACCAAGTGTTGGAACGTATAACAGTGGCACCGGCGTGTGGACGGTGGGCGCGTTAGCGAATGCGGCGAGTGAGACTTTAGTGATCACCGCGACGGTGAACGCGAGTGGACCGTATGACAACATCGCGCAAGTCAGTGCCAGTGACCAAGCCGATCCGGACAGTACGCCGAACAACAACGTTCCTGCAGAAGATGATCAAGACAATGCACTGACCACACCGGTGGCGAGTGCGGACTTAAGTTTAACGAAGGTGGTGGACAACGCGACGCCGAGTGTGGGTGCGAACGTGAACTTCACGGTCACCGTGACCAACAACGGTCCCAGTGGTGCGACCAATGTGGCGGTGTTGGATCAGTTACCGGCGGGTTACACCTATGTGAGTGATACACCAAGTGTTGGAACGTATAACAGTGGCACCGGCGTGTGGACGGTGGGCGCGTTAGCGAATGCGGCGAGTGAGACTTTAGTGATCACCGCGACGGTGAACGCGAGTGGACCGTATGACAACATCGCGCAAGTCAGTGCCAGTGACCAAGCCGATCCGGACAGTACGCCGAACAACAACGTTCCTGCAGAAGATGATCAAGACAATGCACTGACCACACCGGTGGCGAGTGCGGACTTAAGTTTAACGAAGGTGGTGGACAACGCGACGCCGAGTGTGGGTGCGAACGTGAACTTCACGGTCACCGTGACCAACAACGGTCCCAGTGGTGCGACCAATGTGGCGGTGTTGGATCAGTTACCGGCGGGTTACACCTATGTGAGTGATACACCAAGTGTTGGAACGTATAACAGTGGCACCGGCGTGTGGACGGTGGGCGCGTTAGCGAATGCGGCGAGTGAGACTTTAGTGATCACCGCGACGGTGAACGCGAGTGGACCGTATGACAACATCGCGCAAGTCAGTGCCAGTGACCAAGCCGATCCGGACAGTACGCCGAACAACAACGTTCCTGCAGAAGATGATCAAGACAATGCACTGACCACACCGGTGGCGAGTGCGGACTTAAGTTTAACGAAGGTGGTGGACAACGCGACGCCGAGTGTGGGTGCGAACGTGAACTTCACGGTCACCGTGACCAACAACGGTCCCAGTGGTGCGACCAATGTGGCGGTGTTGGATCAGTTACCGGCGGGTTACACCTATGTGAGTGATACACCAAGTGTTGGAACGTATAACAGTGGCACCGGCGTGTGGACGGTGGGCGCGTTAGCGAATGCGGCGAGTGAGACTTTAGTGATCACCGCGACGGTGAACGCGAGTGGACCGTATGACAACATCGCGCAAGTCAGTGCCAGTGACCAAGCCGATCCGGACAGTACGCCGAACAACAACGTTCCTGCAGAAGATGATCAAGACAATGCACTGACCACACCGGTGGCGAGTGCGGACTTAAGTTTAACGAAGGTGGTGGACAACGCGACGCCGAGTGTGGGTGCGAACGTGAACTTCACGGTCACCGTGACCAACAACGGTCCCAGTGGTGCGACCAATGTGGCGGTGTTGGATCAGTTACCGGCGGGTTACACCTATGTGAGTGATACACCAAGTGTTGGAACGTATAACAGTGGCACCGGCGTGTGGACGGTGGGCGCGTTAGCGAATGCGGCGAGTGAGACTTTAGTGATCACCGCGACGGTGAACGCGAGTGGACCGTATGACAACATCGCGCAAGTCAGTGCCAGTGACCAAGCCGATCCGGACAGTACGCCGAACAACAACGTTCCTGCAGAAGATGATCAAGACAATGCACTGACCACACCGGTGGCGAGTGCGGACTTAAGTTTAACGAAGGTGGTGGACAACGCGACGCCGAGTGTGGGTGCGAACGTGAACTTCACGGTCACCGTGACCAACAACGGTCCCAGTGGTGCGACCAATGTGGCGGTGTTGGATCAGTTACCGGCGGGTTACACCTATGTGAGTGATACACCAAGTGTTGGAACGTATAACAGTGGCACCGGCGTGTGGACGGTGGGCGCGTTAGCGAATGCGGCGAGTGAGACTTTAGTGATCACCGCGACGGTGAACGCGAGTGGACCGTATGACAACATCGCGCAAGTCAGTGCCAGTGACCAAGCCGATCCGGACAGTACGCCGAACAACAACGTTCCTGCAGAAGATGATCAAGACAATGCACTGACCACACCGGTGGCGAGTGCGGACTTAAGTTTAACGAAGGTGGTGGACAACGCGACGCCGAGTGTGGGTGCGAACGTGAACTTCACGGTCACCGTGACCAACAACGGTCCCAGTGGTGCGACCAATGTGGCGGTGTTGGATCAGTTACCGGCGGGTTACACCTATGTGAGTGATACACCAAGTGTTGGAACGTATAACAGTGGCACCGGCGTGTGGACGGTGGGCGCGTTAGCGAATGCGGCGAGTGAGACTTTAGTGATCACCGCGACGGTGAACGCGAGTGGACCGTATGACAACATCGCGCAAGTCAGTGCCAGTGACCAAGCCGATCCGGACAGTACGCCGAACAACAACGTTCCTGCAGAAGATGATCAAGACAATGCACTGACCACACCGGTGGCGAGTGCGGACTTAAGTTTAACGAAGGTGGTGGACAACGCGACGCCGAGTGTGGGTGCGAACGTGAACTTCACGGTCACCGTGACCAACAACGGTCCCAGTGGTGCGACCAATGTGGCGGTGTTGGATCAGTTACCGGCGGGTTACACCTATGTGAGTGATACACCAAGTGTTGGAACGTATAACAGTGGCACCGGCGTGTGGACGGTGGGCGCGTTAGCGAATGCGGCGAGTGAGACTTTAGTGATCACCGCGACGGTGAACGCGAGTGGACCGTATGACAACATCGCGCAAGTCAGTGCCAGTGACCAAGCCGATCCGGACAGTACGCCGAACAACAACGTTCCTGCAGAAGATGATCAAGACAATGCACTGACCACACCGGTGGCGAGTGCGGACTTAAGTTTAACGAAGGTGGTGGACAACGCGACGCCGAGTGTGGGTGCGAACGTGAACTTCACGGTCACCGTGACCAACAACGGTCCCAGTGGTGCGACCAATGTGGCGGTGTTGGATCAGTTACCGGCGGGTTACACCTATGTGAGTGATACACCAAGTGTTGGAACGTATAACAGTGGCACCGGCGTGTGGACGGTGGGCGCGTTAGCGAATGCGGCGAGTGAGACTTTAGTGATCACCGCGACGGTGAACGCGAGTGGACCGTATGACAACATCGCGCAAGTCAGTGCCAGTGACCAAGCCGATCCGGACAGTACGCCGAACAACAACGTTCC
>CBDEUS010000001.1:0-1279210 GCA_965243395.1 Gammaproteobacteria bacterium | reverse complement strand
TGATGACGTTACTTACAGTTTAAGTAACAACCCTGGGAATGCGTTTGCGATTGATGCGACCACGGGTGAAGTGACGGTGAACGATCCCTCGGCGTTAGACTTTGAAACCAATCCGACCATGAGCATCGAAGTGACGGCGACGTCGGATGACGGTTCGAGTTCGTCTGCGACGTTCAACATCAGCATCAGTGATGATGCGGACGAGTACGACATCAGTGCGGTGAGCGACAGTGATGCGGCGAGCAACACGGTGAACGAAAGTGCGAATGTCGGTGACAGTGTGGGCGTGACCGCGTTTGCGGAAGATTTAGATATTGGTGATGACGTTACTTACAGTTTAAGTAACAACCCTGGGAATGCGTTTGCGATTGATGCGACCACGGGTGAAGTGACGGTGAACGATCCCTCGGCGTTAGACTTTGAAACCAATCCGACCATGAGCATCGAAGTGACGGCGACGTCGGATGACGGTTCGAGTTCGTCTGCGACGTTCAACATCAGCATCAGTGATGATGCGGACGAGTACGACATCAGTGCGGTGAGCGACAGTGATGCGGCGAGCAACACGGTGAACGAAAGTGCGAATGTCGGTGACAGTGTGGGCGTGACCGCGTTTGCGGAAGATTTAGATATTGGTGATGACGTTACTTACAGTTTAAGTAACAACCCTGGGAATGCGTTTGCGATTGATGCGACCACGGGTGAAGTGACGGTGAACGATCCCTCGGCGTTAGACTTTGAAACCAATCCGACCATGAGCATCGAAGTGACGGCGACGTCGGATGACGGTTCGAGTTCGTCTGCGACGTTCAACATCAGCATCAGTGATGATGCGGACGAGTACGACATCAGTGCGGTGAGCGACAGTGATGCGGCGAGCAACACGGTGAACGAAAGTGCGAATGTCGGTGACAGTGTGGGCGTGACCGCGTTTGCGGAAGATTTAGATATTGGTGATGACGTTACTTACAGTTTAAGTAACAACCCTGGGAATGCGTTTGCGATTGATGCGACCACGGGTGAAGTGACGGTGAACGATCCCTCGGCGTTAGACTTTGAAACCAATCCGACCATGAGCATCGAAGTGACGGCGACGTCGGATGACGGTTCGAGTTCGTCTGCGACGTTCAACATCAGCATCAGTGATGATGCGGACGAGTACGACATCAGTGCGGTGAGCGACAGTGATGCGGCGAGCAACACGGTGAACGAAAGTGCGAATGTCGGTGACAGTGTGGGCGTGACCGCGTTTGCGGAAGATTTAGATATTGGTGATGACGTTACTTACAGTTTAAGTAACAACCCTGGGAATGCGTTTGCGATTGATGCGACCACGGGTGAAGTGACGGTGAACGATCCCTCGGCGTTAGACTTTGAAACCAATCCGACCATGAGCATCGAAGTGACGGCGACGTCGGATGACGGTTCGAGTTCGTCTGCGACGTTCAACATCAGCATCAGTGATGATGCGGACGAGTACGACATCAGTGCGGTGAGCGACAGTGATGCGGCGAGCAACACGGTGAACGAAAGTGCGAATGTCGGTGACAGTGTGGGCGTGACCGCGTTTGCGGAAGATTTAGATATTGGTGATGACGTTACTTACAGTTTAAGTAACAACCCTGGGAATGCGTTTGCGATTGATGCGACCACGGGTGAAGTGACGGTGAACGATCCCTCGGCGTTAGACTTTGAAACCAATCCGACCATGAGCATCGAAGTGACGGCGACGTCGGATGACGGTTCGAGTTCGTCTGCGACGTTCAACATCAGCATCAGTGATGATGCGGACGAGTACGACATCAGTGCGGTGAGCGACAGTGATGCGGCGAGCAACACGGTGAACGAAAGTGCGAATGTCGGTGACAGTGTGGGCGTGACCGCGTTTGCGGAAGATTTAGATATTGGTGATGACGTTACTTACAGTTTAAGTAACAACCCTGGGAATGCGTTTGCGATTGATGCGACCACGGGTGAAGTGACGGTGAACGATCCCTCGGCGTTAGACTTTGAAACCAATCCGACCATGAGCATCGAAGTGACGGCGACGTCGGATGACGGTTCGAGTTCGTCTGCGACGTTCAACATCAGCATCAGTGATGATGCGGACGAGTACGACATCAGTGCGGTGAGCGACAGTGATGCGGCGAGCAACACGGTGAACGAAAGTGCGAATGTCGGTGACAGTGTGGGCGTGACCGCGTTTGCGGAAGATTTAGATATTGGTGATGACGTTACTTACAGTTTAAGTAACAACCCTGGGAATGCGTTTGCGATTGATGCGACCACGGGTGAAGTGACGGTGAACGATCCCTCGGCGTTAGACTTTGAAACCAATCCGACCATGAGCATCGAAGTGACGGCGACGTCGGATGACGGTTCGAGTTCGTCTGCGACGTTCAACATCAGCATCAGTGATGATGCGGACGAGTACGACATCAGTGCGGTGAGCGACAGTGATGCGGCGAGCAACACGGTGAACGAAAGTGCGAATGTCGGTGACAGTGTGGGCGTGACCGCGTTTGCGGAAGATTTAGATATTGGTGATGACGTTACTTACAGTTTAAGTAACAACCCTGGGAATGCGTTTGCGATTGATGCGACCACGGGTGAAGTGACGGTGAACGATCCCTCGGCGTTAGACTTTGAAACCAATCCGACCATGAGCATCGAAGTGACGGCGACGTCGGATGACGGTTCGAGTTCGTCTGCGACGTTCAACATCAGCATCAGTGATGATGCGGACGAGTACGACATCAGTGCGGTGAGCGACAGTGATGCGGCGAGCAACACGGTGAACGAAAGTGCGAATGTCGGTGACAGTGTGGGCGTGACCGCGTTTGCGGAAGATTTAGATATTGGTGATGACGTTACTTACAGTTTAAGTAACAACCCTGGGAATGCGTTTGCGATTGATGCGACCACGGGTGAAGTGACGGTGAACGATCCCTCGGCGTTAGACTTTGAAACCAATCCGACCATGAGCATCGAAGTGACGGCGACGTCGGATGACGGTTCGAGTTCGTCTGCGACGTTCAACATCAGCATCAGTGATGATGCGGACGAGTACGACATCAGTGCGGTGAGCGACAGTGATGCGGCGAGCAACACGGTGAACGAAAGTGCGAATGTCGGTGACAGTGTGGGCGTGACCGCGTTTGCGGAAGATTTAGATATTGGTGATGACGTTACTTACAGTTTAAGTAACAACCCTGGGAATGCGTTTGCGATTGATGCGACCACGGGTGAAGTGACGGTGAACGATCCCTCGGCGTTAGACTTTGAAACCAATCCGACCATGAGCATCGAAGTGACGGCGACGTCGGATGACGGTTCGAGTTCGTCTGCGACGTTCAACATCAGCATCAGTGATGATGCGGACGAGTACGACATCAGTGCGGTGAGCGACAGTGATGCGGCGAGCAACACGGTGAACGAAAGTGCGAATGTCGGTGACAGTGTGGGCGTGACCGCGTTTGCGGAAGATTTAGATATTGGTGATGACGTTACTTACAGTTTAAGTAACAACCCTGGGAATGCGTTTGCGATTGATGCGACCACGGGTGAAGTGACGGTGAACGATCCCTCGGCGTTAGACTTTGAAACCAATCCGACCATGAGCATCGAAGTGACGGCGACGTCGGATGACGGTTCGAGTTCGTCTGCGACGTTCAACATCAGCATCAGTGATGATGCGGACGAGTACGACATCAGTGCGGTGAGCGACAGTGATGCGGCGAGCAACACGGTGAACGAAAGTGCGAATGTCGGTGACAGTGTGGGCGTGACCGCGTTTGCGGAAGATTTAGATATTGGTGATGACGTTACTTACAGTTTAAGTAACAACCCTGGGAATGCGTTTGCGATTGATGCGACCACGGGTGAAGTGACGGTGAACGATCCCTCGGCGTTAGACTTTGAAACCAATCCGACCATGAGCATCGAAGTGACGGCGACGTCGGATGACGGTTCGAGTTCGTCTGCGACGTTCAACATCAGCATCAGTGATGATGCGGACGAGTACGACATCAGTGCGGTGAGCGACAGTGATGCGGCGAGCAACACGGTGAACGAAAGTGCGAATGTCGGTGACAGTGTGGGCGTGACCGCGTTTGCGGAAGATTTAGATATTGGTGATGACGTTACTTACAGTTTAAGTAACAACCCTGGGAATGCGTTTGCGATTGATGCGACCACGGGTGAAGTGACGGTGAACGATCCCTCGGCGTTAGACTTTGAAACCAATCCGACCATGAGCATCGAAGTGACGGCGACGTCGGATGACGGTTCGAGTTCGTCTGCGACGTTCAACATCAGCATCAGTGATGATGCGGACGAGTACGACATCAGTGCGGTGAGCGACAGTGATGCGGCGAGCAACACGGTGAACGAAAGTGCGAATGTCGGTGACAGTGTGGGCGTGACCGCGTTTGCGGAAGATTTAGATATTGGTGATGACGTTACTTACAGTTTAAGTAACAACCCTGGGAATGCGTTTGCGATTGATGCGACCACGGGTGAAGTGACGGTGAACGATCCCTCGGCGTTAGACTTTGAAACCAATCCGACCATGAGCATCGAAGTGACGGCGACGTCGGATGACGGTTCGAGTTCGTCTGCGACGTTCAACATCAGCATCAGTGATGATGCGGACGAGTACGACATCAGTGCGGTGAGCGACAGTGATGCGGCGAGCAACACGGTGAACGAAAGTGCGAATGTCGGTGACAGTGTGGGCGTGACCGCGTTTGCGGAAGATTTAGATATTGGTGATGACGTTACTTACAGTTTAAGTAACAACCCTGGGAATGCGTTTGCGATTGATGCGACCACGGGTGAAGTGACGGTGAACGATCCCTCGGCGTTAGACTTTGAAACCAATCCGACCATGAGCATCGAAGTGACGGCGACGTCGGATGACGGTTCGAGTTCGTCTGCGACGTTCAACATCAGCATCAGTGATGATGCGGACGAGTACGACATCAGTGCGGTGAGCGACAGTGATGCGGCGAGCAACACGGTGAACGAAAGTGCGAATGTCGGTGACAGTGTGGGCGTGACCGCGTTTGCGGAAGATTTAGATATTGGTGATGACGTTACTTACAGTTTAAGTAACAACCCTGGGAATGCGTTTGCGATTGATGCGACCACGGGTGAAGTGACGGTGAACGATCCCTCGGCGTTAGACTTTGAAACCAATCCGACCATGAGCATCGAAGTGACGGCGACGTCGGATGACGGTTCGAGTTCGTCTGCGACGTTCAACATCAGCATCAGTGATGATGCGGACGAGTACGACATCAGTGCGGTGAGCGACAGTGATGCGGCGAGCAACACGGTGAACGAAAGTGCGAATGTCGGTGACAGTGTGGGCGTGACCGCGTTTGCGGAAGATTTAGATATTGGTGATGACGTTACTTACAGTTTAAGTAACAACCCTGGGAATGCGTTTGCGATTGATGCGACCACGGGTGAAGTGACGGTGAACGATCCCTCGGCGTTAGACTTTGAAACCAATCCGACCATGAGCATCGAAGTGACGGCGACGTCGGATGACGGTTCGAGTTCGTCTGCGACGTTCAACATCAGCATCAGTGATGATGCGGACGAGTACGACATCAGTGCGGTGAGCGACAGTGATGCGGCGAGCAACACGGTGAACGAAAGTGCGAATGTCGGTGACAGTGTGGGCGTGACCGCGTTTGCGGAAGATTTAGATATTGGTGATGACGTTACTTACAGTTTAAGTAACAACCCTGGGAATGCGTTTGCGATTGATGCGACCACGGGTGAAGTGACGGTGAACGATCCCTCGGCGTTAGACTTTGAAACCAATCCGACCATGAGCATCGAAGTGACGGCGACGTCGGATGACGGTTCGAGTTCGTCTGCGACGTTCAACATCAGCATCAGTGATGATGCGGACGAGTACGACATCAGTGCGGTGAGCGACAGTGATGCGGCGAGCAACACGGTGAACGAAAGTGCGAATGTCGGTGACAGTGTGGGCGTGACCGCGTTTGCGGAAGATTTAGATATTGGTGATGACGTTACTTACAGTTTAAGTAACAACCCTGGGAATGCGTTTGCGATTGATGCGACCACGGGTGAAGTGACGGTGAACGATCCCTCGGCGTTAGACTTTGAAACCAATCCGACCATGAGCATCGAAGTGACGGCGACGTCGGATGACGGTTCGAGTTCGTCTGCGACGTTCAACATCAGCATCAGTGATGATGCGGACGAGTACGACATCAGTGCGGTGAGCGACAGTGATGCGGCGAGCAACACGGTGAACGAAAGTGCGAATGTCGGTGACAGTGTGGGCGTGACCGCGTTTGCGGAAGATTTAGATATTGGTGATGACGTTACTTACAGTTTAAGTAACAACCCTGGGAATGCGTTTGCGATTGATGCGACCACGGGTGAAGTGACGGTGAACGATCCCTCGGCGTTAGACTTTGAAACCAATCCGACCATGAGCATCGAAGTGACGGCGACGTCGGATGACGGTTCGAGTTCGTCTGCGACGTTCAACATCAGCATCAGTGATGATGCGGACGAGTACGACATCAGTGCGGTGAGCGACAGTGATGCGGCGAGCAACACGGTGAACGAAAGTGCGAATGTCGGTGACAGTGTGGGCGTGACCGCGTTTGCGGAAGATTTAGATATTGGTGATGACGTTACTTACAGTTTAAGTAACAACCCTGGGAATGCGTTTGCGATTGATGCGACCACGGGTGAAGTGACGGTGAACGATCCCTCGGCGTTAGACTTTGAAACCAATCCGACCATGAGCATCGAAGTGACGGCGACGTCGGATGACGGTTCGAGTTCGTCTGCGACGTTCAACATCAGCATCAGCGATGATAATAGCGAATTCAGTATTGGTCCAATTGTTGATTTAGATGAAGGTACAAGTAACCAAATAATATGGACTGAAAACTTTGATGGTTTTGCAGACGGTACACAAGCTGATACTGGAGATACGTCATGGTCTGTAGATGAAAGTGGCGCAATCATTACTGGTAACCATGGTGTTAATAATGACGCATATGAATTTTCACAATCATATTCCGCAGGTGGTACGCAAGGTGACTTAGTATGGCAAAGCGAATCTATCGACATATCCAATGCAGAAAATCTGTCATTGAGTTTAGATATTACAAGTATTGGAAGTCTGGAAGACAGTGGTAGTGCACAAGATAGTATTGTAATCATTGCAAATGTAGATGGTGTGCGTCATACACTTTTAACTGATGATGGCAATGTTGACGGTGGACCAAATTTCAGTTTTTCAAGCATACCAGAAGGCTCTAATTTAATTATAGAAGTAGAGTCAATGGTTAGTTTTGGCACTGAGACTTATCGAATAGATAATATTGAACTTTCAGGTGATGTAACCAGTGCAGAGAATAATAATACTGTGTCTGAAATTGCATCTGTAGGTGACAGTGTTGGGATCACTGCTTTCGCAGAAGATCTGGATGCTAGTGATAGTGTTACATATAGTTTAAGCATTAATCCAAACAACGCCTTTGCAATTGATGCAAATACTGGTGAAGTAACGGTAGCAGATCCTAGCGGGCTTGATTTCGAGACTGCATCAAGCATGCAAATTGAAGTTACTGCAACGAGTAGTGATGGTTCAACATCCAATGCATCATTTGATATTGCTATTACCGATGCAAACGAAGGTGGTTTGGTATTAACCACTAATTCGTTAGGCAATGAAGATAGTGCAATCGCACTAGATATACAGGTTTCAAATGTTGAAGTAGGTGCCACAGTAGTAGTTACTATAGGCGCTGTACCAGCAGGGGCGGTATTGTCAGCTGGTACTGATAATGGCGATGGAACTTGGACATTAGATCAATCAGATCTATCAGGTTTAACCATCACACCACCTTCTCACAGTGATGATGACTTTACTTTAACTGTTCAAACTGACATCACTGAAGATGGTGTTACTGAAAGTTATAACAACAGTATTGATGTAACGGTTGACGCTGTTGTGGATGCGCCGACATTAGTTGTTACTGATGCAGATGGGGTTACCAATTTGGCGACTGCAGATTTCGAAATTGGTTCTACTTCGTCAGGATTTGAAACTGGCCCGATTGATGGATGGAGCGCACCTGCAGGTAATTCTATTGAAGTTTGGCATGAAAATGACATTGCAGGTGATGCTGCACAAGGTGATATGTTTATTGAATTAGATGATCAATCAGCCGGTACTTACCCAGATGCAGGTTTATTGGAACGAGTAGAAACCACAACTACAGATACTGCATACGAATTGTCATTTAAAGTTTCGCCGCGACCAGGATTTGAATCTTACATGGACTTTAATGTAAATGTTATTGATGAAAGTACTGGAGATATTATCAAAACAGTTTCGATTGATTGGGATGGCAATACTGTCAGCGAATTGACTTGGCAAACACATTCAATTCAATTTGTTGGAACAGGTGGTGATGTTCGACTACAACTCCAAGACGTTGGTGCAGTGCACGCTTATGGACGTGGTGCATTTATTGATGATTTACAATTTAATGAATCAAGTGGATATGTTGCAGGGCAGGATATCGATTTGTCCTCATTGATTAATGCCTCTCTTGTTGACACTGATGGATCTGAATCAATGTCAATTGAACTAACGGGAATTCCTACAGGCGCGGAATTAGCAAGCGGTGGGTCAAGTATTGCAATAGTAAATGGTGTAGCGCAGGTTGATGCTTCTCAGTTAGGTAGTCTTACTTTTAATATGAAAGATGGTTTTACTGGCGATATAGATATCGGGGTAAGTGTAACTTCTACAGAAACAAGTACAGGGGATACCGCTACAGTTTCTGATACATTATCTATGACTATTGTTTCAAATGATGAAAACTTTGATGCTTTAGGTTCGTCCTCTAATGACAATTTAAATGGAACCATTGGTGATGATACTTTATATGGTGGTGCAGGTTCTGACACCATAAGGGGCGATGCTGGAGACGACACTATTTATGGTGGTAGTGATAATGATTCTCTAAGTGGTGATGCAGGTCAAGATTCTCTATTCGGTGGTGATGGAGATGATCGAATTTCGGGTGGTGATGATGCCGATTTGTTATTTGGCGGGGAAGGAAATGACTTCTTGCGTGGTGATGATGGTGACGATGTTATTTATGGTGGTGCAGGAGATGATACGTTACAAGGCGGTGATGGTAATGATGTTTTAATTGGTGGTGAAGGAGATGATATAGCAGTCGGTGGTGCAGGGGACGATGTTTATATTTTCGAAGCACTTGGCGACAGCGATTCATTTAGTGGTGGTAATGGTGGGGGTTGGACTGATGTGGTCGAATTGGATGTTGATATCGCATCGCAACCAGATCCCGATAACCCATGGACGATAACAGTAGATGGTAACGAAGTGAGTTATGACCTTGATCAAGGATTTTTAGATGTTGGTTCTGATGTCTCTGGTGTAATTACATTCGATGATGGTAGTGAAATTACATTCGATGGTGTTGAACAAATTCAGTGGTAAATTATTAACTACATGGAGGTAAATAAAATGATGACATCTATATGGATGATGACGTTAGCTATGGTAGTAGTTTTAATGCAAATTTGGTTTTTGCAAGGCATGAAAAAATATTTATTAAAAAGTAAGTAAAATCGTGTAGAACTTATTTTAATTTATATTTGCTTTTACTCTACTAGTTAAAGCATTTGATATTCAGTCTGATAAGACTTTTCAAATTAATATTTGGTGTGGATTAGCTATTTCTGATGGCTAATCCACATCTATGCTCCCGTCAACGCCCTTTATCCTTAAATAGGCGTCTTTTATCCACTGCGAGCCAGCAACTTTCTGATTTCTAAAGAGTTTAATTCTTTAGCCGATATATTTTTCATAGAACTAGTTCAAGCCTATCAATAGGAAGTTGATGGGCCGTATTCGTATGTAATTTCGTAAAAGGAATTGGAAGCTCAGGTTATGAGTCAGCAACTAATAGCGAAAGATAATAGTGAAGAGGGTATGCATCGTGTTCCAACGGCGTGGAAACGTTGGGATGTTTTGCTTGCATCATTGTTTATCAATCTTGCTACCTTGGCATTGCCTTTAGTTATTTTACAAGTTTATGACCGTATTCTACCAAATCAGGCAATCGACACTTTTGCATTATTAGTTTTTGGTTTATTAATCGCAGCTCTATTGGATGGTGTATTACGTGTAGCACGCTCAGCTATTCTTACTTGGAAGGGTGTGCAGTATGAACACACAGAAGGGATAAATTCTATTGATAAAGTCGTGCACTCAGATTTAGTTAAATTTGAAAGTGATTCGATTGGTTCTTATTTAGATAAGATGGAGAGTCTTAAAAAAGTCCGAGAATTTTATTCTGGGCAGAACATTTTGATGTTAGTAGATCTTCCTTTTGTCTTGGTTTTTCTTATTTTGATTTTTGTGTTTGCGGGAGGGATGGTTTTAATTCCAATCACAGTAATAGGTATATTTATTGTGATTTCATATTTCACAGGAAAAAAACTAAAAGTTGCACTAGAGCAACGTTCCTCAGCAGATCAACGTAGACAAGATTTCCTAATCGAAATATTACAAGGTATCCATACCGTTAAAGCTATGGCGATGGAAGCGCTGATGCTGCGTCGGTACGAAAGATTACAATCACAATCTGCTGCAAGTGTATATGAAGTCAGTCGTATTAACAGTGTAGTGTCTGGGTTGGGTGCAACATTCTCGCAAATTGTAATGGTGAGTTTCGTTGGTATTGGAAGTATATATGTAGTTTCGGGTGATCTGACTGTAGGAGCATTGGCAGCGGGTACAATGCTTTCAGGTCGTGTTCTTCAACCAGCACTTAAAGCTATGGGACTATGGACGCAGTTGCAAGCTGTAAATATTGCAGGTGAAAAGATAAATGAAATGCTTTCATTACCCTCTGAAGCATTGAAGGAAAGCTCACTTCCAACAACTTTAAAAGGTGAAATCGAAATACGAGATGTACATTTTAAGCATGAAGGAAGTAATTCTGAATTACTATCTGGAATTTCTTTGCATGTTAAACCGGGTGAAGCTATTGGAATTATTGGTGCGAATGGTGTTGGTAAAACAACCTTAATTAATTTAATAATGGGATTTGTTAATCCTACGCAAGGTGAAGTTTTACTTGATGGTAAAAATATTAAATCGCTAGACGGCTCTTCGGTGCGCGCACAAACTGCACTTATGCCGCAACAGGGAACAATTTACGAGGGAACTATTCTTGATAACCTTACTTTATTCCGTGAAGGATATGCAGTTGATCAAGCGATAGAGCTTGCTGAAATATTTGGGCTAACAAAAGCGATTACCAAGTTACCAAATGGACTTGATACGCGAATTGGTGGGGCGAATGTAGATTCAATACCTGCTGGCGTGCGACAACAAATAATTTTAGTACGTTCGATGATTGGTGATGCTGTACATGGTGCGCCAAAAATACTCTTATTTGATGATGCAAATTCGTGTTTAGACTTTGGCAATGAAGCACGTTTACATAAATATCTCTCTGAGAATCATAAAGGATTAACGATGGTTGTTATTTCACATCGACCATCTCTTTTAGCTATCTGTGACCGGCATTTTGAGCTTACTGAAGGAATATTAAAACCAATTAAATTTAAAGCTAGTCAAAAAGATTTAGAGAATTGTTCTCCATCAATTAACCAAGCGGTGAACGAATAGAGTCAATTATGAGTGTTACTGTAGGAGATATAAAAAGATTAGTAGATGAGAAACGTCTCCCTTTATCGGAGCGTTTAGCAAACTCTATACGCAATAGCACTTTTGCAAAAGCTGCAGAAATTTCTCCTTATGCAGCTTGTATTATGCCGATACTCTCTGAGTTAGGTTGGCGATCTTATAAACGCGAGTTAATTGAAGCGATCCCACATTTTGCTGATCATCTAGATTTAGTAGATTTGCGTAACATGTTAGTGACATTGGGTTATGAGAGTGACGAGAAAAAAACTACTATTAGTAAATTAAATTCATCATTACTGCCCTGTTTGTTTGAATCAGATTCAGGCGGGTTATATGTAATTTCAAAGAAAGAGAGTAGTGAAGTTACGTATTTTGATGCTCACAAAAATGATTATTTTGCAGGGAATATCTTAAACGAAAAGGGCACTGCATATTTATTCACAGATATGCATCCAACCCATGCCATGACTGGGCAAGAACAGTCAGCAGATCAATGGTTTATCCAGATATTAAAACGGTTTCGAAAGCTTGTTAAACATTTGGTGGCAATGACTTTTATGTTAAATATCATCGCTATGTTTGTACCGTTATTTATCATGGTGGTGTATGACAATGTAATAGGAGCAAGATCTACTAATAGCATACCATTTCTAATGGCGGGAATTGGTATTGCACTAATGTGCGAATTAATTTTTCGTCTTGTACGTTCAAAAACACTAGGCCTTCTTGCAGGCAGGCTTGATTATATCATCGGGGTTGAAACGTTTAAAAAAATTCTTTCGTTGCCTCCAGGATTAACTGAACGCTCAACAGTAATTTCACAATTATCTCGTTTAAGGCAATTTGAATCCATCCGAGATTTTTTTACTGGTCCAAGCGCAACTTTATTTTTGGAACTTCCATTCGTATTACTATTTATCGCTTTGCTATTTTTACTGGGAGGGAGCATTGCATTTGTGCCTATTGTCATGATTGCTATTTATTTTATCTTTGGTTGGTTATGGTTTCCTGGTTTAAATAAAAAGCTAGTTCATGCAGGGCATGCACGTTCTGCGAGGCAACGAATGTTAATGGAAACTTTTTCGGGTTTGCGGGAATTAAAATCTCTAGGTGCAGAAGGCGCATGGTTGGAGCTTTATCGGGAGTCATCAGGTGAAGCTATGATGCGCACTTATAGGACTTCTACAAGCCATGCTTTAATTAATAGTGTTGCACAATCATTGATGACTATAGCTGGTATTTCAGTTTTAACTTTAGGTACTTTGAAAGTTATGGCTGGTGATATGACGATAGGCGCATTAATTGCAGTCATGGCACTGATTTGGCGAGTACTTGCACCATTGCAAGGAGTTTGTCTAGCCATGCTTCAAATTGATCAGATAACACAAAGCATAAAACAATTGAATCAACTTATGCGAGTTCCATCGGAACAAAATAGTTATAAAGCTGGATTAATCATGCCGAAAATTTCCGGAAAAATTGTTTTTGATCGTGTTACGTTTCGATACGCTCAAAATGATGATCCGGCACTAATCGGTGCGTCATTCACAATTAATCCTGGGGAGTTTGTAGCTATTGTGGGTGGCAACGGATCAGGCAAATCTACAGTTCTAAAGTTAGTGGCAGGAATGTATCGTACGCAAGCGGGGATGTTATCTATTGATGATACAGATGTGCGACAAATGAATGCTACAGATCTTCGCCGCGTGATTGCGTATATGCCTCAAAAACCTAATTTATTTTATGGGACGATTGGGCAAAACATTCGTTTGAATCAACCATTGGCAACTGATAAGCAATTAATACAAGCAGCTGATCAGGCTGGCATATTAAATTCAATCAATAAACTTCCAGAGGGATTTGAAACATTAGTAGGTGATCATACTACTTCACGTTTACCTTCCGGATTGGTTAATGGGATTTGTTTAGCACGTTCATATATTCGTCAAGCGCCTATTTTTTTAATGGATGAGCCGGGTACTTCATTAGATAAAATTACTGATCAAAATTTAATGAATCATCTAGAAAAAATGCGTGGCAAACAAACTATTTTAATGGTGAGCCATAGACCTTCACATATTCAATTAGCAGATCGAGCTATTGTTATGGTGAATGGCATGGTCGCTCATGTTGGAACTCCAGGTGAAGCAATTAAATATCTAACGGAGATGAAAAGATGACAGAAGAAAGTTTATCTTTGTCCGATAAAGTTAAGTCGGAAGTACCTAGGGCGCGAGCTCGTTTTATTGCTCAATCAATACAGCTTGAAGAGTCAGATGCGCCGGGTGCTGTAAGCATTGGAATCATGACAATGACATTTTTATGTGTCGCTGCTGTGATATGGGCTTACGTGACGCCTGTTAATGAAGTTGCTGTCACTACAGGTGAAGTTGTGCCAAGTGGACGAAATCATGTAGTTCAACATTTAGAAGGAGGTATCGTTAAGGCGATAAATGTTAACGATGGTGAGTTAGTTAACAAAGGTGATGTGTTAATACTCATTTCACCTACGGCTTCAAAGTCTGACTTACAACAAGTAGAAGCACGCCATGCAGTACTAAAAATACAACTCATAAGACTAAATTCAATATTAACTGGCGTCGAGCCAGATTTTTCTAAATATACGAATAATTATCCAGGATTAGTTGAAAGTGAAATAAATATTTACAAGGCACAACTAAAAAGTTATCTAGCTCAGTCTGACGTGGCTCAAACAAAAATTAAACAGCGTGAACAAGAGCTTCGAAGAGAAAACAGTAATGCAAAATATTTAAAGCGAGAGCTTAATGTGCTTCAACAACAGGTAGAAATGAGGAAGGATTTAGTTAAGCGAGGGTTGATTTCACGCGCTGAATACTTAGATAGACAAACTAATATGGCAGAAACGGAAACACAATATCAGCAAACTTTATCAAATATACGCGTAGCCACAGAGGCTAAAGAAGAGGCATATGCATCTTTTGATGAATTAGACAGTAAGTTCAATGAAACAATTAAAAAGGAAATCGGGCAAGTATCTGGTGAACTAGCAGAGCTGGATAAGAATTTGCTGAAGTTTCAAGACCGCGTAAAAAGATTGGAAATAACCGCACCCGTATCAGGTATTGTCAAAGGTTTGGCAGTGAATACCATACAGAGTGTCATTAAGCCTGGAGAAACAATTATGGAAATTGTTCCAGCAGGAGATATTCTAATTGTAGAGTCAAGGGTGGCAACATCGGATATTGGGCATGTAAGTATTGGGCAACCTGCCGAAGTTAAAATAAACAGCTATGATCCACATAGATTTGGAACGGTCATGGGTAAAGTAGAACAAATCAGTGCATCTACTTTCTTAGATGAACAACACAATCCTTATTTCCAAGCTAAAATAGCATTAGATAAAGATTATGTAGGTAGTTACGCCAATAAGTATCGCATTATTCCAGGCATGACTGTACAAGCAGATATAAAGACAGGGGAGAAATCTGTTTTAGATTACTTATTAAAGCCTATTTATCGTGGTTTCCAAAATGCATTTCAAGAAAGATAATTCTAATTAAGTTTAGTGAAGAGTTTTGCCTTCCGTATTTGAGTCATATTTTTCAAACCAAAAGTTTTCAATTGAAGCTATAATTTCTTTAAAGTCATCAAAATTGTCAGGCTTAATGACATATGAGTTTGCGTGTAGATCATAGCTAGAAGTCATGTCAGTTTCAGCTTGTGATCCAGACAATATAATTACTGGTATATCTTTTAATTCAGAATTAGTTTTAATTTTTTCTAATACTTCTATGCCATCTATTTTAGGTAGGTTGAGATCTAATAATATAAGATCAGGCATAGGAAAACTATTATACTTGCCTTGTCTATTTAAAATTTTTAATGCCTCGTCTCCATCTCTAGCTACTCGTAAATTATATTTGAAATGAGTATGGCGAAAAGCTTCTTTCGTTAACAAAACATCGCCTGCATTATCTTCTATTAATAATATTTCAGCTGTTTTGTCTTTGGTATTAATTAAATTCATGCTGCTTTACCTGTTTGATTAGAAAAATTTGGAATGGAAATGTAAAAAGTACTTCCTAAACCTATTTCAGATTCTATCCATAATGTGCCTCCCATTCTGGCAACGATTTTCTTGCATACAGTCAAACCTATTCCAGTACCAATATATTCACTTTTTGGATGCAACCTTATAAATGGTTCAAAAACTTTGGACTGATATTCACTGTCTATTCCTATACCATTGTCATGTACTGCGATTACCCAAGCATCACTATATTGAAAAGCGTTAACTTTAATTATGGGATGTTGATCTTCTTTCTGAAACTTTAAACCGTTACTAATTAAGTTTTGCAGTAAGCTGATCATGCTCGCTTTATTAGCCTGAACTACTGGAAGGTCTCCTATTATAATTTCTGCACCAGACTCACGTATTTGTTTTTCTAAATTCGCATAAACGTGATTGATTATTTCATTGAGATCTATGTTTTTTACGGTTTCATTTTCTTTGCTTGCACGCGCATAGTCTAATAGATCATTGATTAATGAGCGCATTTGTCCTGCAGACTTATATAATATATCTAAGTATTCTTTAGCTTCATTTTCTAATTCATTTCCATAGTTTCTTTTTAGAAGTCCAGTAAAATTTGTGATCATTCTTAAAGGCTCTTGTAAGTCATGTGATGCAACATAAGTAAAGCTTTCTAATTCAGAATTTATATTTGTAAGTTCTTCTACAGCTTCTTCTAATCTGCTTTCTGTATCGTGCAGATAATCTATGTATTGCGCACGCATCATTTCATTGCCTATCCACTGGCAAAGCAAGCGTACAAACGATTTTTCGCGATCATTAAATGCTTTAAGCTTAATTTTTTTATCGAAAAAACTCACGGTTCCATAAATTCTTCCATGTACATATAAAGGCATGCCAATGTATGTATTAATACCATATTCATTATGCTCATGAACGTGTTTGAGTTCTGAAGAATTAATATTGTGTAAGCAAACTATATCGTTTTTATCAATTACATATTGGTAAAGAGTGTCTTTAATGTTTAATTTATTTGAGTAACAAAACTCTAATTCTTCTTTGCAAATACATGAGTCAAACATAACTTTATCGTTAACAATATGGCTAATTACACCACCAGATAATTTTAGGAAATCCGTTGCTTCGCTTAAAATTGCGTTCAGTTTGTTCTCAATAGACATGGTTGCATCTGCACTTAATAGATAGAGTGAATTCATAAAATGCTCATGTTCTTTTTGTTTGCTAATATCTACATAGTAACCAACCATGCGTATCGCCTTACCTCTCTCGTCGCGTACCGATTGTCCTCGCGCGCGTATCCATATATATTCTCCGTTTTTATGTTGTAATCTACCTTCGACATCATATTCGGTATTAAATTTTAAATGAGAGATTAATGCTGATTTCGCAGATTCTTTGTCATCAGGATGCGAATGTTTTTCAATCCAACTTGAACTTGGAGAAAAATTATTTTTATCATACCCAAGTAAGTCCATTAGTGTAGATGAGCAATATAAGTCATTATTTACTATATCCCAGTCAATTAAACCTACTTTTGTTCCTTGAATAGCTAAATCATATCGTTCAGTGGTTTCACGAAGATTTTTCTTAGATGTATAAAGTTCAGTAAACAATTTATTCAATGTGCTTGCTACGGCACCAATTTCATCATTATTTATTAATGGAATAGGTGAGAATTCATTTTTTGAATTATTGCTCTTTAACGTTGAATTAATTACTTCTAATGGTTTAAAAATATATTTATTAGTTAGTAAATAAATGATTCCAATTGCAAAAATGGTCGTTAATATCAAATATAAAGAAGTGTTTAATATCTTTTTTTGCAACAAAATTCTTGTTTTATACGTATCGAAAACAACACCAACAAAGGCTTGTGTGAACTGCCCATCGTGAAATTTATTTTCTAACCAAATAGAAGAAACTGCAGTATATCGATCATTACTTGAGTCCAGTTTAAAGGATTGTTTAGTTCCGATGTCATTAAATATTTCATTAGTTGGCAAGCCAATTAATGCTTCTTTATTTGAAGCGATTACTACTTGAGGCTCGTTAATTCTTACGATAATGAGTTTTATATCGCGATTCGCAGCTAATGTTTTAATACCTCTTACTAGCTCAGGTGATTCCCCAGTGGTTTGAGCCATATAATCAATTATATCTATAATTTCAATTGCGCGTGTATGTAAACTTTCAGTTAAATTTTTGCTAAATACTTGATACATCAGCACACAGATAGTTAGCACAGCGATGAAAAAAACAATAATAAAAGATAATATAATTCGTTTTTGAGAGGATGTTTTATTCGAATAATTCATTGTAGTAATTAATCCGAGCTTTGATATATAAATTTTGAATAATCAATATCTTTTTTATCAGTACTCATGAAGACAAAATCTCCTATTTCAACTAGATTTTTGAGTATTACTCCATCTTGCTCAAAGTATGTTTCTTGTTCATCAGCGCTCACTATCATTATTGATTTCATTGAGTCTTTAAACTCTTGAATGGAAATCGGAATTCTTTCTGTTAAAGTAATATATGAGTCATCTGGATGTTCATTTACATAATCAAGCGTAAGTTTCCATACTTCTCTTAATTTCTCTTGAAGATTAGGATGTTTAGCTACAGATTTTGAATTTATTGCAACTACATCCAGTATTATTTGCGAAATTTGCGAACTATCGAATATTGTTTTGACCTCAAGTTGCTTTTTAATTGATATAGAAATGGGTGGATATGAAGTTATCGCATCAACTTTTTTTGTTTTTAGAGCCTTAGCCAGCTTATGTACTTCCATTGGGATTAAAACAACCTCGGAATGCTTTATGTCATACATATCGAGTGCTGAGTAAACTAGATATGTGCTCATACTTCCGGCTTCAATACCAATTTTTTTACCCTTCAGGTCTTTTACATTGTTAATTTTCTCAGTTGCCAGTATCTCATCTGCTCCTTTTGAATAGTTTGTAACCAGTATAGGTTGTGCAATATTTGAAGAGTATTTATACGCCTCTAATACTTCTACTAATGTTGTTGTCATTCCATCAATTTTGTTACGTTCAAAGGCTCTACGTACTTCAGCAAGTGAACTCAGTTCAACTAATTCGATATTCAAACCTGCTTGTTTAAAAAAGCCTTGCTTTTTGGCAATGAATAAGTATTCAAATCCAGGCCATTGGGTTATACCGATTCGTATTACTTCTGATTTTTCCTCGATAGATTTGGGAGATAAATAAATTAGAATTATTAAAACAGCTGAAGCTAGTAAAAATAGAATAATGTTTCTAGTTCCAGATAAATTCTGTGACATATATGTGTTTTTTGAAAAATATAATTGATAAATGGATGTCAAATAAACGACATATAATCCAAATAGTAAGATAGCAGAAAAATTGAACTATCTTTAAAAATCAATGTATAAATTTTTAATAATAGTCAATTAATTGACGGTTTAGTTTTAAATAGAGCGATTAATCAGAATGATAACTCGCTAACTAATAAACTTTCCAATATGTATTACAGAGTTTGGCTAATTTGAGCTTTAAATGAATTTGGAGAAGCAGGATTTGAAACAATAAAATTAGCACCAGCATCTTTAACTAAGTTTCGTATATTTGTAGAAGTTTGTGTAATAACAAATCCAAACCGTACTGAATTTTGAACATCGCGTACGGCTTTCAATAACTGTAAACCTCCCATCTCGGGCATATTCCAATCTGTAATTACTAAGTCAGGCCTTTTACTTTCGATGATCTGAAATGCATCTTGCACGCATGAGGCCTCGAAGATTTTTTCTACGCAAATCCCGGCATGACGGAGATTCCACTGAATGATTTTCCGCATAGCCTGACTGTCATCTACTATTAAGATTTTCATGCTGGGTTTTTGATATTCAAAATCTCATGCTAAAAACACTTTCCCTTAAGCTGTTTATCGGCATATTTGCTTGATTTTTAAGCATTTTTTCAGCTTTTTTCAGATTCGAATCCAGCCCCTGTTCTCTTGTCTGCCAATCCTCCGTTTAAGCGCAAATTCCTAAATATTTGCTGCTTTTGGCCGTTACAAACAGTGTCATAAGAGTCTATCTTCGATATAAAAAATATATTCTATAAATCAGTAAGTTACAGTGTATGTACTCATTGAGAATAAGTTAAACAAGGAGCGTTTATAAATGGATTTAGCAACTCTACTGGGTTTGCTGGGAGCAATTGCGGTAATCGTATTAGCGATCGTCTTGGGGGGTTCGGCAGGAACTTTTGTTAATGTGCCGTCACTTGCTGTGGTCATAGGAGGAACATTTGCCGCAACACTTACACGTATTTCTCTAGGAGATTTTTTTGGTTCGTTTAAATTAGTTTTATCTACGTTTCTGCATAAAGCAGTCAGTCTTACCAAGCTTATTGAAGAAGCAGTAGAGCTTGCAGATGTAGCTCGTAAAGAGGGTGTGCTCGCACTAGAAGGCAAAGAGATTGGGCACCCTTTTTTAGAACAAGGTATCAATCTTTGCATTGATGGGCACCCAACTGAAGTTGTACAAAAAATGTTGAATAAAGATATTAATTTATCAATTGAACGTCATGAAACAGGTAGAGAGATGTTCAAGTCTATTGGAGATGCGGCTCCAGCAATGGGAATGATTGGTACTTTGATTGGTTTAGTTCAAATGTTGTCAAATATGGATGACCCTAAAGCAATTGGTCCAGCAATGGCAGTTGCATTATTAACAACACTTTATGGAGCGATTATCGCAAATGCTATTGCGCTTCCCATTGCAGACAAGCTTAAAAAAATTGCACTTGATGAACGCCTTAGTAAAGATTTAATTCTTGAATCTGTTTCAGCTATTCAAGCAGGCACAAATCCTAGAGTGGTTGAACAAATTCTTGCTACTTATTTGCCAGATAATTTACGCGGTAAAGCGAGTGAATCTGCTGAAGAGAAAGAAGCTGCATAGCTTTATTTAAGAATGTCTGACACTCCTCCTGCAAAAGCACAAGAATCTTCTGGTGCACCGGCATGGATGGCAACTTTTGCCGACTTAATGTCTTTGTTGATGTGCTTTTTTGTTTTGCTTTTAGCTTTTTCAGAAATGGATGCGGCAAAATTCAAAGAGCTTGCAGGTTCATTATCCAGGGCGTTTGGTGTGCAAAGAGATGTGCCCGCAAACGAGTTGCCAAAAGGTACCAGTGTAGTCACTACTGAATTCAGCCCTGGTAAGCCTGATAACGAGACATTATTAAAAATAATGCGTCAACAAACAACAGATGAAAGTAAAGATAATCTAGATTTCAGTAGTGGTGAAGGCGATTTAAATAAAAAAGAAATTGCAAAAGAAATTTATTTAGCTGCGGTAAAGCGTATGGAAGATGAGGCTAAGAAGATTACTCAAATTTTGCAAGCCGAAATTGACTCTGGAACAGTTGAAGTGGAGTGGACAGATCGGGAGATTATTATTCGAATTAGAGAACGTGGTACTTTTTCATCGGGTGACGACAAAATTAATCAGAACTTTGCAGCATTGTTAAAAAAGATAGCATTAGCCTTAAAGTCTGTAGAAGGGAAAATTATTGTTTCTGGTCATACAGATAACCGTCCAATTAGTACCTCAAGATTTCCATCAAATTGGGTTCTATCTGCTGCTCGTGCAGCGGCAGTAGTACATCATCTCGAGGCAGAAGAAAATATAGACCCAGACCGACTTCAAATCAGAGCGCATGGTGATACCAAGCCCATATTTACTAACTACACTGAAAATAGTCGTTCAAAAAATAGAAGAGTAGAGATATCGATATTAGGAAATAAAAGCTTGTTCTATGAATATGAAGAAGTAATGTCAAATGTTGATAGCGAATACTAAAGTTTAACGATATGGAAAATGTAAGCGGAAAAAATGAAAAAATAAATGATTCGGCGATTGAAAATCGTAGCGCATTTAGAATTGATGACAATATTTTATTGTCATTACGTATTATACCGGATGAACAGATTAATGAAGTATTAAAAAAATATCCCGAGAATAATGCTGAATTACAATTATTAAATAGCTTCAGTGATTCCTCTAAAGCACTTACAGACCAATTTGCGTTACTGCGAAGACGCTATCCTGAAGTTGCTAAATATTTAAAGATACTCGACGAAAAAATTAATACTTTAGCAAGGAGACAGTTTTCTTCATGCTCAATGATCCCAGATTTGAACTGGCATGAGGTAAATATTAGTGCTAGTGGAATACGGTTTAAATATGATGAGCAGATAAATATTGGCTCATACTTAGAACTAAGACTTCAGTTATCGCAAATATCTAACTTTATTCTCGCTTATGGAAAGATCGCTCGATGTGATTTAGATAAAGAAAATAAAGGCCAATTTACCATAGGGGTAGAGTTTACTCATATCAATCTTGAGGATCGTGAGGCTATACATACACATGTTAGAGGGAAAGAGATAAGGCTGATTCGGGAAAAGAATCTTGCCTAAATAGTGGATCTAAGTAGATATTTATTATATTCAGTTACTTATCTTGAATTTATCTAAAGAACAGCACGCTTTGGCCGATAAAATAGTAATCGGACACTACTAGTTTATTCCAATATGGATGGTTTTTTGCAAATTGGTAAGACATGGATATCCTACGGTCTTGAAATATCACAAGACCTGTTTTCAATACTATTTTTAATTCTCCTAGTTTGTATTCCAATCTTATACATAACAGATATTACCCAATCTAAGCATGCAGTAAGACGAAACTTTCCTGTAATTGGGCGTTTTCGATATTTCTTTGAACATATAGGTGAATTTTTTAGGCAGTACTTCTTCTCTATGGATCGCGAAGAGTTGCCATTCAATCGTGCGCAACGCTCTTGGGTTTATCGAGCTGCAAAAGATATTAGTAATACTATCGCGTTTGGATCTTCTAGAGATCTCAAAAAAGTAGGTACTGTACTTTTTGCTAATTGTCCGTATCCAACCCTTGGTGAAGATGCTGCACCGGTAAGTGAGCAAACTATTGGTCAAGAGTGTAGGTTTCCATATACAACAAAATCTATATTCAATATTTCAGGTATGAGTTATGGAGCCATTTCAAAGCCAGCCGTGCTTGCGCTAGCTGAAGGCGCTAAAAGATCTGGTTGTTGGTTAAATACAGGTGAGGGCGGTCTATCTAAATTTCATCTAAGGAGTGGGTGTGACCTTGTTTTTCAAATAGGCACTGCCAAATATGGAGTAAGAGATCCAATTAGCGGCAAGCTGAGTGAATCAAAATTGAGCGAAGTGGCTGCGCATGATCAAGTAAGAATGTTTGAGATTAAATTAAGCCAAGGCGGTAAACCCGGTAAAGGGGGAATACTTCCTGGTGCAAAAGTTACGAAAGAAATTGCTGAAATACGAGGTGTACGTATAGGCGAAGCGGCAATTAGTCCAAACCGTCATCCTGATATCAGTTGTGATGCAGATTTGCTAGATATGATTAGTTTCATACGTGATGTAACGGGAAAACCAGTAGGTATTAAAAGTGTTATTGGTTCTGAAGATTGGTTAGATCATTTATTTAGATTAATTTGCTCACGCGGTGAATCTTCTGCTCCTGATTTTATAACCGTAGATAGTGCTGATGGCGGCACTGGAGCTGCACCCATGCCATTGTTAGATGACATGGGGCTACCATTAAACGAAAGTTTGCCGATGTTAGTAAACAAACTAAAAGAATATGGTCTTTATGACCGCATAAAGGTAGTTGCTTCAGGAAAATTGGTTACTCCAGCAGACGTTGCATGGGCATTATGTTTAGGGGCACATTTTATAGCTTCAGCTCGTGGCTTTATGTTTGCACTAGGATGTATTCAAGCATTGCAATGTAACAAAGACACGTGTCCTACGGGTATTACTACACATAATAAAAGACTTCAGCGTGGTTTAAACCCACATCTTAAATCTATTCGAGTGATGAACTATGTTAATAACATTGTTCATGAGGTAGGTATGATTGCTCATTCATGTGGAGTAAAGCATCCTCGCGAATTAGATCGTAGGCATGCACGTGTTGTTCAATCCAATGGCTTATCTATACCTTTAAATGTTTTATACCCTTCCTCTAGTGCTCCTAAAATTGAACGCAGAAATCTTGCTACACGCCCATGGTCAGGAAAGCATCATGAATTTGAAGAATTAGAGAATACGGTTATTAAGGTGCCACTGAAACAGCTTGGCGATAAAATTTAATCTATTTATTAATAATGGATCAACAGGACGCCGAGAATGAAGTTCATGAGAATAAGGCATCAGGGTTATTCTCTCTACCGGCTGCATTATTAAAAAAACTCTACTCAAATTCTGAGTCTTCATACGACCATCCACAAGACCAGTTAGCAGAATCTGAATTAGTTGAGCAGGAGAGCAAGCAAGAACTCAGTGAAGCTAGCAAGTCATTACTTAGTCTTGTAAGTCATATAAAAAAATTATTTCATAATGATGAGGCTTTTGATTCAGTAAAAAAATTAGTATATGAGATAAATGAACCAATTGAAGAAAATCATGTTTTAATTGCACTGATCAGTGTAATAAAGAATTTAAGTAGTGACTATATAGTAGAAAAGCAAGATTTTATATTTGAGTTACCACTGGACATATTAAAAAGATTTAAATTTTCTAACCAATATCAAAAAGAATCTTCTGTTCTACAGAAAAAATGTAAAAATATAAAATCAGTTCAAGATTTAAATTCTTCCTTACAGGCCGTCTATGAGCTTTTCTACAACGTATACCAGGATGCTTATTCAGATAAAGAAGAATTAGAAAATTTCTTATTTAACATTGGCGCACAAATAAGCCGTATAGGTGATAAATTACATACTGTTACTGAAGAGCAAGTATCTGATTTGAAAATTCAAAGTGATTTGAATTCTAAAATGAATGACACTGTCATGCTTATTAGTAATAATATTTTCTCTGGAAATGACCTTTCATCATTAAAAAATACTGTAAAAGAACAGCTAGATAGTTTGCAAAATATTGTTGAAGAAGAAAGAAAAGTAGTTAAAGCACAAGAAGTGCGTATTCAAAAAAATGTAAAAGCGCTTGCTAATCAAGTGAATGAGTTAAAGCTTGAAGCCGAAGAACTTAGAAATAAAGTCAAGCGTGAAAAGGAACAAGCACTGCGTGACCCTCTTACAGGTTTATATAACAGACAAGCGTACAACGATAAGCTTGTAGACTTAATTTCTGTTAATGGTAATACTAACAAAAATTTGTGCTTACTGATTTGGGATATTGATCATTTCAAAAAATTTAACGATCAATACGGGCATGTAGTTGGTGACAGGGTGCTAAAAGCAGTTGCAGAGAAGCTAAGTCAAGCACTCAAGGATGATTACTTCTTGGCAAGATATGGGGGTGAGGAGTTCGCCATGTTATTGCCAGGGTTGGCAATTGAAGATTCTGAAGAATTTGCTGATCAGGTACGTAGTGAGGTTTCGGGAATTACATTTTTAGTAAAAGGCAAGCAAATCAAAATCACAATATCTTGTGGAATTACCAGTTTACAAGATGGTGATAATGCTCAAGCTATGTTTGAGCGAGCAGATAAAGCGCTTTATGAGGCTAAAGAGGAAGGCCGTAACAGAGTAAAAATAAGTTTTCCATCGCAACAGAGTTAACGCAAAAATTTCCCGTCAGCTACTTTTATTTGATTTCTTCCAGAATTCTTTGCAAGTCTTAAGGCACTATATGCTCTTTCATAGAGCGTATCTACAGAGTCATCATTTTTTAAATCTGTAATACCAATACTAATTGTCAATCGAACTTTGTTGTTGTTGTGATCTAATAATTCATGATTAGAGACATCATTTTTAATGCGTTCGGCAATTTCTGCTGCATCAGTTTCAACTACATCACTTAAAATTAATGAAAACTGATCATAACCAAATCGGTATAGTATGTCGGTATCTCTGAGTGAGTTTTGCAATGTTTCATATACATGTCTAATTATAATGTCGCTAAATAATGATCCGTTTTTCTCTTTTAGTGTCGTGAAGCGATCTATATCAATCAGTAATAAACTGAGAGGTTGTTTTTGTCTAATAGCTAATTTGGCTTCTCTGGTAATTTGACTTTCTAACAATCCCCAGTTTGGCAACCCGAGATTCGATTCATTTGCTGCAAGTGTAATTGCGCTTTCATGTTGAATTGCATTTCGTAAAGGAAAGATAACTGCAGATATATATTCATCTAATCTTGACTTATTATTAGTGCTGAGCTCGCTATCAGTAAATATCGTAATATTTCCCCAAGTATCATTTTCTACTTCAATAAGATAGCTATAAGAAAAATTTGTTTTTTCTCCCTGAATTATATGTGTATAAAGTAATGGGTAATCATACTCAAGACCACATATAGACATATCAGAATTAAGGGACAGATAAAAAGTCTCAATGATATGACTGATGCTAAGAGTAGTTTGTAGCTTTAGTATAAGTGCAGTTATATGCCTATCTATAGGCTTATTGGCAGAAATAGCAGTGGCTATTTCCAGTGCATTATTTGAGCCTGCGGTGAATTTCTCCACATTGGAGCTATTCATAATTTCTCTCTCCTCAGAGTTTTTACAATTTATGTATTTAAAACCTAGTGGTTTTTCTTAGTAATTAGACTAACTGTAGGGTTATTATCTAGAAATTTAGACAGCTCAAATGTTAATTTCGTAGATATTTTTATGTTTTGGTGGGGTGTGTAACAAGATTTAACAAACCTTCAATGTACAGGACACATTTGTTTGCAATTCAACTAAAAAAGGGCAAATTTATAGTCTACATTCGCATATGTAGATATTGAGAACTGGGATTGGAAATGGTCTGTCACGCATAGAATAATTCGTTATCTATGCAAAATAGCTATTTATAGTGCTTTATATGCCTTCAATTAAACCGAGGCTAGCTGCCTTGAGATGTGTGAATGTTTTGAATGACCGTTATCGTCATATGTTTTATTTGGTTGGGAGCCAGTCAATGAGTAAAGAGTATCTAATGCGCTGTTTGTAGATTTTAATCGATTTGCCAGGAGTATACTGTTCTCATCTGATAAATCTCGGCAGAATCGAATTAATTCTTGTGATTCAGTCCACTGTTTTATTTCTTTTTCGACACAGATCACATTCATCATTTTGAGTGATTGCTCGAGATCATTATTTGTATGCCCTGGAATATTGTTGAAATAATTTGCGATAAACTGAGACAGTTTTTGTATGTGATCTAATTTAGATTGAGCTGCGTGACTGATTTCATCAGCACTTCCCTGCATTAGAGTTTGTTGTTCAAGTTGTAATAACTCAACGAATAACTCTAACTTTCTATTAAAGCGCACTAAAAAGTCTTGTAATGTTGAAGTTTCATACGGATCAGCGTGTATACCCGTATTTATACTTTGATCAGATGTTGGCATGAACTACTACTTTAATAATTGTTCATACTCAATTAGCTTTGTAGCGATATTCTCCGAATCAATTTTGTAAGTTCCATCTTGTAACGCTTGTTTGATAGCATCAACTTTTTGTCGATCTACAACGGGTTGTGAAGCCAAGCTTTCGCGGATTTTATCAAGGGTCTGGGCTGAAGAAATGTCAACATCTCCTACATTAACAACTGCAGCAGATTCGCCTCCACTAACATTGCTATTTTTTGCGCCTTTAGACGTATTCTGCAGGTTAGCACCGCTTATCGGGCTATTGATATTGTTGATTTTGTCAGTCATATTCGCTTTTCTCGTTTTCACTAAGCTGCTTATCGGCAGTTTTCATATTAACTTGAGTAGTTTACCTAAAAAATTCATGTGATATATGTCAAAGAGTTACCAAAACACGCTGTCTATCTGAGACATAGGCCTCAATTTCGCGCTTAGAGCTGGTGTTCTTCACCCTTATTTTTTCTCCTTTGCTACCATCATTCAAAGCAATACCCTTGGCACGTACCTCGACTCCGGCATATTTAGAGATAATTGTGATTCGGTCTCCACGTTTTACCATTTTTTGTGAATCTAACATTGTTTTTGTAAGTACCTGATTTGCAGGTATATTTCGCCTTATCTGTAAACCTTCAATTGGAGTGTTAGCGAGTAAATAGCCGGTTGTGAGTTGCGTAACATCACGTTTTTCCTTGCTAACTGATGCTAAATCAATGAGTTGGTGGCGATTTAAGCCTAATTTGGAAACCCAAACATACTTATATATATGTATGTGAGCGCCTACATAAATTTTCCAAGGCTTATCACCATTGCATCGAATTCCAACAGTCGTATTACCGAGACGCTTATTACCCAATGGCCAAAACGCTTGTAGCGGTATTGAACACTGATGTAATCGCAGCCGTTTATCAAACTCTCTTACACTGACCTTAGCATCGGGGATATCTTTGATTTCTGAGTTTAAAAAGCTGAAAACCGCTTTTTTTAAGCTTTCTTGGCTTTGACTATTGGCATGTGCATTATTAATGCATAAAAGCGTGCTGATTATAAATATAAATAAGAAATATTTTGGCATGACTTGTTATCTTTAATAAGTTAAATAGAAGTTAATTCCATTTGTTGTATAGCAAGATCCTTTTTTTAATCATTAAATGAATATTAATCTGCAAATAACATACCAAAGTTATCTATACGCAATTTAAGCCAATTAAAAATTTTATTGAGATATTTTTGCCGTACGACGGCAATTGTTGCCGCTACAATCACCTTTTCTCCTCAAATTTTTAAACCAATATGAGTTAAGTCTGTATTTTTTACAATTGGCATGGCATTTGCTTTATGAATACATGTCGTTAATTGTGAAGATGTAACAGTGAAAATACTTGATAATCATTTTGGTATAAATGCACAGTCCGTGTTAGCACGAGCTCAGCGTGCAGAAATATTAGCATCCAATATTATCAATGCAGACACACCAAATTATAAAGCTAAGGATTTAGATTTTAATGAAATTTTCAATCTAAATAAAAACGCACCATCTGTTAAGCCTGTTTCTTTAAAAACAAGTCATAGCAATCACCTTTCTAATGACATAAACAATGCATTCTCTTTGCAAACCAAATATCGCATACCAGAGAATGCTTCATTAGATGGTAATACTGTGGACAGTCATATTGAAAAAGGAAAATTTGCAGAGAACGCGGTGCGCTATCAAATTAGTTTGTCAATGCTTAATAACAAAATCCAAGGTTTGATCAACACACTGAAGGGCGAATAACTATGTCACTATTTAATATTTTTGATATCGCAGGAAGTGGTTTAAGCGCACAGAATACACGTTTGAATACTGTAGCAAGTAATCTGGCAAATGCTGAATCTATTGCAAGCACCCCTGAAGCTGCATACAGATCTAAACAACCTGTATTTGCTACGACATATCAAGGTCAGTTAAACAATATCAATAATTCTGCGAGTGCAGGTGTTCAAACGGTTGGAGTGGTGGAAAGTAAAGCAGAGAATGTTGCTCAATATCAGCCGGGTAATCCACTCGCGAATGAAGAAGGTTATATCTATCTTTCTAACGTGAATGTTATTGAAGAGATGACAAACATGATGTCAGCTTCAAGTAGTTATCAAACAAATATCGAAGTCTTAAACACATCAAAAGAATTATTATTACAAACATTACGATTGGGCAGGTTCTAAATAAGGTAAAACATTATGCAAGCAATTTCATCCGACATATTGAGTTTAATCAATTCTCCTAGTAAGCAGGAAGAAAATTCAAATGAATTAAATCAACAAGATTTCCTTGAACTTATGATTACGCAGATTCGAAATCAGGATCCATTTGAGCCATTGCAAAGCGGTGAGTTCATAGGCCAACTTGCTCAATTCGGTACGGTAACGGGTATAGAGGAATTAAATTCTTCTGTTAATGACCTTGCCAGTTCTTTAATTTCCAGTCAGTCACTTGGGGCAACTAATTTGATTGGTAAAAATGCATTGGTTGCATCGGATAGTTTGAATTTAAATGAAGGTGAAGTTGTTAAGGGTGCAGTAGGCACCAACGCCCCAGCAAATAACGTTGCGGTAAGTATTTTTGATGCAGCAGGGAATCTAGTGCAAACCATTTCACTGGGGGTGGTTAATGATAATCTGCAAGAGTTTACCTGGGATGGCACGGATGCAAGTGGAAGCCAAGTTGCACAAGGACAATATTTCTTATCTGTTGTTGGTTCGCAAGGTGAAGACGGTGTTGCATTGGATACATATGCATATAAACAAATTGAAAGTATTTCATTCGGGGAAAATTCCAATTCTGTTCGTTTGAATATAGAAAACGGTGGAGAATTGAAGATTTCTGAAATTTTAAAGATTGAATAAAAATTTAAACGTTAATTATTTTAAATAGGGAGAATAGTTATGCCATTTGATATTGCACTTACAGGATTAAATGCAGCGCAAAATGATTTGCAGGTTATTTCAAACAATATTGCCAATAGCGAAACGAGCGGTTTCAAACGTTCTAGAACAGAGTTTGCAGATTTATATGCAACCTCTCAATTTGGAACTTCGAGTAATGCGATTGGTCAAGGCGTTGAAGTAGCAGCAATTACGCAACAGTTTACCGATGGTGACATTACTTTTACAGATAACTCACTTGATTTAGCTATAACTGGGCAAGGATTTTTTGTACTGAGTGATGGTGGTTCACAAACTTTTACGCGTGCCGGAGCATTTCAAGTTGACAACGTAGGAAATATCGTCAATTCATCGGGCAGCCAGCTCGTTGGGTTTCAAGCAGATTCAGCAGGAAATTTAACAGGTGCACAAGGTCCTCTAGCTATCAGCCGAGGTAATATTGCACCCAATGTAACAAGCACCATTGATATTGATGCCAATATCGATGCATCAGAGCCAATTTTACCAGCGTTTTTAGTTGGGCCAACTGGACCTGATCCTGCTACTTATAATCATGCAACCTCTTATACAGTTTTTGATTCATTAGGTGGTGAGCATGTAACCACTAACTATTTCAGAAAAGATAATGCGACGGATTGGCAGGTTTTTCAGTTTGTCGATAATGTACAAGTTTCTGGACCAGATGTTTTAACTTTTGATGCATTCGGCGCATTAACTGCAATTAATGGTACAGCAGGCCAGTCCACTACGACATCTGGTGCGTTTGTACCCGGTGGAGTAGGTGCACCGACAACTTTTACAGTCGATTATTCTGATATTACTCAGTTTGGTGGTGGATTTGGTATTAGTGCGATTGATCAAAATGGTTTTGCAACAGGTCGATTAAGTTCGCTTGACTTTGATCCATCTGGAACTCTGTTTGCACGTTATACCAATGGTCAATCTCTGGTACTGGGACAAGTAGCACTAGCCAATTTTGCTAATGCACAAGGCTTAAGACCAACAGGTAATTCATCATGGTCAGAATCATTTGCATCAGGTCAACCGTTAATTGGTGCGCCTGGCTCTGCAGATTTAGGATTGATTCAATCTGGTTCACTAGAAGAATCAAATGTGGATGTTACAGGTGAGTTGATCAACCTGATTCAAACTCAACGTAACTTTCAGGCGAACGCACAGGTAATTGGTACAGCAGATACCATTACGCAAACCATTATTAATATTCGTTAATAAAATTTAAGGAATTATCAAAATGGATCGCGCATTGTATGTGGCAATGAATGGTGCAAAACAAGTACAACTGCATCAAGCCACAAATACAAATAATCTTGCCAATGCAAGCACTACTGGTTTTCGTGCTGACTTTAATGCGATAAATAGTTTGCCTGTACAAGGTCCAGGATATGAAAGTCGTATTTATAGTCAGGACGAACACAGCGGCGTAGATTTTTCAAGTGGTGCACTGCAACAAACCGGTAGAGAGCTTGACATTGCTGTAAGCGGGAACGGTTTTATTGAAATTCAAGCACCTGATGGGAACACAGCCTATACACGAGCGGGAGATTTACATACCACTTCTACAGGATTGTTAGAAACTGGGGCAGGTCACCCAGTATTAGGTAATGATGGGCCCATCGCTTTACCACCTTTTGAAAAACTCGAAATTGCAGCAGATGGAACCATTTCGATATTACCTGTAGGTCAGGAAGCGACAACACTTGCAACCATTGACCGCATTAAATTAGTAAACGCAAAACCAGAAGATCTTTACAAAGGTGAAGATGGTTTGTTAAGGGCGGTTCCCGATGCATCTATTGAGGCGGATGCATCGGTTACTGTTACTTCTGGTATTTTGGAATCTAGTAATGTCAATACGGTAGCAGAGTTATTAGACATGATTGAATTAACGCGTAACTTTGAAATGCACATTAAGATGATGCGATCAATTGAAGAAAATGATTCAGCAACATCACAATTATTAAGAATTAACTAAGATATAAGATAGCAAGGAATTAGTATGTCTACAGCACTTTGGAATGCAAAAACAGGTTTGGATACACAACAAACTCGTATTGCTGTTATCGCAAACAATCTAGCGAATGCAAACACCACTGGTTTTAAACGTGATCGCGCTGTATTTGAAGATCTAATCTATCAAACAGTTCGTCAACCAGGTGCACAATCTTCGCAAGACACTCAATTTCCAACTGGATTACAAGTTGGCACGGGTGTTCGTTTGGTGGCGACAGAAAAGTTATTTACACAAGGTAATCTTACAAGAACAGAAGGTGCTTTAGATCTTGCTATTCAAGGTAATGGGTTTTTCCAAATTTTACAACCCGATGGAACAATTGGCTACACGCGCGATGGTACATTTACTCTAGACTCTACTGGACAAATTGTTAATTCAAGTGGTTATGTTTTACAGCCATCCATAACGATTCCGCCGAATGTAATTAATATTACTATTGGTGCAGATGGAACCGTATCTGCTCAAACGAGTGGGAGCGCCACGCCTACACAGGTTGGTAACATACAATTAGTTGATTTTGTAAACCCAACTGGCTTACAAGCGCGTGGTGGTAACTTGTTATTTGAAACTGCCGCATCAGGAACACCACAAGTGAGTACACCCGGGCAAAACGGGTTAGGGACTTTGGAACAAGGTTCTTTAGAAACCTCAAATGTAAATATCGTTGAAGATTTGATTAACATGATCGAAACACAGCGTGTGTATGAAGTAAATTCACGTGCAATTGAAACGATTAGCAGCATGCTTGAATTCGCAAATAACACGCTTTAATTAAATTATGAAATGTAATTTTACAATCCTTATTTTTTGCTTGTTTGCCACGGCATGTTCTAGTGTGGGTAGTCTTAAAGATCCCGATTATGCGCCTAGTGAAGCTGTGATACCTGAGGCAAAAGAGACTGTAGATGGTGCTATCTATGATCCCTCATATAACTTATTTTTGTTTGAAGATGTAAAAGCAAGAAGAGTAGGTGATTTGATTACAATTGTTTTAGAAGAAAGTATTAATGCATCTAAATCTGCAAGTACAGAAGCAGACAAAGACTCTTCGATTGATCTTCCAAATCCAACATTATTTGGTAGAGATAATCGTTTAAATGAAATAGTAAATGATATTGATTCAACTCGAGAGTTTGAAGGTGAAGGTGAAACTACTCAAGAAAATAGTATTGAAGGCAATATTACCGTGATGGTTCATAAAGTTTATCCAAATGGTAATTTATTAGTAATGGGGGAAAAATTAATTGAGCTTAATGAAGGTAGTGAAATCGTCAGAGTTTCCGGGATTGTTCGTCCAACAGATGTAACAACAGATAACACTGTACTTTCAAACCAAGTAGCTAATGCACAAATAACTTATAAAGGAAAAGGCATTGTGAGTGACAGTAGTAAAGCAGGATGGCTAACTAGATTTTTCTACAGCGCGATTTGGCCATATTAATCATTATGAAAATTAAAAAAACAATAGTTTTATGCACTGCTATAGCTGTGCTAATAATTTCAGGTAATGTTCATGCCGAAAGAATTAAAGACATTTCGTCTTTTGCAGGTGTGCGGAGTAATCAATTATTAGGTTATGGATTAGTTGTTGGATTAGATGGTACGGGTGATCAAACCTCACAAACTCCGTTTACTATTCAAAGCTTAAAAAGTTTTTTAAAGCAATACGGTGTAACTATTCCGCCTGATGTTAATCCGCAGCTAAAAAATGTGGCTGCTGTTACGGTGCATGCAGATTTATCGCCTTTTGCTAAACCCGGACAAACTATTGATATAACGGTTTCCTCACTCGGTAATGCTAAGAGTTTACGTGGAGGAAGTTTATTAATTACTCCTTTGCGCGGTATCGATGGCCAAGTGTATGCCATTGCACAGGGTAATCTTGTAGTAGGGGGCTTAGGAGTACAAGGAAGCGATGGTTCAAGTATTAGTATCAATATTCCAAGCGCGGGGCGAATACCAAACGGTGCAACAGTAGAACGTGCAGTTCCATCTCCATTCGTTTCGAGTGATGAGCTGTACTTGAACTTACATGCAGCAGATTTTACAACTGCTCGACGAGTACAAAACCAAATTAACAAACACTTCAAGCAAAATCTTGCACAAGCAATTGATGCAGTAACGGTAAAAGTTAATGCGCCTTTTGATCAAGTATCAAAAGTGGCATTTGTTGCAGATATTGAGAATATTGAATTAACACCTGGTGAAGCACCAGCAAAAGTTATCGTCAACTCCAGAACGGGTACAGTAGTAATAGGTTCCAACGTTAGTGTTACACCAGCTGCGGTAACTCATGGTAGTCTCGCGGTTACGATCACTTCAGATCCAATAGTCAGTCAGCCTAATGAGCTTTCATTAGGCGAAACAGTTGTTGTGGATCGAACAAATATTGAAGTAGAACAGCAATCAAATCGAATGTTTGTGTTTGCGCCTGGTATAACACTTAATGAAATAGTTAATGCGGTAAATCAAGTGGGTGCAGCTCCAGGAGATTTGGTTGCAATCTTGGAAGCTCTGAAACAAGCAGGTGCTTTGCGTGCAGAGCTTGTCATTATCTAAATAAAAGATCGGTGCAATGGAATCGCACGTAAATGTAGCTAAAACTTTCGGTAGTTTATTGCAACCCAATCAATTGAATACTTTGACTGGACTAACAAAATCCTCATCTTTAGTGGATGCGGTACAAAAGTTTGAAGCGTTTTTTATTCAGTCCATGCTGAAAAGTATGCGTAGCGCATCGTTGTCAACAGGTTTGTTAGATAGCGATAAATCTAACTTTTACCAGGACTGGCATGATCAGCAACTTGCTGGAAATCTGGCTTCAAAGGAAACTTTTGCGGTAGCAAAATTACTACGAAAACAATTTCCAGGTAATAACAAATCACCGATACCAAGTACTAGTTTGGGTAGCGATGCACTTTTCAAGCGTAGTTCTTTTGCTGCTATAGGCAGGTCCAACGATTCTGCTGATGCGACGGTAGTGGCTTCCTTAGGAGCAACTGCAACGAATGGCATTGATCCAGTCAAAACCAAGTTAAAACAACTAGTTACTAAAAAAATATCAGAAAACACTAAAGTTTCACATTCATCCGATATTTCTACACCGCAACAGTTTGTTCAACAGGTTTATCCATATGCAAAACAAGCGGCTTCAAAATTGAACACATCTGCCGATGTATTAGTAGCTATAGCGGCTTTAGAAACAGGCTGGGGTGCACATACGCCCAAAGCAAATTCTGGCCAAGAATCTTTTAATTATTTTGGGATTAAGGCAAAAAATTGGCAAGGTCAGACAGTAACAAATATGACCCAAGAATTTGATGGCGAAAAAATGATTATGATTAAAGATAATTTTAGAGCTTATCAATCTCCAGCAGATTCTTTTAATGATTTTGTTGATTTTTTGTTAACAAATCCACGCTATGAAGATGCAGTTAGTCATAGTAGTGATAGCAAAGCTTTTGTTGCGGAATTGCAAAAAGCAGGTTACGCAACAGACCCAAATTATGCAAAAAAGGTAAATTCTATATTGAATGGAAGCATATTGAAGAATGCTATTTATTCATTGCATGAAACAGAAACAGCAGAAAAACTGGTTTCGAATGTCGAAACTAGGAACTCTCATTAAAGTTAAGGGATGGTAACGTGACTGACCCGTCAAGAGTAGCGATAACAGGATTGCAGGTATTTCAGCGTGCGATTGCAACTACTGCAAATAATGTCGCCAATGCAGGTACTGAGGGGTATACGCGTCAACGCGTAGATATTGTTACACGACCATCACAAACCTTTGGTGATGGGTTTTTTGGTAGTGGCTCCAGAGTTTCAGGGGTTCAACGCATTGAAGATCAGTTTCTTAATGCACGTGTACAGTCAAGTGCAGGCGATGTTGCTCGATTAGATTCCTATTTAAGTCTTATACAACGTGTAGAAAACTTGGTATCAGGATCTCAAAGTGGTTTAGATACTGCATTACAGAACTTTTTTAATAGCTTACAAGATCTCAGTAATAATCCTGCATCCATACCAGCTAGACAAGTTGTGTTAAGTAATTCGGAGACCTTGGTAGCACGTTTTAGAGATTTGGATGATAGCTACAATAGTATTAATCAAGAAATTAATACGCGATTAAGGGGCGATATAAATGACATCAATAGCATTACGAGTGGAATTGCTGATTTAAATAGGTCAATTGTTGAGGCTAAAGCGGCCTCATCCTCCGGTGAGAGTTTGCCTAATGATTTAGTAGATCAAAGAAATGTATTGCTAGGTCGTTTATCTGAGCGTGTTGCGGTGAATACAGTAGAGCTTAGTGATGGTTCGGTTAATGTTTTCATCGGTGGTGGTGAATCCATTGTAATCGGAAGCTTATCAAGAAATTTACTGACTACAAATGATCCTGCAAATCCGGGCCAATTAAGAGTGGGTATTGAAGTAGGTTCAAGTTCATTTGATATCACAGATAAAATTACGGGTGGCAGTGTAAGCGGATTGTTAGATTTTAGATCTGAGCAACTAAGTGAAATCCGCAATCAAACTGGACGTTTAGCATTAGTATTAGCAGATCAATTTAATGCACAACATCAGTCAGGATTAGATACTAATGGTGCACTAGGCACACAGTATTTTTCTATCGCTGGTCCTGAAACGACAGCAAACCAGAATAACACTGGAGCTGCTACTGTAACGACGAGCATTACTGATGTTACTCAGCTGAGCAGTTCGGATTACGAGTTAAGTTATGATGGTGCGAATTACACATTAACCAGATTAAGTGATGGAGTTAATGTTAGTGGTGCAGCGGGTCCATTAAATATAGATGGAATTCAAGTTGATATTGTTGGTGCAGCTGCTGCGGGCGATCGCTTTTTAGTGCAGCCTACAATTAATGGTGCGTCGGGCATTGGTGTGTTGCTTAACAATACCAGTCAAATCGCGGCGGCATCACCCGTGCGTAGCCTTGAAAGTGCAGCGAATTTGGGAGATGGCGTGGTAGGTAACCCACAAATTTTGGATATCAATAATCCAGATATATTTGACACTGTAGAAATTCGATTTAATACCCCTCCAACTACTTTCGATATTTTTAACGTAACAGATGCCAGCGTAATTGCTGCAGGAGTTACTTATACTAATAATGCAAACATTGATTTTAATGGCATTCGCGTACAAGTTCAGAATCAACCCGAAGCAGGTGATGTATTTACGATTGAACGTAATTCTGGAGGTGTAGGAGATAACTCTAATGTAGTAGCGTTGCTTGGATTACAAACTTCTCAGACAGTTGGTGGCACGGCAACTTTACAAGAAGGCTATGGTTCTTTGGTGAGTCAAGTTGGTACAGTGAGTCGTCAAACCAGTATCAGTAGCCAAACTCAGCAAGCATTATACGAAGACGCGGTGCAGGCGCGTGATAATGTATCAGGTGTTAATTTAGATGAAGAAGCGGTTGATTTGCTGAGATATCAGCAGGCATATCAAGCGGCAGCACAAGTAATTTCTACTGCAAATAGGCTATTTGATACATTCTTAGCGGCAATTAGATAGTAAATACATTATGACTAGAATTACTACAGCTTACTTGTTTCAAAAGACTGCGGTAGATATCGCTCAAAAACAGTTTGAAATTGCACAAATTCAAAATCAGATTGGTACAGGTAAACGTATTAACAAACCATCTGATGGCCCTGCTGAAACGGCACGTATCATCGATTTAAATCAAGCTATTGGCAGAATAGATCAATTTCAACGTAATAGTATTTTTGCCAATCAACGTTTAGGTTTGGAAGATGCGACCTTGTCGAGCGTGAACAATTCGCTTCAAAGAGTGCGTGAACTTGCATTGCAAGCAAATAGTGGAAGTCAAACTGCTGATACACGTGCAATTATTAAGGCCGAAGTAGAGGAACGGCTGCAAGAATTACTTGATTTTGCGAATGCTCGAGATGGTAATGGAAATTATTTGTTTGCTGGCTCTAAAAACCGTACAGAACCATTTACGCAAACTGCAGCAGGAGTGGCTTACAACGGTGACCAAAATCAATTGTCACTGAAAATTTCAGGTAATCGTACGATTGTTGCGTCTGAATCCGGTTACGATATTTTTGTAAATATAAAAAATGGTAATGGGAGTTTTGTAACTTCATCTAATGCTGGCAATACAGGTGATGGTGTAATAACAGTAGGTTCGGTTATAGATAATGGCGCTTTTCAAGCTAATGATTTCAGTATTATTTTTACTTCTCCTACGACATTTGATGTTGTTAACAACACTACTGCTACTACAATTTTGGCAGGTCAGACTTATGTTCCGGACCAAGCGATTAACTTCAATGGTGTTGAGGTAGCGATATCAGGAGATCCACAAACCGGCGATGAGTTTTCAGTGAATGCAAGTCGTAGGCAGGATGTCTTTACAACTTTGCAAACCTTTATTAATGCTTTAGATATTGATCCTGCAAACCCAGCCGATCAAGCGCAATTAACACAAGCATTAGATCGCACTATTAGCGATGTCGATCAGGCATTACAGAATATCCTGAATACGCGTACATTTATCGGTACACGACAAAATTCAATAGATAGCGCGAATATTGAAAATGAAGGGGCTAAAATTGAGCTACAAACCACGCGCTCACAAATAGAAGACTTAGATTTTGCTCAAGCGATTACACAATTGCAGCTACAGCAAACTACATTGCAAGCCATTCAAGGTGCGTTTGCGCAAGTTCGTGGTCAAAGTTTATTTAACTTACTTTAAATTTATTTCAGTTCGACCCTTCATCGGGTAAATCTGCTTTCTATTAGTTTCACCATTAAAGAAATTGAGCTTGCTGCCATGTGTAGTTGTTTGAATTTCTTAGATATTTTTCAATAAATCCTTAAAGTAATCTAAATTAACGCCGATAAGCATAGCAGGACAACGTAGAGGCTTGGTTCTTTGCGGTGTCGAAATCTCATTTTGAGATTTCAGACTTTTTAAGGATGGATTACTACTAAGGAGTAAGTAAAATGCCTCAAATTATTAATACTAACCTGTTCTCGTTGAATGCTCAGCGAAACCTAAATACAACGCAGAGTTCGTTACAGACCTCATTACAGCGTTTGTCTTCAGGTTTGCGAGTAAACAGCGCAAAGGACGACGCCGCAGGCCTTGCGATTGCCGAAAGATTTACCGCACAGATTCGCGGTCTAAACCAAGCAATTCGAAATGCTAATGATGGTATTTCATTTTCGCAAACTGCTGAAGGCGCATTATCAACTGCAACTAATGCTTTACAACGTATTCGTGAGCTATCTGTACAATCTGCTAATGACACAAACTCATCATCAGATCGTCAAGCTCTCAATAACGAAGTACAGCAATTAGTAGCTGAAATTAATCGTATTGCTAACAGCACACAATTTAACGGCCAGAATGTACTTGATGGAACTTCTAGTACGTTAGTGTTTCAAGTAGGTGCAAACCAAAATCAGACTATCAGTGTTGATGGTGTTGATGCACGTGGTGAAATTTTGGGTGCACGAGTATCTGTGAGTGGTTCAATTGATCAGACTGCTATTGACGCATCAATTGCTGCAGATAACTTGGTCATACAGGGTATTTCAGTTGATCTTTCTGGATTGTCAGCGGGTGATACTACCCAGCAAATTGTAAATGCTATTAACCAGGTTACAGCACAAAGTGGTGTAACTGCACAACTTAATACTACCGTACAAACTGGTGACATTGCTGTTGCTGTAGGTTCAGGTACTATTAATGGTGTACAAGTTGCATTAACCGGTACAGCTGCAACGGATGTGGCAACTATTAATGCATTAAGTGCTCAAACTGGTGTAACAGCTTCTGTAAGTGGAGCCAATATTCAATTAGCAAATACTGATGGTTCTGCAATTGCAGTAGGTGGTGCAAACCTTAACGGTGGTGCTGCCGAAACTTTCCGTGCTGGTATTACCTTAGCTGGTGAAGTTGGCACTGCATTTACAGCTACAGGTACATTTGCAGTTGAAACAGGGCAAACCGCTCTAGGTGCGTCTCAAGCGGATCAAACTGTAAATGGTACGGACGTTCTTACGCAAAGCTCATCTACTTCCGCATTGTTAACAGTTGATTTTGCTTTAGACCAAATCAACACTTTGCGATCTGAGCTAGGTGCTGTTCAAACTCGATTTGAATCCACTATTTCAAATCTACAAGTTACAGTAGAGAACTTAACGGCTGCACGTTCACGTATTCAAGATGCTGACTTTGCGGCAGAAACTGCGAACTTAACTCGTGCTCAGATTCTGCAACAGGCGGGTCTTGCAATCGTTGCACAGGCAAACTCTTTGCCTCAGAACGTATTGTCACTACTTCAGTAGTGGATACTTAACTTTCGTGTTTATGCATCTGGAATGTTTTTATCATTCTGGATGCATAGCCGAAGGGTGTTGATAGGAGATTTAGCATGGTTGCACAAGTAGTTAAATTATCTTCTGTAGCAACAAATAATTTTCAAACCGGACAGTCTGGTTCGGCAGCGAAAGTAGTGGCTACTACTTCAGAAAATATTCAAGCAGATCGTGCAAAAGCTAAAGAACTGGCTAAACAAGCAGCACAAAATATTGAAGTTGTGCGTGAAGCTGCTAAAGATTTAAATGAATTCGCACAAAAAATTCAAACAAATTTGAGCTTTTCGGTTGACGAAGCTAGTGGTCGATCAATAATTACCGTTATTGATACTCAAAGTGGGGAAGTCATACGTCAAATTCCGGCAAAAGAAGTCCTTGCTGTGGCAAATTTAATCCGTGAATCTACTTCATCTGATGTAGAAAAAGTTGGATTATTACTGGCAGCACAAGGCTAAATAAAACTGGCATTAAAATTGCCTAACAATCATCAAGGATTGATGAATTTTAAACAAATATGGCAGGTTCAATAACATCGTTAGGTATTGGTTCAGGTATTGATATCGAATCAATCGTTAATCAATTAGTTGCGGTTGAACGTCGGCCTATTCAGTTTCTGGAATCTCGTCAAGCTGAGATCGATATTCAGATTAGTTCCTTGGGATTAGTACAAGAATCTGTATCAAATTTTCAATCCAGTATTTCGGGATTAGAACTTACTAGTGGATTTCAATCCTTCTCGGTAACATCAAGTGACGATGAAGTTCTTACTGCAGAAGCAGGTGAGGGTTCTGTTCCTATCTCTAGTGATATTGAAGTATTGACGCTAGCACAAAAAAATAAACTAGCGTCATCTGCATTTGCTAGTGGTGGAAGTATTGTCGGTAATGGGCAATTAAATATATCTGTAGGTGCTGAATCATTCTCTATTAGCATTGATGATAATAACAATACTTTGGAGGGTATTCGTAACGCTATTAATGACAATTTAAATAATATAGGTGTCTCTGCATCTATTATTTCTGCAGATGATGGAAGTCATTTAATACTAACATCTGAAGAAAGCGGAACAGCAAATGCATTAAGTGTAACGGTTACCGGTGATAGTGATGGGAATGATAATGACGCTGCAGGTCTTTCAAATTTAGTATTCGTTGAAGGGGGCACACAAAATTTACAAGAAATTGATGTGGCACAAGATGCTACATTCATTGTGGATGGGTTTAGTGTCACGCGCTCTTCAAATGAAATATCCGATGTTATTGAAGGGGTAACTTTGACTTTGAAAGATATAGGTACTGCATCATTATCTATCAGTGAAGATCGCTCAGTAGGTAAAAATGCTGTTGAAGCTTTCATTACAGCCTATAACGACTTAATCATCAGTTTGAATACTCAACGTGAATCTACATTACAAGGTGAGTCATTGTTGCTTGGTATCGAAACACGTGTGAGGCAAGTTCTTGGAAATAGATTTAATGTTGCAGGAAGCAACTTGCAATATTTATTTGATGTTGGAATCACGTTTGATCGTGATGGAATACTTAGTTTAGATAGCGATAAATTTGATCAAGTCACTGCAGATGACTTCAACGGTGTTGTTCAGTTATTTACAGATCCTGAAAATGGTTTTGCACAAGCTCTTGATACCGTTTTGTCAAGTTATGTAGAGACTGGAGGTCTCATCGAAGCGCGCACAGATGGTTTGAGTGAAAGTCGCTCTCAAATTGATGATGATATTGAGCGAATAGAAGACCGCGTTGCGCTAACTGAGCAAAGACTACGCAGACAATATACTGCACTTGACAGCTTGGTCGGCCAATTGAATGCAACCAGTACATTTTTAACTCAACAACTCGCAAATCTGCCGACAAATAATATATTGAATCGAAGGGATAACTCTTAACTTATTACATGAAAGGAAACTAGATATGAACACGACAGCAGCAGCACTGGCGATAGGTGAATATAGAAGTAGCGGGGTGTTAGGTAGCGTTGAACGATCTGATGCACATGGTCTTGTAAACTTACTTTTCAAAGGCGCAATTGATCATTTGTTAGCTGCAAATGGGCATATTGAGCGAAATCAGAAGCAAGAAAAAGCGATTAGAATTTCAAAGGCTATCGCAATATTAGATGGTTTAAGATCCAGCCTTAATATTGTAGAGGGTGGCGAAATTGCACAAAATTTAGATGATTTATATGACTATATGCAAAGACGTCTTGTTGTTGCGAATGCAGATGATGATACAAAAATTACTGACGAGGTAATGGATTTACTACGAGAGATTCAAGAAGCGTGGAACTCTATACCTGAGGAAGCACGTGTATAGAAATTGTTCAATTGGCCTTTAGATGAGTACTCAAAAGCAGTTATCACAAGTCAAATACTTGGCAGAAGAGCTGCTCATGACTATAAATAATGAGTCATGGGATGAAGCTATAGAGCTGAGTCAGAAATGGGATGCAGATGTACGTGCATTTATTAATAGTTTAACTGCTGAACAATTTATTACGATGAGTAGTGATATCGAAAAAATTACCGAGACAAATACCATAATAAAAGATCAAGTAATTGATCTACGCGCCAAAGTTTTGACGCAAATACAAAATAATAAACACACACAAACAGCTATTCAGCAATATAACAATAATTATTAATACTTTACAAAATTAAGTTGTTTAATTTTTTAACAAATGCGTGTTAAGCACGAATATTTTGTTATCTAATTTGCTTGTACTTTACAAAATAATTAATTTTATAATTGTTTGTTTTTAAACATACATTAGCAGCGAATACTTTTGTATCCTTAGAAAAAGTATTGTATCTTTAGTCCGAAAATAACTTTAGTCCGAAAAAAATTAGTTATTTAAGGTAGAATTAATTAGCTTACATATGATTTTAAAGGGGAAATGACAGACAAGGATGCTGTCAGCGCAATAATCTTGTGGAGTGCGCACAATCTCTTAGTCTCAAGCTTTAGAAAATTTTTTATTAAAAAGGCTGGTTAGAGTAATGCAGGTTGAATCCACACAGAACCTCTATTCTGATACTAGAGAAAATCTAGGTCGTCGTAAAAATAATAAATTACTTTTAGATGGGCATAGTCAAGCTATTCAGCAAGTAAGTGAGCTTATCGAGCGTGTAGCCAATACGAATGCTAATGTTTTAATTCTTGGTGAATCTGGTACGGGCAAAGAAGTGGTTGCCCGCAGTATTCATACAATTTCAAATCGAGCATCTAAATATTTTGTCCCCGTCAATTGTGCCGCGATTCCTCAGGAACTGCTCGAAAGCGAGCTATTTGGCCATGTCAAAGGCGCTTTTACGGGTGCGATAACAGACCGAAAAGGCAGATTTGAATTAGCTGAAGGAGGAACGCTGTTTCTTGATGAAATAGGCGATATGGACCTCAATATGCAAGCCAAACTTTTGAGAGTGCTGCAAGAAAAAGTCTATGAGCGCGTGGGAAGCGGCAAATCGATTAGTGCTAATGTTCGGGTAATTGCTGCGACACATCGAAACTTAGAAGAGATGGTGAAAAAAGGTGAATTCCGAGAGGACCTTTATTATCGTTTACATGTATATCCAATTGAGTTACCGCCATTACGCAGACGAGCTGAAGATTTACCATCTTTGGTATATGCCATCACAGATAAAATTAAACAAGAAACAGGTACAGATGTAAAAGTAACTTCTGATGCTATGTCGGCTTTAGCACGTTATACCTGGCCTGGGAATGTGCGCGAGCTTTCTAATTTACTTGAAAGATTAAGTATCCTGTATCCTGATAAAGTTGTTGATGTAACTAAACTTCCAAGTAAGTATGGTGCTATAAAAAACACGCAAAATAATAATTCCGTAAACGAAGAAATGCATATCGACTCATTTCCAGAAATGGATGTTACTGAAACCAGCCTAATGAATAGAACAGTTGGTTTACCGTTGCTTACTCAAGAAGGCGTAGATTTAAAATCACATATTGCCTCTGTAGAACAGTTTTACATTCAGCAAGCTTTGGATCTTGCTAATGGTGTCGTGGCGCAAGCTGCAAAGTTACTTGGTTTACGGAGAACTACACTCGTCGAAAAATTGAAAAAACATCAATTTCAACGTGCCACTCCGTCATAATATTGACTTCACAAACTTAATATTTTCTTAAGTTCCTGTTAAATATAGTAAAACAAAAATAGGCATATTGTTTGCATAGTAGTTAATACGCGTCAAATTAATGCGTATTAAAAAATTACTATGTAAGGATATGCCAGATGGATGTTGCTGTTGATAATAGGAAGCTAGCACTAGAGAGTGCATTCGATAATTTTAATCGTCTTTCAGAAGATTTAACTTCTGCTTACGATCAACTCGAAGGTCGAGTAGAAAGTCTCCAAAAAGAACTGATTGAAACAAGAAATGAGAAGTTTCATCAGTTGGTCGAAAAAGAAAAGCTTGCTGATAGATTATCTGTCCTACTTCGCACCTTGCCTGTTGGAATTGTCGTACTTGATGATTATGGAACTATCATTGAGAACAATGAAATCGCAGACAAATTAATTGGGACATTTTTAAAGGGTCAAATTTGGAGCGAAGTAGCTAAAAAATACCTAGCAGCAGGATATTCCGGAAATAGTGAAATTTGTTTAAAAAATGGAAACCGTATATCACTAAAAATTGAATCTCAGCAACGCAGTGAAGGAAAAGTCATAATTATTAACGATGTTACTGCTGAATATAATTATCACGAATCTCTTAATCGAAAAGAGAGGCTTGAATCTCTAGGAAACATGGTGGCTTCACTGGCTCATCAAGTTCGCACACCGTTATCAGCAGCTTTTCTTTATTTATCAAGCCTAGAAAAACGCATTAACAAACATGAGCTTTCTTTTCAATTAGTTGAAAATGTAAAGCACTGCTTACATAACTTAGAGGAAACGGTGAATGACATGCTGTCTTTTGCAAAAGGAGAGTGGCAGTTAAATGACCAAATTGAAGTAAAACAGCTAGTTAGTAAGCTTCGTAAAGATATTCAACGGGAATTTGGTAATTACTTAATTGATATAGATGAAAAAATTTCTAGTAACGAAATGAAAATTTCGGTTAATTATATTGCTTTTTGGGGAGCGCTCAAAAATGTAGTCCACAATGCTATCCAGGCAAGTGAGTTTGATACAAAAGTTTTGATCGAAATTAAATCTGAAGGAAAAGATATTGTGTTCTCCATACATGATAAAGGTAAGGGCATATCAAATGAACTTAAAGAAAAAATATTTGAGCCTTTTTTTACAACTAAAGCAGGTGGAACTGGTTTAGGTTTATCTGTTGTTAAATCTATTATGGAAGCACATGGAGGAACGGTTGAAGCTAAAGAAGAAGTGCCACAAGGCTTATGTGTAGACATGCGGATTCCTAAATACTCAGAATTTTCTCCAATATCCAGTTCGAACTCATAAATTTTTGAGGCTTATTGAAATTAAATAAATAATAAAGGGTAAATCATGCAGGGAAAAAATATATTGATTGTTGAAGATGACATGAAGCTTAGTCATGCCATAGCTGGAACGATACGTGATCATGGGTTTAATGCATTTGAGTCAGCAACACCTATGAGTGCGATGGGGCTTCTTGGAAGAGAGAAAATAGATATGGTGCTTAGCGATATACAATTTGATAACACAGACAGTGAAAATGATCCTATCGCTGATGGATACGAATTATTAGAAGCAATCAAACAAAAATATCTATCTTTACCAGTTGTCTTAATGACTGCTTATGGAACGATAGAAAAAGCAGTTACATGTATTAAAAGTGGAGCAAGTGATTACCTAGTAAAACCTTTCGATGTAGATCTTCTATTGAATATTATTAAAAGTAATATCCAAGTAAAGTTCTCAAAGAAAACAGACACTAGTAACTATATTTCAGTAGATAAAAAATCAATTGAAACTAAAAAAATTGCTAGACGTGTTGCTACTACTGCTGTTTCAGTATTCATACGTGGAGAAAGTGGTACCGGTAAAGAAGTATTGGCACGATTTATCCATGCAAATTCTCCGCGTAGTAATCACCCGTTTGTTGCCATCAACTGTGCTGCTATACCGGAAAATATGCTCGAAGCTGTTTTATTTGGTCATGAAAAAGGGGCTTATACAGGCGCTCATCAATCTAAAGCAGGTAAATTTGAAGAAGCACAACAAGGGACTTTGTTGTTGGATGAGATCTCTGAGATGGATCTAGGGCTACAAGCAAAGCTCTTAAGAGTATTGCAGGAAAAACAGGTCGAAAGATTAGGAGGTAAAAAGGTCATTGACCTGGATGTAAGAATTATTGCTACTTCTAATAGAAACTTAAAAGATGAAGTGAAGAAAGGAACTTTTAGAGAAGATTTATTTTATCGACTAAATGTTTTCCCAATTACGTTGCCTCCTTTGCGTGAACGCGTAGATGATATTTTACCTTTGGCTTATATGATATTGAACAAGCATTCTCCGAATAAATCATTAGAGCTTTCTGAAAAAGCACGTGAGCGTTTAATCAGGAGTCATTGGCCCGGTAACGTTAGAGAGTTAGAAAATGTCATACAACGAGCAATAGTATTATGCAGTAATAATGTTATAGAGGAAGACTTATTAGAACTTGAAGAACAAGATTTAACTAATGAAAAAACGGTTACAAATTTAAATACAGATCTAAAGTCACATGAGCAAGAATTGATATTGCAAGCATTAGTGGCAGAACATGGGAATAGAAAGCTTGTTGCAGAACGTCTGGGAATTAGTCCAAGAACACTTAGATATAAAATTGCAAAAATGAAAGATCAGGGTGTTCCTGTGCCCTCTGCATATAGAAGCGCGTAAAAATAAATAAGGATGTGACTATGAGCGATATAAAAATAAATGAATTGCTTTCACAGATTAGAAGTATTTCAAGTCAGCTAGAACCGAATATAAATATCAATCAAAACGATAATGAAAGTGAAAAATTTTCTTCTTTATTAAAAAACTCAATTGATAATGTAAATGATCAACAAATGCACGCAGGTGAATTAAGAGATCGGTTTGAACGCGGCGATTCCAGTGTTGAATTATCCAGAGTTATGATTGAAATGCAAAAGGCACGAGTTTCATTTGAGGCAGTTAAACAGGTGCGCAATCAGTTAGTAAATGCGTACCAAGAAGTAATGCGTATGCCGGTTTAATTTTATTTAAAAAAGAGAATAAGTTTATATGGATGCTACATTAGAGGCGAATCAAGTTCCTAATTCATTTAATTTTGGCGAGTTTCTACGTTCACTATTTTCACATTTAGGATTAATTTTTAGTTTAGCGGCAGTGTTAGCACTTGGCGTGGGCGTGACGCTTTGGTCTATAAAACCAGAGTACACCCCTGTGTATTCAAACTTAACACAATCCGATGTAAGTATGGTGGCTGATGTTTTGCGTACATCTAACATTCCGTTTCGAATTGATTCTTCGTCGGGAATGATATTGGTAGCAAATGATAAAATCGGCGAAGCAAAAATTCTGCTTGCTTCAGAAGGATTACCTCAATCCAATGGAACAGGTTATGAAGTGCTAAAAGATAAGCCAGCTTTAGGTACCAGCCAATTCATGGAAACTGCACGATACCAACATGCTCTAGAAACAGAGCTGAGTCGTACCATTGCAGGTATGAGAAATATTGAAAATGCTAGAGTGCATATCGCAACTCCGAAACAATCAGTCTTCGTGAGAAACCGGGGGCTGACTTCTGCTTCCGTCATGATTAAGTTGATGCCTGGAAGAGTACTGGAATCAGGACAAGTCGCATCTATTACTCATCTAGTAGCATCAAGCGTTCCTTATTTAGAGGCTTCCAGCGTAACGATTGTAGACCAATGGGGACAACTACTTAGTTCTACGAATGACGATGATGTAATTGCACAATCTAATAAGCAGTTAGCCTATAAAAAATCTGTAGAACAAACTTATGCAAGCCGTATAGAAGAATTACTTTCGCCTATTTATGGGCGTAATAAAATCAAAGCACAAGTGAATGCCGATATAGAATTTACAAAAAGCGAGAGTGCAGAAGAACTATATGATCCCGGAGAGAGTCAGGTTCGTAGCGAACAAATTTCTGATCAACGTAACCAAGGAAGTTCTACTGCTGCAATAGGCATCCCTGGTGCATTAACTAATCAACCTCCCGCAGCTGGCACCGTTCAGCAAGATGATACGCAAGAAGGTGACGAAAGTGCTTCTTCTAATTCAACACCGGTGTCAACTTCGCAAAATACCACCAGAAATTACGAATTAGATAAGACCATGCGCTATACACAGGAAGCGAAAAGCTTAATAAATCGAATATCAGTGGCAATTGTTGTAGATGATAAAGAAGTTGTTAACGAAGCAGGTGAAACAGTTAAAACGCCACTTGCCGAAGAGGATTTTGATTTAATTCGAGGTATTGTGGGTGGTGCAATAGGATTTAATGAAGAACGTGGTGATAGTATCACTGTATACAATAGTAGTTTCCTTCCAGAAGAAGTTTTAGAAGAGCCCGAAGCAACTCCTATTTGGAAACAACCATGGTTGTTAGCCATTATCAAACAAGTGTTTGCAGGAATATCTGTATTGATCATATTGTTTATGTTTGTACGTCCCGCAATGAAAACCTTAATGGGTAAACACAAATCTGGGGCATCAAGTACAAGTTCTGCATCACAACCATTATTAGAAGGTACTTCTGGACAAGCAGCCCTGCCTGCTAGCGCTGCAGGAAGTTATCCAAATTATGTACAACAACTTGCTATGGCTAAAGAACTCGTATCACAGGACCCTAAGCAAGTGGCCAAGATAGTTAAAAGCTGGGTAGCTCCAAGTGGCGAGTGAAGAAGCAGTACAAGCTAGTCCATTAGATGGTGCACAACGTGCCGCCATTCTCATGATGGTGTTGGGAGAGACGGAAGCTTCTAAAGTACTAAAGTTCATGGATCCTGAAGAACTTGAACTTATTGGCACCGCAATTAGTGCGTTAAAAGATGTTACACAACATAACATCTATGATGTTTTAAATGACTTTAGTGAAGTCAATACTAAACACACGCCACTTGATATTGGCGCACAAGACTATCTCAAGAAAATTTTATTCCAGGCGATAGGACCGCAAAAAGCCAATAGCATAATGTCTAGAATAGAACTAGGCCCAAATGCTAGTGGAATCGAAACGCTCAAGTGGATAGATCCTTCTGTTATAGCTGATGCGATTAAAGACGAACATCCACAATTAATTGCTATCTTGTTAGTACATTTAAAAGATGAACAAGCAGGAAATATTTTAGAACTATTAGATGAGGAAAAAAAAGCAAATGTAGTCATGAGAATTGCAAGATTAGGGGATGTCAATTCTTCTGCTTTGAAAGAACTCGAACTTCTAATTGAAAATAGATTTTCTCAGGAAACAGATAGCAAAATTAAAAACCTTGGAGGTATTAAAGCTGCAGCTGATATTTTAAATAATGTCGATAAAGATACTGAAAATAATATTGTAGAAGCTTTAAACGGAATAGATAAAGAGCTATGTGAAGAAATTAAAGGAAAAATGTTTGTATTTGATAATTTACTCACTGTAGATGATCGAGGTATGCAAACTATATTAAGAGAAGCGCCTCAGGATAAATTAGTGGTTGCACTTAAAGGAGCTAGTGCGGAAATTGCAAATAAAATATTTAAGAATATGTCCAAACGTGCAGCTGAGTTACTCAAAGATGATCTTGAAACAGCAGGTCCTGTGCGTCTAGCTGAGGTGGAAGATGCGCAGAAAGAAATATTAGAAGTTGCACTAAGACTCGCCGAAGAAGGAACTATTATGCTAGGCGGGAAAGGCGATGATTTTCTTTAGAGTATAAACAAAGTTATGGGTAATCAAGAATCATGGCAGCCAGCTTCATTAAGCACGTTTTCAATAAACAAGGAAGGACCTTATCTGGATCGAGATTTATCAGTTTCAGGCTCGCAAAATTCTTATGATGAAAAATTAAAAAATGGCTATGAAGATGGCCTTAAACAGGCACAACAAACTATAAATGAATATCAGCAAACTTTTGAAGAAATATTCTCTAGTTTTGACCATGCACTAAAAGTGATTGATGAAGATATTATCCAATCAATAACACAGCTAGCTGTTTCTATATCCAAACAAATTATTAGAAGAGAACTTCAAATTAATTCAGAACAAGTTGTTTCTGTAGTGCGCGAAGCAATTAAACTATTGCCATTAGAAAAGGGTCGTTTAATTATTCATTTGAATCCTAATGATATTAGTGTTGTACAAAAAGTCTTTAATCAAGACGATATTGAACATAGTTATTCACTAATCGAAGACCCTTCTATTCAAAGAGGAGGTTGTAAGCTAGCGACTGATGATTCACTTATTGATGCAACTATCGATTCACAAGTAGCCCAAATTGCAGCGAAATTATTAGGCAGTCAACGCACAACAGATCGTACTGATGACTGAATTACTTCGTTCGTTACCATATTTTTCTAAACGAAAACAACATTGGATTGATGCGATCAATCAATCAGGACAGTCACTATCGCCTTATACTTATACAGTTGAAGGAAGATTGACACGCTTAGTTGGTTTGACAATTGAAGCTCAAGGTTGTCAGGTAAATATTGGCGGTCGTTGTTTAATTGTTTCTCCAAACGAACAGAAAATGGAAGCCGAGGTAGTCGGTTTTTCTGGGACTAAAAGTTATTTAATGCCTATTGAGAATATGCAGGGCGCTGTTCCTGGAGCACGTGTAATTCCAACAAAAGACAATCATAAATTACCAGTAGGCCAGGAATTATTAGGTCGTGTGATTGATGGAGCAGGACAGCCATTAGATAAGAAAGGTCCGGTACAAGCGAAAGAATTTCGTGACTTAGAAGGTAAAAATATTAATCCATTTGAGCGTATGCCTATTGAAAAACCTCTAGATGTAGGTGTGAAAGCCATAAATGCTTTATTGAGTATAGGTACTGGCCAACGCATGGGTTTATTTGCTGGCAGTGGAGTAGGTAAAAGTGTTTTGTTGGGTATGATGACAAAATTCACTGCAGCAGATGTCATTGTTGTTGGTTTAATTGGTGAGCGTGGTAGAGAGGTAAAAGAATTCATTGACCAGATTTTGGGTGAACAAGGCTTAACAAAGACCGTAGTAGTTGCAGCACCAGCCGATTGCTCACCTTTACAAAGAGTTCATGCAGCAAAGTATTCCACTACGATTGCTGAATATTTTCGCGATCAAGGCAAGCAAGTTTTGTTGTTAATGGATTCACTTACTCGTGTAGCACAGTCTTATAGAGAGATTGCACTTGCCATTGGTGAACCGCCTGCAACAAAAGGTTATCCGCCATCTGTATTTACCAGATTACCAGCATTAGTAGAACGCGCAGGTAATTCGAGTACTTTAGGTGGTTCGATCACTGCATTTTATACAGTATTAGTAGAAGGAGATGACCAAAATGATCCTATTGCCGACGCATCTCGCGCAATTTTAGATGGGCATATTACCTTATCAAGGACGCTAGCTGAGACCGGTCATTTTCCAGCTATTGATGTTGAAACTTCAGTGAGTAGATTATTTCATACTGTATGCGATACAGAACAAGTTAATTTAGCACAGCAGTTTAGAGAGATTTATGGACGCTATAAAAAACATGAGGATATGATTAATTTAGGTGTTTACCAACTAGGTACAGATGCAAGTATTGATCAAGCAATTACATATTATCCAAAATTAATGAATTTCCTTAAACAAGACATGCTGCAACCTTTTGACTATCAGTCCTCAGTACAAGAGATGGGTTTAGCCTTACAACCCGATACGCAAGAAAATTAGTAATATATTTCCATGACACGTTCAGAAAAACTTAATGCAGCGCTAGAGGTCTTAGATTTCAAGTTAAATAAGCAATTCTCGTCTTTAGTAGAACTTATGCATCATAAAATTGAGAACGATCAAAAATTACAAGGCTTATTAAATTATCAGGCTAATTATGAATTAATTCAAAAAAATAAAACTAGCCAAACAATTTCTGAAATACAAATTCATCATAAGCTGATGAGCAAATTAGAAGAAGCGATCGATATTCAGGAAAAGGTGGTGCAAGAACTAGATTATAAAGTTAACCAGCAGATTTCATTATTGCAAAAAGATCGTGCTCAAAATAGTGCCCTTGGAGCACTTGTTAAACGCTATCATAAACAGGAATTAGAAGTAAAAGAGCGTAATGAACAAAAAGAATTAGATAGCCAGATTCTTACGATGTTAAAAAAATGAGTGTATAAAAATAAATAGAATAATTATTAATAATTACACCTAAATTGGCCCGAATAATGCAGTATCTAATGCAAGGAATTGTTTAGATATGGCAGAAACACAAATATTATTGAATAGTAATTTGCAAATTACCCCTGGTTTATGTGAAAACTGTATTCATCCTGAAACTTTTGGTTCAAATCAAGGTGTAAACGGCAATTTTGGTGAGTTTTTGCATAACTCACTCAAGCAGAGTATTGATTCCAATAGCGGGCAAGTATTGCCTGATGATGGCAATAGTTTGCCGCAGGTAACATTGCCGCATTTATTCAATGACTATAGATTAAAATTACAATCATTAGCAAATGAGCTTCAAACCGGTGATATTGAGACAGATATCATAACGGAATCTATTGATGAAGCCATTAACACAAGACCTAGCTCAAATTTAGCCAATCTTGGACTACAGCTCGAACATCTGCCTGTGACAGAAAGCCAACTACAGGCAATTCTGAACCAAAGAGATTTATCAGATATTATTCAATCGATCCAGAATGTAATTCCCCAAACATCTTTAAATGCAAACGAACTTATAGCAAAACTACTTGATAGCGAATTAAATCCCTCAAATCCAGCTATACAAACAAATAATATCTCTGCAAAACCCGCACAAGTTGATAACTTAAGTTCAATAGCCAATCTAGTTAATTCTCAACTAAATACAATAATTGATGAACAGTCCAAGGGCATTGAAAAACTTAATAGTCTTGCTAACAGTTTTCAAGTTGAATCTGAAGAACCTGTGATTTATACAACTGATCAAAAGCTTGGTGTAAAAGAAAATAAAATAGATAAGTTAAATGATTTTGTAACCACATTATTTTCGGAAGATAATATAAACAGAAAAATTACGAAAAATTTTGCTATAAATACAGAAGTATTTCAGCAAAACATCAGCGCCATAAAATCTGATCCGGTAGCACAAAACGTAAATGCTAATACCGGTGTTGATACCTATAATCATCTGAACACTTTAGGGTTGAGTAATAAAAGCATTGAGGCACCTATACCATTGCAAATTAAACAAGGATTAGGTTTAGAGCAGGTGCAGAAAAGTGTGGATCAATCCATCACACAAAATATTAAATGGTTAATTAATAATAATACACAGAATGCAAAAATTAACGTCTATCCAGAATCGTTGGGGCAAGTGAATATTGCGCTAAGCCTTGAAGATTCAAATCTAAAAATCAACTTTTTAGCAAGCAGCAACATTACAAAAGAGCTTATTGAGACCAGTGTTTCTAATTTACGTAATCATTTTCATGAAAGCGGTATAAATCTAAAAGAAGTAAATGTTGAGACACATTTCTCAAGTCAAACGGATCAAAGCTCCCAGTTTTCTGACTTGAGTGATAATACGGAAAGTCCTATTAGTGAGAATTCTAGTTTCACGGCACAGGAAGAAGATATTGTCGGGTGGGGTAAAGCATCTGATATTCCTTCGTCATTATATTTGCTTGATGCATATGCCTGAGGGTTTCACATCGTTTGTAATCAAATAAGTACAAATCTTTGACGCTAGTCAAAATAGTTTCCAATTCTTTTAGTCAATTTATTGGCTTTTTAATAACACTCCATATAAGTGCTTGAAATTTATAGTCTTAAATGACTATGAAAAGTTGGCACGTTGGTTGCAAAAGTTAAATGTGAATAAACGTTTCTGATATGAAGGTTTACAAATGAAAAAAATTATTATTTTTGCGGTTGCGGGAATTGTATTAGTAGGTGCAGGTATTGGTGGTGCAATGTTTTTTCTGAAGTCACCGGAAACACCTGATGGTGAAGAGATGATTGCAGAAGAAGAAATGGAACAAGAGGTTAAAGAAGCCATTTATGAAGATTTGCACCCAGCATTCACTGTGAATTTCAATGATGACTCAAAGAAAAAATTTATGCAGGTCTACATGGTCGCAAAATTCTATGACATGCAAGCAAGAGATCAATTCAAAATGCATATGCCAGTTGTGCGTAATAACTTACTTATGCTTATGTCTGGAAGAAATAGTGATGAGTTGTCTACGATGGAGTCAAAAGAGAAATTGCGAAAAGATGCACTTATGACTGCTCAGTCAGTAATGCAGGATATTTACGGGGAGAATTTAGTAGAAGATATTTATTTTACTAAGCTTGTAATGCAATAAAAGTAAATATCCTAAAAAATCATCATGAGTACTGCCGAAGAACAAGCTAATCAAGAGCCAGAAGGTGAAAAAGACCTTAAGACTGATGATTCTAACGAAACAAAAAAAGAGCATGCAAAAAATAGTGATGGTGAGTGGGATGGGGAGGAGCGACGCTCAAAAGATCGCCCTTGGAGTGATACAGAAAAGAATGATGATGAAGTACTGAGTCCTGAAGAACGCGAAGCATTATCAGGTGATGTTGAAGAATTAACGGATGAAGCCGGTGTAATGACTTATGACTTTTATTCGCCTGCGCATATAAATAAGTCTAGTCTTCCAGCTTTAGCGATTATCAATGAAAAGATAATTGAAATTATTAGCGAAGATTTTACGAACCTATTACAAAGAGAAATAGAGGTAACAGTAAATGATATCGAAATAAATCGATATAGTGATTTTATTTATTCGTTACCAACTCTTACAGATACAACCATTATTAATGTTAGCAAAATTGATGCACAGGCATTAGTTTGTATAGATGGCGCACTTATTGAAATCATTATGGATTCATATTTTGGAGGCGAAGGAAAGTTAGGCGATATAAATGAGAAACAGACATTTACAGGAACAGAAATAAATTTAAGCAATAAAATGTTAGAAATTTTCCTGCAAGCGAATAAAAATGCGTGGGAGAAAACAGAACCACTAGAGTTTCAATTTGTACAGAGAGAATTGCAACCGAAACTTATAAATTTGATAGATGAATCTGATCTTGTTGTCATATCTCAGTTTAAAATTTCCTTAAATGAAGAAGCTAGTTATATAAGGATAGCGTATCCATATAAAGCACTGGAGCCAATAAAGCATAGCCTAAGAAGTATGGTTCCTGCACAAGATAGTGAAGCTGATATGCAATGGAAAAAGCAGCTTTTTAACAGTGTCAAAGCAGCACCTATTGAATTAAATACTGTTCTCACAGAATTTAATCTCACAGTCGATGAAGTTATTAAGCTTAAGACAGGTGACGTAATTCCATTTTCTATGCCTGATTCAGTCACCGTGTACTCAAGCACAACCCCAATTTTCACTGGCAAGATAGGATCAGTTAATGATTCTGTTGCAGTAAGTATTAATTCATGGATTAAAAACAATAAAAGCTAAATTTTATTAAGGTAGAAATATGAGTGATGAGCAAATAAACGAACAGACCGATGCTGCACAAGCAGGACAATCCAATGATGTGCCCGCAAAAGCGTTGCCTGGCGTAAATAATTTGGATGTTGTCTTAAACATTCCTGTAGATGTTTCGCTCGAACTTGGGCGTGCAACAGTAGATTTAGAAAGCTTGATTGAATTGAGCCAAGGATCCGTTATTGAGCTAAATCGATTAGTTGATGAACCAGTAGATGTATTAGTGAATGGGAAACTTGTTGCGAAAGCAGAAGTAGTCGTAGTTGATAATAAATTTGGTGCGCGTGTAACAAGCATTGTAAGTCCAGAGAAGCGTGTTGAGAAGCTAAAGAATAAGCCAAATTAAATGAATAGATATTCAAAGATAGCAATATCAGGTTTACATCTGATTATATTGCTCTTAATAACAACAAATTCCTATTCACAAGAGCTCTCCGGTGAGCAGTTTGCTGATAGTTTCGGGAAGCCCGTAATTGATTATGAACAAATTATCTACGCAGTATTATTTTTAATAATACTAGTCGTTGTTGGTTTGTTTTTAGTAAAGAAATCGAATTTAAGCAACCCAGACAACACGGGTCTTATCGATATTGTCTATAACTATGCTATTAACTCAAGAGATAAATTACTTATTGCCAAAATAGGGAAGGAGTATTTGTTATTGGGGGTATCCAACACAGGAATAAGGAAGTTACACGTTTTGGATAATGATTACATTCATAAAATAACCTCTGAAAAAAATATTAAATCGAATGACTTTGCAAATGTATTAATGAATATAGTAGGCAAACATCGAAATGCTTAAATACATTTTAATAGCTTTTATTTTCATGATTGCGCCAGATGTGTTCGCTGAATCTGGGTTACCCGCATTAACAATAGAGTCTACTGATAGTGGGGGTAAATCATACTCGTTGAGTTTACAAGTGCTGGTATTGATGACAGTTATCACGTTGTTACCAGGTCTGCTACTCACTATGACCTCGTTTACACGCATTATCATTGTTTTAGCAATATTGAGACAAGCATTAGGAACAGCTCAAACACCATCTAATCAAATATTGCTCGGATTGGCATTATTTATAACATTTTTTGTTATGACTCCTGTCTTAACCGAGGTCTATACGAACTCACTCCAACCATATATTTCTGAGGATATCGATGCACAGACGGCAGTTCACAATGCTATAGATCCAATAAAGAAATTTATGATTGCACAAACGCGAGAGAATGATGTTTCTCTATTTGTGGAGCTTTCTGGTGGGGCAGAAATTGAAAAACCTGAAGATATATCAATGTCAGTTTTATTACCTGCGTTTATTACAAGTGAGTTAAAGACAGCTTTTCAAATAGGATTTATTTTGTTTATTCCTTTTTTGATTATCGATTTAGTCGTTGCCAGCGTATTAATGTCGATGGGTATGATGATGTTATCGCCTTTAATTATCTCGTTACCATTTAAACTAATGTTATTTGTACTGGTTGATGGGTGGTCGCTAGTATTAGGAATGCTAGCTTCGAGTTTTTATATTGTATAAAGGGAATTTGTATGACCTCTGAAGCAACATTGACATTATTAAACAATGCCTTATGGATAACAGTAATCATCTCAGCACCATTGCTGATTTCAGTGTTAGTAATCGGTGTATTTGTCGGAATGATACAAGCTGCTACACAAATTAATGAGATGACACTGAGTTTTATTCCAAAGCTTATTGTACTTTTTCTCGCGTTGTTGTTTGCAGGGCCTTGGATGTTAAAAACATTGGTTAACTACGTTACGAACTTAATAACTAATATCCCAAACTTTCTTATTTAAGATTGTGTCAAGAAATTCCATATGTTCTTTCAATTAAACGAAATATTGGCGAACCTGCATCAATTTATAATGCCATTTACGCGTGTCGCAGCATTATTTTCGGTAGCACCAGTCCTAAGTAGTCCTTTTTTACCTACCAGAATAAAAATAGCAATAGCTTCTGTAATTACAATATTTATCGTACCGCTATTAGAACAAACTCAGACGATTGAGTTATTTTCATCCGCTGGGTTTATTCAGATCGGCATTAATTTGTTAATTGGTCTGTTGATGGGTTTTATTTTACGTTTAGTTTTTTCAGCACTTACAATAGCAGGCGAAAATATTGCTGTGACAATGGGACTTGGTTTTGCACAAATCACTGATCCTGTGAATGGAGTTACAGTACCTATTGTTAGCCAGTTTTTAACAATAACTGCAACATTAATATTTTTGGCTCTTGATGGACATTTAGCATTAATAAACATGCTATTTGATAGCTTTACTTATATTCCGGTTGGTTACACATTTGAATTTCAAACAGCTATATGGGATGTAGTTAGTTGGGGGACGAATATGTTTTCAGGGGCGCTGATGGTGGCTATACCAGCAATAACCGCGTTACTGGTTGCAAATTCAGCTCTAGCATTGATGACACGTGCAGCTCCTCAATTAAATGTTTTTTCAGTGGGTTTTCCAATCACAATCATGCTTGGACTTGCAGTAATTGCGTTAACTCTACCGAGTATTACGACTGTATTTCAGAATTTATTAAATAATGCATTTGAGCAAATGCCATTAATCAACTAATTAAAAAATGGCCGATCAAAATTCACAATATGATAAAACTCAGGAGCCTACGCAGAAACGGCTTCAAGATGCACGTAAAAAAGGTCAAATTCCAAGGTCTCGTGAATTAAACACCATGTTAGTAACTTTTATTGGTGCGATTGGATTGATATTTACAACAGAATACATTGCGCAACATTTGCATGGAATATTCTTGCATAATTTTCAATTACCAATTTCTCATATTATGGATAAGAGTTATCTTATTCCACATTTTACTGAGAGTGGTATGCATGCCTTAGTTGGGATTACTCCATATTTAGTTTTGATGTTTATAGTAGCTTTATTTGGCCCTATGCTTATTGGTGGTATGTCATTTTCGTTAAGTGCGATGGCATTCAAAATGAATCGTATGAACCCTCTTTCTGGTTTGAAACGCATGTTTGGCTTGAAGGGCCTTGTAGAACTTGTAAAAGCATTGTTAAAAGTTGCGTTGATCGGTTCCATTGTTTACTTGTTGCTCAATGTTTTTATTACAGAAATTTTAAATTTAGGATTTGAACCAACACAAGAAAGTATTGCTCATGCGTATAAATTATTATTGATAATTTTTACTGTTTCTTCAGCTGGTTTAATAATAGTAGCACTCGTTGATGCGCCATATCAGTTTTGGCAACACAAAAAGCAATTACGTATGTCATTGCAAGAAGTCAAAGACGAATTTAAGGAGACAGAGGGAAATCCTGAGAATAAAGGTCGTTTACGTAATTTACAAAGAGAACTTGCACAGAAGAGGATGATGGAAGCAGTTCCTGATGCTGATGTAGTAATAACAAATCCAACACATTTTGCTGTAGCTCTTAAATATGATGCGGATATGTCAAGTGCTCCTATAGTGGTTGCAAAAGGCATCGATTTTGTAGCTGAGAAAATTAAAGAGATTGCGTTAAATAATGAAGTAAGTGTGTATTGTGCACCGGCACTCGCCAGAGCAGTTTATTACAGTACAGAAGTCGATAAAGAAATACCTTCAGGTTTATATATTTCTGTAGCAAAAGTTTTGGCATATGTGTTTCAGCTTAAGAATGCTGTTCCTGGAAATTATCCAAACCCTCCAGATGAATTAGAAATTCCAAATGAATTTAGGACGAACTAATTAAGGACGATAGTAAAGTGGATAATGTTTTAAATACCTTCAGAGAATTCACTAAAAATGGTCTTGGCACACCACTATTAGTGGTCATGATGTTTAGCATGATGATTGTGCCATTACCACCCTTCGCATTAGATCTTGCATTTACTTTTAATATTGCACTGGCATTGATCATTATTTTAGTGAGCATTTACACTTTGAGGCCACTTGATTTTGCAGTGTTTCCTACAGTACTTCTTATAGCAACAATGTTGCGTTTGGCGCTTAACGTTGCATCTACGCGTGTGGTGTTGTTACACGGTCATACTGGTACGGGCGCAGCAGGTAATGTTATTGAATCATTTGGGAACTTTGTCGTTGGAGGTAACTATGCCGTAGGCTTTGTTGTGTTTGCTATCTTAGTCATCATCAATTTTGTAGTGGTGACTAAAGGCGCAGGACGTGTGTCGGAAGTGAGTGCACGATTCACTTTGGATGCGATGCCCGGTAAGCAAATGGCAATTGATGCAGATTTAAATTCTGGATTAATTTCTCAAGAAGAGGCTTTGCGAAGAAGAGAAGATATTTCGAGGGAAGCTGATTTTTATGGTTCTATGGATGGCGCAAGCAAGTTTGTTCGTGGTGATGCAATTGCAGGCGTTTTAATCATTTTTATAAATATTATTGGTGGCTTAGCAGTGGGTATAGGTCAGCATAATTTAAGTTTCAGTGTTGCTACGCAAAACTATTTATTGTTATCCATCGGTGATGGTTTAGTTGCACAAATTCCATCATTACTATTGTCCACTGCTACAGCAATTATTGTTACACGTGTTTCTGCATCTCAGAATATGGGTGATACCGTCGTAAACCAAGTTTTCAGTGACAAACGCGTATGGACTGTTACGGCAGCAATTATTGGTGGTATGGGTTTAATTCCAGGTATGCCAAATGTTGTGTTTTTAACGATTGCAGGTATTTGCGTTATTTTCTCACGAATTACGTTAAATAAATCACAGGAAGAAGAAGGCACTGAGCCTGAAATAGATGAAGAAACAGAAACGGTACCAGAGGATGTTGAATTGGGTTGGAGTGATATGCAGAGCGTTGATGTTATTCGATTGGAAGTAGGCTATCGGCTTATCTCACTAGTTGATAAAGAACAGCAAGGTGAACTTATAGGGCGCATAAAAGGTGTGCGTAAAAAAGTTTCACAAGACCTTGGTTTCCTACTTCAACCTGTGCATATTCGCGATAATCTAGATTTGCCGGCAAATAATTACCGCATTGTGATTCAAGGAGTAACTGAAGGTGAAGGTGAGATTTATCCTGAGCGAGAGCTAGCCATTAATCCGGGTAATGTAAACGGCAAGATAGAAGGTATCGTAACTAAAGATCCTGCATTTGAGATGGAAGCGATTTGGATTGAGCCTAGCCAACGCGATCAAGCACAGACATTAGGTTATACCGTTGTAGATCCTAGTACTGTGGTTGCTACTCACCTTAGCAAAATATTACGTGAAAGCGCCCATTACTTCTTAGGTTATGACGAAACTAAACAGCTCTTGGATAAATTAGCAGAGCGTTCTCCGCAACTAGTAGAAGATCTTGTGCCGAAAACCTTGCCCATGAGTGCAATAGTTAAGGTTATGCAAAATCTATTGCAAGAAGGTGTTCCGATTAGAGATATACGAACGATTGTTGAAACTTTGGCGGAAGCGGCAAACACTAGCCAAAATACTGACGCCTTAACCGCGATTGTTCGAGTTGCATTGAGAAGGGCAATTGTCCAAGAAATCAATGGCATGCGTAAAGATTTGTCTGTTTTTACGCTGTCACCAAAGTTGGAACAGTTATTGCAAAAGACTATACATGAAGGACCCGAAAGTTATTTTGCTTTAGAACCGACATTAGCTGAAAAAATGCAAGATTCAGTACGAGAGTTAGCGGAGCAACAAGAGGCAGTAGGATTGCCACCTGTACTTTTAGTCACTAGTGGTTTGCGCATTATGTTGTCTAAATTATTTAAAACCAGTGTTAAAAATTTGCATATTTTATCTTTTGATGAAATACCAGAAAGTAAAAGAATCAATATCATAGCAAGTGTTGGTGACCAGCATGATGATATACAACAATTGCCTGCAAGTGCAGCTTAACTAAATTGAATATAAATTAGTTAAAGAATTAAAGGTAAAAAATATGAATATGAAACGATTTCATGAAAAAAATATGCATGCAGCATTACAAAAGATCCGTGAAAAATTAGGGGAAGATGCAGTAATCATTTCATCTAACCAAAGTTTAAGTGGGGTTGAAGTCGTTGCCGCAACCGACTATGAAGCGGTTGCAAATAGTGATTTTGTATCAAACATTGAAACACATGGCGATAGTTCACAAGCTGTGCAACATTCTAATTCAGAAATTAAACAAAGCAAAATGACTGAAAAAAGTATCTCTGTAAATGACGCGGTTGGTTTACAAAATGAAATAAGTCAATTACGCGCAATGATTGAATCACAAACCGAGCTTATAAGTTGGAGAAAGCTCATAGCACAAAACACAGCATCAAGAAAGTTGTTGCAAAAGTTATCTATATGTGGGTTTGGTTTTAATCTGAGTAAAAAACTATTAGGGAATGTGAAAAAAATAAAAGATTTTAATCATGCATGGAACGAAATAGAAAAAGATTTAAAAAGAAATATTTCTATTACTCAAGAAAATATTATTAATGAAGGCGGAATGGTTGCTTTAGTTGGACCTACTGGTGTTGGTAAAACAACTACTATTGCGAAGATCGCAGCTCAATATGCTATGCAAAACAGTAATAGCGATATTGCGATTATCAGTACAGATCATTTTAGAATTGGAGCTCATGATCAAATAAGCATATATGGGAGCATACTAAATGTTCCGGTAGTTATAGCTAACAATGAGCCGGAGCTTCGTAAAGCACTTAATGTTGTAAAAAATAAAAAGCTTGTTTTGATAGATACTGCTGGCTTGAGCCAACGTGATACGCGTATAAAAGAAATCATGCAAGCATTAAGCAAGTTATCTAAAGATTTAACTACTTATTTAGTTGTCTCTGCTAATACTCAGCTGTGCGTCCAAAAAGAAGTTATAAATAATTTTATGTCAGACAATCTTAATGGCGTAGTAATGAGTAAAACTGATGAGGCATCGCAGATTGGAGGGATTTTGACTTCGCTAATCGAGCAAAATTTGCCAATAGCTTATGAGACTACTGGACAAAGAGTACCAGAAGATATTGCTCGACCAAATCAAGAACAAATATTAACTAAAGCGTTAGTTTTGGGTGAAAGATTTGGAAGTATGGAATCTATACACTCAACTGAATTATATAGCGAGCTTATAAAAAATGTTTGAACAAGTTAACGAAAATGTAACACCTATTGATCAGGCTTCTTCGCTGAGAAGAATAAATACTATTGACGAAGTTAATGTTTTAGCGATAACAGGTGGGAAAGGTGGAGTAGGCAAGACGAATGTAGCAATTAATTTAGCAATTGCTCTTGCGGATCTAAATAATAAAGTAATGTTATTAGATGCTGATTTCGGCTTATCAAATGTTGATGTAATGTTAGGTCTTCGTGCAAGAAAAACATTACATAATGTTTTAAAAAATGAATGTAGAGTTGAAGACATAGTAATTACTGGCCCGCGAGGCATACAAATTATTCCTTCTGCTTCTGGTGTTAAGGAGATGGCAAACTTAGATGCCCGTCAGCATATGGGAATAATTGATTCGATTGCAGAACTTAATCCTTTGCTTAATTATTTCATTATCGATACTGCTGCCGGTATAAGTGATGATGTTTCATTATTTAGTCATTTAGCCAATAATATCTTGGTCGTTGTATGTGACGAACCTGCCTCAATCGCTGATGCTTATGCAATGATAAAAGTATTAAGCAAAAAAAGCGTTAATCAAAAATTTCATATATTAAGCAATATGGTTGAATCTAGCGCACATGGCGAACGATTGTTTATGCAATTAGAAAAAGTATCTAATCATTTCTTAGATGTAACTTTAGAATACTGTGGCTATATACCAAACGACATTTATGTAAAGAAAGCCATTCAAAGACAACAATCAGTAATAGATGCATATCCAACTAGTCGCTCTTCATTAGGATTTACGCGCCTTGCTCGAAAAATCAATGGCTGGGTCAGAGAGTCGAATCCAAACGGGTCTATTGAATTGTTTTTAGAACAACAACTCACTAACCAGAAAGTTAATCAAAAATAATAATATGAGTGAATCAGCAGCAGCAAGCTATACTGCAGTACAAAATTTAGATATTGAAAATGTTGTAACTCAACATGCTTCTTTGGTGAAAAGAATCGCATATCACTTAAAAGGCAGATTGCCTGATACGGTTCTGGTTGACGATTTAATTCAGTCTGGGATGGTTGGATTATTAGAAGCTGCAAAGAATTTTAACCCCACACAAGGCGCGAGCTTTGAAACATACGCGGGTATACGAATTCGTGGTGCAATGCTAGATGAAATTAGGCGTGGAGATTGGACTCCGCGATCTGTGCACCGCAAATCCAGAGATATGATGGAAGCGATTAGAAAAGTAGAGAATAGAACTTTATCTAGCGCAACAGATAGCGAAATTGCATTAGAAATGGGAATAGAGTTAAGTGAATATAATAAAATTTTACGTGATTCCTCAGTAGCGCAGATTTTTAGCATTGATGATAGTGAAGAGTCTTCAGATTATAAAATAGAAATGAGTTCAGACTCGGACCCGGACAAAGAATATATTGATGAGCAATTTCATTCAGAACTAACTACATCGATTAACCAATTACCCGAACGAGAACGTTTGGTTATGTCTCTTTATTATGAAGAAGAAATGAATTTACGTGAAATCGGCAGCCTTTTAGATGTAAGCGAATCACGTGTATGTCAAATACATGGTAAAGCATTGGTTATGCTTCGAGCTAAATTAAGTGAATGGTTAGAGAGCAAAAGTGAGTAAAAGGACGAATTAAATCCATATAAAGGACTATTAAGGAAATGACATGATCTGAGAGCTTTGAAATGGTTGATAGCAATAAAATTGGTCCCTTAACCAGAACCTGGCCTACTCCGTCTGTCAAAAAAGATCGACCTGATCAGAACAAGAAACACCGAAATAAACAGGATGATGAGTCGAAATCAAAAAATGATGAACCTAAAGATCCTGGAGATACAATAATTGATGAATATGTATGATTTAAAGAGAGTTTGATATGGAAGCATATAATTTAAATTTTGAATATTTTGTAAACATAATTAGTGAATTATCATTATTATTCACTTCTAACTATGAACAATCTATTTTGTTTTTTTCAATGTTGGTAGTACTAATTGCTATTTATTCTTTAAGCAGAAAAATTCTAAAATTAGAGAATATACAATTTAACGATATTGATGATATAACTAGCTATAGCCGCTTAATTGATGAAGAGTTAGGGGCTCTAAAAAATCAGCAAGATGAATTCAATAAAAATATTCACACTTCAGAAATCAAAGTTGAATCTGCATATGAGACCAACAATGAAGGTAAGCTTTTTAATAATGCGCCTTATAGTCAAGCCGTACAATTGGCACGACGTGGATATGCACGAGAGGATATTATCTCCTTATGCTCACTTACCGAGTCAGAAGCAGAATTAATACTTGCATTGCATTCAAATACAAAAGCCGCATAAATTTCTGTTCAGATCACGTTTAATATATTCAGGTACTTATATAACAAACTAAAGATTTTTATATTTTTGTCGATATGTCTCGCAATAAAGGGATGTACCGATATGTATTACAAATGTACGTGGTGTAAGGCGAAAATAATTTCTAAGCCAATTTACTACACACAAGGGTTTGAAAAATTACAACCAGGTTTTGAAGTCTACTGCGATGCTGCCTGCTCTTTGTCTGCTTATGGGCAAGCTTTCAGGCGCAAAAATTCTTTAAAAAATCGAATGGACTAGCATAAAACTGCCCAATAAATTAAAAAAGTTCATATATATCAGTACTTTATGATATTTAAAGTAGTCTTCTTTAAAGCCGATAAATAAATAAGGTTATCGGTTAAGAGGTGAGCATATCTACCATTTAGTCATAACTGACTAATTTCAAAACATATAAACCTGCCTGCATGAGCTGAAAATAAAATCATGCACATATTTTTATGCAATGGAGTATGCATTGAACAAAATTTCTTTTAGAAAGCGTACTTACGAAGTTTTAGAAATTGCCTCAGCAGGTGACAAATTAAGCCGTGTTGTAGATGTAGGATTAATTGCTTTGATCCTGCTTAGTGTAATCGCAATTATTTTAGAGTCTGTTCAGTCTATAAATGATATATATCATGCGTATTTTTTTTGGTTTGAAGTTATTTCTGTAGCAATTTTTACAATCGAATATTTATTAAGAATCTGGTCTTGTGTTGATAGTGTTGATATTAAAAAAAGTAAAGATACTAATGTTAAAAAGAGATTTCGTTACAGTTTGTCATTTTCAGCAATAATAGATTTGCTTGCGATTTTACCTTTCTACTTCATGATGTTTGGTTTGTTTGGAAACACAGACATGAGATTTCTTCGTGCTTTCCGTTTATTAAGAATATTTAAATTAACCAGGTATTCTGCATCTTTTGATATTCTGACTACAGTTTTTAGAGAAAACCTACGAGCGTTCGCAGCAGCATTTTTTGTTTTATTAGTGGTTATGCTTCTGGCTGCTTCAGGCATGTATTATTTTGAACATGAAAATCAACCAGAAAAGTTTTCTAGTATTGTTGCTTCAATGTGGTGGGCATTTTCGACATTAACAACAGTTGGATATGGGGATGTAACACCTATCACTGCTGGTGGCAAAGCATTTGGTGCCCTTATAACAGTTATTGGGGTTGGAATGGTTGCTTTACCAACAGGAATTTTAGCTTCTGCATTCTCTGAACAAGTACGTTTGCGTAATAACAAATACGAAAACATGGCTGATAAGGCGTATGAAGACGGCATTCTAACAAGAGATGAAAAAGCTGAGCTTGATTCATTACGTGAGGAATTGGGTATTACGAAAGATGTTGCAGAACAAATTTTAGCTAATGAAAAAGAAAAGCAACAAGTACAAAAGATATATGTGCAGAGCAAGTGTCCTCACTGTGGTAATGAGCTTTCTGATCATCTTAAAGTCAATAGAGCTCCCTATATTAAGGCTGTATAGAGATATTAATTATGCAGTCAAATACTAAAAAAATTGTATCTATTCATAATGAAGATATTAACCATAATACATCTGACCAATCTATTAGTGCGCTTGAGTTGTGTAAGGATATCATTCTTTCAAGTCCAGATTTGACCGCTATTCTTGATGAAGAATATAGATATATCAATATTAATGATCATTATAAAAATAAATTTGGCAAAAAATATCAGGAATTTTCAGGTGTCTGTATACGTGAAACTTTTGGTACAGAACAATACGAAGCAATCATTAAACCATGTTTAGATAAATGTATAAATACAAATGAAATTCAGAAAATGAATCTTAATGTATCAGGAAAAGATAATTCTGAAGTTCATTATGAAGCAATTTGTGTTCTCAATAGAGATGAAGAAAGTGAACAAGAAGCTAGGGTCTATTTATATTTGAGAGATGTGACGTCTCTAAAGAATCAAGTTAATAAACTTACAGAACAAAAGCAATTATTGGAAGAAGTAGTAAATAAGGTTCCAAATTTAATTTCTGTTCGTGATGCTTCAGGAAAATTTATTTTTGTCAATGAAGCCACTGCAAAAGTATATGGATATCGAGTAAATGAACTAATTGGCAAATGTGAGGATGAGCTAGAGCACCGTCCATGGAAAATAGAGAGTTGTATAGAGATAGATACAATGGTGATGCAGAAAAAACAAGAAAGGACAATTTTAGAAGAAACAATAACTGATAAGAATGGCAAAAAAATATGGTTACAAACAACTAAGCAACCATTCATTGATGAATCACAAGATAAATTATATTTGTTGGGTGTTAGTACAAATATAACTCAACACAGGTTAGCTAAAGAAAAACTTATCCAGAGTGAAAGAAGATTCAAAGATTTCGCTGAAACTGCGGCAAATATATTTTGGGAATTAGATGAAAGATTTAATTACACATATATTTCCGGGAGTATTAAAAATCTTATAGGTGAATCAGCTATTTATCCTCTGGGTAAAAGTTTTGATACGCTTTTTTCTAATCATTCAAAATGCGAATTTGACTTTGATGCATATAAGCAAATATTAAATAAAAAAGAAGATATTACAAATTTCACATTCAACGTCAAAAATGAAAATAAAGAAGTTGATATTTTTAGAATTAATGCAAAACCAATATTTAATAAGAAAAAGAAATTTCAGGGATATCGTGGAGTTATAAGAAGTATTACAGAGGAAAAGGCTTTATTAGAAAGAATTGCATATGACGCCAAGCATGATTCTTTAACTGGGCTGGTTAATCGAAATGAATTTGACAGACAGTTAAAGCGTGTACTTCAAAAAGCTAAAGATACTGATGATGATTCTATTTTATGCTATTTGGATTTAGATCATTTTAAAGTTGTTAATGATGCGGCGGGACACAGTGCTGGTGATCAATTACTTATTCGTTTAGCTCACATGCTTGAGGACAAAGTACGCGCTTCGGATATTGTTGCTCGTTTGGGAGGTGATGAATTCGGCGTTATTTTAGAAAGTTGCCCGCTGAATAATGCAATGAGTGTTTGCGAAGAAATTCAACGAAGTATTAATCAATTTGTTTTCGAATGGGATAAGCAAAGTTTTAAAATAGGTGTAAGCATTGGTATAGCGATGATAACGGATAATTCAGCCAATGAAGCAATGATTATGAGTCAAGCTGATATGGCTTGTTACCGCGCGAAAGAACTTGGACGTAATCAAATGCATGTTGCTCATACTGATGACACAGCAATAATAGAAAGATCTTCTGAATTTGCTTATGTAAGTGCAATTACAGATGCACTTAATAATGATCGACTTTTTTTAATGAGTCAGCCAATTATTTCAGTTACTAATGAGGAGAAAGATATCCCTCATTATGAGGTGTTGTCTCGGATTCTAGATGTAAAAGACAACATTATACCTCCAAATGAGTTTATACGTGTAGCAGAACGATATGGAATGATTGCTGGGGTAGATCGTTTTGTAATTAAGAAAGCATTTCAGTATCACATGCAAGCTTATAGTGATAGTGATGTTGTTATTTCTATAAATTTATCTGGAAATACTATAAGTGATCCATATATTTTAGATTTCATAAAAAGAGAATTAGAAAAAACAAAACTAGACCCAAGTCATGTTTGTTTTGAGATTACTGAAACTGCTGCAATATCTAGTATTACGAAAGCAATTAATGTGATTACAGAGCTTAAAGAAATTGGTGTTAAGTTTGCACTAGATGATTTTGGTAGTGGGCTTTCATCATTTGGTTATTTAAAAGATCTTCCCGTCGATTTTCTTAAAATTGATGGGGCATTTGTAAAAAATATGGTCAAAAATGAGAAAGATCGTGCGATTGTACGTTCCATAAATGAGGTGGCGAAAGTGATGGGTATGCAGACAATCGCAGAGTTTGTTGAGAGTAACGAGATATTAGATATTCTCAAGGATATAGGCATAGATTATGCCCAAGGCTATGGTATAGGAAAGCCAGAAAGAGTGACTTAAATGACACTGCATAACTCAAGAATTCCCCAATTTGACCGTTAACTTAATGAAGTGAATCAAGAAACTGCTCGTTGTATGTAGGATAAAGTCGCAAGAAATAAGGATAACCGTGACATTACTCGAAAACCAAGATTTAGTAGTTCGTTTAGAACGTTGTAGAGATTTGCCCACACCTCCAGGCGTGGCTGAGCAAATTATTGGCTTAAGCACCGATGCTACTAGCAACATTTCAGTACTAGCTGAGGTGGTTAGTCTTGATCCTGCCCTGACTGTGAAAGTACTTCGCATGGCAAATTCACCCATGTATGCGAGACATGCCAAAGTAGAGTCACTTGAGCAAGCTGTGATGATGTTCGGTTGGAATGGCACTCTAAATCTTGCCTTAAGTTTTTCATTAGTTTCAAAAATTGATCCAGTTTCAAAAAATGGACTGGATTACAACTTCTTTTGGAAGCGTTCTATTTCGGCAGCAGTAACGGCAAAGCATTTAGCAAGAGTTATGGGTATTGATAGCAAAAAAGAGGATCTTTTCTTGCCAGGCTTGTTGCAAGATGTGGGAATGCTTGCATTAGATAAAGCTGTGCCTGAACTATATAGTGAAATTGGCAATGACCAGCATCAGCATAAAGTCGTTCAACAAATTGAGCATGAGATGTTAGGAATTGATCATGCGTCTGTTGGTGCGTGGTTACTAGAACGTTGGAATTTACCTCAAAGAATTATTGATTTGGTCGCGATTAGTCATCATGAGGAAAGATATAAAAAAATAGGGAATACCACACCTGCAGAGAATTGTATTGAAACGTCAAACGTAATTGCAGACTGTATATGTAGTGACGAAGAAAAAAAAGATTATCATTATGCTGCTCAAGTATGTCAGAACTTACTTGGTATGAATGAAAATGCGTTTTTAGATAATTTAGGAGCTATTGTAGATGAAATTCAGGATACTGCAGCAATTTTTGAATTAGATGTCGGTGACCCAAGAATATTAAATTGTATTGCTGAGCAGGCAAAAGAGTTGTTGTTATTGCGCAGTATGGAGACATTGAAAACAGCAGAAGAATTGCATCAAGAAGCAGAATATTTAGAGTCAAAGGCTAAAAAACTAGAAGATTCAGCGAAAATAGATGCTCTTACAAAAATTTATAATCGTGGATATCTTGAAATTTCCTTAGAGCGTGAATTTGAATTATCAAATAAAGGAAATTATCCACTTTCTCTTGTCATGGTTGACCTAGATCATTTTAAAAACATAAATGATTCTTACGGACATGATTGTGGCGATGAAGTTTTAAAATATTCAGTAGAGTTATTGAAGACTTGTATACGTGATACAGATTTAATTTTTCGTTATGGAGGAGAAGAGTTTGTAATTTTACTACCTAACTCAGGTATAGAGGGGGCACTTAGTCTCTCAGAACGAATTATCAAATCTTTTAATGAAAATAAATTTGAACATATTCAAAAGAAAAGTATAGCTATAACTGCTTCTGCTGGTATTGCTATTCACAGTGAGGGACATTTATATGAAAGTTATAGCGACTTGCTTAAAGCAGCAGATGAAAGTTTGTATGATGCGAAGCAAAGTGGACGTAATCAATACAAAGTCTGTCAGCAACAAAATCCTGTTCAGGTAGCGACTGGGTAATCAAAGACTATACGGAAATAAATTATGGATTTATGTTTACAAGATTTAATGGATAGTGAAACGTTTAGCTTATTAGAAGAATGTGGAGATTTACCAAGTCCTCCAGGTGTTGCTGATCAAATCATACATCTTAGTTCTAATGCTAATTCAGATATTGATACACTTGCAGAAATCGTTAGTTTCGACCCAGCCCTGACAGCAAAAATCTTACGTATTGCAAATTCATCTTTATATGCGCGACGAGCTAAAACTGAAAATATACAACAGGCAGTAGTAATGTTTGGTTGGGAAGGAACGTTGAATTTAGCGCTTAGCTTCTCACTAGTCGGGAACTTAAATGATAATGGGGACGGGCTTGATTATAGTTATTTTTGGAAGCGTTCTTTAGCCTCTGCAGTAGCATGTCGCTGTTTAGCGGGCGCCACGGGTTATGCGAAAAAGGAAGAATTATTTCTCCCAGGCTTATTGCAAGATATTGGTATGCTTGCATTAGATAAAGTTCATCCTGATTTATATTCAGGAATAAAAGATAAACAGCAGGATCATGAGAGCTTGATTGCCTTTGAGAAGAGTAAACTAGGTTTTGATCATGCCGTAGTAGGTGCGTGGCTATTAAATAAGTGGGACATCCCAGAAAAAATCACTCAACTGGTTGAAACGAGTCATGGTAGTGCTTTAGATTTTATTGACGACGATAATAAAGAAGCTGCAAAGTGTGTGGCATTTGCGGGTATTTTGGCAGATTGTATTTGTTTTGATCATACTGATGAAGGCTATTTAAAGGAAGCAGATCGTGCAGAAAAAGAGTTTGGTATTGATATTTTAGATTTTATGAATTTAATTGGTACGGTAACTAAAGAATTTTTAGAAACTGCAAACTTGTTTGATGTAGAAATTGATGATCCAGATATTCTTGAGACGGTAGCAGAAATGGCTAAAATGACACTTGAATTAAGCGGCGCAGACAGTAATCAAGCAGCCTGATTTGATTTCAAAATATATAATAAAAAAGGCGACCCGAAGATCGCCTAATGGAGGAGTATGAAGAAAAAGAGATTGATATGGAGCAACTTGCATTTGTAAGCAAAATTTAGGTGTAAGTGTAGTTTTTGAGTTTATTCATCTTTATCTGACCTCGTAAATGTCAACTCTCTCAGTCTATTTTTCATTAGCAGCAACAGAAAGCTCATCTTCCAATACTTTAATTTCTTGAGAAATATTTTTTGTGCTGATTTCAATGGGTCTTAAATAGACTGTTACGCGTCTGTCAAAAAAGTTATTTTCTAAACTTTCTTCTGCATGCAGTGGTTGAGTTTCGCCAAATGCCAGAGTAGTAATCCGTTCTTCTTTAATACCTTGTTGTATTAGAAATTCTTTGACTCGTTGTGCACGCTTATCTGATAATTCCATATTATATTCTTCGTCACCCATCCGATCGGCGAATCCTGCAACTTCAAGCTCTATATTAGGTGTTTCATTGAGTGCATTTGCTAAATCAATTAAATATTCTTGATATTGGTCTTCGATTAAGAATGAATCAGTTCTAAACTGCACATCAAAGTTTAATGCGTGGTTTTTAAGTTCCTGATTTTGAGTGAGCAATTTCTCAATAGTACGATGTGCGTCATTTAGAGAAGCAGTATGCTGTGAGGAAGTTTCTTCAAACGTCTTTATTTTTTTTGATGATATAGTTAATTTGTTACTTAATTCGGTATTTGATTGAGACAGTTTTTGTTTCGCGTTTTCATCAGCAACATTTTGACCAACTAAACTACCGATAACAGCACCGGTTACTATGCCAACCGGGCCTGCAATTAAACCACCTGCGATTGATCCAGCTCCTAGGCCTACGCCTTGTTCAGTATGACTGATTTTTTTTTCATCAATGGGGTTGTTAGCGAAAAGGGGTGTCACAAATAGTATTAAAGCAGTCGTTAGAATAGTCTTTGTGTAGGTATATTTCATATATAGCCTCATGTAGATTAAGTTGCGTTGAGACCATTAAATAAAACGTCTATGACGTTTTTGGGCGAGAAAATGGGCAATTTGCTGTTTAAATATGTCAACAAAAAGGCAATCTGGTCTGCACCCTGGCTATCAGGCTATTAATCCGTATAGTTTTAGCTATAAACATATCGATATACACATATATAAGTATCCTCATGAGCCGCCGAGTAGCTGTAATAGAAGATGAATATGCGCTGCGGGAGAATTATGCAGATGTGCTGCGTAAGCAAGGTTACACTGTACAAACTTTTGCAAATAGAAAAGATGCGATGGCCGTTTTTGAGCAGCGTTTGCCTGATTTAGCCATTATTGATATTGGTTTGGAGGATGAAGTAGATGGAGGATTTACATTGTGCCATTCGTTACGTTCGATGTCTGAAGCTTTACCTATTATATTTTTAACTGCGCGTGATAGTGATGTAGATACGGTGAGCGGTTTACGCATTGGGGCAGATGATTACTTAACTAAGGATATTAGTCTCCCACATTTACTAGCACGTATTGCTGCATTATTTCGTCGTTCAGATGCGATGCGTGAACCTGTTTCAGATCAAGCGGAGCTACAGCAAGGAGATTTAACCATGGATTCGCAACGTATGGTTGCAAAGTGGAAAGATCAGAAGGTAGACCTAACTGTTACTGAGTTTTGGATGGTGCATGCATTGGCAAAATATATTGGGCATGTAAAGAACCGGCAACAACTAATGCAGGAATCCCAAATGGTGGTTGATGACAGTACTATAACTTCCCATATCAAACGTATTCGTAAAAAATTTATACAAATTGATGCAACATTCGATTGTATTGAAACGGTATATGGTATGGGATATCGCTGGAACAACAGTACCAACTAATATTCATGAAATTTCCAAAGCCTCGTTTTGGCTTACGTCTAAAGCTGGTTTTTCTTTCCAGTTTTTTATTTGCTATTCCATGGTTGGGTTACAAATATGTCTGGGAGATGGAAAAATACTTGCGTAAAGGGCAAGAACAAACATTAGTGGGGACTGTAAGCGCAGCAGCAACAGCATTACACGAGCGTCCTAATTTATTTAATTTACAAGCAAGTTTTTTAAGCGATGTACGCCAAGGTAAAGACTTATATGCTATTGATGTTACTACTCCAATCCAATTAGACGGGGACTTGCAAGAATGGCAAAACTTTCAATATCAACCTCAATTTTATGGCAATGATTTTGTAATAGAAAATAGAGAAAGTTATAAACCCAAATCACTTAGTTTTAATCACATGGTGGTTAAGTACGAAAACTTTTTATATGTGATGTTTGAAGTGGTCGATGATTACATTGTATATAAAAGTGCAAATACTTTTAATGTGCATCGTAATGATGCTTTGCATATAGCTTTTCTTGATAAAGAGAATCAATTTCAGCGCTTTATCATTTCAAATGAAAATCCAGGATGGGTAAATGCTTTCCTTACAGAACCTGATGAAGGGAGCGTATATCCATTACGTCCTGAAAATAAAATACAAGGTAATTGGAAAGAAACACCTCAGGGTTACAATATAGAAATTCGTATTCCATTAGAGATGATTGGCAGCAAGTTAGGCTTTGCTATTTATGATGTAGATGATTCGCTAACGCGTAACACTATTAATGTTGTTGGTACTTCCAATACTCAACGATCTGATCAACTAGGTACGGTATTAGTGCCGTCTCCTGAAATTGAACAAATTTTAAAAGGTCTGGCCCGCTCAAACTCAAGGATTTGGGTAATCGACGCCAAACGCCGTGTGCTAGCAAAAATTGGCGACATTCGTTCTGCCTCAGGAACTATAGAAGATTCGAAAGCTTCCCAGCGTACTGCTATGTCCTGGTTGCAACAGCTTGAAGAAAAATATTTACACCCACTTTATTATCAATTGCTTACACGCCCTCCACAAGATTTTATTGATGAACTAGAAGAAGCTACGGAACTTGTGGGTTCGCAGATCAATTCAGCTCTTGAAGGAGAGGTAGAGTCTTCATGGTATTTAACACCAGATAAAAAAGCTGTCGTATTGTCTGCAGCACATCCTATTTGGGTGGATGAAAATGTAATGGGTGTTGTGGTTGCAGAAGAAACTACAAATGGAATTCGCACAATACGAAATAAAGCATTGGAAAAGTTGTTTACAGTTATTTTGGCAGTAATGCTAGTTAGCACATTAGCCTTATTTTTATTTGCGTCTCGAATTTCTTACCGTATTCGTAAATTACGCACACAAGCTGAACAGGCAATTGATGAGCAGGGCAGAATTCATACAAGCTTCAAAGGTTCAACCGTACAGGATGAGATCGGTGATTTATCTAGAAGTTTTTCCAATATCGTTAGTCGTTTAGGACAATATAATAGTTACTTGGAAAATATGACGTCGCGTCTTTCGCATGAATTTCGCACCCCAGTTACAGTCGTTCGTTCTTCCTTAGATAATTTAGCAATGCTAGAACATGATAAAGAAGCTAAAGTCTATATGGAACGTGCGCAAGAAGGTATTAAACGATTGAACACTATTCTTACTAATATGAGTGAAGCGACACAATTAGAGTATTCGCTACAGTCAAGTGAGAAAGAGTTGTTTAATTTAACCGAATTAGTAAATGGATGTATAGCAGGTTATCGATCTGCATATGGTGAAAATTTATTTTCGACAGATATATGTAATATTGACCTGCAAGTAAATGGCGTACCAGAGAATATTGCGCAGCTAATAGATAAAGTGGTTGCTAATGCGGTCGAATTTAGTTCACAAGAAGATGAAATAAATATTGCTCTTAGCAAAGAAATGGGGCAGGCAAAGTTAACTATAGAAAATATAGGCCCATTACTTACGGATGAAATGCAAGGGAGACTTTTTGAATCAATGGTTTCAGTACGAGAACAAAACAAGCAACGGGAGACCCACCTAGGTATTGGTTTATATATTGCTCGTATAATCGCCGAGTTTCATCAAGGGTATATCACAATTGAAAATAATTTTAATAAAACTGGGGTGATTGCTTCTATATGGTTACCAGTTTCATCTTCTACAAAAACGATTTAATGTTACGTACTTCGATACTTTTGATTTTTATTTTAAGTCTGGCAGCGTGCTCATCGTTGTTAAATAGTACTTCAGATACTCAGGTTGTGCATATTGTATTAGTGTGGTTGAAGGAGCCTCAAAATGAACAGCATGTTCAAAAAATAATAGAAGCAACCCAGCAATTAAAGGAAATTAAAGAACTCAAACAACTTCGGGTAGGAGAGTCAATTTCGAGTGATCGAAAGATTGTTGATGATAGTTTTGATATCGGTATATATATGATTTTCGATGATACAAAAGCTATGAATCGATATTTAATTCATCCAAAACATAAAGAAACAGTAAAAAACATAATAAAGCCATTATCAAAAAAAATTAGAGTGCATGATTTTGACTCGTTATAGACAGCGAATAATAAATACTAAAAAAGTGCTAAGGACGCTAAACGTAAGATGGTTTAACAGTAAGGTATAAATAGAATCCAACAACAATACTTACTAAAACCATAACAGGTAATAATAATACCCAACATAAAATAAGTATTATCACTCCGGTTGATTTCCATCTTTTGTCAACAAATCGCAAAAGTGCACTTGAACCTATTTTGATAAGTGCAAGTATTCCAGCAACTAGAAATGCTGTTACGACAGCAAATAAAATGGTTACAAATGCATGCATGATTAAATTATAATCAGTTTTTCTATTTCAAGCTAGGATTTCTGCGCTAGGTATTACAAGCGTCCCCAATCCTGCAATCAATAAAACCAGCTAACATACTATTGGTCATTTTCTTCGAATCTCAGTTACCGGAACTCCGCCAATTCCCCAATTATCTGTATCGACTTCTTCTATCGTTACAAATGTTGTTTCAGGTTTCTTATCAAGCTCTGTTACCAGTAGCTCGGTCACCTTTTTTATTAGAGTTTCTTTTTTAGACCTTGTTAGTCCTTCAGGCGTTAGCTTGAAATTTACATATGGCATAGTTTTCTCCTTTTATTTGATTAATAAATTTATGCTCTACCGTGTAGATATCCGCCATCAACGGCAAGTTCTACTCCTGTGGTAAATGTTGCAGATGCGAGATGTAATACTGCATCCGTAATCTCTTGTACCTCACCTACACGATTCATTAGAGCAACTTCTCCAAATTCATCTACTTCATCAGTATGAAGAGGGGTGCGGATAACACCGGGCGCAACTAGATTTACTCTAATATTATCTTTAGCAAGTTCTGCAGCTAAGCTTTTAGTAAGTGCATGAATTCCACCTTTAGAAATTAATGCAGCTGATGCGGGTACACTTGCTGAAGGGTGGTCTACCAGTACGGTTCCTATGTTTATAATTGAACCACCACCTTGTTCTTTCATGGCTTTTACAACGGCTTGACTGACAAAGTACGTGCCTTTCAAGTTGCCATCAATAAAGTGATCGATATCTTCTTCTGAATTCTGCAAAAAAGGCTTTACTTCAAATGTGCCTGCGTTATTAACCAGAACATCAATCGTTCCAAATTGATTTAACGCTGCTTTAACTATTGATTTTCCTGTAGCAGGATCACCAATATTACCAGGCACTTCTAAGATTCTATTTGGAGAACCAAGTCTACTAGCAGCTTCTCTCAATTTTTCTTCGTTGCGTGAATTGAGTACAAGGTTTGCACCTTGCTCGTAAAATCCTCGTGCTATATCAAGCCCAATTCCACTTGATGCACCCGTAATTAATACTGTTTCATTTTGTAACATCATAAATACCTCATTTGAGTAATTTAAATAATATGGGTACAGAATAGAGAAATTACCTATTGCAATAAACAGCATATTCTGATAAACATTTATGCATAATACGCAAAGATAAATTCATGGAAAACTTGGAATCGTTAAGGTCGTTTGTACGAGTTGTAGAAACCGGTAGCTTTTCTGCTGCTGGAAGACAGCTCGATATAGCACCATCTTCTGTATCACGTCAGATTAATGAGATTGAAAATCAGCTTGGTGCAAGGTTATTTCATCGGACAACTCGAAAGCTAAATTTGACCGAGGCAGGAGTCATTTTCCACGATCACGCCACTAATATCCTTCAGGCGGTAGATGAAGCCGAGCTGGCAGTTTCACAAATTGATGGAGCACCGAGTGGCGTACTTCGTGTTACTGCTCCTGCGGGATTAAGTCGAAGGCACATCGTTCCAGCGATAGCTGCCTATCAAAAACAATTTCCTGCAGTAAAAATAACTATGATAGTTTCCGATCAGTACCTTGATATCGTAGATGAAGGTATTGATTTAGCCATTCGTGTTGGCGAATTAAGTGATTCTAGTTTTATTGCAAAAAAAATTGCGGATGCTCGAATTGTTATTTGTGCCAGTCCTAAATACCTAAAGGAAAACAATGTACCTAAAGTTCCTGAGAATTTACTGGGACATAGCTGTATTAATTTTGGTTCACATTATCGTAGCCATGTATGGAAGTTTAAAAATAATCGTGGAGCGACACCTATAAAAGTTTCTGGACCTGTGGTTGTCGATGATGGGGAATCCTTGGTTTCTGCTGCAATAGCAGGACTTGGAATAATCTGCGTTCCACATTGGATTGTTGGGGGCGAACTCAAGCAAGGTGTATTAAAAGAGATTCTGAAAAAACATGAGATTTCTCCAAATACCAGTCCAATATATGCAGTTTATCCACACCAAAAGCACTTACCGCTAAAAGTGAGGAGTTTTATTGACTTCCTTACTGACAGGTTTCGAAAGGAATGTAGGTGGGACTGCTCAGCTAATTATGATTTAGCCCTTAGTTGATGTTACTACTGCTTCGCACAAATATCTGAAGCGTGAAAATGTTTGCATCATCCCTGATGCAACAAATACTCACGCATCTGTGCGTTTGGGCATTAAAAACCAAAGAATAATCGCAACTGCAAACAAAGCAGGCACATCTCCAAATAAATTAGCGTGTTCATGCCCACCTTCACTCGTAATAGCTTGATAAGCCATGATGCCACCATGTGCAATACTGGACCAAACTGTAAACCATAACAGGCTTCGATGTTCGCTAGGATTTTTAGCGGCAAGTATTAAGAATACTCCCAGTGTTGCATAGATGACGATAATCATCTCTTCATATTCGCTTTGTCTTGGCGTCCATCCCCAGCTTTCTGGTGCGATAATATTCATCATTGGATAAATTCCAACAATAAAGAATATTCCGGTAACAATTAAAAAGATTTTTAATATCTTTGCTTTGTTATCATCTGCCATGATTTACTCCTCAAGTTATAATTATAATTTTGTAGATACAGATTGATTCGAAATTTTGTACTTATATAAAGACATTCGTATATTCGATGCCCATTTTCATATTATAGACCCTCGCTTTGCGCTTGTGGAGAATAATGGATATTTACCCAACAATTTCTCTTGTAATGAGTATTTATCTCAATTAGAGGGAGTTAACCTGATAGGAGGTGCTGTAATTTCCGGGTCTTTTCAAGGATATGATCAAAACTATTTAAAAGCTGCACTGAAAGAACTTGGGCCTGCTTATGTGGGTGTAATACAAGTATCACCTAACATTTTTGACGATGAGATATCAGATTTACATGAACTTGGAGTGCGTGCTATTCGTTTTAATTTGAAAAGACTGAATAATTTCAAAATGAGTGAGTTAGTCAATTTGGCACATCGAGTGTACGAAATTGCGGGTTGGCACATAGAATTGTACCTGGATTCAAATGATTTAATGGATTTGTATCAAGAATTGATTAAGTTACCTTCAGTATCTATTGATCATTTGGGGCTAACAAAATCAGGTTTCAACGAACTATTAAAGCTTGCGAGTAAAGGAGTGCGTGTAAAAGCATCGGGATTTGGGCGTGTTGATTTTGATGTGACCAATGCTCTACAAAAGTTATACTCTGTGAATACTCATTGTCTTATGTTTGGCACAGATCTCCCGTCTACTCGTGCTCCAAGACCATTTAATAGTAAAGATATTGAAATTATATTGAATAATTTTGATCAAGCTGATGTTGAAAATATCTTATACAAAAATGCAGTTTCACTTTATAAAGTCGAATAGTGTTTGATTGGGTATTTGTAATAGTAACGGCTGCAATTGCTTTTCACGGTTTAACTTACCGTGATGTAAATGGCGATAGCAATTTTGTACATCTATTATTTGGTTGTATTGCGTTATTATTTTGCTTGCGAGTTTTGTTTATCGATATATTTAAGTTGATCTAGAGCTTATAAGGCCTTTGCTGTTTATCTTTCTCAGGTATTTTTAATAGACGTTGATGTTTTGGTTTTTGCATTTCAGATTGCAAATAAGTTAATCGATCTATTATTGTAGGCGGTTTCTCTGCTTGATTTCTAAGGAATCGTGTTATCCATGAAGGGCCTTCTGATAATTTAGGGTCTAGCTTTATAGCTTTTTCATAGTCTCTAATGGCCGCTTCATAATTACCTATTCGGTCATTCAGGATCCCGCGATTTGCATAGCTAGCTCCAAATTCAGGCTCTTCATTAATGACTTCATCAAACTTTTGTAATGCTTCTTTATGTTGCCCAAGCTGCATTAATGAGCGTGCGATTCCTCTATGCGCGTGAATCAAATTGGGGTTATCAATTACAGCTTGTTTATATGATTGAAGAGCGTCTTTATATCTGCCGTCTTCAAAATATTTATTAGCGGCATGATAAGTACTTTCGCCTAAAGTTTTTTCTTTTAATGCGCCATCATAAATAGACCATCCAATAAATATTATAGTTAGTAATAAAGCTGCACGAGTTAAATAGTTGTAATGTGTTTTTTCCATTATGGCTGAATACCTAAACTTAAATTGAACAAGTATGAAAAAACTAAAACTATTAAAATTGCAATAATACGTGCACGTTTTAACTGACCCTTAACTTCGGATTCAGATAGTTTAGAGTTATTTTTCTTTTCAAGTCGGCGCACACTCGTAACCCAAACCAGCTTGCTAACAGGAATGAATAATAGTACGGCAAGAATAAGAAAAGACAGTAAGAAGTAGTAATTCAAGAATTGATAAAAATGGTTTACTTATTATCTAACGATGCATCTTCAACATCACCAATATCATCGTATAAAACTTCAATTGCCTTATCAGGAACCGTAGACATTCCCATTTTGTAAGCTAAGAACCACATCATGAAGACACCGATGGCCCACCACAGGAGTTGCCAGGCCCAAATTGAAGGCATTCCAAATATCCAAGAAGTTGAATCATTAGGATTACCAAAAATCGTATTTCCAATCACAGCGCCAGGACCAATACCAAAGAAGAACCAAACTAAAACAATAATCCAAGCAATGGGTTTTAAGTTTTGTCTATGTGCCATTGTTGTAGCAGTATGTTCACGCAAAAAATTGTGAAACTTCATTTTATGTGACATATCGTTATTTGACTGCGTCATGGCAGATATGATTATTGCTAAGCCCAAATTAAAGAAAATGCCCCAGCCTGCGGAATGTATTGTCCAGGGCCATCTTCCCCAAGGCATGTATTGGGAGCCGATACTTTCAGTTAATGTTACAGCTATTAAACCAGCGATGAGGCCAATTACGACTCCTTGGCGTGTTAGCCACGGCCACCAGCAAACTGCGATGAGAGCTGGCCACATTTGAAAACCATAAGCGACAGCTAAACCACCCAGTAATACAAGAGCGTCTTTACTAGTGGTAGCTACAACTAATGCTGCGAGAACGATTAACACAACTCCAACTCGTCCCCAAAAGATTTGTTGCTTATGTGTTGCGTGCGGCATGGCATATCTTTTTAAAATGTCACGCGTCAACATTCCACCTGCAGTAGACATATAGGCAGCGCCAGTTGATTGCATCGCTGCTAATGCGCACACGGCCAACAAACCCACAAACCAAGGAACAGTATCACCTAATAAATGAATCAGTTGTGGTACTAACATTCCTTGTTTACCAGCAGACTCCATTAAATCTTTTCCTTGAAGTCCTTCAGCCATCACATTGTTTACGAGTTCAGGATGCGCTGCCAGGAAATTCAAATCTCCTCCAAGGAAATGTCCACTCATTCCCTGGATTGCAGTAAATACCATCATGATCAAGCCAATTGCAAACGAAGATGCCCAAACTTGCTGTGGTGCAAATGGTTTAGGGTCGTTGTTAGAAAACGCCCACATAGAAAACGCAGGCGCAGACTGAATACCCATGAGTGCAAACATGTAAGTTAAAATCATAATGCCGGTCCATGCACCACCTGTGGCAGATGGACCATTACTTACAAACTGAATTACACCAGGTATCGCGATGTAGTGACTGTAGTCTGCAGGTGTGCGTTTATCATCTATAGTAGATAGTGCTGCAATACCTTCATTTAACTTTTCAAATCCACCTACATAGTTCAATGCAATAAAACCAATTGCAACAATACCAAATGCCAGCAAAATCGCTTGAAGCGTATCAACATAGGCAACTGCTCTTAATCCACCCGAAGCAACATAGATTATGACTACTGCTGATAGTAACCACATTCCTACGTTAACCCCAAGCAAACCGTCAGTAAGCACGTTGAATAAAAATCCTGAAGCGCGTAGTTGCACACCTAAATAAGGTATAGAGAATACGAGTGCGACTAAAACAACTAATAATCTTATAGAGTCAGACTTAAAATAGGTTGACAACATTTCTCCAGGTGTTACAAACCCAAAACGTTTGCCTAATATCCATTGTCGTTTAAGAAAAACTACACCTGTAAGCGGAATCGTTATTGCATAAAAGGATGCATAAGCGTATTGAAAGCCGTCTCTATATAAAAGACCCGGATGACCCATAAAAGTCCATCCCGAGAATGAAGTCGCTGTAGCAGCAAGAACAAAGACCCAAATCGAAATTCCGCGTCCTGCTATGAAATAATCACTGGCGGTTTTAGCAGAGATCGCACCTTTTACTCCCCAATAGATGCAATAAGCCCAGTAGAGAAATACGAAAATGAAAAGCCAAATTACTTTAGCTTCCATATAACCCCCTCGTGTTGCACTAATTTAATTAACAACTGTTAGTGCTTTTTGTTGTTATTATGTTGTCTATTATAAATAAGAATTAGCCATAATGTCACAAATTCATACAATTAAATTTGCGGCTGTTCAGATGCAAGCTGATTTAGCCAATGTTGAAAGAAACATAGAAACAGCACAGCGACTTATTCGCGAAGCTGCGGAGCAGGGTGCTGACTGGATTGTTTTACCTGAATTTTTTACCTCAGCATGTGCATTTCATCCAAAGATGGTTGATTCTATTTTGCCTTTAGAAGGTGAAGTAGCAACGCGATTTAAGAAACTTTCAAGTGAGCTTGATGTTGTTATTGGCGGGTCATTTCTTGCTAAACAAAATAAGGATGTTTTTAACACATTTATACTTGTGTTTCCTGATGGAAACATTTGTTTGCACAATAAAGATATACCTACTATGTGGGAAAATTGTTACTACATAGGCGGTGATGATGATGGTGTGTTGGAAACAAGTGTTGGAGATGTGGGAGTTGCATTGTGTTGGGAAATGCTACGTACAAGAACTGCAAAACGTTTGCTTGGTAAAGTGAAGTTTGTATTAAGTGGTTCTTGTTGGTGGAATCTACCAGAGTCTGCACCTGATAAATTTAATTCTTTACGATTAAAGTCGTTAGAGTTACTTAAATCAGCACCTATTAATTTTGCAAATTTACTCGGTGTTCCTGTTATTCATGCAGGACATGCTGGAAATTTTGAAGGGTTTGCTGCACCTAGTGAAGAAAAAAAATATGTAAGTCATTATTTGGGCGAGTCTATGATCGTAGATAGTGCGGGTAATGTAGTTGCAAATCTGACCCGAGAAGATGGTGAAGGTATTATTATCGCTGATATCAATTTAGATGAAGTGCATGATCCTAGCACGCAAATTTCTGATGAATATTGGATCCCTGAAATGCCAAAAGCGTTTATTGCTGAATGGGATAAATTAAATACATTTGGTAAAGAATATTATCAAAAATCTACTAGAAAACTTTTAAATCTTGGTTGAGTTAAATAGTTATTTATTATCAATGCAGAAATATAAAAGTATTATTACTTTAATTTTAATTGCAACTGCATTTATTATTTTATATTGGCAACCATGGAAAATATTCACTAACTCGGGAGTTATCTTTGTACTTTTATGTGAAAAGGAATATGAATCCGAATCTGTATGGGAGTATAGAGAGAAAGACAAAAAATTAAGTGAACAAAGGCTATGCAGAACCAACCAGCTTAGTACACTTAAATTGAATTATAAAGTTTTCCCAAATAAGCAAAAGGTTGTTTTTTCAAGCAAGGGGACGGGAATATTAAGCTCTGCTTGTGATATATATGATCGATTGAATTTTGCCTGTCATGAAAAAGGTATAAGCATTGAAAATGGGAATGCCTATTTATCATTTAGTAGCCATGAAATTGCTGTCTCTAAATGGAAATATATGTATATCAAAGCCAATATCTTTATCGATAAAGTATTCAATAAAGAGTCTATTTATAGGCTCAATTAAGCATATTTACACTTCGTATCTAATCTGAATAAATATAACCACTCATATTATTAAATAGGCTTATTCAGCCTATATTCTCTATATATATAAGAGTAAGTTCCGATAAGCTCGATATACCATTATTTGAATGGAGGTCTCGTGATATTCAAGCAAGGGATTGCACTAATCCTACTACTTCTTTGCACGTCAGCTTTTGCTGAGGAAGCAACATATCTTGTAGAAGCCCAATCGAGCTCTGGACCTATTCAAGGCGCGGTCTTCACTAATAGTAATGAATATCGAGTGAGTGGGTTTGTTATGCTCAAACATAATGTTACTGCTAGTTTTGCAGGAAATTGGACTCGAACCGGAAAAATCGAGGCTGTTGATTTAGATGGAAATGTTTATCTATTTGATGTGATTAAACTACTCAATGACCAACAAGCCAGAAATTTTGTTCATAGATTCTGATTATACAGATAAGTATTGGCTAGCAAGCTGATCTGATAGTTTTTCAATTTCTCCTTCTTCAACAATTTGCCCATGATCCATAATGGCAAAATGTTGCGTAACGTCTCTAACAAAATCCAAATTTTGTTCAACTAAGAGAATAGAGCAATTTCTTTCCGCATGAATGCGTTTTATGATGTCGTCAATTTCTTCTACAACAGAAGGCTGAAGACCTTCTGTAGGTTCATCTAATAATAATAGATTAGGTTCTTGTACCAATGCTCGTGCAATGGCCAATTGTTGCTGCTGTCCACCGCTAAGAACACCACCTTTGCGTTTTTGGATAGGTTCTAAGGCCGGGAAATATTCAAAAATAAAATTGGGTATTGCTTTGCTTTTATTTTTTTTGCCACGCATGGCAACCAATAAATTTTCATAAATCGATATGTCAGGAATAATTTCTCTTCCCTGGGGTACATAACTTATTCCTGAATGAGTACGCTCATGTGTTTTTTGGTTAGTAATTTCATTATTATTAAAAAGGATCGAGCCATTTTGGGGAGGGTTAATTCCTGTAATACTTTTCAGTAAAGTTGATTTTCCAACTCCATTTCTGCCCAAAATACTTACCATTGCACCTTCAGGTATATTCAAAGATACACCATGTAAAATATGGCTCGTGCCGTAAAAAGTATCTATGTTTTGTAATTCCAAGCTCATTTAGTGTCCTTTACCTAAATAAACTGCTTTTACTTGTTCATTTTCTACTACTTCAGCAAGCGGACCTTCTGCTAATGTTTGACCTTGTGCAAGCACAGTTACGTTTTTCGCAATTTTTCGAACGATGTCCATATCATGTTCAACTAACATGACAGCGTGGTTTTCTGCAATTTTCTGAATGAGTTCAGCCGTTTTTTCTTTACCATCAGCGGTCATGCCAGTAGTTGGTTCGTCTAATAACAGTAACTTTGGTTCTGCTGCAATAAGCATTCCGAGCTCCAGCCATTGTCTTTGCCCATGACCCAGGGTATCTACACTGTCTTCGGCTTTGTTTGCCAACATTATGAAATCTAATATTTCCCAAATTCTTTCATTGTCTTTTTTAGTTACTTTTCCAAATAATGATTTAAAAACTTTACGACGTCCTTTTAAAGAAACCATGATGTTATCGTACACAGATAATGTCTCGTATAAATTTGGGACTTGAAATTTTCGGCTAATACCTTTGACAAAAATTTTATCAGGTGGATTATTGGTAATGTTTTCACCGTCAAAAATTATTTTTCCAGATTTTGGTTTATAACGACCAGTTATCATATCGATCAACGTCGTTTTTCCTGCGCCATTGGGTCCGAGTACTACACGTAACTCATTTTCTTCGATACTAAAATCCAGGTTATCGAGAATTGTATAACCACTTACTTCAGTGGTGAGTCCTTGTACTTCTAGAATGTTTGTCATTGATAATTTTTATGAAAAAGTTTATTTGTTAAATTTCATCAGGTCCTTTCGATTGTCCAGGTTGCCAGTCTTTTTGTCGATCAGATGCAGTAGCATCTGATTCAGCAACTGTGCCTTTGATAGATGCATGTTTTTTTCTTGCCGCCCACCATTTTCCAATTGTTCCTACAATTCCATCTCGCATAACAAGAACTACAAATATAAACAAACCACCCATAATGAGTTGCCAAGTCCATGCAAGTTTTCCACTTAAGAAAAATTCTGAGCCCTTCACTAAGAAGGCTCCTATGAATGGACCAATGATAGTCCCGCGTCCACCAACTGCAGTCCAAATTACAGCTTCAATAGAAAATATAGGCCCCGCATCTAAGAATGATATGATACCGTTCCACGCTGCATACATAGCGCCCGCACTAGCCGCCATAAAGCTTGATAAGCAGTAAACAAAAATTCGATAGTTGGCAACGTTATAACCCATAAATTCTGCGCGCACGTCATTATCTCGAATAGACTTTAATACTGTTCCGACGCGTGAATGAGTTAAAACTCTTCCGAGTGCGAAGAAGAAGATGGTTACAGCTAAAATAAACCAAAGATAGAATTTAGTAGCGTGTGTTCCATAATCTGTGATGCCATTGAATCCTCCGGTGTAGGCCTGATATTCAATTATGGCTTCTTGCAGGATGAGAGATTCAGCGAGCGTGATTACTGCACAATACACACCATAAATGTGACGTTTAAATGTGATTACACCAAATATAAATGCAATAAATGTAGCGAATGCTAAGCCAACAAATACTGCAAAAGGTAAATTTTGCAATGGCGCCATGAAATTTGGCAACTCAGTGAGGCCATTCCATTCCATAAAATCAGGGATCGTGCCTCCGTAACGTGTAGGGTGTGTAGAGGCGTAATCTATTTTAAGAGACAGTGCGACTGAATAGGCCCCGATACCAAAATAAACTGCTTGTCCTAAGCTTAAAATTCCAGTGAAACCCCAAATCAAATCTAGACTTAATGCAAAAATTGCATAGCATAAGAACTTTCCTAATAAAGATGTAACATACTCGGCTCCATACATAGGATATGTTGCAATAGCAAGCACAATAGCTGTTGCGACTACAACAGATAGTAATGGAAACATTGGTGCTTTATTTATACTTCTTTCATTCACCATTGCTACACTTCTCAATAGTTCCTTTTGTTAAGTTCGTTCGTGATACCCAAATAATCCCCTAGGGAATACACGTATAGCTAAAACTATAAAAATGAAAACTAAAAGTTTTCCAATTACATTGTTATAAATAAATGACAATATCGTTTCTGCTTCCCCTATTAAAAATGAACCTGCAACCACACCCCAAAGATTTCCAACACCTCCTAACACTAAAACCATGAATGAATCCACTGCGTAGGGGAAACCCATAGTGGTTGAAACTGACTTGATAGGGGCTAGTGCTGCGCCTGCTACTCCGGCTAATCCAGAGCCAAACGCAAAAATAATCATATCGACTCTTGCGGTATCGATACCTAAACATCCTGACATGGTTCTGTTTCTTCGTACTGCTCTAACTTTTAAACCTAAATCAGTTTTGAACATAACCAGGTATGTAATTATCATTAGTGCAATTGCAAGTATGATTAAAAATAATCGGTACCATGGGAAAGGAAGTAAGCCAATAACTCGAAAGCCACCGTCAAGAATTTTCGGTGCACCAACATAATATAGCTCTGGGCCAAATATTAATTTCATTACCACTTGTAAAATGATCCCAACACCCCAGGTAGCAAGTAACGTTTCCAACGGTCGATCGTAAATCCACTGAATGACAGATCGCTCTACAATTAATCCAAGTAAAGCAACAACTACAAACGCAACTGGAATAGCAATAAAGGTATTACCACCGAGTTGCCCAACAACAGCTGCTGTGTAGGCACCAACCATAATGAACTCGCCATGTGCCATGTTTATGACACCGGCAACACCGAAGATTATGGCTAGACCTACAGCCGCAATAATTAAAATTGCTACTACACTGAATCCACTTAGAAATTGAGTGATGATTGCTTCCATTTCAAATTTTTCTTTTTATAGAAAATGGCACGTAGGTTAGAAGGGGTGGTAGTAAAAAATTACTACCACCTTTTTACACATGATGCTGACCTAACTTATATCGAATGTTCCTGAACGATCTGGATCACCAGACTTCAATCGTTCGAGAACACTTGGATTAGTAAAATCGCAATCCTTATTTGGATACAATAGGTCTACCCATGGATCAGGGCGCACCCAATCATCACGTTGCCATATGATGTCAAATTGGCCTTGTTCATTAGCACGTCCAATTTTCGGCCATAGCCACGTGTGATGATTTTTCTCATCAATTTTGACTTTTCCACCTGGAGCAGTAAATTCTTGACCAGGTAAACCTTCAAAAATTAATGCATCGGCTTCTGTTGAGCCCGCCTTTTCAATTGCTTGCGCAAGCATATGTGTTTGAAAATAAGCCGCTTCCATCACTGCATTGGTAACTTCGTTTTTACCATATTTCGCTTTATAAGCTTCAACAAACTTATTGTTTTCTGGTGTATCAACTGATTGGAAATAGTTGAATGAAGTTAAGTGACCTAATGCATTTTCTGGTCCCATTGCCGCAGTCTCTTGTTCGGTAGTAATGGGTGTGGCAATTATCATATCGTCTGCAGTTAGTCCAAACTGACGGAATTGTTTGTAGAAAGCCACAACTGAGTCACCCACAAGATCGGAGAACACGACATCAGGTTGTTTAGAAGCAATTTTGTTAATGTTAGTAGAAAATTCTGTATGACCAAGAGGCGCATATTCTTCTCCAACATCCTCACCACCATGAGCTTTAAGCAAAGCTTTCACTTCACGATTGGTTTCTTTTGGATAGATATAATTCGACCCAAGCATATAAAACTTAGGTCCAACATTTTCAATTAGCCATGGAACAAAATCATCTAGTTGCTGATTTGGAACGCAGCCAGTGTAGAAACAGTTTTTACTGCATTCCTGTGCCTCGTAAAGGGTTGGATATAAGAGAACATTATTATGTTGCTCAAATACTGGTAAAACCGATTGACGACTCGCAGATGTATAACAACCTAATACAGCTACAACTTCATCTTCAAGAATAAGTTTCTTCGCTTTTTCTGCGAATACCTGAACGAGGGATTGTGGGTCTTCAATTACAGGCTCTAATTGTTTACCCATAACACCGCCAGCCGCATTGATTTCATCAATGGCTAACAACTCTGCGTTATGCAGTGAACGTTCAATAATCGCAATAGTTCCACTTAGTGAATGCAGGATACCAATTTTTATAGTATCTCCTGCTGCTGCTTTCGCATAATTTCTTGTGAAAAAGTAAGGAAAGTCAGAGATCGTAGCTGCGGCTGCAGTTCCCGCTACGACAGCAGATTTTTTTAGAAATTTGCGTCGATTCATTTGAAAGCCTCCTGAACTTGACTGATATGTACTTAAGTAAGTTTGTTTAAATGTTTATTTATTTTTAATTGGCATAAAAAAACCTCTAAAGAAAATTCTTTAGAGGCGTTATTGCCTACAGCTAACAAAAGCGTTTTTGGTTTTGTTAGAAAAATATTACACAAACAAAAAAGCCCCCTAGAAAACCTTAGTTTCTAGAGGGCTTTTTTGCCAAATCTGATAACGAAAGCACTGTTGGTTTCGTTATTTTTACTGCTAATGATTAATTCTAAAGTATTTCAGCAGTATATTTTAGTGTGTCTATAAAAATAGATTATTCATCGAAATAAATTTAAAAGCAAGCAATTTTAAAACTACCAAGTAGTGATATTCGTGAAGACTAAATTCAAAGAAAAATTATTTCCTAGATATTGAAATAGCTTGAATATTACATTTTCCAATAGATGTCATTAGTTTTTGCACTATTAGAACATGCTCAGCATCATAAATTAATTGCTTGGGTGGTGATTAGAAAAATTAATTTGTTATTACATCATCCTAAATATTATTAAAAACATAGACGAGACTTTGTAATTTAGTTCAAAATAAGCAGTTACGTAAGGTAATATTTATTAATTAAATACCACATAGAATAATTACAACCCGTAACCTGAGGTGTTTGATGTGGTCAAATCTTCTTGGAAAGTTGGAATTTTATTTTCTAAAACAGGTGTTACATCTGTAATAGAAAAAACACAACTTAATGCTACCTTATTAGCAATTCGTGAAATTAATTCAAATGGGGGTGTTAATGGTAGAAATATCAAACCCATTTATTATGATCCCCAGTCTAATCCTGAAAACTTTCGACGATTAGCAAATCGTTTAATTACAAAAGATTCAGCAAACATAATCTTTGGGTGCTATATGTCGAGCACGCGCAAAGCTGTGCTACCGATTGTTGAGAACCATAATGGACTTTTATGGTATCCGACACTTTATGAAGGCTTTGAATATTCAAAAAATGTAATTTATACAGGTGCAGCACCCAACCAAAACAGTATGTTTTTGGCACGATATTTATTGAATCAATATGGAAATCGATTTTATTTTATAGGCTCAAATTATATTTATCCTTATGAGTCAAATCGCATTATGAAGGATATTTTGAATTCAGCTGGTGGCAAAGTTGTTGCAGAAAAATATCTTCCATTAGATGCAACTAAAAATGATATTGACCCAATTTTGGTTGATATATTAGAAAAACGACCCAATGTCATTTTCAGTACTATTGTAGGGTCTGCAACAAGTAAATTTTATAAAAGTTATTGGAATGCGGGTTTGCAACCAAAGCAAATGCCTATTGCTAGCCTAACTACAAGTGAAGCAGAAGTGAGTGCGATGGGAGAGGAAGTAGGGGAGGGTCATATTACTGCAGCACCCTATTTTGAATCTGTACAAACACCTTCAAATTATAAATTTGTCAAAAAATATAAAGCAATGTTTGGCAATAGATTGCGTACTAATGCTTGTGCAGAAGCAGCTTATTTTCAAGTCCACCTTTTTGCAGATGTGTTACGTCGAGTAGGCACATTGGATACAGAAATTGTCCGCACAGCAACACTAGGCACAATATTTGATGCGCCACAAGGTTCTATTCAAATTGATCCTGATAACAACCACACATTTCTTTGGCCAAAAATTGGTCGAGTAAATAAATCAGGACAATTCCAAATCGTTGCAGAAACAGATGGTCCAGTTAAACCTGATCCATATCTCGTTGATCTTGGTTCGGACAAGAGCTTGAGTCGTATGAAATATTTTGAAAGCGAACTGAGTTAAATATGGCGATTGAGATATTAAAAGATCTACGCAAGCTTAGGATATTAGTTGTTCATCCTAATAACGAGCAGGGTAGTGATATATGTCAGCATATAGAACGTATTGGTTGCTCGGTGCGAATGGTATGGCCTTGCCCCAAACGTATTAAATCGAACACCGATGTAGTTTTTTTGCAGACTTTGCAAGATCACCCATTTGTTGAAAAGCCTACATGGTTAGCAGATGATAAAAACAGTCCAACAATCATAGCTATAGTTGATTACGAAAATCCGACCGTATTACAAACTGCGTATGAATTGGGCGCACATGCAATACTGAATACACCTGTTCGACCTTTTGGCCTATTAGCCAATATGGTGATCGCGAGAACACATTGGCGTAAAGAATTAATACTTGGTTCTAGGGTACAAAAGCTCGAGACGAAAATTAGAAATATTCATGCTGTTGAGCATGCAATAGCGATACTTGAAAGGGCAAATAACATTAGTCGCGAACAAGCGTATGAATTTATTAGGTCTAAAGCCATGGAGCGTCGTTTAACTACGGAAGATGTTGCACAAGAAATAGTTGCTGCGGATAAAACTTTAGAAGTGAATGTTGAATGAAGAACTTAAGTTAATTTTATACCTATACGTTTTAAATGGATTTAACGAAGTTCTTGACGTTTGCTAAGAATTGGTCTAAAAAGCACTTAACACATCGCTAGTATTAATTGAATTATTCAGCAGAACCAATAACGCTTCTGCAGAAAGTTTTGGGCAAAAAAGCCCTCTAGGAATTTTCCCTAGAGGGCTTTTTTTGTGCGTGTGAGTAAAAAATTTACCTATTTTGGTAAAGATTCAAACTGGTTTGAAATTAATTTTTATAAAAATGTCAGTTTTTAGGTAATGACTGACGAGGAGGATGAAATATGTATCACGGTGATATATCAAGTAGTAAAGATGCCGTCGGCGTTGCAGTTGTAAATTACAAAATGCCAAGACTGCATACTAAAGCCGAAGTGCTCGATAATGCGCGCAATATTGCAAGCATGATTGAAGGTATGAAAGTAGGTTTACCTGGAATGGATCTGGTAATTTTTCCTGAATATAGCACTCATGGAATTATGTATGATGAGAAAGAGATGTATGAAACTGCATCAACATGTCCAGGTGAAGAAACTGAAATTTTTGCAGAAGCATGTCGTAATGCAAAAGTTTGGGGTGTATTTTCATTGACCGGCGAACGCCATGAAGATCATCCAAACAAAGCGCCATACAACACTTTAATTTTGATGAATGATCAAGGAGAGATCGTGCAAAAGTATCGCAAAATTATGCCTTGGGTACCTATTGAAGGTTGGTATCCTGGTAATTGCACTTATGTTTCAGATGGTCCTAAAGGCTTAAAGATAAGTCTAATCATTTGTGATGACGGAAACTATCCTGAAATATGGCGTGATTGTGCAATGAAAGGTGCAGAGTTAATCGTACGTTGTCAAGGCTATATGTATCCATCGAAAGATCAGCAAATTATGGTAGCCAAAGCAATGGCATGGATGAACAACTGTTATGTTGCTGTTGCAAATGCAACAGGATTTGATGGTGTGTATTCATATTTTGGTTATTCTTCAATAATTGGATTCGATGGACGCACACTTGGTGCTTGTGCAGAGGAAGACATGGGCGTTCAGTATGCAAACTTGTCGACTTCACTCATTCGGGATGCACGTAAAAATCAACAATCACAAAATCACTTATTTAAACTTCTTCATAGAGGTTACACCGGTAAAATTAACTCTGGTGAAGGTGATCAAGGTGTTGCAGAATGTCCATATGACTTTTACAAAAAATGGATTACAGATCCAGATGCAACACGCGAAATGGTTGAGTCTATTACGCGCACAACTGTTGGTACTGAAGAGTGTGAGATTGAAGGAATACCTAACCCTAAAACTCATCGTTAATTCAGTTACTTTAAATCAAGGCGAGGGCACGCTTGTGTCTTCGCCTTATTTTTCTGTAAATTAAGGAAAGCAGAATGAATCTCGATAGTTACTTCATTACTGAAGAACCTTATTACTCTCCCACCCATAATGAGATTCAATTGTTTGAAGCAGCCTACGCGACTAGGATGCCAATGATGCTAAAAGGACCAACAGGTTGCGGAAAAACACGCTTTGTTGAATATATGGCATGGAAGTTAAAAAAACCGCTTATCACAGTTTCTTGTCATGAAGACATGACTGCCTCTGACTTGGTAGGTCGTTATCTCCTCGATGCTGAAGGAACAGTTTGGCACGATGGCCCTCTAACACTTGCAGTACGATACGGAGCAATTTGTTATTTAGATGAGATTGTTGAGGCAAGGCAGGATACGAGTGTTGTTATACACTCATTAACAGATGACCGTCGCATGTTGTCATTGGAGAAAAAAAATGAGGTTGTAAAAGCAAATCAAGATTTTCAAATTGTGATTTCTTATAACCCCGGATATCAAAGTGTCTTGAAAGATTTGAAAGAGTCTACAAAACAAAGGTTTGGTGCGATTGATTTTAATTATCCTAAAGCAGATGAAGAGGCAAAAATTATTGCACATGAATCAGGAATCAATGTTGATATAGCTAGGAAGTTAGTACAAATATCAGATCGCTCTAGAAATTTGAAAGGTCATGGTTTAGATGAAGGAGCATCGACTAGAATGCTAATTTATGCTGCGCAACTTATATCACAGGGAGTGTCTTTAGAAGAAGCTTGTGAAGTTGCATTAGTATTACCTATTACAGATGACCATGATATACGCAATGCGCTGAGTTCAGCCATTGAGGCTTGTGCGTGAGGTGAGTCTTGGCTGCTGCCTCCACTACGCGGGGTAAATATGCTGTTTTACCTCAACATAAAGAACCTGGTGATCCAGATGAACGATTAGTTTTTTTAATTGAAAAAGCTAAGCCGTTTTTCCCAAAAGAGTACTATCCTTTATGGAAAGAATCATGCAATAAACTTGCTCAAGCAGGTTATGGATCTTTAATTCCTCTTTCCTACGCAAGACATTCGCCAAAATTAGTAAAATTATTAAATTCAGAAGCTGCAATTAATCTAGCAGCAACCGTATCCCTGGCTGCAATTAAAGTAAATCGTGCAACGGCTGAGTTGCTGCCAAAAGCTGCAGTCATTGCTGCACATGATTTGCATAATTACTCTTCTTTTATTGCATGGATTAATACTATTGAAGAATTAATTCAATCAGCACCCGAATCAGTTTTAGCAGTCTTAGAGCGCACCCAGAAAATTGTCACTACATTGACACCCACCCAGTTTAAATCATGGGTATTAGCGGGTTTACGCTCAACTGGTGATGATACATTAAGACAAATTCAATATTTTTCATTCACGGATCCTGAATCAGAAAAATGGTTTCGCCATGAGGCGGGTGACGTAGTTTATACAGATTTAGACCGGAGACTGAAACTTTACTTAATTTCGTTATGGAATTTACGCCCGCCCATTCGTGATCTTCCTGCATCGACTGCACCGCTTTCATTAAGAAGAATATCAATTACCAATGGTGTTGTTAGAGTGCCAGAAGTTTTTCCAGGCTTTCATGGCGAACAGGCAGAAAATATATTTCGTGCAGGTCTTGCGCATGTTGGTGCGCATCTAGTGTACTCAACAAAGCGATTTCCATTAGGTGAGCTTAAGCCTATACAAGTCGCACTTGTGTCGTTATTAGAAGATGCGAGAGTTGAGTATCTGGCTATGCAGGTATTCCCAGGCTTACATAAACTTTGGTTGCCGTTTCATGTTGCTAAATCAAATGGACCTAAATTAGTTCCTCTATTGCTCGCTCGCTTAGCACGCGCACTTATTGATGAAAATTACCATGATGGTGATGGCTGGATACAAAAGGGGCGGGATATGTTTTTTGATCCATCGAATGATATGTCAGACCCAACCTTGTGCAGAAAAATTGGAGTGCTTTTAGGTAATGATTTAGGGCAGTTACGTGCACAATTTAATGCAAAAACGTATGTAGTAGAACCACCTTATCGTGATGACAATTTGGGTTTATGGGATTTTGGTGATCAACAAGGAACAGAAGAAGATGATCAAGGTATATTTATTGAAGCAATGCGTATGGAACAAGAAGAAAAGGAAGATAGTTCACAATCTGACACTGAACGAGAGGAAAATGATGAAGAAAGTGAACAACAATATCATGCACGGGAAAGTACGGATCAAGAACAACGTGAATCAGAAGTTGCTGTACGTTACCCCGAATATGATTATCTAACAGGAACAGAGCGACCTAACTGGACATGTGTTGTCGAGTATTTTCCTGATTTTGGAGATGCATATAAAATCGAGCGAATATTAGAAAACCACCAGAATTTAGTTAACCGTATTACAAATCTTATTCTATCAGCGAATGTAAGTTTGCCCGAACGCTTGCATCATCAAAATATTGGCGAATCTTTAGATTTAGATGCTTGTATTAATGCAATTATTAGTCGAAGAATGGGGGAAATACCTGATCCACATATATATAGCACTACGGAACGCAAACATCGTGATCTCTCGGTTATGGTTTTATTAGATATTTCAAATTCTACCAACGATCGTATTCCTAAATCAGGATCATCCGTACTTGAACTTGAAATTCAATCTACTGCTTTATTAGCCTATGCTATGTCAGAACTAAAGGATCCGTTTGCTATTACTGCATTTTGTTCTGATGGTAAGGAAGATGTACATTATTATCGTATTAAAAATTTTAACACCGACTATGATTCAACTGCACGAGCGTATTTAGCAGGATTAACTGGAAAACTTTCAACTCGTATGGGTCCTGCAATGCGTCATGCAGCAAGAGATTTAATGCTTCAAAGAACACATCGAAGATTGTTGCTTGTAATTTCTGATGGTGAACCATCTGATATTGATGTTAAAGATAAAAAATATTTAGTCGAAGACGCTCGTAAAGTCGTTCGATCTAATTCGCGATTAGGAATTGATACATTTTGTGTCGGCTTAGATGCAGGAGGCGATAATTATCTACACAAAATCTTTGGAAGAAAAAATGTAGCTGTAATTGATAATATTGATCGCTTACCCGAGCGATTGCCCATGCTATATCTAAGATTAACCGCATAAAATGTATAAAAAAACTATAAGTAAAATGGAGGGATAAAAATGTCTGACAATAAAATCTATCCAGTTCCAAGTTCAATAGCATCTACTGCGCATATAGATAATGAAAAATATGAGTCTATGTATCAAGAATCGATACAGGACCCAGATGGATTTTGGGCAAAGCAAGCGAATGAATTTGTAAGCTGGTATAAAAAATGGGACAACGTTTTAGATTGGGATTATCACAAAGGTCATATACGTTGGTTTGAGGGCGCGAGTTTAAACGTTTCTTATAATTGTATTGATCGTCATTTGGAAAAACGCGGTGATCAAACCGCGATTATTTGGGAAGGGGATGATTCTAAAGATGATAAACATATTACTTATAAGCAACTCCATGAAGAGGTCTGCAAATTATCTAATGCTTTAAAAGCACGTGGTGTTAAAAAGGGCGATCGAGTATGCATTTATATGCCAATGATTCCGGAAGCGGCTTATGCAATGTTGGCATGTACACGTATCGGCGCAGTGCACTCTGTTGTATTTGGAGGATTTTCGCCTGATTCTTTGCGCGATCGAATTTTAGATTCGGATTGTCAGACCGTAATCACTGCTGATGAAGGTGTACGTGGTGGAAAGAAAGTACCACTTAAAGCAAATACCGATAAGGCACTAGAAGAATGTCCAAACGTTAAAACGGTTCTTGTTGTAAAGCGTACTGGTGGTGAAATCGACTGGCATGACTCACGTGATTGTTGGTATCACGAATTAATTAGCAACATAAGTACAGAATGTGAACCTGAGCATATGGACGCAGAAGATCCGATGTTTATCTTGTATACATCAGGTTCTACCGGAAAACCTAAAGGAGTCTTGCATACAACGGGAGGTTATCTTTTATATGCTGCCATCACGCATAAATTTGTATTTGATTATCATGATGGTGAAGTATATTGGTGTACAGCAGATGTAGGTTGGGTCACCGGACATACATATATAGTGTATGGACCATTATGTAATGGTGCTATCACCATGATGTTTGAAGGTGTTCCTAACTATCCTGACGGAAGTCGTTTTTGGCAAGTTTGCGATAAACATAATGTAGCAAGCTTCTATACCGCACCCACTGCAATACGCGCACTCATGAGTTTGGGTGATGACGTCGTTGCTAAAACCAGTCGTAAAAGTTTACGTTTGTTGGGAACCGTAGGTGAACCAATTAATCCTGAAGCTTGGGAGTGGTACTACCATGTAGTAGGAGATTCACGTTGCCCAATTGTTGATACTTGGTGGCAAACGGAAACGGGTGGACACATGATAACTCCCTTGCCAGGTGCAACTGATTTAAAACCCGGATCAGCCAGTAAGCCCTTTTTTGGTATTCAACCTGCCATAGTTGATGAAAACGGAAATGAGCTCGAAGGCGAGTGTCAGGGTAATTTAGTTATGAAGCATCCCTGGCCAGGACAAATGCGTTCGGTATATGGTGATCATCAACGTTTTATTGATACTTATTTTTCACAATATCCAGGTAAATACTTTAGCGGTGATGGCTGCAAACGTGATGCGGATGGTTATTACTGGATTACAGGTCGTGTAGATGATGTATTAAATATTTCAGGACACCGGTTAGGAACAGCAGAAGTGGAAAGCTCCCTGGTGTTACATGCAAAAGTTGCAGAAGCAGCAGTAGTCGGTTATCCGCATGATATTAAAGGGCAGGGTATTTATGCTTATGTTACACCTATGGCTGGTGTAGAAACTTCAGATGATTTAAAAGAAGAATTAATACAACTCGTTCGCAAAGAAATTGGACCCTTTGCTAATCCCGACATCATTCAGTGGGCGCCAGGTTTGCCAAAAACACGATCAGGAAAAATTATGCGTAGAATTCTGCGCAAGGTAGCTGAAAATGAAATTGAAAATCTTGGGGATACTTCAACCCTTGCAGATCCATCCGTAGTCAATGATATTATTGATAATCGGATGAATCGTTAAATATTTATAAATCAGCATGTTATAAAAGGGTATTGGTTTTATCAGCGCGTTCATCGTCATTTATAGACCGTTCAGCATTAACTGTAAATAACAATTTGTTTTTTTGTTATTAATACTGTTTCCATTGGAGTTGGAGAGTAAAAAGAGTCATGAATGCAGTCGACTCGATCATATCTGTTGTAAATCTAAAAACAGGACTAGTAGCCATTGTATTTTTATTGTTAGTACTTTGGGGAATGAAAGTTTGGCAAAAATTTCATGTTAATTTACAACGTGTTCGTAAAAATAGAGAAGAATTAAAGCGCATACAAACACTACGCGAACAATATAAGCAGGATATTACGACATTCCTAAACTCTTACCGCAATGATATTTCTACTAAGCTTGAGATGAGTCAAGCCGAGAATGGTTTATTTATTTTTTGGAGTGGTGCAGAAGAAGTCTTTAATAAATTTCAAAGCGATACTTCAGAAATCAACAAGCTGCCTACACAAGAAGAGCGAATTGCAATTCGTAGTTTTTATACCGAATGCAAAGCATTCCTTGATGGTATTTTATACAATAATTATTTATTAAAAAAATACCAATACCTGCATTGTAAAGTGAAAACGACTACTGCGACATCTAGTGAAGTTGCAGAAAAAGATAATATAACAGAGCAAATGTCCACACTTGGCAGCCAGTTGCAGCAGCAACATCATGAATTGCTGAATAGCCTCCAGACTGCAAAGACTTACTTCTAAAAAAGTTATTTAAAATTGTCGCGTCTTTTGCGTGCTTCACGCAATTGATTCTTTTTAGCTTCTACTCTTGCTCTAGAGCTGGCATCAATTCCTGGGGCACGTAATGACAGTTGTATATGTTCCATTGCGGTTCCATATTGTCCATGTGCAGCATAGTAATCACTCAATGATTCATGACTTCGCCATGGCTGATTCGCTTTGCTTGCAGCTTTGGCTTTTAATTTATCAAATGCAGGATTTTTAGGTTCAACATTGTCTAGTTGATCAAGTTTTTGTAAAGCTAATTGAGCTTTTCCGTTTTCGATTAATGCAGCAGCAAGATAATAAATAACTGAGGAGTTAGAAGGATATATTTGTTCCAATTTTTTTAATAATTCTTCAGCCTTAGCATACTGACCGTCAACGGTAAGAATTTGTGCATTTGCAAGTTTAATAGTTAACTCATTATCAGCATTTAATGTGATGCGTTTTAATTGCTGGAGACCCTGTTGATTTTTGCCTGTACGGCTGAGTGCAAGAGCATAAGTATAAATTTCAGTATCGGTTATATTTTCAGACTTAGATTTTTTCTGAAAGTGATCCACTAATTGTCGTGGTTTGGTAGTAAATGCAATTGTACGTGCTTTGGCGTAATCAAAATGAATAGTATTAGAAGTAAACGAGCCTTGGTATTGATTCGCGCGTAATTTAGATTCGCTGATGCGATTAGTCGTTAGAGGGTGAGAACTTAAAAATTCAGGGATTCGCCCTCGATTTAGTTGAGAATGTTTGTTTAATCGTTCAAAAAATAGAGGCATGCCTTGCGGATCAATATTGGCACTAACTAAAAATTGCATCCCAATTCGATCAGCTTCTTGTTCAAAGCTTCTTGAATAAGCCAGCTGTCTTTCTTGTAAGCCAGATTGTGTAGTAATAATAGCTGCCTGTCCAAGTTCACCGCCTCCATAGGCCGCGGCTAATATAGAACCCAATAGAGTGAGAGCAGAAATTACGCTAAATGATTTTGCGTTCGCAAAGTTACGAGCGATATGACGTTGGGTTATATGTGCGATTTCATGAGCAAATACACTCGCAACTTCACTTTCTTGTTCGCCCAATGTTAATAAACCTGTATTGATGGCAACAATTCCGCCTGGTAGCGCAAAAGCATTAATATCGGGGTTTTTAACTAATATAAAAGTAAAGGGGAAATTTGTATTGACTCCTGCTGAAGTAATTCGAGTACCGAGTGAGTGAACATATTGACTCAACTCTGGATCATTGGAGATTGGTAATTGCCCACGCAATTCAGCAATTAATATTTGCCCCAGCTCGATTTCTTTTGAAATGCTTAAAGCAGCATTAGCTGCACCACCTATATCCGGCAGATTATCTTCGGCAATTGATATGTTCGAGCTTATTACAAGTATCAAGCTGATCAGGCTATAGCCAATAGATCGGGGTATCACTCTGAATGTCGAGGTTTTATTGTTATGCATACAGATAAGACTGGCTTGGAAGCAAATCGTTTGCATCATTGTAGCGGTTCATTACACTTAAAACTTGCTTATATAGATACCGTATTTATTGTATGGTTGTATTCACGTTAATCTCCCATATATTAAAATATTATGATATTATAATATTTTATTCTGGCTTTGGGCTTAGACGCTCATAAGCTAATATTGCATACGAATTTTCAAGGAGTATTTGTTGATGGCTGAGTTTGATCAAGAATTAGATGCATGTGGATTAAATTGTCCGCTGCCAATATTAAGAGCTAAGAAAGCATTATCTGGAATGGATTCAGGCAAAGTGTTACATATTATTGCTACTGATCCTGGCTCAGTAAAAGATTTTGAAGCGTTTTCAAATCAAACAGGAAATGAACTGCTTGATTCAAATGAAGATGACGGCAAGTTTTATTTTCTTATTAAGAAGAAGTAATAAAATAATAATGTATTAGTGGCGTTCTTTGTCACGACTTAAACAGTCTTAGTTACTCGCTTCGTTATTAAAAAATGTTCTAGTCATTTGGCTAGAACATTTTTTTCTGTATTGACATAAATGCAAAATTATATTGATTAATGAGACATATTATTTCAATTTTGTTAGAGAACGAAGCTGGAGCACTATCACGCGTTTCAGGATTGTTTTCAGCACGTGGGTACAATATTGAATCATTAACGGTTGCCCCAACAGATGATTCTACAGTTTCTCGTATAACTGTGGTCACAGGGGGTAGTGACGAGGTAATAGCACAAATTCTAAATCAGCTAAATAAGCTTGTAGATGTTGTTAAAGTGCTAAACCTGACATCTGATGAGCATATTGAAAGAGAAGTACTGCTTTTAAAGCTACAGGATGATAAATCAATTGAGGATGTACTTGAGCAGTTAACGGGTGAATATAAAGGCAGAGTCGTAAACGAAACGGATGGTGCGGTCGTAGTTGAAATCACAGGAGTGGCTGAAAAACTTGACCGCGCAATAAAATTAGTACCCTCGAATGCAATTCTAGAACTAGTGCGTTCGGGTGCACTTGGAATAGCAACGGGTAAACAAGTATTAAAATTAGAGTCTATGTAATAAATAGATACTTAAGACTTTTTAAACGGAGAGTGTGATGAATATTTATTATGATAAAGATGCAGATCTTTCAGTAATTAAAGGCAAGCAAGTTGCCATCATTGGCTACGGATCACAAGGTCATGCGCATGCAAATAATTTACAAGACTCTGGCGTTAAAGTTGTCGTTGGATTACGCGAAGGATCGTCTTCTTTTGCCAAAGCAAAAAACGCTGGTATTTCGGCTGTATCCATTGAAGAGGCGGTAAGTTCATCCGATATCGTTATGGTGCTTGCTCCTGACGAGCATCAAAGAAAGCTCTATACAGAATCCATCGAACCTAACATCAAGCATGGGGCGACACTTGCATTTGCGCATGGATTTAATATTCATTTTAAAGGAATTACTCCACGTGAAGATTTAGATGTCATCATGATTGCACCCAAAGGACCAGGGCATCTCGTACGCTCGACTTATACGCAAGGCGGTGGTGTGCCAACATTGGTTGCTGTTTTCCAAGACCCGTCCGGCAAAGCAAAGGAAACTGCAGTGTCATATGCTTCTGCAAATGGCGGTGGTCGTGCAGGGATTATTGAAACTACTTTTAAAGAAGAAACCGAAACAGATTTATTTGGCGAGCAAGCCGTATTATGTGGAGGTGCTACTGCTTTGGTTCAAGCGGGTTTTGATACCTTAACAGAAGCTGGTTATGCCCCTGAAATGGCGTATTTCGAATGTTTGCATGAGTTGAAACTTATTGTGGATTTAATGTATGAAGGTGGAATAGCAAATATGCGTTATTCTATTTCAAATACTGCTGAATATGGTGATTTAACACGTGGGCCTCGTATTGTTACAGACCAAACTAAAGCAGAAATGAAGAAAATATTATCCGAAATACAAGCGGGTGATTTTGCTAAAGAATTTATTAATGAATACGACACGGGTGCAAAAAACATGCAAGCCTTACGTGAACGTGGGCAACAGCATCCCATTGAAGAGGTGGGAGCGAAATTGCGAGGCATGATGCCTTGGATCAGTGCCAACAAGATCGTAGATCAAACTAAAAACTAATACTTAATTTTCTTATGACGAGTTAATGTCATAAATCTATCATGATTCCAATTGCACGAGAGGTTCGGATAGTTTTAATTGCAATTGGTGTGATCTTAATCTATACGCACTATAAATTAGGACTGCAATCCATTTGGTTTATTTGGGTTGTTTATTTTTTGCTTCTATTTATCTTTCGCGACTTCAGTCGCAAAGTTCCTTCCAAACCTTTAGCTATCGTGAGTCCGGTTGACGGAAAAGTAACGCATATCGAAGAAGCTTATGATCCCTACATGCAGCGTGTAGCGAAATGTATACATTTACGACAAGCGACTCTTGGTGAGTTTAATGTACACAGCCCAATTGAAGGTAATGTGCAAAACTTATGGGTCATCTCGCCTACAGAGCCTACTTATGAACAACTTGCTATACATATACAAACAGATGAAAAAGATGATGCAGTTGTGGCTGCAAATCTAAAATCTATTTTTCGTCACGCTACATGTTCAGTAAGCACAGGAGGCCGTCTCGGTCAGGGACAGCGTTGTGGATTTATGGCGTTTGCCTGTAATTTGGTGATTTACTTACCTACTTCTGCCCATATAGCCATAAAGCCAGGACAATCGGTTCGCGCTGGAAGCGATAAATTGGCAGAATTTGTACATGAATCTCGTTCATAATAGATCACAATATGGCTGAATTAAAACGCAAACCCCGCAAAGGTATTTACTTGCTTCCAAACCTGCTTACCACAGGAGCTTTATTTGCAGGGTTTTATGCAATTATTGCAGCTACAGCAGATAATTTTGAACAAGCGGCTATTGCAATTGTTGTAGCCATGTTACTTGATGGGTTTGATGGGCGTGTAGCGCGCTTAACTCATACGAGTACAGAATTTGGATCTCAGTATGACAGTCTTTCAGACATGGTGTCATTTGGTATCGCACCTGCACTGGTAATGTATTTCTGGGCGCTAATCCATTTTCAAGGTTATCCAGTAATGTCTAAGCTTGGTTGGTTAGCGGCATTTTTCTATACCGCTGCTGCAGCATTGCGCTTAGCAAGATTTAATACGCGTATCAGTAAAGACAGCAAACGCTATTTTCAAGGTTTACCGAGTCCAGCAGCTGCAGCAGCAATGGTTGGTTTTATTTGGGTGTGCCACGATATGCAATTATCGCGTGCAGACTTTGCTATTCCTGCGTTAATTATTACGGTAATACTCGGTGCTTTAATGGTGAGTAACTTTAGTTACTATAGTTTCAAAGATGTAAGCCCGGGGGAACGAGTACCGTTTTATGCTCTTCTTGCAATCGTAGTTGGATTTATATTGGCTTCCATTGATACGCCGAAATTATTTTTTGCCCTGTTTGCAGTATATGCAATGTCCGGACCCATCACGTATTTATTACGTCTTAAGCGTAAGCGCCCGCAGCGTGCTCAAGAGGTAAATGAAAACCAAAATGAATCATAGATAGGCTTATTTGACTAAAATCTGCCGTTAAGCCAAAAATAAGTAGAATATTTATACTGAAGTCGATATATTCCAGCCTATGGATAGGAAAATTTTCAAAATTTTGTGCACTTTTTCTAGGGCTAGTTTGGCTACCTTAGTATCTGCTGCTGCACTCCTATCTCTACTCCTACTGCCGCATTAGCGGCAATTCCATACCTGGCGAGGTTCTACGCACTCAATTTTTTTATTTCATATTCGCTTAAGCGGGTTAATAGATTTGTTCTTGAAAGATTTTTTCAAGCGGATTCTATAAAATTCAATTAATTCCACGCGGTATGAAAAATGATTTCATAATTGAATTTGGAGAAAAAAGTGGCAAGCAAGGATAAATTAATAATTTTTGATACAACGTTGCGAGATGGTGAGCAAAGCCCGGGTGCCTCAATGACACGCGATGAAAAAGTAAGGATTGCAAAATCACTAGAGCGTATGCAAGTAGATGTCATAGAAGCAGGGTTTCCCATGGCAAGTGTTGGTGATTTTGAATCTGTTCAGGCGGTAGCAGGTGCAGTTAAAGACAGTACTGTTTGTGGTTTAGCCCGTGCGCTGGACAATGATATTGATCGTGCTGGAGAAGCGCTTAAAGCAGCAAACTCTGCAAGAATTCACACCTTCATTGCAACTTCACCTATTCATATGAAAAGTAAATTACGTATGACGGAAGATCAAGTAGTAGATCAAGCTATTGCTGCTGTCAAACGTGCGCGTGGTTTTACAGATAATGTTGAATTTTCACCTGAGGATGCAGGGCGTTCTGAGTTTGAATTTTTATGTCGTGTGATTGAGGCTGTTATTAATGCAGGCGCGAATACTATTAATATTCCCGACACAGTGGGCTATAACATTCCGCATCAGTTCGGCAGTTTGGTAGGCCGTCTAATTGAAAATATCCCAAATTCAGATCAAGCTATATTCTCAGTGCATTGTCACAATGATCTAGGTTTGGCAGTAGCAAATTCTCTTTCTGCAGTGTTGCACGGTGCTAGACAAGTTGAATGTACCATTAATGGCTTAGGCGAAAGAGCTGGAAATGCTTCCTTAGAAGAAGTGGTAATGACTGTTCATACTCGTCAAGATGTGTTTGATTGCAAAACGGATCTTGATACTACGCAAATTGTTCCTACTTCTCGTATGGTGTCGACGATTACGGGTTTTCCTGTGCAGCCAAATAAAGCAATTGTCGGTGCAAATGCATTCGCACATGAGTCTGGTATACATCAGGATGGCGTTCTAAAAGCACGCGAAACCTACGAGATAATGCGTGCAGAAGATGTTGGTTGGGCGGCAAACAAAATAGTTTTAGGAAAACACTCAGGTCGTAATGCATTCAGAACACGCTTGGATGAATTAGGTATTAGTTTTGATACCGAAGAAGAGTTGAATAATGCATTTACTAATTTTAAAGATTTGGCAGACCGAAAGCATGAAATCTATGATGAAGATTTACATGCATTAGTTTCCGATAGTGCCTATGAGAATAATGATTATTGTAAATTAGTAACCTTAAAGGCTCATTCTGAATCGGGTAAAAAACCGTGTGCGGAAATTACTTTGTCAGTAGATGGGAGTGAAAAATCAGCTACTTCAACTGGAGGCGGGCCTGTTGATGCTACATTTTGTGCAATTGAAGATATAGTTGATAGCCAGGCGCAATTGCAACTTTATTCGGTGAATAACATTACAACCGGAACAGACTCTCAAGGGGAAGTAACCGTACGACTTCAAAAAGCAGGAAGAATTGTAAACGGCCATGGCGCCGATACTGATATCGTAATGGCTTCTGCAAAAGCGTATTTGCATGCTTTAAATAAATTGGTTGTGCCAGAAGAAAGAGCGCATCCACAACATGATGTTTAAAACGCATACGTAGTAAATCATTTTGATAGTTTTGTTATGAATGAGGAAAAACGTCTTTACTACTTAGACCAGATGGGGATTCAGGCGTGGGTTTCTAATCAATCCGTAATCGAGAAGGTTAGTGATGAACAAAATGCTTCGACTAATAATGAAGTAGTTTCAAAACAACTTGACGAAGAGCAAATAAAAGTTGCGCAAAGTTTGGATGAGTTAAAAAGAGTTGTTTCGGAATGTACTTTATGTGATTTGCATCGATCACGCACACAAACGGTATTTGGTGTTGGGCATCCTGCTGCTGAGTGGTTAATCATTGGAGAAGCGCCCGGTGCTGATGAAGATCGTTTGGGTGAACCATTTGTTGGTCGTGCCGGTCAGTTGTTAACTAGTATGTTGCGCGCTATGGGTTTGGCTCGTGAAGAAGTATTTATTGCAAATATTTTGAAATGTAGACCGCCAAATAACCGTGATCCACAAGCAGATGAAGTGAATCATTGTAGTTCTTATTTGCGACAGCAAATTGAGCTTATTCAACCAAAAATTATTTTAGTTGTTGGAAGAATTGCGGCTCAGTCGTTGCTGAATACCGATACACCGATCGGTAAAATGCGAGGCCAGCAATACATGTATCAAAACACTGGCATACCTGTGGTTGCCACCTACCATCCAGCTTATTTATTGAGAAGCCCGCAACAAAAGCGTAAAGCATGGGAAGACTTAAAATTTGCCATGCAGGTGTATTCACTTCAGACTGAAAATTCAGCCTAATAACATTTTTATTGAGCTTACAATTAAATAATCATCTATACTTTTCATTATGAGTGCTGTATTTGATTATCCCGCTGAAACTTACCGTCTAATGACGGAATATGATCTGCGTGCGGTCATAGATATAGAGAACAAGAGTTATGATTTTCCTTGGTCTGAAGGAATTTTTCATGACTGTATGCGATTTGGTTATTCATGCTGGGTAATTGAAATTGATCATCATGTTGCAGGTTATGCAGTAATGTCTTTGGCAGTAAAAGAATGTCATATCTTAAACATTTGCATTGATCCAGAACTACAGGGTCAAGGAATAGGTCGCCGTTTCTTGCATCAATTATTAATTATTGCTCAAGCGCGAAAAGCAGATACCGCCTTTTTAGAGGTACGACCCTCGAATTTAAACGCATTGTCGCTGTATTTTTCTGAAGGATTTAACGAAATAGGCATAAGGCGGGATTATTATCCTGCTAAAGTGGGTAGGGAAGACGCCGTCATTCTCGCCAAATCTCTCTAAAACGTATCTTTTTCCTCAATATTTCGTTGTATTGTTTTCGCAAATACTCATTTTCTCGCTAGTAAACTCCGTTTTTTGAAAACAATACGCTTCATCTTGAGAAAAAATCTATCGTTTTATACAAAACCTACTTCTTGAGTACTATAGGAACCTCTCAGGGTTCGCTATAATCGCGCGCTTTGTTTATTTAATTCGTCTATTTTCCGTGAGTGAACATCAACAACAAACTGCCCGGCGTCGGACTTTTGCAATTATTTCGCATCCTGATGCAGGCAAAACTACGGTTACCGAAAAATTGTTACTTTTCAGTGGTGCAATTCAATTAGCCGGTTCTGTTAAAGGAAGAAAAGCTGCCCGTCATGCAACTTCCGATTGGATGGAGATGGAGCAACAACGAGGTATCTCCATTACAAGTTCAGTGATGCAGTTTGATTATAAGGATCGAATAGTAAACTTATTAGATACACCTGGGCATGCAGACTTTTCTGAAGACACATATCGTACTCTCACAGCAGTTGATTCTGCGTTAATGGTAATTGATAACGCTAAAGGTGTTGAAGAACGAACAATTAAGCTCATGGAAGTGTGTCGCTTGCGCGATACACCAATCATAACGTTCATTAATAAGCTTGATCGTGATGGTCGTGAACCAATTGAGCTGCTTGATGAAGTTGAAAGTGTTTTAAAAATTAAATGTGCGCCTATAACTTGGCCAATTGGTATGGGGAAATTATTTAAAGGCGTGTTTCATTTAATAAACGATTCGGTTCATCTTTATGATCCAAATCATAAAGGCAAAATAAAACAAGGCGAAATGATTGAAGGTTTGGATAATCCACGTTTGGATGAACTTTTAGGGGACCAGGCGCAAGAGCTGAGAGATGAAATTGAACTTGTGCAGGGTGCGAGTCATGAGTTCGATCAAGATGCTTATCTAAAAGGAGAAATGACGCCTGTATTTTTTGGCTCTGCAATTAATAATTTTGGTGTAGCTGAGCTATTGGATAAATTCGTCGAGTATGCGCCAGCACCTCAACCTAGAGAAGCCAGTGTTCAGAAAGCCAATGTACAGAAAACGAGTGATTCAGATTCTGAATCTAGGAATGTTTCTGCTGATGAAGAAAAATTTTCAGGCTTTGTATTTAAAATACAAGCCAATATGGATCCTAATCATCGCGACCGTTTAGCATTTTTACGTATATGTTCAGGCAGTTTTCAAAAAGGTATGAAACTACAGCATGTACGCCTGAATCGTGATGTAAAAATTAGTGATGCATTAACATTCATTGCTAAAGAACGTGAACAAGTGGATCGTGCCTATCCTGGCGATATTATTGGTTTGCATAATCATGGAACCATTCGCATAGGTGATGCATTCACACAGGGTGAGAAATTGGCATTTACAGGAATTCCAAATTTTGCACCGGAGCTTTTTCGTCGCGCTCAATTAAAAGATCCCTTAAAAATGAAGGCGTTACTGAAAGGACTTATACAGCTTTGTGAAGAAGGTGCTACTCAATTATTTCGACCCATCACGAATAATGATTTGATATTAGGCGCTGTGGGTGTCTTGCAATTTGAGGTCGTACAGCATCGTTTAAAGCATGAGTACAATGTTGAGTGCAAATTTGAAGCCGTGAATGTCCAGACCGCAAGATGGATTAATTGTGAGGATGCAAAAGAACTTAGCAAGTTTAAAAGTAAAGTAGAGACAAACCTTGCATTGGATCATGGCGAAGAATTGGTATATATCGCACCAACTCGTGTAAACCTACAAATGGCAGTGGAAAAGTGGCCCAATATTGAGTTTCGCGCTACACGAGAACATAGTTATATTTCCGAACAGTAATATTCAAATAGTTTTGAGCCGCTCTGAAAAAGATCGCATATATGCTAATAAGAAAAATGAAGTCAACGACTTTGTTTTTGATGAGGATGTAGCAAATGTTTTCGAGGATATGATCAAGAGATCTGTTCCTGGCTACATAGCTTTGAATCAATTATTGCCCGTCATTGCGAATCAATTCCTCCAACAAAATACTCATATTTATGATTTAGGATGCTCACTTGGTGAAGCATCAATCACTATTGCTAAATCCAGTATATATAAGAATATACAAATTTATTCTGTAGATAATTCAGATGCTATGGTGAATCAGTTACAAGAAAGGATTGTAAACCAAGATCTGGAAGCAATGATCAAAGTAATTTTGAGTGATATTGCAAATATCGATATCAAAAATGCTTCATTTGTAATTCTTAACTACACTTTGCAATTTATCCAACGCTCAAAACGAAATGATTTAATAAAGAAAATTTATACAGGTTTGAATCCGGGCGGTGCGTTGCTTTTATCTGAAAAAATTACTTATCAAGACAAAGAAGAAGATAAACTGATGCAAAGATTGCATGAAAATTTCAAGCGTCTAAACGATTACAGTGAACTTGAAATTAGCCAAAAGAGGGAATCTTTAGAGAATGTATTAATTCGCGATACTCATGAGCAGCATGTTGATCGTTTGCGTCATTCAGGGTTTTCTGAAGTTTCGGTATTGATAAAATATTTAAATTTCGTAACTTATTTGGCAATAAAATGATTGCACCAGATCGTGATAAGCTCAAATTAGCTTTAAACGAATCTAAATTTGAGAAAATAAATAAGCATATAACTGATCTATTAGATGAAAAATATGCAAACCCACGACATGGTCATTTTAATGATTGGTGTGAGATTCTCGAATCACTGCCTCTTCATAAAGCATCTCGATCAGATTTTAACTGCAATGAAATCACTATCGGTCAAGAAGGGGATATATCTGCTCAGCAAAAAGAGTCTCTTGAGAAAAAACTCAAAGAACTATGCCCTTGGCGAAAAGGCCCAATTAATATATTTGGTGTACATATTGATGCGGAATGGCGTAGTGATTGGAAATGGTCACGTGTAGCACCTTATATTAATTTAAAAGATAAATATGTATTGGATATTGGTTGTGGTAATGGCTATTACTCACTTCGTATGCAAGGTATGGCGGCAAAACTAGTGCTGGGGATAGATCCTAGCTGGCATTATGTTTTTCAATTTCACACACTGCAAAAGTATTCCTCAATCGAACAAAAATCTTTTGTGTTACCTTTTTCATTAGAAGAGTTTCCAGAATCTCACAATACATTCGATACGATATTTTCTATGGGTGTGTTATATCATCGCCAAGAACCTCACATACACCTTGAGCAAATTCATTCTTTATTGACTACTGGCGGCCAACTGATATTGGAAACGTTAATTATTGAAGACGAAAATGCAGATATTCTTATTCCTAATGAACGTTATGCCAATATGCGTAATGTTTGGATGATTCCGAATATTAACTTGCTTAAAAGGTGGCTGACTGAATCGGGATTTGAGAATATTAATGTAGTCGATATCACTATGACGACTATAGAAGAACAACGCCAAACAGAATGGATGACTCGATATTCTCTTAATCAAGCCCTCAACCCAGATGATCCAAGCTTAACTATTGAAGGTTATCAAGCGCCTCTTCGCTGTATGGTAATAGCTGATAAAGAAGCATAGCTGGCCATCTAGTTTAATATTTTTGAAATAGCCGTAAGTAGCTGTGTGTTTAATACCTATCGGAATATATCTAAAAGTTATCTAATCCTCTTCAATTGACAAGTTCCTAAATGCTTGGGGAGAGAATATGGAAGATGGAAGACCAACTTTGCTAGATACAATCAAAAGTGTGCTAGCCAGTTTTTTTGGTGTGCAAAGTGATAAAAACCGCCGCCGAGATTTTCAACAGGGCAACCCTGCACAATTTATTTTAGTAGGCTTTTTGCTAACGGTTATTTTTATTTTAGTTATTGTCGTAGCCGTAAAGTTGCTTCTCGCAACGGCCAATTAGTTTTCGATGAATCCTTGGTCTTCAAGAAATTCAAGAACTCCATTTGCCATCTCATGATAGCCTTCAGCATTAGGATGTACCATATCTGCTTTCAAATCACTGTCACCGATTATTTCGGGTAATAAACTTAATTGAAACGGCACATCTGTTTCGTTTGCTAGCTGTTGGTATACATCTGCGCTTTTTAGGAATAACCCAGGCTCAGGAACCCCTAGCGCAACCACAGCTGTGTCACGTGAAGTTGCCTCTTCAAACATAGCCGTTAAATTGTTTTTAAGTTCTGATCGTGGGTGTTTACGCAAAATATCATTACCTCCATGAATCAGAATTAATAAATCGGGTTTGTGCTGATCAAGTAAAGAAGGCAAGCGATTTAATCCTTTGCTGCTAATCTCTCCAGGAACACCAGCATTAACAACCTTCAAATTTGTAAAAGAAGCTAATAACGACGGATAGTCTTCACCTTTGTTGGCGCCAACACCATACGTCAAACTATCGCCAAAAGCTAAAATCGTTGCGTCACTTGCTAAGGCATTATGAGGTTTGTTTGGATTACTACATGAAACTATAAAAAGGCTTACTGCCAATAGATGCATTAAATTATTTACTTTCATTAGTTTTGCCAAAAACTTTTCCTACAAACGCCAAATGCATCACACCGCTGACAGGTTTCATCACTAGCAAGTGCGGTAAATGGTACATCTTTGTTTAAGTCTTCAAAAAAGGAACGTAAACGCGCGAGATGTTGTTGTTTAAGTTCATCCAGATCATTTTCTTTAATGCTTACAATACTTCTAACCGTATTCTTGTCGCCTATAGATACATACTCAACTTGCCTGGTAGAAGTATTTTCATCTGAATCATTTAATAAGGCATACATGGGTAATTGAACTTGCTCTCCCGATAAGACGCTAATTTTTGAAGGTGTTTGGCCGGTCTTATAATCAATAATGGAATATCCATCCGTTGATTTATCAACGCGGTCTAACCTACCGTAAACATTTGCATTATCGAAATTTAATTCTACTTTTTTTTCATGAAGCATAGGTTTGTGATCAAACTGTCTTTTTATTTCCCAATCAATAAAGCTTGGAATTAAACTTAGCCATCTTTGCAACCATAGTTGATTGTGAAAACCTTCATTATTTTGGCTGCTGTCTGACTGTGAAAACACTTTTTGACTTATATCGTTTAATTGAGTAATGCATTGTTCACGGTTTTCTTGTGTTATTTTTTCTGTGATTGGATCGGGGTAGTTTGGTACTTTTGCAAAAAATGTATGAATGCATTGATGTACTAAACTGCCGAAATCTGCCTTAGTTAATTCTTCTTGCAGTTCTTGTGTGGGTAAAAGCTTTAAACAAGTTAATGCAAAATATTGGTATGGGCAGTCCACTAACCTTTGATAATCCGAAATTGATATTTGATTAGGCTTAATTTCAGCTAAGGGAATGGGATTAGGTTGGGCAGATGGTTCTGGATTTGGTAGTTCTGACTCTTTTTGCACTTGACTATGCGAATCGTTAACCAAATATTCTAATTGCTGATTGGATAAGGATTTGCCATAGGCCATATAGTGAAACGTTTCTATTGCTTCTAACCAAGGGCAAGGTGTTGTTTTTTCACCATTTCGTTCTGTTTGTACTGTAATCAAAATATTCTCAGCAGAATCTAAAAGACAGCGAAACTGGTGCAGATATCTCGCCTGATCGTCACGCCATGTAGGTATGCCCAATTCCGAACGAACTTGTTCATTGAAAAATACATAATTATTTGCCGTGCCTGGAAAATGAGCTTTATCCACTGATGCAATAATTAGCGCATCAAATTTTTGTAAACGGCTTTGTTCTAGGCTGCAAAATGTAACATTGTGTGTATCTGAATTGTTCTGCTTTGGCGGCTTATAGTTTTGCTGATCAAAAATTCTAGATATAAATCTTCTGCATTCAGACCAGTTCATATGGTTATCGATCAACTTAAAGTGATTTATTTGATCTTTAAACAATTCAATGATTTGTTTGCCAGCATCGTCTTGATTTAAGCGTGTATATATCCCGATAGGCTTCAGACTATTAATAAGCTCATATATAAACGAATGTAGAGAGTAGATTTCGTAGCTATGAAGTTTTGCTAACAGCTGTGAGCTATTTTCAAATTTATCAAGCAGTTCGATTAAATAGTCAGGGATGTTTTCATCAATATTATTTTTTGAGCTCTGAATTTTTTCAATAGCATTTCGATAACGATGAATGCCATTATGAATATTAAATTTAAGGATAATTTCTTTTTCAAAATAATTGACAGCCTGATGATGTAGATCAGGATCATTTTTAGGAAAAAATGGCGATTTTGCTAATGCAATTAACTGTCTTGAAGGGTATTGTTCTTCTATTAATTGCAACCACCATTCAACCACTACTGCTGCACTTGTTGTAGCGAGCGCCCAGCCTGCATCATCGTTAACAGTAATATTTGCATGCTCAAGTATTGCTCGTAATCTTCGCGCAAGCTTACGATCAGTAGTAACTACGCCAATTTTATTTAAATTCTCATGTAACCAAATTCGAATTTGTATATCGATGGCATTACAGTGTTGTTCGAATTTATTCGTTTTATATGTATTTAATTTATTTGAAAATGAATCGTCAGGATAATTTTCAATATATGTCTCAGCGCGTTGCTTAATGCTTTGATCACTAACCTCAAACACTGTATCTAAAAGAACTGTAAATGGGCTCTTATCTGAAGTTTCAATAACTGTTGTTTGAGTTTCAGTGCTTACATACTTTTTTAAATACAAGTCAGTTCTATTATTAAAATTAGCTTCAGTACCGTAAGCGTAAAATAGCACTTCAGATTCCTTACTGATTCGGTTTAGAAAATCACATTCAAGGTTAGTGAGCTTATCTAATCCTACACAGTAGAAAATATCTTCATTGCTGGTAATTACACTTTTCAGGACACTCGCATATGCTTCTACAGGGTCAATGAAATTTTCATCACTAGTTTGTTCACGCCAAGCTTCCCACAGTACTTTGACAAGATCAGATTCATGCAGTAAAGCATGTGTGAGATCTGGCTTATGACCTTGATAATATGTATTGAAGTCTAGTGGTTTGACATTGCTCAACAACATAGCATCAAATAAAGATAAAAGTTCATTAGCAATTCCCCATGGGTTTGCATGAGCAAACAAGTCGGGTTGTTGTTTAATGGCATCTACTAAAATAAGTTCACGAGCATATTGTGATAACACTGGTTTTTTGTTTGTATTCTGTTTGCGACACCATGACTGAAGTGTTGTGATTTCTGGAGGGAAAATCGCGTCATAGCCAATTTTGCCTGCTTGGTTCAGAATTTCTTCGCGTAAATGCATCTGCGCAAGCAGATTGGGCAAAAATATAGTGACCTCACTAAAGTCGGGTAGGAGGTGATGATATTGTGAGATTAGCTCTTTACTGACAACAGTCAGAATATTTTGACTGTAATGTGTAATTTGAATATTTTTCAGTGTGTGCAAATAAATTTACTCTAAATGGTTATTTAGTCTGATTTATTCGTTGATGTTGATTCAATATATTGCCGTTTGTCTTTGACATTTTTCCAGTCATCAGCATCTTCAGGTGCAGCTTTCATGCTAGTAATAACAGGCCATTGCGCCGAATATTTCTCATTGATTTCAAGAAAATCTCGTTGTTCATCTGTTACATCATCTTCGCTCACAATGGCTTCTACAGGGCATTCTGTTTCACACATTGCACAGTCGATGCATTCTTCAGGATCGATAACTAACATATTAGGACCTTCATGAAAGCAATCTACCGGGCAAACCTCTACGCAATCCGTATATTTACATTTAATACATGGTTCTGTTACTAAAAATGTCATATTTAAAGTTATTAATTGATATATAGGAAATTGTAGGGAATATATGCGAATGTGAAAATATGCAGAAAGTTGTAAAAAGTCTGTACGGGATCAAAACTAAAATACATTTCCAAATAATAAGACGATTAGGAATCAGATAAGGACTTTAGTTTGTATATAACTTCTAATGCCTCTTTGGGACTCATTTCGTCAGGATCAATATTTTCTAAATATTCCACACTTGGATGGATACTTTCTTCTTCAAGAGCTAACCCAAGTTGATTATCACTGGGCTTTTTTTCAGCTTCTTGTGTTTCTAATAGCTTTAGCTTTAATTTAGCAGTGGCGATAACCGATTTTGGAATTCCTGCAAGCTGTGCTACTTGTAGTCCATAGCTTTGATTTGCAGGGCCTTCTTTTACGGCATGTAAGAATATTATTTTTCCGTTATGTTCAATGGCATCAATATGTACATTATGTATGCGATCAAATAATTCTGCGAGTTGAGTAAGCTCAAAATAATGTGTGGCAAATAAACAATAAGACTGATTATGTTCGCTAAGGTGTTCTGCGCAAGACCATGCGAGAGATAAACCATCATATGTGCTTGTGCCTCGACCTATTTCATCCATTAATACTAAGCTTTTGCTTGAAGCATTGTTTAGAATGTTTGCCGCCTCGGTCATTTCCACCATGAAAGTAGAGCGGCCAGAGCTTAGATCGTCCGATGCACCGATGCGTGTATAGATTGCGTCAATCGGTCCAATAGTACATGCCTGTGCAGGAACAAAGCTACCGCTATAAGCCAACCACGTAATGAGTGCAATTTGGCGCATATAGGTAGACTTGCCTCCCATATTTGGCCCGGTAATAAGCAGTAATTTTCGTTGTTCATCTAATTTTGCATCGTTAGCGGTAAATGGCTCGTTTTGAACCTGTTCAAGCACAGGATGTCGGCCTTGTTCGATATTGATAAGATTCTCTTGTGTGAAATCCGGTTGTATATAATTTAAGTTAGCGGCTCGTTCGGCTAAATTTGACAAGGCATCAACTTGAGCGAGTGCTTTTGCGCAGTTTTGAATAAGATTTAATTCATTTAATAAATTTTGCAATAACTGATCGTATAAATATTTTTCACGCTTTAAGGCACGTTCTTTGGCACTTAATACGTTATCTTCAAACTTTTTTAATTCTGGCGTGATATACCGTTCAGTATTTTTCAGTGTTTGTCTGCGAGTGTAATGTTCAGGAGCTTGAGCGGCTTGACTGCGAGGGATTTCTATATAATAACCATGAATGCGGTTATATGAGACTTTCAAATTTGTAATTTTTGTGGCAGCTTTTTCTTGTTGTTCTAAATCAATTAAAAATTGATTTGCATTAGTGCTGATATCACGTAGCTCATCTAATTCCTGATCGTAATTGGTTTTTATAACTCCGCCATCGCGTATCAAGGCGGGTAATTCGTCATTTAAAGCATCTTCAAGGAACTTTGTTAAGTTTTCATGTCTGTGCAGTAATTTTTCTGATTCAGTCAAAAGTTCACTGTTGTATGAATTCAATTGATGTTGAATATCCGGTATGTATTTCAGAGTAGTGCGAAGTGCTTCCAGATCTCTTGGTTGTGCAGTTTGTAAAGCAATACGACTTCGTATGCGTTCAATATCTTTGATATTGCTCAATAGGCTATGAAGTTCTGTATAACTATTTAAATGTAAAAATTCAGATATAGCGGCATGACGTTGAATCAAAATATCTTTATTACGTGTCGGCTGATTCAACCAAGTCCGCAAACATCGGGAACCCATTGCTGAAGCTGTTTTATCTAACACATTAATTAGGCTGTGCTTGACATCCCCTTGTGAAGAAACTTCGATTTCAAGGTTTTTGCGTGTCACACTATCAATCGAGAGATACTCATCTTGATGAGAGACTTGTAGACCACTAATGTGTGGTAATTGAGTTTTTTGAGTATCTTTAACATATTGCAGTACCGCTCCCGCGGCAGATATAGCTAATGGAAATTCATCACAGCCATATCCACTCAAATCTTTTGTGCCAAACTGTTTGCATAAAGCATTGGTTGAGGATTCTATTTCAAAGTGCCAAGCGGGTATCGTGTGTGTAGCAAATTTGTCATCAACATTAATTAAAGCATCTTCTGAGATGAGTATTTCTGCAGGCTGAATACGTTCAATTTCGTCATGAAGTTCATGAATGGTTACACAGTTTTGTAAAATAAATTTACCAGAGCTTAAGTCTAAATAAGCAATGCCATAGGCGGATTGTGCAATATGGATGGCAAGTAAATAATTTTCTTTATTTTTATTTAATAGTTCTTCCTCAATGATGGTGCCTGGTGTGATTACACGAGTGACTTTACGTTCTACTAAACCTTTGCTTGTTGCAGGGTCGCCAATCTGATCACAAATTGCTATAGATTCACCTAGTTTTAAAAGTTTGGCTAAATATCCTTCCGTTGCATGTACAGGAACACCTGCCATTGGAATTTCTTCAGCAGAGTTTTTATTGCGGGAAGTGAGTGTGAGATCTAAAAGCTTGGCTGCTTTTTTTGCATCTTCAAAAAACAATTCGAAGAAATCGCCCATGCGGTAAAAAAGCAACATATCTGGATATTCTGCTTTGATGCGTAAATACTGTTGCATCATGGGGGTATGTTTAATTGGGGGACGTGCGATCATAATCGCAGTCTAGCGAAGTTCGCTTTTTTAGGCAGCTCAATTAGTATCCAAATAATTAGAATAATTAATGTAGTGGAAGGGGAGTCGCGATAGGTGTCGTATAAGGATCAAATCGAACAGTTGGCTAATCAATTGATCGCGAATAATTCAACTGTAGCAGTAGCTGAGTCTTGCACCGGAGGATTATTGGCACAGCAATTCACGGCCTTGAGCGGCAGTTCAAAATGGTTTGAATGCGGGTTTGTGACTTATAGTAATGCTTCTAAAATTAAAATGTTAGACGTAGAAGCTAATGTACTTAATAAATATGGTGCGGTGAGTGCAGAAGTTGCCAAGCAAATGGCCTTGGGAGTTCTGACTCATAGCAATGCTGATTTGAGTGCTTCGATTACAGGAGTAGCCGGCCCTAGTGGCGGTACGGCTGAAAAACCAGTAGGAACTGTATATATAGGTACATCAAAGAAGGATTATTCTGTCCAAGCAGTGTTACATCATTTTCATGGGGATCGACAATCGATACGCGAACAAAGTGCTCAAGCAGCTATCAAGCTTTTACTGGAGAGGCTGAATGGCTAAAAAGCGACTGTTTTTTGGATTGTTGCCAGATGAGGATACTCATCAACATTTGATCGAGCATTCAAGAACCTTTCCAATAATAAAAGGTGTGCGACCTGTACCTAAAGATAATCTGCATATTACTTTGCAATTTTTAGGTTATTTGGAAGCAAATGAACGTAAGTGTCTGGAACAAAAGATGTTGCAAACATTTGTTCAGTCGTTTTCGATGCGTTTCGATTTATATGGATATTTTAAGTCTTCTCAAACATTGTGGCTTGGCTGTTCTTCTTATCCTAGAGAATTAATTAGGTTGGTTAACCATCTAAAATCTATAGCAGAAAGTTGTGGTGCAAAAATTGATGATCGTATTTATAAACCTCACATTACTTTATTTAAAAAAGTTCCCAAAGCAGAGTTTCCACAAAAACCTTTTACGATTACTTGGCGCGCTACAGAATTTCATTTACTAGAGTCAGTTCCGCATGAAAATTCAACTCGATATAATGTGCTAAAGACACATTCGTTTTTAGAAGAGGATTAATTTAATTACTAAGTGTTCTTAACACTTCGAATGTGCCACTATTATTAAGTAAGAATAACTTTTCATAACTATAGAGGTGAGCAGTGGACGAAAATCGTAAAAAAGCACTAGTGGCCGCGTTGGGTCAAATAGAAAGACAATTTGGCAAAGGTGCAGTAATGCGTTTGGGCGATTCTACTGCGGCTCGCGATATTGAAGTAGTTTCAACAGGTTCGCTTGCCTTGGATATTGCACTTGGTGTAGGCGGTTTGCCAAAAGGTCGTGTAATTGAAATTTACGGTCCAGAATCTTCAGGTAAAACGACACTTACATTACAAGCCATTGCAGAGTGTCAAAAACAGGGTGGAACCGCAGCCTTTGTAGATGCAGAACATGCATTGGACCCCGTCTATGCAGAAAAAATTGGCGTTAATGTCGATGATCTCCTGGTTTCACAACCAGATACTGGTGAACAAGCACTGGAGATTACAGATATGTTGGTCCGTTCAGGTGCGGTGGACATTGTGGTGGTGGATTCGGTTGCTGCACTTACGCCGCGAGCAGAAATTGAAGGTGACATGGGTGACTCGCACATGGGCTTGCAAGCACGATTAATGTCACAAGCGCTTCGGAAGCTTACAGGCAATATTAAACGCTCCAATACGATGGTGATTTTCATTAATCAAATTCGTATGAAGATTGGTGTAATGTTTGGTAGTCCGGAGACTACAACCGGTGGTAATGCATTAAAGTTTTATTCTTCGGTGCGTTTAGATATTCGTCGTATCGGCTCGATTAAGAAAGGCGATGAAATTTTAGGAAATGAAACGCGTGTTAAAGTTGTTAAAAATAAACTTGCACCGCCATTTAAAAAAGCAGAATTCGAAATTTTATATGGCGAGGGAATTTCACGCTTGGGAGAAATAATCGATATGGGCGTGGAACATAACTTGGTAGACAAGGCAGGCTCATGGTACAGCTATGATGGCGAACGTATCGGCCAAGGCAAGGAAAACGCACGTGCTTATCTAAAAGAGAATCCTGAAATGGCGCAAGAAATTGAAGAAAAATTGCGTGCGCAGTTGTTACCGAGTGACGAAGATATAAATCAGGATGCTGAAGCCGAACTCGAAGGCCAGGAAAAGGAAGAAGCGACTGAAGCCTAATTCTGACAAGTCGCAGCGTTCTGTACGTAATACCGCTCTTGATATCTTAGCCAGGCGTGAACATACACGCCTGGAACTTTCACAAAAACTTAAAGCGAAAGATTTTTCCGATATCGAAATTGAAGAGTTATTGGAAACGCTCATCCAAGAAGGATTGCAAAGTGATGAACGCTATGCGGAAAGTTATGTAAACATGCGTCGCAATCGTGGTTATGGTCCGTTAAAAATTAAGCAGGAACTTCAGCAACGGGGAGTTTCATCTGAGCTCGTTGATGATTTTGTCGAGTTCAACGATGAAATCTGGTTAGACACGGCTTATCAAGCTTATGAAAAAAAGTTTGCTGCAAAAGCATTAGAATCAGCCAATGAACGGGCGAAACGTATGCGTTTCCTTCAGTCGCGTGGCTTTACTGGTGATATAATCCAAAAAACATTTGCCCATTTTGGGTAAACCTTCAGATCATAAACTTTATCTACGGCGCTAAAGGAAGCGTCTGTTGTGACTAATATGGAACTTAGTTCAGAACTTCGCAGTGCATTTTTGAATTACTTCAAAGAGCATGGCCATGAGGTTGTGCCTTCCAGCCCGCTGGTGCCCGGAAATGACCCTACATTGTTATTTACCAATGCGGGCATGGTGCAATTCAAAGATGTTTTTCTGGGTAAGGAAGCTACGAATTATTCACGTGCAGTATCGAGCCAGCGTTGTGTACGTGCGGGAGGCAAACATAATGATCTAGAAAATGTTGGTTACACTGCAAGGCACCATACTTTTTTCGAAATGCTGGGAAATTTTAGTTTCGGAGACTATTTTAAAAAAGAAGCGATTCATTATGCCTGGGAGTTTCTCACCAAGGTTGTAGGTTTGCCAGAAGAAAAGTTATGGGTCACGGTTTTTGAAGAAGACGATGAAGCGGCTGATATTTGGTTAAATGAAATAAAAGTAGATTCAAACAAGCTTGCTCGCATTGGCGCGAAAGATAACTTTTGGGCCATGGGAGATACTGGTCCATGCGGTCCATGCACAGAAATATTTTATGATCATGGCGACAAAGTTCAAGGCGGCCCTCCCGGTACACCGGAAGAAGATGGAGATCGTTACGTCGAAATCTGGAATCTTGTTTTCATGCAATATGAGCGTGATAAACAAAATAATTTAAATCCATTACCAAAGCCATCTGTAGATACAGGTATGGGGTTGGAGCGTCTTGCAGCGATCATGCAAGGAGTTAGTAATAATTATGATACGGATTTATTTACGGGGATAATTCAAACCGCTGCAGAAATTGCGAAAGATAAGAATGCTTCATTAGCATCGTTACGCGTAATAGCAGACCATATACGCTCATGTAGTTTTTTGGTTATGGATGGTGTTATTCCATCAAATGAAGGTCGGGGTTATGTATTGCGACGCATCATTCGTCGCGCTGCACGTCATGGCAATAAGATAGGTATCACCGAGCCATTTTTCTATAAGTTAGTACAACCCTTAGTGGATAACATGGGTTCAGCCTATGCTGAGTTAATTGATGCTCAATCTCGTATTGAAAAAGTTTTAGAAAATGAAGAACAACGCTTTAATGAAACCCTGCATCAAGGCATGCGAATTTTACAAGATGATATTAAAGGTTTGAAAGGCGACACAATTTCGGGTGAAACAGTATTTAAGTTATATGACACTTATGGGTTCCCGGCAGATTTAACTGCGGATGTTGCTCGCGAACAAAATTTAAAAATTGATCAAGCGGGCTTTGATAAACAAATGGAAGCTCAGCGCGAGCGTGGGCGTCAGGCAAGTCGATTTGATGTTGATTACGATGCTTCTATAGAAGTTAAAACAAGTTCCGAGTTTACGGGCTATGAACATATTCAGGATAGTGCAGTCGTTGAAGAAATTTTTGTAGATAATAAAAGTGTAAAAGAAATTAACCAAGATGAATCAGGACTAGTGATTCTCAATCAAACTCCATTTTATGCTGAGTCCGGTGGCCAGGTAGGCGACATTGGTTTTATCACGAATGAAAATTCTAAATTTGAAGTGAACGATACTCAAAAACAAGGCAACGCACATGCGCATATTGGCAAACTAGCGACTGGTACTTTAAAGGTTGGGGATAAGGTAAATGCACAAGCTGATATTGCACATCGTCAAGCCACGGTACTGAATCATTCTGCAACACACTTAATGCATGCGGCGCTTCGTCAAGTTTTGGGCACACATGTACAACAAAAAGGTTCTCTTGTAGCGCCTGATCGTTTGCGTTTTGATTTTTCACATGATGCTTCCATTAGTGAAAAAGAATTACAACAGATTGAAGATATTGTGAATCAACAAATTCGATTTAATACTGAAGCTTCCGCAAGCATTATGTCTAAAGATAAAGCATTGGAAGCAGGTGCGATGGCATTATTTGGCGAAAAGTATGGAGATGAGGTTCGTGTACTTTCAATTGGAGATTTTTCTGTAGAGCTTTGTGGTGGTACTCATGTAAAACGTGCTGGAGACATTGGAATCTTTAAAATTATTTCTGAATCAGGAATTGCTTCAGGTATTCGCCGAATCGAAGCAGTAACGGGTGAAGGTGCTTTACAGTGGATTAAAGAAAATGAACATCGTTTAGCAGATATCGCCGATGCCGTTAAATCCTCTAAGTCCGAAGCTAAAGATAAAGTTGTTCAGCTAGTTGAACGAAACCGCACATTAGAAAAAGAACTTGATCAATTGAAGACTAAACTGGCATCACAAGCCGGAAGTGATCTTGCAGGTGCTGCCGTTGAAATTGAAGGTATTAAAGTGCTCGCACAAAAGATCGAAGGAGCGGATCCAAAGTCATTACGCGATACCCTGGATCAACTTAAAAGTAAGCTTGGCAGTGCTGCAATTGTGTTGGGTACGAGTAATGGTAGTAAAGTCAGTTTAATAGCCGGTGTAACCAAGGATCAAACAAACCGCATTAAAGCGGGTGATTTGGTTAATGCGGTTGCGGTACAAGTAGGCGGTAAGGGAGGTGGGCGCCCTGATATGGCGCAAGCTGGAGGTAATGATCCTGCAAAACTTGATTCAGCTCTCAAGTCAGTGCCAGATTGGATTCGAGCCAATCTTTAGTCTAGTAATACTATGGCCTGATCATTAGAATCACGGCTCATTTTTTTAATAAAAACTCTAAAGGCAACAAAACTATCAGGGATAGCTATCAGGCATGGCGCTAATTGTACAAAAATTTGGCGGTACATCAGTCGGGACGGTTGAACGTATCGAAGCAGTAGCTGAAAAAGTAATTGCTACAAAAAAACAAGGAAACCAAGTTGTAGTAGTGGTATCGGCTATGAGCGGAGAAACTAACCGATTAATAGGTTTGGCTGAACAAGTACAGGAAACAAAAACCCCCTCTGGCCGTGAGTTAGATGTATTAGTATCAACGGGTGAACAGGTAACCATTGCATTACTTTCGATGGCATTGCAAAAAAGGAATTATGATGCAGTATCTTGCACAGGTGGGCAACTGAATATTCGTACGGATAATAAGTTCAATAAAGCCCGTATTCAGGACATTGATGCGAAACGTCTTAAAAAATTATTAGATGATGGCAATGTCGTGGTTGTTGCAGGATTTCAAGGCGTAGATGACGAAGGCAACATTACAACTCTCGGACGCGGCGGATCAGATACAACTGCAGTGGCATTAGCGGCAGCTGTTAAAGCGGATGAATGTCAAATCTACACAGATGTCGATGGTGTTTACACAACTGATCCACGTGTTGAACCAAATGCGCGTAGATTAAACAGAATTACATTTGAAGAAATGCTAGAAATGGCTAGCTTAGGTTCAAAGGTTTTGCAAATTCGTGCGGTTGAGTTTGCAGGTAAGTATGATGTACCACTAAGAGTACTTTCATCTTTTGAAGAAGGTCCGGGTACTTTAATAACCTATGAGGATGACAGCATGGAAGATCCATTGATCTCAGGCATCGCATTTAATAGCGATGAGGCTCAATTGACCATAAAAGAAGTGCCTGACCAGCCAGGCGTGGCGGCGCATATTTTGGGTCCAATTTCGTCGGAAAACATCGAAGTTGACATGATTGTGCAAAATATAGGCAGTAATGACACCACTGATTTCACTTTTACCGTTCATAGAAATGACTATGATAAAGCACTGAAAATACTTGAAAATACTGCTAAAAAGCTTGGTGGTGGCAAGGTAGGAGGGGATCCAAACATCGTTAAATTGTCAATTGTTGGCGTAGGAATGAGGTCACACGCCGGAATTGCGAGTAGAATGTTCGAAGCTCTGGCCAATGAGAAGATAAATATCCTCATGATTTCGACCTCTGAAATCAAGATTTCAGTGGTGATTGAGGAGAAATATCTCGAACTTGGAGTTAGAACTTTGCATGAGGCATTTGATCTAAGCCAAGCGATGGAGGAAGGATAGGGCCAACGTTAATAATAACAAAACAGCTTTAGTAAGGAGAGAAACCATAGGAGAAATCATCAACTGTAAATGTTGATAGTTTCATTGGTGAACTAAATAAAAATAAAAACGGACTATCTAGGAGATCGGGAATGCTGATTTTGACCAGGAGAGTTGGTGAAACACTGATGATTGGTGATGATGTAACCGTCACAGTGTTAGGAGTTAAGGGTAATCAGGTGCGTATTGGAGTAAATGCTCCACGCGATGTTGCAGTGCATCGTGAAGAAATCTATGAGCGCATAAAGCGTGAAAAAACTAATGTGAATGAGTCAACTGGTTAATTGTTGATTTGCGATAGTTAGTTTTTAACACTCTTTATACAAACTGTTTAATCTCTGATTTAAATACTTCTTTAAATTCATTGTAGATGTTTCAATTATTCTGATTTTTTTCGGAAGATCTTGTTGCTGCACGGTTAAGTATGACGTTAAACCATAAGTAAATGGCAATGAAAATGGTCATTGACCCAAATAAAATTAATACCCACCCGATGACATGAATATGCAAGGGTAAAAATAAAATTCCTATACCCACTGCTAATTGTAGAATTCCCAGCAGGAAAGTTTGCAAAGGTGTAAGAGTATTCATTTAAGTAATCTATTCGGGATTACAAAAATACTTCCCTGTATTTTGCCCTTCGGGCCATCGCCTGTGGCGATGTTCAAAATTGCTCCAAGCAATTTTGTCGAACCTTCGAGTGTTCTCACCCAACCCTGTTAATAAAAAGGAAAGGTCTTTTAATAAAAGACCTTTCCTTTTTATGGCGGAGAGGGAGGGATTCGAACCCTCGGTACAGTCACCCGTACAACTCCTTAGCAGGGAGCCCCAATCGACCACTCTGGCACCTCTCCGATTTGAACGAGAGTATATCGAATACCTATTAATATATGTAATTCTAATCGGGTTATTCGTTATAATCGCCGGCTTCAAATTATGCGCCCGTAGCTCAGCTGGATAGAGTACTCGGCTACGAACCGAGCGGTCGGGAGTTCGAATCTCTCCGGGCGCGCCACACATGCGACTGGGTATTAGTCGCAAATTAATAATCGCGAAGCGATGCTTAATAATCAAAAAGGTCTACTCAAAAAGTAGACCTTTTTTATGTTGTCCAAGGTATGGATGAAAACCCATACTCGACAAATTTGCAGGACAGTAAATTAGGGCGCTGCGTTAGCGACGCAAGTGAGAATTGAATGTCATGGATGAAACGAATCAATATCTCCGGATAAATTTTCTGATATCTCCGTTATTTTGTTATATGCATCTCGTTTTATTTTTACATATAAAAAATTGATAGTTATAAATGAATTTACACAATGCCATTTATGCTGAAATTCAGACCATTCGTCTATTTGTAAACCTACCATTACATTAATATTGTGTGTCTACTCAATTTCTAAGCAAATAGGCAGATAAAGTAAGCTAAAGTATTCAAATATAAACTTTTTAATAATACACGGAAGACACAAGAACATTTCTTTATGGAAAAGAAATTATATTTCAATTCGGATTGTACTGCCCGACGATACAAAATCTGGGGGGTCACTATTCTTGAGTTAATGATTGCTTTAGCAGTAATAGGTGTGATCAGTATGGTGGCCGTACCTGCCTACCAAGATTATGGTAAACGTGCAGAATCACAACAAGCAGTCCAAGATATTGCCATGATAGAAGTAGTGCTAGATGACTATTTTTTGGATAATCAGGCGCTGCCTAATTCGCTCGCAGATATTGGTATGGATAGTTTGGTGGATCCATGGGGAAATCCCTATCAATATTTAAACTATTCGACGAACCCTCCGGGCTTTAGACGTAAAGATAAAAATTTAAATCCATTAAACTCAGACTATGATTTATACAGTAAGGGTGAAGATGGAGAAACAAATCTACAAATCATCACAAAAAAATCACAAGACGATATCATACGGGGAAGAGACGGCTCCTTCATTGGTTTTGCAGAAGACTTTTAAGTAAGTCATGCAAGTCACATTAAATTTCCTAACCAGTCGGGTTGCACGACGATTATTTATATTATTTGTCATTGCCTCCATCATTCCAGTTTTCGTTGTTGGGTTTCTTTCCTATAACTATGTCAGCACTCATTTACAAAAGCAGACTCATGAGTATTTAGCAACGTCCGGAAAAAACTATGGCATGGCCATATTTGATCGACTATTAATTGCAGAAGATCAGTTAAAAAGATTTATTCAATTTAAAACGCAAGATAAAAATTCACAAGGCCTTCTTGATTTAAATAATGAATCGTTAAAAATTTATACGGAAAATAGCACAATTAATTCTGTATCAATCAGCCCAATCCCATCAAATTTGAGTTTATCTGATGTAAATCATATGAATTCGGGGAACACTAAAATTATTATTACTCGTGATAGTGAAAATAATTTAGATGTTAATTTGGCGCGAATGATAACTGGATTAAGCTCAACGTATATGATCAGTGCAAAAATTGATAAAGATTATTTATTTGGGGAAGATGAAATTTTTTCAGGTTATGAAGATGCCTGTATCGTGATTCAGAATTTAGGCGCGTTAAACTGCTCTAGCAAAGAATTCTATTCACATTCGAAAAATTATTTTGAAGTATCCGATAGTGGTTCAAGCTCAATCTTTACCTTTCATGATGAAAGAAATGGATATTCTGTCGCATCATGGGACTTATATCTCAATGGCAAGTATCTAACAGAAAGTTGGAGTATCTATTATGCTCAACCCTTGAATAAGCTATTTGCCCCTTCAAATGCATTTGCAAAGATACTTTTACCATCCTTAATTTTAGCAATATTGCTCGTAACTTGGATAACCTTGCATCAAATCTCAAGGATTCTCGTACCTCTTGAAAAGCTTAAAGAAGTTACTAAAAAAATAGCAAGCAACAACTTTGATGAAAAGGTTCAATTCCATAGTGATGATGAATTTCAGGCGCTAGGTGATTCGTTCAATGTAATGTCAGATGAATTGAAAAAACGTCAAGGGAAGCTTCACTATCAAGCCAACTATGATGATTTAACCAAATTGCCTAATCGACAGCATCTGAACGATTATATAAACGCTATTATTAAAAAGTCAGAAAATGAGAACGATAAATTTGCATTTCTATTTATCGATTTAGATCGTTTCAAAGTCATCAATGATACACAGGGTCACGCAACTGGGGATAAGTTGCTCGTTGAGGTATCCCATAGAATTAAAAACTGTGTAAGCGGATATGACTTTCTTTCTCGATTTGGCGGTGATGAGTTTGTAGTTATTATGCCTATTTATGGAGAACATCAGCGTGTAAATGGCGCAGCTGAGAAAATCATTCAGGATTTATCTGCTGCTTTTTATATTGAAAATTACGAGCATTTTATTGGCGCAAGCATAGGTATTGCAGAATTTCCAAAAGATGGGCGCACTTTTGAGGAATTAATTCAAAAGGCCGATATTGCAATGTATAAAGCCAAACAGCAGGGACGCAAACGCCTGGTAAACTTTGCGGACTCAATGCAAGATGATGTTTGGGAAAAGGCAGAATTAGAAGCCGATCTTCGCCATGCCATAGAACGAAATGAATTGTTTCCTGTTTTTCAACCTCAACTGGACCTAATAACTGGAGAAATATCGGGGGCAGAAGTTTTATTGCGATGGAATCATGGTAAAAAAGGACCAATTCGACCAGATAAATTTATTGCTTATGCCGAGGATAATGGTTACATCGTGGAGTTGGGTTATTGGGTCATAAAAGAAACGATTCGACAATGTGAATTATGGCAGCAAGATTATAAAGCTTTACCCAAAGTTTCTATAAACATATCTGCACGTCAGTTACGTCATGAAAATTTTATTCATGACATAGAGTCTCGGCTAAATGATTTTGATATTCATACAACCAATGTTGAATTTGAGTTAACCGAGAGTCTTTTTCTAGAAGATGATCCCCGTACTTATTCTATTTTTAAAGAAATTAATAAGCTCGGCATCGAAATTGCCATTGATGATTTTGGGAAGGGTTATTCTTCGCTGAGTTATCTTAAAAAACTACCAGCACAAACTCTCAAAATTGATCAACTGTTCATTAGAGATTTAACTAACGATGAAGAATCGCGTGCCATCGTAAAAGCCATTATTTCCATGGGCAAGGCATTGAATAAAAAAATAGTTGCAGAAGGAATTGAAACTATAGAACAGCTTAATATCCTTAAAGATTTAAACTGTGATTATGGGCAAGGTTATTTTATCAGCAAACCAAAAACCGCTGATGAATTAATTATAAAATCTCAAGAAACCGCTATCTTCGAATTAAGTAAAATCGATAATCGTTTTAAACAGGCATAGTTATTACTGATAAGTCTGTTTAGGCTTGAATATTACTATTTCGAAGCGATATATTGATTATTCCAACCGGCAAAGCAGTTATGTAATTCCATTTGCCACACCAGCTTAATAAATATTTCCTATTATTCGTACATATAAGCTTAAACAACCTTACACTTAGTTGGTTGAATACACGCTCTTTATAAGAGTAAGCTCAAAAAATAAGCTTAATGATTAAGAGGCTATTCCTCGGCTTCTTGATTCTGTGTTTGCTGATAATTATAAATATAAAAAAAATATGTATGGGTCTTTTTTTAATATAGATGAGTCTGCTTTTTCGATTGCTCCGAATCCAAAATACTTGTTCTTAAGTAAGCAGCATGAAGAAGCACTCGCGCATTTGCTTTACGGCATTACTCGTAAAGGCGGGTTTGTTTGCCTAACGGGCGATATTGGGACAGGTAAGACCACTATCTGTCGATGTATGTTTGAGCAGCTACCAGAAAATACGGATATCGCTTTTGTAATTAACCCCAAGTTTTCACCCATGGAATTAATGGCTTCAATCTGTGATGAATTAAAGCTCTCATATTCTACATTTCAGCCAAGCATTAAAGAATATGTAAAAAAGATAAATACATATCTTATAGAAACGCATGCAAGAGGAAGAAATACTGTATTAGTAATTGACGAGGCGCAAAATTTAAGTGTTGACGCCTTGGAGCATATCCGTGCTCTTACAAACCTTGAAACAAATGAGCAAAAACTTCTGCAAATTATTTTAATCGGACAACCAGAATTAAAAGAACTACTCGCTAAACCTGAGCTAGAGCAAGTAAATCAACGCATTACGGCACGTTTTCATATTGGGCCGCTAAATCTAAAAGAAACAAATTACTACATCAATCATCGTTTAACGATTGCTGGAGCCAGACATAAAGTATTCACTGAATCGAATATCAAGCAGATATTTAAAATTACAAAGGGTGTGCCACGTTTAATCAATATTCTATGCGACAGAGTTTTATTGGGTGCTTATACATTAAGTACTCCAAAGATTACTTCAAAAATAATCAAGCAATCAGCAAGGGAAGTTTTTGATCGGGAACCATCTAATAGCGATATGTTTCCCAAGGCTTTGGCGGCAAGCATTTTTGCAGTATTAATTTCTGGTACAGCGGTTTTTGCATATCAAAACTATAATTTCAAGCTAATTTCTCTTAATGAGAGCGTTGAAAATGAAGTTAGCGAAGAAAGTATAACTAAAGAACCAATAATTAGAGAGCATGCAAAAGCTCGAAATAAAAATCCACAAAAACATAAAAAAGAAATAATTGTTCAACAAGAGGGCATAGCAAATAGTGCAATAGAGACTGTTTTTATCAAAGAAAAACCAGCTAACTTTGTCGAGAAGACCAAGACAACAAATATATCATCTAAGAAAACTACATTGGCTTCGAAGGATCAAGAAAATATTAAGACCATAGAAGTCGACGATTCTTTGCAACTTACTAATTATGGTAAGGCTTATAAGCAATTGTTCAGAATCTGGGGAATAAATTATACAAGCGAAGATTCTAATCCTTGTGAGCATGCTTTAAATAATCAATTACAGTGTTACCAGGGAATTGGTTCAATGCAAAAAGTCATCGGTCTTAATAGACCTGTTTTATTAAAAGGCAGGGATGAACACTTTGGACCGAGTTATATAGTTTTAGTATCTATTGAAGATGATTATGCAATTGTCACTAATAAAGACAATTATAAACTGGTGCCGATAGCAGAAGTTGAAGAAAACTGGAGTGGTCAATTTGAAATGCTTTGGCGGCCTTTGCAAGCAGGTGTGCGTTACATCAATCCAGGTTTTGAAGGTGAAGCAGTAGCACTCATTGAACAAAAGCTTGCCAAACTTCAAGGCCGCAAGCCAACATCAATCAACCCATTTATATATAACGAAGAGCTTGTAGATCAGGTGCGTGCTTTCCAAATTGCTAATAAATTGCCATCTGATGGCGTGGTTGGCCCCGTAACTCAAATGTACTTTAATAATAAAGATACTGATACACCATATTTAATTAAATAAAAATACTGAATGGACAAATGTCATTTATTTTAGACTCCATTAAAAAAGCAGAACGAGAGCGCAAACTTGGTCAACAAGTACCATCGATATCTGTTGAATATAAAGGGGAGGGTTTTGCTCGTGATGGGAATGATTGGAATCATTGGTGGTTGCTTTCAATAGGAATAATTCTTACAGCGCTGATAGTTTGGACAGCTACTTATTTTTTTATTAATAAAGATCATCAGTATGAGAAGCAGCTATCTGAAGTAAAAAGTTTCAATAAGGAACTAATTGCAAAAGAAGATAATTCACAAGCAGAAGAGTCAAAGGCATTAACACGTAATATCGAGATGGTGCCTGTTAAGAACGTTCATAAGTCAGATTTAAAAGCGGTCAAAATTATAAATGAAGATGAAGATTTTCTGGTGAAAGAAGCAAAAAGTATAAGCAATTCTCAGCAAAGTATATTAGCAGAAAGGGTGGAACCAGTAATAAGTAAGCAAGTAGAAAACCCACCACAGACATCTCAAATTTCTAAACCTCTCTATGAAATAAAACCGCCTGCTGAAAACGAAATTAATGATGCTTCAAAAAAACAAGAACTTGTTGCTATTTATTCTGACTTGGCAGAAGCTGAGATAAAGCATCACGATGAAGAAATTTTAAATGAATTAAATGCACCTCATGATGATTTCGATGACGACCTGGTCGAGATTAGAAATGCTAGCTTTGTTGATTCAAATATAAATCATACAGAAGAAACATTATTACAGTCAGAGCCGCAAGCTCATGTCACACATAAAACTGCTGTTAGCACAGGAGTGCCCAGTTTTGGCGAACTTCCATATGAGATTCAAGAGCAAATTCCTGATTTCAATGTATCAGTACATATGTTTCATGAAGATCCTAGTCAGCGTCGGATACGAATAAATGGCGGTATGTATACGGAAGGTAAGTATTTACAACAGGACTTAGCGTTAGTGGAAATCACACGCTATGGAGCTGTTTTTGATTATCAAGGTCATTTATTTCGCTTAAATGTTCGATAGATTATTTAGTTTATTCGCTTAAAAGGTGTTTTTATTTATTGAATTCAATACTTTATATTAAATAATTAAAATTAATTCTAATATTTTTAATTTTCCCTCATCAAGACTATGATTCTATAGTCGAGAATAATAATAATAATTCTGAAATATCAAGCAAATAGCGTGAGTTTTTAACATCACTATTTGTTTAATACGGGCTCAACTTATCTGACATGTCGAATATCGCTACAAATTTGTCCAATGAGGACATTGCGGACTATCTGCAGCGCAGTTCAAAACTGCGTGACATTGATCTGTCGAAAATTAAACGTATGCAGGAAGAAACTCCGGATGTTTCTTTTGTTTCGATGTTGAATCGTTTAGGTGTAGTGAGCGATAAAGATATTGCCGATGCATTAGGTAGCCTTCTTGCATTGCCTGTTGTGCAACGGAGTGAATATCCTAATGAAGCAATTTTGAATGGTGCAATTTCTCCTCGGTTTTTAAAAGAAAATTCTTCAGTTCCTTTGGATCAAAATGATGACAAGATCGTTTTGGCTATGGCTGACCCGTTAGATCAAAATGTTGTGGATGCAATACGGATTGCAACGGGAAAAAGCATAGAAGTTCGCATTGGTACATTGTCTGATATTGATGATGTTATAAATCAAATATCAGGGCTTGATTCTAGCAAAATGAATCAAATTATAGATGAAGTAAGTGTTGACGAAATTTCAGATGATGAGCTGGACCAATTAAAAGATCTAGCCAGTGAAGCACCTGTTATACGCTTAGTTAATTTAATAATACAACGTGCAGCCGAACAGGGCGCATCTGATATTCATATTGAACCTTTCGAAGGCGACTTAAAAGTACGTTATCGCATTGATGGTGTATTACAAGAGGTTGAGTCTCCGCCACGTCAGTTTGCAGCAGCAGTGATTTCCAGAATTAAAATCATGGCGAAGTTAAATATTGCGGAACGACGTTTACCTCAAGATGGAAGAATTCGTAATCGCATTCAGGGTCGTGATTTCGACATGCGAATTTCCACCGTACCTACTATGCATGGCGAAAGCGTGGTTATGAGGTTGCTTAATCAAGAATCTGTCGTATTGGATTTTAAAGCATTAGGGTTCCAGCAAGGAGATCATGACAAATTTATAAATGCATTGAGTCAACCGCATGGCATGATTTTGCTTACAGGTCCGACGGGTAGTGGTAAAACAACTACTTTATATACTGCACTTAGTTTATTGAATGAACCGCGACGTAAAATCATTACAGTTGAAGATCCGGTTGAATACCAACTAGAGGGCATAAATCAAATTCAAGCTAAGGCTAGTATCGGCTTAACATTTGCAAATGCATTGCGCTCTATTGTACGACAAGATCCCGATGTAATTATGGTTGGTGAGATGCGTGACTTGGAAACTGCAGAAATTTGTGTGCAATCTGCATTAACAGGGCATTTGGTTTTGTCAACGTTACATACAAATGATTCTGCAAGCAGTGTTACGCGTTTAATGGAAATGGGCGTAGAAGATTATTTATTAACATCTACACTAAACGCAGTTGTTGCTCAACGGTTAGTACGTGTTTTATGTGATGAATGTAAAACAAAAACCGAGATGCCTGCAAAAATTAAGGATGAGTTAGGGCCTGATGTAAAGACAGAACATATGTATGTCGCCGATGGCGGTTGTGATGCCTGTCATCATACCGGATACAGTGGCCGAATTTGTATTCTTGAATTGCTAATGATAACTGATGAAATTCGAAAGTTGATTCTTGAACACGCTGATGCCACAACACTTGAAAATGCTGCTTTACAGCAAGGTATGAAAACAATGTATCAAGATGGGTTACAAAAAGTTGCGCAAGGGGTTACTTCATTGGAAGAAATACTTCGTGTCACGCAGGATGCATAAGTTCTTTAAAAAATCATGCCAAATTTTGAATACAAAGCGACTACTCCCGAGGGAAAAATCTTCGAAGGACAGCGTGAAGAGCGTAATCATTCTGAAGTAATTAATTGGTTGCAAAATTCTGGTTACATCCCAATTTATGCAAAAGAAGCTAAATCTACATCAAGAAGTGCATTAGTCGATTATTTCAAAGTCTCTAAAAAATCAATTACAGCAAGCCAATTACTTTCTTTTACTGAACAACTTTCTACATTGGTAAAAGCTAAATTACCTGTTGATCATGCCTTACGTATTTTTAAAGATCTTTCGGAACACGAAAATGTTCGCAATATGTCAGCTAATTTATTAGAAGATGTTGAATCTGGAAATGATTTATCTAGTGCATTAGAGAAGCAAAAAACAATTTTTAGCCCTTACTATGTAAATATGGTTCGTGCTTCTGAAGCCAGTGGTAATTTAGAAATTGGATTATCTCGCATGCATGCTTATTTAGAGAGCGCTAAAACCATGCGTGATAAATTAATTTCATCACTAATTTATCCAATGATATTGGTTGTAGTCTCTATAGCATCTTTGTTTATCATTATGACTTTTGTGGTGCCTAAAATTACTGAGTTATTCGAAGGTAATGAAGAATTGCTGCCGATTGCTACTAAAATAGTAATAAATATTTCGGATTACGTTAGCAATTATTGGTGGGTAATTATTATTGCGTTGATTTCACTCATTTTATTACTACGATACTTATTTAAATCCCCAAAATATCGTGCATTTTGGGATGCGAGATTTTTGAGACTTCCAGTTTTTGGTGATTTATTGGTAAAGCATGAAACCGCAAAATTCACCAGCAGCTTAGGTAGCTTGCTATCGAATGGTGTACCAGTGTTATCAGCACTTCCGATAGCTAAAGCTAATCTCTCCAATAGTTTATTTCTTGAGAACATCAGTAAAGCGATGGAGCAATTTAAAGAAGGCAAAAGTTTGTTTCAAACGTTAAGTAATGCAAATTTATTTCCATCTTTAGCATTACAAATGATTAAAGTAGGCGAAGAAACAGGTGAGTTAGACAGTATGTTAAAACGTGTCTCAGAAATTTATGAAAAAGAAACTTCAAATGCCATGCAGAGAGTAGTTAATTTATTTGAACCAGCTATCATCATATTGCTGGGCGTAATGATTGGAGGAATTATTGTATCTATTTTGCTTGGCATGGTGAGCATTAATGACTTAGCGACATAATTAAAGAGTAATAAGTATGATAAAAAATAATATGACCCATAAAGGATTTACGTTAATTGAATTGTTGGTTGTAGTGGCGATTTTGGCCTTGCTTGCTGGAATAGTGGGACCACAAGTTATGAAACGTTTAGGTGACTCAAAAACCAAAGCAGCCAAAATTCAAATCGAAGAACTTTCTTCAGCATTGGAAATGTATAAAATTGATACCAATCGTTACCCAACTACTGAGCAAACCTTGCAAGCACTTGTGCAACAACCCGCCGGTGTAGACGGTTGGAACGGTCCTTATTTGCGTAAGAATTTTGTTCCGCAAGATCCGTGGAAAAAAGATTATCTTTATCGTTATCCCGGTAGAAATGCTGAATATGAAATTTATAGCCTGGGTGCAGATGGTGCGGAAGGTGGAGAAAAAGAGAATCAGGATGTATTTAGCTGGAACTAATGTAAATGAATGCTTTGCAATTAAAATCACATAATACATATGGTACTTACTCTGGTTTTACACTAATTGAGTTATTAATAACACTCGTCATAGCAATCAGCATTACGGCGATTTCGGCAACGGCCTATAGCCGACTTTCATCCAGCGCTGCATTAAAAGCCACATCACAAGATATTTTAGTGACATTAAGACAAGCCCGGATAGCAGCAATTACTAAACGCAAAGAGGTTTCTTTTGCATTGGATAATGAAAAAAGAATTTATTGGATAGTAGGAAACAAGCGCCAAAGAGCTTTAGATTCATCTCTGGACTTGCAAATGTTCTCTGCGCGGGATTTAAAAGCTAATAAAAACATTTCACAAATTCACTTTGCACCTGATGGCAGTTCATCTGGCGGAGAAATTAATATTTCAAATGGGAAAAAAACATACCGTATTGTTGTGGAATGGTTGTCCGGCAAAGTCGAACTAAGTCATGGTTAATAATAAATATAGACACTTAAATGGATTTACCTTATTAGAGACGCTGGTGGCTCTATCAGTGTTGGCCATTTCGCTCGGCGTTGCCTATCAAGCTTTTTCCTCAGCATTACAAGGTTCTAGTCTTGCAGACGATTATGCTCAAGCGTCTATGTATGCAGATTCACATCTGGCCGAAATCGGAATAAGAGTAGACACATTGCCAAGCGTGAGTGAGGGTGCTTATAACAACCGATATCACTGGAAATTAGAGGTTCAAGCTTTGGATGCATCAAATAACACAATTGAAAAAGTGAATCGGTATCAAATTGTGTTGAATGTATTTTGGAAAAGTAAAAAAGGTATGCGTTCTTTAAAGACAATGACTTTCAGATTAGCAAGTGCCTAGTAAAAATGAATAAACATACACTTCATCAATCGGGATTAACTTTAATCGAGCTACTGATTTCGCTTGTCATCATTTCAATTGTAGTAACACTGTGTGTAAATGGGTTTACTTTTGGAAATAAGGTGTGGGCAAAAGTTGATGAACATCAAAATAACCTAGATGAAGTTGTCAGTGCACAGCGTTTTTTGCGTAAGGTACTAAGTGAGGCTGTTTTTTATCCCATTCAAGAAGATAAATCAAAAAATAAATATTTTAATGGTGATGCAGACAGGATGATCTTTCTAGCACGTTCTCCTCAATATGGTTTAGATGATTATCTTTATATTTATGAAATTTTTAAGCAAAAACAAAATGGTGCATTGAATCTAAGCGTACGGTATCTGCCTGCAAATAGTTATTTTTCAGGCAAGGCGCGGTTTAGTGGACGAGATGTAAAATTAATTAAAAATGTTAAAAATATTAAGTTTGAGTACTTTGGTGTAAATAAAAAAACCGGAGTATTAAATTGGTATAAAAACTGGCTGAATCAAAGCGCACTTCCAACAAAAGTTTCTATATCCCTTGAACCAATTGTTGAATCCGTTGAATGGCCACCATTGATCGTTGAAACAAGATATGGAGCTTATGTTTTACCGTAATGTCTATGCATCGTACACATAAGGGATTTGCTTTAATAACCGTATTATGGATTACAGCATTTTTAGCTGTAATTGCTGGTTCAGTTTCATACCAAGCTCGCGCCAGTTTGAGTTTGGCTAATAATGTTGTAAGTAGTTTTAAAACTAAACATGCAGCGGAAGGTGCTTTAATGTTAAGTGTACATAAGCTAATTAGTCGTGATGAACTGCAAGGCTACATAATTAAAAAACCAAACTATAGTTATCAAATAGATGATGTAAAAATATCTGTATCCATTGTGGATGAATCAGGGAAAGTGGATATTAATCTGGCCCCAATAGACTTATTAGAATCATTGTTCATTGCAGTTGGTGTAAACGACAAAAACAGCGCATTAATTGCAGGCGCAATAGGTGATTGGCGCGATCGGGATAGTCTAAAGCGAGCAAATGGAGCAGAAGATCAGGATTATGCGGCTCACGGGCTCGCGTATGAATCTAAAGATGATGAGTTTGATAGTATTGATGAGTTGTCACTTCTACTTGGAATGACACCAGAGATTTTTAATAGAGTTAAACCTTATGTAACTATTCATGCACAAGATTTAGGTGTCAACACTGCATTAGCTTCTAATATAGTTAAAAATGCCCTCAACAATGTGACTGATGCAGGTCAAAGTGAAGATTTTTCTACTGACTATTTTACAGAAACAGGGGGTTTAATTTATACATTGCATGTTAATGCTAGAGATCCAAATGGATACTCGACAACAATTACATGTATTGTGCGATTACAAAGAGGCAATACGTTTGAACCTTTTGCAATATTAGGGTGGAAGTTGGGATAAATTAGCAACTAAAATTGCTGCTTCACCATAATCTGCAAAAGTATTCATAATAATTATAACTACAGGAACATACTATTTTATCTTCAATTACACAGTCCGTAAAAGAATTACTCATCTGGTGGGCAGAGGGGTTGTTTTTGCTATTGCCTGGAGATAGAAATAAAAACATTGGGCGTAATAAAGATTCTTTACTATTAAAATTAGATCCGGATCAGCTTCAAGTTCTAAATAGCAGTGATGAATTATTACTACATATTGAACAGTCAAAAGAAAACAAAACTCAAATGTTAGAGGAACTGTTTAATAGTGAAGCATCAAAAGAGAGCTTAGCATTAAATGTACATATTGATAAAAGTGAAGTGCTTACACGACAGGTATCATTACCAGCTAATACAGAAGAAAATCTATATGAAGTGATTCAGTATGAAATGGACCGCTATACTCCATTTGATAAAGAAGATGTCTACTTTGATTATCGTATTGAAGAGCGCTTTAAAGATAAACAGCTCATTAGGGTACTGTTGATTGTTATAAGAAAAGAAATTCTAAATCCTGTTGTTGCTGCAATTGAAAATAGTAATGTGCATCTACAGAGCATTGATATTATTAATGCTGATGATCCTGATCAAAACTTGAGTGGGGTAAATTTACTCCGTTCACAAGCAGGTATTAACAGAAATAACAATTCATCTATCAAATGGTTGGCAACTGCAGCAGCAGGATTATTAATCTTAACCGGGGTAACTCCTTTGGCGATTAATTATATTCATATTAATAAACTTTCGTCTGAGCTAGAGAGCTTGGAGCATACGGTACAAAAAGTAAAAAAGTTACAAAGTGAATATTCAAAAATGCAAGATCAAGTGGGGTATTTAGTTAATATTAAAGAGGACAATCCCAGTATCATTGAGATGTTAAATTTATTAACACAAGTGATGCCTGATCACACATATGTTCAACGTTTAAGTGTGGAGGAAGGGCTGCTATCCATCCAAGGTTTATCGGCGTCAGCGTCTGAATTGATTCCAGTGATTGATCAAACAGGAATGTTTGATGATATTCGGTTTGCAGCTCCAGTCACACAAAGTGGCGGTGATGGCTTGGAGCGTTATTCCATAACGGCGCAAATCAAGCGTGAAGTAAATTCATAGTTAAGAAAAATAATGAATATTCCACAGATGCCAGAATCAAAACATAAGTTAGCTGCACTTTCAGTACTTGTTTTTGCAGTAGTGCTTTTATTATTTTTAGTAATACTACCTGCTTATGCTGTGTTTAACAGCACTAAAGATGAGGTTGCATCATTGCAACATCGACTAACACAATATAAAGCGATATCTGGTAGAACTAAAGGTTTGTCAAACAAACTAGCAAAGTTGCAAGCATACAATGAGGAACAAGAATATTATTTTGAGCATGGTAAAGCCGCGATTATTTCTGCTGAATTACAAGGAATAATCAAAGATGTATTAACTCGTAATGGAGCTAAAATATTAAGCACTCAACCAGTGACCAGTGGAAATCTGGATGAACGTCAAATTAAAGTTTCCGTGCATTGTCGTGCAGATATAAGTAGTTTGCGTAATTTCATATATGATCTTGAAGCCCATATTCCAGTGCTGATAATCGACAAAATAAATATCGGTAGAGGATATCGAACTACTTTTAGAAGTCAGAACTCTAATAATTCTGATGAAGCTTTAGATATCCGTTTTGATGTGTCAGGTTTTTTGGCTGCGGAAGAGACAAGTTAGGAAGTTATTGTGAAGATATTCTTGAGTACAATTTGTTTAGCATTGTTAGCACTATTTGCCTATCAAGTGATGTCTTACCCGCTGGATTCAAATGAATTAGATATACCAAACACTGATAAAGATATTGCTAAATCCATTGACTACGAGCTACCGCAATTTGGATTATTAGGTGACATAGAAAATTATTCTGAAATCACTCAAAGGCCTTTGTTTGTAAAAGGACGGTTTCCAGCGCCGGGTTCAAATACTCTAAGTCAAGTTACTACTGTTAATGAATTATCACATCTCATTTTAGTAGGGACTGCAAGAAGTACAGACGTGCAAGTTGGAATTATTGCAGATACAAAAGCAAAACAGATGGAAAGATTAAAAGTTGGGGAAAATTATAAAAATTGGAAAATTGCGGAAGTATCATCTGATTATGTGAAGTTTCAAAATGCAGAAATAGAATATAAGCTTTTCGTCACACCTATTGAAGGGAGTAGTAAAGCAAAACAAGCAAAGCTGATTAGTCAATTAAACAAAAGTAAAATAAATCGTACAACGAGTAGTGCGGTTCGTGCTTATCAGAGATCTGCGGATGGTGATACGGAAGATCTGCCAAAACAAAAAGTGACGAGTAAATCATGGAACAATAAGACGAAAACGGGTCAGTCAGATAATATTAATGAAGTGCCCAGAATACGTGAAACTAAGTCGGGGGGAAGTTCGTTAAGAAAATCACCAATAAAAATACCTGCAGTAAACGATAAAGATATTAGCTATAACGAAGATAGCGGTTACAGTGATTTAGGCGATGAATTATTGGGTGACTGGGAAGATGCATCGTTAGAAATTGATGATGAAGATTTTTATGATGATGAAGATATTACAGAGGATGAATTACGGGCATTAGAGGCTCTTGGCGCTAAAATTTTTGATGATTAAAATCTAAAAATTTTTTACTTTGTTTGTAGTCCTTAGTTAACTCACTAATAAAGCACTGATTATTTAATCCCAATAAAAATAATTTAACCTTAAGATTTATACTGTATTTTAGATTTCCATTGACTCTTTAGAGTCTGCCGCGTAACGTGTAGACAAATAATTGATAAATAAGCACCTTTTACGGCCCCAGACCCCGCCCTCACTAATTTGGTGCAATTAGCTTCAGAGCAATAGCCTCTTAAGTATCGAAAATAATAAATATATTGGAGGAGGTAGCGTGCAATTAATTGTGCGTTAACCATCGTGTTTAATACAACTTACATTTAATTATGTAATTGTTTGGTGTTTATCAAACAATTCTTTGTTTGCTTGTTAAACATAAGGTTTTTATGAATAGATTCAAACTTTCAGATTTTCAAAAATGCTTACATTTTGTATTTGTAGCGTTGGTTTTTATTTTCAGTGGTTGCACGACAACAAATTCTTCTAATAATCAGCCAGAAGTTAGCGTAGATGATGTTGCTAAGACTTCAACAAAAAATATAGAAGTTGATACTGCTACATCAGCAGATGGAGAATCTAATACTCCTACTAAACCTGAAGAGCGTGCTGCAGAGTTTTATCCCGGAACGGGTACGTTTACAGCAAGACCTGGATCATCAGGTTTATCCGATAGTGCTACTGGTGATATCACATTAATGTTTCAAGATGCACCCATTGAAGAGGTTGCTGCGACTATTCTTGGAGATTTGTTGGGTCGTGCATATGTGGTTGATGAGCGTGTAACAGGCACGGTCAGCCTTAAAACGGGTCGACCATTGGCTAAAGAGGCATTGATACCCGTGATGGAAAATATACTCAAAGCTAACAATGCGGTACTGGCTGAAAATGAAGGAATTTTTCAAATACTTCCAGCCAGCGAGGGCTTAAGTAGTGTAGTAACGCCTTCTTATGAGTTAGATCGTCAAAAAGGTTATCAAATTATTGTTGTGCCATTGCAGTATATTTCAGCAACAGAAATGAAAAACGTTCTGCGTTCCTTGCAAGGTGAAAATGCCATGATCCAAACAGATCCTGGTAGAAATATTTTGTTAGTTTCGGGTACCCAGGCGGAATTAAAGAATATGCTGGATACAGTGGAGATATTTGATGTAGATCAATTCAAAGGGATGTCTACTGCCATTTTCAGATTGACCTCATCTTCTGCTAAAAAAGTTATAGAAGAATTAAATTCAATTTTTGGTTTTAGTGGACAAGAGAAACAAGTCGATATTTTACGCTTTGTTGAAATAGAACGTTTAAATGCAATTCTCGCTATAACTCCACAGCGTCGTTATTTAAATACGGTTTCACAGTGGATCGATCGCTTAGATCGGGTCGATAACACCATTGCACGCACCTTGCACGTATATTTTGTACAAAATTTACGTGCTGGATACTTAGCGCAAATATTGTCGGAGTTATTTGATGCGGACGTATCCACGCAAGAAGGACAAGATCCTGCTGCCCTAGCACCTGGATTATCGGGTGGAGTGAGTCAAAGCTCTGGTATTGGTAATTCGGATTCTGGATTTATTAGTGGCGATGCTGATGGAATAAGCGCAGGTGTTCCAACTGGTGCAGGTGCTTCACTGCCAGGAAGTTTAAGTCCTAATACAGAACGTTTTTCTTCTTCAGATACATTCAATAGTGGAACGAATGGAAGTGGTAATAATAACAGTCCAATTAAAATTATTGCTGATGAAGAAAATAATGCTTTGGTAGTAAAAGCCACAAATGAAGAATATAAAGACATAGAAGATGCAATTAAACGTTTAGATATTTCGCCATTACAAGTATTGCTTGAAGCTACTATTGTAGAAGTAGAACTCACAGGTGATTTGGAATATGGAACACAGTGGTTTTTCAGAAATAATGACATTGATGGAAATACGGGTATTGGTAGATTAGGTGATGGTGTAGGTGGTGCAGATGCAGGACTAATTGGTGCGACTACAAACGGTGGATTTTCTTATTCATTAGTAGATTCGGGTGGAATTGTTCGAGCTGTTCTAAGTGCGCTTGCTCAAGATGACAAGATGCAAGTTCTTTCATCACCGTCATTAATGGTGCTTGATAATCATACGGCTTCAATAAATGTAGGTGATCAAGTCCCTGTGCGTACTTCAGAATCTACGAATACGGGTACAAGTGATTTAGTGACAAGTACTATTCAGTTTGTTGAAACAGGTGTGACGCTGCAAGTAGCACCCAGAGTGAGTCAAAATGGTACGGTTGTAATGGATATCTATCAAAATATACGTACTGCAAATCCCACGACTTCATCTGCAATAGATTCACCTACAATTGATCAACGTGAAGTAAGCACCTCAGTTTCTGTCCCGAGTGGCGATACAATTGTACTTGGGGGCCTTATTCAAGATACAAATTCTGATGGCAACATAGGTGTCCCAGGATTACGTAATTTACCAGTACTGGGCCCATTGTTCGGTACTACAACCAAGTCATCTGAGCGCACAGAGCTTCTCGTTCTTATCACTCCTACTGCAATTCGAAATGCATCTGAGGCAAGAGAAGCAACACAAGAATTACGTAACAAGCTGGATGGATTAGATATTCCGGAATTGAGCAATTCAGAAGCCAAAATTAAAGCCATTGAGCACCATGGAATTAAATGGTAAAGGATCAACCTATAAATAAAGTGATTGAACAGGTATTAGCAAAAACTATTAAATTTATTAATTAGATTCGATAAGCAGTATTAAAGTATATTAGACAGCTTGCTTAATAAAAATTCATAAAAGAAGCAGTGCTCGTACATCGAGTAAGAATTATAAGAGTAACGCATTGGTTGGGAGGTTGCCGTAAAGGAGGAGTTATCTCGGCTGATAGCAAAACTTGGTTTGCTTCAACTGCGAAGTTACCTTTTGTTAAGCAAAGGGTTCCGCTTTCAGTTGTAGTGTTCCTATTGTCTGTTGTTTTAGCTTTGCTTCTGTGGAGTGGTTGGGAGCACTACTCGCAATTCGAAAAGTCTCAAACAGAATTGATGCAGCGCTCATCATGGTCTGCAGCTAATGAAATAGCGAATTATGTTGAGCAGATGGAATACAGTCTGGGTATGTTTGCTGAGAATCATACTGAGTTACTAAATGAAGCCAAGCAAAGTAAAAAGACTGATTCTCCCGCAATTAGAATACTTAATCGTGAGATTAGTAGTAGCTACCCTGATGCACTTAATTTTCTTATATGGGATAAGCAAGGCAAATTAATAATTGATTCGGATGGCACACAGCAAAACAAACCAGAAGTTTATTTATTGCCGTCAATCAGTGAAAGTCAGATAGAGTACGCTGTGCGAATGCATCGTAATTCTGAGCATGACCATTTCAATATTATTGTTCCTTGGAATCACAAAAATAATTTTCTTGGAATTTTCGGTGTTAGCTTTCCACCTGAATTAGTACAACCACTACTTTACAAACATCAAAATGTTGATTACCAGCTTGTACTGTGGCGCCAAGATGTACCAGGGTTTGTCGAATTAGCTACTCCAGGCACAGATTTAGAATTAGTCAATGATGTTTATTTAGAGCCCGATGATATGCAACGTGTAGGTGCAGTGGCTTCCATTAGTGGTACACAGTGGGATGTGGTATCGCTTCATAATGCAACGTTATTCTCTGAAAGATTGAAAGATATCATTCTTAACGGGCTGCTTAAGTTTTTAGCGATTCTTGCTGCAGTTGTTATTGCGTTTTATTTGTATCAAAAAGACCGTCAACGACGATTCGAAGCCACAGAGAAAGTGCGCAAACAGCAGCAACGCTTACAGCTTGCGTTGGAAAGTACACAAGATGGTGTATGGGAAATAGATTTAGGTAAGGATGAATTTTATTTCGATGATCGCTGGTATGAATTAATAGGTTATTTAAAAGAAGAGCTATTGCATGACAAGCACCCATGGGAATCTTTGATTCACAAAAATGACTTAAACGAAACAAAACATGCGTTTAATGCTCACATACAAGGTGATACCGATTTTTATGAGCATGAACATCGTCTTAAACACAAGTCAGGTGAATGGCGATGGGTGCATGATCGTGGCCGAATTTTAGAACGCGATGAAAATGGAAAACCATTACGAGTGATTGGAACGACCGCGGATATTACCAAACGTAAACATGCTGAAATTGCATTACGGCGTAATGAAGATGCCTTACATTCTTTTTATTCTATTATTTCAGTAGAAGAAACCACTCTACATAACCAAATACAATGTTTGCTAGTAAGTGGTTGTCAGCATTTAGATATGAAATGTGGAATTTTTTCTTATATAGAGGGCGATCGTTATACTGTGATGCAAGTACACACCACATCATCATCTTATAAAATACAATCAGGTGATAAATTTGAACTAGGGTTGACCTATTGTCAGTTATTAATTGAATCGAGAAATGCAATGGGATTTGCGCATGCCAAGCAGACTGAGATTGTTCATCATCCCGCGTATTCTGAACTTCAGCTTGAAGCCTATATTGGTGCTCCAGTGTATTTGGATAATAGACCTTACGGCACTTTAAATTTTTCTAGTATTGAACCACGTGCAGATGAATTTACAGACAGTGAAATACAGTATGTGCAGATGATGGCGGAGTGGATATCAAATCGATTACAAAGCCAATTTGCTGAACAAAGACAGGAAAAAGCCAAACAAACATTGGATCTGCATTTGCAAAATTCTCCTACGGCCATCATCGAATGGAATGTTGAGGGCGCTATAACAAGATGGTCTGAACAAGCCAGGCAAATTTTAGGTTGGAGTGAGAATGAAGTCTTCGGGAAGTCACCAAACCACTGGCCATTAAAACACCCAAATCAGAAGGAAGCCTTAGATAAACTGCATAAATACATGTTGGAAGCTGATGCAAATGAAAACCAGTTTAGTTTGCAAATTCAGGATGCCGAAGGAAAAGTTAAGCATACAGAATGGGCAGCGTCTAAATCGGCTAATTTATTTAAATCAAACCAAACATGTTTGGCTCTTGTTCATGATGTTAGTGAACGCGTTGAAATGGAACAACAATTGCTTCGAAGTCAAAATAGATTGCAGGATTTATACGAAAATGCACCGGATATGTATTTCTCAGTTGATGCTAACGGCATTATTCAATCCGTGAATCAATTTTGCTCAGAATATTTAGGATATGAAAAAGATGAGTTGTTGCATAAACCAATTTGGAACTTGATTCACGAGAATGATATTCGTCGTGCCAGTCGTCACTTTAGTGTTGTTTTTGAAGATCAAGTGAATGAGTTTGAAATGGAAGTGCGAATGCTTACAAAAGAGGGTGATCTTATAAATACTCACCAACGGTTACGTTTGATCCAAGCTCAAGCAGGTATGCCACGAGAGCTGAGAATATTATGTCGAGATATAACTCAGCGTAGTACAAGCCAGCAAGAGAGGCTTGATCATATTAAGGTGCAACGTGATGAAGTCAGTCGTGAAATGCGACATCGTATTAAAAATAATTTACAAGCAATCGTTGGGTTATTAAAAGTCAATTTAGATACGTATCCTCAACTTCGTGATGTTTTGGTAACTTCTATTAACCAGGTAGATACTATTTCTATTGTTAATAATTTGATGATTGATTCTGAGTATAGGTTAGTAAATTTGGTTGAACTTGTTAGTCGTATAACACAAGCATCAAGTAAATTATTTTCCCAAGAAATTTCTTTTGAAGTGCTGTGTGAAGATTCCGAGCATTTAGAGTTATGGGAAGAAGAGACCGTAGCAGTGTCACTTATTATTTCTGAATTAGTCACCAATGCAATGAAGCATCGTGCAGTAGAAGCTGTCGATTCAAATGGAGTGCGAGTAATAATAAAAAATCAAGACGACAAGGTTGAGATCGCTGTCGCCAATATCATTGAGAAACTGGACTCATTTGATTTTGATGAGAATTTGGAGAGTGGGGGTGTGGGCCTAGGGATGGTGCAGTCTTTAATGCCACCAGAAGGTGCTGAGTTACAGTATGAACAAGTCGATAATTATGTAAAAGCAACGCTTACACTTTACCCACCGGTTGTTTTAAATATGTTAGCTTCAGAGCTCAATATTCTAGAAGCAATATGATAATTAGCTGATAAAGTATTAATAATAATAAGAAATATTATAGCTAATTATTGCAAAATTAAAATTTAATTAAAGTAAATTCAAGTTTAATTAAAGTCTGTTAAACTTGTTAAGCAAAAGGACGAAGATCCTTTATAACTATAAAAAAATTATAATTTAGGTCTGCTACTTGGAGGAGAAGCATGTCTAAAGCACAAATACTACTCGCGGATGATGACCGCGTAATTCGGGTTACTCTAGCTAAAAACCTGCGTCAGTATGATTTCGATGTCTTAGAGGCAGAGAATGGTAAGCAAGCTGTAGAAATCGGTTGTGAAGTCAAACCTGATCTTGCCATTATGGATTTTAGAATGCCTGATATTTCAGGCGTCGATGCTGCCCTGGAGCTCAGGGATAAAGCAGATGTTTCTTGTATATTTCTCTCTGCATATTCAGATGATGAGTTTGTCACAGAAGCGGCTAATGCCGGTGCACTAGGATATTTAGTCAAACCTATTGATGTACAGCATGTGTTACCTACTATTGAGTCAGCGATGCAACGGGCAGAGGATATCAGGTCACTGAAACAGACTGAGTCACAATTAAACATAGCTTTGCAGCAAGGGCGTGAAACAAGCATTGCGATTGGCATTCTTATGGCGCGCTTTAACATCAGTAGTGATCAAGCATTTGAGATGTTACGTACAGAATCTCGAAATCAACGCAAAAAGGTAGGTTTGATCGCTTCCGAGCTAGTGAAATCGATTGACAATGTAAACCGTTTTACGGGCGATATGTTTGAGCGATCCCAAGCCAAGTTAAATTAACCTTATTTAAGCTAAGTGCTTTAAGTAAATTAAGAAATCTTGGTGTAACTCACTAAAATTTATCAAGTTTCGCAAAATTGAATTTTAATTCAATCTAAAAAAGTCGATTAGTCCTTGATTTAATTGCATTATTGGCCTATAAAGCATAGCTAAATATAAGCATAAAAGAGTAATTTCCAAAATCTTTGAAATTCACTCACGGACCTAAACACAGTCCATTTCTTTACTCTTAATACAATTAAGAGCCATCAAACGTCCAAAACTTTGACGTTTCAATTCTTACAGGCCTCGTACCAGCCTGAATCAATCTACGAATTTTAGTTTTGTTCGCTGCGTGTTTACGCAGTGGCAAATGAAATTTAGTTAGATTTGATTAAGGCGACGTTCTTAAACAATCAAAACTAAATTTCAAAAAAATGAAGCATGCACTTCAGTGATGAAGTTATTTGCGGATTGCTTTGCATGATCGCAACTGCATGTCTCGTATCTTATGACTACTAGGAGGGAGGATATGAAAATATCTATATCAATTATGCTATCGCTAGGAATGGTGCTTCTATTAGCTCCATTTTCTGGTGTGATGGCGCGCGACTGCGGTTATGACTTAACCAAAGGCGCGGTATATGTAAACGAAAATCGGGTAAAGCGTGATGATGATGGTAATCCACAGCAAAACCGCCTGATTGTTTTTGCAAGAGCATCAGATGGAACTCTTACAGAAGTACAGCGCGCAGAATCCGGTGGCTATGGTAACGATGACGGCATTGTTACATCAGGTCAGTTCTCTGTAATCGTAAAAGAGTATAGAGGAACTCAGTATGTAATGATGATTAATGCTGGATTTGATCCTACAAGTGATAGCTTAGCTGGATCTGTTTCTGCATTCCGTGTTAACAAATGTGATGTAACACTTACTGATACAGCATCAACAGTTGGTCAAGAACCACGTTCTGTTGATCGCGATTCGCGAAGAGCGTTCGGAATTAATCGTGACTTAGTGGCCACAGTCAACGCCGGTAGCGGTGAAGTTGAGTTCAACGGTTGCCCAGGCTTACCCGTTGGTTTCTTAGCCCCCACAGGTATTACTTGTGGCGAGCGTCCAGAGATTGAAAATTTTGAAGGAACTTCATTTACGATTTACAGATTTAACAATCGTAGAGGTACATTCCGAAGAATTGCGCATGGACCTACACGTGACGAGAACGGTGATCCGGCGCAAATGTCATTCTTGAACGAAGGGCGTCAGTTGATTGTTTCACAACGTAATACTTTCTTTGCGTTAGGAAATGGTACGGAAGATGATATCGTGGAAGTCATCAAGTTAAATAGAAGGGGTGTTCCTATTCGAGACCGTTCTCGTATCGCTAGAGGTATAGCGAGAATGTTAGGTTATAACTTTGATGGAGCTAGCCCAGATGATATTGCTCCACGTTTCACTAACCCCGTTGTAAGTGAAACTTCCGGTAATGATAACTTTGGTTTTTCTGTATTGCCTGTTAAAGGACGAAACTTTAACGACTGCGTGATAATGACGCATGGTAGTTTCCAACAGCGTGGTCAAGGCGGTACTTCACAATTTACTGTCAACAAGTTTGGTGCCAAAGTTCGGATTCAACCAAACAAGCCTGACCTTGGTGATGACACATGTTGGTCACAAATTTCAACACGTACCAGTACAGTGTATGCACAAGCCTTCTTCAACTCAGGTATTTCTATTCGTAGAATGGATTTAACAACTTGTATTATGGAAGACGGTGGACCACCTGTGACTGTTGTTGATGGTGTGCCTCAATTCTCTGGTGTAGTGGAAAACTTCCGTCATAGAATTTCCAGCTCTCCAGCAACCGATGGAGACAGAGGAATAATTCAGCCCGATCAAAGAGATTTCTTGTATCAAGCAGGTGGATTGGATCTAGCACTTAGCCAAAATCCAAAGGACACTGAATATCTTTATGCATTGAACACTCCTGTGCCATTTGCAATCGGACAAAATAGCTCAGGTGATTGGTTGTATCCACCAGGTGGTTTCACAACCATCGCAATTTACAGAGTCATTGAAGATTGTGCAGGTGAAGATACGATTTGGGATAAGCTTGATATGGCTGGTAACCCAACAGGTGATGATGATTGCCGAGTGGGTGACTTGCAATTAGAGGGTCGCTATCCTCCAGTTCAAGCAGACTCTGACATTCCAAGTAGTGGCTTTGGAATTGCTGCTTGGTAAAAAATCTACTTTATAAAAGAAAGTAGTATCCAATCTTAGTGGTCCCTTTCTAAGGGTGTGGGTAGCTAACCTTGGTTAGCTACCCAACATTAAGAAAGAAATTTTGTTTGTTGAGTATTAAACTTGGTGAAAACGTACTTATATAAAACCTCAACAAGGAAACATAGCTGTTTAAAATAGTCCTATCTAGCCCATGTTCAATTTAGTGTATATCCAATTTTAATTGGGATGAAAAAATTCAAACTGCACTATCACGCATATTAACCACATCTTTGTTATTGAAAGTTGTACTTTCTAGTAGTGCAATTTTTGAAGAAGCAACCTCAGATAAAATTTAAGTTCAGTTACTATTGGATGATGGGCCATCTTATGCGAATTTGGTCTTCCTGAGTGCTTGTACAACGCGCTTTACGCGAAAAATGATTAATTTAAGATTTTCTACATCATCGAGTGAGAAAAATGAAGAGCGCATGTATGAATTTAATGTAGTAAGCTATTACTACATTAATCATTCACATTAAATACTGAGAAACAAGATTGTCTTCAAGTGCAACTAAAATTTATCTAGTGGATGATGATCGAATAGTGTGTCATTCACACACTTTGATATTACGAAAACGTGGTTATGATGTTGAAGTATTTCATTCAGCTGAAGCATTTATAGAAGCACATCCTAAACCCAGTGAAGGCGTTTTAGTATTAGATCAAGATATGTCTGGTATGACGGGTCTTGAATTGCAACAGAAATTAATCAATGAAAATGCTATAATTCCTATTGTATTTATCACCGCTATGTATGGAGCCGTAAAAGACACTGCAATTCAAAATGGAGCAATAGGCGTATTCGAGAAGCCATTTGACCCTAAAGAACTGGTAGATCTACTGAGTTCATATTTTTCCAATAACTGATTGGTCATTAATTAGTCGTAAGTCCGGTCTATTAGGCTGGACAGTACAAGATTATGCACGCAAGGTGGATGAATCTCTGAACCGTTACAATATAATTTACTCTAATACTAAATAAATAACTGATTACTAAGGCATTGATGAGCATGTTGATAAAAGTACGAAAGCCTATGGATTTAACCGAGTCTGATGTTACCGATCAGGCAATATACAAAGAACGTAGAAAATTTATAAAAAATTCTGCGTCTATTACTGCAATGTCTCTGGCACCTTCTTTAGCCATGTGGCCAGTAGTTGGATCTGCAGATATTAATTTTGAAAACATCAGCAAAAGCGAATATTCCACTAAAGATGAGTTAACTCCTTTTGATGCGGTAACGGGCTACAATAATTTTTATGAGTTAGGCTTAGATAAGGGTGATCCAAAACGTAATGCGCACCACTTGAAAGTTAAACCCTGGAGTGTAGAGGTTACTGGTGAGTGTGAAGAAACAGGTGAATTTGATTTAGAAGATTTTATATCGCCTGCAAAACTTGAAGAAAGAATTTATCGTTTACGTTGTGTAGAAGCTTGGTCAATGGTAATTCCGTGGGTGGGTATTGAGCTTGGACCTATTTTGAAGAAATTTAAACCTACTTCTAAAGCCAAGTTTGTTGAATTCAAAACTATTTTAGATCCTGACAATTTGCCAGGTCAAAAACGAAGTGTTTTAGACTGGCCTTATCGAGAAGGTTTGCGAATTGATGAAGCCATGCATCCGCTAACAATTTTAGCTGTCGGCTTATATGGTAAAGAGTTGCCGAATCAAAATGGAGCACCTTTGCGTTTAGTTGTGCCTTGGAAGTATGGATTTAAAAGTATTAAATCTATCGTCAGTATTAACTTTCTGGCGGAGCAGCCTGCAACAAGCTGGAATGTTGCTGGCCCAAGAGAATATGGTTTTTACTCTAATGTGAACCCAGAAGTAGATCACCCAAGATGGAGTCAAAAGCGAGAGCGAAGAATCGGAGAATTTTTAAAACGAGAAACACTACCTTTTAATGGCTATGGAGACCAAGTGGCAAGCTTATATACAGGTATGGATCTTAAGAAAAATTTCTAACTTATATAAAACTAGAATAAAACACCCAGAAAACTGTGTTAACTAATAAATCGGGCAAAATAATTAAGCCCGTACTCTTTATATTATTGTTATTGCCTTTGGTATTGCTGGCTTATCGCTTCTATTCTGAAGGGTTCGGTGCTAATCCTATTGAAACTATCAATCGATATACAGGTGATTGGGCCTTACGTATACTATTATTGACACTTGCATTTTCACCGATAATTAGAATCTTTCGTTGGAATAATATTATTCAATATCGACGTATGTTTGGTCTGTTTGCATTCTTTTATGTGTGTACACACGTGACCTCCTATGTGGTGCTAGATCAGTTTTTTGATTTTAGTGAAATTATAGATGATGTAATTAAGCGACCTTTTATTACCGCAGGGTTTTCTGCGTTGATATTGCTTATTCCACTTGCTGTAACCTCAACGAATAAAATGGTTGAACGTTTGCAATATAAATGGATTCAATTGCATCGTTTGGTGTACATAATTGCAATACTTGCAGTACTGCATTTTTGGTGGATGGTAAAAATTGATACACGTGAACCGATGATATACGCTATTATTTTAGCTGTACTACTCGGAATTCGATTGTTTTTTTATCTCAAGAGAAAAGTATAATTCTGTATCTAAATGTCTTGGTCAAATGTAATTGTCGTAGACCAAGGTACTCACTCCACCCGTGCGATTATCTATGATCTATTAGGTAATGCAATTTTCAAATCTCAACAAGAAGTTGATCTCTACTATCGTGATTCATTCCAAGTCGAGCAAGATGGAACGCAAATTTTAAATTCGTGTATCTCTGTATTGGATGAAGCACAAAAATTCATTAGGAAAAGTAATTTAACGAATATTTCTGTTGCTTTAACTACGCAACGTTCCACTGTAATTGCCTGGGATAAGTTGACTGGTGAGGCAATTACACCTGCATTAAGTTGGTTAGATACTCGCACACAAAATAAATTAGAAAATTTTGAATTCCAAGAGGACATTATCAAGCAAAAAACAGGTTTGCCGCTATCACCTCACTATGGTGCATCTAAGTTGCAGTGGCTACTAGAAAACGATGTAGCGGTTAAAAATAAACAACAGAATGATCAGCTTAGATTTGGGCCGCTCGCGACGTATTTGATTTTCAATTTGCTTGAACATCAACCAAATTTTATAGACTTTTCAAATGCTCATAGAACACTTCTTTGGAATTTAAAAACAAAAACATGGGATGAGGATTTGCTTACTGCATTTTGTATTGATACTCGCTATTTACCCAAGCCTGTACCCAATAGCTTTAAATATGGCGAAGTAAAAAAACTAGAATATCCTTTGGTGCTAGTAAATGGTGATCAAAATAGTGCAGTTTACGGTTATGGAAAGCTTGAGAATGATACAGCTTTTGTCAATATAGGTACGGGTGCTTTTATATTAGCTAGAAGTAAGCGAGGACCAATATTGAGTTCTAAATTGTTAAGCAGTATTACTTATAGCTCTGAAAGCGAAGAAGAGTATGTTTTAGAGGGTACCGTAAATGGAGCGGGAGCCGCCATGACTTGGGCAGAAGAAGAATGGGGTATCAATGAAATAGAATCCATTGAATGGAAAAATGTTGAAGATGTACCCATATTTTTAAATACCATAGGTGGTTTGGGTTCGCCATTTTGGAGAAGTGATATCCAAGCAGGATTTTTACAATCTGAAAAAAATTATCAAGATTATTCTATTCATCAATGTATGGCTGCATTGATGGAGAGTATTGCATTTTTAATTACAATTAACATTAAAAAAATGCGAATGCATGATGTTGAAGTCAACCAATTATTAATTGCAGGTGGTATGAGCAAAGATGAGCATTTGTGTCAGTGTTTAGCTGATCTATGCGAGGCAGATGTTGTTGTGTCTAATTTCAAAGAAGCTACATCTCGAGGCGCTGCTTGGCTTGCAATGCAAAAGCCTGTTTGGGATATTTTAGAAAGCAAACACTTTTATCCAAATGAAAACAACTCACTATTATCGCGTTACAAGCTGTTTCGTAATGCATTTACAGGAATGCTGCATTAATGAATAGATTAATTGCTCATCGAGGTGATATGACGACATATCCTGAGAATAGTGCGCTTGCCTTTCAAAAAGCAGCAATGCTTGGGTTTCAGTATCTTGAATTAGATATTCAGTTTTCAAAAGATTTAGAGCCTATTGTAATCCATGATGAGAGTTTAAGTCGAACTACGGGTATTAATAGTAAAGTCTGGGATTTGAAGGCTGAAGAATTACAATCTATTTCTTTACTGCGTTCTAAGAATCTAGATGGCGAAAAAAAATTGTTATTTATTCCAAGTTTGGAACAAATAATTCAGCTTATGAATCAGTATTCTAAATTAAATGTTTTTGTAGAAATTAAAAAAGAAAGTATTGAGAAATTTGGGTTAGAAACGGTAGTGAATCGTGTATTAGATATCCAGGAGAATGCTATATTTAATATCATCATAATTTCTTTTTTATCTAGTGTTGTCAGATATGTAAAAAGCAAACAATTATTACCAACTGGTTATGTATTGAAAAAATATAATGAAAAATATTTTAAAGAAGCAAAAGATATACAACCAGAATACCTATTTTGTAACGTGAAAAAAATTAACCAACCCAATCAATTATGGAATGGTCCGTGGAAATGGGCTTTGTACGATATTAGTAATCCGAATTTTGCTTATGAATTGTTAGAACAAGGTGTGGATTTAATTGAAACAGGTGATATTGTAAAGCTCAGCAACTCAGAATATTTTAAATAATACATGAGTTACGATGTTGCGATTATAGGTGGAGGTATTCATGGAGTTGGGGTTGCGCAGGCCGCTGCAGTAAGGGGATACAAAACGGTCTTGCTTGAGCAATATGATCATTTGGCAGAAGGTACATCTTCTCGCTCAAGTAAACTCATACACGGGGGATTACGCTATCTAGAACAATTTGAATTTTCATTGGTACGTGAATGCTTGATTGAACGGAGTTACCTGCTTAAAAATGCTCCTGATTTAGTCAAACTTACCCCGGTATATATTCCTATATACAAGCACTCTAAACGCTCACCTTTAATGATACGTGCTGGTTTGTCTTTATATGCGCTGCTGGGAAATCTAAGCAAAGATGCCCAATTTAAAAAAATACCCAAGCAAGATTGGGATTCTTTACATGGACTAAAGCAAGAAAACCTGCTTGCAGTTTATCAATATTATGAAGCACAAACTGATGATAGCTTGTTAACCCAATCAGTAATGAACTCAGCTCAAGAATTCGGAGCTGAGCTTATATTAAATGCAAAGGTGAACAAGATAATTTTAGATAATGAATCTAATCAGATTGCGTATATAGATGATCAAGGAATTAAAAATGAAGTGATAACTAAAGTTGTAGTAAATGCAGCAGGCCCGTGGGCATCAGATATAGTAGATTGCGTTCATCCGGAACAAAAAAATATCCAGGTAGACTTGGTTCAAGGCACACACATTATATTACCCTTACAATTAGGCGAAGTTATTTTCTATATTGAAAGCCCTCAAGATCAACGCCCAATATTCGTGATGCCCTGGTATGGTGAAACGATGATTGGAACTACAGAAAGTATTTTTGATGATGATCCAGCGAAAACATTTCCGTTAGATCAAGAAGTAGAATATTTGCTGGAGACTTTTTATTCGCACTTCCCAAAGTATCGTGATCAAAATTTTGAAGTCAATAAAAAGTTTTCAGGATTACGTGTATTACCAAGAAGCCAGAAAAATGCAAACCAACGTTCACGTGAAACAATTTATCATCGAGATCGGAAACATAAACCCAGAATATTATCCATTTTTGGTGGCAAACTAACCTCTTATCGCGCGACTGCAGAGCATGTGATGAGTTATATTGAGGGTTCTTTGTCAAAAGCAAAAAACCAAGTAAATACTAAAGAATTAAAACTTTCCAAACCTAGTTAACGACTATTTTAAATATTTATAGATTTACAGTAGTCAATAAAACCATCGCGTATTGGTAGGTTTTTATGTTTTGCAGACTTTATGATTTCAATTATCTCTTTGTTAAATTCTTCTTGCAAAATATTAAAAAATACATTACTAAGCGGATGCTTTCCTGTAGGAAGCGCAATTACTTTTTGTTTGAATTTAATTGGAAAAACAATATTTCCGTTAAATAAAATTTTTAGGGCGAATACCCAACGCCAATCCCATGAATAAGGTGCTATTGAGTCTTTACCCGCATAAATTTCAAGCAATTCACCGTCTTTAGTAATGCCTTCACTGTAGACAATAGCTTGAAAAGAGTGAGTATTATTTGAGCAGATTAAATTTGCTTCCACGAGATCCGATTTTTCAGAGAGGGCGCTAATTTGGTTATATAAAGACGGATAAAATAGTTGTAGTAAGGCTAAAAATTTAGCGTAATGCTGGGTTGAATCTACCATATATGGATACTGTGCTAATCGAAAACATCTAGCAACCCGTTATAATTATGATGTGCGCCCGTAGCTCAGCTGGATAGAGTACCTGGCTTCGAACCAGGTGGTCGGGAGTTCGAATCTCTCCGGGCGCGCCAATATATTCAAAGGTAAAAAATGAAGAACAAAATAAGCGCTTATTCGATTTATTTTTTCTTTTGTATCGCTATTTTTTCGTGTAGCAATGACGTAGAACTAAGCCCGTTTGCCAGTGATGGTTGTTCTCTTTTTCCTGATAGTTCTTTAATTACCAAAGATGATTGGTGCGAATGTTGTTTTCAGCATGACTTAGCGTATTGGAAAGGAGGAACAGAAGAAGAGCGTGAACTTGCAGATCGTAAGCTTAAGCAATGTGTGTTTGAAAAAACACAAGATGAATCGTTAGCAAAAGTGATGTACGAAGGCGTGCGTTTTGGTGGCAGCCCTTATTTCTATAACTGGTATCGCTGGGGCTATGGCTGGTCTTACTTAGGCAATCATCGTGGGAAATATGATGCATTGACAGAAGATGAGCAACAACTAGCAAAAAAGCTTATAGAACAATATCTTGCAAGTAATCAAAAAAATTATTGCCAAGCCCATTGAATGTTCTCCATAAGTTCTCTATGATGAGAACTTATGGAGAACGTTATGCTGACTGAACGCGAACAAAGCACCCTACATTTTATTCAAGAATATATTGCCAAACATCGCAAAGCACCATTATTAACTGAAATTGCTACGGGTTTAGGTATTCAATCAAAAGGAGTGGTGCACCGTTATTTATCTACATTAGAAGAGCAGGGTTACATACGCCGGCATCAAAAACACCGTGGTATCGAATTAGAAGGCCATCCTGATTGCGATGAATTACCACTATTAGGACGTATTGCTGCCGGCAAACCCATTGAAGCGATTGAAAATCGTGAATTGATTAATTTTGCAAACTTATTAGGTGGCCCCAACCGTTATGTATTGCAAGTGAAAGGTCACTCTATGATTGATGAAGGGATTCGTAATGGTGATCTTGTTGTCATCGAACAAGCAAGTGCTGCACGCAGTAATCAAATTGTTGTAGCGCTCATTGATGGTGAAAATGCAACGTTAAAAAGAATTAAATTCCCAAATCGCGATGTTATTCGTTTAATTCCTGCTAATAAAACGATGCAGCCCAAAGAATATTCGACTGATCGTGTAACGATACAAGGTGTATTAGTGGGCCAAGTAAGAATGTATATCTAGCTCATGTTGACTGGCGATGAGACATTGGGAGCGTGCTATTGCATTAATCGATATGGATGCTTTCTTTGCGAGCATCGAACAACATGATCACCCGGAGTTACGCGGCCGGCCGATAGGTATTACAAACGGGCTTACTGGCACATGCTTTATTACTTGCTCTTATGAAGCAAGAGCCTATGGGATAAAAACAGCTACTCGAATTAAGTACGCGAAAGAACTATGTCCTGATGTGATTCAAGTGCCAGCCAGGCCTTATCGTTATGCAGAAGTGTCCACTAATATTATGTCTGCATTGCAAAACATTACACCTGATATTGAGATATTTTCAGTAGATGAAGCCTTTTTAGATTTTACTCACTGTCAAAATATTTATGGTGATCCTGCAAATATAGGGAGGCTTATTAAAGATACTGTGTATGAAGCAGGAGGAGTGCCCTGCAGTGTTGGTATTAGCGGAGATAAAACTACAGCTAAAGTTGCAGCTAAACAAGATAAACCCGATGGACATGTTGTTGTACCGCCTTGGGAATCAGAAGAATTTCTCAAAACATTACCTGTAACGGATTTATGTGGTATTGCAAAAGGGATTGGTAGATTTCTAACAAATCGTGGTGTACATGTATGTGGCGATATGAAGAAATTGCCTATTGGAGAATTAGCAAGACGTTTTGGGAACCCGGGCAGACGGATTTGGTACATGGCTCAGGGCTTAGATCCGGAGCCTTTACAGCCTATTGTTGCAGCGCCTAAGTCGATAGGTCACGGTAAAGTTATGCCACCGAATACAACAAATAAAAGTACATTAAAAATCTATTTGCATCATATGGCAGAAAAAGTTGCAGCTCGTTTGCGAAAACATGATTTAGAAGGACAACGTTTTTTTATTGGTTTTCGCACTAAACAGGGATGGTTAGCGTTAAAGATGAAAACTATTGAACCTACAGACGATAGTCGTGAAATTAAAAAGCTCGCGAATGATTTGCTAAATAATTACTGGCATGGAGAAGGATGTTTTCAAGTGCAAATTACTGCAATTGATCCGAAAAAAAAAGGTAACCAGCTTTCTTTGTTTACTCAGAAGGATCTTAAACGAGACGGTATTAATCAGGCAATGGACAAAATTAACCAGCGTTATGGCGAGTTTACTTTAGCACCAGCTAATCTTTTGCATCGTTCAGATATGCCGAATGTAATTGCACCCTCGTGGAAGCCAGACGGACATCGTCGAACAGTATGAGTAAGTTTTTAGATTCAAAGTAGGTCCAAGGGTGCGTAAGACGGTATAAGCAAACTTGTTTGATTTAAGGTGAACCCAAGAACATCGTAGTGCAGTGTAAGAGGGCTTTGAATGTATCCGATAGGCAATGTAAAGCAATATCAATGAAACAGATGCTGTGGTTATAAAATATCTAAATAATTAATATAAAATGCACCTAGAATCCGTGACTTACTACCAATTATCTAGCATAAGCAACCATTTAGGGTTAAACCTAAAGTAATTGAATAGCACGCCGATACAATGAGTTACAGTCATACAGGATAAGTATGGCTAAGTTATAGGATATAACTAACGTATTGAAAAGGAGCATTCATGCTGTCATTTAAAAGTATTCAAAGGCTGTGCAAGCCTTCTCGATTGCATAAGTTCCCAACAGTTAAAAAACTGAGTTCATTAAAAGCTCGTCAGAATTCTACTGAAAGCGTTGCAAGTGATACGAATTTAAGTCGTGATCAGGTATTAGAGATATACGATTGGATCTCGCAGCTAAATTCGCAATCAAAGGTATATGAGTAATTTGGTGGAATTAAATATTACAAACATTAAATAAACTATCAATGGGAAAATAAAATGGAAGTTACACACACAATTCTTATGTTTGATGTTATTGCTTTAGTGGGAATTATTATTGCTAGCACTGTGTACTTACACAAGCATAAACTTCATTAATAAAATATTACCGAGTCCAACTCCATGCGTATTCTAATTACGCATTTAGATAAAAGCCTCCGGTTCCGGAGGCTTTTTATTATTTAAATTAATTTATGAAAAATTATGGATCATTTATCAGTGCTGAATGCAGAACATTTTAAAGCACCGATTAATGCTTGATGAAATTCTTCTGTTTTGTCATCACCGATTTTTTCGCGCACACAGTCTATTAATTTTTCACTAAACTTAATCCCATCTTTCGCAACATTTTCACCTTTTGGGGTCAGTCTTAAATTTACTACCCGACGGTCTTGTTTGCTGTGTTCTCTTTGTACCAATCCTTTAGTTTCTAGCAATTCTAGCTGTCTGCTGATAGTGCCAGAATCTGTAAACGTTGCTGCTGAAACTTTTGCTGGCGTGATTGCAAGCTCAAGGTAAATGGATTTTAAGATGCGCCATTGTTGATAATTAACTTGATGCTTTTTTAAGTAACCAGTCGTCTTTTTTCTAGCAATACTGTGTATTGTTTCAATATAAGTAATGATGTCAGCATCATTTTCTGATTGTCTGCTCTCAAGCACTCGCTTTGTGAAATCATTTTCTTCTTCAGTAATGTTCATTTGACTCTCAAGTGTAGTTGTAAAAATTTCCGTTTTTTACCAACTCTCCCCCGTTGCTATGTTTTATACATAGTCTAAATTTATACATAGTCTAGTAGTTGTTATTAAACAACTATATATAGTGACACAGTAGACGTTATAGATTCCAGAATATGTGAGCAAATTAACAAATTTTATGTATCAAGTTTAGAGTTATGAGTCTTAGTCATCAGTTTGATTTTTTGAAGTAATATAAAGCATATTAAAAGTCTGTTATTCAAATAATTTGCGAATACAGTTTTTATTTAAATAAATATTTAGTTGAAAAAACAGTTAATTTTTGAATATTTGCGTGGATTATTAGGGCGTTAAAAGTGCTTGAATCCTCTAAAACACTATTGTGGCGTTAGTTATTTTTAGAGCAGGCTAGATTGCTAGAGTGCCTAGTTTAGATCCCCTCGTCACTTTTAACATTACGTTCGGCCATATATAGATTCACATACCTTAATAAGGCTCAATAACATATAGCAATAATGCTAGAAAATTTAGGGGTTTATCCATGAGCTATTTTGGTGAAAGTACCTTAGAACATAAGGTTCTTAAATATATGGAAGGTATAAGGACAACAAATGATCTCAAAGATTTTGAGATTATCCGCATTATGAACAAAGTAGTAGATTATTATCGCGATAGCCTCGTTTACGAGTTTAATGAAGATGAAGCGAATACCATCCTGCAAGAAGCGAGTGATACCAGTATTCGTGAGCAACAAAAACGATCTTCAAGCTCTTGATTAAAGGCTTTATATAAATTCTGTACAAGTTCATTAGAGTTGGGTCATACGACTCAATCTCGCTCCTGCTAATAAACGAATAAAATTCAAATAATATCATAAAAACAGTGACTTATATCTAAGTAGGCATAGCTTTTATAGGCACTAACCTGAGCTAAATATCTATATACTGTACAGATATTTGCTAACAAATAATCTTTGATTTACATTATATGTACAGATAAATGTAATTAAATCTGTACAAATACGTAATGAAAAATATCAAGGGTTACAAAAATGGATAGCCAATTAACTACATATAAAATTGGAGCGGTATCAAGAATTACTGGAATAGGTTCCGAAACCTTGCGTGCATGGGAACGCAGATATAATGCAGTGACGCCATCACGTACCGAATCTGGTGATCGTAACTATTCACGTGATGATGTTGCAAAATTACTTCTACTAAAATCACTCGTAGACGCTGGAATTTCGATAGGAACGATTGCACGTTTAAACATGGAGCAACTTAAAGCCCGTGCAGAGCTAGATGCAGTTGTTATTAGCGACCATAAACGTGCAAGTTCAAAAGAAACTTTTTCTGATACTGAGATTTGCCACGTTGCATTGTTGGGAGACAGTATACCGTTACGGATAATGGATGGTTTGCCAGAAGTAAATGGTATTAATATTGTTGGTGTATATGAAACAATTGAAGAGTTAGAGTTAGATATTGCGCAATCAAAACAACCCGAAGTAGTTGTAGTTGAAAAGCCAACTATTAACCAGTTTACTAACTCAGAAATTCAAAAAATTCGTGAGATCAGCGGTGCTTGGCATGTTATTTTAATTTATGGATTTAGTAATCAAGAATTCATTGAACAAATTCAGTCATCTCAAACTACAGTAGTCCGCACATCTATCGATGTTCAAGAGTTAGGCCGTTTATGTATTTATCACTCCGGAGGCAGTGGTAGGTTACCTAGTTTAGAAGTGGGGTCAACTTTGCACTTTGAGCAAACAATACCGACAAGGAGCTTTAGTAATAAGCAATTACTCGAGCTCGCTAAACAATCCGATACGATTAAATGTGAATGCCCAAAGCATATAACAGAATTAGTTCGCCATTTAGTAGCATTTGAAATCTATAGTGCTGAATGTGAAAACGAAAACAAGCAAGATGCTGCACTTCATTCATATCTGCATGCAACTACAGCACAAGCACGGTCGATGTTAGAAGAAGCATTGACACATTTAATGCGTGTAGAAGGAATTACAATACAATAGCTGAGAATTATTTGATTTTGCTTAAGGCAATGATACTGAAGCAATTGCTGAATAATATATCAAATGTATACAGCAATATTTGATTGCATTTTTTTACAGTTACTTGTTAGCTTTGAAAGTAGAAGTGTTATTAATATTTTGTAGATAAATCGGCTTGTTGTAATTCATCGATTTCATTTTGGATGATTGTCCTTGAGAATGTTTCGTCGATTTCTATAAAAACAATTTGCATAATTTGCATGAATTCAGATTTTTCATTCGTGGTCAAAGTTTTATTAAACTTATCCTTATAAAGTTTGGCAATATTTGAAATCAATATTTTCAAGCGATATAAAGCATCTTGATTAGTTTGCCCACGAATATTATCTGTTGCCCAATTGATGATATCTCTTACGTGCATAAGATCAGTCCTTGTACGATCTAATATTTCAGGTAAATAGCCTAAACCAGAGAATGATGCTTTGGCTTTTAGTAAAGGTATGCCAAATGTAGGCAACGTTTGTAAATCATTTAGTACTTTATTTATATCTTTGGCAGTATTATCAAGATTATCTGCGGTTATTTGAGCCTGAGGGATATTGAGGCTGTTTTTCACTACAGCATTATAATCTTCAATGTATTTTTCAATTTGTTGTATAAATTCATCAACAATATACTTCTTATTATCTGCCAATATTTTACGTATCGCCTTTGAAGAGTAGGGATCTAATGTATGGTGTTTAACTTTATATAGCGTCATGAACGTCGATGAATAAATTGAGTGGTAAGCAATCTATATATTTTATACGAAATCACATTGGATACTATATATATTAATCTAGCATTTTAATCACAATTTGCTGTAGTTTGGTTGCACTTACTTGATTAGCCGGTAATAGTTTGCCTGCTGTTATTTTGATTTTTGCTAACATTCTACGGGGAAATCCACTTAAAGGCTTGCCATGCTTATTGCTGAAAAAGCTTCCCCACATACCTTTCAGTGCAATAGGAATAACAGGCACAGGTGTTTCTTTTAGTATGCGCTCAATTCCAGGTTTGAAAGCATCTACATTTCCATCAGAAGAAAGTTTACCTTCTGGAAATATACCGACGACATTGCCGTTTCGTAGCTCTTCAGAGATTTTTTTGTAGGCATGTTCTAATAATTCAGGATTTTCTTTTTTTGGCGCAATAGGAATTGCATTAGCAGTTTTGAAAATAAAGCGTAAAAAAGGAATATTGAAAATTTTATGGTACATCACAAAACGAATAGGTCTTCTTACGCTGCCACCAATTATGAGCGCATCCATTAAGCTAACGTGATTAGAAACAATTACCGCAGGGCCTTCTTCGGGAATATTATCTAAATCAACTTTCTTAATTCGATATACGAGGTGGACTAATATCCAGGTTACAAAGCGCATAAAAAATTCTGGTACAAGTGTATATATATAAATAGCAACCACTGCATTTAGTATTGCTGCAATCAAAAATATTTGTGGGATTGTTAAACCTATATTAATTAATATAATTGCGTATATCGCAGCAGTAATCATGAGTAATGCATTCAAAATATTGTTGCCAGCAATCACTCGAGAACGACGTTTAGGATTTGAGCGCGCTTGAATAAGTGCATATAGTGGTACGATATAAATACCTCCGAATACACCTAATAAGAAAATATCCAACACTAAACGCCAATTAGCGCGATTCAAAATAAATTCTTTGAAACCAATTAATTCAGAACTTGTTTGCGCCGTAGTAGCAAAGAATAAATCCGTACCAAATAACGTAAGCCCGATAGAACCTATGGGGACCAAACCTAGTTCGATTGTGCGATTGGAAAGCCGCTCACAAGTAAGGGAACCTATTCCAATGCCTATACAAAATAATGCCAGGAAAAATGTTACAACTTGCTCGTTTCCGCCAACTGATAGGCGGGTGAAATTAGGCAATTGTGTTAAATAGGTTGCACCAAGAAACCAGAACCACGACACACCCAAAACGGAGTTAAATACAGTTCGATTTTTTCTTAATGTATTTAAATTATTAAAGGTCTCTGATAAAACATTCCATTTAATTTTATGATTCGGGTCTACAGCGGGTGCTAGAGGAATTCTTAAACTATTTAAAAAGCCTAATGTAGCTAATGCAATTATAGTTATAGGTATGAGTAGTTTTGTTCCATCAGGTAAACCAACCAAAATACCGCCAAGCATTGTTCCTAATATAATAGCGCCAAAAGTACCGGTTTCAACAAGCGCATTGCCACCGACAAGTTCATACTTATTGAGGTGTTGAGGAATGATGGAATATTTTATAGGTCCAAATAATGAAGATTGAGTGCCCATCAAGAAAAGGGCAAATAAAAGTAACGGTATGCTTTGTATATAAAAGCCTATCGTTGCCAAAATCATAATGCCAATTTCAGCTAATTTAATTCGTCTAATTAATAATGATTTTTCATAGCGATCAGCAATTTGTCCTGCGGTTGATGAAAACAATAAAAAAGGAATAATAAATAAAATTGCACCTAGATTAATAATATAACTGGATTTATCCGAACCCGAATAGCTACTTTGAAATGCAATCGAAATGAACAATGCATTTTTAAAAACATTGTCGTTAAATGCACCGAAAAATTGCGTGAGAAAAAAAGGGCGAAAACGTCTTTCTTTGAGTAATTGAAACTGGTTGTGTGTGTTAGATTCGGAGTTCGTGGGCACTTTTAGTGACAGCAAGCATGGCCAAACTTTTTTAGACGCCAATAATTATAGGGCCATGGAGTTAAAAACCCTACTATAAGCATTATCGGTACTACCCACCAAGTTAATTTGGCGCCACCGGTTAAATAATAGTCGGTAATATTCATGGCTGCTTCCATTGAAATCATCGATATAAAACTCATTCCTAAAGCAGTATTTAGTGCTTGCATAAACTCCATACCTCTACGGCTGAGAATATAAGTTTCTAAGAGTATGCTAGTAATAAGACCATTAATAATAGCAAGAGTTAAAACATACAATGGAGGAAGACTAAATTTTGAGAATTGAAAAAATGCTATTGTGCCAAAATCACCGATAGAGCAGCCTATTAAACACCACATGGTATTGTATGCGCTTTCTTTCCAGGTTTGTATGTTGCTCCAAAAGGACATTCTTCAATTATATTTGTAAAACATTCACGCAATAAAAAAGCGTGACAGAAAAGATGCCACGCTTTATTAAATAAAGAAATCGCTTAAGATTTGTAGTCAGGGTTAATAGCGCCTTGGTCAAAATCTACTTCGACTTCTAAATCAGTCTTCAGACGCGATTGACATGCAAGAATGTAGTTTTCTTTTAACATGTCGCCATCCAATGTGTATGCAAAATCAGTTAACTCTTTTACTTTGCCACTAATTAATTTAGCGCGACATGAACCGCATGAGCCAACTTTGCAGTCGCAGGGCCAGTCAATACCAGCATTTTTAGCTGCTTGTAATAGGTTAATACCGCCTTTAACTTCAAATGTCTGGCCGGTATTTTTGATTGTTACATTGAAGTCCTTATTTTTCCCACCTAATCCAAACATAGTTCATTCTCCTATAAGTAGGGTTGTGTAGCAGCTTTTTCTAGTTGGCCGCTTTTAATTCTAGCTTGCATCATAACGTTTTCGAGCATTATGTCGAATATTTTTAGCATAAAATGTCTTATTGCATATAACAGTACATCCAATAATGAATGTTTATCTATACCTTTTTGATAGCACACTAAGCCTTGTACACTATTAGTTTAGAGATCTGTAGCATAATAGTTGACGTTTTTGCATGATAAATATGTAGTGTTAAATTGACACTGAGTATTGTGCACGCCTTAATTAACCATAAAATTCTATCGTACTAGCCAGTCGTATATTGATGCTATCTGATTGACCGACTTCAAAATTTCATTCGTCAAAAAATAACCAATATGCTCATTAATTTAATTATGAACTACAAGAAATTCATACCTAAATTGAGCTAAATTCTAATTGAATTCATGCCCTAAGGTTTCTTATTTTAAGAATCAAACAACAAACTAAACTTAAAATACGTACCAAAAGCAAACTTTCGACAAAAATAATATAACTTATTGTTTGTAATGAAAAAATTAGAATTTTGGGCCATATAGTCCATTTATATCTGCGCACAGTTGATAAGCCAAATGCTTCACTCGTTCTACTCGGTCACTGTTTTTCTCGCTGAAAGCGCTAAAATTTTACTCTGAATCAATACATTGGAGTTGGAGTAAAAGGACTTTATCCAGTCAGATTTCTGTATCTATGGGGTGATTTATACCGACGATATCAGTCTCTACACATGGTCCTAGATATAGCCGTGTCAATTAAAGTATCAAAGCTAGGTGGCATTAAAAAGTCCACATCAAATTTGTCTTCGAGTAGGGCAGAAGGAGTAGTGCCTATCGAGTTGATGTGTCGCTTTGATGGAAGAATCGTTGATGCAAATAAAGCAGCCAGAGATTTAGCAAAATCTGTAAATGCTCCAAAAGTTAACCGTCTATTACCTGATGATCATTTTGAGCTAGTAAGTCGTGCTCTTCATAGTGGAGATGTTGTGGTCTCTGCAAATCATATTTACGGCTTTGATTTTGAATGGAAGTACTATTTGGATCAAAGAAGTAAAACAATACGAATTGAAAGTATTAAGTATACCCAAACCAAACAAAGTGATATTGATAAAAGTCTAGTAACTATTGAAGGTTGGTCTAATTTTATTGATTCTATTCCAGTTGCAGTTTGTGTAACCGAAAATAACAGTGATCAGATTAAATACATAAATCAATTAGCATGCCGTGTTTTGAATATTACTCCTGGTAATGAATATCAAACTAAACTTCGTGATGTATTTACCAATGCTAATACAATTAAAAAAATTAACCAGTTACTTATTGAGCAGGGATTTGTTAGAGACCTTAAGGTTTCCGCACGTGGGACAAATAACAGTCGCTGGGACAAAGATGAAAAGTCGCTGCAAGTTAATATCAAACTAATTCGAAAATTGGAAGGCTCGTTTCTTATCTGGACATTTACAGATTACACCACGGGGTCACAAACTGAAGCTGCATTGCTCGAGAGCGAGAATAAATTTCAAAATGTTATTCAAGGTGCACAAGAAGGGATTTGGGAATGGCAAGCAGGCTTGGAGGGTTCTGAATGGTGGTCTCAACCCATGTATGAATTGCTTGGGCTAAAAGTTGATGAGAGTAAAATAGGGCTATCTCAATTACAGCGTTTAATACACCCGGAAGATCGTGAAATATTTGCAAATGCATGGGCAAGATTAATCAATGATAAAGGCAAGCAGTTTATTGTTGAGGCGCGTATTGCTGTAAAGCAAAAAGGCTATCGATGGTTCGTTATCCGAGGAACAGCTGATTATGACTATACCGGTAATGCAAAAAAAGTTGTTGGATCAATTAGTGATATTCATCTACAAAAACAGTCGCAGGTCCAACTAGCAGAAGAAAAAGATAAAGTTGTAGCAACATTACGATCGATTGTAGATGCTGTAATAACAACAAATGAACGTGGTGAAGTTCAATATATAAATCAGGCAGCGGCAAGATTTTTAAATTGTTCGGAAGAACATGCGCGTGGCAAGCATATTGAAAATGTTATTGATCTTTATGAAGAAGAATCAGATGAAAAAATAGAAAATCCGATTCTTTCCTGTTTATCGGGCAATCAGAAGAAAAATCAAAAATTGAATGCAGATATCGTAACTAAAACAGGAACTAAGTACACAGTGCAGTTGATGGTGACACCATTAATTTCACAATCAGGCAAGTTATATGGTGCAGTAACCGTGATGAACGATGTTACCAATTTGCGGTTATTAGCAAGACGTTTGCGTTATCAGGCAAGCCATGATTCGTTGACGAATTTGATTAATCGATCAGAGTTCGAGCGCAATGTACGTAAAGCCATTCTCAATGCTAAAACCAAGCACAAGAAAAGTTCGTTGATATATTTGGATCTTGACCGTTTTAAAATGGTGAATGATTTGTATGGACATGCCGCGGGTGATGAACTATTAATTCAATTTAGTAACTTGGTGAAAAGTAAATTAAGAGGTAGCGATATCCTGGCGCGTTTGGGTGGTGATGAATTTGCATTGTTGTTACCTGAGTGTTCATTGGATCAAGCAGAAGAGAAAGCACATGAAATCTTAAAATCTATTCAAGAATATAAATTTATTTGGGAGCAAAAAAGTTTCAATGTAGAGGCAAGTATCGGTGTTGCCGAAGTTAATCAAAAATGTTTTGACCTATCTTATGCCTTATCTGCAGTAGATAGCGCATGTTATTTAGCAAAAGAGTCAGGTCGAAACTGTGTGCGTGTATTCAGAGAAGGCGATGAAAATATTAATCGTCGAAGAGGTCAAGAACGTTGGTTACAACGCTTTGATAAAGCCTTAAATGAAGGACGTTTAGTAGTTACTGCACAATCCATAATAAATATTAAGGCTAATAAAGATGTTGAAGTAGATAAAAATGGATTTGAAATTTTAATTAGAATGGAAGATGACAATGGAAGGTTAGTCCCGCCAAATGCATTTTTACCCGCTGTTGAACGTTACAATCGTGCGCCCAAGCTTGATCGATGGATATTGGATAAGGTGTTATTGCAATTATCTGATAATAGGGATGTGTTATCACAAATTGATAAGTGTTCCATAAATCTTTCAGGTCAATCTTTAGTATCTGAAGGTTTTCTACCTTTTATTATGGCCAAGCTGAAAGAATACCAGATTGAGCCTAGTAAAATATGTTTTGAGATTACCGAGACAGCCGCTATTGCCAATTTAGATCAAGCGACTTCATTTGTGCAGAAACTTAAAGAATTAGGTTGTTATTTCGCGCTGGATGATTTTGGCGCAGGACTTTCTTCATTCGCATATCTAAAAACACTTCCTGTTGATTTTCTAAAAATTGACGGAATGTTTGTCAAAGATATTCACCATGATGATGTAAGTCGTGCAATGGTTAAAGCTATAAATGATATGGGCCATGTACTTGGAAAGCAGACTATTGCTGAATATGTTGAAAATGAAGAAATCCTAAAAACATTAAAAGAAATCGGTGTGGATTTTGCGCAAGGTTTCCATGCAGGTAGACCAGAACCCATACTAGAATTTTTTGAATCTTCACAGTTTAAGGTTATTACGCCAAAAATGCGCAAGATTTTTGCAGCGGGTGGAGGATAATTGCAAAAAAAGCTAACGTATAAATCGTCAGCCTAATGTTTCAAGTTCCATAATTGTAGAATAAGACTCGGCCGTATGAAATCTTGCGATCGAGGAGTAATGTTCGGAAGTGTTTAATAGTTGAACCTCTAATATATATTTTTTTTCATCATCGCCACATACATGTTCTCTCAATGTCTGCGCTGTAATATCTGCCTCGTCTTTACATACTAATGGATAGTATTTTGTAGCGAATATATATTGTTCTTCAGTACTGCGGATTGTATCTTGACGTAATCGATATTCACTGCTCGTGTTTAATTCAGATTTGTTACTCACGCGTTGAACTGTTATGTCTACACTGCCTGTACTTAATTGCATCATCATTTCACTATTACGGTCTAACTGAGCATCCATATAGGCTGCTTTTTTAATAAAAGTTTCTGCAGATTCTTTGATATGAGCTTTGCGAAGTTGTCGGTCTATTTGGCCATCACCAAGTTGTTCACGATACTGAATACGTATACCAATGCGATCGATGAAAATGCTCAAAACATCGATTGGGTACTCGCTCTCAAGGTAGTCGCGGAATTCTTCAGTATTTAAAGCCATTCTTCCCTGTACTTTGCTTATATTAATTCAGGCTGAAACTATATAGTCTCAGGAATATATTCTCGGATTTTTTTGAGCGATTTGTTAAATTAAATTGACTAACGCTGTCAATTACAGGTTGAAATTCCAAAAGGAAGATAGCCTGGGCACCAGCCCGTAACTCCTGTAAATACGGGTATGATTCCAACTAATCCGATCCACCAAGCACCACCAAAGGCGAGTGCTAAGCCAATCAGTAATAGTCCAACAAGAATTCTTAACATTCGATCTGTTTCACCAACATTTTCGATCATTTTAAATACCTCCTATAACTGGGGTAAAGATTATGGTTATTATATTCTCTGATTTTCTTTAGTTTAATCGATGCAATTTGCATTTATTGAATTATAGAAGTTGTTCCATTAAGTTCAAATTAAATATTTTTTACTGATAAGAATAAATGAAAGTCAAAATATGGGTGACACGTAAATTAAATTATTGATTTTTCATTCATAATATTATTTATGAACACTGGATCTAGAACTCGTTTGATAACTTCAGATTTGATTGATTTTCGCTGATAAGGGATGCTGAATATGTGATTAATGGCTGCTTATTATTGCATTAGTTCTAGTAAAATCGAGTCATAGATATATATTATGGGGACGAATTGAGATGGAAAAAAAATCATTTTTAGACAAGCTTACCGGAAAGAAATCAGCAAAAACTGCGGCGTCTACGAATAAAAATTTGGAAGCTAATAACCAAATTGTTGGAGATGTAGATCATTTGTGGATGAAAGAAGATATAGACGCTCGAAAACCTAAAGCAGAACACAATCCCAGAATTGATACTCAGATACTCCGTGATCGGATTGCGGAAAAAATCTCGAAGCAGAATAATAACTAGAGTATCTCCGTAAGTGTTGTCTTGATTCGCTTAGATTTCTTTATTTAATTTAAACCATTCTAAGTTTCTATTACCTGCTAATCACGCTTTCACCTTTGATAGCCACTATTTCCTAGTTGCAGGGCCATATGGCAAAATTGCTGCGGTCAAATTCATCCGCAGCTATGTTTTTTAGTAATATTTTTTTATCTATCATAATTAGTTTATCCGTGGCTTGTAATGTTATGGCTGCAGATAATACGTTTAAACTAAATGGTGATTTTATTCAGGGCGGTTTGGTCTATGGACAAGTTACTCCTGGTGCAAAAGTAATCGTTAATGATTATGAGGTGCGAGTTTCTAAAAGTGGTGATTTTATTATAGGTTTTGGGCGTGATTATCCTTCACGTGCTATTTTAAAATTTATTTATAGTAATGGCTCATCAAAGCAGCATGAACTGAAGATTGCTCAGCGAGAGTACAAAATACAGCGTATAGATGGATTACCTAATGCTCAAGTGAACCCTGATGCAGATACACTGGTCAGAATTAAACAAGAACAAAGAGAAATTCGTTTAGCACGGAACATGGATGAAGGCCGACTTGATTTTAAACAGAAGTTTATTTGGCCGACTAAAGGACCGATCACAGGCGTTTATGGAAGTCAGCGAATCCTAAATGGTCAACCTCGACAGCCACACTATGGAATCGATGTGGCAGCTCCTGTCGGAACGTCCGTAGTTGCTCCTGCAGCCGGAGTTGTAAGCTATGTTGATGATATGTATTTTTCAGGCTGGACTGTGGTTTTAGACCATGGCCACCGTTTATCTTCGTCCTTTTTGCATCTTGATAAAGTGCTGGTTCAAGTGGGAGACCGAGTTCAGCAAGGGGAGACCATTGCACTTGTCGGTGCAACCGGTAGAGTAACGGGTGCGCATTTAGATTGGCGCATGAACTGGCACACACAGCGTATTGATCCAGGCTTGCTTGTTGAAAACGAAGACAATAGTAAAAAGCGATAGATATCAGTAATATATATAAATATCTTAATCTCAATTTCTAACTAATAATTATACCTACCGATTGTAAGGATTGATGGCAACCTCTGGTCTATATAGTGACGCTAAAAGAACTTCGCAGTTCGAGGCAATGGTAAATGCCTACTCGAAGGATCTTTACCGTTATGGTTTGTGGTTAACCAAGGATGCACAAGTTTCTGAAGACTTAGTTCAAGAGACATTTTTAAGAGCTTGGAAAGCGATGGATTCACTAAAGGATCCTAACGCAGTAAAAAGTTGGCTATTTACGATATATCGCCGTGAAAATGCTAGGCGTTTTGAAAAGATAAGGCCAGATACCACACCCATTGATGATGTAAATGTAGATCAATTTGCACAAATTGATGACAGTTTTGCTAAAGCAGAGGTCATTGCTTTGCGTAAAAGTTTAAAAGATTTACCGGAAGAATATTTAGAGCCATTACTGTTACAAGTAATAGGCGGTTACAGCTGTGATGAGATAGGAGAAATTATTGGGATTAAATCTGGTGCAGTGATGACTCGATTATTTCGTGCACGAAAAAAATTACGTGCAATATTGGAAGACGATGGACCAGACCTTGAACTAGATAATCAAGATAAAGTGACTGAAATTTAATTTTTTAAAAAATTTGCAAGAATGGAAAAAGACAGTTTAACAATCAAACAAGTACTCATAAGTGACCCGAATACACGTGATCCGGATGTATTAAAGGAAGTTGCTGCTAGTGAAGAGTATTCTGAGCTTTCTCAAAAGCTCAAGCAGTTTGATGACAAACTTAAATCTGCGATACACATTGATGTGCCAGAAGGCTTGGAGTCTAGAATCATACTCGCACAAAGATTGAGTGGTGAGTATGCAGAAGCTGATGTTGTGCAGCAAAATGACAATGTAGTCGCTTTTAAAAAATCTGAAAATAAACCGCAACGTGATTATAGATGGATGTCGATAGCCGCTGCTTTAGTATTAGCGGTTGGTTTATCACTGGGTATGTTTAAGTTTGGTGAATCGCAAGGGTTGGAACAACAGATTCTTGCTCACTTATATGAGCATAAGGATGCATTGATCAAAGATAAAAATATTAAGCTAGCTTCATTCAATGAAATGCTTGCGCCACATGGTGTAAAAGTGAGTGAAAGTATCGGGCATATTCGTTACGCAAGTAATTGCCCTATCGATGATAAAAAAGCACCACATTTTGTATTATCAGAAAATGGACAGCCGGTAACGGTTATGTATATTCCCTGGAAGAAAATGCCCGAGCGCGAAAAAATTGGTGATGACAAATTCAAAGGCGTTCTACTTAGCAATCAAAAAGGCAGCTTCGTGATCTTTTCTGAAGATCCTGAAATTATCAGCCGAGTGCAAGAACGCGTGGCAAGCTCAATCGAAATTGATATTTAAATTGTGCTCACCAAATCAATTAATGCTTTGATAGTACTCCATTAAAATCTTAGCAACTTCAGGTCTAGCAAATTCTTTAGGAAGATCTTCTCCAGCAGCGAGCATTGCACGAACTTTTGTACCAGAAAGAAGTACAAAGTCTTCTTTTTCATGATCCGGGGCATCACGCATCATGACAACTTTATTTAATTTTTTAGAGTATGCAGTATGGTCAGCACGGAAAATTTCAATTTCTAAAGCATCGGCAGGAACTTCATCATCAAATATGGTTTGTGCATCAAATGCACCATAGTAATCACCCACACCAGCGTGATCACGACCAATAATAAAATGTGTGCATCCACAATTTTGTCTAAACACTGCGTGTAACACACCTTCGCGTGGGCCAGCATACAACATGTCAAAACCATAACCCGTAACCATAACGCTATTAGGTGGAAAGTATACTTCTACCATTTTACGAATAGCTGCATCACGTATGGGTGCAGGGATATCTCCCTTTTTTAATTTTCCTAACAACATGTGTATTAACACACCATCTGCATTGACAGCTTCTTGTGCCATTTTGCAAAGTTCTTCATGTGCTCGGTGCATTGGGTTACGTGTTTGGAAACCAACAACAGTGTTCCATCCGCGTTCCGCAATTTCTTTACGAATTTCACCGGCAGTTTTAAACGTACCTTTAAACTCTTCACTAAAGTAACTGTAGTTTAAGACCTGAATTGGTCCGGAAAGAGCAGTTTTACCTAAAGACATAAAGGTTGCCGCACCTATGTGTTCAGGATCCGTTGTGCGATAAACTTTTTCGGTAATGTTGTTAACTTGTTCATCGGTTAGCACTTCGATGGATTCAATATCTTGAATTGCCAATACAGGGTTACCCTCAACATTGGGGTCACGTAATGCAATGCGTTTAGCATCGCCAATCACACTTTGGTCTTGCACTAAATTGAGTACAGGAGTAGGCCAGAATAATCCCTCACTAGTTTGCATGTTGTTAGCTACTGAAATTGCATCGGTAGCTGTCATAAACCCCTTTAGTGGGGTGAAGTATCCTGCACCCAGCATCACTGCATTAGAGGCAGCTGCAGAGTTCACGACTATGGATGGCAATCCTTCAGCTTCTTTTTCTAATTCTTTACGAAGTGCTTCATCTTCTACATATAAAGGCGTCAAAGCGTCCGATCCATGTGGCTTGATCATTTTTATCTCCTGAAAGATTGTCTATAAGGTAGTTTTTTTAGTGATCGTAATGTATCTACGTCACTTTTTATTCTCGTTAAATTACAGTATGAAATCGATATCCGAGCCAGTCGAATCTCTTAATAGTCCTATTAGTATGCTTGTTTGATTCAAATCTATTTAGCTATACATAGTAATTTAGTTGATTAATTCAATTATATTGCAGTTCGACTTAAAGGAGACGGATTTTTTGAAGTAATTATCATTAATTATCTGAGCTATTGCTCAATTTCATTACATAAATTGTGAGATTATTTATCAATCAAACACGGATGGGCAAAGTAATATGAATGACTACTTTGATACTGCGATCAACACGATTGTAGATGAATTTGAGAATATCCAGACCACAGAAGACACTCGTAAAGGAAACGATCGTCGTCATTTAGAGGCTAAAGAATTTCCTCTGACTGATAACAATGGCGAGTTGGTTGCCCAAGATCGGCGTGCTCAGAAAGATCGTCGCAATAACTTTGTCGATATAGACGATATTTCAGAATATATTCAAGACGAAAAAAATACTGACTGATTTTGTCAGATTTTCGTCTATTCGATTTAAATTTATTTTTTTAATTTAATTTCATGGGTTAGTAACTAACCCAGGGTTAGTATGCCCGATACTGCGCATTGTTCATGCTTATCTGATAAGTCGCTTATAACTTCAATTCAACCAACGTTTTCCCAAACATTTGTCATCGCAATTTGTGACCGCGTGAAATTGTAGTTATTGGCTCTAGAAAGAGCGTTTATTTCTGCCTCTATCAAGCACAACCACAGTTTATGGTGATTGTTTACGTCTTTGTCTATCTTAATTTGCTGCTTTGATAATCATATTGGCTTGCTCGAGTGTAATGACGGTATGTTTTTAGCTTTTATGCTGTACAACTTGTTTTTTTATATATGCATTTAGCTAACATATTAGTAAAATAAGCTCATAACTATAACTAAATATAAATAATTACCTCTTTTCGCTCCATGACATTATTCATTGTGAAATTTCTACTATGATATTTTCAGGCAACGCAATAAAAGTCGATGTATTGCAGGACTCTGTTGCGAACCTCGTTTTTGACCTTGAAGACGAGAGTATAAATAAGCTAAGTAAAGCTGTTGTTGATCAGCTTGATGAAGCTATAACAGCTATAGAAGAGCATAACGACCTTAATGCATTAATTATTTCGAGTAACAAAGACGTATTTATCGTTGGTGCAGATGTCACTGAGTTTTTAGGTTTCTTTAAATTACCTGAAAAGGAATTCACTCAATGGATTGAGAGTACTCAGGCACTTTTCAGTCGTATTGAAGATTTACCTATGCCAACCGTAACGGCTGTTAATGGCTACGCTTTGGGTGGCGGTTGTGAATTGGCTCTTACTACGGATTACCGAGTAATGGCGAATACAGCACGTATAGGGTTACCCGAAGTAAAACTGGGTATCTTTCCTGGTTGGGGAGGGACTGTACGTCTACCAAGACTTATCGGTGCTGATAATGCTCTGGAATGGATTTGCACAGGCGACCAAAAAAAAGCAGATGATGCATTTAAATGTCATGCAGTAGATTCTGTCGTTTCAATTGAGCAACTCAATGAAGCTGCGATGCACATCGTTCAACAATGCTTAGCTGGTAAGCTGGATTACCAACAGCGTAAACAGGATAAACGCCAGCCGCTTCAACTTAATCAACTTGAGAGCATAATGGCCTTTGAGTCGGCTAAAGCCGTAGTGGCGGCTAAAGCTGGTCGTCATTTTCCTGCGCCTATAGCGGCAATAGAAACCGTACAACATCATGCAACGATGTTGCGCGATGAAGCCATGCAAGTTGAAGCACATGGTTTTGTCAAAATGGCTAAAACTCCTGTTGCACGAAACTTAGTGGGTTTGTTTTTAAATGATCAACGCATCAAGAAAGTTAGTCGCGCATATATCAAAAATGCTCAAAATGTAAAACAAGCCGCGGTACTGGGTGCGGGTATTATGGGTGGAGGGATTGCCTATCAGTCTGCTTGTAAAAATATTCCCATCATAATGAAAGATATCAAGCAGGATGCTCTCGAGCTAGGTAAAGGTGAAGCAGGCAAATTACTGTTGAAGCAAGTCAAGCGCGGCAAGATTAAACCGGAAGATGTAACCGATACCCTAGCCAAAATTGATACAACATTAAGTTATGGAGATTTTGAAAATACTGACTTAGTCGTTGAAGCTGTAATTGAAAATAAAAACATTAAGTCATCCGTTCTTGCCGAAGTTGAACAGGAGGTGAAAGCGGATTGTATCCTGACATCGAATACTTCCACGATTTCGATTACTGAACTGGCCAAGTCTTTACAACGTCCTGAACAATTCTGTGGCATGCACTTTTTCAATCCAGTGTATCGTATGCCTTTAGTGGAAGTGATACGTGGAGAAAAATCGAGTGAGACTGCTATTGCTACCACGGTAGCTTATGCAGAAGCAATGGGTAAAACACCTATTGTTGTAAATGATTGCGCAGGATTTTTAGTGAACCGCGTGTTGTTCCCGTACTTTGCCGGTTTTGATGCTTTGGTCCGTGATGGGATTGAAATTCAGCATATTGATAAAGTAATGGAAAAATTTGGCTGGCCGATGGGGCCAGCTTATTTATTGGATGTGGTAGGGATAGATACCGCTCATCATGCTTCTGAAGTGATGGCAGAGGCATACCCTGACCGAATGAGCAAAGAATTTAAATCTGCAACGGATGCTTTATACGAGAGTGAACGATTTGGTCAAAAAAATAATGTTGGATTTTATAAATATGAGCTTGATAAACGTGGCAAGCAGAAAAAACTTGAAGATGAAAATGCAACAAGAATTATTGAAACAGTACGTTTGAATTTGACCGAAATATCAGACGAAGAAATTATTGATCGGATGATGATTCCAATGTGTATGGAAACCGTGCGTTGTGTAGAAGAGGACATTGTTGATCATCCGTTAGATGCAGATATGGGATTAATACTAGGTATTGCATTTCCAACCTTCAGAGGCGGCGCATTACGTTATATAGAAGAAATGGGCTTACAAGAATTCTGTGAACGCGCTGAAAAATATTCACATATTAGTCCTATTTATGCTCCAACCAAGCGTTTATTGAGCATGGCAAAGAAGAACCAAACTTTTTATCCGAAAGTATAAGTATTTTGTTGAGGGTAGTTTAATGAGTTTACAAGCACGAGATGCAGTAATCATTGATTGTGTACGCAGCCCTATGGGTAAATCAAAAAATGGCATGTTTCGTTTTGTACGTGCTGAAATGCTATCTGCTGCACTGGTTAATGCATTATTCGAGCGTAATCCAAATGTCGATCCCGCAGAAGTTGAAGATGTAATATGGGGTTGTGTCAATCAAACTCTAGAGCAAGGTTGGAACATTGCTCGCTATATTTCTTTAATGACCAATATTCCACATGACGCTGCTGCGCAAACGGTGAACCGATTATGTGGTTCATCTATGCAATCTATTCATTCAGCAGCACAAGCAATCTATGCAAATTGTGGGGATGTGTTTGTTATTGGAGGCGTGGAACATATGGGCCATGTAGGTATGACACACGGTTGGGACCATAATCCGGCTTCAAGTAAATATACTGCGAAAGCTTCTAATATGATGGGGCTAACTGCGGAATTACTTGCGATGCAGCATGGCATAAGCAGAGAGGATCAGGATAAATTTGGTTTACGATCACATCAATGTGCGCATGCAGCGACCGTTGAAGGGCGTTTTAAAAATGAAATCGTCCCAATAGAAGGGCATGATGAAAATGGTTTTAAGCAATTATGCGAAGTTGATGAAGTTATTCGTCCTGAAACATCATTAGAAAAACTTGCAGCCTTAAAACCAGTATTTAAACCCAGTGGAGGTACTGTTACTGCAGGAACATCATCTGCTATTTCGGATGGAGCATCTGCGATGATCATGATGTCTGCCGAGCGTGCACAGTCTTTAAATATACAACCCAAAGCGAAAGTTAAAGCTATGGCAGTAGCAGGTGTAGACCCGGCGATTATGGGTTACGGGCCAGTTCCCGCAACACGAAAAGTTTTGCAACGTGCCGGTTTGGATATTAATGACATCGAGTACGTCGAGCTTAATGAAGCCTTTGCTGCTCAATCTTTACCTGTTCTGAAAGATATCGGTTTGCTTGAAAAGATGGATGACAAAGTAAATCTTAATGGTGGTGCGATTGCATTAGGGCACCCACTCGGCTGTTCAGGTGCTCGAATCAGCACAACCTTGTTGCACATAATGGAAGACAAAGATGCGACAATTGGTTTGGCAACTATGTGCATAGGTTTAGGGCAGGGAATTGCAACGGTATTTGAGAGAGTTTAAAAGTAAGGCATCATTCATAAATAGAAGACTATTTCTCGGCATTTACTAATTCCAGAATTTCATCAATATAATCCAGTAAGGCACAGGCCATCATATCGTCTTGTTTTTTGTCGCCAATTTTTGATAAAGCTGTTAACGCGGAAACAACTTTCTCTGAATCCTTGCTTGAACGACTGATTTGTTCTTGTAAATTATCTAAATGAATTTTTGCAGCGGCTTGGTCGCGTTCATCATCTAATATTTGTGGAAAATATATTTGAGCTTGGGTAGTAAATTCTGCCAGGGTTTCATGCAGACTATGTTGAAGAAATTCATCTAATTCTTCATTTAATGCAGGAATAGGTGCTGGGTCGTTTAAATTAAATTTATCTTTTTCGTTATTCATTTACATTATTTAAGTTTTATAAGAGCGAAGAATCTTTTGTATTGGGAATTTAAGCAGGTTTGAACGTAAGAACCTGTCCATTATTGCACCAGCGTTGTCCTGTGGGTAATGGTCCATCCATAATTAGATGGCCATGGTGACCGCCACATCGGGCACAGCGATAACCTGTCCTTGGCCAAATTCCTTTTAAGTCCGTATAGGTTTCAAAATGACCATGAATATGGTCATTAAAACTAGGCCAGCCAGTGTTGCTGTCATATTTCATATCAGAATGAAATAGTTCTAGACCACAGGCAACGCAAGAGTATGTGCCATTTTCATAAAAATTCGTAAGCTTGCTGGAATATCGTGGTTCGGTGGCGCCTGTACGCAAGATGGCATACTCGGCTTCGCTCAATTTATTCCGCCAATATTGGTTATCATAGTTTAATTTAGTGATATCAGGTGCGGCTTTAATGGCTACTTTATTGTGCTTGGAGCCAACTTGTAACAGAGTAAATATTGTGAATCCGCCTGCCACGATTAAAAAGTTTCGTTTATTCAAAGGTATCCTTGTTATTTAGTCCTGTTTGCAGTTTAGTAGTGTAACCCGCGAATTAAAAATGCTGTTTTTAGACAACTTTATTTCTGATAAATTAAATTAGATATTTATTGTAACCTCATGAATAAAAACAGCTATTTTATCCTTACAGTATTGGTTTTATGTATATTCGCCCAATTTAGCCTGAAGTCAGGAATAGATTGGTTTCAATTCGCAAGGGCAGATATAGAGGCTGGACAGTGGTGGCGTTTTATTACAGGAAACTTGGTACATTTAAATTGGCGTCATTTTGCGATGAACGCAGTGGCTATGGTTGCAATTTTTATCCTTTTCCCGGACGTGTTGAAAATAACAGGATGGATACTGGTTTTTCTCATAAGTTGCATAACTGTCACCATGGGCATTTGGCTCTTTAGCCCACAAATTTATTGGTATGTAGGTTTATCCGGCACCTTACATGGTCTTGTGGTCGTCTTACTGTTACTTGACTTTATTACTCATAAGCATTTATTAAACTTAGTGTTGTTTGTTGTGTTATTGGCTAAATTAGTTTGGGAGGCTTGGATGGGTCCCATACCAGGAAGTGAACAAACAGCGGGAGGTCCAGTGATTGTGCAAGCTCATTTTTATGGCTTTATTGGCGGCTTGCTAAGTTCGATAAGTATATTATTCTTTACATCCAATAAAAATAAGAAGTTACAGTAATGTCTGAAAGTAAAATATCTCAGAGCCTTTATAGCGAATATCATGTACTTAATCGTAATTTAACCTATATGACTATTGCGCTGGTATGTTTAGCAGCATTAATAATTTGGATATTTAATGTCGATTTAAAAGGCGAAAGAACCACTTTGATGGGGCTTATGTTTATGCTGCTCGCGGCATTTACCTTCAAGATCCCTCATATCAGCTATCGCTTATTGAAAAGTAAATATAAGAATAATCCCGAAAAATGTTCCATATTGGGCGCAGATTGGAAAATATTCCGTGATGCTGCCATGTTAAACAGGTAGATAATATCTGCCTGTCAATGTCTTTTGCCTCAATCCGTTTGACAGGAATAACTCGCTTGCCATCGGCGCATGCTGTCACAAAACATAACTTCTACCTATGGTAACTTACAATTTAAAGCAATATTTTTAATTAGTCTAAGTTGAAAAAGTTCGATCTAAACGATCTATTTACATATGTTCGGGATTTTTAGGAAAAAGAAATTACGCAGCTCATTTTATCCACGAAAAGAGCGGATAGCGATAAAGGGCGATGTGTACATCAAGCGCTCGGGCTATACGACATTACGCTCAAATCAGGGCAATATCAGTGATGGTGGTTTGTATGTTCAGATTCCAGAACATGACCTGGATCGTGGTAAAAAAGTGGAGATTGTACTGGTCAGTAAGGATGGTCCGTTGCGACGTATGAGCAGGATGATGGGCATTATTATCCGCATAGATGATCGGGGGGTTGCCATGGTGACTTACAAAAAACAGGATTTGGACTCCCAGCCTGAAGTGCTACGAGAAGAGGAGTTCCTCAAGCAGGAATTTGGTGTCGTATAGGTCTTCTTAGGCCATATATTTTGTATATCTCTGGCTAAAAGGCAGATAAACACGGATGAGCTGTAAATTTAACATCTCGGTCCAGTTTTATAATACAGATTGTAGTTTCTCTCCTTCTGAAACTGACCCACGTTTAGAAAATCTCAAAACGTGGGTTTTTTTTGCCTAATAACTATCCCTTGTTTGTGTAGCACAGCCGTAAAGCTTCATTTTGGTCTGTGATAGCATTTATGCATGAATGCTCTACTACTTATTGCGCATGGGAGCCGTCGTCAGGCCTCAAATGATGAGGTCAGGACACTTACAGAGCGTCTGGCAGGCCATAGCGATCATGAATTCCCGATTGTCGAATGCGCTTTTCTGGAGCTAGCAGAACCTTCCATTCCAGAAGGTGTTACAAGCTGTGTGGCGAAAGGAGCGAAGGCAGTTACCGTATTGCCGTATTTTCTCTCTGCGGGCCGACATGTCGCTACGGATATTCCTGAAGAATTGCAAAAATCTCAGATCCAGCATCCAAATATAAAAATTAAAATGGCGCCTTACCTTGGTTCCGCTGAAGAAATTAGTAATATTTTAGTTTCGCTTAGCAAGCAAGCATCTTGATATCTTGGTTACTAGAATTTCACCAAACAAAAAGTCGACGCAAAATTATAGGGGACGCGGGCATAGCACTAACATACCAGGCAGATTTGAAAAAACGGTTACTGAATTAGATTCTGGGATTTCTGAATATGATTCAAAAATTGTTTTAACAGAAATTTCTTCGTCTTCAGCAAAATCAATCTTAAGTAAAAATCATTCACCAGATGTTCCATTTGAACGTAGTTTGAATATTTATCGTGGCTGTGAGCACGGATGCGTTTATTGCTTCGCAAGACCAACACATTCATATTTAGACCTATCGCCCGGCCTCGATTTTGAGCAAAAGATATTTTATAAATCTAATGCGGTAGAGCTGCTCAAAAAAGAATTTTTAAAATCCAGTTATGAAGTTAAAACGATCTCGTTAGGGAATATTACAGACACTTATCAACCTGTTGAAAAAAAGTTAGGAATTACAAGAAAAATTTTGCAACTAATGCTGGAGTATAAGCATCCCGTAAGTCTAGTGACTAAATCTGCTTTAGTAGAGCGTGATATTGATATTTTGACGAAATTAGCGGAGCTGAATTTAGTGCATGTAGCGGTTACGATAACAACCTTGGATAAAAGGTTAGCGCAACAATTAGAGCCGCGTGCAGCAACGCCACAACGAAGATTGAAAGTAGTTCAATCTCTATCAGAGGCAAATATACCTGTAAGTGTTTTAGTTGCTCCGATAATCCCCGTACTTACCGACGGTGAACTTGAGAATATTATTGCAACAGCAAGTGATGCAGGCGCTGTTGGTGCAAATTTTGTAATGCTGAGATTGCCGCACGAGTTAAAGACATTGTTTGTAGACTGGCTTGAAAAAGAATATCCATATAAAGCTGAGCATATATTAAATCGACTAAAAGAAATGCATGGCGGTGAGTTATACCAATCTAATTTTGGTATGCGTATGCGTGGTTCTGGTAAGTATGCAAATTTAATTGAAGATCGTTTCGTACTCGCCTGTAAAAAACACAATTTATATAAAGACTTGCACCAGTTGGACGAAACTAAATTTGTACGAACTAATAAAAGCGTAAAGCAGTTAGAGATATTTTAATGCTCTGCTGTATCGAGTTGTTTCTTTAAAGCGCTCTCGCTTTGTGATGAATAGGGAGAGTTTCTGATTTGATCATGAATTTTCATGCGATAACGTACAAATTGGTCTACATCGGTAAAATGCATAAATGGATTACCTTCGATTTCTTCTCTTAAGGTAGAAGATTTTTGCACTGCATAGTTATGGCCTGGATGGATTACAATATCGTTAGGCAAATCTGTTTTAAAATGTTTTAAGGTCTTGTACATTTGTTCAGGGTCTCCGCCATGCAAATCGCAACGCCCGCAACCAAATACAAATAATGTATCGCCTGTAATCAAATCATTCCCTAATCGGTAACATGCTGAACCAGGTGTATGACCAGGTGTATGCATGATTTCTATTTCAGTTTGACCTAGTTTAATTTGATCTCCACCATGGTGAATATTGGGTTTAGCTAATTCTTTACCCCAAAAATCAGCTTCGCTTTTTAATAAATGAACTTGGGCATCATAATGGTTTAATAACTCTTCTACGCCATTGATGTGATCATGGTGGCTATGAGTTAATAATACGTCAGTAATAGTAATATCGAGTTGCTTTGCATTTTGTACAATTGTGTCGACATCCCATGCGGGATCTACAACAGCTGCTGTTTTACTATTTTCATCTACTAGTAAATAGATAAAGTTTTCCATTGGACCTAGTTCCATGGCATGAATGGTGTGACCGATTTTGTTTGTAGGCATAATTATTATTTAAGCAATCAATGAAGCTCAATTGTAACAATTTTTATAAATGAAAACGCTATTAGATTATATTGAATTTGATTTAGAGATTCTTTCAATTGGACTTAATCCCTCAACTATATCCGTAGAACGAGGGTATTACTTTGCTAATCCCAGGAATCGTTTTTGGAAAGCATTGAATGCAAGCGGGCTGGTTTCGAAACAATTAATTCCATCTGTATCTTCACAGCAAAAATTATTTCAAGAATATAAAATTGGATTCACAGATGTTGTTAAACGGCATTCATCAATGGGCAAAGATTTATGCGCGAAAGACTATAAAAAATGGGCACCCGTACTATTTAATACGATCATGCAATATCAACCAAAAATATGCTGGTTTCATGGCAAAGTTGCCATACAAAAATTCCAACAATATTCTGATTTGAAGAAAAATCAGATTCAATGGGGATTGCAAGAATTTCAGATAGGGAATTCACTGGTATTTGTCACACCAAATCCAAGTCCTGCAAATGCAGCATATTCGTTGTCAGTTCTAATTGAATGGTATAAAAAGCTTCACGCCTTGCATTGTGAGATGAGTGATGAGTAGTTACACTTGCCATTCAATATTCACTAGGCATTAGGTCAATATAATGAAGTTGTTTGTAATAAAATTTTTCTTACTATCTGCGTTTCTAATGTCAGCTATTTTTATTAGCTCATGTTCTCAAAATCCTGAAGTAAAGGATGATGATACTAAGTCAAAACAAGCCTTGATTGGTGTGTGGCGCGGAGAAGGCGGATACGAAGGAGAGGAAGATGCCGGCTGGACGGAGTCTTGGAAAATAGTACGTGAAGCCAATGGCAAATATTCTGTTGATTACTTGATTTTGAATGATAAAGAAAAACTTTATGAATTGTCATCCGATAAAGGAACATGGTCTTACGAAAACGGAGTGTATTACGAAGTAAATGGTAACGGTGACCAAGTCGTATATGATGTTTACTCAGTTAAAGATGACTGGTTTGAATATAATATTTCCGAAAGAGTAGGCATCGCAAATATTCAAGAAACAAAAACAGTTGATTCGTTTCAACTACAAGAGCCTCCTGAAGGTTATTCCTTGGTTGAGTATGATCAACCTGTAGAGCAGGTAATAGAAGAAACTTTACAACAAGCCATCGAAGAATAATTTTTTATAGCTTTTATGTTTAGTTATCGTTCGCTGGCATTCCTAGGGTTGCTAACATGTATTGCCGCAATGTTATTTGCAATATTGTATTTAGAAAATATCTTATATCTAGATCCCTGCCCACTTTGTATTTTGGACCGAGTGGTAATAATCGCACTTGGAATCGTATTTTTAATTGCCTTGTTGCATGGCCCTAAAACAATCTTTGCAAAGTTTTATGGATTTTTAGGGATCGTGCTAAGTTCTATTGGAATTGCATTGGCGTCGAGACATATATGGCTTCAAAATTTGCCAAAAGACCAAGTGCCGGAATGTGGCCCAGATCTGTATTATATGCTCGATACATTGCCATTATTCGATGTATTAAAGAAAACGCTGACGGGTTCAGGATCATGTGCAGAAGTAAGTTGGACATTTGCAAAATTAACTATTCCCGAGCAAACGCTAATTTTATTTGTATTTTTGCTGATTTTGTCCGTTATTCAGTCATTACGCCCAAGAAAGTCTGTTTAATTCAGAGCTTCAAATATTAGTTACTGCTAGAATTTACTTCTTTTTATTTGATAAGTTATTAAATAGTTTCTGAAAGGATAATCGTGAGCTCGACTGCTAAAGAAATCCATCCCATACCAAACCGTATGCCACCAGCAACTCGGTTAGTTGAGTTACATGGCGACTATGGAACAACAGATTTTATTATGCGCCGGGGCGAAAGCTTGCCAGAAGTACAAGTGGCATATGAGTCTTGGGGCAAGCTATCTGAAACACACGATAATGCAGTATTGGTATTTACAGGTTTGTCGCCTTCGGCTCATGCATGTTCTTCAGAGGAAGATCCGTCACCTGGTTGGTGGGAATACATGATTGGTCCAGGCAAGCCGATTGATACAAATCGCTTCTTTGTTGTTTGTGTAAATTCATTAGGTAGCTGTTTTGGTTCGACAAGTCCAAATTCCATAAATCCAAAAACCGGAAGTCAATATTGCTCTGACTTTCCAGAATTGACTATCGAAGATATCGCGAAAGCGGGACATCATGCGATGCAAGAGCTGGGTGTTGATCATTTGCGTGCTGTTGTCGGTGCATCAATGGGAGGGATGTCTTCACTTGCTTATGCTTTACAATTTCCTGATGAGCTAGATTATCTGGTTACGATTTCTGGCGCATGCCGCTCCTTACCATTAGCGATTGCCATGCGTTCATTACAGCGCGAAATTGTCATTTGTGATCCTGACTGGAAAAGTGGTTGTTATGAACCAGATGAAGAGCCCAAACGTGGCATGGTGTTAGCTCGTAAGCTTGGGTTAGTAACCTATCGTGCAGCGGAAGAGTGGAACGAACGTTTTAATCGTGCAAGGGTAGATCCCAGTAGGAAAGGCAAAGGGAAATTTGGCATTGAATTCGAGGTTGAATCCTACCTTGATTATAACGCGCATAAATTTGTCGATACATTTGATGCAAATAGTTATCTTTATTTATCTCGTGCAATGGATTTGTTTGATGTTGCAGAACATGGCGGATCAGTAAATGCAGGTTTAGCAAAAATTCATGCCAAGAAAACGTTAGTGGTAGGAGTTGATACAGATATTTTATTCCCGATCCAGCAGCAGGAAGAAATATATGAAGGGGTTAAAAATGCTGGGCGTAATGTTCAGTTTGAGCGCATCGCGTCCAATAAAGGACACGATGCATTCTTGGTCGATGATGAGTTGTTTAGTCCGGTATTAGCAAACTTCTTTGCCGAGATCTGATTTTATCTATTTTTGATATCAACGTAATCTCTTTCGTCAGAACCTGTATACAACTGACGCGGGCGGCCGATCTTTGCAGCAGGATCACTCATATGTTCTTTCCAATGCGAAATCCAGCCCACTGTTCTTGCTAAAGCAAAAATTACAGTAAACATTTCCATTGGAATGCCCATGGCACGCAAAATTATTCCAGAGTAGAAATCTACGTTTGGATAAAGCTTACGTTCAACAAAGTAATCATCTTCCAGAGCAATTTTTTCAAGCTCCATTGCCGTATCAAACAATGGTTTGTTTGGATTGTCGTCGCCCAATTCAGCTAATAACTCGTGACAAACTTCACGAATAATTTTTGCACGCGGATCATAGTTTTTATATACGCGGTGCCCAAATCCCATTAGACGGAAAGGCGAATCTTTGTCTTTTGCGCGATCAATGTAGTACGCAACATCATTATCAGATTCAACAATATCTTCAAGCATGCGAATAACAGCTTCATTTGCACCACCATGTGCTGGTCCCCAAAGCGAACTAATTCCAGCCGAAAGTGCTGCATATGGGTTGGCTCCAGAGCTTCCCGCCAGTCTAACTGTAGAAGTAGAGGCATTCTGTTCATGGTCAGCATGTAAAATTAAGATTACATCCATTGCTTTTACAAACGTTGGGCTTGGCTTGTAATCCATAGTGGGTAAACCAAACATCATGTGTAAGAAGTTTGATACATAATCCAAATTATTATCTGGATATATGAATGGTTGGCCAATTGAATATTTGTGTACCCATGCAGCCATAGTAGGCATTTTTGCAATTAAGCGATTTGCAGCTATTTGCCGTGATTCAGCATCATGTACATCAATATGATCATGATAGAACGCAGATAATGCGCCTACAGTGGCTACCATCATGGCCATAGGGTGAGCGTCATTATGAAAGCCAAGATAAAACCGGCGCATCTTTTCATCCAGTAAAGTATGCACACGTAATCTGGATTCAAATCTATCAAACTCAGCTTGAGTAGGTAGCTCTCCGTTAAGCAGCAGGTAGCATACTTCTAAGAAAGTGCTTTTCTCAGCGAGTTGTTCGATAGGGTATCCCCGATATCGCAGTAGGCCGATATCGCCATCAATGAATGTAATGGTGCTGTTACAACTACCTGTAGAAACAAAACCAGGATCAAAGGTGAAATATCCTAGCTCTTTGTAAAGTTTGCCAATATCGATAACGCTTGGGCCATTAGTGCCATCATGAATCGCTAAGTCGACTTTTTTCCCTGTCGTATTGTCGGTTACTGTGACGGTACGATCTGCCATGTTGCCTTCTCCTAATAGGTCTAATTAGTTAATTTGCATCCAAAACTGGACGCTACCCAAATTAATGGGTAATCAGTTAGCCAGTTTCGTAATAATAAAGATTAAAAAGTATATGTAACTAACTGAAAATTCATGAGTTACATATCAATGCATTGTTATTATTCATTGCACCAACGTGCCTAAATATAAGCAAATTATAGCATTTTTTTAACTGGCCAGTGGAGAGAGATCTCATACTTGGCTAAGGAATGTACGAAATACTTTATCAATTACTGTCAATAAATCGTTCAATATAGCTCGCAATCATTTCAGGATGATTAAGATCCAGCAAAGGAAGTGTGCTGTCTATCTTATCTGGATCATCTGTTGCAATGGCAATGACATGTGAATCCTCAGATGAGATTAATGGTTTTCCTAAAGCGGGACGGTGGATCTCTATTTTGGGAATTGCAGCGGCTTTATAGCCTTCGACAATGACAAAATCTATATTTTCTGTATCTAATTTTTCTAATGCATCCTCTAATTGAAGCTCTGCTTGATTTTCTTCTAGTTCATGAATCATTGCCCAACGATTTTGCGACGAGATTAAAATTTGTTGGGCGCCCGCTTTTCGAATTTTGTAACTGTCCTTTTCTGGATGATCGATATCAAATGAGTGATGTGCATGCTTAATCACAGCTACTCTAAGTTTATGGCTATTGAAAATAGGAATGAGTTTTCCTAGTAGTGTTGTTTTTCCTGAACCGCTATAGGCAGAGAGGCCAATCACAGGCTTGATAAATGAAATTTGTTGCATACTAATTCGAAAGTTTTTCTGAAATAATGATTTGTTCTTCTGGCGTATTGATATTAACAAAGCAATCTTGTTTATCACTAAAGTCAATTTCTATACAGTTATGCAGAGCAAACCAACGATCTATTTTACGCTCTCCATTCTCAAGATAATTTATTAAGCTTGTATGTAAGTTACAGGTCATCAAGGCATATACAGGTTGGATTCGCTTGCCATCATGTGCAACTGCAATTTCTGTATTTTCATCATCAAATGCTGACAATAATCGACTAACCAGATCTTGGGCAACCAATGGTCCATCACATGGACATGTACAGATGTATTCTGTTTTGGCTTTGTTCATAGCAGCTGCAATCCCTGCGAGGGGGCCTTGAAAATCGTCTAGTTGATCTGCAACTACACTATAACCAAACTTTTCATAAAGCTCTGTATTGCGATTAGCATTAATTAAGATATCTGCTACTTGAGGTCTGAGAGCATCAATTACATATTGAATCATTGCCTGATTGTTAATTTTTATTAGTCCTTTATCGCAACCTCCCATGCGTCTTGCTTTGCCACCGGCAAGAATCACACCTGTTACATTTTCATTATAAATTGTAGTCATTTAGTTAATTGCGGTTTGATCCAAGTATTATGAGAAAATACAAATATAATATTGTAAATTAACTTGTTTGAGGACTTTATGGTGAGTGAAGAAATGAATGATCAACAGCAGCTGGAAATTGAAGCCGCAGTATACAGAAGGTTAGTAGCACATTTACAGGCTAAAACTGAAGTTCAGAATATTGATTTAATGAATTTGGCGGATTTTTGCAGGAACTGTTTATCTAAGTGGTATGTTGCTGCAGCAGAAGAAAGGAATATTAACTTGGAATATGAACAAGCAAGGGAAATAGTCTACGGTATGCCTTATTCTGAATGGAAAGATAAATTTCAGAAAGAAGCTACTCCGGAACAGCTGGCTGCATTTGCAGAAGCAGAGAAAAGACGCAAAGGTGAGTAAGGTCTGATAAAGATGGATTTAAGTGATGATCAGTTGCTTCGCTATGATCGCCAAATAATGTTGCCGCAAATTGATATTAATGGGCAAGAAAAGTTACTTAATTCTAAAGTATTGATATTTGGTGCTGGTGGCTTGGGTTCTCCTGTATCTATGTATCTGGCTGCCAGCGGTGTCGGTGAGCTAACGATAGTCGATCCGGACACCGTCGATTTATCAAACTTACAAAGGCAGATACTCCATCATACAGAGGACGTCGGTAAAAATAAGGTAGATTCTGCACAACAAACACTAAGTGCAATTAATTCTCAGTGCACAGTACGCACAATCAATCAAGTGTTAACAAATGAAGCGCTTGCAAAAGAAGTGCAAAGATCTGATGTAGTAGTTGATGCTACCGATAACTTTGAATCGCGATTTGCAATCAATGCTGCCTGTGTTAAACATAAAAAAGCATTAATAACTGGTGCCGCAATTCGTTTTGAAGGGCAAGTTGCAGTATTTAACATGCAAGACAATAGCGCATGTTATCACTGTTTATTTCCAAATATAGATTCTAATTCAGGCGAACTCGAAGAAAGTTGTTCAGAAACAGGAATCCTTGGCTCTGTCACTGGTCTAATTGGTAGCATACAAGCCACTGAGACTATTAAACTGCTAATTAATATTGGTCAAACGCTTTCAAACAAATTATTACTAGTGGATGCACTAAATATGGAGTGGCGTAGTATAGAAATTAAAAAAGACCCTAAATGTGCAACGTGCTCATCGTAAATACTATCTAATAGCATTACTTCTGTGCTGTTCACCAATATATTGTTTAGCTGAAAACTTTGATATAAAAACATCTATTAATATAGAAACTATAGATGGTCATGGAATCAAGCTTAGTGATGTAGTGTTAAGTTTTGATTCTTTATTCAAAAGAAGCTCATCATATTCAATTCAAATTGGTTCTATAAATTTGCCTGAAAATTATGGCGATATTGAAGATATTTTATTGCAATGTCACAAAGGATTTATTTCAAATCTTGAAATCATATGTGACGAAGGTGAACTATCATTTAATGATTCATTGGCTAGCGCAGAAAAAACTACTATTCAGTTCTATTGGAGAGAGGGTGGCAATATTGATTTGCAATTAGATGAGTTTAGTTTGGCTGGTGGTTCTGCAAGATTAAAAGCAGAAATGAACACAGATGGGTGGCTGGCAACAATCATTAGCGAAGAAATATCATTTATAAATCTGCGTGAACAATTTCCATTGTTTCCGAAAATGCTCTTTTCTGGTTTAGCAAAGAGTACAGTTAGCTTTTTTGGCAAGCATAATACTTTAACAATGATTAATGGTGACGTGTCACTTAAAAATATCAGCTTCGCAAATGAAGAAAGCACAATGGTTGGTGAAGATGTTGCTTCCCGATTTACGTTTGTTAGTCAACGATCTGGCGATGTTTGGAGAACAAAGCTAGATTCAACGATATTCAAGGGAGAGTTATATTTAGATCCTATATTTCTAGATGCTAATGAGAACTCAAAGGATCTTTTTGGAAATATAAATTGGGAAATAGGATCTAAACAAGTTGAATTGTTCGATTTTAATTTTGAAGATCAAAACTCGATGCATGTAGACTTATCAACAATATTTGATTATGAAAAAAAGAAAATAATTAGCCCAATTCAAGCAAAAGTTAATTATGCTTTATTCCCAAATGTTTATGATTCTTATATTCAGCCATTTTTATTTGAAACTAATGCTGCCGATCTTGCTACTAGTGGACGCTTATCCGGGCAAGTGCTCATAGATGATTTTAAAGTAACACAGGTTGATCTGAGTTTAGATAATTTGTCGCTGGCAGATAATCAGAAACGCTTTTCCATCACTAATCTGAACGGAGCTATCGGATGGGGAGATGTTTACGTCGATCAACATTATTCGCTCAGTTTTGAATTAGCGGATTTATATAAAATAAAATTAGGGTCTAGTTCGTTTTCATTTATAAATCATGGGTCAGCTTTAGAGCTTTCAAAGCCGGTAAAAGTGCCGCTATTTGATGGTTCTATTAATATAGAATCTTTTCAAATTAACCAGCCAGGTAAAGATAGTCAGTATGCAACGATGGATATCAGCCTTACTCCGGTGTCCATGTCAAAATTTTCCACATCATTAGGTTGGCCAGAGATGAGTGGGAATTTGGCAGGTTATGCTCCCAAAGTTCATTATAAGAAAGGTGATATTGAAGTTGGTGGGGCTTTGCTGGTGAGAGGGTTTGGAGGAACCACAACGATTCATAATTTAAAAGTACAAGATATATTCAGTATAACGCCAAAATTATATGCTGATATTCAGCTTAACAATTTAGATTTAAGTTCATTAACAGAAACGTTTTCATTTGGCGAAATTACCGGAAAGATGAGTGGCATGATTAATGGGTTGCAATTTGTTAGCTGGTCGCCCGTAAAATTTGATGCGTGGTTTGGAACTCCCGAAAATGACAATTCAAGGCATCGAATCAGTCAAACGGCAGTAGATAATCTAACGCAAGTTGGTAACGGTACCTCGAATGTTCTGTCGAAGAGTTTTCTTAAATTCTTCGATAGCTTTGGTTATGATAAGTTAGGTCTAGGGTGTAGCTTAAATAATAATGTTTGCAAAATGCGTGGAGTAGAGGGCTTTAGTGCAGCAAATAAACAAGGTTTTTATATCGTTAAGGGCAGCGGTGTACCGCGAATTGATATTGTGGGGTTCACAGATGAAGTATCCTGGTCTGTATTAACCGCACGTCTGAAACGCGTTATAAGTACTAAGGAAGTTATTGTAAATTAATATAAATTTAGGTAACTAAGAGCTAGGAACTTAATATTCATTAACTATGTCAAATTTGTACATGGATTATTTAGGGTGGTAAGACAATGAAGCATAAGTCAATAATAAGTAGTTTTCTATTTGGATTGATGTTGTCAGCATGTGTAACGATCAATATTTATTTTCCAGCAGCCGCCGCAGAAGATGCTGCAAGAATTATTGTTCGCGATGTATTGAATGAAGAAGAAGCTGATATTTCAAAAGAAAAGCAAGAAACATCTAACGAACAAAGCAGTGTTGAAAGTTTTGGTAATTTGACTTATTTGGTTGCAGGTACACTTTTAAATTTACTTATAACACCCGCGCACGCAGAAGCGGATATAAATATTAACACCCCTGCAATTAGTGCATTGCGTGCTAGTTTGAAAAAACGTGCAATCGCTTTGAAACCACATTATGCAAGTGGAGCGGTGGGTCTTACCTCAAATGCAAATGTGCAAATTAGAGATCAATCTTTAATTTCACTAAAAGAGCGAAATCAGGTTAAAAAATTAGTTGCGGATGAAAATAAAGAACGAGGGGCATTGTATGCCGAAATTGCTCGTGCAAATAATCATCCAGAATGGGAAGCGGATATCCGTTCAACTTTTGCACGTGTCTGGATCGAAGAAGTTGCGGCGGGTACCTGGTATCAGGATGGTTCTGGCAACTGGGTTCAGAAATAGATTCATAAAAATTAGCTATTTTTCATTGCAGTATCGTTTCGTTTAGTTAGAACCTTCTATAAGGGGTTATCTAACAATAGTCTCAATAATCTGCCGCCAATAACTATCATTCGTCTAATTATCGATGAATGATTGATTTCTAGGGGATATCTAGGTATCTGCTACAATTCATATCCGAATATAAGCCATAAACCATAATCTATGCTGCCCATAAAAGAAAAAATAGACAACAAAATCTGGAACGTGGACATCAACTCACTTCCATGGTGGCAGGCATCTCTATTAAGCATTGTGCGTTTTATGTATATCTTAATGGTTGATTTTCTGGATGGGCAATTAAATCTGCGTGCAATGAGTTTAGTTTTCACAACTATGCTTTCAATTGTGCCACTTATAGCAGTAAGTTTTGCAGTGATGAAAGCATTTGGCATGCATAATCAAATGGAACCTATGTTATTACAATATCTTGCACCTCTGGGTGCGCAAGGAGAAGAAATTGCACAACAGATAATGGGATTTGTAAATAATATAAAAGTAGGTGCGTTAGGAATTTTGGGATTGTTAGTATTATTTTATGTAATCGCACGACTTATTAAAAAAATTGAGTTTTCGTTTAACTATACCTGGAGAATAAAACAAACAGGCTCTTTGATTAGAAGACTAGGCAATTATGTCGTTATTATGTTTGGGTTTGTATTAGTGTTTGGCGCGATAGCCGTAACAGGTACTGCATTGAACTCAAACGTGGCGCAAGCTATTTTGGCAGTTGAACCTTTTGGGACCTTATTAAGTTTTGCAACTCGCTTGCTTCCTTACTTAATGATTATCGCAGCCTTTACTGCAGCATATTTATTTACACCAAATACAAGAGTTAGATTTATACCAGCGTTGGTGGGCGGGATTGTTGCAGGTATCTTATGGCAAACCATTGGTTGGGTGTTTGCAACATTTATTTCAGCATCCATGTCTACCAGCTACACAGCTATTTATTCAAGTTTCGCCTTTTTGTTTGTGTTTATGATTTGGTTATGGTGGAGTTGGTTGATTTTGCTTATTGGATCAAGTGTCGCTTTTTATAAACAACACCCTGAATATCTATACATTAATTCACATGACCTTAGCTTAACGAATCGGCAAAAAGAGGAGCTGGCCTTACAGATCATGACAGCAATTGGTAAGCGTTTTTATAACAATCAATCACCAATTGAAATTGATAGTATTGTATATGATCTAAAGCAGCCTAAGCAGTCAATTGAAGAGCAGTTAAGTTTGTTTGAAGAACATGGTTTATTAATAAAAGTCGAATCAGATACGTTGGCATATACACCTGCCAGACCTCTCGAAGAACTTAATTTAAAGTCTGTTATTGATACGGTTCGTGAGCCTGGTCCAAATAATTATTTGAAATCTATGCAAAGCCGAAGCCACTCACTAATAAACAAACTGATTAAAGATATGGATTACAGCCTTGAGCAACTGCTTGGTAGTAAAACAATTCGAGATGTTGTTAAATCATCTGATTATTCAGATGCTAATGACCTTGATAGTAAAAAGAATAATTCAGTAACTGAAATTTCAAAAGTTAGGAATAAATAGATATGAGTGAACCGGCAATTGAGGAATTGAAGCTAAAATTAAAAGAATTTGCTCAAGTTAGAGACTGGGAACAATTTCATTGCCCTAAAAACCTTTCTATGGCTTTATCAGTAGAAGCATCTGAATTACTAGAACATTTTCAATGGATGAGTGAGAAAGATAGTTGTGAGCTTGAACCTCAACGACATGCAGCCGTGGCATTTGAAATGGCGGATATATTTATTTTTTTACTTCGTTTATCGGATCAACTTAATATTGATTTAATGGAAATCACGAAACGTAAAATGGAACTTAATGAAAAACGTTATCCAGTTGATAAAGTGAAAGGCAGTTCAAAAAAATATAATGAGTATGATGAGGCATAAATTTATATAGCCTTTCAATTACATTTATAACTTCTTTATTTAATTCAAGTCGTGCAAGAACCCATTCAATCGCTCTCTTTTGGCGAGAGCAAACTTACCATTTTAGGCACTGCGCATGTCTCGCGGGTAAGTGCTGAAAAAACACAAGAGCTTATCCAGTCTGGGGAATTTGATGTGGTATGCATTGAGCTTTGTCAAAGCAGATTTAATGCCATAACAGATCCAAATGCATTAGCAAAAATGGATTTGTTTGATGTGATACGTAGCGGCAAAGCAAGCATGGTAACCGCGAGTTTAGCATTAGGTTCTTATCAACAGCGTATGGCTGAACAATTAGGAATTGAACCTGGTTTAGAAATGAAAACTGCAATTAAATTTTCGAACGAACAAAATTTAATTTTAGAACTTATTGATAGAGAAGTGGGTACAACACTTAAACGTGTTTATCATAATGTTCCCTTTTGGAAGCGTCTTTATATAATCTCAGGTTTGTTTACGAGTGTGGTTTCGCGTGAGACAGTATCAGAGGAAGAAATTGAAAAATTAAAAAGCGGAGATTTGTTAGAGACTACGTTTGCTCAATTTTCTGAAGATGCAAATGATTTGTTTGTTCCCTTGATTGACGAACGTGATCAATATATGGCTGCAAAGATACGTAAAGTGCTTCTGCAAAATCCTGGTAAAAATTTGTTAGCAATTGTCGGGGCAGGGCATATGAAAGGTATGATGAACTATCTTCAAGATGATGCTATGCAGGTAGACGAGGTTATTACAGAATTAGATGTAATTCCAAAGAAAAGATCATGGTTAAAATTTATACCTTGGGTAATTGTTGCCTTAATTTTATTTGGTTTTTACCTGGGTTTTCAAAAAGGTCCTGATTTAGGTTGGAGTTTAATTTGGCAGTGGGTAATTATTAATGGAAGTTTATCGGCCTTAGGCGCAGCTATTGCGGGTGCACATTTGTTGACGATAATAACTGCATTTATAGCGGCTCCGATCACTTCACTTAACCCAACGATTGGTGCAGGCATGGTTACTGCAGCAATGGAGTTATTTATACGTAAGCCAACTGTGAGTGATTTTAGCGATTTACGCAAAGATACTTCAACGGCATTGGGTTGGCGTAAAAACAGAGTTGCACGAATATTATTAATTTTCGTGCTAAGTTCGTTAGGATCTGCAATCGGAACTTACGTAGCTGGATTCAGAATTTTCGGGCAACTAACTTAGCTAATGTTATTTGCCAGTATTCTGCGATAAAAAGACTTCTTGAGTTTTGTCAATATAAAAATCACGCAAACAAGTTTTTTTAGTTTGTGAATATATTGTGTCATGTGTGACAAACTCATAAGTACCATAAATTCTGTCGATTAAGCCCAGAACAATTAACTGTTCATTATAATCAGCTTCTTGTTTAAGATATTGTGCTGTAATTTTTATCTCATCAAGTCCAATATCACGATTCATAGCAATTACTTGCGCAGCGCTCGCTTTCCACATGCAAAATCTATTAAGTTCAGGATGTTCTTCTGAAAGAGCCTGGTTAGGAATGGCAATAATGAAGAATAAAATTGAAAAGACACTTATAGCCTTTGACATTGTTAACTCCCTTTAACAGAGTGGTGCTAACATCTTAAGCGGCCGGTGTGATTAAAAGCTAAGCATTAATACTCTATATTATCCAAAGGGTTTGGATTTACAGACACTTGGACTGATAATTTTTTACTTATGTCTTACATGAATAATATTGATGTAAGTTTTCACGATAAGTGGTGAGCACAGGGAAGTGCGAATACGAGTCACGTCATGGATGACGTGAACAATATAAAGTCAGGTATACTTAAAATGTATACACAACCCAAAGCGGACATTAAGCTATGTTTCTACACTTTGTCTCCAATTTCCCTCTCTGAATTGTAAAAGTGCTTTACGCGCAAGACTTTCATCCTCTTTAACTTCTCTACGAAAACCTGTTTTTAAAAATCGATGAAATCCATCTAGGTTCTCTTTGGTACTTTGATTTGATCGATAGAATCCCATAGACCAACCATCAAAATCTCGTTCATCTAAGTCGCCACGAAATAACACTCTGGATTCAGTATGACGTCGATCTTCTCCTATCTTTTCATATAGTCTTTCAACATCTTCTTTGGGGCCTTCTAAGGCTTGAATGAATGACCCTTGATGAAATAATAGCATCCCAGAAATTCCAAGCTTTTGGTTATTAGTACGCGCTTTAATTAATAAATCCTGTAATTCTTCTTCTGAGAATTCGTGCTTTGCAGCACTGATGTAGACTAACTGATGTATCGTAGTATCCATATATAGCTAAAGTAATTGAAATTTGATCAATTATCTTTAACGGCTAAAATTGTTGGTTCTAAATAGATAAGTAAATAACTTGGACCAATTATTTATACGCCCCATCGGTGAAATGTAACACGTGGTTAACCGCGATCAGTCGAAAGCGGTCATATGGAAATCATCTAACTTTAATCTCTTGTATCATCCCAGATGCAACTCTTACTCGCGCATTCTTGCGCTCACTCATTTAATAATTTCTATAAACAAAGGAACTTGAGTTTTGTGCTTTTAATAGCTTGGCAAGATCGGTTGCAATATGTGCCGTTTCGTCTAAGAGCACATCTATAAACGCTTCGTCGTCATCCAGTTTGTTTAGGTTTTCTTCAGTGTCTTTTAGCAACGCCTCGTACTCTGAGCGGGTTGATTCAACGCGTTGATATTCAGCTTTTCGTGTGGACTCTAATAAAGAAATGGTTTTCTGGTTTCTTACATCATAATCAAGCTGAAACATTTCGATAAGGGAATTAAATTTTTCATCTGTGTGAGTTCTATTTCTGTGCATCTCGGCAGTTTGTATAATGATTCTTTCGTCTATGTCGCCATAGTGGTGTTTAACAGGCGTGATAGTGTTTGTGGGTAATGCGTTTTTTAATGCACGTTCACCATATTCTTCATCTTCAAAAAGTGTGTGAAAGTCTATGTCTGGAATAACACCACTATGTTGAGTACTGCTACCGTTAATTCGAAAGTATTGAGCGATTGTGGCTTTCAGTTGGCCAAGTTTTTCATCATCACTGGTGCTGAAGTTATTTAAGTCAACTAACTGCTGTACCGTACCTTTACCAAAAGTAGTTTCACCTACGACGATACCTCGATGGTAATCTTGAATGGCACTAGCAACAATTTCAGATGCTGAAGCGCTATATCGATCTACTAAAACAACTAAAGGGCCGTAATAAGAAATTTTTGAATCACGATCACGATGAACTTCAATGTGTCCACTGGAATCCTGAACTTGAACAATAGGTCCTTCATCAATGAATAATCCGGCCAGCTGAGTCGCTTCAGTAAGTGAACCGCCGCCGTTACCACGTAGATCAAGTATAAGTGAATCGATCTTTTGTTCTTTAAGATCAGTGATAAGATTATCTACATCACGTGTTGTACTACGGTAATCTTTATCACCACGTTGATAAGCTGCAAAATCTATATAGAAAGTTGGCACATCTATAATGCCAATTCTATACTTTAAAGAATCTTCCTCTATTTCAATGATTTCGCTTTTGGCAGCTTGTTCTTCTAATTTAATTTTATCGCGAGTGATTTGAATTTCTTTTATTTTCGCGGCTTGACCTTCGTCACCAGGTAATATTTGTAAATTTACCTTAGTACCTTTTGCACCACGAATTAGTGCTACGACTTCTTCTAATCGCCAGCCAACTACATCTTTAAATTCTTTATCACCATCTTGTGATATACCAACGATTCTATCCGAGCTATGAAGTAAATCACTTAAGTCTGCTGGACCACCAGGAATTACTTTTTCTACTACAGTATATTCTCCATCTGTTCGTAATAGTGCACCAATTCCTTCTAGGGAAAGACTCATGCGAATTTCGAAATTTTCAGATGTTCTTGGCGATAAATAATTAGTGTGTGGTTCTAAGGTGCTAGCAAAAGCATTAATAAATAGTTGATAAACGTCTTCCGCATCTACTTGAGTACTTCGTTTTGCGATTCCGTTATAACGTTTTTCTAACGTTTCTTTAATTTCTGCAGGCTTCTTGTCTGCTAGTTTTAAAGTGAGAACATCATTTTTAACGCGTTTGCGCCATATTTCGTTTAATTCATTACTATTTTTTGCCCAAGGTAAGTCAATGCGGTCAAATCTGAGCTCTTCATCAATTTTAAAATTAAATTTAGTATCTAAGAGCTCTAGAGCAAATAACACACGTTCTTCAACACGTGCTTGATACAAGCGAAATATTTGAAATGGGGCGCTGAGTTCGGGTTTTGTAATGGCTTCATCAAGTTTGAATCGAAAAATTTGAAAACTATTAATATCTTTTTGATAGAAGTAGCTTCGATTAGGATCTAGAGCTTCAAGATAAGCATTAAGAATTTCGCTTGAAAGCGAGTTGTTAATATTAAATTCTTTGTAGTGATACTTATCTAAAAAATGCGCAATAAGTTTGGTTGCACGATTATGTTGTTTCTCTGGCGCAAGGATATCGTTTGTATTGCTGTAACTTATACTGCTGGTGATACAAAAAGTAATTACAACAATGCTTAGAAACTTCAATTTGTGTGATAGTTTTTTCAAAATAGTATTATTAGGTCAGCGTTTTTGCTATGCGATTTTGATAACTAGATATTCCAGTACTTGGTGCGAATCTTTATAGATGATTAATATAGATTAAATTTTATACTTCAAACTTGATCAGTGAAGTGATCTATTTTGGTTTTTGCCTTATTTTGCCTTAAATTATTCAGTATATAGTTGTAAGCAATTGATTGTAAGGACTATATTTAACTTGCTATGCTTTTACTAATAAAGCAGCATGAAGGGCTACTCAAATACGATAAGCTGGCAGAAGCTAAGTTCTCACAGTAGGCCCTTTAGCGTACTAGAATAAAGACCATAAAAATAATAGAAAAATCCTTTGATTTCAGAAAATACAATCGTTGTTGGAAAGAGCGATGCTGTACAGCGTCTTTTTCTTTCGCGTGCTAACCGGCATGGCTTGATCGCGGGTGCAACCGGGACAGGTAAAACCGTTACCTTACAGATTCTGGCAGAAGGCTTTTCCCAAGCCGGTGTGCCAGTATTTGCAGCCGATATAAAAGGTGATTTAAGTGGGATCAGTCAAGCGATTGAAGAGAAACCTAAACTTGTAGAGCGTGCGTCTAAAACGGGGGTAGAAGGTTATTCTCCTCGAGGGTTTCCGACCATCTTCTGGGATATTTTCGGCAAGCAAGGTCATCCCGTTCGCACCACAATTTCTGAAATGGGACCATTGCTTCTGTCGCGCCTGCTAGATTTAAACGACACACAAGAAGGCGTTTTAAATATCGCTTTTAAATTAGCGGATGATCAAGGGCTATTGCTACTAGATTTCAAGGATTTACGAGCTATTCTTAATCACGTTGGTGAGAATGCAGCATCATTTACTGTGGACTACGGTAATGTCAGTAAACAATCGATAGGGGCCATACAAAGACGATTATTAGTTCTCGAGCAGCAAGGCGCAAAGAATTTTTTTGGCGAGCCCGCATTGGAACTAAAAGACCTGATGCGTACGACGGAGGAAGGTCAAGGATACATCAATTTATTTGCAGCAGATGAATTGATGCAAAATCCACGCCTCTATTCAACATTCTTACTTTGGCTTTTATCAGAATTATTTGAAGAGCTCCCAGAAGTGGGTGATCCGGATAAACCCAAATTGGTGTTTTTCTTTGATGAAGCTCATTTGTTGTTTAACGATGCTCCAAAAGCTTTAATCCAGAAAGTAGAGCAGGTTGTAAGGCTCATTCGCTCCAAAGGTATCGGCGTATATTTCGTAACCCAAAATCCTATTGATGTTCCGGATGAAGTGTTAGGGCAACTTGGTAATCGAATTCAACACGCCTTGCGTGCATATACACCACGCGATAAAAAAGCTGTTAAAGCGGCTGCAACAACTTTTAGAGAAAACCCAGATTTAAATACAGAAAAAGTAATTACTGAATTAGGTGTGGGTGAGGCTTTGGTATCGGTTCTAGACCCTGATGGTGTGCCTACGATAGTGCAGCAAACAAAAATCCGTCCCCCAGAATCTCGTATGGGGCCCGCGACCAAACCTGAGCGCAAAGAAGTATTTGACAAGAGTCCAATAAAAGACGTTTACGATAAACGTGTGGATCGTGAAAGTGCGGCTGAAAAATTGAGAGCACGCACAGAAGATGCCGCTGAAAAGGCAGAAAAACAAATTGATAAAGAAAGAGAATATAAAGCAAATAAACCTAAACGTTCTGCTAGTAAACGCAAATCGCGTTCAAGACGTGAAACAACTACACAAACTGTAATTAAGAGTGCAACTAAAGTTGTAACCTCAAGGTTAGGTCAATCCATTATTCGTGGAATAATGGGTTCGATATTTAAGGGCAGGTAATTTCAACAATGCCAGAGAACATACTCCGAAAATGGGAAGCTTGTTTAAATAATTGCGACCTGGATGGTATTGTAAATTTGTATGCAGAGAATGCTGTGTTGTGGGGAACTTTTTCAGAAATTATACGTGACAACCATAAATTGATTCATGAATATTTTGAAGCTTTGTTTTTAATGCAAGATTTAAAGGTGAATTTTGGCGCCACTAATGTAAGAAGTTTTGGTCAGGCTGCAATTTATTCTGGCGAGTATGAATTTTCCTATCAAAGTGAAGAGTTAGTAAAATGCCCTGCACGCTTTTCGTTTGTGATTTATAAGCAAGATAATGGGGAATTTAAAATCATAGATCATCATTCATCGCTTATGCCAGAATCACATTAATTCGTTTAGGCCTTGAATAATTCTATTGAGGCCTTCATTAATTTCATTATCTAATAGAGCGCCATAAGACAACCGCAAATAACATCCCGATTCAATTCCAAATGCTGAGCCTGGAATAGTAGCTACTTTGTATTTTTTAATTAATTGTTCCGCTAGAGCCATGTCGTTTTGATTAGAGTCTACACTTAAGAGAGTATAGAAAGCTCCTTCAGAAATGGGTTGTTTATTTAAATGTTTTAATTTACTTAATTTATTAATAACTAAATCGCGTTTTGTATTCATGGTGATGCGTTTATCTTCGAGAAAAGATGTCTCTGCGCTTAATGCACCAATTGCGGCATATTGAGAGATAATAGGGGGCGAAATTAATATTGTATCTTGAATTTTTTTAACCGCAGCAAGTAATGTCACAGGAATGACCATATAACCAATTCGCCAGCCGGCAAAACCATAACCTTTAGAAAATGAGAATAATGAAATGGTATGTGAGCGCGCATCTTCTATGGATGCGGGCGAAAAATGTTGGTAACTCTCATAATAAAAATCTTCATAGGCTTCGTCATTAATATGATAAATACCATGTTGTTTGCACAAAGTATTTATTTCAATTAATTCTTTTTTTGAGTAGACCGCCCCACTTGGATTGTTTGGACTAATCGTAACAATGGCTTTTGTTTTTTTAGTTATAGCAGCTTCTATTTTATTAATGTCTAGGTGAAAATTTTCTTGGCTTGGTATCAATACCGGAACGCAGCGTTCCATAACTAAAGACATTTCATGATTAAAATAATAAGGGAGAGTTAAAATAACCTCATCACCAGGGTCTGTAATAGCAAGAATGGCGGTATTAAAAGCCATATTTGATCCGGCGGTAACAACAACGGCATTGTCATCGTTAATAATTATTTTGTTTACAGAGCTTAATTTGTTAATCAGTGCTAGTTGCAGCTCAGGAATGCCTTCAACTGGCCCATAACGGTTAATCGAATCATCATCAAGGTGTTTTTGCACATATTCAAATGCTTGTTTGGGAGGGCCATAAAACGCAATGCCTTGTCCAAACGAAATAGTGCCCGGGTTATTACGGCTTAGTTCACCTATGTAAGGAATAATAGGAGCTTGAACAGCATCCAGCCGTTTACTGTTTTGCATACTAAATTAGTTAAACTGTGATACGTCGATAGATATCAGATACTTTATAAGGCAATTTATCGACATGATCAATTACAGCAAAGTTAACTGCTCCATACATATGTTGTAAATAATCCATTGCTTCTTCATCTATCGTTATGCAAAAAGGATGTATACCTAAAAATTTTGCTTCTATTAAGGCGCGTCTTGTGTCTTCAATTCCATATGGTCCACGATACCCATCTTTGTCATCGGGTCTTCCATCAGAAAGTGTAATGAGTAATTTCGTGCGCGCTTCTACTTGATGAAGTTTTTTTGTTAAATGCCGAATAGCGGCGCCCATGCGAGTATAGTCTTGTGGTTGAATACCGCTAATACGCGCTTTAACTTGGTCATCATATCCTTCGTCAAACTCCTTAATGACATAGAGCTCGCAACGCTCATGCGTAATACCGGAAAAACCATAGATTGCATAACGATCGCCTAATAGTTGCAGCGACTCACATAATAAAACCAAAGCTTCGCGTTCCATTTCATTTATCCAACCAGCAGTTGATCCGCTCATATCAATCATAAACATTACCGCTATATTTCGATCGATCTTTCTGGATTTGGTAAAAAGATTTTGTGAGGCTTCGAGCCCTATTTTAATATCTGTATAGGACTCAATGACAGCATCTAAATCTATGTCATCTCCATATGGTTGCCGTTTTAGACGTTTATCGTCTTCACGCAGAGCTTCAAATGTTCTACGTAAATGTTTTAGTAAGTTTCGATGCTTATGTATAGTCGAGTTAGCAAAATTGTCATAAACAGGTTTAATTTCTAATTCTTTTAAGTAGCACCATTCCTTTCTATATTTTTGCCTTGAATGATCCCATTCATCATAAATATAAACATTTTCTTCATTGTCTAATGAAGGGGATAAATTCTGATCGTCATTTTCATCTTCAATATCATCAGTTTGATATGTGCTAGGTAATAAATAATCATCAGGAATTTCACCTAGATCTTGTAAAATTGACTCTAATAGCTCCTGCAACTCTTCTGGAGGCTCAACTGCTTCATCATCAAAGCGTAGTTCGATGTTATAGCCCTCTGACATGGAATCATTTTCATTTACATCTATAGAGAAGCCATCATCATTTTCATCTGAATCATTACTCATAGAAGCCTCAGATGATTTTTGCTGTAGATCATTTTTTAGCTCTGCAAGTTTAGCTTTAAATAATTCTCTTTCTTTATCTGTTCTTTCTTGAATTGTTTTCCAGGTTTCTCGTGGCCTTAATTCACCTTGGTATGGCCTATCTTCAGGTGAATCATTTTCTTTATAGATTGTTTCTAAGAGAAAAAAAGTGTCTCTTACAGTGGTATCACTTTCCCGCATTTTTTCGATAGCAAACTGCCATTTTTTTGATAGTTTTGTTGTATCCAGTTCTCCAAATAAATTTTTTACGGTTTTTGCAATACCTGGTAGTTCGCGTTTAATGCAAGCGTCTAATCTTATAGTTTCTAACTTATGAAATAATTTCAGTGCACGATCTGGGTCTTGATATGTTTTAGCCATGGCATCTATATTCATTCTCCAAGTACCAAACCAGGTCTGTGCCCATTGGTGAACCGCCATGGCTTTATATAAGGCAAAATTATCTTCTTGACGATCAAATTGAGATACGTTTTCAGGCAGTCTTACTGATTCTGTATCAGTATAAAAACTTTCGCTCGCTTCAATAGATAGTTGTCTTCCGCTTAATCCAATAATGAAACTTTCTAAAATTCTTGAAACTTCATTTAAGGCAACGTTTGAAGGAGCATGTGTATAGGATTCAATGTAGTGATTGACATCCTTTATTGTATTTATTGCTGAATCTAGTCCTTCTTTGTTATAAACAGTTAGGATTTCACTTGTCCAATCGTTCCAATTTTCTTCGTCTACTAATTGCAAGCTTAGTGGCCCAAAATGGCAAAACTTAAAAGCTAGAGCAGTATCGGTTTTAGATATTTTTTCGACTGACTGTAAAAATCGATCTTGATCAACTTTAGAGAATACAGCGAGTTCTTTTGCAGGTTCAAAAACACTGTTTTGCTTTGATAATATAGGTTCAACAATAAGCTCCATTCGCAATTGCAGTTCACGAACACCCATTCCTCCATATGTTGCGCTAGTTGTTAAACCTCCTTGCCTTTCAAGTGATTTAATATGTCCGCCATCTTTACTGTAGGCAGGAATTTCATATTCTTCACTTCCATCTTTGTTTTGGAGTTTCTTCCATTGTTTTTTCCAAAACATAATTAGTATATTCCTTTCATCTTTTATGTAAATTTTTAAGCATAAACTCTTTTGCCTGATTAATTTTTGTAGCGAGATAATCATTTCCGCCGCGATCAGGATGAATTTTTTGAATTAATTTTCGGTGCGCTTCAATAATTTCTTCTTCAGTAGCATCTTTTTCAATACCTAATACTTTGCATGCCTCCTCAATTGTCATGTTGGAATTTTGGCTATTGCTGGCTTCATAAGAGGAGTTCTCAGTAGGAGATCTTGTAAAAATTCTTTGTAGAAAAGGAAGAAACCTCAATAGACCTGCAAATTTCTGAAACATTGCTACAGCAGCTGCAATGATCGCAAATAGCCAATGTAGTCTTCCTGTGGCGGCCATTATGATCAATACAATAGCCGCAAATATAAGAATGGCTTGTATTTGCTTATTTTTTGGTTGTTTACGTAGCCATCTTAGGAACAGCAAAATGCCTACAATTCCAGCAATAATTAAGATTTGATTCATAGAGAAGATAAATACTCAAGAGAGATAATTAGAGGTTCCGTTACTCAAATTTAGTGTGTTGTTTTGTGTCTGTAAAATAATTTAGCCTTATTTTAACCCATATGGCTATTTCTATCGTTTAAGTATGTAAATCTACTAAATATAAAGGATTACATATGAAACGAGCTAAAACCAAGTCTGTATTCATTATTACTTTTCTATTCAGCCTCATATTGGGTCAGGTGAGCGCTAAAACTCATGTAACTGAATATCGAAGTACATTACAGGATCAAACCGAAGTGGCGGTTACGATTTATAACGATCAACTAGCCCTGGTAAAAGATGTGCGCACCATTCGCTTAGATAGTGGTTTTAATAAACTTGCATTTCGCGAGGTAAGCGCTCAAATACGTCCTGAAACTGCCTTACTCCGCAGTCTGAATTATTCAGATGGTTTTCGTTTAATTGAGCAAAATTTCGATTTTGATTTGTTAACGCCTCAAAAACTATTAGAAAAATATGTCGGCAAGAAAGTTAAGATTGTTAAAACACACCCCACGACTGGCAAAGAAAAATTACTCGATGCTATTGTATTGAGTGTAAATAATGGAGTGGTATTAAAAATCGGAGACCGCATTGAGACGGGTGTTCCAGGACGCATTGTATTCGACGAAGTCCCAGGCAATTTACGCGACCGTCCGACACTGGTGATGGAACTTAATAGTGCAACATCAAAAGCCCAACAATTACAGCTTAGTTATTTAACTGGTGGACTGTCTTGGAAGGCTGATTATGTAGCCGAGCTTGATGAATCAGATCAGTTTATTGATCTGACAGGCTGGGTAACGTTAAATAATCAAAGTGGTGCTACATACAAAAATGCCAAATTACAATTGGTCGCAGGTGATGTAAATCGAGTTCAAGATGATTTTAGAGAAGCTAAAAGGAGATTTGAAATGCTTGCTCAAAAGTCGGTGGCTGCAGAAGCTGATATGGTTGAAGAGGCTTTGTTTGAATATCACTTATATACATTACAACGACCGACAACTATAAAAGAAAATCAAACAAAACAAGTTTCATTATTAAGTGCGACCAAAATTCCGGTTAAAAAAGAATTTTTGCTTAAAGGTCAAAATTACTACTATCAGAGTTCTTATGGATCAATTGGTCAAAAAATGAAAGTAGGGGTTTTTGTAGAGCTCAAAAACGATAAAAAATCCAATCTAGGCCTTCCTTTACCTAAAGGTATTGTGCGCGTATATAAAAACGATAAATCAGGCAATGCGCAATTTATAGGTGAGGACCATATTGATCATACGCCTAAAAATGAAGAGGTAAAGTTAAAACTGGGCGATGCATTTGATGTTACGGCTGACAAGAAACAAACTCAATTCAAGAAGGCCCATGCAATAGGGAAATATAACTACGCATATACAGCGAGCTTCCAAATCGATCTTAAAAATGCTAAGGACGAAGATATTGAAGTAGTAGTTCAAGAACCTATTCCTGGTGATTGGAAAATGAAGCAAGAAAGTCATAAACATAAAAAAGTAGCAGCAGGCACTGCAGAGTGGAGAATTAAAATTCCTGCTGAAGGAAAAACTACATTAAGTTATGATGTATTAATCCGCTACTAATGGCATTTTCTAATTAATCTCTAGGGATTCTTATTTACAATGTATAATGCAAAGCCGCTAGACTGGCTCGGTATGGCGGCTCTCGTCATCATGTTTGGAAGTGCCTTCATGCTTATCAAAATTTCTGTACAGGAGTATCCGCCTGCTGTTGTTGCTGGAGGAAGAATTACTATTGCTGCTATTTTTTTGGTTTTAGTTTCGATTTTAAGACGTGATTCTTTTGCATTTATAAAAGGGCGCGTCGGTTTGTTAGTTGCGTTAGCCTTTTTTGGTAATTGTCTGCCTTTTTACCTTATTAGCTGGGGCCAGCAAACAGTAGATAGCAGCATTGCAGGAATTCTAATGGCCGTCATGCCTTTAACGACTATTGTTTTAGCGCACTTTTTCGTCGCTGGAGAAAAACTGTCGCTGAATAAAGTCATTGGGTTTATTTTAGGGTTTATTGGAATACTTGTTTTGTTTGGTGAAAGTGCGCTAGCAAATTTTGAAAATGATATGGCCAGGTTGCTTGCAATGATAGCGATTTTAGGGGGAGCTGTTAGCTATGCAATTAATACAATAATTGCCAAAAAACTACCGAAAGAAAGTTTTGTTGCAATGTCCGGTGCAGTGCTGTTGATTGCCAGTGTACTTATGTTGCCAATAGTATTTTTATCAAATTTTGATTGGGACTTTTCTGTGAACAGTATTGAATTTGTTTCTCTGTTGTTATTAGGAATTTTCCCCACTGCATTAGCCACAATTATTTATTTTGCAGTTATTGCCAGAGTAGGACCATCATTTTTATCGCAGATAAATTATTTGATACCTGTTTGGGCCGTTATAATTGGCGTTATGTTTTTAAATGAAAAGATAGGTGTTAATGCGATAATTGCATTGATTATAATATTGCTTGGAATTGCGATTGCACAGCGAAAGAAATTATCATTTGCTAGATTTTAAAAATAAAACTAAAGGGAAATAGAATGCAAAAAAATGTACTTGGTGGGGATTTGCAAAGTTGTTGTGAAGAGTTACTGACAGGATATTATCGAAATGGGCGTTGTGATACAGATGAACATGATATAGGAATGCATACTGTTTGTGCGAATGTAACAAAAGAATTCTTGGAATTTTCTAAAGCAAAAGGTAATGATTTAACCACGCCTTATCCGGATGCAGATTTTCCTGGATTAAAGCCCGGTGATAAATGGTGTTTGTGTGTGCAGCGTTGGATCGAAGCTTTGGAAGAAAATAAAGCGCCAAACATTTATTTAAAAGCAACACATAGCTCAGTTCTGGAGTATGTAGAACTAGAAGTATTGGCTAAATATGCTTTAGATAGAAATTGATTTGGTTGATCTAATTTTATCGCGAAATAAATGCTTCAAGTGCTTCAGGTTTAACAGGTCCTGGGTTGTGACCAACTAAGTAACCGTCCGGGTTGAACATTAAAAAAGTAGGAGTTCCACGAAGAGTCTCTTCGGTAGCAGTTTGATAATTAAACGCAACAACCGTAAGTTCGCCGATGAGATTACCAAAAGTCATGGGCATCTCTTCAATATGTTCAGTAATTTTATCCAGTTTAGAATAACCGTCTAAAGATACCCCGATTACTTTTGCCTTAGTGTCTTTATGCTTGTCATGAAATTCTGAAATAATAGGGTATTCACGCTGGCAAATCCCACAATCCATAGTCCACAGCATTACAAGTGTCCATTTATCTTTTTCAAAGTGTTGGGATAAAGTTGTAAATTTGCCTTCTAATGTTCTTACCTCTGTCCAGTCGGATGCTATTGAAATACTGCAAAGTAGCAATATTGCAATAAATAGAGATAACCGAATCTTTAAATTTGAAAATATGGGTTTCATGGTCATTTTGGCAGGTAAAAATTTTAGCGATCTAAGCAGATTGTACGCTGAATTTAACTTAGATTTTGTGGATAATTCGATAGTTCCGATACAGTGTACTAATATACAGAACTAACTCTGAGCTAACAAATATGTCTAATAAAAACGTTCCAAATAGTAGTATTCAAAGTGTGTTAGATGAAGTAGGGTCTTTAGCATTCCCCGGAATCTACGACACACTTTCTGCAAAAATAGCTGAACAAGTCGGGTTTCCAATGGGGTTTATCTCGGGTTATTCATTAGCCGCCGCGACCATAGGCGAACCCGATTTTGGTTTGCTTACACAAACTGAAGTGGTGGATCGTGCACGCGCAATATGCAGTAGTGTTTCCATGCCTATTATCGTGGACGCTGATACAGGCTATGGAAATCCACTTAATGTTCATCGAACCGTTAGGCAATTAATCGATGCTGGCGCAAAGGGTTGCTTTTTGGAAGATCAAGTCTGGCCTAAAAAATGTGGACATATGCGTAATAAAAAAGTAATCGAACGTGATGAATACTTATATAAAATCCAGGCTGCAGTGGATGCAAGAGGAGAAAATGATTTTTTTATTGTTGCACGCACCGATGCAGAAGCGGTTTTAGGATTAGATGAAGCGATCGCAAGAGTAAAGGCTGCACGTGAAATTGGTGCAAATGCAAGTTTTGTAGAAGCGCCGGGTTCACTAGAGCAGTTAAAAAGGATTGGTCAGGAATCACCACATCCGAATGTTGCAAATATGATAGAGGGTGGAAAAACACCCGTACTACAAAAAGATGAACTCGCTGCTATGGGGTTTCATCTAATTCTTTATCCTCTTACAGGCTTGTACGCTGCAGGTAAAATCATGAATGATATTTATACCAAGTTACACAATGATGGTACTACGCTTGGAATGGAGAGCAATTTATTAAACTTTGAAGAATTTAACGATTTGATTGGGGTGGAGGATAAGTATAAGCAGTCAGAAAAATACGGAGTTAAGTAAATAAGTATTTCTTTAAGCTTCCAGTATCTTTATTAAATAAGTGCTTAATCCATACGCTAGAGAGGTGAGGATCAGCAAACTTAACAAATTCAACCAAAAACCGGTTTTGCGCATCTCTTGCATTGAGATATGACCTGATCCAAATACAATTGCGTTAGGCGGTGTTGCGATAGGCAACATGAATGCACAACTTGCTGCAATAGCTGCAGGTATGATGAGCACATAAGGATGTAAATTTAGAACAGGGGCAATAGCGGCGAGAACTGGTACAAGTGTTGCCGTAGTCGCAGTGTTTGAAGTGAGCTCGGTTAAAAAGACTACAGCAGTTACAATAACTAAAAGAATTAACAATGGTGGTAACACTGAAAGAATCGTAGCTTGCGCTCCAATAAATTCAGTTACACCATTTGCTTTTACAGCAGCTGCCAAACTTAATCCTCCACCTAGCAATATTAATATTCCCCAGGGTAACTCTTTTAAATTCTCCCATTGCAAAATAAAGGAATCGTTGGTTGATTTGGTCGGGATTAGAAATAACAAAATAGCGGAAAAAATTGCAATACTGGAATCTGTAAGACCCAATAGTGGTTTATAGCTATTTTCGTTGAACGAAAACTCTAAACCTTGTAGAAATGTGCGACTTAACCATAAAAAAACAGTAAAAGAAAAAATCATGCAAACCATTTTTTCTTCATAACTCATTTTTCCGAGTGCGTGCTTTTGTTCTAGCAGAGATTGTGAAGAGTTTTGCAATGTAATTTTGTCTACTTTGTAAATAAGCTTGGTTAATAGCCACCAAGCAATTGGTAATAAAACACATACAACGGGCACACCAACTTTAGACCATTGCAAAAAACTAATATCTTGCTGAAAAGGTGTATCAATTGCATCTCTAATAAAAGAAGCTACAAATAGATTGGGTGCGGTACCAATCACGGTTGCAATTCCTCCAATATTGGCGGCGTATGCAATGCTTAACATAATACAAGTCGCAAAAGCGCGTTGTTTAAATTCTTTTCCTGTTAGCAATGCGATAACACTTAAACCAATTGGTAGCATCATTGCTGTAGTTGCGGTATTTGAGATAAAGGCACTTAGAAAAGCAGTAGCCAACATGAAACCCCCTACAATTCTTGAAGGAGAGCTACCAATTTTTGTGAGAATGCCCAACGCGATGCGTTTATCTAATTTCCAGCGCTGAATAGCAATAGCAATAATAAAGCCGCCTAAGAACAAAAAGATAATATGAGAAGCATAGGGAGCTGTTGCATCTTTTATGGAAGCCACCTCAAATAATGGAAACAATGCGATAGGAAGTAATGCCGTAACTGTGATATGAGTTGCTTCGGTCAACCACCAGGTAGCCATCCACACCAACAAGGCTATGGTGGCCTTGGCAGGATGTGTGAGGAGTGTTTTCTTACCATCACTAGCAATATATTGGTCAGGTAGCCACCAATAGATTGCCAAAGCCAATATAGGGCCTGTGATAAGCCAAATAACCTTGAATTGAGCTGAATTCATATCTCTTTAGTCTAATGCTTTGATATACCTTTAAAAATTTCCATTCGATAGAATATCAGTTGGATACTGGCTTACTTTGCGATGCAAACAAATACTCAAATTCAAGACACCTTATCACGACCTATTCGGGATCTAAGAATATCGGTCACGGATCGCTGTAACTTCCGTTGCACGTATTGTATGCCGAAAGAGGTTTTTAATTCTGAATATGAGTTTTTACGCAGAGATGATTTACTCAGTTTTGAAGAAATTACCAGAATCTCCAAAATATTCGCCCGACTTGGCGTGAAAAAAATACGTTTAACAGGTGGCGAACCCTTATTAAGGAAAAATCTTCCTGTCCTTATTCAACAGCTTTCCAAGATTGATGGTATTGAAGATATTAGTTTAACCACAAATGGTGTATTGCTTACTTCTGATGTTGCTAAACAACTAAAAAGTGCAGGGTTGCAACGCATAACCATTAGTCTAGATGCGCTAGATGATGAAACATTTAAAAATATTAGTGATGTAGCTTTTGATGTAGATAAAGTTTTAACTGCAATTGAACATGCGCAAACTGTAGGTCTAGATCCCATTAAAATTAATATGGTGGTAAAAAAAGGTGTAAATGAACACTCTATTCTTCCAATGGCGAAACATTTTCATAACAGCGGAATTATCTTGCGCTTTATTGAATTCATGGATGTCGGCAGTACCAACCAATGGCAAATGGATGATGTGTTTTCGGCAAAAGAAATTTCTAATGTAATAAACCAGGAATTACCTATCGAACCTGCGGAAGCAAATTACCACGGAGAAGTCGCCAAACGTTGGCAATACAAAGATGGTGGAGGTGAAATTGGAATTATTTCATCCGTGACCCAACCATTTTGCCAATCCTGCACGCGTGCAAGACTTTCAGCAGAAGGAAAGTTGTATACCTGCTTATTTGCTACGCAAGGTAAAGATTTGCGTCATCTCCTTCGTGAAGGCGCAGAGGAAGATCATATCCAAGAAGTGATTAGCGCTATTTGGAAAAAACGAAATGACCGTTACTCTGAATTAAGAACGTCAGAAACCGTTTTGCTTCCAAAAGTGGAGATGTCATATATTGGCGGTTAGTGAGCACATGGATGTGCGAATAAGATTTCCATCAGGGACGATGCAGCAGATTAAAGTTAGGTGATCAAAAATAATGATTGAGCTACTTGGACAATCAATCGATTATCAAAAAGGTTATCGTGCTTTAGAAATTTTTGATGCTCAAGGAATGGAAGCTACACCACTTTGGGTGATGATTTGGATAGTGTTAGCGACAGCCTGTTTTGTAGTCGGAATATTTTTTGTTAAGCGACATTCTATTGCGCGTTGGGTAGTTGGTGGCTATATAGCAGGATTTTTGACTTTGGTTTTTTCATCTGTATTTGGTCTAGTTCAGCTAAAGCTCGCGGGATTCAACGCATTAATCCACGTTATTTTCTGGTCTCCATCTTTGTATTTATTACTAACTAAACGACCGTTCTTATCCAAGAAGTTGTCGGCTTTCTCAATCTGGTCAGGCGTAATTACTGTTGTAATGCTATTTTCATTTATTTTTGATATCCCTTATTCAATTATCTATCTAAGGCATATTTTCTTTGAGATTTTATGACTGCTATTAGCCGAAAGCAGCAACTCTTTTTAAAAAAATTTGAGAGAAAATTATCCTCTTTGGATTGTTTGAGAAATACGACTTAGATTAATGTATTTCTTCGTCTGCAAATAAGTTTAACCTAGCATTTGGATTGTAGTCGGGCTGCAAGCATGTTGCACAATCTTGCATTTTTTTGACTACGGTGATGATTACTGAATAACCTTCTTCTGTTAGATGAAGATCTTTATATCTAGAATCCTGTTTGCTTTCAGTTTCCGATATATATTTGTGCTTAAATAGTAAGTCTTTCGTATGTCGTTGAATTGCTTCTTTTGAGGAATTTTTGATACGTTCCCTTAATTCTTTTCTACTAATTCCATCATTTAAAAAGATATGCATTAGAATTTGCATATGATTAAAGCTCAGGGAAGCTGAACCTTCCGTTTGTAATGCTTCAATGGCTGCGATACAACCAGCAATGATGTCCTTCTCTGGTGTCATGCAATATAGATACAACAGGATGATTGCGTATTTTAATTAGATTTTGTAACTATTAAAGGATAGATGTGAAACTAAACCTATTCATTCGTTACCATATATCGTTTGTCTAAGGGAGCAGTTTATTCAAAGTGGCTTTTAACTTACTGAGAAACATACTGTAATCATAGCTATGGTGAAAATTTAAAATGGCTGCGATTGACCATAAGCGTACATTCATTTTTCTTTCAATCTCGGCATCAACTCAACCAAATTACAGGGCCGACTCCTGTAATCCAATTGATGTGAAATCAATTTATCCCATGCTTCTGCACAAGCGCCTGCAGACCCCGGCAAACAAAAGATATAAGTGGCATTCGCCACTCCCGCAAACGCACGAGATTGAAGGGTAGAAGTTTTAATGGTTTCAAAAGAAAGTACACGAAACATTTCACCAAAACCCGAAATTTCTTTGTCTAATAATGGGCGAATAGCTTCAGGGGTCCCATCTCTTCCGGTTACACCTGTGCCGCCTGTCGTCAACACGACATCTGGTTTTTCTTCTGCAATCCATGCAGCAACTACTGCACGGATTTTGTATATATCATCAGGTACGATTATCTTTTCACGTAAATCATGGCCCGCTGAAGTTAACCGATCACATAAAAGCTTGCCTGATTTATCATCAGCTTCTGTGCGGGAATCCGAAATCGTCAGAACGGCAATATTTAAAGGCTTGAAAGAACGTTCTTTGCTGCTCATATATAATAGTGTTTCAGTTAATTTATTGTCTTAATGTAGCGTACTTAGCATTTAATGTCATAGAAAATGAAAGTCGAGATAAGAGAATCACAATTTGATCCATGGCAGGAGGCTTGTGAATATGAAAATGAGTTTCTGCGTAAGGGCGAGCATGGCGCTAAATCAATTTTTATTGGATCAATGCGCGATATGAATGAAGGGGACTTGGTTGCTTCAATGGTGCTGGAGCATTACCCAGAAATGACGCAAAAGCACTTGGAAACAATCGCGAACCAAGCATTGAACAAGTTTGATATTTTAGATGTGTATATATTACATCGTGTTGGAGAAGTGTTTCCCAGTGACCCGATTGTATGTGTAGTAGTGTGGTCTATACATCGTGGACCTGCTTATGATGCAAATCGATTTATTATGGAGGATTTAAAATCTAAAGCGCCATTTTGGAAAAAAGAAACTTTAACCAAAGATGAAGATCGTTGGGTAGAGAAAAATACTCCAGCTTAAAGAATTTTTAAATTATTGCTTCAAAGGGGAGTACTTGAACTTGGTCCTCAACCTCTACTCCACTTGACTCCATAGGTAATATGATAAAACAGTTCGCATCAGACATTGAACGCAAAATTCCAGAACCCTGTGCTCCGGTTTTAACTACATCATATCCAGTAGGATTGTCATGATTTCGTGTAAGTATTCCGCGTTGATATTCGACACGACCAGGTCGTTTACGTAGCTTCGTTTTGCAACTTGCATTTATCATTAACGGCTCTTTGTATTCTAATCCCATTAATTTTTTAAGTGCTGGTTGAACAAACATATAAAAAGTCACCATTACAGATACAGGGTTCCCCGGTAAACCAAAAAACCATGCGTTTTTGATTTTTCCAAATGCAAGAGGTCGCCCAGGTTTCATTGCAACTTTCCAAAAATTAACTTTACCTATCTTTTCAAGCGTTTCTTTAACAAAATCAGCTTCGCCAACCGATACCCCGCCAGAAGTTATAATGACATCTGCTTTGTTGGCGGCATTTAAAAAAGCTTGTTCAACAGCTTCGCGTTTATCTTCGATTACGCCTAAATCAATTATTTCAACGCGCAATTTAGAAAGCATGCCATGTAATGTGTAACGATTGCTGTCATAAATTTGTCCAACCTCTAATTTACTCCCTACCGGACGTAATTCATCACCCGTAGAAAAAAAAGCCACGCGTGTTTTTTTATTAACTTTTACTTCACTAATACCAACAGAGGCAATGAGTCCTATATCTGCCGGTGTTAAAAGTTTGCCTTTACTAAGAACTTGCCCACCCATTGGAATATCTTCACCGGCTAAACGTACGTTTTGACCAAGTTTATTAGTGTGATCAATAGTGATGTCATCACCATTCACTTGGACATGTTCTTGCATGATCACAGTGTCAGTATTAGCAGGCATTGCCGCACCCGTCATAATTCGTACGCATTCACCTTTATTGGCTTCACCAGAATAGGGCTTTCCTGCCCAAGCAGTGCCAATATTTTTTAGTGTGGTGGTACCTTGTTGAGGGATTTCAGATCCATTAATGGCGTAGCCATCCATTGCAGAATTGGTATGTCCCGGGACATTGATTTTAGAACTAATATCTTCGGCTAAAACACGGCCAAGTATGTCACGAATAGGTAATTTTTCGATCTCATCCGAAGAGGTAATTGTATCTATAATATTTTGTAACGCTTTATCGGCATCAAGTGATGCTGGATCAAAGTCATCCATACAACTTGGGTCATGCTTTATGGTTTTGGTGTTCATAGAGGTCATTTTGTTTTGTCAGTTCATGCCCTAACATTTCTTAGTATAATGGTAACCATGTATGAACGTGAACTTCAATCTAGTGTCAAACAGCTGATTCATATTTTTAGTATTAATCTATATCTAACCAATGCGATTTAAGCAATTAGTCAAATTTCAATTATTTAGTTTAATTTTGTCGCTGTTTTCCTTACCGCTGGCAGCGGAGTGGCAGACAGAAGATGCGGCAATAATGGGTACAAAAATTCGTGTTGAAATTTGGCACTCAGATGCAGACAAACGACAAGAGGGTATTGATAGTGTTTTAAATGAAATGGAGCGAGTTAACCATTTAATGAGCCCGTATATTGAGGATAGTCAACTTTCTAAAATCAACAAAGTAGCACATGAGAAGCCAGTAGAAGTTGACCGTGATTTATTCCATGTAATTGAAAAATCATTAGAAGTTTCGCGTCTCACGGATGGTGCATTTGATATTACCTATGCAAGTGTTGGACATTTATTCAATTATAGAAAAGAAATTAAACCTACGGATGCTGAAATTGAACAAGCTAAAGAATTAATCGACTATAAAAATGTAGTTATAGATAAAAATCAATTTACTGTTAGCTTTTTAAAGCATGGTGTAAAAATTGATTTGGGAGGAATTGCAAAAGGTTTTGCAGTGGATCAATCGATTCAACATTTACAAGATTTAGGAATAGAACATGCTTTAGTTTCTGCAGGAGGAGACACACGGTTATTGGGTGATCGCCGTGGGCGCGCATGGCTAGTGGGGATACGTGATCCTGCTAATACAGAAGAGGTCATTGCGATGTTGCCACTAGAGGATGAAGCATTGTCGACTTCCGGCGATTACGAACGCTTTTTCATAGAAGATGGTGAAAAATATCACCATATCATTCATCCAAGCACAGGCAAATCTGTAAGCGAAGTGCGAAGCGTGTCAATTATTGCGAGTGATGCTACAACTACAGATGCATTATCAACAAGCATATTTGTTATGGGTGTTAGCAAAGGTCTTGAATTACTCAATCGTTTGGAAGGGGTTGAAGGTGTAGTGGTTGATCAGAATCGAAAACTCTACTATTCAGAAGGGCTTCAACAGCCCGAGAGTGCTGTAAATCACAATGCAAACGTGAATTGATTCACGTTTAACCTGCTTAAATCTCGTATCTAATTTCAAAGGGTAAAGCTCCTTACCTTCTATCTGTTTCTTTAACCCGTTGATGCGCCTGTCGCGGTTTGATTCATTTAATCGAGAAATAATCGATACCGTATAGTCCTTAAAAATCAAGGAGATAGGGCTATTTGATAAAGGACGTTGTGGACACACTAAATTAAATATTAGTGGCTGAATCTACGTGAGTTTTTGATAAGAAGGATCTTGCTACATTTTGGAGTTGGTTATGAAAAGGAACTTTGGTCAAATTTGGGTTGTAATAATTTCCTTGTGTGCATCACTTGGAATTATGCAAGGTTGTAAGACAGGTTCGTCAGAGTCTACCGACGGGTTTGCCACTGTAAATGGCAATTATCCAATGGTGTACGTACAAAGAAGTATGTCTGCATTGGGTAATCCAACCGATGGTGTGACTTTTGCTCCTGGTGGTGATCTTATGTACAAAGATGCATCTACCGGTTCCATCGTACCTATAAACATTACATCGGCATATACACAAGGCCAAGGTGATGTTTCAGATCCAGCAGTAAATTATGATGCAACAAAAGTTGCGTTTTCTATGCGTGGCCCAGATGATGAAACTTTCAGCCTTTGGGAGATGGATGTTGCAACTAGACAGTATACACGTTTAGTTTTAGATCCCGTATTAGCAGAACTTGGTGATGATGTAGATCCCGCATACTTGCCTGACGGACGCATTGTATTTACTTCAAACCGTCAAAAGCGCATGCAAGAGATGTTGTTGGAACAAAATATTGCCCAACATAAAACATTAGATGAATATGAACGTGAAGAAACCCTGAATTTACATGTTCTAGATCCGCTTACACAAGATATTACACAAATATCATTTAACCAAAGTCACGATCGAAATCCATCGGTTTTAAGAGATGGTCGAATTATGTTTAGTCGTTGGGATCATTTAGCCACTCGAAATCATTTTCCAATTTTTACAATAAATCCTGATGGAACAGATTTATTTGTTCTTTATGGAGCATTTAGTCCTGGTAATTCTTATTTGCATCCAATGGAACAGCAAAATGGAACCATTTTGACTACTGCCATGCCTTTATCGGGTACGGACGAAGGCGGCGCATTATTTGCGATTGATGCAGTCAATTATTCGGAAAACTGTGAGCCTGCTCCGGGTATAGCGCCAGGTTGCAACGGTCAAGTGAAACCAGATGGTTTAGTAAATCTGGCCGAAGTTACATTTGATGGAAGTTTTTCACCTGGTGGTCGTTACACCACTCCGGATCCATTATGGGATGGAACAGGGCGCGTATTGTTATCACGTGCATTGGCTCCAGATGGAACATTTAACCCCATTCCAATAGAAACACATCCATTGGATGGCAGCCAAAAACAAGTATTTGGTCCATCAAACTATCGTATTTGGATGGTAGATTTTAACGGCGATGCAAGACCTGTTGAGACCGCCCCTGCAAATGGACTAGCTTATTTAGACCCTGTAGCACTTTTCCCACGCCCATTGAGTGATGTACCTGCCATTCTCCCTAATAAACCAGTCGACCCTGTTATGGCGACTGAACCAAATGGTTTGGGTGGACAAGGTATGGGTGTATTGGGTGTGCGTTCTGTTTACCACACTGACTTTTTGGACATCATGGGTGATCGTGTATTGGTGTCTGCATTAGGAGAAAATATACCTACTGTTGGTGATGATGTTCCTGATTTATTAGCCATGAAGGATCCAAATAACCCAAGTTATTTGAATCGTCCTGGATATTTTGCACGTGTAACCCGTGCTTTGCCTACTCCTCCTGGAATTTCAAAAGGTGCAATTAGTCGTAATAAATTTGAGATGCAGGAAATCCTAGGTTATGTGCCTGTTGAACCTGATGGTTCAATTTTGGCAAAAGTTCCTGCGGATAGCGCATTAACAATTTCTGTTATAGATAAATCTGGTCGTGCTTTTCAAACACACACCAATTGGTTGCAAGTTCGTCCTGGTGAAACACGCACTTGTAATGGATGTCACTCACCAAGACGTGCATTGAGTTCGATCAACATTGCTCCTATTGCTGGAAGCCATGCGAATGCCAATGGTGCAGAAACCATGGCAGAAACACGCGCACGTTTAAATAATGAATCTGCACCAAGTTTAAGTCAAAGTGTTGACTTTGCAGAGTATTGGTCAGTAGGTCTTGAAGCAGACTTTTCATTCTCATTAGCAAATATTGAAACGCCCGTTCCAGATAACGGCCGTATTGATTATGTAAATCATATTCAACCGTTATGGGATAAAGATCGTGGTGCAAATACGTGTACAAACTGTCACCGAAATAGTTTGTTGGCAGATCCAGTTTCAGCCGGCTTAAGTTTAGAGGGTGGATTATCAGGATTTGCCGGACGAGTAATTTCTTATCAGAATATTTTACGTGGTTCTTTATTACTAGATGAAAATGGCGTACCGCTACCACCTGTGGTTTCAGAAAGTGGGTTGGTATATTTTCAGCGAGGCCCATCATTAGCATATGTAGGAAATGCCGCACATAGTTCAAGAACGAGCCATCTAATTGAGACTATATATAATACTAAGCTCCGAGCAGGTTCGCGTTTCGCATTAGGACCTACTGATCATGCTTCGATGTTAACGGCTGATGAAAAGTGGTTCATTTCTACATGGGTGGATGTGGGTGCTCAATATACAAATGAGCCATACGAATTGGTTAATGGGCAATACATAGTTCGTGATGCGATCGTTTCAAGCCGAAGTGTGAGTCGCCAAGTATTTAATGATCAAATTCATCCAATACTGAATGCTGAATGTTTATCGTGTCACGTTGCTGAAGGTTCGAATATCGAGTCAACAGTTGATCCGCTAGATGATGAAGACGCAAATAATTTCAACCTATTTGTGTTAACAGGAAATCAAGCAGGTGACTTTAATATGGCACGCGCAATGATTAATAATCTTTGTGATCCGCAAAATAATGATTTGCTATTAAGACCTATTTCTAACAATGTAGCACCGAATTTGCCGCATCCTCAGATCTTGTCTGATATCAATGATCCTAACAGTGCCACTCAGCCGGTATTTTCAGACACCGGTCCAGGATCCTCCTATGACACCATTTTGACCTGGATTAGCATGGGTGCTGCTAGTAATCCAACCTGTCTAAATTAGTAATTAAAACAGAGGTTTGTCGTGAAGTTAATACGGCTGGTGCTACTAGCTGTAGTAGCACCCGTGTGTCTTATCCAAGGATGTGACAGCACATCGAATGAAGAGCTGCCTAACAGTGGCATAAGTCTATGCATCAATCTTTATGAAATGTGTATTGAACCTATTATGCACAATCGAACAAAGAATGCTGTCACAGGCAATTCATGCTCGCAGTCAGGTTGCCATGCACCTCCAATTGGACAAGGTGGATTTTTCTTATTTAACCCTCCTACCCCAACACAATTAATGACTAACAATTTTCCTCAAGTAGAAGCAAGGACTCTTAATAACAGCTTACTTCTAAGCAAAGCTACTGGAAATTCTCATGGTGGTGGGCAACAACTTACGGTTGGGGATTTATGTTACAACGCAATTTCTGAATGGGCTTCAACACCTGCTCCTACGGATGGTTCAGCATGCATGGTTGCTCCTGCAACAATTCCAAGTTGTACAGCCATTAGTAATGCCGCAAACCCTGCCATTCTAATTAACGCCTGCGGACTATAAAACTCAATGTTAATAGCAAATAAGCATAGAGATTATTTTGGCCTGACAAAGAGTGTAACTCACTTATTTATAGTGATTTTATTATTTATACCTTTCTCAACTGCTCTAGCAGATCTTTTTGGTGAAAAGGAATACCAACGCGTAAAAATAGTTGACCCCTATATTGAATTACATACCGGTCCTGGTCGTGGTTACCCGATCTTTCATGTTGTAAAGCGACACACTTGGATTGACATCATGAAACGCAAAACGGATTGGTTCAAGATAAAAGACGATCGTGGTGTTGAAGGTTGGGTAAGTCGTAAACAAATCGAACAAACATTAACAGTTGCAGGTATACCGAAATCGTTTAGAGATGTTTTATACGATGATTACTTGCATAGACGAATTGAATTTGGAATTTCTGCAGGTGAATTTGATAGTGACCCAATTGTTTCTGCCAGACTCGCATACAAATTTACTGAAAATATCGCGCTTGAATTTCAGGTTTCAAAAGTTGCAGGGAAATTATCAAGTTCAGATATTTACGCAGTAAATTTGGTTTCAACACCTTTTCCGGATTGGCGTCTTACACCACATTTTACGGTTGGTTACGGGCGTTTTGAAAATGAGCCTAAAGGTGCACTTATACAAGACATTGAAACGGAAGATGACTTGGCAAACTTAGGGCTGGGGGTTCGCTATTACTTAACTAAAAGATTCTTTTTGCGTGGAGATTATCGACGCTACATCGTTTTATCAGAAGACGATCGAAATGATGAGTTTGATGAATTCAGCGCAGGGGTTTCATTTTTTTTCTGATGCTAAAACTTAGGACATCATATGAAAACTAAATTACTTTTTATTTTATTAATTATATTTCTTTTGCAACCGGTGAATGCAGACGAGGAAGCACCCGAACCTGAGTCTAGCCAGGAACAGGTAATTGAACCCGATATTTACCGAAGAGATATCGTTGTACCACGTATTGACACTGAAAATTTTGAAATTACGGCCTATTACGGAGTATTGGATGTAGAAGACTTTGGAACAGAGCCCGCGTATGGATTACGTGCAGCCTACCATGTTACAGAAGACTTTTTTATAGAAGGCTCAATTGGAATGTCTGAGTCTTCAGATGAAACTTTAGAAAACTTAACCACTTTCAATATTTTACAAGATGAAGACATCACCTACTACAACGTTTCAATCGGTTACAACATCTTTCCTGGAGAAGTATTTCTTGGCAGCGATATAGCAATGACCAGTAGCTTTTACCTGATGTTTGGAGTAGGCAATGTGGAATTTAATGACGAAGATGAGTTTGCCTACAACGTTGGTTTTGGCTTGAAGGTCTTGCCAACAGATTGGTTGTCATTTCGTTTTGATGTACGTGACATTGTCTATGAAACTGATTTATTAGGCGATAACGAATTTACAAATAATTTTGAAATTACAGCCAACGTAGGTGTGTTCTTCTAATTATTCAGAAAAGTAACATCATGAGTAAAAAATATATATTAGTTATAGGGATCTTAACTTTATTACTTGTAGTTAGTGCTGCAAGCGTAATCTCATTTGCCAAGATTAAAGTTGATACAGCGCCAGATTTCACACTAAAAAGTGCTTCCGGAAAGAATATACGTTTAAGTGAATTAAAAGGACGTATTGTAATGCTAAATTTTTGGGCTACATGGTGTGGTCCATGTACAGAAGAAATTCCCCGTCTAAATGAATTGCATGAATCTTTAGACCCGTATGACTTTGAATTACTAGGCATCAATATTGACGAAGATCAGTCTAAAGCAATGTATTTAGCAAAAAAATTAAAAGTTAATTTTCCTGTCTTATTTGATGAAGACAAAAACGTCAGCAGAAGTTTTGATATCAAAGCCATGCCAACCACGATCATCATTGATCGCTCAGGAAAAATTCGTCATGTAAATAAAGGATATAAGAAAGGCTATATCGAACGCTATCACCGCCAAATTCAAGCCTTAAGAAAGGAATAAGTCATGTTGATTATTTCTAAAAAAGTTGCGCAGTTTTTATTTATTTCTGTAGTTCTTATTACTTTAAGTGCTTGTTCATCATTTCGTTTACCAAGTTTGCCTGAATTAGAGCCTTGGGTCGCACCTTATGAGCGCGAATATTTGGCAGACCCCATTATGAGTTTTAATAAAGATCCTTTATCTAACAAATATAGACAGCATGTATTTAACACACGTGAAGGTGCACGTGGTGCTGGCTATTCGCATGGTGGTGGGTGTGGTTGTAATTAAATTTGAGCATAATGATTAAAAAATATTACAAAAAATATTTTCTAATTTTACTGCTAACAATGTTTAGTAGTCATCATGTGTGGGCAGAAGTATTGCCAGAAGAACGAGCAGACATAGGTTACCACTACTATGATGGAGGAGGGGTAGAGGTTGATGGTGCGACAATGCTGGTACGTAAAAATTTTGCAGGTAAATATTCTATTTATGGTGGCTATCACCATGACAGTATCAGTGGCGCATCGCCAGATGTTTTAGCAGGTGCAAGCGAATATGACGAAGAACGTGACGAATTCACGCTTGGAGGTACTTACTTATATGACAATACTTTAATGGATCTGTCTTATACCTTCAGTGACGAAGATGATTACGAAGCTAATTTAGTGAGTTTCGACATTTCACACGAAATGTTTGGAGCCATGACTAAAATGAATATCGGCGCTTCAATTGGTACCGATGATATAGAAAGAGTTGATTTAGATAGTTTTGCAGAGGATTTAGATCGTTATCTATTCCGTGCTGGGATCTCACAGGTGATTACAAAAACGATTGCCATGCAGTTTGATTATGAAGCAACCGTTGAAGAAGGCTTTCTAAATAACCCCTATCGTTTTGTATTTGTAAACGGTGTTTCTCAAGGTAGCGGCTCTGAAGAATATCCTGATACAAGGACAGGACAAGCCTATTCTTTGAAAGGTATTAAATACTGGCAGCATAGAGCTTCAACATCAGTCGGTTATCGGTTTTATAGGGACACTTGGGACATTCGTTCACATACCGTAGACCTTAATTATTCACAATACATTGGAAATCAATGGGTTGTTGACGTTTATGGTCGCTATTACACCCAGGATAAGGCGGATTTCTATAGCGACAATTTCAGCACTCGATTGAGATATATGGCGCGGGATAAAGAGCTTAGTACGTTTGATAGCTTTGCAATAGGTGGGCGTGTTCGTTACGACTTATTTAAAGACTACAAATTTTTACGCACAGCTTCATTAAATCTCGCAGTTGAGTATTTGGACTATGACTATGACGATTATTCGGGAATAGAGTCAGTTGCTGATACCGCAAGTTTAGGAGGCGGGTATTCATTTGATGCTACAACCATACAGTTCTACATTTCTTCTTGGTTCTAGTGAGTAATTTAACCAAGGATTAATAAAAGTACAGTAGAAGTGTCGGTGGAGAAAAAATATGCATAAGAAATTTATTTTAATAATTAGTACTGTTTTGCTGGCATTTGTATGCAGTGTAGGTGCTGACATTGGCGAATTAAATGCTAGTGAAGAACAAGACTTCCAAGGTTTGGATGATGATATTCAAGTGTTAAAAGAAGAAGTACTTGAATTAAATCGTGACCTTTATATTTTAGAAGAAGAGCTTCTTTATCCATCCAGTACTCAAGTTGCTGTTTACGTATCAGTTGATGTAGGTGATTTTTTTGATTTGGATTCTGTTCAAGTCATGTTAAACGAAAAGGTTGTAGCGAATTATCTTTACACTGAGCGCGAAGTTGATGCATTACTACGTGGCGGGGTACATCAAATATATATAGGTAATCTACCGTCAGGTGAACATGAGCTTGTAGCATATTTTGTCGGCAGAGGTCCTAAAGGAAGAGATTTTAAACGCGGCGCAAATCGAATAATCGATAAAGGTCTAGGGGCAAAATATTTAGAGTTGAAAATTACAGACAGGACTCCAAAGCATCAGCCTGATTTCATAGTTAAAGAATGGGAATAATAAATTAATGTTAATCGTTAAATTATTATCGGCGATAAACAAATATAAAGCCAAGGGAAACTTGGCTTTTTGCGTTTCTATACTTTTGCTATTTTCTGGGCTAACTCACGCAAAAACAGAAGATCCAAATATTATCAAGGACCTTCACTACGGTGAAGTTTTATTTCATTTTTATCAAGAAGACTATTTTACCTCTATTGTTCATTTACTAGCAGCACGTGATTTAAATCGCACGTCCAATCATGTGCCAGAAGATGAGTTGTTACTTGGCGGTATCGACTTGTCTTATGGTTTGCATAAAGAGTCAAAACGCATTTTCAATAAACTTTTAGAAGGTAATGTACGTGAAACGATAAAGAACCGTGCATACTATTACCTGGCAAAAATTTATTTTCAGCGTGGTTATTTAGACGAATCTGCTGAATTTTTAAGTAATGTAAGTGGACCGGTTCAAGAAAGTATTTTTGGTGAATTGAAACTACTCACCGGTCAAGTATATATGTCGCAAGGAAATTATGGCGCGGCAATTTCTAGTTTAGATAATTGGAAGGCTTCAAAGAATTACAAACATTATGCAAATTATAATTTAGGCATTGCTCATACAAAACGCGGTGATATTGAAACAGGTATCGATTACTTAAAAAAGGTTGGTAAGTTAAAAGCAGAAACTGAGACGCTGCGCACACTTCGTGATCGCGCTAATCTCGCTTCAGGTCTAACACTTATTCAAAATGATCGACCTGAAGATGCGATTGAATATTTAGAAAAAGTTCGCCTTGAAGGTCTTTATTCCAACTTGGCATTACTGGGCATTGGTTGGGCAAATACTAATGCCAACAGACATAATTATGCGTTAGCCCCACTAATGGAACTACGTAACCGCAGTGCATACCACTCTGAAGTACAAGAAGGGATTCTGGCTTTGGCGCATGCATATAATGCTATGGGTTTGCATGGAAGAGCCGTACAAGCATACGAAAAAGCTGCAGATATTTATTTAACAGAAGCGCAAGAGCTTTCTTATGCAGCGAATGAAATTGAACAAGGCGCATTAGTCAGTGCTTTACTCGATAGAACTAAAGGTGGCCCCCAAATGGGATGGTTTTGGACACTTCGTGACTTACCCGAATTGCCTGAAGTTAAATATTTTACAGAATTATTGGCTGAGCATGAATTTCATGAAGCATTGAAAAATTTTCGTGACTTATTATTTTTAAAGAAAAATTTAATGTATTGGGATGAAAATATACAAATTTATCTCACTATGCTTGATACGCGCAAAGCTCGTTACCAAAAATATTTACCTCTCGTAAAAGCTCGATTGCATGAGTTAGATTTAAGTAAATTGCAATCACAAAAAGATACTTTGTCATTTGTATTAAACGAAATTGAAAATGATGATGCTTTCATTCAGTTAGCAACCGCTGAAGAAAAGCATAAATTAGCGAAAATAGATGAGCTTGAAGAACGTCTTGATTTACTAGCAAAGCAAGAACCTGATAACAATAAAATTGCTCAAATGCGAGAAAAAGTAGATTTGATGCGAGGAATAATGAAATGGCAAATTCATAGTGCCTACATTGAGCGCAAATGGAATCATAAGCAAAAAATATCAGAAATTGAAAAGCATTTGTCTATAACACCTGATAAAAGTGTTTCAATAAAAAAAGCAATTTCAGAAAGTGTAGAAAAATTTGATGAATTCGAAGCACGAATACTAGCTTTACATAAAGAAATAAAAAGACTCATTCCAATTGCCGAGCGAGTGTTTTTAGAGCAATCACGCTATCTTGAGCACGTAGCTGTAAAAGAATTAAAGAAGCGTGAAAAAATACTAGCAGGCTATGAAAAACATGCACGTTATGAACTAGCTGCTGCATATGATGCAGTCGCTTCAACGCCACCAGGGCAACAACAAATAGATGTTGATGTAGAAAATCAGTCTAAAAAATCTAAAAGATGGTGGAAGTTTTGGTAGGCCTCGTTCAAAAAATTATTCTTGCAATCATGATTGCTAGCTTACTGGTTTCGTGTGGAAGCTTTGGCAAGGGGCGTGGCCATACTATTGGCAGTGTTAGCAAGAAGAAAGTCAAAGTAAATGAAGATGTTCCTGTAAAAAGCAGTCGAACCAAAGCAATTAGTCAATATAGAAAAATAGTTAAAGAAAATCCAGACGATGTGCATCCTGAGGTTCTGCGTCGCTTAGGTGATTTGCGAATGGAGGAGACAGAAGATCATTTGGCCGAAAATGTTCAAGTACCTAACAAGTCTAGTTATGCAGAAACTATTAAATTATATGAAGATATATTGGCTAAGCACACTACTTACGAAGGAAGAGATCGTGTGCTATATCAAATCTCACGCGCCTATGAGCTTAGTGGTGAACATGAAAAAGCTTTAAAGGCATTGGATCAATTGGTTTATGAATATCCTCAGTCGGCATATTTTGCGGAAACACAATTTAGACGTGCCGAAATTTTATTTGTTGAAAAACAATATGCACAAGCAGAAGATGCATATGAGTCTGTTATAAATCATGGATCTGAAAGTCGTTTTTATATTCATTCACTTTATAAACATGGTTGGTCGCACTTCAAGCAAGTCGATTATGATTATGGTCTCCCATCTTTTAACTTGGTTTTGGATAATTTACTTGTCAATGGTGTTGAAAAAGAACAAATTGCGCAACTATCTCAACCTGATCAAGAACTCGTAGACGATACGTTACGTGCAATTAGCTTAAGTTTTGCATATTTAGGTGGACCGGATGAGGTATCTGGATTTTTTGCAAAATCTGGAAGAAAACCATATGAGATTTTAGTCTATGAACGATTGGGCGAGCAATATCTAGAAAAACGTCGTTGGAGTGACGCTGCTAATACTTACAGGCAGTTTGTAGAAACACATAGATTCAGCCCTAAGGCACCGCATTTTCAAATTAAATCCATTGATGCGTATAAGAAAGGCAACTTTCCTACAGAAGTTCTACGTGCAAAGAAAGAATTTGTTGTGGACTACAATTTAAAGTCTGAATATTGGGTTCACAATGAAATAACTGATTCAGAAGATATTGTTTCACTGCTTAAATCTACAATTACCGATCTTGCAAAACATTATCATTCAGTTGCACAGAAAGAGCGTAATAAGCCTAAAGAATTCTATGATGAAGCTGCAACGTGGTATACGGCTTATCTAGATTCTTTCCCTGAGGATGAAAAAGCATCTGAAATGAACTTCTATTTAGCGGAAGTTCAATATGAAACCAAGCAATATGCTAACGCTGTACAGTCTTATGAAAAGACTGCTTACGATTACAAGAAACATCCTAAATCTGCAGAGGCTGGTTACGCCGCAATTATTGCTTATAACGAGTGGCTTAAGTTAGAAAACAGTGCTGCTCAACAATCAGCAATAAAAAATCAACTCATCGATAGTTCATTCAAGTTTAATGAAAATCATCCTGAGCATCCTGAAGTACCTAAGGTAATGACAGTTACTGCTGAAGAACTTTACGCACGTAAAGATTATGAACGTGCTACTGAAGCATCCGACATTATTATTAAAGAGCACTCGAGTGCGGATCAAAAACTGGTGTTATCGGCTTGGGCCGTTAAAGCTAACTCAGCTTTCGATACAAATCAGTTTGCCAGTTCAGAAAAGGCATATGTTGAAGCTTTGCGTAGAGTTGAAGCTAATAAGGAGTTACGTGAACCATTAAAAGATCGACTGGCAGCTTCAGTTTACAAACAAGGTGAAGCAAGTAAAAAAGAAGGCGATTTGGATGCTGCCGTTTCTCATTATCTAAGGGTGGGTCAAGTCGTTCCTGATGCAAAGATTCGTGCAACTGCTCAGTATGATGCTTCTGCAGCATTGCTAGAACTTGAGGATTGGAATCGTGCTTCTACAACTTTAGAAGACTTTCGTATGCGCTATCCAGAGCATGAATTGCAAAGTGATGTAACTAAAAAACTTGCGGTGTCGTACGACAAAGGCGGCCAACATCTGAAAGCTGCAAAAGAATATGAGGTTATTGGTGCAAGCTCAAGCGATCTTAAATTGAAACGAGAGGCACATTTACAAGCTGCGAGTCTCTATGACAAGGGGGGAGATTTTTATGGTGCAGAAAAAAGTTTAATTGCTTACGTGGAAGAACATCCGAAGCCTGTTGAACCTGCAATGGAATCAATGCAGAAACTTATCGAAATGTATGACGGGCGTAAAAAAATTAAAGAAAAGCGCACTTGGCAACGTAGATTGATCGATACCGATGCTCAGGCTGGAGCAGAGCGAAATGACCGCACAAAGTTTTTGGCTGCTAACGCTACATTGGATTTGGCTAAAATTCAGTATGAGGCATATAAGCTAATTTCTTTACGACATCCATTAGAAAAAAATCTGAAACGCAAGAAGAAACAAATGCAGGTTGCATTAGATGCTTATGAAACCGCAAGTAATTATAAAGTTGCACAAGTAACTACAGCAGCAACGTATTGGACTGGAAGAATTTATCAAGACTTTGCGATCGCGATGATGGAATCTGATCGTCCTAAAGGATTGTCTAGTGAAGAAATTGAACAATATGAAATACTTTTAGAAGAACAAGCTTATCCGTTTGAAGAACAGGCAATTGAAGTACACGAATTAAATGCAGCACGTATTTCAGCCGAGGTGTATGACGAGTGGGTTAAGAAAAGTATGACTGAATTAGCAATTTTATCACCGGCACAATATGTGAAAGTTGAACGGAGTGAAAACCTTGTACAAAACATCTATTAAATTTTTAGTAGTTCTCGGTGTAATGGTATTTGCTATTACAACGTTGTCTAGTTGTGCAAATTTACCAAGCCTTAAAAAGCCGGCGAATTCAAAAACTAGTGCAACAAAAAATGAAAAGCCTGCAGAAAAATTATTAGCACAACCTAAATTTAGGATTAGCAAGAAAACAATAACGGCTTACAACGAAGCATTAAAGCATATGAGTGCAAAAAATTACGATACGGCCATTATTGAAATGCAAAACGTGGCCAAGATGGATCGACGAGTCTCCGGGCCATGGGTAAATATTGGCGTCGCTTATAAAGAACTGGGTGACACTAAACGCGCACAACTTGCCTTTGAAAAAGCGATTATGATCAACCCAAATAATCCATATGCCTTGAACCAACTAGCTATTTTAAAGCGTGAAAATGGCGAGTTTGATGAAGCTGAGAAGCTATATATTAAAGCTCTGGCCGCGTATCCGGATTATAAAAACGCCCATCTGAATCTAGCTATTTTGTGTGATGTCTATTTAAGGAAAATAGGGTGCGCATTAAACCATTATCAAGAATATTTGGATTTATCTGGTGGGCAGGATAAGCAAGTAATTGCGTGGATGTCTCAGTTAAAGAAGCAGGGTAGCTAAGTAAAATGAAAAAAATATTAGTTTTTGTCAGTTTATTTCTAACATGTTGTGTTGTAACGGCTGAAGACAATCCAAGAGTAAAACAAGTGGGCCCTACTCAAGAATTAGAGGGTATTTCAGTTATAGGTAATCGTGAATTACCCAAGGCGTTGGTTATTGTTCCCTGGAAGGCACCGGAGCCAGGAAAATTAGACGGGTCGCCTCTGCAAAGTTTACTAGATGAAGTACTAGGTCCTGTAGATAAGGATGTGCACAAAAGAAAAGTAAGTTATTACGAACAATATTATTAATTTTAAGTTTTCATTCCAGCTAGTGAGCTGGATTTTATTAAAGCGTTAAACGCTAAGGAGCAAAAAAATGGAAGAGAACGGGTCAGAAATCATCACTACCGATGGTTCAGAGACTGTAATGATGGAAGATGGTACAGAAATGTTACTCACTCCTGAAGTGCATGATCCGAGCCTTTATGAAACGGTAGTTTCTTTTTTCCAATCAGGTGGGCCATTCATGATTCCAATTGCAATCATTCTTGCAATTGGTATTGCGATTGCAATTGAAAGATATCTTTATCTTTCAGCGTCACGTACGCGTAACCAGTTAGCTTGGAACAAACTACAGTCTGCTTTAAGAAGTGGGAATTTGTCACAAGCAATGGGTTTTGCAGAAAAATCCAAAGCAGCGGTAAGTCGCATTATTCACTATGGTTTTCTACGTGCAAAAACTACACGACGTCGTGATGATGTTGAAATTGCAATGGAAGAAGGCTTAATGGAAGTGTTGCCGAAACTAGAAAAACGTACGCACTATCTTGCCACCTTCGCAAATATTGCCACTTTACTTGGATTGCTTGGAACTATTATTGGTTTGATTGGTGCATTTACATCAATTGCAGAAGCTAATCCTGCGGATAAAGCAGATATCTTATCAGCAAATATTTCTGTAGCAATGAACACCACTGCATTTGGTTTGATGGTAGGTATTCCTTTATTGCTAATACATGCATGGCTTTCAACCAAGACGACTGAAATTGTTGATAGTCTTGAAATGGCATCGGTAAAGGTTCTTAACTTTGTAACTGATAGTCAACCTGAGGCAACTGCAGCCTAAGCAATTGCATCGACTTAAAGGAACCAGGTATGCGTAACAGAAAACGTTGGAAAAAACGCTTCGCAAAAAATGAAGCAGAGCTAAGTGTAACGCCATTCATGAATTTGATGGTGATCTTGGTTCCGTTTCTACTGATCATGCTGGTTTTCGCTAAGATTACAATTTTAGAAATACATTTACCTGCTGCATCCAATGAAGTTAAACCAAATAAAAGAGAATTGGTTTTAGAAGTTATCGTTAAAGAAGATTATTTAATTGTTCAAGATAAGAACGGAAGTTTTCGCAGATATATGATTGAGAAGAAAGATGAAAGTTATGATGTTGAATTACTTTCACAAACTTTGCAATCTCTTAAAAGTAAATTTCCTGACAACGTAGCCGCATCAATTCTACTTGAACCTGATATAGGTTATGAGAGTTTAGTATTGGTTATGGACGCAGTAAGAGCGATTGATATTGAGGATGAGCAGGGTAATTTCACACGTGCTGAATTATTTCCCGAAATATCATTAGGTGATGCTCCTGCCTAAGGGATATTTAAGGAACTAAATAGGAAAATAATAGTGAATGATCGCAGACTAAAACGCATGGAACGACAACATAGTCGCAATAAGCAACCTCCATTTAATGTTGTCTCATTGATGGATATTTTCACAATATTGGTGTTTTTCTTATTGGTGAACACAAACGAGATTACTCCACTGCCTAATCCAAAAGGCATTGAAATGCCTGAATCAATTTCTGAAGTTACACCTCAGGAATCTGTAGTAGTAATGCTGAGTAAAGAGACGGTAAGGCTTCAAGGTGAAGATGTCATTACAATCGAAGAAGTAATGAAGGAAGACTCTACTGAAGTTTCGCTATTTGTTGAAAAATTAAAACAATTGGCGGATGAGGTGGAGCCTGTCTCAGAAGAAGATCCGGAAAGAGAAGTAACAATAATGGGCGATAAAGAAGTGCCATATAAAGTACTGGATCGTGTAATGCGTTTATGTGCTAACTATGCAGGTTTTTCAAAAATTTCTTTATCGGTAATACAAAAAGAAACTCAATTAGAGTCTTAATACTAATATGGCTGCTGTAATTCAAAATTCATATTTCCCGCATGACTTGCCCTGGACGATTAATCCAGAGCAACAGGCTCGTTTTAATAAATTATTACGTTGGTCCGTTGTTGCAGTATTTTTCTTAGTATTTTTATTTGCAATCTTGCCGCTACCAGAACCTGAAGAGCCTGAAAAACAAGAACCAGAACGCCTGGTTAAACTTATTCCTAAAGTTGAAGTTCCTCCACCGCCACCACCTAAAGTAGTGCCGGTTGAGAGAAAGGTGAAACCTAAACCTAAACCAAAAAAGGTCAAGCCTAAGCCGCAACCTAAAAAAGAACCTATTAAAACGGCTACAAAACCTAAAAAAGCACCTATACCTAAAAAGTCGGCAAAAGAAATAGCCGCGAGTTCGGGGTTGTTAGCCATGAAGGATGATCTATCTGATATTAAGAAAACTTCTTCCTCGGCAGCGTTAGGTGAACGTTCTCTTAATACAAGTGGAACAACTGGACAGACAACCAAACGATCTTTAGTCACTAAAAATTACGGAAAATCTAGTGGCGGTATTAACACTGCGAGTTTAAGCACAAGCACTGGCGGCAATGGGCTGGGTGGTCGTGCTGCGGGTTCCGTAGGGGGTTCTGGAATTGGTGGAAGTGGTACTGGCTCTGGTGGTGGTGATGGTTCTGGTTCGGGTGATGGAGCCGGATATGGTAAGACACGTGATTTAGAAAAAATTCAAATCATGTTTGATCGCAACAAGAGTGGATTATTTACCTTGTATAACCGTGAATTACGCAAAGATGCTTCTTTACAAGGAAAAGTGGTACTGAATATAACAATTGCTCCTTCAGGTAAAGTGACAAGTGCAAGTATTATTTCTAGTCAATTAGGTAACGCACAACTCGAAAATAAAATTCTACAACGCGTGAAACTAATTAACTTTGGAGCAGAAGATGTTCCACCGTTCAATTTCAATTATCCAATTGATTTCTATCCTACGTAAAACCATATGGCTAGCATATTTAATGCTAGTCATATTTGTTTTACACATACCTATTGCAATTGCTGACCAACCCAATTGGGTGTTAAGCGGGACATTTTTGAATGCAAAAAATGCTCACGCTATGTTTGTTGATGAAAATGGCGATGAGCTATTAGTTCAATTAGGTGATGACATTCAGGGATGTGAACTAATGGATGTTTTGCATGATTCTGCAAAACTTCGTTGTAAGGGTAGCGACTATGATTTGCAGCTTCGAAGCAGTGTGGGAGATCTATTGTTACAGGCAGACTATGAAGAATCTTTAACACAAAAAGCAACAGTAGTGCTTTCGAAAAATGAAGTGGCTGACTATGTTAGCGAGAAACAACGCTTGGTTTCTGAAATAGGCTTTCTGCCACTCATAGAAGAGCAGCAAGTGGTTGGCTATACCTTATCCAAGATTAAGCCTGACACAAAAGCGGCGTCATTAGGCCTGCATAATGGGGACGTAATTAAATCTGTAAATGGTGTCTCTGCATCGCAATCTGAGTTATTCATGCAAACGATTCAGGAGTTAACGGATGTACCTGAAATCACAGTTGAGATAGATCGCTCAGGCCAGTTGATGGCCTATACATATATACTAGAGTAATAAAAACGCATATATTTTTTAAATTATATATTTATCAATAAATTATATAATTTTATTAATTTAAATTCTGTCATATGTGTAAATTTAATTCATACCGCTCATAAATAGATTCCAAATCGTTTGAATAGGTATGTTCGTACTGCACGTAAAACCACGAGATACCGGTCTATTGCAGTACAATATTCATAATAAATTGATATACAGCCCCATTTAATAGAGGTGAATACCATGACATTTTTAGTTTGGTTGGTAGCAATTGGAGCGTTGGTTTACGGCTTGGCTAAAGCGAAATGGTCTTTTGCAGTTTGGACGGCAGTAATCGGTGGTGCACTTTTAGTGCTTACTTTTACACCTTTTCTCGGCGGTATTGCTGCATGGATTCTTTGGCTTTTATTCATTCCTATCGCATTACTCAATATTGATGACTTGCGTATTTCTGTTCTTAGTAAACCGATGTTGGCATATGTAAAGAAAATTCTACCTCCAATGTCACAAACGGAGCGTGATGCAATTGAGGCTGGCACAGCTTGGTGGGAAGCAGAGCTATTTCGTGGACAACCGAATTGGGACCAACTTCTTGATCATAATGTTTCAGAACTTTCAAAAGAAGAGCAAGAATTTTTAGACGGTCCTACAGATGAACTCTGCCGCATGATTGATGATTGGCAAGTCACCAATGACTTGAATGACCTCTCGCCTGAAACCTGGGAATTTATCAAGAAGAATAAATTTCTTGGGATGATTATTCCGAAAAAATATGGTGGTTTGGAGTTTTCTGCGATTGCACATTCATCCGTTGTAATGAAAATTTCTACACGGAGTGGTACGGCGGGTGTTTCAGTTATGGTACCTAACTCACTCGGTCCGGCTGAGCTACTTTTACATTATGGGACAGAAGAACAAAAAGACTATTATTTGCCACGCTTAGCAGTTGGTGAAGAAATTCCATGTTTTGCATTAACCGGGCCTAATGCTGGTTCGGATGCAGGAGCGATTCCTGATACGGGAATTGTTTGCATGGGCAAACATGAAGGAAAAGAAGTTTTAGGTTTGCGATTAAATTGGGAAAAACGTTACATAACCTTAGGACCTATTGCTACAGTGTTAGGTTTAGCTTTTAAAGCTTATGATCCCGACGGTTTGTTAGGTGGTGAAGAAGATTTAGGTATTACATGTGCCCTGATACCTACAACAACCCCTGGGGTAAGTATAGGAAATCGACATAATCCCCTTAACTCTGCATTCCAAAATGGACCGAATTGGGGTGAAGATGTTTTCATTCCAATGGATTGGATAATTGGAGGACAAGAACAAATTGGAAAAGGTTGGCGCATGTTGGTGGAATGTTTATCCGTTGGTCGAGGAATATCATTACCTGCATTAGGAACGGGAGCAGGAAAGTTTGCCAGCTATATGACTGGTGCATATGCTGCTATTCGCAAACAATTTAATGTACAGATTGGTAAATTCGAAGGCGTGGAAGAAGCGCTGACACGAATAGGTGGACTGACATATATGATGGAGGCTGGGCGAAGATTAACGGCTTCAGCCATTGACCATGGTGAAAAACCGTCTGTAGTAACGGCAATACTTAAATACCATAATACAGAAGGCATGCGTCAAGTTATCAATGATGCTATGGATGTGCATGGGGGTCGTGGAATTTGTATTGGCCCCAGCAACTATTTAGCACGTGCTTATCAATCCATTCCTATCAGTATAACTGTAGAAGGTGCCAATATATTAACCAGGAGTTTGATAATTTTTGGTCAAGGTGCAATGCGGTGTCATCCCTATTTAATAGAAGAAGTCACGGCAGCTTCGCTTGAAAATAAAGAGGAAGGTTTACAACGCTTTGATCAGGCATTATTCAAACATCTTGGGTACGCAGTGTGTAATGGTGCGCGTTCGTTCTTATATGGGTTAACACGAAGTCGTCTTGCGTCCAGCCCAATCGATGGACCTACACGTGGTTACTTTAAACGCTTAGCTAGAATGAGTGCTAGCTATTCATTTGTTTCTGACTTTGCCATGTTGTTTTTAGGCGGTGGTTTAAAGCGAAAAGAAAAACTTTCTGGACGTTTTGCCGATGCGCTCAGTTATATGTATCTTAGCTCAGCAATCCTAAAGCGTTTCGAAGACACTGGTCGCCCGGCAGAGGATTTACCCTTTGTTGAATGGAGTACAAAGTATTGTTTGTATAATGTCCAAGACGCGCTAGATGAAATTTTACGTAATTTCCCATCAGTCATAGTTGGTCAAATTTTACGACTTATTGTATTCCCAACCGGCAAGAGTTTGCGCTATCCAAATGATCGGGTAGGTCACGAAGTTGCGAAGCGACTAATTGAACCCTCTGAAACTAGAGATCGATTAACAGATGGAGTTTACAAAACTACAGATCCAAATGATCCTATTGGTTGTGTGCAATATGCGTTTCAGGCAGTGGCAGCAGCTTATGAAGCTGAAAAGAAACTTAAGAAAGCTCGTATTAGTCCACCAGAACTTGGTAGACCTGCAAATTGGTTGGATGATGCCGTGTCACAGGGTGTGATAACAAAAGAAGAGGCTAAACTTGTAGAAGTGGCTCATGCAGCTACACGTGAAGCAATTATGGTGGATGATTTCCCTCCGCAAAAAGCTGTGTCTAAGAGGAAAACAACTAAAAAAGCAGCCTAGAGAAATATAAATGTCCGATGCGGAATTAGGCGGTGCAATTAAAAGGCTCGAGAATTTCGAGCCTTTTAAAATGATGCAAGTGCAAATTTTGGAGCTTTCACCGGACTGGCGCTCGATAAAATTATTGTTGCCTCTATCTAAAGCCGCTACCAACCATCAGGGTACAATGTTTGGCGGATTCATGGCATCTCTTGCAGATCCTGTTGCTGCTCTATCATGTGGTAAACTATTTCCAGGGTATGCTGCATGGACGCGCAAATTAACTATAGATTTTTTGCGTGCAGGAACAACAGATCTCGAGCTTCGCTTTGATTTTCCAGCAGAATTAGAACCTGTAATAGAAAAAGAATTAAATGAAAAAAACCGTAGCACACCCACCTTTACTTATGCATACTACTTAAATGATGGAACGCTTTGTGCTCAAGTGGAATGTACCGTAGCAATTCGCCCTCAAGGTTATATGAAAACGTAAAAACGTAAATATATGAAAAAAATACTCATCAGCATATTAGTACTTACAGTTGTTATTGCTGTAGGCGCTTATTATTTATTAGGCAATCTTGACAACATTGTTAAAGCAGCAATTGAAAAGTATGGCTCAGAAGTTACCCAAACCAGTGTTGGTGTGGGAGGAGTTAAAATCGGACTATCAGATGGCTTAGGCGCGATTTCTAATTTGAGCGTAGCCAATCCTAAAGGATTTTCGAATAAGCATCTGTTTAAAATGGACAACACGAGTGTACAACTTAGTTTAGAGAGAACAACTACTGAGTTAATCGTTATTGAACAAATACTATTGGATGGTCCATCTATAGTTTATGAGCTTAGTAAAAATGGCAGTAACGTTGATGCTGTTAAAAAGAATGTAGAAGCATATACTGCTGGTGGTTCAGGAAGTGATGAGAGTAGTGGGCCAAAATTAATTATAGAGAATTTAATTATTAAAAATGGTGAAGTGGAAGTGTCATCTGATATGGTCAAAGGCAAAACGTTATCCACTCCACTTCCGGCGATTCATCTACGTGATATAGGCAAAGACTCAGGTGGCGCAACACCTGGCGAAGTTGCAAAAAAAGTAATTGCAGTGCTTACAAATCAAATAGGTTCTGCTGCGAGTAAGCTTGATTTGCGTTCGTTGATGAATGAAGAGATGTTAAAGCAATTAGGGAAAGAAAAGTTAAACATTGATGATAAAGCTTTAGATAAGCTTAAAGATATTGGTGGGGCTGGGGAGAAACTTAAAAAATTACTTTAATACCAAAAGAAACATAGATTGATATTTTTAACTTTAGGGAAACGTTAAATATCTCTGTGTTTAATATGTATTATCCAATCAGGCTATTTCTGAAGAAAATTGCCTGTCTAAATTACTAGTATATCCAATCGATAAGGTTTAGCTGTTTCAGCAGTTTTTTAGGTCAATGGTGCCAGCCATAATGCCTTTTGTCGTTATACGGCTAGGTGTTTTCGCTCAGATTAATACAATTTAATCAAAGATTTAGATTGAGCTACTATGAGCGAATCATCCACTTATACGGTAATTAGTACCGGTCAGCTTCAAGAAGATTTTGGCCTTGAAGACGTTAAAAATAGCTTTGCAAAGTTATTTAAAACCACGCCCGAGAAAGCCGGCAATTATGTCGGAGTTCAAAAAATACTTAAAAAAGATTTGGAGCTTGCTAAGGCAAAGGCACTAAAATCTCGTCTTGAACAAATTGGCATGGTGATCGCCTTAAAAGAACATAAATCCGAAGTCAAGAATGATGGGATGTCTTTGTCAATTGAGAAAAAGCAGCCCCTTAAAGAAGACACAACAATGACGTGTCCCAAATGTAATTTACACCAGCAAAAAGCTGAACAATGCTCAGGATGCGGTGTTTACGTTAAAAAGTTATTGGCACCGTCGGCAAGTGATACAGTTATCGGGCCATCTACTATCATAAAAGCTCCACAAGATTCTAAACAAGACGATCCGCAATCATCTGCTGTTCAAGCAGCTCCAGCTAATGTTAACGTGAAACAAGATAAAGCATTAAATGTTAAAGGTGTCGCTGCTGCTGCAGTAGTAGCAATTATAGGTGCATTGCTTTGGAAATATATTACTGTGTGGTTTGGTTATGAGTTTGCCATTATTGCAATTGGAATTGGTGCAGCAGTAGGCATCGTTGCTGTGATGTTTGAATCGCAAGGGATAGCAACCGGTGTGATTTGTGCCATCTTTACTCTTTTATCAATATTTGGCGGTAAGTATATGGCGATGTCTCATTTGCAAGAGACGTGGACTCAAGACATCACTGCTGCAATAGAAGGCGAAGAAGCTATATATAGGGAATATTATCAGCAAGATTTAAAAGCTGCGGAAGCATTTGGTGATGGTATTGATGATAAAAAAGAGCTAATAGCATTTCTGAGTGAGCATGGATACTCTGAATATTATGATGTTGAAAACATATCTGATGCGGAAATTGCAGATTTTAATGAATATGTTGTGCCTCACTTAAAACGAATTACTGAAACAAACCCTAGTTTTGAGGAATGGTTAGAAGGAAGCTTTCAAGAGAATGTTGAAGCTATGTCTACAACATCACTCATGTTCTTAGATTTTGGATTAATGGGAATACTGTTTCTCTTTTTAGGGGTTGGAACTGCATTTAAAATGGGAATAGGGGAAGGTTAGGATTATGAGTAATACAGAATTTGATAAGTTTAATCTAGAAGGGTTGTCACTAGAGGACGCAGAACCTGTAAAAACCAAAAAGTTAGAACCGGTAGTGCAAGCTGAACCGATTACGCCTGTAGAAGAGTCTAATGAAGCACTTGTACAGGTGCGTAATGATGAAAATTCCGAAAATAAAGAAAATCTAATGACTTGCCCAAAGTGTGAGTTAGAGCAACCCAAAGCTGAACAGTGTTCAGGTTGCGGGGTTTATGTTGAAAAAGCACTGGCGCTGATTGGTCAGTCAAAGATTGAAATCACATCAACAAAATTTTAGTTACATTAACCATCGATTTTTAAAATTCGTCTACTAGTTTTTATAAAATTAATCCCAAGTAATATTAGATCGGGTGTATAAAATCATTTAACGTAGAGACTTTAGAAGGACATATACTGCTCCTGTACCACCATCAATGGGCCTTGCAGAACAAAATGCAAGGATCTCGTTTCTTTTTTGTAGCCATTTATTTACCAAAGGTTTAATTTTGGGCCCTTGATTGCTCGACCCATATCCTTTGCCATGAATAATGCGTACGCACCGTATGTTTTCTTCTCTTACTGTCTGAATGAATTTTGAAAGCGCGACTTGAGCTTCAGCTTGAGTATGGCCATGTAAATCCAATTCGGCGCCGATGTTGTATTGACCTTTTCTCAGCTTTTTGAAAACACTCTTTTGTATACCTGGGCGACAAAAAGATAAACTATCTCCGGGTTGCAAATCATCTGATTCAGAACTAATTTCCAAAGATTCTTCTAAAACACGTTGCTCATCTTTAAGCGTTTCCCTTGGTGTGGGATTTGGTTTCGGGCTTTGATAAGTAGCCCGGTTTTGATGATCTCTATGTAAAGGTTTGACGTTTTCAAGTAGATCCTCAAAACTTAGTTCCTCTTCGAGGGCTGAACTATTATCAGGTTCTTTATTCCGTGGCATGAGCAATTTCCATTTTAGTATTTGAATTTGTTACTATTTTCAGCATAGACAGTATTCTATTTACCGCTCATAATAATTTTACCTAATTTCAGAAAACCACATGCATCTATTATTAAGTAATGACGATGGCATACATGCCAGCGGACTGAGACTATTGGCTGAGGCACTTGCGCCCTTGGGTAAAATATCTGTGGTGGCGCCGAATCGTAATCGCAGTGCCGCCAGTAATTCTTTGACACTAGAAAGACCCATTCGTGCCCAGCAAGTTGCTGAAAATTGGTACAGTGTGGATGGTACCCCTACGGACTGTGTGCACTTGGCTATCACAGGGCTTTTAGGCGATGAACCTGATATCGTGGTATCCGGTATCAATGCTGGAGCCAATTTGGGTGACGATGTAATTTATTCGGGTACAGTGGCTGCAGCAATTGAAGGCCGATTTTTGGGCTTACCCGCTGTTGCGATTTCATTAACCTCATTTCAGCCTCGGTATATGGATGATGCAGCACAAGTAAGCTTTGAATTAATTGCAAATTTATCCAAGACGACTTTACCCAATGATGTGATTATAAATGTGAATATTCCGGATGCGGCGAAAAGTGAGTTAAAAGGTGTGCAAACGACTCGTTTGGGTAATCGGCATAAGGCTGAGCCAGTAATTGAAGACAAAGATCCTCGTGGCAAACCGATTTATTGGGTAGGTGCGGCAGGTCCTGAACAAGATGCCGGTATTGGAACCGATTTTTATGCCGTGAATAACAATTATATTTCTGTTTCTCCTATGCATCTTGATTTAACGCATTATAAAGCCATGGAAGATGTTGAAAAATGGATTTCTAATTGTGAGATATAAACTTCTGAGAACAATCAAATGAATACAAAAAATCATGCCGGGATAGGCATGACATCTCAACGTACTCGAGACCGATTAATTACACGTCTCGAAGAAAAGGGAATTAAAAATGTACGTGTATTAGAAGCTATGCGTATGACTCCAAGGCATCTTTTTGTTGATGAAGCCTTGGCATCGCGTGCGTATGAAGACACCGCATTACCTATTGGTCATAAACAAACAATTTCGCAACCATATGTTGTTGCACGAATGACTGAAGCAATTTTAAAGGATGGTATTCCTGAAAAAGTTTTAGAAGTTGGGACAGGTTCCGGGTATCAAGCGGCGATACTCGCTGCCATTGTTAAAGAAGTGTATACAGTGGAGAGAATTGAACCTTTGTATCAACAAGCCCGAAGAAGAGCAATGGAAATGGGTTTGCGAAATATAAGATTTAAGCTTTCAGATGGTTCATGGGGATGGGAGAGTTATGCACCATTTGATGCAATCGTTGTTACTGCTGCACCAAAAGAAATACCTCAAGCACTCATCGATCAACTAGATGTCAACGGCCGCTTAGTCATACCGGTTGGGAAAACTTCTGAGGTCCAGGATTTATTGTTATTACATAAAACTTATGAAGGGCTCAAACAAGAACGTTTAGATCTGGTAAGTTTTGTACCACTTATACAGGGTGGTGTATGAATAAAATGAAACTCCTATATGAGAATATTTAGCTGGCTTTACGATAAGGTTATCGGATGGTCTAAGCATCCTCATGCATCTTATTATTTGGGTGCATTGAGTTTTGCTGAGTCTTCTTTTTTTCCAATTCCGCCTGATGTGATGTTGGCGCCTATGTCATTAGCGCGACCTAATAAAGCATGGTGGTTTGCATTTTTAACTACTGTGACTTCTGTGCTAGGAGGAATTTTAGGATATTTTATTGGTGCCTTTGCATTTGAATTTATTGAGCCATGGATCTTATCTTCAAGCTACTCATCAAAGTTTGAAACCGCAAAAGTTTGGTTTGATGAGTGGGGTATATGGGTTGTATTTGTTGCTGGTTTTTCACCTATACCTTATAAATTATTTACCGTAACAGCTGGATTACTATCTTTAGCAATAATCCCGTTTATTATTGCCTCTTTTATAGGTCGCGGCTCACGATTTTTCTTAGTCGCTGGATTACTTAAGTATGTTGGCCCAAAGCTCGAGCCTTTGGTATTAAAATATGTGGAATGGATTGGTTGGATTACGGTCTTATTACTTATTGTAGCGATTGTTTATTTTAAGTATTTACATTAATGCGAAGTCTCACAAGAAAAGTAATTTTCTATTTGCTTTTATTATCGTTAGTTTCATGCGTATCAAATCGTAATAGCCAAGTTTATTATGATTATGATCATGGCTATCACACGGTGCTAAAAGGTGAAACTTTATATTCAATAGCATTTCGACATGGTATTGATTATAAAATTCTAGCTAGATGGAATAGCATCCGTCCACCTTACACAATCTATGCAGGGCAGCGTCTTAAACTAACGCGCCCACATGTCACATCAAAAACATATGCTGCTAAAGCCAAAGCTGCAAAAAAATCTAGTAAAACGGTTACAAAAAAACCAGCGAATAAAAAACCTGAAAAGATAATTAATCATAAATGGAATTGGCCAACTAAAGGAAAAGTAATTCGAACATACTCTTCACGCTTAGGAGGTAATAAAGGTATTGATATAGCGGGCAAAATAGGGCAGCCAGTATTGGCTGCATCATCAGGAAAAGTAGTATATAGCGGAAATGGTTTAGCAGGTTATGGAAATTTAATTATTGTTAAGCATAGCGAGCAGTTTTTAAGTGCTTACGCGCATAATAAAAGATTATTTGTTAAAGAAGGAGGCGAAGTAAAGCTTGGTGAAAAAATTGCAGAACTGGGTAGGTCTGGAACAACAGAGCCCAAACTTCATTTTGAGATTCGCTATAAAGGTAAGCCTGTTGACCCGTTAAAGTATTTACCAAAACTTTAGTTATCTGGAAAAATTATTCCTGCCATAGTTTTTCTACCTTCAGCAATGAGTATACCGTAAGTTCTACATGCAGCACTGGTATTCATTGTCTCAAGTCCAATTCCATATTGTGAAAATAATGCGATAATTTTTGGCTCAGGAAGAACTAAATTTTTGCCTGTGCCTATGATTGCAATTTCTGGTTGTTGTTGAAAAATCTCATTTAAGTTGGATTCATTTAAGTCACTTATGTTTTTAACTTGCCAGGGTGAAATAAGAATATCTGAACTGACCAGCACACTATGATGATGGGGAGTGTTATTGATCATTACACATTCTTGGTCATAACCTGTGATCATGAATTTTGCATCGGCAAAGTCTTGTGTAATATCCATCTTAGATGATGTTAGGCCATGTTTTCAGTTGTAGATAGGGTTAGGCACATGTTGGCGAATCGAGTATTATACTCAGCGCTTATAGGATAGAAGAATCAAATGGAAGATTTTCCCAGAATTTCACGGCTCCCCCCGTACGTTTTCAATATTGTGAATGAACTCAAAGCGAGTGCTCGAGCACGTGGTGAAGATATTGTCGATTTTGGTATGGGGAACCCTGATAAGCCTGCTCCTAAGCATATTACAGATAAATTAGTAGAAGCCGCCCAACGTGATAATACCCATCGTTATTCATTGTCTAGAGGAATTCCGCGATTGCGAAAAGCAGTAGCGGATTGGTATGAGCGTAAATTTAATGTCGTAATTGACCCAGATAAAGAAGCTATCGTAACTATTGGCTCAAAAGAGGGCCTAGCGCATTTAACCCTTGCGACCTTAGGCCCGGGTGATGCAGTGTTGGTGCCAAATCCTGCTTATCCAATACATCCCTATGGTTGTGTGATCGCTGGTGCGGATATCATTTATGTTCCTTTGACAGAGGACACCGATTTTTTCTCCGAATTAGAAAAAGCTATAGAAGATTCATGGCCTAAGCCGAAGATGCTAATTGTGAATTTTCCTGGTAATCCCACTACACAATGTGTAGATCTTGATTTTTTAGAACGCTTGGTGATGATTGCTAAACAACATCAAATGTGGCTCGTTCATGATATCGCATATGGCGAAATTACCTTTGACGGTTATGAAGCTCCATCAATTTTGCAAGTAGCAGGTGCCAAAGAAATTGCCGTTGAGTTTTACTCTTTATCAAAAACTTACAACATGCCAGGTTGGCGGGTGGGTTTTATGTGTGGTAATCCTACTTTAGTCGAGGCACTATCGCGCATTAAATCTTATTTGGATTACGGCATGTTTACTCCTATCCAGGTAGCAGCAATTGAGGCTTTAAACAGCCCACAGGAAGTGATTGATGAGGTCCGTGAAACATATAAAAGAAGACGTGATGTGCTTTGTGAAGGTTTATGCAATGCAGGATGGAATGTTGAAAAGCCTAAAGCCACAATGTTCGTTTGGGCTAAAATCCCTCAAGAGTATGCTCATTTGGGATCATTAGAATTTTCTAAAAAACTATTAGAAGAAGCAAAAGTAGCAGTTTCTCCAGGTATAGGTTTTGGTAAATATGGCGATGCTCATGTACGTTTTAGCTTAATTGAAAATGTACATCGAACTAGACAAGCTGTTCGTAGTATAAAAAAAATGTTTAGAGAATCTTAGTGGGTAAATATATATGTCTTTGCTGAAACCAGTAAAAGTAGGAGTCTTAGGTTTAGGTACCGTTGGTTGTGGTACCGCAAACATATTGTCTCGTAATGCAGATGAGATTGCGCGAAGAGCAGGTCGAGGTATTGAAATTTCAATTGCTAGTATGCGTGATATAAAAAAACAGCGTGCTTGCGATACATCATCAATAGCTTTAACTGAAGATTCAAACAAAGTTGTCACTGACCCTGATGTAGAAATAATTCTTGAGTTAATTGGAGGAACAGATGAAGCTAGAAGTTTAGTGCTTAAAGCAATAGAACATGGCAAGCATGTTGTAACAGCAAATAAAGCGCTAATTGCCCTTCATGGAAATGAAATTTTTCAACGCGCACAAGATAAGGGCGTAACCGTTGCATTTGAGGCAGCTGTGGCTGGGGGTATTCCCATTATTAAAGCTATACGCGAAGGCTTATCTGGAAATGCTATTCAATGGTTAGCGGGCATAATTAATGGAACGGGAAATTTTATCCTTACTGAAATGCGAGACAAAGGTCGCGATTTTGATGATGTCTTAAAAGAAGCTCAACAGCTAGGGTATGCAGAGGCTGATCCGACATTTGATGTTGAAGGCATAGACGCCGCACATAAATTAACAATTTTAGCGTCGATTGCATTTGGTGTGCCGTTACAGTTTGAAAAAGTGTATACCGAAGGAATAACTGAAATCACGCGTGATGATGTAGCATATGCTGCAGAATTAGGTTACCGAATTAAACATTTAGGAATTGCCAAGCGGAGTACAAAAGGACTTGAGTTACGCGTACATCCTACACTTATCCCTCATCGTAGATTAGTAGCTAATGTTGATGGCGTGATGAACGCAGTAGTTGTAAAAGCTGATGCGTTAGGTCCAAGTCTTTATTACGGTGCGGGTGCTGGGGCCGAGCCAACAGGTTCCGCTGTTGTGGCAGATTTAGTAGATGTTGTGCGCGCACTGACTTCAGATCCGGAAAATCGTGTACCACACTTAGCGTTTCAGCCAGGGGCATTGTCTGATATTCCAGTATTGACAATGGATGATGTTGCTACTGCCTACTATTTGCGGATTCATGTTCAAGATAAAGCTGGTGTATTGGCAGATGTCACACAAATCTTTGCTGATCATTCAATTAGTATAGAAGCAATAATTCAGAAAGAACCACAAGCAAATATTTCAATCGTGCCTATTGTCATTCTCACTCACGAAGTAAGTGAGCAAAACATGAACCAAGCTATTGACGAGATTGAAAAGCTTGAAGCTGTGACGAATAAAGTAATGCGAATTAGGTTAGAGACACTTTCGTAATCATTTTCAATTAATATAATTTACTAATGAAAGCACAACATTACACAGGTTTGATAGACCGTTATCGTTCAGTTTTACCTCTTGCGCGTGATTGCAAAGTAATAAGTTTATGTGAAGGAGATACGCCTTTAATTCAATGCCACAATATAAAGCTGGTAAACGATAAAAATATTAAACTGTATTTTAAATTTGAAGGCTTAAACCCAACAGGATCATTTAAAGATCGCGGTATGACTGTTGCAGTAACACATGCGGTTTCGGAAGGTAGCCAAGCTATAATTTGTGCATCAACAGGTAATACCTCTGCATCAGCAGCAGCTTATGCTGCACGTGCAGGTATAAAAGCATTTGTGTTGATACCCGATGGAAAAATTGCCATGGGCAAACTTGCTCAAGCAATGATGCATGGCGCGATCATTTTGCAAATACGTGGCAACTTTGATGATGGTATGCGATTAGTCAAAGAAGTTGCAAACGAAGCGCCTGTAAATATTGTTAACTCAATCAATCCCTATCGTTTACAAGGACAGAAGACAGCTTCGTATGAGATTGTAGAAGCATTAGGTCGTGCGCCCGATTTTCATTGTATACCAGTAGGAAATGCCGGAAATATTTCTGCACACTGGACCGGCTATTCAGAGTTAGCAGCTAGTTCAGGCAAGAATGTTACTGGTGCATGTGGTTTTTGTAATGGTGATTGTAAATTTGTGAGTGAACCGCAAGTTGCATCAAGACCTAAAATGTTGGGTTATCAAGCAGCCGGAGCAGCACCCTTTATACAAGGTAGTATGGTAGACAAGCCGGATACGGTAGCTACTGCGATTCGCATCGGCCATCCACAAAGTTGGGAATTTGCTCATGCCGCTGTCAAAGAATCTGGCGGATGGTTTAATTGTTTTACAGATGACGAAATTTTAGCGACACAAAAACTACTTGCTTCTATGGAGGGTGTATTTTGTGAACCCGCATCAGCAACTTCGGTAACTGGGGCATTGCATGATATTAAAATGGGCAATATTCCTGAAGGTAGTACAGTGGTTTGTACGCTTACCGGACATGGTTTAAAAGATCCTGATATTGCAATTAAGCAAAGCACTGCTGAAATGATTACTATTGACGCTGAACTTGAATCCGTAAAGCGAGCTATCTTAGATAGTATCTAGAACTTGAAAAAAGTCGATAAATGGTAAATCTGCAGGAATATCTGTGATTGTCAAAAACTAGTTTATAGATAAAATATTTTCTGTTTTTAGATTTCTCTCGTTATTGATGTTTTTCTCCGCAGATAAAATCAAAGCATTTTTAATTCATCTAACTATAAGTGCATTGATTGTTGGTATTGTCATTGCGTTAATTTTTTTCTATTGGTATCCAAGCCCATACTTTGAAGCTAATGGAGCCTGGACGGTTCTGCGAATTTTAGTAATGGTAGATCTTATCCTTGGACCTTTACTTACACTTGTATTATTTAAAAGAGGAAAAAAAGGCTTAGTGATGGATATTTCTATTGTCGCAGCAATACAAATTGCCGCCTTAGTTTATGGTGTATACGTTATTTATGGAGAGCGACCATACTTTTTAGCTTTTGCCGTAGATCGATTTGAAGTGATAGGCAAAGCTGAGATTGACATAAATAAGATAAAATACCCTGAATTGAAAATTAAACCAGCCAAAGGCCCTATTTTAGTGTATGCAGATTTTCCTGAGGATAGAGAAGAGCGAAATAAATTTGTAATTGAAACAGTAATGGAGGGCAAACCGGATCTTGAACGGCGACCTGAGTACTATCATCCTTATCTTTCAAATAAAGAAAAAGTTATACAAATAGCAAAACCATTATCTGAGCTAGTGAAAAATGAAAGCTCTGAACAAAAGAAAATTGTTAAATTTTTACAAAAACATAAAGGCAGTAAAGATAACTATTTATATTTACCCTTAGTAGGAAGAAATAATGATTTAGCACTAGTGATAGACAAAATGAGTGGATTGCCAGTAGACGGCATTGCTATAGATCCCTGGTAGCAATTATCTATTTTTGTTGCCAACTAGATATGTCTAATGTTTCATCTAGTTTCCAACTAAAAGAATCTACTGACTGATTGCATAATGGCATCATTGTTTTAATATACTCAGACCTGCAAATTGATTCTGCACCAAGACTTGCCAAATGTGGCGAAGGCAGTTGGCAATCTAATAATGGAAATCCCCAATGGTGCATATGCATGACTAAATATGCTAATGCAACTTTTGATGCATTGGTTTGAAAACTAAACATTGATTCACCATAAAACATTGTGCCAATCAGTACACCATAGATACCGCCTATTAATCGTTCTTGTTGATCCCATAATTCTATCGAATGCGCATGTCCTATCTCGTGTAAATGGCAATATGCGTCTGTCATTTCATTGGTAATCCATGTTCCTCGCGCATAACTTCTGGGAGCAGCGCATGCCATCACTGTTTTTTTAAAATCACCATCGAAAGTGATGGTCCAATCATGTTTGCGTAATGTTTTTCTTAAGCTGGTAGATATTTTAAATTTATTTGTAAAGAGTACACCGCGAGGATTAGGTGACCACCACAAAATGGGTTGACCTTCTTCATACCAAGGGAAGATGCCATTGCGATAAGCATTTAATAGCCTTGTTTGACAAAGATCACCGCCTGCAGCCAGCAATCCTTCTGGATTTGTCAAAGCTTCTTCGACATTGGGAAAAGAAGCATCTGGGTTGCTAGGATCTATCCAGGTTATATCCATGTTTTCAAATTACATAGTTTAGGCAGAATTTGAACGATAAGGTGATAGGTTCATTAGATCATCATAATCATTTTGCATGAAATTTTGTTCGCGTTTGCAAAAATCACGAATAGATATTTCAAATCGCGGATCATGTATTGCATGTGCTGACCATGTTTTGGTTGGTAAGAATCCGCGGCTGATTTTATGTTCGCCTTGAGCTCCGGGCTCGAATGTTTGCAGTTTATTTTCAATGGCGTATTCGATGCCTTGATAGTAACAAGCCTCAAAATGCAGGCTGTTATAAGATTTATTACACCCCCAAAAGCGCCCATATAATTTTTTTGAACTGCATAGATTTATTGCACAAGCAACAAGCTCGTTTTCGCTGTAGGCTAAAACCAGCATTATTTTATCACCAATGGTATCTCCAATTTCTTGAAAAAAATCTAAGCTCAATGTTGGTATTCCACTTTTTCGATAAAATGTACTTTCATAAAAGGCGTGAATATTTTCCCATTCTTGTTCACTTAGCTCATTACCATGTATACGATGAATATTAATATTTTGTTCATTTACATATCTGCGTTCTTGCTTTATTTTTTTACGCTTTCTAGATATCAAGCTTTCTAAGAAGTGATCAAAAGAAGTGTATTCATGATTTTGCCAATGGAATTGATAACCCATACGAAACATTAAGCCTTGTTTATCAAAATAGGCGCATTCACCTGATTGATTAAATAACCAATGACAGCCTGACATTTTGAGATTGTCAGATTCTCTTAAGGTGACTTGGATCATGGATGCTGCAAGGTCGGATTGCAGTTGTGCAGTTAATCTTGAAGATAGCAGTAAGCGTTTCCCTGTAACTGGAGTATAAGGGATAGATGAAATAATTTTTGGATAATAATTTAATCCGGTCTGTTCATAAGCAGAGGCCCAAGCCCAATCAAAAACAAATTCACCATAAGAATTTGTTTTTATATAAAGCGGGGTTGCGGCTACTAAATTGTTATTTTTATTCCTTACGATTAAATGATGAGGATACCAGCCATATTTTTCACCCAAACAATCGTTTTTTTCTAGAGCGGATAAAAATTCATAACATAGGAATGGATCTTCATCATCAATCAATGAATTCCATTCTTCACATTTAATATCCTTAAGCGAACTTACAAATTCAAAGGTAAAGTCTTTTGTAGATAAAACTGAATGACTCTCTTTTGTTGCCAATCGCGAATAATTGTCAACTATTAGTTATTATTTAAATGATCAAGATACTTCTCAGCATCCAGAGCAGCCATACATCCAGAGCCTGCCGAAGTTACGGCTTGCCTGTATACATGATCCATCACATCTCCAGCTGCAAATACTCCTGGGACACTGGTTGCAGTTGCATCTCCATGCAATCCACTATTCACTTTAATATAACCTCCATTCATTTCAAGCTGACCCTCAAAAATTTTAGTATTAGGGGTATGCCCTATAGCAATGAACACGCCGCTTAAATCTATATCTTCGGTTGAATCATCTTGAGTGCTTTTAATTCTCACACCTGTTACACCACTGTCATCACCTAATACTTCATCAAGCGTATGGTTCCACTTAATTGTGACATTGGCGTTTTTCTCTTTTTCAAATAGTTGGTTTTGTAAAATCTTTTCGCTGCGAAGAGAATCGCGTCGATGAATTAAAATAACATCACTGGCAAGATTCGATAAATATAATGCTTCTTCTGTTGCCGTATTGCCACCTCCCACGACAGCAACTTTCTTATCTTTATAGAAAAATCCGTCGCACGTAGCACATGCAGATACTCCTCGACCCTTGAATGCTTCTTCGGATGGAAGGCCAAGGTACTGCGCGGAAGCACCAGTTGCGATGATTAAAGCATCAGAAGTGTATGTTCCGGAGTCACCATGTAATACAAATGGGCGCTTATCCAGTTCTGCGGTATGTATGTGATCAAAAATCACTTCAGTATCATAACGTTCCACATGTTTAAGCATTCTATCCATCAGTTCAGGCCCTTGTAGACCTTCTACATCACCCGGCCAATTATCGACTTCTGTAGTAGTTGTGAGCTGACCTCCTTGCTCTAAACCCGTGATGATGACAGGGTCCAAGTTAGCGCGCGCAGCATATACCCCGGCTGTGTATCCTGCGGGTCCTGATCCAAGAATTAAGAGTTTTACATGTCGCGAATCAGCCATTTTGCTTCCTTTTATAATTTCCGTTACTACAAGTGATAATAAGTTAAACCATATTGTGGCAATTAGACCGTATAACCGAACGACTTATTGCAGCCGATAATAATTAGCTTAGCGATATTAACGATATTAAATAATGGGTGTGAAACGGGAAATTTCAACCAGGAGGAGAATATACTAAAAATAGGTTGCCTAGAGAATTGATGTTATACTGATAAGATACATTAAAGTGCAATGTTAACCGTCTGGTTTTAAACATATAAATTAGCACTACAATAACAAGACCTACCAAAGTCTGGCCCCAGACAAAAAATATGCTAAACCAATTTTACGTTTGGCTAAAGCAGATAAAATTTATAAAATACAATTAGTTATAATATTATTTTAAACTATATTATTATATTCAAAATAAGAATTTATGGGTTAGTACATTGAGGCAAGCCACACTTAAGAAATCCGCTGCAAGATCCAGAAATAGCTCTTCAGTGCCGCACAATTTGTCATTGTTAAAAGGACTGCGGGAGAGTGCATTAGTTGTTTTAGTCGCATTGGGTGCTTATTTTATGGTGGCGCTTTTAAGTTATGATCCAGCAGATCCAGGTTGGACGCATACAGGTACTAATCATTTGATCAGCAATATGGGGGGTACTGTGGGTGCGTATTTTGCTGATTTGTCCTTCTTTTTATTTGGTTTCCTTGCGTATCTTGCACCTCTGATGGTGGCCTATAGTGGTTGGCTGATCTATGAAGGAAAGTTGGAAAATGGCCAAATTGATTATCGAACATTGGGAGTTCGATGGGCAGGATTTTTATTAACTTTAGGCGCAGGTTGCGGGTTAGCGACTTTACATTTCCAAGCCGGGTACATGCCGAGCTTTGCTGGCGGAGTATTTGGTGACCTTACAGGAAACGGCTTTGTTTTAGTATTTAGTTTTGTAGGCGCAACGCTTTTATTGTTAGCGTTATTTTTTGCAGGCATCACTATATTTTCCGGGTTTTCATGGCTATGGCTGCTTGATTTTACCGGCAAGCACACAATCAAATTTAGTTCGTGGGCTTGGGGTCACATAAATGAATTTCTTGAAGATTATGCAAGTAGAAAAGCAAAAGTAGAACGAGCTGAAATTGTTAAAGAAACAAAAGTAAAAATTCAAAAACATGCTAAACCAAGAATTGAACCTGTAATAAAAGAAATAGAGCCGAGCGATAGAATAGAAAGAGAGCGACAAATTCCTTTATTTAATGCTGCAGCAGCGACAGATTTACCACCCATATCTATACTCGATAAAGTAATCGACACATCTAAAGGTTATTCTGACGATGCTTTAGAAGCAATCTCGCGACAGGTTGAACTTAAATTACTTGATTTTAATATTGAAGCTGAAGTTGTAGAAGTACACCCAGGTCCAGTTATTACGAGGTTTGCGATTCAGCTTGCTCCGGGAATTAAAGTCAGCAAAGTCACAAATTTAGCTAAAGACTTAGCTCGGGCACTTTCTGTGTCGAGTGTTCGAATTGTTGAAGTAATTCCGGGCAAATCATACATAGGTCTTGAAATTCCCAATGAACATCGTGAATTAGTTGTACTCAATGACATCATTGAATCCGAAACTTATGACGAAGAATTATCGCCACTAACATTGGGTTTAGGTAAAGACATTAGTGGTCGTCCTGTAGTTGCTGATCTAGCCAAGATGCCTCATTTGCTGGTAGCGGGAACAACAGGTTCTGGTAAGTCGGTTGCGCTCAATGCCATGTTGTTAAGCATTTTATACAAAGCCACTCCACAACAAGTTCGACTAATATTGATCGACCCTAAGATGTTGGAGCTGGCGGTCTATGAAGGTATCCCTCATTTACTTTCACCCGTGGTAACGGACATGAAAGAAGCTTCAAATGCATTGCGTTGGTGTGTTGCAGAAATGGAGCGACGTTATCACCTCATGTCAGCATTAGGCGTACGTAGTATGGCGGGATACAACAGTAAAGTGCAAAAAGCCATAGATTCAGAAGAGCCCATTCTAGATCCACTATTTAAGAGTGATCAAATTGAAGGATTAGAACCTCAGCAAGCTGAGGAGCTCACACCGTTACCCAACATCGTCATCATAATCGATGAGCTTGCCGACATGATGATGGTGGTAGGTAAAAAAGTTGAAGAACTCATTGCGCGTATCGCTCAAAAAGCGCGTGCTGCCGGGATACATTTGATTCTAGCTACGCAACGTCCCTCAGTTGATGTCATCACGGGTTTGATAAAAGCCAACATACCTTCTCGAATTGCATTTCAGGTATCTTCCAAAGTGGATTCACGAACAATTTTGGATCAAATGGGTGCAGAGCAATTGCTTGGACATGGTGACATGTTATTTTTACCGGGTGGTACGTCCATTCCGGAACGTGTGCATGGTGCATTTGTATCGGACGAAGAAGTACACAAAGTTGTAGCATTCTTGAAAGATAAGGGTGAACCAGCATATCTAGATGAAGTTACCCAAGATCCGATTAATGGCGGAGATGCTATTCCAGGTTTAGAACCGTTGGATATTAGAGATCAAGACGATATGGACCCACTCTATGATGAAGCAGTAGCGATCGTCACAGAGACAAGAAAAGCTTCTATTTCCTATGTGCAAAGACGCCTAAAAGTGGGCTATAACCGTGCCGCTCGAATGATTGAAGAAATGGAAGCAAGCGGTGTGGTGAGTGGCGTTCAGTCAAACGGAACGCGCGAAGTGATAGCGCCACCTCCAGTACCCGTTTAAATAGTTCATTATTTCTTCATTAGTTTTTTATTGATTTACTGAATCATTTGTATCAGATTCTGGTCTAATTAGCATAATCAAGTAAATTGGATATAAATCTACAATAGAGAAATATCTCTAACATTCATCATGAAACATGGATTGCTTTTAGTACTCTTATTTTTTTCGTTACCTGTTTTTGGTAGTGATGCTATTCAGCGTCTGGATAAATTCTTTGCAGAAGTTAATTCCTTTAAAGGGCAATTTTCACAGGTTGTGTATGATGAAAATGGTGAAGTTATGCAGGAGTCACAAGGAGATGTTGCACTGCACAAACCAGGACGCTTCCGGTGGCAATATACACAACCGTATCCGCAATTAATTTTGGCAGATGGTGAATACCTATGGATATATGATGAAGAATTACTTCAAGCTAGTGCCAAGCCAATTGATTCTGCATTAGGTAATGCACCGATTATGTTATTAACGGATATTCGTCCGCTTGCAGAAGACTTTGAAATTATTGAGGGTGGTAATCGAGAAAATTTAGATTGGGTAGAGCTTACACCTTTAGTTCAAGATACCGAGTTTCATAAAATTCAAATTGGACTAGATAATAACGGTGTTAAGAAAATGGAATTACATGATCATTTTTCGCAAAAAACCGTAATTGAGTTTTTAGATTTGCAAACGAATATCTCATTTTCTGCTGATCAGTTTAAGTTTGTAGCGGCAGAAGGTGTTGATGTTGTAGGCTATCCAGGCGCGGAATAACTAAAAGCCTAGTCATTCACGATTAAAATATATAATAATTACCTAGATGCACTTACTCTAGGAATACAAAATTTCTAATTCAGTACTAAACTCACCTGACTTATTCGAACAAGTAGATAATCATTATCGTCCGCTTGCGGATAGGATGCGCCCACAAACATTAGATTCATTTGTTGGACAAAGCCATTTACTGGCCAAAGACAAACCTTTAAGAGTGGCTATTGAGCAAGGGAAGTTACATTCAATGATTTTCTGGGGGCCACCGGGCACAGGCAAAACCACTTTAGCACGTATTATTTCTAAAACTTCTGAAGCGCAGTTTATACCGATCTCAGCCGTGTTATCTGGTGTAAAAGAAATTCGCCAAGCAATCGATCAAGCAAAAGTATATAACCAAGGTCATCAGGCTCAAACAGTTTTATTTGTAGATGAAGTACATCGGTTTAATAAATCTCAGCAAGATGCGTTTTTGCCACATATTGAAGATGGCACGATATATTTTATTGGAGCAACAACTGAAAATCCTTCTTTTGAATTGAACAATGCATTGTTGTCAAGAGCTCGTACTTACATTTTAAAACGCTTAACAATAGAAGATATTCAAGAATGTATTGATCATGTTTTTCAAGACAGCAAATCTGGTTTAGCTAAACAAGTAGACTCAATTGAACATGATGCCAAAGAGCTATTAGCGTTGTCTGCTGATGGCGATGCACGACGAGCACTCAATTTCTTGGAAATTGCGGTCGATTTAATAGATGGCGAGTCTCAAAATAAAGTAATTACCAAAGAGATTATTCAAGAAGTTACTTCTCAAACCATGCGCAGATTTGATAAGCAGGGTGAGTATTTTTACGATCAAATTTCTGCCTTACATAAATCAGTTCGAGGCTCAGATCCTGATGCAGCGCTATATTGGTTTTGTCGTATGATTGATGGAGGTTGTGACCCACATTATATCGCGCGAAGAGTAGTGCGAATGGCAAGCGAAGACATTGGTAATGCGGATCCACGAGGGTTGCAAATTACATTGGACGCATGGAATACCTATGAGCGTTTAGGTTCGCCTGAAGGAGAGCTCGCAATAGCTCATGCAATCGTTTATCTGAGTTGTGTACCAAAAAGTAATGCTGTGTATACTGCCTATAAAACAGCTATGTATGATGCGAGAGAATTTGGCACTTTAGAGGTCCCCATGCATTTACGCAATGCGCCTACTAAGTTTATGAAAGAGATCGGCTATGGGGAAGGGTATCGATATGCGCACGATGAAGAAGATGCTTTTGCAGCTGGAGAAGTATACTTACCTGAAGAGTTGCAAGGGCGGCAATATTACCAGCCTGTAGACCGGGGTTTAGAGTTAAAAATTAAACAGCATTTAGATCAACTACGAAAAAAAAATGAGGAATAAATGGACCAGTTAAAACTCTCAAGAGAACTCATCGAGAACATCGAAAAAGTATTGGTTGAAGAAGATGATCGTGCGAGAAACCCGTTATTAGCGGGGCAATATTTAGCAGCCATAATTGGATTCATTGTAGGAAATCATGATTTGCCGACTGGTGAGAAAAATGAAATCATGAATGAACTGAATGCATTTTCAAAATACGTCTTTGATGACATTACGCGTCAACGTCAACAAACTATGCAGCCTAGAGGCGAAGCTTTTGGGATCTGGAAACCGGGGGATTAATAAAGCTAATCGGAAATTTTTAATTATCTGATAGTACGCCTGTTTCTATATAGCTTTTATACTCATCGCAGTGTTTTTTCATGCCTCTCTCACTTGTTTGTGTTTGCATATCTTCATGTGCGATTTGCCATTCACTGCAATTTTTTGCTAGACGCATGCCAATATCATCCAGTTCTCTTTGTTTCATTAAATACTCTTGGTTAGTAATTTCTTGAATTTTTGGTGTTTCCTGTTGTTTATTGACTTTTTGTTCTACTTTTTCAGTTTGTTTTGTAGCTTCTTTAGAGATCTCGACATTAGTGGTTTGAACTTCAATTTCAATAAAATTAGCTGTTATCCAGTTAGAAATTAGATTTCCAGCAATAACTCCAATTATGATTACAAGCAATAAAGCAATATAATTAATTGGAGATTCTTTCATGTGATTTTCCTGGTTTAACAGAGCTTAGCCTCAATATATCTGAAGGATTTGTCAAAGTAGGATATTTTAGATTATGAAGTACGTTAGAGGCGATAGACGACCCTATACATGGCTAAGTACTATATCTTGTTGAATTACCTCAATAATTTCCATATAGATAATTTAGGCAAAACGCGTCATATTAACTGTAGATTAATTGACGACTCATTCTAATGCCTCTTAAACGTAAGTTTTATTCAGGGAAGGATTTTAGAAAAGCTGTCTCAATAGATGAACTCTATGAGGTTGCACGTAAACGAATACCAAATTTTGCACTAGAGTATGTAGTTGGTGGGGCCGAAGAAGAAAATTCATTAAATTGGAATCGAGAATCACTTAGAAAAATTCGTTTCAGGCCTAATACATTAGTTGATACGAGTATAAGGCATCAACGTATTACCTTATTTGACGAAGAGTCTCAATCACCATTAATAATTGCCCCTACTGGGTTAAATGGCATGCTTCATCACCGTGCAGATATCGCGCTCGCGTCAGCCGCCAAAAAAAATAATATACCTTTTTGTTTAAGTACAGTCTCGAATGTAAGTTTGGAAGAAGTTGCCAGCGAGGTGGATAATAGATTGTGGATGCAACTTTATATTATGACTGATCGAGAGATCACTCGTAATATTTTGCAGCGCGCCGAAAAGGCAAATTATGAAGCATTAGTATTTACAACGGACGCAAACATATTTGGAAACCGTGAATGGGACAAGCGAAATTATAGAGCCCCTGCAAAACTCAATTTACGTAATATGATAGATGTGGCATGTCATCCTCGATGGATATTTGATGTGTTAGTTCCACATGGAGTGCCTCGCTTTGAAAATATAGTCAATTTCATGCCACCTGAAGCAAAAACTGCAAAAGGTGGCGTGGCAATTTTTCCAAAATTATTTGCACCAGAAATTTCATGGAATGATGTTGCATGGTTGCGTGAAAAATGGCCAAGAAAGTTAATTTTAAAGGGGATATTAAATTCTGCGGATGCTCTTCGTGCTGTGGAACTAGGTTGTGATGGAATTATTATTAGTAATCATGGAGGGAGACAATTGGATAGTTGTGTATCAACGATTGAAGTTTTACCTGAAATTGTTGAGGCAGTAGGGGATAAGATTACAATCATTATTGATGGTGGATTTCAGCGAGGTACGGATGTGTTAAAAGCAATGGCTTTAGGAGCACATGCAGTTATGATTGGACGTGCAACTTTATTTGGACTAGCTGCAGGTGGTCATGATGGAGTGAATCACGCTCTATCTATATTAACTACTGAGATAGATAGAGCGTTGGGTCAACTTGGTTGTACAACGTTAGATCAACTGAGTCCACAAATGTTACTAATTAATTAAGTTAAGTATTTTTTAGGTAGTGCAGCACCAACTGTATATTTAGGATCTACAAAATTGCCTAATCGAACTTTTCCGCATTGACTTAACATCATATAGGCATCCCAGCGATCAAAGTTATATTCATTTTCCATCCAATATATTAATTCGCGATAAGCAATTCTTGTAGCGTCTTCTAAAGGTCGAGTACTACCAATTCCCATAATGAAATCATCAGCTTCAAGTCTCGGCCATTCAATAGAATATCCTTTTATTAGGTCTACCGTTATGGTGGTTACTGTTGGATATTCAACGGCTACACCACATACTTCACCATCACCTTGGCATGCATGTGCATCACCTATGAAAAGTCTTCCACCAGGTGACCGTACTGGCAGATAGGTAATGGTACCTGGTCCCATATCGGGTAGATCCATATTGCCACCATGATTATCCGGTGTTAGAGAATTAATGGAATCGATTTCTGGTGACAGTGAAAGTGTGCCAATATGTGGTCGATAGGGAAGAGTAACTTTATCGCTCCAATATACATTATTTTCGTCTATGTCGATTTTGCGAACTTTTTCCGGTAATGGTTCATTAAGTGTAGCTGTGTAATATGTTCCTGTTAGTGCACCAAATTCTTTAATCATGCAGCAAGTACCTTGAGGTTTTGGTCCACGCGGTTCCATCGATTCAATATGTACGGCTACTGCGTCACCCGGTTCAGCACCTTCAATCATAATAGGTCCAGCTTGTGGATTTAAAAAAGGCATTTTTAATAATTCCGATGGTTTATCACTTTCCGATTGAATTGCTCCTTCAAACGCATCTTTTGTTTCTACTACTACTTGATCACCAGGTTTAATGTGTAAAACAGGATCAGAGTAAGGTCCCATTGTATATATATAGGTTCCTTGTAGTTCTTCGGTTAAATTGTGTGTAACACCACTTGAACCTTTACCAACACCACGTTGATACATGATTGAATTTTCTACCCAATCGTTTGGATATTGTCTAATAATCATCTCCATAGCATTTACCTCGCGATTTATTTTATTTCATTATTTAATAAGTTATTTTTCAAACTGCAATGTGAGTGATAAGTATTTCATCATTACTTAAATCTTCAGAGCTTAATTGACTAGCTACGACACCTTTTTCCATGGCATACGCTCGGTCAGATACGGTTTGAAGTAAATCAAAATTCTGCTCTACAAGTAACACAGAGAAAATACTTGATTCTTTTAGCTTCAAAAGAAATTGTCCGATTTCTTCAATTATACTTGGTTGCACACCATCACTTGGTTCGTCTAATATCAAAAGCTTAGGCTGCTTAATTAATGCGCGTGCAATCGCGAGCATTTCTTGTTGTCCGCCACTTAAGGTTCCGCCTCTCTGGCTTAATCGTTCTTTCAAGATAGGGAAATATTTAAAAACTAATTCAAAATTAAGTTTATTTTCTTTTGTTCCTACAAACCCACCCATTTTTAAGTTTTCTTGTACAGTAAGTTCAGGAAAAATTTCCCGCCCTTGTGGGACATAACCAATACCTTGTCTTGCACGATGATCAGCGGAATCAGTAGTTATATTTTTTCCGTTGAATTCAATTTGACCTGCACGTGCGGGTAACAAACCCATGACAGTGCGCACTAAAGTAGTTTTACCAACTCCATTGCGGCCAATGATCGATACGATTTCACCTTCTGTAATTGTAATACTTACACCTCTTAAAACATCTGCACTTTGGTAACCAGAAGTTATATTTTTTACGTTTAAAATACTCATATTAATTAGTGTGTATGACCAAGATATATTTTTTTCACATCTTCATTTGTAGTTACATCTGCAACGTTACCCTCCATAAAAATACGCCCTTGATGTAATACTGTAACTTTTTCTGCAACACTTTTAACAAAGTGCATATCATGTTCAACAACTACAATGGTTAATCCATTTTTGTTTAGCTGTTTAAAAACTTCCGCAGTACGATCTGTCTCGTTACGAGACATTCCCGCTGTTGGTTCATCTATAAGTACTGTGTCTGGGTAACTTGCTAAAACCATCGAGATTGCAAGCCAGTGCAATTTGTGATGTGGTAATTCGCTCGCGTAAGTCTCATCATTTGGATCTAAGCCAAATCCTTCAAGCGCGATTTCAAGACGTTCTTTACCTTTTTGGTTTGAATCTCTATTTTCAATTAAATTTGGGTTTGGAATTTCAAGGTTTTGTTTAACACTAAGTTCTTGATACGCTCGAGTTGTTTGAAAAGTTAACCCAATACCTAGCCGAATTCTCTTAAAAGGTTGAAAATGTGTAACATCTTGCCCGTGAATTAATATTTTTCCGCTATCTGCACGTTGGATACCGCAGAGAAGAGCAAATAATGTTGATTTACCTGCGCCGTTGGGACCAATAATACAACGTAACTCACCAGCTTTAATTTTAAAATCCACATCACTCGCAGCAACTACGCCCCCGAATCGTTTATTAACTTTTTGTGTTTCGATTGCAATTGAGTTATTCATGCTGATGATTATTTGATTGATTTAGAACGATTTGTAAATTTACCAATCCACTCTGCAATAATAATTACGATTCCCCTTGGGAAAAATAGCATTGTAATTACAAGAGCTGCGCCTATGATTACCATTGCATATTGATTACCTTGTGCTGATAGGGTAAATGTAATCCAATTTAATATAATAGTTGCAATAACTACTGCTAGTAAGCTAGTGCGCCCACCTACAGCAGCCCAAATAATCGGAAGTGCTGCAGATAATAATCCGACTTGGCTAGGTGTTATGTAATTTCCCCACTGAACATAAAGCAAACCGCTTATTGAAGCTAATACGGCTGATAAAACAAAAATAATCCATTGTCTTGCTCGAATGTCATAGCCTAACAATTCTGTGCGAATAGGATCTTCTCGAATAGCAATTACGACTTGCCCAAAATTTGAATTTAAAAGCATGCGAAGTCCCACGTAGCAAACTAATACGATTCCCATGCAAAAGTAATAGAAGGAATTTCCTATAAAGATAAAGCTACCAATTTGGAAAGAAGGGATGCCTGTCATCCCGTTATAACCACCCAGCAAAACAGAACCTACACGCCACTGGTAGCCAGCTGTTTGTGCAAGAAAAGTTTCAAGAAGTAGTGTTAACACAAGAGTTAGGATGGGGATGATCCATTCACGTACACGTGCATAAAACACAAAGTATGCAAATACACCAGCCACCAAGATACTTGCTGTTATTCCTCCAAGCACACCTAAAATTGGCCCAAAAGAATTTCCAGTCATATTTCCTGCAATAATTCCATAGGTGTAACCGGCAATACCAAAATAAGCGACGTGACCAAAGCTCAAAACACCACAATAACCCCACAGCAGTGCCATACTAAGACCGAGAGGAATATTTAATAGATAGTATGCAACATTGGATGCACGAAATTCTGAAACTTGAGTTGGGTAAAGTGCAAATAATATGACAACAATTACAAATCCAATCCAGAAAGTTGTAGAAGATCCTATATCAGAATCTCCACCTATTAAATGTATAAACTTCCTACTCATGACGTATGACGAGAGCGATATCGATCCATAAACTTCTGTATGGTGGCAGAAATTCCATCTGGCATGATACGAATGATAATGAGTGCTGCTACTAACATAGCAACAGTGCCTAGAAATGCGCCAAATGCAAAACCGGTTGGTGTTTTAATTGCAGATAGCAAGACACTGCTTCCGACAGCACCGCTAATTACATTTGTGGCACCCCCAACTACTACTGTTATGAAAGCAGGTGCCACAAAGTTTTGACCCATAAAAGGTGCAATTGTGGCTGTAGGTGCTAATAACGCACCACTCAAGCCTGCAAGTCCAGCACCTAAGCTAAAAGTAAGCGTATATACACGACCCGTGGGAACACCCAACGCTTTTGCCATTTCTGCATTTTGCATAGTCGCACGGGCTTGTAGACCATAGCTTGTATAGTGATATATCCAGTACAGGCCTATGATTAAAGCTACACTGATACCTATAAGAACTAACCAATATTCAGAAAAAGTAAAATCACCATATGTATACGAACCACCAGGAATTTTAATTGCTGGCATAAATGGTTTTTCAAATATCAGTAACGTGCCTTGACCTAATATAAGACTGATACCCCATGTGACAACAAGAGCACCAAGCTCACGCCCATAAAATCGCCGAACAACGAGTAGTTCTAGAATTGCTCCAAAAATTGCAACAACAAAAAAACTTAAAACAACGGATACAAAAAAGGGAATTCCAAAATTATTAACCGCAATGGTGGCAACATATGCGCCCATCATCATTAGTTCGCCATGAGCAAGATTAATGATATTCATCATGCCCAGAATGATGATAAGTCCTAATGCAACTAAAAATAGATAAGCAGCATTAGTACCAAATTGATAAATTAAACTTAGTGCAAGAGCATCGAGTTCCATAGACAATGCTATTCCGTTGCTAATTGACTTAAAGTGCCAACCAAATTATTGGTTGGCACATGTCATTTATTGTTATTTGTTATGCTTTAAAAAAAGGATCTTCATCCGGAATATATTGTTTATATTCTTTATGCCGAACAAGATTTACTCCAATCCTTTGTAACCACCATGGTTGTATGCTTGGCCATTCACGCACAAAGCTAACATTATGATCTGCATCAGCAGTTGCCAAGCGGATGTAATGTGAGCAGTGGTGTGTTGAAGGTTCCATAAACACAGTTCCTTCAGGTGCCTCAAGATGTAGCCCAGATTCAAATGCACGCTTAACTTCTTCTTGATCAGTAGTGCCAGCAAGTCTTACTGCTTTAGCATACATATGAATTGAGAAGTAAGTGTTTTGAGCCATCTGACCTATATAGGGATCTTCTGGAAACATCTCATACCAACGTTTTACAAATGTACGATTTCGTATTGTTGGAATTTCTTCTATGTAATTTACACAGTTGTACATGCGATTTAACGATGGTGCCTTGAAGCGACGATGTTCGTAGCCTTGAGCCATATTCACAGTAGATGCCATAGGATATTCAAGACCTGCAGCTGCCGCTTGTGGGTAATAGTTAGATTGATTAGTTCCAACAAGCAAAGTAAATACCCAGTCTGGCTTGGCGGCTTGAACTTTTGCAATCGAAGTTGTGAAGTCTGAAACACTTAGAGGAACAAACTCTTCTCCAATTATTTCTCCGCCTACAACAGGAGCAAATGCACGTGTCCAAGCAGCAGTTAATTGTCCGAAGTTATAATCAGCAGCAATGGTGTACACACGTGGTCCAAATTTTTGAATCATATAATCCACTACAGGAATTACTTGTTGTTCACAAATCGCGCCTGTACAAAATGTATTGGAATCTGCAACACCACCTTCATACTGGTTAGTGTAGATATAAAGCTGTTTAAACTGATCTACAATCGGTCTAATGGCTTCACGTTCAGCACTTGTAAATCCTGCAACAAGTAAATCAACTTTATCTTCCTGGATTAGTTTGCGTGTGAGTTGTTGCCAAATATTATTATTAGATTGTCCGTCGGGATGAATTAATTCCACTTCACGACCAAGTATTCCGGAATCACCAGATTCAACAAGAACATCTTCATCTTCAACAAACGCCATTCCAGCCCCGGATCGTTTGCCTCCATCATCAACAACTTTATGGTCTCCTTTGCCATGACCCATTACTGGAGGGTTTAAAGCAAAATTCGCCATAGATCCCAATCCACCCGAACCTACGGGACCACCTTTTAATGTAAGACCTGCATTAATTTCTTTTACTGCTAGTTGTGCAGCATGGTCCTTTTGCACACCGTATACAGCTAGGTTTCCTGATAAGTCTTCAATATGACCAATTTTTACTGGTCCACCTTTTGCAGCAAAAGATTTGCTGACACCAGCTAGATACATTGGCGCCACAGCACCTGCAGATGCTGCTGCGGAACCTTTCAGAAAAGTACGCCGGGAAATTTTTGGACCAACATTTCCTGTTGATTCTTCAATAGAGCTGTCCTTAGCAGGTTGATCCGATTTATTATCGTTCTTCATGATTAACCTCCTAATTTTTATTATTTAAGAATCAGTTTCCCCACACATAAATATCGTTGCGATATCCAATCGAGCTTTGTAGGAGCGATACGTATTCTTAAAAGATTACATAGGCATATAAATGCAATCTATATATGAGTATACGCCGGAGCTTATGCGAGTCAATGAATATTAATAATCCCGAGTATGAATTGTATTTTAGAAGTATTTATCACTATAAATATTAAGTGAATTATATTGGAATTAATCTCTTCTTAATTTATCCGAGATTGCTATAGGTGTTGGATATTTTAAGACGATTAAATATGTTGAGAGAATAAAGCTTACAATTGTACAAACTTGAATAAAATTAGCGGCTTTTAATGAGATGATGCCCGCACTTAAGGCAACAAATCCCAAGAGTAATGAAAATTCACTTAACTGACCTAAGCGCACACCGATTTCTTTTGAATCTTCATTTGATTCACCACTTTTATAAATTAGAAACTTAAATACATAGGGTTTGATAAGAAGTAAAATTATAGCCGTAATAGTTGCTGGTATGAGTAGTTCCCAAGCAAGTCCTATATCTAGGCTTGCGCCCAATGAAAAAAAGAAAATAACCAAAAAGAAGTCACGAATAGGTTTTAAACTTTCAGAGATATAAAATGAAATAGGGCCAACTGCTATAGATACTCCAGCTATAAATGCGCCTGTTTCATGAGAGAGGCCTATATAGTGGGCAAGTTCTGCAATACCTAAACACCAACCAATTGCGAGCAAGAAAATATATTCTTTGATCTTATCGAATTTGCTCATCAGTTTAATGATAATGAAACGTTCAACAATAAATGCAAACGCTATGAGGCCAGGTAATGCAAGAGAAAGTTTTCCTAGAGCATACAGAGTATTAGCGTTTGTGCCTTGTGTTTCAATTAATAATAAAAGAATTATCGCCAAGATATCTTGAAGTAACAGAATACTGATTATGATCTCACCCACATGCTGATGGTGTAATACGGTGGTGGGTAATAGTTTTAGCCCGATAATAGTGCTTGAAAACATAAAAGCACCTGCAATGACTAGTTGATCTATGCGAGATAATTCTAAAAGCCAAGCTGCTATAAAGCCTATAAATGCAAAAACTAATGAAGCAAATAAAGTAATTAATGTGGATTGTTTGATCGATGCAATAAGTTTTTGGGGGTGTAAATTTAAACCTAACAAAAACAATAAAAACATGATTCCAACTTTTGCAATTTGGCGGGAAAATTCTGTATCAGGTACAAAATTTAAAACTGAAGGTCCCAATAAAATACCTACAGCAATATAGGCAACCAGTAGTGCTTGGCGAGCAAATAAAGCAATAGTCGCCAAAATTGCTGCACTGGTAAAAATTATAAATATGGAAAAAATAATAGATTCTGAAGAAGATATGCTCAGATTTATTAGCTCTGTATCCATAAGTACTAAACTGAAATGTTCTTATTAATCGAGCAATTCTGCCCAGTGTTTAACAGGTACCCTTGATGCTGATTGAAGATGCATAAGACAGCCTATATTGGCAGTTACAATCATGTCAGGTTGATTACTTTCTAATTCAGCCACTTTGTTTTTGAGAAGCTGGGCGGATAATTCAGGTTCAAGCAATGAATAACTGCCTGCCGAGCCACAACATATATGTGAATTCTGGACCCCTGTTAAATGATATCCAGCTTCAACGAGTTTATTTTCAATTCCATCTTTTATATTTTGTCCATGTTGCAGCGTACAAGGACTATGGAATGCGATAAGTTTATTTTCTGCATCCGCTTTCGATAGATTTAATTCAGGTGCAAGCTCAGCCAGATCTAGACAGTGTTCTGAGATGAACTTTGCTTTATCTGCGTAATTAGAATCATCTTGCATGATAGTAATATATTGCTTTATAAAATTACTGCAACCACTTGAAGTTATTACTAAATATTCGTAGTCATCATTTAATTTTACATACCATTCATCAATATTCTTTCGTATTGTTGCATAGGCTTTATTCAAGTCCGTCAAATGGAATGCGAGTGCTCCACAACATTCACTTCGTGAGTCATCACATTGAATTTCAGAGTTGGCCAAGGCTATCTTTGCTGCTTGGTTAATTTGAGGAGCCGCAACTGCTTGGACGCAGCCTTTAATGGTTAAAGTGCGTTTTTTAGGGTTTATACAAGTCGATTTTTGATCATTTTTTAGTTTCGTATTAGCAGGGATTTTTTGTGCCAGTCGTATCGGCATAAAGGGTTTTGCTATTCTGGCTAATGCAAATACAAAAGAACTCTTTTTAGGACTTGAAAGCCACTGAATTATTAATTTTCGTTTTATTTTGTCTAGAAAACTGCGTTTTACGCTTGAGTTAATATGTTTTCGACCAATGTCGACTAATTCCCCATATTTCACACCAGATGGACAAGTGGTTTCGCAGGATAAACAAGTTAGACACCGATCAATATGCTTTAAACCAACGTTATAATTAGATGAAGATTCATCATCTTCTTTGGATTGATCTTCAAAGAAGTTTTTAATTAAATAGATACGCCCGCGTGGTCCGTCTAATTCATCGCCTGTTAGTTGGTAGGTAGGGCAGGTTGCATTACAGAATCCACAGTGTACGCAATTGCGTAATATCTCATTCACGCGTTCACCGTCTTTAGATTTAATAAAATCTGAAGAAAAAGAAGTTTGCATGATTATAAATAAATATATTTTATAATTCGGCAAACATTTTGCCTGGATTTAAAATACGACCGGGGTCCATCACTTGTTTGAGATGTTTATGAAATTTCATAGATACATTAGATAAAGGATGAAAAATATTTTGTGTGCAATCCCCTTTAAATAAAGTAGCGTGCCCACCAATACGTTCAACCTCGGTACGGATAACGTTTTCATTCACTTCAGTTGCATACCATCTCAAAGCTCCGTTCCACTCCATAACGCATTCTCCTTGAATATTTAGTTCAGGAGTACTTGGTGGTACGGATATTCGCCATAAGGGTAAGTCTGAATTAAAAAATGAATGTTTATGCTCTTTGATCATTTCCCAAAATGTTTCACTATTTTCGATAAATTCACCCTGCATTTCGCTGGCACTTGATTTAATTGTCGAATGTGATCCTGACAATCGCACATACAGACTATCTGCATTATGCAAAGTTGCTGATATGGGTAATGGCGTGTTTGCCCATTGATTCATTTTCTTGATAGCTTCAGTGCTACTCATATTAAATGCAACGGTTTGTTCATTTTCCGGTTTGGGCAAAAGACGCAGAGTGATTGATGTTAGTACACCCAATGTGCCAAGAGCTCCGCACATTAACCTTGACACATCATACCCAGCAACATTTTTCATGACTCTGCCACCAAAATGTAATTGCTCGCCTTTCCCATTTATTACCTCTGCACCTAGTATGCAATCACTTACATTGCCGCTATACGCACGCCTGGGACCAGAAAGGCCGCATGCTACCGTACCACCAATTGTTGCAGAAGGACCAAAATTGGGAGGTTCAAACGGTAATATTTGATTTTTATTTTCAATTACTCGCTCTATCTCATCTAAAGATGTACCACAGTGAGCTGTTATATAAAGCTCCGAAGGTTCATATTCAGTGACACCTGAGTGATTTTTCACATTCAATAGCTGGGCATTAATTTTTCTACCGTAAAACTGTTTTGTTGAACCGGCAGTTATTTCTAGTGGTTGTTTTTGTTGATAAGAGTGTTTTATCTTATCCGCGATCTCTTGTGCACAATCATTCATGCTTTAATTATTAAAATCGTGGAAGTTCAGGGTGAGGTAGCTTTCCATGGTGCACATGCATAGCACCAAATTCTGCGCAACGATGCAAGGTCGGAACGGCTTTTCCTGGGTTTAAAAGTTGTTTTCCATCTAACGCATATTTAATGGCATGAAAAGTTTCGAGTTCTGCTTTTGAAAACTGCACACACATCTGATTAAGTTTTTCCACTCCTACACCGTGTTCACCAGTAATAGTTCCACCAACTTCTACACATAGTTCTAAAATCTCTCCACCTAGTTTTTCAGCAGTTTCTAATTCACCTGGGATATTTGCATCGTATAAAATCACCGGATGTAAATTACCATCACCTGCATGAAATACATTTGCAACACGTAGTCCATGTTTGACAGAAAGTTTATTAATCTTCTCCAAGACAAAGGCCAGATGTTTTCTGGGAATGGTTCCATCCATACAATAGTAATCAGGTGTTAAATTACCTAGAGCAGGGAATGAAGCTTTGCGGCCTAACCAGAGTAACTCCGCTTCTTGTTCATTTTTTGCGGTACGTACTTCAATCGCTTGATGTGAATATAAAATATCGGAAACTTGTTTTACTTGAGATTCAAGTTCTTCGTCATACCCATCGAGTTCACATATTAAAATAGCAGCAGCATTAGGCGGATAGCCCGGACTACAATACATTTCAGTGGCTTGAATCGTTAGATGATCTAGCATTTCCAGACCCGCAGGAATAACACCATTGGAAATAATTCCATTCACAGCATCTCCTGCATTTTGGATTTGATCAAAAGCGGCTAGCATTACTTTTCGATCATGCGGGTGGGGTAAAAGTCTTACAGTTGCTTCAAGTGTGATCCCTAACATGCCTTCTGAACCTGTCATCAATGAAAGCAAATTAAATCCAGAAGAATCTAAATTTTTCCCCCCTATATCTAAAATTTCTCCCTCTATTGTTAAAATTTTAAGTGCCAAAATATTATGTACGGTAAGACCATACTTAAGACAGTGAACTCCACCTGAATTTTCTGCAATGTTACCCCCGATTGTACAGGCAATTTGTGAGGACGGATCTGGCGCATAGTACAAGCCGTAAGGTTTAGCAGCTTCTGAAATAGCCAGATTTCGCACTCCCGGCTGTACCGTAGCTGTGCGATTGTGAGGATCTATTTCAAGAACGTTATTGAGTTTGGCAAGATTGAGAAGAATGCCATCAGAATGTGGTAAGGCACCGCCGGATAAACTTGTTCCTGCTCCACGAGCCACGATAGGAATTTCATATTGCCTGCAAATGTTTACGATTTTTTGAATTTCTTCATTAGTGCTAGGCAACAATGCTAAGCGTGGTAATTGTCTATATGCGGTTAATGCATCACACTCATATGGCTTAAGTTGTTCTTCTCTATCTAAAACAGAAGTTCTTGGGAGAATTTTACAAAATTCGCGTGTAAGGTCGGATGTAGAGATTGAGTCGGACATTTTTTTGGTGATTATTATTCAATTACCATTTCTATGTATCGCAATATAGCATTGATTGGTACTATGCGCGTCAGAATACATGCTTAATTGATCAGTAAAAAAGGAAGGTAAAATTTGATTCTCGCAGGTGTGGCGATAGGTGGAGCCATTGGTACACTCATGCGCTATTTAATACAGACTCATTCTGTTCAATGGTTTGGCGATTCTTTTCCTTATGGCACTTTGCTGGTAAATGTAGTGGGGTCTTTATTAATTGGCTTTTTGTCTTTTATATTATTAGAACGCGTTACCGTATCTGAAGAACTCCGGCTTACTATATTAGTAGGTTTTCTTGGAGGCTTTACTACCTTTTCTACTTTTTCATTAGAAACACTGAGCTTGTTACAACAGGGTAGTATCGTGAGCGCATTTGCTAATGCATTTCTCAGCGTATTTTTATGCATTTTTGCATGTTTCCTGGGCATGATGTTTGCGCGGGTTTTGTAGATAATTTATTACATCAATGTTAGATCCAAAGTTATTACGTACCGAATTCGAAGATGTTGCAAAACATTTAAGTCGAAGAGGTTTAAATTTAGATAAGAAACGATTCTCTGAATTAGAAGAGCAACGAAAGCATTTGCAGGTTAAAACAGAAGAGCTGCAAGGGCAGAGAAACAAGAATTCAAAATTAATAGGCCAGGCTAAATCAAAAGGAGAAGATGCAGATGAGCTTTTGGCTGCAATGGAGATTGTTAATCAAGATTTAAAAACAAATGAGAGCAAACTGGAAAGTTTGCAACAAGAGATTCGCAATTGGATGCTTGAGCTACCAAATTTACCCGACCCATCCGTACCAGATGGAAACAATGAAGATGATAATCAAGAAATCCGAAAGTGGGGAGAGATTCCTAATTTTGATTTTGAGGTTAAAGATCATGTTGATTTGGGTGAGCATTTAGGAGGTCTGGATTTTGAAACGGCCGCAAAAATAACAGGTAGTCGATTTGTTACTATGCAAGGCGAGATTGCAAAATTACATCGTGCACTGATTCAATTCATGCTGGACACTCATATCACCGAGCATGGTTATCAAGAAGTTTATGTCCCTTATATTGTTAATGCGCAAAGTCTTACAGGAACAGGTCAATTACCTAAATTTGAAGAAGATTTATTTAAGCTTAAATCTGATAGTGAATACTATTTAATTCCTACTGCTGAAGTACCAGTTACGAACATATGGCGTGATCGAATTGCAAAAGAAGATGACCTGCCTATCAAATATGTTTGTCATACACCATGTTTTCGTTCAGAAGCAGGATCATACGGGAAAGATACGCGAGGCATGATTCGGCAGCATCAGTTTGAGAAAGTAGAAATGGTGCAATTAGTCAAACCTGAAGCTTCTTGGAGAATGTTAGAAGAACTAACGGGGCATGCAGAAAACATATTGCAAAAACTTAATCTTGCTTATCGTGTTGTATCTTTGTGCACAGGTGATTTAGGGTTTTCCTCAGCTAAAACATATGACCTTGAAGTTTGGTTACCTGCGCAAAATACATATAGAGAAATTTCTTCATGCAGTAATTTTTTAGACTTCCAAGCGAGACGTTTAAAAGCAAGATGGAAGAACTCTGCTACGAAAAAAACAGAATTTTTGCATACACTGAATGGTTCTGGTTTAGCAATTGGACGTACGTTAGTAGCTATTTTGGAAAACTATCAGGACAAAGATGGCAACATCTATATTCCTGAAGTTCTGAAACAGTATTTAGGGGGATTGGATAAAATTAAAAGTAAATAAAAAGCCAGCGTGGGTTGGGGCACGCTGGCTTCGGGACCTACATTAAATTAATAACGTAGGTTTGGGGACTCGGTTTCGGGTTATGCCATTAAACCCAGTCTTTGAAGTCTAGCACAGCTACAGCTTTCACAAGTATATAATTTCATTTGCAAAACGCAACTACTTGATTCGCAGTGAGATCATGGTTTTTTATACTTTTAATCACATATATTTAGAAGTAGTTTTTCTTTACTCACATGGAAAAGATTATGGCGACTATTAGCGAGTTAAAAACGCATTTCACACAGCCAGGTCAGATCGAATGGATTGGATTAAGGCCTCAGAGAAACAGCGAAATCATAGAAGTTGAAAGCGCAGAACTTTTGGCGGGGCATGGATTAGTGGGTGATAAAGCTGCCCTAAAATTGGGCAGTAAACGGCAAGTAACCATAATTCAGAGAGAATATATTCACGTCATGGAGTCGTTGCTGAATAAAAGCATTTCTCCTGCAACTTTAAGGCGAAACGTTGTTGTTTCTAAAATAAGCCTCAGCATACTACTTCGGCATAGCCTAAAGATTAATGATGTTGTGCTCGAGGTTACTGGTAATTGTGCACCCTGTGCAAAGATGGAAAAAGCACTAGGGTATGGCGCTTACAATGCAATGCGGCTCCATGGGGGAGTGAACGCCATTGTTAAAAAAGGTGGAATCATTAATGTTGGGGACAAAGTTGAAGTTTGTCAGCAAAATTCAGTTTCTGATAAAGGACAAGAAAGACTATTTTAATATTACCTAAATTTACGGCCGCTTAATGAATGCCATAAATACACAAAGCCATGCTGCTATAAAGCCTAGTCCTCCTATAGGAGTGATCATCCCAAACTTTGTAATACCGCTCAAACTAAGTGCATAAAGACTGCCACAGAATACAACGATCGCAAATAGCATTAAGTAAGTTGCAGCGGTTAAAAACTTATTAGATGGAATTTGATGAATTAATACTCCGATCAGTATTAGCCCTAAAGCATGATATAAATGGTAGTCAGCAGCCGTATTAAATATTTCCTGCATACGTGCACTTAATTTGTTTTCTATGGCATGTGCTGCAAATGCACCGATAAGAATGGCAAGGACTGCATTGCCAGCTCCAAGAAGGATCGCTAATCTAGACATAATATAATTTTGCCTGAAAAAGTATTCGCATAGGAGAGTTTCACCATGCCTTCATTTGATACGGTTTCTGAAGTAGATTCTCATGAACTTAGTAATGCCATAGACCAAGCCAATCGTGAAATTTCCAACCGATACGATTTTAAAGGATCAGACGCTAAAGTTTCGCAGGAAGGTGATAGTTTGCGCATTGAAGGTGAATCTGAATTTCAGCTTGATCAAATTTACGATATTTTAATAACTAAAATGGCTAAACGAGGAATTGATGTATTGTGCTTAGAGCGTGGCAAAGTTGAAGAGGCTAACATGCGTGCACGCCAGGCGATTCTACTCAAACAAGGAATTGATAAAGAAACAGCGAAAAAAATGGTCAAATTGATTAAAGACTCTAAACTAAAAGTTCAGTCAGCAATTCAAGGCGAAAAGCTTAGAGTAACGGGAAAAAAGCGGGATGATTTGCAGGCTGTAATGGGAATGCTGAAAGAAGCAAAACTCGGTATTCCATTACAATTTGATAACTTTCGCGACTAAGTGAATTTAAATTAAATTTATTTCATATCTATATGAAATAAAACAAAAAAACCCCTTAAATGAAGAGGTTTTTTTATGTATCTGGCGGAGAGGGAGGGATTCGAACCCCCGGACGGCTCACACCGTCAATGGTTTTCAAGACCACCGCATTCGACCACTCTGCCACCTCTCCAAATTAGCAGGCAAGCATACCCGAAGGGTGTGGGGAACTGCTATACCTTGAAGTGTCTAAATATATAGAGTATCTGGGCTTGAATTAGGCAAAAATACCATTATGTTAATAACTATAGTATCTATAAATTGTAAATAGGAGAAAGGTCTTCCATGAGTGATTCTCAATTTTCTACTAAACAAATAGCACGCGAAAGCGCTTTATCAACCAATAAAGTGCTACGCAATACTTATGCATTGCTGTCTTTGACACTGATATTCAGTGCTGTAATGGCAATGGCATCTACAATGCTTGGTGTTGGCAGAGGCGCAGGTTTTGCCTGTGCTGTCGCTGCGATAGCCTTGCTATGGTTTGTATTACCACGTACTGCCCGATCTACAGCAGGAATATTTGTGGTATTTGCTTTCACTGGTTTACTGGGATTTAGCTTAGGTCCTATCCTCAATCATTACCTTAGTATGTCTAATGGCGGAGAATTAATCGCCACTTCAATGGGAGGAACGGCAGTTATATTCCTTGGACTTTCTGGTTATTCGTTAACTACTGGTCGAAACTTTAGCTTTCTGGGTGGTTTTCTATATACCGGTGTAATGATTATTTTAATGGCAATTCTTGCTGCCTTATTATTTGAAGTTTCAGGACTTTGGCTTGCGATAAATGCTGCAGTAATATTCGTATTTAGCGGGTTTATTTTGTTTGATACAAGCAGAATTGTTAGCGGTGAAGAGGATAATTATCTTTTTGCAACTGCACATATTTTCTTAAGTATTTTCAATATTTTTTCATCGCTTTTACATTTGCTTGGTTTTGCGAACGAGTAAGTTTTTCAATGGATATGAAATGGGTTTATATTGCATTTACAATTTTTCTAATCATAGGCATTTACCCGGCTTGGAGGTATTGGTTAAAAAATAGCCCAAAAGCTGAAAAAGGAGATTGGCTAGCTTTTCTTTTCCCTATTTCGATGGTCATAGCCTTTGTGGCGGTATTAATGCTTATCGTCGCTCGTTAAGGCCATGATTTATTTGACTAAAAGGCCTCTCAATTGAGAGGCCTTTTTTTATTTGGTCAATTTACGAGCAGCCCATAGCAATAAATCATCATTGTTTTTTGTGAGAATTGTGTCACACTTTAAGTGAGCTTGCTGACGTAAGGTACTCATTACAATAATAAAAATAATAAAGGCTAGTGTTATGAAATATAGAACGATTGAAAGTTCTGCAAATGTACGGCTACGACGTGAAAGGCGTTCCGCAGTTCAAAACAATGAATTTCCACTAGAAGATTTACAGGGCAATATTGTTATCGAGAATCGTCGTGCCCCACAAGAGAGCGAAATTAAAGGAATTGAAGTTACAGATATCAAAATATCGAAAGCAGAATTTCTAGAATATTTTAATAAAACTCAGAACACTTAAATAATTTAGACTGATAGATAGTACTCTTGCATTTTTTTTCGCATGGAAGCATTAGGTAAAGCCCCTCTAAGTGCTCCCATATTTTCATCCATATGATCCGTTTTTGAGGTTGCAGGAATTGCAACCGTTGCAGCTGGGTGTGAAAGAATAAATTTCAAAAAGAATTGAGCCCAATTATTGCAATTAATGTCCTTTGCCCAGCCAGGTAAAGCTTGATTTTCAACACTGTTAAACAGCCTTCCTCCGTCAAATGGACGATTAATTATCACAGCAATTCCTTTGTCTGCGGCTAGCGGCAACAAAACTTTTTCAGCCTCTGTGTGAGTAATATTGTGCGTAAACTGAACAAAATCCAGTGGCTCAGTTTTCATAATTTTTATTAATTCTTCATGCCTACGGCCATGAGACGTGGTAACACCCAGATAACGAATACGTCCAGCGTCTTTCCACTCACGTAGTGTTCTTAAATGAACTTTCCAGTCCAGTAAATTGTGTATTTGCATCAAATCAAATTGATTTAAGCCCCAAAGCTCTTGAGAAGCTTCCATCTGTTGGGTACCAAGCCACTCTCCAGGTGTCCAGACTTTTGTTGCGGAGAAAAGTGATTCAGGAGGCGCTAATTTCTGGAAACATTTACCTAGAACGGCTTGAGCTGATCCGTACATCGGGGAGGAATCAATCATTCCTCCGCCATTTGCAAAAAAGCGTTTTAAAATTTCAGTACGATTATCAATGTTGGATTCTTTTACGCTGACATCAAAAGTTATCCATGTACCCATGCCTACACATGGTATTTTTTCATTACTGGAAGGAATGCTTCGTGTCAGAATATTAGAACTTTGCGAGCCAAAAACGGGCAGGGTAAATAGAGCAGTGCTTGCAGCAGTTGAATATAGAAATTTACGCCGGTTCATTTCAGCGTAATTATATCAAGCCTATATTAGACTTTTATGGGGACTGATTAGGATCGTCTTTAAATAATGTATCAAATACTTCATCACGCACGTGAGCTTCATCGACCTGAATTTTTGCGACACGTCGATCCGGTAGGCGACGACGATCAGCTCTCACACATACACCATTTCGGGTGATGATCGGAAATTGTGCAGCTTGCATAGAAGTGCGGCGATCGTTATGGTTGCGCCTTTCCAATGGGTTAATTTCGTGCATTTGGATCCCTAAAAACAACTATTAACGGTGTTATTATTTATAGGAATACCCTACCTAAAATAGGCCTACACATATTGTGATGTGCATCACGTTTTTGTCGAAATAAAGCCCAGATATTCATTTATATTTTAATTAAAACAACAATTTAAAGAGTATATTTAAAGTGATAAGTGTTAGTTATGCATGATCTTTTAATCACAAACTGCAGGCTCGTAAATGAGGCTGAGATCAAAGAATGCGATATTCTGATAAGTAACCAGCGCATTAAGAAAATTGCGTCTGACTTACAACATGAACAGGCCAAACGAGTAGTCGATGTTGAAGGAAAGTATGTAATTCCTGGCATGATAGACGACCAAGTTCACTTCAGAGAGCCTGGGTTAACTCATAAAGGGGATATCGCAACTGAATCTCTCGCGGCTATAGCTGGAGGCATTACCAGTTTCATGGATATGCCTAACGTTAAACCACCTACCTTAACCATTGAACTGTTAGAGCAAAAATATGCTGCTGCAAATCAGCGTGCACGAGCAAATTATGCTTTTTATATGGGCGCTAGTAACGATAATCTTGAAGTGCTCAAGCAAGTTCCAGTAAACCTTGCATGCGGGATTAAAGTTTTCATGGGCGCATCTTATGGCAATATGTTAGTGGATGATTATGACGTATTAGATGGAATTTTTAAGCACGCTCCCGTTCCAATAATCACTCACTGCGAAGATTCACCTCTGATTAATGAAAACTTAAAAAAATATCAACAAGAATATGGTGATGATATACCGATTGAATATCACCCCATCATTCGCTCAGACGAAGCATGTTATCTGTCATCATCTAAAGCTGTTGAATTGGCAAAAAAACATAATACAAAGCTACATGTGCTGCATTTAACAACAGCTAAGGAAATGGAGTTGTTTACTACTGGTGATGTAGAACAAAAAAATATTACTGCAGAAGTTTGTGTTCATCACTTATTTTTTAGCGATAAAGATTATGCGGAGAAAGGTTCATTGATCAAATGCAATCCGGCAATAAAAACGGAACAAGACCGCTTAGGATTATTAAAAGCTGTTACAGAAGATCGCATTGATATAATTGCCACAGACCATGCTCCACACACGTGGGAAGAAAAACAAGGCAACTATATGACAGCGCCCGCAGGTTTACCTCTTGTACAACATGCATTGTTGAGTGCTTTAGAGCATGTCCAAAATGATGTGCTAACTATAGAAAAACTTGTTGAAAAGACTAGCCATAATGTGGCTAAGCTGTTTTCTGTAAAAGACAGAGGATTCGTGCGTGAAGGCTACTATGCTGATCTTGCTATTATTGATTTCAATAAGCCATTTTCTGTAAAGAATGAAGATGTACTTTATAAGTGTGGTTGGTCTCCTTTTGAAGGATATCAATTCAAATCAACGATTGATAAAACTATTCTTAATGGGCAAGTTGTCTATGAAGATAATAGGGTTGCCAATTTTCCATTTTACGGTGAAGCGCTACAGTTTAATCGATAATTAAGTATGCGCCGCTTAGTCTTAATACATATTATATTGTTACTTGTTGCATTATTTATCTCATTTGCATTGGTACCGCTTGATCGTATGTATTTTAGAAATATACCAGCAGCCGAAATTACTCAGTACTATGAAAATGCCTTAGCATTTAAAAGCGGAGAAGCGTGGAAAATAGCCTTTACATGGTTCTTGGGCTTAACGTGTGGCCGCATAATGGTTAAAGCTTTATTGAGCAAAGAGCAAAGCTAAACAAATCTTGAAAACTTTTAGTGTACTTTTTGTTTGTATGGGTAACATATGTCGTTCTCCGACTGCTCAAGGGGTTTTTCAAAACTTAGTAAACAAGGATGGTTTAGATAAAAAAATTGTTGTAGATTCAGCAGGCACGCATGCATATCATGCTGGCAAAAAACCAGATGCACGTGCAATAGATGCTGCAACTAAACGTGGCTATGATTTGTCAAAATTGCGTGCACGTAAAGTTAAGGATGCTGATTTTGAAAAATTTGATTATGTGCTAGTAATGGACTCTGAAAATCATATGCATCTAATCGAACAATGTCCGAAAGAACATCAAGATAAAATCAAATATTTTTTAGAATACACTTCAACAAATAGACCAACATTAGATGTGCCTGATCCTTATTATGGCGGTTTAAAAGGATTTGAAACGGTGTTGGACTTAGTAGAAAAAGCAAGCAAAGGCCTACTTGCACATATAAAAAAAGAGCACTTCTAGCGAGATCGCTCTTCTAGCAACCCGGTTAAATGCGAGATCAAGATCTAAACTATGGGTTCGTGCTCGCAGTGCGATCTGATGTTTTATTTGTATTTGACGTTGTGCCGCTTGTTTTATTTTTGGATGACGTTGAATGATTTCTGCCGTTATTGCGATTACGATGACTGGAGGTTCTGCGAGTATTGTCACCTCTGCGGCGATTTTGATTATTGCCGCGGCGACGATTATTTCCTCCAGAACGATTGCGACGATTGTTGTCACGATTATTCCGTGAACGATTTCTACTTCGGTGTGGTTTATTAGACTTTTTCGGCGCTTGATCTTCCTCGTTATTGGCAATCCAGGTAAAAAATCGAGCAAATAATCCAGGTTTTTTAACAGCTTTTGTACCTTGCTGCGGTCTAGGCGCAGGAGAAGATGTATTGATAGATTTTACTGCGGGTTGTTCTGCCGCAACAGGCGCAGGCTGATGTAAATTGGCTTCCATTTCTTGCTTCGGGATAAGTTCGTAACTAGGTTGATTGACAACTTCTTTACCTTCATCACGAGTTCGCTCAACATTGAAATGAGGAGTTTCTAAGTTCGGATCGGGAACAATAATGACTTGTACTCGATGTCTTTCTTCAATTTCACCAATATTGGAACGCTTTTCGTTCAACAGGAAGCTTGTAACATCAACCGGTAGCTTTGCAGTTACCGTAGCTGTTTTTTCTTTAAGAGCCTCTTCTTCAATAAGGCGCAGTACACCCAGCGCTAATGATTCAATACTGCGAATCGTTCCATGGCCTGTGCAACGAGGACAAACTATCTGGCTAGACTCTTCCAACGAGGGTCGTAATCTTTGACGTGACATTTCAAGTAAACCAAATCGAGAGATTTTTCCAATTTGTACTCGCGCACGATCAATTTTAAGCGCATCACGCAAACGGTTTTCAACTTCGCGTTGGTTTTTGTTAGCCAACATATCAATGAAGTCAATAACAATGAGTCCGCCTAAATCACGAATGCGAAGTTGACGTGCAATTTCATCTGCAGCTTCTAAGTTAGTATGTGTGGCAGTTTCTTCAATATCGCTGCCTTTGGTTGCTCTTGCAGAATTGATGTCAATTGCGATCATCGCTTCAGTATGATCAATTACAATTGATCCGCCAGAGGGCAAATTTACTTCACGTTCAAATGCAGACTCGATTTGTGATTCAATTTGATAGCGATTAAATAATGGTACCGTGTCTTCGTATAACTTAAGTTTGTTAACGTTATGCGGCATGACTTGCTCAATGAATTTTTTAGCATCATTGAATACTTCTGTGTCATCAATAATGATTTCACCAATGTCATCGCGTAGATGGTCACGAAGCGCTCGAATAATTACGTTACTTTCTTGGTAGATAAGGAACGGCTTGTCATGAGTGTCAACCGCATTTTGAATTGCATGATATATTTGTTCGAGATAATTAAGATCCCATTGCAATTCTTCAGAGGAGCGTCCTACGCCAGCAGTGCGCACGATTACACCCATGCCTTTTGGCATGTCTAAGTCTGAGAGCGCTTTGCGTACTTCTTCTCGTTCTTCGCCTTCAATACGGCGCGAAACACCACCCGCTCTTGGGTTATTTGGCATCAATACTAAATAACGACCCGCTAAACTGATGAAAGTAGTAAGGGCAGCGCCTTTAGTGCCACGTTCTTCTCGCTCTACCTGAACAACAATTTGCTGTCCTTCAGAAATTTGATCTTTAACAGAAAAACGCTCACTGGAAGTATCCGAGTCATTGAAATAGTCTCGGGATATATCCTTAAATGGTAGAAAGCCATGCCGCTCGGAGCCAAAATCAACGAATGCGGCTTCTAAACTAGGCTCAATGCGGGTGATAACACCCTTGTAGATGTTATCCTTCTTTTGGTTTCGAGAAGGAAGTTCGATATCGAGATCGTAAAGTCGTTGTCCATCGACCATGCCAACACGAAGCTCTTCTTGCTGTGTGGCATTGATTAAAATTCTTTTCATGTTTGGTTTCGTCCAAAGTCGTTACCCTCCGCGACCGTCTTGGATTATCAATGTCCTCGCAGTACTTGACACAATACAAAGTATTGAAATAACCAACCAACTTAACTGATTCGACGGTGTATGATCGAAGGAGATGAAATAATGTATAGATGTTTATCATTCTGTTTTGTTATGAGGCGACTATGATTAGTTATAGTACATAGTACGTCTATATTTACGCTTTATAGGCGTATCACCATAAAGTGTAGAAATTCATGTTCTTCTGTAGAGAAATCCTCCACTGGCCTAAACGTTGTAATAAACCAGATTTAATAGGGCATTCTCAAAGTGTGCGCTAAAATTAAACAATAGCTAAATTGCACACCACCAACTATATCAATCCAAGCCATGCGCAGCAAATTCTTAACTAGCCGTTTTTATGGGAGATTTTCGCCTACCAGTTCAAAGGTCGTAGTCCCGTTATGAATGGTTGGACTAAAAATGTACTAGCCGGTAGAGAAGGCCAACGCATTGATAATTACTTGTTTACACAATTAAGAGGAGTGCCCAAGGGTTTAATTTATCGATTGCTGCGAACGGGCAAAATTCGTGTCAATGGTAAACGTGTCAAACAAACGTATCGTTTACAAGAAAATGATGAAATAAAAATTCCGAAAATCGATGTGGCAGATAAGCATGTTGCGAAAATCGGCGAGACTGTAAAACAACAAATTAATGACAGTGTTCTTTACGAAGATCAAAACATCATCGTGATTAACAAGCCAGCTGGTTTAGCAGTACATCCTGGGTCTAAAGTAGCCTACGGTGTAATAGAGGTGTTACGTGAATTGCGATCAAATGCTGGTTTTTTAGAGCTTGTACATCGTCTAGATCGGGAAACCAGCGGATGTTTATTGATCGCAAAAAATAAAATTACTTTAAGCGAATTACATGAATTATTTCGGACAAAAAAAATTGATAAGAAATACATGCTTTTGGTGAAGGGAGAATGGGACCTGGGCGAGGTTATTATAGATACTCCGTTGCAAACTAAAGGGTATGATTTCGAGATTGATGACAATAAAAATAGCTGGAAAGAAGCTTATACAACTTTTCAACCTGAAGCGTTTTATGATGGTTTTACATTTTTAACTGCACAGATTGAAACGGGGCGAACTCACCAAATTCGCATACATGCCGCACAGTCAGGATTTCCAATCGTGGGAGACTCAAAATATGGAGATTTTGCATTTAATCGTGTGTGTAAAAAAATGGGCCTGAGAAGAATGTTTTTGCATGCTGGAGAGCTTTCATTTCAACTATCAGACATGCCTAGGGCAAATAGAGTAACAGCTCCTTTGAGCGATGAACTAACTACCTTTATCCAGGGTCTAGATCAACGAAAGGGTGAAATTTCCAAGTAAGTGGATTTGATTTTCCACTATTGATGGGGTTTACTGAAACATAGATTATCAATTGATTTAAGTGCATAAAATTGACATTCATGAGTGATAAAAGAGTATGGAACCAAAAATTAATATAGGCAAAATTACAAGCGAAGATCGTTCAAGCTCAGGCTGGGAGCGCGAGGCCATTATCAATTTAGCCAATGCTGGCCTTAAAGAACAAAGACGTGCACGTCGTTGGGGTGTGTTTTTTAAGTTATTGGGTTTCGCTTATGTGAGTTTATTTTTGATCAGCTTGTTTGCACCTCACTTTTCCAGTTTAAGCAAGGGAGTGCAACATACCGCGTTGGTAGAGCTTGCTGGTGTCATTGCAGATGGAGAAGAAGCCAGCGCTGATAATGTTGTATCAGGTTTACGTGCAGCGTTTGAAAATAATAATTCTGCGGCTGTAATTTTAAGAATCAATAGCCCTGGGGGCAGCCCAGTTCAAGCCAATTATATTAATCGCGAAATTAAACGCTTGCGGGAAATTCATGAAGACAAACCTATCTATGCAGTAGTAACGGATATTTGCGCATCAGGTGGTGTATTTGCTGCTGTTGCAGCCGATAAAATTTATGCAGATAAAGCAAGTATTGTGGGATCAATCGGTGTGCGTATGGATGGGTTTGGGTTCGTTGACGCTATGGAGAAACTTGGCATTGAACGAAGATTGATGACTGCAGGTGAACACAAAGGAATTTTAGATCCTTTTCAACCAGAAAATGAATTTGAAAAACAACACGTACAATCGCTTTTAGATGAAATCCACCAACAATTTATTGATGTAGTCGTTGAGGGAAGAGGCGATAAACTTGCAAAAGATAAGAATATGTTCAGCGGTTTATTCTGGACGGGTGAACAAGCTTTAGAGCTTGGATTAGTAGATGGTTTTGGTAGTGCAAGTTATGTCGCAAGAGAAGTGGTTGGGGTAGAGGAAATTCAAGATTACACTTTCCGCGAAGATGTATTCCAGCGATTTGCAAAACAGTTGGGTACTGCAATGATGAAGCCAATCGAACAAGTTTTAAATTATCCGGTGTTACGTTAACACGTCATAGCCTTCTGAATGCAGCATTGACGATAATTTTATTAACGGCAGCCCTATAAGTGTGTTCGGGTCATCGCCTTGCATTTTTTCAAACAACGCAATTCCTAAACCTTCAGCTTTAAAACTTCCGGCGCAATCATAAGGCTGTTCTTTTTCAAGATAAGTGTTTATTTGCCGATCATCTAAATTGCGAAATGTTACTTGATATGTTTCGTAACTTACTTGTTGAAAATTTGTTTTGGTGTTGGCTACACAAAGTCCAGTATAAAACGTAACAGTCTTACCACTAGAAGTCTGAAGTTGCAAAAATGCTGCTTCTGGCGAACCAGGTTTGCTGATAATTTCATTATTTAGTACGGCACACTGATCTGAGCCAATGATTAAAGCAGGTCTTTGCTTATCACTTATGACATCAGATACCGCTAAAGCTTTTTCGAGTGCAAGACGCTTCACATAGTTTGCAGCGGGTTCATTTGAATGGATTGATTCATCGATATTTGGCGCAATGCATTCAAATTCTGTGATGAGTTTCTTAAGTAAATTTTTCCTATAAGCTGAACCGGAAGCTAAAATTATGTTCATAAAATTGAACCCGTAAATATGATGAATAGAGTAATAATGAAGCAGCCGAGGTTCTTTTGTATACTCAAACTTAAGGAGTATCTAAGGCATGCCTAAATCAGATCTAGAGTTACTGCCGATCCGTTTTGACCCGCAAAACTTTGCGGATCATTCTACCGAATTGCATGGATTAGTAGCCGCGAAGGCAATGAAACGATTGCAGGCAAATGTAATAAGCCTGGAATCCATGGTGACTGTCAAACTTCAGTTCAGTAGAGGATTGTATGGATATCCACTGGCGATAGGCAATGCTCATACTATAGTTTCTACAAAATGTGAAAGATGCTTGGAGCAAATGAAAATTAGTCTCAATCCGGATATTCATATCCTGATAAAGCCAGAATCTGAGAAATTGCCTGATGATAGTGAGAGCGTGGAGGATAGCCCTGATTTTCATGAATACGATGGTAAAACCTTGGAGTTATCAGACTTAATAGAGGAGGAGCTGCTACTCACATTGCCTTTGGTGCCTAAACATGAGGATATTTCATTATGTAACCAAGATATGGTAGCTTGGCTCGCCTCAGTTGAGGAGCAAATAGAGAGTCCAGCGGAAAAGGCAGATAATCCTTTTGCTATACTAAAGCGCTAAACAGCACGGAGAATCAAAATGGCGGTACAAAAGAGCAAGAAAACACGATCGAAAAGGGATATGCGTAGATCGCATGATAGCTTATCTGCAGCCGCTTTATCGATTGATGCAACAACGGGTGAAACACACTTGCGTCATCATGTCACACCTGATGGATATTATCGTGGTCGACAAGTTATCGAGATACCAGATGAATACGAGGATGAGGAAGAGTAGCACTACTCGTACCGCATCTTATGGTCTGTGCCATTTAACGTTTTCTCGCACCACATTATAATCTGTCAAGATACATCTTATTCATAGCAAATAACTGAACCCTAAAGTGACTGATTTAACCATCTCACTTGATGCAATGGGTGGTGATTTTGGTGTAGCTGTAGTTGCCAAGGCTGCAGTTGAGTTCCTCGAAGAACATCAAGATCTCGCACTTATCCTAGTAGGTGATCAAGAAGTTATCACCAATGAGCTCAATAGGCTCAATATAAAACCTTATGAACGTTTAAGAGTACAGCATGCCAGTCAAAAGGTTGAGATGGATGAACCTCCATCTCAAGCATTGCGGAATAAAAAAGATTCTTCCATGCGTGTGGCAATTAATCTGGTTAAGGAAGGTACTGCTGATGCAGCAGTAAGCGCAGGAAACACAGGTGCATTAATGGCCACAGCACGCTATGTTTTGAAAACTTTACCAGGAATTGATCGTCCTGCTATAACAAGTTTAATGCCTTCGATGCATGGTACAACTTATATGCTGGATCTTGGTGCTAATGTTGGTTGCAGCAGTCAACATTTACTTCAGTTTGCAGTAATGGGTACCGTGCTTGCCTCAGCCGTAGATAACATCGACAAACCAAAGGTAGGTTTGCTTAATATTGGCGAAGAAGAGATTAAAGGCAATGAACAGGTTAAAGAGGCACATGAGGTGTTGAGAAAAAGCGATCTAAATTACATTGGCTATGTAGAAGGGGATGACATTTATTGTGGAGATGTAGAAGTTGTGGTTTGTGATGGGTTTGTAGGCAATGTTTCGCTTAAAACAAGTGAAGGGGTAGCTAAAATAGTTGCGCATTATGCAAAAGAAGAATTCACGCGTAATATTTTTACTAAGTTATGTGGTTTATTTGCCATGCCAGTGCTAAAAGCATTCAAAACACGTATTGATCCAAGGCGCTATAATGGCGCTAGTTTGTTAGGCTTGCGCGGTGTTGTGATAAAAAGCCACGGTGGAGCCGATGCATTCTCTTTCAAGAATGCGATAGAAATTGCACGTATTGAAGCTAATCAACAAGTACCTAAGAAAATTGAAGCACATATAGAAGAGTATTTAAATCAAGAAGTAGCAGCATAAACATGAAATACTCAAAAATTATCGGTACAGGTAGTTATCTGCCAGAAAAAATTTTAACAAATAAAGATCTGGAAAAGATCGTTGAAACTTCAGATGAATGGATTCAGGGTCGCACGGGAATTAAGCAGCGTCACATTGCTGCAGATGGAGAAACCACATGTGATTTAGCAGTCAATGCATCAAGACGAGCATTGGAAATGGCAAATAAAACCAATGCTGATATTGATTTAATCATTATGGCAACGACAACGGCTGACAAAATTTTCCCAAGTACTGCTTGTTTGCTACAAAAACGATTAGATATCCATGGATGCGCGGCATTTGATGTGCAGGCAGTCTGCACTGGATTTGTTTATGCCTTAGCAATTGCAGACAACTTTATTAAAACAGGAAGTGCAAAATGCGCGTTAGTGGTTGGTTCTGAAACTCTATCGCGAATTTTGGATTGGAATGATCGTAGTACGTGTGTGTTGTTTGGTGATGGTGCAGGAGCAGTAGTGTTGGAAGCCTCAAAAGAGCCCGGAATACTATCAACACATTTGCATGCCGATGGAAGTTATGAACATCTGTTACATGTGCCACATGGTATTTCTCAAGGTTATGAACAACTTAAAGCTGGTGAAGCCTATGTGTATATGGAGGGAAATGCGGTATTTAAAATGGCCGTGAATACTCTAGGCAGAATTGTAGACGAAACTTTAGAGGCTAATAATATTAAAAAAAGTGATATTGATTGGCTTGTTCCGCACCAAGCTAATAATAGAATCATCGAAGCAACTGCTCGCAAGTTGAAAATGTCAATGGAACAAGTAGTAGTGACAGTATCCGAACATGGAAATACCTCTGCCGCCTCCATTCCATTAGCTCTAGATAATGCGGTTCGTGATGGTCGAATTAAAAAGGGTGAAACGATAATGCTTGAAGCATTTGGGGGTGGTTTTACCTGGGGTTCAGCATTATTGAAATATTAGTTGCCATATAATCATATTTGATTTCTATGGCGACATCTCTCTACAAGGCAAACTGCAAGAAATGTCCTCGACTTGCTGATTTCTTAAGCTCTTCTAAACAAAAATTTCCTGATTATTTTTGCAAACCTGTACCCGCATTTGGTGATCCTGATGCAAGGATTCTGATTGTGGGTTTAGCGCCCGGTTTGCATGGCGCTAATGCAACAGGCAGGCCATTCACTGGTGATTATGCAGGAGTACTACTTTATGAAACTTTGTATAAATTTAAATTATCCAGTGCGCCAAAATCTACCAGTGCTGAAGATAATCTAAAGTTGATAAATTGCAGAATTACAAATGCAGTGAAATGTGTTCCTCCTGAAAATAAACCAACGACTGAAGAAATCAAAACTTGCAATACTTATTTGAAAAATGAATTAAAAGCTCTGCAGCCAGGCACAGTAATTTTAGCGCTTGGTAAAATTGCTCATGATTCGGTGGTTCGTTCATTCGATTTAAAGCTAAGCCAGTTTCCATTCGGCCATGAAAACAAGCATGCCATCACAGACCAACTTACATTAATCGATTCATATCATTGTAGCCGCTACAACACGCAAACAAAGCGTTTAACGACTAAACAGTTTGAACAAATATTTAAAATTGTAAGTGAGCTTATAAATTCACACTAATAACTATGGTAGATCTGCATAAGAATCTAAAATTTGACCCGAAGGAATACATCAAGTCGTTACCAAGTAACCCTGGCGTCTACCGTATGTTGGATGCTAATGAAAAATTTCTTTATGTAGGGAAGGCAAAAAATTTAAAAAAACGAGTTAGTACATACTTTTCAAAGACCCAGCCTAGTGCACGCATAGCAAGAATGTTATCTCAAACCACTGATGTAGAAGTAGTGGTTACAAATACTGAAGCAGAAGCTTTATTGCTAGAGAATAACTTAATTAAACAATATCGTCCTCGTTATAATATTTTATTGAGAGATGATAAAAGTTATCCCTATATATACATTTCATCTAAACACAAATATCCCCAGATCACCTTTTACCGTGGGAGCCGTAAAAAAGAAGGCCGTTATTTTGGACCTTATACAAGCGTAGGGGCTGCACGAAATGCATTAAGTCTTTTGCAAAAAGTTTTTAAAGTGCGGCAATGCGACGACTATTTTTTCAGCCACAGAAGCCGACCATGCTTGCAGCATCAAATTGATCGCTGTAGTGCTCCCTGTGTAGATTTAAGAAATGAGGAAGATTACAAAAATGATATCGATTCTGCTATTGAATTCCTGGAAGGAAATAGTGATCAGCTCATCGAACGTTTTGTAGCAGACATGGATAAAGCTTCTGCGGATTTAGATTATGAAAAAGCAGCTGAATATCGTGACAAAATAGGAATGCTACGCGAAGTATCGGAACAGCAATATGTTAGCTCAGAGACAGGTAATGTAGATATTGTTGCAGTGCAGTGTGAAGGAGATACCGCATGTGTCCAAGTGTTCAATATTCGTGCTGGCGTAAATCTTGGTAATAAAAGTTATTTTCCAAGTTTACCTGATGTTATAAAACCTCAAATAATACTGACTGCTTTTTTAGGACAGTATTATTTAACGCATAGTATTCCGGAAGAAATTATCACAAATCATGAACCTAGTGATGTAGACCTGCTCAAACAAATGTTGAGTAATAAATTAGGGAGAAAAATTGAAATCGTGCACTCACCACGAAGTAAACGTGCACGTTGGTTGGAAATTGCTAAAAAAAATGTTGTAACTGCACTAAAGACGAAATTAGCCACTAAGGCAGGCATGGCACAACGATATGAAGCATTACAAGAAGAGCTGCAACTTGAATTTATGCCTACACGTATGGAATGTTTTGATATAAGTCACACACAAGGAGAAGCTACCGTTGCTTCATGTGTCGTATTTGAGCAGGTCGGTGCGATTAAATCAGATTATCGTAGATTTAATATTGAAGGTATTGAACCCGGTGATGATTATGCCGCAATGCATCAAGCGCTTACTCGTCGCTATACACGCTTAAAAAAGGGCGAAGGGAAGTTGCCTGATATCCTATTTATTGATGGTGGCAAGGGGCATGTCACCAAAGCCAAAGAAGCTTTACAAGAGCTACAAATTGAAGGCGTTCATATCATTGGTGTTGCGAAAGGTGCTGAAAGGCGTGCTGGATATGAAACCTTGATTCTTATTGATGGAAGCACCATTCATTTAGAAGAAAACTCTTTAGCCTTACACCTAATCCAGCAGATTCGTGATGAAGCACATCGATTTGCAATTACGAGCCATAGAAAACGCAGAAATAAAAAGCGTTTTCATTCGCCGCTAGAAAATATTGAAGGCTTAGGGCCAAAGCGTAGACAAAATTTACTTAAGTATTTTGGTGGGTTACGAGGAGTCTCCAAAGCAGGTGAGGAAGAGCTTGCTAAAGTACCTGGGATTAGCAAGAATTTGGCAAAAGCCATTTATGAAGAAATGCATATCACGGGAAGTTAAACTAAAATGACATATAATATTCCTAACCTCCTAACATTTATAAGGATTTTAATAATACCACTCCTGGTGTTTGTGTATTATTTTCCGGCCAATGTAATTGGTATGCGTCTTGCGGCATTGTTGTTCGGCCTCGCTTGTTTAACGGATTGGTTGGATGGTTATCTGGCTCGAAAACTTAATCAAACTTCAAAATTGGGTACTTTTTTAGATCCCATTGCCGATAAGCTTATTGTTGTGACCGTTTTGGTAATGATTGCGGATGAGTTTGGCAAGCTTTCCATTCTTATTCCCGCTTTAATTATCATTGGCCGAGAAATTGCTGTTTCCGGACTGCGAGAATGGATGTCCGAACTGGGTTACAGATCTACGGTTTCGGTTTCAATGCTGGGTAAAATAAAGACTACGGCTCAAATGCTTTCACTATTTTTACTGCTATATCGCTATCCAATATTCGGATTTCCTACGTTTGAAGTTGGTGTTTGGCTGTTATATCTTGCTGCAGCCCTTACGCTGTGGTCGATGTTTGTATACTTCAGGAGGGCCATTCAAGCGTTTGGGTAATTAGCCATTTAAGCACATTGACTCAATTGAATGGTCGAATAGAATAAGCTCGTCTTAAAGCGGGAATAGCTCAGCTGGTAGAGCGCAACCTTGCCAAGGTTGAGGTCGCGAGTTCGAACCTCGTTTCCCGCTCCATTAAACTTCTATTGCCCTTTCTCTAGTCCGTCTTAAATCAACCAATTAGTTATAATTTGCCCCCGATTTCATTACATCTGCAACAGCTGTGTATGTAATGGTCCATGCTTCTTTAACTTCTGGGGTAAAGTCTGCTTGAAGTCCCTGTTCCAATGTCCAAAGTAGGGTGGCACCCACTTTGTCATAATCTTCTGCTTTCACACCGTAACTTACATGCTTATTACCTAATTCTTTTATAGGTTCAATTAAGGGTTCAAGGTTATCCAAGCCATTTACAGCAAGTGTGATCATTTGCATTAGTTTTTTACCTTGTTCTTTCATATCCCCTTTAAAATAAGGTTTCACTTCAGGATAGGTTTCAAATAAGCGGTTATAAAACATTTCCGCAGCTGCTTCACTTATAGGTAAAACTTTTGCCCATGAGTCTTTCACTAATGTTTTTTGTTCTGGTGTCATTATTCCTCCTTTTTGTGTTCAGTGTATTTACTATTGCAAAGCTTATGTGTACTAGACAAAAAATACCAACAATGTGGAATAACTAGGTAAGATTCCACTAAATTTCAAAAATTCCCAAGCTCTAAAATACCTTAATTGCTGAATCTTGCTTCTCTGCCCAGATTAGAGAATTATACGGTTTAAATTTCAGCTGTGATTTATGTTTGAGAAAGACACCGTTTTTGTAGATATAGAAACCACTGGCGGTAATGCCAATCGTGATCGTATTACTGAAATTGCGATAATTTCCATGCGAGAAGGCGAGATTGTTTCAGAGTGGAGCACGTTAGTAAATCCACTAGCATATATTCCAGATTATATTCAAAGCCTAACAGGTATCAGTGATGGAATGGTTAGAGACCTGCCACCCTTTGAAGAAATAAATAATGAGGTTTATGAGCGTTTGTCTGACAGTGTGTTTGTAGCACACAATGCGCGTTTTGATTACGGATTTTTAAAAAATGAGTTCAAGCGTTGTTCTAAAACATTTCGTGCACCAGTACTTTGCACTGTAAAACTTTCACGTAACTTATTTCCTGAGTATAAAAGACATAACCTCGACAGCATCATGGAGCGGCATGGTTTGCATTGCAGTGCACGACATCGTGCAATGGGGGATGCAAGAGTGTTGTTTGAATTTATGCAGCAACTGTATACAACACTTGAACCGGAGCAAGTAGATGATGTAATCAAAAAACTACTTAAACGTCCTAGTATGCCCGCTGGTATTAATGAAGATGATATTGATGAACTACCAGAAAGCCCAGGAGTATATATGTTTTATGATAAACGTGGTGCTCCTTTATATATAGGGAAAAGTATTAATATACGAGACCGTGTTTTATCACATTTTTCAAGTGACCATCTCGCAGCCAAGGAGATGAAAATAAGTCAGAATCTCGCAGCAATTGAACATATAGAGACGGCAGGAGAATTGGGGGCACTGTTACAAGAAGCAAGATTGATAAAAAAACGTCTTCCTATATATAACCATCGACTCAGGAGATACGACAGCCTTTCTACAATACAGTGGGATAACTCTAAAAGTGAATCAATACCAAAAATAATTAGTGCAGATTCGCTTGATCCTACTTCTATATCAAATCACTATGGGTTGTTTAAAACTAACAAGAAGGCAAAAGACATACTTCGTAAACTGGCAAAAGAACATCAACTATGTGAAAAATTAATTGGTATTGAAAAAGGGAAGGGCGTCTGTTTTGCATATCAGTTAAAGAACTGTAAGGGTGCCTGCGTAGGTGAAGAGCCTTTGCTGCAACATCAATTTCGTTTGATGCAAGCTCTTCAACCGCTAAAAAACAAGACATGGCCATTTGATGGAAGGATAGGTATCCGAGAAGTTTCGCTAAACAGACATTACACAGATATACATATATTCGAGAACTGGTGTTATTTAGGCACAGCACATGATGAAGCACAACTAGATCAGTTGAGTCTTTTTGATAAAGAAGAATTAATGTTTGATTTAGATACTTATAAAATCTTAGTTAAATATTTAAGAAATAATAAATCTTGTGATCTTATTTATTTATAAGTTAGTTGTTACAGGCCTTATCTTAATTCTATATAAACAATCAGAAGTTTTGATGTTTAGTATCAATCATAGTGATCATGTAATATAGATAAATTAAATGTCAAAAAATATAGTAATTCATTGGTTCAGACAGGACTTGCGATTAGCTGATAATCCATCTTTAAGTGCAGCAGCTGAACAAGGCACTGTTCTACCTGTTTACGTTTTTGATGATAAGAACCCTAATGATCATCAACTCGGCGCAGCCAGTCAATGGTGGCTTTATCATTCATTATCAGATTTAAAAAATTCCTTAAAGAATAAACTTTGTATACAAATAGGTGACCCAAAGAAAGTTCTAATAGATTTGATCGAAGAACATAATGTTAATGCAGTATATTGGAACCGGTGTTATGAACCTTGGCAGATAGACAGAGATAAACAGATAAAAAAAGCACTCCAAGCGCATAACACTGAAGCTAACAGTTTCAATGGATCTTTGCTTTGGGAGCCATGGGAAGTATTAAAACAAGATGGTACGCCTTACAAAGTATTTACACCTTATTATCGCAAAGGATGTTTGAATGCGACCACACCACGTGAGCCATTACCTAAACCAAAAAAGTTAGAGCTATTAGATATCACTGATTCTGGTCAAACTATCGAAGATTTGGATTTATTACCCAAGATTCGTTGGGATCATCAATTGGAACCTCATTGGAAAATAGGTGAAAAACCTGCGCAGCATAAATTAAAAAAATTTTTAAAGAATGCCTTAAATAAATATAAAGAGGGTCGTAATTTTCCTGCTGAGGCTTACACGTCGCGTTTATCACCTCATCTACATTTTGGTGAAATTTCTCCTAATCAAATTTGGTCTGCAACAAAATCATTGGAAAGTAGTGACAATCTGGATCACTTTCAAAGCGAATTAGGATGGCGAGAATTTTCTCATAGTCTTCTTTATCATTTTCCTGAGTTACCATATAAGAATTTGCAACCTAAGTTTGATAAATTTCCATGGATAGAAGAGCAAGAGATTCTTGAACGATGGCAGCAAGGGAAAACAGGTTATCCCTTGGTAGATGCTGGCATGCGAGAATTATGGCAGACAGGTTATATGCATAACCGAGTTCGAATGGTTGTTGGATCTTTTCTAGTCAAGAATTTACTGCTGCATTGGCATCATGGTGAACGTTGGTTTTGGGATTGCCTTGTTGATGCAGATCTTGCGAATAACAGTGCCAGTTGGCAGTGGGTTGCGGGTTGTGGTGCAGATGCCGCACCTTATTTTAGAATTTTCAATCCAGTAACCCAGGGCCATAAGTTTGATCCTGACGGTGTCTATACACGCAAGTTTGTTCCAGAACTGAAAAGCCTCGCCAATAAATATCTATTTAGTCCTTGGGAAGCACCAAATGATGTATTACTCGATGCGGGTATCATTTTGGGTGAGCACTATCCAACTCCCATTGTAGACATTAAAAATTCTCGTGAACGTGCTTTAGAAGCTTATCAAGCTATTCGAAATACAAAGTAATGACTAGAGAGATGGATCAATTCCAAAAGAAGTCATACGCTTATTCCATAGTTTTTTAGCCACATCACGCATATCCTCTATCGTGTCTGACTCATCTACAATTTCCAATCCAATTAAAGTTTCAACAACATCTTCTAATGTTACTAAACCCTGGATTGAACCATACTCGTTAACAACAAGAGTAATATGACTTTTCTTTAGCATGAGATAATCAAATAAGTTTGATGCCATCATCTTATCTGAAACTGCATGGATATCTCGTTTGAACTCTAAAAGTTGTTTATTAAAATTCTTATTTGCTAATGCAATTAGCAAATCATTTTTCAAGACATAGCCTTTAATATCATCAGTATTTTCATCGTATATAGGTATACGAGAAAAAGGGCATTCATTGTGAGCTTCAAAAAAATCTTCAACGGTCAGTTTCTGTTGGACCGAGAAAATAACCAAATTCGGGGTCATAATATCGCGAACTGATAAGCGATGTAATTTCATAAGATTAGAGATAATTTTATGTTCTTTTAAGTCAAGCACACCTTCTTCTTTTCCTATTTGAGCCATTGCAATCATCTCATCTCGACTAAATGTAAAGACGCTGTCATCAGAGCGCGATAATATTCTCGTTAATTTCTCAGTCATCCAAACAAGTGGTGACAGTAGTTTTGTCAGCCACGTAATTAATGTTGACATAGTAGGGGCAAGTTCTTTCCAATAAGTTGCGCCCAGAGTTTTTGGGATAATTTCTGAAAAAACTAAAATTAAAAAAGTTAAGATAGCTGAAGTTATCCCAAGATATCCGCTGCCAAATAGAATAGTTGCCTGTGCTCCTACACCTGCGGCACCAACAGTGTGTGCAATAGTATTAGCTGTGAGGATAGCAGCTAAGGGGCGATCAAGATTATCTTGTAATACTTTTAACTTATCACCGCTTTTTTTATTCTTTTGCTGAAGCGCGGTTATGTAAGAAGGTCTAACTGAAAGCAATACTGCTTCAGCGATTGAGCAGAAAAAAGAGACACCAATCGCAGTTATTAAATATAATAACAACAGTGTCATTTGTTAAATTTATGATTTCCTAAAAATATGATAATGGCTATATTTAAATAAGTAATAATTTAATTCTACTATCGAAATATTTGAGTGCAAGACAAACTAAATATTACGCTTCAAGAAAATCACCGCGTTTGTTATCGATAGTTTCTTTAAGATTATTTTTAGCAAAGAAAACAAAAGGTAGCACAAGTAAACCAAAGATAATTGCCAAGATTACCCAGAGCTTGACGTTTAGACCTTTTTCTATAGCGATTCGATAGACCAATAAAGTTGACACAACTGTCATCATTATTGGTAGTAAGAGTTCCATAAAATCTTCCTTTATATTGTAACCAAATCAACCAAAATATTCATATTTATTAGATGAGGGCAATTCAGAAAAATTCAATAATTAACTTAATTATATTTGATTATAAGATTATTTCTTAGATTGATATCGAAAAAAACGCATACTGCTTTTAAAGTCAGCTATTGGCAGTCGTGGAAAGATAGTTGCATTGCATGCTAAGAAACAGACATACAGTACAGTAATTCGGTGACTCATCAACAATAGAATAAAATACAATCATGTAAACAATGAAATGTGTTGTAAATGAAGAAAAATATATTGATTGTTGGTGGTAATAGCGGAATAGGCTCCGCATGTGTCGATGCGCTTGCTAAAGATAGTCAAATATACTCATTAACTAGAAGCGGGAATATTAATACACCCATTGAAAATGTAGATTATTTTACAGGAGATGTTTGCAAGACAGGATTAGATTATTCGTTTTTGCCTCATGAACTACACAGTGTTATTTATTGTCCTGGAAGCATTAAATTAAAACCGTTTACTAGTTTGAATAATGATGATTTTGAAAAAGACTTTAAAATTAATGTAATAGGTTTCACCAATACGATTAAAGCTACAATAAAAGCCTTAAAAAAATCTGGTACTGCCTCAGTTGTCGCATTTAGTACGGTAGCGGTTAGACAAGGTATGAACTATCATTCCTCTGTTGCGACTGCAAAAGGTGCGCTTGAAGGCTTGATACGTTCGCTTGCTGCTGAATATGCTTCTGCCGGAGTAAGATTTAATTCTATTGCTCCATCATTAGTTAATACACCTCTTGCTAGCAAATTTACCAGTGACACTAAGAAACTTGAAGCTATTTCAAAACGACATCCATTAAATCGTATAGGCGAACCTTGCGAGATAGCACACTTGGTTAAATATTTAATAAGCGATGAGTCTGGCTGGATGACAGGGCAGGTTATTAACTTTGATGGTGGGTTATCTACTATAAAAGGAATGGCTTAACATCAATGAACTGGAGTGTGTATTTCATACTACGAATCTATGCACCCTGATGGACTTAATCTAATAAGTATCCATTAATGCTTGTAGTATAAAGTATTATTAGACTGATTGGATAAAAGATTTAGCATCTTTGCGAATATTAGAAAGCTTTTCAGAATCCATTTTATTTAGTGTGTTATAGACCATCGATAGTCGTTGATTATTAAATAATTTTTCACGGTGACTATCTAAAAAATTCCAGTATAGATAGTTAAAAGGGCAGGCTTTTTCTCCTGTTTTATCGTTAATATTGTAATGGCATGTTTTGCAGTAATTTGACATTTTATTAATGTATGCGCCACCACTCGCATATGGCTTACTCGCCAAGTATCCGCCATCGGCAAATAGAATCATTCCAGTTACATTTGGTAATTCTACCCATTCAAATGCATCTGCATAAACTATTAAATACCATTCGTTTACTTGCTTTGGCTGAATACCTGTTAATAAACAAAAATTACCAAGCACCATTAACCTCTGGATATGATGAGCATATGCATTGGTTTTTGTTTCTTTAATGCATTGAGACAAGCAGTTTAATTTTGTATCTCCACTCCAAAAAAAATCGGGCAATTCTTTTTTTGCATCGAAGAAGTTATTTTTCGAATATTTAGGCATTTTGTGCCAATAAATTCCACGAATATACTCTCTCCAGCCTAATATTTGTCTGATAAAACCCTCTGCTGCATTAATTGCTACGTGACCATCTTCATATGCTTTCTGTGCTTTAACGATAATTTCATCGGGAACTAATAAACCAATATTTAGGTAGAAACTGAGCAGCGAATGATACATATAAGGTTCATTTTCTAGCATTGCATCTTGGTAATCACCAAAGTGCACTAAACGTTCATTTATAAAATAATTTAAAGCGATTAATGCTTGTTTGCGTGTCACAGCAAATTCAAATGGTTCTAAATCACCAAAATGGTCAGAAAATTTTTCATCAACTAAGTTTATAACTTCTTTGGTAATTGAGTCTGGTTTAAATTTTTTAGGTTTTGATCGTACGGTTTCATTTTTTGAGGTTTTGCGGTTATCTTTATCAAAATTCCATTTGTTTCCCTGTGGTTGTTTACCTTGCATGAGAATATTGTGTTTTTGTCTCATATAGCGGTAAAAATTTTCCATCCGTGGTTGCTTTCTTTCTTTTATCCAGCTAGTGAATTCATTACGGCTACACATGAAGCGATCATCTTCAATCCATTCAATTTTAAGATTTTTTTCTTTTAATGAATCTAAATTTTTGTAAACGCGATATTCACCTGGATGTGTAATAATTACTTTGCTGCAATTCTTTGCTTTAGCGATTCTTTGAACTTCAGATTCTAGTGAGCCAGTATTCGAACTATCATCGAGTCGTATATAAATAACCTTATAGCCAGCATTTTCTAGTTCTTGAGAAAAATGGCGCATTGCGCTTAATACCAAAACAATTTTTTTCTTGTGATGCTTCACATAAGTTGCTTCAGCGCTCACTTCGCACATGAGGATAATATCTTCTTGCTTTTTAGCCTTTTTAAGACAAGAGATATTCTTATTTAGTTGATCTCCAAGGATAAGTATAAGAGAAGACATGTATATTTGAGGTTCTCAAATTTAATATTTTAATATTTGCAGTGAGAGATTGTGTAATCCCAAAATTAAATATGTTTATTAATTAAAAAATCTAAATCTAGTTTAGTATCGATATCTGTTATCACTCCATGATCTTCTGTTTCGATACCTTTTAGTTTGTCGATATTATTTTGTATGAGCTGCTTAGCTCCGTAGTCTTGATTTAGCTTTTCTAAGTCTTCTCTAAAGCTCGAATTAAATCCAACAGGATGGCCTCGAATTTTTTGAAAATAGGGCGCGACAATCTCATGATCCAATGATAGGTTCTGCACCACTGCATCTATAGTATTTTTGCTAATGAATGGCATGTCCGCGAGGGCAAACACCCACGCATTAGGCTGTGTCGACTTTACTGCACAACTTATACTGCTTCCGATTCCATTTTGGTAAGCAGAATTTTCAATTAGCTTATAGCCTTCGCTACTTAAGATATGAGCAATTTCTGAATTTTTATCTTGAACAACTGCTACAGTGTATTGAATCGATTGTTTTAAAGTTTTTGCTGATAACGAGAGAATGGTTTCTTTATTTGGTAAGTCATAAAGAAGCTTTTGGCTTCCAAATCTGGTTGATGAACCTGCAGCGAGTAAAACGCCACATATTTCGATTGCCATTAAGCAGTTTTAAGAACTTTGTCGAAGTTAATCGTTGCAGGAGCTTTCTTTATGTTTCTTAGCTGAATAATTTCAGCCAAAATAGAAATTGCAATTTCCGCAGGAGCTTTACTACCAATATCTAGACCAACAGGTCCATGTAGATGGCTAATTTGTGTATCCGTTAATTCTAATTGTTTTAATCTTTTCAATCGCGCAGCTTGGGTTTTTTTCGAGCCAATCGCACCAACATAAAAGAAATCTTGTTCCAATGCACACATAAGAGCCATATCATCCATTTTCGGATCATGAGTCAGAGCCAGTACAATGCTATGGCTTTTAGGCTCTAATTCATTTACCACATCATCAGGCATTTCAGTAGTGAATGAAATCTTATCGTCTATCCAATTCAAATTTATATATTCACGCGGGTCACAGACAATAATTTTGTAATTTAGCGTCGTGGCAAGATTTGCAACCGATTGAGCGAGATCGTTTGCACCAATGAGTAATATTTGCCATTGCGGGCCGAAAACCTTATTCAAAGTAGTACCGTTAAAATGGGTAGTTTCATTGGAATTAGCGTTGCTATAAGAAATGAGGCCATTTAAGACACTAACATGTCTAATTATGGAATCACTATTATATAGAGTTTGTTCTACTGGCTTTAAACTATCAAATGAATCTAAGCGCTCGACAACTAACTCTAATTTACCCCCACAGGGTATTCCAAATCGTTGTGCTTCTAGCTGTCCAACACCGTAGCTAAGCAAGCTGACTTTTTTTGATGAAATTTTATTGCTGATATATTGTTTTACAAGATCTTCTTCAATGCAGCCACCTGATACTGATCCAATATATTCTCCGTTTTTGCGGATAAGCATCATTGATCCAACAGGTCTTGGTGATGAGCCCCAAGTATTAGCGACCGTAACTAATAAAAGTTCATTATCTTTTGTAAACCAAAGTTGAGCCGTTTGTATTATGTTTTCATCGGAGCTGTTCATGCCAGTTTATTGGGTAATGGGAGTGTATGATGAAATTTTCCTGTCACAGCAGCAATGGCATTAATTACAGCAGGTGCAATGGGTGGTGTTCCGGGTTCACCCACGCCAGTTGGATTTTCGTTTGATTCTACAATATGAACCTCGACTTCAGGCATTTGGTTCATACGCAATACTTGATAACGATCAAAATTAGATTGCTCTACATAACCATCTTTTAAAGTAATTGCACTGGATAATGTTGCACATAAACCATATCCCATTCCACCTTCCATTTGTGCACGAATCACATCTGGATTTATCGCAATTCCACAGTCGACTGCAATAGTTATCTTGTCAACTGAAAAAGTTTGATTTTCATTTACAGTAACTTCCGCAACTTCGGCGACGTAAGAATTAAAAGATTTATGCACGGCAATTCCACGTCCTTTATTTTTACCAAGTGAAGTTCCCCATTTAGCTTTTTCAGCTGCAAGGTTTAGGACTCCAAGATGACGTGGATGTTTTTTCAATAATTCTCGTCGAAGTTCTACAGGATCTTTACCAATCTTGTACGCGATTTCATCTAAAAATACTTCTGTTGATACTGCAGTGTGTGTGTGGCCCACAGAACGCCACCATTGAATAGGTACTGGAAGAGTGGGTGAATGTAGATCAACATGCATATTGGGAATGGAATAGGGTAGATTTGCAGCTCCTTCGACTGATGTAGAATCGATACCGTCTTTAACCAGCATTTCTTCAAAAGCAGTTCCGGTGAGAATGGATTGACCCACAATTCTGTGCTGCCATGCAGTGATGGTGCCATTATTATCAACGGCGGCTTTTAATTCGTGATAGTTCAAAGGTCGGTAATAACCTGCAAGGGTATCATCTTCCCGCGTCCAAACTAATTTTATGGGTGTTGATAATTTTGATGCTTTTGCAATGTTGGCCGCTTCGACTACATAGTCACTTGTTGGATTAGCGCGACGCCCAAATGATCCACCCGCAAAGAGAGTATTAATTTTTATTTTTTCAGGAGCTAGTCCAAGTGTTTGTGCAACGGCAAACAGATCTCCCGATTGAGTTTGAGAACCGTACCAAAGTTCACATGAATCATTATTCAACTGAATTACACAATTCATGGGTTCCATTGTGGCATGAGCAAGAAAAGGGAATTCATAACTAGCACTAATGGTTTCGTTTGCTTCATTAAATGCCTCATCAACACTGCCATTGGTGTATGCGGTTGCACCCGGTTTTTTCGCTAATTCTTTATACTCATCGAAAATATCCTGTGAATTTTTAGTAAACGAATTAGATTCGTCCCATTGAATTTCTAATGCATCGCGTGCTTTTTTAGCTGACCAAAAGTTTTTTGCAATTACTGCTACGCCAGAAGGAATTGCAAATATGTCTTTTACGCCAGCAGCCTTTTTTGCATTCGTAGCGTCAAACGATTTCAGCTTTGTTCCGAATCTGGGAGGGTGAGCGACCACGGCAGTTAACATGTCTGGTAGTTGAATGTCTTGTGTAAACTTTGCAGTGCCATTAATTTTCAATGCTGTATCAGTGCGTGGTAATTGTTTACCAATGTAGACATAATCATCGGGTGACTTTAATGCTACTTTTTCAGGTATCGGCTCTTTTGAAGCTAATTCTGCAAGCTCACCAAAATTTAAAGATTGATTCGATTCTTTGTGCAGAACAACACCCTGCTGTATAACGATTGATTCGGGTGAAACGTTCCATAATTTTGCAGCAGCATTTACTAACATTGCTCGTGCCGTGGCGCCGGCATTACGCAGTTGCTCATAAGAATTAGCTATCGCTGAACTACCTCCCGTGCCTTGGTATGGCCCCCAATGTAAATTGTTATAGCGAGTGGCATCTGCTGGTGCACTCTCTACATTGATTTGCTCCCATGCTGCATCTAATTCTTCAGCGACAATTGTAGGTAATCCAGTATGAGTTCCTTGGCCAAACTCAATATGTTTGGCGATGACAGTAACGGAGTTATCTGTTCCAATTCGAACAAACGCATTTGGCTCTAACTGAGCTTGATTAGCCAGCTCCGCAGTAGAGTGACCAGGGCCGGATGTAAGTTCTTCTGCGAGTGATGAGCCAAAATAAATACCTAACGTTAGTCCGGTACCAGAAACAACACCCGCTTTTAGAAAATTTCTTCTACTTAAATTGATTAGTTCAGACTTTGACATCGTATGTAGTTAAGCAAGATCTTTGGCAGCTTGTTTTATTGCTGCTCGAATACGTACATAGGTTACACAACGACAGATGTTTCCTGACATAAATGCATTGATATCATCATCACTTGGGGATTTGTTATTTTTTAGTAATGCCGTTGCTGACATGATTTGGCCCGATTGACAGTAACCACATTGGGGGACATCTAAATTTTTCCAAGCTTGTTGAACAGCTTGGCTTTCCTTGGACTCTAAGCCTTCAATCGTAGTAATTTTTTTACCAACAGCAGCTGATACAGGAGTAACACAAGAACGTATAGGTTGGTTATCAAGATAAATTGTGCAAGCTCCGCAAAGTGCGAGACCACAACCGTATTTAGTTCCCGTTAAATGAGCTTCATCACGTATTGCCCACAGGAGCGGAGTGTCTTCATCTATATCAAGTGTTATGTCTTTATTATTGATATTAAGAGAAACCATGGTTTCCTGAACTAGATAGTTCTTTTAATGTTTTAAAATTTATAGATATCGTATCAGTATAATAGTTCAAAGAATATTACATACACGTTAAATCACATGCATGAGAATGTCTTCGTACTGTATAGTACGTTTATTAGATAAAACATGTTTTTATTTGAATGAGCTAAAGTTAAATCTAAGATTGGAAATTTTAGATTAGTTTTTTTGTCTTTCGTCTTCAATGACGTACTCTGTCAATTGTACGACGCTTGCTAAGCGAACACGTCTATCATCGATTTGTGATCAGATACTTTTTTGAACCGCTTGTGCTGCGGTAAAGGTCAATATAATGAGTTTATTTTTATTCTTATATTAAGAAGACGTGTATATGTAGGTATTAATTTTTACTCTTTTAGGTGTTTATGAACGCAATGTTCAATTTTTTTCCAAATGACGCGCTCATCAGTTGTCATGTAGCGTTCAAAATCATTAAATATACCTGAATAGCCTTGATATATTGATTTAGCTACTGAAATCCCTTTTTTGGTAATGATTAATTGGATAACGCGACGGTCATTTTTGTCGTGGTTACGATCAATTAACCCTCGCTCTTCTAAAGTATCTAAATGACGAGTAATAGTTGTTGGATCTGCATCAATCGTTTTGGAAATGCTCGTTGGTGTGTCTGCACGTTCTAGATAAATAATTTTCAACACCAGCCACTGTGTCAAAGTCAAATTTGCTTGTTGCAAAGGCTTTTTTAAATGTAGTTTAGCTTTATTTACCAGACTTAAGCCAAATAACACTGAAGCTGCATTAATATCTAAACATGCATCAGATATACCATTTTTTTCTTCATTTTTATCAAATCTATCACTCACGATAAATGTCCTTATTTATTCATGTCACAGCAAATATGCACGAAGCCTGCTGATTCATATTGGCAAATTTAGTGATCTCTAATATTGATACACCTCGCACATTTTTTATTAGTAACAGCGTGTTAACAAAGTTTAACAAGTTAGAGTTTTTTTACTGAATTGTAAAAAAAGGTTACAGAGCAAAAACCCTTCCAAGTTACTAATAAATATGACGTATTCAAGCTTTGGTCTAAGAATTAGAAGTAGCTAGCGTAAAGTCCGAAATACTCATGACTTACACCGACGTAAACGAAACGAGGTTGGATTGAACTTAGAAAGTGGGCAGTACAATCAAGCTTGATTGAGGTTCCAGTAAACAATTTGAGAAAGAGGTATGAAAAGCTCATAGGGTAGCCTCTTTAATATCAGCATTTTCAGATATATAGCTGCGAACTAAAGTACTTTTACACATTGATATGGATTGCTAATATAGCTCGCATATTAGATAGAGCTTCGCCAAGTAAACCTCTGGTTCCTTCCGAGGTTTTTTTATTTGTATTAGTCTTGTATATACTCATTTAGTAGTTAATCTGGCTAGGTGGTAGAGTGGTTATACAGCGGTTTGCAAAACCGTAGACACCGGTTCGATTCCGGTCCTAGCCTCCACACTTGCGAGTGGGTATTGCTCGCAAATAAAATCGGTGTAGCCGCACTATTAGGTACTAACTGTATTAGCCCGGGTGGCGAAATTGGTAGACGCAAGGGACTTAAAATCCCTCGGTAGATAATACCGTGCCGGTTCGACTCCGGCCCCGGGCACCATCTGAATATACGCTACTGACTAATGGCCTAAATTCCTCGGATTAACGCCAAAGTGGTAGGTGCAAATGCCTTAGAGGTCATTTACTATTTAAGATTACAGAAACCATTTAAAGCCAAATATTATCAACTGATTATGAGCGAATATTCATTTAATACCGTCACTGAAGTTTTAGAAGATCTCAAGTTGGGCAAGCTTGTGATTGTTGTAGACGATGAATCCCGTGAGAATGAAGGCGATTTAATAGGAGCGGCGGATAAGTGCACACCTGAAATGGTGAATTTCTTGGCCAAATTTGGCCGAGGCCTAATTTGTGCTGCCATCACCGAAGAGCGCTCAAGAAGGCTGGGTTTAGACCTGATGGTCGAGTCGGACGAAAATAATGCTCTGCACAAAACTCCATTCACCGTATCCGTTGATTATATTCATGGCACTACTACTGGAATATCTGCCTCTGACCGTTATAAAACGATAAAAGCACTTGCAGATCCTTCCACAGCCGCAAATGATTTTGCGCGACCAGGACATGTCTTTCCCTTGCGCGCAACACGCGGCGGAGTGTTTAGAAGAGATGGTCATACTGAAGCTACAGTAGATTTAATGGAGCTTGCAGGATTAAGTCCTGTTGGTGTCCTTTGCGAGATTATGAAAGAAGATGGCAGCATGGCACGACTGCCAGACCTGTTTGAGTTCGCAAAACAACATAATTTGAAAATTCTTACAATTAAAGAGCTGATCAAGCATCGTTTGCGTTATGAATCACGCGTAGAACATGAGATCACTGTGGACCTTCCTACATGTTGGGGTGATTTTCAAATTTCTGCTTTTAAAGACATATATACCGATAAAGAGCATATAGCCTTGGTACATGGTGAATGGGAGCCTGATGATAAGGTCTTGGTGCGTATTCATTCGGAATGTTTAACGGGTGATGTCTTTGGGTCCATGCGATGTGACTGCGGCGAACAAGTCCGCATGGCTATGGACATGGTGCAACAAAACCAGCAGGGTGTAATTATCTATATGCGCGATGAAGGCCGTGGAATTGGTCTCATAAATAAGCTTAAAGCTTATTCGTTACAAGAGCAGGGTCTGGATACGGTAGATGCCAATATAGAGCTAGGTTTTGATGCCGATCAGCGTGATTTTTCTGTGGCTGCTCATATGCTTAGAGCACTGAACGTTAAAAACGCTCAGCTGATCACCAACAACCCCGACAAATGCAATTGGATGGACGCCTACGATATTAATTTAGTTGAGCGTATTCCGATGATTGCACCAACCGATAGTGAGTATCGACGAAGATATATGGAAGCCAAGCGCGATAAAATGGGACATGTAATCGAGCTTAAAAATATAGTTCCACACTGGAAATAATTTTAGGAACCCTAATGAATTTGCTTGGCTTATCTGGTAGCCCCGCACGAAATGCTGCTTCTAGAACATTAAATGCAGTCAAACAAGCGGTAAAATATGCTCATCAGGAAGATCCAAACATATCTATGGAAACGATTAATGTTCGTGATCTCGATATTGTGCTTTGTGATGGTCGAGATCCGGCATTGTATGAAGGAGACACCAAGACTTTAATCGATAAAATTGTTGCTGCGGATGCTTTGATTCTGGGTACACCGGTATATCGAGGTTCGTATACGGGTATTTTAAAAAATGTTTTTGATGTAATCCCAAATGATGCGTTAGTGGGTAAGCCTGTAGGAATTATCGTTACTGCATCCACACAACATCATTATTTGAGTATTGAACACGAAATAAAACCACTTTTAGGCTTTTTCCATGCTCATGCATTACCAGGTGGTGTCTATTTAACCTCTGATTATTACCGTGATGGTGTGCTGGTAGATGAAGGTGCATTGGAACGCTTACGGCAATTATCGACTGCTATTGTTCAATTCGTAAAACATGTCCCCAATGATCGCGAGTTACTCGCCGGAGCATCTGGACCTGAAATTCCTTGGGACTCTCGAATGAAAGGTACGCACAAGCTCTAGTGAACTCTTAATTAAGAGTCTGCTTTATCATAATTATTTGATCCTTAGGATTTATAGAATAAGAACTCTATAAATCCCTTTATATTCAATAATATATGCTAAATATGTTTATATTCAATTTAGCTAGAATACATATCTTCCTGTTTTCAAATGAGTTTTAGTTACATAGCTGTAAAAATATAGAAACATCAATGCATTTAACCTCATTTTTAATGTACCTCTTTGGGTTAAGCTGTGGTAATTTAGCGACTGGTGGTACATTAATCTCATTGCGTTGAGAGGCGAAATAGAGAATCCAGAAGGAGCAATAACTATAAAACAAATCTTCTGAAACCATCATATAGCCTTGCGTAAATACATTTAGCAGCCCTTTCTCCTCTAGTTGGGTCATCAATTAAAACGTATAAACGCTAAAGTTGAATCGCAAAAGAAAGGCATCTATCAACCCGCCCATCGTGGCGGGTTTTGTTTTTACTGGGTACACTATTTCTTTTATATGGCAAGATATTCTTCTTCATGAAGCACAAACTTTTTTTCGTAAAGATATTTTTAGTGTTTGTATTAGTTTTTGCTGGTAACTTAGTCAATGCTGCAGATATGGCAGGTCGCTATTTGGTTTCTGGAGTAGGCAAAGATTCATGCCGAGGGTTTGTGGATGCGGACGAGGTGGGTAAATCTTATTATCGTACTTGGCTGTCAGGGTACATTTCTTCGTATAACTATCTTACTGAAGACACCTATAGCATAGTAAATAAAAAAACCGTTGAAGAATTAGAAGCATGGTTGCGGGGTTATTGTTTTTCAAATATTACCCATACGTATGAACAAGCAGTAAAAAGCCTAATGCGTAAATTAGAATATTTTAAGAAAAAGAACTTTTACGACAAGTAATTCGAGTACCAAGACATATATAGAATGGAAAATCAGGATTTAAAACGCGCGGGTTTAAAAGTTACTTTGCCACGCATGAAAATATTAGAAATCCTGGAGGGTTCTAATAAAAAACATATGAGTGCAGAAGATATTTATAAAGTACTGCTTGATTCAGACGAAGAGATTGGTTTAGCGACAATTTACCGTGTATTAACACAATTTGAAGGGGCAGGACTTGTTATACGTCATCACTTTGAATCCGGGCAAGCCGTATTTGAGTTGGAAAGCGGTAAGCATCATGACCATTTGATCTGTGTAACGTGTGGCAAGATTGTAGAATTTGTGGATGAAAAGATTGAAAACAAGCAAAAAGAAATTGCCGAAAAGAATGGTTTTCGTATTTCTGATCATTCATTAATTATTTACGGAGTCTGCGACAACGCAAACTGTCAGAACAATTAATAAATCAAACTAAAAATCATTATTTTAGATAATGTCTAAGCATCAGCTTCCACCTGGGCCTGAAGGAGATGGCAAATTAGGTTGTTTGCCGGAAATGCGCGCAAACCCTATGGAGTTTCTTAAAAAAGTAGCTTCAGAACATGGTGGGATCGCTCGTATCAATATGGGGGCATATTATTCCTATCTCGTTTCTGATCCCAAATTGATAAAGGAAGTTCTTGTAGATCATTATGAGAAGTACAAGAAAAATACCCGCTACAAACAAGTCCGCATGGTGATAGGTGAGGGTATGTTATTAAGTGAAGGCGATGTATGGAGACACCAGAGATCTCATGCGCAACCCAAATTTACATCCAAGTCACTAGATAAACAGGTCGACTGGATAACGGGTTTAGCGTCTAACTTCATTGACACTTGGGGAGATAACGCCAAACAAGAAAAGCCGATCGAGCTTGAGTTTCAATTTAACCTGTTAACGCAGTTGTTGGCGGGTGTTTGGGTAATGGGCGAAGGGTTTAAATCGCGCTCACAAAGAGTATTCGATATTTATAATCAAATAAGAATGAACTGGCCTGAAATGACGGATTTAAAATCCTCCTTGTTAAAGCCCAAAAATCTAAAAAAAGAAATAAATTTCAGAAGAGCTCTCAAGGCTTTAAATAAGACAGTGTATGAATTATTAGATGAATATCCTGATATTATTAATAATGATATAGGGTTTTTAAAACACCTTTTAATTGAGGACAGCATTGATAATGCATCTGTTAGGAGCTCAATAATAAGTCAAAAGAGAAGTTTGAGAGACCAGTTGCTTACATTATTTGTAACAGCATTTGAGACTACAGCTACTTCGCTATGTTGGACGATGTATGTTATTGATAAATATCCTCAGGTTAAGCAAAAAATATATGATGAGGTAAACCGAGTAATAGGCGATCAAACTCCAACGGCTGACTCCTTAAATAAGCTTGATTACACCGAGAAAGTGATTAAGGAATCTTTACGTTTATATTCTTCGGTACATTCTTTTTCGCGTGTTGCATTAGAAGACCATGAAATAGGGGGTTACCTCGTACCTAAAGATATGACAGTGATAATTTCTTCCTATGTAACTCACCGCTTACCGGAGTATTGGGATGAGCCCGATACCTTCGATCCCAGTCGTTTTGACAAAGAGCGTTCTGTAGGGCGTTCACGCTTTGCTTATATTCCTTTTGCAGCAGGACACCGTAATTGCATTGGCTCGTACATGGCATTGATGCAAAGTAAATTAGTCGTAGCGCTCATCGCACAGCGTTATAACTTGAGTTTGTATCCTGGCCATAAAGTTGAGAAACATGCTGCAACAACAATGCGGCCTAAATTTGGTATGAAAATGAATGTTGAACGCCTTGCAGCTTAAAACTAATGTAAAAATTTGTATCAGTTAGTTAGTAACCTGCTTTTCTCGCTCTCTCATCAGGGCGATCATTATCATCATCTTCTTGATTTAGAGTGGTATTTTTATTTGAATCAGGATTTTGTTCTTTAGCGACACCTCGTCCAGCATCAATTTGATTTTGAGTGTCATCTTCTCTTTGTTCTTCCATGATAATATACTGTAAATACAACTATTTATAGACGATAAACAATAGCGTTTTCGGGTGATTAGTGACCGTGAACTGGATCAAAGGACTAAAATTCTTTTCATTCGGTTGATGAGTTTTTTAGGATGTTTTGTGAATTACGTCCCCAAGCAGGCTATAAATTATCCCTATAATTTGTGATCAAATAGTTTTGAAACAATAAATTACAATAATTTTAAAGATTTACGGAATTATTATCTTTAACTGAGGCCATTTTAGAATGTATCTGAAACACTTTGGGCTCGAGCATCAGCCATTTCAATTAACACCAGATGCAGACTTTCTCTACTTGAGTAAAGCGCACAACCGTGCCAAATCTTATATGGAATACACGGTATGGAATCGTGATGGTTTTGTAGTGATTACTGGTGAAATTGGTTCTGGCAAAACAACTCTAATTCAACAACTGTTAAGGTCGGTTGATGAAAATGTACTCATTGCACGTATTTATCAAACCCAGTTAAATGAAATTGAGTTTTTCCAAGCTATATTAAATGAACTTGGCTTAGATCCATTCAAAGCAGGAAAAGTTGAGCTAATTGCTATGCTTAATGATTTTCTGCTTGAGCAGTATGCAGAAGGTCGACAAGTAATATTAATCGTCGACGAAGCCCAAAACCTAAACAAACGTGTATTAGAAGAACTTCGGATGTTAACAGGAATGGAAACTGACGAAGAGAGGATTTTGAATCTAATTTTAGTCGGCCAACCAGAACTTAAAAATCTGCTTGATGCGCCAGGCATGGAGCAACTGGCCCAGAGGATTCGATTTAGATTTCACCTTGCTGCATTAGATGAAGATGATATTCAAAACTATATTAGTCATAGATTAGATGTAGCTGGTATTAAAAAGAACAAATCCTCTTCTATTCCTAAAATTATCAAGGATGAATGTATTCCCGTTATATATCGTTATACTGGCGGTATACCACGTTTAATCAATTCACTATGTGATACGGCATTAATATGCGCATTTGTTGAAAATAAAAAAACAGTAACGGCTAAAATTATTGAAGAAGCAGTGAATGAGCTACAGTGGGTACCATACCATGAACGCGTAGGAATCAAGGCGCTTCAAGGCAAGCCGACTATAGCAGTTGAATTTGATATCCCTGCAAAGTTGGTTGATCTAATGCATGACGAGGTGCGCGAATATCCAATCACTGAAGATGCCACAACAATTGGCAGAATCGGGACAAATGACATACGTCTAAAAGATGAAATGGTGAGTGGACATCATGCAAAAATAATTCGTTTCCAAAATAACTATTTTATTGAAGATATCGTCAGCACTAATGGTTCGTTTGTAAATGGCAGGCGCATACGAAAGTGCGTGCTAAAAAATGGCGATAAAATTGCATTCGGTCCTTACAGAATGATGTTCCAAATAGATACAACAGACTACACTGGTGAGAAATCACCAACAGACACCGCTGGTTCAAGCGACACAGTAGTCTCTATCGAAGATACAATTATTGGTGGCCCGGCAGCGGCAAACCATTAGGCACCGAAGATATTAAGTTCTAATTCCTATGCCTTTATTGAGTAGATAGAGGCATATAAAAAACAAAACTATAAAAAAACTAAGCATTACAGTGATAGCTGATTGCAGGCTTATGTCTGTAATACCCAAAATACTAAGTCTGAAACTGTTTACCATATAAAGTATGGGATTAGCTAAAGATACAGTCTGCCAGAATTCTGAGAGCATATTAATGCTGAAAAAAACACCTCCCAAATAAGTGAGTGGTGTTAATACAAAAGTCGGAATGATAGAAATATCATCAAAGCTGTTAGCAAAAACTCCATTTATAATTCCTGCGAGCGAAAATAGGGCAGATGTTAAAAGAACTGTAATTAGAACTAATCCAATATTGTAAATTTCCAAGTCTGTAAAAAATAGTGCAACTATAGTGACCGCTATACCGACAATAATTCCACGAGCAACACCACCCAACATGAAACCTATAATAATAATGTAGTTAGGCATAGGGGATACAAGCATTTCTTCAATATGACGCTGAAATTTAGAACTATAAAAAGACGACACAGAATTAGCATATGAGTTAGTAATGATACTCATCATAATCAACCCAGGAGCAATAAACTCTATATAAGAATAACCTTGAATATCATTAATTTGTGAGCCAATAAATTTCCCCATAATAATAAAATATAAACTCATCGTGATTGCAGGGGGAAGAATCGTCTGAATCCAAATTCTCATGAAGCGCCGAATTTCTTTTACCACAATCGTGCGTAGAGCAATAAATTGTTCGTTAAATGTCATATTAAATTAGGAACTAGAATTACCGGTTAACTTAAGAAATAGTTCTTCTAAACGGTTTGATTTATTTTTGATGCTTAAAACTTCAATCCCCTGTTCATAAAGAAGCGAAAATAGTTCATGAAGCGATTTTCCATCAGTTAATGTAATTTCTATAGTTTTATTATCTAGCAATACAAATTGGTATTCGGATAGTTCTAAATTATTAGAAATTGGTTTTTGTAAATAAAGTATAAAACTTTCTTCATTTAGTTTTTCCAGCAGCTCACGCATTGATGTATCTACGATAATTTTTCCATGATCGATAATAGCTATATTTTTACAGAGGCTTTCTGCCTCTTCTAAATAGTGAGTGGTCAAGATAATTGTTTTACCATTTTCATTGATTTTGCTAAGCAGTTCCCACATTGAGCGACGTATTTCGATATCTACACCAGCTGTAGGTTCGTCTAAAATTAGCAGTTGCGGGTCGTGCACTAAAGCACGTGCAATCATAAGCCTACGTCTCATACCGCCGGAAAGTTCACGCGGAGTGGATTTACGCTTTTCCCATAAACCTAATTTCTGTAAACAATCTTCTGAAGCATCACTCGCTACACTTTTTTCCATTCCATAATAGCCCGCCTGACTTTTTACTATTTCAACTAGTGGCTCAAAGTTGTTGAAATTGAACTCTTGCGGGACTAAACCGATTTGGCTTTTTGCTTTAGAGAATTCGGTGTCTATATCACACCCCATTATGTGGACTTTGCCAGCGGTTTTGTTAATTAGTGAAGTAAGAATGCCAATTAGGGTGGACTTGCCAGCGCCATTTGGACCTAATAAGGCAAAGAAATCACCCATTTTGACTTCAAGGTCTATATTATTTAAAGCAATCACTTTATTCTTATAAGTCTTGCTTAGACCACTAATCTTTAAAGCATACTCGTTCATGTTTACTTTAATTAATTACTAATAAAGGAATTTTTACCAAATATGGATTTGACGGAGTTTTTTTATACTGAAGAGGATACTAACAGTATTCCAATTAATGTCGTACTTAAGTCTGAATTCAGTACATGGAAGAAAGTTCAATCTGATGCGCTACAAAATTGGATAGAAACTGCACAATTTAAACCTAAGCGAAGTGCATTGTTATGTGTGCCTGATGCACAAGGCACTATGGATAGTGTTGTAGTCGTTGCAGATGAACAAGATCTTACTTGGACATTGGGATCCTGTGTCAAACAATTACCACCGGGTCACTATCATATTTCTTCGAATCAAAATTACGACGAAAAAATTTACCTGGGTTGGATATTGGGCGCTTATCAGTTTAGTCAATATAAAAAATCCAAGAGCAGATCATGCAAACTATTTGTTGATTCATCAATAAATATTCATCTTATTGAGGCACAAGCACGAGCAATTACAACAGTTCGAAATATGGTAAATACTCCTGCTGCCGATATGATGCCGCAACATATTTCAAATGAATGTAAAACAATTGCTGAAGAATTTAACCAGTCAATAACAGAAGTTGTAGGGGATGACTTATTAAATCAAAATTATCCTGTCATACATGCGGTCGGCCGAGCCAGTGTACATGCTCCAAGATTAATAGAGTTTAATTGGGGCGATTCCAAACATCCAAAAGTTTGCTTAATTGGCAAAGGAGTTTCATTTGATAGCGGAGGCTTGGATATTAAATCATCGCAAGGCATGCGATTGATGAAAAAAGATATGGGTGGAGCTGCACATGTTGTAGGTCTTGCTTACGCCATAATGAAGTTAAATATTCCGATTCAATTACATGTTTTAGTTCCTGCTGTAGAAAATGCGATTTCAGGAGATGCGTTTCGACCAGGCGATGTTTTGCCTTCAAGAAATGGAAAAACCATTGAAATTGATAATACGGATGCAGAAGGGCGGTTGATTTTATGTGATGCCATTACAAAAGCTGTAGAAGGCAAACCTGATTTGATTATCGATTTTGCAACATTAACCGGTGCGGCAAGAATTGCTTTGGGAACAGAAGTGCCTGCTTTTTTTAGTAATGATGACTTATTGGCTAATGAACTCACAAAAGCATCAGAATCTACACAAGATTCGATCTGGTACTTGCCTTTACACAAACCATATCGATATATGTTAGACAGCAATATCGCGGATATTTGTAATTCTGCTGCTAGTGGTTATGGTGGTGCAATAACTGCAGCGTTATTTTTAAGTGAATTTGTTCCTGTCGATATTAAGTGGGTTCATTTTGATGTAATGGCATGGAACACACGAGCTAGGGAAGGTCGCCCAAAAGGTGGTGAAGCGATGGGCTTGCGGGCAGTTTTAGAATTCTTGCAGCAGCATTATTCATAAAAATAAATATGACTCACTCGCATAGATTTTGTGTCGCGCCCATGTTGCACTGCACAGATAGACACTATCGTTATCTTGCTCGCCTAATGTCGAAGAAATGCTTTTTATATACGGAAATGATTACTACAGGAGCTTTAATTTACGGTGATCGTGATCGTTGGCTGAGATTACATGAACAAGAAAATCCTGTTGCATTACAATTGGGTGGAAGTAATCCAGCTGAAATGGCGCAATGCACGGAGTTTGCCGAAGAATATGGTTTTGATGAAGTAAATATTAATGTAGGTTGCCCAAGTGATCGCGTACAAGCAGGTAAATTTGGAGCATGTTTAATGCTTGAACCAAAAACCGTGGCGAATTGTATACGTGCTATGAAGGAAGTAAGTAATATTGAAATTACAGTTAAAACAAGAATTGGAGTTGATCATCAAGATAGCTATGAATTTCTTGGTAAATTTGTAGAAAGTGTTATATCCGCTGGTTGCAAAACGGTAATTGTGCATGCACGTAAAGCAGTATTATCCGGCTTAACTCCTAGACAAAATAGAACGATTCCACCTCTACATTACGATTACGTGTATCGACTTAAACAAGAAATACCCGAGATAAAATTTATTATTAATGGTGGAATTCGAGAAAAATCTGCTATATCAGAGCACTTACAGCATGTGGACGGAGTTATGGTTGGTCGAGAAGCTTATGACAATCCGTATTTTTTATCAGAAGTAGATGAATTTATTTTTAATACTAAGGCTAACACTCTCTCGCGTTCTGATGTGTTAGATGAATATAAAAGCTATATTCAATCAGAACTTGAGAATGGTATCCCTCTAAAAATCCTTGCCCAGCATATTTTTGGTTTATTTAATGGAATGCCAGGAGCAAGGTCGTGGCGACGTTATCTAAGTGAGCATATTTATGCTCAGGATGCAGGGCTAGAAGTTATTAACCAAGCTCTGAAGGTAGTTACAGAACATGAACAAATAGCAATGGCTAGTTGAATAGATGTTTATATTTGTTGTGAGTTGAAAAATAACGATAATCTTCGACTGTATCTAGATCACGAACTCTCGGAAGGAGCATATGTTTCCAACCTAGTTTTGAAATTCTCTGCTCGGTTTCAAGTATTACAGAATTACTGCTCCAGGAAATATTTTCAAAAATTTCTTTTTTAATTTTATTTGCACCAATCAGCGCATAACCACCATCTTCTGTTGGACCTAAAACCAAGTCATTGTCCTGATTTAATAAATTGAAGGCTTGCTTTATATAATTAATATCTAACTCAAGGCAATCTGTGCCGATCAACACAACATTTTTATTTTCATTTAAATGCCCGTTGATAGCTTGGTACATTTTAGTTCCTAAATCACCATTTGCTTGATTTTTTAATTCGAGATCATATTCGTTGCCGTATTGCTTGAGCAAAGAGTGGTCTATATTAGGGTAACAGTATAAATAATGTTTTATACCTGTTTGGTGAGTATTATGTAGAACAAATTTTAATAATATTTTATAAATCCTGGCTGCTTTTTTTTCTGTTAAATCTTTTGCCAACCTAGATTTCACCATTCCTGGTTCAGGATGTTTGCAAAAATATATAAGTATATTTTCTGATTTCATTTTTTTATCTGGAGTAATATTGGTTTGCTAATGTTTCAGCAGGCACTCCAATGAAATAAAGCAAACGCAAACGCCACATTAAAACAATTGTTTTTAGTACTCCATGTTGTTCCCATTTGCGGCTAGACGTGATTACTTTTGATCTGATACAAACGGGTCTAGAGTATTTTTTTAATCTTTTACTAAGCTCGACATCCTCCATGATTGGAATATCAGAAAAACCTCCACATTCGAAATAAGTTTCACGCTTGATAAAAAATACATGGTCTCCTGTAACAATTCCGGTTAAGCAGCTACGTATATTCATTAGCCAAGCAATAATTTTGAATATTAATTTTTTGTTAGAAAAAGACACGCTAAAACGACCCCAGTGAATCTTGGGGTGATCCAAAGCACCAAAAATATTCTTTATTACATGTGTAGGCAGAAAGGTATCTGCATGTAAAAATACTAAAATATTATTAGAGCTATTTTTCGCACCTGCATGTTGCTGGTGGCCTCGTGAAGCTACCGTTGAGACACAATTGCAACCAATACTTTTTGCAATTTCTAGAGAATTATCGGTACTTCCACCATCCACAATAATGATCTCATGTCCTTCTTGAAGCAGTGATACAAATAAAGCTTCTTGCTTGATTAAGTTATCCTGCTCATTCAATACTGGGACTACGAATGAAATTTGATCCATTTTAAGAGCTGCGTATAGGACAGATATAAAAATTCTGTAGTTTACACCTTAACTGATTGATTGCTTTGAAAATTTAGAACCCTGTAGGCAGACAGATTTTGTTACAATGCTGCAAATAGCTAAATTAGCCACAAACAAATAATAAGTATTTAGCTTATACAAATGGAGGAGTATATGAAATTCATAACTCAAGTATTGTCTAAAGCAAAGCTTCATTTTGCTACGGTTCTTGTCTGCACGCTTTCTTCAACTGCATTTGGTGCAGGATTTCAAATTAGTGAACAGAGTGGAACGGGTATGGGTCGTGCTTTTGCGGGCTTTGGTGTAATTAATGATGATCTATCTAATGCTTTTTATAATCCGGCTGGATTGACTTTAAAGAAGGGTACTCAAATTCAAGTTTCTGGCTATCTAATAGATGGGAAATCTAGGTTTGATGCTGAAGATGGAGCAAATAATACGGTATTTGGTGGTGGGGCACTTGTTATTCCCAATACCGGCGAAAATGATGATGGTGCAACTTTTGCTGTTGTGCCTAACCTTTATTTTACAATGGATCTCACAGATCGACTTAAATATGGATTTTCAATTTCTTCACCATTTGGGCTTGCAACGGATTATGACCGAGATTGGGTGGGTAGATATCAAGCTAAAGAATCAGAATTAATCACTGTTAACGTTAATCCCTCGTTAGCTTATAGGGTTTCGGATTCATTCTCAGTTGGAGCAGGTTTAGTGGCAGAGTATGCAGACGCAACCTTAAGCCAAGCATTGTCTAATGGACCCGGTGCGCCTGATGGCTTCACTGAAGTTAAAGGTGATGACTGGAGTTACGGTTGGAATATTGGATTTATGTATCATCCTGATCCTACTTTTCGCGCAGGAATTGGTTTCAGATCAAAAATAAGTCATAAATTAGATGGAGATGATAATGATATAGAGGGAGTACCAGCACTGGGTGGTAATTTTTCAGCGGATGTTTCGGCCCGGGCAACTTTGCCAGAAACTATTCATGCAGGTATTTATAAAGAACTTTCTTCTAAATGGGGATTATCAATTGGCTTTAGATGGACACGCTGGAATAGGTTACAAGAAATTGTAATTAAGACAGATGGATTACCTGATTCAATATTGGAGCTGAATTGGGAAAATACCTACTCTGCAAACATTGGCGTTGATTACTATTATTCTGATAAGTGGACGTTTCGTGCAGGATATATGTTTGACGAATCTCCAACCAATGATGAATTTAGAACGCCACGTATACCTGATGAAGACCGTAATTGGTTAGCCATTGGTGCGAGCTATCATCCAAATGAAAATTTACAATTAGACGTAGGGTTCACTCACATATTAATCGATGATGCCGAGGTGGATCTATCAACACCAATAGCAAGTGGAGCAGGTACAAGTAACTTGGTAGGCGAGTATGAAGACCCGAATGTAAATATCCTTAGTTTGCAAGCGATTTATAAGTTTTGACTTTTTAGATCGCAATTCAATTTTTATTTGATGATCTAACTAGTCAGGATTATGAATACTGCGGATAGATTTTAATGCTATAGATAAGTACTAGTTTAAAATTCCTTCAGATTTTTTCTTGGAAAAAATTAGTTTGGTAGACAATGATTTTGTATCTATATACTTGTTTACCATCTTCCACTCGTTCGAGTTATAAAATGCATTTGCATTTGTATTTTTTTCGAAACTTTCAAGTGCAATGGTTTCATATTTTTGCAAAAGCATGTTTTCACAAAATTCTAAAATCTGTGAGCCATATCCTTTTCGTTGATAATTATAACCAACAAGCATAAATTCGATTATGTTTTCTATACAAATCGCAAAACCAATAATCTCGTTATCATCGCTGGCAAGCCATACGTTTTCGATATTATTTTTGATATGTCTATCAAGACTATCTGTTGCTAAGTATTGATTAACTATTCGATCGCCTAACCAATATCGATAGCTTTTATCGATCGTTTCCTTTGAAAGGGTAATTACTGCATCAAAATCAGAATTCAATGCTTTTCTAAAAGACAGCCCCATATGTCCCCACAGATCCCAACCAAGTGCAGCTACGTAGAAGTTTCTTTAGTATACATTCAACTATTTATTATACAAATACTGTTAATTTGTTAAGAGAATTATATTGATTGTATAAATGAAGCAAGCCTTTGATCTAGACTTACAACATACTCTTTCAACTTTGATTTGGAATCAATACAAGTATTAGGTTCTAAAGAAGTATCTAATTCGTTTTCACGTATTAGAATTCCAGATTGTGCGGCAAAAACCGTATATAAGATATTCGGCTTCATTTTTTGATATGCAGAGCTTCCATAAATGGTATCTACAGGAGGGAATTCGTTTTGATAGCGCTCTGCAATCTTACTTAGATCAAGCGTGGATTCCGTTTTTAAGTTATGCGCACTATGAGTCTTTGAATTTTCATCATTAATATTTGTATAACGACCTGATAATCTATCAATTCGATACATTGCGTCTAAACCAAATAGTGTCGCCCAGGACTTCCATTTCAAAAATTGAGAATCAATACGCCATTCATCTCCATAGATTCGATAGACGTTTTCTTCGCAAAAATTGCCCAATCTTAGTGTTGCATCGAAGACTTGTTCACTGACAGGAGTAAAAGTTAGCTGAGCGATTGGCTTTTCTGAAGTTAATCTTTGGTATGTATATAGATTTCCCAATACCAGGAAACCAAGAACCAAAAACAAGAGAATAAAGAGCTTAAAAAGCTTTTTAGAGATTAGTCTCAGCATTGAATAACTTTAGCAGGGAAGAAGCTCTATAGCCTAATACAGAAACTACGGTTGGTGGCGATATGGTTAACTAATGGTAGGGAGATAAGGCTAAAGTAAGAGATATATCATAAAGCAGGCTATGCTTACGAAAATTTCGGCATATTTTGCGTATAGCGCAAATAAGTAAAGAAGGCCTCCATGAGGCAAACCCTGAAGTCTGTTCAGATTTCTCGATAGACCGATTTTTCAGTCGTTTTATAACTTTCATCTCAATAATTATAAATTATCTGCACTATTATTTAATCTATAGTATTTTCAAAATCAGGTTGGCTTATGGGGACTTCACTCAAGGAAGTAATTAGAGAAAGCAAAATGAGTTATTTGTGAAAATGTCTAAATATGTTTGTATACATCAAGTTGACAAAGATGAAGATCCTGATGTTAAACAAACTATATATCAGAAGTATCGTGAATGCATAACTGAATTTTTAAAATATGATAATTTACCTACTTTAATAAAAACTAATTTAATATTGATGGATGCACAAGAAGCTTCTGATGAGTTTTTGAAATATAATCAAGAAGTAGCAATTTTCAATGCTAAATACAAAAATATAGCAGAAGAAGAATTTGACGATGAAGAGATTTATGCAAAATGTAGAGAAATAGAAGGTTTATATAAATTGGTATTAAATAAAATTGCTACAATTTGTAAATAATATTTATATAAAATCAAACTTGTATTGAATAATACGATTCATCCAACGCTCATATTCTCGTAGGCGTTGTCATCGATCCAGTATAGTTTTAGGTCCCGCTGAGTGAAACGTAAACCGAGGCGTTTATTGAATAATTCGCACCTAACTATGACCAAACCTGGCTGCGTATGCTGGCGTATCTCTATAAATGCGAATTTGTTGACTAAAAGCAGGAGGGATCTTCCTCAACTATATGAATAACTTACATATATTATATTTAACATAATATATATTATGCGAAGTTATATATATCAAGCTACTTACACTTCTATCGTGCCTTTATGCCATTTTCTGTATCCCACCTATATTCAGCTTTAATGTAAGTAAGTATTACTTTCACGGATAATCTATCTAATACTAGAGCTTTAATACTCATTTCAGGTTTGATGCTATTTCTTTGGTAATAATTCTTTCTAGCTTAAACTATTGAAATATATATATATCTCTAGATCTTATCTTCTTATTAATATATTTTAGTGGCATTAGAATAATATTATATTAATATATTCTAATACATTTATTAATTAACAGGGGTAAGTTCCAATGAAATCCTTTATCACTTCTTATAAATATTCGCTTGCTGCACTAGCAGTTGTTCTTTTAATCAGCATCTCAACTGTTGTCTTTGGTGAAACTACTGACACTATTAAACAAGATGATGCAGTAGCCAAAACTGAAGATTGTAAGTTAAAGGCTTACACAGACCCACAAGTTATGGCAGCAACAATGGCAGACCCAGCAAAATTCATGGAGTTTCTAGCCATTTTTAATGATCCACAAGTGCCTTTTCGAGCAATGAATACTTGTCTAGATCAAGAGCAATTCAATGAAATCATGGCTTATATGAGCAATCCAGCATCTTGGATGAGCGCTTCAGCCCAATTTATGAACCCACAAATGTACATGAACTGGACTGCCGCTATGATGAATCCTGCGTTCTACACATCTGCAATGAATACATACATGAATCCTCAGCTTTATATGAATTACATGGCTGCATTCATGAATCCTGCATACTATGCGCAATTTACTGATCCAAAATTTGTTGAAAAATCAACATCATGGATGATGGATCCAACAAGTTTCCAGAAAATGTTTGAAGGTATGTACAACATAGCCCCTGTTGTAGCAGACGCAACACCTTCTAAGTAACAACAAAAAGCTGGGAAGCAAAAGGGATGTTTTTGACTCTCAGGAACTAGAGTAGAACGACTCCCCTATTAAAAGCCTCGATTTAAAATTATTAATCGGGGCTTTTTTTATTTTTCGAACAAAACTATTAAAATATCAGATATGAATAAAATTAAAGCTTATGTTTTCAACGCCTATGGCGCTTTATTAGACACGTATTTACCCTTTGAAGAATATAAAGAAGAATTGGGTGAAAATGCACTCGTGGTTTATAAGCTTTGGCGCTCAAAGCGTTTACAGTATTCCTCGCAACTAAGCTTGATGAATCAATACACAAGCTACGAAAAAATTCGTAAATACGCACTAGATTTTGCTTGCGCAGTGTATGGCGTCGAAGATGAAGACATTAAGAAAAAGATATTTGAAGCGCATTCTGAATTGGCTTGCTACCCCGATGTGAAAGAAGTGCTTACTCGCCTTAAAGAAAACAAAGTACAAACCGCGGTGTTGTCAAACGGAACACCACAAAACCTCAGCGCTGCTCTTAAGCATGCCGGTATTGATAATTTGCTTGACGGTGTGTATTCAACAGAACAAGTTCGCAGCTATAAGCCCTCCCCTGCAGTGTATGAATTTGTAGAAGAACAACTTGCATTACCAAGAAACAAAATTTGTTTTATATCTTCCAATTCGTGGGATATAGCAGGTGCAGCCTCTTACGGCTTCAATTCTGTTTGGATTAATCGCTATGGCCGAACAGCTGAGCAACTTCCTTTTAAGGCGGACCACGAGATTAAAACCCTGTCTGACCTGCATTCGCTAGCCTAAATAATTAGCATGAACGACTAGAATTAGTGCGACTTTGCACTAATCTGGCTCATGATGGGTGATTTTATATCTAGTTTTTAAATAAACATGCTGAATAATAAAGATGTAATTATTGGCATGTATATTGCTGTTCGGTGAATACAAATCTTTTATTGAGACAGAAAGAAATGAAAAATATTGAATTGAAACTGTATACGCTTTTAGCAGTGATTGGACTAGCGTTCGCTGTTTACGCGTCTACTCCAACGATAGTCATGGAAAAGTCAAATGAAACGGATAGTTATCTAATGATAGAACCCTTCTCTTCTGACTCATTGTTATCTTATTCATCACTGGAAGCTTCGCCTAATGAAAGCTGATGACTAATAAATTAGAAGTTATCGCGGTGAGAAACTGGTTATACTGTATTACTAAGCGAATTGACCATCATCAATAATTTATCTTCATCATAAGGTTTCGTCATATATTCGTTCACACCAATTCGCTTGGCTTCTTGTTTATGCTTGTCTGTCGCACGTGATGTAATCATAATGATCGGTATATCTTGAGTACTTTCATTTGAACGCACATGGTCGGTTAATTCTAAACCGTTCATGCGTGGCATCTCTAAGTCTGTGAGGATAATGGATGGGGTTTGTTTTTGGATTTTATCCATTGCATCAACACCATCAATAGCTACTTCAACGTTGAATCCCAGATCACTCATAAATTGTGCCAATGACTTTCGAGTACTGATTGCATCTTCGACGATAAGAGCGTTCTGAAAGATTTCTTCAGATGCTTGTACCCTTCGTAATTTCTTTACATGAGGGCTATCTGAATGCTGTGTATTCACAATGTCTAAAAGATCTAGTACTGACGTGACACTACCATCGCCTAAAATAGTCGTACCTAGTAAACCAGACATTTTTGGAATAAATTTACTAAAGGGTTTGATCACTATTTCACGTGAATCAATAATTTTATCGATTAAAATAGCATGATGTTTTTGAAACTCGTCTTCAACAATAAACACTACTTGACTTGCTTCTGTTCGTTCAGTTACTTGATCACCGTATAATAACTTCTGTAAATCAAAAATTGGGTAACGTTTTTGTTTGTAAGCGAAAATTTGTTGTCCATCTTGTTCGATAATTTTCCCGGCGCCAGGATGCAAGATTTCTTCTACTCCACGATCAGAAAGCGCAAGCCTATTATTTGCACATGAAACCAAGAAAGCTTGTGTAGAATGGAATGAGGTAGGAATTACAAGTTCGATCTGCAATCCATTGCCGTACTTAGACTCCATTGTTAATGAACCCTTTAAATCTCTTACTTGTTCAAATACGACATCGAGCCCAACCCCTCTTCCCGAGAGTTGTGAAACATTTTCTTTTGTCGAAAATCCATGATGCAATATTATTTTCATCGCATCTTTTTTGCTGAATGGTTTATTTTTTTGAATAAGATTTTTTTCAAATGCTTTTTCTTTAATTCTCTCAATATCAAGCCCGCGACCATCATCATGACAGCTAATATGAATCAACTTTCCTTCTTTTTTGAAATTTAATTCGACCAGACCCATTTTGTCTTTACCTTGCTTCTCGCGAAATTCTGGAGATTCAATCCCGTGATCAATAGCATTTCGAAGAATATGCATGAGCGGATCAATTAATTGATTTAAAATTTCGCTGTCAATTAATATCTCTTCACCTGTGACGATGAGCTGTGATGTTTTATCAGAAAGTTTATTTGCCTGTTTAACACTGCGTTTTAGCCTTTGGACAATTGAGCGTACAGGGACCATTTTAGTGCGTAATACGGCATCCTGATTTTCTACCATGACATGGTTTTGATTGGCAGATAAGTTATCAAGTTTTAGAAGAGATTCATCCAAATTCTCCAAAAATTCACTTGAATCTGCTGTTAGCTCTATTAGCAGATTTGCGTAGGTATTAAGTTCGTTGTATTGGTCCATCTCGAGAGGATCAAAATTACTTAATTTGTTTTGTTCTTGGAAACGTGAAGAAAATCCTCGCACATGAATTAAATGCTCTAACTCGCTAACAATCGTTTTAATTTTACTATTATTAGATCGCAGTTGTTTTGAGAAGGATTTCGAACGATCAATAAATTCTTGAATCTGCGCGTTTGAAATAATATTTTCACCTGCATATTTCAAGAGTTCATCAATCAAACTGGTAGAAATGCGTAAAGACTGCTCGCTTTGTTGTTTATTACTACTTTCAACTCCCCCTGATCGTTCAGAAGTTACCTGGTCATTATGTACAACATTTAAATTAACATCGCCAGGAGCAACAATATCATCCAGCGTATTATCGTCATTCGGCACACCGTGTTCATCAATATAATTGGCCCAATTCAATACTTCTTGAAAAATAGATAATGCATCGGTTGGTGTGTCTCCCATTCCATGAAGAAATTCAGACATTTCTTCAAGACAATCTGCCGCTTTTTCAATCGTATTATGAAGTGAAGAAGAAGGTATGGTCTTTGCTTTGAGTAAAGCCTCTAAAATATCTTCCAGGTGATGCGTCATGTTAGCAAGCCCCATGATGCCAACGGTGTTTCCCGCACCTTTTAAAGTGTGCGCCAAACGTTTTGAAATTTCCAATTGTTCAATAAATTCAGATGTTCTTAGTTGCTGAACCGCCAATGTAAATTCTTGAGTTTGATCAGGTAAGTCTTGCAATAAACTATCAAACAATTCTTCATTAACATCCTCTGGTTTATCAAGACTAACTGCTTCAGGTATAGCCTCACGTATTCGCTCCTCACTATTATGATCTTCAACCTCTATTCTTGAAAATACAAATGCTTGTTCAATTATTTTTAATTCATCTTGTGTAATTTTAATTGGCCAGCAGTCTAAATTTAGATAGTCTAATAAAACCTGGATGTATTCTTTATCATTGGGCGCATAAAAATACGCTTGTAGCATGTCCGGCCAAATTATAATTTCTTCTTGTAGTTCACATAGCTGACTTGGTTTAGTTTCAAGAACATGTTTGAGGGCTGTGGATAATTGCTGACAAAATTTACTCGCCCCTTTTAATCCAATCATATAGGTTGCCGACCCAATTCGTTCGAGCTGTTCAACTTGGGTTTCGATTTCATTTTCATATTTGGAATCACTGCTTGGTGAATCAGATATAAGAGCAGTGATGCGGCTCGAATGTGTTTCCTGAATATCCACGATCTCAGCAATAATAAGTTCTAAAAACTCTTTTTGTTCAGCTGTTAAAGTAGTATTTCCAAAGATCTGACTATCAATTTGAGTGGGTGATTCTTCTATTTCTTCATTATTAATCTCTATCGTATTGGCCGTTTCAAATGGAGAGTCGAATTCACTACTGTCTGAGGCAATATAGCGTACTGACCAACCATCATTATTTAGGAATTCTCGAAGATTATATTGAACTTCTTCATCACTGCGGTTTGAAATATACTCAGTCAAATATATTGGCCAGGCTGATATTAGTTCAATATGTTTTTCTGAAACGGAAGATTCGCTGAACGCTAATAAGTTGTCTTGAAAATGTGTGAAAATATTGGTGATTTCTCGGCCTTCATTTTCTTCTGTTTGAATTTTTAGCGAATTGATCACTAAATCTAATTCAATTAACAAGTCATTAAGTGCTTCATCATTTTTATCTGGCAAATCAATCCAATTTTGAATCAGATCATTAATGACCTCTATTTGTTTGACTATGTGGTTGGCGTCTGACATTTTGTTAAAATCTTTTATATATATTTTTTCTATGTTTAAGCGTTTACGACTTTGTCATTACCTGCTTCATTTGCATCTTGCTTTTTAATTGCATCTGAAATTTCGGGAACATCAATGGTTTGTACATTAATGTTATATGGATCAGATTCTTTTTCAGGAAGATTGAATGTACGAATTGTAGAGAGTAGTTTCTTGGAAAACTTAACAAGATTATTGGTGTTGACTGTTTGCTTTTGAAGGTATTTATCAGTTTTACGTGTATTTAGTACAATTTCTTTTGACTTTTCTACAATTTCTTGGCTTACATTAGCCTGATCTTTTGAGCTAACAGTAATTTTTTCTACGGCCTTAACCAAATCTTCAGTCGATTTTTCGGTATGTTGCATAGCTTCACCAGCTTGTTCAGCAAGTTTGGTCCCATCAGCAACCTGACTTATTGCTTTGTTCATTGCGGTAACAGTATCTTTTGTTTCAATACGAATATTATTTACAAGCGTATCTATTTCAGTTGTTGCTTCACGCGCACTTTCCGCAAGACGCTGCACCTCTTCTGCAACCACAGCAAACCCGCGACCAGCTTCACCAGCAGCCGAGGCATGCATACTCGCATTGAGTGCAAGAATGTGGGTACGCTCAGCAATAGAGTTAATTAAATTAACAATTCCGGTAATTTCTTGTGATCGTTCACCTAGACGTTTAATTCTTTTTTCTGTTTCACGAATCGTATCTCGAATACTATTAATACCCTCAACGGAGCGATTTACAGCAGTCAATGCAGATTGTGTATTTTTAATTGCATTATCAGCTCTTTTGTTTGCATCCTCAGCGTCGGTAGAAATTTTATTCATCGCATCGGAGGATTTATTAAGCTCTACCACAGTATGTTCAACTTGCTTGCGTTCTTGTTCAGCAACAGCCATTACGAGTCTAGATTGTTTATGCACGATATTAGAGACACCAGCTACTTGAGAAGAAATTGTTCTCACATTAATGAGTGCGTCTGCAGTTTGATGTGTCAATAAATTAAGCGAATCACCAATTGCTCCAGTGATATCTTCAGAAACTGGCACTTTTACAGTAAAGTCTTTTTTACTGAGCTGTGCTACAGCTTTTATTAGTTCTATCACTGACTCATTGAGATCTTCGTTTTCTTTTTCCGAATTTGAGAGCTGTGCGACTTTTTCATCAAGAAGCTGATCAAAGGAATCGGCAAGTTCACCAAACTCATCTTTTTGATCAGATTTTACTCTTGCATTTAGGTTACCTTTATTGACATCATGTATTGTGTTTAAAAGCTTATTAATAGGCTTTCGAATTGAATCACCAAAATAATAAAGCAAAGAAGTAATTAAAATTGCTATTGCAATCAATAAAATTGTCACAACTAGCGTTGCAATTATGGTGTCTTTTTCTAATGCAGCCTGGTTTTGAATGATACTTAATTGTGAGGATCTACCCATCTCGTCGAACATTGGGCCTAACATAAAATCATAAAGCTCTGTATATTCGTTTGCATTTCGTTTATTTGTGACTATTTCTTCTACAATATTCAAATAGTCATCCATATAGTTAACTAAAAGATTTTTATTTTGTAGATTTAGAGGGGTACGTTTCAATATTTTTTTAAATTCTTGTGCTTCAATTTTAAGATTCTCATACGACTCGGTTAAGTCAATTGACTGTAGAATATGTTTTTCGTTAAATCGAAGATTAGCTATAGAAACGAGTAATTTCGGATTTTCAGTTTTTACTAAATTACTTTCGATTGAATTTAGAAGTTGTCTTGCTTTCAGCCTTAAACCATCATTGTCAGTAAAACCTACAAATTGATTGAACTTTACGATGTCTGAAAATGATGTTTTATAATTATCTACAACAGTTGATGCTTGTGTAACGAGTTCGGGAATATACTCGACAGGCATCTCTATCTCGTTGATAACTACTTCTTCAGACCTTGATGCATTAATTTTATCGCCTAAGTTTCGCAATTCGACCATGTTATCTTCTAGCAAAGATACATGCTTTGCGTGTTCATCTAATGGTGTATTGTTGTATGTTTGACCCGTAGAAGCTGAGATACTTAGTAAAAAGTCTTTTTCAAATCTCCTTACTTTAAAATAGTTCTTTTGTGCCTCGCTAATGAGATTACTATATTCAATAAATAAATTTGTACGTTCTATTGACTCACGTTCGTTCATAACTTTAAACCAATATGCGGCAGTGGTAATCGCAAAACCGACTGCTACAGATATGAATAATATTGTGAGCTTTTTGTTAATCGATATGTTTGAGAGTATGCTTGAATTAATCATGACTTTGTCCTAATAGCATGTATATAGTTAAATTTAAAAAGAGATAGATTCAATAAACGGAGGAAAATTAATACAGAACCAAATATCATCATCTTTCTCGTATGCATATTGAATAAACGGTTGTATACGATCAGCTTGATTAGAAAAATCATTTATTTTTTTTCTTTTATCAAATTCCAATAAAACTGGTAATTCATCTAATTCAATTCCAATGGTATTTTCACCTTTCCCAATGATTGCTAGCTTTCTATTTTTATACTCGGCATTTGAATCATCTCCGTTAATTAACTTTTCTAAATCAATAATAGGTACTACATCGCCTCTTATATTTGAAACGCCTATTAACCAACTGGCACTCATTGGAACAAAATGAATGTTACTTTCATCTAATATTTCACAAGCTATAGCTTCATCTATAATAAAATTCATGTTCCCTGCCTTGAATCCATAACACCGCAGCACAGTGCTACTTTCCTTTTCATTCGACTTTCCTTGATAGGCAGATTCAAGTTTTTCAATCAGCTTTTCATTATCTAAAAGCCATGAGGTTTCGTTATGTTGAGGGTTTGTGGTATCCATATCGTTTTATCTAAATATGCTTATGAATCTCGTTAACTATTTGGTCAGGTGTAAAGGGTTTTCCAACTAGAGCTTTACCACCTTGTAATTCAGCCCAAATTCGATCGGCTTTTTGACATTTACCTGTAACAAAAATGATGGGTATGTGTTTTGTTTCTGTATTGGAAATGATCTCTCGACAAGCTTCGAAACCGTCTTTGTTTTCCATAATGACATCCATAAAGATTAAGTCCGGATGTACGCTAGTTGCTTTGTCAACAGCTTCTTGGCCAGATATTGCAGTTATAACTTCGTAGCCTTCTTTGCTAACAATTGTCTTTAATAACTCTAGATCGAATTTAGAATCATCAACAATTAGTACTTTGCTACTCATAACAAATCCTTTTAAGCAACCAGACTAGCAACAACTTTCTCGAACTTTTCATGTTCAACCGGTTTGGTTAGATATGAATCACAACCTGCTAATCTTCCTTTTACTTTGTCGAATGGTGATGATCGACTTGTAAGCATCACTACAGGTATGTTTTTAGTTGATTTGTTTCGTTTTATAAGTTTACAAACCTCATATCCATCGATACCAGGCATGACAACATCAAGAAATATAAAATCAAATCGGGTTTTTTGAATGGAATATAAAGCCTGACGGCCACTAGATGCATGATGAACATCATAGTCCATCAAACGAAGCTTCATATCTAATGCTTTTCGAATCGGCAGACTATCGTCAACAACTAAAACATTACGTTTTCTATTCTGATCGACACCGATATCAGCTTGGCCAATAAATGTTTCTAGTTCTTTGTTACTTAATTCAGCTTTATAGTTACGTTGGTTAAAAGAGTTATATTCTTTTTCGGTTTCTATCTCTATATTTTTCGGTTCTTCAATACGGAGTTCAGGAGTGAATCTAAACTCTTTTACGGTAACCTCATCGAGTAATTTTAAAATCCGTGTTGGAAAGAAAGGTAAACTTGTGCTGTTGTATTGAGTATCTTCGAGTCTGGATCTGCTAGCCAGGATAGTTGGAATCATACAAATTCCATTCGTGCCAATAAATTCCTGTGCCCACTCCTCTTTTATATTGTTGTCATCTGCATTAACAATAAGTATATCGGCGTGGTCGGATTCGGTAGAATCAACTAGTCTATAGGTGCGCGTACGACCTTCTGTAATCGCTAGTATACGCTTTAGAACATTGCGGTCTTTTAGTTCAATCCCGCGCAATTCTATGCAGAATTCTCGAGTCATTTCATTCACACTAGTTTCCTTACCGAGTGAATAATTAGTAATTTTTTGTATGTGCCTACAGAAGATTGCTGTCAGCTAATCTGTGACTTTATTCTCATTATTATTTTTGTGGCCTGGATCACATTGTGGGAGGTATGTTTTTACTGACAAATTGCAAAAAATAACCGTATATCAGTAAATTTATACCCCAAAAATCAGATATTGATTTTATTCAGTTTTTATTTATTCCAACCTTCTGAAATCTTGGGTTCATAGAAGAACTGATGATTAACTCTGAATTTGCGGTAATGAAGAGATGGTTATAGATCTAAGTGTGCTGCTAAAAAATATTAACTGATATAAGTCTAAATATATCTATCTTCTCTCTCTAGCTCACTAAGTTCTCTTTGTTTCTCTCTGGCAAATTGCTTTGCTCTTTTGAAATGTATTTCGATTTCTAATCTTTTAATTAATAGATTTTTAAATTCTTCATAGATTTCAGCTCGACTATCTATGCATTTAATAAGTGTTTCTGTAGCAATAATAGATTCCGATAATTTTTCTAAAGCTCTATGACCGTTATACGCAGTTACTTTCGCGCTTAACATCTCTACTGTTGTGAGTAATAAAGCCCCAGCCATATTCGCTTTTGCAGAAATGGATACAAAATTAGCTATATTTTTTTCTGAATTAAAGCTTTTAACACCATCGATAGAGTTAACTGCAAGTTTCTTTAACTTTGCCTTAATGATTTTGCGATCTTCTTTATAGACGTGGTTTGAAACCAGATCTTCTTCAGATATAAGCTCTGTGCAAGCAGCATATGCGTAACTTTTATCAATGATATTTTCAATGATTTTTTTAGATTGCTCCAAGCGCATTGTGAGCTCTTTATCTGCTGTCTTTAAACTATGTATTTCTTCTCGTATCGGGATAGCTAATTGCTCGGCATCATTGACGATCTCTTGTTGCTTTTTTAAAGCCAAGACAATTAGTTTGTTTGCTTTTTTCCTATTTTGGTTAAATATGGTATCTGCATCTATTCTTGCTGCTCTGATTATAGAAATCCGTTTCTTGTATGCAAAAACTATTAAAATAGCCCCAACAGCACACAGAAATACCCCAATTATTAATACAAATACGTTTAGCGGATACACCCAACCTCTCCCCAAAATTTATTCATTGCTAATAAAATATTTGAATTTGGTAGCAATAATTTAGATTAACCAACCAGTTCCAACCTTGCGAAATGATCTAGTTCAGGTTCCACGCTATCTATTCACTGTTTGAATTCCATAGCGAGGCTTAGAACTAGCAGCATAGTTTCTTGTAAACATGTGTATAAAACAAGCTAATGTATTGATGTATATCAAAAAAATATGAGCAAGCCGAGGAACTTACATGGTAAAATAGCGTCTTAATACATACACTATTTCAATCTTATTTATATAAATATTAGCTACTTAGCGTAACTAGTTAATCGAATAACTAACGAGGGATTCATGAAGATATCCAGAAGAAATTTTTTAGAAAAAAGCTTTTATGTGGGGTTGCTATCGGCAATGGGCATCCCTTCTATTCTTTCGGCAGAGTGGCCTACAGCAGCCTTTGATGAAACCGAATATGAACCTGCTCTTAAAGGTTTAATTGGTGATCAAGAATTATTAGAAGGTCACGTTATGATTGATGCACCCGAAATTGCAGAAAACGGTGCAACGGTACCCGTAAAGGTTTCAACCGATTTGGAAAATGTTGAATGGATCAGCATTATGGGTGATAAAAACCCTCGTCCTTGGATTTCAAGGTTTTATTTTCACGGAAAATCAAAACCATTTGTATCCACACGTATTAAATTGCGCGAGTCATCCAATGTAGTTGCAATTGTTAAATCGGATGGAAAACTTTACTCAAGTAAAAGTGCTGTAAAAGTAACGGCCGGCGGCTGCGTTTAAAGATAAAGGGAAAGAATTATGGCTGAAAAAGAAATGAAAATTAGGGCGAAATTAAAAGATGGCGTTACTGTCGTGAAAGCCATTATGTATCACGAAATGGAGTCCGGTAGTCGAAAAGACAAAGAAACGGGCGAACTCATTCCTGCACACTTTATTAAAGAAGTAAAAGCCGAACTCAACGGTGAAATGATTATTTCTGCTGAATGGGGAACAGGAGTTTCTAAAAACCCTTACTGGTCATTTGAGTTTGAAGGTGGAAACGCTGGAGATACGGTAAAAATTAGCTGGACAGATAATCTTGGCGAAACCGGTTCAGGAGAAGCAGTAATTAAGTAAAAGATCTTAGAAATAAACGATATTCAAATTAATGTTATTCAGCAGTGATTAATTTAGTTTTAATTACTGCTGAATAGAGTCAAGATATAAAATGAGTTCTAAAATTCTGCCGCGAACAATTTGCTCATCTACCTGACTGCAACCTTCCCAAATCGTATCTGATAAAAATAGATCCCCCCAAGTTGGCATCGCGCGCGTGCCGTGTTCTTGTAACACTTCCCTACCATCAATAATTGCATAGATTCTCGATACGGGAAATTCGCCTTTATTTCTTTTTGAAATCTGTGTTAAATCAGGAGCATTCAGTTTTGTGTCAGTGTCACTAGAATTTTTTCCTTTAGCATCATCTCCATGACATGAAGCACATTTTGCTTTAAATGTTTTGGATCCAGTAACAACAGGATCATCTTGCTCGGAAAATACTATTGTTGAGATAGATATTAAAAAGAGAACGAATAGAATTCGGTATGATAAGTGCACTAAATTAATATTTTATTAAGTAGAACAATTATTAAGCTTCTTGTTTTTTCCATGGTATAAGTAGCTCAGATAAGCCGGTGCCTAGCGCAGGGAAAAAGCCTTTTTCATCTAGCATGTGATATTGAATTTTCATGGTAAGCGCACTGCCAAAGATGATGGAAGCTAAAGTCATCATCGAGCCAATTGCCAACGTAGACATACCTGTAACGCCTTGTCCAATGGTGCATCCAAAAGACAATACACCACCAAATCCCATCAATACTCCACCGATCATGTGATTGACCATTTCAGTTTTGTTACTAAAAGTTTCTATTCTGAAATTTCCAGAAAATATTGCATAAATAAATGAGCCAGCAATCATGCCAAGAGCAACGGCTATTCCAAAGTTAATTTGTGCACCCGTAAACGTCATAAGGTAGCTAATAGTGTTACCAGTTGGACCTATAAATGCCATGCCTTGTGGAGTGATCGGGTCAAAGTCATCTTGCCCGATATAGCCTGTTACAAACCAGGCTGCGGTAATACAGACGCCAATAACAACACCGGCTAGAACATTATCAAAACTGGTTCTGAATTCTTTTTGTTTAAAAGCATAAGCAATAAAGCCAAATGCAATGATAAATCCACCAATTTTTCTTAGCAGACTGGCATCTTCTAAATTAAATAGCGCACCTAAATAACTAAATAAACTTTGGTCTTGAATACCTTGTGTCGTTAAGTCTGCATTGACGGCATACACCCAATTCAATCGCACCATAGCTAGTACGCCTCGCATGGTCATGTATGCGGTGATGCCTAAGATTATTAAAACCACTAATGCTTTTAAGTTGCCGCCCCCTACTCTGACTAAATTTCGTTGACCACAACCGGCTGCGAGTGTCATGCCAATACCAAACAGAATGCCACCCAGTACATAACTTAAAATATAAAGATTAGGGGATAAATAAACTGAAGCATTTAAATCGATATAACCTTGAAGAAAGAGGAATTGTGCTCCAAGGATGGCAAGGCCTATAGCAAGGAACCAGGCACCTAATCTGCCTTTGGCGCCCATATTAACTACATCACTAATCGCACCCATTGAACAAAAATGGGTTTTGTTTCCAACAAAGCCGAATACTAAGGCTATACAGAATCCTAGTAGGGCAACAAGATGTAAGTTAGATAATTCTTCCATGGTTATCTATCCGCTGAGGTAATAGTTTTAAAGGCCGCGAATTATACCAATGCATATATGGATGTATACATCACTGTAGTTATGTATCGTACAGTTTGTGAGATTTTACAAGTGTTTAAAATGTAAGCATCAGAATTCATAATTGCGCGGATAAACCTTATTTTCAGCCAAGTTGAGCACTCTTTATAACTTCAAGAATTACTTTTTAAGCTGCTCGTTGTACCACTTCTCATATTCCTTTGGGCTTAGTGGCTGCTTCGCGGTATTTGGTTGATTTGGCATCATCATATGTGGGCTCATCCACGTCGCTGATGGATTAGTCATCCCGGTCGGCATTTTAGTCATTTGCTGCATCATCTGCGTCATTTGCATGTAATTCATCATACGCATCATCATGCTCATCCAAGCAGCAGGGTCCATAGGGTTGCCCATATTGCATGGATGTATGAAAAAAGAGTGTTCTGAAAATGGTTCGGACATTGCATATTGTTCATTATCAACGACATGCGGTAGATTAAAATCTACATCATTATGATGGTTAGATTGAGACTGTGTAATTGACTTTTCAGAACTAAAAAATTTTGATTCTATTTTTTCATGATCAATTACTAATGGGGCAACAATTAATGCAGCAATTGGGATTATGAAGAGCGCTTGTTGAACTATTTTATTCATTTATATTTGTCTAATAAATAAAACGAATACTATTTAGATGTTGTATTTGTTGGGGGTGTGAAGTTTTTCATCATTTCTGTCCACTGATTGAACCAGTTTTCGTACTGCTTAGGATCCATCATCTGACCCATTGGATTACTATTTGGGGTGCTATAAGACATTCCTGGCATTCCCATTCCACCCATAGGAGACATCATAGGCCCCATCATGCCCATCATCGGGTACATCATATTCATACCCATCATTGGATTCATCATTGATCCCATCATTGGAGCACTCATGCCCATCATCGGGTACATCATGTTCATACCTGCCATGGGATTCATAGGATTCATCCCACCCATCATGGGGTTCATCATATTCGAGTACATCCCTGGATTCATCATGCCCATCATCGGATTCATCATGTTCATATACATTGCTGGATTCATCATACCCATCATTGCGCTCATATCAGGAGCAGTGCTTTCTTTATTCTCAGCAAGACTGTTAGAAGCGCCAACAATGAATAGACAACACGTAATAGTTAAGAAGAGGATTGTTTTTTGGAGAGATTGCATAGTGTAATTGCCTTTAATTGCGTAGTTAGTGCTAATAAAACTAGTATGCGATGAAATAACTAAGTCGTGCATAGTGCTCTACACACGACTTACCAACATTAAATGAACTTACTTTATTGTTTAGTTTGTGGAGCCATGTTCTGCATGGACTCTGTCCACTGATTGAACCAGTTTTCATACTGCTTAGGATCCATCATTTGACCCATTGAGTTACCGCCATAGCCACCATAGCCACCCATCATCCCCATAGGGTTCATCATGGGATACATCATGCCCATCATTGGTCCCATCATGCTCATGTACCAACCTGGGTTCATCATCAGAGCTGGATTAGCCATGCCTGCCATCATGGGATTCATCATTCCAGTCATAGGCGCCATCATAGGAGTCATCATTCCCATCATAGGGTTCATCATTCCAGTCATAGGCGCCATCATTGGTCCCATCATATTCATCATTGGACCCATCATATCCGCCATTGGGTGCATCATGCTGATCATGGGGTTCATCATGGGTTCAACCATGCCTGTCATCGGGTTCATCATATCCACCATTGGCTTCATAGATGACAGCATCGGGCCCCAGTCTTTCGCAATTCGGGCCAAGTTCTCGCCTTCATGACACGCGGCGCAACCTTCCATAGTCATCATGTCTTGTGGTCGAGCCATCCAACCCATCATTTTTTTCTGGACTTCAGGCTTCATTGAGTTCTGCATCGCAGGACTCATTTGACCCCCCCAATTAAAATATGAAGCAGTCGGGTTTGCTTTATTTTCAGCATCCTTTCCTGCATGTTCATCTGCATGAATCGCTGCAGCCCCAGCAATAAATAAACCAATTACAACTGCAATTGATTGAAGGATTTTACTCTTTGTTATCATTACTCTTCTCCGCTATTACAATTAAAATTTAATCAAAAAGAATTAAAAATCTCCGGTTGCCGCACCTTCCATGATGTATTGAATATTTTCCCTAATCACTTCTGCATGTTCTCGAATATCTTTAGATAAATGGTTATTTGGATTTTGCGCATAGTCCAACCAGCTAACGTCCCAATCTAAAGTCATTACCCAAAGCTTACCTTCTGCATCTTCTAGCAACGCAATCTTGCAAGGTAAAAACACAATAAACTCGGGTACTTCATCTAAAATTTTTCTCGCCATTCTTGCATCGCAGAAGCGGAACATTTCAACTTTGGCAGAAGGTTGTTCAGTCTCTGCTTCAATTTGTTTCCATAGTGGACTTGAACCCACAAATTTAAAGTTAACTTCGTTTGCGCGAAGTTTCATAGCTTCGACTGCATCATCCCAACTCACACCCTCGTCTACAGGAATTTTATCGGCCATCATGCTAACCATATTGCGCATCGATAGCGGGCTCATGGCCATTGCAGTTTGAAATGCGTGGAGCTTTGCTTCACGTGTTATTTCAGGTGAAACAGTGTTTTTTGGCCAGCTTTGATATGTTTGAGTAGGAAAACCTGGAATTGTAACCACAGGTAGTTGATCTGGTGTCTCGCCTTCTTTATAGCTTTGGCTAGGTTGTCCAAACATGCCGAACACCATCTTGGGATCCATGGACATCATCATTGCATTCAAATTTTGAGGCTGTGTCATGATGTTGACTGAGGGATTCATCATCGTCATGGGGTTCATGTACGTTGCAGGATTCATCATCATACCCATCATTGCCATCATCATATTTGTATATTGGTTCGCCCATGGGTTATAGGCATTGTTATTCATGTATGGTGTCCAAGCGGACATCATTGATTGATTAAACATAGGAAAATTTGCAGCTACTTGAGATTGAACAGCTTGATCAATTTCAGTTTCCGCCTCTTTTTCAAACTCTTCTTCTGAATCTGTTTCAGCTTCTTCAAGGTTGTTACTAGCAGCTGTAACTTCAATCAGTTGAGATTCTGCAGTTTTATCTGTTGTTTCAATTATATTTTCTTCTGCAATCGATTCATCAGAATTAGTATTTTGTTCTTCTCCTAGGCTCGCTACGTCTTCTTCAGTTAATTCAGAGCTAGTATCTGATGTTTCATTTTCGTTTGCTTGATTAACAGTGTCTTTGATAGCTTCGATATTGTTATCAGTGCTGACAAGTTCAGTATTCTCTGTTTCAAGATTTACAAAAGATGTAATTTTTGAATATACAACTTGATAGTTGGTTAGCAGTAACCAGACTATTAATCCAAAGATAAATAGAAAAATTGTTTTCATAAGTTTGTACGTTTATATGTAGTTGGTCTTTGTACAGGACTTTAATTATACTTTAGACGATATATTAGTATATAATAAAGTACTAATTCAATTTACTTATGCATGCCATTTTTTAATTAATTTACATTATTTTCAGTGAATTATATTATTTAGTTAAATTGATTTATTAAATAAATATAAAATTTATATAGCTTCGAGAGGCTTGGTTAGCCGAAAATGCAATGGCACAATGTTTGTTGTCTAAAAAAAATAGCGAAAACTCCTTACCTTTATTATCCTTTCTAAATATTTCTATTCATTGAACTAAGTACATGAAGCTAATTTTTATTGTTTTACTGTTATTAATAGGTGCAGCTTTAAGCACTAGCTCCTCGGTGACATTGAAAGCTACAAACAGCACTGAGTTTTGTACCTCTTGCCATTCTATGCAATGGGTGCAAGAAGAATGGATGGAGAGTATTCATTACACAAATATTTCAGGTGTACGTGCAGAATGCTCTGATTGCCATGTTCCTCACGAAACGGGGCCCAAACTTGTTGCAAAACTTCGTGCGGCTAAAGACGTCTGGGGAGAAATTACTGGTGCGATTGATTCGGAAGAAAAATTTGAAGCTTATCGCTGGGAAATGGCCAATTCAGTTTGGGATCGAATGAAAGCGACCGATTCACGTGAATGTAAGTCATGTCATTTAATAGCGGCAATGGACCTAAAAGAACAAGATCGCTCTGCGCGCAAAAAACATAAGAAAATTGCTAAAGGTGACAGCGAAAAAACCTGTATTGATTGCCATAAAGGCGTTGCTCATGAAATCCCGGAAGAGCCTGAAGAAGTTGCTCACGAGATCCCTAAAGAGCAAGAAGAAGACGAAAAAGCTTAAATCTTAAAACAAATCAGGAATTTTCATTAGAATAGAGCTAAATACGTTTTTTCAATGTGCTAAAGTTTCCCACGTACTTAGTCTATGCATGACTATGTACCAGATTAATAACAACATATGGATCCAGGAATTAGGAGGAGTTCTATGTTAGATCATCGCATCCTTGTTACTCTATTAATTTTATTGTTTGGAGTAACTTTCACTTCACCTGCAGCTGCAGATGGTGCTAGCGCAGAAATGCTGTCAAATACTTGTTTAGGTTGTCATGGACCTGAAGGGATTAGTGAAGGACCAGCAACGCCCACCATTTCAGGAATGTCAGAACTTTACATCATAGGCGCAATGCTCGCTTATAAGTATGGCGATGATGAAGATAAAGTTGATGAAATTATTGAATCGGATCCTGATTTTGAAGATGTGGAATACTTTGCCAGAGCCTCTACAGTAATGGATCGGATTGCTCAAGGGTATTCCGAAGAAGAAATTAAACTCATTGCGAAGTACTTTGCAGAATTGCCGTTTGAAAGTGCCGAACAAGCTGCAGATGATGGTCAAGCTAAGTCTGGTGCGAAATTACATGAAGCGCATTGTGAAAAATGTCATGAAGATGGTGGCAGCTCTGCAGAAGATGATGCAGGAGTTTTGGCTGGTCAATGGGTACCTTACTTACAATATACACTTGACGATTACAATAATGGCAATCGTGAAATGCCCAAGAAAATGAAAAAACAAATGGAAGAAGCGCATACCGCTGCTGGTGATGAAGCAATGCGTGATTTAATTCAATTTTATGCAAACCAATAGTAACTACTGATTAGCTAGGAGTTTAAAAAATGACAAATCTAAATCGAAGAAGTTTTTTAAAAGCCACTGGCGGTGCATTAGCTACTGGTGGTTTAAGTTTTCCGTTTCTCGCACATGCGGCAAAGAAGCGTGTTGTAGTTGTTGGTGGTGGAGTTGGCGGTTTAATTGCTGCTAAATATATAGCAAAAGGTGATTCATCTATTGAAGTTACCATTGTTGAGCCAAAAGCACACCATCACACTTGTTTTATGAGTAACGAAGTCATTGGTGGTGATCGTGATATCTCTACTATTAAATTTGGCTACGATAATATTTCCAGCCACGGTATTAAATTAGTTCAAGATAAAGCAACCATGGTTGATGCTGAAGCACACAAATTGATGACTGCAAACGGAACTACATTAGAATATGACCGTTGTGTGCTATCCCCGGGCATTTCATTAAAATTTGGTGCTATTGAAGGTTATAGTGAAGAAGCTTCAGAAGTGATGCCTCACTCTTGGCTAGCAGGACCACAAACTGCTTTGCTTCGTAGCCAGCTAGAATCAATGGATGATGGTGGTCTCGTTATTATTGCGCCACCACAAAACCCTTTCCGTTGTCCGCCTGGACCTTATGAACGCGCTGCACAAATTGCGCATCACTTAAAACACAATAAGCCAAAGTCAAAATTGCTTATCCTTGATGCTAAAGACAAGTTCTCTAAACAAGGTTTGTTTATGCAAGGCTACAAAAAAGTATATGGAGAGATGATTGAGTGGGTTGCTGGTGCAGACACAGGTGGTGGAGTTAAGTCAGTAAATACAAAAGATATGACGGTAAGCACGGACTTCGACGACCATAAAGTTGCAGTAGCCAATATTATTCCTCCACAACACGCCGCCCAAATTGCACATGACTCTGATCTTGTAGATGACTCAGGTTGGTGCCCGGTTGATCTCGGTACCTTTGAATCAACAAAACATAAAGATGTGCATGTGATTGGTGATGCCAGTATTGCCAAAGGTATGCCTAAGTCTGGTTATGCGGCCGGCACGCAAGCAAAAGTATGTGCTGCAGCCGTAGTCAGCTTATTGCAAGGCAAGGATGCACCTGTAGCATCTTACGCCAATGCTTGCTATAGCTTGATTGCACCGGATTATGGAATTTCTGTTGTAGCGGTATATGAATTAGCTGAAGATCGTTCGGAGATTAAAAAGCTTGGCGGTGGATTGACTCCTGAAGATGCTTCTCCAGAAATGCTTAAACGCGAAGTGGAATATGCATATAGCTGGTTTAATAATATGACTGCTGAAATGTTTGGATAAATATCTATTCAAAGCTTTAAAACTAAGGGGGCTTTTGCCCCCTTTTTTATTTGTACTTACGTCAGATTATTCTTAACTCACATTTTTAACTTCACTGTAAAAGCTCCGCGAATATCCCCTGCTTTAAAACCTGTTGCTTGATCATTTGGGTAAAGAGATTGAAGTTTTTCTTGTACGGGTTGCGCAATGGTATCACCATGACACATTAAACAAACCTCTGCGGTTGGTATGGCTTTCATATAACGAAACCACTTGCCATCCATGTCTTTAGTAATTTCATAGATTTCAAGGTTTTTTATCTCTGCTCCAGATTGTTTTTGCTTTTCAAAATAATGTAACACTTCATTTTCCCAATCATCCGAAGCGTTGTTTACGTTACGAAGTTTGAGAGAAGTTCGACCTACTTCTAATCCAAGTTTGTTAGAAATACTGCCTGCAATATCTTCAGCTTCTATATTGCAAACGTCCAATGCTCCTATTGGGCCACCGGTTTGCATGCTTTGCACTAACTTTTTTTTAAGTTGACTGCCAAGTTGTTGGGTAGCTTCTCTGCTTTCTGTGAGCTGTTTTTCTACATTTTGTGAGCATGCAGAAACACCTAGAAATAAAATGAATCCAAATACTAGTGATGCTTTCAATTTTAGTTTGCTAAATGAATAAACAGATATCTGATTTTTGTGCCGCTGGCAAGAATGATGCAGCACCTACCCAATCACTCACGTCGTCAATAAATTCATCTTTTTCATAGCCGAATAAGTCTACTGTCATTTGACACGCGACGAGTTTCACATCTGCTTCAATAGAAAGCTCGCGTAACTCTTCAACGCTTGCAACACCTTTGCTCTTAAGAGTTTGAGACATCATTGAAGTTGCAAACTTTTCAAAACCCGGGATGTTACTGCTCAACGCATTGGGTATGTTCCACTCAACACTTTTAAACCACTCCGGACCAAAAGGCATTTTCATGGGCATTGCAGGATTGCCTAAAGGTGAAATTTCTAAATCAAGGTCTTTCTTTAATAAATTTAAACCATAAAAAGTAAAGAAACAGGATACTTCCCAACCTAATGCTGCGGCTGTGGAAGCAAGAATAAATGGCGGATAAGCCATATCCATGGTGCCTTTTGTAGCAATAAGTGAAAGTTGCGGGATTTTGGACTCTTCTCTTTCTTGTAATTTTTGTTCTAATCTTTCATCAAACCACTTATTCAGCGTTTCTTGGTTTAAGTTTTGCAGGTCAATTGAAGTCGGCATGGCTCACTCCTGAGTGAAAATTAATTCACTAACTTTGTATATTAATATTTGCTTATTTACTGATACTCTAGCAAATCTTCATACTTTGAATGTACACCCAATGTGGGTAGCGCACGATTATAATTTTTATTTAATTCTTTGCAGTAAATTTACTTTGAATTTATGTAGTTACCAAAATTTATTAAATTAATTTCTAATATATGAGCATAATTTATCGTATGGCATACACCAAATTAGAACTTTTTTGAAAAGTTTGATGTTTTCTATGCAACTTAGCTAAGTGAACTACTTAGAATTTCATAACCAACCATAAGCTATTTACTACCCCTTATCAGGGCATTAGTATCTCAACCATACAGAAAACTCTATGTTTAATGAGTGAGTTAGGGTCGGTATATTAATAAGGAACGAAATTCTTATTTTTCCGCCAAGGAATCAGAGTTATGGCGTCCCCAGGGGGATTCGAACCCCCGTTGCCGCCGTGAAAGGGCGATGTCCTAGGCCTCTAGACGATGGGGACATGATAAGACGATATAACTCTATAAATGGAAACTTCGCCGTTAGAGCCGGCGCAAGTTACGCTAACCATGGTTTTGATGTCAAGCATATTTGAGCAGATTGTTTACCAAAACATATTGATGAACCTAAATTACTATTTTCAATCTTAAAACGCATCATGATTAGTTAATGAAGAATGGACGCTGCAGCTTTAAATAACCTTTGGCCCAAGATTGAAATGAAACTGCCCCGCTGGGTCAGTATAGCTTTGGTTGTCTTAATCTTAATTACTTTGGCTAAATTGATTTGGGGATTTTTTGATAGCGGCTCAGATGTTGTAATTGCACCCCCCGCCACGGCTCCAACAAATGTAAAACCACAACCCCGTGCGAATCACGACCGAAAGATCGCGCAGCTACATTTGATGGGTAAACCTGCCCCAGCTGCTTCTGTGAAAAAAGTTGAAAATGCTCCCGAAACTACTTTGAATTTAAAACTTCTAGGCGTACTTGCAGGTGGAAAGGAATATGGTTACGCCATCATTTCCAGTGGTGCGAATAAAATCAAACACTATGCATTAGGCGATGATATTCCTGGTGGTGCTGTCCTTCATGCAGTGTATGCAGATCGAGTGATACTGGAGCGTGACATTAGGATGGAAACATTGCGTCTGCCAAGAGCAAACGCTAAAGGATTTAGCCAAAAGAAAACAACCTCCACCAGTCAAAGAGCAAATCAGCCACAAACGAGTCCGGCCAGTGCTCAAAATAACTTTGAGACACTTGGTCAGTTTCGACAAGAAATCATGAAAAACCCTGTTCGTTTGACAGAATTCATAAACGCTTCCCCAGAGAATTCCCCTGATGGTAAGTTTATGGGCTATAAGCTCACACCGAGCAAAAATGCCGAAATGTTCAACAAATTGGGTTTGGAGCCTGGTGATGTAGTAACCAATATTAATGGCGTTACACTGGATGCACCAAATAAGGGTCCTGAAGCAATGCAATCTCTCGCAACCGCCACGGAGGTCACGCTGACTGTGAATCGAGGAGGCACCGAAATCACGTTGTTCCAGGATTTAAGTCAATAAGCAGGAGCTAGGCACCGAGATTCTCCATTAATCCAGGAATAGCGATCACAGAGATGAATATTAACCGTATATATAGGGATTTAGTGTATAAAAGTCAGGCAACTTGTATTCGCTATAGGTATATCCTGATAAGCTGAAGATACTGAGATTTACCTTGTAAAAATTACGTAACTAAATGAAAAATAAGCCTAACCTTAGTCGATTATTGAAAGCTCTTAGTGCATATTCCCTGCTCTTTTTGCTCACTTGTTCTTTAGTGCACGCGCAAACTGGTGTCACACTCAATTTGAAAGATGCAGATATCCGTTCTTTCATTGAAACGGTAGCGGAAGCAACTGGGCGAAACTTCGTTGTAGATCCACGCGTAAAAGCAAAGGTTACGGTAGTTTCTGCGAGACCCATGAATCGCGAAGAGGTTTACCAGGTATTTCTCTCTGTATTACAGGTACACGGTTATGCTGCTGTACAAGTAGGAGAAATCATTAAGATTCTCCCGGACGTGAATGCAAAACAAGGCCCGGTAACCACGGGTGAATCAAGTGCAGATGCTACGGGAGACGAACTTGTAACGCGCGTTGTAGCCATTAAAAATGTACCCGCAGCACAAATGGTACCAATCTTACGCCCTCTTGTTCCTCAACAAGGTCATTTAGCTGCATATCCGAACAGTAACGTATTAGTTGTATCTGATCGTGCTGCTAACATCGAAAGACTCATCTCAATTATTAATCGCATTGATCGACCTGATAACCAAGAAATTGAGATTGTGCCACTACAATATGCTTCGGCTACAGAAGTAGTTCGAATTATTACTTCTATGAATCGCCAAGATGCTCAAGGCCAAGTTCCTGGTGGTACTACTCTTGCCGCAGATGAACGATCTAACAGTGTTTTGCTATCTGGAGACAATGCAGCACGATTAAGAATTCGTGGAATCATTGCGCATTTAGATACACCACTGCAGGGTGGCGGAAATTCTCAAGTTGTATTTTTAAAATATGCAAAAGCTGCAGAATTAGCACCAATTCTACTCGGCGTTTCACAATTTGAAGCGGAAGGACAACAAGGCAATGGGAATGCAGCTGCAGGAACAAATTCTCAGGAAGTCGATATACAGGCGGACGAAACAAATAATGCACTGATTATTACTGCCTCGCCCGCTAAGTTCGATAGCTTACGAAGAATCATTAGCCAATTAGATATTCGTCGTGCACAAGTTTTGGTTGAAGCCATTATTGCCGATGTGTCTACGGGGCTATCACGTGAACTTGGTGTTGAATTTGCGTATGTGCCTACAGATAGATCTTCAGGAACAACACCCGCATTTGGCACACTATTGCCAAACAGTGGAATTGATTTAACGGGTGCCCTGAGTGGTGATTCAACTAGCGCGTTATCAGCAGTTACATCTGGAGCATTTCTTGGTGCAGCAAAGCTTAGCGGTAAAGATCGATTTGCAGCGATCCTTCGTGCATTAGAGGGAGATACAGCTACTAATATTTTATCTACACCTCAATTGATGACGCTTGATAATGAAGAAGCTGAGATTGTAGTCGCACAAAATGTTCCATTTATCACGGGACAGTTTACCAACACAGGTTCAGGAACCGATTCTGCCGTAAATCCATTCCAAACTATTGAGCGACAAGATGTTGGTATTACCTTGCGTATTACCCCGCAAATAAATGAAGGTGACAGTGTTAAGTTAGATATTGAAACTGAATCTTCCACATTATCTGAATCAACTCAGGCAAGCGATTTAATTACAAATACGCGAACAATCAACACCAGCGTTTTAGCAAAAGACCAGCAAACAATTGTTCTCGGGGGTTTAATACAGGACGAATTTCAAGATTCAGAGAATAAAGTTCCATTGCTTGGCGATATTCCTTTACTCGGCCATTTGTTCAAAGCGACTGACACTCAAAATAACAAACAAAATCTGATGGTGTTTATACACCCGGTCATAGTGCGTGATGCTGCCACTAGCACATATGCTACAAATGCAAAATATAGTTTCATGAAAGCACGGCAACTTGATGCAAAGATTGATGAGCGCGGTCTTCTAAAAGAAAAAGCTAAGCTTTTACCTGATCTGGATGATCTCGTTACCCAAATCCCAGGCAGCCTGGTTTCACCAGCGTCATCAGTATCAGTTGATCAATTACTGGAACAATCACCTGGTGTTGAAACTACTGCAATTGAGGATATCGAAGGTGTTGGAGTAGAAGAAATTCAAACTGAAGACCTTCCCGATGAAAATATCACAATTGAAACTGACTCTGATGTGATTATTCTGGAATAGTCACGAGTACTTCATAATGGAAGCCGAAAAAGCACAACCTTCACTTGCTCCACGAGAAATTCGTAGACCGCCGTTTAGCTTTGCTAAACGCCATGGCATTTTAATCGGAAACGAAATTAACGGGCGTGTCATGATTTTTCAACGTCCAGATGTAAAACCCCCCTCTCTTGCGGAAGCGCGCCGATTTGTAGGCAAGCCGCTTAATATTCGCACCTTGTCTGAAGATGAGTTTGATGAATTGCTTACACAACTGTATGACGAAAGCGCCACGGGTGCATTAGCATTAATGGAAGGTTTTGAGGATGATCTTGACCTTGCCAGCTTGGCAGAAGCCCTGCCAGAACCACAAGATTTAATGGATGCGGATGATGACGCACCTATCATTCGTTTAATCAACGCATTATTAACTCAAGCAGTTAAAGAAAACGCATCTGATATTCATATTGAAACCTTTGAATCGAGACTCTCGGTACGCATGCGGGTGGATGGTGTGTTGCGTGAAGTGTTACAGCCGCCACGTAACCTGGGTGCGTTGGTTGTTTCTCGTATCAAAGTAATGGCCGCTTTGGATATTGCTGAAAAACGTCTGCCTCAAGACGGTCGTATTTCATTACGTATTGCAGGGCGCCCTGTTGATGTTCGTGTTTCTACCCTGCCCTCGGGACATGGTGAGCGTGTGGTATTACGTTTACTAGATAAGCAGGCAGGTCGACTAGATTTAGAACACTTGGGCTTACAACCTGGAATTCACGATAGGATCAAACAAGCAATTGAAAAACCACATGGTATTGTTTTAGTTACCGGTCCAACGGGTTCTGGTAAAACAACAACATTGTATGCGGCATTAAGTGAGATTAATAACAAGAAACGCAACATTCTTACGGTTGAAGATCCGATTGAATATTTCATTGATGGAATTGGCCAGACTCAAGTTAACCAAAAAGTAGACATGACATTTGCACGAGGCTTACGTGCAATTTTGCGTCAAGACCCTGATGTTGTGATGGTGGGTGAGATTCGTGATTTGGAAACGGCATCTATTGCTGTACAAGCCAGTTTGACGGGCCATATGGTATTTTCAACTTTGCATACAAACACTGCAGTAGGTGCTATTACACGTATGCGAGATATGGGAGTTGAACCATTTTTGCTTGCATCAAGTTTAGTTGCGGTATTAGCTCAACGCCTCGTCCGAGTATTGTGTGAAGAATGCAAAGTTTCTCACACTGCAAATGATGTTGAACTTCAACAAATAAAACAAGCAGGAAAAGAGTTTAGTCAACCACCTACAATTTATTCTCCCGGATCATGTAGCGCATGCAATGGCACAGGCTATTCAGGGAGAACAGGTATTTATGAACTTGTAGCGATTGATGAAAATATGCGTGGCATGATTCATGACATTGGTGCTGAACAAGAATTAGAAAAATATGCACATCAGCATACGGCGAGCATTCGACAAGATGGAGTTCGCCTAGTACTTGAGGGAGTTACTACACTTGAAGAAGTCATGCGCGTGACTAAAGAAGATGTTGAATACTAAACCTCGAGTATACAATGCCAGCATTTGAATATACCGCACTTGATACTGCTGGCCGTGAAAAACGTGGAGTAATCGAAGGCGATAGCCCACGTTCTGCTCGACAACAATTACGTTCCAAAGGCTTTGATCCATTAGCCATTAATCAAGTAAAAGAGCGTGCAGAAAAATCTTCTGTTAAAGGTTTATTTTCTCGCGGATTCAGTTCTACAGATCTAGCTTTATTTACACGTCAGTTAGCTACATTAGTACGTTCTGGCACCCCTTTAGAAGAATCATTGCGTACCGTTGGAAACCACACAGAAAAACCTCGCGTAAAACGAATTATTATGGGTGTGAGATCACGTGTAACAGAAGGTTTCTCATTAGAAAAAGCCATGAGCGAGTTTCCTTCTGCATTTCCTGAAATGTTTCGAGCAACCATTGCTGCAGGAGAAAAGTCAGGCCACTTAGATGCGGTGCTAGATCGACTTGCAGATTACACAGAAACAAAACAGGAAACTACACAAAGCGTTGTAGGTGCGCTTGTATATCCTATAGCTCTTTTATTTATTGCTATAAGTGTTGTAATTCTTTTAGTTGTTGTTGTAGTACCAAAAGTTGTAGGTATTTTTGCAGATTTAGGTCAAGAGCTGCCATTACTTACGCGTATGTTAATTTCTTTTAGCAATTTTCTCGCGTCATATGGAATTTATATTTTAATAGTGATTATTGCCGGAGTGATTGCATTTAGCCGTGCCATGCGTAGCGAATTGTTTAAAGCGAAAATGCATAAGATATTTCTTAGAATGCCAATTGTTGGAAGGCTTACAAGAGGAGTAAATACTGCAAGATTTTCAAGAACACTCAGTATTATGACGGCATCAGGTGTACCCGTACTAGATTCATTGAGAATCGCTGCTGAAGTAATAATGAATCGACCAATGCGTCAAGCAGTACAAGAAGCTGCGGTTAGTATTAGTGAAGGTGCGACTATACATTCATCCTTGGAACGTTCAGGGCACTTTCCTCCAATGACTCTACATCTAATCGCCAGTGGCGAACAAAGTGGTAATTTAGAACAAATGCTAGACCGAGCAGCGTCTCAACAAGAACGCGAGCTGAATACAGTTGTTAATACATCATTAAAGCTGCTTGAACCATTAATTATTATTGGGATGGGTATTTTAGTGCTTGGCATAGTTATGGCTATTTTGATGCCTATATTTAATTTGAACCAACTAGTGGGACAATAAGTCATTATTCTATTTAGGTTAAATTACATTAAAAATAGAATTAACTTATTGATAAATATATATTTTATTTAGATTTATTTTTATCAGTATAGCAATCATCATCGCCGATTATCTGTCTAGATTGACCGACAAAACTATCTAAGAGCGCTAGTGCATACGGGTTCTTGTTACAATTTTATAATATTTGCCCTTAATAATCAGCGAGTTAACAACACGAGAGTAATTGCATGAATAAGTATAGAAACTACCAAAGTAATAAAAGTCGACATATGCGCGGATTTACTTTAATCGAGATTATTGTAGTCGTAGTCATCATCGGTTTATTAGCCGCAGTCATTGCACCTAATATTTTTGGTCAGGTTGAAGAAGCACGCGTGAAAAAAGCACTAAGTGATATACGTGCCATTGAATCTGCATTGAATTTATATCGCTTAGATAATTTTAACTATCCGACTACAGAACAAGGGATACAGGCTTTGGTAAGCAAACCTACCGGTGGCCCAGAAGCTAAAAATTGGCGTAAAGGCGGTTACCTACCAAGATTACCATTAGACCCTTGGGGCAGCGAATATCAATACGCGAGTCCGGGTACTAATGCTGAAATAGATTTATTTACCTTTGGTGCAGATGGAAAATTGGGTGGTGAAGAAAATAATAAGGATTTATCTTTAGCTGATTTAAGGTAATGCTTTAAATTTTACCCTTGTGAAACCAAAAATGTTACTCAAGCGAAACAATACTTCTCCATATTCAATAGGAGTAACATTAAAAAACCGGAATGATTCTGGTTTTACATTAATTGAGTTATTAGCGGTTTTATTAATTGTTGGCATAGTAGTGTCTGCTGCTACCCTCGCTTTTGGAGATAACCAAGCCGAACGAATGAACCGTAAATCTCAACAACTTGCTGCTTTGATTGAATTAGCAAAAGAACAAGCTATTTTTAATTCGCAAGAATTAGGCATCCTGTTTACTAAAGATAGTTACTCTTTTTACACCTTAACTACAAGTCTAGATAAAGAAAAAAAAGAAAAATTTACTTGGGTACCCTTAGAAAAAGATAAGTTATTAAATGAGCGAATATTACCTGATGGATTGGAGTATGAACTCTTTCTTGAAGGTGTGAGAGTGAATTTTACAGCCTCAAAGTTGAAAGATGTTACTCCACACATATTTATTTTATCAGATGGCACAGTAAGCCCATTTGAACTTAACTTAACAGATCGGATTGATCATTCTTTTAACATGAAGTTTGCCGAAAACGGCGAATATGAAATTGTCGAACGATAGCAATTATTACATGTTAATTTTTAAAAGACATAAAGGTTTTACTTTAGTAGAAGTTATGGTCGCGGTCGCGGTAATAGCATTAGGTTTAGCAGCAGTAATTAAAACCGTAACCTCCACTACAAATAACACGATTTACTTAAGAGATAAAACATTGGCTTATTGGGTGGCACAAAACCAAATGGCAGAAATGGAATTAACTTCAGCTAAACCAAAAAATGGTTTTACTGACGGAGATGAAACGTTAGCAGGCTTGACTTGGTATTGGACAAGAAAAGTTGAAGGGACTGAAGATCCAGATACTAGCCGTGTAGAAATTACTGTTAGAAAAGATAAGGATAAAAGTGCACAAAATTACGCAACTCTTATCACATTGTTTTTTAACCCTGGATAAAATTATGTTAAAGAAATCCTGCAAGCAGAAAATACATGGATTCACTCTAATTGAAATTATGGTGGCTATATTTGTTTTTGCCGTGATGTCTGTGTTTGCTTACGGTGGATTAAATCAAGTTTTAAAAGGGCAAAAATATTTACAAAGTTCATCTGATCAATTGAAAGATCTGCAATTGACATTTAGGTATCTTGAAAAAGATATAAATCAGTTAGTAAATCGTGCGATTCGCAACCAATATTCAGATCTTCAACCAGCATTCGTCGGTGATGAAGAGAAAGCAATGAGCTTCACTCATGCAGGATGGCGAAATCCTGCTAATCTTGTGCGTAGTAAACTCCAACGAGTTTCGTACGAGTTATCTGAAAATACCTTGAAGCGATACACCTGGGGTCAGCTTGATGGCGCCATTGCAGAAGAATATTTCACTACTGATTTATTAGAAGGCGTAGAGTCAATTAAATTAAGATATTTGCAAGGTAGTCAATGGCATGTTACATGGCCACCTTTAAATAGTAATTCATTTCAGCAAGTGGGTGTTCCAAACGCTGTAGAAATTATTATTAAAGTTGAAAATATGGACGAAATCCGGCGTTTATTTGCTGCTCCGAGTACTACATAAAAAGCCATGAATACATTGAATAAACAATCTGGTGTTGCCTTAATTACTGCAGTACTTATCATTGCATTAGCAGTTACCGCTGCTGTGACTATTGCCGCTAACTATCAATTAAATTTTCACCGAACTGAAAATGCATTTAATAGTGGACAAGCTTGGGCGTATGCAAAAGGTGCTGAAGAATGGGCTATGGCTATTTTAGCCCGAGATCAAAAGGACAATACATATGATGCCTATGATGCAGATAACGCCTGGTGGAATAACGGACAACCCCTACTCTTTCCTTTGCCCAATGGATTTATCGAAGGTCAATTAGAAGATCCACAGGGCAAATTAAATGTAAATCTATTAATGGATGGAGAGAAGCCTGACCCCAATGTGCGTAAAGCATTTGAAAGATTATTTACCAACCTAAATATAAACCCCGGGCTGGTTTGTGCAATTATTGATTGGATCGATGCTAATGTAGAACCGGCCTGTCCTGATGGTGCTGAACAAGATATATATAGAAGTTTGGAAGTAGCTTATTTGCCCTCTGATCAACCCATGCAAGATATTTCTGAGCTCCGATTAGTACATGGCATTACTCAAGAAATATATGATGAATTATTACCACATGTCACTGCACTTCCCTCAAATGCGGTATTAAATCTTAATACTGCTTCTGCTCAGGTGTTAGAAACCTTAGGAGAGAATATAACCCAAGGTACGGGTGAAGAATTAGTTGAATATAGAGAAGATAAGCCTTTCAGAATTATTGAAGATCTTAACAAGGTTCCTTCTATGCAAAATATTACAATAGATTTTGAAAAACATAGTTTCGCTACCAGTCATTTTTTATTAAATACAAAATGTGTAATTGGGAAGAGTCAAGTTAAAATGGTGAGTTTAATTCACCGTGGTAATGGGAATAACTTAACTGTAGTGAAACGTAGTCAGAAAATATAGAGAAATCATTATGGAAGAAACAGTAATCATATATATCCAAAGTGCATTACTTGAAAATTTGGATAGCGAAGAATCACAATTTGTTAAGTGGATCAAATTAGATGAAGAAGGAGTGCCAATTACAAGAGGTGCAGAAGCACGCTTGTCCCAAGTTTCTTCGGTCACACAAAATACTAATGTAGTTATCTTATTGCCACTTGAGCAAATGTTGCTTACAAGCGTAAATACAAGAGCAAGAAAACAAAAGCATTTACAAAAAGCGGTACCTTTTGCTCTTGAAGAAGAACTGGCAGACGATGTAGAGAATCTTCACTTTGCGCTTGGCGCCCGTTATGGAGAAGATGATTTTCCAGTAGCAGTTATAGAAAAACATATTTTAGATAGAATTATTGACGAGCTTGATAATGTTGGAATATATCCATACTTAATAACTGCTGACGTTTTTGGACTGCCTTTCAGAGAAGGTACTTGGACCCTACTAATTGAAAATGAGCGTGCATTAGTGCGTACAGACAATTATCAAGGTTTCACAATAGATTTGCACAATTTACAACAAATGCTTACGTCTTCGCTAAGGCAAGCGGAAGTCACGCCAGCTGAACTCAATGTTTATTGCTGCGATGATCAACAAGTTGGTGTTAAAAAGCTTAATTTACCCGTTAATACAAATGAATTAGATGATTGCCCGCCTGGATTATTTGCAGACGGTTTAGATGAAGATGCTTGCATCAATCTTTTACAAACAAGCTATAAGAAAAAGGACAAAAAACATCGCCAATTTGGAGCTTGGAAAGTTGCTGCAATGCTGTTTGGCGCATGGTTAGCATTGTCGTTTATTTATGTTTTCCTTGACCATGCTCGACTCAGCAAACAAGAGAAAAAATTAGATGCACAAATTGTGCAGATTACCAGACAAACTTTTCCAGATATGCAAAATATAACTGCTGATAGTGCACGTACAAAAATGGAAGCCAGACTGAGAAACTTTTTGGATACTGCAAATTCACAGTCTCAAGCTGGTTTTATGGAGTTATTGGCTATGAGTGGTGAGTCGATGAAACAAGCCGGAGAATTTGATATCAATGCGCTCAATTTTCGAGAAGGGAAATTAAACTTGAATGTTAGATCTTCCGATGTGCAAGTATTAGACGCTGTTAAGCAGTCATTAAAAAGCAAAAACTACACTGCTGATATTCAATCAGCTAATACACAAGGGAGTTCTGTAGAAGCCAAGCTAGTAGTCGTTAAAGGAGAACTCAAATGAAAGATTGGTGGGAAACATTACAAACACGCGAACGCTATATGGTGCTTGCCGCGTCCGCATTGGTTGGAATTGCTATTTTATATTTCGCAATTTGGTCTCCTGTTTCATCAAGTAGAGATAATAAACAAAATAGAGTTGAAGCAAAGCGCGACACAGTAGTTTGGATGTTGCAAAAAAAGCAAGAAGTCGAACACCTAAAGCGTATTAATCCTAATTTGTTTAATCGAAGCAATGATAGCCGTTCTTTATTAGCAGTAGTCGATACAGGCGCAAAACAAATGGGAATTCGTCCAGCAATAACAAGAATTGAGCCAAAAGGTGATGATAGTGTGCAGCTTTGGGTGGAAGATATTGCATTTGATTATTTGATTGTGCTACTTGGTGAGCTCGATCGTCGAAATAACATCAATGTAGCAGACGCATCTTTTGAACGCTCCGAGCAGATAGGTAAAGTTAGCGGTAAAGTTACATTAACAAAGTAAATTATTTTTTCATTAGGTAGTTATGAAAGTTGCAATTAAATTTTTATTAGGCTTGGTTATTTTTATCGGCGCAATCGCCTACTTTGCTCCTGCTTCAATAATTGAAAAATACTTACCAAACAACATCTCAACCGCTGGTATGAGTGGTACTTTGTTGAAAGGAAATGTACAAAATATAGTTATAGATAAAATCGGTCTACAAAATACTAAATGGACAGCTAACCCACTTAGTTTGTTGGTTGGCAAAGTAAATGCGGATGTTTCTATCAATTCAAGTAATTTAAAAGGTAATTTTGAAACTACAGTTGCAAGCTCTGAAGTAATTACTGAAGATATTGACCTCAATGGTGAGTTATCTCTATTAAGTCCGTACTTTGAAAAACTTGGATTAACTATCAGCGGACAGTTTGATGCAAAATTTGAAAATTTACATATTAAAAATGGTTTCCCAAATAATGCCAATGGCATATTAAATACTTTTAATACGAGCATATTGGGTTTCATTCCTCTAAATTTAGGAGATGTGAATAGCGTTTTTACTCAACAAGGAGATGGAATTCAAATATCGTTAATTAACCAAAATGGCGAACTAGATTTGAATGGTGTAATAACTATTGCTAATAGTGGTTTTTATAATGCAGATTTAACCTTCTCAAGAAACTCTCGCACACCTGATAATGTATTGCAGACAGTTGAATTAATTGGTCAAAAAATTGGTGAAGACACGATAAAAGTTGCGCATCAAGGACAATTAAGTATTTAGCATTTATTCAATTAAGCAAGTAACTAATTTACTTGGCTTTGTCTTTTTCTTTCTCTCCAAATAAAACTTCAAAAATTGAGTTTTTAATACTCCATTCTTTTACGACTATATTTGAAATTCTTCGTTCTGGAGTAATACGACGATCTTTTCGAATACACATACCTTGTGTAGTAATAATAGGAAATTGTGCAGCTGTACCTATACTGCGTCTTTCTACTTTATTGCGGCGATCATTTATGATGGGTTTCGCAGGCATTAGTTATTAGTGTCCAATACACAATTAGTTTGGTGGAGCTAGGCGGGATCGAACCGCCGACCTCTTGCATGCCATGCAAGCGCTCTCCCAGCTGAGCTATAGCCCCTATCTATTCTCACGAGTCTAATTTTCTCAATCTAACCTGAAGTAGCAATATATTCAATTGCTTGATCAATTCGTGACAGGGTTTTTTTCTTTCCTAATAGCTCAAGTGTTACGTCTATTGATGGCGAATTAGCCCCACCAGTAACGGCTAACCTCAACGGTGGAGCTACTTTTCCCATCTTTAAATTCAGCTCATCAGCAGTTAACTTAATTTCAGTATGGATATTTTTGGCTATCCACTCATTAATTGCAGTAAATTTCTTTCTTAATATATTTAATATTTCAGTACTTTTTGGCGTGAAAAATTTTTTAACAGATTTAGGATCATATTCAGACACATCTTTATATATAAATTCACTTGTTTCACAAATTTCCAGTAAGGTCTTGCTACGATCTTTTAGTGCATCATACAATTTCGCCAAGTTGGGTTGTCCATCTGTTTTTATTCCTGATTCATCAAAATACTCTGCTAAAGTAGCACTTATTTCGTTGCCAGAAATATTTTTAATATGTTGTTGATTTACCCAAAGTAGTTTTTCTATGTCAAAAGTTGCAGGTGACTGTTGGATTGCATGTAAATTGAAATATTCAGTCATCTCATCAGTTGTAAAAATTTCTTGATCTCCATGCGACCACCCTAGCCTTACTAAATAATTTAATAAGCCGCCTGGTAAAAATCCTTGTTTGCGATATTGATTCACTGAAACAGCCCCATGCCTCTTTGAAAGTCGTTTACCATCGATTCCATGAATTAGGGGTATATGAGCATATACAGGAGCCTGCTTGTTTAAGGCTAAAAATAGATTATGTTGTCTAAATGTGTTGTTTAAATGATCATCGCCTCGAATTATATGAGTGATATTTAGATCAATATCATCTACGACTACAGTTAAATGGTAGGTTGCTGAACCATCCGATCGTGCAAGAATTAAATCATCTAGTTCAGAATTTTGGACAATTACTTTACCGCGTATTTCATCATGGATAGTTATACTTCCTTGTTCAGGGTTCTTTAAACGTACAACTGGTTTAATTGATGAATCAGGTGGAGACTTTAAATTTCGGCAAGTCCCATCGTAGCGAGGTTTCTGTTTGTTTTTTAATTGTTCCTCTCGTAACGAGTCTAATCGTTCCTTTGAGCAATAACAGTAGTATGCTTTATCTTCATCAAGCAATTGTTGAATTATTGCTGAGTATTTTTCTGAACGCTTAGATTGATATACAGGTTCAATGTCTGAATGGATTCCAAGCCACGCTAAACTTTCTAAAATATCCTTAGTGAATTCATCTTTAGAACGTTGTTTATCAGTATCTTCAATACGCAATACGTATTCGCCTTGGTGTTTTTTTGCATATAGCCAATTGAAGAGCGCTGTTCGTGCACCTCCAATATGCAAATATCCTGTGGGACTAGGAGCAAAACGGGTACGTATTTTCATTAAATTATAATATCAGATGAACTCAATCAGCTGATTGTACCCATTTCAGTTGAAATAGGCTCTATATTGAATTGGAGGTTGAAATTAATTAAAGAGTATTAAAATGGATGAGGTCTTCATCACTATCATTGAGAATGGTTTTCCCAAGACTAATCTTACCTTCACCCCATAATGGAAATTCTTCACGACGTAAATAAATACTACGCCCGTCTTCAGTGAGAACGTATGTACCATTAGTGCTTTGATCACGAATCAAGAATTTTCCACGACGATATTCAATAATCGCATGTTGCCTTGAAACTAATGTTCCTTCGACGACAATTCCGCTATTTAAATCGCGGCCAATTGTTAAAGCAGGCATATTAGCGAGTAGTGCAATTTCCGTATCTTCAAAGGATAACTGCAACTTAGTCGACTTCATGTTTTCCAAAGTTGTGGTTCCAGAAAGAATTTGTGTAGAAGCCTCTCCTTCCCACATTACTTCGTAAATCACAGTTTGTTCCTGTCGTCCTTTGATGCGTGAAGTATCATAACGACGTGTAAAATGAGCAATTTCAGGTGGAATATGTTCCACCATTGCATCAGTAGCAATAATTTGCCCTCCCTTTGCTATATCACGCATTGCAGCGGTTACATTCACTGAATCGCCATACATATCCGTCGGCTCAACAATAGCAGAGCCATAATGCATGCCAATTCGTAATTCTAGACTTACGCCATTAGGGTCAACGGTTTCTTTTGCAGTTTCTTGTAGTTTAAATGCAGCCTGAAAGGCAAGTTCGGGATCTGATAGATAACAGAGTATTTCATCACCGATGAATTTAACGACAGTACCTTTATGACGCTTAATTATTTCTGACATTCGAATTAAACAGCGCGCAATACTATCTTGTGCCAGCGTATCACCATATTCCTGATACAAACGGGTACTGCCCGCTATATCTACGAACATTATGGTTACGTCTCTGCTGTCTTTAGCCATTAAAATTTTTCTTCAAGGCTCATTAACTGGCCTTCATTATTGATGTTAAGACGTCCTAAATAAGACATTCCTAATAATGGTGTCGCAGGATCATTCCCCTCAATTACAACGGCATCAATATTTCTCAGCATAATTTCTCCGACTTTTACTTGGTCTAAGTCGATAGCATATGCAAGTTCTTTCCCGGATGCAGTAGCAACAACGGTCTCTTCTCCATCAAGCTTGTATTGTATACCAAGGCGTTTTGCTAAAGTTGAATTCAATGCTACAACACTAGCACCTGTATCCACAAGAAAATCAACCGTATAACCATTAATAGAACCAACAGTTTTAAACATTCCACTACTATTACGATAAATATTTACTCTTTTCTTTTCAGTAACCGAGTAACTAGCCTGCACACGGTTACCCAATGCATACTTAGCTTGTTTTCCGTTTATTTCCAATAACGCATATTTGCTAGTAGCTTTAATCAGTTGTACCCCTGCAACGGCAGATTCGCCTACTTTTAGCAAGTGTTGTTCGTTATCAATGCTTACCATAGCTTTATCTTTAAATAACGCCATGACTTCAATTTGAGAAATAGAACTTTCAGACGCAAGTAAAGAAGTCGTAAAGAAAAGTAAACTAGCTAGAATTATTTTTCGAATAAACACAGCATGAACCTATACGGCTGGACTCGCAGTGTTAGTATTTTTGAAGTATTTAGTGAATTGACTTTTATCATTTGCGGCTTCAAAAGCAGCTTCAGGCGTTATTTTTTCTTCGTTAAGAAGTTTTTTGATGGCAGTATCCATGCTTTGCATGCCAAAGCTTCGTCCGCCTTGTATCGAGTTATCTATTTGATCTGTTTTACCTTCACGAATGATGTTAGCCATCGCAGGTGTATTGATCATAATTTCAACTGCTGCAGCTCTACCGTTTCCATCTTTAGTCTTAATGAGTTGCTGTGAAATTACTGCACGTAAGGAGGTTGAAAGCATCGTACGTATATGATCTTGTTTATTCGTAGGGAAAGCATTAATGATTCGATCCACCGTAGATGCGGCACTGTTTGTATGTAAAGTGCCTAATACCATAATCCCTGTTTCTGCTGCAGTTACTGCTAAACTCATTGTCTCAAGATCTCGCATCTCACCCACTAAGATGACATCTGGATCTTCACGCAATGCAGAGTGCAATGCACTCGCAAATGACTTTGCATGTTGCCCCACTTCTCGTTGACTCATTAAACAGTTTTTCTGCTCGTGCACGAATTCAACCGGATCTTCAATGGTCAATACATGCCCTTTTAAAGAGTTGTTAATTTCATTTACCATTGCGGCTAGAGTGGTTGACTTACCCGAACCTGTTTTACCTGTAACCAGAATCATGCCAGCTTTTTGTCGAGTAACACTTGCCAAAATTTCCGGCATGTTTAAATCTTCTAATGAAGCTGTTTCTGCAGGAATGGATCGGAAGATACAACCTACCCCATTAAGATGCCTAAATGAATTCACACGAAAACGACCTGTTCCTTCTATGCTGTATGCAAAATCAGCATTATCTTCTTTTTCAAACACTGCTTTCGAACGCATAGGCATAATATTCATCATTTGCTCAAGCAATTCTTTAGCGCTCAAAATATCCTCAGAAATAGCTTCTAAATCACCAAAAACTCTCATTCTAGGTGGATCATTAGATACAAGATGTAAATCAGAACCACCGCGTGCCACTAACATTTCTAAAAGTGTATCGATATCAACCATAATTATTTAGCTAGCCTTTGGAAGTAAATCTGGATCAGAAACAAATTGCTGAAACATTTTTTTATCGTTAGCGTGTAAGTAGGCATCATCCGGATCAACTTCTTTTGATTGTACTGCGGCAAGTAAAGCTTGATCTTTTAATTGCATGCCAATCGAACTACCCGTTTGTATTTGATTGGGAATCTGAAAAGTCTTATCCGTCATCACTAAATTAGAAATTGCATTATTCATTATCATAATTTCTACAATTGCTCTGCGACCTCTACCATCAGATGTTTTAACTAACTCTTGTGTGACAACAGCATGTAAGTTTTGCGATAAGAAAATTTTTCCTTGGCCTTGTTGTTCCGCTGGTAGCGCATCAATTATTCGATCAATTGATTTTGTTGCAGACGTTGTATGTAGGGTGCCAAATACTAAATGACCCGTTTCAGCCGCGAGCATTGCCATGCTGATTGTTTCCGAATCACGCATCTCACCTACGAGTATGATGTCAGGGTCTTGGCGTAAAGAAGCGCGAAGACCATCACCAAAACTATTTAAATGCGTACCCACTTCGCGCTGGATCACTTGTGATTTCATACTTGGATGAATAAATTCAATGGGATCTTCAAGTGTGATGATATTTTCTTTACGTGTTTTATTAATATGGTGGATAAGCGACGCTAAAGTGGTTGATTTGCCTGTACCAGTTGAACCGGTTACTAGCACCATGCCTTGTTTAAAATCAGCAAAGGTTTTAATTACAGGAGGTAGCTTTAGGGTTTCAAATGCAGGAATCTCAGTTGGTATATGTCTAAACGTTGCACCAATTCCGGAAGTTTTCCTAAATAAGTTAACACGAAAACGCCCAACACCATCTGACATATATGAAAAGTCTAAATCATCGCCTTGACGAAATTTTTCTTTTTGTGATTTTGTTAAAATTTCGCTCATATATCCTTCAAGTTCACTATCCCCTAAGTCGCGGAACTTAATAGGCACCAAATCACCATGCATACGAAACATGGGGGGAACTCCCACAGCCAAATGAATATCTGAGCAACTTTGCTCACGTCCAAGTTTTAAAAATGCATCTATTCTTGCCATTTATACTTTTGCCTGCTCAACTGCGTTTTTAAATTCAGTCATATTTTGAAACCGATGTTCAGCCTTAACGCTCATTGCTTTGGAGACTACATCGCTTAATTCTTGTGATACTTCTTCGTTTTTCTCACTAACTTTTTCGGCTTTACCTTGTACATGCTGATACATAATAGACATGCTATCTTTACCTGAGTAAGGCGGCCTTCCTGTTAGCATCTCATACATGATTGCACCCAAACTATAAATATCTGTACGTTCATCAACTTCTTTTCCAAGTACCTGTTCGGGTGCCATATAAGTTGGTGTGCCGACTAGCAGCCCAGTTTTAGTAAGCTTGGTATCTGTTGATTGTGTTGCAGCTGCAACACCGAAGTCTACAATTTTCAAAATATTGTCTTCATTGATAAGTATATTGTTTGGCTTCAGATCCCGGTGTACGACATTCACTGCATGTGCGCTCTCCATGCCGCTGCAAACGTCATATGTGAATTTTTTCGCTCTTTCGATATTCATTGGCTTCTTATCTTTTACTTCAGCACTTAGAGTATGACTTCTGAAATATTCCATTGAAATTGCATGTGCTTTACCAAATGACACCATGTCATAGATGCGAATCACATTGGGATGAGTAATCTTACGTGCAAAACGTAATTCATAGATAAATCGCTTAATTATGCTTTCATCTGTTACAAACTGAGTATTTAAAAATTTGAGAATGATTTCTTCACTAATCATTGTATCTTCAACTAGAAATACTGAGCCAAATGCGCCTTTACCAATTTTCTTAATATAACGATAACGGTCAGCCAGCATATCATCGGGCTGTAAATCATCTGGATTAACTGTTTTGCTTTCTATTGAAGTATCACCACGAGTAATTTTACCCTTCATGGTGACTGTGTCTTTGCTTACGTCTATACTATCGACTTCGTCTTTAAACACTTGAATTGATGATTCAGGAGGTTCTTGTTCAACAATTCTATTAATGGCTTCCTGCCCTAACTCTTGAACTTCTTCTGAATGATCGGCAATAACTTTATCTATTGCTTTTACTATAAGCTCGACTTTATCTTCTGGAGTAATAACCATCAGAGTTTTAATTGCTTCTTTAATAATGTTCTCTGATTTGGATTTTAATTGTTTAACTGTAATCGTAACTGCCTCATCGGCTTTTAATGTTGCAAAAGCTTTTAATAAAACAACTACCATTGCTTCATTATCTGGATTTTTAGTGAGCATGTTCACTAAAATAGGGATGCATTTTTTATTCCCCAATTCTGCAAGACCATCAATTGCTCTTTCTCTGACCCACCAGTCAGAATCGTCCAATGATTGCACTAAAGCGTCAAAAGTACTCTCATCTTTAGTAGCATTAATAATTTCAATTGCAGAACGACGTATGAATTCATCATCATCTTTAATAAGTTGAATAACTGCTTGTACGACACGTTTGCCACCAATTTTCCCAAGTGCATCAGCAGCACGACTACGCACCCACCAATCTTCATCTTTAATGGCATTCAATAAATCTTTTACAGATTCTTTACTTGCGATTTCGTTTAAAACTTCAACTGCTGCCCTGCGAACATACTCCGATTCATCTTTTAGATGTGGTATTAGATATAATACTGTTTTTGGATGATTAACTTTGACAATTGCTTCAATTGCCTTATTTTGAACTTTGTAATCGGGATCTCCAATTAATTTGCAAAGCTTTTCAATATCATTAATTTTATTTGCTCGAGACAAGCCATCAAGCGCGGCAAGACGCACTGCTTTATTTTCATCAGATAAAAGTTTACTTAATGAGTCAATGACATTAGGTAAATCAAATTTTGCCATTACTTTCGTAATGTATGTTCTGATAATAGGATCTTTTGTGTCTACACGATTAACCAATTCTGGAACGATTGTCTCACTAGCGATTGATTCAAGTAATTTAAATAATGCTGCTTGGTCGTTATGTTCTAATTTATAGGCATAACGTAATAACTTAGAACCGTTTACTTTTTGTTTTTGAGCAGTAAGCAAACTTATTAACATAGGTTTTGAAGCATTCTGTTTTTCAAATAAATCAACGAATCGATTTGGGTCAATATCTGGAGACTTAGATAAAGCTTCAACTACACCATCACGAACATGATTACTTTGGTGAGAAAATAAAGGTTTAAAATGTTCTGCATTTTTAAGGGTAGCTAAATCTGACAAAATATTGATGATATGTTTGGATTGCTCTTCATTTGCACCATCAATACGATCTGCTAGTTTAGGAATAGCTTTTGAGGATAACTTTTGTAATTTGACGAGGTTCTTCTGGTAGTCGCCCCCTGCAGATCCTTGCGAGATGATCTGATCTATCGTTCCATCTACGCGTATTGCGCCTAATACACCCATATTTCCAAGTAACTATTGTTGGTTATATATTTCTGCTTAATTTATTACTGTATTATTAATAGACAGTTTCACTGCCTATGTTCACTCTTGTTGAAGTCTAAATATGGCTTTGAGAATCGGCCTTATCTAACTGAAATATAGTAGTATATTCCTCAACTTACAGAGTTTACCCTGCTCAGAGACCTAGGTCATGAATTACAGGATTTTGACCGACCAAATTGCGATATGTAGGGATAGCAGGCTATACAAAGCGGCTAGCAGGTCATCCAACATAATACCCGTGCCACCCTTGATATGTTGGTCTACGACTGAGATGGGCCAAGGCTTCCAGATGTCGAATAAGCGAAACAGGACAAATCCTAAGATAACCCAGTACCAGGTAACGGGAACAAGTAGCATTGTGATTAAAAAACCAACTATTTCGTCGATCACTATTCCGGGATGATCATGCACTTTCAACGCCTTAGCTGTATACCCGGCAGACCAACATCCAACAAAAAATAACAACGTAACAAAAAGTAAATATATTATAGGTGAAAAATTACTCACCAATAAAAATAGAGGCACAGCAATTAAAGTGCCAAATGTTCCTGGTGCGATTGGAGACAAGCCCGCACCAAGACCAAATGAGAAAATATGGACAGGGTTTCGTAAAACAATTTTTCGAATGGACTCTTGCATGTTAACTAAGAAAAATGATCGAACCCTAAATGCTTTGGTAAAACAAATGGCTGGTTGTCGCGTAGCAAACTTATACTTGAACCAGCCACAATTTCGCCTACTTGAGTGATCATAATATTACGGCTAGATAAAGTTTTCTCTAATCTAATTTTATCCTCTGGCTTAACGGTAAAAATAAGTTGATAGTCTTCACCGCCGGTTAATACATCATCTAAGTGTATAAATTGGTCTAGATATTTTTTTAAAGGTTTCGAGACTGGAATCTTATTTACATCAATTACTGCACCTTTTTTGCTCATCTTTAACATTCGCAGCATATCTAGCAGAAACCCATCTGAAATATCAATTGCTGAATTTGCAATATCAGCAATATATTCTGATGCATCTAACCTAGGCGTTGGTTGTTGGAAATGAGTTAAAAAGTATTCGCGATCTTCATTATCGATATCTATATTATCCTCAAGTACCTTTAATCCAAATGAAGCATCACCCAAATAACCTGTGACATATATTAGATCATTAACTTCACAATTACTTCTCAATAGTTGTTTTGATCTTAAATATCCGATAACTGAAACAGTAATTGAAAGAGGTCCAGTGACAAGATCACCGCCAATTAACTTTACATGATATGCATCTGCAAGTTCATAAAGTCCGTTAGAAAAGTTATCTAACCATTCATGATTAATTTCTGGTAATGATAAATTCAACGTTGCCCATAGAGGCATTGCTCCCATTGCAGCAATATCACTTAAACTAACTGCTAGAGATTTATGACCTAAGAATTTTGCATTACAATCTGAATAAAAATGTATTCCTGCATTTAGTGTATCTGTAGTCACTACAAGCTTATTACCGTTAGGTGGATTAACTATAGCGGCATCATCACCCACACTAATTTGCACAGACTCACAAGCAGATTGGTGTCGAGAGAAATATTTTTCGATTAATTCTTGTTCAGACAAATTAGGCAAGCTAAATTAATTGTTTGAGGTACGTGCTGCAGCCACTTTATCTAATACAGCATTAACAAATTTATAACCATCAGTTGAGCCAAATTTCTTACATAAATTTATAGCCTCAGACAATACAACTTTAATGGGCGTTTCTGGTTTATGCGTTATTTCATATGTAGCAAAAAGTAAAATCGCATTCTCAATTGGATCAATTTGCTCTGCCTGAATTTCTATAAAAGGTAAAAATACGTTAGTGAGTTCATTTTTTTCATTAATCGACCCACTGATTAAGTCTACAAAATAATCCTTATCTACTTTATGCCAGTTTTCATCCTCAACATACTGAGCTAATAACTCGTCAACGCTATGTCCGCCTAACTGCCATTGGTATATGGCCTGCAACGCGAATCTTCTTGACCAATGACGTTTTTCAGGCTGCACAAATACTATTACTGAATTGAATCAAGAGCATTAAGCATTTCTAATACGCATAAAGCCGCATCTCGACCTTTATTTTGCTCAATATTTTTTTCAGAAGATCTTTGTTGAGCTTGTTCACTGGTATTGGTTGTTAATACACCAAATGCTATAGGTTTATTTGTCTCCAAATTAGCCATTTGAATGCCTAAGGCTGCCCCATTACACACATAATCAAAGTGAGGTGTTTCACCTCGTATAACACAGCCGAGTGCAATTACAGCATCATAATCTTTATTTGCTAACGATTTACAAGCAAGTGGAAGCTCAAATGCACCGGGTACATGCAAATGAAAAATGTCGGCTTCATTAACTCCATGATCTAGTAATGTTTGATGCGCAGCTTTACGCATCGCTTCTACAATTTCACCATTGAAGCGTGCAGCAACAACTGCAATTTTCTTATTGTTGCCCGAATAATTCGCGCCAGTAGTTTCACTATGCTTCATAATTAATACTCTATTATAAAGTTTGAGCGATTTTTTCTAAGTACCTGGCAATCAAATCCACCTCGATATTTACATACTCTTGAACTTGAACAGATGCCAATGTCGTATTAGCCAAAGTGTGAGGAATGATTGTTACGCAACATTGCTCATCATTAGTTTGATTTACTGTTAAGCTTACTCCATTAATACAAATAGATCCTTTTACAGCGATAAATTTCACAAGCTCTAAAGGTACTTGTAGCCATAAAATAGTTTCATTTTCTTTGTCTTCACGTTGAGTTATAACTCCCAACCCATCTACATGTCCGCTAACAAAATGCCCACCTAGTCTTGTTGTAGGTGTAACAGCCCGTTCTAAATTAACTTTATTATTAACAGTTTGCCCAAAGTTAGTGCATTTTTGAGTTTCTTCAGAAACGTCAACGTAAAACGAATCTGATTTAACTTCATATGCCGTTAAACATACTCCATTGACAGCAATACTATCACCTTGCTGAACATCTTGAATAAACTTAGATGATGCTTGTATTTCATACTGGTGGATATCCTGCTTTTTAGCAACATTCTGGATAATACCCACTTCTTCTACAATACCTGTAAACATAATTTAGTTATTTTAAATCGATTGTATATAAAGTCATTGGTAACGCAGTAGCGTTATTAAACGTCGCTCCTGCTTCTATACCCATTTTTGCAATCTCTTCCGCATCGCTTAAGCGGTCATAGACGGCATACATGGCTCCTAAAGCAATATCACTTCCAGAGCCTACTGCCCAAAATCTCGAATATTCAAATACTTCGCGTAAAGCATAAACTGCAAAAATTCCATGAGGATTAATTAATAGTGTATCAATGCGTGAAGACTCATACGGATCTTCTTCTTCATCCTTCGGGTTTAGATAATATTCGTCTTTGAGAATGGGGTGTAATTTACGAAATGATTCAAATATTTCAAGTTGAGAATTAAAACTCAAATCGGCTCCATGCTTTTTCAATAGGCTTTGAATTACAATATGGTGAGCCGCACTGCCAACAATCCCAAAATAGTTGTCTAAATGCATGTAAATTTTATCATGCGTATCGTCAAACTCACTTGATTGTTTTATATCACCAAATGTTGTCAGCGTATCTGCAGCGATACACGCTTTTCCATTTTTCTTTACAGCAACAATTGTGGACATAGTTTTATTCTTAATTTTTAATTAATACTGAACTTTCAGTTGAAGTTTAATGTCATTTCCTATTTTTCTAGTTTGAATAATTTGCATATTAATTCGTTCTTGCATATCAAGTATGGGCTCAAGCTTTACTAAACCTTTACTTGAATCTCCCATGATATGCGGGGCCATATAAATAATCATTTCATCAACTAATTCGTTTTCTATTAAATTGCCAATCAAGGTTGGCCCTGCTTCAACTAAAACCTCATTTACACCTCTTTCAGACAAATTAGACATTACATCTTTAAAATCAACATGGCCATCTTGAATAGACACAACAACAATTTCTACATTTTTGTCAACAAGAGTTTGTTGTTTTCTACTATCTTTACAGCATGTAAAAATAATCGTTTGACCAGGTATATTTATTATCTTAGCTTTAGGTGAGATTCTTAGTTTTGTATCAAGTACCACCCGTATTGGCTGCTCAATATCATTATTGGAACCTAACTCTTCTTTTTTAAGTCTTACATTTAGTTGAGGGTCATCTTGTATAACTGTATCAATGCCCGTCATAATGGCACAGCTTCGAGCACGCAGTTTTTGCACATCCTTGCGGGATTGTTCACTACTAATCCATTTACTTTCGCCTGACTGTAGAGCCGTTCTGCCATCAATACTCATTGCGGATTTTACTGTTACATAAGGGCGAGCCTTCGTCATACGCTGTACAAATCCTTTATTTAATTCTGTGGCTTCATTTTTGAGGATATTGCAGGTCGTTTCAATGTTGTGTTCTCGCAAATACTCTAGCCCTTTGCCATCAACTTGTGGATTTGGGTCTTGCATGGCAGCAACAACACGACGGAGTTTTGCCGCAACCAAAGATTCGATACAGGGTGGCGTTTTTCCATAATGTGAGCAAGGCTCAAGAGTTACATAAGCAATAGCGTCCTGTGTGTCCCCTTTGCAATTTTCTATTGCATTAATTTCAGCATGTGGTTTTCCTGGAGAAACATGAAAACCATGACCAATAACTTGGTCATGTTTCACGATAATGCAACCAACTCTTGGGTTTGTTCGCGTAGTATAGAGGCCCTTCTCGGCTAATCGCAGAGCTTGAGCCATATAGGCATGATCATTGACTAATTTATTCATACTGACGATCTGCCAGCTAAAAATTGAGATGACTAATGAGTTTTATTATCGCTATCTTCAACGATGAGTGACAGCTGGCTTTTAAGCATTTCTGGAGTTAACTCATTTTCAACGCGATCAATAATATCTTTAAATGCTTGCACATCTTCAAAGCTCATATAAACAGATGCAAAGCGTACATATGCAACCTGATCGAGCGAGCGAAGCTCTTGCATTACCCATTCACCAATTACCTTTGCAGAAATTTCTCGCTCTCCTACTCCTAAAGCTTTACGTGAAATTAAATTAATAGCTGTATCTATATCTTCAGTGGCAACAGGTCTTTTTTCACAAGCAAGCGTAATGCCTTTTCGAAGTTTATCTTCACTAAAGGGCTCTCTACGCCCATCGTGTTTCACCACTCTTGGTAAATTTCTTTCTACTGTTTCAAAAGTTGTAAAACGCTGGTTACAGTCCAAACATTCACGCCGCCTGCGGACTTGATAGCCATCATTGGCAAGGCGCGAATCAATTACCTTAGTCTCTTCCGAGCGGCAAAATGGGCAATGCATTTTTTAACGCTCAATAATTTTATAATGTTAGTTGTATAAAACTTTAAGCTACTGCTTGCTGCTCTGAACTTGAGCGATAAACAGGAAAACGTTTGCAAAGATCGAGCACTTGATTTTTAACACGCTCAATTGTACTTGTATCTTCTAGATTATCTAAAATGTCGCAGATCCAGTTAACGAGTTCTTTACATTCCTGCTCTTTAAAGCCGCGTGTTGTTGCTGCAGGTGTACCTATACGTAATCCACTTGTTACAAAAGGTGATTGTGGATCATTAGGAACAGTATTTTTGTTTACAGTGATATTCGCCTTTCCAAGCGCCGCATCCGCATCTTTACCGGTAATACCTTTATCAATTAAATCAACTAAAAATAAGTGATCATCAGTACCACCTGAAACAATTTTATAGCCGCGGTCCATAAATTGTTGCGCCATTGCCTTGGCGTTATTTAAAACCTGTTGCTGATATTCTTTAAATTCCGGTTGTAATGCCTCTAAAAATGCTACAGCTTTACCGGCAATGACGTGCATTAAAGGCCCGCCTTGTGTCCCTGGGAATACCATAGAGTTTAACTTTTTGGTAATTTCTTCATTTTCTCTCGCAAGAATGATTCCACCACGTGGTCCTCGTAACGTTTTGTGTGTTGTTGAAGTGACAACATCTGCAACGGGCACAGGGTTTGGATATAAACCTGCTGCAATTAATCCAGACACGTGCGCCATATCTACAAAAAATAAAGCGCCTACTTCATCGCAAATATCTCTAAAACGTTGCCAGTCCCAAACACGTGAATATGCAGAAAAACCTGCAACAATCATTTTAGGTTTATGTTCTTTTGCAAGACGTTCGACTTCATCGTAATCCACTTCACCAGTATCTGGGTTTAAACCATATTGCACTGCGTTGAATATTTTTCCGGAGAAATTAACCGGGCAGCCATGTGTTAAATGTCCGCCATGTGACAAAGCAAGGCCCATAATCGTGTCATGCGGTTCCAATAACGCTAGATAAACTGCAGCATTCGCTTGTGAACCAGAGTGAGGTTGCACATTAGCGTAATCTGCAGAATATAATTTTTTTAAACGATCTATAGCGAGTTGCTCAGCAATATCTACATATTCGCATCCACCGTAATATCGCTTTGCCGGGTAACCTTCTGCATATTTGTTGGTTAAGACAGATCCTTGTGCTTCCATTACACGTGGGCTTGTGTAATTTTCAGATGCAATAAGTTCTACATGTTCTTCTTGTCGACGAATTTCCGATTTAATTGCATCGGTAAGTTCCTTGTCGAAATTTGCAATAGTCATGTCTGCTGTAAACATCGCGAGATCTCCTGATGGATTTTTATAAGTAACTATAGTTAATATGCTGAACCTTAAATTATAGCTCAAATATCTATTATTATTAGGAAATTATGCTTAATTTCAGGCATTTAGCCCCTAATAAAGGCATAGATTCAGATCTTTATCTGCCGATAGAGATAGTAAATAGATTGTATATTCAAGCCTTAGAGTATGGCTTTAGAACTTAAATTTAAGCTTGGTAGAGAGATAGTCAATATCAGATTCTTCCATTTGGTAACGTTCCCATTCAGCACTGATACCAAATCGAGTATTTAAATCATAGTTTGCGCCTAAGCCATAGAAAAAGTCTGTGCCGCTGGTTCGGCCTAAATACTTTTCACTTGTTTCATAATAATTGGAATCAATTTCCCAATTAAACAAACCGCCTTTCATATAGAACACGCCACTATCATTGATCGGATAACTACTTATTCCAGTGAAGAACAAAGCATTTGAATCAAAACTTTCTGAGCTAGCTTCAGGGAACCAAAGCGATGAGCCCGCAAACATTTCATCTATACCAAATGAAAGTTCATCCTGATATTCAAGTTGAAGCGAGAAATTATCCGTAGTGCGATAGCCGCCAAATAAAGAAACGCTTGTGTCGTAAGGATCAGATTTGTAACTTGTAATATTCTCTGAAAATAAACTGTTGTCAGAGATACTATCTGGATAAGGCAAAATTTCATTTTGATAAGTATCAGCACCTACATACCACTCAGCAGACACACTAAAAGGCATCAGTGTTACAAGCATGATATGAAAAAATAAAATTTTAAATTTTTTGTTCATTATTTATCCAGATACCCTTCCCCAATTAAGGCTTTCTCTTAAAGTGATTATAGAGGAATCCCACATAAAAGAGATATCTTTTATTCACAATTTTTTATTTTAAATAACGTTTTATTGACACAATTTTTCAATAAACGAACACTAAATATGACAATGAATTCAAAAGGTTTGTTTCTAATTATTTTGGCCTATAAGGGTAATAAGTTTAATTAAGATTAATAATTTGATGTTACTCTATGAAATTCCTAGCATTTCTGAAAATTCTCATCCATGGTCCATCCTCATTCCAGCCTTCTGGGTGCCATGAATATTGCACTGTACGAAACAGTCTTTCAGGATGCGGCATCATAATGGTGAACCGTCCATCATCATTGCAAAATCCTGTCGCGCCTAGCGGAGATCCATTAGGATTAAATGGATATTTTTCAGATACTTGTAAGTAATTATTAATGTATTGTATCGCTATTAAGTTATCTTTTTGCAACTGATCAAGACCATTTCCTGTGTGAACCGCATTTCCTTCACCATGTGCGACCACGATAGGCAATGCAGAACCTTGCATGCCTTGAAAGAAAATAGATGGAGATTCAAGAATTTCTACCATGACGAGTCTTGCTTCAAATTGTTCAGACTCATTTTGTATAAATTCAGGCCAGTCTTGTGCTCCAGGGATAATGTTTTTTAGTTGCGACATCATCTGGCAACCATTGCAAACTCCCAGTGCAAAAACATTTTTATTATTAAAAAAGGTTTCAAACTCATCTTTTAGATAATTATTGAATAATATTGATTTAGCCCAGCCGCCTCCTGCCCCTAATACATCTCCATATGAAAATCCGCCACAGGCAACTAAGCCATTAAAGTTTTCAAGCTTCTGTCTTTTACTAATTAAATCTGTCATATGTACATCCACTGCATCAAATCCAGCACGATCAAAAGCAGCAGCCATTTCGATATGGCCATTCACACCCTGCTCTCTTAATACGGCAATTTTTGGATTCACACCTTTATTTATATAAGGCAGTGTGATGTCTTCATTGATGTCAAAGTTTAATTTTGCACTTAACCCAGGATTTTTTTCATCAGTAGTAACTTCTAATTCTTGATCTGCACATAAAGGATTATCCCGCAAGGATTGAATTGCATAACTTGTGCTTGACCAAGCTTTAATTAGCTCTGACCATTTATTTTTGTATATAACTTTATTTGAATGCGAAATAGAAAGTGTATTTTCATTATTAGGCTTGCCTAGAACATATGTGAAAGAATCTAATTTGTGTTTAGCCAGTGAATTCACGACGGCATCATAATCTTCCTCTGCAATCTGGATGACGGCTCCTAATTCTTCTGCGAATAAACTTGCAATGAAATCATCACCTAAGTCATCAATATGAATATCCAGCCCTGCATGACTTGCAAAACTCATTTCACAGATACATGCCAATAAACCACCATCTGATCGATCATGATATGCATGAATTAAACCTGCAGATTTTAATTCGGTAATAGCTGCAAAAAAGTTTTTAAGCAGTGCTGGGTCATCCAGATCGGCAGGCATATCACCCAATTGCGAATAAACTTGTGCTAACGAAGAACCACCTAATCGATTATTCTTAGCACCAAGATCAATTAGCAGGATTAAGGAGTTTTCTAAATTCTTATTTAATTCAGGTGTTAATGATTTCCGCACATCCTGCACAGGAGAAAACGCGGAAATAATTAGAGATAGCGGCGCAGTGACTGACTTAGATGTGCCCTCCGCATTCCAAACACTTTTCATAGATAACGAATCTTTACCCACGGGAATAGCAATTTTTAATTCAGGACACAATTCTTCACCGACGGCTTGCACAGTGGCAAATAAATTTGCGTCCTCGCCTTCATGACCTGCAGGCGCCATCCAGTTAGCAGACAAGCGAATATCGGAAAGTTGCTTAACATCTGCAGCAAGGATATTGGTAATCGCTTCACCGATAGCCATCCGACCCGATGCTGGTCCAGAAAGTAATGCAACAGGAGTACGTTCACCCATCGCCATTGCTTCACCCGTATAACCTTGGTAGTCACTACAAGTTACGGCAACATCCGCAACAGGTACTTGCCAAGGACCCACAAACTGATCTCGTGTAACCATACCTGTAACGGTGCGATCACCGATGGTAATTAAAAAGCTTTTTGATGCTACGGTAGGCAATCGAAGCACTCGATCAACCGCTTCGACTAAATCAATATCCTTCATATAAAATGTTTGAGACAAGCTTGATTTAGACCGAACATTGCGTTCCATTTTGGGTGTTTTGCCAAGCAAAACGTCCATCGGTAGTTCTATTGGATGGTTATTAAATTCTTTGTCACCAAGAACAAGCTGCGGCTCTTTTGTGCTAGTACCTAGAACGGCATAAGGACATCGCTCACGTATGCACAATTCCTCAAATTCATCTAATTTGTTCTTGTCTACTGCAAGCACATAACGTTCTTGCGCTTCGTTGCACCAAATTTCTTTAGGTGACATACTGGGCTCAGCATTAGGGATATTTCTAAGTTCAAATTTTCCACCCAACGCTGCATCATGAATAAGTTCCGGAATAGCGTTGGATAGTCCACCTGCCCCAACATCATGGATAGAAAGTATTGGACTTTCTTTGCCTTGAACAATGCACTGCTCAATCACCTCTTGGCAGCGTCTTTGCATTTCAGCATTACCACGTTGTACAGATGCAAAATCCAAATCTTCTGTACTTGTTCCGCTTGCCATAGAAGAAGCCGCACCACCGCCCAGACCAATTAACATTGCAGGGCCCCCTAAAACAATAATCGGTGTATCGCTGGGAAATTTTTCTTTTAATACATGTTCATCTCGAACATTTCCCAAACCACCTGCAATCATGATGGGTTTGTGATATCCCCGCACATCACTATTATCTTTTTGTGCCGAAATATCTAATTCAAACGTTCTGAAATAACCAAGTATATTTGGTCGCCCAAATTCATTATTAAAAGAAGCCGCGCCTATTGGCCCTTCAATCATAATATCTAATGCGCTGACTATTCGGCTGGGTTTTCCGTAATCAAACTCCCACGGTTGTAAACTTTCAGGTAAATGTAAATTTGAAACGGAAAACCCGCATAAACCTGCTTTCGGTTTTCCACCACGACCTACTGCACCTTCATCTCTAATTTCTCCTCCCGAACCTGTTGCCGCCCCGGGAAAAGGAGAAATTGCAGTGGGATGATTATGGGTTTCCACTTTCATCAAGATATGAACATTTTCCTGATCAAACTGGTACTGATGATTAGCAGGATTCACATGGAAACGTGAGGCCTCATGACCGACAATGACTGCAGCATTATCACTGTAGGCAGATAAAATATTTTCGGAAGAATGTTTATAGGTATTTTTAATCATGCCAAACAAACTTTGTTGTTTAAGCTGACCATCTATATTCCAACTGGCGTTAAATATTTTGTGTCGACAATGCTCAGAGTTTGCTTGCGCAAACATCATTAACTCGACATCTGTTGGGGCTCTATCAAGCGCTTTATAATTTTCAATTAAATAATCAATTTCATCTTCAGCTAAAGCCAGCCCCATTTCCTGGTTTGCTTTGGATAATGCATCTTTGGCATTCTTACCTAGAGGAATTTGCATTAATTCGCGCTTGCTTTCTTCAATAAATAATTTTTGACCATCATCAAGTGAAAAAGAAACAGATTCGGTCATTCGGTCATGCAAAGTTGAAACTAATTTTTCTTTTTCTTGTGTTGTTAGCGCACTATCTAGAGTAAATTGATACCAAACACCTCGCTCAACACGGTTTACTTTTTCCAAACCACAGTTGTGTGCAATATCGGTTGCTTTAGAAGACCATGGAGAAATCGTTCCAAATCGCGGTATTACGAGAAGTTCAAAATTGCTTTCTGTTTCGTTTTTTGACGATTGCGCTCTAGAAAGCAGTGCTTCAAGTTTTGAATGTTCATTTTGTGTAAGTTCATCATTAGTTTGCACGAAATGAACATACGTAGCCGTAATACCGGAGACCTTAGAGGTGAATGCTTTCAGCAGGCGTTGAAGATTCTGAATTCTAAATGAAGATAACGCTTGATCTCCTTGAATGATCAACATTTAAAATGATCGCCTTTAAGGTAAAAATGAGTATTCGAGAGGCCGGAATCATATCGAAAAAGGACGGTCCAATATATATACCGTGCGTTTTATCAACAAAGTTTGATACTTATATATAGTATAGTTATATATTCATCGTATCGCTCTTGTGAAATGAATGGGGGGCGACTCGGTTTCGACGTGGATTACGAAACTTGAGGTGCATGCCGAGGATGTTAGCTGGCCTCGTAAATAACGCTGCAAAATATAGTTGCAAACGATGACAACTACGCTCTAGCTGCTTAAAAACCAGTCTATTGCCGTCCGACCAGTTCAGCTTACGGTTCTGACTCGGGCGTAACCTTAGTAAGCTCGTGGTGAAGTCTGTCTGGAGCGGATCCATTAAAACTAATCCAGGCTCCCCGTTATATGCCCTGTCGTTCGGGAGTATAACGGTTAAGTTAAAGAGCGACTAAGCATGTAGTACCAACGGCAGAGGGTTCGCGGACGCGGGTTCGATTCCCGCCGCCTCCACCAATCAATTAATCAAACATTTTTAGAAGGCATTTTGGGGATGCCTTTTACTTATTGTTTTTCATTATTTAGTTTTCAAAAAAAGCCAATGGATACTTCATGTTTACGTCGCATTACGATTTAGGACGCGGGTTTCGTAGAGGGGTGATCACTCGTATAACTTTCAGCTATATGCTGGAATATCCAATTTAGATTTTAATGATGGCTCTCTCTGAGCCATCCAAATTTCCCACATTAAAACTAACATTGCAATTATCGAAACTGCAAAACCAGCATAACTTTGGAAGTGTATACACAAAACAGAGGTTAAATAAATACACCAAGAAAATGTAATTAGCAAAACATCAAACACTCTAATATAACCATATCTGATTGCCATAATCATAAGAATTAAGCTGGTCACTAAAACTGACAATGTAGTGGCTAGAGCTAGGCCCGAGACTCCCATTATTTGCATTAAAATTATATTCAACACAACATTTAAAATAAGCCCGAGTGATGCCGCTATCACTATAAACTTACCCTTTTTATAAGCATTGGCAAACCGGATTAGTAAGGCATAAGAAACAAAAAATGGAAGTTGGGCTATTCCAAATATTGCTACGCGGCCAACCTCTTCTGCACCATGCATTGTCATCAATTCACCGCTGAAAACAATTTGTACCACATCATCAGAAATACTAAATAATACTAATGCTATTGGTATAGTTAAAACAGTTCCTAAGTAGATAAAAAATGCGAGGTCGCGCTTACACGCTTCAGAATCCCCATTTAAAAACAGAGTAGTAAATCGAGGTAATACCACCGAGGCAATTCCTGCGCCAATTACTCCGGTAGCAAAAATACTTACTTTACTACCTAATGAATATATTCCAATACTACCTGCATTCAGACTGGATGCCATTACGTTATCAATTACCGTCGTTGCGCTCGCAAATAACGCGGCAACTACGAGTGCTACATATAGTTTGTATAGTTCTCTATAGCTTTCATTATGAATTCTACTAGAGAAGTTGATTTTTAATGTAACCCCGTCTCGATATAATAAATACAGAACTAAAATTAGATTAATTGTCTGACCAAATAGCATTCCTACCGCAACACTTGCAATACCTGATTCTTTTCCATATATAAATAGTGAAATGATTGAAAAAATTGGTACAGCTGCTTGATAAATCGCAGGCCAACTATATATTTGCCGTGCATTGAGGATTGCATTCGCTAATACCACTACTACACTTTGCACCAAGATCAATACACAATATGGAAGTAAATCAAGTGTGCGCAAAATTGTGTTTACATCCAGCTTGCTTACAATAATAGGATATATAACATTAGATAATAAAAGAAGTATACCTCCCACCATCGTTAAGCTTCCAAGTGAAAAAAACAATACTGTTGAAAACATTGAATCAGCATTGGTAGCTGAATTATTTCGTAACCTGTGATATACAGGAATAAATGAAGAACCTAAAGGAATGCTAAAAACATTTACAAAAAACATTGGTAACAACATTGCCAAAAAAAATGCATCTAACTCACTTCCTACTCCAAATTTTTGCCCCATCAAAACATCGCGGTAAAAAAACAACACAAATGATAAAGCTGTGAAACATATAACCGATGCACCTGCACTGACCACTTTCACTCGCTCCTTCTTAAATGCATTTCGGTAATCTGTTTTGGGTGAAGTCATGTTTCTTTTAAACATTTCTAAATTCAAATGTTTAAATATAGTCCCTAGCCAACCAAGCAGTCCCAGTAACATAAAGATCATTAAGAATGGATAACGGATGCGATGTAATGTTCCTAAATTTGCGGTGACATATCCATATGTAAACAAGAACACAAATCCAAAACCAAGTATTAACCAAACTGATAGAGTGTTGCGTTGCCATAATAATAGAAATATGCCAGGCACTAAGAGGTACCAGATGAATATTTCAACGGAACCTACAATTCTGGTTATAGAAAGTTCATTCAGCCAAGTATCAGGAAAAGGTGCAAATAAAGCTATTTGCGACACTCTTGGCAAATATGCAATTAAACTTATGAAGTTATCTGGAACGATAAAACCATCATGTACGGAATTAGATTCATACCCACTACAAATTAAAGAAAGACGTAATGCAGATATGTTTTCAGCTAAAGAATCTATTTTTGCTGGAACAAAAGAAATGCGTTGCCATTCCCAAGACTCAACAATGGGACAGTTCTCATCATATGCAGAAGTGTAAACATTAGCTAAATTATCAAAACCTAAAACATGCGTAGTGATAACTAAGGCTCCAAGGAATATCACTGCGGCGGCAGCCCCAAAAATAATCGGCAATCCCCTTTTTTGAGTTATATTGCTTAACGCTACAAAAAATAATAATAAAAACACTGCCAACAATAATACATCTACCGCGTATATGCGTACGGACATTATCAATATTCCGCCAAATATATTTCCTGATAAAAATAGTAAAAGCTTATTTTTCCAATTTTCTATTGATACCCATGAGACCCATGAATACAACACTAGTAGATAGCCTAAAATTGCATATCCATCTTTGTGAATTTGTGCATACCAATTCAGACTTGATGGAAAAACTATAAAAAATGCAGATGCAATTAGTCCCGCGTAATGCCCAACATTTCCCGGATAGATTGTCTTCGCAATTAAATAAATTAGAACACCACTGCTAGCATGTAGTACAGCATTTATAGGAATTGCCAATGATGGATCTGTGCCAAAAAATACATATAAAATTGATAAGACTGAAACGTTAGCACCAGCCCCTAACCCAGGGTAAAGCGACCAATTAGACCAACCATTTAATCGAATTTGATCAGCCAAATCCTTCGCAACTGTATGAAAATAAATTGCATCATTGGTCAGTAATCCATTCCCCGCATGAAGGGATGGCAACAAAGGCAAAAGAAACTTCTGGAAAATAAGTGCCACAATAGTCGCATAGCAAAAATATAAGATCCAAAGAGCTTTAGGAATGATAAAATTAGTTGCTCTACTGACACTCAAAATAAAATTTCACTTTTGGATGTTGTAGACATATATAATGATATGCATTAGTTATAATGTTTATAATTTGACATATTTATATGTAGAGCAAGATGTATGCCATTATTCAACAGAAAATATCAGTAAGTATTTTTTGTTGTTTAGGCACTTCGCCAGTCTTAAAATAACTTTTATATGCTAGTTATCGTATATAAGCGTTGGCGGGTAGGATGAAGTAACATTCCATAGCGGAAATTTATTGCCGATACTATGGCAAAAAGGACTTTTTTTAATTTAATCAATAATTTGATTATTTATTTAAGTAGATGAGTTGCTCACTCGAATTAAGATTAGGAACGCGGGTTTTGTAGAGGGGTGAGCACCCTACTCTTCAACTACCGATAATGTCCGCTTTCGGCCATTAGCGGTCATTTTGGTTTAAAGCAGCGAAATAATATTTGTGTAATCATGCCGACCGAGAGCATGCAAGCATTTGGCTAATTCCAGACTTGTCATATCAGTGCACCTATAATTTTTATATATATGTGTTTTGATTTCTTTATCTGCGCCAAAACTTAGTGCATGTTCTATAAGTTTTACATCTCTTGAACTGACAGCCCCATGCAATATAGTTCCATGATGGTTAACCTCATTAATATCAGCGCCATTTTTCAAGTATCCAGCCGAAAGTTCTATCAGTCTTGACTTGCTATATCTCTTAGAAGCATAAAGTGTGAAAAGAAATCTATGCAGTGACTCTTTGTTGCCTTCTATATAGCGGTTTTTATAATTTGTTAACATCAAATAAGCTTTTGGTATGAACCTTGGTAGTAATCTGATTCCCTCCACAGATGCATAGGCATCTATAGGTCTCTTATAGTCTCTTGACAAGTAAACATAGCTTGCAATTAAGTAAATGGATATGCATGCAAGTAATACGCATAAAGTTGCAACACCTTTTGTTTTGATGGTTTCAGCGTTTGATACAGCACTAAATAATAACAATGTAAAAGTAAAACCTGCTAGATATGACCATATCCATGGATGCTCAAAATAAAATTCATTAAATCCAAATAACCGGCTCATATTAAATGACATGAAAAATACAAACAGTAATGATCCGAGAGTCGCAAATGCTGTATTGATTATGTAGTGAGGTTTTGATGCTATGGATAGTATCCAGCCAAATACTGAGCCCGCCAAAAACATTGGTGTAAGCTCTAATAAGAAAATAAATGAGTTAGGTCTTGGGTAGACAGGAATATCTAATATATCTCTTACAAGAGTGGGGCTTAATATTTTTGGCATTATAAGCTGAGCCATTGCTCCAACAAACAAACCTAGCGCAAAAAATAACAATGCCTTTTGACACATTTCAAGAAATGTTAAACCACTTCTTAATTGATACATTACAATCCCCTAGATTATTTTAAATATGACTGCTTTGGGTCGTTAGCGGTCATTCTAGAGTTACGTATAAGTGATTCCAACAAATTTCTCACTAAATATTTATTGGCTACTAAGCTCTGTAGCGAGATGGTCATATACAATTCGAATACAACGATTAGTGTGTAATTCACGGTGCGTTGTCAACCAAACAGGAAATTGTATTGACTCAAAGTTTTCTAATACTTGTTCAATATTGGGTGTGTTTAAAGCTATTTCTTCACTCATTATTATGATACCAAGTCCATGTTTAACTAATTCCCAACCCACTACCACAGAGCCTGAATTGTACTTTATGTTATTTTTAGTTATGGGTAGACCGATTTCATTATAGATTGCAACAGATCGGTCAACATTCTCAAATCCAATAAAATCAGCATTCGATAAATCATCAATAGACATTGGGCGGTCATGATTCTCAAAGTATGAACTTGCTGCATATAAGTTTGCTAGGGGTTCTCGGACTAGTTTGGTTATAAGGTCAGGTTGTTCTGGTCGCACGTGTCTAATAGCAATGTCTGCTTCGCGACGACGTAAGTCGCTCAACTCGTTTGATGCAACAATTTCAATTTGAATACCAGGCGCTTTTTCTTTCAATCGACTGATCATTCCTGGTAGATGGTAAGTTGAAAAAGCATCACTTGCGGAAATACATACTAGTCCTTCAACTGCTTGAGATCTGCCGGAAGCAGTTAAAGAAACAAGGTTAGCAGCTTCGCCCATTGCGCGCACATGATCAACTAACATCATTCCATTAGGTGTAAGTTCCAAGCCTCTACCACTGCGATTGAAAAGTTCAACACCAAGCTCATCTTCTAATGCAGCTACCTGACGGCCTAATGTAGGTTGAGTCATATTAAGAGCACGTGCGGCAGCAGCGAGTGAGCCTTCTTCTGCTGTGACAAGAAATGCTCTAGCCCGATTCCAGTCGAATTTTATTGATTTCCAATCCATGCAAATATGTATACCTGATATAGATATTTCTCTCTATTATATCGATTTATGTATTGATAGTATCTCGCGCCGTTGATTACTTCAAATTAAATCTAAGGTTTAAATGATGATTAAGAAATTATTATTTTTGGTCTTAATGCTGGTCGTAGCAGGATGTAGCAGCATGATTCAAAGTGCCTCTATCACAGAAGCGTACAAAAAATTTGAGGCACAAGATTATGAAAGTACATTAGAGCTAATTACACGAGCTGAAAACATAAATGATTCAACGCCAGAAATGAAAGCAGAGGTAACTTACTTAAAAGCACAAGCCCATGAAGGTTTAGGAAATCATGATATTGCAAATACGCTTTACGAATATTTAGTGGGACAGCATCAAGATTCTCAATATGGTTATCTTGCAAGTAAGAAACTAAATAACAATTTATAGCTTTAATTATTTGAGACTTACGTCGTGAAAGAGATAATTGTGTGGGCGGTACATACACCGGCAGGATCGATTGGATTAGTTGCTGCTGTTGTTACCTTGTTAGCGAATAAAGGCGGGGATCTACATAAAAAAGCTGGTAGTTGTTTTACAGCTTCAATGCTAATTATGTTGGTGTCTGGTTTTATAGCAGCAACATTAAAAGAATCAATTGATGATATGTTGCTAAGCTTGTTAGTTATTTACACAATATTTACTGCATGGCTTACAGCTCACCATAAAAAAAATGAAATTAACGTTCTAGAGTATATGGCATTGGTATGGATAATAGTTTTAGCAGTTGGTTCAATATTTATAACAAATAGTACAACTGATGTAGGCGTTGAGAACAACTATTATTATTGGGCTGTCTTCGCAATTTTATGTGCGATAGGCGACATGCATAATATTTATAAATCAGGATTATCAGGTCCACATCGCATCATTAGGCATGTGTGGCGAATGGGTTTTTCTTTGGTATGGGCTGTACTGGCGCTCATTGACAAAATTATAAAAATGCAAGGCGCTAATATTAAAGATATGCCTGGAGAACAACTTATCTATATTATTGGTATTCCAGTTTTCTTAATTCTTGCCATGGTAGTTTACTGGATAGGACGTGTTTGGTTGTTTTCAAATAAAGAAATTATACGATTCAGCAATTAAACAAATAACTTTTATAACTTCTTTTTAGTCGAAAGCAGACATTACTAATCAAAAGCCAAATTGGGGTACTTCTGGGGGTATCTAGAAGAGACTTGAATTTATTCTCTTTCAATTACAGATGCTTAGCTTTTCAATTTGTTTGAGGGGCTATCACTCGAATTAAGTCTTAGATCGCGGGTTTTGTAGTGGTGTGAACTACTCTATTCTGCTGATTGCAAATATACATATTAAAGGCAGCAAATTGTAAAATTTGCTGCCTTTTCACTAAAAGTTTTATATTAAAGCGAGCTTCTAAATTCGATTAGTTCATTGCGATCACCATTAGTTAAATCAACTTCTACTATAAGTCCCAACCCCGGCACATAAAATTTATGCTCAAGTGCCTCGGGATCAAGCGGTGTATAGTCGAATGTTTGTAAGCAACTATTGGTGCAAGAACCACCAGGTGCTGATTCAGATGCATCAGTCGCTAAAATTTCAATAATGTCTTCGGCGTCACCCCAGGCAACTTCTTGACGTATAGTTTCGCCAATTTGTGGAACGCTAGGTAAAAGAATACCTGCTTTCGCTCCTTCTCTACCTGATTTCCATGATCCATCGATATCGACAAGTTCTGGAATTTCTGGGTCGTCTCCTTCAAATAACTCAAAGTTCTCCGAAATTTCTCCGCAATACCAAACATTTCCATAAATATCTTGTGCGTACCAATCATCCGTGCTTTCAATAATGTCCTCACCATCCATCTCCACATCTGTAACTGTAAGACACCTGATGCCATCAATTAATTTAGTTTTATCTGTTACGGTGACAACATTGTTTTCAATTTCTTCTTCTCCTTCTTCATTAATTGTAGTGGATTGATATACCCATTGATTTCCAGCAATTAAAGGTAAATAAGGATTCGGACTTACAGATTTTCCAATTTCCCGTGGATCAACAAATTCTTGCGAAAATTCTTCACTAAATGGGGGATCATAGGGCTCTTCACCGATATCATTACACACTCTCTTTCTAGCTCTAAATACTTCTCTGCATTCCATGTTAGCTTCTCTTTGATTGGATCTTGCATCACGCATACATTCTTTTCGACTGTCTTTGTCCGATTCATTAAGACAGATTGCTACCGTGCTTAGATAATCATCTCTGACCTCAAAACCACATGCAGATTTAAGAAATTTTGCAGATTTTGTACACGCTCTATCTTGATTATTACTTGCTATGCTCGTTATGGGTGTAATAAGAAATGTTAAACAAATAATAGTTATAAAAAATTTGACTTTAGATAAACTCATGATTAACTCCCGTGATTAATATTTAATACATGTGTAAATCTACTTAGCTAATCTAATGACAAGCTTACTGAAAAATGATCATTTGATGAGATAATCAGTTGCCTGTGAATGTAGCGAACTAACTTCGTATGATGGAAAAATGATGATATCTAGTTCATTACTAGGCCATGTGCCTATACTGGAAATACCCTCTAAATAATTAAGCCGACCAAATGTAAACCAGAGCATAAAGTTTACAAAAGAATCAAGTTCTTGATGTGCACCATATAAGTATAAAACTGTATTTATGCTCAGAGTGTTTATTTTTGGTATATATTTTGGTATCAAAAACTCTGTTTTAAACCCAGTATTCGACTTTTTTCTATTTACAATTGAAGCATGTACAATCTGTTCAGTTAAGTTTTTAAACTTATTTTGATTTTGATTGATGAAATGATGCAATACATGTTTTTCAATTGTGTTTAAACTTTTGGCATACATGCAATACTATAAATATGAATGTGCATGTATTATGTATTATCAATCCCCATTTGTTTGTTACGATAATTTCACCATTTGGTAATAATTCACAGAATAATTAGTATGGAAGCATGATTGTGAAGATACTTCCTTTATTTACTTCACTTTCTATTTGTATATCGCCATTATGAGAGCGTGCAACAGCACGCGCAAAACTCAATCCTAACCCACATCCCTCATTTGATCTGCTAGAATCACATCTATAAAACCTATCAAATATTCGATCTACTTCATCACCTGGAATACCTATACCAGTGTCTTTTATAAAAATTTTGATTTCTTTTTCATTATTAATAACATCAACAATAATTTCTCCATTTTTTCCAGTATATTTAATTGCATTATCAATCATATTTGAAATCATTCTTTGTAAGTTTTGTTTATTTCCAGAAATGATTTTATTAGGCTGAACAGTTGCAATTAGTCTAATGTTTTTACTTTCGGCTAACGGTTCAAACAAATCGCAAACTTCTTCAACTATATTTGAGATATTTACTTTTTCATGGTGCTCATTACTGACACCAGACTCAGCTTCTGCTACATCTAATGTAGTATTAATCATCGTTATTAAACGATCACATTCTTCTAATGTTTGAGCAGACGCGACTTTATATTCCTCTAGATTATTATTATTAGAAATAGAATCTTCTGAAATTGCTCGTATTCGACCTATAGGGCTTCGTAGATCATGCGCGATATTATCAATCATCTCTCGCATTTCAGTTATTAATGTTTGGACACGTTCAGCCATGTTATTGAAACTAATACCAAGTGATGCTACTTCACGAACGTTTGTACCTATTTTGACCCTTTGGGAAAAATCACCAGATTCTAAAAGAGAAGCAGTTTTACTGACTTGCTCAATATCTTTAGTAGTATGTTTTGCTATTTTCCAACATATCAATGAGGCAAATGGGATTGCTATAAACAGCAAAGGCGCTAATGAGAGAGCAATTATTTCCATTAAATCGCTCTTATTTTCTGTAGATTCACCTATTTGCAAAATATATTTATCTGCAATAAGCGCATAGGCTACTTTTGAATGATAGTCATGATTCGCGAGTTTTATAGTTTCAACTATAGGCTCTGGATGTATTTCTGCTGCTCGTTTCAATTTTGTATCAAATGCATAAAGCCCTTTCCAGTTCTCTAAATTCGTTGAAATTAGTTCTTCACCATCCAGGCTAAGCAATCTTATAAACTCATCATTGCTATCCTCTGTAGCACTTTCATTTCTAATTTCACGCTTTATTTCATCTAAACCGTCTTCGTTATATAGGCTTCTAAATTCAGCAATGTCTTCGATTAAATCCTCTTTAATTTCTGACTCTAATACTGCGTCAACAGAGAAATAAAGAATGCAAAACGATATTAGAAGAAACAAAAAGAAAGTAATGCCATACCAAAGCGTTAGTTTTGTTGAAAATGTAGTTGGAGAATTAAGCATCTTTTTTAATCGTATAACCGAGACCACGAACTGTGTGGATCAGAGTCTTTTTAAACCCTTTGTCAATCTTTTCTCTTAGTTTACTTATTCTTGCCTCGACAACATTTGTGCCAGGATCAAAATCGTAACTCCATACTCGTTCAATAATCATTGTTTTAGAAACAATTCTCCCTGCATTTCTAATTAAATATTCTAATAACGCAAATTCTTTAGGTTGCAAATCAATTTTCTTATCTTCTCGTACAACAGTTCTAGATACTAAATCTAATGACAAGTCTTCAAATATCAGTTCACTCAAATCATTGATGTCATTTGAGCGCCTAAGTAAAGCTTCTATGCGAGCAAGAAGTTCGCTAAATGAAAATGGTTTAGTCAGGTAGTCGTCGCTACCTCTTTGAAGCCCACTCACTCTATCATCTATCGATCGTTTTGCGCTTAGGATGATAATTGGCAACTTAATTTTTTTACCTCTAATTTGTTCAATTACAGATAATCCATCGAGTTTTGGAAGCATTAAATCAACTATGGCCAAATCATATGTATTTTGCAAAAGTGCTTCTAGACCAGTTAATCCATCAGTCACATGATCTACTATATAACCAGCTTCATGCAGGCCCTTAACGATAAACTTGCTGAGAATCTCATCGTCTTCTATCAATAACAATTTCATAATAAAGCTTATGGATCTGTAATAATCTACTACTGATAATATGGTTAGTGTAACCTCTTTATATCCAAAAAACTGTTGGTTACAAAGCAGTTACTTTTATTAAAACATTACCATTTGGTGATGTTTGCAACCCATAGATTTAATACGCGGATATGGCTTAATAAAATTATGAATCTATTGATAATATTATATTGTTAAGACATATTTTCAGCATGTATCCGCTTTCTAATTGCTCAAAAATTTTTCTACTTATATGCATGATATTTTTGAATCCATGGGCATATTCTGATGAGTTGTCTAATAATCAACATGATTCAGCACGAAAATATAAAAGCCCTGAGGAAAGAAGGGAGGCGGGTCTTGGTACTCAGCTTAATGATTGGACGAAATTTTCTGGATTGTTAGAGATAGAGAAAGAATATTTTGAAAATAATACTATCGATAACAGAAAAAATAGAGAAACTGTAGACACTGCATTTAATGTGCAGTGGGCAATAGAATTATCATTTTCAAATTGGTCAGGTGCTGAATTGGTGTATGAAACAGACCATGATGGCCAAACCATTAATGGAAAATGGGATGAAATATTTTACTTTATCGAGTTAGATGAGCTCAATTTAGGATTTGAGATAGGGAGAGTATCAGCGCCTTTTGGAGAATATTATAGTAACTTTGTTACAGACCCTATTCTAGAATTTGGCGAAACAGTCCGTAATGGCCTTATTATTGATTACGAGATCTTTGAAAACATGGAAATTACGGGATTCATGATTGATAGTGATGTTGAAAAAAGAAATAAAAATACAGAGTTTGATTGGGGAGCAAGTCTAGAGATTACAAATGATTTAGAAAATTTGAAGTTTGGCTTGGGTTATCTTTCTGATTTAGCAGAAAGTGATGAAGAGTTTTTAATCGATGAAGACAATTTTTATGCAGATCGTATTTCTGCTTTCAACGCTTATTTCTTATTTGGATTTAATAATGTTGAGTTAACAGCAGAGTATGTTCAAGCAAACAATAGGTTTAAAGAATTTGATCGCACAGAAGATAAACCCTCAGCCTACAATGTGGAGGGTGCATTCTATTTTACTGATACATTTCAAATTGCTGTCAGATTTGAGGGAAGTGATGAATTTTCAGATGCTCCCGAAACTCAATATGGTGTTTCGTTATCTTGGAGGCCAATTGAAAGAATAAACATTACAGCTGATTATCTGCATGGAGAGTATGAAAATGACTTTGTTTTTGATGACGACGATCAAGAACTTGATGATAGAGATCTCTTTTCGTTCCAAGCCTCTGTTGAATTTTGATTAATAATGTAAAGCAAAATATATAAATACAAATGAAACCGATTACTAATTGAGGGACATGGACTCGAATTAAGGTTTAGGACGCGGGTTTTGTAGAGGGGTGAACCACCCTATTCTACTACTTTAGGAAATGTCCGCTTTCGGCCAATAGCGGTCATTTCGTATAACGCATGACCTTCTCAAACCTTGTAGTGATTATCATGTCGCTTATTAACTATTACCAAACACCTGGGATGAGTCTATAGTAGACTCGGTTTGAATATTCTTCGTATCCAGCAAGCTCATTATGAAGCGTTCCATCTTCTAAAGCTGTTCGAATCACAAGCGCAATAACTGATAAAACAGCTGGTATGAAAGCCCACCATGAGCCTAGAAACAATGGTGCGGATAGGCACCAACCAAATAACCCTACATAACCGGGATGACGAACAAATCGATATGGGCCTGTATCGATCACGCGGTGTTTACGATCTGTTTGAATCCGTACTGTTTTTTCAAAAAACGGATTGACTCCCATAGACCAGGAAAAGAGAACCGCAGTCGGTATAAATAGAACTAACCCGGGAAACCAAAACCAAGACGACATACTAGACCATTCAAAACGTACTGCATCTAGTCCTGCGATTACATAGATCGATATAAATAAAGGGATAAATAAAACTAGCCAGATCTTGTCCCATCGCTTCGTTCCTTTGCTAATACCAACAAACTTTAATCGATACTCTACAAGCTCAGGATTTACTTGCGTGAGATAGACAACAGTGATGAATTGATATGCAGTGACAATTCCCAAATAGAGCCAACCATCTAACCAGTCAATTTTCCCTGCAGGCCAGAAAAGAATAACAGCGTAAAACCCAATACCTGCTATGAAAGAGATGGATATCAAAATTTTAGACACTATCTACCTCTTTGATACTTTAATTACACAATATAAATTAACGCGTTTTCTTACTTAATCAAAATATCTGCTTTGGATCTAAGTTGTGCGGCTCAACATGAATAGAAATATCTTGCACGTCAAAACGATTTGCCAATATGCCTTCGAGTCGTTCAGTGATTTCATGCGCTTCTTCTGTAGACAACTTTGCACCAACCTCAATTACTAAATCCACTGCCCGTATCGAACCGATCCATCTTGAGCGAATCCTCCGTATCGCAAGTACGCCGTCAACCTCCAACATTGCTGCTTTCAGTTTCTCTGGATCTATCGCACGTTCATCCAACAGTACCGGTATAGTTCTCCTGAAAAGGACAAATGCAAGGTAAAATATTAATCCTGCTACCACCAGGGCACATAGTTTATCTACCCAAAACCAACCCATAGCAGATACTTGCCAGCCAACAATAACACTTGTAGTGACAAGCACATCTGAAAAAGTATGGTTCGCATCTGCAGTAAGGATGTCAGACTTCAATCGCCTAGCCCAATTACGTTGCCATACTGAAATAATAAAGTTTATAGCAAGTACCCCAAGCATCAACCCAAGCTCTATGTTACTGGTTGTTATTTCAGTTGTTTCTCGTGTGATGGCGTGGACAGCCAGCTCAAAAGCTAGAATTACTAGCAATGAAGCAAGAGAAAATACTGCAACGGTTTCAAACTTTCGATGGCCATAAGGGTGTCTGGTATCTGCTGGTTTGACAGAATGACGTGTTACGAACCACGCAATAATATTATTGAAGATGTCAGTAAGTGAGTGAACTGCATCACTTAACACTGCTAATGAACCGGTGCCTATTCCAACTACCAGTTTGATTATTAAAACAGTTAAGTTTGCAATTCCTTCGATGAGAATAATGCGTAGAATTTTAGTATCACGTTGATCCATTCGACATCATATTCATTTAGAAGTGACTTTTAAGTTATAAATTGTTATCAATTTTAAATTGCTTTGCCAAACCATCCTATATTCCTCCCAGCGTGCGAGTAAAGGGAGGCTTATTTAAATGATTAGCTACTGATCTAACATTTGTCGCACTAGATAGAAATGCTTATGTCCACTTTCGGCCAATTGCGGTCATTCGAAATTAAGTTTATCTTAATCCCTATGTTTACCAATTTGGTGTCCTTTAGTAGTTTCAGAGTATTCCAATGGTGCAATAAATGGAGCTATCGCTAATGCCACGACGGCTATTAAAGCCACAATTCCTAACATCAATCGGAATGTATTAGTGCTTTTAAATCCATTTTGAAATAAATGAAGGAAGAATTTCCAATGTAACAATAGGTGGATAGACAATATGATTAAAAATATAAGCGTAATATAAAAGTGTATATCACCCCAATCATGTCTGTTCATACCCAATAATTCGACTGCACGACCACTTTGGGTTGGTAACACATATCGAAGCAAAACGCCGGTTGATACAACAAATATAAAACCAATGAATGCTGTTACATCTACAAACTTTATTAGATTAGATTTATTCATTTGATAGTTTATGATTCATTAGCTTAACGATATCAAAACGATAAAAGAAATTAGCCCAATTAAGGCTGCTGCCATAGTAGCAGTCCTAAGGTTAGGTGTTAGCCACGCCATAATGAAGCCTGAAATAAGTAACAATCCTAATGCGACTGCAAATATAACCGCGTAGATTTTAAAAGCTGTCCCGCCTTTTGCTTTGTGAAGTTGAACCAGGTTTCTGTACCAGCTGGTATTTTTAATTGTAAGTTTGGCTATAAGTTCGTTTTCTGTTGGTTCAAGAATCAAGTCTTTTGAAGAGCCCGTCCACTCGAGTAGATAATGGCTACCATATTTCTTTAGTTTTGGCTTGCCTTCAGGCGCAGCTATATTTAGATTTTGTAATTCGGTTTCAGCCAGCTTCGTTAAAGTAGAAGCATCAGCGCTTAAAGGTTCGTTAAGTGCAATTTCATGGACATCATTAGAGTAGCTGCCTTTTATCCCCCAAGTATAAAATGAACCGGTTATCGCAAACATTGCAGCAACTGGAAGAATAAACGCTGCAAGAAGTACATGAACTTTCATGAATGTCAATTTGTTCATATTTAGTCTTTGATTACTCCACTTACATTAATAACGATAAAAATACCACAACTGATACTCTTCTTTGATTGTTAGCAGGTTACTTCACGAATATGGAAAATTGTTTACTAAAAAAGATTGAAAATAGGTAAGTTACGAATCCTTATCAAATTGCATGTTTTGCATCATTCCTTCCATGTGGCATAGTTCAGAAAAAGCTAGATAAGCTCCAGCTATGGGAATAAACGCAGTAATGATAAAAATCCAAGTGGCCAACACTATTCCAAAGATTTTAACACCACCTTCTGCTTTGGTAGAAGAAAACAAAACAAAATACCCCACCACTAACCCAAAAGTGGCTGGCATTAAACTAAAGAAAAAACACATGAACTGTTTTCATTAGTGACAGCATTCAGATTTAGAATCTGTGCTAGATTCATTAGAAGTTGATTCAGGAATCATACAACCACACTTCTCCATCATTTCCATCATCTCTTGCATCATGGGCATGACTTTTTCAGAACAAAATTGTTTCATCATTTTGATCTGATCTTCGCTAAATTCTTCTTTTCCGCATTGTTCCATGAATTGCTTCATCTTTTCGAAGTTAGGTGTTCCATCCTCACCACAGCATTTCTTCATCATGTCTTGCATCATCGCTATGTACCTCTCTGGAGTCGATATTAATAAAGGTCACTTTGAATGATGGTTTACCTCTATATGTTGATTTAGATCAATAACTACTCTAATGCAACAGGGTTAATTACGTGCTTTATTACACATCCTTTTCATTTTCCCTCTCGACACTAGTGGATTCCTTTTGATTGTTAACTCTGCTTTTCTTTTTTATCGGATTCATGTCAAACTTCACTTTAATGGGGAACTGGAATTTCGTGGTTGCATTTGCAATTGCCTTCATTTTCATGGCTGGAAAAATTTTGCAATCCGTATCTTTGAGGATGTCTTTTACAACATGTATTGCGGAATTACATCCCACTACGAGTACTGCATCATGGCCCTTAGTTCGTTTTAATAATCTGCTACATTGTCCTTCTGTCCAAAGGCACATCAAGGGTGAAGGTGCACGGGTGGTGTAAACATCAGTATGCACACTTTGTTGTTCGAGCGGCTCACGAATTGAATTGATGTAGTCCTCAAAAACCTCTGTCTTAATACCATGTTTGAAAAAGTCGATGAAAGGCTTCTTTGTTTGCATCGCCATACTCATTGGTGGGCAGACGGGACAAGAAACAATCAAGACTGAATTAAAGCCTTTAAGATCAGAAGTTACGTCTCGTGGTTCAAGATAAATAGGCATGGTCTTTCCTCATGGATGCATGATTTCACCACTACCGTGCAGTTATCTTGATAAATTTTTATATAAACAAGAGATCAAGAGAACTAGCAATGTTTCTTGAATAATTGCATTTCTCTAGTTGAGGTGTCTTGACCTGAGTCAATCTAGACTAGTCTACGAATGTCCGCTTTGGGTCGATACCGGACATTTTAGATTTGTAGTTTATTGATTCCAATACATTGTGCACCTTATTTTGTCTGCTTTCGACTAGAAGTAGGCATATCTAATTTACATACTTTTTACACATTTCAGCTCGAAAAGAGCCTGGTTCATAGATATTAATTTGCGCAAATTTGGGAGAATTATTTCTATCAGAAAAAAAAATACTTATAGCTGTTTTATTATCTAGACAATAATGGTATTCGTGAGACCCATAACTAAAGTCACTATGTTCTAAATGAAGTGATCCATGTAACAACTCACGTTTTTCTTCTATTTCTTTAATATCTTCATCTTCTGATATTTCACTCAGATAAAAATCTGTATTGTTTAAGATGGATTCAATCAATTTATTAGCGAAATCCTCGTTATTAGCAAGCTTCTTTTCCGTGTATATATGTGCAACAACTAAAGCGATTACGAAAAAGCCAACGACAATGGATGCACTTATTTTAGTAGTTCGTGAAAATTTTTTACCTTGGATTCGATGGACTATCCATAAAAAAATAAGAAATAATATTATGCTTGCAAGTGCAATAATAAGTGGGCTAAAAATTATATACATTAGCTATATTAGTGCTAAAAATACCCTATTGGAAATGACTGCTATTCGGCGAATAGCGGTCATTTAAATTCTAGTGGATCTCATTTGAAAATATTCAATCAGATAGTTTGATATTAATCATTACCAAGTTTTTCAATAGCATTTGATAAAAGTAACGTTCTTTTTGCTCCTTCGATATGAAGTTGCTCAATTAATCTTCCATCTACTACCACAACTCCTTCACCTCGATTAGTCGCTTCCTTATAAGCCTTAATTATTCTTTTTGACCAGTTAATTTCCTCTTTAGACGGGGAAAACGTCTCATTCGCTTTAGATATAGTTTTTGGATGTATTAAAGATTTTCCATCAAACCCAAGTTCACGTCCCTGCTTGCAGGCATAATCAAATCCTTCTTCATCATCAAGATTAAGATGAACACCATCTATGATTGCAACATCCGCCGCACGAGCGGCCATTATGCAAATACAAAGGCTAGTAAGAAATGGTAATCTTTCTCTAGTATGAAGAGCGCCTAAATCTTTTGCGAGATCCGATGTTCCAATTACAATTGCGCGAATACTAGGACTAGCGCTTGCTATTTCTTCTGCATGAAGCATGCTCCTTGGTGTTTCCATCATGCACCAAATATCTAAACTGTTAGAGGGGTTTGATTCGATTAATATGGATTCAGCTTGTCTCACCATATCCGCACTTTCAACTTTAGGAAGCAAAATCGCTGTCGCCTTACTTTTCGCAGCAGCTACAAGATCGTTAAATCCCCAGTAGCTCCCCAGAGGATTTACTCTTATTACAGTTTGTTTTGCTGCAAAGTTATTTTGATCCAGAGTTTCCAAGATATTCACTCTTGCGTTTTCTTTCATTTCGGGTGAAACAGCATCTTCAAGGTCAAAGATAAAAGCATCAGCAGCTAGAGATTTTGCCTTTTGCAGTGCACGAAGATTAGAGCCGGGAACATAAAGGACACTACGCATTGCGATAAATGTTTTAGGCATGAAGCTATCCTTTTTATAAAATTTACTTAAATATTTTATCTCTGCTTTGGTTCATTAAAAGACATAATAATCCCATTGCATCCAATAAAGTCTATCCAAATCCGATGATAATTGGGGGTAAGTTTGGGGGTATAAATTTAGAATAGAATTAAAATATTGAATATAATCAGGTAGATAGAATAACTATTTGATAGACGCCGCCTCCACCACTAATAAAAAAACACCCTACAAGGGCGTTTTTTTGTATTAGCTGAATGAGTTGATGGAATAGAAGCACTGCGTAGCGGGTTTGACAAAATGTCTGGAACATTTTGGTCCGCCGAATGTGCTCAAAGAGCGAAACACAGGGATGTGTTAAGGACAATCCCGCCGCCTCCATCAATTATTTAATCAAACATTTTAGAAGGCATTTTGGGGATGCCTATAGAAGTCGTCAATCATGCGCTAAATTCTTTTTGTTTGAGAGAAATGGCAACATCTTTATTAAATTATTCTTACCAAAAAGTATGTGAAGAATAACTGCGCCGACATGAAGAATTAAAAACAATGGAACCAGCGTTTCGCCAACTTCGTGTAATTCAGTTGCCATTGAGTCTTCAGAACTTCCCGCATAAAACATAATCGTGCCAGTAATAGCCATCCATGAAAATACAAGTAAACCGAATGCTTGAACTAAGCCTGACAGTCCCTTATGGTCTGTCCTTTCTGGAATCTTTAGTGCAATTAAGTCTTTAATATCTTCTTTAATTGTCTTTATATAAGCTCGGTTGTAAAGGAACCAATTAGAAAACCTGTATTGAGGTTTGCCAATTACACCATAAATAGTGCGACTAATAATAAACAACAATAGTGTAAGTCCAAGATAAGCATGCAAATAGTAACCAAACCCATCTGAGTATTCTGCCAATTCAGCAGTTAGATAGGCAGTAATGCCGAATAGCGCCAGTCCTAAATGAGTCCATTTAATCCAAATCGGGATAATGTTTTTAATTTGTTCAGCCATTCTCTTATCTCAATATCTTTACATACAGACCATAGATATGGGCAGTAGACAGAAATTAAAAGGTTTGATTAGAATTTATCTAAGGATAGACACTAATTTATTGACTCAAATCAAATTAGCTAAAATCGTTATGACTGCCTTAGGCAAATAGTGTTCGTTCTTTTAAAGTTTTAACTTTGCCGAAAGTGGGTTGTGATCGGAAGATTCCACATGATGTGTTCCCGTGCTCTCAGCAGTTAATGACCGCACGAAGATGTGATCCAGACGCTGACCAAATATTCTTTTACGATGATCCTTCTGAAACGACAAAGCATCTAACTCATGTTCAACAGCTAAGGTTTCGATGATTTTCATACGTTTTTTACGCCAAGTATTAAAATCACCAGACAATATTAAAGGGCCACTATGTTCTGCTAAAACTCGTCGTACTTTTTCAATTTGTCGACGGAATTGTTTAACCCCGAAGGTGAAATTAATAGCGTGAATATTTACTACGATGAGTGTTTCTTTTGTGCCTGATAATCCATATTCCGTTATATTAGTTGCCTTAGGCGTAGCCAACCATGGTTCCCAACATGTGAGGTTGTAATGCCTCAGTGGCTCATGTTTAGAAATCGTCATAACGCCAGTAGTCAGCGATTTTGTTTTATAACCTTTGCCAAAAGAATAATGTACTGTTTCGCCGAAAACTTCAGGAAAATCTAACCCAAGTGCTGCTTCTTGAAGTATTACTAGGTCTTTGCCATCCACTAAACACGACAAGTCCTCCTGCCAATTAGGCTTTTTGCCCTTCTTAATATTCCAACATAGAAAATTAATTCTAGTTGCATCTAATTTTGAACAAGGAGAGGTTATAGTTTCATTATCCATAGTATAAGACGTATATATGGGCGATTTAGTAGATTACAAGACCGCCTCAATATAAATTTTAATATGGAAATATCTACTTTATTAGGCGGTAGAATATTCCCAATTTGTGCTAAGTCTCACATATTGGAATTTATTCGATAGAAAAAAATGATGCAACTCCGACAGTATATTAACGGTTGTCTTTTTACAGTTAAACGTAGTCATATACTTTTATTGCCTAGCATACATATAAATCGTGCCCGTAATCGCACCAAGAAGATTTGCAATTAAGTCAATTACAGTATTGATATACCCACCTACGCCATCTGTGCCAAATGCAACAACAGCAAAAAACTCGATTATTTCGTTTAGAGCCCCAATACTGGATGCTGCCAATATCGTAACTACGCACACTACGATACTACTTGCGTTTTGTTTCATTATGTTATGAACCACACTCCACATTAGAATTGACATAACTATGTAGCAATAGAAGTGCACAAACTGGTCGTATTTGAGGATGTTATATGGTTCACCCACCAGATCTATTAGCATCAAATCGTAAAATCGGACACCTTGATAAAAAGCCAAGCCCCCTAAAATATGCAGAATTAACCAAATATTAAATAACCATATGCCTAGTTTTTTATATTTAAAATATTGGTCTGTTTTGTAGAGAATAACTATCAATATAATTACTGTTACCGCATATAGTAGAAATTCATAGTTTTGGAAAATGATTGTGAGCAGGGTTAATAATGCTGCTAGAAAAAAGCTGAGTATATAAGGAGCAGTCATTCGTTTGGGGTAAAATCGGGTGGAGCTTTAATCCACGGATAACCATTTTTTGAAAGCTCATAACCAAGATAAAAAAGTGAATTAGTGTAGTCTGTATCAAAATCACTTTTAGGTTCCTGGTCAAACGTTTCTGGGATTATTGCTAAATTATAGTCAAAACCATCTCGTTTTGCGGTTTCATATATCCTATATAAGTCGCCAATTGCTTTATTTTGCATTGTCATCATTATAGATCGAAGTGCGATAGAGTACGTTGAAGTTTCAATCGGTTCATATCTCGCCTGACTACGTCCGCTTCGAATAATGTAGAGTTTTGCATTAAACTTGTCACTGAGCACTTTTACAGTTCTACCTTTTGCAAACTGAGGTGGGTAAAAGAAAACCTGTCTCGTAACCCCGCCATCTACATGAAGTTCTGTATAGCTTTTATCACCAACGGTTACTTCCATTAACACTGGTGGGAATAGTCCAGGTACACTTGATGAAGCAAGTAAGATTTTATGAAAAATTTCAAGTTTATTTGGAATTTGGATAACTGCTAATGCACCGATGTCCCAAATAACAGGTCGACCAGCATCAAGGTTTGTTGTGCCAACCCATAAACGACGGCCTTTTCGATGCTCTATTGCAATTTGATTTAAAATTTTTACAGTTACATGTTTATGTATTAACTCTTTTAAAGGATGAGAGCTATATAATGCTGACCCTCCAAACAAACCGCTAAATATTTGCGGTCTATAAATATGATCAGCCTCTAAGTTTGCAAAAATATCGAATAAGACATCGTCATACTCAGGGCCTAGAAATACGAATGGTGATATTAATGCACCTGCGCTTACTCCGGTTACTACATCAAATTGTGGTCGATCTCCATTACGTGTCCAACCAGTGATAACACCTGCAGCAAAAGGGCCATCTTCTCCACCTCCTGACAAAGCAAGGACATTTAATACGGGCAAAGACACATTATTACTATTTTTATTCTGTGCGCGTTGCTTTAGCCATTGGATAATGTCATCACTCCTTCTATACCCTCTTGGTTCCTCATCCCCCCAAAATCGGATATTTGAAGTTTCTAAGATAGCTGCCTGAGATATTAATTCTTGAGGAACTGGATCATGTCTGAGTGATGTAGCACACCCAACAGCAAAAATTGTAACCAGTGAAAGTGAATACTTAGTAAAGACTTTCAGAATTAGGTTACAGTCTTGAACGATCGAAAATAAAGCATTAAATATTCTATCAATCATCTAATTTTCTTGAATGTCCGCTTTGGATCGATACCGACATATTAATTTACTGTAATTGATTCACCATAGCGCATGATATGACACTCTATCCCCATTTTTTCGACTTCAGCAACAAATAATTGATCATCTGCTGGTGCGATATTCTTTATCCACAAAAATGGAACGTTGTAATGGCACGGAATAACTTTTTTTGGTGCGATGAGCTTAACTGCTTCTAATGCATCGGCTACATCCATTGTCCAAGTATTATTACCCAAACCACCAATGGGAAGCATAAGCACATCTGGTTCTATTCTTGTCCATTCCTTTTGTAAAATCGTATCCCCCAGATTCACAATAGTCTTATCATCTAGTGTGATTTTGAAACCAACAGAACCAATGCCTACCCGTTCTCCTGGTCCGGGTTGTTTTTTTATTTTGAACCACAGGAATGGGACACTGATAGGGCCATGTACAGTTTTGACTGCTTCAATTACTACATCTCCTAAAATGACGGACTCTCCAACATCTAACGGATGTACGTTTTTAAATGGCATCCATGACGTCAGTTCTTTACCACGGGGATCTACGAGTAGTGTTTTGCCATCTTCGACTTTAGCTAAATCTTTTCCACATATAACTGGTGCATTACTAGCAGCCGATACTCGATCAGATTGCCAATGATGATCGGGGTCGCCATGAGTTATTAAAACATGAGTGATACTTTTCCATTCTGTTTTTGGAATTAGACTAGTAAAGTTGAAAATCGAGAAATATTGTCCCGGGTCAATGGCAATTTTATTATTTCCACTTTCTATGAGGAATGAATTGTAAAGAAAGTGTCTGATTTCCATATGGATCTTGATGGACTAACTATTTTTAGTCTGCATGATTTCAGTTCAAACATGCTTTAGAAGTAAAATCTAAAAAGTTTGTTCGACGTTGAGCGAACATTTTATTCCTTTATTAATCACAACTCTAGGCATTAAATCTGAATATACTGATTTAGATCAATAGCCTTTTCCAAGCCTTGAATTAGTCTGTTTAGCATTGAGGAAATTTTTGAGTAAATTTTAAGAAAAACCTAAGTTAAATGATCAACAGAAGAGAATTTATAGCAGGAGTTTCGTCATTTGCTTTAGTTCCTGCATTAACATTTGCTAGTAACACAAACGGTCTCACATATGATGAATTGGTATTACAAACATATAAACACTCTCAGCAACCAATAGTAAATAACTCAGAAATTTTGCGTGAGTTAGTACGATATGGAACCATGGCAGCAAATAGCCACAATACTCAACCTTGGAAATTTAAATTAACTAATCATGAAATACATATTGTCCCCGACTTCAGTCGCAGATGCCCCGCAGTTGATCCTGATGATCATCATCTTTTTGCAAGTTTAGGTTGTGCTGCTGAAAATATTTTAATTGCAGCACAGACATTTGGGCTTTATGGCAATTTACAATTTGATGAATCAAGAGAATCAGTAATCATTTCATTTGATAAATCAAAAGCAAAAACAGCCGCCGCTTTTGAAGCGATACCTCAAAGACAATGTACACGAGCAGTTTTTAATGGGTCAAAAGTAATATCATCCACATTGAATAATGTTGTAACGTATGCCAATTCCACCGATATTGACATACACCTTTTAACCACAGATGAGTCAAAAAATGTAATGACAGAATATGTGGTTGAGGGTAACAGTGTTCAAATGGATGACGAAGCATTTGTAGATGAACTTCAAGATTGGATACGATTCAGTGAAGCTGATGCGCTACAACTTCGTGACGGTTTAACATATCGATCAACTGGAAGCCCTTCAGTTCCAAATTGGATGGGAGATCTTTTGTTTAAATTAATGTATCGGAAAAAACCCGAGAATGATAAATATCGTGAGCAAATTGCAAGTTCGGCTGGTATTGTTGTGTTTAGCTGTACAAACCAAACAAAAGCAGCTTGGGTAAGTGTCGGTCGTGCGTATCAACGCTTTGCTCTGCAATCCACAGCCCATGGGATACGACACTCATTTATTAATCAACCAATTGAAGTGCCTAAGTTAAGACCCCAGTTAGCTAGTTATTTAGAGTTAGGAAACAAACTTCCCGATTTAATTATTCGTTTTGGCTATGGCGATCCAACTCCTCGAACACTACGCAGACCAGTAGATCAAGTCATAATTTAAGAAAATTAAAATCTATCAACTATAATTTCTAAAAGTCCACGTTGGATTATCAACAGACATGCCTTATTTTTAGTTTAATTTACATAAGAATTGACTCAAATTGCATATTTCAATGTGGTTCAGGTCGGCTGATAAGAAATATCATAATTGAAATAAATAGCACAGCCATTCCAATCATAATCCAAATATTTTCGATACGTTGGTACATAAATATCCAACTAAATGTAAGGAGTATGAATGCTATAACTTTACTTGAGCGAGAAATTGCACCCTCTTGTTCCCAGTCAATTAAGAGTTTCCCAAGATGCGGGTGTGTGTAGAGCCATCGATGTAAACGTTTTGAACCTTTTGCAGAAAACCAGGCCGCTAATAGTAAAAATGGTACAGTCGGCAATCCTGGTAAAAACACTCCAATTACACCAAGTACTAAAAAAAAGTATGCAAATAATAAAGCAGCTAGGCGAGTCATTTTTAACACTCAAAGTATAAGTAAACATATCAACAAAATCCTATTTCGCTCGATAACTGGAATTTTATTTTTTCCCCTTTTCCAAGAATCTTCTATATGACTCCATAACTACCAATAGTACGCCTAGAATTACTATCGCAGATTCATTATTTATTTGCGGATCTAATAACCAAGCAACTATTAATATGATTTCTACACATAATAGCCCTAAATTAAATACCGCAAACAATTAAATTCACCTTTTTAGATTTTTGTCATCATTAGACCAATTGATAGCATTGTAGGGGAATTAAATTTCGTCATTTCCCATGATCCGTAAGTAAGCTAGTGACAGACAAGCAATACCGATTACAAATAATACTGAACCAAAGATATCATATATTACCTGAGAAGCTGCAAGACCACCTCCTCCAATTGATTCAGTTAACAACATTACGAGATACACTGGCAAAAGAGCTAATAAGGGCCAAAAATACATAACCAATACCATAAATATCGTTTTACCTTTGGTAAGTCTCCAAGATTCTTTCAAAGAGATTTTCTGGTCTGTCGCACAAGCCGGAAATACTAAAGATAGGCGTGCTGTAAATATACAAACTATAATTAAAGCTACTAAAAGCCCGACCCAATGCCCAGTGATAGAGCTGAAAGCTATAAAAAACAGAGTTATAACAGCAAAACCAATCGCATAAGTAAAAAAGGAATGTTCTCTATTAGTCCATCTTTTTATTCCCCATGTCGGTACTGAATTAGAACCGAGCAATACTATTCTATGGATAGATATAGCGATGAATGAGTAGAGCGCTGTATATACCCCCATGTATATGATAGCTAGTATAATTCCAAATGATCTTGGTTCTATACCGGATTTACGTGCCGACTCTTCGATTATTGATAATGTAATTAATATCAACATCGGAAAAATTACCGCTTTAATTATAGAAATAGAACGTTCATAAACTACAATTAAAGTTGCAACAAAAATTTTAAATGAGTCTTTCAGAATAATTAAATCTTTTATTATTTGCTATTTTAAAATGTCTATTTTGGATCATTAGGAGATAATTCTAGAAGCCTATCAATTATAATGAACATGATAAGCTGAACTACCCAAAATAAGTAACGTTAATATTATAAATACAGATTTGAACTAAATTTTACTTAGGAATAAAAAATAATTTTTGTTACGATTTGGCATTTGCTTCTTGCTTCTTCTCACCCAACCAACCACCTAATAAACCTGCTAAAAATGGAATAAATCCAGCCGTAAGCAAATATGCAATATTTAAATTGCCAGAGAGTACCAAACTAATTGTTACTGATATTGCAGCGGCTGCAGCAGGTTCTATGATAGTTTTTCCAGAAGACTTGATGCCGACAATGTATCCTCCAATAACAAATGCAAGAAAATTTAAAGCTGAAATTAATAGCATTTGACTGTTGCTTAGAGAGATGTCCTCAGGACGGGTAACCCCTTCAAGTTGAGATCCAAGAATTAATGCAGCAATAATGCCGGCTATTAAAGTGAGACCTAACATAATCAAGACGCCAATTCCAACCCACTTCCAATCAAGGTTCATTGCAATACTCTCTTTTATTAATTTTTACTCAGTCTATATAAATTTATATTCTATATTGATCGTAAGCAGACATTTTAATATAGTTTGGTAGCATGCGCCTGGTTACAGAGTTAAGGTTGGCACTACCAATACTTCTGCTTTCAACTAAAAGCAAAAGTTTTACTACGTAGTAATTTATAGATTTTAGGCGGCTTTTATTTTTGCTTGTCCTTGCAAGATGTAACTTACCGCTTGATCTGCTGAAAGCACAGGGCAAACTATTCTGTTAAGCCGATTCATAGTTGGGACATCATCCGCAGGATCTTGGCACGAACATGCATCACCAATCACGATGGGCATGTACCCTTCATCTCTTGCTGCACGTGAATTTCCTTCAATACACCAATCTAAGTGAATTCCACAAAACACCAATGTTTTAATGCCTGCTCGTTCAAGCATTAATTTTAATGGTGTGCCTACAAAAGAACTCTGGTGAGCATATTCAAAAAACTCTTCATCTTCAGGTTGTGAAATCGCTTTGAGCTCATCTGCTAATTCACCATCCCATTTCTTATATTCTTCTGTTCTGTTCTTTGTATCGAACACTTCGCTCCAAGTACCATACTGTGCTCGATCAAGTTCAGTCATGGGATAGTCTTCACGAAACACATCGTAGCCAATCCAAAAGAATTTCATGTTTGCTTCACGACAGGCGTTGGCTACTTTAATGGTGTTTTCTAAAGTGCCACGTTCCCATTGTTTCTCATTTCCCTGTGCTCCTTCGGGTTTATAAAGGCTATTGCACTGGCTTATAGATATAAACGCAGCTGGTTGAGCTAAAATTTTGACAAAATCTAAATCTTTCCATTGCTCTGGTAAATCAGGAACTGTAGTGGACATGGCATACATCCTCAAATAAGTGCTTACATTGAATCTAATATTATATGAAGAACATCAATTGTAATAATAAATATAACCGCTTAATTATATTAATCAGTTTTATTAATAATTTAGGTTTAATATTTACGCCATTTGCTAATAACAGACGTTGCGAGTTTAAAATTAGTTAAAGATGCATCTCTAGAAAAAGACGCGGGTTTTGTAATGGGGTGAGTCACCCTATTCTACTACTTTAGGAAATGTCTGTTTTCGGCCAATAGCGGTTATTTGGTTGGTTAAAATTTATTAAATGATTTTTACTGGACAGAACAGTATAGAGTTCCACGATACGGAACACCGTTATGTGTTCTACTGAATTTCCCTTCCGCAGTATATTCATCACTTCCATCAATTAGAAAAAATTTAAGCTTGCCATTGAAAGTTCTACAAACACCACCTGGCGGTGGGTTTGCAGTAAATTTCATTGTGTCTTTCTTCAGTTTCCCATTAAATGTTCCACTCGCTGTGCCCCCCGAATATTTACCTTCAACTAAACTATCGCCGTAGCAAGCTTCAATATCTAAGCTTCCAGTTACTTTTTTCTTACTAATAGTTTCAAATTTCCAGATTCCATAACCACTCCATCCAGAATTATCACCAAATGAACAGTTCCAGCTTTTATCAAAAAGTATCTCTTTGGCTATTGTGTCATCTTTAAAGTTTGCTTTTTTTTCGGCTAAAGAAATATTAGAAAATAATAGAAATATAAATATTACAACGCAGAATCTATAGTATGCCAGCATATTAAACCCTCCCAGTTTGTTGATATTTATTCGACTAATTATACAACTTTGAAGCACACCTGTACGTCCGCTTTGGGTCGTTAGCAGTCATATTGCTAAATTCATTCCGCATCTCAAGTTAATTTATCCCATAGTCCAGATTGATAAACAATTGCTGAGATTAAAATTAGCACTGGGATTATCATTCCTCTACCCAAACAGGCTATAGGAGTATGAAAATTTTTAAACATCAGAACTGTATTGAGCACTATTGTTATCGGTAATGAAATAAGCAACATGAAGAATACTGCTAGTCCTGCAAACTCAGCAGCGCTTGCGCCAGAATCTACATTTGCAATTATCAGCATGCCGATGATCAATATAGCTATAGGTATTAGAAGACCATATATAAATTTAACTCGCTTGCTCAAACTCATAGCTATGCCCGCATTGGATTGTAAACAGACATAAAAAATATTTTATGCATCACACCTATTTTGTAACTTTAGTCTTTTCTTCTTTAATTGCATGGTGGATTGCTTCCCATTCTTCTCCTGTCACTTCCTCAAAATAGGCATAACCATCATCAGATAGACTTGCAGGTATAAACTTTGTCCATTCGATGCTCGGTAAAAAGTACTCATCTCCTATTTTGAGGCATTTTGTATCTTTAAATTCCTCATCGGGGCATGAAGAAATTTCTATTGATTTTGTAAATTTCAATTTTTGTGTAACGGAAGCTTTAACTTTCATTTTTGCTGATTTTCAATTGCCGGCTTTGATTCGTTAGAAGTCAATTAATTACTCTTGAGTATATTGACCATCAAAAAAAATTGTACCTAGAATTAAGAAAATATAATAAAACAATTGCAGCAATAATTAGAATTAGGCCATTAATACCAAGACCTTTTGCATTTCCACTTTCTACAATTAAATCTGGGTTTTCACGCATGTACTTATCAACAACTTGTTTAGCCTCTTTAAGGCCAAGATTGTTACTTTCCCTTAATAGCTTTATTGCTTCGATTTTCCTATTGGAATGAATGGCATTTAATACATCTGGTGAAAGCTTCTCGTATTTATCCATTTACATCTCCGCCTCTTATTTCCGCTTTGTGTCGTTAGAGGTCATATTAATTTGTTAGGTATATGTCTTATACCATTTATTGGGATATTTACCGTAACAAGCACAATCAATGACTTGTGACCACGAAATTTTACCTAGCAAAAACATAACAATTCCAAATGCTCCGTATACCAAAACCATTCCAACGTAAAATATTATGGGGATAACTATAATTAAAAAAATAACCCATGATATAAGATTTAAACGTAAGCCCTCTAGACTTCCACCTTCAACAGGCAGCCCAAACATCAACCTTGATATATACATCACCCCAATTAAAGCTAGACAACTTATTGCTACTGTAATCCAACCAATACGCGTTACTAATTGTTGGTAACGTTTTTCAAGCTTTTGTGACTCTGAAAATGAGTTTAGAAACGCTGAAAATATATTCTTGAACATCTTAGAAAAGTATCAAAATGTCCGTTTTGGAACATTAGCAGTCGTGACAAAATTTTTTGATAGCTTATAGATAACAGCCAACATGCAGAAAAAACCTACTTCCGTGATGAAATAAAATTCTTTACTCTAGAGGAAAAAATTAAATATGAACTTAGCGCAATACAAAGTCCAAACACAATAATAATATTAAAAAAAGAAGGTTTCGCAGTTCCATTTATAATATGCATAATACTGTAAACTAGATATGCAACTGGCCCTCCAGCTGCGATCCATCTAGCATATTTTGAACCTGTAGCTGCACCAAACACTAATCCACCTAACAATAATGCCGGTGCAATAAAAAACATAGCTGCCCATACTATATCTTGAATTTCTATTTTGTATGAACGCAGTACATAATCATGAAACACTCCATACATTGCAAAAGCTAAAAATAATCCACTAATAATTGCAATGAGCGTAAGCAGTGGCGGCCATCCTTGAGAATTTGAATCTTCTTCTGATTTAGCCATGTATGCCAAAAACCATTTTAGTACTAGTAAAATAACATGCGTAATAACCCAATAAACTAATACAAATGGGACAAACACTATTCCTGGCGGATGTCCTCCTTTAGCAAATATTAGTACAACACAAGCAATTACAGCAGTTAATGCAGTAAGTGCATGGAGGATTCTAAATAGTTTATTCATAGATATAGAATACCGATTTGGAATTAAGCCTTGAATTTTGTTTCAGCTTAAATATTTTGAAATATCAGAGGATAACTTTCGATAGATTATCGACCCAATAGTCTGCTTTGAGTCGTTAGCGGCTACTCTTTAGGTTCTGGTCGTTCAGCAAAATGGAGCAATACACCTGCTGGATCCCAGACATGAGTAACGATTAAGCCCCAAGGCATTAATTTAGGCACTGAGACTTTAGTGCCTTTAAAGTTTTCAGTTAACTGTATTGAGCAAAAGTGCTCGTACCATTCTTGTGCAGAATTAACCATAAAATGGAGCATTAAACTATGGGCATAGTTATTGTGATTTTTAGGTAGCAACAAAAAACGGTATCCAAATTCTGTGTCGACTTCACATACTTCCCCATCGTCCCAGTTGATCTTAAATCCTATATGTTCATAAAAAGATTTTGATACTTCGTAGTCGTTTGAAGGTACAAATGGTTTGAAGTCTATTATTTCTTTCATTTAATAACCTTTGAATGCCCGCTTTGGGTATATAGCTGACAATTAAGCAATAATTACATTAGCATTTAAATGTTTAGCTGATGTAAGTGAGTTTGTGATTAGACAATTTTTTTCTGCCTTCTCAATAATTTGCGCGGCCTTCTCTTCATCTTCTTGTGATTTAATAACCAATGAGGCGTTAATGTAGATTTCAGTGAACTGAGTTTTGCGATCTACCATCTCTAATACTCCTTCAACCTCACAAGATAACTCAGACCACTCTAATTTTGAGGCAGTTGCTATGGCGCGGAAAGTAAGTATCAAGCAACTAGCTACGCTTGCTACCAAAAGGTCCTCTGGCGACCATTTATCTCCTGGCCCATCAAATTCCTTTGGCGCAGCAATATCGAGCTTCGTTAATCCATTTGATTGTGTATCAAGTGAACCAGTAGGTCCTCCAAGTGCTTGTGCATGGTAATGATGAGGAAACTTTTGCATATCTTGCTATCCTTTATTAACTATTCCAATATTAAGAATTATTAATTTCATAAATATGATCGCTTTTGTTCTGTAGCGGTCATTTAATTATTTTTTCTACGAAACACAGGCTTTACAAATTGCATCAATATGTCGACTGTCAGTTCCACAGCATCCCCCTAACACATTTAAATTTGGCAGTTTATTTCTAAGTTCACGATATTGAGCGCCTAGTTCTTTTGCATTACCTTCATCTAATTCATCTGCTTCATCAAGTTCAGCATGACTACACTTTGATGCATTTGCACGAACACTGCGAATCTTTTGAAGCCACGACTCACCAGTTGAAACTACTTTCTCAAAATGCGTGGGGTGAGCACAGTTTATTTTATAATAAAGAGGCGCTTGGTCAGTTTCTGTATCTACGGTTTCAATTGCCTCTTTCAATGTTTGGCCTGTAGGAAGATTACCATCAGTTTCAACAGTAAATGATATTACAGATGGAATTTGATGTGCTATTGCTGCACGTGCAATTCCGATGGCTTCTTCAACATAATTAAGCGTTAGTACAGTTACCATATCAGCATCAGTTTTGCTTAATGTTTCAATTTGTAAGGAATGATAATCTTCTGCTTCGTTAATAGACATTTGATCTTCTGGAACATAGCCATCACCACGTGGGCCAATACAGCTACTCAAAACCATTTTGGTATCTTCGGTTTCATATTCCGATCTAAAAGGAGCTAAAAACTCGACTGCTTTGTGCAGCATCTCATCTAAACCTTCTTTGGAATAACCTAGTTTTTTTGCCCAATCTAAACTCGCACGCCAAGTAATCGCCTCTAGAATAAAACCAACTTTATAATTTGCAGCAATACTACAGTGATTATGAAAATACCTTTGCAAGGCTTCTTGACCCTTGGTGTTATCAAGTAGTGGAAAAGCTGCAAAATAAGGTAATTCGAAACCCTCATGAAAGATCATAGTAGTTTCGATACCACCATCTGTTAAATACAGATCACCTGAAAGCTGAGGTAAATTTTTACGATACTTTGGCATTACTGAGATATTAATGCATGTCTGCTTTAGGTTGATTCAGGGCTATTGTTTCTAAGTATCTGGTTGTGGCATGGGAAGACCAGCAAGTTTACATATTTCATGGATGGGGTCAGTTGGAAAAAGTTGGTAGATGTGTTTTTCATACTCTTTTAAGTCATGAAAATGTTTGTCTTTTTGCTTTCCAAGTGTAAGCACCATTTGATGCATTGTAGGATTTACTAAATTATCTTTATAATATTCACGAAAATATAAAATTAGTTCCCAATGATCTACATAAAGCTTTATCCCATCTTGTTCTGCTAGATGAGAAGCCACCTCTTCATTCCAGTCGTCGAGATTAATTAAAAATCCTTGTTCATTCGTTTCAATAGATTTGTTATTTATTTCAAATCTCATAATGCTATACCACCTTTTCCAGGCGATTTTCTTATACTAAAGAATAATATCGGTTTTGGGACGTAAGCAAACAGAATAAACCTATAACGTCCTATAAAGTCTATTTAAATCCAATAATAATGGGGGTATATTTGGGGAGTATAAATCAAGATAGCTTATAGTTATTTTCAACTAATTCAGATAGATAGAACATTTACCCGGTTGACGCCGCCTCCACTAATCATTTAAACAAACAATTTTGAAGGTATTTTGGGGATGTCTTTTACACAGTATTTTTCAGCATCAATTTTCAACAAACGCCTATGGATTTTGTTCGTTCGAGGACACATCAACCTTATTGTCTGTTTAAAAGTGCCTGCTTTTATAAGTTATAACACTCATTTGCACTAGTATATTATTGTCTAGTACTTTCTTTAGTTTGCTACGTGATGCGTAACCAATATGAAATCAAAATAAATCAACCACGTGAACACGTAGTTGAGTTATTTCTCAATCCTGAGAATCTCTCTAAGTGGCAACCCAGTCTTGTTGGTTTCAAGCAAATGAGTAGTGGAGATAGATTTGCCTTCGGGGCTAAATCGAAGCTTACTCATAAAGTTTTCTGGCGCAATATAGAGATCATAAAAACTATAACGATACACAATCATCCCAACAAGTTTTGCGCAACCTATGTAACAGATGCAATTTCCTATTCAGTCGAAAATAAATTTTACGAACGTAATGAAGACAAAACTATATGGATGCTGAACTTAGAAATCACAAGTTCTAACGCTTTGCTCAAACTTATTACAATTTTCATGCCTGAATTGCTAGAAAAGAAAATTCAAGCATTTATGAATCAGTTTAAAGACTTCGCTGAAAAATCATCATCATGATGATCTGCCTATAGTCCGAATACTTTTGTTGCAACTCATGCTTCACTTAGATATCCGCTTTGAATCGTAAACAATCATATCTTATTGCTCTGAAGATGCTTCCTTGATTAAATCCTTACAGGGATGTCTGACAACGTAAGAGTAAATGATAGGAAAAAATTCAGACACTTTAGAACTACCAATCGCAGAAGGCAGTGGCAAGGTCATGGGATACTGAAAACTTGCAGCAGTCCATGTTTCGTTGGGCCAGTAAAACCATTCTTGATTTGGATACAGATGGGAAAATTGACTCTCCAGCTTCTCAATTTCAGGATATCGATTGTGTGTCTGGCAATAATCTTTAATGTACTTTTCAACAAGTAATGCCTGCTCCACTGTAGCAGAATCTCTCGAATACAATTTGACGAGTCCAAATAGAATCAAAACAACTACGATTCCTAACAAAATCTTAGTCATCATCAATAGTCACAATTTATATGTAAGCATATATCCATAAATTGAAAGCTAGCAGATTATTAATCATAAATATAAATCCTGCCTTTTAAAGGCAATGTTCCATCTACACCTCTTAAAAGCTTGTTGTAAGCACGCAGTAGCTTTTTATATTTATATCTCAATATTTTGAGTAATCTTTGGTTTTTTTTGTTTTCTCTAAACTCACCTGTGTATAAACCTGAAAAAGTTTCCGCTTGATGTTTCCATACTTCAGCTTCTTGTTCTGCTTTGGTTCTTTTAGGGTCATATATCATATTCACTCCTCATATTCTTTTTATACATTCAGGCCCTTGGTTTCTAGCATTGTTGACGTAGTCACTCACGGGATACATCTCTATCCAATCATTCGGACACGCTTGCATTAAATTATCGATCTCTGTTTGATCTTCACTTTCCATCCATACTTTTGATTCTTCTAAATCTAAAATCACAGGTTGGCGATTATGTATTTCACTCATAGCCTTATTGGATTCAGTGGTAACAATGCAATGTTGAAACTCACCGTCTTTACTAATCTGATAAATCCCACCAAGTAACATATGGGGCTCATTGTTTACATGGATCACATAAGGTTGTTTGGTAGAGCCTTCTCGCTTCCATTCAAAGAATCCTGAAATAGGAATAAGACAGCGTTTACTTTTTACGAGATGTCGAAACGAAGGTTTCTCCCATATGGTTTCGCTTCTTGCATTGAAGAGTGGTCGTTTGAAGGTATCTTCTTTTGCCCATGGAGGAACAATGCCCCAATGCATCTCTGCTAAGTCATAACCTTCATCGCCTTTGAAGACGGTTAGGACATTGGCTTGGGGTGCGATGTTGTAACGAGGTTTAAAATCAACATGATTGACGAGGTCGAAATACGCTTCCAAGTCGTCAAAATAGCTATCAAGGAAATGCCTGCCACACATGAGTCCAATTTTGGACCTAATTTCATGTCATGCAAGAGTTTGATTAAAATGTAATCAAATAATGAGTTTTTTATAGCATGGTTATTATGCGCAAATGAACTTGTGGAGGAACCAAAGATAATTCACTCATTATCGAAACGTTTTTTGATTCTTACTAGTTCAGTTTGTAAATCATCAAAACGTTTATGAATTGATACTAATTCATCACGAGTAAAGTCTTTAATTTCAGACTTGTCATCGTGCCTGGTTTCTTTCTGTGCCATTTGCATGGCATCTACAATAATTCCAATGAATAAGTTGAGAACCGCAAAACTTGTAATGATGATAAATGGAACAAAGAAAATCCATGAAAGTGGGTAATGCTCCATTACAGGTCTGACGATGCCCATTGACCAACTTTCAAGTGTCATTATCTGAAATAGCGTATAAGCCGATGCGCCTACAGAGCCAAACCATTCTTGCATGTTTGGATCTGGATGATCTCCAAATAGTTTTGTAGTTAACACTGCAGAAACATAAAAAATTATACAAAGCACGCCAATAACAGATGCCATACCTGGAATTGAATGACCTAGCGCTGTTATGACTCTTCGCATTTGCGGAACTACAGATACTAGTCTTAAGACACGCAAAATTCTTAACGCGCGCAGAACGGATAACGCCCCGGTAGTGGGAACCCATGCAATAGTTACAATTATTAAATCAAATATATTCCATCCGGATTTAAAGAATGAAAATCTGTATGCATAGAATTTAAGTGATAACTCAACTGTAAAAACAACTAGAATGATCCTGTCGATAAGCACAAGCCAAAACCCATACTTATTCATAATATTGTTATCCGTCTCTAATCCAAGCGTTACCGCATTGATTAGAATTAAAATAGTTATGAAATGGGTAAACTTTGGGTGCTCAACAAACTCGGATATTCTTTTTTTTAGTAACATGTTATGAATTTATATTGGTTAGCTAAATATTTCTCTGTGCAAACCCGCATGAAACTCTCTTCTTGCCTCCATATTTATATTTAAACCGCGTGAAAAGCTTTTCTGGTTTTCCTGGGAATCTAGATAAGGAAGTATAGATTGCTCTACTAGCTGTGAATGTTCTTCATCTAAACTGATATGGCCAACGAATAATTCCAAATCACTATCTTTTATGCCTGGAATCCTTATTAAACCATGCAACAACAATGAATAGTATTTTGGAATTGCATGTTCACTTGCGACCCCCACCGCAGCAAGTGCGGCTATCCAATCATCACCTTGAGTCAACCGCATCATTGTACTGATATACATTTCCAGCTCTGGAATGATTTCTTCTTCTTTAAGTTCATCCTGCTTAAAGCCCAGGGCATACATAAACTTGCGATATTGTTCCATATGAGAATGTTCCAGCGTGCCTGAGCCATACTCATCGTAAAGAATTTCAGATAACACAAACTGAATATTTTCATCGGGCGTAATACCCAATGTATTTGCCTGATATAACCTCGTTCTTAATATGTGTGGATAGTAAAGATGAGCGAATCGCTTAGCTTTATCGTGTGCAAAGGTACCCAGGGACGATATCGTGGAAAGGAACGGGTCATCGAATAGAGGATGATTTAATAATTTTTCCTTTTCCGATTTCAGAAAGTCGCATCCATTCAAGATTAGATCCTTTTGAGATTTGTAAGCACAGCTTGACTTTACCTGTCTGTTTTTAGACTGATAAGTACCAAAATGGAGTATCTAGGTATTTCCTGTTGATGTGAATGTTTTAGAGGTATTAAAGAGAAAAAAGCCTGATTTAAATACTTGAAAAGCTTACTTTTTCAATCAGACCAGTAATGAGGCGACCTGCGAAAACTATTCATCCTTAGTGCTATAATTTGCGCTCAACTTTTTTATATTGTACGCCATGCGTACTTATTACATTAGTCATATTAATACAATATTACATAATTAATTCCGCATATGTCTTCTATCGCACCAAGCATAAAGTCTGACACAGCTGTAACATTGTTAACCGCAATAGCAATTATTCTAGTTGCATTTTTTTTACAAAATGCATTTGCATCAAAACAAGTCTTTCTTTTTATTATTGGAGCTGGACTTGGTATTAGCTTGTATCATGCTTCGTTTGGCTTCACAGGTGGTTGGCGTAACTTTATTCGAGAGAGACGAAGCGCGGGTATTCGTGCACAACTTTTACTGTTTGCAATATGCACAGTATTGTTTTTCCCGATTCTAGGAGAAATTTTCCCTCAACTTAATGTTCAAGGCGCTAATGCTCCAGTTGGGGTTTCCATAATGGTTGGCTCCTTCTTGTTTGGAATTGGCATGCAACTAGGTGGCGGTTGCGGTTCTGGCACCTTGTTTACGGTAGGTGGCGGTCACATTCGCATGTTAATTACTCTAAGTTTTTTTATTGTGGGTGCATTTATTGGTTCAATGCATTTACATTGGTGGTTAAGTCTTCCAAGCATGGGTACGATTTCATTTATTCAACTATTAGGTTGGATACCTGCCCTTCTAATTCAACTAGGCGTGTTGGCAGCGCTTTATATCGTTGTGATTAAAATGGAAGCTAATCGCAATAAAGAGGTAGCAGCGTTACGCACTAGTGAACGTGATGACAATGTATCTGCTAAGTTGCTATTTGGGCCTTGGCCTTTGTGGTGGGGAGCAATAAGCATCGCTATCCTGAGTTTTATCACATTACTGGTGGCTGGACATACTTGGTCAATAACTTTTGCTTTTGGGTTATGGGGTGCAAAAATTTGGGCCGCTCTTGGCGGTAATGTAGCAGCGGTGCCTTACTGGAGTAGCGGCTACCCTTCCCTAGCTCTTGAGCAGAGTGTATTAGCTGATACAACATCGTTAATGAATTTTGGAATTATTTTAGGTGCGGTTTTGGCTGCCGCGTTAGCTGGAAAATTTGCACCCGCCAGTAAAATAAAATGGAATGGTTTAGTCTCTGCTGTTATTGGTGGATTACTATTAGGTTATGGAGCACGGTTGGCATTTGGTTGTAACATAGGCGCATTATTTGCCGGTATATCATCTGGTAGTTTGCATGGATGGTTATGGTTAGTCACTGGATTCATCGGCAATATAGTGGGTGTACATTTTCGTTCATTACTAAAACTTGACCAACCAAACTAGATATAGAGCATGAAACAAAATCAAAATCGCTGGATTATGGGAGGCGCGATAGGTCTGGCCACAGTTGCTGTGGCACTTGATCATACACGTCACAAATTACCCGATCCCATACAAGCTGATCAAGAAATTCATGACCAATATGTGGATGAGGACATGGCTCCCTGTGGTTTGGGCGCTAACAATCCATGTGGTTTAGATGTTGGCAATCCATGCGGGTTTGATACTGGCAACCCCTGTGGGTTTGAATAATCTGCACTAGAAACTCTTCATTTATGTATGTCAATTAACCTGACTGATAACGATGCGGGGTTACAGCTCTTTCAGGTAATTCAAAACATGGGTGATGTGCATACCAACCCTGTCTTAAATTTTCTGGGTGAAAACCCAAATATAATTGAAAATCAAAAATACCCTGCTGGCTATTTGTGTTTTGGTGGCGAAACATGGCGCGCCTATTACCATTGCCATGCTGCACCAAATAAGCAGTTGAATGAACATGGCCATTTCCATATTTTTGCAAGGCCTATGGATGAGATTCATAATTCAGATGCTTGGTCTCATGTAGTTGCACTTGCTATTGACAACATGGGGCAACCATTGAGCTGGTTTACGGTGAATCATTGGGTAACCGGAAAAACATGGAAATGCGCAAACGAGTTGAACATTTTGTTAGAAAATTTGCCTATTGTTAGAGATGCATCATTAACTGAACAATGGCTTATTGCCATGTTGGGATTTTATCGAGCGAATATCAAAGAGTTGTTGGAAAATAGAGATACTCGAGTTAACAAGTTAACAAATGAGACAGGAACAGATATTTCAGAAGACCGTAAATATTACGAGCTATCGACTCGGTCTATCAATTTATTGGAAGAATTAAAATAACTTGTTTTGATGCATATCAAGAAGAACATGTTTATTTTTAGGTAATCTTAAAACAAAAAAATTATCTTTAAGGAGATAAAATGAAAATTACTCATAACATATTGACCTTTTTTGTTTTGTTTTTAATCGGCGGAATGGTCCAGGCAACACAGTTACCTGGCCCACTCGTAGAAACAAATTGGTTATCCGAAAATTTATCCAAGGTCACTATCCTTGATGTCCGCGGCAATATACAAAGTTTTACCTCTGAACCTAAATTCGTTAAAGACAAAAAAACTGGTAAGCAACAATTAGTCAGAATTGGCGGACATATTCCTAATGCCAGATTAATAAATTTTAAAGATGTCAGAGCAGATCGAAAAATTGGCGATAAAATTGTTAAAAGTTTACTGCCCGAGAAACCTGCATTTGAAAAATTATTGCAAAATGCTGGCGTGAATAAAGATGATGCAATTGTAATTGTCAGTAAAGGTGCTGGTGCTGGAGATATTCTTTTATCAACACGTTTGTACTGGCAAATAAAATATTATGGCCATGATAATCTTTCTATTTTAAATGGTGGTATGGCGCAATGGTTGCTGGAAAACCGAGATGTAAATACTAAGCCCAGCAAAATCAGTTCTGGTGACTGGGTTGCGACTGCAGAGCGAGATGAAATTTTAGCAACAAGTGATGAAGTTGCTGCTGCATCAAAAGAATCACTCCAGTTAGTTGATATTCGACCCATTAGTCAATACTTGGGAACATCTAAAAGCTCCTCAGCAAGTAACTACGGACATATTTCCGGAGCTAAAAATTTCCCAACTGAATTAATATTCAAAAGCGGATTCCCTACAACACTGGCTTCAAATGAAGTAGCTGAGCAATTGATAAATGCATTAGGTATTGAAGCATCCGACAATAAAATTACTTATTGCAATACTGGAAACATGGCATCAGGTGGTTGGTTCTTTTTCAGCGAAATTCTAGGCTTTAAAAATACTCAGCTATATGATGGCTCGATGCATCAATGGACACTTGAAGGAAGGCCTACGGTAACAATGGTAATGGAATAAATCCTAAATTAATTATTAGGTTGTAATTGAATAGAAACCTCTCCATCTATTACAAAGTAACTGACTTGCTCTGATATATGAGATCGTTCAGTGTCCCCTATTTGGTCCTCATCTACGCTTAATGCAAACTGATTGGTATTTATCGGCCCACAAATAATTGACTAGCCACCATTATCACCACCCATTCCGCCAACACAAGTTTACTTAACAAATGTTTAAATATAGAACCACATATAAATAGTATGGACGTTAACTAGATCACATCATTCTTTATGCGGCTAAAAAGTCTTAAAAAAAATATATTTATTTTTTCCATATTTATATTTTTCAATTTGTTAAATCCAAGTTTTGCTTATCAGGAAACTGTTATCTCAAATCGCGGTGTATATTCAGTTACCTTTTCTACAAAAGAACATGCAATACCTTTGCGGAACATGCATTCATGGTATGTGACATTTAAAACCAAAGACGGAAAAGAATTTATTCCAGGTAATTTATCAATAAGCGGCGGCATGCCCTCGCATGGTCATGGTTTGCCAAGTGAGCCAAATTTCACAAGAGTATTAAAAGACAAATCACTCCTGTTAGAAGGTGTTTTGTTCAATATGACTGGGGAATGGCAACTCCAAGTAACATTAACAGGCCCAAGCGGCCTCGATACAGCTACATTAGAATTCTCAATTGTTAATGCAGATATTAAGCAAGAAAAAAATTATGAGCTTAATCATACACTTCTTTCGTCTATGCATATCAGTCAAATCGGAAGTGTAAATGATCCAACAAATAAATACCTAAACAATAAGCATGCAATTGAATTCGGGGAAAAACTGTTTTTTGACCCAAACTTAAGCAAGTCTAATACAATAAGTTGTTCAACTTGTCATCATCCTAATTTAAGTTTCAGTGATGGGCGTAAAAAATCATTTGGCACTGCTGAAACAAAACGACATTCACCCACTCTGCTTGGTGTTTCACATTCAAAATGGTTTTACTGGGATGGGAGGAGAGATTCGCTCTGGGCACAAGCAATAACACCAATTGAAACAAAAGGTGAAATGAATAATAACAGAGCTTCTGTAATCAACTATGTTTTATCGAATGAAAAATATAAGAAATTACTTTTTACAGTGGATAGTAATTTGAGCGGACAAAAATATAATATTTTTAAAGATGCTTCACCATATGGTAATGAAACTGAAAAACAAAATTGGGAAAAATTAAATGCAGAGAAAAAAAATACTATCAATTTATTATTTTCAATAATTGGTAAATCTCTTGCAGCATATATATCCACAATTCAGCATGAGCCATCTGAACTTGATAAAATGATTGAAAGAATGGAAGAGAATAAAGCTCTGAAATTAACTCAGAATCAACTTAATGGTTTGAAATTATTCCTGGATACTAATAAAACACATTGTATGCGCTGCCATAATGGACCATTGCTAACAAATCATGGCTTTCATAATATCGGTACTGGTCCAGATATAAATAATAATTTTGATTATGGGCGACTATTTGGAATTCAAGCCGTTGCATATGATGTTTTTAATTGTCGCAGTCAGTTCAGTGATGCGCCGGATAAATGTGAGCATTTTATGTTTGCTAAAAAAACCAATATGTCATCAACAGCGGCTGGCGCATTTAAGGTCCCCTCTCTACGTAATGTTTTTGTAACTGCGCCATACATGCATGATGGAAGATTTGAGACCTTAAAAGAGATTGTTCAGTATTATAATGACCCACCAGATCCCAATATTACTCCACATGAATTACCCCCATTAAACCTTACTGATACTGAAATTGATGATCTGGTGGAATTTTTAAAGATTTTATAAGAAACAAATACTTACTTTCAAAATAAAGAACTCAGCACCTCCATCATTCCTTAAAAATTGTCCTATACGCTTTCTTTGGAGATTAGTGTGATAACATCGCTCGATAAAAAAAGCCGTATATAAAAACACAGTAGAAGACCACACAACGCTAGCTATCCTTGTACAGGATATCTACTCTATCTAGCTTGTTCTCTCGTAAGTATATCTTGAGCTTTTTTGTTACATATAAGAACCTTAGATGAATAAATTTATAGGGAAATTTAAAAATGACGAATGAATTAATCTCTCCACTTTCCGGCCTAAGACGTCTTATCGAAACTAATCAGATGGAAGCATCTGATGTGGATTTTATTAATGATAAGCCCTACGTCTGGTCACCCCATAATAAAATTATTAATGTGACACCAGGTCCTGCTTTTGGATCTGAATTGGTGACTCAATTTACTTCTACCCAAACAAGAGGTATGCGTGGCCCAGGCGTGGCAAAGCTTTTTGCTGCCGTTCGAGAGGACTACGGGAAAATGGTCGGATTGCAAGAAGGTGGTAAGTCGATCTTTTTTACCGGCTCAGGCACATCAGCTACTGAAGCAGCAGCAGGCTCATGTCGTACTCCTGATGAAATGAATTCTGATAAGCCGGTGATCCTTACCATGGAAATCGGATGGTTCAGTCAAGCTATGGGAAATTGTGTAGACAATATTGGTAGAAAAGCCATCCGCTTACAATGTGATCTTGGTGACGACTTGCCTCTAGCAAAAGCTAAAGAGATCTTGGAACAAGACACGGAACATAATATTAAGATGGTGATGGCGCCGCAGAATGAAACCGCTGCTGGTGTAACAACCGACCCTAAGAAGATACGTGACTTACTGGATGAACTAAACCACCCTGCACTTGTTGTAATCGACGGCATTTCGTCCATCGGTTGCATGCCATCAAACATGGAAGAAATGGGCATGGACATGCTAATTGGCTGTAGTCAAAAAGGTTTGATGGGTACACCCAGTATTGGAATGATTACATTAAGCCCTAAAGCCGTGCAGAGAATTCAAGAGTCTGAACAAAAATTAAAAGATGCAGGGATGGCGCTAGGACAACATTACTTGAATCTTGGCAAGATCATCGAAGCGATGGATACTCATGGCTTACATATTGAAACGCCAAGTAACTATTCTCAATTCGCAGTAGCATTGGATTCCATTGCCATCGAAGGAATTGATCGCGTTTGCGAGCGTCATAAAGAATGTTCTGAAGTGTATCGTGCTGCTGTACTTGCGGCTGGTTTTGAATTAGTTGCAAAAGATCCCAATACAGCATCGAATGCAGTAACGGCCATTAAAGCACCAGAAGGTTATGGCGAAAAAGAAATTATGCATGTACTTATGATCATGTTTTACAAACACGCCGTTGAAGCAGCCGCGATTCCGGGTTACCCAGACATGGGTTGGCGTTTATGTGCTACAGGCGGCATTCATCCGCAGCACGCATTAATGGCATCAATTGCATTCTTAAAATCAGCTGAAGAAGCAGGACTTAAGATTGATGCAGATAAAGGAATAACTGCTGCATCTACAAAGTATGCAGAGGTTGTGAAGTATCATCGTCCTCTACCAGGAATCGATGTATACGGTAGATAAGTTACAAAAATAATTAATGGTGAAAGCCGAGGGCAAATGTCTTCGGCTTTTTACTCATTATTGTTAATACTGCCATATCCCCCGCCTCCAGGTGTTTCTATGATAAAAATATCACCCTGCTGTAACTCAATTTGATCTATACCTGATAATTCTGTAACGGTTCCGTCCGTATGCTCTACTCTATTTTTACCGACTTGAGCATTTTCTCCACCAGCAAGACCGTAGGGCGGCACTTTTCGATGACTTGAAATAATGTTGGCAGTTACTTCTTCCAAAAATTGCATTTTACGAATTACGCCATCACCTCCACGAAATTTACCCGCGCCACCTGAACCCAATTTAATTTCAAATGAATTTAATATGACCGGAAAGCGCCATTCCAATACTTCAGGGTCTGTCAGTTTTGAATTTGTCATGTGACTATGGACTGCGTCTGTGCCATCTGAATTTTTGGCTGCTCCTGTACCTCCACATAATGTTTCATAATATTGATATCTTTCGTTACCCCATACAAAGTTATTCATTGTGCCTTGTGATGACGCTATAACACCTAGCGCACCAAATAATGCATCGACAATAAATTGAGATGTTTCCACATTACCAGCAAACACAGCTGCAGGATATTCTGGATTAATCATAGAAGGTTTTGGAATAATAATTTCAAAAGGCTTCAAACATCCATCATTCAATGGAATATTATCGCCCACAAGACATCTAAACACATATAGTACTGCCGCTTTTACTACTGCAGTAGGTGCATTGAAATTTCCATGATGTTGCGAACTCGTTCCTGTGAAATCAATTATGGCTTTGCGATTCTTTTGATCTACTTTAATGCTCACGACAATGTGATTGTCATCATCCATTTTGTATTCAAAAGATCCGTCCTTGAGCACGCTTAGTGTTTTGCGTACGGATTCTTCAGCATTGTTTTGTACATGTTGCATATAAGCATGTACTGTTTTTTCGCTATAGTGCTTTACGGTTTTATTGAGCTCTTCTGCTCCCTTTTCACATGCTGCAAGTTGTGCCTTGATGTCCGATATATTCATTGATGGATTACGCGCTGGCCAACGGTTGTTTGTTAGAAGCGAATAGATTTTTTCTTCATGAAAGAGGTTATTCTCAACAATTTTAAATGCGTCAAAAACAATCCCTTCTTCTTCAATACTGACAGAATGTGCAGGTGCTGAACCTGGTGTAGTACCACCAATATCCGTATGGTGACCACGAGATGCTACATAAAATAATAATTCTGCACGATCAGAAAACACAGGCTTAATCACCGTTATATCAGGAAGATGCGTCCCACCGTTGTAAGGTGTATTCAATATGAATGCATCACCAGAAGATATGTTTTTATTAAAATCACGAATGACAGATTTAATACTTTCGCTCATGGAACCAAGGTGCACCGGGACATGTGGTGCATTCGCGACAAGATTTCCCAAGGGGTCAAATATAGCGCAAGAAAAATCCAATCTCTCTTTTATGTTGACAGATACTGCAGTGTTTTCTAATACAGTACCCATCTGTTCAGCAACAGACATAAATAAATTATTAAAAATTTCTAACATTACCGGATCTACATCTGTTCCAACTGCATTAGCTGTTTTTCTTTCCATATAACGCTCAAGTAATAAATTATTTTCAGCAGTTAACTTACTTCGCCAACCGGGCTCTATTACTATGGTGTTTGTTGAATCATAAACGACTGCAGGGCCATTTATAACTTTGTTAACTACAAGTGAATCACGATGGTAAAAAGGAGTAGTTTGCCATTGATCATTAATATAGCAATCATGTTTTACATCAGAATGACTTCGCAGAATTTCAGAATTTAACTTTTCAACATTAATCGGTTGACTGGTCTGGGAAATAACTTCTACTTGAATAGCTTCGACGACAATATCTTGTTCAGAAGAAATAAATCCAAAACGTTTTTGGTGAGTTTGTTCAAACTGGGAGATAACTTTATCTAAGGCATCGTGTGTTACAGTCAAAACGGTATCAGATCCTTCATAACGCAAGCGCAAATAATTTTTAAATGTTGTATTTATATGCTCTACAGATTGTCTCTCGAGTTCGTCCATGCCTTCTTGTTGTAACTGTTTGAATAATATTTTTAGCTTTTCTAATAGAGACGCATTTAAAACCTGTCCTATTGATTGTTGTCTATCTACGATAATGTCTGCGAGACCAATACCATAAGCAGAAAGAACACTTGCATAAGGATGAATCAAAATTTGTTTCATGCTTAATGCATCGGCAACTAAACATGCGTGTTGCCCTCCTGCACCGCCGAAACAGCATAAGGTATATTCGGTAACATCATAACCGCGCATTATGGAAATTTTCTTGATTGCATTAGCCATATTTTCAACTGCAATCTTCAGATAACCGGTAGCGACAGCTTCGGGTGTTCGCTTGTTACCTGTTTCTTTCTCAATTCGATTACTGAGCTTTTGAAACTTTGCTTTAACGACTTCATTATCCAGTGCCTTATTAGCATTAGCGCCAAATACACTTGGAAATAAAGTGGGTTGTAATTTACCCATCATTACGTTGCAATCAGTAATGGTTAGTGGGCCATCATTCCGGTAGCACGCAGGTCCAGGATAGGCGCTTGCAGATTCAGGGCCGACTTGGTAACGCTGATCGAGAAACTTAAGAACAGAACCCCCACCCGCGGCAATAGTGTTAATTAACATCATGGGGGCTTGTATGCGAATGCCGGCAACTTGTGTCTCAAATACTTTATCAAACTCACCATTGTAGTGGCTCACATCCGTCGAGGTGCCTCCCATATCAAAACCGATGACTTTTTTAAAACCTGCAAGCTCACAAACTTTTGCCATGCCCACAACACCCCCTGTGGGTCCTGACAAGATCGCATCTTTACCTTGAAATAATTTAGCATCTGCCAACCCTCCGTTTGATTTCATAAACATCAAATTGTTTGGCTGTTCACTAGTCTCTTGAAGTTGTGATGCAATTTGATTTACATACCTTCTTAAAACAGGTGAAAGATATGCATCTATGACCGTGGTATCGCCACGAGAAACAAGCTTGATTAACGGACTAATTTCATGGCTCACAGAAATTTGCGTAAAACCTATTTCTTTTGCCAAAACCACTAGTTGATTTTCATGTACGTGGTACCGATAACCGTGCATGAGTACAATGGCAATCGAACGCAATCCTTTTCTATAGTGTTTGATCAAACCTTCACGTGCAGCGTCTTCATTAAGAGGCACTAAAATTTTCCCTTGAGCTCCGATTCGTTCTTCAATTTCTAATACTTCACTGTAAAGCAGTTCGGGAAGCTCAATATGTAAAGCAAATAGATCGGGCCTAGTCTGATAACCAATGCGTAGCTGATCTTTAAATCCTTTGGTAATGACGAGTAATGTGTCCTCGCCCTTGCGTTCAAGCAATGCATTCGTGGCCAAAGTTGTTCCCATTTTTACAACGGATATTTGATCCCGTGGCAAGTCTTCCTCGACATTGATGCCAAGCATTTCTTTCATGCCATGAATGGCAGCATCTTGATATTGTTTTGGATTTTCAGAAAGAAGCTTATGTGTTTGAATTAGACCGCTTGGTTTGCGTGCAACGATATCTGTAAAAGTGCCGCCACGATCGATCCAAAATTGCCACTTTTGCTTTAGAGTTGTAACCGCCATAGCAAAAGTTTACTACGAAATGAATTATCGAACTTTTAAATTAGATACAACCTGGTATTTAGTCGTTTCTTATATTCTTGCCAAAATAACAAGAAGAAGTAGTTAGTGGTATATTTTATTCTATCCCTTTATCTTTCACTTCTTTTTTTACTAGCGAAATATTTTCATTGATTTGCGATTTAACATATTCAGCAATTATTTCATCATATTTTTCAGCAGATTTCTTGGTAGCTTGTTCTGAAATTTTTTGAGAAAATTCAATGGTTTTTTTACCAGTAGGTGAGCTATAAAAATTCAAAAGTTCTTTTATTTCCTCATGAGAATATGCATCTTTGTATAGAGGGATATAAATCTCTCTTTCTACTTGTTCATATGACATATTTTCCGCTACAAAATTTTGATAATTTTTAGCCATATCTGCAAATCTTGCTTTAAGTATATCTCCTACCTGCTGTCTTTGTTCTTCAGTTAAAGAACTACTTTCTATATTTTGATCTGCGGCTTGAAAAAAACCGGCTTGCATTTGATTTAATATCACATTATTCAAACCTGCATAATTATTTTTAACGCCAGTTAATTCAAACAGAGCCCTTAAGTCATCCTCAAATGCATCAGCAAATGTGGGACAACTGATAAAAAATAATACTACTGTAATAATAATTCTCATGAAAATTCCTAAACCTAAGGATTAATTAATTGCTAATGCTCTTCATAGTGATCAATCATAATTTGCCTGACTGCATGAGTAGCTTCGTTTATATCAAGACTATATTGTTTGGCAACAAGCTCTCCGATTTGTTCAATACTTTTTACACCGTCAATGGCGGATAACACCTGGGCTTGAAGCAAATGTTTAGAGGCGTCAAGCTCTTGTTCATAATGTTTAGGTATTGGAATTGTAGAATTACGAACCCATTCAGGCAGGTATTCATATTTTGGAGGCACTACAACATTTTTTACTTTTCTTGCATGAAAACTAAAAACTTTTTCAGACCTTCCATGCGCACTTAAAGGTGAGTGCAAATACTCAATCGAGCTCCGTGTGTTACTAACTAACTCAAACCCATTTTTCTCAATTAATTCTATAACTTCTTCTTCGCTATAGTGCCATGATTGCTTCTTATGAAAAAATGCAAGAGAGCCGGTATTTAACCACGAGCCTCCTTTCCTAAGACATTTGTTAATACGCGGGAGATATTCCCTTAAATTTTGCGGAATAATATCTAATAGCCAAGGTGTTATTACTGTATCAAAGCTATCGGCTTTAAAAGGCAGATTCATTCCATCTGCAAATAAGTAGTAAATATCTTCTTGATTTGCGATAGGTGCTTTACATTTTTGTTCGGCAAAAAACGTATCTTTGTTTAATGGCGCAATTGGAAATTCATTTAATGCAAAATCTTCTCCTTGAATAGCGCGGCATGCTGATAATAATAATAATGGATTAATGTCTAACAATAATGAGGAGTTTGCTTTATATTTTTGGTGTAAATCATAAGAAAGTCTTCCTGCCCCTGCCCCAATGGTTAACACATTCCCCAGTAATTTTTGATTATCTAAAACACTTTCCACTGCTGCTAGCATTTGCTCATTTTCGCCATTGCCCCATGCCCAATCACGAAAAATATTATTGTAGTAACTATCCAGGCCTTGAACTTTTGGTGTTTTAGATTGGTAATTCGCTATTACATCCTTTAAAGATTGATCAGACTTGCTAGTTAGCTTTAAAGGTTTAATTATTTCACATACCTGTTCAATTTGTAGTTTCTTTGCATTCAATAATTTAGTAATTCGTTTTTGCCCTGATTTGCTAACTCGCTTATCTTTAAGTGCTTCTTTATATGCTTGCTGATCAAACTGATTTAAATGCATAAAACCGTTGAGACGTGCCTGCCACTCGTATTTTGCAACATCTGGATACTCGAATAGCCATGGAATGGATGCGTTAGCGCATTGAATCAAAGGGTATTCAGTTTTACACACATCACACTGTAGTGATTCTGCACTAACCTTTAATGTTGAGTTCTCACTTGCGCACTTGGGACAAACAAGACTCTCGAGGTGTGCAAATGCTGACGCATCAACGGAAGTAGCCATTTGGGATGCTTGTGATGAGGACAATGTGTAATAAACAGATATGTGGTTGATATGAGTATTGTCCTAACTCATAAATAAGTTGTCACGAATCTTGTCGCGTAAAATCCACCGAACATAAAAAAACGGAGCAATCAAGAAGATTACTCCGTTTCTAGATAATTAGCTTATCTTATTGATTAAGCAGTAATTTGGTTGAATGCAATATGCTCTACACCAGGATTAGCACCTAATGTTGGATTGCCTAACGCAGCACCAAAATTGCCTGCTTCGCCATGCAGCGCCAAGTAGTTTAGAACTACAAGCTCTGCTAATGAAACCACACTATTCGCATATGGACTAGAGTTCGTTTCGATAGTGCCATCTGATTTATAGAAGCCAAGCTGCTGTGAAGCTGCACCATTACGCATAATGTTTGCAGATGCAACAAGTGGGCTATAAACAAATATTGCACTGGCGGATCTTTGAGAATTATCCGAACGCCAACGGAATTTAGTTGTACCGTTTCCATCGTCTTCAGGATTATTCCTGTCAGCAACCACTGCACCATCACTGAATAGATAAATCATCAAAGGTTGGTTTTTTAATCTCGCGTACTCCATTGAAGCACCGATGATTTGACCAATCTTAAAGTCTTTGCCATCTGTCTCTGGACGTGGATCTTGGTGATAGTCTCGACCACCGAATTCCATAGTACCTAATCCACCAAAACCATTTACAACTACTTTCATTGTTGCAGCTGCTTTGCGGAAATCACCATCATTACTGATTTCACCGTTAGGGAAAATGCTCAGTAAGTCCGCATCAGCTTCTGGATCTAAGTCTGAAGGTAGAATTGGTGAGTTGAAGGTAGCAAGACTTTGATCGTAACCACACTGAATGAGTTCTTCAGTTGCAGTCTCTTCGTTAATCAAACCAAGCTTCAACTGGGTAAGAACTTGTGTCGCTGCAGCAACACTTGCACTAGGGAAACCGTCGGCTTCACCACCACTGAGACCAATCGCTTCGTTTCGATTGCTCACACGCGTTGGACCAAATTCTGCAGAAACCATGTAATCAGGGCATCTTGAACGACCGCCGGATTCTGAGTTTCTAGTTCCAGTTGATACAACGAATTCTCCACGTGCTCCGGTACGTGCAATTCCGTACATTGGGTTATGCGGATTATTGCCTGTATCGTTTTCTGATCTGGCAGGGATTATGGTTGCATTTGCATTTGCGCGCGTTGCGGCAGTAGTTTTATCTAACATACCTCGTAATAGCGCACTGTTAGGATGCATTGCAATTCCAAAATCAGTGTTTACGCCAACACTGTTAGGATCAATCGCAGCAGGTAAACCTAAAGTTTCGTATGCATCGGCAGGCAAGAAATCTGTCTGACCTCCAGCACCACCAACCATGATATTTGATCCGGCAATGTTCGCGCCACCGCCCATATCAATACCAAGGAAAGGAATTTTACCTGCACCAAGTAAACCGTCATCAGCACTGATTTCACAAGCCTTTGCTCGGTTTACCATCGCACCTAAGCTTGGTAGTAAAACTGTGCTAGTGCCTGCAATTAATCCTCTTCCAAGAAATTCTCTGCGGGTGACAGGTCTACCATGACCGGTACGTCGGCATGATTCCTCGATACGCTGTTCGAAGCGGCGATGTGCCTCTTCTGCGCGTCGACTTTGCTCTCTGTATTTCGTCATTGTTTTATACCTCACTAGCCTATATTAGTTAATTGTTACTGCACTGCTTGCTAAGCCTGCAGTACATACTGCCTGTAGAACTTGTCGTCCTGCTGCACCATTACAACCATTTGCACAGTTGTTGGCATCCATGATGCCGACCAACGCCGCAATGGAAGCGGTACGATCTGGTTGGTTTGCCAAGTTCACACCAGCAGTTCTGTCGATAACTGTTCCTGCTATGGCGTCTTTCTCGCCAGCAGCAATTGCACAGTTATTGTCATTAAAGAAGTTTCTGCAACGAGAGTTGTTATTGTTACCAACTACTTCACCACAGTAGGTTGTCGCTAAACGCTGAATCGCAATCTGTTGTGCGCCACCAAAGCCAAGTGCATTTGCAGTTGGAGGAAGCTGATCACGAATGTCGTTGTAACGATCTCGAATATCACGATCACGTTGACTGATTCCTGTAATCGCTGCAAACGTATCGTGTACTTGCGAGAATGTACGTACACCAACATCTGGCTCCGGCACATCAGCTGGTGGTAATGGCGGTGCAGCAGGTCCAATAGTTTCTGCTGAACCTGTTTGTCCACCTAGTATTTCAAATTGAAGACTGATTTGATCGCCAGCCATTCCAAGATCAGTTGGAATGAGTGCACCCAGAGGCGAAATTTCTTGACCAGACTGGTTCACCATCATGTCTACTCTACGGAATACTTGCATTGCAACAGGAACGTTATTGTTTACTGCAATCCGCATGTTCTTAACGCGAACGCCTGTAGCATCAGTAACAAGTATCGGCCTTGCAAATACATATGCATCAGGGTCCATCTCGTAGGCTTGCATTTCGATGTATCCAGGGGCACCTAGTACACTTGCAACATCAAATCGTAACGAAGTAACTGCGTTATCAGAGCCTGCTTCAAAGTTTTGTGCAACTTGAGCTCCATTTAATGCAGTGTTGTGTATAGCAACCATCTTGAAAACACCTCTCCAAAGACGATCGTTTGTAGCTTCATTACCTAAGATGAATAAATTATCATCTTGCCAATTTAACATGTCACCTTGAATGGTCTCTTCAGCAGCTAAGACGCCGTTCAAATAAATCTTACGGCCGCCTTGCAGATTGTCATAAGTCATGACGATGTGATTTAACTCAGTATTTACTGTGCCATTTTCACTTCTCAGTTCAGGATTACTTCCATTCGGACCTGTATTAATGGTTTGAACTCGTGCTGCGTATTGATCCGCGCGCTGGCCTAAAGTGAAATTACGACGTCCTGTATTAATTGAATACGAAACAATTCGAGCAGGACCCGTTTGATCAGTATTTTCAGGAATCACCCAGGCTTCTACACTAAACTGGTTACCACTTGATAGTAAGTTAAAGAGTTTTTGACTATCTGTAAGGGATGCTTGTGCCTTACCGCTTACATTCCTTAGACCACCTTCAGGATCCCACTCGGTTCCTGTTAGGTTTAAAGTCATATCTGCACCTACGTTACTGGTACCTACAGTTGTGTCGCCTGCACCTTCAGAGAAGGTAAACAATGTGATTTGGTTTGCATCGGCACGCGGCACACTACCTGTTACTAACTGTGAGAAGTTAGTTGTGGCACTTGCAACAATATTTCCATTGTTGTTACCACCATTATTAGCTGATTGTGCAGCCCATGCATTGATAGCTTGTAAAACATCATCTGCAATGGTTTGACACATTGCACCACAGTTATGATTTGTAAGTGGTCGTTGATATACAGTTGATTGAGTTGTAGCAGCTAAATTAACAATTGCTTGTCCAGTTACAACTGAATAAGAATTTGCTACATCGGCAACTGCAAATGGAATCGCTTGCATGTTACTGCCGTTATGACAAAGCACACATGTATAACCTGGATTAACTAATACAGGATGTAGTGTGGCAGCAAACAGAGCTTCTTCATTTGGAGGAGTGTTATTGCCACCGCCGTTGCCAGGATCAATTGGATTAGTATCACCCATATCTCCGTTGCTTCCACCGGAACCATTTCCACCACCTGTATTATTTCCGCCACCTGCAACAGGTGCAGACCCTGAATCATCAGATCCACCGCCGCCACCGCCACAAGCAGTTAACACTAACGCCAGCATGACTATGCAAATCATCTGTAGTACATAACTACGCTGTGATTGCGTATCGTTGCTGCTACGTTCAAATAAATGATTATTCTGACTCATAACATTTCTCCTAATTGGCATACTTAATATCTTGGGCAACACCATTATTGACCCATGCAATAAGCAGCCGTCTCAGCAAAGACTCGCTTCATGCTGCGGTTATTCGCTTCAAAAATTGTTGCAATATTTTGTACAGCAGCTACATCTGCCGCACCGTTAGGGCTGCGATGACAAACTTTTTCAAATGCCTTTGTAACCTGACATTCAGAAAATTGGCGTGTTTGTGAAAGCTCCATACCCATTGATTTCGCTCCACTACCTACACCGCCACCGACAGCGTTCCAACCCACCCAACTGTTTTGCCCTGAGCGCCAGTAGTTCGCCCATGAATCATCTTGGGTTTCATATCCCGTACGAAACACACCTGCATCACGTAAATATTTAGGCTGAACTTGACCTGCGGTATACACAAGTTGCTCACCTTCATCTTCAACAATTTCTGCAAAGTCGTAATAGGCAAATGCGCCTGCAAGACCATCTAGTCCCGCATGACAAGTAAGACAGTCATTCATAAAAATTTTACTGTCGCCACCTGGTGAACGATCTACGTCTTGGCGTACACGATTTGGATAAGCTGATTTATCACGAAAAGCTTCCATATCCATGCACATAAAATTAAGAGTTGCGAAACGTACTGCAGCTCTATTAGTTCCAGCAATTAAATAAGCTTCTGCATAACCTCGTGTAGTCATTACTCCAGCTGTTTGCCCTGTACCTAATTCAGGGTTTAATGCAGATTGAGTTGAAGAAACTAAAATTGCAGGATCACTAAAATCGACACGATCATTTTGAAGATCTTCGTAATGATCATTGTTATTCACTGAATAAGGTTCATCTGTAGCTGCGGCTGAACCAATATAAACTCGGTCTGCATACAAAATTTGATCGAAAGGCACATCGTCTCGAACAAATCCCATTACAGTTGCCGTTGAATCATTGAGATCACGGTAAACAGATTGGTCACGGTTAAACCAGGGAGTCGCCCAATCTTTAATTGTTGTATTAATAAAAGATGGATTATCCGTGGCTTGCATGGCTGCGCCTACGGCATCGCCATTTTGGATCATAGTTGCCATTGAGCTAAGCACAGCTTCTGTAGGAGGCACGCCAGCCAAGCGGTCATGCATTCTTTTTGCCTGCTCACGCGGTCCAGCAAATGTCACTGAAGCGCTAACAATTCCTAATGTAAAGATAAACGCACTACATACGTTAATTAATTTGTTTCTACTTAAATGCATTTTCGCACCTCTCGTATTAAAAACTTTCATATCGATCAACTTTGTTTCGCTTAAGTAAAATATTTAAGCGAGAGCTTATCGACAGCCACTTCCTGGACTGCATTTGGAATAAGAAAGAACGAAACGTACTAGGTAGGTAACTATCAATCTAAAGCAGAAACTCTTCTACAGAAATTCTGCTGACTGATAGTCGCGGCATTGCCTTATTAGATATCACTGTCCTAAGTGATAATCGCATCGGCAAGCTAGCCGCTTCATTGTTCCAAACTCCAGGTGCGAATTCTGAAGGGAAAGCAATGCGATTAATTTATGAGCACGACGAGAGGGTAATTTTTACCTATGAACGGTAATACAACGATAATTTGTATTTAAACTAATTAAAAATCAATGCATTACAAATATAAAAAAATACTTGTTTGAGATAGTTTTATTAGAATCAATCTAGTCTCAAACATAACTGACTGATACGAAATACAATTAATTTAAACACAATAATTATAAAGAAATTTTTTTTATTATTAATTTCAAAACCATAATTTAGAGTGCATCACAAAAGATGCACTCTAATAAGCAATTAAATGTGCTCTACATTTAATACCGTACCACTTAGCGAAGTAACTTTTATCTTCTGACCAACCTCGCAATCTTCACCTGTGATCTTCCACATGGTGTCATCAACACGAATCTTGCCGTAATTGTTTACAATAGCCTCATCTAAAGTAAATGTTCGACCAATAAGTTCTTCGCCTCTTTTATTGAGAGTAGGATAACTGTCTTTCTCTGGTACTTTTTTGCGATACTGCCTCCAAGCTATAATTGTAAGTAACGACAAAGCACCAAAAATTGCAATTTGCCATTGCCAAATTAAATCAGGCGCCAATAAAAGTATCCCACCCATGATTGCGGCAGACACACTAAACCAAATGAAAATTGCACCAGGAGCAAAAATCTCCAATGTAAGACATACAATGGCCAATACCCACCAATGCCAATATTGTAAATTTGTAATGAATTCACTCATGATACTTCCTTAGTTAATAGTTTTATGAAACTTTACGTTTCGTTTTTTGCTAACGCAGTTTTAGCAATTTCAGCTATACCGCCGACTGAACCAATCAAGCTCGTTGCTTCAACAGGCAACATGATAACTTTTTGGTTATTTGCAGAACCAATGGTACTCAATGCATCTACATATTTTGTGGCAACAAAGTAGTTCACGGCCTGAATATCACCAGACGCAATCGCTTGCGAAACCATTTCTGTTGCATTAGCTTCTGCTTTTGCCAATGTTTCTCTTGCTGCAGCGTCACGTTTTGCCGCTTCTAAGCGACCGTCTGCATCAAGAATCGCAGCTTGCTTTTCACCTTCTGCACGCAGAATCTCCGATTGCTTTACGCCCTCTGAAGTTAAAATTTCTGCACGCTTATCTCGTTCAGCTTTCATCTGTCTTGCCATTGCATCTACTAAATCTTGGGGTGGCGCTATATCTTTAATTTCAATACGTGTCACTTTAACACCCCATGGCGAAGTCGCTTCATCCACAACTTGTAAAAGCTCAGCATTTATCTTGTCACGTTTAGACAATGATTCATCTAAATCCATTGAACCTAGTACGGTACGTATATTGGTCATAGTTAGATTTAACGTCGCGCGCTGTAAATTGTTTACGTTGTATGAGGACTTAACAGGATCAAGAACTTGGTAAAACACTACCCCATCTACACGCACTACCGCATTATCACGTGTAATGACTTCTTGTGAAGGCACGTCTAACACTCTTTCTTTCATGTTCACCTTATTGCTCACAACGTCAACGTACGGAACAATAAAACGTAATCCGGGTTGTAAGGTTTTTCTAAACCTGCCAAAACGTTCAACGGTCCATTCGAAACCTTGTGGTACGCGCTTTACCGCCATGATAACGGTGAGTATTGCCAATACTAAAAAGGCAATAGGCAAAATCTCTAACATAAGACCCTCCTAGTTAAACCAAGTGTTTGTAAAGATATCGTTTTGTATGTAACTATATATTTACATAATTTTACACTTTTTTCAAGGAAACTAGAAGTATTATTTTACTAATGTTAATATATAGTTACTTCAGTAACTTATATGTTATTAATGCAATCAGCTGACAAGCAAACTTATTCCGTATATGACCCTAAATGGGCAACTGGTATATCAAGACTTATCAAGGCTCACATGGCTGCGTCCGGTATCACCTATGCTGATTTAAGCAATAATCTTAAAAAACTGGGCACCTCACAATCCCCTGAAAATCTTAGGGTCAAAATCAACCGTGGCAATTTTGGCGCACAGCTCTTTGTGCAGCTATTAATTGTTATGGGAAAGACTGAAATAAACCTTAAAGAGCTTGAAAGTATTGTTAGTAATATTGATTTATAGCATTTGTATAAGTAATTGGCCCACAATCGGGCCAAATAATTTATACAACTCAACTACTTAATTACACCTTTTATCTCTTGCTCTGCTCCACATAAGTATATGTGTATAAGAATAGCCACTTCCCTCCAAGTAATGAGCAGATATGTTAAGAAGCTTTAAACCTCAAATAAGTTTTTTATTTGTAATCATAATTACTCTTATCCCAATAGTTTTAGTTGCAGGTCAAGCAACGCCACAGCAAATTATTGAAAAAACATCTTCAAGTGTTTTGACGGTGCTTAAAAATGATGCGTCTGAAATCCAAAACAATCCTAGTAAAATTAATGAGCTTGTTGATGAAATTATCCTTCCCATATGTGATGTCGAGAGAATGGGAAAATATATTTTGGCGAAACATTGGAAAACAGCTAGCGTTGAACAGAGAAACGCCTTCGTTAATGAATTTAAGCAGATGCTCATTAGAACTTATGGCAAGCACTTAGCTGAGTATTCAAATGCAGAAGTCACAGTGATGCCTGAAAAAGCTCATCAAGATAAACTCTATCAAACCGTTAATACAAAATTAGATGCTCGTAACGGAAATAAGCCATTGCAAGTTAGCTATGTGTTTAGAGTTACTGATGTGTCTTCCAAGATAGTGGATGTCCGAGTGGAAGGAATGAGTATTCTTCGTACTTTTCGTACAGCGTTTACTAAAGAGATTGCTGAAACTTCTTTAGATGAATTAATAGAGAGAATTACTCTTGCTAATCAGCCATCACTAGCTATGAATACAGCGCATTAAAAAGCTTATTCATATTCAATTATATTTTTTTCGCCAGCTACTATTGACTGATTTTCTGAATCTTCAATCCACCAATGAGTAAAAGGTTCGCATCGAACTAAGTAAGTTCTTTGAATCTGTGCTTCAAACTTTAGAATTCTCGACTTCCCTGTAAGTTCGTTCGAGTCAAATTCACCTTCAGCTTCATCACAGTATATTGTGATTTCATGTGTACCTATATTTATTTCATGCAAACCTTGATTAGATTCTTCTGACTTTTTGCCATCAATTTCTACAATAGTTGCACTACGTATATAGTTACCAGAAACAAAAACACCGTCACGTATATAGGCTATCGACTCAGCCGGCATTTCTTCTACCGAGTGCCATCGTAGTGCGCCACAAGCGCATATCGTACTTGTAAGTAACGTGAGAACTATATACTTGGTTAAGTGAATTATTTTCATAATTTGAACTGAATGCTTATCGGTAATAAAAACTAGCTTAAGCGGCATTCACTAAATTTAATTTCTAAATTAATATCAATGAATTCATATAACCTGCTTCCGAAACTTATATGTCATCTGCACTTTTGGATCAAAATTATTTAATCAAAGAAGTAGAGCCAATATTTGTTTCACACTATAAAAACCAAATAGGCAAGCCCCCTACTTTATACGAACTCAAGCAATACCTCGTAACTCAAGCATCTGAAAATTTAGTTGAAGTGCTAAAAAACTCAGATTCATTAGCTTTTAAGTCTATGCCCGCTAAAGATTTACTTGCCGCAATTAACCTATATATTAGGAAACTGCGAGTCTGGTAAAAAACAGTGTTCTTTCTATATTAAGAGCAGGTAAAATCAGCCGCTCTGAATATGCTAGAACTCTTACATAACTACAAGAATGAATTTATTATTCTTGCATGGATATCAGTTGTCCTATTGGCCATTAGTATAGCTGTGATCCCCTGGATCGTAATCAAGATCCCTCAAGATTATTTCAGTGAGCGCTACCGCGTGCGAATCAGCAAGCAAAGCGGACATCCATTATTCACTCAATTTCTCGCAGGTATCAAAAACTTATTCGGCTTTATACTTGTAGTGCTGGGAATATTGATGCTAGTACTGCCTGGTCAAGGAATACTCACTATTCTAATAGGTTTATTTTTTATGAATTTCCCTGGGAAATATCGCCTTGAGAGAAAAATAGTCTCATCTCCTAAAGTACTCAAATCATTAAATTGGATCCGTGCTAAAGCCAATAAATCACCACTAGTGATAGAATAGAAATTTAAATAGAAGGTGTTATGCAACTTACACATCCTCAATCAGCGAAACCATTATTTAGTGCGCTTACATTTATCATCGGAGTGATATGCATTGCCGCCGCAGCAATTGGCATATTCTGGCTGAGTAAAATTATTCCTGGTATTTATCACACTTTGAATCAGAATGGTTTCTCTTTCATGTCAAATTCAATTTTGTTTCATTTGCTTTGGCTAGTATTTTTTATAAGTTTGTTGATTACTGGTATCAAACTACTCATTTCTGGGCTAAAAAAACGCACTAGAGATTTAGTACCTGGGATCACGTTATATTTCCTCGGCGCATCTTTAGTCATTATTGGTATGTTCTATTTCGTTTTTGAACAATTTCTCTATATGGCCGTTTCGATAATTATAGGAGCTTTATGTATTTTTCTTGAGGGAGCAACAGAAATAGCTTAAAAACTCTCACTTGGACTTCAGGGTTTTCATTACTGGGCGACAGACCTGTTGTACAAAAAATTCCTGCATTTGCCTGCTTTTCATCCCCAAATTTCACGTCCTTCATCGGTCAGAATACCCTTATTGATAGCTTTTGTGTCCCAATAGCGTATAGAAAAAATTCTCTACAAATTATTGTTTTATCGTCTTAATAACTTATGTTGGGAGCATATGGAGATGCAAAATATTGCCTTGGTTAAAAAAATACTAATTTCAGCTCTTTTCTCACTTAGCTTGATCAATATCTCTACAGCGGACGAGTTAGCTGGTGATGCTAGCGAAAATATTGAGATTGCTAAATCAGAAGAAGTCTATTCTGTACCTGATGATCATGGAAAAGACCAAAAAGGTAAATTTTATTCCGGCAACAATGAGTCTATTCTGGAAGATGGACGTTTATTTGTTCAAATAAACCTTGCCTCGTACCACCCAAGTGAAGACAGTGAAGATGATTTTAACGAATTTAATCCTGGAGTTGGTTTGGAATATCATCTTGATGGTTACTACCTAGCAGGAGGGTTTTTTGAGAATAGTATCGATAAATTCAGTACCTACTGGGGGATTGGTCATGAGCGAACAATTGGTGCTGATTGGTTTGGTCTTGGCATATTAGGTGGAATTGTGACAGGTTATGACAGTGGCTTTTCTCCACGTCTAGCAGCCGTACCTTATGTATTACTTAAGAATGGTCGTGCTTCATTAAAAACCTATTATGTGCCCGCAGTTGGTGATGTAGATGAAGATGCAATAGGTTTTGCCCTTCGTTTTGACATGGGTGGCTGGTTTTAAATAATTCCAACTAATTTCAATTTATCTTAGAGATTATTCTACTTCTCTTTTAACACCGTTCAGCTATAGCTATACTTACCTCTCAAAGTTGGGAGGTATATAAATGAGCTTTAGTGATTTTATTCTCGCGATTTTAGTGCTTGCAGTTGCGGGTTGTATTATGTGGGTGTACGACATAAACCCATATAGCACGAAACTACATGTCTATACCCAAACCTGTGACAATATGATTCTAGATAACACCTATTGTAAAGGTAATTGGATTGACAACCCTACTTCCGTATTCACCATAGATAAGGAAAACAATGCCGTCACCTATTCCGATAAAGACCTAGCAAGCCTCAGTACATATTCAAACTGCTCCATCATTGACCGAAAAAATTGGACATGTATCGACGATACTTCAAATAATGAAGTTATTGTAAAAGATGGTATTCTAGCAATTGATAAAAATAGCGATCTTAAGCAGATTACTCGTCTCGAATGGCTTCAAAATAAATTGCTTGAAATAGTGAGTTGAAAACTTGTAATGCACTATTTGTAAAGAACAATGAGTGAAACTATATTTTCTAAAATCATCCGTAAAGAAATTCCTGCAGAAATTGTTTATGAGGATGATCAATGTTTAGCATTTAAAGATGTAAACCCTCAAGCGCCAATTCATGTCCTTATCATCCCAAAAAAAGTAATCACTAAGGTGGCTGATGCGAGTAATGTCGATCAGAATATTCTAGGACACCTGCTACTGAAAGCTGGCGAAATTGCTGAAGATTTAGGGGTAAAAGATGCTTTTCGACTAGTAATAAATAATGGTGAGAACGCAGGTCAAACAGTATTTCATTTGCATGTTCATCTATTAGCAGGAAGAAGTTTTAACTGGCCGCCTGGTTAATATTTTAGATAGCCATTTATTCTTTTAACAATTGTTCTCTGGCCATTTTTAAATTTTTTCTTTCCTCTTCATCAAGGTTTGGATATTTTAAATTTAAGCTTTCTAAAGTATTTTTGACGATTTTTGCTACGCTATATCGCATATAAGGCTTATCGTCAGCAGGAATAGCATACCAAGGTGCCCAGGACTTGGAAGTTGCACTCAAAGCATCTTCATATGCTTGCATATAATCTTGCCAGTGTGCGCGTTCTTTTAAATCTCCAGAAGACCATTTCCAATTTTTTTCTTGAGTATCGATTCGTGCTAAAAAACGATTTTTCTGTTCATCTTTTGAAACATTTAACCAGAATTTTAGTATTACGGTTCCATTACGCGCTAAATGTTTTTCCATATCTTGAATGGACTCATAACGTTCTTGCCATATCGTATCAAAGTTAATTTTATCAGGTAGATTCTGATAATTTAAGATGCCAGGGTGAACTCGCACAACTAGAACCTCTTCATAGTAACTACGATTAAATATTCCAATACGACCTCTTTCAGGCAAACATTTATTTGTTCGCCATAAAAAGTCATGATCAAGTTCCATGCTAGACGGCTTCTTAAATGAAAATACTTGACAACCTGCAGGGTTGACGCCAGACATTACTGCTCGAATCGTTGAATCTTTTCCAGCCGCATCCATTGCCTGAAATACTATTAACAGTGCATGCTTATCATGCGCATAAAGTATTCTTTGTAAATCGTGTAAATCCTCTACAACCTTATCTAGCTTCTTTTTATAGTTTTTATTTGCATCAAACGAAGCAGGCGGCGCAGCAGAAACTTCACTTAAAGAAAAGTTACCATCGAATGGAACTAAAAATTTGGATGAAACAGCTTTGAACACTTAACTTCAAATTTGGTTGGCATAAAAAAGGCTCCTTAGCGAACTAAGAAGCCTTAAATTTAAATTAAAGCAATAATAAGATTATATCTTAACGCCTAACTTTTCTAGAGTTTGCAAAGTTAGTCCGCCACGCGGTAGGCCATTTGCTCTTTGGAATGCCTCCACTGCAACTAAAGTCTGATTACCAATTTTTCCATCAATTGGTCCTGGATTATGACCTGCTTTTTTTAATGCACGTTGAATATCAGTGATTGTCGTATCACTCATATTTGTTTCGCATAATACAGGTCTCCATTGCATTGACTCTTCAGCAACTTTAACTTTCCTAGAAACCACCTGAGTTTTAGCTGGTATTTCTATTTTCTTTTCAGCTGCCGGTGAAGCAAGCTTACGCTTTTTAATTACTTTATATTCTGCGGGCACATCTACAACTTTAGTGGTTGCAGGTGTTTTTACTTTTTTCTGTTTTACAGTTTTGTAAACCGCTGGAACTTCTTTGAGGCACAATGCAGAACCTGTTGCTTTGCCATTACCACCTACACTGCTACCTTTGAGCGCCCACATCACTTTTTCATCAGCAGTTTTTGCTCGCTTGGTTACAGTTTCATAGGTTGCAGGAATCTCAATTTTCTTTTCTTTTGAAGGACTTACAAGCTTGCGGACTTTCTCAACTTTATATTCAGCAGGAATATCTACTTTCTTAGTTGTTGAAGGACTTTTAAGTACACGCTTGCTTACTGTTTTATAGACAGCTGGAATTTCAACCAAACACATAATTTCACCTGTGCTGCCATCTATCCTCTCAACAGGTCCACGTCCTTTTTTCCATTCCGTAGTGGCAGGCTTAACTAAAACTTTTTCAGTAACCGTTTCATACATCGCAGGTACTTCAATTAGCTTAGAGGAAGCTTCTTTAACGAGAACCTTCTCTTCGCTCCACTCATACTTTGCAGGAATTATTTCTATTTTGTGTGAAGCTTCCGTTTTCAGGACTTTTTGAGTTTCAGTTTTATATTGAGCAGGTATGTGATACTCAGCATAACAACTTCCGACTTTCGCATCGGCAAGGTTTAAGCCGTTCGAGACAGCTCCCGCAAGAACGGATGCATTTGCACGACCAGCATTTTTCTTAGCACCGCTTGTCCAAATTTTTTCAGCAGGTGTAACGAGTACTTTTTCAGTTACATTTTCATAAGTAGCTGGCACAGGAATTAACTTTTTAGAAGCTTCTTTAACAAGAACCTTTTCTTCGCTCCACTCGTACTTAGCAGGAATAATTTCAATTTTAGACGATGCTTCTTTAACAGTAACAGTTTGAGATTCGGTTTTATATTCGGCAGGGATAACTACTTTTGCATAACATTCACCCGCTTTTGCATTTGGCAAAGCAGATGAAGCATCATTGGCAGTTGCACTAGCCACTTTTTTTATAGCAGATGCAGTTGCACTACCAGCATCTTTAGCCATTTCACCGGCTTCTTTCATTGCTTCGTTTTCAGCAAGAATGATAAATGGGCTTATGAGTAAACTTGAGGCTATAACCGTAGTGAAAATTCTTTTAATTTTCATCGACTTCTCCATTATAGTTAATTTAATTTGGTATAACTGGGCTGGTGTCAGCACTTACACTTGGTAGTGACATCATTCTATGCGATTTACTGTTTCTATGTGAAGTGTTTTATATTAAATACTAACGATGTGTTTGATTACATTTTTTTAGTTTAGTTGCTTAACAATTACAAATAGCAATTGTCATTTACAGTATTTTTCTCTAACTTCAAGTGCTTCTGGCATCCATTCATTAAGTTGTCGAATACGCGTCTCATGGCTTGGGTGTGTTGACATAAACTCTGAGGGTTGCCCTTTGCTATGCTCCCCCATTCTTATCCAAATTTTGGGAGCTTCGCGTGGGTCAAAACATGCCCTTGCTAAATAAATCAAGCCCATATAGTCCGCTTCCGATTCGTGTTTGCGGGAAAAAGGCAACAAGACACCATATTGCGCTCCCATACCCAGTGCCCCCATAACCATTTTTTGTGTGCTTGCATCCATAGAGCCTAGAGCCATGCCTGCAGCCATACTGCCATATTGGACAAGTTTTTGATGCGCCATTCGCTCAGCGCCGTGCCTCGCTACTGCATGAGCAATTTCATGCCCCATTACCGCGCTCAAGCCATCAACATTTTGCACAATCGGTAAAATACCTGTGTATACAGCCACCTTGCCACCCGGTAACGCAAAGGCATTAGCCTGATTAGAATCAATGACATTAAACTCCCATTCGAATCCCGGGTCATGATCGATCACCTTTGCCAAGCGATAACCTATCTCGCGAACAAGTTCTACTGCTTGTCCCGAGCGAAGCACATTTGATTCAGACAAAATTTGCTGGTAACTCTGTAAACCCAACGCCATTTCTTGTTCGTGAGAAATATCAATTAGTTGTGAACGTCCTGTCATAGCAACTTCTTCTTGGTTGCTAAAATAGTAATATGCTAGATACAAACCAAATAAAACAATCGGAAGTAGACGTATCGCGCCTCCTCCACGATTTCCACGGCGGCCGTAACGATAGGTTCTTCTTCTCATAATCCTTTTTTCAATAAACTAATATTATTTACTGTTATTCATTATTCTATGCGTATGCTTTGCAATCATTAATGCTTCATTTGTAGGAATTACAAAAACTTCCACCGCACTACTTGGACTACTAATCTTATTAATATTATTTTCATTAGCTTCTGTGTCTATTTCTATTCCTAACCAACTCGCTAACTTGCAGATTTTAGATCGAATCTCTGGTGAGTTCTCTCCAATACCTGCTGTAAAAACAATTTGATCTACACCGCCCAATTCAGCAACCAGCATACCCATAAATCGATTAACTTGGTAACAAAATAAATCTATTGCCTCGATACAGGTCTTTGTATTTGAGTCTAATAATTTACGCATGTTATTTGTTTCTCCTGAGACTCCCAGCAAACCAGATTTTTTATATAACAATTCAGTAATCTCTTCTGAAGTTAACTCATAATGCGTTAATAAATGTAAAATAACTCCTGGATCTAAATCACCACATCTTGTGCCCATTACCAAACCATCTAAAGGTGTAAAACTCATTGTTGTAGCAATTGATTTGCCATTTTGTGCGGCACACATGCTAGCGCCATTACCTAAGTGTGCTATGACTATTTTTTTATTATTTAAACTTTGTTGTACTGATAGTGATTCCAAGATGTATTCATATGACAAGCCATGAAAACCATATCGCATCACGCCTTCTTCATAATATTTACCAGGCAAAGCAAAACGCTTAGCAACTTGAGGCATGTTTTGGTGGAATGCTGTATCAAAACAAGCTATTTGGAGCAAATCAGCATATAACTCTTTTATTGCACCGATTGGTGCCAAGTTATGTTCTTGATGTAATGGGGCAAGCGGTTGATAAGCAACCAAATCATCCATAACCTCACTGGTTAGCACTTCAGGCTTTGAATACTTGGGCCCACCATGTACCACACGGTGTCCTACGGCTTGTAAATTAATTTCGGGTTGTTGTGACAACCAACCAAGAAAAAATTCGATTGCTACTTTGTGATTGGGTACTTGAACCGTTATCTCTGCCAAGTTTTTTTCAACCAAGACAATTTTGTCTTTATCATAAATCGTAATAAGTGCATCTTGATGGAAAAGTCTTACGGCCCGTGCGTGAATAATTTTTGTTAAATTTTGTTTAGTAGCATCAAAAATAGAAAGTTTTACACTGGAAGAACCAGCATTAATCACTAAAATATTTTTCATTGATTAACGGGTTTACTATTGGAAATAATTACCGCCAAAGCACATGCCGCTAAACGACTCATAGCATCGTCCGCTCGACTAGGTAGTACTACCGGCACTTTTGCTCCTAATACAATTCCAGCACCCTCTGCCTCAGCTAAATACTCCAATTGTTTAGCCAACATATTTCCCGCTTCTATATCGGGTACCATCAAAACTTCAGCCTTACCTGCAACATCTGACTCGATCCCTTTTATCTTGACTGCTTCTTCAGAAACAGCATTGTCGAATGCAAGCGGACCATCTAAGAGGCCCCCTTTTATTTGCCCGCGATCGGCCATTTTGCATAATGCAGCCGCATGCAAAGTTGATTCGATTTTTGAAGTAACGGTTTCGACTGCAGATAAAATAGCAATGCGTGGGTTGGCAATATCGAGTATATGCGCAAGTTCAATTACATTGCGCACAATATCAGCTTTTGTTTCTAAATCTGGAGTAATGTTGATTGCGGCATCGGTAATAAATAAAGGTCTTGGATAAGTAGGAACATCAAATGCGAAAACATGGCTCATTCTTCTGCCTGTACGCAAGCCTCCTTCACGACTTACAACTGCACTCATAAGCTCATCCGTATGAAGTTTACCTTTCATTATTGCAGACACTTGTCCATCCCGAGCCAATTCAACCGCCAACTTTGCCGAGTCGTGACTATGTTTCGAGGCAATAATTTCGCAGCCACTTATATCCAGTTTTGCCTCTTTGGCAACTGCCTCGATTCGCTGCTTTGGACCAACAAGTAGAGGTGAAATTAAACCTTCTTCTGCTGCTTCTATTGCCCCCAACAAAGAAGACTTGCCTACAGGATGAACAACAGCTGTTTTCAATGCTGGCATACTCGAAACAGCTTGTAATAAACGTTCTAAATGTGGTCGTGGTGGTGTTTGCATTTCATATAACCTATATAAAGGAAAGATACATTAAACATTACAAAATGTAACTTCTATACAGATTACAATTTTTTAATAACTAAGGTAAGCTTGATTGCATAAATATTAATACTAATAACCTAGGAGATCCTCATAATGAGTGTTGCAAAAATATCAGAAATAAGCGCTTCATCTAATAAAAGTTACGAAGATGCAATTGAAACGGGTATTGCTCGCGCAAACAAAACCTTAAAAGGCATAAAAAGTGCATGGGTTAAAGATCACCAGGTTACAGTTAAAGGTGGTGAAATCGAAGAGCATCGCGTTGTATTAAAAATCACTTTTGTACTAGATTAGTCTAATAGAAATTATTAACAGGGATGTTTTTGCTTAATTATCACTTTCCATGAAAAGTATAGTTATAGCAATCGTAGGAATTATTTCTCTGGTCTACATAATTAATCCTGGTGCGGGATTCATCGAGCTTATTCCAGATAATATTCCGATAATTGGCAATCTAGATGAAGCAGCCGCCACCGTTCTGTTATTAAGCTGTCTTAGTTATTTTGGTATAGACCTATTCAATATCTTTAAAAGAGATACTCCAAACTCAGGCGAAGCAGACGAAATTACCAAACAGTAAGTTTCTATTGTTTAAAATTAAATTGAAGGAATTTGGTAGTTCTTTGGCGGCTAGATGCTAATCATTTCGGTGAATTTCATGCAAACGTTTATTAATCCAGTCAATGAGTCGCTGTGCGCGATGGTCATTTGGATTACGATTTTGGATATCAGCTAAATTTTCTTGTATATGTAATATTAAATCTTCGTATTTAATTACTTGTTCGTGATAGTAGTTTGCATTTGTTTTATATTTAAGTATTTTTTGCTTAAGCGCTTCGATACTGACTTCGCCATGCGCTTTAGCAGCACCAGTCTCAAATGATTGCTCTTTAATTTTTTCCACCAAAGACACCATATTAACCTGATCTATCTTTGCTTGTGGGTAGCAATGAATTAAATCATCTAGGTGGATTTTTCCGCGCGTGGAGGCTAACTGCTTATTATCAATTTTTTCCTGAATTTCTTTGGCATGCACATTTGCTAATGTAGCCGCTTTTGAAATGGAAATAAATTGTGTCACTTATTTAAAAATTATCTAACCGGGGTATAGCCACCTGGTACACCATGTTTAGAGAAAACGAGCTGCCATAACTGAATATTTCTAGCACGAAATGCCCCTGCACAACCTAATAAATAATACTTCCACATTCTATAAAATCGTTCGCCATATTTATCGCAAAGTTGTTTCCAGCTTTTATCAAAATTATTAAACCATGCCATTAATGTTTTATCATAATCTGGACCAAAACTATGGAAGTCTTCTAAAACAAATATTTTATCAAATGAATTACTAATATCTCTTAGTGATGGCAGCACCCCATTAGGGAAAATATATTTATTAATCCAGGGGTCTGGACTATGGCGCGTATAGTTTGCCCCTATGGTATGTAATAAAAATAAACCATTTTCCTTTAAGCATCGAGATGCTACTTGCATATAAGTCTTATAATTTTTTGGCCCTACATGCTCAAACATTCCCAGAGATATTATATGGTCAAACTTTTCGTTTAACTCGCGGTAATCTTGCAATCTGACTTCAACAGGTAAATTTTTACAATTTTCTCTTGCAAACTCTGCCTGTTCTTTAGAAATAGTAACTCCTACAGTTTGAGCCCCGTAACGTTCGGCAGCAAATTTAATAAAACTTCCCCACCCACAACCAATGTCCAGCACGCGTTGATTTTCTTTCAATCCAATTTTGCGACAAACTAGATCAAGCTTGTGCTCCTGGGCTTGATCAAGATTTTTTGCATCTTTCCAATAACCACAAGTATAAGTAAGACGTTTATCGAGCATCTTGTTAAATAAATCATTACCGATATCGTAATGTTTTTCTCCTACGCGAAAGGCGCGGCGAATACTTTGAAGATTAAACAGCTTTGATTGCAAAGCTAACCAAATAAAACCTTTAGTTTTAACTCGATGTTCAATGTCGGAAGATAAAATATTACAGAATAACTGGTCCAATGATTCAACTTCCCACCAACAGTCCATATAAGACTCACCCAAACCAAGTGAACCATCTGCTAATACTCGTTTATAAAAACGATCATCAAGAACTTGTATATCCCAAGCTTGATTACCAGCAACCTTAATATTTGCAAGGGTAAGTAGTTCATTTACTCGCTTATGAAACGTGTCCACGTGTTAACCACTATATATTTGTTGTAAATATTTATCTTGATTCAGCATACAATCAACAAATAACAAAAATAAACCTCATAACAATAAAAAGACAAGCTAATGTCGCTATCTATAAATTTGCTATTCGCTTTGTTAGTACTGCTGATTGGCGTATTAATGTTATTAGTTAAACATTAATATTATTAAGTTTATTGTTTTAATTCCTAAAATTAAATTATGCCATTGCTGTGCATATTTTGCCCAGCAAGATAATTTAGTTGAATAAGAAAGTGCTGCGACTAAAAGAAAATTACTAGTCGCAATTGAAGCAAATAACAGATTCTTGATTGCGCCCGAACGGTGTGCCTAGACTGATTAAACCTTTTCCATACAAATATACCTTTTGGCCTTGAATACGGATCTTTCCAAGATCCTCCATTTCAATAAATGTACCGTTTAAACTATTGTCTTTAAGTACGAATTCCCCATTTTCATAATTTAGGGTTGCATGGTGTTTAGAGACAAACCGATTTTCAATACGCAAATCAGACTGATGGGAACGACCTAAACTAAACTTTTTCAGGCGTTTGTCAAAAAAGTAGCTTTGATAATTGTATTCTAAAGTGAGGAAACTCGTATTACGGATAGGCTGGTTTTCTTGCCATATCAGTTTCAGATTAGACCTACGCCTATCAATAATGCGACGTCTATCCTGACGAACGATATTAAAATCGCTATCTAGCAAAGGAAATTGTACAGATGTGGTTTCTAAGCGCCTATCTGCCTCGCGATGCACATAGACCTTAGCTTCAGCTTCAACGCTTTCCATCAATTGAGCTCTCTAACTCTCCAAAGTTATGGCATTAATATAAACATGGAACTGAGCTTCATAAAGTGAAGCAGATCAATTTTGTCAAATTATCAAAATTTGTATGAAATTAGAAATATCCTTATAAATTTCAGTGTTTTATAAAGATTTTCTATTGTTGTTTATCGATCTAGATGAACGATACTTATGAGTAAAGCCAAACCCTATTCCTTCATTAGATAAATGCACCACAACCGCCCAAACTCGAATCAGCTTTATAGTATTGTGATCAGCTACAGAAAACACCAACTGTACTCTGCGTCCCACATAGGCGTGATCTGGAATATAGTCTAAGAATGCACCACGTGTACTTAGATTAACGGGTCTGCTTCTCTTGATACTAAGTTGTGGACAATATAAGTGTAAATTTGAAGGTGATCGTTTACGTCGTGTAATACGCCTGTCTTCATTCGGAGCAGCACTATGATTCATCGTTCCTTGTTCTCTCTAGAATGTGTTGTTCGTTATTATGATTCTGACTTTACAAATTTTATTTGATTATGTTAAGTGACGGATAGTCTCTGTAATAGTAAATAAACCTTGTTTAACAAGACTTTAGCTAACATTTAATAAATTAGTTTAACGCAACTTGATCTTAGATTACACCAGCATCCAAAAATTAATTGGTGATTATTTAACCATTTTTGCCACAACGACAAAGTAATAAATCACTATTCATATAGTGGAATATTATGATTTCGTGTCTAATTTTCCTTAGTTAGCGATCAAATTTAAGACATTGCGCATAATAAGCTTGGTAAATATAACGTTTTTACATACAATACCGTCGTTCTGTTACAGCACTTAGTGTCAATGACGCTAGGTGTCCATTTGGGAAGTTAAGTGGAAGTGTAACGAACAATGAAATTAATCAATCGTACGATTATCAATCTAAAATAACTTCGGAGTTAATAATATGCTAACTAAAAAACTTCTAGTCCCTGCAGTAATCGGATTTGCAGCTATTTTCGCTACCGGTTGCCAAACCACTGAGACTATGGCTGAGCCTGAAGCTGAAGGTGATCCATTGGCAGAGGTTCGTTCAATCGCTGAAGAAGCTTTACGTACTGCAAACTCTGCTGCTTATGATGCTGCAACTGCTAAAGATTTAGCACTAGCTGCTCAGGATGCAGCAACCGCTGCGCAAGCATGTTGCGATGCAAATTCTCGTCGCATGAGCCGCATGTTTGACGGTTCTATGGGTTCTAAATAAGGGAGTGAGCTCAAGCTATATTTATCTTAATATTTAAGATAAACAAAAAGGCCCGATTAACGGGCCTTTTTTTATGTTTGTAAGTAGTAAATTAAGAAACCAACTACTCAAGCTTAGTACCGACAGATATCGGAACTCCTGTTTTATTCCTTGCCATTTGGTTAGCAAGTTCCCAATCCACTTGATAGCCTTCTTTCGACTGTGTAGCACTAATAATTGCTTGCACAAACTGTGTTAAATATCTTGAGTTACTGCCGCTTTCATCCCCTTCATTGGGGTGCATCTCGGCATAAAGCTTGCCATCTTGCCAAGCGAGCTTATATGGCTGGTTAACAATCGTAACGGGAGTATCTATCGGTATTCGAGAAAATAGATCTTTAATATCGTCAGGATGTAAACGAATACAACCATGCGTAACTTTCATTCCAATACCTCGTGGATTATTTGTACCATGAATAAGATAGCCCGATAACCCTAGACGTATGGCATATTTACCAAGCGGATTATCAGGACCAGGGGGTACCGTAGGCGGGAGAGGATCGTTATTTTCTTCATGCTCTTTGCGAATAGATTCAGGTGGGGTCCAGGTTGGATTTTTTGTCTTGGCGATTACTCTCGTTTGACTATGTGGCGTACTCCATCCATCTTTGCCGATACTTATGGGGTAAGTATAAACATGGCCGGGCGATTCTTTCGGATAATAATAGACACGCATTTCAGCTAGATTTAACACTAAGCCTTGACGTTTTGCTTTAGGCAGAATAAAGCGCGTTGGAACGACGATTTGTGTGCCCTCACCAGGCAACCAGGGGTCAACTTCAGGATTAGCCAGCACCAACTCTTGAAACCCCAGACCGAAGCGCCGTGCCAACTTAATGAAAGTATCAGAGTCTTTTGTGGTAGTCACAGACATTTGACCAATCATGGCATTGCCTTTTTTTGGCAATGGGTAACGTTCTGCAAGCAGTTGTATGGGGCTTAACATAAGGCAAATGCCAAGCACAAAATAGACTATTTTCATGTTAAGTTTTGAAACAACAAAGTTTTATATAGTATTGATGTTATAAACTATAGTTATCATTAGGTCTGATGTAAAACAAAACTGTTAAATCAATAATACAATAACGACTAAGTAGCTAAATGTAATATATGAACGCGCCCAAATTCATAAAAAGGACGTTTGCCTTAAATGTGGTTTTGCTCTTGCTTGTATTGTTATTATCGTCCTGCGCATCTTCACCTCCTTCGAAAACTTTGCCACAAGCTAAAGTGGCCGTAACCAGTGTGGATCATGCAAACTATCGTAAACACGTTAGCAGTGAGATAGATGCAGTAAAAACAAAACTCTTACAAGCGCAAAAATTAGAAGCTGATAAAAACCATATGCAAAGCGAACAGCTTGCACAACAAATTTTAGTGGATGTTGAATGGATTCAGATCAAGACACAACGATTAATCGTAGATGGAGAAGTTAAACAGTTAGAAGATAGTATTTCAAATTTAAATGAAGAATTAAAATGGCGTGAACCCATAAATGTAACGCCCCTTAACAATTAAATTCTCAATGAAATATTTTATTATTTTCTTACTAGTTGTTATTTCTGGGTGTGCAAGCGCTCCAAAATCTTACCCACCTTTAGATGAAGCCAACTTAGAGTTAAACAAAACTAAATCTATACCTGACATCAATCAAGTTGCTTCGGTATCGTTATTTGAAGCAGAAGAACAATTGAATTTGGCGCAATCTGCGCTTAGTGAAAATAACCTAGCTCGAACTGACCATCATATTTACCTTGCTAAACGCAAACAACAAATTGCGCAAGAACTTCTTGCTAAATATCACCAAGAACAAGAGCTAAAAAATTTAAAATTACAACAACATGAGATGATCGCTCATGCGCGTCGTGTGGCTGCAAAACGTGCCTCTATAGAATCACGCAATGCACAAGCTCGTATTAAGCAATTAGAACAAGTCTTGGGTGAATACAAAGCTGAAGAGACCAGTCGCGGAACCATTCTAGTTATTAATGATTTATTGTTTGATACAGGCGGCTCTAAGTTAAAACTTGAGTCGCAAAGAAGATTGGAACCTTTAGTTCAATATTTAATTGGTAATGAAAAACGTGAAATCATCGTTGAAGGTCATACAGATAGTATGGGTGAAGCCGATACAAATAAACGTTTATCGTTACAACGTGCAGATGCCGTGAAAAACTTTTTAATATTACGTGGCATTGAACCCACACGAATCGAAACCCGTGGATTTGGTGAAGAAGTTCCTGTTGCATCCAATACAACCAATGCTGGCAGAAGCTTAAACCGTCGTGTTGAAATTGTGATTAAAACAGAGAAATTATGATCAAGGCACGCGCTGATGTTGTTGGCAGTCTATTGCGCCCACCCGAATTGATTGAAGCATTGCATTTACGCAGTAAAAACGAAATCTCACCGTCAGAATTCAAGTGTATCGAGGATGCTGCAGTCGATGCCGCTTTGCATCTGCAAGAGGAGGCAGGGTTGAATGTTCTTACCGATGGCGAAATGCGTCGACTTTCGTTTCAGAGCCAAGTTTGCGAATCCTACAGTGGTTTTAGTGAATGGGACATCAATGCATTTCTATGGGGGGACTGGCATAGCGATGATCTAGGCGAGAAATCGATTGAGCGCCCTCCTATTGCAGTATTAGAACCATTGCGACGGCAACGCTCGCTAGGTACTGAAGAGTTTACCTATGCACGAGCTAGAACGAATCGCACAGTAAAAATCACCATTCCCAGTCCTAGTTTGTTTGCGAACTTTTGGGATCCTGAGCGCTCTTCAGGTGCATATCGAGACGCCGAAGAATATCTAGGTGCTGTGGCCGAATTACTGAAAGAAGACGTGGACGAGCTTGTAAATCTAGGATGCACATACTTTCAAATCGATGCACCACACTACACGTTGCTGCTTGACCCGAAGTTTCGGCAGTTTTACACACAACGAGGTAATGCCGGAGATCAGTGGCTGAGCTTCGGTTTAGATCTTGATAATCACGTTATCGGAAATCGTCCGGGTGTTAGTTTTGCATTTCACTTGTGTCGAGGAAATCAAGGAAGTAGATGGTTGGTTGAAGGTGGGTACGACAAAATTGCATCCCAAATATTCACCGGAATTAAAGCCAATCGACTCATGCTCGAATATGACGACAAGCGCTCTGGTTCGTTTGAAGCGCTAGCCAAAGTTCCCGATGACAAGACAGCAGTATTGGGCCTGGTTACTACTAAATCACCTAGACATGAAAGCGTTGATATGTTGCGTACAAGGATTATGGAAGCATCCAAATACTGTCCGCTAGAACGCCTTGCCATTTCTCCACAATGTGGATTCGCAACTTCTATCGAAGGTAACGAGCTCGAAATCGATGACCAAAAAGTTAAACTGCGCACACTAGTGGAGACTGCGTCGGAAGTTTGGGGCTAACAATTAAGCAATGCGTAAAACCCAAACCTCTATATTAAGGCCAGTCTTAATTCGAAACGTTCGTTACATCATTTTTTTATCGTGCTATACAGCAGGTTTCAAAATATCCTGAGACAACGACTCATTAAAATCCCAGGCACGATCAATAGACTCATAATGCGTTGTCCGCCCAGGTTTCCACTGCTTGACGTATTCTAGTTCCATATAAGGTTGCAACTCGGGATCATCGTAAGACATCTCAAGAAAGAGTTCCGTCATGCGATCGATCAGTTCCCTTGGCGCTGAGTTGGGTGACTCAAGATAAGTCAAATTACAATGGTCGTATTTTGGCGTGAACTCTAATACTCGCATGTCATCAGCGGAGAATGTACCGTCATTACCAAATCCTTGATAATTGGCCTCAGCCAAGCCAGCTGCATCGGCTTTACCTTCCGCTACTGCTTTTGCTGCAGCTACTTCACCATCCATAATCCATGGGCGGTAGCCGTTATTTGACGATCCACACACGAGGAGTTTGTAATCTCTTCCAGGTTCCAAACCTGCTTCCTTCATTGCGAATACAGGAAGCATAGTTGATTCAACTGAATTGGGGTTACCTACGGCAATGGTCGCACCTTTAAGGTCAGCCAGGCTTTGGAAATCACTATCAGAACGAACTGCGAGAACGCTAGCAACATCGAAATCAGCATCACGCATAACCAGCGCTTCTGCATTCCTACCTTCTGATTCTGCCGTTCTCTGACTACGGATCCATCCACCTGGATCGTTCCATGCAACATCGATATGACCCAGCAATAGTTCCGAGATCTGACGATCATAGGTGTTATACAAGATATATTCGAAAGGAAGACCTTTCTTATTGAACCATGCTCTAAAGCCATCCCAGATCGTTACGGCACCTGGACCAAAGTTGGCGGCTCCCATTAATATTGTATCTCTTTTCATAGCAACCTCTTTTTTTAATTATTTTTTAATTTGTATTACTTATAAAGATCTCAATCTTCAATTTAATTTTTTTAATGTTTTTATTTCGCTCAAATTATCTATCTGATATCCAAGTGCCAATATTGTTTTATATGCCATTTAATTACTGTCCATTTCGATCGCCATGGATGACAAACGTGTAGGAATTGTAGGGAACAATATTCTGCATATAGAACCAGACATAGCTAATACCATTATTATTACTTCAACTGTTTAAATAAATATTCCGGGTCAAAATATCCTCTGACTTTTTTAACTTTCCCATTTTCAACAGTAATAAAGTCACATCCAGGTAAAGTAATTGCTCTATTAGTTGGCTGAAAATCACCTACAGGGCCTTTATGTGTTCCAAATAACAGCCAGGGAGCAGCAACCATACCGTTACTGGCTACAATGTTACTGATTAATTCTAATTTCAGGTCAGGGAATGCTGCAAATAGTGAATTTGCATAATCCGCATACGCCTGGCCCGATAAATTTTCACCACCCACTGGGTCGCTATATGTACCATCTGGCGTGAGCGTATCTAAAATTGCATCAGTATTATGACTATCCCATGCATCAAAATAAGCTTTAACTGCTTCTGAAGCTGAATTCATCGTTCTACCTCTTAGGTTTTTCCATAAATGTCTGCCTTGGACAAATAGATGTCAATAGCTTTATCAATGCTCTGACACGCATACATCAATTGTGTCAATCATCGCTTCTGTTTGGTTTGAAAATTCCTGCATATGTTTTCTCTCTAAATAATCCACCCAATTCTTTTCGTTGTCCCAGAGTTGATCGAAAAAAAACACAAGTCGATTGTCTAGTGAAGGATGTAAGTCACATTGAACACAACCATGTGCTTTACGGGTAATACCAATAATTGAACGAAGTGATTTTTCTAGTGAGTCTTTATGCTGAGGTTTAGCAAGATATTTAATTATTATTTTCATAATTTAACTCTAACCTGTACGCGTCATCGAAGACGCCGCTTTAATGCACACATCCATATGTTCAACCGACTGCATTTTCTATACCTTGTTCGGCGATATCCACCAGCATCTTAATTTCTTCTGGGGTGATTACATAGGGTGGCATAAAGTAAATGACATCGCCCAATGGTCTCAATAACGCACCATTTTTTAAACCATATTTATAAACTTCCAAACCCCTTCGTTCCTGCCATGGATACGATTCTTTACTGGCTTTATCTTTTACCATTTCAACTGCGGTGATCATGCCATGTTGGCGAATATCACCAACATGTGGATGATCCATAAATCGTTCACATTGTTTGGCAAACTCTTGGCTCAATTTGCGGTTTGCACCAATCACGTCTTGAGTATTAAATATTTCAAGTGTGCCAAGTGCAGCTGCACAACCGAGTGGATTACCGGTATAGCTATGCGAATGCAGAAAAGCCGTGAGATTTTCATATTCGTCATAAAATGCGTCATAGATGGAATTTGTTGTCAGCACCACAGAAAGTGGTAAATAGCCTCCAGTTAAGCCTTTTGAAAGGCACATATAGTCAGGGCTGATGTTGGCTTGCTCGCAAGCGAACAAAGTACCCGTTCTGCCAAAACCTACGGCAATTTCATCAGCTATCAGATGTACACCATATCGATCACAAGCGTCTCTAAGGAGAGTGAGATATTCTGGCGCATACATGCGCATATACCCAGCGCATTGCACTAGCGGCTCTACTACTACGGCACAAACTTCTTCATGATTTTGTTCTAACGTCTGTTCCATATGCACAAACATGCGCTTTGCATAATCAGCTTGAGTCTCACCCTGCTCCCGGTTGTAGCTATCCGGACTCGGCACTGTAATGACATCTAACAGCAGTGGCTCGTAGACTTCTTTGTAGAGGGCGACATCACCCAAAGACAAGGCACCGATGGTTTCACCGTGATAGGAATTACTTAAATTGACGAATTTGCTCTTTTTAGATTTACCCGTATTTTTCCAATAGTGAAAACTCATTTTCAGAGCTACTTCTATCGCTGAAGAGCCATTGTCAGCGTAAAAGCACTTTTGCAATGGTTCAGGCGTGATCTCCACGAGTTGTTCAGAAAGTTTTATTACTGCTTCATGAGAAAACCCTGCTAAAAGCACATGCTCCATTTGATCAAGCTGTTGTTTTATGGAATGACTAATTGTTTCATTTGCATGGCCAAATAAATTGACCCACCAGGAGCTGATGGCATCGATATACCGATTTCCATCAAAATCTTCTAACCACACCCCCTTAGCTTTCTTGATTGGTGTCATCGGCAGACGCTCATGATCTTTCATTTGCGTACACGGATGCCAAATGTTGTCTAAATCTCGCCTTTTAAGTTCTTCTGATTGTGTTAACGAAGCCAATGTGCTGTTCCTGTTTGTCTGAACTGAAAGTTCAAAAAATAATTTTCAAAATACGTGCAACATGATTGAAAGTCATATTGCATTTTCAATGGTCATATACGAACAAAAAACTACTTTATTTATGCTTCACATGAAACAAAAACCAATCTACTGCTTAAAAAATGTACTTATGTGATTGATGTAAATAAAGATGCTAAAGCTAGAAACTACTTTAACTTGTAAAAACTTTAGCTTGATGAAGTCCTAACGTACACTGAGGTCTAAATGAGTACAAATAGCGTATATGTCGTTGATGGTAGTCGTTCTCCATTTTTGAAAGCACGAGGGAGACCTGGCCCTTTTCAGGCTTCAGATCTCGCTGTGCAAGCTGCTAACCCGCTACTCATGCGCCAGCCCTTTGCACCTGAAGAACTGGATGAAGTAATTGTTGGCTGTGTAGGACCAAGCGCAGACGAGGTAAATATTGCACGCGTAATAAGCCTGCGTTTAGGCTGTGGCGATAAAGTTCCTGCATGGACAGTACAACGCAATTGCGCATCCGGAATGCAGGCTGTTGATTCAGCATTTGCAAATATTTTGCTTGGCAAGTCTGACATGGTATTGGCTGGTGGCGCTGAAGCCATGAGTCACTCTCCTGTCCTCTATAATCATCATATGGTGAATTGGTTAGCGGATATGAATGCCGCTAAATCACCCATGCAAAAAATTAAAACAGTCGCTAATTTGAGACCGAAGTTTTTTGCGCCTGTGATTGGATTATTAAAAGGCCTTACTGATCCGGTAGTTGGACTATCAATGGGACAAACTGCTGAAAATCTTGCACATAAATTTAATATCACACGCGAAGAGATGGATCAGTTCGCAGTAGAGAGCCATATGCGTTTGGTGCAAGCGCAAGAAAATAGAATTTTTGAAAACGAAATGGAAGTTGTATATGACGATAAAGGCAAAGCTTATGATAAAGATGATGGTGTGCGCCCTGATTCTAGTATGGAAAAACTTGCCAAACTAAAACCTGTATTTGATAAAAAACATGGGAACGTTACTGCAGGTAATAGCGCACAAATTACTGATGGTGCAGCATGGGTCATTCTGGCCAGTGAACAAGCAGTAAGAAAACACAATCTTAGTGTAATGGGTAGGTTAATAGCCTCTAATTGGGCTGCCTTAGACCCAAGGCATATGGGATTAGGTCCGGTGCATTCCACTGTACCCATGTTGCGCGAACATAATTTAACTGCAAATGACATTGAATACTGGGAACTCAATGAAGCTTTCGCAGCTCAAGTTCTAGCCTGTATGGCTGCGTGGAAAGATGCTAAGTATTGTCAAGAGCACTTAGGTTTAGACAAAGCCTTCGGTGAAGTGCCACATCAGAACTTAAACGTCGATGGTGGTGCTATCAGCATGGGGCATCCTGTAGGAGCGAGTGGAACCCGTATTGTTCACCACATTTTAAATGTTTTACAACGAAGCAAAGCAAAACTGGGTGTTGCTACGATTTGCATTGGCGGTGGCCAAGGTGGGGCAATACTAGTCGAAAACTTGCAGTAAGTACTCATGCAAGACTATCAACATTGGAAAATTGAAGAACACCCGACGGGAATTGCCTGGTTAGGTATGGATGTTGAAGGTGCAAGTGCCAATGTAGTATCTACCGCAGTACTCTCAGAATTAAATCAAATACTTGTACACTATTCAAAAAATCTTCCTGAAGGTATTGCTTTAACTTCGTTGAAAGACAAAGGCTTTATTGCAGGTGCAGATGTTAAAGAATTTACCAAAATCACCAACCACCAAGAAGCACTTGAGCTGGTTCAATACGGTCAGTCTGTTTTTAATCAACTAGACAAAATTCCCTGCCCAACAATTGCAGTCATTAATGGCTTTTGCATGGGTGGTGGACTGGAAATGGCTTTAGCCTGTGATTATCGCATCGCTCTAGAAGACCCTAAAACACGTTTATCACTCCCGGAAGTCAGATTAGGGATACATCCAGGCTATGGAGGGACTGTTCGAATTTTAAGACATGTTAACCCTCTTGTTGCGATGGACATGATGTTGACAGGTCGAAGCGTCAGTACAAGCTATGCAAAAAAAATAGGTTTAATTGATGAAGCAGTTCCGCAGCGTTTATTAAATAACGTTGCCAATAAGATGCTGCTGAGTACACCTAAGAAAAGACAAGCTCCTAGAATTTCTAAATTATTAAATAGTAGATTAGTACGCCCGCTTGTTGCCATGCAAATGCGTAAACAAGTAGCAAAAAAGGCAAAACCTGAACATTACCCTGCTCCTTACGCAATTATCGAGCATTGGCTTAAAAACTATGGCGATGAACCTGATTTTTTACAACAAGAAGCTGAATCGGTAGCACAACTCAGCACAAACAAAACAACAAAAAATTTGGTGAGGGTGTTTTTATTACAGGATGAGTTGAAATCTCTCGCAAGTGAAAATGCGGACAAAGTTAAACACGTACATATTATCGGCGCGGGCGTCATGGGTGGAGATATAGCCACATGGTGTGTGTCACAAGGTTTACAAGTCACCTTGCAAGACTTAAAAGCTGAAAGCTTAGCGCGTGCAAAAAATCGAGCTTATGAATATTTCAAAAAACGCCTCAAAAAACGTCTATTAATCAAAGGCGCTATGGATCGATTCATTCTAGACATTAAAGGTAATGGCATATCGAAAGCGGATGTCGTCATTGAGGCAATTTTTGAAAATAAAGATGTAAAACGCAATTTATACGCTTCCATTGAACCGAAGCTGAAAAAAGATGCATTAATCACTACAAATACATCCAGTATTGAGATCGAGCAACTATGTGACGCAATATCAGATCCAACACGGTTAGTTGGCCTGCATTTTTTCAATCCTGTTACCAAAATGCCGCTCATTGAAATAGTCAACGGCAAAGAAACCAATCCAGTGATATCCCAGCGAGCAATTAATTTCGCAAAACAAATTGGCAAATTGCCTCTACCTACTAAAAGTTCTCCAGGTTTTTTAGTTAATCGTATTTTGACGCCTTACATGGTAGAAGCTGGTTTACTATATGACACAGGCACTTCAATTACAGCAATTGACCAAGCTGCAAAGAAATTTGGAATGCCAATGGGGCCCGTTGAACTGGCTGATACGGTAGGACTCGATATAGGACTGCATGTGGGTGAATTACTAAGCCAAGCCTATAATTATAATTTACCCAATTCTTTTAAAACCTTAGTAGAAGCAAATAACCTTGGTAGAAAAACAGGTCAAGGTTTTTACACTTGGAAAAAAGGCAAAAAAGTTAATCCAAAATCTAAATCATCAACAGAAAACATTGATTACATTCAAAATCGACTGATTTTGAGATTTTTAAATGAAGCGGTCGCATGCTTACGTGAAAAAGTTGTCGCAGATAAGGACCATCTTGATGCAGGTGTGATCTTCGGTACTGGTTTTGCACCGTTTGAAGGAGGCCCCATCAACTATATTGAATCTAAAGGTGCGGGTGCATTGCTTGAGACTTTAGAATCCTTACATGGTCAATATGGAAAGCGTTATGAACCAGATCCAGGATGGCAAAGCTTAGTTAATCGTTCATAAAAGATTAAGAATGCAGCTACTAAAAGAACGGTTATTTAGCTATTTTGCACTGTATATGATCATCTAAATCACCTTAAATACTATATATAACTAGCTGTTAGATATAATATTTTGAAGATTTGATTACAGCTTTGAACCAAAATAGTGCTTCCCAAGTTTCCTAGAGTCCACTACAGTCTTAGAACAATAAAAATATAGGTAGTCAAAAAACTGCCGCTAAAAATAATAATCTTTGGGAGGAAGATCTTATGGAAGCACTTATGCCCCTAATTATTCAGCTCGTCAGTGGTGCTGTCGGTGGAAACGTAATTGGAGCTCTTGCTAAAAAATTAAGCCTTGGATTTTTAGGCAACACCGTTGCTGGTCTCGTAGGAGGCGGCCTTAGTGGCCATTTCCTAGGTGATACAATTGGTGCAATGCTTGGAAGCGGAATGCTGGGCGATGTTGGTGCAGCTGCCGGAGGTGGCGGTATCGTGATGATCGTTGTAGGTCTTATTAAAAGCATGATGTCTAAATAAAGACAAATGTCTTAAGTGGGCGTTTATGTATTGCACATAGGCGCCTCACTTATTTAACATCACTTGAAATACGCTTCCCTTCTTCGAATACCCTACTTGTTTACCCGTTTAAAGGGTTCCATCAAATTTTACATACTGTATTAGCGTAAAATTTAAATTTACCTTTAACGACGGCCACCACCGCGGTTATCGTTACGTGGGCGAGCTTCGTTTACACGTACACTTCTACCCTGAACATCAGATTGATTTATTGCATCAATTGCAGCTTCGGCTTGAGCTTTTTCAGGCATTTCAACGAAACCAAAGCCTTTAGATCGGCCCGACTCTCTGTCCATAATTATATTAGCACTTGATACTTCACCATGTGCTTCAAACAAACCACGTAGTTCGTCTTCAGAAATAGTATAAGGTAAGTTTCCAACGTAAATATTCATTATTTCTCCTATTTATGTGAACTATAAAAACAAACCATCGATAAACTAGCTCACCATTTTTAACGATAGTAAAAAGGCCAAGGTCTGAACTGGATACATAACTAAGAGAAACTTAAAAGTGCCTAAATATGAAACTAAACGAGGAATTAATAAGCAGTGAATTCTTTAGATAAATACAAGTAAGACGAACAGAACGGATATGAAATCTAACTGTGCTATGACCAAACGATTAAATACAAAATATAAATCAGCTGTAAAACCAGATAATGCACTAAACATAGATCAGAGTCTATCAATTTTATGGAATACCGAATATTTATTTAAAAAGATCTCAAAAAGTCTTTATTTACAGCGCAATATATTCCATTGGCCATTGAGTGGATGGGGCTGCCAAGAGTATCTATCACTATTCACAGTGGTCCAGTAGGGAATTCCAGATTTACGCCACGGATCAAATACAATACCCTCTTTCCACGTCAATTTTGCGGGATAAATTACAATACTACTGTGCTCAAGTAATTTACCCTGCTTTGCTACCAGCCAATCAAATTTTAAAGAATTAACACTAAGCATTCTTAAATTTGTATGCAGATCTTCTGCCCAATGGCAACACAGTCCCCTTTTGCGTATGCCCATATGAACTAATAAATTATGGTAACGCGGCGGGCTAACCATGCGGTATTCATTAGCTAAACTTTCCGTTGTTTTCATCAGTGTACGCGAAGTTTGCTCTGCTTCAGCAAAAGGTATTTCTGATGATAATAATGCAATATCTTTGGAAAGTTGTGCTGCTTTATTTATGTTTTCCTCTCGAGGTACATTGTGCGAACATGAGCTCATGCACCCGATCAAAAAGCTTAATAGAAATACTTGCCTTAAGAATTGTTCAAAGCTGTAAGAGAACATCTTACCTATTTGAACACATTTGTATTAATCTGGTTTAAAAGCAAAGCGACCACTTCCAAGTAATAAAATTAGCAGCCCACCAATTAAGTAAAAGAATTGTACTTCTAGTTGCCAACCGCCATGTTCGTTTAAGGACAACAACTCATGCATATGAACTAAAGCGATAGCAAACAGCATATTAATTGTTATAAGCAATCCGCCAAAACGACAATATATCCCCAAAATAATTAATAAAGGAGCAACAATTTCACCTACGTACACACCATATGCAATGACAGGATGCATTCCAATCTCAGCTAATTGATTCTTAATGAATCCCAATGTTTGCAAGTGGACTATTTTTGCAATTCCATAAAATAACATTAATCCGCCAACGGTAAGACGGAGTATTAGTTTAGCGAGATCTTCGGTTCGATATATTGAACTCATCTTTATTCCTTAATTTTTCGCTTATATACGCAACTACTGGCTATCAATTGATCTAATTTTATCGCTTTTTATCTTCACTGTATCCCCACAGATTATTATAGTAATTCTCAATATTGTGTAGCATAAAACCATCTATTATTAAAAAGTGTCAAAATATAGATTTATTGGCCAAGCCCTAAAAACCGAATATCGTAATTTAATAAAAATAAGTATAAATACGAATGAATATCTCCCCTCTAAAAAATAATGTATTTCTTGTGCTATTGCTGATCTTGAGTTCACTAACCTCAAATAATTTACAAGCAAAAGATCCAGCAAAGGTAATTACAGGTTGGGTTGAAAAAGTTCGTATTGATAACCAAAATTTCGAAGTTAAAGCGAAGCTCGATACTGGTGCACGCACCTCATCTATACATGCTAGAGATATTAAATCTTATAAAAAAGATGGAAAACGATGGGTGAAATTTACTTTAGTACTTACTGATAACAAGGACATTACTCATAAGCTTCAGATGGACATGCCTCGTTCACGAAGAACTAATATAAAAAATCATGACGGTATCCACGATAAACGACATGTAGTCGATTTTGATATTTGCTTTAACGGCCAAATGTATACCACTGAATTCACGTTGGCGGATCGCACTGAGTATATTTATGACATATTACTCGGAAGACAATTCCTCAAAAAAGTTGCTGTTGTTGATTCAAATCAGATTTTTCTCACTACTGCAAATTGTGAGTAAGCACTATAATTGCTTAGGTATGCTGAACTTTATTCCATAGCATTCCAAGCTTTTACACGTACATCACTATGCAAAAATTAGCAGTCCACTTCTGGTCTATTTTTTTTGTCGCGATTGGTTTAGCGATTTTTTCACATAAGGTATTTCAATTAGGAATGCCAGTTGTACCTGATGCAACAACTCAAACCTGGACGATACAAGCAAAGCTATCATTTAATGGTAATGGTAGAAATATTAAAGCTTCAATGGCTGTCCCGAATATTACACCTGGCTATATAAAAATTGATGAGCACTATATTTCTGGTGACTTTGGGCTTAATGCGAAAGTTCGTGGTGATAATAAAACTGCTGTATGGGCTAAACGCAAAGCATTAGGTGAACAAACCTTATATTATAGGACTACCATCACTCGTTTTAATGTAGCAACGAAGTGGGCCAGTGTGCCTGATTATCCCCAAGCACCAGAATTTATTGAGCCATATGCAACCGCCGTAAATAAAATAATTGAAGATGTACGCAGGCAATCAGCAGATACAGCATCTTTTACCTATGAGTTAATAAATCAATTACGCTCTTCCGACAAAAACGAAAATATTTCTTTAGTTAAAAGTTTGGCGCGAACAGACGAGCAAGTTGCAAATCTAATAACTAAGCTCCTTGCTGTCGCACATATTCCTACACGTAAAATTTGGGCTATTGAACTTGCGGACGCTGCAAATGACGTTATCCCTCAAGTATTCATTCAATCCTATAATGGCGATGAATGGCTAACATTTAATCCTAAAACTGGAGTGTCTGGTGTCCCACCGAGTTATGTGATTTGGAAAGTTGGAAACGGACCTTTATATACATTAAAAGGTGGCGATACTGCGGAGATAAAATTTTCAGTTACCAAATCATTCATGGAACTGCTAGAAGTATCAAAGCTTGCTGCAAAGAAAGACAAAGCTATTCTTGGCAAGCTGACATTATTTGCACTACCCGTCCACAAACAAAATACTTTTAGTTTAATTTTGATGGTTCCATTAGGTGCATTACTCGTTGTATTTATGAGAACTTTTGTTGGTGTGCAAACGTTCGGAACATTCATGCCTATTTTAATAGCAATTGCATTCCGTGAAACGCAACTCTTATGGGGAGTAATCCTTTTTACCGTAATCGTTTTTATTGGCTTATTGATAAGGTTGTATCTTGAGCGCTTGCGTTTACTTTTAATACCCAGACTTGCAGCTATTTTGGTGATCGTAGTCATCCTAATGTTAGTAATTAGTTACTTTACTAGTCGACTTGGTTTAGACCGATTGTTATCGATATCATTATTTCCAATGGTCATTTTAGCCATGACAATCGAACGCATGTCAATCACATGGGAAGAAAGTGGTGCGCAGACTGCCTTAGTACAAGGATTTGGCAGTCTTGTTGTAGCATGTTTAGGATTTCTTATAATGACCAATCCACACCTGACTTATTTAATGTTCGCTTTTCCTGAATTTTTATTCGTAGTTTTAGGTATTTGTATTTGGATGGGGCGTTACACAGGGTACAGAATTAGTGAATTATTTAGATTCCGCGAAATACAATCTTCTAACTAATTAATATGATTAATTTTGTTAACCCATTTCGCCTAAAGTCTGAAGGCGTGCTCGGAATTAACCAACGTAATAGTGATTACATCATGCGCTATAACAAACGTAGTCACTACCCACTTGTTGATAATAAGCTACAAACCAAACAGCTTGCTATTAGCGCAGGCATTGCAGTCCCGAAACTATATGCAACAATTAAATATCATCATCAACGGAAAAAATTAGAAAAACTTTTAGATAAATTTGGTGATTTAGTAATTAAACCTGCTCACGGTAGCGGTGGAAACGGAATTTTAGTTTTCCACGGAAAAGTTGGTAACCTTTATAAAACAACAAGTGGTGATCTAATGAGCATTAATGCAATTAAGCATTATGTATCAAATATATTATCAGGTATGTACAGTTTAGGCGGTATACCTGATCATGCATTTTTAGAATATCGGATTAAGTTTAATCCGATATTCAATAAAATTAGTTACAAGGGCGTACCAGATATTCGCATTATCGTTTTTCGAGGCGTGCCTGTTTCAGCTATGGTGCGCCTTCCTACCAGGCAATCAAAAGGTAAAGCAAATTTGCATCAAGGAGCAATCGGTGTTGGTATCGATCTGTCAACGGGTTGCACGACTCATGCGGTTGTAGGTAATCTCGTTACGGATCATCATCCTGATACCGGAAATTCAATATGCGACATACAAATTCCTCGATGGGAAGAAATTTTGCAAATTGCTGTAAAATGCTCGGATACAGTCGGATTGGGCTATTTAGGTGTGGATATCGTCTTAGACCGCGCGCTCGGACCATTAATGCTTGAATTGAATGCTCGACCCGGTTTGAATGTACAGTTAGCAAACCAACGTGGACTTTTATCAAGTTTACAAACTATTGAAAATTTAGAGAAAATCCCTCCATCCGTAGATCAGCGCGTAACTTTTGCACAAACCTTATAGCCACACCAAGGAACACAATGCAGTGATTGCTCATTGTACTAACAAAATTTATCTCTTCACTTGGGTTTTATTTTTTTTATTAGCTCAGCTAATGAATATTTGTTATGCCAATGAAAAAGAAAGTATAGCAACAGATCAAGAAACTATTTTAGAAGCTACTGATGATAATGAGGAAGTAAAAGTTGCCCCTAATTTAGATCTTAAAGAAGTTGCACCATTACCGGAGCCTGTTGTCACCACGCCTGCATCTGATGAAATTGAATCCGAGACACAGGAAGAAACTGAAGAGGATGTTTCTGTAGAAATAGAATCTATTGATGATGAAAAAAAATATCCAGATGCTACCGCTGTACGTGAAAAACCCGAACGTGAAAAATTAGTTATTTTAGGCTCTGAAGTCCCACCTGCTACTTCTACCCGTCTCGCCTGGTCTCCTCAAGTTAGTATTTCTGGTTTGTCGCTTCCTACACCCGTATTAGTAATTAATGGGGCAAATCCTGGGCCCACCCTGTGCTTAACTGGGGCAATTCATGGTGATGAATTAAATGGAATAGAAGTTGTTCGTCGTGTGATGTATGACATCAAACCTGAAGATTTAAATGGCACATTGATAGGAGTACCTATTGTGAACTTGCAAGGGTTTCAAAGGGGCTCTCGATATCTATCAGATAGGCGCGACTTAAATCGTTTTTTCCCAGGAGAGAAAAATGGTAGCTTAGCTTCCCGCATTGCATATTCATTGTTCTCAGAAGTTATCAGTCATTGCAATTACTTAATTGATTTACATACCGGCTCATTAAGAAGAACAAACCTACCTCAAATACGTGCAAATATGAGTAATCCAAAAGTTGCAGAATTTGTTGAAGGCTTCGATAAAATTGCTGTCGTTCATCATGCAGGAAACCCTGGCATGTTGCGTACGGCTGCAAACAACGTAGGAATTATTGCCATCACCATGGAATTGGGTGAGTCATTGCGAATCCAAGAAAATCAGATTACTGCAGGCACACACAGTGTAAACAGTGTACTAGAAAAATTCGAAATGTATCCTCGGGTTCTTATTTGGGGTAAACCCAAGCCTGCATATTACGAATCTACTTGGGTGCGTGTTGAAAGTGGTGGAATTCTATTTAGCCAAATGGGTTTAGGAGATGACGTTTCAATTGGGGACGTATTAGGTGTAGTCACTGATCCCATTACTAACCAAAGTACCAATTTAGAATCCCCTATCAACGGCCATATTATCGGTATGGCAGTTAACCAAGTAGTGATGCCGGGTTTTGCTGCATACCATATTGGTATTGAATCTAACCAGGAAGAAATGGTTAAAGAGGATGAGGAAAATTTAGATGTTGAAGCTGATGGCGAACTCGACCCAGAATAACGTTAAATCTCTAAACTTTTTCTAGCGTACATAATCAATATAAGAATAAGTAACGTAACTATCCACATAAGCACGTACGCTTTCATACTTTTCTTCGCTTTCTCTTTTTTCCACCATTTGCGCGGGCTAACACCTTTAGTTAGAAATACAATATTACAAGCTAAATTTACACACACTATATTGATAGCTAAAAGTAATGCTGCTCCAAGAGCAAAACTTACATTGCCATAACCCATCATAATTCCAACAGTAGCTGCAGGAGGCAGTAACGCGACTGCTACCATTACGCCTACTAGTACACTCGATAACCCTGTCGTTAAAGACAATGCCGCCGCCGCACCAGAGGCTAAAGCTAGTGCTATTGAATCTAACCCTACTTCGGTGCGAGAAATTAGCTCACTGCTGAAAGTGTCAGTAGGCCAAACAAACCCGATTACGACCGAAAAGATTACAGCTATGATGATACCTACTAACGTTGTGAAAGCTGATTTCATCATCAATGAAATATCGCCCAGAGCTGTGCCTAACCCCAGAGCAAGATTTGGCCCTAATAATGGTGCAATCACCATTGCACCAATAATCACTGCAACATTATCTTTAATAAGGCCAACGGCAGCAACAACAGTAGATAAGATTACTAATAAAACGAAACTTGTATCTAGATGTGAATTTTTTTCAACACCATTATATAAAGCTTCTCGTGTTTCTGTTGCAAGGTCTTCTTCCCTGCGCTGTTCATTGGACAATTTAGGAAGTGAAACTTCTATTGGCAAGACAACAATTTTTTCATTAGGTTGTGTGTCTAAAGCCTGCTGCAATTTATCAAGAGCATCTTGAATTTTATTATCCGGTACCAACAAACGCATTTGCTGTAATCCGTCATCATCCAGGTGACCTAATCGAAAGTCTGGAACTTCAAGTTGTTCAGCAATTGCAGCTACCGTATCTACATGCCCTTCATCTGCAACTACTTCTACATATTTCATGGCAAATTATTTATTGCTTGAAAATTTAAGATGAGTTTACTATGTGAACTTATTCTTTATTGATCACATATTTTAGAATATCTACTACCTGATCAGGTGTTTGCGCCCATGCCATTGCAGCTGCATCTACTTCTTTTAATGGGTGGATAATTTCCTCGTCATGTAAAGTGATATAAGGTTTGCCAAGTGCGGCGCAACAACCGGCATCAAATGCAGCATTCCATTGTTTAAATTTGTCACCAAATCGAACTACCGCTACATCACATCTCTCTATCAAAGTTTTAGTGCGAATACTATTCACTTTAGATGATTTATGATCACGCCAAAAATTATTATTTTCTTTACCCAATAAATCTCCAGCAGCATCACTGGCTTCATGATCAGTTACTGCAGAAGTAAAGGTTACGGGTAGATTATTTTTCTCAGCACCAAATTTAATTTGTTGGCGCCAATCCGTATGGATCTCTCCAGATAAATATATATTCCAATTCATTTTTATGAGTAATAATTATTTCAAGGTTAACGGATATAGTAAGACTATATATGAATCGCTCGCTTATCTACTGCAAGTGCGGCCTCATGCAAGCCTTCGGCTAAGCTTGGATGAGCATGAATAGTACGAGCAAGATCCTCACTTGATAGCTCAGACTCCATTGCCACTACAGCTTCAGAAATTAACTCAGAGGCATTAGGGCCAAGGATATGTACCCCTAGAATTTGGTCATTTGCTTGATCACTAATAATCTTAAACATTCCTTCTGTGTCCCCCATTGCGCGTGCACGGCCTAGCGCCATAAAAGGAAATGTCCCAACTTTATACTTGATTTTGGAGTCTTTACAATCTTGCTCGGTTTTACCCGCCCAGGCAATCTCCGGCCACGTATAAATTACCCAAGGAACATAATCATGGTTCATCACAGCATACTGTCCAGCAAGTAGCTCAGCAACTGCAATGCCTTCTTCCGAACCCTTATGTGCAAGCATTGGACCACCTATAACATCACCGATTGCATACACGTTGTCTGCAGATGTTTTCCATTGCTCATCCGTCTCGATAAAACCTTTATCATCAGTTTTAATGTTTGCAACTTCTAAACTTAAGTTTGCAGTATTTGCTTTGCGTCCAACCGCTATAATTAGTTTATCAACTTCCAATGATTTTTCTTCGTCGCCCGACTCATATTTAACCAACGCCTTATCACTACTGACACTTACATCTTTAACTAAGCTGCTGAGACGAATATCTAATCCTTGTTTGATTAATATTTTTTTGGCTTCTTTTGAAATCGCAGAATCCACGGTAGGGAGAAAATCAGCAACTGCTTCAAGAATAATGACTTCAGATCCTAAACGTTTCCATATACTGCCCATTTCCAATCCAATCACACCCGCGCCAATGATCCCTAAACGTTTCGGTACCTCTAGTAAGCTAAGTGCGCCAGTGGAATCTAATATCGTTTGTTGATCTACATTTGCAATGGGAATATCAATCGGAACTGAACCACTGGCAATAACAATATGCTTTCCTCGCACCTCTTCTGAGGTCCCTACAGCATTATTTCTAACGCTAACAACATTTTGAGAAGAAAAACTTGCCGTACCAATATGAACATCAACTTTATTTTTCTTTAACAAACTGGCCACGCCGCCAGTGAGGACCTGTACCACTTTATCCTTGCGCTTTTGCATGGTGGGTACATCTATTTCAAGATTGCCAATTTTAATACCATGCTCTTTAGCCTGCTCATGCAAAAAATGCACATGATGGCTTGAATCAAGCAATGCTTTTGAAGGGATACAGCCTACATTCAAACATGTGCCGCCAAGCGTGGATTTACCTTTAGAGTTTACCCACTCATCGATACAGGCGACTTTCATACCTAGCTGCGCACAACGAATTGCACAAACATAGCCTGCGGGACCTGCGCCAATTACAACTACATCATACTCTTTCATTAATTCTTCTTAGACTTGTAGCAACAATCGATTTGGATCTTCAATAATATTCTTAATATGACTTAAAAATTGCACGGCTTCTTTCCCATCAATAATTCGATGGTCGTAGCTCAATGCTAGATACATCATAGGCGCAATGACTACTTCTCCGTTTTGCGCAATTGGACGTGCTTGAATTGAGTGCATACCTAAAATTGCACTTTGTGGTGGATTAATAATAGGAGTAGACATTATGGAACCAAAAACACCACCATTAGATATAGTGAATGTGCCGCCCGTGAGCTCTTCAATAGTCACCTTATTTTCCTGCGCACGTATTGCAAGGTCACTAATCTTTTTCTCAACACCAGCAAAAGATAGACTATCAGCATCTCGCACTATTGGCACAATTAAACCGCGTTGCGTGCTTACTGCGACACCAATATCAAAATAACCATGATATATGATATCCGTGCCCTCAACCGATGCATTTACTATAGGGAATTCTTTAAGCGCTTCAACTGCGGCTTTTACAAAAAAAGACATGAAGCCTAGCTTTACGCCATGTGACTCTTCAAACCCGTCCTTATAACGTTTACGCAAATCTAGTATGCTTTGCATATTAACTTCATTAAATGTCGTCAACATGGCAGTTTCATGCTGTGACTGTACTAAACGCTTAGAAATACTTTTGCGTAAGCTGGTCATAGGCACGCGTTTATCTTCGCGCGTACTTGCAGGTATAAACTGAGGTGCCAGCATAATTTCTGTAGCAGAATCTATTTCACTAGCCGTTGCAGGGTCCTTGGAATTTATAGCTGCTTGAATATCTTTTTTTGTAACTCTTCCATCTTTACCCGTACCTTTGACATCACTGACATCAATATTATTTTCAGCAGCCAATTTTCTCACTGCTGGACTAGTCTTACTTATTTTTGGTGCGTCACTATCAGCATTTGCAGTATTTGAAGATGTAGAATTTGCCTGAGGTTTAAATTGGGCAACATTATTTGCACTTGCTACCGCAGCCACATACTCAGAAACGCTTGATTCTTTTTCGACTTTTTCCTGTGGTTTGGGCGCTTTCTTATTAGTATTTATGACAGCAATGATTTCATTACTCTCTACAAGATCATTTTTATGTTTTGAAATAGAAGCTAGTTCGCCTGCTTCTGGCGCAGTAATTTCTAAAACAACTTTATCAGTTTCAACATCTACTAATTGCTCACCCTCTTCTACAAATTCACCTGGCTTTTTTAGCCATTCGCCAATAATTGCTTCAGAAACAGATTCTGCTAATTCAGGAACAATTACATCTACTTTCATGACATTACCTCTATAATCGTCAACTCTTAAACAGCTCTCAGTGGTGGTCTAGATTGTTGTTCGCGCAAACCCAGTGCGTCTTCTATTAATGCTTGTTGCTGTTCTTTGTGTATATGCAAAGAACCCGCCGCAGGTGAAGCTGAATAGGTGCGCCCAGCATATCGCAAAACTTGATTATCACGAATACATGCATTTAGGTTTCGCCGTGATTGTATAAAAAACCATGCTCCTTGATTACGTGGCTCTTCCTGACACCATACTAGCTCGCGTGCTCCAGAATACTTGCTAATTAGTTGTTTAACTTCATCTTGTGGGAAAGGATACAGCTGCTCAATTCGGATGATTGCTATATTGCTGATCTTATGCTCAGCGCGAGCCTTAGCTAAATCATAATATATCTTACCCGCACAAAAAATAATTTTCTTAATACTAGCTGCATTTACATCTTCGACTTCATCGATCACATTATTAAAATTGCCTTCGGTAAATTCATGTAGTGGTGATGCCGCTAGTGGATCACGTAATATATTTTTTGGTGTCATTACAATTAAAGGCTTACGATAAGGACGTAACATTTGCCTACGCAACATGTGAAAGATTTGTGAAGGCGAGCTTGGCATACATACCTGCATATTATCTTCAGCACAAAGCTGCAAATAGCGTTCTAATCTAGCAGATGAGTGTTCCGGCCCTTGTCCGTCAAAACCATGTGGTAACAACATCACTAATCCACAATAACGCTGCCACTTTGCCTCGGATGAACTTAAAAATTGATCTACATACATTTGAGCATTATTTGCAAAATCACCAAACTGCGCTTCCCAAATAACTAATGTCTCAGGATCTGCAGTGCTATAACCTACTTCATAGCCCAATACAGCCTCTTCTGATAACAGCGAATTTATCGGCAGAAATAATAGTTGATCTTTAGCGATATGTTGTAATGGGACATGAGTTTTGCCAGTCAATTGATCATGAAAAGCTGCATGACGATGAAAAAAGGTTCCACGCACAGAATCTTGACCAGAAATACGAACTGCAAAACCTTCTTCAAGCAATGATGCATACGCCAGTGTTTCACCAAAACCCCAATCTGCATTCAATTCGCCTTTGCCCATTTTTATTCGAGCATCAATAATTCTTTCTACTGTTCGATGCAATGTAAATCCTTTGGGTACCGCAGTAAATTTTTGCGAAAGATCTCTTATGCGTGATTGCGTTATTTTTGTATTTGCTTTTTCACGCCAGTTAGTTCCAATATACGGCTTATAATTAACTTCAAATTTACGACTTACACCTTTTGCTATAGGGCCGCAAACACGTTCTCCTCTTTGGAGTTTGTTTAAATATTTAGTTTCTAAAGCTTTAACTCTTGGAGGAGTGATGGTTTTATTGCGTATCAATCGATTTGCATATACCTTTCGCACACCTTCTTTATGACGTATAGCTTGATACATTAGCGGTTGCGTTACTGAAGGCTCGTCTGCTTCATTGTGACCATGCTGTCGATAACAAATCATATCGATCACTACATCGCGTTTGAATTTCATCCTAAAGTCAACAGCAAGTTTTGAAACATATGCAACAGCTTCAGGGTCATCGCCATTCACATGAAAAATAGGTGCTTGCACCATCTTCGCGACATCTGTGCAATATAAAGTAGAACGAGAATCAAGCGGATCGCTTGTAGTAAAACCTATTTGATTATTTACGATTACATGAATACTTCCACCTGTTGTATAGCCACGTGTTTTAGAAAGATTAAGGGTTTCCATTACTACACCTTGGCCAGCAAATGCTGCATCACCATGGATCAGTAACGGCATAGCTTCTACACGTTCTTTATCATTACGCCTTTCTTGTCTTGCGCGAACAGAGCCTTCAATTACAGGATTTATAGCTTCTAAATGTGACGGGTTAAATGCAAGTACAGTATGTACCGGTCCATGCTCTGTTTTTAAATCTGAAGAGAATCCTTTGTGGTACTTTACATCGCCAGAACCACTCACTGGATCTGCAGTATCCTCAAACTCTTGAAATAGCTTTTCTGGACTTTTACCTAATATATTTACCAGAACATTGAGTCGACCCCGATGCGCCATTCCCATGATGACTTCGCTTACCTTATGAAAGCCGCAACGTCGAATAATCTCATCGACACTTACAATTAAACTTAAACCACCTTCAAGCGAAAAACGTTTCTGTCCAACATATTTTTTATGCAAATAAACTTCTAAGGATTTTGCAGCAATTAAAGTTTCTAAAATCGTACGTTTACGTTTATCTGATAGCCCATTGGATAAATAAAATTGCTCTAGACGTGTTTGTATCCACTCCTTCTGTTCCGGTGATGTAATATGCTTGAATTCCGAACCAATCGTTCCGCAATAAGTTACCGAAAGCATATTAATTATTTCGCGTAACGGAGCCTTTTTAACCCCTCCCAAGGAACCTGTTTCGAAAACTGTTTCCATGTCAGAATGAGTTAATCCATGAAATTCAGGATTCAATTCAGGAATGTCAGGGCGTGCATCAGCACCTAGCGGATCAATATCTGCCTGACGATGACCTAAATAGCGGTAAGCACTTATTAAACGAATAACACCAACCTGTTTGCGATTATTCGCATCCGTAATAGTTGGAACAGGCTCATGAGATTTATTTTTAGCCTGTTCACGTAAACTTGTTCTCACATTTGCATGAGAGATATTGGTGGAAGATGTAGGACTAAGCTTAGAAAAAAGCTCCCGCCAGTATTCTGGCACCGCTGCTGGATCGCTTAAGTAATCTTCATAAAGCGCTTCTACATAAGCAACATTATTGCTATTAAGTTGCCCGCCACTAAGTTTAATAAGCTCGTCTTTGTCCATTTACAGAAAATATAGAAGTATTATGTCTCTAGACCATTCTATGAGACAACAATTCCAAAGCTTGCGCAATCATACGCAAGTTACATAGTGTGGGTAGGTCGATCAGCCTGAAGTGCACCCGCGAGCAGGGTTTCTATCTTATTTCTTGTCTGGCCATTGTCTTGCTTACTAAACTGAACACCAATTCCAGCCGTACGATTGCCTTGAGCATTGGGTGGGGTGATCCATACAACATTTCCAGCTACGGGTAAGCGCTCGGTCTCATCCATAAGTGTGAGAAGCATGAATACTTCATCATTAAGCTTATATGTTTTGTTAGTCGGTATGAACAGACCACCATTTTTAATAAATGGAATATAGGCCGCATATAAGGAGCCTTTGTCCTTAATTGCTAGCGATAGTATGCCTCTGCTGCCTTCTGCCATAATTTAGTTGTATATTCTCGGCTTTATACCGGTTGCTCTAGAACTTCCTGACATCGAATAAGCATGTCTTCGATGAACAACCTCTTATTGAGTGGCGCGGTAGAAAACCTACGTAATTCAATAAGTTTGTCCATAAATCTGAATAGCAAATGTAAGTCTACTTGACCCACTAGACTATGCAAGCTCCGACGAATGTCGAGGTTTTCAAGGGTTACTGGCTGATTATCGTAATGACAACGAATCAAGTCTGCACACCAGGCCTGTTGCCATGTCACCAACCTCTCCAGAGGCTCATCCTGATGTTTGGCTGAGATTCTCGTAACTTTACATTTGCCCATTAAAAATTGATTTAAATCTTCATAATAACCAGCCCGGGCTGCCCCTAAGCCTGATCGCTTAAGCTCCAATGCGAGCAGTGGCCGTCCACCCGCTGAGTTAAGCATAGGCAGCCAATCTACTTGTTGTTCTTGTTGATTCAACCAAGACAGAGCATGTTCTCTATCAGGTAAATCAAATTTCCATGTTTGACAGCGGCTTCTAATCGTCGGTAGCAAAGCATCTACACGATGACTAACCAAAAATAATAGTGAAAATTCTGGTGGCTCTTCCAAAGTCTTAAGAAGCGCATTAGCTGCATTAACATTCATCGCCTCAGCACGGTTAATGCAAACTATTTTATAAGCACCTTGTTGGCGACTTAAGGTCATGAACTGATTGATATCACGAATATCATCTACCTTAATTTGCTCGGATGATTTCATGTCTTCATCATCCACATTTAGCATGCGAACATCTGGGTGAGTGTCTGCCGCAAATAAACGACAGTCTTTGCATTCACCACAAGCATGATCATCTAAAGTTGGATTTGTGCAATTAATACGTTGTATAAGAGCAAAACAAAATTCAAGCTTGCCTATAGCTTCAGCCCCACTAAGCAATACAGCATGAGTTAATCGGTTATCTTTTAGATACCGAATTGCATGTCGCCAATTTTCAATCTGCCATGGGTAAATCATAAATTTAAATTATATTAAACGATCAATTCAGCAAACCGTTGCTTGCATTTTGCTTGTATGGCTAGTGCAACCTTATCTATGGATTGATCTGCATCAATTACTCCAAACCTTTCAGCATTATTTTTAGCAAGCTTTAAATAACCATGTCTTACTCGTTCAAAAAACTCTACCTCTTCTAGCTCAAATCGATCTTTATTACCACGTTTAGATACTCTACGCATTCCAGTTTCGATATCTCCTGATAATAAAATGGTTAAATCAGGTTTGAAATTACCTTGAACAGCGCTTTCTATTAATCTGATTTTTTCGTAGGGAACTCCTCGCCCGCTTCCCTGATAGGCATAACTTGCATCAGTAAATCGGTCGCATAATACCCATGTCTCTTTTTTTAAGGCTGGATAAATAATTTCTTCTAAATGTTGTGCTCGCGCAGAAAACATCAGCAGCAGTTCCGTCATCTCATCCATGTATTCATTTTTTTTATTCAATAATATTTCTCTAATACGTTCACCCAGAGGCGTCCCGCCAGGTTCACGAGTGACGATACAGTTTATATTTTTTGTCTGTAAATATTTTTCTAATAAGTGAATTTGGGTAGTCTTTCCTACTCCCTCCGTTCCTTCAAAAGTTATAAACTTTCCATGGAACATTTCTTCCGTATCTTTACCCATGATTTGTCACATTTACTGAATAGCGTGATTAGCTTTATATTTATGCTTATCCCCACCTAGCTGATATTTAACAACGGCATCTCGATGCTCTTCATACGTTTTTGAAAAATGATGCGTGCCATCTCCTTTTGAAACAAAAAAGATCACTTCACTATTGGCAGGATGCAACGCTGCGTTAATCGAGGCACGACTTGGCAGTGCAATCGGCGTTGGAGGCAAGCCTTTATGAACATACGTGTTATAAGGTGTATCAGCCTTTAAATCTTTACGACGAATATTGCCATCATACGCATCACCCAAACCATAAATTACCGTGGGATCAGTTTGTAAGCGCATATCGCGTTTCAGCCTTGTTACAAAAACGGCTGCCACCATGCTTCGTTCTTCTTCTACACTGGTTTCTTTTTCAATGATAGAAGCCAAAGTTAAAACCTCTTCAGGATTTTGCAATGGTGTGCCTTCAGCACGATCAGACCATTCTTCCTCAAGCACACTTTGCATATGCTCATAAGCACGCTTAAAGAATTCGACATTGCTGGTATTTGCAGGAAAATAATAAGTATCAGGATAAAACCAACCTTCCGGATGTTGCGTTATATCCAACTCCTCAAGGAGCTCTTGTTTTGATGTTGCAGTTTGTTTTATTTTTTCATGACTCAACACTGCATCCCATAGTTGATTAAATGTCCAGCCTTCAATCACTGTAAGGCTAAACTGAATAGTGTCTCCCTTGATGAGTTTGTTTAATAACTGTACCGGACTTAAATTGCCCCTTATGGTGTATTCACCTGCTTTAATGGAATTGCTAGCGCCGCTCACACGACCAAAAACATGCCAGGGTAATGTTTCATTCACAACGTCAAGATCAACTAATTTTTGCGTGATCTGTTTAAAATTCATGCCCGGCTCAATTATGAGTTGCATTTCCATTTCGTTTTTACTTAATGGTGTATTGGCATATTCCTTAAAATAAACAGTTAACAGAGTAACCGCTATTGTTAAAATTATTAAGATTGAACTGATTACACGTGTATATGTTTTCACGCAAAAATACCTAGCGATTAAATTCAGTCATTAATTGATCGATTATAGCGGTTCTAGCAAGCTCGCGCTCACAATATGCAGCAACAGGCCAGACACCAATAATGCTGTTACATAAACACATGCCTTGAAAGTTACCCAATTCTGTCTGTTTAACTTCACGTATTTCGATTTGAGTATTATTAAATTGGCAATACTCGATTATTTTTTTACGCATCACGCCGGCTACTCCACATTGATCTAAGTCAGGAGTCACCAGCCTTCCATCTTGTTCAAAAAAAACATTGCTCGATGTTGCTTCAATAATATTATTTTGATTGTCGCTAACTAAGCCCTCTTGAAATTCATCATTCCACTCACTACGTGCTAATACCTGCTCTAATCGATTTAAATGTTTAATTCCAGACAGTTCACTTTGGTGTGATAAATAAAAATCACATTGCGTAACCTTTACTCCATCTTGTGTGTATGCAGGAGAAAACTCTGGCCATGAAAATTTCTGTACGATACGTGTTAAAGGATTTTGTGTAGGTTTATATCCACGTTCCCCTATGCCACGAGTGATTATAATCTTAATTACACATTTGGAATCCGAATCAATGAGCAGCTCAGCCTCATTTTTTAATAAACTGGCATCCAAGCCTTGCAGTTTAAGGACATCACAACCGTGTTTCAGGCGTTCTAAGTGATCATCCCAATATTGGATTTCACCCTGCTTGACGGCAATGGTTTCAAAAACTCCATCGCCATAATTCAAACCACGATCTAGACTTGAAAGTTGACCAGATTTAACGCCATTGATGATGACTTCAGGAGCTTGCATAAATGCATATCTACATTTGAATCATTCAAATATGACACAAATGCAATAGAAAATTAACGAGAAGGTTTAGACACTCTTAAAGGCAACCGTTCCATTCGTTCCCCCAAAACCAAACGAATTTGAAATTGCCACACTCACCTCTGATTCACGTGCTTCATTCGGAACATAATCAAGATCACACTTAGGATCGGGTGTATCATAATTTATGGTAGGAGGTAAGACATTATTATGCACTGCCAAAATAGTAAATACCGCTTCTACCCCGCCGGCAGCACCCAACAAGTGCCCGGTCATAGATTTTGTGGAACTCACTGCAACATTTTGAGCACCATCTTCAAATATACTTTTAATCCCTTCCGTTTCAGCAACATCACCAGCAGGTGTTGAAGTACCATGTGCATTAATATAATTAACATCTGAAACATTTAAGCCTGCATCAGCTAATGCATTTTGCATGCATTTTGCTCCACCACTGCCACCTTCAGCAGGAGATGTCATGTGGTATGCATCGCTACTCATGCCATAACCGACCAGCTCACAATATATGTTTGCCGAGCGTGCTTTTGCACTTTCAAATTCTTCCAGCACAACGACTCCAGCGCCATCGCCTAATACAAAACCGTTACGATTTAAATCAAACGGACGACTTGCACCTTCAGGGTCATCGTTGTGTGTTGAACAAAGTGCTTTTGCTGCAGCAAAACCACCAATACCCAGAGGACAAGTTGCCATTTCTGCACCACCTGCGATCATAATATCGGCATCGCCATACATAATCATTCTTGCGGCATCACCTATATTATGAGTACCCGTTGTACATGCAGAAACTATAGAAATATTAGGTCCACGATATCCTTTCATAATAGATAAATTACCGGAAACCATATTTATGATGTTACTAGGCACAAAGAATGGTGAGATTTTTTTAGGCCCACCATTTAGATAAGCTTCATTGCTTTTTTCTATTCCAGGCAGTCCACCAATGCCACTACCAATCGCAACCCCTATTCGATCTGCGTTTTCTTCTGTAACCTCAAAACCTGAATCCTCTATGGCCTGAATTCCTGCACCAATGCCATAGTGAATAAACGGATCCATTTTGCGCTGTTCTTTTTTTGATAAATAATCATCCACAACAAAGTCACGCGTTTGACCAGCAATTTGCACTGAAAAAGCACTGGCATCAAAACAATCAATTTTTGATATACCACTTTTACCAGAGGTTATATTGCCCCATGCTTTTTCAATCGTTGATCCAACTGGAGAAACGATTCCTAAGCCTGTCACCGCTACACGTCGACGCGACATATTATTTGCTCTATTTAGATAATTTAATAATGAAAAGGCAGAAACAGTTGTTGCAACTCAACTACCTTACATGCGAAATCGCTCGAATTATTGATGACTGTTAACGTAGTCAATTGCTTGCTTAACAGTAGTTATCTTCTCTGCTTCTTCGTCAGGAATCTCACACTCAAATTCCTCTTCAAGCGCCATTACTAATTCAACCGTATCTAAAGAGTCTGCACCAAGATCATCAACAAAAGACGCATCATCTTTTACTTCATCCTCACTCACACCTAACTGTTCTACGACAATCTTTTTTACTCTCTCTTCATTTGTGCTCATATAACTGCTTCCTCTTTGCAAATTGTTAGTCCGATCCTAATCGGGTCGCTATTGTATTGAAAAGGTGTTCACCATGCTATCACCGTAAAATACCGCTAATCTAAGGTTATACCAAACTAGTCTTAGTGTTTATAAAAAAAAAATAAGAGAGTTTATTGATTAGATACAAGAGGTTAGGTGATAAAGTTGAAGTAATATTGTGTTTGATATTTAACATATTCTAGGCCATATAGAGGCCACCATTAACATGAATTGTCTCACCTGTTATGTAAGAGGCGTCATCAGATATTAAAAATTTAACCGCCCCGGCAATATCATTTACATTGCCCATACGGCCCAATGGCACATTTTTTAGTAAGGCATCTTGCTGCTCACTTGTTAATTCACTGGTCATGTCCGTCTCAATAAATCCTGGCGCGATAGCATTGACAGTAATCCCGCGAGATGCCACCTCTAGCGCAAGTGATTTGGTAAAACCAATCATCCCTGCCTTGGCAGCAGCATAGTTTGCTTGACCAGCATTTCCAGAAGCACCCACTACGGAAGAAATATTAATAATACGCCCCGACTTAGCTTTCATCATGTCTCGCATGCAGGCTTTTGAAAGTCGGTATATAGATGACAAATTCGTATTGATTACATCATTCCATTCTTCCTCTTTCATGCGCATCAATAAATTGTCTTTAGTAATACCTGCATTGTTAATCAGAATGGTGGGCGCACTAAATTCTGATTTAATTTTTTCAAGACACGCTTTAATGGATTCATCTTGTGTTACATCTAAAACCAGTCCACACCCTACATGTCCAGACTGTTCTAATTCATTTTGAATCGCGCTTGCACCATTTTCAGTAGTCGCAGTACCTACAACAGTATGACCTCCAACTCCTAAGCCATGTAAAATTGCTTTACCGATTCCACGGCTGGCGCCTGTAACAAGCGCAACTTGATTACTCATAGATTATTTTCTCACTTAACTTTATTTTTTAGTTATAAGTTCTCTAATGCTTGCTCCAAGCTTTTAGTATCTTGTACACAATAACAAGCAGCACTTCTATCAATGCGCTTACTTAAACCAGTAAGTACTTTACCAGGACCCAATTCGATAAATACGCTCACACCTTCCGTAAGCATATACTGAATTGTTTCTACCCATCGAACAGGGTTAAACAATTGTCGATATAGAGCATCCTTAATTTCTTGCTCAGTGTCATAAGATTTAACATCAACGTTATGTATAACCTTCAGTTCAGAAACTTGCAAATTAATATCCGCTAAATAATCTCGCAATTTATCTGCGGCAGGTTGCATCAAACTACTGTGCGAAGGAACACTCAATGGCAACAATACTGCACGTTTAGCGCCTGCAGCTTTTGCCATTTCAATTGCTCGGTTAACCGCATCGCTATCACCTGCAATCACCACTTGTCCAGGTGCATTAAAGTTTACAGCTTCAACGACCTGCTCCTGTGCAGCATCAGCGCATACTTCTATCAGTTTACTATCTTCTAAACCCAATACTGCTGCCATTGCTCCCTGACCTTCGGGTACCGCTTGCTGCATCATTTCACCTCTATAACGAGCAAGTGGAACTGTTTTTTCAAACTCTAATACACCAGAGCAGACTAAAGCGGTGTATTCACCAAAGCTATGCCCCGCCATAAACATGGGAGCTTTTGCAAATTGTTTAGCCCATACTCTGTACACAGCAACACTTGCGCATAGCATGATGGGTTGCGTATTTTCTGTTCGGTTAATCTCATGATCCGGTCCGTTTGCTACAAGCTCCCATAGATTCTGTTGCAAAATATCCGAAGCTTGTTCAAATGTCTCTTTAACCTCCGAGTATTGATCAGCCAACTCGGCAAGCATGCCTACTGACTGTGAACCCTGACCAGGGAATATATATGCGTGACTCATGTTAAAAAATGCTAAAAAATGATTAAATTCTGAGAGAAATTAGAGTAAGTCATTGTACTCACAAATCAAATCCCTTGTTTTATTTTTTTGTTCTACCATAATGTGCGACTTCTTAATCTAATGAAAGAGCTGCATGGCAAAAGAAGATCAAATTGAAATGGAAGGTACGGTTATTGAAACCCTACCTAATACCATGTTTCGTGTTGAGCTTGAGAATGGGCATACGATTACCGCCCACATATCAGGGCGCATGCGTAAACATTACATTAAGATTTTGACAGGTGACAAGGTCACTGTTGAAATGACTCCTTACGATCTTACCAAAGGTAGAATAACTTTCCGCGGAAAGTAGTAGCTCAAGGAAATAAAAGTTCAGAAAAGTAAAAGTTAGTTGGTAACTTTCTCTAGAAATTCGATCTCTAGCTCATCGCTATCTGCCTGATCTTCGCTGGCGCGAACAACAACTTTGCCACCATGCTCTAAGCGGCCAAACAAGATTTCTTCTGCAAGAGGTTTCTTAATGTGCTCTTGAATGATCCGATCCATCGGTCGAGCACCCATTTTCACATCATAACCGCGATCAGCAATCCACTGTTTTGCTGATGGTTCGATATGTATTTCCACTTTCTTAGATTCAAGTTGCGCTTCGAGTTGAGCAACAAATTTATCAACCACATGAAGAACGGTTTTTTGATCAAGTGGAGAGAACTGAATAATTCCATCCAGTCGATTTCTAAATTCAGGTGTGAATGTACGTTTAATTATTTCCGCACCATCCGATTGATGGTCTTGAGTTGTAAAGCCAACACTCGCACGGTTCATTTCATGCGCACCTGCATTTGTAGTCATCACAAGAATTACATTTCGGAAGTCTACTTTGCGTCCGTTAGTATCAGTGAGGGTTCCATGATCCATAACTTGTAATAACAAATTAAATACGTCCGGATGAGCTTTTTCAATTTCATCCAGCAACAAAACACAGTGGGGAGCTTTTAATACCGCGTCAGTAAGAAGTCCGCCTTGATCAAAACCTACATAACCGGGAGGTGCTCCAATCAATCGCGATACGGTATGACGTTCCATGTATTCAGACATATCGAAACGCAATAATTCAATACCAAGGATCAAGGACAATTGCCGAGTGACTTCAGTTTTACCCACACCAGTAGGACCAGCAAATAAGAATGAACCAATTGGCTTATCTTCATTGCCTATACCCGACCGAGACATTTTAATTGCGGTAGACAAAGTACTGATCGCATCATCTTGGCCAAACACAACCAACTTCAAGTTACGCTCTAGATTCTTAAGAATTTCAGTATCATTGGAGCTAACGTGCTTAGGCGGGATACGCGCCATTTTTGCAACCACATCTTCAATTTGCTTGACGGTAATATTTTTTTTGCGTGCAGATTTCGGCTTGAGATTCATATTGGCACCCGCCTCATCAATCACATCGATTGCCTTATCCGGTAAATGACGGTCATTTATATGCTTGTCAGCAAGTTCCGCCGCTGTCTTTAAGGCTTTATCAGAATACTTCACAGCATGATGTTCTTCAAAACGACTACGCAATCCTTTAAGGATTTGGAAGGTTTCATCCACGCTAGGCTCATCAATATCGATGTTCTGGAAACGACGCGCTAAAGCACGATCTTTTTCGAACACGCCGCGGAATTCTTGATAGGTAGTCGAACCTATACACTTTAATTCACCAGAACTGAGCATTGGCTTAATTAAATTCGACGCATCCATTACACCACCCGATGCAGAACCTGCTCCAATTACAGTATGAATCTCATCAATAAATAAAATTGCACCTTTTTCTTCTTTGAGTTGATGCAAGACACCTTTTAAACGCTTTTCAAAATCACCACGATATTTTGTACCAGCGACCAAACCGCCTAGGTCTAATGCATATATAGTGCTGTCTTGTAAAATCTCAGGAACTTGTTTTTCAACAATTCTTTTTGCTAAGCCTTCCGCTATAGCAGTTTTCCCCACACCTGCTTCGCCTACTAATAAAGGATTATTTTTACGGCGACGGCAAAGAATTTGTACTACTCGCTCTATTTCATTATCGCGTCCAATTAATGGATCAATTTTCCCATCAACTGCTCTCGCATTTAAGTTTGTAGCAAAACGCTCTAATGGTTTTGGCGCAGGAGCGTCACCATTTACATCCAGTTCTGGTTCACCTGTTAATTCATTTTCTGAATCCATAGGGACTTTTGAAATTCCATGTGCAATGAAATTTACAACATCAAGACGTGCAATATCATGCTGCCCTAATAAATAAACTGCATGCGACTCTTGTTCTCCAAATATAGCCACCAAAACATTTGCGCCGGTAACTTCTGCTTCTTTTTTACCAGACGATTGCACATGAAACACTGCACGTTGCAATACGCGCTGAAATCCTAGTGTTGGTTGCGTGTCCCGATCATCATCTTCAGGCAATACCGGAGTATTATCGCTTATAAATTCGCTAAGCTCAGTTGCAAGTTTTGTTAGATTGGTGCCACAAGCTCGTAACACATCAGCCGCTGCTGGATTTTGAGTAAGCGCAAGTAATAAATGTTCTACCGTCATAAACTCATGACGTTTTTCTCGCGCTTCTTTGAATGCAACGTTTAGAGTAAATTCTAGCTCTTTATTTAACATGCTTCCCTACCCTTAAGCTTCTTCCATCGCGCAAAGTAATGGGTGATTATTCATTCTCGAATAATCATTCACTTGTGCTACTTTAGTTTCAGCAACATCACGGGTGAATACACCACATACACCTTTGCCACGTGTATGTACGTGCAACATAATGCGTGTAGCTTTCTCTCTATTCATCTTAAAAAAGTTTTCTAAAATATGTACCACAAACTCCATAGGGGTGTAATCATCATTCAAAAGCACCACTTTGTACATCTGAGGCTTTTTAACCTTCGGTTTCGCCTCTTGTACGAGCAATTCTTCGTCATGGCGAGGTTGTTCTTGATCAGACATACTCAATGTATAAAGCAATTACGTTAATATTATATACAGCACTATTTTGTAGCCTAGCTACAATATCTAAAACGCCCTATTTGGCCTACTAAATGATAATGTGTAATACATACCAATATTGGTGTATTTTGAGTTCGTTTCAAGCATAATCAATAATATTATTTAAATAGTTATTATAAACTATTGAAATATATAAATTATAATATACTGTTCATCGATTAAATTTAATAAATATTAGTATTTTACATATTCTCAAAACACCGGATTTGTGCCGCAAAATTCAATCTAAATTATGAAATGGGAACCACATATCACTGTAGCTGCAGTAATTGAGCGTGATCAAAAATTTTTACTTGTAGAAGAAATGGTTGAAGGAATAGCAGTCCTTAACCAACCTGCGGGTCATTGGGAAGCAGGTGAAACACTCATAGAAGCTGCGCAACGCGAAACCTTAGAAGAAACTGGTTGGGAATTTTACCCATCTGCTCTGGTCGGTATATATCGTTGGCAACATCCACGTAAAGATGAAACCTTTTTGCGTTTTACATTCTGTGGAAGTTGTAGTGATCATCAAGTATCTACAAAACTTGATGACGGGATATTAAATGCAGATTGGCACGATAAAAATGACATCCTTGCACTACCTGAAACAAGAATACGAAGCACAATGGTTACAGAAAGCTTGAATGATTATTTAAATGGAAAACGGCATGATCTAAATATGCTTCGTGATATTCATCAACATTGGTAGTTCTCATACAACCATATTTTATGGTTTCATAAGCCATGGCTTCCAAAATTATTGTTGGTATGTCTGGCGGTGTAGATTCTTCTGTCGCAGCTTACCTTTTAACGGAACAAGGTTTCCATGTGGAAGGCTTGTTTATGAAAAATTGGGAGGAAGATGATGACGAAGAATATTGTTCTGCAGCAATTGATTTAGCAGATGCACAAAAAATTTGTACTCAAATAGGAATCAAACTACACACCGTTAATTTCTCCAGTGAATATTGGGACCGGGTGTTTGAATATTTCTTGACGGAATACAAAGCTGGCCGCACCCCCAACCCTGACATTATTTGTAACAAGGAAATTAAATTTCGAGCCTTCTTAGATCACGCAATCAACTTAGATGCAGACTTTATCGCCACTGGACATTATGCAAATCGTACTCACTCTAATATAGGAAACACTTTGTGCAAGGCCCTAGATGAAAATAAAGATCAGTCGTATTTCCTGCATACTCTAGATCAACAACAATTAGCTAAATCGTTATTTCCTATTGGTGGACTAGAAAAGTCTCAAGTTCGAAAGCTTGCTCAACGAAATCAATTCGACACATATGATAAAAAAGACAGCACCGGAATTTGTTTTATTGGCGAACGAAAATTCAAAGACTTCTTGCAAAACTACATTCCCGCAAAACATGGTGAGATAAGAACATTAAATGAAGAAGTCATAGGGCAACATGAAGGCGTAATGTTTTATACCATTGGCCAACGCCAAGGTTTAGGGATTGGCGGGCAACGAGAGCATTCGGAAGAACCTTGGTATGTAACGGAAAAAGATATTCATTCAAATGTTTTATACGTAGTCCAAGGCAGAGAGCATGAGTCTTTATTCCATAAAAAACTAATCACACAAGATTTTCATTGGATTAGTGAACAAGAGCCTAATTCAATCGAAAAATTAAAAGCCAAAACTCGCTATAGACAAAAAGATCAAGCCTGCTCTATCAAATGTCTTAACAATGGAAACTATGAAGTCGTTTTTGATGAGTCTCAATGGGCAATTACTCCAGGACAAAGTGTTGTGCTATATCAAGATGATATCTGCCTTGGCGGTGGTATTATTAACAAAAGATATAACTAAGATTTTTACGTGTTTACCATTACCCAAGATCAAACTATCGCACTTACTGGCTTATATCAGTCTCTTGCATTAGTGCAAAATATTGCGTGGGAAGGAGATAGTAGTCATTCATGTATGCCACCTACCATTGCTAGCGTCTTAAAACTCAATCCAGCTAACTATCTCGATGTTTATGGTTCCATAGAAAATCTTCAGCTTGGCATTCAAACCTTAAAAATAGCGCTACAAAGTAAAAATGAGAAACATGCTATCGAACGAACACGCTATGCAATTAATCTTATGTATCTCGCTTCCAAATTTGCTGTAAGCGGTAATACTGTGAATTCACTATCAAGTCAGCTTGAGCGCATTAACAATCAATATGATTCAGTTGAAGAATCACTGGAAGATATCACCCAAGATCTTGGCGAACTTTATCGCGAATATATCAGCCCTTTAGGGCCCAAAGTGATCATTGAAGGAGATCCGGTATATTTAAAAACAGATAACAACGCCAGTAAAATACGTGCACTACTTTTAGCTGGCATACGTGCTATCGTTTTATGGAAACAAGCTAATGGAAAGCGCTGGACCCTATTGTTAGGCCGAAAATCGCTACTTAACAACATCCACGATATGGAGCGTAGCTCAACTGTCTAATCTGGCTCTGGGCTGATTTTAACTTGATTACCACTTACAGGCAGTTCCGCTTTAATAGGAAATGCTTGATAATCACGCTCCTTTTTGACCCCAGCTAAAGTTAAAATTAGACAAAATAAATCGTATTGCGGAGAAGCTTGAATGAGTAACAGTTTTGACACCAAATCCAGCCTAGATGTGAATGGACAATCCTATGAAATATTTAATGTAGGTAAATTACCTCAAGCTGAGCGTCTACCCTATTCCATAAAAATCCTACTTGAAAATCTTCTACGTTATGAAGACAACAAAACGGTTACTAAAGAAGATATCGAAGCCATCTTAAATTGGGATGCCAAAGCAGAACCTAGTAAGGAAATTGCCTTCCGTCCTGCACGCGTATTGATGCAAGACTTCACAGGTGTGCCTTGTGTAGTTGATCTAGCAGCTATGCGTGACGCAATGAAAAGACTTGGTGGCGACCCTGAAAAAATTAATCCATTACAACCAGCAGAAATGGTCATTGACCATTCAGTTCAAGTAGACAATTTTGGTTCAGATTCAGCTATGGATCTAAATGAAAAACTAGAGTTCAATCGTAATAAAGAACGTTATCAATTTTTGAAATGGGGCCAAAATGTATTTTCAAACTTTAAAGTTGTCCCTCCAGGTACCGGAATCGTTCACCAAGTCAATTTAGAATATTTAGCCCGCGTTATATTTTCTAAAGATGCAAACGGAGCCACACAAGCTTATCCTGATTCTGTAGTCGGCACTGATTCGCACACAACTATGATTAATGGTGTAGGTGTGCTTGGTTGGGGAGTTGGCGGTATTGAGGCTGAAGCTTCAATGTTAGGTCAACCCATCTCAATGCTTATTCCAAAAGTAGTTGGATTTAAACTAACTGGTAAATTACCCGAAGGCTCGACCGCAACTGACCTGGTACTTGTTATTGTAGAAATGCTACGCAAACATGGCGTTGTAGGTAAATTTGTAGAATTTTACGGTGATGGTTTAGATGTGTTACCTCTTGCAGACCGTGCAACCATTGCCAATATGGCTCCTGAATACGGTGCAACCTGTGGCATCTTCCCAATTGATGCTGAAACAATTCGATACTTAGAACAAACTGGGCGTGACGCACAAGCCGTCGCCTTAGCAGAAGCTTACGCAAAAGAAACAGGCATGTGGCGCGAGGGTGTTCGAGAAGGTGTCGAGTTTAGCGAACACATTGAATTAAATCTTGCCGATGTGGTTCCTAGTATCTCTGGTCCTAAACGTCCTCAAGATCGCATTTCACTTAGCGAATCAAAACCTGCATTTGAAAGAGATATTGCCGCCCTGAAAGAAGAGCGTGATATACAAAGTGCAGGCAGTGTTGAAATTGAAATTAATGGTAATAAAGAAACATTATCAGATGGTGCTGTAGTATTAGCAGCCATCACATCTTGCACAAATACTTCTAATCCTAGTGTAATGCTAGGAGCAGGTTTAGTTGCACGCAAAGCAGCTGCATTAGGTGTAAAAGTAAAACCATGGGTAAAAACATCTCTCGCCCCTGGTTCACGCGTGGTTACAGAATATTTAGAAAATGCCGGCGTGATGGATGATTTGAAAGAATTAGGTTTTCATGTAGTTGGTTACGGCTGCACAACCTGTATCGGAAACTCTGGTCCACTTCCTGAACCTGTAGCAAATGCCATTACGGAAAATGATTTAGTCACCACATCAGTATTATCCGGTAACCGTAACTTTGAAGGACGTGTGCATGCCTTAATTCGTATGAATTATCTCGCATCTCCTCCCCTGGTTGTCGCTTATGCCATTGCAGGTCGAATGGATATCGACGTCTACAATGAAGCTATTGCAGAAGACAAGGACGGCAATTCAGTTTTTCTAAAAGATATCTGGCCAACTCAACAAGAAGTCACAGAAATCGTTTCAAATTTCTTAACTACTGAACAATACATTGAGTCGTATAAAGATGTGTTCCATGGCGAAAGTAACTGGAATAATTTAGATGCTGCTAACACCAATCTTTATCAATGGGATGACTCCACTTACATCAACAATCCTCCTTATTTTGAAGGTATGACAGCAGAAGTTGGAGATGTTTCTGATATACACGGAGCACGAGTACTTGCCTATTTAGGCGATTCAGTTACAACCGATCATATTTCTCCTGCAGGTGCCATTGCCCCTGATAGCCCTGCCGCAAAGTATTTAATTGAACAAGGGGTAAGCCCGGCAGATTTCAATTCCTACGGCTCGCGCCGTGGTAATCATGAAGTCATGATGCGCGGTACCTTTGCAAACATTCGCTTACGCAATAAACTCGCACCGGGTACCGAAGGTGGTGTCACAATTCACCAACCTAGTGGTGAGCAGATGTCGATTTATGATGCTGCAATGAAATATAAGGATGAAAATGTTCCAACCATTATTCTTTCGGGCAAAGAATATGGTTCAGGCTCATCCCGAGATTGGGCGGCTAAAGGACCTAGCCTTCAAGGAGTTAGCGCAGTCATCGCGGAAAGCTATGAACGTATTCACCGCTCAAACTTGGTAGGCATGGGTATCCTGCCACTGCAATACAATGATGGCGACAATGCAGAGAGCTTAGGTTTAACTGGCACAGAAGTATTCAGCATCACAGGCTTGCAAAACGGTGCAGCAAAATCTGTCACGGTAACGGCAAAATCCGATAATGGCAGCGAAAAGTCTTTCGATGTGAAAGTTCGTATTGATACTCCCCAAGAAGTAGAGTACTACCAGAATGGTGGTATTCTGCATTATGTATTAAGACAACTGGCTGCATAAACTTTTGCAACTAACTTTGAATATGCCCTTACAGTGCAAATACTGTAAGGGCTTTTTTTTTATGCAAAAAAATAATTTAATTCTTGGCTGCATTTTTGCAATGCTTGCAGAACTATGCTTTGTAGGTATGGGCTCATTAGTAAAACTGCTTTCTGACAATCTTCCTAGTCAAAATGTTGTATTCTTTCGAAACTTGTTTGGATTAATCGTTTTATTACCACTTATATTTAAATTAGGAATTAACACACTTAAAACCGACAACATCCGTTGGCATTTCTTACGATCTTTAGCCGGTGTGTCAGCGATGTATTGTTTTTTTTATGCATTAGCTGAGCTGCCACTCGCTGATGCGATGCTATTGAAAATCAGCGCTCCACTTTTCATACCTATCATTGCTTTTATATGGTTAAGCGAATACATATCATTAAGAGTGATCATGGCAGTCATGATTGGTTTTTTGGGTGTGATTCTAGTCTTGAAACCAACCGGCACTATCCATATTGCATCACTTGTGGGCTTGTTAGGCGGTGCATTGGCTGCACTTGCAAAAGTTACGATTAGAAGAATGTCTGCTAGCGAGCCAACAAGCAGAATTGTTTTTTATTTTGGATTAATCAGTTTAACCGTGTCCGCTTTTCCATTATTTTGGTTTTGGCAAAACCCGACCAATAAAGAATGGTTTATTTTATTACTATTGGGTACTTTCGGCACCGTAGGACAACTATTACTTACAAAATCCTACATTCTTGCTCCCGCAAGTAGAATTGCTCCTTTTACCTACTCTTCCATTTTATTTGCCGCAATTATTGGTTGGGTATTCTGGGGTGAGTTGGTGACATTAATAACAATTTCTGGAGCACTGCTTATTATTGTTGCAGGCATTATTATCCTGAGAGAAAAGAAAGTTCAACAAACACCGGAAGCAACTCTTACCGAGACAGATTCAATACCTTAAAGCTCCGCTCATTAAGATTATATTTAATTAACATGTTTTAACAAATGTAACTCACTGAAATAAATAGATGCGTAAGTAAACCCCATACACATAATTAATATAATTTGATAGAGTTTGTAGTGTATTAATAATTTGAGGTAATAAAACTTACTGAAAAAGGCAAACCTAGTGAAAACTAGGGGCGCAAAATTACCGGTCTAAGGAAGCAAGAATTCTAAGACAGCGGGATTGCCAGATAGATAACCTCTTTTCCAACTCCACTTTCTATTGTCTTTCTTGTTCCTCTTGCTTCCTTTTTTTAAGCAAAGCAATTCCCTAAGAAAATTCTCTTAGCCAATCAAAAGTTAAGTTTGAAATTTAAGGTCCGTATTGAAACGGTGACGCTAATCCAGCTTTACCACTTTGCTTCCAAGTGTGCCCGTGGCCATCATAGTGTGCGTTAGTAGAAACATGTACCGTAATTGGATTATTAGGTGCAACTGCTAATGGTGGGTCCGTCACAATCACATTCCTGCCATCAGCTCCTTCCATGGGTTCCATTTCGTTCTCACCCACGCCTTCAATGACTAAATGTTTTTTATTATCACTATATTCAAATGAAATCTTGGCTTTCTCTGCGCCCATAACTTCCCCAACAAGACCTGCTATTACACCTAAATGACCACCGCCTTCACCGCTCCATAATGAACAAACTGCATTAAACTGTTCTTCACTTGCACTTTCATCCACATATAAGGCAAGTTTCCAGTTACCTTCAGTTAAGTTGCCCGGAGCATGCAGCCAAACACCAACTTTAACTCCATCCAAAGATACGTCTTCACAATGACCTTTTTCAATTTCCCAACCCACCATAGCTTCACAAAAGCCTTCAGTAGGGTCTTTTAATAAAATGCATGGACATAAATTTTCACAATTACATGATTCAAAATATTTTCCTTCAACTTTCCAGTTTGAAATTGCCATGTACGTACCCTACTCTAGTAATAATGGATAATAATCATTATATATAAAAGCTTAAGAAACTCTCTATAAATTATGACTAATAATACGGCAATATCTGGCCAATTGAGTCATAAAGATAAAAAAATAATTCTTACTGGCTTATTTTTAGTGGCGGCAGCAGGTTGGGCCTATATGTTTTATATGGCCTGGGCCATGCAAAACATGCACTTGGTAGAAATGTGGATGCCTCCACGTAGCGGAACAAGACCTTGGACCGGTTATGACTTTTTCATGCTGTTTTTTATGTGGTTCACCATGATGGTCGCCATGATGACGCCCACTGTTGTTCCTATGGTTACGATGTTCGCTACAGTGAACAAAAGTAAAAAACTAAAACAGTTACCTTATGCGCCTACGTGGTTATTTTTATTAGGTTACCTATTGGCTTGGGGGGTATTTAGTATTGTGGTGAGCCTTATTCAATGGCCATTGCATGAAAGAGGTTTGCTTGATCCTATGATGGACAGCCGCAGTTATTTGTTAAGCGGAGGCATACTAATTGTCGCGGGAATTTATCAATTCACACCCCTTAAGGATGTATGCCTAAACCAATGCCGAACACCCATTGGATTTATTATGACTGCATGGAAGGATGGAAACATGGGTGCATTACAAATGGGCTTACATCACGGACTATTTTGCGTCGGTTGTTGTTGGGCATTAATGCTAATTTTGTTTGCAGTGGGTGTCATGAATATGCTTTGGGTCATACTCATAACAATTTTTGTATTACTTGAAAAAGTTTTACCTATTTCGCCTACGGCTACTAGAATGATAACGGGAGTAGCTCTAATAATTTGGGGTGGATATTGGTTATCGATCTATTCCTAGTTAGAAATCTAATTATCCAACCTAAGTTCCGCTTATCTATTAATGATCGTGCCCAGTTTGCTTCTTTCTAAATTATTTGATCAGTACTGTAAAAATTGAACCCATGTTTTTAGGGCGAAATTATTTTTAGCGCACTATTTTACCTATTTGATTGCCAATTACGTTAATTGGATTTTACAGCTAACTATTGACTTTAATTTACACACACTGAATATGGATAATTTACAAAAATGTATGCTTAAGAGGAAATTACTAGCTTTTGAACTAATTTGTTATGACTTTTCATGAAAAACGTTTCAAAAACTACAGATATTATTAGAATTTTGCTTGCACAATTATGGTGCATAGGTAAGGTGCTTACTTGAACTAAGCCAAGTACAAATCTTAGCTAGCTCGAATACTAATTATAAAAATCAATTTCTCACCTACGGGAGGAGCTAATCATGAAAAGTCTTGTTGCATTATCAGTGAGCATAGGTGTTTTAGGCGGTATCGCCGCTGCATTATGTCTTGGTCCACTGTCAGGAATTGTATTAATTTGGGTCGTGTTTATCGCATGGGCATGCTTTTTTGCAATTGGTGGTGACGGTAAAGCATTACAAAATACTATTGTCTGCAGCGTTCTTGGTGCAGTAATTGCCTGGATTGCATTATTAATAATCCTAGGCATTCCATTAGCAAATACTCTTTCCTTACCAATTTGGGCGGGAATTGTTGTAGGCGTAACTGTTTTGATAATGTGTTTATTGGCACATATCGAAATCTTCTCTTCAATTCCGGCTTCAGTTTTGGGATATGCTAGTGTCGCGGGTTATTCATTACAAACACCCGATGCACTCACAATGGGATCACTAACTTCCGCAAGCCTAACAAATCCGTTAATTATTGTTGTTGTATCACTTGTAGTTGGTGCAATTCTCGGAATGATCTCTGGTAAAGTTGGTGCTGCCCTAACCTCTGGCGAATAACTATTTAATAATTTCTTATTAAATAGCTTTTAATACAATTACGCTCAACATTTGTTGGGCGTAATTTTAAGCATAGTCATCTCATAAAATTAGCAATAATTTTTAAGCTACATTCAAATTATTTTCTCAATTGCATGCACATCAAGTGCAGAATTAAAATGATACCCTTGACCGTTATTGATTCCAGCCTGTTTTGCAATTTTTAAGACCTCTTCATTTTCAATGCCTTCGGCTGTGGTAGAAAGTTTCAATTGCCGTGCAATTTCTTGCGCATGTTGAATAATAGCTTTACTGTCTTCATCGGTTGCAGCATTGACCATAAAAGATTGGTCAATTTTTAATTCGTCAAACGGCAAGCGCTTTAAATACTCGAGTGATGCATGTTTGGTTCCATAATCATCTAAGCTGAAACTCAGGCCGCGCTTTTTATAATTAAGCATGGATTCATGAATTTCCTCGACGTGATCAATACTGGATGTTTCTGTAAGTTCAATTTTGAGGTTTTTTGCTAACCACAGATGATCTTTAAGCTGTGCATTAAGCTCACGTTGAAAATCTTTGTTCAAAAACCCATTGGCAGTGATATTAAATGCAATAGGTAGTAGAAGATTTTTCTTATGCCAGTTTTCTAGCAATGCAACGATTTTTTTAAGCAACCAAAGATTAATTTCAAATATCAGGCCAGCCTTTTCAGCATAAGGTATAAATCTACCCGGGTCGAGTAATCCATAATTTGGATGTTGCCATCGAATTAAAGCTTCGGCTGAAATTACTTTTTCATCGCTTAATCGTACTTGAGGTTGATAAAGAACAAGGAGTTGTTCTTTTTGAATTGCACGTTGCAACATGCCAATAATTTGGATGTCTTCAATCTGGTTATCAACCGCATTTTCATCATAAATAAACACGGATCGCCCGTATCTTTCAGATGCCATCATGGCATTACGCGCTTTTTCAATCAGCTCAATACTGTTATTTGCATGCTTAGGATAAATCGCTACACCAATAGAAACGCCCACATCAGTGGGTTTGCCTTCCACCGCCAAAGGTTCCTGAATGGATTCTGCAATATTTTTAGAAATGGTATGTATGTGGCCCTGAGCTGATACTGGATTAATAAGTACCGCAAACTCATCTCCGCCTAATCTTGCAATTAAATCTGTTTTTCTCAGCGCTGAACGAATACGGTTTGCAATTTCACTTAAAATAGCATCACCCACAAAATAACCCAATGTTTCGTTAATCACTTTGAAACGATTTAACCCGATAAAGAGCAGTGCAAATTCATCGTCTTCTCTGCGCGATACTCCTAACGTTTTTTCAAGTTGATCATTAAAAAAACCTAGGTTAGGCAATCCGGTTAAATCATCATGCGTAGCATAGTAATGTTCTAGCGCTTTTGATTTAGTTAATGAAACGGCCGTTTCATAGTGCGTTTGTATAGCAAAACTCACAAACACTGCAGTGATAAATGCAGAGATCACTACGAAATAATAAATAGGTTCTAATGTTTGTGTGAGCGATAAGTAAAATAAATAAATAAAGAAAAAAAGTAATATAGGCGAAAGATAAGTAAGCAGATTAAGTTTTTTATTTTCTTTGCGAATCTCTCTTAGCTGCAATAGCTTGCGAATTGCATATATTAATATAATTATAGATGCACATACTATCACTGACAAAGCAATGTTCTGCCAGTTCAGCGAAAGAGACATCATGCACCAATGTGCGAATTACAGAAAGCTTATGCCTCCTGTATTCCACCTTTTGTTAATGCAGCCGGATCTAAGAGTTTTTTAATTTGCTCATCACTTAAATCTGTCATTTCTTTTGCCACATCAAAAATGGGACGGCCTGAAGCATAGGCCTCTTTAGCGATGGCTGCACCTTTTTCATAGCCGATCACTCTATTCATGGCAGTTACCAAAATAGGATTCTTTGCTAAAGCGGCTTGAAGGTTTTCTTCATTCACTGTGAAACCTTTAATGGCCTTGTCTGCTAAGACTTTACATGAGTTGGTTATAAGCTGAATACTTTGTAGCAAATTAAATGCAATAACAGGCAACATCACATTTAATTGAAACAAACCAGATTGACCAGCCATGGTTATAGTTGTGTCATTACCAACAACTTGTGTGCTTACCATTGCAACGGCTTCAGGTATTACGGGATTAACTTTCCCTGGCATGATGCTGCTGCCAGGTTGCAACGCCGGTAATGCTATTTCGCCCAAACCTGCTAAAGGGCCAGAGTTCATCCAACGTAAGTCATTTGAAATTTTCATTAAACTCACAGCAAGTGCTTTGAGCTGGCCGCTCATTTCAACTGCTGAATCTTGACTGGCTAAACCTTCAAATTTATTAGGTTTGGATTCAAATTTAACATTGGTTAAAACTGTAAGTTCTTTTGCAACCAAGTCGCCAAATTTTTCATCTGCATTAATTCCACTGCCTACCGCAGTACCCCCTTGCGCAAGTTGGCGTAAGCGTTTTAGTGAATCATCAATACGCTGAATTCCATACTCTATTTGTTGTGCCCAAGCATCTATTTCTTGCCCCATAGTAACGGGCATTGCATCCATCAAATGTGTGCGGCCTGTTTTTACATACTTTTCGCATTCTGCGGATTTATTTTTTAGAGTGCTAAATAAATGTGCCAGTGCGGGTTTAAGTTCTTCTTCAATTTGCAAGCAAGCACTCACGTGAATCGCAGTTGGAATAACATCATTTGAGCTTTGGCTCATATTCACATGATCGTTAGGATGTACTTCAGTATCACTTAAATTGTTGGCTAAGTGGGCAATCACCTCATTAGCATTCATATTGGTGCTAGTACCAGAACCGGTTTGAAAAACGTCAATGGGAAAATGATCGTCATAATCACCTGCTGCTACGGTCATCGCGGCTTGCTTTACGACCGACTCAACTTCATTGCTCATCAATCCTAATTCGGTATTTGCCCCAGCACATGCGGTCTTAATTAATCCTAATGCACGTATAAATTGTCTTGGCATAACCAAGCCACTAATTGGAAAGTTTTCTACAGCTCTTTGAGTTTGTGCTCCATATAGTGCATCTGCAGGCACTTTGAGTTCACCCATGCTGTCCTTTTCTGTTCTGAAATTCTCACTCATTTCTCAGTCTCTTATTGTTTTGATACACCTCTTATGAAGGCGCTGTAGTATAATGACTAATTGTACGGCTTACTATTGCCAAATTTTAGAGATAACACGAAAAAGAATGAATTCTAGTCCTCTCACGAACATCTCCCCGGTCGATGGGCGATATGCAAATAAAACTGAAAATCTACAAAATATCGCCAGCGAATATGGCCTTATAAAATACCGCATAATTGTGGAAATTGCCTGGCTTAAGCAATTGGCTGAGCGACCTGATATCGCTGAGCTACCATTTCTTTCTCAAGATGCGAGTGATTTTCTAGACAATATAGTTCTGAATTTTTCACCGGAAGAAGCGGCACACGTAAAAGAATTTGAAGCCACAACAAATCATGACGTCAAAGCGGTTGAGTATTATTTAAAAGAAAAAATATCTGGTAATGCTGAGTTATTTGAAGCATCAGAATTCATTCACTTTGCTTGTACATCAGAAGACATTAATAATCTTGCATATGGTTTAATGCTGCGCGATATGCGTGAACAGGTGCTGATTCCAAGTCTGAAAAAAGTTTTGGAAGAAGTGAATGTTCGGGCTAAAGAGTATGCTGACGTTTCCATTCTTTCACGCACACATGGACAGCCTGCATCTCCCTCAACGATGGGGAAAGAGTTTGCGAATGTGTATGCACGCATTAATAGCCAGTTCAGTACTTTTAGAGCTATTAATATTTTAGGTAAAATCAATGGCGCAGTTGGAAACTTTAATGCACATTTAATTGCTTATCCATTTGTAGATTGGGAAGCTCTTTCGACAAAAATGATTGAGTCTTTAGGACTTACATCTAACCCTTACACCACACAAATCGAACCTCACGATTATATTGCAGAATATGCTGATGCTTTATGCAGAATTAATACTATTCTGATTGATTTCAGTCGTGATGTTTGGTCATACATTTCCATTGAGTACTTCAAACAGAAAATTGTTAAAGACGAGGTGGGCTCATCTACCATGCCACATAAAGTGAACCCAATTGATTTTGAAAATGCAGAGGGCAATTTAGGTATTGCCAACGCTTTACTTAACCACTTTTCGGCTAAGTTACCTATATCAAGATGGCAGCGCGATTTAAGTGATTCAACTGTGTTGCGAAACCTAGGGGTTGCTATTGCGCATTGCGAAATAGCGTATCAATCATTACTCAAAGGCATGTCAAAATTAGAAATTAATGTTGACCAGCTTGATATTGATTTGAATAAAAATATCGAGGTTTTAGCAGAGCCGATTCAAACTGTAATGCGTAAAAACAAAGTGACAGGTGCTTATGAAAAACTTAAAGAACTCACACGTGGACAAAAATTGGATATCGAAAAATTAGAAACCTTTATTAGTTCACTTGATTTACCAGAAGAAGATAAAAGCCAGCTACAAAAACTTACTGCGTCCAATTACATTGGCATCGCAAGCCAGCTAGCCAAAAAAGAAACTTAAGCGTCTTTATCTATAAAGAAATCATCAAGCCTCTTCGTAAGCGCGTCTTTCGTAATTGTGGGGAACAAATAGCCCCATCCGGTCAACTTAGATTTTTCATTCATTGCAAATTCTTCTGCCGCTTTTGGATCCGAAACGAGTGCTGCATCTGATGTCGAACCTCCATCAGTGTTTGCATTTATCACTGATTCATCTACCTCTTCTGCATCAAACTGAACCTCAAGAGTGAAATAAGGTTCGATATCTGATGCATATGATGTAGTCGTGATAGTTAATCCATCAAAGGTTTTAAATGTCGTAACAATTGGCTCAATAGCCTCTTTGTTCAACACTTCATAAGAAATAACGTCACGAAGCTGCAACGAAGATAAAGCATTTGCGACTTGATAGATTTCTGAATCTGAGATCTTTTTACCCACCGGTGCTGTGGCCTCCAATTCAAATTCATATGCAGCATTTCCTGTATTACTAATATTGATTTCTGTTCCATCAGGATGATTAATTTGAATAGTTTTAATACGCTCCGGAGGTATATCTAAAAGATCTTTTTGCAGCCAGTCGGTAGTGTCACGTGCAAAATTAATCTTTTTGTTAATGAGCCAGCTTTTCTCTTTACCTTTATTTCGTACGTATTGTGTATTTTTACCACTACTGCCATCGTTACCAAAAATGATTTCAACAGGGTTTGGCATGCCTTCTATGGATACCAAAACTCCTTGTGCATCTGAAGTATCTATATCCTCTACACCTAGTCTTGGATAATTATCCGGATTTGAGGTTTTCGCTTCTACCAATTTAGCTTCAGACAGTGACGTGAAAACATCTCGCACTTCTTTTACATTGGCCTTATACCCTGCACGATTATCAACAATCCAACCTTTTTCTGATTTGCTGACCGATGTTAAAAGTGAATCACCCACCTCTTTCACAGTAAACTTGTTTATGTTGTTTAAATTTTCACTGAGGTCAGGTATCAGTAAAGAATTTGCACTTGCAGATGATTGATTTTGATTGGATGCATAGAAATAAACAGCTGCCCCAATCGCTATCGCGATCATCAATAAAAATAAAGATTTTAAGTTCATATCCGAATTGCGGAACGTTTTTATCTATACTCCAAGAGCACGTTTTCTTTTTCTTGAACGAATAACTAATAAAATTAGTGCGAAAATAGAAATAATAATCGGTACTAAACCAATATTGATAAATTTTAATTTAGTTCCTAAATTTTCAATATCCTGATTTAAGCTATGTCTAACTTGACGCAATTCTTTGCGAACTTTGAATTTCTCTTGTTGGAATCTTTTAATTTCCGCTTCCTGTTCTGGCGAGAGCACAAGTTCATCACTATCATCACGCGCTTTTTGTAACTCAACAAGCTTTTGTTCAGTTTCAGCTAATTCTGATTGTAATCTTTGTTCTTTAGACCGGAACTTTTGATCTGCTGCTAAACGAAGATCATTTACTAATTCAAACGGGCGTGTTGAGGTTTCCCTTCCACGAATTCCAATTAGGTCACTGCTACCTGCGTAATTATCAACAGTATTAATAACAAGATCACCATTATTGGCCCATGCATTAAAAATTTGTTGCCCAAAAAATTCTTGTACTTGCACCCACATGCGATCACTTAACATATCGGTATCGGCTACTATAAATAAATTTGCATCTTCTTTAGTATCTTCTAGATGTTCTCCATATTTAGATTCATCTACATCCTGAGCGTCAGACATCATCGGTCTACCTTGTTTAAATGCACTCTGAAGTTTGCCTTGCACACGTGCAATAAATGTAAATGGCTCTCCTGTTGGCTCAAAACCTTCACTTAGCTGGCTTAAGTCAGGTAGAAAACGAAAACGTGATGCATCAATTAATGCCACGTCATCGCTAGAGGTTACGATTGGTGTAAATTGAATGGAGGAACTTTCTTTTGCACTGATAGCACCCGCAACCCCCATACTGATCACTTCAAGTTCTGAGGTGGTAACATCTTCAGAATCAATATTTTCATTTGTGATAGCAAGTAAGCCGTAATGTCTTGCCTCTTGTTGGCCTCCACCTACAGTTAATGCATACTTACGATCAAGCACTACTTTAGTTGTGTCAAATTCAATTCCCCAGGCATCAAATAATCTTTTTAGGCTCGAAGTACGCCCGCCCTCAACTTCTAATGGCGAGTTTTGTTGGCGTACAGGAGTATCAATTTCAGAATGTGGATCAACAAAAAACATAGCTTTGCCCCCACGCATTACAAACTGATCAATCGCATACTGAGTGGGTTCAGATAAATTCTTTGGGTGTACAACCATTAGAAGGTCTACATCTTCATCAATCACATCAGTTGTAATATCAAGTTGCTTCAACTCAAAAAGCTGGCGCATTTGAGCGATGATGGCCCACTCTTTAGTCATTTGAGTAGTTTCTATATCAAAACCACCAAACATAGGTAATTGTGTGATAAGCCCTACTACGGTTTTCTTAGGATGGGTTAAGTTGTAAAGTAATTTGCTTACATCATATTCTAAGAATTGTTCACGCTGAGGCTGGAAGAAAGGAATTACTTCTATATCTCCAACCGCATTACTTGCTGCCAAACCAAAGTAAATATTATCTCCAGTACCAACGGGAATCGCTTGCAATCCAAATGACGCCGCCTGGTCTTCTTCTTCAGAAAACGGTACCGGGTCGACAATATTGAGCGCTACATTGCCATTGGACAACTGCTCATATTCTTTTAGTAATTCTTTTACACGTGTTGCATAGATACGTAATTGGGGTACGCCTTCACTGGCTTTATCTGAATAAAATAAATATACGGTGACGGGCTCGTCAATATCATTGACTATATTACGCGTGCCATCTGTCAAGGTGTAAAGTTCATTCTCTGTGAGATCAATACGAGAACTGGTGAATAAATTATTGCTCACCATATTGATTACTAAAAATAATATGGCTAATACAATTAAACCAACTATGGTGACTGATTTAGTTTTCTGCATTGCCATAACTTAATCTGCTTTTTTTAGCTCAACAATAATAGTATTGGCGTACAACCAAAATCCTATTAAAGATAAAAAGTAAATAATATCGCGTATATCGATAACGCCTTTAGCAATTGAGATAAAGTGCGTTAAGAAGCTTAAAGACGAAATTGCATCAACAATATTTTGTGGTATCCAGGCTTTAAAGAAATTCAATACAAGTGGTGATCCAGCTAATAAAAACAAGAAACAAATTACCACTGTAATAATAAATGCAATAACTTGGTTTTTGGTCATTGCCGAAATACACGAACCGATTGCAAGAAATCCGCCAGCCATTAAGAAACTACCTATATAAGCGGCCAGTATCACACCATTATCAGGGCTGCCTAAATAGTTAACTGTAATCCATATTGGAAAAGTTAGAACTAATGCAATACCGATAAACACCCAAGCCGCTAAAAATTTACCTACAACAGATTGCCCAATCGATATGGGCAGTGTCATTAATAATTCAATGCTTCCTGTCTTGCGCTCTTCAGCCCATAAACGCATGGCAATTGCAGGCACTAAAAATAAATACAGCCAGGGATGAAATTGAAAAAATGGGTTTAAGTCTGCTTGACCACGTTCAAAATAGTTACCCAGATAAAATGTAAGTGCGCCACTCATGATTAAAAAGATAACGATAAATACATAAGCTACAGGTGTTGCGAAGTAACTACTAAGCTCTCGTTTAAAAATAGTAATGATATTTTGCATGATTAGTTGCTAAGAAATTTTTCCACTGGTTATTTCACGAAAGATATCATCCATCTTGTCACTTGAAGATTTACTTCTTAAACCCTCAGGAGTGTCATCTGCTAAAATCTTTCCATCTGCAATGATAATTGCACGTGAACAAATTGCATCCACTTCGCCAAGAATATGTGTTGAGATTACAATTACTTTTTCCGGTGAAATACTTTTGATTAACTCTCGTACTTCAAATTTTTGATTAGGATCCAAACCATCCGTAGGTTCGTCAAGAATTAATACTTCTGGATCATGTAAAATTGCCTGGGCCAGACCCACTCTTCTTTTGAAACCTTTTGATAATGTATCAATAGATTGGTTGAGCACTTTATCTAAGTGTAACCGCTCAATAACTTCTTTATTACGATCTATTTTCTTCTGCCCGCTAAGTTGCCTTACTTGCGCAATAAATTCTAAATATTGTAGTGGCGTCATCTCACCATAGCTGGGTGCACCTTCAGGCAAATAACCAATGCGTTTTTTAGCCTCAATAGGTTTATCGTTTACATTAAAGCCACATACTTCGATCTCACCCGCTGTAGGAGCCAGAAAACCTGTAATCATTTTCATTGTGGTGGATTTACCTGCACCATTAGGCCCTAAAAAGCCCAACACTTCTCCAGGCTTTACCTGAAAAGATATATTTTCAACAGCAGTTAAATGACCAAATTTTTTACTTAGATTATTTATCTTTATCATGGTTAGGTTAATGCTAAATATAGGGAAAACCCTTTCCCATACAAACTTGGCGGGAAAATTTTACTGAGGAATTTTTATATTTCAAGCGTGATTTATTGAATCACTATACGCGATATGACCACAAATTCCATTAACATAATCTCTCCTCACCTATCGAACTCATTGGATTATTTAAGGAAAGCATAGTTCCCAACGTGTAAATTTAGACTGAAATTTATTCACTCTGCGATTCCTTAACTACTGGTTTATACTTTATATACAGAGCGACCTAAATACTTTAAATCAAGGACTATTAAAAGGTTAATATAAATGGGAGTTTCTAAGGATAACTATTTCAGAAATTTCATTATCGGGGTCACGAGCGAATGCCTCACTGTCGATACACGTCAATTGAACCACGATGCTATTTTAAAACTACTCTCCTCCGCTCAAAAGGATGTTGTTATTCTGAGCCGTCAACTTGACCCGTTAATTTACAGCAAAGAAGATTTTATAGAGAATGCTTCCGAATTTATACGCCGTAATAAAACCGCAAAAATCAGAGTGCTCATTCACGACACGCAAGCTGTTGTCAAAAATAATCATCGGGTATTAAATTTAAGCCAGCGTGTATCATCTAAAATTGAAATACGTACCATTTGTAACGACTATGCACAATTTAATCAGGCATTCGTTGTGGTTGATTCTATGGGCTATATACTAAATCAAAAGGCTGATTTGTATGAAGCAGAAGTAAACTTTTGTGACTATGAGAGATCTAAAGAACTTGTGGAAACATTTAAGTCTATTTGGGAGCTAAGTCAACAAGACTCGGAGATCAGAAGATTGTGTATTTAACTAAAACCACACTCATTTCCACTCAGATTATACTCATTTCATTTTGTTTGTTAGTTATTGGAACTTCGATTGCAGACCAGAATGATCCTCTACAAATAATTGATTTGAAAAATCGTCCTGCTGAAGAAGTCATCCCTGTAATCAAACCCATGTTAAAACCAAACGATGCAATTACAGGCACAGGTTTTCAATTATTCATACGCACTGATGCAAATACATTGGAACAGGTAACACGTTTGCTTAATGTCATGGACAAAGCACCTCGTAATTTAATTATCAAAGTCAGAAATAATATTGATGCTGAATCTCGCTCTACCGATCTTAATGCTTCAGGTAATTATGAAATTGATGATGACGTCAATGTCGTAGTCGGTGATCGTCCTCCACGTGAAGAAGGAACCAAAGTACGTATTAACAGTACAAAGAACCGTTCTAGAAACAACAGCGAGCACATGATTCGTGTCATTGAAGGCGGGCAAGCATTTATCACTGCAGGTCAAATTCGACCATACGAGCATCGCACGATAATTCGCCATCGCTACGGTGTATCGGTTTATGACAGTGTAGATTATCAAGATATCACCAGTGGCTTTTATGTTACTCCTAGACTTACAGGCAGCGGGAACGTTTCTTTACAAATACAACCTCATTATCGAACTACTAGCGATGATTATAGCTACACCAGTGATGGCTATAGAGGCACAGTTGATGTTCAAGAAGCGTCTACGGTTGTAGAAGCAAAACTTGGCGAGTGGATACAAATAGGTGGAATTGATACAAATGCAAAATCTAAGGATAGTGGCATCCTCAGTACCTCTCGTGACTCAAAAGATTTGCAATGTACAATTTATTTAAGGGTTGAATTAGAGTAAACCTAACCTATCTTCCAATCTTTTCTAAGCGTTTCGCGTATCTGCATAAAATTATAAAGTGCAATCATTGAAATAGCTGAGCAGATTTTACCGCTTAGAAGCATATCTATTGCATTGGAAGATGAAACGACATGAACACGTATATCTTCACCTTCTTCTGCTAAACCACATATTCCTCCTAAGTTCGTGGTATCCGTTTTACCAATATAGACATGTGATACCTCTCCAAATCCACCAGGGGTTGGAAAAAAAGAACTAACATGACGAAGATTACTTACTTTACAATTAGCTTCCTCAATAGCTTCGCGAATCGCAACTTCCTCATATTCTTCGCCTTCTTCTACTAACCCAGCGATTATCTCTATTAACCAAGGGTACTCTTTATTATCAATCGCACCGACTCTAAATTGCTCCACTAGTACAACCTCATCACGTTCAGGATCATAAGGAAGCACGGCTACAGCATTTTTTCTTGTAACTCTCTCGCGAACTATGTCTTTACTCATACCTCCCGCAAACAGCTCATGTTGGAGAACGAATTGATCAACTTTAAAGTGCCCATCGTAGTTTCGCACTTTGTTATTAATTTTCCATTTCATAGCTGAATTACATTAACTTTTGTAAAGATTCATAATCTTCCTGTGTATCAACACCAATTCCCGTTGGACTAAGACATTCTTCTACATAAATCACATAGCCATTTTGCAATGCTCTTAATTGTTCTAATGATTCTTTCTTTTCATGTGACGACGGGGCAAGGTTAGTGAAGGTGTTTAAAAAACCAACACGATAAGCATAAATTCCTAAATGTCTATATACGCTTTCAAGATCAGTGACAGGGTTTTTACAATTTAGTTTTTCAACCTTACGACTGAAATTTAATGCATGGTTATTTAAATCAAAAATCACTTTCACTATATTAGGATTTTCATAATCTTTATGGTTAGTAATAGCTGTACACAAGGTCGATATACTAATATTTTTGTTTTGCATTAAATTCTCTGCAACTTGCTTAATATTTTGTGAAGGCATTTGCGGTTCATCGCCTTGCACATTAACAATTGCAGTATCATCATCCCAGGCTATTTTGTTTGCGACTTCAGCAATTCGATCCGTACCCGATTGATGCTGAGTGGATGTCAAACAAACATTGGCGCCAAATGCATCTGCTACGTCTGCGATACGTTCATCGTCCGTGGCAATAATAATTTCATCAGCGCCGCTTTGGCATGCATTTTCATACACATATTGAATAATAGGTTTATTTTTTATTTTTAATAGAGATTTACCTGGAAGTCGCGTTGAAGCATAGCGTGCAGGGATCACCACCTTGAACGACATAAATTTTACCTTGAAGAATTTTGTTTTTGATTTAAGTAAGACTACATAGCCTTATATTTTTCATACTCATCATCAGTAATCGAACGTGCTTCATCTTCCAGCATAACAGGAATACCGTCACGAACCGGATACGCGAGACGTGCTGATGTAGAAATTAATTCTTGTTGATCCTTATCATATTTAAGCGGCCCTTTTGTAACCGGGCAGACTAATATATCAAGCAATTGCATATCCATTAGCGAATGTCCTCGAATAATTTAGTAAGTCGTCCATTCAATTTTTCATTGGGTACAATTGAAATAGGAACATACCAGGTATTATCCCTAGCGATCTGCATACATTTTACGGCATCTTTCTCGGTCATGAGAATGGGTAAATCATCATTAAATTCAATATCAGAACGACTAAAGTAATGATGATCATCAAAAGGATGTGGGATAATTTCGATACCTGCATTCTCCAGCATAGTAAAAAAGCGTTTTGGGTGAGCTATTCCCGCAACAGCATGTACTTTTGAACCAAGAAAATACTCCAACGGCTTTGCAGAAATACCCTTCTTTAGCGAAATTACATCATTACTAACCCTATGATATTGATATTCATAAGCTTGATTCTCACCATTACAGATTACGATATCTGAGGCCTGTAGCCTAGATACCGGCTCTCTCAAGGGTCCTGCCGGTAAACATCTACCATTACCAAACTCTCTTTCACCATCAACAATGACAATTTCAATATTTCTTGGCAGTTGATAATGCTGCAAGCCATCATCGGAGATAATCACATCAAGCTTATATTTCTCTTTTAAGTAGCTGGCGGCCTCAAACCGGCTTGCTGCCACTGCAACTGGGCAAGTGGTTTGCCGTTTGAGCATTAATGCTTCATCCCCCACAGACTCTACATCGCTATCAGACAAAACTTCTATGAGCGAATTCTCATTGCGTTTATAACCACGAGAGATAATTCCAACCTTAATATCATGTGATAATAAGTACTTCGCCAAGTAAGATACAAAAGGCGTTTTCCCAGCTCCACCCACCGTTATATTACCAACAACAATTACACACACCCCCTCTAATCCAGAGTTGGACGTACTGATTGTATAAAAGATGCGCCTAATAAATGCTACTAGCCGAAATACCCATGACAAAGGCAACAACAAAGTAGATAAAATATTATTTGTATACCAGAGTTTTTCGCTATCTAATTTCAAACTTCTGCCATACTGGGTTTACTGACTTGCATTTTATATAACGATGCATAGGCATCATCTACTTCAAGTAGCTCTTGGTGACTTCCAACTTCAACTATTTGCCCCTTGTCCATCATAATTATACGATCTGCATTCTCAACTGTTGAAAGCCTATGTGCGATAACCAAAGTAGTGCGATTTTTTTGCAGTTCTTCTAACGCTTTTTGAATATATTGCTCTGATTCAGTATCTAATGATGAAGTCGCTTCGTCTAAAATTAAAATTGGCGCGTCTTTTAATAGAGCTCTTGCAATGGCGATGCGTTGCCGTTGACCACCAGACAACAATACTCCATTCTCGCCTACTAAAGCATGCAATCGATCAGGAAGCTTATCCGTGAACTCTAAAACTTGTGCGGCTTTTGCTGCTTGCAACACGCGATTATCATTTGCATCTAAATTTTGTGCATACGCAATATTATTGGCAATGGTGTCGTTAAACAACGTAACATCCTGGTTCACAATCGCTATTTGATCTCGCAACGATGTCAAACTTAAATCTGAAATATTTATATCGTCAATGGTAATAGTGCCCTCATCAATTTCATAAAATCTTGGCAAAATATTTACAATAGTGGTTTTACCACTTCCTGATTTACCAACAAAGGCAACTGTTTCGCCCGGTTCAACTGTTAAACTAATGTTTTCCAATGCTTTAGCATCACGTGTTTCATATTTGAAACATACATTCTTATATTCAATTCTTCCTTTGCATGTAGACAAGTTTTTTGTTGCAGTGTCCTTTTCTTTTTCGGAATCAATTAAAGCAAACACGCTCTGGCCTGCAGCAATGCCAGTTTGTAGAATCTCATTAAGCAAAGTGAGCTTTCTTGCTGGAGTTAAAATCCATACCATAGCAACTATAAAACTCACAAACCCACCAGCTGTTTCCTCAGTTGCAATTTGTGGTTGTGCGGCTATCGCCAATACTGCCACTAATACAAATCCCACGAGCATTTGAATAACCGGAGTGCTTGCAGCTTTGGTAACTATCTTGCGTATATTGTTGCGACGAAAACGCTCATTAGCATGCTCAAATTTATCAATTTCGTATTGTTGTCCACCAAAAATTTTAACGATTCGATGGCCGATAATACTTTCTTCAACGATATGAGTGATTTTGCCCACAGACTTTTGCATTTTCTCACTGAATTTTCGGAATAACTTACTGGTATAACCGACAACGGCTGCAATAAATGGCACAACAATGACAAATATTAAAGTTAGCTTCCAATTATTGATAAACATCACTGCTAAAAGAAAAATTATCTTGGAAGTGTCTTCTACCAAGCTGCGTAAACCCTTTACAGCGGCACCCGTTACCTGTTCTACATCATAGGAAAACTTTGATAACAGTGTGCCTGTTGCCTGGTGGTCGAAATAGTTCGCCGGCAAAAACTGTACCCGATCAAACATATCTTTGCGTAGAGTTTTAACTACATGAGCGCCAACATAACCAATTAAATACGTGCCTATAAAATTAGCCACACCCCGTATAACGATAATTGCCAGTAAAGCGATTGGGATCCATTTAATTTCATTGAATTCTTTATCAACAAAAGAGCTATCAATAAATGGCCCTAGCAAATAGGCCATTAGCGCATCCATTCCAGAAAAAACCAGCAACGCTAATGAACCCAATAGCAAATATTGCCATTTACTAAAAGTGTAGCTAAGTAATCTACGATAGATTTTCCAACCGGATGGGTTTGTGGCTTGTTCGGCCATTGAAGATGTAATGAAGTTCGTTATTGAGGTTTTGAAGTCGCGATCCGTAATTTCGAAACACCTACTTTTGACACCATATCCATTGCCGTAATCACTGCTTGATGAGGAGTTGATGCATCAGCACGAATTATGACACTTTTTTCTTTATCATCTCCAACAATTTTCTGTAATGACTGATATAACGTATTGGCCTGATTATTGGTAAGCCCTTGGCCATTAACGAAATAGTTGCCTGATGGGTCAATAGTAATTTCAATAGGAATAATATCTAATGCCTGTTCCTCAGAAGATGCCTCGGGTAAGTCTACGCGCAGTTCCGCTTGTTGATTGAACGTAGTGGTCACCATGAAAAATATCAAAAGCAAAAACACCACATCGATTAACGGCGTAATGTTTACATCCAAACGATCTTCTTCAGCACGAGTAAAATTCATATTGGAAACTTATGTTTAGGATTGAGCTTTACGCTGTCCATGCATGACTTCGACCAATTTAATTGCTTCTTCTTCCATACCGACTACCAAGCCATCTACTTTCCTTCGAAAGTAACGCACAAAGATTAAACTTGGAATCGCAACACTCAAGCCTGCTGCTGTAGTAATCAAAGCTTTTGAAATTCCACCCGCAAGCTCGCCTGGATCACCCACACCTACACTAGTAATCACACTAAATACTTGAATCATGCCAATAACCGTTCCCAAAAGCCCTAGCAAAGGTGAAATAGCGGCAATAGTACCCAGGGTGTTCAAAAAGCGTTGCAGTTCATAAGCCACATGGCGTCCAGTTTCTTCAATGCTTTCCTTCATAATTTCGCGATCAAAATTCTTATTAAGGAGACCTGCAGCGAGAATCCTGCCTAGAGGAGAACTTTTTCTTATTTGCAAAATACGATTTTCATCTAGCTTCCCCTCTTTGCTCCATTGCCAAATTTTGGCCGCTAAATATTTCGGTGCCACACGCTCTTTTTGCAAGGTCCAAAAACGCTCAATGATTATGGCCAAGGCAACTATAGATGCAGCGATGATGGGTAGCATTAACCAACCACCGGCTTTCACAATTTCATACACTTAGAGTAACTCCTTGAGATTTTACTTTTATTTAGAATTTATAGTTTAGGGCTCAGTGTGCCAAAAGCGCTGTCGCAGTTCACGATATCCAGGCTGTAATTGCAATCCATTTTTATCAGAAATTTTGAAACTAATCATACCCTGCATAGCTGTATTTACTAAGTGGCTTCCAATCTTTTCATAGCGTGATACTACTTTTTCATCGGGAAAACCATAGGGGTTTCTATAACCAGTGGTAAATACGACATAATCTGGACTAGTGGCCTGTATAAATGCCGTGGTTGAGGATGAATTACTACCATGGTGCGGCGCGATTAAGATGTCCACATTTAACAATTCCGGCTTTTGTTTGACTAAACTCCTTTCCACCGCACGTTCAATGTCTCCAGTTAATAAAATACTCCCTGAAGGATGACTAATGCGTAATACACATGAACTATTATTTTTTGAGAGAGTTCCAATATTCCCATCAGCAATATTTCTGCTTGGATGCAAAAACTTAAATTCAACCCTGCTCCATATCCAACTCATACCTTCTCTACATGCTTGTAGATTCTCATGTCGATAGCCATCCGTTTGGTTTGCAATCATATGCTTGACTTTAATATTAGCTAGCAAACCTTCTAATCCTCCCGCATGATCTTTATCTCCATGACTTATTACTAATTTATCTATTTTGCTCAATCCTTTTTCACGTAAGTACTTTGCTACTAGAGCTTCACCTGCATTAAAACTGCTACTGAATTTTGGACCTGTATCATATATCAACACATTCCCACCCACTTGTATGACTAAAGCTGTTCCCTGTCCTACATCTAAAACAGACAATTTAAGATCTGTATCAAACGTTGCTAAAGGTTTTGCAAACACTAATGGACTCAGCAACACAACACTTAATGCTTTGGGCCATCCATTAGGAGCAAGTAATAATAATATTCCAAATACTGCCGGTATCAATGTCCAGTCTGGTACAGCATGTTTTAAACTTGCAAAAGGTAAGTATTGCAATGCGCTTAAAACCCACCATAAGGCATCTAATGAAATATTCACCACATTTAATATCCATGAGCCAAGTGATTCATTCACAAATAAAAGCAATGACCCTATAAGAGAGAATGGTACAACCAAACAACTTACCCAAGGCACAGCAAATAAATTTGCCACTGGTGAAACTAAAGAGGCATGCTGAAAAAACAGCAATGTTACAGGCAACAACCCTAATGCTAATACAAATTGCATTTTAGCAATTTGAAAGCCTCTAGCTTTTGATGCTGCTTTGTCTCTTACTGATATTAAAATAATGGCTACAGCTAAAAACGATAGCCAAAACCCTGGAGCTAAGACTGAAAAAGGGTCTAGTATTAATACGCACAACAGTGCAAGCGATAAAATATTCCAAGGACGAAAAGATTGCATAGTATAGATTGATAGAAATACCACCGTTGCCATAACCATGGCACGTTGAGTGGGAATAGAAAAACCTGCAAGCATTGCATAAAACACTGCGGCTAGTATTGCGAAAATTGCCGCTATGCGCTGAGCGGGAATCCGTATACAAAGTTTTTCACTGAATTTCCACAACCAAACAACTATAAAATAAACAAAGCCTGACACAATTCCTATATGCAGACCTGAAATCGCCAATAAATGATTTGTGCCAGTTTGTGTTAAAAGTTGCCATTGACTAGAATCCATTTGTCCGCGTTCGCCCAACACTAAAGCTTTAATAACGTTAGAGTGCTTGTCAGCATTGGCATCAAGTCTATTGTTTAATGCACCCCTGAAGTAATAACCGGGGTTTAAGATGCTGGTTTCTTTAACTCTATATATATTGCCTTTTGTTCTTACATATCCTGTGGCACGAATTTTATGTTCGAATAACCACTTTTCATAATCAAATGACCCAGGATTAGCAAAACCCCAAGGACGCTTCAGACGCACTCTTAATTGCCAAATTTCACCTAATTGCAATAAAGGAACATTGCCATACCAGTTTAATCTTACCTTCTCAGGTAATATTAGAGACTCATTTATTCCAGTTCTATGTGCAGCATGAATGGCAAATTCAAATCTTGTGCTTCGTTCTTGCACATTTGGAATAGATACAATTTTCCCCAATACCTCCAGGTCCTCACCTTCAAGCGACTTATCCAATTCAGGGTACAAATTAATATACGCATGAAGCAATGCCCAAAAGAAACCTAGTGGCAAACAAAGTGCCCATTTGAAACTTGGATATTTATAGTAAATTATGATTACCGGCACAAATCCGATGGCCCAATATACATGCGGCAATGTAGTGAACACTGTTAGAATAACTACGCCAAGTAAAAATGCGGTTGCGGCCTTGAGCATTTATGTAACACCAACCAGATATTATTATTTTATATTCTAACTTAATTAAACAAGCTAGTTGCCGATATAAAGCTATATGCCAAAAAATTTTCTAAAAAAGTTTTTCTCCAAACAAAACTTTAAGGATGAAAAATCATTTAGTATTTTTGGCGAATTTATCCATGATCAGAACTTATGGCATATGCGCAGACGCTCTGTGGCCGGTGCATGTGCTATTGGATTGTTCTGCGCATTCATTCCAATTCCGTTTCAAATGGTTTTAGCAGCTGGCCTTGCCATTATCTTCAGGTGCAATCTTCCCATATCTGTTGTATTAGTCTGGATCACTAACCCTATCACCATGCCAGCTTTGTTTTTTATGGCATATAAAATAGGAGCATTTTTAACAGACACACATTTAGGCCCGTTTGATTTTGAATTAAGTTTAAATTGGTTATTTACGGAATTACGCGAGCGCTGGAAGCCCTTTTTAGTCGGCTGTTTGTTTGCTGGAACCACAGCCGGGTTATTTGGCTTTATTGTGGTAAGAATTTTATGGCGTATTCGTGTAGTTTCTTTCTGGAATAAAAGAAAACTACGTAAACAGAAGAAGTAATTTAAAGTTTATTGAGCTTAATTAATTCTATAGCTTTACCATTTTTCCCAAACTTCGAATATGGTGTAATTACCATCAGCTAGAGTGCGAATTCCTGTAGGCCGCTCAATGGTATGAGCTTTTTCTAGCGCTGAGTTATATGCCGTTGAGCCCGTGCCACCCTCTCTGGATTTATATGAAGTCACAAAATTCCAACCTTGTCGATTCAAAATGACAGTATCTTCCCCATCTAAGTTTTCATATTCTTCGCTCATTTAGGGATTATGACTATTTTATTAGGAATAAAGTTTCGAATAATTGATAAATTCGATTATATCGAATCCAAAATATTTTTAAACAGGCATTTTCTGGTTATAGACTGCACAATTTAAACTCGATGGTAGTTAATTGTGAGTTTGCACTATCAGCGCTCAAGAATTCCATCTTCTAAAGTGTAAATTTCATCCATAGACTTCGCTACACTCGAATCATGAGTAACAATGACGATCGCCGTCTTCAGTTCACTATTAAGCTCTAACATTTCATTTTGCACTTGTACTGCATTTTTACGATCAAGATTACCTGTTGGCTCATCCGCCAAAATTACCTTTGGATGTGTTACTAACGCTCTTGCAATAGCTACGCGTTGTCTTTCGCCACCCGACAATTCGGCGGGTTTGTGCATTACTCGATTCGCTAATCCTACTTTTGATAACATCTCTTTAGCTTTATCACTAGCCTCTTCTACTGAACCATCACGCAGTAATAAAGGCATCGCAACATTTTCTAGTGCGTTAAATTCTGGAAGTAAATGGTGAAATTGGTATATAAACCCTAAAGATTGATTGCGTAAATCACCTCTTGCCTTGTCAGATAAAGCAGACATGTCTTTGCCACAGACTTTTACCATGCCTTCAGTTGGAATATCCAAGCCTCCAAGAAGATGCATGAGCGTGCTTTTACCACTACCCGACGCACCTACAATGGCCACTCTACTTTTCTCTTCGACACTGAAATCAATGTTTTTCAGCACTTCCACAGGCATCGGGCCTGTATCATAAGTTTTGGCTAAATTTTCACATTGCAGGACGATGCTCATAAATGCACAACCTCATTCATATCTTAAGGCTTCAGCCGGTTGAGTACGTGCTGCTTTCCACGCTGGATAAATTGTTGCAAGTACTGTAATAATAAAAGCAATCATACAAATAGCGATAACTTCACTTGGAACCACGTCTGATGGGAAATCACTAATTGGATAAATGTCTGGTGAAAGAAACTTCGCGCCACGAATTTTTTCAACTAAACGAACCAAAGCTTCTAGATTAGAAGCGAGCAACACTCCGCCCAACGCACCTAAAAGAGTTCCCACCAAGCCGATTACAGTTCCTTGCACAATAAAAATTCCCATTATGCTTTTTGGCGAAACACCCAAAGTCCGCATGATTGCTATATCACTTTGTTTCTCCGTAACCACCATCACTAACATTGAAATGATATTAAATGCAGCAACGAAAACAATGATGATCGTTATAATAAACATCATTGTTTTTTCCATTTTTAATGCACGAAAAAAATTCCTATTATGGTAGGACCAATCTGTTACCCAGTAGGTGCCTCCTAGTATATTACGAAGTTGATAAGTAATTTCTTGTGCATCAAACAAATCTTCAAATTTTAATCGTAAGCCAGTAACCGAATCACCTAAACGAAACAAACGTTTTGCATCTTCAATATGAATAGCTGCTGTATTGCGATCATATTGCGGCATACCCACCGAATAAGTGCCCATAACAGTGAATCTTCTAAATTTAGGAACAATTCCGGCCGGTGTTACCGTAGCTTCCGGTGTAATAACGGTAATCTTTTCACCCACATCCACTCCCAAGTAGTTCGCTAAATCAGCACCCAACAAGACGCCAAACTCACCAGGATTAAGTACATCCAATTGCACATTCTGAAGGTGTTCACCAATTCTAGATACTTTGCTTTCAAGTTGCGGATCAATTCCGTTTAACATGGCTCCAGTCACTTGCTTACCATGCACAATCATTCCTTGGCCTTGCACATATGGAGCAGAACCTTTTATTTCGGGCTGATCTTTAAGCTCATCCTCAACCTTCTTCCAATCACTTAATTTCCCATCAAGCTCTAACACCGTGGCATGAGCAGTCATACTAAGAATTCGATCCTTAATTTCGAACTGAAAACCATTCATCACAGATAAAACAGTGATGATTAGAGTGATTCCAAGTGCAAGACTGAAAACAGAAATGAATGAAATAAAAGAAATAAAATGATTACGACGTTTAGCTCGTAAATACCGGGAACCGATGAATAATTCGAGAGGCCTGAACATTAAGTGTGATTTTTAAATTGAATTAAAACAGTTTAAGTAAATAATGCAATATATTGAAATATATGGAATTAAATGCCTGTTTAAACTTAGTGTTAGCACTTGCGGCAGTATCCTAATAACCCTTAGTCTGTAAAAACTCAACAATTATCGTGCATGCCTCTGACTTACGTTTCCGTGAATATTTGTCAGTGTTATGATCTAACAAAGCTTAATCAGGACCTTAGATCTATGCGCATATTTATTAGTTCATTAATCACCTTTTTCCTTGCCATTAGCACCTTACAGGTAAATGCTCAGGTAGTGAAGACACCTGGTAGTGCCGCACAAGTGGTAATAAATTCTAGTATGCCGCATCGAGGACTCTCAAAGACGCAGGTAGAATCTAAATTTGGTCAGCCATCTTCTAAAGAGGGCCCGGTGGGACAACCCGCAATTTATCGCTGGAACTATAGTAATTATTCTGTTTTCTTTGAAAATAATATTGTTATCCACTCAGTTGCTCATTGATTCATAAAGAATCTACTCGCAAAATAAAGCTTATCTAAAAAGCTTTATTAAAAAACCGTGACTTTTTACCGTCTCGCGCCCGAATGGGTGCGTCAAGATGCTGTTATCCTTGTTTGGCCTCATATTCATTCTGACTGGGGAAATTCTAACAATGAAAACCTACTGCAAAAAATTGAAATAACATACGTCGAGCTTAGCCGCTATATCTGCGAGCAACAGAAAATAATGTTAATTGCGTATGACCAAGAACACATTAGTCATATACAAAAATGTTTATCAAACAATGGAATAACTAGCGACAATATTTTATTTATTGAAATAACAAGCAATGATACTTGGGTGCGTGACTATGGTCCCGTGTGTGTGAAAACTGAAACTGGAAATGTGATATTAAATTTTAAATTTGATGCATGGGGAAAAAAGTATCCATATGATAAAGACAATGTCTTCAATTATGCGTTGCATGAAAAACTAAACTTAAATTCTGAATTGATAGATATTGATTTCGTATTGGAAGCAGGAAATATTGAAGTTAACGATCAAGGTTGTCTTTTAAGCTCAAGCGAGTGTTTTAAACGTGGTAGATCACCTAATAATATAACTTTATCAGCCTTAGAAAGTAACTTCAGAAGGTGGTTTGGCAGCAAAAATATTTTCTGGATCAATCAAATTCGCTTAACAGGAGATGATACAGATGGACATATTGATAATTTAGCTCGCTTTTGTGCAGATGATATTATTGTACATTCATCCACTACGAGCTCTTCTGATGAAAATTTTGATGCACTAACTAATTTAAAGCAGCAGTTACACTCAATTAAGCGTCAACTTGTTAATAACCTTGAGCTCGTGCCAATTCCCTTACCTTCAGCAATTTCACATGATAATACAAGGCTACCTGCAAGCTATGTGAATTTTTTAATTACTAATCAGCATGTATTCGTGCCCGTTTTTAATGATAAACATGACAATATCGCACTAAAAACCATTGATGATTGTTTCCCAACACGAGAAATCATTGATATTGAAAGTACAACTTTGATTCAACAATATGGCGGGATACACTGTACTTCTATGCAAATTCCTCAAGGATTTTTAAGATGAGCTCTATCAATGTAGCACTAGTTCAACAAGAAATGAGCTCGGATTACCAACAAAATGTAGATTATAGTCTCGGTCAAATTAGTGCTGCTGCAAAAAAAGGTGCAGACTTAGTTATTCTATGTGAATTACATAGTAGTTTGTATTTTTGCCAGGAAGAATCCACACATCATTTTAGTTTGGCGCAACCTATTCCAGGCCCTCTAACAAATCTTTTAGCAACGACGGCTAAGCAACATAAAGTTGTTATTGTGGGTTCTGTTTTTGAAAAACGTACTGAAGGGCTCTATCACAATACTGCTGTAGTGCTGGATAGTGATGGTAGTCTTGCAGGTACATATCGAAAAATGCATATTCCAGACGATCCCGGTTATTATGAAAAATATTACTTTGCATTTGGTGATCAAGGTTTTGCACCGATCCAAACCACAATAGGAAAACTAGGCGTTCTTGTTTGTTGGGATCAATGGTTTCCGGAAGCCGCGCGTTTAATGGCACTTGCGGGAGCTCAATTGCTAATTTATCCTTCCGCAATTGGCTGGGACCCGGGCGATGATAAAGTAGAACAACAGCGTCAATTCGACGCCTGGCAAACCATTCAACAAAGCCATGCGATAGCGAATAATTTACCTTTAATATGTGCCAATAGAGTGGGTTTTGAAAAAGATCCTTCAGGTCAATCAAAAGGTATAGATTTTTGGGGACAGTCTTTCATCACCGATACTCTAGGTAAAGTTATAAAACAAGCATCCCCATCAAATGCTGAAACTGTATTTTGCAGAATAGATTTAAGCGAAACAGAGCAAACCCGACAACTATGGCCTTACTTACGTGACCGTCGAATTGATGCGTATCAAAACTTATCTAAACGTTTAATCGATGATTAACTTTATTCTTTATTTGTGCCAGTAAAATAAAGAAAAAAACTTTGCAAAGCAATTGCTAGAACAGCAATTCCAAGTAACATAACACCAAATAATACTAATAATGCCGTATTACCTTCCCAATTTACGCCGAGAAGATTCACAATATTGGTTTCACGAAACTCTATATATTTTGGGATTAAACGCGATATAAACAAAACAAATATTAGAGTGAATATAATTCCCTTGAATAACATTTTAAATACCAGATGAGAGTGCTCGTAACACTATATAAGGCACAAGAAAAAAGACAATGATGATAAGCTTATAAAGACCTATCAACGCATAATGTATTTGATTAAATTTTTCCTCAGACATAGCAAGCCATCTGCCATGCAAACGATACATCCACGCACGACAACAAGTAAGCATAGCGATCCATAGGAACAAAATTGCGATATAAATCAGTGAACACCAGCCTAAAAGCTGTAATAGATCTAGCTTGGTCATCTCTACACCCCTCAAATCAACATTGCCAGCTTATTATAGCAAGCAAGTTAAAGAATTAGGGATGATAAACAGTCTTTAAGACTAAGAAAAATCGGTATTAGCCTAACTATTTAGAAGCAGCCGAGTAAGGTGTGAATGAAGTTATAGATGTTTACTTATGCTGCAGCAGCCTCAATCGTTTGCTCCGTTTGCTCTGACACTACAATGTCAGACGGATCATAAGCATATACACGATTACGTCCATTAGAATCCGCGCGCATAATAGCTTTTTCTGCTACATCCATTAAATCAAACCCGTTTTTGATTCTTTCTTCTACACAAGATACACCCGCGGTAACAGTAATATGTAGTGCATCTAAATCTTTTTGTTCACTGTTAGGTAGTATTTCAAGCTTTTCAGCCTCTGCTCGCAAGCGATCCGCTAACATAATGGCCATATCAGGCTCAGTTTGCGTAGTTGCTACTACAATTTTGTGGTCATCATATCGTGCAACAATATCTGATGAACGAACAGATCCAACTAAAAAGTCGCTTACTTTGCGCAACACAACGTCAGCTACCAAACTACCTTGATTGTTAATAATCGATTGAAGCTGATCAATCTCAAAAAGAATGATTGATAATGGCTGATTGTATCTACGTGAACGTTGAGTCTCTTCATCAATCCTACGATCGAAATAACGACGATTATAAATCTCTAAAACCGGATCAATGATGCTTGCCTGGTCCAGAGCAATTGCTAAACGAATATCTCTAGTAGTTTGATAAGTTAGAAAACAAAGCAATAGAACAAAAGCCGAAACTACAAAACAGACGGCAGGGAAATTAATGCTAGCTAGGACAAGTTTACCGGTTATTAGCATAAACATATAAGCTGCATAACCAACAGCAAAACCCGCTATAAAGAAAGAAAGAATTTTCCAATTATTTCGAACTTCACCTTGCGGTAATTTTTTAATTAATTGCTGAACTGCAAACAAAGAAGCAGCAAACAAACAAATGCCACTTAAAAGTAAAATGTTCGCTAATAAAAACATGTACAAACTCCCTAATTATCCTTAATTTAAAGAGAGTTAGACAAAAATAACTAAGGCACTAACTCACTTATCACAACATCCACTGTCTCAGACTGATTCGTACTCACAGACTGAACGCTTCCAAATTTGTCCCCAGTTTGCATAACCGCTTGTCCTGACTTAGAAATTCTAGCGATAATCTCAACCTGGTCCATGCTGGATAAGGTCATGCTAGGCATCATTGAAACAGAATCATCCAGGGTTACAGTAGTAGGCAGATCTCCAGCGGTCATTTTAACTAGGGCTAAAGGCATTTTCGGACCATTCATAGCTCTCGCGTAAATAAACAGTGTGTCAGAGTTCACAGTATTTTTGAGCAGTTCATCACTTAAAGAAACGTTCACTACAACCTTTGCTTTATTGTTATCTGATGACTCAGAACTTGATTCAGTTGCTTCTGCAATTTCAATTCCGGCTTTTTGCTTTGCATCATCTAAATACTTACCAAGAGCTGTCCTAACTTCTGCCTGGTCATCAGGTACCTGTTGGATCAACTTCTCCCAATATTCCACAGACTGTTTATAATCTTGTAATTGGTAAGCAGCCATTCCTGCATACCAAAGTCCACGTTCATTGTTCGGCTGTATTTGTAATGCTTTCGAAAATAAAGACATAGAATCTTCGTCAAACTTATTTTCTGCTGCAAAAACCTTCGCTTCGCCATATGAAACTAGAATATTAGGATCTGCGCCATTTGTTATTTCATTTGCCTTTGAGTAGGCTTTCACCGCGTCATCAAATCGTTTGGTAACCAAATAAGACCTACCTAACATATTCCAATTTTCAAGATTGTCTGGATCTTTTTCTGCTTTTTCTTCTAGTTTTGATATAGCCTCTTCAATCGAAGCAGGTTGGCCAGATTGTTGCGCTGCGAGGGTATTTTCAAATTCCGGATCTAACGATTGTAGTCCGTTTTCAAGTTTTAAATAGGTAAATACAGAAACAACAGGAAGCGCTATTAGAACAATTATAGGTAATAACTTATTATTTGTTTTAACGGTTAATTCTTGTTGGTTTTCTAAGTCGTCCAGCAATGACCTTTCAAGATCCGTTTTAGCAATCAAATACTGCTCTTGATCAATCAAGTCATTATTTCGATCATTTTCAAGTTCAATTAATTTTTTTTCAAAAACCGTTCGATTGATTTTTTTACGATCTATATCTTTTGCTGTTTCTTTAGAAAGCAATGCAGGCATTACAATGATTAATGCAACAATAATTAATAAACTACATATAATCCAAAAAATAGCCATTTAGTTTATTTTTTAGTTTGTTTTAATATTGAGTCGAGCTTTTGTTTTTCATCATCTGAAAGCTGTGCGCTCGAAGTAGGTTTATGTTTTTTCAGAAATATTAATACAAGCAATAAAACTATTGCCAAAAAAACAAAGGGACCAAACCATAATAAATAGGTCTTAGGCTGTACAAGTGGTCTGTATAAAACAAAATCACCGTATCGATCCGCCATAAAATCAATAATTTCTTGATCCGTAGCACCTTGCATCAACATTTTGTTGACTTCCAAACGCAAATCGATGGCCAATTCAGAATTTGATTCTTCAATAGTCTGGTTTTGACACACCAGACATCTCAATTCGCTTAACAACTCGTGGTAACGTTCTTCATGCTCAGGGGCTACCGTTATCAGTTCAGCGCTTGCAAACTGAAAAGCCAATGCAATGCTTATTGCAAATATGAATTGACAAACTCTATGATGCTTCATTTTTCAAGTTTTGAATAAGAGGTAGTATTTCGCCCTCAACATCTTCTATAGTAAGAGGTCCTATGTGTTTGTGTCGTATAATTCCTTTTTTGTCCAAAATGAATGTCTCGGGTGCTCCATAAACACCCCAATCAATCGCAACCCTTCCTGACTGATCTACCGCATTACTCACAAAAGGATTTCCAAAATCTCGCAAATACATTTTTGCCTGTTCGGTATCATCCTTATAATTAAGTCCATATATAGGTGCTACATTTCTTTTTGCCAAATCCAGTAAAATATGATGTTCTTGTTTACAAGCAAAGCACCAAGTCCCCCAAACATTCAATATAGATACTTTCCCAAGAAATTCTTTTTCAGATATAAGATCATTGGGTTGTTCAAGCCTTGGTAACGAAAATTCAGGAGCGGGTTTACCTATTAGTGGAGAATCAACTTTTGATGGATCTTTATAAAGCCCGATAAATAAAAATCCACATAACACAAAAAATAATATAACCGGAAGAAGATACTTGAACATATTAATTCTTTAAGAAGTAGCTATTGCGGCTTCTTTGCTCTTAACAGATTGCTCCACCTTCTCACGTTTTATTTTAAGGCGATAGCGACGATCTAGTGCGGCAAGTAGACCACCTAATGCCATCAAACCTGCACCCAACCAAATCCATTGAATAAAAGGTTTGTAATACAGACGTACTCCCCATGCTTCATTATTTATTTGTTCACCCAATGAAACATATACGTCTCTCAAGAACCCGCTATCAATCCCAGCCTCAGTCATAGGGTTTTGTTGTACCAGATATGTACGCTTTTCAGGGAAAAGTTTAGCCACAGGTTTATTGTTTTTATACACATCTATTGACCCCATCTTAGATGAATAATTAGGTCCTTGTACTGTTCTTACGCCATTGAACCTAAACTCATAGCCTGCCATTTCTACTTTCTCACCAACTTTCATCGGCAATTCTTTTTCCTGTTCGAAAGCATTTACAAACGTAACACCAAACACAAAAATTCCTATGCCGATATGCGCTAGCGTCATTCCATAAGTCGCACGAGGAATTTTTTTAAGGTGTTGTATTGCACTCTGTTTAGAGTCACTACGCTTTAAATTCTTAAGTAAATAATAGACTGCAGAAAAAATAGACCAACCTCCTAATGTAATACCTAGGACAACAAGTATTGATGTCTTGCCAGCTATTAAAAATGGCAATCCAATTCCAATAATTAACCCAATAATAAAAATTTTAATTAATTTTTTTAACGTGTCAGCAAGAGTTGCTTTTTTCCATCTCAAAAAAGGCCCGACTCCTACTACCAACACTAATGGCAACATTAATGGTACAAACACTGCATTGAAGTATGGTGGTCCAACAGAAATTTTCCCAGCATTCATTGCATCTAAAAACAATGGATATAACGTGCCCACTAAGATAGTGAACATGGCTACCAACAAGAGCACATTGTTAAGTAACAATGCTGTCTCGCGTGACACTAACTCAAACTGTCCAATAGATTTAATTTTTGGTGCACGGATTGCATACAGCAATAAAGAACCCCCTATAACAACAGCTAGGAACATTAGGATGTACACACCGCGCGCAGGGTCTGTTGCAAACGCATGTACTGATACCAAGACACCCGAGCGAACCAAGAAAGTACCTAACAAGCTTAATGAAAACGCTAATATTGCAAGCAATACCGTCCAGTTTTTAAAACTGGAACGTTTCTCCGTAACGGCTAGTGAATGAATTAATGCAGTGCCAACTAACCAAGGCATAAACGAGGCATTTTCTACCGGATCCCAGAACCACCAGCCACCCCAGCCGAGTTCGTGATAAGCCCACCAGCTTCCTAATGTGATTCCAATGGTTAAGAAAACCCAAGCAAATGTAACCCAGGGGCGCGACCAGCGTGCCCACGCTGAATCCAATTTGCCGCCTAGCAGGGCAGCAATTGCAAATGCAAAGGCGACTGAGAATCCTACATATCCCATATACAGCATAGGAGGATGAATAACTAACCCTGGGTCCTGCAACAATGGATTTAAATCTCGGCCTTCAAATGGAACAGGGAAAATTCTTTCAAATGGATTAGAAGTAAGCAATGTAAATAAAAGAAACCCAACACTTACAAAACCCATGATGCCTATTACACGTGCCACCATGTCATTTGGCAAGCTACGACTAAAAATGGTCACTGCATAGGTCCACGCACCTAACATTAACACCCAAAGCAATAACGAGCCTTCATGTGCACCCCAAACAGCAGAAATTTTATAGTATATAGGCAAGGCAGTATTCGAATTATTCGCCACGTACAAAACTGAAAAATCTGACTTTATAAAACTATAAGTTAAGCAAGCGTAAGAAATAATTAGAAAGAGAAAATGACCACGAGCAACCGGCTTTGCCACAGCCATCCATTGGCTGGTTTGTGTTTGTGCACCTAGAATAGGAACGATTGTTTGCACAAGCGCTAAACAAAGAGCGATTACTAACGCGAAATGTCCAATTTCAGGAATCATAAATGACGATCGTGTTATTAATAGTTATTCTTAGGAATGTTTTCAGGGTGTGAAGCACCTGAAGCTTTCAATGCTTCTGCAACCTCAGGCGGCATATAGTTTTCATCATGTTTAGCTAAAACTTCTTGAGCAACAATAATGCCCTCATTATTCAATTTACCCTGCGCTACAATGCCCTGACCTTCTCTAAATAAATCGGGTAGCAGACCTTTATAACGCACAGTTACAGTGCCTGTAGTATCCGTTAAATCAAATTCAGTTGTAACGCCATCATTAAAACGATTCACACTTCCTTCTACCACCAGGCCACCTACTCTAATAAGTTGATCTTGAGGAACAGTTCCTGCAGCAAATTCTGCCGGGGTATGAAAGTAGGTTTTATTTTTTTGTATAGCATAAACTCCAAGTGCTGTTGCCGCACTGAATCCAAGTAAGAGAATAGTGACAAATATTAAACGTTGTTTTCTTTTCGCTCTCATTAAAATAATTCCTATTCTTCAAGACTCTCTTCAATTTCTCTAGCAAGTTGTTTCTTGCGACGACTGGCAAAAACAATGCTGAACACCATCGCCACAAATGTAATTCCATAAGAACCCCATACAAACATCCATTTACCATCCATGTAGAAAAATTCTTGCATAATTAACTCTCCGCAATTAACTTTCTGACCCAATTAGTAGAGCGTTCTCGAGAAATAATCTCATTTCGAATACGAATGAATAACAACCAAACAAAATAAATTTTAAATGCAGTAGCCATAACCAATAGTGGCCACAACATACTTGGATCCATAGAGGGTTTGTCTGAGATAATGTCCATATTGGGTTGATGCAAAGAATTCCACCATGTTACGGAATAATGAATGATTGGAATATTTACCACCCCGACAATAGCTAACATGCTAGCCGCTTTTGCCGCCACACGCTTATCTTCTATAGAGGAATAAAGCGCGATGACACCAAAATACAAAAATAATAAAATTAATTCAGAAGTAAGTCTTGCATCCCACGTCCAATAAGTACCCCATGTGGGTTTACCCCACAACATTCCTGTAATAAGTGCTAGTGCTGTAAACATAGCACCAATAACTGCGCACTCTGACACGACGATTTCTGAAATTTTTGTTTTCCATACCAAAGCTACAAATCCAGCAACAGCCATAACCACGTAAACAAACATAGACATCCATGCCGCGGGCACATGTATATAGATGATCCTGTAAGACTCACCCTGCTGATAATCCGTGGGTGCAATCACCAATCCCCAATAAAGACCAACAACCATTAAGATAACGGTTATGCTGGACAACCATGGCAGCCATTTGCCTGCCCACTCGTAGTAGTACTTTGGCGAAGATAATTTATGAAACCATGCCCACATAACTAATTCATACTAATTTTTAATGAAGCACTAATAGCAAGCGGAGCTAATATAAGTGCCAGAATTAAACCTGACCCCAGCATTGCTAAATGTCCAGAAGATGGCAATCCTTCTATCGCAGTACTCACAGCAGCAGAGGCAAAAATCAAAACGGGTATATATAGTGGCAATACTAATAAGCCCAACAGTACACCTCCACCGCGCAATCCCGCTGTAAGCGCAACCCCAATAGCGCCAATTAAGCTGAGTATCGGTGTGCCGATTAATACAGTGAAGAATAAAGTAGGAATAGCTTGTTCAGGTATATATAAGAGTAAAGCCATAAGGGGCACAATCACCAACATAGGTAGGCCCGTAATCAACCAATGTGCGATAACCTTTCCTAATATCAATAAAGTGGGCGGATGTTGACTTAAAAACAATTGCTCAACACTCCCGTCATCAAAATCCTGGCGAAATATACTTTCCATCGAAATAAGTGCTGCAAGTAAAGCGGCTACCCATACAACACCGGGTGCAAGCTTACTGAGAAACTCATGATCAGGGCTCACGCCCAATGGAAATAATGTTATAACAATTACATAAAATAGAATTGGGTTGACTAATTCTGCACGACGCCTGAATGCTACAAGCAAGTCGCGTCTGATAATAGTTATAAGTGCACTTAACATTGTTTATGATGTAGATAATTTAATTCGCTTCGTTAGAGCATCGGGAAGTAATAACTCACGATGTGTGGTTACCACTAACATGCCGTTATCTTCTAAATGTTTTTTCAAAACGTTTTCAAAATCAGTTACAAAATCTTTATCTAAAGCAGTAAGGGGTTCATCTAAAATCCATAGTTTCCTTTCTTCCAACTGTAAGCGTGCCAATGCCACTCTACGTTTTTGGCCTGCAGATAGCTTTCGTGTCAACACATTACGTTGCTTAAACAGTCCGACAGAACGAATTATGTTTTTAACTTCACTCTCTTCTCGATCAGAACCCACTAATCGCTGCGCAAACATCAAATTCTCTAAGACTGTTAAATCTAACTTAACTCCGGAAGCATGCCCTATATACGAAATTTGCTGCTGATAATCTTCATGCCCATCTATTGGTTTTCCGCACCAGCTTATTTCGCCTTCTGCAGGATAATTAAAACCACACAGAATCCTTAACAGGCTGGTTTTACCACTGCCATTACTGCCTTCTACAACTAAAGCTTCACCCGATTCAATTTGGAAATGAATATCGGAGAATAGTTCTGTACTGCCCTTTACACACTTCAAATCAAGTGCCCTGAGTACGCTTACCTCCTCTGTGCGCATAGCTTTCTAATAGTTAAGGAAAAATATAGGTTAAGATGGGTAACTCATTAATTACACAGAGATCTTAACACGTGGCGGCTTAGAAGCGACGAATGATAGCCTTAGGTCGATGATAGGCGATCAGCATGGAAGATTATTTACTGCAAATTCAAGGTTTAAGCCTATTCGTACAATGAGTAGAATGTCGTGCCTTTTAGCCCATAGCCGCCCAATTTAGCCAAACTTTATTCTTAAGTTGTCCAGCACAATATGAGTATTTTTAACCCACCTCTTCCTTGTAAAGAGCATTCCCATGTAACTTGGGGACGCACTTATGGATGCAGCAAAGGTTTAGCGCTCGCAAAAGCGATTGAGCAATTTATGGGGCTCACCTTGATTATTGCACCTGATATTCAAAGCGCGCACATACTGGAAAGTGAATTAAAGTTTTTTTGTGATCAAAAAATAGATGTTTACCTTTTTCCTGATACTGAAACACTCGCTTATGATGTTTTTTCACCGCATGAGGATATTATTTCTGACCGTATTCTGGCTCTAAGTGCATTACCGAACACTCAACAAGGTGCACTTATTATATCTGCAGGCACTATATTATCCCGACTGGCTTCAAAAGACTTCATATTAGGTCAGACATTAGATCTAAAAGTAAATGATCAGCTTCACTTAGAAACCTTCAAACAAACACTTGCCAAGGCAGGTTATCAATACGTATCTCAAGTAATGAGTCATGGCGAATTTGCCGTGCGCGGTTCAATCATTGATTTGTTTCCAATGGGATCTAACCAACCCTATCGAATTGATTTGTTTGATGATGAAATCGAAACAATTCGTATATTCAATCCAGAAACACAAGTTTCTATAGAAAAAATAAACGAATTTCAGGTTTTACCTGCACGCGAATTTCCAACCGACGACGATGCCGTCAAAAGATTTAGACAAAATTACCGTATTCAGTTTGAAGGCGATCCCAACAAAAGTGTGATTTACCGTGGGGTTAGTAACAATAATCTCCCTGCTGGCATTGAATATTACCTGCCATTGTTCTGCGAAGAAACAAGCACCTTCTTTGATTACATTCCAGAGAACACTCAATTAGTAATGATCGAAGATATTCCGGATATTGCCACAGATTTTGAAAACGATGTTTTCTACAGATACGAACAACGAAAATACGATTTAGAAAGACCTCCTCTTCACCCAAAACAACTTTGGATTTCGACAGATTTTTTTGAAAAGAATCTTTATAAATTCAATACGATTAAAATTCAACAATATGAAATAGAACAATTACACCGTGATCAATACAACTTTGATGCTCACGCCCTACCTACTCTTACTATTAATTCGAGAATCAAAGATCCCGCAAGCGAGCTGTTACGTTTCATCCAGTCGAGCAATAAAAAAATATTATTTTTAGCTGAATCAGCAGGTCGACGTGAATACATCTTGGATGTCCTTAAAGGTTTTAATATAACGCCAACTATCGTCGACTCATGGAATGAATTTCTTGAAAATAATTTTTCGTTGGCCATTACTATTGGACCAATCGATGATGGTCTGTTACTAGAGCAAGAAAATATTGCCATAATTTCTGAAAGTAATTTATTCGGTGCCAAAGCAAAGCAAAAGAGACGTCGCCGCAGACAGATACGCGATGCCGAATCTCTAATCAAAAACTTATCTGACCTGAGTGAAGGTTCTCCGGTTGTACACGAAGATCATGGCGTGGGTCGCTACAAAGGATTAAAAACGCTTAGCTTAAGTGGCACAGATACCGAATTTCTTATTCTTGAATATGCAGATGGCGATATTTTGTATGTGCCCGTGTCGTCATTGCATTTGGTTAGCAGGTACAGTGGAGCATCTGAAGAGAATGCACCCTTACATCACTTAGGCGGAGATGCCTGGAGAAACATAAAACGCCGTGCAGCAAAACGTGCGCGTGATGTAGCGGCAGAGTTGTTAGATATTTATTCAAGACGCGAAGCCAAACAAGGCTTTATTTATAAAATAGATGCCATTGAGTTCAATGCATTTAGCAACAGCTTCCCCTATGAAGAAACTCCTGATCAGCTAAAAGCAATTGAAGACGTAATGAGTGATATGGAATCTTCTCGTCCGATGGATCGCGTAGTATGTGGTGATGTGGGTTTTGGCAAAACTGAAGTGGCGATGCGTGCAGCATTTATAGCAGCTAATGCTGGTAAACAAGTTGCTGTATTAGTACCCACTACTCTTTTAAGCTCACAACATTTTCAAAGCTTTAATGATCGCTTTGCAGATTTACCTATACAAATAGAAACTTTATCCAGATTTGTACCAGCAAAAAAACAAAAAGAAGTATTAGCAGGATTAGAAAAAGGCAGTGTCGATATTGTCATTGGTACACATAAACTTTTTAATTCTGCCATTAAGTTTAAAAATTTAGGACTTATTGTTGTTGACGAAGAACAACGTTTTGGAGTTCGTCAAAAAGAAATTTTAAAGAAAATGCGCACCGAAGTTGACGTGTTAACTTTAACAGCAACTCCTATTCCGAGAACTTTAAACATGTCATTGAGTGGTTTACGTGATCTGTCAATTATTGCTACACCTCCTAATCTACGTCTTGCAATTAAAACATTTGTAGGTACCTGGAATAACACCATGATTCAAGAAGCCTGTATGCGCGAAATGAAACGAGGCGGGCAAGTATTTTTCTTACATAATGAAGTTAAAACAATTGAAAAAGTAGCTAAAGATATTCAACAACTTTTACCTGATAACACAATTCGTATCGCACACGGACAAATGCCTGAACGAGAACTAGAACAAGTGATGCTTGACTTTTATCATCAACGTTTCAGCATTTTAGTTTGCACAACTATTATTGAAAACGGAATCGATATCCCAACAGCGAATACTATAATTATCAATCGCGCAGATAAGCTAGGCCTTTCACAATTGCACCAGATCCGTGGTCGTGTCGGCCGCTCTCATCACCGTGCATATGCCTATCTCATTGCTCCCCCCAAACCAGCCATGACAGCAGACGCAGTTAAACGTCTTGAGGCAATTGAATCGTTAGAAGATTTAGGTGTGGGCTTCACTCTCGCAACACATGACCTTGAAATTCGGGGTGCGGGAGAGCTATTAGGTGCTGAGCAAAGTGGTCAAATTCATGAAGTAGGTTTCACTTTATATAATGAACTTCTGGCCAGAGCCGTTGAAGCACTGAAAGCAGGAGAAATACCTGATCTCGACCAGCCTATGGACCATGGAATTGAAGTAAATCTCGGCGTCCCGGCTTTGATACCAGACGATTATTTACCTGACATACATGCCAGGTTGGTAATGTATAAACGCATTGCCAGCGCCAAGAGCGATGATGATCTGGATGATTTAGAAATTGAACTAATTGATCGATATGGATTGTTACCAGAATTTGCTAAAAACCTATTCCGCGTTACTCATCTTAAACTGTTAGCAAGTGATTTTGGAGTTTCCAGGATAGAAATGAGCCATGAAACAGCACGCATTCACTTTGGCAAATCACCAAATATTGATACCACAAAAATATTAGAATTAATTCTGGAGCAACCCGAGACCTATAAGCTTGATGGCTCTGAAAAACTAACAATTTACACAGAAACAGAGAATATTGAGGAACGAATTGACACAATTGTGAATCTATTAAATGATCTACAACTAAAACAAGCTGCTTAACCTAAATATGCGCTATTCAATTAAAATACTTCTGATTTTTATTGCTTTTATTGCTTCACAAAGCGCTTTCGGCAAGGATTATATTGTTGAAATGATTTTTTTCGCGAACTTACAAGGTGGTAGTGAATCTGTGCATATTTCCAATCGAGCCGTAATTCCTGATTTGCAAGGTGCAATGGTTCTAAATGAATCCAGTTCTAATGGTTTCATATCCTTAGATGCCGATATCTTTCAACTTAGCGGCAAAGCCAAAGCTTTGAACAACTCTGGTAACTATAGAGTTCTAAAACACATAGCATGGTTGCAACCTGGGCTTGCTAAAGAAGATGCAATTGCTGTACGTATACATGCAGGGAAAAATTATAAAGATGAATTTAAAGAAAGATCGTTTGCACAAGCAAGTTTTAGTGATCAGCAAATTCCTATTAACCATCCAGTAAATGAATTAGATGGTACGGTTAAAATTGTCCTCGGGCGCTTCTTACACCTATATACAGATTTAGTCTATAGAAAAACATTTACGATTTCTTCTGGGGATGCATTAGGTCGGAATCGTGTGTTAGCAGACTTCCCTATCAAGTCTCATCGCAAAATGCGTAGCAAAACACTACATTATATTGATCACCCTTATCTTGGAATTCTTATAGAAATTAGACCTATAGAAGAATAAACGCATAGATGATCCAAGAATTTTAAAGACAGTTGATACTTTTAATTTCTACCGACTGATAGCGGGCATACTTATTTAAGCATTTGCTACAAAAATAGCACCAATTACGATTAACATACTACCAGCTAATAATTTTACGGTATGCAAATCTTTCCATTCGCTAAAAATAACCAATGCGAGTAACACAGCAATCAAGGTGTTCATATTGTATAGAGGAACCAGTTGAGAAATTGGTATATTAAAATGAAGAAGTGAATAGGCTACTAATCCGCTTGCTATCCCCCATGTGAACCCAAATAAACCTGCATATGAGCTAGCTTTTATTGAAAAAGGGACCGTATTGTCAAACAAATAAAAACCTAATCCTGCGATTGCAACCCCTATCCCGACTGCTACAAGATACGTTGAAATACTTATACCTGCGCTTGTACTGAATTTTTGGAAAATAGCTGACGCGCCATAAATAAACGCAGGTAAAAATCCACCGATTAATAAAGCTGTTGCTTTTGAAGACATATAACCATCCTTCATATATAAAATTTTTTAAATACTAAAATCTACCTTTTATGAAAATGTTTAAAGACTTTGCCGAAATCTCGGCATCATGATTAAGCAATAAATTACTCATCTACTGTAAATTCCATGATAGATATAAATTTCGCACTTAGACTATCCATGTTAATCGTTGCGGTCATGTAGAAAGTATTGATACTAAAATAGATTTAACCGACTCCATCCCTTGTTTAAGAGATATGAGAATTTCATCCATAGTAATCTCTTGTTCTATTTTCCCGGCTGCCCAATTTACGCACAACGCACAGCAGGCATAATTTAATTCCAGTTCTTTTGCTAATGCAGCTTCTGGCATCCCGGTCATTCCTACGATATCGCAACCATCTTTTTCTAAGCGCATTATCTCTGCAGCACTTTCTAAACGAGGACCCTGTGTTACTCCATACACACCGCCTTGATACACATCTAAATTTAAGTTTATTGATACTTGAATTAGTTTTTGTCTGAGTGATTCATGATATGGATATGTAAAATCGATGTGTGTTACCTCGGATAAATCATCTTCAAAAAAAGTATGTTGTCTTCCATAGGTGTAATCAATGATTTGATCTGGGATAACTATTTTCTCAGGAGGAATCTCTGCATGGATCCCGCCCACTGCAGCCACACTAATAACATCTGTAACACCTATGCTTTTTAGTGCCCAAATATTGGCTCGATAATTAATTTTGTGTGGCGGTATCGTATGCCCGCTTCCATGTCGAGCAAGAAATACAACTTCTTTTGCGGCTAATTCACCCTCGAGTAGTAAAGCACTTGTTTCACCATAGGGCGTTAAAACATCATGTCTCTCTGTGACTTGGAGGTCATCCATTGAAGTAAGCCCAGTGCCACCAATTATTGCCAGCTTGGTCATTTACGTACCATCATTTTCATCAATGGCATAAATGGATGACTGATTACGTAAATATCCTTTGTAATCCATTCCCCAGCCAAATACGTAACGATCAACGACCTCCATCCCTAGAAAATCTGGTTCAATATCAACAGATACATTTGCAAGTTTTTTCTTTAATAAAACTGCAGACAATATTTTTTTGGCACCTTTTGTATGGCAATAAGCAATCAATTCTTGCAAGGTATAACCTTCATCCAAGATATCATCAATAATAACAACTAACCTTCCCTTCAAATTTGCATCTGGTTCTTTATGCCAATGTATACTGCTTCCATGCGTTTTATTCCGATATCGATCTACATGCACGTAATCTAAGATTAATGGAGACTTTATACGTTGCATTAATGCTGCGGTGAACATCAACCCACCTTTCATTACACATAAAAATATTGGAACCTCATTTTTTATCGTGTCTTCAATTTGAGTAGCTACTTTATCTATAGCTTGATTAATTTTTTGTTCTGAAATGAGTTCATCCGCATTTTTGCGTACTTGTAAAATCTTATTATGAGATAAATCTTCCATGAATCTATTCGACTAAGAATTAGTAAGGTTCAATGCACTAGAGTTTTCATTTTCTATTTGCAAGACACGTGTTGGGAAAGCAATTTCAGCACTATGTTTTTCAATAATTTCTGAAACTTTTAACAATACATCATGTTTGACTTCGTGAAATCTGATCCAATTTGTAGTCTTTGTGAATGTATATATGAAAAAGTCAACCGACGATTCATTAAACTCATTAAAGTTAACAATCATAGTTTGGTTAGTATCGATTTCGTCATGATTGACCAACATTTCTTTTACATCATTTACAATATTGTCCATAACTGAAATATCGTCATAACGAATACCTATAGTCTCGTAGATTCTCCTATGAGACATCCGTGACGGATTTTCAACAATTATATTCATGAAAATTGAGTTAGGTACATAAATAGGTCGCTTGCTAAACGTGCGAATTCGCGTTTGTCGCCAGCCAATTTCCTCTACTGTACCCTCTAGTTCTTTATCAGGTGAACGGATCCAGTCCCCAACTTTAAACGGACGATCTAAATAAATCATAAGCCCACCAAAAAAGTTTGAGAGTAAATCTTTTGCTGCAAACCCCACTGCAATACCACCAATGCCACCAAAGGCTAATACACCCGAAATGCTAAATCCTAGAGTTTGCATCATCACTAATGCGGCCGTAATAAATATGGATGCGCGAACTAATTTTGCCAGGGCATGTGTAGTCGTTAAATCTACCGACTTACCTTTTTGATGCTGCCTGTAGACATAGGCTTTTTCAAATTCTTTAACAAAGCGAATCAAAAACCATCCCAAAGTAGCAATGATAGTTACATTTCTAATTGGTTCTATTGCACGAAAAATTTCCGCTTCACTTCGACTTGCAACTATTTCAGCTGCAAACAATATTCCGATTATCCAAATCAAAACGCGGAAAGGCTTATTTGCTGCTTGAATGAATGAATCATCCCAAGGATTTGCCGTTTTCTCTGCTCTTGAGGCTAGCTTTTTTAAAAAGATTTTAAATGCAAAATTTATAAGTAATACACTTAAAACCACGATAAAAACCTGAAGCACCCAAGGTTTAAAATACATTGCTAAACTTGAGTCGCCAAACAGGCTTGCAAGATCGATACTATTCATGTTTTTTAATTTATTACAGTGTTAGTTCACCATAAGGTGAATCTTGATAAGATTCAATTTTTTTGACAGCTGCTTGCCAGGCTTTAGAGTTTCGTAAATTTTCATATGAAACTGGGTCTTTCCCACCATGCATGCGTGTTAAACGCATTTGCGAAGCAGGATTGTTATAGTTATTCAATTGATCTGCTACCATGCATGCATTATCACTAGAGTTGCAAATCAAAACCATATCACAACCAGCATCTAAAGCTCTTTGTGTACGTAATAAGTAATCTTCACTATCTTCTTCATTGCAATGAGCGGCTTTCATACTTAAGTCATCGCTGAATATCACACCTTTAAATTCCATTTGTTTTCTCAACACTTCTTGTAACCATAATTTAGAAAACGTCGCAATTTCAGAATCTATTTTTTCATAGACAACGTGCGCACTCATAATACCGGCTATACCATTATCTATCATGCGTTGGAAAGGAACTAAATCTTGCAAAGAGATATCTTGAAAGTCTCTATCATCTGTGGGCAAATCAATATGTGAATCTGCAACTACGGCACCATGACCGGGAAAATGTTTGCCAACGGCCTGCATGCCAGCTTTGCGCATACCATGAACATATTTAGCTGCGATTATAGAAACTACTTCAGGGTCTTTATGAAATGCACGATCACCAATAACCTGGCTTATGCCATGATCCAAATCTAAAATTGGAGTGAAACTAAAATCGATACCAATAGCTCTTAATTCAGAAGCCATTAACCAGCCAGTTATAGTCGCAAGTTCAACCGCACGAGTAGGTTCATCATTATAAATCTCACCTAATAATCTCACTGCTGGCAATTGTGTGAAGCCTTCGCGCAAACGTTGCACACGCCCACCTTCTTGGTCAATAGCAACTAGGAGACGTGGATGTCGAATTTCATGAATCTCTTCGATTAATGCAGTGAGTTTTTCGATAGTGGAAAAATTTCGGCTAAATAAAATTACACCACCCACATGTGGTGATAAAAGCAATTCTCGTTCCTTAGCACAGACAGTATCTGCACTAAGATCAACCATGAGAGGACCCAAAGACATTATGCAATTATTCGCTAAAGCCGAACCTAGGAGAAGCCCTTAGCGCTACTAGAGATATAGTTTATGAGGCAAAAAAAAGGCCGCCAATATAGGGCGGCCGAATCCAGGAGGAGTCGAGAATAACAACATGTTCAAATAGAGGATATTTGCATCATGTTGAGAGGCTCATAGATATAGTAAGCATAATTGATGCCAAAATTTGTATTCTTTTAAATATCAAGGACTTAACGATATTCGAGCTATATTTTGCGCAAATAACCCTATAAATTACGACAATTTTTGGCACTTTTGTGACAATTTGTTATACCAATATTTGCCAAGTACTCTGATTAATCTATATTTTTTAAATTAGCCAAATATCCAATTGATTGATATTTGGTCAATATAGATGGAATTATTCTGCAATTTCATCCTATGGACAGGATTTATATTTATACTGGTTAATTGAGTTTTACCGCTCATTTTAAAAACTGAGCGTACATAAGAATAATAATGATTGAATCAGTTTACCAAGCTCTACTGGATGGAAATGAGCTAGTCGAGGACCCCAACCAAAAAAAAGTGGTTCAAGCATTACAGGCGCTGCATGATGAGCTTAGCTCTGAAAATCCTGAAGATTCGACCATCATTGATCGGTTTACGACATTTTTGTCTCGAAATTCGAATACACGTAGTATCCAAGGGCTTTATATATGGGGTGGCGTCGGCCGCGGTAAAACTTTTCTGATGGATTTGTTTTTTTCCAATCTACATTTTCAGGACAAACTTCGCTTACACTTTCATCGCTTTATGGATCAAGCCCATATAATGCTTAAAAATTATCGCGATCAACCCGATCCACTTAAGCTTGTTGCAAAAGAATTTTCTGATAAAGCTAAGGTACTTTGCTTTGACGAATTTTTTGTAAACGATATTGGTGACGCCATGATTCTTGCAGGCTTACTTGAAGGTTTATTCGAAAATAATGTCGCTTTGATAGCAACATCAAATGTAGAGCCTAGTCTGCTTTACAAAGATGGCCTTCAACGAGAGCGTTTTTTGCCGACCATCGAATTATTACAACAACATACTAAAATCATTCATCTCGACGGAGAAATTGATCATCGATTTGAATTTTTACAAAAAAATGACTTGTATAATTCTCCAATTGATGTGGACTCACATGATTGGTTAGAACACAGCTTCTTAAACCTTGCTACTGAGCGTAGCAATGAATCATGGGAAAAGCTGAAAATAAACAACCGCGAAATACAGTCTATACGTCATGCAGACGGGATTGCTTGGTTTGATTTTAAAGAATTATGCGACGGGCCCAGAAGTGCCTCTGACTATATTGCAATAGCGAGGGAATTTAATACAGTTTTACTCTCGCATGTGCCAATCTTTAATGCAAAAGATGATCAAGCAAGAAGGTTTATTACTATGATAGATGAATTCTACGACCGAAATGTAAAACTTATTTTGTCAGCAGAAGCTACACCCGATAAACTATATGCTGGTACACGTTTAAAAGAAGAATTTGAGCGCACTACAAGTCGTCTCACTGAAATGCAGTCACACGAATATTTAGAAAAACAACATCAACCAAATTAATTTTTGCTTACTAAGGAGAAATAAATGAAGCAAACAGTAAGAGTTGCGATTACAGGCGCTGCAGGAAACATCGGTTATGCCGCAGCATTTAGGATTGCCGCAGGCAATATGTTGGGCACTGATCAACCTGTAATTCTAAAACTAATCGAAATACCTCCGGCATTAGATGCTCTAAAAGGAGTTGAAATGGAATTGCGAGATTGTGCATTTCCCCTTCTTGAAGATATTGTTTGCACAGCAGATACAAATGAAGGGTTTGGTGATGTGGATTATGTTTTATCTATTGGATCAAAACCTAGAACTAAAGGCATGGAGCGGGCTGATCTGCTTAGTGAAAATGGCAAAATATTTGGCCCACAAGGCAAAGCCATCAATGACAATGCCTCTAAAGATGTAAAAGTATTAGTTGTAGGAAACCCGGCTAACACAAACGCACTCATCGCTTGTAATAATGCACCTGATTTAGATCCTTCCCAATTCACATCGATGATGCGACTCGACCACAACCGAGCCATCAGTCAACTTGCCTCAAAAACAGGCGCTGCTGTAACTGGGATTAAACAAATGGTGGTTTGGGGTAATCATTCGCTTACTCAATATCCAGATATTAGCCACTGCACAGTAGATGGAAAAGATGCTAAATCACTTGTAGACGATGCATGGTACAAAGATGAGTTTATGCCAAAGGTTCAAAAACGTGGCGCAGAAATTATCAATGCACGTGGCGCATCATCTGCCGCATCAGCTGCATCTGCTGCAATTGATCATATGAGAGACTGGGTGCAAGGAACAAATGATTGGGTCAGTATGGGTATGATCTCTAAAGGTGATTACGGAATTGCAGAAGGCCTTATGTATTCCTTCCCAGTGGTTTGTCACAACGGAAACTACGATGTAATACAAGGTTTAAACCAAGATGATTTCAGTATCGAAATGATGAAAGCGACAGAAAAAGAGTTGCTCGAAGAAAGGGATGCAGTTAAAGACCTTTTGTAACATATGATGATCTGCATATTGATTTACAAATATTAATCTCAATTGCAAAATTAAAATATTATTTCTCTTTTGATCAGCATTGGTTGATATCCAAATATAGCGCTCATATGATGAAAAAAAGCGTGTTGACCTTCTTTTTCCCACTTATCTACAATATTCGACTCTACTTGACGATATTCTTCCAACAATAAATGTATATCATCAGATGTTTGAGAAGCATGTTGCATATCCTCAATAATTAGGCCAAGCCAAAGTGCGCTCACACCCATAATATATGAAGGCCAGTATTTTTGTATTTCTGGTGACCAATTTTTATCACTAGTAGCACTAATACTGTGATGCTTTGGATTTTTTGTGTCACTCGTATAGACTTTTTGAACAAGATTGTTTTCAACCGAGGCTTTCAACATTAAATTATTATTAATGGAAGAAAACACAGAAGATGCAGTTTCTGGGTCACTATAAAAAATAAAAGAAAACATATGCCCTGATTTATCACGGGCTGCTCTACGATGAAATCGCCAATACGAAATTTTATCTGAATTTTTAGATAAGACCGGGGATACCACCGCATGAGCAAGTAGATAGTCTACTGCCCAATTAGGTTCCTCATCAATTGGCCAGTTTATTATGAATTTACATCTCCACCAATAAGAATCATTAATTTCTTTCAAACCTACAGGGAGGTTTGGACTAGATCCTATAACAACTGAATTAGTTGGAATATTAGAAGTGGCACAACCATAAATTAGCAAAAGTAATAAAGAAAGAAACAAGCTACGTACAGTATTTGACATACTTTTAATATTCATTTAATTAATTCCAGAACTAGATAAAGATGCTGTAAAAACTTACTCTAGCGTTTAATACAAAAGGCTAGCAACCTAAATTAATGCGAGTCCGACTGACAGTAGTAAAATGGCTACTATGCCGACGTAAGTTCTTATGTGATTCCATTTTTGCCATCGATTTTGATAGTCAGGCCACACAGTATCTGCATCAGAACTGTTGGTTGTCTCTAGCTGATTGTTTAAAGGAACGTTAAATAACATGGTGATTCCAAATGAGCCTAACAAATAAGCAAATGCGCCGATAGTTAAGTATATATCGTTTGTAAATTTAAAATCAGAGAGGGTTTGAAAAAGAATAAAAATACATAAAATTGGAGTGCCCAGAAAAAAAAACATAAATATTGGATTTATTATCTTTTTGTTGATTTGCTGCATTGCATACATGCCTTTGTCATTTGGCAAATCTTTCAATGCGCTCATAACAAAATTTGAAAACGCAAATAATAAGCCAGTCACTATTCCTGCACCAAGAATTGTTAACACAACCAATACTTTCATCTATTCAATCTTTGAGAATTAAGCTAACAAGCACTACAGAAATAAAAAAGGGCCAATTGAGGCCCTTTCTTTATACTCGCATTTATGAACTGGGAGCTCTATAAATTTACACCTGCCCATTCTGTTACAAAGTCATTAATATATTTTGCAACTTCGTCCGGACGATCTTCCTGGACCCAGTGTCCAGCACGTTCTAAGTATTGCACACGGGTTGGGCCACTGATTCTCTCTTTAAGTTTTTCTGCTGCCGTGCATGACATAAAGTTATCTGCCACACCCCACATCACCATGGTAGGACAGGTAATCTTACTATGATCAACATCGGTGTCAGAATTCTGTGGATCAGCAGCAATGCGGATTAAGGATTTAAACCCGGTCATCCCCGGTCCTCGGCCCCAAAACTGTAAATAATTTTGTTTGCAGTTCTTATCGGTAAAGGGTGATCCATCATAGCTACCCATTCGCATCAAGGCCGGAAATCCAGCTACTGCCTGCCCTAGTGCCATCTCTAATACCTCATCCGGTGCACCATCTAACCCTGCCAAGGCTTCAACTTCACACACTGGCCATTGGTCAAAACATACAGGATTAATTAAAACAAGACGGGAAATATAGTCGCAATATTTACTCGCAAATACTTGCGCGACTCCACCACCATGATCATGAGCTACCAGAATGACTTTACCTTTTAAACCAAGACCTTCGATAACCCCTTTCAAGGCCTCCGCTTGGTTCATGAACGAATGCTTAAACTTATCTAACGGCATGTCGGACTGGCCGTAACCCACCATGTCCATAGCGAGGGTACGATATTGTGGAAGCATAGCCTGTACATGTCTCCATAATCTCGCATTGGTAGGAATACCATGCACCATTAGCAACGTGGTATCTCCACTGCCACTCTCTTCAATATTTATGTTGATATCCAACCCATCAACTGTGACTTGCTGCATCATAGCCGCTTCTCCTATTTTCTTATCATTATTTATTGTTATTGTTACGCTAATAATAAGCGTTTTATCTCACTGTGAACATAGTGAATGGACATAAAAAAAGCCCACTATAAAGTGGGCTTTTCATGAATATTAGCTCAATTTAAGCTGCCGTACGTTTAGGAAACATATGGCTACGGTTACCACCGGTAGCTTGTTGGCGTAATGCCTGATACTCAGGCTTTTGAGTAAATTCACCTAATGAAACATTATCTAAATAGTTGTAAATCTTAGCGCTTAGCTCATCCCAAATTTGATGAGTAATGCAACGATCATCAAATTGTACAGACAACTCTGAGTTTTCTTGTTGCGGCTGTACGTTTTCATCAATTGCTGAAATAACTTGTGCAACTGAAATCTCATTGGGTGAACGAGATAGACGATAGCCTCCACCAGGTCCACGCACACCTACAACTAAACCGTTTTTACGTAATTTTGCAAATAACTGTTCTAAGTAAGACAAGGAAATACCTTGGCACTGGGAAATGTCGGCCAGTGTTACGGGCTTATAATTATCATTAATTGCTAAATCCATCATTGCAGTAATCGCATGACGGGCTTTTGTTGAGAGTTTCATAATCTTTCACCTTCTACCTTGAATGGCAAAAATTTGGTCTAGTCACCAAAACCACTAATCTTGCGGTTATTTTAACACCAACAAACACAATGAAAATGTCGACTGAGCCAAATTCTGAGAATTATTTTTATTCTTATATATCAGGAAGTTATACCATATAGATAACTTACTCACTCAAATATGGTACTGGAAGTAAGACTGCCCTGCAATGGAATTTCCACATTATTTGTAATCAGTTGATTTTTAGGCAGAACATCAGCGAGATGGAAGGTATGTCCTTGGCGCCCACAATAGGCTAACCACTTGAACAAAAAGCGATTCATACGCCATCTTTTTAGTAACGATGGGTCATGAGAATAATTGAAAGCATGGAAATTAGGGTCTCTACGCCGATAAGCCTGGCTCATAACTTCGGCTTGAAGGGCATCATAATAGAGCCTAATTTTGAGGTTCGGGTACGCCAGAAAACCCTGATCAGCATCCGAAAAATAATAGGTCAAAGCTATAGTGGATGTATATTTGGTTTGATCCAATACCTGTAGATATAAATCCATACCCTTAGCAACACGAGATACTGCTACTGCCGGTATATTGTCTTTATCACCTAATAATTTACGCAAGCGAATATAATTACCTTCGTACATCTCCATCAACCCTGCAAAAGAATTCGGCAAAGGTGGCGCGAGAATTCGTCCTTGTTGAAGGTGTAGTTTCATTTAACTAATGTGGCATGCGTTTGTCCACTACCTCGATTAATAAAATTTCAAAATAGTCGTTATACGTTTTATGCAAATTCATTTTTGCATAATTTGAAGTCTCTCACAAAGTTGAAAACGAGTGAAATTTGTTTTACTTATCGTTAATTATTTAAAGACCGAAGGTATAAACGCAATGTATAGAATTGCTCTTGACTCAAAGCATCTTTTGCGATAATGACGCTAAACTTTTTTGTGCTACTTTGCAAAACTATTACCGCAAAATAGTTAAACAACCAATTAGCAGAAACAATACTTGTTAAATAACGATGTTTGTTATTTAGCTCAAGCTTACATTTATTTTTGGAAGAACAATTTAAGAGTCTAATTGCATCCTTTGAAACAAGCAATGCATATTGTTTAATTTGAAAATAACCCATCAATATGATGGAAACTATAAATAACACTTTTATCCACACATGCACTGATAATAAAAGTACTGAGATAATTGCTAGCAAATAGAGAAAACTAAAAACTAGTAATAAAACCCTGGAAGGTTTTAAAATCAAATTGACATTAGCGGTAGATGTATTCAATCACTTTATTTATCGCATGATCCGAAGAAGGTTGTCGTCCTATAAGTAAATCATATAATTCTGGATCCTGCATATCCAGCATACGCTCAAAGGCTTGTTGTAATTCTTCAGGAGCAGATAGATAGAAATTATTAAGAAATTTTTGCATTAAAACATCTAATTCTTTAGTGCCGCGTCGGCAGCGCCATGCTAATTTGTTAACATTTTCAGGCAATCGTTTTAATTTCTTCTGGCGGCAATCAATTTTTTAATTTCTGCAATTGCTTTTGCTGGATTCAATCCTTTAGGGCATGTATTCGTACAATTCATGATGGTATGACAGCGATACAATTTAAATGGGTCTTCTAGCTCATCTAGGCGTTCTCCTGTCGCTTCATCACGACTATCTGCTATCCACCGATATGCTTGCAATAAAGTGGCTGGACCCAAATACCGATCACTATTCCACCAATAGCTTGGACAGCTTGTAGAACAACAAGCACATAAAATACATTCTTCTAGCCCTTCTAACTTTTCGCGATCTTCCTTGGATTGTAATCGCTCACGATCAGGCGGTGGTGGAGTATCCGCTTGCATCCAGGGTTTTACAGATGCGTATTGCGCATAAAAATTTGTTAAATCACCTACCAAGTCTTTTACCACTGGCAAATGTGGTAAAGGATAAATTTTTAAATCCCCATTGTAATCATCAACCGCTTTCGTGCATGCGAGTGTGTTTGAACCGTTGATATTCATCGAACATGATCCACAAATACCTTCTCGACAAGATCTCCTAAAACTTAACGTAGGGTCCATTTCATTTTTGATTTTGATAAGGATATCTAAAATCATTGGGCCACAGTCATTCATATCCACTTCATAAGTATCCGTACGAGGATTTTCTCCAGTGTCTGGCTCGTAACGATATACAGTTACTTTTTTAATATTGTTACTATTCGTTGGGCATTTAAAGGTTTTGCCTGGTTTGACAACAGAATTAGCAGGTAAAGTAAATTGCGCCATATAAATTACTCAATATAAAATTTAATAGGTTCTTGCTTTAGGTGGAATCACTTCCACATCATCTGTTTGTGTATACATATGCACTGGACGATAATCGATTGTAACGTCTCCTTTAGAGTCCACTGAGACTAGAGTATGCTTCATCCAATTGTCATCATCACGTTCAGGATAATCATCACGCGCTTGTGCGCCACGACTTTCAGTTCTATTTAATGCCGATTGTGCAGTAGCCAAGGCTTGTGGCATTAAATTAGTGAGTTCTAAAGTTTCAACTAAATCCGTATTCCAGATCATAGAGCGATCTGTAACTTTTAGATCATCCATTTGATCATTCAATACTTTAAGCTTTTGCAAACCTTTTTCTATAGATTCCCCAGTTCGAAATACAGCAGCATGATTTTGCATCGTCTTTTGCATTTCTAAACGCAAGTCGGCTGTCGCCACACTGCCGTTTGCATGTCGTAATTTATCAAAGCGATCTAAAACTTTATCTACTGCACCGTTCTTTAATTCGCTATGAGCTTGCTTGGGTTTAACGAGCTCGGATGTTCGAATGGCAGCCGCCCTACCAAATACAACCAAATCAAGTAGTGAGTTCGAACCTAAACGATTAGCACCATGCACGGATACACAAGCAGCTTCGCCAATAGCCATCAGACCTGGAATAACTGTATCCGGATCACCATTGTTTAATGTCACCACTTCGCCATGATAATTAGTTGGAATACCGCCCATGTTGTAGTGCACGGTTGGTATAACCGGTATCGGTTCTTTTGTGACATCTACACCCGCAAAAATTCTGGCAGACTCGGCAATTCCGGGGAGTTTTTCATTAATCAAATCCGCACCTAAATGTTCCAAGTGTAGATGGATATGATCATTTTCTTCTCCGATCCCTCTACCTTCATTAATTTCAACGGTCATGGATCGGCTTACAACATCACGTGATGCTAAATCTTTAGCATTAGGTGCATAACGTTCCATAAAACGTTCACCATCAGAATTTGTTAAGTAACCCCCTTCACCTCGCACACCTTCTGTAATAAGGCAACCTGCGCCATAAATTCCAGTTGGGTGAAACTGCACAAATTCCATGTCCTGCAGAGGAAGCCCTGCTCGCAATACCATCCCATTCCCATCACCCGTGCAGGTATGCGCAGACGTACACGAAAAATAAGTCCGTCCGTAACCACCCGTAGCAAGCAAAACCATGTGTGCACGGTAGATATGCAAATCACCTGTTGCCAAGTCCCACGCCATTACACCTTTACAACTACCATCGTCATCCATCAATAAATCAGTTGCAAAATATTCAATAAAAAACTCAGCATTATGTTTTAAAGACTGTTGGTATAACGTATGCAGAATTGCATGACCTGTTCGATCTGCTGCAGCGCATGTTCGCTGTGCTATACCTTCACCATAGTGAGTAGTCATTCCACCAAATGGCCGTTGGTAAATTTTCCCCGCATCGGTTCTGGAAAATGGCACACCATAATGTTCAAGCTCGACCACTGCCGGAATCGCTTCCCGACACATATATTCAATTGCATCCTGGTCACCTAACCAATCCGAACCTTTAACGGTATCGTACATATGCCAACGCCAATCATCTTCGCCCATATTACCCAGTGCCGCACTCATTCCACCTTGTGCCGCTACTGTGTGGCTTCTTGTAGGAAATACTTTAGTAATGCATGCAGTAGACAAACCACTGACTGCCATACCTAAAGTTGCGCGCAATCCTGCACCACCTGCACCTACAACTACTACATCATAGGCATGCTCAATAATATTGTAAGCTTTACTCATCGTTAGTTTTTATAAAAAGATTTTAAGTAGTGCAACAATTCCAATTACCGCTAATACGATGCATAGAAAATTAATTATTACCAAAGTCACTATTTTCAACCAACCATGAACATAGTCTTCAACAATTACTTGTAAACCAAGTTGCGTGTGATAAAACGTCGCTACAACAAATATAATTAGTGCGACTGCAACATATGGGCTTGAAAGCCAGGCAACTACAGTTTCATAATCTGCGCTTCCTAACTTAGCTACTGCAAACGCCAACCAAATGGCTAGAGGAATTAATGCAATTGCAGTTAATCTTTGCAGCCACCAGTGACTAGCACCCTCTTTTGCAGATCCTAATCCTTTGGCCTCAGATAATGGAGTTCGTAATGACATAATTTAGTTTTTAAGAAAAATATGCGACACCCCATACTGCAACAGTCAATGCTACGGTTGCTAATAGAGTGTAAACACCAGAGTTAAATGTTGTTTGTTTATCGAACCCGTAGCCAGCATCCCAAAACAAATGTCGTATGCCGTTGAATAGGTGCAAAAAAAGTGCAATTGTCCAAAGGAATAAAAATGATTTACCAATTTTGCCCGCAAGTATTGATCGCATCCATTCATAACATTCGGGATCAGAGGCTATGGCTACAAATAAAGCAACCATCAATACAGCGCCAACTGCTAGGGCTACACCGGTAATTCGGTGAAGAATCGAAATCGCCATGGCTAAAGGCCATTTATAAATTCCCAAATGTGGCGATAATGGCCGTTGATTATTCGCCATGTAACTCCTCTTACATTGCTTGCTAGTACACCTCTGGAAATACTTATTTAAACATCCATTTAGTAGAGGTGATGAAATCGATTTATTATGGTCTGAATACTACCCGATTGACACTGGATATTGAACATATCTCTAAAGAAATGTGAACAATAACAATCGCTTAAATGAATTTAATTCTATGATTTGCAATAATTTAAGTACCCTAAAACCTAATTAAATGTACGATTTATTTATTTTGACTGAAATTTAAGCAACTTATTATGAACAACATCTGGCAAGAATATTTAGTAAAGCGCGGTGCTGTATTAGACAATGATCGACTTGTTTCTTTCTCTGACACGGAAAATTTGAGCTTCAGTACCGAAAGTACCTATTTATGTGACTTATCAAATTTAGGAATCATACAAGCGAGTGGTGAAGAGACTCAAAGCTTTTTGCATGGACAATTTACTAATGATTTTAACGCAATTACTTCTGACATGAGTCAACTGAGTAGTTACTGTAATCCCAAAGGAAGAATGCTATCGATATTTCGTGTTTTCAAACAAAGTGAAAATTATTTTCTATTACTACACAAAGATACGATTGAAATTACTTTAAAAAAACTCAACATGTTTAAATTGATGGCTAAAGTTGAGTTAAAGGACGTCTCTGATGAGTATGTTGTATTTGGTCTAGCGGGTCCTGGCTCTGATGAGATTCTTAGTACAGTTAATCTAACTCCACTAAAAGAAAATAATCAGGTTACACAAATTTCTGATTCAACAGTTATTAAAATACCTAGTCTAAATTTGCGTTATCTATTTATCTGCAAAGTAGATCGTGCAATAAACATTTGGAATGATATTTCCAAACAAGTAACACTAGCGAATTCTTCAATATGGGAAATATTTGATATCCAAGATGGAATCCCACAAATAACTTCTGTAACCAGTGAAGCCTTTATTCCGCAAATGGTAAATCTAGAACTAATTGATGGTGTAAATTTTCAAAAAGGATGCTATCCAGGACAAGAAATCGTTGCTCGCACGCATTACTTGGGAAAACCGAATCGTCGAATGTATCGTATAAAAATTGACGACACCAAATGTCCTTTAGCAGGTGATAATGTTTATTCTAAATCGGATGGTGACCAGCCAGTAGGCAAAATCGTTACTGCACATAAAATAAATGAAAATAATTGCTCCGCTCTAACAGTATTACGCACAGCGAAAGAAAACGCAGATGATTTACATCTTGGAGAAAAGAATAGTGGTAAGATTTTTCACGAGTCATTACCTTATTCTTTAGATATGGAGCAATAAGAAACTATTCAGGACGCATATGCGGAAATAAAATCACGTCGCGAATACTATGCGTATTCGTAAACAACATCACTAATCGATCAATTCCAATTCCCTCGCCTGCTGTAGGTGGTAAACCATATTCCAATGCACGAATATAATCTTCATCGTAATGCATGGCTTCATCATCACCAGCATCTTTTTCTATAACTTGTTTTTTAAAACGTTCTGCCTGATCTTCAGGATCGTTTAATTCAGAAAAACCATTGGCAATTTCTCGACCACCGACAAAAAATTCAAATCGATCCGTAACAAAAGGGTCTTCATCACTTCTTCTTGCAAGAGGTGATACTTCAGTTGGGTATTGGGTAATAAAAGTTGGATCTTTGAGTTTTTCTTCTACCGTCTTCTCAAAAATTTCAATTTGAATTTTACCTAAACCATAAGCATCCTTAATGGGTATGCTGAGCGTTTCAGCAACATTTTTAGCTTTCTCTACATCATCAATATCTGTTTCCGTTATATTCGGATTAAAATGCAAAATAGATTCTTTAACCGTCATGCGTGTAAAGGGTTTGTCAAAGTTATATGTTTCATCACCATACTGTATAGATGTTATTCCTAATACATCATTACAAAGTCCTCGCATGAGTATTTCAGTTAAATCCATTAACTCATGATAGTCTGCATATGCTTGGTAGAACTCCACCATGGTAAATTCTGGGTTGTGTCTAGTAGATAAACCCTCATTACGAAAACTGCGATTAATTTCAAATACACGCTCCACTCCACCTACTACGAGGCGCTTCAAATATAATTCTGGCGCAATGCGCATATACAAGGGAATATCTAACGCATGGTGAAACGTTTCAAATGGACGAGCGACCGCACCGCCAGGAATAGCCTGCATCATGGGTGTTTCAACTTCAGTAAACCTGCGTTCAGTTAGAAAATCACGAATATATTGAATAATCTTAGTTCGCATTTTGAAGACACTACGCGTGTCTTCATTCATGATTAGATCTACATAGCGCTGGCGATAACGTAGTTCCTGATCTGTTAAGCCGTGAAATTTTTCAGGTAAAGGCCGCAATGATTTAGTTAGTAATAATACGGATTCTATTTTTACATATAGATCACCTTTACCAGATTTACTTATGGGTCCCTTTACACCAATAATGTCCCCTATATCCCAAGTATCAATTTCTTTTACTAGTTCTTTATCTAGGCTTTTGCGATCTATATACGACTGAATACGACCGGACATGTCCTGCAAGACAAGAAACGGTCCTCGTTTTGCCATGATGCGCCCGGCAACGGCTGCAATTTGATTTAACTCTGCAAGTTCTTCTTTTGTTTTAGCACTAAATTGTTCTTGCAAGTCTTGTGCATAACTGTCACGCCTAAATACATTCGGGTAAGCGTTTCCTTTATTACGCAACTCATTTAACTTTGCACGTCGCTGCGCAATCAGTTTATTTTCTTCCTGTTCACTAATATTATTTTCTTCTGACATACTAAGTTAACTATTTATAATCCCGATTTAAGGCTGGCTTCGATAAACTGATCCAAATCACCATCTAATACTGCTTGAGTGTTGCCCGTTTCAACAGAGGTACGTAAATCTTTTATTCGCGACTGGTCCAGCACATATGAACGTATCTGACTCCCCCATCCAATATCCGCTTTACTATCTTCTACTGCTTGCTGTTCACCTTGTCTTTTTTGTATCTCCAACTCATAAAGTTTTGCTTTAAGTTGTTTCATTGCTATATCTTTATTTTTATGTTGTGAACGATCATTTTGACATTGTGTCACAACGCCGGTTGGCAAATGTGTAATTCTTACAGCAGATTCCGTTTTATTTACATGCTGCCCTCCGGCACCACTTGCTCGGTAAACATCAATGCGCAAATCTGCAGGGTTAATATCAATTTCAATATCGTCATCTATTTCTGGAGAAACAAATACCGCTGCAAAAGATGTATGTCTGCGGTTTCCAGAATCAAAAGGAGACTTTCGAACAAGTCGGTGCACTCCTGTTTCTGTTCGTAACCAACCAAAAGCATAATCTCCTTCAAATTTTATAGTTGCACTTTTAATACCTGCCACTTCACCTGGTGACACTTCAATTAAATCTGTCTTGAATCCTTTTCTCTCACCCCAGCGCAAATACATTCGCAATAACATTTCAGCCCAATCCTGGGCTTCAGTACCCCCCGATCCTGATTGCACATCAAGAAAAGCATGATTTGGATCCATTTCGCCAGCAAACATTCTGCGAAATTCCAATTCCGCAACGCGTGCATCCAAGCCTTGTAAGTCTTCCTCAATCGACTTTAGAGTTTCCTCATCACCTTCATTGGAGGCAAGCTCAAGTAAATCACTCGCGTCGTTCACGCCACCCTCTACATCGTCGATGGTTTTCACCACTGCTTCAAGGTTAGAACGTTCTTTGCCGAGTTTTTGCGCAAGTTCTGGTTGGTTCCAGATCTCAGGATCTTCTAGCTCTCGACTAACCTCGTCCAAACGTTCGCGCTTTGTTTCATAGTCAAAGATACCCCCTTAAACTTGCAGAACGAGATTGAAGATCTTCTATTAAATTTTGTAGTGGGTTAATTTCCATATTTTTAATTATGTGAGGTTATTGCGGGCGTATAGTAGCGCAAAACAAAGTAAGTCTATAGTGACTCTAAATATTGAATTATTAATTGTGGGCTCCGTGTTCCCCTAAATTCATTTACGCTTAATTGATAAGCAATATGAATCTCATCGGTATCTTCCCTCCAGTGGTGTTTATCAATATTAAAGGCAATCGCATCGATTTTTTGCTGCCCTCCACTAGGAGTGACATTTAACTTGAGATGGTTATCTCCCACAATTCTGTGTTCGTTGACATTAAATATTCCATCAAATACAGGTTCTGGGAAACCCTGGCCCCAAGGGCCAGCTTGAAACAACATTTCTGCAACATCAAGTGACAACTCCTTTTCCTTAAGCTCTCCATCTGATAACAAAATCGCTTCAAGTTGTTCGGGTGATACAAGTTCTTCGATAACTTGGTTAAAAGTTTCTTCAAATTCTACGAAGCTTTTTATTGGTATAGACAATCCGGCTGCCATTGCATGGCCACCAAATGTATTTATCAAGTGTGGGTATCTAGCAGCAAGCAGTTCAAGGGCATCACGAATATGTAATCCCGGTATTGAACGTGCAGAACCTTTTAGTTCGGTTTCATTTGCTTGCGCGAATACAATTACAGGTCGGTGATATTTTTCCTTAATTCTGGCCGCAACTATCCCGATAACTCCTTGGTGCCATAATGGGTCAAACAGAGAAATTCCATATTTATTTACAGTAACTTCTTTAATATTTTCCGATTTTAAAACACTGATTGCCTGCTTTTGCATATCTCGTTCAATCTGCTTACGTTCTTCATTTAAATGATTTAGTTCTTCTGCAAGAGCTAGTGCATGTGATTCATCATTTGTTAGCAGACATTCAATTCCAAGAGACATATCTTCTAAACGACCCGCAGCATTTAAACGTGGCCCTATCACAAATCCTAAATCGGTTGAACTAATACGATAAAGTTTTTTACCCGCGATAGTTAGTAAAGCACGTACACCATGACAACATTTATTTGAACGTATTCGCTTTAATCCTTGTTCAACTAAAATTCTGTTGTTGTAATCCAGTTTTGCGACATCTGCGACAGTGCCAATAGCTACAATATCCAAGAATTGAGCTAAGTTTGGTTCTTGAATATTCATATCAATAAACCAGTTATGCTCTCGCAAATGCGCACGAAGCGCTGATAAAACATAAAACACTACACCTACGCCCGCTAAGTGCTTGCTTGGGAACTCATCATTATCTTGATTAGGATTGATGATGACATCTGCATCAGGAAGCTCTTTACCTGGCAGATGGTGGTCCGTGATAATGACATCAATACCTTTGGCTTTTGCTGCGGCAACGCCATCAATACTCGAAATCCCGTTATCAACCGTAATGATTAATGCTGGTTCATAATCAATAGCTACTTCTACTATTTCAGGTGTTAAGCCATAGCCATACTCAAATCGATTCGGTACCAGGTATTGAACATTATTAAATCCAAAGCACTTTAGTACACGTATAAATAAAGCCGTGCTTGTCGCGCCATCGGCATCAAAATCACCAACAATCAGGATACGTTGATTATTTTGCATACATTTATAGATGTGCTCTACGCCCGCTTCTACATTGAGTAATTTCCCTGGAGATAAGGCTTTTGCTAATGAATGATTAATTTCTTCTTCACTACTAATTCCTCGCTGAGCATATATGCGTTGGAGGATTGGTGGAAAATCATTGAATTCTTCACTGACAGTTACGTCAGGACGACGCTTAATTGTGGTTAGCATGTATGAACAATTTAGATGAAATATAATTGCAAATATATTCTAAACAAGTTCGCGCACTTAAAGCACTGTAATTTACTAGTTCGTACTATAATGATCCCTACTGAAACCTGATATATCACTTTAACTCAATTCTTAATCATTATATTTATTAGCTACTTATCTATATCTCCTTAAGTAATTACTTTGCAGAATCATGGCTGAACATATTTTATTTTTAACAGGAAAGCTTGCAGAAAAAAGTTTGCATCGCGTTTTAGAATCCATGCAACCGACAGACTTTACCTATGAAGTACGCCAGCTAGGAGTAAGTGTGGCAGCTTTAATGACTACCGGTCTGATTGAGAAACGGTTAACAGATACAGGCGATGCAAATAAAGTCATACTTCCAGGACGCTGTCGCGGTGATATTGATACCTTGTCAGCTGTATTAAATCTACCCGTTGAGCGCGGCCCCGAAGAGCTCAAAGACTTGCCAGCTTACTTTGGCCTCGTAGATCGAAAAGCTGACCTATCTAAATACGACGTACAAATTTTTGCTGAGATTGTCGATGCACCCAATATGTCTGTAAGCGACATAGTCACAAGAGCACTTACATATAAACAAGATGGCGCAAATGTGATTGATTTGGGATGCCTACCTAGCACGCCCTTCCCGCATCTGACCGAAGCCGTTCAGGCGCTTAAATCTGAAGGATACAAAGTAAGTGTGGATTCACTTACGGCCGAAGATTTAGTGGCAGGTGGAAAAGCAGGCGCTGACTATTTACTCAGCATCAGTGAGAAAACTTTATGGATATTAGATGAAGTTGATTCTGTACCGATACTTATTGGGAACACTCCATCAGATGCACGTTCTCTATATCGTGCAATTGATATTTTAATTAAGCAGAAGCGAAGATTTATTGCTGACTCCATATTGGACCCGATCCATTTTGGATTTACAGAATCTATCGTACGTTATCGTAATTTGCGCAAACGATATCCAGATATCGAAATGATCATGGGTATCGGCAATCTTACAGAACTTACTCACGCTGACTCTGCTGGTACCAACGCATTATTGTTAGGTATTATTTCTGAATTAGAAATTAATCATGTATTAGCAACTGAAGTAAGTGAGCATTGTCGTTGTGCTGTCCGAGAGGCAGATCTTGCTCGGCGAATCATGTTTGCCTCTCGAATCGATAGTATTCCACCTAAAGGATATGATAACGGCTTGATGGCATTGCATGAACGCAAAGCTTTTCCCTATAGCTTTGAAGAAGTACAAGAATTTGCTGCAGAAATTAAAGATCCGAATTTTCGTATTCAAGTCAGCGAAGATGGCATACATACCTACAATAGAGACGGCTTACATACTACGATCGATCCATATGATATTTTCCCCAAACTGAATGTAGAAGATGACGGCGGGCATGCTTTTTATTTAGGGGTTGAACATGCACGAGCACAAATAGCTTGGCAACTAGGCAAACGTTATGAACAAGATGAGGAATTAGATTGGGGTGTAGCGGTTAAAAAAGAACAACAAGACCTAACTAAACAAAAAGCAACTGGTAGTACAATGCACACCCGTAAAGTTAGAAAAAATAAGAAAACTAAAAAGGACTAATGGTTTGCCGTTTATAAGAGAATGTATTGTTACCACCCTAAATGATGACGAGTCTGTGCATATTGCCCCTATGGGAATACATGAATCGGGGAAAGAACTCATCATTTTGCCATTCAAACCTTCAACAACACTAGATAATTTAGAGCGTGATGGTCACGCCACACTTAATTACACAGATGATGTGAGAATTTATGCGGGTTGCATTACAGGCCGTCGGGATTGGCCTACTTGCTCTACAGAAACCATCAAAGGTGCACGGTTAGTAAATAGCCTTGCCCACACTGAGTTAGAAGTCGTTAATAAAGTAGATGATAAAATAAGACCGCAATATATTTGCAAGATTGTAGATGAAGCTACACATCAACCATTTCATGGCTATAATCGTGCACAATCAGCCGTATTAGAACTAGCCATTTTAACTAGCCGTCTCAAGATGCTACCAGAAGAAAAAATTCTGCAAGAAATAGAATATTTAACTATAGGGTATGAGAAAACTTCAGGCCCTCGTGAACAAGAAGCTTGGGAGTGGTTAATGAAGAAAATTCTCGCTCATATAAATAAGGATAAATAAAGATGACAGGTATGTTAGCCAGTGTACGTGACTTAGAAGAAGCCAAATGCGTTTATGACGGTGGTGCAAACATAATTGATCTTAAAGAACCTAATGATGGAGCATTAGGAGCAGTTTCTTTAAAACAGATACTGCAAATTGTAGATGACTTATGGGAAAAATGTGAAATAAGCGCAACAATTGGTGATCTCCCGGCAGATTATTCAAAAATAAATGAAAAGGTGATTCAAACTGCTGAAACAGGTGTTGACTATGTGAAAGTCGGAATGTTCAGTGAGCGTCATATTGAAACTTGCTTACCTAATTTAATTCATTGCTCAAACAAAGGTATTGCAGTAATCGCAGTATTTTTTGCAGACATGGAATTTGACATTGATTTTGCAATTCAGATAGCAAAAGACGCACGCTTAAAAGGAGTTATGCTAGATACAGCACGAAAAAGTAGTGGAAATTTGTTGACGCGCATGAACATTATGCAACTTGAGTATTTTGTAAATCGAGCGAAACAGAATGACTTGTTAACTGGCTTAGCTGGATCTCTAACAATTGAAGATATTCCGATATTATTAAAAGCTAATCCTGATTACATTGGTTTTCGTACTGCATTATGTGGAAGTCTAATTAGAAACGGTAAGCTGGACAAACAAGCTATATTATCTGTAAGAGAAGCCATACCTGTGCCTGAGAGATTACAACGCAAACTCGCTTAAAACACTCGTAAAACTCTATGAAAAAACTAAAAAATGAAGCAGAGTTAGTTAAAAAAGCCATACGCGTTGGAATGATATATGCTGAAAAACGCGGAGTTGTTAAATTTGAAGCGACCGATTCCGCAAATGAAAAGATTGAATACTTATACAGGCTACTTGTTCACGACAAACTTATACAGCCTTTAGCAAAAGACCAATTGAACCTGCCCGCAATGAAGCATAAGCTCGCAATATGGGTATCTAAGCAACTTCCAAAGGATCACCCACTGCTACAGTAATTTATTTCTAATATATAAATACTAACCTTTAGGATTAGTATGAGCAGACAACAGAAATCTTTTTCAAAGACGAGCTTTCTAAAAGTTTGGCAACGCTTTTGTAAACTTGTAGTGCGTGTTTTCTATCGTAACTTTGAGGTTACAGGTTTAGAAAACATTCCTGAAAATGATGGTTTATTATTGTGCGCGAATCATGTAAATGCATTAGTTGATGTTGTTATTCTCCAAGCATCAACTGATAAACAGCTTTTACCGCTCGCAAGAAGCGGTCTGTTCTTGAACCCTTTCTTAAAACCGATTCTAAATTTAATTGATGCGATACCTATATACCGTCGCAATGACCCAGGAACAAACACCTCGCAAAATGAAGATTCATTTGTTAAATGCTATGAAGCCCTTGCAAACAATAAAACCATTATAATTTTTCCAGAAGGACAAAGTCATTCTGATCCGCATATTAATAAACTTAAAACAGGTGCCGCTCGAATAGCTTTAGGTGCTTTGCGGACAAATAAAAAAGCTCCAGTCGTCATACCTGTTGGCTTGACTTTTTCTCGAAAAGGTAAATTCCGAAGCGATGTGCTCATTCAATATGGAACCAAAATTGATTTAAATACCCCAAGTAAACTTGAACCATTTGAGTCTGTAGAACTTGTTACAGATCGAATTAAACATGAGCTTGCTAAAGTTACTCTCAATGCAGACTCATGGGAAGATATTTATCTTATAACGCGTTTGGAAAAGTTTTTTGCAATGAGACGCGGTAAATACAGGAAAGGTCACTTAAAAGAACGATTTAATGCGCTACAAAGAATCATTGAGGCACAAAGACTATTAAGAATTTATGAGCCGGATAAAGTGCGTTCTATCGTTAGTCAGCTACGCGGATTTGAGCGTTTGTGTAATTGCTGTGGTATACGGGATTATCACTTAACAATTAATTACAAGCCAGTTCTCGTAACAATTTATATTATGCGGATAATCATGATCTTATTAATTGGGTTACCCTTTGCTATCTGGGGGATGATTAATAATTTTATTCCATATCAGCTTACCCGTGATATAACACGTAAAATTGCTAAAGGCCCCGATCAATATGATACTGCAAGTGTTACTTTTGGATTATTCTTCTTTCTATTATTTTGGTCGATCCAAACTTATATGATATATAAATATTTTGGAATACCCGCGTCATTAATTTATTTAGCAAGCATCATAATAAGTGCGCCTTTTGCGCTAAAACTTCGCAAGGAATACCATATTATTATCGATAATATAAAAATATTCTTTTTGTTTATGAGAAAAAAACAACTTAGGGAATATTTGGAAACTAAACGTAAAGATATTGAAATGGAACTTGCCAAGTTAATTCGTATCGTAAAAAGACTGCCGAAACTTGAAGATACAATGAATACATGAAAAATATTAGTAACTTTATATTTTTTATAATAGTCCTAATCATTACGTCGGACTTATTTGCATCTACTGACACCATATCATTCAATTCTGAAGATGGTCTTGTAGTTGTGGCTGATACATACTTCATCAGCTTAGAACCCACAACACCAATTATTCTCCTATTTCATCAGGCAGGATGGAGTCGTGGTGAATATACTGATATTGCACCTAAATTAAACGAACTGGGTTTTAATTGTATTGCAGTAGATTTACGTTCTGGCGGAAAAATTAATAGTGTGAAAAATTTAACTGCAAAAAGTGCCAAAGCCTCTAATTTACAAACAAGGTATATAGACGCATTGCCAGATATACTGGCGTCAATTCATTTTATTCGTTCCCAATTCCCAGAGAATAAAATAATTCTTTGGGGAAGCTCATATTCTGCTTCATTGGTTTTACATGTTGCGGGAAATCATCCCGATATAGTTGATGGAGTACTTGCATTTGCGCCCGGCGAATATTTTAGCAAACAAGGCAAATCCAAAACGTGGATACAAGATTCTGCAACAAGCATAAATGTGCCGGTATTCATCACGTCTGCACGTAATGAGAAGAATAAGTGGATTGATATCTATGATGCTATCCAATCGGATAAAAAATCATTATTTATACCCAAGACAGAAGGAAATCATGGCTCAAGAGCATTATGGGAACAATTTGATGATCATAATGAGTATTGGGATGCTGTAAATCAATTTTTACACAATCACTTTCTATAAACTATATATACAATTTGATTCTTTAATCATAACTAATTTTAACTATATAGAAACGAAAGGAGTTTAGTAATTATGAAAACTATTAAACAACTTTTAGAATACAAAGGTAACGAAATTATAACGATAAGCCCAGAAAGCTCAGTTTATGATGCAATTAAAATCATGGCTGACCACCACATTGGATCTTTGATGGTGATGGAGAATGATAGGTTGCTTGGGATTATTACTGAACGAGACTACTCTAGAAAAGTAATTCTCAAAGGAAAGTCATCTCCAGACACTGCTGTTAAAGATATAATGTCAACAAACGTACTGTGCACAAAACCTGATCAAACTGTTGAAGAAGCAATGGCTTTGATGACTGAAAAGCGTGTGCGGCACTTGCCGGTTGTTGAAAACAGCAACGTTATTGGCATTATATCTATAGGCGATTTAGTAAAAACGATTATATCTGAACAGAAATATATTATTGAACAACTTGAGCATTACATAAATGGCTAAATATATTTATGTCTGATCAGAATTATGAATCTATTTCATATAAATTGGTTTTGAATTTTTGGTTTAGTGAACCTGTTAATAAGCTATGGTTTAAATCTACACCTAAATTTGATGCAGAAGTACATAGCAAATTTCACTCTTTATGGTTGCTTGCTAAAGAAAAACAATTAACAGAATGGAAAGAAAACGCTGATGGTTGTCTAGCCTTGGTCATAGTCTTAGATCAACTTCCTTTAAATATGTTTCGTGGCGATGCTAAAAGTTTTTCAACTGAAGCAGATGCAATACAAATTTCACATTTTGCAATTTCTAAAAATTTTGACGAAGAGCTTGACCCAACGCGCCTACCTTTTCTTTATATGCCACTCATGCATAGTGAAAATATTGAAGATCAAAATCTATCCGTTGAGTTATTTTCAAAAAGCGGATTAGAAAAGAATCTACGTTTTGCAAAACACCATAGAGATATAATTAAGAAATATGGCCGATTTCCTCATAGAAATTTGATATTGAATCGAACGAGTACTACAGAGGAATTAGAATACTTAAAATCTCCTCAGGCATTTACGGGATAACAAATGAATGCACGATGGCCCGTAAGCTGGCAAGATTCTTTAATTGTCTCTTTAGTTTTTATCTCTTTTATTAGCTTATTTTTTCTTGAGCCAATTTCTCAAGATCTTGCATATCACGATTTTGCAGACAATCGAACCATATTTGGTATCAATAATTTTTTAGATATTGTTTCTAGCCTACCATTTCTTTTTGTAGGAATGTTAGGCCTCTATACAATCTGCCAAAACTGGGGCATAAATTATTCCTGGAGCTGGCTGTTCTTGTTTTTATCTGTTTTTTGTGTTGCATTTGGTTCATCTTATTATCATTTTAACCCTGAAAATAAAACTTTAACTTGGGACCGTTTACCAATGGCTATAGGCTTTATGGCCCTGTTTGTCATTACAATATCAGATTATATTAACTACAAACTCGAGAAATGGCTGCTGCTACCGATGTGTATAGTTGGAATTATTTCAGTTTTATATTGGCATATCACAGATGATCTGAGAATCTATGTATGGGTGCAGTTTGTTTCGATGGCTTTAATACTGATAATCATTTTTATTTATAAGCCCACGCACTTACAAACTAAATTTCTACTTTCTGCATTCCTTTTTTATATGCTTTCGAAAATAGCAGAATATTTTGACAAACAAATTTTTGAATTGTTAGGGCATAGTCTAAGCGGGCATACAATTAAACATTTGCTTGCGGCAATCGCTACTTTTTACTTTTATGTATTACTAAAACGCAGGGTAGCCTAAACTAATATTATATAATGCATAAACATGGAACATTCGCACCGTCATCCTACACCAAAAAACTATAACTTAGCTTTTGCAGTCGGTACTGCTCTAAATGTGATATTTGTTGTTGTTGAAGCCACATTTGGGTTTTTATCAAACTCATTGGCACTCATTGCAGATGCTGGGCATAACCTTGGTGATGTTCTTGCCTTATTGCTATCTTGGGGCGCCACTTACTTGGCACAACGCAAACCTACTCGTACAAAGACATATGGTTTACGCAGAGGGACCATTTTAGCAGCATTTGTAAGCAGTCTAATTTTACTTATGACAATGAGTGTTGTGGCCTGGGAGGCATTAGGACGTCTTACTACCCCTTCTGTAGTAAATTCAACGACTATCATTGTTGTTGCAGCCATTGGAGTTATAATTAATACAGCAACCGCTTTATTGTTTCTCACTAGTCAACGCGAAGATTTGAATATTAAAGCTGCCTTTATTCACATGGCAGCAGATGCAGGTGTTTCCTTGGGCGTTGTATTAGGAGGAATTGCGATCTTTTTAACAAGCTTATTCTGGATCGACCCTGCAATTAGTTTAGTTATTGTAATCGTAATTATTATTAGCACTTGGGGAGTATTTAGAGATTCATTTAATTTGGCAATGGATGGTGTACCTAAAGGTATAAATATTGATGAGGTGAGAGAGTTTATTTTACAACAAGATGGTGTAATAGCTGTCCATGATTTACATATCTGGGCGATGAGCACTACACAAGTGGCTTTAACGACTCATCTTGTACGTGATTCGCATAAACTAGATGATCAATTTGTACATCGACTAAGCAATGGGTTACGTGATAAGTTTGGTATTATTCACCCTACCATTCAAATTGAATCTGGCGATCATGCTCATTTATGCGATCAGGCTAGCCATGACAGTATTTAGTTAAACAATAACCAAAATATGAAAAAAAATTATTTATCTTTTATCTTTTCTACTATATTAATCTCGATCTTTATTCTTAGTGGTTGTGGTTTGACACCTATTAAAAAAGAAGCAACGCGTAAAAAAATTCATACAAAAGATCGGCCATCCCTAGAAGAAACACGAGAAGCTAAACCAAGCAAAGAACGTAATATAAAGAAAGCAAAAGAAGTCATCAAAACGGCTACCTCTCATTCTAAATTGATATTTTCATCTAACCGTACAGGTAATCTTGAAATATGGTTATCAGATTTAGATGGAAAAAACTCAGTACAACTGACTACTGATGATAAATATGAAAGCTTTTGGCCAAGAGTTTCGCCGGATAGAGCCAAAGTTTTATTTTATCGTGTACCCATAGGTGAAAAAGAAAGTGCATATGACCAGTTTTCATTATGGCAGCTTAACTTGAATGATCAGAGTCTCAAGGAACTCATTCCTCACCGTAGTTTTGAATGGGTAGAACAAGGTTTTGCCAATTGGTCGCCTGACGGCTCAAAACTTATTATGGCGGCATCCAAACAAAAAGGCCGCTGGCATCTCTATATTACTGATCTGAATGGAAAAAACCCTCAGCGAATCTCGCAGCGAGAAAGCATTTATCTAGATCCATCTTGGTCGCCTGATGGTTCCAAAATTGTATTTAGCGCCCTTCCAGAATCGTATGATGGAAGTAAGCTTAACAATTTAGAAATATTTATTGCGGATGCTAATGGTAAAAACGAAGAGCGTTTAACTTTTGATAAATTTCGCGACCATGATCCCTATTGGTCTCCCGATGGAAAGTTGGTTGCCTATGTAACTGAAGTTCAACCACTGTACTGGTTATTTGGCAAGCGTGCATTACGTATCTCAGATGCAGGCAATGCAAAAACATTTGAATTACTAAATGATGGGCATGCTAATAAACTACCAAGATGGAGTTCTGACTCAAAACAACTTTATTTTCATCGTTTAAGATTCAGAGAAGACAAACAATTCAGTATTTGGCGCATAGGCGTTGATGGCAGCAATCTCGTTAAAATCCATGGCAGCGACCGATACAAGGATATTCAAGTAGACATATACTAGCTAGATTCTAACTATACGATTTTTGACGTAAGTTAATGCTATAACTTGAAAGTACTTAATTTTTGATATTAAATTAAAAACGGTTTAATTCAACAAATGCATAATTCAAATATATAGCAAAACTGACCCAAGCAATATATGGAAGCATAATTATCCCTGCAAGCCTATCAACCTTTATAAATGCAATAATTGTCAACAAAATAACAACCCATAAAAATACAATTTCAAAAAGCGCTAAATCCGGTCGATGAATACCAAAAAATAAATACGACCAAAGCATGTTGAAAATTAAATGCACTAAAAATAGAGATAGCGCAAAACGTACACCTTTTTTGCGTTTCCCCCATACTCGCCAGGCAGCTATGCCCATTAAAATAAATAAAATATTCCAGACTATAGGAAAAACATAATTAGGTGGAGTAAGCGCTGACTTTTGCATGTCCTGATACCATTCACCAGGTGCGAATAATGAACCTACAAAACCTGTCAGCAAACATATGCCAACCCAGCAAACTAAACTAAGCCATTTAGAATTCATTAATTTTGTAATTTTTGTGGATACATAAGTAAAAGCAGAAGTGGAATAATGCTAAATGTTGCGAACAAAGAAACTAACATAGCTATACTTGTTAATAAACCAAAGTAAATGGAGGGAACAAAATTAGACAACACAAGTACTACAAAGCCTAACGTAATAGTGATTGACGTGAAATATAATGCTTTTCCTACTGTAGTTTGTGATTTATGTATAGCTTGATAGTTATCTCCTGAATCTGCGTATTCTTTTTTATAGCGATGTATATAATGGATTGCATAATCAACACCAATACCAATCGTTATAGCAGCAATTGTTATTGTCATGATATCCAGAGGAATTTTAAATACACCCATAACGCCTAGAATAAATAATGCAGTAAAAATATTAGGTAGCGTTCCAATAATTGCCAATTTAACACTTCTAAACAAAATTACTAACATAAGTAAAATAGCAACAAATACAGTTCCTAACGTCAGAATTTGTGATTTAAACAAACTTTGAAGTACATTATTGTATAAAACACTAATCCCCGTTAATTGTACACTTTCATTTTCTTTTACGTAATCTTGGCTCAGATCGTCTTTGATTTTATTTAGCAAGTCATTGCGAATTAGAGTGTGATCTGAATCTTTTATCCGCGCTAAAATACGTGCCTGACCACCATCAGTTGAAACGTAAGGCGAAATAAGTACTTGCTTAATATTCTCAGGGACTTTTGAATGAACCAAAGATAAGTGGAAATCCTCTAATGGTTCGCCCTTATTGATCGTACGAAATACTTCTTCAGTACTTGATAAAGACAATACTTTCCCCACTTGAGGCAAGCTTTCCAAGTAGTCGTGAATTTTGCTGATTTTCTTTATTCCACTGCGGTTATACCAGTAACTTTTAGCGGTGAAGTCGTCTTGGCTCTCCTCTAGTTCTGATAAATAGTCACCAAATTCTTCGTCCTCATCTAACTCGTCTTCATCCTCTTCTATCGGGTCAGCCTCAAGAATAACTTCCAAGGGTACTGTCCCACCTAAATTTTGATCGACTAGCTCTAATCCTTGGTAAATATCAGTAGAATTTTTAAAATAATCAATAAAACGATTTTCAACCGTAAGCTGGCTAATACCAACAATATTCAATGCAAACATTCCAATTACAATCGTTAATGTAAGTTTTTTATGGCCTACGATGGCTTTAAGAATATTTTCAAGAAAATAAGCAGCCTTATCTTTTTCAAGCTCACGTGATTTAGGCTTAATTAATTTTATCAGTGCAGGCAGAACCGTAAACGTCAATAGGAAAGCACAAAATAATCCTAAAATCATGATATAGCCAAAAATAATGACGGGATTTATATCGCTTACTACTAATGATAAAAATGCGATAGCAGATGTGAGCACCATATATGAACACGGTGTTACAATTTGCGAAACAGCAGTTTTAATTTCAGTTTCAACATCATCATTAGGGTCTAATGCTTGAATTTCTTGATAGCGGATAATGACGTGAATCGAAAGAGTGATAGAAAATATAATTAATAAGGCAACAAAATTAGATGAAATGATAGTCAATTGAAAATCTAGCAATGCAGCCAGCCCTGCTACTAATAGAACATTTAATACTGCACAAACGAGTGCTAAAAAAATCCAGGCTGGTTTTCTGAAGAAAATGAATAAAACAATGACCATTATTCCCAGAATCGCGATACCGAAAGTCTGTATATCTTGTACCACATACTCTTTCATGTCATTTCCGATCAAGGGAGCGCCGGCTAAATAAAATTCACCTTTACCCTCTGCTGAAGTAATAATCGCGCGTATACTCTCCAGTACTTCCTTATAGCGTTGGTTAATTATTTGCCTTTCTGTACTGATATCTTCGCGTAATAGTTCCAATTCAGCATCAACTTGACTATTTTTCTCTACCGACTCAAGCTTTTCTAATAACGTATACTTGTGTTCAATTAATTCAACAAGCTGCTGATTTTTCTGGATATCTACTTTAATAGCTGTAGTAGTCAAATCCTGGCTTACAAGATTATCTACATATATAGGGCTGGTAGTGAATTCGTGTTTGGCTTTGTCAAGATCAACCTCTGGTGTTAATAAATTTGCAAATTTGGTTTGCCCAGTTTTTTCATCTTCTTCAAGTTGTAATAATAGTGGAACATTACTTAACGAAGTAACGCCGGAAACACCATTAATATCCTTAAATTGATTTGAAATTTCTTCTATATGAACGATCGCTTCTTTTTCTAAAATTTCTCTATTAGGTTTAAAACCAACGATAATATATTCATCTGTTCCATAGTGACGATGAATTTCACGGTAATATTTTAAATCAGGATCACTTTCTAACATAAGTGAATCAGGAGAAGCATCTATATTCAAATGCTTTATATAAATACTGCATGCTGCAACAAGAGCGAACATGAATACCAAAATAACGATTGGCTTTTTAATAACTAAAGCAGTTAATACATTAATAGTACTTTGAAACATATTTTTATTTATAAATTAATTAAAGGATAATTTGCTTAGATATTTATAACATGTTTTTAAATTCGCTTGATTCGGATTTATGCAAAACATGGACATTGATATTCGATAGGTTTACATATTGACAGAAATATGGGTCTATACAATTTTTGTCGCTTAGTCTTTCTATGCTTTTCACTTTTAAGACATCATCACTTGACTTAATAAGCAACAAATTTTTCAATTCTAATTTATTTGCTAGCCAAACGGAGAGACTATCTGAGGTTATATCCCATGTCCTATCAAGCTCACATTCATCACGCAACATTTCGTAAGGCTCCCAAATAGCAGTTTTAGAATTTTGCCAAGCCATGTGAATTTTATCTGTCGTATTTGCAAGAATCATGTTTGGACATAAAGAGGCTAATAAAGTGCCATACTGTTGCATACTCATTACTGCCATGTTGTGAGCATGAATTTGGTCTAAATGATGCATCTCATCTGCCTGTCTCACCTGATCGGCAAATGGCCCTCCTCCAGGGATAATTACTATGTTTCTAGCCGAATATTCATCAATTGTAAGCAGCCACTTTATAAGATCTTGGCTGTCATACAAGCTGCCACCAATTTTTATCGCCCAAGCATTCATATTTGTGCCTAGATAGTTTGAGCATGCTGTCTATCTTGATTAAGCACTTGTAACATGGCAGCGGCTTTATCAAAAGTTTCTTGATATTCCAAGTTCATTTCTGAATCATAAACTATGCCGCCACCTGCATAAAAATACATTTTCTGCTGTTTATGCAATATGGTGCGAATTGCAATATTGGTATCCATATTACCATCATTACTAATATAACCTATTGCACCACAGTAAATACCACGACGATGGGGCTCTAACTCTTCTATAATTTCCATAGAACGCAACTTGGGCGCACCTGTTATAGAACCACCAGGGAAACAGCCGCGTAATAGATCAATCGCACAACGATTTTTATCTAATTTACCAGTTATGGTACTAACCATGTGGTGAACATTAGGAAAACTTTCAATATCAAATAATTTGGGTACTTTGACTGATCCTAACGCACAATTTTTGCTTATATCATTGCGTAATAAGTCGACAATCATAACGTTCTCTGCCTGGTCTTTTTTACTACTAGCAAGTTCATGCGATAAAGCATCATCTTTATCTTTTATATCGGATCTTGGTCGTGTGCCTTTAATCGGCTTAGTTTGAACAATGCTATCTTTTACAGAAAGAAAACGTTCGGGTGAATTACTGAGAATTTGAAAATCCGCATAATTTAAATACGCACTGAAAGGTGAAGGATTTATATTTCTCAACATTTTATAAGCTAACCAAGGCTCACCTTCCACATCTGCATTAAACCGCTGGGCTAGATTAACCTGATAACAATCTCCTTCTTTTATATATGTTTTAATTTTTTCAAATGCTTCTGCATAATATGATTCGGTCATATTTGAATCAACTTCAGCTAGAACTTTAAATTCTTTTTGATTTTTTATAAAGGAAGAACTATCCGAGACATAATGAACTAAATCATTCCACTCGCGACGTGTACGTAAATCCGACTTGTCGCCTACTAAAACAGTTTTTTTCTTATTATGATCAACAACAATTGCCCAAGAATAAATTCCTACTTTCATATCAGCAAGCAACAAATCATCTTGTGCAATTGAAGGAATGCTCTCTATAGAGCGACCTAAATCATAACTAAAATAACCTAGCGCACCCCCGATAAAAGGCAGGTTTGATAACTCTCGATTTTTACTTTTTTTCAGTGGAAGATAATCTTTTAGTATAGAGAATGGATCTCCAGGAACAGTCAAAGAATCAGAAGAAGAATCTATCTGACTAACATTTTGGTGACAGCTGATACGTACTTTTGGACGTGAAGAAATTATATCGTATCTTCCATGGACTGCTTCAGGCTGATTGCTATCAAGAAAAACTGACCATGGCTCATTAACAAACTTTTCAAATAACAAGCTACTGTCAGGCTGATAAGGTAGCTCTTCGAACAAATAATCGCTCATAAAATACGACTATACTTGACTACCTGCAAGACAAGCTACTGCTGCTGCAGGCGCACAATCACTAATACTAAAATCGTTTACAACATTAGCAATACTAAATAGGTTCTCGAAATCAATATATTCGCGCCCGAGTTCAGCGGCAAGTGTTTTTGCTAAAAAACGACCCACACCTGCTCCCACTATCGGGGTTGATAATGGTATCGATTTTTTCATGAGCTGATGTCTACACGCATCTTTAATCATTTGAATTTGCATTGTTCGTATTTGCATTGCGACAGCATGCCAGATGTCAAGTTCAGAAGAGTGGGCATCGTGTGCAAACATACGTGCCAGACGCTTAGTACTTGCCATAATGTCTTTGGCGCGTCCATCCAGTGTTTCACCTATATCCGCATGCGTAGGCAGCTCTTCAGTTATACGATATATATCTGCCATACTAGAAAAATATTCATTTATAACCGGTGTATTTTGGTTTTTAATCAATGCACTATTACAAATTGCAAAGATTGGTGTTCTAACCACTCCACAATAAACAAGCTCCTTAGCTACTAATCTTTGGGCATCCGTATAGCCTTCGCTAGTAACCTTATTATTTTCTATTGTTATGACATCTGTAGTCGTGCTACCAATATCTATAAACAATGCATTTGATATTTTGTTCGCTACATACTGTGCACTAGCCAGCCAATTCGCTGAAGCAACTTTTTCAAATTCTTTAATTGCACTTGAGCTATCTAAAAAACCCATTTCACCAGCAAAAAAATAAGTTCTATCGGCAGAGAGTTTTTTATTCATCTCATCAACGATACATACCACACCTTGCTTACGATTTTCGAAGTGATCTACCAATTCACCCGTCATTGTAATTGCATGTTTGCTATGGGATACATCTAAATTTTTTTGCACATTTTCAATACAGTGAGTCAACTCTTGCAAACCTTTCCATAATGGACAAGATAGCTGAAAAACATTAGAGATGGTGTCGCCTTGCATATTGGCAACTTTTACATGAGCGCCGCCAACATCCCAACCTACTACGCTTTGCAACAAATCAGGCGGCATACAGCTTACCCATCTCTACCGTTACAAGATTATCAGCAGGGTTATTAACACTGAGTAGTTCATTATGCATAAAAGTATGAAGAATATGTTCAGCAGGGTTGATATTTAATGCGGATTTTAAACCTACATAAGAAGTCGTTAATCTCGGATTTATTTCAATTAAGAAGGTTTTATTTTCAACAATTAACACATCTATACCAATATAACCTTTTAATCCCGATAATTTGGAAACTAGGTTTTGACTAAATTCTATGAATGAATCACGGTCTTTAGCATTAACCAGACATCGCTTGAGCCCTAGACTATTATTATCTTCAATAATAATTTGTTTATTCACGCTAAGCAGCACACATTCTCCTTGGCAACATACCAAACTTAAACTTAGACTTTCTCCTTCAAGATAAGGTTGTGCTATATATTTCTCTTGTTCATCAGAAGAGATGATATTTTCAACATCATCATATGAATTAAGTAAACGTATACCTTCACAACCTACCCCGTCTTTTGGTTTTATAACCAATCTGTCTGTTTGAATACAAAAAATATCTTTTAATTCGTAAGTAGGTATTTGTGGTATTCCAAAAGATTTTAAATAATTATTGCTTGCAAATTTGTTGCTCGTTAATGCAACACTTTGAGTAGAAGAATTAAGCAATATAAAATCGTATTCAGAATACTTTTCACATAAGCTCGTTAAAGTATTATTTGATTCTGGGGCAATAATAAGCAATGCGTCTATTGAGTCTTCTATTTTGCTAATGATTTGAGAATAATTTTGCTCTGGGCTTACTATGTACTGTTCAAATTCATATTCTATATTCTGAAGGCGATAGTCCCGTAGAACGCTAACTTGAACATCTGTAATCTCATTAAAATCATTTGCCGATGCAGTCAACATCAACTCACCTTCGTTTACAAGAGAGCTCGGCAAATCTTGCTCGACCAAACCCCCGCCAGTGATATACTCAAAAATTAAAATATTCATTATGTAATTGATGCAGATAATTCCAGTGATAGACCTCTATAATGGCCTAGTCGTTCAAGCTATTGCTGGAGATAGGGAAAATTATAAAGCAATTGACTCCAAGATTTGTTCTTCAGCAAATCCATCTGACGTAATAGATGGGTTTTTAAGTGTATTTAATTTCAAAACAGTATATATAGCTGATCTTGATGCACTAGAATGTCAAGGTGACAACTATGAAATAATCAAAACATTATGCAATAAATATCCTAATACAGAAATATGGTTAGATTGCGGTTTATCATCAGCTGGGCACTACTTAAAACAAGCAATAGAGATTAACTTACGCTTCATTCTATCCTCAGAAACAATTAACTCGGTATCTATATTTACTGATTTAATGAACAAGTATTCTGAGCATCGTTTTATTTTATCTCTAGATTATAAAAATAATGATTTTCTTGGTACTAATGATTTATTCGAACACAAAAATCAGTGGCCGAAAGATGTAATCATATTAAACTTAAACTCTGTCGGAACTAAACAAGGAGTTAATTACCCCGAAGAAATAAAATCACATCATTTAATTAGCGATTTTCATCTTTATTATGGTGGTGGAATTAGAAACTTAGATGATATTCAAAATCTTAGTGAAAAAGGCTTTGCAGGGACTTTAATCTCAACGGCCTTACATACACAAATGATTTCACAAAATGAAATCAAAGTCCTCAGCCAATCACTTTAAATTTACGCTGTATGTTCTGATCCAGCAAATTTCGCAGTTGAGATTTCCCTAATTCGTCAGAACTAAAATGATTCAATAACACGCTACTCCCTTTCTTCTGCAGCTCATCCAAACTAGGGCCTTTGAAACAACAATGTGATTGACTAGTCTCATAAATCTGTAATTCCGTTAAACCCGGCAAATATTCGATCAGTTTTTCCCAAATAAAAATACTTAACAATTCCGTGCTTGAACGCCAAGATAATTCAGCTGATACATAATTAAGGTTATGGTGATCAAGCTGATTTACAATTTTTTCTTTGGCTATACGTTTTAAATAACCATAATCCAATACAAACCCAGTTAATGGGTCAATTTGATCTTTAACTTTTACATTCATGGCATACCTTCCGCCATGGAGATTTGCACATTTATCAGGGTGGTCGGTGATGAAATGAGCAGAATCAAATACTAATTCTTTAGCTACAAGCGCCTCTTCATGTTTTTCAAAAAATCTCTCTCGCGCATTAGGAATATCTTCTAAATATTCAGTTAACAATGTAAGCAGACGCGAAGTATCTTCTAATGTTTCGCATCTCATTAATTGTCCGTCAAAATGTTCCGTAGCCATCAGCGGTTTTATACGGATTTGATGATTATTTGCCAATTTAGCAGCTATTTGTTCAGCATTCTGTTGTTGAGGAAAATCTATAAATAAATAACCGGCATGCAGTTCACCGATATGCGCAATCAATACGGCAAGCTGCTGTAACAATGAATCATCCGAGTGGTTTACTATTCTAGGTGGTAAAAAAGCAGTAGGAATTTTAAGTGCATTTCTGGCAATCACTCGGTGACTATCATTTGCATAAAAATACTCTTGCTTAAACTGAAATCCAATAGACTGCAAAATATTCTGGTACCACAATAGTTGTTCTAATCTGCGTATTCCCAGCGTGACAAATGTAAAATCTCCCTCTTGCTGGAGGGCATTAGCCATATACAAACCATTAAGCAGATTCTGCGCTTGTTGGCTAGCGGGCCTGTTCTGTTTTTCATAATTTGAAACATTATCTTGCAAGTTAATTTGATCTGTATTCAGCAACAAATCCAACGGTTGATGATGGCGTAATGCATATTCTTGTAAAGTTAACCCACAACAAGCGTATAAATGCTCATTGCTTATATAGCTACCTATATCTTTATTACACTCTTTACATCGCATATTCGTATTATATCAAGACTAAGTTTTGACCATCATATTAAACTCAACAAAAGTCCCAGGCAAAAAAATGCCCCGAACATAGTCGGGGCATTTTTATATTTAGCAATAAAAAGTTGCTTAGAAGCCTTTGAATGGGTGCTCCGCGCTATCTTTTTGTGCAACAACTGTAGAAGCTTTTGGCTCGTCCTTAACGGCACGCTCTAGTGCTTCTTTAGTTGCCTTGTAGTTGTTTTCATAAATCGCTTCGTTGCTCTTAGCTTCCCAGTGAATGAAAACACCAACGCAAACAAATACATCATCCGCTTCATCAGCAGGAATAGTACCGTCTTCAACACTATCTGCTACCGCTTTAGCAACTGCAGCTTGAGCTGGGCCAAACATTTGAACCGCTTGCTCTGCACCTTTAATAGTTACTTTGTTGAACATCATAGTATTTGGCTTACAAGGTAGATTTGGTGCAATTACGGCCAATAATGTAGAGAAGCCATCCTTGTTATTCACCAAGCCATTACAAAAAGCAGTTTCAACAGCAGAACCGCGAGGACCGACCAATAAGTCGATATGCGCAATTTCAGCCATAGTGCCGGAAGGATCGTTATCATTAACGAGCGACTCCCCGACCATTACTTTATTAATTAATGCCATTATTATTCTCCTAAAATTATATTTCTAATTTGTCGACAAACTACAAGCTAAGCATTGCATGCCCGCTTGCAAATCCACCTTGGAAAACCGCAGACTATTGTCTGGGACCTACTGCTGTTTTACCTCTGTCTTGTAGTAATTAACAAGCGTCAATTACACAAGCCAGCTGCAAAAATGCTAGCTGCAGTGAGATCCGCAGTGGTTCCCGGGTTGATTAGGTCACGCTTGAGCTGGCTGTCAATTTCTAATAATTGTGCCTCGTACCTACCCGGTAAGTCCGATCGGCAGAGCTCCATCTCAAGTTCGGAGATCATATCACTAATTTCTCTAGCTTTTAACTGTCCAAACTTACGTTCAATTAAACTGTCAGGGTATTGGGCTAAAAACGACAAAAATACACCACTTGTAGCCCATTTTTCATCTTGCCAGCGCATATTTAGCGTTTTAAATTGCGGTACTCCAAAGCAAAATATTGCTTCAAAATTGTTCGAATATTGTGCAGCAATTTGATCCCAATCTGCCGCAATTTTCATTGTATTTAAGAGGGTTACATTAGGTTCCTCAGAAATATCTTGATTGGTTTTTTCGCCCATTCCTCCTGGGTTTGCCATGCGAATGGCTTGATAAACGTCACGCGCATCTTGGATGGAAGTCTGTTTTAAAACTGACCCTAGATTCATTCTAATCTTTGAGCCATCTTTAGATATATAACGGGCTTGGATGAGCGGAGCAATCAGTAAAATCATACCTAGATTGGTGTTTGTCCCTACTGCACTTTGAGTAGCCTCTACTGCCCTCAAGATTCGAACTCCTAGTGGAACATCTACAGCAGTAATTTCTTTAGCACTGGCTTGTGCACTGTTCAAAAAATCATCAACTGACAAATCTTTTACAGATGAATAGACACTCACATTGCCTGGTTTCAATGATTGAACATCTAACTCACAGGTATGCAGATATAAGCGGATCAGCTCTTTTTGAAGTTCCATTACAATTGATCGGCCTTCTTGAGGATTGAGCAACAGTTTGCTAGAAATTGCACACGCAGAGCAATTATTTTTGCGAAAGAGCCAAAACTTTTTTGACTGTTAAACCCTGAACAAGTATTGAAAATACGACAACGAAATATGTAATTACAAGTAAGGGCTCTCTGGCTGGGCCAGGAGGTATAGAAAGTGCTAATGCAACTGAAATACCGCCACGTAAACCACCCCAGGTAAGAATAGTCGCCGCATAAGGCGAGAACGTTCTAAACTTCCTCATTATGTGAATTGGGGTGCCCACACATGCAAATCGTGCTAACAAAACAACCGGAATTGCTATCAATCCCGCAATCATGAATTGATTGGTAAAGGTAAGAATTAACAATTCCAAACCAATTAACAAAAACAATACTGCATTGAGAATTTCATCAATGAGTTCCCAGAAATCATCCAATCGTTTCCGCGTCTTATCTGACATTGCTAACATTCGCCCTTGATTACCTATAAACAACCCTGCAACTACGATCGCTATCGGTGCCGAAATATGTAAGTACTCAGCAAATGCATACCCACCGGAAACCAATGCTAAGGTAATTAAAGCTTCAACTTGGTAGTTATCTACGCCTCGTAGCATGAAGAAGCCAAGAAATCCTAAACCTAGACCAAATGTAACACCGCCTAAGGCTTCTACAGAAAACAGCTTGATAACTTGCGTTGTCGTAATTTCATCTCCACCGGTTGCAATACCAAGTAGAACTAAAAACACAACCACACCAACACCGTCATTAAACAATGATTCGCCAGCAATCTTTGTTTCCAATGTCTTAGGTGCCCCAGCTATTTTTAAAATTCCCATTACAGCAATTGGGTCTGTTGGAGAAATCAACGCACCAAACACTAAGCAATAAATATATGCAACATGGATGTCTAACCACTGCAATACATAAAACATCACAGTCCCTATGATGAATGTAGAGCAAATCACACCAACTGTGGCTAATGTTCCAATTACCCACTTTTGTTCGCGCAAATCATTCAGATTTACATGTAATGCGCCAGCAAAAAGTAGAAAACTTAACATTCCATGTAGTAAAGCTTCGTTAAAATCAATACTTCCTACAATTCTGGTTGCTTGATCTTCTAACGAAAACCCAAGCTCTCCAAATAAAACGAGTACTAATGAGAACATTAAACTTAATAACATAATGCCAATTGTGGTAGGCAATTTTATGTATTTGTAATTGATATATGCGAAGACAGCTGCAAAACACAGCAACATTGATACGATTTCGAAAAAGCTCATAGCATTTGATCAGTAGTTAAAATTAATGCCAACGTAGCTAACTTGCGACAGTTATTTTCGAATAAGCACCTAAACACTTTATAAAGTGCTCAACGAGCTTATCCGCAACCACTAAATTATTTACACTTTGCAGTCCTTTCCACGCGGGTATGCTATTCACTTCAGTAACCCATAGCCTACCCTCGGCGTCTTGCATAAGATCTACCCCAGCATAGTGCATATCAACTACCTTCACAGCTTCTTTAGCTAATTCAGCAAATTTGTCATTTATCAGTGCTGAATAGCATTTACCGCCGTTTGCAACATTGCTAATCCAGTTAGCAGCTTCTCTTTTCATCGATGCTACGACTTGATCACCAATAATAAACAGGCGCCAGTCAAATGCCTTTTCTTGCCCTGTGTGAATGAATCGTTGCAAATAGTAAATCTTATTGTAGACATTGAAATTAACCATGTCTTCAAACTTAGAAATGAGTTGTAGATTTTTGCCTTGTGATCCAAACAGAGGTTTGGCTACAACTTGATTACCCATACCTAACTCTCTTCGAACAAATGCATAAGCTTTATGCACATCATTCCCCACCCATGTAGGAGGTGTAGAAATACCAGCCTGATGCAATAGAAAACTTGTCATACCTTTATCGACACTGCGTTCTACTGCACGCGCGTTGTTATAAACAAGAATGTTTAATTCTTGCAGGGCATGCAAAATATCTAAATAAAAAACAACTTCTTCTAGAGTTCCACCTGGCACACCTCTAACAAAAACACCATCTGGAAGATCATTTTCAAAACCTGGCAAAAATAAACTTTTATTATTTTGTGCTCCTATATCAAAATGACATTCCGTTAATGAAACATTAGTACACCGAAAACCTTTTCGATTGAACGCATCATGTAACTCCTTGCCATGCCAGCCGGGATCATCTGTGATAACGGCAATATGTTTCATAAGTCTTCTTAAGATGTTTCTGTTATGAAAATGATTTGTTTAGAAGCGCAGGATCAAGCTCCCCACCACGGAAAGTATTACCACTTTCCACCGCCGTCACCATGACCGATGCAGGACTAAACAACATTGGGTCTACCTTGAAAAAATCATATTCATAATCTTTAAAAATCTGTGCAAATGGTTTTCCATAATCGCGCGAAGAACTTGAAGGCAATTCTTTCGCAAGTTTCTCAGCAGCGGCATCATCTCCACTTACAAATAATTGCACTCTTCCAGCGAACAAGATGGCATCGTTGGTTCGGCCCATCGCTTTAACAAAATCTGGAATCGGTGGAGATAACGGCGCACTCGCAGAACCATCTAAAACATTTTCTAGCGGAAAATGTAGTTCATGTGTTTTGTGCATAGCTACTTCTAAAACACGTGCCACCACTTGCATACAACCTGCTATTGAGCTGGTGGGTGTTAATATAAATGTTATTGCACTTGCATCTAGCTTGCAGGTTTCAGCAACTTTATCGACTAATTCAATAGGTGGAAGCTTATCAACTTCTAGAACGAACACCGCACTATCACAATTATCTTTATAGCCTAACTCTTCAAACAAAGGTTCTTTTAATGCGATCGCACGCCCGGGGCCAGAACCTAGTGCATGAAATTTTTCATGCGACAGACTCCAGCCAGCGTATTGACTTGCTAAACAAGCGATTACGGGATGCGAACTATGTACATGCAATGATAATGGCCATTCTCCTACAGCCGAAGCATGGTATAAATTCACTTTACCTAAACCGCCCATACAAATCTCGCCTATGATCCTGCCTGCTTCTAATCCGCCAACACAATCAATCCCAGCATCAATATAATTTGCGCCATTGGAAAATTTTCCAACTTTCACTCGCAATGCTTCACTTTTTGTCACAAGTTCTTGAACCAAAGGCTTAGCTAACTCATTCACACTGATCATCGAGTGTTCCTTTTTTAATATTATTATTTAGATAAGTTTATTGATAATAAATTGCTTGCGTGTTTTTATCATGTCACGCACTTGAGCGCTATTTTTTCCTCCTGAAAATACACTGCATATTGGCTCATATTGTGAAATCACCTCCCCTGCTTGTGGGCGATCGGCAGTCCATAATGGCCAAGACATTTTCCTGGGAATGGTAATTTCTGAATGCGCATATACGATAGCATGAGCACGTAATAAATAAGGTTTTTTGCCTGTAGGTAAATTTTTATGCTTACAAGCATCTATATGCTCACTCAACAGATTGCCGTATTTTGTTTCATATAACTCATAGGTGGCAGGAATACGTGGATTTACTTCTAACACATAGACTGAATTATCATCACAAATGAAATCGATGCTATTCAAGCCAACTAATCCAAACTCTTGAGTAATAGTTTGTGCGTATTGCTTAGCAAGTTCTAAAACATTTTCACTTAAATCAACCTGATTAATGGAACCTGCATAAGCATATGGAATATCCTCCCCTAAATTTTCATTCCACAAAGTATTAAATCCTAGAACGAAAATATCTTTTTCATTGGCAAGAAAAGTAATTGAAAAATTTATTCCTGTTATTTTTTTCTGCAAATAGTGATCAGGTAATAATTCACTTGTATTTTCTAATAATCGAACCCCTATTCCACCATTCGAAGATTGATGTTTAATCAACCAATCGAGCGGTACAGAATTATCAAATTCAAAACTAATTTCAGGATAAGGAATAGAATATCGATCTAAAGTTGGGAAAAATGTTTGTGGGTTGTTACAACTCTGAAGAGTTTCGCTCGAATTTCCAACCACAGGAAAGCTAATTATTTTTTCTAACAAGCTTGGACAGGATTCAATTGCAGTCCCATATAACAAGCCATCAAATGTATATTTTTGGATAAGGGCGTTAGCTGCCTCTAATACTTCTTGCGTATCAAGCCCAAATTCAGCACGTTTTACTTGCTTGTAGGCAGTAGTAGCAGCTTGTGTATCAATATCAGCGAATCCGCCAATCAAGGCACAAGATAGATCAAGCGCCTTAAGTCCTTGTGCGATTGCGCGACCCGAGGAAGCAATAACTAAATAAATATAAACAGCCTACAAAAATCTTAAAGAGAATTATTCTTTTACGACTTCACGCGCAATTTCAAATGCGCGCTCAAAGTGAAGATAGATAGGTTCATCTCTATCGTGCATTTCTTGCAGCATTCTATGTTGGGTTTGGTATTTAACATTACCTATTGCTAACGCACCAATACCAAAAGCATTTTTAGAGCCTTTAATCGGTTCACATGCTCCCATTAAATCTAAACCATAAATTCCGGAAGGAGGAACAGCATTCACATCCGCCGCAACTTTTAAGTTATCTGCAGATTTAATATGATCTTCATTGATAACTTGTACTCCCGCTGCTGCACAAGCCAATACAACATCTGCCATCTGAACAATACCATCAATCATGTCGTTGGCTTCACCTTTGATACCTGTAAGGTCAGCACCATATTCTGTGCACATTGCCGCAACACGTTGTGATTTATCTTTTTTACGCCCAAGAATACTGACTTCAGCCCCAGCTTTAGCCGCCAACACCGCAGCTGTGGAACCAACAGGACCTGTGCCACCCATTACAATTACGGTTTTATCTTTTAAATCTGTGTCGTGTTTTTCATTAAGTGCATGCTCAACACTTGCCACCATTCCAGCAGCTGTAGTAAATGCACCACTTGGGTCAGCAAAGCAAGAAACCTGAAATGGCGGTACCATCGATTCTTGTACGATTTCCATCATATCCATCGCCATATGCATATCACGACCACCTAAAAATAAGCCGGAACGTTTTGCGCCAGAAGGACCACGTGAAAAAATTGCGTCTTGTACTAATGCTTGCACTTCATCTTTTTCAACATTGGTATAACCGATAGCATTATCCCAGCCCGCATCCAATGCCATATTGACATCAAACGGGCTAAGATTTTTAGCAGGGGTAATCATATGAAGGATATAAGGCTTTCCCATTTTTTACTCTCTTCTTATTTTTTTGAATAACAAAATTAATTAAATTTTTTGCGCAGCATAGCTATGCTTGTGCAAAATCTTTTATTGTTTGAATTCAGTTAAGATCTATTTGATCTAGGCAAAGAAACAGATTGATGCTGCTCTGACTCCCTTTCTTCAATCAGCGCCCCAGTATTTCTTCCTGAAACAATCTTAAAAGTAAGATCTTTATTATTTTCAAACTTAGCTTGTAATTTTCGTAACAGAGTATGAGCATGTGTTTCGCTATCTACAAATGCAAACCCAGTTGGCCCCCAAGAGCTTTGCCCTACTCCTTTGATACCCAATGACTCCAGATATGCATTGGCCTCTGCTACCGACGCGCTAGTATAACGTCCTCCCTGTGCTGAAGCGAAATATTCGCCGATACATTTTTGTAATTCATATATACCTTGATTAAATACATCAATATTCTGTTCTTTAATCGCAGGTAAAATTTGCATCATCACCATGCGGCAAAGATCAGCTGCATTTTGAGCAGAAAATGACGGCAAATTGGCAAATGATGCATGTTCATCTTGGCCATGAATGCCACGTTGAGCAAGATCTAATACCAGAATCACACGCCAGTTAGAGGGGAATTCGACACGTGAAATTATGGGTGGAACCTGACTATCCGGATTTCTCCCTCCATCCACTAAAAAGCCACCATAATCAAAGGCAGCAATACCGATACCTGATCGGGCGCCACGATGCAGTGAAACGGCGATCTCAGCGGTCGAACATTCCAGTTGATAGAGCTTGGAAACGGCGCTACCCACAGCAATAGCTAGCTGCGTACCTGAACCCAAGCCAGAATGCTCTAAAATTTGATCTACCACTTCAATTTCGCAGCTGGACGCTAATCCTTTATAGGCAATAAATTTTTCTGCATATTTTTGTATGCGTCCGGATGGATCACCCACTACACGAAGTTGTTCAGAAGGCCGTACTAATATTTTTGTAGCAATATCATTAAGGGTGAGCCCCACACTACCAAAACGCCTACCCAGGCCGCCTTCTAGATCTAAAAACCCTAGGTGTAATCGTGCGGGTGCCTCAATATAAATAGACGAAGAACTCATAGGTGAATTCTATTCGATTATGAAAATGAAAACCTCACAATTTTACAAAAAATAATGAAGCAATAGCTTCACATAAAAATAGGCGCAATCAAAAAGATGAGCGCCTATTTTCCAGATTCAAGTATGAACTAAACTAAAATTAGTAAGGACAATAGTTCCGGTTGCCTCGATAGTAGTTGCGATTATTATAGCGATAGCCATTGCTATAACCATAATAACGCTTAGGCTTATAGTAATTTCCGTAATACTTTTTCTTATAGTATCGCTTAGGATAGTAATGATCTTTATAACCTAAATGATGCCTGTAGTTATGTCGTGATTTGTTGTAGTAACGTTTAAACCCAATATTATGTTTGTAATGGTGTCTATCGAAGCCATGACCGCCGATAATAATTTTAACGTCACCAGCTTTTGCTTGAAATGAAAAGGATATTAAAACTAAAGCGAAAATAGCGGGAACAACAAACGTATACTTATATATAGATTTCATAGCTCTCCTCCTAATTCTGGCTATCAACATATATGACCAAATATCATGCCTGTAGTTGCACTAAATTTCATATGTCAGATAAAGTATGCTAATGATATAAAATAAATATGTTTATTAAAGATTACACCAGCCACTCCACCAAGTAATAAATATACTGTCCTTCTGAAGACTTTGAAGGGCCCAATACTTTTGCAGGATAATAATTGTTCTGTATATCTGCATCTGCTCTAACTTCTTCTTCACTTGCTTTTATTTCGATGCAATTGGCTGAAAAGCGTTTATTATTTCGTTTGGATTGCTTTTCATTTTCTTTACTGTGCTTGGGAGAATATACCACTGCATATTGTATTTCTGAGACTCCCCCTTCTGGATCGGGTGGTACAAATCCCCTCACTTAAAAGACCTCTTTATAATTAAGTTCATTTGAAACAATTACTGTTTACGCCAGGTTGAAGTACCATCAGGGTGATCTAACACTTGAATATCCATAGCCGTTAATTTGTCGCGAATATCATCAGCTAGTTGGAAGTTTTTCTCCTTTTTAGCCTTTGCTCTTTCCACTAATAGTTTTTCTATTTCCGTTTCGTCAACATCCCCTATCCCACGAAACCAGTCTTCCGGTTGCTGCTGTAAAACACCAAGCATATTCCCCGCCGCCAATAGTTGTTTTTTAATTTGCTTTCTTTTTTCAACTTCTTTTTCACTATTTGCTTGTTTTGCTAGCTTGTGAAGTATTGCAAATGCAGCAGGAGTATTTAAATCGTCTTTTAGTGCATTGATAAACTCTTCAGGAACATCTTCATTTGAAACACTTACTTGCAAATCTTGTAACTCTTGCAATGCACCGTAAAGTTTATCGAGATTTCTAGATGACTGATGCAATGCATCATCCGTCCAATCCAATGGGCTCCTATAATGAGTACTTAATAATGTAGCTCGTATAGCTTCACCTGGAGCCTGGCTGAGCAAGTCTTTTACTAATAAGATATTACCAATGGATTTAGACATTTTTTCGTGATTAACATTTACAAAACCATTGTGAATCCAATAACGGCAAAATAATTCTCCACCATGAACACATGTAGTTTGTGCTCTTTCATTTTCATGATGAGGAAATACCAGGTCTTGCCCTCCACCATGTATATCGATGGTGTTGCCCAGATGTTTCTCAATCATTGTGGAACATTCGATATGCCAGCCCGGCCGACCTCCGCCCCAAGGACTGTCCCATGAAGGCTGATCTTGAGTCGATGGTTTCCATAAAACGAAATCTGCGGGGTCTTTTTTGAATGGAGCCACTTCAACACGAGCGCCAGCAATCATCTCTTTTTGATTTCGCCCTGAAAGTTTTCCGTATTCTGAATAAGAAGGCACATTAAAGAGAACATGCCCTTCGGCTTCATATGCATGTCCGCTTTTTATCAAGCGCTGAATCATATCGATGATTTGTGGCATATGTTCAGTGACACGCGGCTCAATGGTTGGTGGCAAAACACCCAAAGCACTCATGTCTTGATGATAAATATTTGTATAACGTTCGCTAATAGTATCGATAGATGTATCTTCACTTAGCGCTGCCGCATTAATTTTATCGTCTACATCTGTAATGTTGCGTGTGTATACAACATTTGGGAATTCGTGTTTAAGCAATCTAAAAAAAGTATCGAACACCACTGCCGGACGCGCGTTCCCTATATGAGGATGACTATAAACCGTTGGTCCGCACACATACATCGTGACCCTTTGGGGATCACCAGGCACAAACTCCTCTTTTTTGCGCGAAAGCGTGTTAAAAATTTGTATGCTCATAGGGGGTTCAATTCATCCGTGTTGTTATCCAATATAGCACCTGAAAAGAAATGGTTATAGCAATAGCTCAGCAAAACCGTTTTTAATTGCCATGCGCCCATAAATACTTAGCTCTAAGTATCTACATCAAGACTATTAATAACTTATTGAAAACCTGCTGTTTTAAATAGGTTTTGAAGCAACTTCAATCATTTCAAAGGTATTTTTGCCATAGTCGTGACTTACCACAAAGAAGCCTACGGATTAATACCCTACAGTAATCAAATGATTCACATGGAAAGTGAATCAAAATAAGGAGAGAGTCGACATGCTTATCGAAAAAGCATTTAATGGATATTATTACTGTATAAGTAGTTTCGCATGCATCTTTGTATTGCTGATTTCTATTTTATTTAGTCAAAATGTAATCGCAAATAATCTTAATCAGTCTGAATATATTGCAGAAAGCGATAACACCTTAAATCTTAAATCTGTTCTAAAGAACTCTTCATTACCTTTGATTAATGAAGTTTCAAAGCTCTACGAATCAAGACAATATAATTTAATTTGGAGCGATGGAATACAATATAACAATAGAGCACATAATTTGTATCGCGTAATACAAAATATACGCAAATTAGGCTTAAATCCTGCCGATTACGATATTGATGTGCTCAAGTATTTCCTGGAAGTCACTCAATCAGATCCAGTCATTCTTAGTAAATCAGATGTTACCTTTACTCACGCATATCTTAAGCTTGCCAGTCATATTACAAATGAACAATTCAGTAGTAGTTATAGTTTGCAAAGTAATTTTGCCTTGCTTGATGACGAAGTATTTTTATCGAATACTTTAAATGAAAATAACCAAAAAAATGAGTTAGAAACTACACTGAAAAGCTTTCCAATTGATAGAAACCCTTATTCAAGACTACTCAATGCTTTAGAGAAATATCGCTCATTAAATGATGATTTTGAACCAATCATCTTGCAAAAAAGGTCTCTTACTATTGGAGACGTATCATTTGAAGTTATCAAAGCGCGAAAACGACTTTTTGAGTTCGGTGATTATAAAGATAACGATTTATATAATGACATATTTGATGAAGAATTAGCTTTAGCAATCAGCGCTTTTCAATATCGTCATGGTTTAGAGGTTGATGGTATCTTAGGAAAAAGAACCGTCCGTGAAATTAACAAGTCGTCGCAAAGTCGTGCCACTCAAATTGAACTCAATCTTGATAGAGCCAGGAAATTATCTGAACTACAAGATGAACGTTATATTTTAGTTAACGTTCCTGAATATAAATTATATGTAATAGAGAAAGGTAAAACAGTCTATGAAACGCGTGTAATCGTTGGCAAGAAAAAGAATAAGACCCCTGTATTATCATCTGAAATTTCTGAATTTGTACTAAATCCTTATTGGAATATTCCCAAATCAATCACTAGAGATGAAATTATTCCAAAACAACTAAAAGACCCTGAATATCTAGAAAAAAATAACATGCGAGTTATTTCTCGTGTTAATAGCAAAAATTATTTTCTTGACCCTGAAACGATTGATTGGAATAACGTTGATGTTAGTAAAGCCCCTTTACGTATCCGACAAAATCCTGGCGAAAAAAATGCTTTGGGTCGTGTTAAGTTTGTATTTCCTAATAACTATAAAGTTTATTTGCATGACACGCCTTCACGTAGATTGTTTTCTCGCACCTCACGAGCTTTTAGTCATGGGTGTGTACGCGTAGAAAACCCAATAGAATTTGCGGAAGTTTTATTATCCAATAGCGAGACTTGGACAAAAGATGACCTTTATTACTTTGCAAACCGTAAAAAAACTAAAGTCTTTAAGCTAGACAAAGCTATTCCTATTCATATCACCTATTTAACTGCATGGGTAGACAATCAGGGTATCCTTAATTTTCGACCAGACATCTACAAACAAGATAGCCATTTTGCCAGCAACTTGTATAATGCCTCTGAATAATTTTTTGCATAATTACAAGGGTTTTTCGTGGGTCACGCACACGAATCTATACATTCAAATCGCATTTCGCGCCGTAAATTTTTAAAACGCTCTTCTGCTGCTGCATTAGCGCTTACGAGCAGCTTTTCTCATTTTGTTCATGCGAACACTAATTTTTCTACAGAAAGAACTTTAGAATTTCTTAACTTACATACAGGCGAATCGTTACAAAGCTGCTATTGGGTAAATGGCAAATATGATTCCAGTGCGTTAAACGACATTAATTATGTACTTAGAGATCATCGTGCTGACGAACAATATAAAATGCATATCGATCTTTTAGATTTATTATATGTGCTGCATCAAAAGAGTAACTCTAATAGCCCGTTTCATATTATTTCCGCTTACCGATCCCCAAAAACCAATGAAAAATTACGCAAACAAGGCAATGGCGTAGCCAAGCGTAGTCTACATATGCAAGGAAAAGCCATTGATATACGGGTACCAGATATAGATTTAAAACATCTACGTGATGCAGCAAAATCACTACAAGCCGGTGGAGTCGGTTACTATGCTCAGAGTAACTTTATCCACATAGATATAGGAAGACCTCGCAGCTGGTAGCTTGCATACCTAGTATTCTCAGCCGAGAATACTTATCGATTATTTTCTAACAACCCAATGATGAAGAAAATTCATCTGTTATTTTTTTATGTGATGTTAATTTTTGCAGCGTTGCAATGGAATGACGTTGATGCGCCCATATGGTTAGTCATTTACCTTGCTACAGCTATACTAGCTTTTATTGCTTATAAAGAATTTTGCATTCCTTGTTGTGTGGCTTGGGCTACTATAGTGATTATATTGAACATTTATTTACTCATTGGTGTAATACCAGGCTTAAATAATTTGCTAACAAACGATAACTATACTGAAATCTTTTCCGCTATGGATGACGATAAACTCTATATTGAAGAAGCTCGGGAATTCCTTGGACTTTTCATTACACTAGGTTACTGCATTGTTACTTTGATACTTCAGATTTATGTACATAAAAATAAAAGCAAATGAGTATTCTAGATGTACCCTATGCAGCGCCTAAAATAATTATTTTTGATTGGCACGCTACTTTAGTCGATACGCACGACGCCATGTATTATGCCATAGACGATGTATTACCTAGACTTGAAGAGCTAGGACTTGTTGATCAACTCATTGATGTAGAAGATAGTAAAACAATTGATGATGCCAAGCTTGTAAAATATATTAAAGAAAATCGGAGGCTTCATCCAAAAGTAAAACAAGCAAGAAAGATATCAAGAACAGATATTTTTGAAGTTTTATTTGGAAACAATAAAGAAGCTAAAAAAGCTGCACACAAAGCATTTGACAAAGCATATCGTAACCATTTTGGTAAAGTTACTGCCTTTGAGCCGCGTTTTGAACATGTTCTTCATGATCTAAAAACTATGGGTATCAACTTAGCGGTTCTAACAAATCGAAAACGTGAATTTATGGATCATGAAATCACATGCGTTGATGGCCATGATTGGACACACTTTTTTGATTCAATTGTTTGTGGCGACGATGTTGAACATCGTAAGCCACACCCAGATTTAATTCTTAAAGTATTGGAAGAACAAAATATTGAACCCGGCAGTCATGCTTGGTACGTAGGTGACAGTACAACGGATATTATCTCTGCCAGAGAAGCAGGTGTAACGGCTATTTTTTATAATGGTGCGGGTTGGGATCAGGCATGGATAGATAAAATTTTTCCCGGGACGACTAAACACCCACATCAACCCGATTGTATCGTCAATAACAGCCTAGAACTGCTTGGCTTTGCAAAAAAATACTTAGATAGCAGCAGCATCATAAGCACTTAGCTCGATTCTTATGTATACAAATATTGTTATTTTTACAGATCTAGATGGCACACTGCTTGATCACGAAAATTATAGTTATGCTGCAGCAGAACCTTGCTTACAGTATCTGCAAAAAAATCAAATACCTTTAGTATTTACCAGTAGTAAAACTGCAATAGAAATCGAAGAACTTTGTAATCAAACTGAATTTTTTTACCCGTTTATTGCTGAAAACGGTGGTCTTATTTCAACACCAAATGATTTTTTTTCAAAAAACAAACAAAACAATAAGCAATATTGTAAAGCGATCATAGGTATACCTCGTGATGAAATTAACCAAATATTGAAAAAATTTGAAGATACATACAAGTTTAAAAGTTTTAAGCAAATGAGTCTCGAAGAACTGATTAAATATACAGGTCTATCAAAACAACAGGCTATATACGCAAATCAGCGCGATAGTACTGAACCACTCTTATGGTTGGATGAAGATCCCAAGCTTCAGACATTTAGCGAGCAACTTGCTCAATATAATCTAACTTTAGTTAGCGGTGGACGTTTTCATCATGTAATGGGTAAACACGATAAAGCTACAACAATGTCATTATTAATTGAACAATTTTCCAGCTACTACAACAATCAAATTACATCAATTGCTTTAGGTGACAGTCCTAATGATTTAAAAATGCTGGAAAATGCAACCTATGGCATCGTTATTCCCAATCCACACGCACCAAAAATGTGCATTGATAATCATGTTACCCTTAAGATTGCCAAACATTCTGGCCCACAAGGTTGGAATGATGCATTACTTGAATTACTTCAGGAGTTATTAGAGTGACAGATTTTTTTCAAAACGGTGTGATTGCGACGTTACATAATTTAACAGACCGTAGCACTGAGTCGATAGAAAAAGAATTAAACCAATGGAGCAAGTCACGCCCTATGTCACTAATCTTGCCTTGTTTGTATTCAGAACTTCACGGTCCAGCACTTAGTAATATTATTGAAGAACTTACTAAAGCTTCGTATATATCTGAAATTATTATTGGCCTAGATGCAGCCAACAAGGAAGAATTTGACCACGCACGGGAATTTTTCAATAAACTTCCACAACATCACGTCATCCTATGGAACGATGGACCAAAGCTTAGAAAAATTGATCAAGATATTAATGAACATAGTTTAGCGCCTGAGCAATCTGGAAAAGGCCGTAACGTTTGGTATTGCCTCGGCTATTTCCTTGCATCTGGAAAATCTAAGGCAGTTGCACTGCATGACTGTGACGTATTGACATATGACCGAAGCATTCCTGCAAAACTATTATATCCGGTCAATCACCCCACTTTTGATTATGTATTTTGTAAGGGGTATTACTATCGTGCACATGAAAATAATTTTTCGGGCCGAGTATCACGATTATTAGTGTTACCGCTTCTCACGGCTCTAAAACAATCTGTTGGACCGCATGATTATTTAGACTTTTTAGGTAGTTTCCGTTATGTATTGGCCGGTGAGTTTTCTATGCGCGCAGGTGTAGTTAATTCTTTGCGTATACCGAGTGACTGGGGGTTAGAGATCGGTATTCTGTCTGAAATGTACCGTAGATATTCAAACCAACGCATTTGCCAAGTCGATATAGCTGATTGTTACGATCATAAACATCAGAGTCTTTCAGAAAATAATCCAAATGCAGGACTTTCGAAAATGAGTATAGACATTTCCAAAATCATTTATCGTAAGCTAGCTACTCATGGTATTACATTAACACCTGAACAGTTTCGTACAATTAAAGCCGCATATTATCGACGCGCATTAGATCTAATAGATAATTATTCGAACGATGCAGCTATGAACGAATTAACAGTAGATCGGCATAAAGAAGAAAGCACTGTAGAGCTATTCGCACAGAATATTATGGATGCAGGTGACAAGTTTTTATCTAATCCTATGGAAACACCTTTCATGCCAACATGGTCGCGCGTTGCAAGTGCAATCCCAGATATTTTTACAAACTTATACAAAGCAGTATCTGAAGATAACGCCTAACTTTTATTGGTAATCCATAAACATTGGTAAGGCTGCAAAGTAATTACTTCAGTTGACAAATCAACTGTATCCCATGCAATTAAATCAACCCATGCATCAGTACAAATAAGATTTATGTTAGACAAGGAAAGTGGCTGCTCTTTATTTGTGACATTATGAATTGCAAATATACTTTGTTCACGATCCATACTTTGGCGCCAATACCCAAATAAAGATGCTCCAAGATGCAATGTAAATTGGGTAGCATTAGGATGAAATGCTGCTTGTTTGGATCGAATTGAAATTAGTCGTTTTAAATCATGAAAAATTTTACAAGACTTAGAGGTATAATCACTTAACATTTGATTCACTTCATCATAATCCCACTGACCTCTATTGATCGCACGCTTATGATTGGTGGCAGCATAATTCTCATAATCATTTTCACCTGCAAGTAAACTATGAATATAAAACGCTGGAATGCCTTCCAAACCCAGCATAATTGTCTGAGAACATAAAAATCTTTCTAGTTGATATTTGTCTTCACCTTCAATGGTGCCTTTCATGGCATCCATCCAAGTAATATTAATCTCATAAGGTCGCTCGCCAGCATCTGTAATAGCTCTGGTTGTTACCTGCCCCCCAAATGTTTGCATACCTTCAACTAATGCATCTGTCACCTCATCAGATAGAATTCCCTCTACAGGACGCAAACCAATCCCATCATGAGATGCTGTGAAGTTTAAATAAGTACAGTTTGTAGGCGCAGGAGGCAAACTCATAGACCAGCGAACTAAATGCTCTGAAGTACTTGACCACATTGCATGCAACAACAAAGGAGGTAAACTGAAATTATAAATGATATGGGCTTCGTTAGAGTTACCAAAATATTTTAAATTTTCTATATTAGGAATATTCGTTTCAGTAACAAATAAAGCGGTTGGGAAATAACGTTCAACAATTAATCGAAATACTTTTACAATCTCATGAGTTTGTGAAAGGTTTATGCAGTTTGTACCAATTTTTTTCCATAAAAATGCAATTGCATCTAAACGTATAACTCGCACACCTTGCCGCATATAAAAACTAAGTATTTTTATAAATTCTATCAATACATCAGGGTTTGAAAAATTCAAATCGATTTGATCATGACTAAAAGTACACCAAACATTTTCGATGCCGTTTTTTGTTTCTACTGATTGCAATAGATTACTTGCACGAGGACGTACCACTTTGGACAGATCATCTTTTTCATCAGCTGTAATAAAATAATTACAACCTGGTTCCTCGTTATTTAAAAACTGTATAAACCATTCACTTTCAGAAGAGATATGGTTTATGACTAAATCAACCATCAAGTTAAATTGTTGAGAGATTTTTTTAATATCCTGCCAATCACCCAGCTCTGTATTGACTTGCTTATAGTCAATCACTGCGAATCCATCATCAGAGCTATACGGGAAAAATGGCAATATATGAACCGTGCTAACTACACCTTTCAAGTACTTTGTAAGGAATTGATGTAAAACCTCTAAAGGCTTATTTGAACCTGAGAGAATTGAATTGCCATATGTAATTAGATAAATATCACTTTGACTCCAAGGTTCTAAACTATTTGCATCTTGTTCTTTTAAAGGCTGCAAATCAGAAAATATTTCCAAAATATTTTCAACAACTTGTATAGCAGAGTTTTCGCTATAGATTTTTCTAATATGCGAATGTAGCCGATTATAAAATTCCTGGTTTGTTAAACGTAAAACATCCATATCTTCATTGAACTATCATAGGTATATGCAAAATTATTTGCTTATCATTTTAACCATTCGGTTTGTAACCTTCTCATATTAAGCGCTAGAATACATTTATGGCATCTACACAAAAAGAAGGCGTGCTGATTAGTCAATCCGTTGCGATATTAATTGACGGCAACAACATCGAGCGCAGCATTCACACTGAGACAGGCGATGAAAACTCCATGCTCAATTTCGACACTCTCATTCCAAAACTATTGGATAACAGAGGTCTTAGCCGATTAATATATTTTCGTGAAGGTAAACAAATATCCCAAAAACTCCAAGAACGATTACATGAGTTTTACCATGGCTCTGTTCGACCCTGTCATAAAAGTGCTGATATTCCACTTTCAATCAAGGCTACCCAAGTGGCCAGTAAAGTCGACACTATTATTATCATGTCTGGCGACTCTGACTATATAGAACTTGTAAGACATCTTAAAGGCGAAGGAGTGCGAGTTGAAATAGCCGCTGTTCAAAGTACTACTTCTAAATTGTTAACAGATGAGGCGGATTATTTTCATGCTCTCACAAAAGAATATTGGTTTACATTAGGGCCTAAACGCAATAAACGTAAGCCACCAAAAAAGAAGAAAACTGCTTCTAAATCATCCTAAAGCACTAATTTCAAACAATTGCTCTATTCTGGCTCGCCCTGCCATAGCATTTCATAACCTATTTCATAGGTTTCACTGGCATAATTTCCTAATGCTTCAAACTTTTCTTTGAAAACACTATCTGCATGGGACTTTTCATGCTGCTCAAATGACTGCCAATATGTAACGATTGCAATATGGTCTTCTGTTTGTTTTTGAGAAGCAATAGAACCCTCATCAGATATAAATCCAGAAAACTTATACACCTGACCGCCTATAAAGCCGCCTTTATCATCTCCATATTTATTTTTTACAACATTACACATTTCACCTAATGCTAACTGAACATCTTCTTCAGAAACATTTTCTTTTAACTTTACAACGTTGTATAACATTACGCATCCAAACGGAATACTGAGTGGGTTAAACATTACATTCTCCTAATTTACATAATGACTACTATATATAAGTTTAATTGCGGCAATTTTCAGTATCCATTATTTGCTAATTTTGCAAACCTGATAATCATATAGAGATATAATTTAATTTAGATTTTTCAAGATACTTTTAGACAATTTGACTTGGCTTGCATTCCTCATCCTAAGTTTAGACATGCTCCCAAATTCAGCAAAACCATATACTGCGCTCAAGGGGAAAAATCTATTACTAGCCATTCGCCAATCTCCGATATACATTTATGCCGTCTGACTCATTAATGAGTAACTCCATGGTATTTATGGCTGAAGAAACAGCCTTGATAAGTAAAATCTCACAGGAATTATTGACATATTTATCAATGACTTCTGGATGTTATCTAATAAAAATTTAATCTTTTATCCTGATGTTAGACACGATTCGTAAATTTGAAGTACCGGAAGGGGTAGATCTGGAATTACGCCTAGCAGGGCCGATTATTCGTATCAATGCTTGGTTGATCGATTTTATTATTCGTTCAACGATTCAGACTGCTGCATATTTTGTATTGATCTGGTTGGGCGCTGTAGGTTGGGGATTAATTTTATTAATCATTTTTATTGTCGAATGGTTTTATCCAGTCCTTTTCGAACTTTACCAAGGCGCCACACCCGGCAAAAAAATTCTCAATTTATATGTATGTCATGATGATGGAACACCTGTAAATTGGCAAAGCTCGATGCTAAGAAATTTACTACGTGTAGCTGACTTTTTACCTTTTGCATATGCATTAGGGCTACTTACCATGTTTATTAATCGTGACTTTAAAAGGCTTGGTGATCTTGCCGCTGGTACAGTTGTTGTTTATCGAGATAATAAAAATTCAAAAATTAATGCTCCCTCTGCTGAACCCATTCCCTTACCTTTACCATTAACGATTACTGAACAGCGTTCTATTTTAGATTTTGCAGAACGACATGAATTCTTGTCTATTCCTCGTCAACAAGAACTTAGCAACATTCTCACTCAGTTAACGGGTAAACAAAATGATGCATCTGTAAAAGAACTTCACAAATATGCAAATTGGTTATTAAAGGGCCAATAAAATTATTAAATCATGAAACAGATTCAATTCGAAAAGAAATATCAGTCATTCTGGCAAGAATTTGAATATTTGGTTAATGATCTTGATAAGAATAAAAAGAAGCAGGCCTCAAGTCTTCAGGAACGCTATAAATTACCAAAACAATATCGAAAAATATGCAACCATTTTGCAATTGCAAAACAAAGACATTATAGCCCAGTACTCACACAGCGATTGCATAACTTAGTATTAAAAGGACACGAGATAATATACCGAAACAAAACGGTTTGGTTGTGGAGAGTATTTGAATTTATTAGTAGTAGCTTTCCAAATTTAGTCCGAAGACACTATAAAGCATTTTGGCTTGCAGCGGCTTTATTTTATGTGCCTGCAATCACAATGGGCATTGTCTGCTTTAAAAATAGTGAAATCATATACAGTGTCATGGATCCAATTTCAGTTGCCAGTATGGAGTATATGTATGATCCTGAAAATCGAAATTTAGGACGCGAAGAAGACAGACAAGCAGACACAGATATTATGATGTTTGGTTATTATATTTTTAATAACATTTCCGTTGGCTTTCGTACTTTTGCAAGCGGAATTATTTTAGGAATTGGTTCATTATTTTTTTTAATTTATAACGGTTTAATAATTGGTGGTGTATCCGGATATCTAACTCAGCTTGGTTTTATAGAAACCTTTTGGTCCTTCGTATCGGGCCACGGTTCATTTGAGTTAACCGCTATCGTAATTTGTGGTATGGCAGGTTTGCTTATAGCTAAACCTATTTTTTCACCTGGCAATTTACACAGATTAGATGCTCTAAAGCTTATCGGCAAAGATTCTATTCAATTAGTCATGGGAGCAGCATTAATGCTAGTCGTTGCTGCATTTATTGAGGCATTCTGGTCACCTTCTTCATTTGTTAGCGCAAATTCAAAGTATTTCATTGCCGCCATTTTGTGGGCGATTGTTATTTTCTATTTATTGTTTGCAGGACGAGGCCCACGTGCAAGTTGAAAATCTTTCAATTGCTTTACGCAAACGCTCTAACTGGGAAGCGATAGATTTAGGTTGTACGCTCGCAAGACAGTGGTTTTTACGCTTATGGGGTGCATGGCTCATAGGTGCTTTACCTGTTTTTATTATCGCAATGATACTTATGTATAGTGTTGAAGATGAAACATTGAGCATCTTCTTATTTATACTTTTTTGGTGGGGCAAGCCGTTATATGAACAACCATTACTATTCATATTAAGCCGGCAATTATTTTCTGAACCTGTCACATTACGTGATGTATTAAAAGATTATTTTAAAATTATTAAACCGCAATTAGCTGCATTGCTATTATGGCGCAGACTTAGCTTAAGCCGATCATTCAACAATCCTGTTGCAATGTTAGAAGGTCTCAAAGGCAAAGAGCGTAGATCTAGATTGAATGTTCTTCATGCGCAACAAAGTAGTGCCGCCCAGTGGTTAACAATAATATGTGTGCATATAGAATATTTACTTTATACATCATTACTAATTTTTCTATTTGCATTAATTCCATCAGAATTAAATGATGATTTATCATTATTAGAATGGCTAGGTGGTGAAGGTTCCATCTTATTGGCTATTAATAACATAGCGTATTTTATTTGCATTTCCATCATGGCGCCTATCTATGTGGCGTCCGGCTTCGCTCTATACATTACCCGAAGAATAAAGCTTGAAGGTTGGGATATTGAATTAGGCTTCAAGCGCATGAAAAACCGCCTTGAAAGTAACACTTCAACTATTAAACAAAATAATGAAAAATCATCAGGAGTTATATTAGCTTGCTTGCCGTTACTATCATGTTTACTGACTTTTTCACTTTTTCCAAATAACAGCTATGCAGACGATGCACTAAACATTGATAAAAATGATGCTAAAACTACTATAGAAGAAGTCTTAAAACATGAAGATTTCGGAAAGACCATCACTAAAAAAGAATTAACATTCATTGGAAGTGATTCTGAAGACGAAAATAGTGAGCCTCCGCAATGGTTAAAAGATTTTTTAGAATGGTTGTTTAGAAATTTGCTTGATGATGATGTAAGTGCAGGTTTTAAAATAATAGAAATTATTATTTGGATCGCAATTGCAGGATTTATAGTTTGGTTAATTAGTAAATATTCACATTGGTTAAATTGGATCAACTTACCCACGCAGAGAACAAATAATCAAACTGCAGCTATACCTAATAAAATTTTGGGTATGGAAATGTCTAAAAATACTTTACCAGCAGATATTTTAGCGGCATTCTCAGTTCTAATTAATAATAAACAATATCGAGAAGCCTTAAGCTTATTGTATAGAGCAACACTATCTGCAATTGTTCATCATGGCGATATTGAAATTCCTGCCAGCGCAACCGAGCAAGAATGCGCCAGTATCGTATCTAGAAAGCGTGATGTAAATGAATCCAAATTTTTTAAGTCTCTCACTCATGCATGGATAATGCTTGCCTATGCAGATCGCGAACCTTCCAAAGAAACATTAGCTGATTTGCGTGAAGGTTGGTCTAAACACTACGCACTCCTCTATAACCAGGATATTTCATGAGCACTGACAAGCGTTTATTGATGATTATTTTTATAGGCCTGGTAACCATACTTACGGCTGCTGGCACAAAGTGGTTTTACGAAAATTTCGAGTATAAAGAAGTCGAAAAAACAACAGATTATTCTGCAAAAGCCAGGCGAAATAAATTCTTAGCCGCAGAATATTTTCTGCGTGAATTAGGATTTGATGTGGAAAGTGACAATAATCGAGCACGACTGCTTGAAGCTCATGATACCAATCAAACCATACTGATAAACGATTATGGCCCAAAACTCTCTCCTACAAACTTTAAAAATTTAAAAAATTGGATAAAAAATGGTGGACATCTTATTTTCACTGCCACCAACTTCAAGTATGTAAATAATGAGGAAAAATATGATTATTTTGGGGATGATTTGTATGAAAACAATGAAGAAAATCAATTATTAGATGAGTATGGAATAAAGGCACAATATACCAATTTTGATGATGATAACCCCTACCCTTATGACGAAAGTGTACAAGAATATATTCTAAAAAATGGTAAAAAAATTAGCATTGATTTTTACCCAGATACGCAACTTATCGATGTTAATAATAACTCTTCTTTATCATTAAAAGATGCGTATGGCTATCATTTGCTTCAACATAATATTGGCAAAGGCAAACTTACCGTATTAAGTGATAATAACTTTTTAAGCAATACAAATATCGGCGAAAATGATCATGCTTATCTTCTGTGGTTGCTCAATTCTGGAGAAGAACACTTAAAGAATAAAATACTTTTACTTTACAACACTCAGTCTGACTCGATATTTACATTGATATGGAGATATGCAAAACATGCGAGTCTTGCTTTTATTGCATTGCTAATTCTATGGTTATGGTCAATGCAAAATAGAATAGGCCCAATATTATTAAATGCAGATTACTCTAAGCGAAATATCATAGAACATTTACGCGCAATAGCACGTTTCAGTTGGCGACAGGATCGCGGTGTGCATTTATTAAACCAAAGTCGATTTACCTGTGAAAATGCTCTGTTAAGAAGATATCCGGCACTTAAAGGCATGTCTACTGAAGAACGCATGCAACATATATCAAAAATTTTAGATATTACGCCTGAAGAAATTCATCAAGCTCTTTATTTCCAACCGAAATCGACAAACGAATATATAAAATCATCCCATCATTTACAAAAACTATGGATACTCCAATGAACGAAAACATGAGTAGCAACTCTGAAAATTTTGATTTACAAACTATTACAGAACAAATCAAAAAACTGGAAAATGCAATATCATCTGCCGTAGTCGGGCAAGATAATGTAGTTCAACAGGTTTTGGTAACTCTTATTGCTGCAGGCCATGCATTGATCGAAGGTGTACCAGGCACTGGTAAAACACTTTTGGTGCGTTCTTTAGCTACAGCAGTTGGTGGAAAATTCAGTCGTGTTCAATTTACACCCGACCTCATGCCAAGCGATGTTACTGGACATGTTATGTATGACATGAAAACTACAGAATTTAAAGTCAGACGTGGACCAGTATTTTGTAATTTTTTATTAGCTGATGAGATCAACCGCGCACCAGCAAAAACACAATCCTCTTTATTGGAGGTTATGCAAGAACAACAAGTAACGATTGAAGGCCAATCATTTCAACTTAAAGAACCATTCTTAGTATTGGCTACCCAAAACCCCGTTGAACAAGAAGGCACGTATCCTTTACCGGAAGCACAATTGGATCGATTTTTACTTAAAATTAAAATTGATTATCCAAAACATGAAGATGAAGTAAACATAGTGAAACAAGTCACTTCTCAGAGTATTGGGGACAAACTTGATGTATCTGCTGTTCAACAACAATTAACACCAGAACAAGTAGTTGTACTACAAAATGCGGCTGCGAAATTACATATTGATGAACAAATCATCCAATATACGGTGCGTATTGCTGCGGCAACACGAAACCGTAACGGTATTGATATTGGTTCAGGACCCCGTGGCAGTATTGCGTTATTACGTGCTGCACGTGCCAATGCACTCATTAATGGCAACAACTTTGTTACCCCAGATGATGTAAAAAACGTTGCTCCTAATGTGCTGCGCCATCGAATTGTACTTAGTGCAGATCTTGAAATTGAAGGTTATCCGATAGACAGAGTGATCGACGACATCCTTCAAGAAGTTGAAGCACCTAGAGTTTAAACTCAATAAATTTACCTAGTCACGAGATTATTGTGAGACCGGCAAAAATAACTTTGTGGATAGCAATGCTGTGGTTGCTCATAGGCTTAATTGCTGCTTTTTACCCCGGCTTGGTTATATTTTGGAAAATTATAGGTATAGGGTTTATATGCATTTTATTGATCGATGCTGCTGCAGTATTTAATAAACCTAATATAAAAATCAAACATGAAATTAACCACAATTTGCCAATTTACACATGGAGTAAAGTAAAACAAACTATTCGTAATCAATCTTCAAGTCATTTGGACTTACTGGCACATGACCATTATCCTGCAGAATTTAAAATTGGAAGCTTGCCTGAAAAATTTAGTCTAAAACCAAATGAACGTGCTGAATTGCAATACCGAGTAAAACCTCTTTCTCGCGGTGATTACAGCTTTAAAGGCACAGATATACTCCAGCACTCACCTTTACGTTTATGGCTACGTAAATTTTTTTATCAAAATGAAAAAACGGTCAGAGTTTTTCCAAACTTTGCTTCTATTAGTAAATATATTTTATTAGCAACAGATAATCGATTAAGTCAACTAGGTATTAAAAAAAGACAACGCCGAGGCGAAGGTAATGATTTTCATCAACTACGTGAGTATCACGTAGGCGACAGTCTTAAACAAATTGATTGGAAAGCAAGCTCAAGATTAAACAAACTAATTTCTAAAGAGTACCAGGACGAACGCGATCAACAAATCGTATTCTTATTGGATTGTGGCCGAAGAATGCGTCATGCAGACGAAGACTATACTCATCTTGATCAAGCAATTAATTCTATGCTTTTATTAGCCTATGTAGCAGTGCAACAAGGTGATGCGGTTGGATTTAAATCATTTGCTGGCGAAGAACGCTGGGTGCCTCCCAAAAAAGGTCCTCAAGTCGTTAACAATTTGTTACATAAAACTTACGACTTACCCTCAACTTTGCATTCTGCTGATTATTTAGCTGTCGCACAAGACGTGTTGCGATACCAAAGAAGACGCTCATTGATCGTTTTCATCACCAATACTCGCGACGATGATTATGAAAATCTTTTAGCAGCAATTCAACTACTTAGCGTTAGACATTTAGTAATACTTGCAGATTTGCGTGAAGAATCTTTAAATGATATGCAAAAACAAAATGTAACTGACTTGGATAGTGCACTAAATTTTCATGCAACCGAACAATTTCTACATCAACGTGAAGAAAATCACCGTAAACTAAGACACCTAGGCGTAATTTGCCTAGATGTCTCTGCTGAACAATTACCTACTTATCTGGTTAATGAGTATTTAAATATAAAACGCTCAAGTAAACTTTAAGCTTTCTAGCATTTGCTAGCCTGTATAAATTGCTCGGTATGCGATGTAAAAAGCTGCCGTCCACATTGGGACTACCACTAGTAGCCCAAGACCAAACGGAATAACCGCAATAATGGTTAGAATCACCATTATCAAACCGAAAATGAACATCGGTAATATATTTTTCAAACATCCCATAAAACTCATTTTCAGTGATTCTATTAATGGCACACCACCAAGCGCAATGAGTGGAGGCGCGAACCAAAACATCATGATAATGGGTATAAAAAACAAACTTGCAATGAGTATTGTCATCAAGAGACCAGAACTTAGTAGTTGCGCGGCTGCTGTCGAATCAGGATTGGTTAAAGCACCTATTCCGCCTATGCCACCTAAAACGATGATACCGAAAATAATTGCAAAACCTATTACAACCCCTAGATAAATTGCGCCTAAACCAATTAGTGAACCTGTATTTTTTTTAAAACCCGCAAATAAATGGCCAACTTCCAATTCATCTCCGCGCTCTAATGCAGCACAACCCAACATAAATCCTGCCACAAATACGGCATATAATAGTGACATCGCAAGAGGCCCTATGATTGGAATTATTTGGCCAACAAAATTTAATACAAACCATAAAATGATGAGTATTATCCAAATTAATGGACTTTGCATAAATAATCCAAATGAATCTTTAACCCACTGTACCCCCGACCCTACTGGTAAAGATTTGATCCCTGTTACGGCTAACTCGACATCAGGCCCCCTCGTACCCTCTGTGAGATTTGCATCAGGCGCTTGATATGGATTTTGATCTGTCATATTTGGCTCCCTTAGTCGGTCTTATTGTGATAAGTAGTTGCTATTTATGAAATAGTTACTATTTTATAAATAATTTCCATATTAAGAATAATGTAAAAACACAAACAATCAAAGTGCTCCTGACGCGTCAGTACGAATGAACCCTCTTTGCTAACCTTGTGTTAAATATTCATTTAATAAAACTCAACTAATTCATCATTTATCCAAACCTACTTAAAGGATCACTTCATGTTTAAACACGCTCTGATTACACTTTTCCTTATCATTTCTTGCCTCATGCAAATTTCCTATAGTCAGGAAATCGAATTTAAAAGCGGAAATAAGCAAGTAGCCTTAATTGAACTTTACACATCACAGGGTTGTAGCAGTTGTCCACCCGCAGACAAATATTTGAACAATCTTAAAAACGAGCCTGGTTTATGGAGTGAATTTGTACCTATTGCATTTCATGTGGATTATTGGGATTACCTTGGCTGGAAAGATAGTTTTTCTAAAGCTGAATATTCTGATCGCCAGCGATTACATCGAGCGCAAGGCAACGTAAAAGTTGTTTACACTCCAGGATTTTTTCTTAACGGTAAAGAATGGAGAGGTCGGTTTGGTCGCAAAGTGCCTTCCGTTGGCAATGAAGCAGGCTCATTAAATGCATTACTCAAAGAAAATACTCTTAGTGTATCTTATCAAACATCAACACCAATCAGTGATGCTACTCTTAACGTTGGTATTTTAGGTTTTGGTTATCAAACTCACATAAAAGCAGGAGAAAACTCTAATCGTGTGCTGCATGAAGATTTCGTACTCCTTTCACATACCAAATATGTCAGCACAGATCAAAATTGGGAATTAACTTTACCTGAAGAAGTTATGCCTGCTGCAGAGAAATACGCCTTAGCCATATGGGTAAGTAATAGTACTAATTTAAAACCATTACAAACCACTGGCGGGTGGCTGCCTGAAAGTTATTATTAATTTCTTACTTGTAAAAATTATTTAGTAATGAGGCGGCTTTTCATCACCGGGTGCAAGATCGGGCATATTTAACATTATTTCTTTTAGTTGCTCTTTTAGTCGTTCACATAAGCTTGTTAATGTATCAATCTGTCGCTGTTGCTCAATTACGTGATTATTAAGCTCTTGAATTAAATCTTCTTGATAAGATACTTTCGTTTCTAATTCGATAATTTGTTGTTCATTAACACTCATGTTTAATGTCCAAATATAGTCAATGCAGGTTCATTTAATTCGCCTAATTGTTCGCGCAAGTCCAATATATGCTGCTCCCAATATTGAGTAGTATTGAACCATGGAAACGCGCGTGGAAATGCGGGATCGTCCCAGCGTTTTGCAATCCAAGCGCTAAAATACATGATTCGCAATGTTCTAAGTGATTCAATATATTTAATTTGCTGAAGTGGAAATTCAGAAAATTCATTATAACCATCTGCAATTTCATTTAATTGTGCTGTTTGTCGAACACGGTCACCAGATAACAGCATCCATACATCTTGTATCGCTGGCGCCATTCTGGAATCGTCAAAATCTATAAAATGCGGGGCATCGTCGCGCCATAGTATATTTCCGACATGGCAATCACCATGTACTCTGATATGTTCAGAAATATTTTCATCACAATAAATTTCATCTATTAACTTTAAAATCTCTGCTACTACAGCTTGATAAGACAATCTTATGTGATCAGGGATAAATTTCTCTTCAATTAAAGCAGCACTTTCATGACCATAATGTTTACATGTAATGGTTGGTCGACATTGAAACGCCGTTCTTGCGCCAACTGTATGCATTCGCCCTAAAAAACGTCCCATAGTATATAAATTTTCTAAGTTATCTAATTCTGGTGCATGTCCGCCTTTTCTGGGATACATTGCTAAACGAAAATCGCCATATTGAAATAAAGTCTCATTATTTATTTCTAATGGTGGAACAACCGGAAGTTCTTGGTCTATTAGCTCAGCGCAAAGTTTATGTTCTTCAAGTATTTGTTCATCGCTCCAACGTTCAGGACGATAAAATTTAGCAATAATCGGTTCATTGTTTTCAATACCGATTTGATACACACGGTTTTCATAACTATTTAGCGCTAATATTCTTCCATCACTAACATAACCATAGTGATCAACAGCATTTAAAATAAAATCAGGTGTTAAACGATCGAATGGATGGGCATTAAGACTAGTTTCTGTCTCTTGAGTATTGTCCATGGTATTACATTAGTAGTTTATGTAGACCATCTTTTATATCTTTATCCCCACTTTGCCATTTATGGATTACATCTTTAGCAAGCAACATACAGTCCTGACCAAATTCTCTTTGTGTAAATTCATCACGAGTACGATCTACGATAACACGCGCTTGTTCAGCATTAAGACCACCGCCCATTAAATAACGCAAATAGATATCGTCAGCGTGTACATCATGGCCAGCAGATAGCTCCTTTACTACACTATATGTAAATACCGAAATTATTTTTCGAACATCTCGCACTTTATCTTTATCTGGAATAGGCAAGTCTTTTGTTGCGGCCAATAAAATTTCATGTGTTTGGCTGCAAAATTGTTCTAATTCATGAATTTCTGCCATAGTGGTATCAGTGACGAGTAATAGCCACCCGAATGGCATCTAGTTTTAAGCTGGCATGTTGCATCAATTCATGCATGTGCACTGTAGTATTTCTTAAGTAATCAATTTCTTCTTGTCGTATATTCGGGTTCACTTTAGACAATGAAACCAAACGTTGCAATTCTGCTTCCTGCTCTTTTTCCATCGCCTCGGAAGCATGTCTAACAATGTTCTGCATTTCCACTTCAGCTATGCTACTCGCATGATCAATTAACTGATTTATTTGTTTTCTAGCATGACGAATTATATTTTGCGCTACATTTTTCTTAACACGCTCAGCCATTCGATCCATATGTTCTGAAGTTAATACCTTACCTAAATCGTTATGTTTTTGATCTATCAATACACGAATAATTGCTTGTGAAAAATAATGATCTAATCGAAATACTTTAGGCGCCGCACATTGTATTGTGAATATGCATTCAAGCAAAACTGTACTTGGCTTGAAGGCTTGCAGTTTAAGTGTACATAATGTGGCATTACCAAACTCCCCTGATAGAATCATATCCATACTGCCTGTTACCATAGGATGTTCCCATGTATGGAATTGCATATCCTCACGCACTAGCGCTTTGGCACGATCATATGTTGCAGTTAATCCATCTTCTGGAAGTCCAGGGAAAGTATGTCCATGCATATGGTCACCCGGCTGCAACACGACACTATGTAAACTATGATACTGCTGCTCAACACCGAATTGATCACATACGCGCTCCATATAGTCTGCCAACTCTAACTGATTTGTCGAATTTAAAATTTCCTCAACTATCTGTGCAGCTTGTTCCGGATTACAAGAATTAAGTTCTAGCAAGCGATCACGCCCTTGTTGTAGCACTAGTTGCATTTCATCAGCTTTATTCTTAGTTTCTTCAATAAGATTTTCAAATGTTGGGCTATCGGTTTGGTTAAGCAAGCATTCTTCTAGTCGCTCTGAAAATATTTGATAGATTGCATTACCAATTGAGCACACCTGTCTAAATGCATTCAAACCCTCATCGTACCAGCGTAATAATTTTTCCTGCGCACTATTTTTGAAATAAGGTACGTGAATTTGCACAGTTTGCAGTTGCCCAATACGGTCTAATCGTCCAATTCTTTGCTCAAGCAAGTCTGCATTCATTGGCAAGTCAAATAATATTAAATGATGTGCAAACTGAAAATTTCGCCCTTCACTACCAATTTCTGAACAAATGAGCACTTGTGCGCCCTCTTCTTCATCTGCAAAATAAGCGGCAGCACGATCTCTTGCAATTAAATCCAAGTTTTCATGAAATACTGCTGAACGTATGGCAAATTGCTGCTGTAGGTGACTTTCGAGCTCACTAGCAGTTTTTGCATGTGCGCAAATAATTAATACTTTTTCATTTCTATTTTCAAGTAACCAGTCAGCAAGCCATTTCACACGTGAATCTAGTTTTAACCACTCTGCCCCAAACTGAGTTTCTGTCTGTAAACATGAAACCACTAACTCATTGTTTGTCTCTTGAGTGTTCTCATTTGTGATGATCTCTATCATTTCCTGAGGTGGATCTAATTCATATTTGTGTAACTCACGTTGTGGAAACCCTTCTACAACATCACGTGTATTTCGAAAGAGCACTCGACCCGTTCCATGACGATCTAAAATAGCTTGTATCAAATCATTCGATACTTGTTTAGAATTATTTTCTTCTAATGAAACTTGAAATTTGTTTGCAACATCCTCGCCTAAATAAGAAGTAATTTCCTTAAATAAATCTGTATCTTGCTTGATCAAATCATGTATATTTTCTGTCAGTAGTTTTTGCACTAACTCGTTTATAGGTTTGTAGCTCTTTTCTTCCAATCGGTATTTTTCTAAATCGTAATATCGATCTGGATCTAATAATCGTAAACGCGCAAAATGTCCATCAACACCTAATTGTTCTGGTGTTGCAGTGAGTAACAATAAACCAGATACGTTGTTAGCCAATGTTTCAACACACTGATAAGCCTTGCTAACATTTTCTTTTGACCAGGTTAGATGATGAGCCTCGTCAACAATTAACAAATCCCAGTCTACCGCGAGCGATTGCTCAAAACGTTGCGTGTTATTTGTTAATAATGATAGTGCACATAACACACACTGAGCAGTCTCAAAAGGATTTCCATGCTCTGCTTCTTCAAGCGCCAGACAACGCTCTTCATCCAAAATTGTGAACTGTAAATTAAAGCGGCGTGACATTTCGACTAACCATTGATGTACTAGGCTATCCGGTACCACTATTAATACTCTGGTTGCGGCACCTGTAATGATTTGTTGATGTAAAATCAAACCCGCTTCAATGGTTTTACCCAAACCGACTTCATCTGCTAATAACACTCTAGGGGCATAGCGCTTAGCAACTTGTGAAGCAATATAAAGTTGATGTGGTAATAACTGCACACGTGGACCTAAAAATCCGTAACTGGGAGATATTTGCAAACGATGTAGATGTAACAGTGTTTCTACACGTAACGAAAAGCTTTTGTTCTTATCTATCTGACCCGCAAATAGTCGGTCTTGAGGTCGACTAAACTGCACGAAACTTTCCAAGTCAATTTCTTCCAGGCTATATTGATTACCCTCCTCATCTATACCTTGATAAGTCAAGTAACCACCTTGCTCATCAATTGCAGATACCGTGAAACTAACGCCATCCGCGTTACTGACATTCTCACCCACTTCGTAATGAACACGACTCAAAGGCGCGTTACCAACGGCATATGTTCTTCTTTCCCCTACGGCTGGAAAACTGACAGTCACACGGCGATTTGCAATGTCCATTACAATTCCTAAACCTAGCTCAGGTTCTGTATTGCTCACCCATCGCTGTCCAGGTACGAACTGAATGTCCATTTATATATAAATAGTATTAGCTAAAAGATAAAAGTTGCCAGCCAGGTCGAGAGCATATCTCAACCAGTAATCTAATATAATTTAAACAGGTTTGAAAAGAGAAGAATGTATTACTATCGAGTAATAGCTATAAGAAAATAATTTTTAATAAACAACTAGGAGGTTAGATTTACTCGTAACAATCAGTTTGATATCGCTTGGTAAAATTGCTCTTCAGAAATTTCTTTACGGTCGAAATACATTCTGAAGATTTGCTTAGAACGTAGATCATTATTAACAATTCTTTTTAGAAAATTTCTCATTAATACTGATCGATCTTCTGCTTGTAGAGGTATGGCGCTAGGCATTACTCAAACTCCATTTGAGTGTATTGAAGCCTATAAATTACCTATAGTTAGACCAAGACTGAAGCCCCTCTCAGGGCTAAATGACACTATTTGCCGACAAAAAAGCGGCTAAAACATACTAGCCCCGAATATATATCTGGGCTTATATAAGCTTTACAGGCGCCTAATTATATTTACAAAAAATCGCTTTAGGGAATGATTGACAGTACTTTTGTGTGAAGGTCTTGCACTCATCAGCACTTGGGTCCTGCTTGCAGCTGGCTGCAATCTTAGCTTTTTTGCACTTATATGCACGAGGGAAAATTCCACAAAAACGATCGAACTTTTGTAGCTCACTTTTGCAAGCTTCAGACTGAGGGTCTTTTTTACACAAACTTAAGTATTTTGATAACAAACATTCACGTGCATAGGGGTTTTGCTGGCAAAAAGTGGCTCCAGATGAAACAGCATTACTTGTTGTGACCACACGTGTTGTCTGATTCTCGTGCGCTTCAATAGCTTTGTAATCACCATCATCAGGTTCAAGCTCAATGAGTTCAAAATTATCAGTATCCTGTGCAGGTGCCTGATTATTAGCTACACCTATCGGACTCACCGCTTTATTTGAACTATCCAAGCTCACTTCGGCATCGGTCTCATTAACAATTTCAGTAGCAGGTGTTGCGACCTTATCCGGTACTTCTTTATATACCTCACTTCCATCAGCTGTACTAATTCTGCGATATTCGATTGTCTGAGGCTGAACAGAACCTTGCGTTTGGTTACTCTCTTCTATAATTACTTCTGCTGACTCATCTACAACGAGAGTTTCAGCACGCAAGTTTTGAGATGAGGTTGTGCTAGGCAAACTTTCAAGATAAGAATCTAGCAGCTCTGCTTCCTCAGCTACTGTCCATGAAGAAACCACAAATAAGCAAAATCCAAGAAAGACGTATAGCTTGTTCATTTGACCACCTACAGAGATAATAAATACCTTACTAATTGTACCCTTATTTATGGCTTTTCAGCAAATACCTTAAGTTTGCTATCTCATCATTTCAATCAGACTACACCAGCCTAACAAATTAATAGCTACAAGAACCAATAAAGGGTAAATAGCCCATTCACAATAATTGGCTTATGCGAAACATTAAATTTTATGAATTTACTCGCATGCGTAATTGAAATAAGTATATGCTCTTATAGTTATTTTTTTAACTCATTATCTTAGCGTTTTGAAACATCACACAACACCAAGGAGTTAACAGTGCATAAACTACTCTTTATCTTCTTCTGTATTCTCTTATTAACTCTGAGTGCGAATGTAGCTGTTTCAGAAGAGCCCAAGCATCAGCCACAACCAGCGCCTATGGCTCTTAAACACTTCATTGCTTTAGAAGGTGAATGGATAGGTACACATATTAATCATGAAGGAAAAGAAGAAAAAGTCGCACTGATATATCGAACAATCTCAGGTGGTACCGCGGTAGAAGAGAGAATATTCGCTAATTCACCTAAAGAAATGGTAACTATGTATCATGGTGATCAAGACAATCTATTCATGACACATTACTGTATGCTCGGAAATCAACCCCGGTTACAACTCGAAAACACTCATGAAAATATATTTAAATTTATATATTTAGATGGAGTGGGCATTGATAGAGAAACTACAGGACATATGGGTGCAATGGAAATGACCATTCTAGATGAAAATACATTTGAACAAAAATGGGCGTACTATGAAAATGGAGAAATGCAAAATGCTGCAAAATTTACTTTTGTAAGAAAGTAAATTTTGTTGCTATTGATCTATAAATTAATGCAGAGTAGAAAATCTAGCTACTTTAGGGTGTACCAGATCCATAAAATCCTTATATGAAATTTTAATCAGTTCCGTATGTGAACCTGCATTAAATACAATTTCTTCATCTTCTAATAAACTATCCTCAACATAAACGTCCATCCCATACAAATTGCCAAATGGTGGCATCGCACCAGTATCACATCCTGGGAACATGCCTCTGAAATCGTCTTCATCGGCAAGCTCAACTCGACTTGCACCTACTTCCTGTTTTAAGAGACTTAAATGAATTTTGTATTGAGCCGGTAAAACAGCCATAGCTAGCTTGCCATCAATTTTGACAATTACTGTTTTAGCAAACTCAAGACCAGGGATATGTGCCGATGCTGCGGTTTCTTGAGCTGTATAGGTAGGAGCATGCGGAATAATTACATAAGAAATGTGTTGATCAGATAGTAAATTAGTGAGCCTAGTTACTGCCATCATAACCTCCATTCGCTATATAAGTATGTCAATTTTATACCTCTTGCAAATGTTTCGCGTTATCAATTTCTTCAACATCCACAACAGCAAACGTACATGTTCCATGATTTCTTAAAAAATTAAGATTGCAACGTAATTCTACAAATCCATCCTCAAGCAACCGATCATCACTTTGAAAATACCATCGATAAGCGGAAAGGGTATGTGCAGTAAGCCCATGCTCTTCCGCAAATTTTTCGACAAAATTATTTGCCTCTTTTTCAATTTCGTGAATGGGGTTATCTAGAAAATGTTCTGTCTTAGCCTTATACATTAAACCAGAACAGATATGTTTAATGCTATCAGTTTGCATGATTTGCCTCCTGATTTTGCGTTAAGTTAATAATAAAAAGTATACGCTTCTGGTTAGTTTTAAAATAGTGTAATTACAATTTAATTTACTTATGAAAAAGATTGATAAAGAAAATAATTCGTTCTGTTTTTATAAGAAATTATCATAATAATCATTAGTAATTTCTAATACTTTAATGCTAAAAACAGTAGTAAGTTGATGTTTACAAATAACAATTTAATAGGTGTTACTTGTGGACCAAAAAGAGTATAAAAAATATGACATGATCGCCCTGATTGTAGGGGTGGTGATTGTTTTATATGCATTAATTATGGCTTTTGTTTTCCCCTGAGATTTTCAACCCTAGGTCATCTCCCTGGATCACCAGAGGAAACAATAATAATTTGCTATTAGTTTAGTGTTTTAAACGGTACCCAGTCTTAAACATCCACCAAACAATCGTTAAGCAAATGGATGCAAATAGCAGTACCATTAACAGGCTTATGTGAACACTTACATCAGAAACTTCGTAAAAGCTCCAACGAAACCCGCTCACCAGATACACCACAGGATTGAATAAGCTCACGGTCTGCCATGCAGGGGGAAGCATATCAATCGTGTAAAAGCTCCCGCCTAAAAATACTAATGGTGTAATTACCAACAATGGAATTAGCTGAAGTTGTTCGAAACTCTCTGCCCATAAACCAATTATGAATCCAAGTAAACTGAATGAAATACAAGTAAGAACCAAGAAGCCCATCATCCAAATTGGATGCACAACATTTAATTCGACAAAAAAACCTGCAGTGGCAAGGATTATTAATCCAATAATAAATGACTTGGTTGCAGCAGCTCCTACATAACCCAAAATAATTTCTATGTATGAAATAGGTGCAGACAATGTTTCATAGATCGTCCCAGTGAAGCGTGGAAAATAAATACCGAATGACGCATTCGAAACACTCTGTGTAAGCAATGCTAACATTATCAGTCCAGGCACAATGAATGCGCCATATGAAACACCTTCTATGCTTTCAATACGGCCCCCAATAGCGGAGCCAAATACCACAAAATATAAAACAGTAGATATCACAGGCGAAGCAAAACTTTGTAGTAACGTATCCCATGCACGCAACATTTCGTATTTATAAATTACTTTTACTGCTTGAACATTCATTAAAAACCTACGAAGGGGTATTTACCAGATTTATAAAAATATCTTCTAAAGAACTTTGGCTTGTATTTACATCTTTTAGCATCAATCCAGCCTGATCTATTGCGCGCAATAATTCAGCAACACCAGTATGTTCACTATGACTGTCATACGTATATGTAAGTTGGTTGCCTTCAGCGGATAGTTCTAACGACCATAACGTTAAAGACTGAGGAATAGAACTAATTGACTGTTCCAATTCAACACTCATCTGACGTTTGCCTAGTTTATGCTTCAATGCCTCTTTTTCATCAATGACAATAAGCTCGCCTTTGTTTATGACACCCACTCGATCAGCAATTTCTTCTGCTTCCTCAATATAGTGTGTAGTTAAGATTATTGTGACCCCAGACTGACGAAGTTTTTCAACTAAATCCCACATGTCTTTTCGTAATTCAACATCTACACCGGCAGTGGGTTCATCTAAAAATAGAATTTCGGGTTCATGCGACAATGCTTTAGCAATCAAGACACGGCGTTTCATGCCTCCAGATAAAGTTAAAATATCACTATCTTTTTTATCCCATAGTGATAAGTCTTTAAGCAATTGTTCGAGATAAGCAGGATCTGGTTTTTTGCCAAACAGGCCTCGACTGAAACAAATCGTATCCCAAACACTCACAAACATACTCAAAGTAAGTTCTTGGGGAACTAAGCCAATCTTGCTTCGTGTGATTCGATATTCATCAATAATGTCATGACCATCTACAACCACGGAACCCTCTGTAGGGTTCACAATCCCACAAATAATTGATATCAAGGTAGTTTTGCCTGCACCGTTGGGTCCAAGTAGTGCAAGAATTTCACCCGACCGTATATCCAAACTGACATCGTTGAGTGCACGATGCCCACTTCCATAAACTTTAGATAAATTAGATACTGAGATGACTGAATTCATAGTTTGTAATACGCGTTTTCCTCTATCGCGCACAAACTATCATATATGTTATCTTTTCAATAACAACTATTATTGCATACCAAATTAGAACTTAGACTTCACCTCGCAAGTACTTCTTTCTCTCATGCTCTGGAAATTTTTCAATTGCATAGCGCAACATGGTACGTGGCATATTTTTATAGTGTTTATTCAGAAACTTTCTTTCAACTTCAATTTTATGCTTACCCACTTCTCTCAACATCCAGCCCACAGCTTTGTGCATCAAATCTTCCTCGTCATCAAGCAGTTTCTCAGACAAGGTTAGTGTGTCATCGAATTGTTGATTTTTTATGAAGTGATAGGTTGAAATTATTGCTATCCGCCGATCCCATAAAAGCCTCGAATTACATAGCTTGTAAAGAGGTGCACGATTCCTGTCAAAGAGGTGCGGCCCTACAATCTTGTGTGCGCTTACATCAACTAAATCCCAATTGTTAATGTATTGAGTATTTGTCAGATAAAGCTTGTATGAAGCAATCTTTTCCTGCTTATTGCCCTGTTGATAATAGAAAGTTAATAAAAAAAGCGCACATAAACGTTCTTCATGAAACTTAGATTTGAGCAGCTTGTGAATTTCACTTAATTCAATATCTTTGTATTTTTTTGCATGTTGTCGAAGAATCGGAACACGTATTCCTAAAAATTTGTCTCCTTCACCATATTCACCTTTACCTGTTTTAAAAAAACGCAGTGAGTGTTTAGCATATTCAGGATTAGCAATTCTTCTGAGTGTACGGGATACTTCTTTTGCTGACATTATTTATCATTACAAAATAAAGCCAACAGTATTTATCATAATAAATACTGTTGGTTTCTAAATTTAAATAATTAAGACTTTGCAGACTTAATACTTGCTTGAATTTTTGTAGCGATCTCAGTCGCTTCATGTTTCATAGTAAGCTGTGCAAGTTTCTCGCCTGAATCCGCATCAACTAAAAGCATGAAACCAGTTTTGCCTGCATTCGTTTTATATAAGTCACTTAAACCAAGTACAGCAGCCATCATTTTCGCTTGATGACTAGTTACTTCATCTGTTAAATCCCAACGCACAAATAAGATATCTTCTTGATCTAGGTTAGCTTCTTTTCTGGCTTGAGCGATCTTTGGATCTAATGCTTTGCAACTGCCACACCAGTCCGCATACATCATAACGCCATATACGGCGGGTTTAACATCTGATGAACCTTCTTCACCACTTTGAGAGGTAAATGGTAGGACTAGAAAAATCAAAGGAATGAGTAAAAAGATGAGCTTACGCATGACTTCTCCTAATTTTATTTAAGCTTAGAGAATAGACACGAAATTCTATACTTTTCTTACACAAACTATTGATTTTATATGCCAATTCCCTGGCTTTCAGAAAATGTTGCGCAATTTTTGTGCGATTTAAACGGTAATAGACAAGAGAATTAAGCTAATTCAACTTATTTTTGAATTCAGGCGAATTGTGACCGCCATAAACGAATAATTCCTCAGCCATCTTTCCCAGTTCGATGATGAGGTCTATTTCATATTCATTAAATTTTCTTGGGCGCTTATCCACCAAACACAGTGTTCCAATATTTATTCCCTCCCCCGCCTGTAAAACAAAGCTTATATAAGAACGTACCTTTGGCTCGTCTACGATAAGAGGGTGGTCAAAAAATCTACTGTCTCTATGCGTATCACTTATTTCAAAGATACGTCCTCTAGGATAGTGTTCCTTTGCTGCACAAATTGCATGGGCACAGATAGAAAGATTTCGTGGTACTTCTTTGGTATCAACACCCCATGTAGATTTAAACCACTGACGATCTTGGTCAATCAAAGTGATTAAACAAATCGGAACATTAAGTTTTTCGGCAGCAAAACGCGTAACCCAGTCGAACCTCTCATCTTCTGGAGTATCCAAGACCTCAAGCTTATGCAACGCTTGTAATCGTTGTTGTTCATTTTCAGGTACTGGAGGAAATAACATACTAATCCCGAATATGCTTCAGAAGAGGCATCGTTTGCAAACTATAAATATATAAAGTATCGCAATAATAAAATCTTGAGAAATGTGCAAAATAGCTAATTGTGGTTCTCAATGATTACTAATATTTCTATCTGGGTCAAATAAATTCCGCACGTATATTAATGAATAACCAAATAAATTAGCAAGTTATCAAAATATGAGTCTCAATTTTTTTAACCAGTGCGCTAATTCAAACACCTTTTCCAAGGTAACTAGCTCAAGGACATTTATGTTTCAAAAGTAGAAAAGTTTTTTTTCACAACAACTTTACAGAGTGTAATACTTGCCAATAAACCGATCGCAGAAAATGCTGCAAGAAACATAAAAAAGTGTTGGTGTCCTTCAATTCCAGGGGAACGATCAATTAACAATCCAGCAACATAGAGCACAAAGACATCAGGTGTAAAACCGATAATAGAAATTAGACCTACTGCACTTCCTGTAAACATCAATGACAATTTAATTTCTTCAAAAATAGCGAAATAAAGTGTACGTAATGCAAATATTGCTATACAAGTTAATAAGATGTTTGTAAGCAATATCCAGGTGAAATTTATGTCTGGAGTTGTAAATGCTAAATAACTATCCACACAAAGCAGTAATAGAAAACTAAGGCAAAGCATTGTAAGTGCATTAAAACGATCTGCGATTAATCCTATAGCTATGGCGATAATTGGGCGCGCCCAAGAACCGAGCGTTATTATTTTTGCTGCTTCAATTTCATCAAAACCATATACATCTACTACATATAGTGAATAATTATCAAATCCTTTATAGCCAACGTAAGCACATACCACAATTAACGATTGAAGCCATACACTTCGTATCGAAAGTATATGCTTAGCATTGCTAGATATCTGCAACCAAAATGGTATTTTGTCAAAGTGTTTACGTGCAATTGAAAATTTTCTAAATACTATCCATATATATACACCGACTAACGCGGTAACCAGTGAATAACCTAGAATCACTGTTCTAAAAACATTTTGCTTTTCAGTAAATGTTGCTGATTCATAACCTAATGGAAAGGTAAATTGAAACAATAAGACCCCAAATGAAGCTAGCACTACAGCTAATAAACCTCTGCCTCCTTCCAAAATACCGAATGCTAAACCCTGTCCCTTTTGTCCGCCCCATTCTCTCGTGGCACGAATTAGTGCGCCCCAAAATAACATTATTGTAGAAAATCCAAAAAACCCAAACAGCAATATAGATTCCATGTAGCCAGGGAACGTGGACATATAAAAACCACCTAATGCGGTCATCCACAAAGAAAATGACATGAGTTTATATATAGGAAATCGATCTGCTAATAATCCTCCAGGAAAATAAGCGAGCATCGCAACAATGCCATATACACCCTGAGCAGCCCCTAATTGAGTTGCAGTAAGATCAAACATCTCAAGCATAGTAGGCCTAAAGAAACGACCTAAATGAAAAGGCAAAGCAAAGATCACTTCGCCTGCCAATATCAAGCCTATAATTAGAAATATTTTTTGCTTAATAGACAATTCGTAATTAAGTCACTATTGAAATTAAGTAACCAAAAATCGCGCTAACTATAATTACTTTTACAATATCAAGTTTAAACTTATACAAAGCAACAAATGCACCAATACCGATAAATAATGAAAGCCAATCAAAATTACCTTCAAAACCTGACGGCCAAAATACATGATAAGCAAAAAATACTGCAAGATTTACAATAACACCCACAACCGCAGCTGTAATGCCTAATAATGGTGCAGTAAAATGTAATTCACCCCGTGTTGCTTCTATAGCAGGTCCACCAATAAATATAAAAAGAAAAGAGGGTAAAAAAGTAAAAAACGTTGCAATGCATGCCGCAACAATTCCTGCGAGAGGTAAAAGCTCAGGACCAAAAATTTCTTTAGTCCATCCGCCCACAAAACCTACAAATGTTACTACCATGATTAATGGTCCAGGAGTCGTCTCACCCAATGCTAAGCCGTCTATCATTTGTGTGGCAGTTAACCAGCCAAATTGATCAACACCTCCTTGATACACATACGGTAATACAGCATATGCACCACCAAAGGTCACCAACGCAGCCTTGGTAAAAAATATTGCCATTTGTGTAAGTGCATTACTCCAACCAAATTTAAAATATAAGAATACTAATACAGCAATTCCAATACCTACGCCTATTAAAATAAAAGTGATTACTCTACTCCAACTAAATTTTGCGTAACTTGGTATCGGCGTTTCATTGTCAATCACGGCAGGCCCATATGACTCATGCGCTTCAGCTTTATGTAACTCTGCATTGAAATAATCAGGAGCTGCTTTAGAACCAATAAATCCTAATATTCCCGCACCCATCACAATAAATGGAAATGGTACTTGGAAATAAAAAATGGCAATGAAAGCAAGTAATGCCAGAGCACGTAGCACATTATTTTTTAATGCACGCAACCCAATTCTATATGCTGCAAATAAAACAATAGCCGTGACTGCAGGTTTCACACCATACAACACACCAGCAACAATTTGCGTATTTCCATACTCCAAATAAATCCAAGTTAATGAGATAAGAATGAATAGTGATGGTAATACAAATAAACCACCTGCAATCAGCCCACCTTTAACACCATGCATTAGCCAACCCATATAGGTCGCTAATTGTTGCGCTTCGGGCCCTGGCAGTACCATGGTGTAATTAAGCGCATGTAAGAATCGGTGTTCAGAAATCCAACGTCTACGCTCCACTAATTCTTGGTGCATCATACTAATTTGACCTGCAGGCCCACCAAAACTAATAAAACCTAACTTGAGCCAATATTTCATAGCTTCATATAAGCTAATGTGCTCAATCTTGGAATTAGATGACATATTTATTTTTGATAAGCAATAAAAAAGGCAGCCAAAAGGCTGCCTTTTCATAATTGATAATATGAATCGTTACTCGCCTACTTTAAGTTTACCGCCTTTACCAAGCCCACCTTCAACATTTTGTGCTTTGTAACTTCGCAATGCTTTAACCATATTATTATAAGAATTTGCAAAGGCAGCTGCGATTACTTTCCCTTCAGGGGTTTTAGTGAATGCTGATGCAGTACCACCTCCTTGGCTGCCAAAAATTCCAACGCCGCCACCAAAACTAAATTTTTTGGATGAACCTTGTGCAGCTGCTACCTGCACACTGGAACGGTTATCAATTAACAAGAGCGTAGTTGACGCTTCATCTCTTTTTAATTTTCCTGCAACACTATCTAACAAATCCCCTGCTCCCCCTAATTTCCCAAATAATTTTCCTTTCGCACCACCCGTTTCTTCCGATATCTGAATTTCAGGACTCATCGTGTAGTCCGCTGCAACCATTTGGCCTTTGCCAAAATTACTGCCTTCGCGTGTTTCACCTGCTTGTTCTAATTCTCGTTCACCCATTACATTTTCCATTGCCTTGCCTCTTTCTACTACTACAAAGCAATTTGATTGTTGCACCATTAAACGCAACAAGGGTGTAGTACTTCCTAAAGTAGGATATCGACGATAGTAATGATGCCACCAAGATGCAGTCTGATCTTCATGTACTGCTAACGTGCCTAAAGGTTCAGGACAAGATTCCAACTCACTATCTGCACCCGATGTGCTACCTCCAGCCGCAGAGCCTGATACACCGTCTGCATGCAAAGGCATGCTAAATATAGTTAGTATTGAAAGAAAAATTCCGCCAAATAAAAAAGACTTTAGTCTTAACATAATTGGTAACTCCATAGTTTTTTAATTCTGTAATTGCCAGTTATTTATTCTGTTATCGCCTAGAAATACATGATTAAACAAAAATACAACCTAAAGACTATACGAGCAATAGTTCCTTCCCATTTAATTCAATAATTACTATTAACCAATAGCTTAAATGTTAAACTAGAGAGATTACTTTAATTATATTATAGTAAATAAATTACCCGGATTAGCTTGCATTCGCCTCGACTCGTGAATTACTCAAAAGTTTTTCTTAAATTCACTAACGTCTATACCGTGATTTTTTAATTTTTTAATGATGTTTTAGGCATAAAAAAAGGCAGCCACTAGGCTGCCTTTTTAAATGATAATAGTTAATATATTTACTCAGAAAAGTTTTGTTTGGTAAATTCTACAATATCTTCTCCAGCTTTTACTATTGCTTCATTCATTGAACCTCCAAAAAAACCACTACCAATTTTACCTTCTACTTGAGTCTTGGCCAGTTCTTTTTGATCTTTATCAAGATACACCACCATGACTGTAACAGTACCTTCACCTGCATTACCTAAGCCACCCCAGAACCATCTCGCTGCACGACTGCCTTCATCATGATTTACAAATGTATATTGAATTTGTAAATCATTACCTTTAACAAAACTTCCTTCTTCAATGAGACCTTTTTCTATTGTAGTCCGAAGTAATACATCTACTTCCTCAGGAACATTAACAGTAGGATTGTTTGCTACGAGTTCAACTTCATTGAATTTTGTTGATACATCAGGTGCTTCAAGTACAACAGTTTTAGCAGTACCGCAACCAGTAAGGATGATTGCAGACAAAATGATAGATATCCCAGTAATATTTCGCATAGAGAGCATATTTGTCCCCTTTTTATAAATTAATAAAATTTCACTTTAATTAAGTAAAACAATATTATATTTATAAAACTTTACAAATTATCTATCTGATGCAAGTAGCATAAAAACGGATAAAGTGGAATAGTTTTTTATCCATTTGCTATCGCTAACATTTCTTCACGACGAGTGAATTTTTCGCGTGGCTTACCTTTAGATTCGCCTGCCGCCACTTCCGCTGCATCAATTTTCATCCATTGATCATAATTGATGAATTGAACATTATTTGCATCTAGAATTTTATACAACGCTTCACGGCCTGGTTTGTCTGTAGATAATTTAGATACGTCTTCCAATAACATATCTACGGACTCCACAGCACAAGCACGATTGGTTCCGATAATTCCAGATGGACCACGTTTAATCCAACCTGCTGTATACAATCCCAGCACTACATCGCCACCTTGTTCTGTTGTTATGCGTCCATTCTCATTTGGGATGGTGCCCCATCGATCATAAAAAGGTACACCTGGTATGGGAACACCGTTGTAACCAATACTACGAAATAATATTCCACATTCAATTTCCATAGTTTCACCCGTACCTTTTGCAGATTGCTTGAAGGGCTCACCTGAGAGTTCGTTAATTTCAAACACGGCTTTTTGTAAACGCCCTTCTCCTTCTAAACGAACAGGGCTTTTTAGAAATGTAGAAATACATGTACGCGGTTTACCAGCATCTTCGGATTCAGCAAACTTTTGAAAGATTTCAACATTCTTTTTATTACCACGACCTTCTTTCATTTCCAGTTCTTGCTGACTGGTTTCATTAAGCTCTAGTTCTTTAGGATCTATGTAAGGTCGACAATTTTCTATTTCTAAAAACTCTTTTAGTTCTTTTGAAGCAAACTTTGCCTGCGCGGGGCCACGACGTCCTACTACATAGATTGTTTTAATTTTACTGTCTGCTAAAGCGTCCAAGGCATGTTGAGAAATATCTGTATGCTTTAATTCGTCAACAGACTTTGCCAGTATCCGTGATACATCTGCTGCCACATTACCTTGCCCAATTACAATGGCGGTTTCATGAGAGAGGTCAAATGTACGATCTCGATAATCCGGATGACCGTTGTACCAACCTACAAATTCTGTTGCCGTGTAGCTACCTTGCAGGTCTTCTCCTGGGATACCCAGTTTACGATCAGTCTCTGCACCACATGTATAGATGACGGCATGATGCGTATTTTGTAAATCTTCAGCTGTAACATCTTGGCCCACCGTTACATTACCAATAAAATTAAATTCAGGGCTTTGTGCAATCTTTTTGTAAACTTCAATAGCTTGTTTAAGTTTAGGGTGGTCAGGGGCTACACCATTACGAACTAAACCAAAAGGTGCAGGCAATCTTTCAATTAAATCAATTTCAACATTAAGATCCGATTTGATTAATGCTTCGGTTGCATAGAAACCACTTGGGCCACTACCCACAATAGCTACTTTTAAGGGATTCGATTCAGTTCCAATACTCATGAGCGATACCTATTTTTATTATTCTATTCAAAACGTAAAACGCACAGCCTTTTGACTGTGCGCTCTCATTTTTTAAATTTAGTAAGTTTAGAATCCTAATTCTGATTTACGATCCTCGGCACCGGGCAATGGATCCATGGGCTCTTCGATTAAAGGTAAATCAGGAGCTTTTTCTGCATTGATCTCCACCCATCCCTCTTGACCCTCAGGGATGTCATCTTCTTCATAGATGGCTTCAACTGGACATTCTGGTATGCATGCGCTGCAATCAATACAGACATCTGGGTCGATATAAAGCATTTCATCATCATAGTGAAAACATGCGACTGGACATACAGACACGCAGTCAGTAAATCGACAGCCTTTGCAATTCTCAGTTACAACTGTAGTCATGAGTTTGTCTCCTATATTGTTAACATTATTTAACTACAAATATAGAAAACGCGATGAGTGTTCCGAAGCAAGTTAAGTTATCAAGAATTATTTTGAAAACAATAAAACCTCGCCACGATTGAGTTCAATCCCGTCTCCGCTATAACGTTTGTAAATACCATTTAGGTGTTTTTCCTGAATTTTCCTCTTGAAGCCATTTTCTTGCAACTTCCTGAGATAAAATCTTAAAAATAGTGGGCGATATGTACAGGCATATTCAAAACTAGGCAACATTGGTGCATCTTCTAAGGAGGCGATAGTGCCTCGTCGCATACCTGCACCCGTGCGAATGCCTAACTCTCCCAATACGACAATAGTACCCGCTAACATATTTACCCCTGTAAAATCTCCTGCATTGCCGCCTATTGCAATAAAACCTCGGCGCATTGCACTGCCAATTTCATTTTTAGCATCACCATGTACAAATATTTCGCCACCTGTTATTCCAGTTGTATGGCCGCGATAGGCTGCACCCACCATGTGGCCAGCATTTTTTTTAACTGTGATACGACCACCTGACATTTCAGGACCCACCCAATCTCCAGCATTACCTTCTACGACTATTTCTCCGCCCGACATGCCGATTCCAAGGTGCATGCCCACATCACCATCAATGATTATTTTGCCGTCTGACATGCCGGCACCAATCATTTTTATGTTCGATAAATCCCCCTCGAGCAAAATTTCTGAATTACCTTTACCGGTAACTTTGAAGAAATCGCCAACACTTGCTTTTACATTGCCATGCAATACAGGCAGGTGCTCAATTCCAGACTGCGATAAGCCCGATAACTTGGCAGTACTAAGCACCTCTGCTTCTAACGGCACCTCAGGTTGTGTATGCAATTTTAAATGTGCAGTTGACATGGAAAGTTACTTTATATTTATTCTATATGTATCTGTATTTTATGAATTATTCAATTTCAAATTAACTCGTTGAGGTGAAATTTATACTTACCTAATTCTCCCCCATAGTTACCAGCCGAAATCATCGTAGCTCCCTTTTCAGCAGCTGCGTGTAGACCTCGCCGCATGGCTTCTTTAACTGCCTCTTCAGAGAGACCATCTATGACAATTTCGTAAATCGCTTCTACATTTTCAGGCACAACTGAATGATCACTAATAGATCGAAGCGTTGGACAATAGGCATCATTTGTTGATGCAATCATGCCTTTATACTTTGCGCCCACTTTACTTCCTGAGCGCACTACTCCTTGTGGAAATGGTAAAAATACACCACCTACTTCACGCATAGCATGTGTTGCGGCGATAGAGGCACGCAATGCAATGCCCCTTGTTGAACCAAAGATTATTAAATTACCGCCACCTACTGCAGGTTGAATGCCGAATTGATCATCAATTAAAAATTCACCGGACATTACGGGAATGCGCCACATACGTATTCCATCAACGAGTTTGCTAATTTGATATCCATCTCCAAAAAACCGTAACTTACCACCAACTGAAACAGAGCGATCAGACTCCAACCCGTTAAAACAAGCAGAAGTGGGACAGGTCATCACACATTGGCCAATACGATCTATCAATTGACCGGCAATAGTTTTAGAGCTCATGGTAAATAGCAAAACACTTATTCCAGGTCGTCCATCCGGTGTATCAGATTCTGGTATTTCATTTTCAACAGCTGCTTCTAGTTTGCAGCGAATAACCGAAGTTGCAAAACCGGTCATGGATGCTGCCGCAGCACGTGCCCACTGCTTTGTATCAGCAGTAATAATTACACGTGAGCCACACATTTCGAATGCTTCAGCAAAGGTGTCTACGATTTCAGTTTTACCAATTTTCATCTAATTACAACTTATGCTTTCGGGATCACTGGAACGACTTCGTGTTTATGTAGATATTCTTCCCCAATAGCATAGTTACTAAACTTAACCGAATAATAATCTTCAAAGAATGGTTCAATTTCTCCCGCTATATCTTCGTTATACCCGGGCTTTGAATGCAATAGTTTTCCCTTGTGATCTGTCGCGAATTCATGATCTTTAATTACCGTGACGCCATCTTTAATTACATAACGCGGCGCATTAAACATCGCCTCTTTGTCATCTTCTTCAGTATAAATTGTTATGTCAGCATCTGCGCCATTACCTAAATGCCCCTTACTTGTTAACCCCAGTGCTCGTGCAGGGCCAGCTCGAGTAATGATTGCAATTTCATATAATGTGTATTCGCGCTCAAGGTCTTTTAAACATGTTGCATTAATTGCTTTTTGATTGACACGTTGCAATGCTTCTTTTCGATAACCACTATCCATTAACAATTTGATGAGTTTAGGATAACTCATAAAAGAGCCGCCGTTCGGATGATCCGTTGATAGCAACACACGCCAAGGATCTTTTGATTGCAAAAATAATTCTAAACCCATTGCCCACTGCAAAGCATGTGTGTAAACGCTTTCTTGATATGAAAAAGGAATAATTCCACAGCCGCTTTCACATTCCGTATCTGCATTGACCCATTTTGCAGGCTTTACGTTTCGAAGCATCCACGCCAACGGTGCATCGGCTGTCATAGCAGTTGCTTTACCAAACATGACTTGGCCCACATCACATGTAATGTTTTCGTTATCGTTCACATAATCAATGATTTCTTTAACGCCTGATATAGGGTTTTTATTAAGCTCGCCACCTAAACTGTGAAATTGAATATGCGCCATATGTACACGGCGACCTTGTGCGGCTTTCATGGTATCCAATGTAGTACTGATATTCCCACTGTGCCCTAAGTTGTTGCAATGCACATGGGGAGGATGCGGCAAACCCAGTTCGTGAGCTGCTTCAATAAAACTTTCAATCACATGATTAGGTGTGATTTCGTAGTGATCAATTTTCTCATTAACATTAGTGATATTGGCATTCTTGCGGCCTTTCCATAATTCGTCACTACCAACATTCACTAGTTTAAGAGTGTGCGCATGTACTGAATTAATCCACCATGCTATCGCTTCTTTAAACTCATTTTTTCGTTCTTCTTTTAGCAGCTTATATAAAAATGCATTGTTTCCAAGTAAAACGTAAAACCCTTTATCAATAACAGGTGTGTCATCTAACTCTTCTAATGTGTGTCTAGCAGAAATAGGTGGGACGGCTGCTTCCATCGCAGTTGTATAACCCATGGTTGCATAGCGATAACCTGTCGCAAATGTTGAAGGCACAATCCCCCCGGTACCTGAACGAGTGATTGCTGTTTTTGGATGTGCATCTAAACGATGATCTTCGGGCTGTAGCTTTCGAGCTAAATTTACTTTTGCGCCCGCAATATGACAATGAATATCTACCGCACCCGGCATCACCACCATACCGTGAGCATCTATTTTGCTAGCCGAGCCTGAAACAGAGTCTACGATCTTGCCGTCCTTTACATAGACGTCTTGAACTTTTCCATCAATATTATTTGCGGGGTCGTAGACTCGACCATTCACTATTTTTAATTCTGAAGACATATTTTTATTCTTAAGTCTCAAAACACAGCATCATCACACCATTTTTAAGACTATATTTATAATTAATTTGACTTGTATACTAAGCTGCAACGCGCGCCTTATCCCCCTTAAGCATTTGTTTAACCCGCTTACGTATTGCTTCCAATACTTCCTGGTCAGACGGATACGTCGATTCAAATGCAGGTCGTAATGAAATAGGGACATCATCCATTCTGTACACTGTTCCACCGGTGTTAATTCCGTAAGTCGAAACCGCAAACCGCACTTTAGCAATACTGCTGGTGACAGTATCTTTAGTATCTAATGAAATAATTGGAATTTTTTTCAGATGCTCAATAGCTGCTTTAGGAAAGTTTGATGCAGGGTCTGATGCAATTATCATCGCCGCATCAGCCTCACCTCTTGATAACAAGTCTGTAGTAGTAAACTCTCCGGGATTAAAACGTGGATAACCACGATTAAAGTTCACACCAAACGGATAGCCTGTTTGCCATGAAACAACATTATCTGCACCGGTTACATTACCGTGACCACGTACTGGCTTGGCAACAAAATGAGTATATTCATTAAGATCTGCTGCAAGCGACAATAATGCACCAGAATTAAAATGACGGCCTCTTGTCATAGTAAGACCCATACCAAAGAACAATACGCCAAACTGACAATTCTTCATGCGATCAACTAAATCGTCCAGCACTTCACGTGATACGCCTGTTTGTTCTTCAATATCTGCACTGATTTTTTTACCTTTAACAAGCGCGCGCAGTGCCCACAAAACTTCAAAATCTTTCCCGGGTTTAACTTGCACGAAAATATCTGCAACAGGTGTGCTTGGTGTTTTACGCACATCGAATAACACTACAGTACGATCTTTCTTTCCATTTGGAATGTACATCCCTTTAGGTGTTACCGCATAGCGAGTGAAGTGGCGCGGATGTGATTCAGCAGGGTTTCCGCCCCAGTAGATCACGAGGTCTGCACGATTTTTAATTTCACCAAGTGTAGCAGTACTCTCTCCTACTCCCTGAAACGCCATACCTGATGGGCCATGACAAACTGAAGTAGTGGTATCAACATTGCCATTAATCGTATCCATAATATCTACAGTGACACGTTGTGCTTCACACGTTGAGTCACTCATGCCATAAGTAATTGGGAACTTGGCATCAACTAATATTTTTGCCGCAGCCTCAACGCCATCCTCAAAACTAGCTTTTTTGCCATCGATTAAAACTTCTGGTCGAGTATCTAGTGTATGTTCATAAAACCATGCTCGACCTAGCACACATGCTTTTTTTGCTTTGGTTATTTTATGCTGATCAAGATCTACCGTAAGTTCCATATCATCACAAACACAACCACAAAAAGTGCACGTTGCATCTTTAACAATTTTTATATTTTTATTTTCTTCTTTAGATTTTACGGGTGCTTTCGCTGGTGCTGTTTCACTCATATCAAGAATTCCAAATAGTTGCTTTGAAAAATTTACCTTGCCTTTGTGACAGTAACTTCCATATGTTTTGACAGAGGCATTCCACTACCCGCTGTATCAGCGGCCATTAGCTCACTGGATGGTGGTCCATATGGAATAAATATCATTCCCGTCGGTAGGTCCTCATCTTTTTTGCTTTTGCAAGTCACCACTGTCTGCCCAACATCGGACTTCAAACGAATCTTATCGCCATCCTTTAATTTGAGTCGCTTCATGTCTTTTTCATTCAACTCAGCCGTAGAAGTGACCTTCTTATACTCATCTTTGAGTTTGCCTTCATTCAGTGAGGTTCCTTGGCTTTGGGATCTACCGGGAACTAGTATCATGGTCTCCGCCATTTAAAATTCCTTTAAATTCATAAAGTAATCAAATTTATTAAAGCGAGAGAAAATAGATTCGAACCGATACCACCTATCAGACATGATTATTGGTGGAACCTGCCAGTATCTACCCCATATTTAATGTGATGAGGTAGTGTGTGCTAACTCTGCAGGGATAGAATGTTAGCATATTTTGCAAATTATACACCCGCTTTAGGCTTAGTAAGCTGCCATAATAGTCAGTTAGCTGAGCAATAAATAAGCACTATCAACAAGTTAATGGCTAGCGTGTATAGGCCAAAATTCGATACACTAATTTTTAAAAATTACATAATAACGATTAACGTCCAGGAGACCCCGACATGCCAAAATATATTATTGAACGTGAAATACCAGGCGCCGGTAATTTGACCGCTGCAGAGCTACAAGGAATTTCACAAAAATCTTGTAGCATTCTGAATAATATGGGCCCACAGATTCAATGGGTAGAGAGTGTTGTAACGGATGACAAAGTGTATTGCACATATATTGCCCCAAATGAAGATGAAATTCGCAAACACGCAGAAGAAGGTGGTTTCCCTGCAAATAAAATTTCACAAGTTAGAGGAATGATAGATCCCACAACTTCCGAATAGGTTTAATTTTTTATTATGACCGCCAAGGATGGCGGAAATGTAAGGCTAAAGGAATACCTTTCAGCCAACAAAGAATTGGGGTAAATAATCTCGCAATTTAAGGAGAGCCGAATATACATCCGGAATTCGTTACTACAATAGGAAAATCTCTAATATCACGCATTACCTGCGCTACATTGTAACTCGTTAATAATTCCTTAACTTCATTTACTTCAATATCAAGCAAACATTCATCCATTACTCGTAAAATGTATGTTGTTTCATTTTCGACAACATTAAAGTTTAAAGACTCATTTTTTTCATGTTCCCATTCTTCAATATTTGCATCTGGGAAGTATTCAGAAATATATTCAATAACATATTCAGCAAAAGCTGAGCGATTAAACATTTTTTAATTAGGAACTAAATTCGTCGTATCACACTGATCATTAGACCAACCAAATGTTTTTTCCATAAAGTTTGCGAAGAATGATTTCTTTTTAGGAATATATTCTTCAACGGGTTGATCACTATCGGCCATACGCTCGTACTTAGCTACCATATTTTTTAAAAAAGAAACCATTTCGGGAGAATCCCATTCACGCTCTCCAACTGCTTTATATACTAGTTTGCCTTCAGGATTAATTAAGAAAGTAGTAGGCAGGCCTTGCACACCCCAATTAGCTAAACTCATATCTTTATCAATTAAAATAGTAAATGAGACAGGCACAGCCTCTAAGAATTTTTTTACGCCCGCCAAACTGGGCCCTACATGAACTCCTACGACTTCTAAACTCTCGCCATTAAATTCATCGTGCAGATTGCTCATTGCTGGCATTTCTTTACGACATGGCGCACACCAAGTTGCCCAGAAATTGAGTAGAACAAATTTCCCACGATAGTCGTCTAAGCTGACTTTGCTTCCCTTCGTATCTTCCAGGTTAAAACCAGCTGATTTAGGTTTGCCACTAATTGGGTCCATTAAACCACCAGCCCATACATGGCTGCCTACCGCTAAAAAATATATAACAACAAATAACGATCTGTACATTAAGCTTCTATTTTCCACATTTACAAGATTGAACAAGGCTTAGATAAGCTCCCTAAAGATAAGTTCGGTCATTCCATGAAGCTTGCGGCGAAGAATATTGTGATTCATCACTATCAAGTAAGTTTTGGATAAAATCAATCATGAATGGTGAATTCCATACGCGTGTGCCAACCGCTCTGTATCGAATATCGCCTTCAGGACTTACTATAAAAGTGGTGGGTAGTATAGGTATACCCCACGCTCCTAATTCTAAATCTATATCAAGCAGCACAGTATAAGTGACATTGTTAATTTTCAATACCTCATCAACCCCATCGTAATTTGTGCCTGCGTGGATAGAGATGATTGCAATATTATCGCTTCCCAGTAACTCATAAGCGCTTTGTAATGTCGTCATTTCGCTTTTACACACATTGCAGGACATGGCCCAAAAATTGACTAAAACATATTTTCCGCGAAATTCTTCTAATTGATGCTGATCACCATTTAAATCTGGTAATTCAAAATTCTCTGCACTCACATTTGGTGGATAAGAATCCATTAAACGTCCATCGTCTGCACTCAATGGGAGCATAAACACTAAATTAATTACGAAACAGAAAATTAAATTATGTGGATAATTTTTCATGTTTTTACATCACTTGATTTTATTATCATGTACCCTGGGATTCTTGGAGAGTCAAGCATGCTACTTTATTTTGTTTTCATGTGCCCAATTTGGATCATCCGCGCTGATATCACCGATTGGTGCTGCAAAAGCATCCGCAACCAAAATTGCTACATTACTGCCTGTAAGAGATTCCATAAATGCGACTACGTCATCCATCTCTTCATTCGTCAAACCAAGTGGTTTAATCAATGGACTTAATATTTCATTTGGTATGCCACCTTGATTATAAAATTCCATAACTTCACGCAACGTTTGCATCGACCCATCATGCATGTAAGGAGAAGTTAAAGCCACATTCCTGAGCTGTGGTGTACGAAATTTCCAACGGTCATGAGGATTCTCTGTAACTTCATACCGACCTAAATCATTTTCTTTAGGTCTTGATACTCTCTCGATAATTTCATTATCTACATCTGCAAAAATACCGGGCGCTAACTGCACACGTGTAGTTTCAGAAGTTGTGCCCATAGATGCTAAATATCCTAAGCCCGTGTTATGCAACTCATGATCTGTAAAGAGTGCATAATCCTCATGCACCAAATGACAAGTTGTGCACTGCCCTTTTCCGCTGAAAATTTCAAATCCACGTTTTACTTGTTCACTTACCGCATCTTCTTGTTTACCGAAATACCACCGATCAAATGGAGAGTCCGCAGAGTTTAAGGCTCGTTGATAATCAGCCAATGCCATTCCAACTGTTTCCATCGTGGGGCCTCGACCATTAAATGCACTTTCAAATAAACCATCATAGTCTGGAATGGCTTTAATTTTATTTATCACATAACCAATTGAAGGATTCGCCATCTCATTATGTGCTAATAGAGGCGCCCAAACCTGCTGTTCTAATGTTGATTCCCTACCATCGTGAAAAATCTTTTCTAAATATGCAGTGTTATATACGGTCGGAGAATTGCGTTTACCAGATCGGCCTTCAACCCCTACGGCTGTTTGAATTTCATTATTAGTAAAACCTTGTTCAGGTATATGGCAAATTGCACAAGAAAAAGTGTCATTAATGGAAAGTCGACGATCAAAAAATAACTTTCTACCTAATAAAATCTTCTCTTTCGTTATAGGGTTATCGTCAGGGACTGGAACAACAGGCAAGCCTAATGGCGGATTATCAACGAATTCCATAAGATCGGCTTCTTTGCCAATACGCCTCTGCAAATCTAATGTATTCGTTGTGTAATCTATAGAGTCATAACCCTCCTTGTTATCTCCGGGCCCAAATATATGTTTATTGCTATTCGCATCTGAAACAGGTTCTTTTTCGGTAGAACTGTAAAGATAATTAGAAGCAAGTAACAAAACTAGAACACCAAATAACAGACCGGCGTTCACAGAATATAAAATTTTTCTCCGTTTATCGTTCATTCAATTATTGCATCAGCGGTTAATAACCCATCTTCGATTAAAAGAGTTTTTATATCTGCAGTAACAAGTTGATCATGTAAAAACGAAACACTGTACTCTTGTCTGATATTTTTGTTCTTATCAATTAAAAATGCACGCAAGACATGTGACATAGTGCCAGTATAGTTTCCTGATTCGTCATATTGCTTTATCACCATCTGACCAAACTTGCTTGTAATCGGCAATAGAGCTTCTTCAGAAGTTGTGGTTAGGAAATGCCATTCTGGTTGACCTCCTTCAAAACCAGCACCATATAATTTCATAACTTCCGGTGTATCATGCTCAGGGTCAAAACTTACACTAATTAATCGAATCTTGTCTGCAAGCTTAGGATCATCTTTGAACTTTTCTTTTACTTTATAAAAAACCGCAGTTGCTAGTGGACAACCGTTTAGATCTTTGCAACTACTATAAATAAAAGTAAGTAGTACAATTTTGTCCCCGTATAAATTATCTAGGTCAAACTCCTGACCATCGACATCTAATACAATACCACCTGCTGCTTTGTTAATTTTCGAGAGGGTGTAGGTGCCAGGTTGTGGTACTTCAAACGGAAGTTCGGCCACCCAGCCGTCTGCGACAACTTGAACCTCAGAAGCAGCAACAGCTGCATGAGAGCCAGGCAATGGCGCATCTTCATCCATTGTGCGATCACATGACATAAGCATGCAAATGATCAGTATGTATATTAAGTTTTTAATGTTTTTAATTTTCATCTATGAAATTACAAGTATTACTGTCTCCAAAAATAACAAGGCCGCCTCAGTGGGCGGCCTTGTTTAAGTAACTAAATTTGCCGTTACATTAGTAACCGCACCTATCTTACTTAACTTGAGACAGCATTTTGTCCTTAGAGTTCGGTGCTTGGCCGTACAATGAGTAAGCGCCAAAACGCATTTGATGCGCACGACCTAACTTAAGCTCATAGAAATCTACTGTGAACTCATGTGACAGCTTCTTACCATTCCAAGTAAATAGCTTGAAGTACTGCTCATCAGCTTCACCTGTCTTATCCCAATTACCAAGCAAAGAAGATGTAAAGTAAGTACGCTTTCCATCCCAGCTTTGTGAAATCATATTCACTTGAGATCCAATAACGTGCTCATAAGTTTGCTTAGGAGCGTGTGGATCAGAGATATCAAAGTAACGTGTCTTACCATCCATGAAAGTTTGCACCCAAAGGCCTTGATCATCTGCTGTGATAGAAATGTCTACAGGTAGTGGTACTTTAGAAGGATCACCTATTTCGCCCACGTCCGCAGCTTGCCATTCGCCGGCATCATCTTCATAAATCAACCAGATTTTTGAAGTAAGTGCTGTTGTGGTGAAGCAATAGTTATTTTGTGATCCCCATGCACAACGAATCTCTAAAGGTGCACCAGGAACTTCAAATACTTTTTTAGGTTTGCGTGTGTGCAAATCCCAAACAACAACGGTATTTCCAAAGCGCTTCATGGCTTCAGGGTCCGCTAGCATTTGACCAAAGTCCATCATGTAATTTGACCATCCGGTAAATGATGAAGTCACCATCACATTTCGTCGAGGTAATGCACGTATATCATATCCATAGCCATCAGCTACGTTACCCACTTTTTCAGCACCACGAAGGTCTTCGTCAGTAGGCATCCAGTGTGCAGCTACAAAATCACCTTCATTCGTATATTCTGCTAGTCCGGTGCGACCACCATGATCAACGTTATTAGAAAGTGCGCTTACCATGATGCGACCTGGTAATGCATACATAGTGTGAGGTCCAACCATTCCGCCTGTTTGTTCTACAAAGTCAGTAATAACTTTGTGTAATTTAGGTTTTGCTGGATTGCTGTATACATCAAAGATAAAAATCTTATTGCTATCTAAACCACCAGCAAAAAGATATTTGCGGTCATCCGTTAAACCTGAATGATGAGCTTCATTGCGCCCACCTACAGATAATACATTTACAACTTTGCCGTATGTATCCGCTTCAGGATTTACAGAAATGGTAACGAGTTTGTCTTGCTCGTCACCCATGCCTTCAACACCTAGGGTCCAAACATAGACATAATCTTCTTGACCAACAATTTTAGCCATGTATGGCGACATACATGTCTCATCTGCCATTGCGGTAGATTGGAAACCAATTACGGAAGCAAACAATACACACGTTAATGTAGCAATGCTTTTCATCCACTTGGCTTTTATTACTGCCATTTTCTTCATTATCTTATAACTCCGTATTTATAGATTTGATTTGAATAGTTAGCGTGAAAATCCTCAAACTTGAAGCATACTAGCCTCATGACTCATTATTTGTAATGACCCAAATCAGTTAAAAATAGATTGTGACATTATGCCGCATCTAGTTATCCAATCAAAGAATTATCATTGCACATTAATTTGCATAAAAATCAATGCACTACTCACTTAATTAGACATAAACTAGACGAAAATACTCCCCAATATGGTGCATATTATCTTGTTCAGTAAAATATTAGATAAGTTACTGTATTTGTTATTGAAAATTGGCATAAAGCCACCATATATAAGGGAACTGCCAGTATGGTTGAAGCTCAAACTAAATAAGGATCACATAACAATCTCGATATGATTAATTCAATTCGCCAACTCGTTTTACTGCTATTAATAGGCTTGCTTCCTGCATTGTCTTCTTCAGAGGAAAGCAAAATTGGCGGTGATTTTAAGCTCACGTCTCAATTAAATGAGCCCTATTCATCCGTTGATGCGCGCGGCAAAGTCATATTGCTATTTTTTGGTTTCACACATTGTCCCGATATTTGCCCAAATACTCTAAGCGCCGTACAAACTGCATTAGCCCAACTAAATGAAGATGCCAAGCATGTACAACCCATTTTTATTTCTGTAGATCCAGAACGTGACACTCCTGAGATATTACGCAACTACTTGAAATATTTCGGTAATAATTTTATTGGCTTAACAGGAACATCTAAAGAAATAGATGAAGTAGTTAAGCAATTTAATGGATTTTATTCTTATGAAGGAAATGTTTCAGAAGGCCACTATTCAGTGGACCATACTTCAAATTTATATGTTATCGGCACTTCAGGTGAAGTAACCAATATCATTCCCTATGGCTTACCGCCTAAGGTGATTACTGAAGCAGTTCAAAAACAGTTAGTTGAAATAAAAACTTAACAATTTTTATTTAAAAGGTTATGTAAACATTAGCAATACTGTAACTTAGTATTGAATGTATGCAAAACGTGGGTCTTTTGGCGTACCTTCCAAATCATTCTCTTGTTTACCGGGCTGCCACATCACCACTTCTTCTATTTTCTGAGCTAATTCGAAATCTTTGTTAGTCACACCTTTTGCTGCGTGGTTCATCAATTTGCAAATCACAAAAGCATAGGAAACAGTCAAATCTGGATGATGCCACGCTGCTTCCGCCAAATGACCGATGGTATTCACCACGATTAACGTGCCTTTCCAACTATGTGTCTTATATTTGCGCCGAATCCACCCGTTTTCGTAATACCAGTTGGGTAACTCTTCGGCTAAGCGTTGCTCAATTTGTTCTTCCGTATAAGTTTGTTCTGGTTTTATTTCTCGCCATTTAGCCATACTGAACGACTCCTAGATAAGTAATTAATCATTTTGTAGTGCATCCTATTTGATTGATTTTTCTCATAATTATCATTTTATCTGTCAAATTTGAGATACAGACGATACATCTCTTAGTACAGTATATTTGATAACAGATTTATATAGCATGTGTGGGTTGTATGCTGAAGGCATATCATGCGATTTTAGACACTGAAACCATCCATTCTGTTCTACACTTTCATTTGCCCTGATTTAAGCTAGGTATGTAATTTGATATGCAATTTCAAACGGTAACCTGCCCACACTGTGGTTTGATGTGTGATGACCTATCTGTTGAAGTTACAGGGCTATCTGTTCAGCTTAAAACCCCTGCAGATCCTATTTGTAAACAAGCCTATTCCGAGGCTTCACTAGACGATGAGTACCTGCCTAAGCCCATGATTGCCGGGAGGCCAGCTTCTGAAGAACAAGCTCTCGAAAAGGCAGCTGAGCTATTGAAAACTGCTCAATTACCATTGGTTAATGGACTGATTGCTGACATTCAAACTTGTAGAGAAGCCCTTGCCTTAACAGAAAAGTTGGGCGGTGTGATTGATCATGCTAGTGGCTCATTAATGCGAAAAAGTTCATCAGTCATGCAACGCATTGGTGAAGTACGAACTACACTAGCTGAAGTTAGGAACCGAGCCGATTGCGTAGTTATTTTTGGGAAAAATGTAACGACTAAATTTCCTCGTTTACTACAGCGTGTGTTAAGTCCTGAAAAAACATTAGGCAATGAAAACACTAAGTCAAAAAAGATTTTTATAATTGATATTTCTGAAGACGGAAAAACAAGATGTGAACAAAAAGAAAACATCACGTATATGTTTTTTAATTATCCATTACTTGAATCAATTATCTATCACTTCCAAGAGATCATTACAAAAGAAAATATTTCCAATCACGATAAAGAAAGTGAAGAACTATTAAAATTATTTAAAGTAATTTCTTCCAGTCAATATACAACCCTTATTTGGACAACCAGTGAATTTAAACTGGAATCTGCTGAACACACTGTACAAGCACTTACTGAAATAATTAAATTATTAATGAAACAAGTTCGTTGTATCGGTTTGCCGCTAAGTGGTTCAAAAGCTGAAGTAACCGCAAATCATGTCGCAACCTGGCAAACAGGAGTACCTTTGCCTGTTTCATTTACACAAGGCGTACCTATACATGATCCCGTTATCTATGATGGTAATAAAATGATACTTAAGCAAGAGACTGACTGTCTGTTGTGGATCGCTACATATAATCCAAATAATGCACCTCCTGATACTGATATTCCAACCATAGTCTTAGGTCATCCAAAAATGAATTTTGAACAGGCTGATGTTTACATTCCAGTGGGTGTGCCAGGAATTGATCATCGAGGTTTAGCTTGTCGGACAGACAGCGTAGCCACCTTACCATTAAAAAAATTACGAGATAGCAAACTATCCTCTGCTAGCGTGCTCGTAAAAAAACTATACAAACTTATTTGATCAAATGGCTATTAAACTTTCTGGCGCTGAAATTTATGATCCGGCTCATCAAATAAATGGTGAAAGAAAAGATCTATATATTGTCGATGAAAAAATTAAAAATAATTTATCGGATAACGATAAGTTAGAACAAACCTATAAGCTTGATGACTGCATCGTTATGGCTGGTGCAATTGATATACATACACATATTGGTGGCGGCAAAGTTAATATTGCCCGAACTATGATGTTGGAAGATGCACATCTGCACCCAGATGGTGGCTCTGAAATATGTCGCACGGGCAATGGCCATATCGTACCTTCATCTTTCACTACAGGTTATCGTTACGCAGAAATGGGTTACACCGCTTGTTTTGAACCTGCCGTGCTTGCTGTTAATGCAAGGCAAGCACATATGGAAATGGCCGATACTCCCATGGTGGACAAAGGAGGTTACGTACTTCTAGGTAACGATGATTTTTTATTAAATATGATTCATGAAGGTGCTACTCAGAGCGCAATTAATGATTACGTTGCATGGATACTAGATGCTACTCAATGTATTGGCATAAAAGTCGTGAATGCAGGAGGGATTCATGCATTTAAATATAATCAACGTCGCCTCGATGTTGATGAAACAGGTCCAACTGGTATCAAACCACGAGATATTATTACGAAATTAAGTAAAGCAGTGCATGATCTCGGTATTGCACATCCACTCCATGTGCATGCTAGTAATTTAGGCGTTCCCGGCAACTTTGAATCTACCTTAGCAACCATTTCGGCAGCAGATGGACTACCCGTACATATTACACATATACAGTTTCATAGTTATGGAACCGAAGGTGATCACAAATTTTCATCTGCAGCTTGTGAAATTGCTGACGCCATAAATAAAAATAAAAATGTAACGGCGGATGTTGGTCAAATTATGTTTGGACAAACTATTACCACCTCTGGCGATACCATGATGCAGTATTTTGGGCATGATCATGCATCCCCTAAAAAATGGACAGTGATGGATATCGAATGTGAAGCCGGTTGTGGAGTGACCCCATTTAAGTATCGCGATAAAAGTTTTGTAAATGCATTGCAATGGGCAATTGGGTTAGAGATATTTCTACAAGTCGATGATCCATGGCGAGTATTCTTAACCACTGACCATCCTAACGGGGCGCCTTTTTCGAGTTACCCGCATTTAATCAAACTTTTAATGAATCGCTCTTTTCGAAATGATGTTTTCAATATCGTCCATTCCGATGCACAACAAGTTTCAAATTTAAAATCAATGGATCGCGAGTATTCGCTTTACGAAATTGCCATCATGACACGCGCTGCGCCCGCCAAAATACTAGGGCTTAAGAATCATGGGCATCTGGGTGAAGGAGCAAATGCCAATATCACAGTTTATCGCAAACAAGACGACATAGAACAAATGTTTGCCAAGCCTGCATATGTGTTTAAAAACGGAACATTAATTGTAAAAGATGGAGAAATTGTCAAAACCGTACAAGGCGTAACACATGTAGCTAAACCGGAATATGACCAGGCTATCGAAAAACCCTTAAAAAAATATTTTGATGATTATCAGACAATTTCTTTAGATAACTTTAAGATCTCAAATGATGAAATGGTAGAATGCATCGGTAGTGAAATAGAAATAGACTAAAAAGCCTAATAATAAAAATGATAATTAATGGTGTAGAAATAGAAGATACCTTTGCTGAAGCATTTTCTATGCGTGCAACACGCGTGATTATCACGGCCATTAACTACAAATGGGCACGACATGCTGCCGAAACCATGACCGGGTTTGCGACTTCTGTAATCGGGTGTGGCGTAGAAGCGGGAATCGAAAAAGTCATTGGTAATCATGAAACACCTGATGGCAGACCTGGTGTTTCAGTGTTACTTTTTTCAACGGATAAAAAAACACTCGAAAAACAATTACAAACGCGCATAGGTCAATGTGTGCTTACCTGCCCCACCACTGCAGTTTTTTCTGGCATGGAAGGTGATGATCAAATTGCATTAGGAACCAATATCCGCTATTTCGGTGACGGTTTTCAAACTTCTAAGAAAATTGGTGATAAAAGATTTTGGCGCATCCCTGTAATGGATGGCGAATTTTTATGTGCAGAAAGCACTGGATATCAAAAAGCAATCGGCGGGGGAAACATTTTAGTTTTTGCGCGCGGGATATCTCATGCTTTGCTCGCATGCGAAGCTGCAATTGATGCGATCAGCATGTTGCCCAATATTATTATGCCTTTCCCTGGAGGCGGTGTTCGTTCGGGATCTAAAGTGGGATCTAAATACAAATTTTTGAATGCATCTACAAATCATCCTTACTGCCCCACACTAAAAGGCCGCCCTGACAATGTCTTAGGTAAAAATATAGAAGCAGCAATGGAAATAGTTATAGATGGTTTAACAAAAGAAGATGTCACGTTAGCTATGTATCGCGGCATTGAAGCAATTTGCGACCTCGGCAAATCTCAGGGTATCGAGAAAATTACCGGTGGTAATTATGGAGGCAAGTTAGGACCACATCATTTTCATTTAAGAGAAATAATGAATGAATCATACAACCGTTACATTTAAAGACACTTCGAATACAAATTTGTCTCAACGTTTAGATATGCGTTGGCTCAGCAAAGCAATATTCGATGCGAGCAGTGACGAAGAAACTAAAAACTTACCTCTGAATATTGGTAGCGAAGTATCAACAGTCGGTGAATTGTTTACTATCGAGGGAAAATTTTCTAACCAGGTCATTAAATTTGAAAATTCAAATTCTAAAATGGATTACATGGGTACTGCCTTACCTAAAAACGTTCAACTTATTGTTGAGGGTGATGTTGGACACTATGCTGGTTCGGAATTGAAAGGTGGAAAATTAAATATCCAAGGTAATGTTAAAGATTTTGCAGGTTGTGAAATGTCGAGTGGGACAATTGAGATAAGTAAAAATGCGGGTGATTACTTAGGAGGAGCTAAAGCTGGCAATAAAAAAGGCATGTCAGGAGGAACAATCCTTGTTCATGGTAATAGCAACAATTTTACTGGCGACTTGTTACGACGCGGAATCATAATGGTAGTGGGAAATATTGGCGATTACTGTGCGAGCAGGATGATTGCGGGCACGATTGCCAATTTAGGCACCATTGGCAAACAAGTAGGTGTAGGTATGCGCAGAGGTACTATTTTGCTACCTCATAAGCCAAAAGATGTAATTTCAGGGTTCAGAGATTGTGGGCGTCATAATTTAGGTTATTTGACTCTTTTACTCCATGAATTGAGGAGTTTCGAAAGTACTTTTCAATCCTTACACCCAATGCGACGTAGAGTGCAACGATACTTAGGGGATACAGCGGTAGGTGGACAAGGGGAAATGCTAATTTGGATTGGGTAAATAAGAATAATCATTAATATTTAGGTATATACGCTTTTTTTAGCTCAGCCCTTAAACTATATTCAGCATAAATATTTAGGATTTTTTGAAAAAATGGAAAAAACAGTTTCACGTAAACGCAATAAGATGCGAGGTGAAAAGCGTGGTCGGCGTGTTGACCTGGAAGCTTTGAACCAAATTCGTGAATTAATTGCACCATTGCCTCTGAGACGAGACTTGTTAATTGAGTACTTGCATTTAATACAAGATAAATATGGTCATATTTCTGCCGAACATATCACTGCACTTGCGAGTGAAATGAAGTTATCCACAACAGAAATATTTGAGGTCGCTACGTTCTATCACCATTTTGATGTCATAAAAGAAAATCAATCTCCTCCCGAAAACCTGACTGTTCGTGTTTGTGACTCGATTAGTTGCGAAATGAATAATGCAGAAACCTTAGTGCGCGAGTTACAAAATTTTTATAAAAAAGATGTACGTATACAACGTGTGCCATGTGTAGGGAGATGCGCGGAAGCACCGATCGCAGTTGTTGGTAAAAACCCAATTTCAAATGCAACCTTAGAAACTGTTTGTGAAGCTGTAGATAAAGGCGAAATTGAAGCCCCAGTATCTGATTACATTACTTATAACAAATATGTAAACAGTGGTGGGTATGAATTACTTAAACGATCTTTTGATAGTTCCGATTCTGCTGAAAAAATTATTTCGATAATGAAGGACTCGGGTCTTCGTGGATTAGGAGGAGCCGGTTTTCCCGCAGGACAAAAATGGGAAATTGTTAAAAGCTATCCCGGACCTCGTGTACTTGCCGTGAATATCGATGAAGGTGAACCAGGTACATTTAAAGACCGATATTTTTTAGAAAAAGACCCGCATCGTTTTATAGAAGGCGCATTAATTGCAGCTCAAGTTGTCGGTATTGATGAAATATATATTTATCTTCGAGATGAATATCAAGGCTGTTACACAATGCTGTTGCATGAATTAGACGAATTGAAAAAAGATCCTCCACTACGATTACCGCATATAGAATTACGACGTGGAGCGGGCGCCTATATATGTGGTGAAGAGTCGGCAATGATTGAATCCATTGAAGGCAAACGAGGCATGCCACGTTTACGCCCACCATTTGTGGCTGAAGTAGGCGTTTTTGGACGCCCCACTCTCGAACATAACCTTGAGACATTATTTTGGGTGCGTGACATTATTGAAAAAGGTGCAGACTGGTTTACTTCTCACGGACGTAACGAAAGAAAAGGACTGCGTTCATTTTCAGTAAGTGGGCGCGTGAAAAAACCTGGTGTTTATGTAACAGATGCTGGTATTACAATAAAAGAGTTAATTGATGAGCATTGCGGAGGAATGTTAGACGGCCATGAGTTTTATGGCTATTTTCCTGGCGGCGCTTCTGGAGGTATTTTGCCTGCATCTATGGGAGACATTCCCTTAGATTTTGATACCTTAAATGAATATGGATGTTTTATAGGCTCTGCAGCGATTATTATTTTTTCTGACAAAGATAATGCAAGAGGCCTTGCACGCAATGCAATGGAATTTTTTGCGCACGAATCATGTGGAAAGTGTACTCCGTGTCGAGTAGGCACTTCGAAAGCGGCCATGTTGATGAAAAAATCCAGTTGGGACCAACCGCTAATGCAAGAACTTTCACAAACAATGTCTGATGCATCTATTTGCGGTCTTGGCCAAGCAGCCTCAAATCCTATGACATGTGTTATGAAATATTTTCCAGAAGAATTAAATTAGAAGTATTTAAATATAGGCTAAACAAATAAGGAATGTTGGAGTACATATAGATGGCTGCAAATCCAGAACAATTACAAGAATTCAAAACTGTAAAATTTTCACTTAATGGTGAAGAAATTACTGCATATGAAAATGAAAGTATTCTAGAAGCTGCCAAACAGCACGGTATTGATATTCCTCACTTGTGCTATAAACCTGGTATGCGTGCTGATGGCAATTGTCGTGCATGCATGGTTGAAATTGAAGGTGAACGTGTTTTACAACCTTCGTGCGTTCGCACGCCAACAGAAGGCATGGTAGTTCATACTGAAAATGATCGTGTAACACACTCACAAAAGATGGTGTTAGAACTACTGCAGTCAGATATGGCCGAGAGTGAGTACACGCTAAATAGTGAATTAGATCTTTGGTCAAAAAAACTTGAAATCGGATTGCCGAGATTTGAATCTCGCGAAAACCCTGAGCAAGATTTATCTCACCCAGCTATTGCAGTCAATCTAGATGCATGTATTCAATGTACACGTTGTGTGCGCGCTTGCAGAGAAGTGCAAAATAACGATGTCATCGGTTACGCGAATCGCGGTTCTCATTCAGAAATTGTATTTGATATACAAGACCCAATGGGCGATAGCACTTGCGTAGCCTGTGGCGAATGCGTTCAAGCCTGCCCTACTGGCGCACTAATGCCATCAAACCAGCTAGGGATGTTACAACCGGACCGTCAAGTTGAATCAACATGTCCATACTGTGGCGTAGGTTGTTTGCTTACCTACAACATCAAGGATGAAAAAATTATTTATGTGGACGGTCGTGACGGTCCCGCAAATAAAAGTCGCTTATGTGTAAAAGGTCGATATGGTTTTGATTATGTTCATCATGCGGGACGATTAACAACACCATTAATTCGCAAGGAAGGTACACCAAAATATTTAGATAATTTAGACAAACTTACTTACAAAGACATCGATAAATATTTTCATAAAGTCACATGGGAGAAAGCATTAGATTTTGCTGCAAAAGGTTTATCTAATATACGCGATGAACATGGGCCCAACGCACTTGCTGGTTTTGGTTCGGCAAAAGGTTCTAATGAAGAAGCTTATTTATTCCAAAAGCTCGTTCGTACAGGATTCAAAACAAATAACGTTGATCACTGCACACGATTATGTCACGCATCATCTGTTGTTGCTTTATTAGAAGGCATTGGTTCAGGTGCCGTATCTAACCCGGTTGAAGATGTAGCCCAAGCAGAAGTAATCGTCGTAATTGGGTCCAATGCAACAGAAAATCATCCTGTTGCAGCCACCTTCATGAAAAATGCAAAACATAATGGTGCAAAACTCATTGTCATGGATCCACGCCGTACCGATTTAGCGCGACATGCCGATTATTTCTTACAGTTTAAACCGGATACCGATGTTGCCATGCTAAATGGCATTATGCATTCCATCATCAAACAAGACTTGCTTGATAAAGACTTCATAAAAAATCGTACCGAGGAATTTGCGCCATTTGCAAAACACATTCTTAAATATTCACCAGAAAAAGTAGAAAACATTTGCGGTATCCCTGCGGCAACACTGCATGAAGTAGCAAAAATATATGCAAGCTCTAAAGCATCGATAATATTTTGGGGTATGGGCGTTTCTCAACATATTCACGGTACCGACAATGCACGATGTTTAATCGCGCTATCAATGATGACAGGGCAAATTGGCAAACCTGGAACTGGATTACACCCTTTGCGTGGCCAAAATAATGTTCAAGGTGCTTCAGACGTTGGACTTATTCCTATGGTATTTCCTGACTATCAGCGCGTAGATAGTCCTGAAGCACATGCTCGCTTCGAAAAGCTTTGGGATACTGAACTAGATGATAAGCCAGGTTTAACAGTAGTTGAAATCATGCACGCTATTTCAGATGATAAATTACACGGTATGTATGTTATGGGTGAAAACCCGGCTATGTCTGATCCCAATTTGAATCATGCACGCAAAGCGTTAGCTTCACTCAAACACTTAGTCGTTCAAGAAATTTTTATGACCGAAACCGCCTGGTTTGCTGATGTCATATTACCCGCCTCGGCATTTCCAGAAAAAACCGGAACCTTCACCAATACAGATCGACGCGTGCAATTAGGCAGGCAAGCGCTGATGCCACCTGGAGAAGCCAAGCAAGACTTGTGGATTATTCAGGAAATTGCGCTTCGAATGGGATTAACGGATTGGAAATATCACTATCCATCAGAAGTGTTTGATGAAATGCGCCAGGGAATGGACAGCATAAAAGGCATGACTTGGGACCGCTTAGAGCAGCAACACTCCATCACCTATCCTTGTGAAGAGGAAAATGATCCAGGCCAAAGCGTCATTTTTACGGAAGATTTCCCTACCGAGAATGGTCGCGGAAAATTTGTCCCTGCGGAATTCACTAATGCTGATGAGTTACCAGATGAAGAGTTTCCTTTCGTATTAGTTACAGGGCGTCAGTTAGAACATTGGCATACTGGTGCGATGACGCGTCGCGCAAGTATGTTAGATGCAATAGAACCTGTGCCCGTTGCAAGTATCAATCCAAGTGATTTAGCAAAGCTTGGCCTGAAAGTAGGCGATAAAATTAAACTTTCCTCAAGGCGCGGTGAAGTGGAATGTTTTGCTCGAGAAGAACATGGTGTAAACCCAGGCCAAGTCTACATGCCATTTTGCTACCGTGAAGCGGCAGCTAATCTTCTCACAAATGAAGCTTTGGACCCGTTTGGGAAAATACCAGAATTTAAATTCTGCGCACTAAAATTAGAAGCCGCTTGAACACATTAATTTTTTAAGTGTCTCAAATTCACTGATGTTTGGCGGTTTACCCCCTACGCCCTATTGAAGCATTCTCTTATATAGGCCAGAATCCGCCGCTTTCTCAATTTTCGAAGGATTTAATGGACGAATGGAAGCACTTTGGGCTTCCCCTACACGCGTAATCAAGTAGACTTGCGCCCCTATTAATACACTTCAAATTTAGCATAGAACTTATTGAATATATTACACAAAGGTTACGGTAATGAGCGATCTATCAAATTATAGAAACATTGGCATCTTCGCACATGTGGACGCAGGTAAAACCACTACATCTGAGCGTATCCTCAGCCTAACCGGAAAAATTCATAAAATTGGCGAAGTGCACGATGGCGAGGCCACGACAGACTTTATGGATCAAGAGCGAGAGCGCGGCATTACGATCCAATCAGCTGCCACCAGTACTTTCTGGAAAGACCATCGTTTGAATATTATCGACACGCCCGGGCACGTCGATTTCACTATTGAGGTATACCGTTCGCTTAAGGTTCTGGATGGCGGTGTTGGTGTATTTTGCGGGTCTGGTGGTGTTGAACCTCAGTCAGAGACCAACTGGCGTTACGCAAATGAGTCTAAAGTTGCACGCATTATATTTGTAAATAAATTAGATCGATTAGGCGCTGATTTTTACAGTGTTGTTGATCAAATTAAAAAAGTATTGGGTGCAAAACCATTAGTGATGACCTTACCAATTGGAACTGAAGATAACTTCACAGGTGTAATCGATTTACTTACACGCAAAGCATGGATATGGGAAGGTTCTGACGATCCCATGAACTATAAAGAACAAGACGTTCCTGAAGAGTTTAAAGACAAAGTGGAACAATATCGTGAAGAGCTTGTTGAAACGGCTCTCGAACATGATGACGATGCAATGGAAAAATATTTAGATGGTGAAGAACCTGACATTGATACTTTAAAACAATGTATTCGCACTGGAACCATTGCACTAGATTTTTTCCCAACATACTGCGGTTCGGCATTTAAAAATAAAGGTATCCAACTTGTTTTAGATGCAGTAGTAGATTACTTACCTGCCCCTACGGAAGTGCCCCCACAACCCGAAGTAGACTTAGAAGGTAATGAAACAGGTGAGTTTGCTGAAGTTGATCCTGGCAAGCCATTGCGAGCACTAGCGTTTAAAATCATGGATGACCGTTACGGAGCGCTCACCTTCATTCGAATTTATTCGGGCAAATTAGATAAGGGAACAACTGTACTAAATAGCTTTACCGGCAAAACAGAACGCATTGGTCGTATTGTTGAAATGCATGCCGACTCTCGTGAAGAATTAGATTCTGCACAAGCAGGCGACATTGTGGCGGTTCTGGGTATGAAGAATGTGCAAACAGGTCACACACTCTGTGATCCAAATAACCCTGCCACTTTAGAACCCATGGTATTCCCTGATCCTGTTATCTCAATGGCCATATCGCCAAAAGATAAAGGCGCTTCTGAAAAGATGGGTGTTGCGTTAAGTAAAATGGTTGCAGAAGACCCATCATTCAGGGTTTCAACCGATGAAGATAGTGGCGAAACGATCTTAAAAGGTATGGGTGAGTTACACCTTGACATTAAGATCGATATTTTAAAACGTACACATGGTGTAGAAGTAATAGCGGGTGCACCGCAAGTTGCATATCGAGAAACGATTACACAACGTGTTGAAGATACCTATACACATAAGAAACAATCTGGTGGTGCAGGACAGTTTGGTAAAATTGATTACATTATTGAACCAGGTGAACAAAACAGTGGTTATGAATTTGAATCTTCTGTAACGGGAGGTAATGTCCCACGTGAATACTGGCCAGCTATTCAAAAAGCCTTTGGTGATATGATGGACGAAGGTGTTCTTGCTGGATATCCGTGCCTAGATGTAAAGGTAACCTTAACTGATGGTGCATTCCATGCTGTCGACTCTTCTGCAGTAGCTTTCGAACTCGCTTCTAAAGCAGCATATAGACAAAGCATGCCTAAAGCAGGACCACAATTACTAGAACCGATTATGAAAGTCGATGTGTTTACCCCAGAAGATCACGTGGGTGATGTCATTGGTGATCTTAATCGCCGCCGCGGCATGATCAAATCACAAGATGCCGGAGCTACTGGCACACGTGTTAAAGCAGATGTACCGTTATCCGAAATGTTTGGCTATATCGGTGATTTACGTACCATGACTTCTGGACGTGGACAATTCTCAATGGAATTCTCACACTACCTTCCTTGCCCTAAAAATGTAGCAGACGAAGTAATTAAAGAAGCAAAAGAACGCGCAGAAGCAAAGAAATAGTAATATCTCTTGTAAAAAATGTTCTGATTTTACTTCTGAACGAATATTTTTTTACATGCCATCACAGATATGTTCGCTTTCGCTATCCTCATCCACTTCTGGTGGCATATAAGGCGTTGGCATAGGCATATTTGCCATCATGCCTTGCATTAATTCACTGCATTTACGTATTTCTTTCATATCTTCTGAGGTGCTAAATTCTTTACCATATTTCATAGCTGTTTTCATAGCTTCATCGCGCTTGCCCGCTGCACACAAGCCTTGAATTTCGCTTTCCATTTCCCTACCCCTAGCTTCAAGCGCTTCAAATTTAGCCGGATCTATCTTTGCAAAACATTCTTGAGCAGCTTGAGCCTGCTGCATCATTTGTTGCATTTGTTCTTCACTCATTTCTTGGTTTGCATAAGACAAAGAGGTCAATGACACCAAGAAAAAGGTTAATATTAGTTTCATGATTTATCTCCTTATTTTTAACTAATATAGTAAATATGCTTTTAATCAGGATTGTAGTTCAGTTTGAAGAAAACATTATAACCTGAAATGAATAATTTGATTTAGACTACAATCAACTTCCTCAACCAATTTAATTGACTTATATATAAAATGGAGTTTGAACATATCACTATTAAAAGGATATTTGCTGTTATATGGGCAATCTTTGGCTTAGTTGTATTACTTGTTTTTGCTAGCTGGCGTTTGTCACTATATACGATTGAATCCTTTACTATGCCACTCAACTGGTTGCACTGGTTAGTGTTCATAGGTTGGGCAATCTTCATGGCGCATGGCGAAGGTTACAAAGGGTTTCAATTAAAATTTTCTCCACGATTTGCTGCAAGATGTAAATACTTGTTGTCCAATGCAACGTGGTTACAAACATTATTAGCTCCACTATTTTGCATGGCTTATTTTCATGCGCCCAAAAAACGTGTGTTTGCAACCTTTGCACTTACTGTCATGATTATAGCTTTTATATTTGCTTTTCGACTTATTCCTCAACCCTGGAAAGGCTTATTAGATTTTGGGGTAGTACTTGGACTAGTTTGGGGGCTTGTATCGACAATATATTATTTAATAAAAGCATTCACAGATGAAAACTTTAATTGTGATGATGAGGTGCTCATCTCAGCCTGAACTATTCGAGAAATAATTTATCTAATTTTTTTATCTACCTAACTTAGGTGAAATATGTTTATAGCTATGAACCGATTCAAAATTATTCCGGGTAATGAAGAAGATTTCTTAGATATTTGGAGGAATCGAGAAACATTCTTGGACGAAGTTCCCGGATTTAAACAATTCAATTTATTACGTGGGCCCAAAACTGATGAATATAGTTTATTTGCTTCTCACTCTATTTGGGAATCTAAACAAGCGTTTGAAGATTGGACAAAATCTGAAGCTTTTAGAAAAGCACATGCTAATGCTGGAGATGCTAAACCGGTATATCTCGGTAAGCCCGAATTTGAAGGATTTGAAGTCGAGCTATAACACGCAAGCTTATGCGCATTCCACTCTTAATACTATTCCTCTTGCTTTGTACAAATTGTATTGCAGCAAGCCCGGTTGACACTCTAAAAAATCTGCCATCCTCTTCATTATTGTTAATTGATAAAGATAAAAATGTATTACAAACCAAAAACCCAAATGAGCTTTATATACCTGCTTCTACTGTAAAAGTTTTAACCTCGCTCATAGCACTTGATTATTGGGGACCCAAATATCATTTTAAAACCGATTTTTTCTATGATCCTAACGCAAAGAGTTTGTGGATCAAAGGATACGGCGACCCTTATCTCACTTCGGAAGAACTAGATCTTATCGTTAAAAAATTTTCATCTCAGAAAATTACCGAGTTAGATACGATTGGATTAGATACTAGTTATTTCAGTAAAACTATTTCTATAGATGGACAAGGTAGCTCTCTAAATCCTTACGATGCAACGGTTGGGGCTATAGCTGCAAACTTTAATACCATCAATGTACGTGTATACGACGACAGTATTAGTAGTAGTGAAACACAAACGCCGCTAACACCGCTTGCTAGTGAATTAGCTCAAGGACTTACCATTGGCACTCATCGTATTAATCTTGGAAAAGCTGAACATGGTCCACAATATTTTTATGAGCTACTAAAAGCTAAACTAAACCGATCTGAAATTCCAACGGATGCATTATTTTTAAGTGGTGATGTGCCTAAGTCTGCAAAATTATTATTTACACACCAAAATAGTAAGACCCTGGAACAAATTATTGCTTCCATGCTTGAATACTCAAACAATTTTATAGCCAATCAACTATTTTTAAATTTAGGCGCTAAACAATTTGGTGCACCTGCAAATCTTGAAAAATCTCAAAAAGCCATTAATCAATATATTGATAATAACTTTAATTGGTCAAACTATATTATGGTTGAAGGTGCCGGTTTATCTAGAAAAAATCGTTTGAGCGCAAAACAACTTATCGATGTATTACAAAAATTTGAGCCTTATAGATATCTTATGCCAAACCAAACACCTAATATATTCGCCAAATCAGGAACTTTAGAAAATGTAAGCACTTATGCAGGCTATATTAATCGAGATAATCAATGGTCTCCTTTCGCAATAATGATTAATCAAGCGGTTAATTTTCATTTTCGGGAAGAAGTAGCCAAGGATCTCGTTAATTAAATCGCGAAATTTAAAAGAACCAAATTAATTGCTTATCAAAATTTGTTTAAAAATCAGTATTTTTAAATTGTAATTGCCACTTTAAAATGTGTTCTAATATTTCATAATAATATTGTGGCCTATGGATCAGCCAATTAACCGCTCAATATCATTTGCCAAAGGGTTTGTGAAGTCTTTATCTTTCCAATAAGCAGTATGGCTTAGTGGATTCCACATGGTGATCAAATTTCCAACGTTAATCGCATTATCTTCATCTACTTCGGTTTTGTAGCTTTGTTTACCCATTCTTGTGTTTAAATTTTTCAACGGCCAGCCTAAGACATCGTCAGGATCATAAAAGTTTTTCCACTTAAAGGAATAGCCCTTACTCGATGAAGTAATGGATCGAATTTTTGCTTGTGGAATCCCAGCTATAAATACTGGAATATTACAACCAGAAAAATATAAGTATTTTAAAGTTTTCAAGCGTCGAAATTTATCCAAATCTGAACCTGCTGGAGAATCTTCAAATCCACCATCACACCATGCACCATGTGATGCAATTTTACATTGTGCATCCCATATATAATTAGAAATTACATGGCACCCTAGCGAATGAGCGACTATTACTACCTTGCCTTTACCACCTATCTCATCATAGGCAGCATCAATTTCATCTAGAACATTATTTTGCACTTGCTCATAAGCACTATTAGGCAAATTAGCTTTACGCTCTAATCCAGCAGCATCAGAAAAACCATATAATAGAAATCTTCGCAACTTTATCAAATCAATATCGTCATTTTTCTTGAATCGATCTAATAACTTAACTTGATGATCTTGAAATACATCTTGGTAATATATTTCACCAAAATGTACATGCCCCCATTTACCACCAAGTGACCGACTTAAAATTTTTCTTAAATTATCCGAATAGCCTTTTTTGGTATCGCCCATACCGTGGATAGTTAAAACTGCAATATTATTAGCCATAAACCCTCCAGTATCACTAAATCTTCATTCTTATTTTAGCATGCGAAGTGCAGCAAACTTTTTAGTAGAAAATTTTTAATAATTTAGAATATAAATGAGAGCTAACTTCATAGAATGATTAGAGCTTATACATTGCAACAACCACTTAATAATAAAAATTAGTCTCGTTATTGATGAACCACATTAGCTAGATGGCACAAAGAAGTATTTATCAATGAACAAGCAAAATATACAGAATCATTATTTTAAACACATATAAAAAAGCCCGGCTATTGCCGGGCTTTGCAGTTTGGAATAAGTAGTTCTAATTTTAGTGATGACGTCTAAGTTCACTATCGTGATAATAGTCTCGCTCTTTTAGTAAGCGCCACATACCAACTAATGTAACTCCTACTACTACAAACTGTATTGCTATGATTATTAATGCTTCCATTTCCAACTCCAGGTAAGATTAAAATACTCTCAATAAGATTAATTAGGGAAGGGTTATTATCTATGTGAACTGGGTCACATTTCTCTATTCGAGACAATAGGTTAAAATTTCACGATAAGCGGTAAACTTGATTATTCGATGTTTTGCCATAACAAGCATCGATTGTTTGCTGGCATAGCAAAATCTTCAATACACTTTAGCCCTTGCGCCTGGGCTAGCTTATCCAGCTCAACAAAATCCCGAACTCCACTTAATGGGTCTCTTTGCTTCAGGTGACTATCAAATTGCTGATTACTTGGGCTGGTGTGCTCCCCATGATAACTAAATGGTCCATATACTAATAACTTTCCTTGAGATTTTAATAATACGCCTACACCCCGGAAAAAGTCTTCAATCGTCTTCCAGGACATAATATGAAAGGTATTCGCTGTATAAATAGCATCAACCTTATTCACAGGCCAAGGATGTAATCTCACATCTAATTCAATAGGTGGGAAAATATTATCCAGTAATTCTTCATCCATCCATGCTTGAATACTACTGAGATTCTCTGCCAAATCGCTAGGCTGCCAACTTAAATGTTTAAGATGTTTGGCAAAATATACTGCATGTTGGCCTGACCCACTGCCAATCTCTAGAACTGAATAGCAATCACTAAATGCTTCATTCAGCACTTCTAATATGGGAATTTTATTTTGTTCTGAGGCCTCTGAAAATTTGCGCTTAGATAGCATGTTATTTTTAAAATATTTTATTTTAGTCTTAGCGCAGTCCCTTCAAATTCAATACTATGCCACCCTGTTTGCATAAAGTTTCGAATATTTTGATGATTATCCCCTTCAGGATTTTTTAATACTTCATCCCGATAATAAGTTCCAAAACACGCGAGAGTTTGCAACTTATTCAAATAATGCAGTTGCGCGAATGCAAAAAGTTTGCAAGAACCTTCATTTTCGCCAGCTTGGTTTAATATCGTACCATTTGTAAATATAGTAGGCGTGTAGTTGTAATTAACGTCAATTACAGCCATCGTTTCATTGAATTCTATGGTGTCTGGAGAAGAATTCAGTTTCGAAAGAAAATTTTCAATCTGCATATAATATCCATCAACCTTTTACATGATTTGGGGCTTCGACAGGAGTAACCGCCTGATCTTTTTCTCCAGTTTCAAAAAAATAAACCGCAGCAGCAAATACAGCAATTATAATTGCGATGATTAATCTCCTGTTCATAATTATTCTATTGAATATGATTAATGTAATACGCTCATAGCATGTAAATCTAAATTGACGAGCTTCCATTCCCCTTCGGGGTGTTTCTCATCATCTGTTTCACAATAATACACCAGACCATGCTCATTGATCACTGTGCAATATTGATTGGTTGCGTTATGGTTTCCAAAAAACAAAAGCTGGTTAATGTCCATTTAAACTACCTTAAATATTCTACATTTTATTAATATGTAGCCAAAATTATGAAATTCAAGCTCAATAACAAAATATTTAAGCTTAGTCGGATCACATTTCTGTAAGTAACTCTTTTACAGGCACTTGTTTAGTGCGTTGAATTGAGATATATCCAGCTAACAAAACTAATAAAGGTGTAATGACTAAACACAATACAGCTGTTTTAGGATTTACGATAAAGTTACCTTCAATTATATAATTAGATAATATAAAGCTAATCAAAAGATTTAAAGTATAGGCTATCGCCCCAGCAATTAGCCCAATTAGTAAAAATTGACTACGAAATATGCTTTGTATCAGTTTGGTATTTGCACCTACCGCCTTAAAGATTGCAGTACTGTAAATACGATTTTTACGCAATATCATTTCAATTGATATAAACACAAGCACACTAGCAAACAAAGCAAAATACAAGACCGTTTCTATTGCATAACTAATTTTTTGCGAGATGCCACGAATTCGATTTAATAGAAAATCAACATCAAAAAATGTGGCACTTGGAAATTTTTGCACAAACTCACGCAAAAGAGATCGCTGATGCTGGCTCAAATGTATACTTCCCATATAGGTAAGCGGCAATCCATCTAACGCACCAGGATAGAAAATCATATAAAAATTTGGGGTGAAAGACTGCCACTCTACGGAACGAATACTTGTTACTTTCGCTTCTACTGTGTGCGTATCTACAGTAAACGCTAGAGTATCATCGAGTTGAATATCTAAATTTTCAGCTAATCCTTGTTCGACAGAAACAGTTGCAAAATTATTATCTAAATTTTCACTATGCCAAATGCCTTGTAATATCTGATTATCGCGTGGTAATTGCATATTCCACGTAAGTGCCAAATCACGTCCTAATGACTCATCGTCTCGATCATCCTCTTTGCTTGCATATTCACGAATGGGTCGGCCATTTACTGCACTAAGACGTCCTCTAACTATAGGGTATAAGGGACTGTGTGCTAATTCATATTGATTCAAAGTATTTTGAAATTCTTGCTTATCTTTTTCAAAAAGATTAATTACAAAGATATTAGGAGCATTATCAGGTACTTTAGATTGCCACGATGCTAGTAAATCATCTCTAATAGTCGTAATCAGTGCTAAAGAAAAAAATGTGATGGCTATTGCTATTACCTGTATTACAACCATTCTGCGGTTAGCATTTAAATTTCGTGCAGTTAATTTTAGTTTAACATTTGAAACATTACTTTGTTTTACTAACCAACCAATAGCTACTTTGGTTAATACATACGCAATCAACATGAACATGCATAATATAAATAAGATATATACACTTATTTTCACATCCTGAGTGCTAATATAAATAAGCACAATCAAACCGATAAACATAATAATCATGCTCACAAGGATGGAGCGTTTTTGTTCTTCAACACGGTTTAGTAACAACTTTGGTGCGGTATTTAATAATTTGTATAAAAATGGTAAAGCAAAACTAGCAACCACGAGACCTGCTGTAAGTATACTGAGTAAATAAGGTTTGCTAGTTGCAGATGGTAATGACTCCGGAATGAGTTCAGTTAGATTTCTCAGGATCAATAAATGTGTCAGCGCACCCAGCAATAAACCAAAAATAATTGCAATCAGACTAAATACAATTAATGGCAATACCACAGCGGCCTTCATTCTTTTCCCTTGCAATCCTAAGCATCTCAATAATGCATAATGGTAGGTCATTTCATTTGCATATTGGTAACTTACTAATGCTGCAGCCACCGCACCTAGTAATACAGCAATCAGTGCAGTAACGTGTAAAAATCGATATGCTCGATTTAAAGTTGCTGCCAAAGTTTGATTAGCTGAATCTATACTTATAAATTCTTGATTAAGTTGTAGCGTAGGCTGCAACTTATTTTGCAAAGCAGACAAGTCATTTACTTGACCACTGAAAAGATAACGAAAATTAACTCGGCTACCTGGTTTAACAATTTGCGTTGCATCTAAATCACTAATATTCATCATGACACGAGGTGTAAAACTATAAAAACTATTTCCTCGATCTGGCTCATAAACTAGAATACGAGTGATGGTAAATTTATGCTCTCCAATATTTATTTTCTCGCCGAGAGCCAACCCAAGTTCATTCAGCACCCGATCTTCAACCCAAACATTACCGGGTATAGGCACATCTTGAGTTGCTATAGTTTCTCCATATAGTTGGTCTGCTACCTGTAATTGCCCTAATAAAGGATACTCATTGGAAACTGCTTTAACGCTTGAAAGCAAAAATTCGTCGCCAGCGTTAGACATTGTTTGAAAACTTAGAGTTATAGCAGTCTGTAGTGAAAATTCAGAAATGATAGTTTTTTGTTCTTTGCTTAGCTCTGTTGTAGATTGTAGAGCAAGATCTGCGGCGATCACTTCTTTTGCTTGTTGATTAAATAACTGCTCTAGTCGATCACCTAATAAAGTAATACTGAATGTAACCGCACAAGAAATTGCCACAGCTAAACAAAACAATCGCATTGAACTCAAACGCAATTGTCTGGCGATAAGTTTACGATAAAAATTAAACATACTTAGAGCTCAACTAGTTTGCCATACTCTAAATTAAAACAGCGATCACATCTTTCCGTTAATGATGGGTCGTGTGTAACCAATACTAATGCTGTACCTTTTTCTTCATTCAATTCAAATAATAAATCAATAATTTTTTTACCAGTATTAGCATCTAAATTGCCAGTAGGCTCATCTGCTAACAATAAAGGCGGTGTCGTGGCAAACGCTCGCGCAATGGCAACACGTTGTTGCTCACCACCTGATAATGTTGTTGGAAAATGATTTGTTCGATGCTCCATTCCTACACGATCTAATAAAGTGCTAGCTATATCTTTTGATTGTTTATTGTCATTAATTTCTAATGGCAACATAACATTTTCTAGTGCTGTAAAACCTGGCACCAAATGAAAAGCTTGAAAAACAAAGCCAATATACTGATTACGTAACGCTGCACGTTCATCTTCACTTAGTTTTTCAATCGTTTGTCGGAACAATTCGATACTTCCTGTGGTCGGAATATCTAGTCCTGCTAATAAACTTAACAAGGTTGTTTTACCAGAACCGGATTGCCCTACTACTGCGACAGTTTGTGCCTCGTTGACTTGAAGGTTAATTTCTTCAAGAATTGAAATTGGCCCTTCCTCTGATTCGACAACTTTACTAACCTGACTACAACTAATTACACTTGTTACTGAAATGATATTACTCCGTTTTGTATTTCTTATTTATATTGTTAGCTTCACTTATTGTTATGCCAACGAAAATGTACGCGAGAACACGATCCTGGTTCTTGGGGACAGCTTAAGTGCTGCATATGGGATAGATATCGAACATGGTTGGGTAAATTTATTACAACAACGCATAAATGAGAAGTATCCAAAAGATAATAAGTGGCATGTTGTTAACGCATCAGTAAGTGGTGAGACTACCGCAGGTGGATTAGCCCGCCTACCTAATTTATTAGAAACCCATGAGCCTGTACTATGCATTATTGAATTAGGGGCAAACAATGGCTTACGCGGTCAGTCAACACAACTTATGAAGCAGCATCTGGACCAAATATTAAATTTATGTAATGAAGTAGGTTCCTCGTTATTGTTGGGAATAAAACTACCTCCCAACTATGGGCAAAAATATACACAGAGCTTTGAGCAGGTCTTTACGGATCTTGCAACTGATTATGATATTCCATTCGTTCCCTTTATTTTAGATGGTGTTGCGCTAAAAATAGATTATATGCAAAAAGATGGTTTACACCCAACTGCAGAGGCTCAAAAAATTATTCTTGAAAATGTATGGCCCGTATTAGATCAAAAATTGCAAACAATTGAATAATCTATGAATTGGTATGTGTACATAATCGAAACTGAAGATCATTATTACTACACTGGCATCTCCACTGATGTGGAAAGACGATTTAAACAACATCTCAATGGTAGGGGCGCTAAATTTTTTTCAAGTCGCAAACCATTAAGAGTTGTATATAGCGAAGGTGGACATACTCGCAGCAGCGCTACTATTCGAGAAATTGAAATTAAGCGTTTAAGCCACAACCAAAAAGAAAAAACTGTACTAAAACTTCAAAACAAATCAAAAAATTAACTATTATAAATTCCCCAAGTAACATCTAATGCCTGGCGATTTTGCCAAACATCGTGGACACGAAAAATTTTTGCCCCCGCAACAACACCTAAAGCGGTTGTTGCGCAGGTAGCAGGCATTCTTTTTCGCGGGTCATCCTCTCGCGCAAGTTCGCCCATAAATCGCTTGCGACTAGTTCCAAGCAACACGGGATAACCAATCTCAACAATATTTTCTAGATTACGCAATAATTCAAGATTATGCTGAGTACGCTTACCAAAACCAATCCCCGGATCAAGAATAATATTTTCTTTTTTTATACCTATACTTTCAGCATAATGAGCTCGCTGGCGTAAATAATCTGCTACTTCACGCGTGACATCATCATAGCTTGGATTATCCTGCATTGTGCCCGGCTCACCTTGCATATGCATTAAACATATTGGAACACTTACATCAGCCGCAAGATTTAACATCGCCTCATCTTCAGCACCCGCACTGACATCATTTAGCATCGTTGCACCTGAATCAAGTGCCGCAGCAGCCACTTCAGAAAGTGTCGTATCGATACTGATATGAATCGTATCGGCAAGTTCTTTGCGTAAGCCTGCGATTACATCCAGTACTCTGCGTTTTTGTTCGGTAGCATCAATTCGTTCTGCTCCCGGCCGTGTTGACTCCCCACCAATATCGATAATATCGGCGCCCTGCTCAACCATTTCCAATCCACGTGTAATTGCATCTTTGGATGAAGGATACATGCCCCCATCAGAAAAGCTATCTGGGGTGACATTTAACACACCCATCAATAATGGTTTTGAATAATCAAGCTGCATAAGTTGTAAATTAATTTTTTGAGTATGGTATCACTTTTATACTACTGCCAATTTCGAAACTCATTAAATCTTCACCCATATATATCTCACCTTCATAGCTGTTATTTATTTGTTCAACCACTTCGTCTTCAGATATTCCAACCACTATCACATGCGTCATGACAGCAACACGCGGTTTTACTGCATTTAATACCTTAATCAGTTGCTTCGGGTCAGTATGATAGCGTTCGATTTTCTGCAAACGGGGATTTTTATCAAGAATTTCATTTTTTATTGCAATAATTTCATGTACCAATAAATCAACCCCCATAGAATGATCGACTAAACTCTGTGAATAAGTTGTATCACCAGAAATTACGACGGAGCGATCACCAAAATCTATTCGATACCCATATGCCGGGTCAACAGGTTTATGATCTACTAAAAATGCAGTTACCTTGACTCCATTTTCTGAAAAAATCACACCAGGTTTTATATTCGTCGCAACCACTTTTGCAGCATTAGATTCTAAACCTGCATATTGATGACGTAGATTTGCATCAAACTCATATGCTTGTTGCATATTCTTTACGAATGACTGGGTACCATCCGGACCATAAACATGTAATGGATTTTTACGTTGATAAATCCAGCCTGTGAGCCAAACATCGTCTAAAGCAGAAATGTGATCGGAATGGAGATGGGTAAAAAAGACCTGCTGAATGCCTGAAATAGACACATCGAGCATTCGTAATCGCTGCACTACGCCCCTACCTGTATCAAACAACAAATTTTTACCGCCCACTTCTACCAATACAGCTGGGCCATAACGATCAACACTGGGCCTGGGGCTTCCGGTGCCCAATAAAGTAACCTTAAGGAAATCTGCGTTCGATACCGATGCATATGTAACAAGCATCAAACATATTATTATTCCTTTAAGATTCATAAATTGGTTACTTATTTCTCTACGCGCAATACTGCTAAAAAAGCTTCTTGCGGAATTTCAACTTTACCAATTTGCTTCATGCGCTTTTTCCCAGCTTTTTGTTTTTCTAACAGCTTTTTCTTTCTAGTTACATCACCGCCATAACATTTTGCAGTTACATTTTTACGCAACGCTTTTGTAGTGGTTCTTGCAATAATTTTTGATCCGATCGCAGCTTGAATAGCAACATCATACATCTGCCTTGGAATGATATCTTTCATTTTTACTGCCAAGTCTCTACCGTAATTTGCAGCTTGTTCTTTGTGTACGATTACAGATAAAGCATCTACTCGCTCACCATTAATCAAAATATCCAGCTTAACTAATGGTGCGCCTTCAAATTTGGACTGATAATAATCAAATGATGCGTAACCTCTGCTCACTGATTTTAATTTATCAAAAAAGTCTAAAACGACTTCACTTAGCGGTATTTCGAAATTAATTGATACTTGATTTCCATGATATGTAAGATTCTTCTGTACACCTCGTTTCTCAATACATAAAGTAATTACATTACCTACATAATCATGTGGCACTAATATCGAAGCATGAATAATAGGTTCACGTATTTCTTTTATTTTACTGGTTTCAGGTAAATCTGATGGGTTATGTATTTGCAGAACTTCACCATCATTTTTATGCACTTCATAGATAACAGTTGGTGCAGTCGTTATGAGATCTAAACTGTACTCACGCTCCAAACGTTCTTGAACGATTTCCATATGCAACATTCCGAGAAAACCGCAACGGAAACCGAACCCAAGAGCATCAGATGTTTCCGGTTCATAACTAAATGCGGCATCGTTTAAACTTAACTTATCCAGTGCATCGCGAAATGATTCATAATCATCTGAACTTACTGGGAACATGCCCGCAAAAACATTTGGCTGTACTTCTTTAAATCCTTCTAAGGCTTGTTCTGCTGAATTTGACGTACTGGTAAACGTATCACCAACTTTTGCAGCATTAATATCTTTGATACCACAAATTATGTAACCAACCTGACCAGTTTTTAAACTTTCACTTTCAGTACGTTTGGGTGTAAAAATTCCAACTTTTTCAACTTGATAACTTCGACCTGATGAGATGGCAGTGACTTTTTGCTTCGGTTTTATTTCACCATCCATCACACGTACTAGAGAAATAACACCTACATAACTATCAAACCATGAATCAACAATTAAAGCTTTCAGCGGAGCATTTTCATCTCCGCCTGGAGCTGGAAAATGTTTTATGATTGCATCAAGCGTATCTTCAACACCCAATCCTGTTTTTGCACTTACAAGTAAAGGATCCGTTGCATCAATTCCAATTACTTCTTCAATTTCTTCAGCAACACGATCAGGATCTGCAGACGCTAAATCCATTTTATTTAAAACAGGAAGAATTTCTAAACCGAGGTCAATAGCTGTGTAGCAATTTGCCACACTTTGGGCTTCCACCCCTTGTGAGGCATCTACTACCAATAATGCACCTTCACAAGCAGCCAAAGAACGTGAAACCTCATATGAAAAATCAACATGCCCAGGGGTATCAATTATATTGAGTTGGTATGTTTCGCCATCGCTTGCCTTATATTGCAAAGAAACACTTTGAGCTTTGATGGTGATACCACGTTCACGTTCAAGATCCATTGAATCCAATACTTGCTCGCTCATCTCACGCTCAGACAAGCCGCCACAATGCTGGATAAAACGATCCGCTAAGGTAGATTTTCCGTGGTCAATATGCGCAATAATAGAAAAGTTGCGAATGTGCTTCATAAAATATTTTAGGGAATACTTTATGAAGTTCCCCTCTAGGCCTGTCAGTCTTCTATTTAGTTAATCGAGCAGGCCTGATTATCGCTTATTTTCAATCGTTATTACTAACTTTTCCTTGTAACTTATCCCTTTAGAGCAAGCTACTTTTCTGGAATTCTCATCGCTAAAAACTCCGGGCCATGTGAGCGTTGTACTAGCATAGAAACAAATTTTCCTTCTGGAAGATCATCGATGAGCTTGCTAAACGCTTTTACACTGTCTACCGGTTCACCATTGATCATCTGAATCACATCACCTTTGCGTATACCTGCGGATTTTGCTGCTCCGTTTAGCACATCAAGTACTAATAGCCCATTATTTTCTAGTTCCAGATTTTCCATCTCTTCTTCAGTTAATGGACGTAAAGACAAGCCAAAAACAGTATCTTCAGTCTCGTCTTTAAGGTCTTTCTTTCCTGCTAACGTTTGCCCTTTCTCTGGCAATTGCCCAATTTTTAACTTAACCGTTTTAGTTTTTCCATCGCGCATTATTTTTAATTTAACAACTTCACCTACACGTGTGCGTCCTACCATAGGCGGGAGTGAGGCGGAGTTCTTAACTTCTTTTCCATTATAATCAAGAATAATATCGCCAATTTGTATATCCGTATCCTGGGCAGGACTATCTTCCAGAATTTTTGCAACCAAAGCCCCTGTTGGTTTTTCCATTCCAAATGATTCCGCTAATTCACGTGTCACTTCCTGGATATAAACACCTAACCATCCGCGCGATACATATCCATGCGTTTTCAGTTGTTCAACAACATCCATAGCATCTTCAATTGGAATTGCAAATGAAAGACCCATAAAACCACCAGAACGGGTGTAAATTTGCGAATTAATTCCTACAACTTTGCCATCTAAATCAAACAATGGTCCACCAGAATTTCCAGGATTGATCGCCACGTCAGTTTGAATAAAAGGAACATAGTTTTCGCTTGGAAGACTTCTACCCTTAGCACTAACAATTCCAGCAGTCACGGATGCATCAAACCCAAATGGAGAACCAATAGCTAAGACCCACTGCCCAACTTTTATTGCATCTGAGTCACCAAGTTTGACGCTTGGAAAATCATTTCCTTCAAGTTTAAGTAAAGCGATATCACTGCGGGGATCACTGCCGATGATTTCAGCTACTAATTGTCTACGATCGCTAAGTTTAACAATAATTTCATCGGCACCCTTAACAACATGGTGATTTGTTATCACATATCCGTCTTGCGAAATAATAAAACCTGAGCCTAATGAGCGTGAATTGAAAAACTCTTCACCATTGCCGCCATGTTCACCAAAAAACTTTTCAAATAAATCACCAAATGGGCTGCCCTCCGGTAACTCGGGTATATCCATCCCTGGCGGCAAACCCCGTCTAACTTCTGTTTGTTTGCTCGTGCTAATATTAACAACTGCATCAGCATGTTCTTCAACTAGTTCAGTGAAATCAGGTAGGTTATACCGTGCAGCTGCGTTATTTACTGTTAAAGTTACTAGAATTGCAAAACTAATTAATAAACTAGCAAAAACATTCCTATTCTTCATACCCTCACTCCATTCTGGCTAGTGATTTACTTTTAATAACGAAGTCTTTCACTAACATGATCACATGTTAGCAATGTCTAGATAGACATTTAAAAAAAGCAAAAAGTTTAATATAAATATAATTTTTATTATTTTTTAAGGATTCGAATAAAATACCGACGTGCCAATCATTTTAACTGTTCCCTCAGGCACTTCGCCAACCACCGTTATTTGATGTTGATTAAGATCTCTTGCATACGCGTTAATCACACCCTGTTTATGCGCACCTTTATAAACCTGTTCAGGATTATCAACTTTACTAATGAATACCGACACCGAAGCTAAGCCATCTGTTAAAACCATATGTTGTACCGGATTATTACTCGCACTCATCAATCTGCGAGAAACACTCTGAAGCGAAAATCCTGGCGGAAGATTTTCTATTTTCCATGCTTGGTCGGGCTGTAGTTCACCATTTAATTCAACGCTTGCTGTTTTCCAGGTGTAATCATTTAATTCAACACTAGGTTCGAATAGCTTTTCAGGAGCCGAATCACGCATACGAAAACTAGTAAACATCATTTTCTCTATAGTCTTACCTGAAGTATCAAACGTTTTTGACTCCAAAAGCATTCCTTGTTGAGCTTCTACACACAATTCATGCCCATAACGAAACTCATCGAGAGGTTCAAAACGAACAATCATACAATCATGACCCGCTATCCTTGCTTGCCCAACTTCTGTCAATTTGTAATGAAAGGCTAAATCATTTAGATCTGTAGGCAAAGATGATGGTAAACCATGGGTAGTGCTTGCCGTTTCGATCACTACAAGTTTATCGCGCGGCCAAATACAAGTTAATATATCTTGATCACGTATCACTTCCCGTGCATCACCAGTGAGAGAAACTAGTTTTTCACGCACTCCATTTTCAGAATAGCCATGTACGATACGCATGGTTTCAACATTGCCATTGTGCATGAATACAAATGTACCTTCGTAATTTCCTCTCTCTAGAGTTTGATTCATTTTTCCAAGTATATGCTGAAGACTGTTCTCTTCAGCAAAAATAGAAACTGATGCAAGAGAAAGGCTGCACGTAATTAAAAGAATTATGGGCAGTCGAAATAAATTCATTAGCAGCTTAATTGTTTTTTTCTATTTCATCTTTTCCGTATCCTACAATTCTCACATGTGGAACGGAAACACGTGGTGACGCATATTCAGCATGATTCATTATATAACTATTGAAACTCGCGGCAGCTTCAGGATTAGATATAAAATTTTGCAAATCTTCACTGCTTACACGCTGTATATCACTTTCTTCAACCACACGATCAGCAACAATTGCTGGTGGTTTAGTGTCAGTCTCTGGCTGTAAAAAATTTTGGAAGGCAATAAATGAAAATACGGCAACGGATGCAGCGATGGCTAGACCAATAAATGTTTTAAATTTACTTTCTGTATTAACTTCATTTAACTCTGGATCAGGTGCATCCATTTCTTCTCGTTCGAGTTGACTCATTACATTATGCACAAAGTTTTGGTTATATCCTTTAGGCAATTCTTTACGCATTACATGACCAATCAAGTCATAACGTTGCAATGTCGAACGAAGCTCATCGTCCGTTTTTATTTCTTTCAAGATGCGTTGCGCTTCAAACTCAGAAATATCTTCATCTAATATTTTTGATAATAACTCTTGATTTGTTTCCTTCATGTTTAATTCATTCCTTGTAATACAAGATTAACAGCCTCATTTAACTTAATAGCGGTTTAAGGTGTTTATCGATTGCTTCTCGTGCGCGAAATATCCTTGATCTCACAGTTCCAATTGGACATTCCATTACATTTGCAATCTCATCATAAGTCATGCCTTCTAACTCGCGTAATGTTATTGCAGTTTTCAAATCTTCTGGCAACTCCTTGATCGCTTTATAAACTGTCTCTTCAATTTCATTTGTGAGCATGTTGCCTTCTGGCGTGTCATACTCTTTCAAATTAGTTGCTGATTCCATGTGTTCAGCATCATCAACATCTACTGCAAATGCAGGTGTCTTCCGACTCTGCGACACTAAATAGTTCTTCGCAGAGTTAATCGCAATTCTATACAACCATGTATAGAAAGCGCTGTCGCCTCGAAAATTTTTAAGACCGCGGTATGCCTTAATGAAAGCTTCCTGTGCAACATCTTGAGCATCATCAGCATCTTTCACGAAGCGAGTCACCAAATTCACTACCTTTAAGTGATATTTGGTTACCAGCGTATCAAACGCTACTTTGTCCCCCTTTTGAGCCCGCTTCACAAGCTCCTTATCGTTATTATTCTCGCCCATCAGGGCTAAACTCCTGTAAGTACGGATTTTTAACTATCCGTAGCTGTATGACAATGTTATCGGTTAAGAGTTCTACTTCCCCTACTCTGGGATGGATTCTACCGCTAAGTGGTAGGATTTTGTTAACCAGATCACGCCTTATATGCCACAATGTCAGACGAATAAGTAAGAAATGCCTATATTTACATTATATGTATGAGTTTGATGCTCTAATAATTGGTAGTGGCGCGGCAGGCTTAAGCCTGGCATTACGCTTGGATAATGGGTATCGCGTTGCGGTAATTTCCAAAGGTCCACTTGATGATGGCAGTACTGCCTGGGCACAAGGGGGAATTTCTGCCGTTATGGACGACGATGATTCCATAGAACAACACATGGCAGATACCCTCGATGCCGGTGCTGGTCTTTGTGATGAATCAGCTGTTTTACATACTGTCTCGCATGGTAAAGAAATGATTACTTGGTTGTTAGAGCTGGGTGTTGAATTTACCTACGAAACAGGATTAGACGGAAAAAAATATTTGCATCTTACGCGTGAAGGCGGTCATACCCACCGCCGAGTTGTGCACGCCGCAGATGCAACGGGTTGGGCAATAGAAAATGCTTTAATCAAAAATACTCAAGAGAAAAACAATATTGAGTTATTCGATCACCATATTGCCATTGATTTAATAACAACACATAAACACTTAGCTAAAAAAAATACTAATCAGTGCGTTGGCGCGTATGTGCTCGACACGGAAGAAAATAAAGTTAAAACTTTCAAAGCCAAACACATTGTTTTAGCTACAGGTGGCGCAAGTAAAGTATATTTATATACCAGCAATCCGGATGGAGCCTCCGGTGATGGTATTGCTATGGCTTGGCGCGCGGGCTGCCGAGTTGCAAATATGGAGTTCATGCAATTCCATCCAACATGCTTATATCATCCGACAGCTAAATCTTATTTAATTACTGAAGCCGTTCGCGGTGAAGGCGGCAAATTGCTATTACCAAATGGTAGCGAGTTTGCACATGAGTTTGATCCCCGCGGTGTGCTCGCTCCGCGTGATATTGTGGCACGCGCAATAGATTATAAAATGAAACAAATGGGCGTTGACTGTGTATACCTTGACATCAGTCATAAACCAAAGAGCTTTATCCAAAAACACTTCCCCAATGTTTATGCGCGTTGCTTAAAGCTTGGCTATGACATGGCCAAAGATCCTGTTCCAGTTGTACCTGCAGCACATTACACATGTGGTGGCGTGATGACAGATTTAAAAGGTCAAACGGATGTTGAAAACTTATATGCTATCGGTGAAACCACTCACACTGGTTTGCATGGGGCCAATCGCATGGCAAGTAATTCGCTCTTAGAATGTCTTGTATTCGCTTCATCTACAAGTGAATTAATTAATAGAAAAGGACCTAAAGTAAGTAGTGACGTAGACATTCCACATTGGGACGAAAGCCGTGTAACCGAACCGGATGAAGAAATTGTAGTTGCACACAACTGGGATGAATTACGAAGATTTATGTGGGACTATGTTGGGATTGTTCGCACTAACAAACGCTTACAACGCGCTAAACATCGTGTTGATCTGCTTACCTCAGAGATTGACGAATACTATAGTAACTTCCGTGTGAGCAGTGATCTTATTGAATTAAGAAATTTAACACTGGTTGCAGATTTGATTATTCGTAGCGCATTGAGAAGAAAAGAAAGCCGTGGTTTACACTACACATTAGATTACCCTGATACAGATCCAACTTTAGAAAATATCGATACTATTCTCGATCCTAATCTTGTGAGCACTTTACCCAAGCCTGTTTATGCTACTTATTAGTTAAGACTTGTTATGATTTTAGTAACAAGTGTTTTCGATAATATCTAAGCTCTTCAATCGAATCACGAATATCATCCAAAGCCAGATGCTTCGAGTCTTTATTAAAACCTTTAGCCACATCTGGGTACCAGCGTTGCGCAAGCTCTTTTAAAGTACTCACATCAAGATTGCGATAATGAAAATACGCTTCTAGTTTCGGCATTAAGCGAGCCAGAAAACGACGATCCTGACAGATACTATTTCCACACATGGGTGAAGAATTTTCAGGAACATACTGTTGCAAAAAATCTATTGTGGCCGTTTCTGCATCCTGCTCACTTGCAGAGCTATTTTTAACTCTTTCTATCAATCCTGATTTAGTATGCTGCGTAGTATTCCATTCATCCATAGCCTCTAATAATGTGCTTGGCTGACGAATCGCTATGACGGGGCCTACTGCGATTTCCTCTAAATCTTTATTCGTAATAATAGTGGCGACTTCGATAATTTGATCAGACATGGTGTCTAATCCTGTCATCTCCAAATCAATCCATATTAAATTCTCAGCGTCTACAGACATTGGTATTTCCCTGCTGGTTTTGTATATCATACCTATCTACAAGGCAAATTATTATAGCTATACGTTTTTATTTTAAATGAAAATTCAACTTCACCTAATTGCTCCTTTGCTATTTATCTGTGCTACGCAGCTTACCCTCGCAGAAAATGGCTCACTCTTGCATGAAGAAAATTGTATTGCATGCCATGCGGCCATGACTGGCGGAGATGGTTCGGTCTTATATACTCGCAAAAATCGCAATGTAACTTCCAGCGAAGCATTAACCAAACAAGTAAATCGTTGCCAAAGTAGTCTTGAACTAAATTGGTCAGAACAACAAATTAATACTGTTCAATCATACTTAAACAAGATGTATTACAACTTTTAACTTTTCTAAATTTATCATCGAAAAATATCCTGCAAAAGTTGTTAGTCGCCATGGTGCACACCTTGTCGTAAAAGATAAGAACAACATACGACATACATGCATTTCTACAAAAAAGTTCAGTCACGTAGTATGCGGTGATAATGTTTTATGTTATCGCAATGAGCAGGATCGAGACCAAATCTTAGAACAACTACCACGCAAAAATGAATTAGTAAGACAAACTGAACATATGACAAAAACTGTAGCTGCGAATATTGACACTATAGTAGTTGTATGTGCTGTTGAACCCGAACCATCGCCAGAGTTAATCGATCATTACATAGTGGCAGCAGAACTACTACCCGCTGAAACACTCATTGCAATTAATAAAATGGATTTAAATAATGCAAAATCAGTGACGTCTATGATACAGATTAAATATAAAGATCTCCCTTACCCGGTAATTGAGACAAAGAAAAATGACTTATCCAGTCTAGATAATTTAGCAGATCAACTTAAAAACAAAACTTGTGTTTTTGTCGGTCAATCTGGGGTTGGGAAATCAACTTTAATCAATGCACTCATACCTGACCTCGACATTGAAACTCAGTCAATTTCAGATCAAATTGCTCAAGGTAAACATACTACCAGCACAACAACATTATATGATTTTCCACATGGTGGTGAATTAATTGATTCGCCGGGCGTAAGAAATTTTTCAGCAGCCGAGCTTAATGCCAGAAAAATTATTCAAGGTTTTGTCGAAATTGACAAAATTAGCAGTCAATGTAAGTTTCATGACTGCAAACACATTAATGAACCACATTGCGCAATCAAATTAGCAGTAGATAAAAATATAATTAATAAAGAACGTTATATTTCTTATCAGAATTTGATCAAACCTTATATCTGAATTAACTCTGAATTAATAATGCTTTCGTGCATTAAACGCCTGAGCAATAGTATTCTGATCTACAAATTCCAGTTCGCCTCCAACAGGAACACCTTGAGCAAGCCGTGTAGTTTTAACTTCATGTTTGCGCGCCATTTCACTTAACACGTGCGCAGTAACTTCACCTTCAACAGTAGAATTTGTAGCTAATATCATCTCTTCTATTTCTTGTTCTGCTAAACGTTTCTCTAAAATATCTAACCCCAATTCTTTAGGACCAATACCATCTAATGGCGAAAGGCGTCCCATTAACACAAAATATAAGCCTTTGTAGTCGGTACTTTTTTCAATTGTAAAAACATCAGCGGGACTTTCAACAATACAAATTTGTTCCCTTACACGGCTATTATTACTGCATATCGCACAAAGCTCATGCTCGGTAAAGGTACGACAACTTGCACAATGACCAATTTCTTTGGCTGCTCTTTCTAAATTAGTCGCTAAAGTTTTTGCACCTTCGCGATTACGCTGTAATAAATGAAAAGCCATCCTTTGCGCAGACTTTGGCCCCACTCCTGGCAAACATTTAAGTGATTCAATTAAGCTGTCGAGAAGTGACGGTGGCTGCGAGCCATTACCTGATAAACCGAATGACATAAATAAAATTTTTAGAAAGGTAATTTCATTCCAGGAGGCAAATTTAACCCGCTTGTTAAATCCGACATTTGATCTTTAGTTAGAGCCTCAACTTTATTAGAAGCATCATTAATAGCCGCTGCAATGAGATCTTCAAGCATATCCTTATCATCATTTAACAAGCTGTCATCAATTTGCACTTTACGCACGGCATACTTCCCTGTCATTGTAATTTTAACCATCCCTCCACCTGCTTGACCTTCCACCTCTAAGTTTTTTAATTCTTCTTGCGCTTTTTGCATATCTTCCTGCATTTTTTGCGCTTGCTTCATCAAATTACCTAATCCACCTTTCATTTTTTCACCTTAAAATTCTAAATTTATACAAAATTTAATATGCAATTTTGTCATTGTGTTTTTCTGTTCACCTAATTTTCTATTGGTCTGACAGAACCTTCAATAATTTCTGCTCCAAATTGTGCTTTTAACGCTTTTACAGCATCGTCCTCTTCTGCATTCTTCTCTGCTTGAGATTGGATTTTTTCTTTTACACGATCTTTTTTGCGCGCGGGTGTTTCGAGCTCATCATCTGATATATCGAATTTCAATCGCAAATCACAATTAAAATATTCTCGCAAGGCTGCCTCTAAACGTTGTTTAGCTCCTTCTGTGGCAATTCCTTCATGCTGTCTAGCTAGATGTAAACAAACGAAATTATCGTCTACTGAATCTACACTACAGTTAGAAGCCAACGAATATGATACTCCTTGCAAATCTATATTTTCGATTAATTCACTCCATATCTCATTATTTTCTGCAAGCTCAATTAGCTTTTTATGATTTTTTTTTACCTTTTGCTTTTTTTGCGGGGGTGTTGCTGTAGTTTTTTGAGGCGCAGTGACAGCCGTTTTAGCCTGGTTAATATCTCTCTCAACACTAGGTGCAGGTCGAAATGAAATCATGCGCAACAGGGTCATCTCCAATGCGCTTTGAGGCGAAGTAGCTAAATAAAGGTCACGTTTGCCGATAAGTGCAATTTGATAACATAATTGAACATCTTCTGGATCAAAACTATTTACCAACTGTTTAACGATTTCTGCATCAAACTCTATAGTCTCAAGCATACTTGGTACTGCTTGCGATAAAGCAACTTGATGCAAAACCTCAATAATGTCTTCAAACAAGCTGTTAAAATCTGCTGAAAGTTGTGCTAATTCTTGAGTACATTTCATTACTTCTAACGCATCTGACTTAGATAATGCTTGCATAATCTGATGCAAATATTCTCTTGGCACAGTCCCTAGCATTTCGTGAATTGCTTCATCACTAACATTCCCATCACTAAAAGCAATTGCCTGGTCTAACAAACTTAGTGAATCACGCATACTTCCATCAGCAGCTCGTGCTAATGCATGCAATGCATTTTTTTCAAACGATATTTCTTCATTTTGTAGTAGCTTTTCCAACTGTTTAGAAATTGCCTCATTAGAAAGCCGCTTTAGATTGAATTGCAAACATCTCGACAATACAGTTATCGGTAGTTTTTGTGGGTCTGTAGTCGCCAGTAAAAATTTCACATGCGGCGGAGGTTCTTCTAAAGTTTTTAACAAGGCATTAAAACTATGTCCTGACAACATATGCACTTCATCAATCAAATAAACTTTAAACCGTCCACTCGTAGGACTATATTGAACGTTATCTAAAAGCTCACGAGTATCTTCCACTTTGGTTCGCGAGGCTGCATCCACCTCAATTAAATCAATAAAACGCCCTGTATCAATCCCCTCACATGCACTGCATTGTCCACAAGGAGACGATGACACACCTTCTTCACAATTCAGACATTTAGCAAAAATTCGTGCCAGGGTTGTTTTCCCTACCCCACGCGTGCCTGTAAATAAGTACGCATGGTGAGTTCTATCCTGGTCTAATGCGTTGGCTAATGCCTTCACAACATGAGATTGGCCAATTACTTCTGTGAAGTTTTTAGGACGCCATTTTCGGGCAAGTGCTTGATAACTCATTCTGGGGCTATTTTGATAATCTGTTCAGTATAATAGTGCGACCTGTGCCAGCAATCCCTTTGCACCCGAAGCAACTGCTACCGTTGCTCCCTTCCGGGCCTGGCGGGGTTCACAGTAATTCGTCACATGGGTACTGACACAAGCCGCAGAACGACTATAGCTTACAGCTCGTCGTATTAAAACATAGCAAATATTGATTAAAGCATGACCTAAATTTTTATATTTAGATATAAACAATATTCCATACATTGGGAGAAGGAATTATGGCTTTAATAGCATTGCTCTCACCAACGAAATTTTTCACCAGAGCAAAAGCGAGACTGGGCAAAGCAAATTGGGAATTTTGGATAGGTAACTTTTTTGTTGTCTTTTCTACTGTACTTGGTGTTTATTTAGCCGCACATGCGGCACTCGAAACGGCAATTCAATTTGAGTCAGTAAGAGCCGATCGTGACAGTTATTATGTTCGTACTTCGTTACGTAATGAACTGAATTACAATATAAGCGTATATGAAGAAATCATAAACAACTATCGCAAAGGTGGTGCCCGCTATAATAAAAATAGCCAATGGTCAAACCACCCCGAGTACTTCGTTTGGGACTCCCTAAAATCTTCGCCAGCATTATTAACTACGCCCCCTGAAATTTTAGCTGGCGTAACTCGTTTTTATAAATATTCTGAGCTTGTAATTGAAAAGCTCAATAAAAGAGGTCCCACAAACGACACCGTTTATATAGCAAACAAGTTTGATGAAAAAATTATCGAATTCAAAAATACAACCATGGTCTTACTGGAAAAAAATTTAGCAACTCTGAAACAAGAGCTGACAGAAAATGAGATTGAATTACAGTAATAAATGATTTGCTTTAGATAAAGATTAAAACAATTGGTAAGGAATTAACTGCACTGCTATAAAACCATGTAGAGCAGAAATACAACTAGCTTGTTTTAGAGCGTGTAGAAGATAACCCTAAAATAAATGTGGTATACCCCAAAATGAGACATTTTCATACTCAGATTAACCGCTCATTGTGCTTATTAACTTCAAATTGCAGGTAATTTTAGAAAAGCACACTTAAACTGCTCAAAATTTATGTCTTTACAAGCTTATTTATCTCATTAACCCTTAAGTTTGTAGTAAAGGACAATGAAATTTCATAAAACTTCGTTTTCCCATAGCATTTACCTATAGATTCAATAGCAACAAAGTCTTGGAAGGTAAACGACCATTCTTTTATATTGCTAAGTGAGTAGGTGTTAAAAACCTATAAAATTTGCATATAAGAAATATAAAAACTAAGCATAACTTAGTTGTGTGACTGGAATACCTAGCGCGACCGGTCTAATTCTTTCAAGGGAGGAGCAAGCTACCATGGTCTATTTAAAACCACTCTCACTACTCATAGCAGTAGTTACTTTCTTACTGGCACAAAGTGTGGGAGCCGTAGGTTTCCCTGATGTCCCCAATGCACATTTTACACCGCACAATAAACTTTATCCTGAAGTTGGAAGTTTAGGGGCTATGTTTACTGAAGGTAATGAAGATTTTTGGATCAGAACCCGTTTGGAAAATGTGGATGAAGATCGAGACGGAACTGTTTTATCTAGTGCAGAAAATGCCGATCTTATCAGTACAAGAATACAATTCGGATTTACCACTGCCCGTTATCATGGCTTTTATGGGCGTTTGGAATTAGAAGCTGCAAAGAATTGGAACGATAACTCACTCAATCTTGATGATGATTTCCGGATTCCGCCACTAGGCCCAGGGCCAAATCCAATCGTTGGTAACAGAAATGCGGAGGGACATGCCATCATTCCTGATAATGATTTTGGTGAAATCAATGAAGCCTATATAGGCTGGCGCAGTGGTACAGGTAGTTGCCCGAATACTCCCGGATTCTGTGATGGCAACACGTCGTTTAAACTAGGACGTCAAACTATAATTTACGATAATCACCGCTGGGTGGGGGATGTGATATGGCGTAATAACAATGTCTCCATGAATGCATTTAGGTTTGATAACAACTCTATTAAAAATCTTGGCATTTCCTACTCATATGTTAAGAAAGTTAAGCGTTTATTCGGCGAGAATTCTATCTTTAACGAATGGAAATTTGATGACGGCCATTTAATCAACCTTACATACACATTCCCAGAATTTGGCAAATTAACTGCCTATGGTTATTTACTTGATTTTAATGACAACCCTAGAACACCTTTTCCAGAAGGTAATGGTATTGCCCCACCATTTATAACTGGCAATGTATTTGATTCAGACACATTAGGGTTACGTTTTGTGGGTAGACATGAAATTGGTGATTCGTTTGATCTACAAACTGAGTTTGAATGGGCCAATCAAGATCCAACTGATGATGCAGGCGAAAGCCCTGTTACCGGTGCAGAAGTTGCAGATTTTGATGATAACGACTACTACAACTTCGAATTAGGCCTTCAATGGGGAGGAACTCGGGTCGATAATATTGGATTTTTACCAGTTGGTGAACCTACATATCAAATCAGAGTGGGTCGTGAAGTCTTAGAAGGCAATGGTGTAAATGCCGTACAAACACCTCTTGCTACTGTGCATGCTTTCAATGGATGGGCCGATGTGTTTGTTGCAGCTCCTGGCGGTTCCGCTACACCAGTAGGAGGTCTTGAGGATACTAGTATCACCCTACAAATTTTAGGACTCTTTGGCGATTACATTGGTAAAAATAAAATCGTCCTTGCATATCATGACTATGAAGCAGAAGACGATGATTTTGGTCCTGACGATTACGGTGATGAGATTAACTTCTTATGGGGTAAACCTAATTTGTTTGGCGTAAATGGCTTACTTGGTGCAATCAAGTACGCTGATTATGATGCTGATGACTTTGGAGTAGACACTGAAAAGATATGGGTGTTCTTCCAGTACAGATATAAATAAGTCAATTAAAAATATAAAACCAGGACTGTTATTAAAACACAGTCCTGGTTTTTTTATGCCTGTTGTCTGCACATGCATTGCAACAGACTTAAAATAGGTTTTTTCGATTTTATACGTTTAATATCCTTATTGATTAGACACGCCTCTACCTTAATTCCAAGACTTTTAAAAACTAAATAAAACCTAAACATAGACGCTAAATCAAAAAAACCTAACTATTTCAATTAAACGGAATATTTCAAAATTAAGTTATATTTTAGAATTCTAGAAGTGTAATAAGGGCTATAAAATTATTACTAATAACAAATTTAAATATTTTTTATCAAAAAATACTAAGTGCGCCATTAATTGCGCACTGGTAAAATTATGTTACTTGCTAAAAATACAGGCTTGAAAATTTACAATTCGTATACTTGTTGCGAAAAGACTTTGAGTAAGATAAGGAATAAATGTGCTTTACAATAACAATCTCAAATTCTACGCCATTCTGTCCATCACATTATTTTTTATTCCATGCGAAGGAATAAGTGCAACAAATAACTTCAGCCCTATTCTCGCCTATCAAATGGTTGAGCAGGTACAACATGAAATAGAACTTATTCGAAAACATAAGCAAGCCAGTATTGATGCTCGAGAAAGTATTCCAGTTGAAAATGTTTATCCTCGAGAAGTCTATTTTCAAGCACTCACTTTACGCCAAAAGGCTGGAAGACTTTGTCACGAAACAATTCAATCACTTTTTGCACCACCTCTTGCAGCCCAGTACTCAATACCAAAAAACATAACTGCAAAAGACGTTTATGAAATTGTTAATGATGCATGGAGCCAAATTCGTTGTGCGAAAGCAGGTTTAAGTATTAGGGAAGATACAGCAGAACAAATAAATGTCACTAAAGACACTAAAAAATCTCTTACGGATGTATTCAAGCAAATTGTTCAGGCTAATCGGCAGTTAAATCTAATATTGGAGCAACCCATTGAACAAGGCGATGTTTATGCTATTGTCGAACAAGCCAACGCATATATTGTTGATATTCTTGATAAAATTGCTCCTGTATGGAGTTTAAACGCACCAACTTTGCCTGCCTATCAAGCGGGCACCGCGCCAATTGATTCTTACAATATTATGCTTCGAAATTTCCGCACCATTCAGGAAATAGCTAAGGATTCTGGTATAGACATGTTGGATTTAGGCAATGATGTACAAGTACCTATAAACACATCAGATGTTTTTGATTTAAGTTCATTGATACTCTCTGAATTACGTTATTTTGCCTCGCAAATTGGCGTAGAAAGAGTGTATAAGCTCACATCATTCCCTGATAAGGTTGCAGCAGATGTATTTCAACAAGCCCAATTTGTTGAAGAACATCTAAAAGTTCTTAACGAATTTACAGAAAAATTCCCTACCTGGACAAATTTAGAATAATTTTAGTTACCAACTTTAGTTAAGTATTCAACTTATAGTAGCGCTTACTACCATTCAATAGAATAAAATAAGGTAGTGATGCTTATCCAAAGCATCACACTCACATACTTAACTAATTACGCATCAGTGGCAAGGGAATGCTTGCGTATGACGAATATCATGCGCTGCATTGTGCACAGCTGCAGAATTCATAAACCCTACACCATAAAGAATTACAGAACCAAGCAAAATTGCACAAGCAATTTGTAGCGGTTTCGATAATGCTGAGGTACGCGAAGCAACTTGTATAGTGCTTTGTGTAGTTGTTTGAGTTTGCATAGTTTTTTCTCCTAGATAGAAATTTAAATCAATTTTTAATTAGTTAGCATTACTAGTGATGCCAACTATATTTTTTAATAAGCATTGCACACGAGCTATCTAATATATAACCCATGATACCTATGACTAACACCATAGCCGTTAGCTGGTCATACGATAAAGTCTCACGTGCATCTGCAATAGAATAGCCCAAACCTGAGGTCACCCCTAAAAATTCTGCAGGTACTAAAACAATCCATCCCACACCAAGTGCGAGACGAACACCTGTCAAGATGTCAAACATGATAGCAGGTAAAATTATTTGAGTAACCATATGCCACGGTTTTGCACCAAGATTTTTTGCGACTTTAAACCAAGCAGGATCTACTTTTGCAAGTCCTGCTGCGGTGGCAAATACAATGGGCCAAACTGCCGCAATTGAGATTAAGAATACGATTGCGCCATTCCAGGTAGCAAAAACAATTACCGCAATTGGCTCCCAAGATAGCGGGCTAATCATACGAATTAACTGAAACGGAGAATTACTTAAATCACGAAATACTTTACTTCTGCCAAGTAAAATACCAATTGGAATTCCAACAATTATAGCAATCAGTAATCCTGCACCTAGACGAAACCCACTTGTATAGACTGCAGCTTGTATTTTTCCTTCACCCCATAACTCTGGAAAGGCTTGGAACGTTGGTATGGGTCCAAAATCCTTAAAATTTGTGGTATTGGGGTTTATCTCAATGAGATAACCCCCAATCCACCAGAGTACGAAGAGAATAAATAAGCCAGCCGCCCAGTAGAACAAACTTGTTCCAAAGGATTTAGCTAGTGATTGTTGTGGGTTGGGTACGCCTCCTGCCCCAGCATCAATCAATTCAGTTTTTGCATCTCCATTGCTCATTTAAAGTACAAATGTCTCCGTGCGAACATAGGGGTCGCCTTCCTGTGGAACACTCTTATCGTTTCTCCATTTAGGATTTGATTCCAAAGATGTTTTAACAAAGTCGTAATTGACTAGGTCATCTGCAACATGTTGTGGAGTAAGTGTGTCTAGGAATTTAGCATCACCTGTGACAACAGTTTCTTTCAAATCATTTACAACAAGTTCCGTTGCTGAACGATAAGGCCATGCTTGGAAATCAATCCGATTTTGATCCCATTCAGGATGCTTAATTGCAAGCGGATTGTTGTAATAAGCTGGGTCGTAGAACATCATTGCTCGCTTCACAACTTCTTTAGGTACTGGTAAATAGCCTTTACCATCCTTAGAGAGCAGTTCAGCCATGGATTCACGATTTTCAGCAAGCATAATTTGTGCTTTAACCACAGCATTATGTATGCCTTGTGCCCATGCAGCACGATCTGGATCCATTGCATCGTCTTCATGCATTACCACAACACAACATGGATGCCCTTTCCATGCATCACCCGTGAAGCGCAAGACTTTACCACCCGCTTTTAATTCACCTAATGCATTAAAAGGTTCTGCTACGCAATAGCCATCAATGGTTCCGGCGGCAAGCGCAGGCGGCATTGAAGGTGGTGCAAGAACCAGGAAGTTACATTCGTCATCAGCAAGCTTGGCAGATTGAGGTTTAATTACTGGTTTGATACCAGCTGCCTTCATGATTCGCTGAGAAACAATGTTATGAATTGAGTACCAGTAAGGTACTGCAAATTGCTTACCACCAAAATCTTTTGGTTCATTAATACCACTATTCTTTCCAACCAAAATTGCGGAACCATTTGTATGGTCCCATGCGGTAATTTTAATCGGATATTTATTGTTGTATCTCATCCACACAGGAATTGGGATCAACATATGGGTAAGGTTGAAACGATGTGCAGCAAAAGCTTCTACTAAAGGCGACCATCCACGAATCAGTGTTGGTTTTTTGGAATCAATACCTTCAGCTTTGAAAAGACCTTGATCATGCGCAATTAATAATGCTGCCGCATCTGTAATTGGGATGTAACCAATCTTAATAACTGGGTCCCACTTTTTCTTTGCGGAAAATGCCGGCATTGACATCCCCGCAGTACCTAATGCAGCACCCACTTGTAACAGCTCACGCCGGTTCAAGCCCGTGCCTAGAGCACCTCTAAACAAAGGGTCATACTCAATGGCGAGATTAGGATCATCATGAACAATCCCCTCACCATGTTTTTGATAAATTTTCTTCATATTGGAATTCCTCTCATCGTTACTCTCGTAGTTTTCTCTTCAAAATACCTAGACCGCGTATCTAGGCATTGTTTGTCGACCTTTTCGACTGTAGAAACTGCACTTTCTTAACTCTCCTCTGTTTCGCTGCCCTTGGGCGAGCCTGCAGCTTCCTGAAACTCTTGCATTACGTGTGCTCGTAACTTTTGTACTTCAGGATCTTCACGATCACGAGGATCCGGAAGATCTATCTTTAAGTCGTGCGTCATTTTCCCCGGCGAACCTGCCATGATCATCGCTCGATCGGCCATGATTACAGCTTCATCAATATCATGCGTCACCATGACAATGTTAAATCCAAGTTGCTTTGATATCGCGCGCACGTCTTTTTGCAAGGCAGCACGTGTAAACGCATCCAAAGCTGAAAATGGCTCATCCAATAGCAACATTTCTGGCTCCATCACCAGTGACCGTGCTAAAGCCACACGTTGTTGTTGTCCACCTGATAAGTCTTGCGTATTTTTATGCGCAAACTCTTCCATATTCACTAAACTAATTGCATCTTTTACACGTTCAGAAATCCTATCTTTCGACCAACCTGCAAAACGTAATCCAGTCCCAACATTTTGTTCTACCGTCATCCAAGGAAATAGATGTGGTGCTTGGAACATCATGATCCATTTTGATGATGCAGCTTTAACATCTTTGTTATTTATCTGGTTGGTTCCAGTATAACCACCAAGCAATCCCGCGATAATGTGTAGTAATGTTGATTTACCACAACCAGAACGCCCAATAATTACAATTGATTCTCCTGGTTCTGCTTCTACATTTACTTTGTCGAAAGTAAGTGGGCTTTTTGCATCATATCTATGAGTTAAATCCTTTACTTTAATATGTACGCCATTGCGCTCCGCCATGTTTGTTTCCTTATCTGTAAATGTAGTTCCAAAATGCTTTGCATTTTGTTCAGCATTTGTTAACGAAATTAAACTTCCTTTTATATTATGAAAAATAGGCAACTTATTTCCTCCATGTTAAAAATGTATTCCTTATTTTTAATTTCATACATATTAATAAGAGAGTTACTCCGCAATAATCCTATCTGCCCATTCAGTGTCTTCCACAAAAGTATCCGGATTACCAGGCTGTCCTCCGGCATTAGCCATATCTTCTTCAGTAATACCTCTGGCTCTAGAGCAAGCACCACAAAATTCTATTCGCACCCCTTCGTCTAAAGCATTTTTCCATTGCTCAGCAACAGATGGCCAACCCACAGGCTTCAAATTTTCACGCACAACTTCTCGAGCTAAACAAACTGCTTCGCCTAACAAAAAAATACGCACGTTATGACCTGCACTTGCTAAGGCATGACTATGACCTAAAACCATAGCAGCACGCGTTGGGTCGTCGCTCCCCCAAGAAGATTTCATAAAAATTTTTAACATCTGCTCCTCTGCTTCTAAATACTTTGAAATATTTAATTTATTCTTTAGCTATTTAAATAGCTTTTTTTATTTTGAATTTTTTATGCCATATGCAAACGCTTATCTACCACCTTCATATGTTTTCTTAAATCTTCTTCATCAATCAATCCTCGACGAATCATAGAATGCACCAAGGCTAATAATTGTCGTTCAGGATAAGGAACATCTTTATAAAGTTCTTCGACGAGATCATCTTCTTCCCAACGCCTTTCTATGCCTGGCAGAGCGCATGACACTTCCGATAACACATCACAAGTCGCTTCTAATGTAACTTTCCAAGGTGGGTCGGGGTTCTCTACACCCCATTTTTTACTGAGATCTTGCCAAGTGCGTCCTTTACCTTCTTGTTTAATTTCTTCTAACACAGCAATAGGAGAATTATCCAAATTGCGCTGGGACATCTCCTCATCGAGTTCGATTTTTTCCGGGTTAATTGAAGTCATTCTTAATTAGTGGCCATAAGGTTTAAGTGCTTTTCGAACCGGGCGAGGGTCGTTAGCAGTCTTGCCTGGTTTGGGTAGTGCCACACCGATTAAACAATCGCGTGTAACAATTTCAGTTAGCTGATCTTCTGTCCAACCATCCGTTCCTTCAGGTCGCTCGGGCATAACGATATAACGAGTTTTCTGATTAGAATCAACTACACGCACTTCAACATCATCAGGTATTTGTAAGCCAAATTCTGATAGCACTTGCCTAGGCCACCTTACTAAGCGTCTACGATAATTAGGTGTGCGATACCATTCAGGTGACTGACCTAAAATTGGACGTGGGTAGCAAGAACATAAAGTACACACTACTACATGTTTTAAGGTTGGTGTGTCTGCCATAACGCGTAAATTACAGTAGTCACTTGGAGTACCGAATTGAGTAGGCATTTGCTTAACCCAATCGATACCTACTTCTAAACTCGCTTTAACTCCGTCCTCAATCGCAAGTTTTTTATATTCTGGATCTAGCCACGCTTTAGCCACCAAGCGTGCGGCAGGGATCGGACTTAAAGTATGCATGTAGTCTGTCCAGGCATTATGGTCATCCTGAGTAAACAGACCTTTTTCAATTGCAAGTTCGCGAACCGCGATTTCAAGGATTTCAAACTCACTGACTTCATCTACCATTGGTGCAGCTTTATGTTTATCCGCCATGTTTTATTCCTCTTATAGTATTTATTTAAACTTTGATAAACCTTGTAATGCTATGCAGGTTCCAACCAATGTTCCGGAATTTCAGTTTCTAGAGTGTCCTGCGAAAATGTGTCCGCATACTCGGGCCATAGATCTTTTTGTTTGAACAGTAAACTGTACATCCACTCTACATTTTCAGTGTTATCCCAAGCTTCATCTTCTGCCGGAGGAGTTTCATAAACGAGTCTTACGACTGTAGCCTCGCAACCTCGCGTGTAAGCTTGTGTACGTGTGTAAAAGACATCGGGTAGATCACGGATTTTAACTTTATCCCCAACTTTAAATCTTGGATCGCCCGCTTCACCTTTAAAGCATTGCGGATCTCCAATCCCAGTTGCTTTTTTAACGTGATGTTCTAAATCATAATGTGGCTTACTCATAGCGCTTACTAACCTCGTCAATCTTTTCATGTAATTCAGTCAGGGTAACAAATTGCTTATCTACTAAAATTAATGCAGCTGTAAGTAACCAGCGGCCGTAGTAAGGAAGTCCCAAATATTGAGTTTGACCTACATCCACATTTTGACGACGACGTCTCTCCTCTGCATTCCAAACACCACGCCATGCCAGCACTTCACATGTCACAAATGTATTGTGCTCCCAAATCTCTTCTTCTTTCTCTTCCCACTGAATTGAAACATCGCGTTCTCCACCAATATCATGTGATGGACGAGTGTATGCACGATATTGATCATCCGTTACTTCATCAGGTGACGGTGCATGTGTTTCGGTGTGAATCGCAGGTTGCAATAAACCTACATAATCCAGATGATTTAAGACACGTTTTCGTGTGGCTTCTGACATAATCCCGGACTCCTTCATTTTTTATAGTTCGATTATTTCCACTAACCCACGCTCAAACCTAAGCAATCCCTTATATTTTAGTATTTGCTAATATGCTTATCTTAAGGGATATAGGATTAGCTATATGACAAGTCTAATGGTGGTATATTATTAGTCCAAGTCTTTGTAGTTATAAATCCTATAAGAAATTACTATGAAACAAAGAAATGTTTTTCCTCGCTCATTACAGTATCTAATCGCAATTGCTGAACAAGGTAGCTATACACGCGCTGCAGATGCGTTGCACGTTTCTCAACCAACGCTCTCACAGCAAATCAAACATTTAGAAGAGATTCTTGAGTCTCCACTTATAGATCGAACTGGGAGGGGGGTTCGCCTTACTGATGCGGGTGAGGTGTATTTATTCCATGCTCGTCGTGCGTGGGGAGAACTCGATGCAGGCACAAGAGCTATTCATGATGTAAAAAATTTAAGCAAAGGGTCATTGCGTTTAGGTTGGACACCGATTACAGACCACCTTACGTGCTCATTGCTATCCCATTTCAACAATCTTCATCCGGGAATAAAAATCAGTACCTTGGAAATGTCTCAAGATGATTTAGAAATAGCTGTAGGCGAAGACAAGATTGATATTGGCATTGCGTTTACACGTCCATCTCTAGAAGAAGATGAATCTACAGATATCGAAAATTATATTTTATTTGAAGAATCTTTATGTTTGGCAGTCGGCAAGAATCATCCACGTCATAACTCAGGAGAAATGAGTGCATTAGATTTTGGCAATGAGTCACTTGCTTTATTAAATAGCAACTTTGCCCTTCGCAGACATATCGACCGTTATTGCCAAACTTATCAAATTGAACCACGCATATCCGTTGAAACAAACTCATTAAGTGTAATTATTGAAATGGTTCAACTAGGTAAGCTTGCTACTTTACTTCCAGAAACAATTATCCGTAAAAACACTAATTTATACTCAATCGTACTTATACCCGAAATCCCTCATAAAACAGTTAGCTTAATTTGGCATAAAGGCAGATACAAAAGCCCTTCAAGTCGCGCGTTTATTGAAATAGCTTCAGATATAACTGCACGTATGCTGCAAAATGAATTTGATATTTCAAATTAAGTTAATTCAGTATTGTTATTTGTTATAAGGCTTATAGCAAATAACGATTAATAATAGTTTTTTTCAGTTTAATGCACGATTAAAGTGCAATCGCTTTTTGTCTATGCGCGTATGTTTTTTCTTTTTTCACAACTCTCTGGAATAGAAAATAAAACAATGATTGAATTGTATATCTTGAGATAATTAAAAATTATTTTATTAACTGGGAGCAGAGATTGATGAATAAAGAACAAATGAAAGAGCAAATTATTGCAGCAAGAAAAGCTAAAGGAATATCCTGGGAAGATTTAGCGAGTAAAGTAGGCAAAGGTACTACCTGGGTTACATCTGCTTGTTTTGGAATGAATAGCACTACAGAAGAAGTTGCAAAAAGTATATGCAGTGCATTAGACCTTGGAGAAGATGTTTGCACTTGCTTACAAGAATATCCTTATAAATCTTGGGATAAAGCGATTCCAACTGACCCTGTTGTTTATCGTTTTCACGAAATCGTTGGAGTTTATGGAGAAACTATCAAAGAAATCATTGGTGAAAAATTTGGCGATGGCATCATGAGTGCAATTGATTTTTCGATGGATATTGATAAAGAAGAGAACCCTAAAGGTGATCGTGTTGTAATTACATTGAATGGAAAATTCCTGAAATATACAGATTGGTAAATTTATCTTTGAGCTCTTATGGAAAAAATCCTTACTTCTTTTTTTCAAAGAGTGGCAAAAAAAGATGAGAAAGAGCTCAATCAATTAAAAAAAAGCGCTTACTTTAGCTTCGAGCTTGATAAATGGCATTTTACTTTGCCGAAATTGTTTTCGTATTTACAAGAAAATAACTACATTGATCAGAATTTAGATTACAAACAATTTCGGCAGCTTCTCTACGGCTCTTCGATAAACAAAAATCTAAAACTTCAAGACGCAGAAATAATAATTGGTATTAATAAATCCAGTGTGGACAATACTGAATATATTTTCGTATGGAAATAAGCAATTAAACTAATTATTTCTGTTACGCTTTCGCTTACTTGCATCAGCAAAATGAATAATGCTGTAAGAAATTCCAAACCCCAAAAATAAAGAAAAAATCATTAACAAAATATTTTCGAGATTTACATCTCCACCTATTTTCGTATCAATATTCAATATTAATGCAAGCACATTCATGAGAATCAAAGCCATAAATATGCCGCCAAATAACAGGATACGAAAAGGCCTTGTACCTTTGGTTATAGCATCTACCAGAAAATCAATAAAATTTTTCACAGAAAAATCTGCACCTAATATAATTGCAATACTAGCAATTTAAGTTCATCGTGTAGCTAAACAGTATACACAACGAGTTTTTTATTCGTAGTATTTAAATATCTGCATACATATACAGATTTTCATAATAATGCCAGAAAACTTAAAGTTTATTCAGATCACTGATACACACTTATTAGATGATACTAATGGCGAGTTTCGCGGGATAAATACCAAGAATAGCTTGCAATCCGTATTATCTGCATGCACAAGCACCTATCCAGATATCAGTTTTATCTTAGTTACAGGCGATATTTCCCAAACAGGAAATGCCGCGAGTTACTCAATATTCAGATCAATTATTCAAGAAATTAAAGTGCCAATCTATTGTGTCCCGGGCAATCATGATTCACCACAACTATTGCAAAAGTGTGTGTCAAACTCACCCACTCATTCTATTAACATGATCAATTTTGGAGAGACTACGCTAGTTTTAATAAATAGTTGTGTCGATAATGAGCATCATGGTTTCATCAGTGAATATAATCTGAATCAGCTAGAAAAAATATTAAATAGCAAAAGCAAACAAACATTTATTATTGCTATTCATCATCCACCAATTAAAGTAAATAGCAAATGGCTAGATAAGTTAAGTTTGCATAATCAAGATGAATTTATGAAATTACTTAAACAGCATGAAAAAAATGTTTTGGTGATGTTTGGACACATCCACCAGGAAATTAATCTAAAACTATCAAATATTCATCTAATCTCAACTCCTTCGACTTGCCATCAATTTAAAACGAACAATGAAGTAATGCAGTGTTTACTTGACCCTCCTCCAGCTTACCGTTATGTGGAAATTAAAAACTCCAGGATCATTGCGACTAAAATTCATTTCATAAAGTAAGTGATTTACACATTTCATCGATAGTTTCATAGCTATTCGCTATGAAAAATAACTACCTTGAAATTGCAAATCTATAATTAATCTTCTCAAATCAACGATTAAGATCGAACCTATATATAGGTTTTCGTCGTTTTAAATTAGGAATTGGATCGATTCACGTAATTTTTTTACTATAGAAAATTACTATTGAAATAGTTATTAAATAGTCTTGAATTATAGATAACATTCTATAAACTTTTTCAAATAAATAGGCTGCATACATTAAATTACTAATGTGCAGTCTTATAACAATATTTCAGTCGAGGAGAAAACTTGTGACTACTGTTAATAAATATATTGGTCAAACTGAACAGAATCATACTCATGTATTACCCTGGGCATCTGTCTATGCAATTTCTGCAGCTGTTTTAGTTAGCATTTTCATACTTGCAGTTATTGGATTTGCAAGCCCTGAAGTTATACATAATGCCGCACATGACATCCGCCATAGCATGGTTTTTCCATGCCACTAATCAATTTAGCAATTCACAAATATTATGAAATTATTTAATCAAATTTTTTTAAGCGCTTTGTTTTCTGGAGTCATTGCTGGATTAGTGCTTGCGGGCATTCAACATTTCAGCGTTGTGCCGATGATTTTCGAAGCAGAAACTTACGAGGTATCTGAAGAAGAGCCAGCCGCAGGACATGGTGAAGAAGAAGCAGAAGCTTGGGCACCAGATGATGGTGCTGAACGTACCTTTTTTACAGCATCTAGCAGTGTTGTTATAGGAATTGGCTTTGCTCTTTTATTAGTAGTTGGATACACATTACGCGGTTCGATAACTTGGCAAAAAGGAATTCTATGGGGCATTGCAGGATGGCTCGTGTTTAATCTAGCGCCTTCTTTTGGGCTACCACCAGAGCTTCCTGGAGATGCTGCTGCGGGGTTAGAGCAGCGCCAAGTCTGGTGGGTTTTGACCGTAATTTTAACTGCAGCAGGATTATGGATACTTGCGTTTCAACCTAAACCTTTTTTAAAGCTTTTTGGTATTGCGTTAATTGCGTTGCCACATATTTTTGGTGCACCACAACCCGAAGTGCATGAAGGATTAGCTCCGCAAGAACTAAGAACAAATTTTCATATAGCCACATTAGCCACAAATGCGTTGTTTTGGATAATTTTAGGAGCTTTGAGCGCACTATTTTTTAATCGCTTTGCAGAACGTACAGCAAATTCTTCTGTTGGTGCTACTGCTAATTAAAGTAACTTAATTTACTACTGCAAACAAATACTCAAGGTGATCGTACTTTCGATCACCTACGGGCTTTATTGTCTATAAAAAAATTAGAGTTAAAAAAAATGATAAGAAGAGGAGGAACTCTATGAGATTAATTTTTAATTGTCTATCTGTATTTTTGATATCAATTTTATGCAGTCCTTCTTTTGCGGGGAGCATTGAGGATGAGCTTTCTGCAATAAAGGCCCGTCTTGAACAGCTTGAACGCATGGTTCTACAACAAAGCACAGTAATTGAAAGACAGAATCAAGTTATTGAAGCAAAATCCCAACAAATAAATGAACTGGTATCCAATGTGAAATCTGATGAAAAGGATTCCGGTTGGTTTAGCAATATTGAAATTAGTGGGCTAATGGAAGTCGAAGCTTCTCACAATGATCCCGATGAAGGCGATAGCAACAGTGATATTGTATTAGCGACAGCAGAACTTGGGGTGGCAGCCCAAGTAAATGATTGGGTGTCGGCAGAAACCACTCTATTGTTTGAAGAAGATGACACCGATTTAGAAGTTGATGTCGCGGTTATTACCATCGCTCCTCCAGAGGGTGCTTGGTTTATACAAAGCGGTTTGATGTATGAACCCTTTGGCACGTTTGAAACAAATCTTATCTCCGATCCTCTCACGCTTGAGATTGCCGAGACGCGCGAGTCTTCTATCTTGGCCGGCATCGAGTCCAATGGTTTTACAGGTGGTGTATATGTGTTTAATGGTGATCTGTCTGAAGATGGCGATAGTGATATCGATAACTTCGGGGTCTTTGCTGGGTATGCACATGAGAGTGAAAGTGGTTCAAACTTTGCGATTAACTTAGGGTACATCAATGACATTGGTGATTCGGATACTTTGCAAGAGGTGATTCAGGATAATATTGATGCAGCAGCCGTCGACTATAGTGATTATGTAGGCGGCATTTCTATAGATGCTATGTACAGTTATGGACCTTTCAATGTGATTGCAGAATACATCCAAGCCACGGATGACTTTGAGGCCGATGAGCTTGCATTTGAGTCGGGCGGTGCTGAACCTGAAGCATTTAACTTTGAGGTTGGCTATAGCTTTAATGTAGGCGGTATTCCGATGACTGCAGCCCTGGCTTATCAGGGTACGGATGAAGCCGTGGCACTGGAGCTTCCGAAGGAACGTATAATCGGTGGCTTATCAGCTGAGATTTTTGATGCAACCGCACTGTCGATCGAATGGGCCCATGATGAGGATTACAGCGCCTCGGAAGGCGGTACCGATGAATTCGGTGGCAACACGATCACTTCTCAATTGGCGGTAGAGTTTTAAAGTGATTGTAATTTTTATTTAAACAGACGACTTAATTTATTAAGTACAGAGTGTTCTTGTAAATTCTGGATTTTCTCTTTTTGCCTTACCAGTTGATCTCGAGAATAATGTTCCGCAGCAGTGGCTTGAATAGCAGTTTCTATAAGTTCATGAGTGGGCGACATTCTTCCCGCTTGCAACTCACGCTGTGTTAAATCATATAGTGTTTCAACACAAAGGGTGCCACCAATAGTAGCTTCACTTAATAACATTTTGTTGTATTCTTGTAATCTAAGTTCTCTAAACTTATCCAAATCAATTGAATCGGGTAACCATTTTTCAACTTTATCAAGCAATACTTTGTGCAGATCTAGTAGTTTTACCTTATCTTCTTCAGAACTGACAATTTCATGATTTTTTAAGACTTGCTCATGCAAAGACAACCACATACTTCTATCGTTTAAAGCATATATTTTTTTCTCAAGCTCACCTAAATCCATTGAATTAACCGTTACTTTTATTTAATTCTTGCGTATCTCATTAATGAATTGTTTTGCCAATTCTTGAGCATTATTCCGATGAGTACTTTCTGAATTTCCCCACTCACGACAATACCAGCAAATTCTTTCTGCAATACTTCCTTCTGATTCTTCCCTTAGCTTTTTCTTTAGTGTCAGAATTTGTCTACCAATATGAATCAAACGTTCTGTCGTGTGATCAGTTTTATTTTTTAATTCCTCAAATGGATTAAAATCACTCACACAAAAAACTAGATCATTCTTTCCATTAGCGGCATTTTCCAAATGTGGAATTAATTTTTCTTCAAGTTCAAGCTCTAATGCATCAAGCTGAACATATAATTTACTTCGTGAAACCATTAGATTCCAAAGCTACAACAAACTACCGTTGACAATAGGAATAACACGCCCTCCTACCCTGATTACGTGCGAAGCATTAATTTTTTGAATGCTTAACAGTACTAATGAAGGTCGGCCAACTTCATATCCTTGTTCTATTTTCAGCACTGAATCAGTTGAATAATAATCAGATTGGAGCAAGTATTTTCCAAAAAAAGCTGCGCCATTACCTGTGGCAGGGTCTTCTCGCACCCCATGCGCGTCAAAGAAAAATCGCACAGAATAATCGTTATCAGAGTTTATTGTTTCTTTAGTAAATAGATAAGTGAGAGGTGGGAATCCTCTCTCCAATAAAGGGCCATATTTTTTTAGATCAAGCTTTGATCTTTTAAGCGCATCAAGATTTTTCAGTGGAACGATTACTGCCGATGTGCCTGCAGATGCTTTTTGTATAGGTAATTCCGTAATTATATCTTCAATACCAATGCCTAAAGCTTCCGCCATAAGATTATGGTCAATTGTCTCATCTAAAGAAATGGGTGGCGCTTCAAACCAGACTCTTTCTTCATCGTCATTCGCTTCAAAAACAACGGAAATATTACTTTTGTTAAGCTTTAAGTTAACCACCTCTTCTTGCTTTGATAGCAAATGTTTTCGTATTACAGCGGCAGTTCCTAATATGGGATGTCCTGCAAAATCTAACTCTTTAGAAGGAGTAAAAATTCGAACCTGAAATTGTCCGTTAGTTAAAGGCTTTGGGCACACAAAGCTAGTTTCAGAAAAATTCATTTCTGCTGCTATTTTTTGCATTGCCTCTTGAGATAGCTCATTGTTAAGAATAACAACCGCTAAAGGATTACCGGAATATTTCTCTCCCGCAAATACATCGACAATATAAAAATCATTTTTCACGTTTTTGGATAAGATCGGACGCGCATAGACATTATTGATATTAAATATAGGTTCTCAAACAAGAGAACATGCCCTTAAAACGTCCATTATCATACTGATACCACTTGCAACGAATCATATTGAATTCCCAGCGAGAAACATGCTTTACATCCTCACCCCACCCTGGCTGGTCCCAATACATTCCGTCTTTAAAGCCAAATGAATTGTTTCCCATGTCATCTTCGTAGCTGCATTCCCAATTGTTCTTATCTTCAACATTACAATCATGGTATTCATCTAGCAATCCCGCTACCTCACTAACCACTTTATTTTTGTCAACATGGTATGCAACACGCATAACAGGACGCCATTCACTTACGACACTATCTTCTTCAGTAGGCTTTACTACAACATACGCATAAACTGTTTGATCACTCTCACAAGCAACCATGAAATTCATCATAATTATGACTAATAAAACTCTTTTCATAGTGCGGTATTTATTCAATTAATTGGTAAGAACATTTACTATAGAATCATCAAACTATATTTAATAGTAAATACAAATATATTAAGTATCAATGGCTAGTGAATTAGACTCAAAATTTATTTTACTTTCTAGTTTGGTCTCAAAACTAGAGGACAAAGAGTACTACCAAACCTATGCCAAGTCATTGCTAATGACAAACCGGCCTGAAATACCAATACCATCAGACAATCATCTAGTGGAAGAGATGTTCAAATATTTTATTCAAACAAATGAACTTCAAGCTTATTATAAAAATTCTAGGATTTCTTATGATGAATTAGATAACGAAATAAATAGAAGAGCTTTAGCTATAGAAAATAATAAGGAAAACGATAGCTCTGTCTATGATCTAATTTGGAAAAAAGAAATTTATATAAAATTAAATGAGTTGAAAAAACTCTATGCTAACAAGTGTATCGTTTTACCCAACTCTTTATTAAGGGAGTGTATAAAAGAAACAATCTAGCAAGCTAAATTATTCGCCTACAAGGAGTTTAAAATCCGGTTTATTGCCATTTATTTTCGCATCTACCGTCTCCTCTGCTGCTCCTAGCGCAAAAGAAAGGGCTGCATTGCGATCAGCAAATGATCTTTCAATGCTCAATTTTGTTGTATCTTCTCCGGACTTAAATATAGAAGCTACAGGCTTGTATTCACCTGTTTCCGTTTCTTTAGCATTAAATAAAATTGTATATTTTTTGTATTTTTTTAAATCAGCTTTCACAGTAGCCCCAAATATACATTTTTAGAGGATGTAAATTTTAAAAAATAATAAACATATGAAAGTTTAGTTTACACATGGCTGTAGTATGAATTTATCAAGTCCGACGAAAAGTGAATATAAACTGCTAAAGACCCAAATGGAAAGTTTAGAAAGATTAGATATTAAGATATGAGAACAAATGGCGATTATATGAGATTTAACTGACTAAATAAGATGCATTTTAATCACGCTCAATTCGGATTTTATACCGCCTAGCTTATTCAGATAGTTGTTATACTTATTAATTGGAGAGATGCCGGAGTGGTCGAACGGGCTCGCCTGGAAAGTGAGTGTGTCCTAATAGGGCACCGAGGGTTCGAATCCCTCTCTCTCCGCCAATTCCGCTGTCAAACAATCAAGACAGCTTATGATTTGTTATCTTTGTCGCTACTTGCGTTATAGATATGTGAAGGAAATTGAGCGATATTTTCACCTGCTTCGGAAATTTTCGCGACACCTTCTTTTTTGACTTCATCAATTCGAATGATGGCATGCATCGGAACAAAAAATCGCTTGACTTGCTCAAACTCGGTTTTAAGCTTTTCTTCGCTAGGGTCTACAACAACACTCGTGCGTTCATTGAACTTGAGCTCTTCAATCGTAATAAAACCATGTAAATCTGACTGATAAACCTTGCTTGCATAAACTTCATAAACATTACTCTGATTATAAAAACTTACTTTAAAAATATTTTTAGTTGCCATAAGTCCGTATTACCAAAGAATATAATTTACACCAATAGCTAGACTTTGAATGTTTTAGCTGCATCAAAATTATCTACAGTTTGATAGCCTTTGTAACCTCTCGGATTACATATTACTCGTGTACCGTGTTTTGTATAGTCGCATGCATGATGAATATGGCCATGCACCCATAAATCGATATGATTTTCTTTTAACATAGAATCTAACTGATTGCAGTATGCGAACTTCAAATAATCATCAGGGTCAGCCGCCCAACTCTTTTTTGTAGGAGCATGATGTGTAACTACAACGGTAGGGCCATCATGCTTTTTAGAAAGCTCACGATCTAACCATTTTACACTCGCATGATTAATCTCTATCAAGCCCTTTGGGGTGATTGTCGTATCGTCCACTGATATATATCTAAAATCATTCATGATATTTTGAAGATCATCCATTATTTCTTCATCGTCACAACCATTAAAATCTGTCCATAATGTACATCCCAGAAATCGCACCCCCTTAACTACAACACTTTTCTTCTCTAAATAGCGAACATTGCTACCTTTACAGATGTTTATGAAATCATCTTGTAAATCGTACATCTCATAACCCCAATATTCATGATTACCCGCAACATATATCACCGGCACATCTAGGGTCTGCAACCACTCTAGACCCTCCACACCAACCCCAATATCACCTGCGGCAACGAGCACATCACATTCTTTCTCAGGCAGCTCAAAACTACCAAATTCAAGGTGGACATCTGAAATTATCTGAATCTTCATTAATGCAATGAGAGTGTAATGACTATATTTTAGCCACTGGAAATATCTGATTTTCTTATATAAAAATGGCGATAAGCTGCCAATAATAATATTTATACAAAGACTATTGAATCCTATTCGATACTAAGGGTTAATTTAGACAGACTATTGGCCTAATTGTTCTATGGTGGGTATTTACTATCCTTACCTAAAATAACTGTGATGCGAAACTCGGTACTTGCTGCAATTTACTTATTATATTTATTAAAAGTATCCATTAATACCTTATAAGCATTAACAAGAGTTTTATCATTTTCTAATAAAATCGAATTTGCACGGTTATTTTCTAAACGTGTTTTACACAGCGCCTCTAATGTCTTGGCAGCGAAAGACACATCTGGAAATTCAAAAGAAGCTGCCGAGCCTGCAAGTTTATGACACTGAATGCGCAACTCACTCAAATCGTTTTTAGTCCAATAATTTTTAATCTCTTCTGACTTCTCAGGAAAACTTTTTACATATTCTTGTTTTAGCTCATGTAGCTTTTGTTTTGCTTTGGTAGAAAGATCAGACATATTCACCATTAACTAGTTATTTATGACTGTCGTAGCAAGTATAGACCAATACTCACAGCTAAATTTAAGAAAATTATTTCGAAGGTTTAAAACAAACACTAATCAGTGTCAGGCTCTAAACGGTAACCATGTTGATAAACAGATGTAAGCTTCCAGCCATTTTCTTTATTTAATGCAAGCTTACGCCGCAATCGACTCACATGAGTGTCTACAGTTCGTGTGTTTATTTCAGGATTCTTGCCCCATACACGCTCAAGTAAATAACCACGCGATAAGACTCTACCAACATTGCGCAAGATAAATAATGCAAGTTCATACTCTTTTTGAGTCAAGTCTATTTCAGCACCGTTGCAAACTATGGTTCGCTTTTTTAAATCTATTATATAAGGCAAAATTTCAAGAACGGATTCATCTTCTTCGGGAGGATTATTTCTTCTATGTATTGCACTGATGCGTGCCAACATTTCGGCACGATTTACCGGCTTTGACATATAGTCGTCAGCACCCGCTTCAAGTGCTGCAACTACATCACTTTCTTGGTCACGTTGCGTAATAAAAATCACAGGGCAGGCCCAATCCAGGTTTTCACGTACCCAACGCAATACTTCCAACCCGCTCATGTCAGGCACTTCCCAATCAAGCATGATTACATCAAAACTTTCAGTGTTCAGGGCACCTACTATTTGACTACCAACATGATAAATATAGGGATGATGCCCAGCATCGTTTAGCCAAACTTCGATGATATTGGCTTGATCAAGATCGTCTTCAAGTAGCGCAATCCGCATGTTTAATCCTAAATTGAATGAGCATACTAATAAAACACCTCTATTTTTGCACGAGATGTTAAATAATATCTAATTAATTGCGCTAAGCCCTTGTATTACTTTAAAGTAATTATAAATATCGACCAGTAAATCGATTTATTTAGAGCTCTAAAGACATGTTTTTGATTATTTCTTCACCAAAACCAGACGTACTGACCAATGTGGCTCCCGGCATTAAACGTTCGAGATCTTCTTGTACTTCTTTAGATGTCCCCGGGCGTCGCCCTTGTACTCCCCTTGCCGTAAATCCTGCCCTCGCACGTGCCAAGTCATAGGTTACAGTTCTGGCAGCTATTGCACCCTCAACACCTTTCACAATTAAATCTGCCGCCTCATCCCAACCCATGTAACGTAACATCATCTCTGCCGATAAAATAATCGAACCAGGATTTACTCGGTTTTTACCGGCAAAACCAGGAGCTGTTCCATGAGTCGCTTCAAATACTGCAACACTATCTGAAATGTTACCCCCGGGCGCGATACCAATTCCTCCGACCTGTGCAGCAAGCGCATCAGAAATGTAGTCGCCATTTAGGTTCAATGTCGCAATTACATCGTAGTCCTGTGGATTCAAAAGTATCTGTTGTAAGAAGTTATCGGCAATAACATCTTTAATGATGATTTCTTTTCCTGTGTTTGGATTATTAAATTTACACCAAGGCCCATCACCGATAAGTTCTGCACCAAATTCACGCATGGCTAAATCAAATCCCCAGTTTCGAAATGCACCTTCGGTAAATTTCATGATGTTTCCTTTATGCACTAAGGAAACATTATCTCTGTCATTATCTACTGCATATTGAATTGCTTTGCGAATTAACCGCTCTGAACCTTCTTTTGAAACAGGTTTAACACCAATTCCAGATGTTTCAGGAAAGCGAATTTTCGTTACATCCATATCTTCTTGCAAAAACTTAATTACTTTTTTTGCATCCGCGCTCATCGCTTCCCACTCGATACCCGCATAAATATCTTCTGTATTTTCACGAAAGATAACCATGTCTGTCGTTCCTGAATCTCGCAATGGTGTAGGTGTACCTGAAAAATAACGTATAGGACGTACACAAGCATAAAGATCCAGCACTTGTCTTATGGATACATTCAAAGATCGCATGCCTTCACCAATAGGGGTTGCAAGCGGGCCTTTAATAGAAACGACATAGTCACGCATAACATCAAGTGTTTCTTCCGGCAAAAAACTAGTGGCCCCATATAAACGTGATGCTTTTTCGCCTGCGTAAATTTCCATCCAACGAATACGGCGCTTTTTTTCATAGGCTTGATCAACTGCTGCGGTCACAACACGACGCATCACAGGAGTTACGTCGATTCCAATTCCATCACCTTCAACAAATGGAATAATAGGATTGTCAGGTACTTGTATGGTGTTATCTGAATTTAGCTGAATAGCTTCTCCATCAGCAGGAACTTGTACATGTTGGTAAGGCTGATTCGCCATTAAGAGTCCTTTAATTAGTTTTATATATTATGGTCGATTATAGTTTATATGTATAAGAGACATGCTTAAACTACAAGATATTTCAATACACAGACATGAAAAAACCCGATATGTGTTAAGCACATACCGGGTTTTGCTAAGTTCTACTTTAATTATTTTTCGTCGAATTGCTCTTCTTCGGTTGAACCGGTTAATGCAGTAACAGAAGACGAGCCTCCCTGAATCACTGTAGTGACATCGTCAAAATAACCAGCACCCACCTCCTGCTGATGAGAGACGAAAGTATAGCCACGCTCGCGACCATCGAACTCAGGCTCTTGAACCATATCAACGTAGTGCTTCATACCTTCTCCACGCGCATAGTTATAAGCCAAGTCGAATGTGCGATACCAGTTTAGATGTATACCCGCTAAAGTGATGAACTGGAATTTATAACCTAAATCGGATAATTCTTCCTGGAAGCTAGCAATCTGCGAATCACTTAAGTTCTTCTTCCAATTAAATGAAGGTGAACAGTTGTAAGACATGATTTGACCCGGTACTGCAGCTTGAACAGCTTGCGCGAATTCACGTGCAAAACCTATATCAGGCTTACCCGTTTCACACCAAACTAAATCTGCATAAGGTGCGTAAGCAACACCTCGACTAATAGCTTGCTCTAAACCGTTTTTCACACGGTAGAAACCTTCTTGTGTACGCTCTCCCGTTAAAAACGGTTTGTCGTTCTCATCAAAATCACTTGTCAACAAATTAGCCGCTTCAGCATCCGTTCGTGCTAACACAATAGTAGGGACATTCATCACGTCGGCAGCTAAACGTGCTGCTAGTAATTTTTGAACAGCTTCTTGTGTTGGAACGAGAACTTTACCGCCCATGTGACCACATTTTTTCACCGCTGCTAATTGATCTTCAAAGTGCGCACCTGCCGCACCATTTGCAATCATATTTTTCATTAGTTCGTAAGCATTCAGCACGCCACCAAAACCTGCTTCGGCGTCCGCTACAATTGGTAGGAAATAGTCAATGGCATCATCTTCAGACATTTTTCCATCTGCAATGTTTTTCCATTGAATCTCATCTGCACGCTTAAACGTGTTATTAATACGACGTACCATAGTTGGCACAGAATCATAAGCATAGAGTGATTGATCAGGATACATCGTTTCAGAAGTGTTGCCATCCGCTGCAACCTGCCAACCCGATAAATATACGGCTTCTAATCCTGCTTTCGCTTGTTGCATGGCTTGGCCAGCAGTAATCGCACCAAATGCATTTACATACCCTTTCTTTGCCGTGCCGTTTACTTTCTCCCAAAGCTTTTCAGCTCCTTTACGCGCTAAAGTATGTTCGGGCTGAATGCTGCCACGCAAACGAACTACATCCTCAGCACTGTAATCACGCTTAACGTTTGCCCATCGTGGGTTATTTGCCCAATCTTGTTCTAATTCTTTTACTTGCTCTGCTCTGCTCTTGCTCACAATCCTCTCCTTAAAAAAACCCCTATGTGAATATTTTAATTTACAGCCCCGGAAATAAGTCCAGATAATATCGGGCCGTGTATATTAACAGATCCTAATTTAGACTGACCATTAATTTTGGGAGATAGGTCATGCAAGTCGTGAATGGGTAAATAAGTTTCTTATTTGAGAACGTCTCAAATGCGACCTTGCTATCTATCATGGGGTATATTTAGACTAGGTGCACCGGTTAGACCAAAACAATTTTTCATCTAATAGTAATTAAGGAAATAAAGCATGCAATTTAAAACTGCAGATTTATGCGATGAGCATGAAGGAAACATCTCCGTCGCTCAACCACTATTCAAAGATTATGGCGGAAATATTTCATTTACTGGAGAAATTTATACCGTTAAATGTTTTGAAGATAATAGTTTAGTTCGCGAAGCGCTTAAATCACCAGGAAACGGTAAAGTGCTGGTCATTGATGGTGGTGGCTCAACAAGACGCGCACTAGTTGGTGATCTACTTGCACAAGCAGGTGCGGATAATAGTTGGTCTGGCATTGTTGTGAACGGATGTATTCGAGATTCTGGCGTCATTGCGACAATAAATATTGGCTGCAAAGCATTAGGAACTCTACCGATGAAAACCGACAAAAAAGGTATTGGTGAAAAAGATTTAACCATACATTTTGCAGATGTAGATTTTGTGCCCGGACATTATTTATATGCTGACGAAGACGGGATTATCGTGAGTGCAACGGACTTGCTCAAATAGATTATTTACTTGAATCTTTATGAAACCCATTTTGCATGAATATGGTTTTGGTATTACTTGTATCGATACCATGTACTTATATCCAGGACATGCCGCTTGTTATCTAATGATTCAAGATGGTCATGCTGCATTTATCGACACTGGAACGGGGCATACCGTTCCATACTTGCTTGAAATATTAAAACTTAAAAATGTAAATATTAAAGATGTTGATTATGTTATCCCAACTCATGTACATCTAGATCATGCAGGAGGCGCAGGCCTGCTCATGAGTGAATTGCCAAATGCAAAGCTGGTGATACACCCACGCGGCGCACCACACATGATTAACCCTGGAAAACTGATTGCTGGCGCCACTACAGTCTACGGACAAGAAAAGTTTAATCAATATTTTGGCGAAGTAATGCCAATCAATGAACAACGAGTCGTAACTGCAAAAGATAATGATGAAATTGAACTTGGAAATAGAGTATTAAAATTTCTTGATACCCCTGGGCATGCCCGTCATCACTTTTGTGTGTATGATAAAACTAGCGATGGGATTTTTAGCGGCGATACGTTTGGATTATCGTATCGCGAAATGCAAAAAGATAACGTAGATTTTATTTTACCTACAACAACTCCTGTTCAATTCGAACCAGAGCCATGGTATGAGTCACTCGACAAAATTCTAGCTCATAAGCCCAAAAATATTTACTTAACTCATTATGGATGTGTTACTGATGTATTAAACCTCGCTAAAGAACTAAGACAAGATATTGCTAGATATACCGAAATTACAAAACAGTACCTTCACGCAGAAGATTCAGAAAAAATGATACGCGAAGATATAGAAAACTATCTACAAGAAAGACTAGCGTCTAATTACTCAAAAGAAGAAATAGAACAGTTTACAAAATTTCTACAACCCGACTTAAGCCTCAACGCTGCAGGCCTAAATGTTTGGCTATCAAGACTTGAAAAAGCTGCTTAAAATGTCTGGTAACTACACAAAGAGAATATACAATATTCATTAATAATCTCAAATAAATGCAGGAGGATTGAAATATGAAGTTTATGAGTAATTTTCAAGAGCAAACTTATGCAATTTTAAGAATAGTAACTGGGTTTTTATTTATATGGCATGGAACCCAGAAGTTTTTTAACTTCCCAAATGATTATCCGTATGGACCATTAAATAACCTAACAAGTGGTGCCGCTGCTATAGAAATAGTGGGTGGAGTATTGGTTATGATTGGTCTATTTACTCGCCCGGCTGCATTTATTTGCAGTGGCACAATGGCAGTTGCTTATTGGATGGCGCATGGTATGTACGGTCTATTCCCAATTGAGAATGGCGGAGTGTTAGCCGCGCTTTATTGCTTTGTCTTTTTGTACATAGCTTCACGTGGCGCAGGCATATGGAGCATTGATAAATAGTCTTATATCTAATTAAAACTCGCTTTTGCCCGACAGAAATTTTATTGCTTTAGCTAGCTTATATAATAGTTATTATTTGCCTGAGTGAGAACGGAATACATTTTCCGTATTTCTTAAGATATTCAGCAAACATGCTGAGAAAAAAAGCGCAAAGCTTTTGATTAGCGCAGTTACGCGCTGGTGCATTAGCAACAGAAAAAGTTTTGGAATGAAGCAGCTTATCTAAATTATTAAAGAATAATAGGTAATGCGCTGAATTGAGGCGCAGTTATTTTCGAGGAACGGAGTTTACAGATTGTAAATGAGTACCGAGAAAATGGCTGCAACGAAGAGTCAGCGTATTAGATTTATTCCTTGCAATTAAACCATGCAAGGACGTCGTCGATGATAGTACTTCACTCCATCAAACGAAACCGCATCCTTACCGCCGCCTAAGTACATTTCTGCTACGTCCGAGGATTCGAGTAACTCTTTAGCTAAGCCTTTCTTTACTACACGACCATTTTCAATTACGTAGCCAATCGATGCATAACGTAGGGCAACCATCGCATTTTGTTCGGAAACCAAGAAACTTACGCCTTCTTCTTCATTTAAACGTTTAACAATCTCAAAGATTTGTTCAATGAATTGCGGTGCAAGACCCATTGAAGGTTCGTCTAAAAGAATAAGACTTGGCTTAGACATTAAAGCGCGGCCCACGGCTATCATCTGCTGCTCACCACCTGAACATAAACCACCTGGGTTTTTACGGCGCTCTTTAATGCGTGGAAACAGTTCATAAACATGGTCAAGACCTCTTTGTTGTTCAGCCTTACTCATGTTTTGAATAAATGAACCTGTTTTTAAATTCTCTTCAACACTTAAATGCGCAAAGATATGTCGACCTTCCAATACCTGTACAACACCATTTTTCACCATTTCAAAAGCGTTAAGTTCTGAAATGTCTTCTCCATTTAATTCAATAGTGCCTTTGGTTACTTCTCCACGCTCAGCTTCAAGTAAACGTGAACATGCTTTTAAAGTAGTTGTTTTACCCGCACCATTTGCGCCAAGTAAAGAAACGACTTCGCCTTTATTCACGTTTAGTGAAACACCACGAAGCGCAAGAATAGCACCGCCATAAACTGCTTCAATGTTATTGATAGATAGTAATGGTGTATCACTCATATTTTTTCCCTAAATCTTTTACAAGATAATTCTGATTTATTGTAAATCTTAGCTCTATAACAAATCAGAATTAACTCTAATTTTTTCTACATTTTTCTTCAAACAACCGGCCAACAATAAAAATGTTAGCCGGTTGAGAAGAAATAAGCGATTTATAACTTATATTTAAATCTTATAGATCATCCTATAAGTCAAAATCATCATCATTGTTGTCAGCAGTGCAAGGACGTGCCTCAATCTGGTTGTCCGCAGCATACTGCTCGGCACCCGCATCAATAATGGCTTGAGATAACGGTACGTCACCTTCAATCCAATCCGATACGATGTTCCACTGACGCTTGCCGGCATCCCATTGCTGGAATTTCGCAAGGTGACCGCCTACGTGGTCTAAGCAGGTAAGGTTCAACTCAGGTACAAGACCGGTTGCGCCTAGCTCTTCAATGCGTGCCGCATCTAAACGTAGGTTCTCAAAGCCCCAGCGTGCTTCCGCTGAAGTCAATGGACGGTTGCCAAAACGTGCTTGGGCAATGCGTAGCGCTTCAGTGTGTACCACACCCGCTAATACGCCAAGGTTCCAGTACACAGAGCCTAAACGTGACTTATCTTGTAGGTCTCCGTTTCCAGCGCCATATACAGTCTTGATGATTTCTTGTACGACTGCGAAGTCGGTGCCTGCAGGGTGGGTGGTAATCGCTTGATAACCATCTGCCGCTTTACCTGCTGGAATCACGTCTTCGTCTGAGTTAGACCAGATGTTGCCGATTAGACGGCTTACTGGATAACCGGTACGTACCGCAGTCTGCATCGCTACTGGGTTCATTACACCCCAGCCTCTGAGTAGTACATAGTCAGGCTTAAGTTTACGAATGTTCAACCATTGAGATTGTTGTTCGTTACCTGGGTGAGGTACTTCTAGAGGGTGATGCGTACAACCGTGCTTCTCGCACATGCTGTCCATAAAGTCGATCGCTTCACGACCGTATGGAGATCCGTGATAAAGCATGGCAATTTTCTTGCCTTTCAGGTTGTCACGTCCGCCTTCTAATACGTCACCAATGAAGTGCACCATAATAGAGTGCTCGTCATAGGTGTTGATGCCAGGCATAAAGTAGTAAGGGAAGATGTCGCCACGCTGTCCCGCGGTCTTACCGTGGTTCACCGCAATAATGGGCATCTTGTCTTTACGTCCGGTCTCAATCAATGCAGTTGAGATACCTACTGATAATGGGTCAAAGAATACCGCACCACCTTCACGATCTTTTAATCGCTTGTAGCACTCTACTCCGCGCTCCACTGAATACTCAGTCTCGCACTCTGACCAGATCAGCTTCACGCCATTGACGCCGCCATCTCTTTCATTAAGTAGGTTGTAGTAGTCTAGGATGCCACCAAAATAACCCGTTCCACCTGCCGCGTATGGTCCTACGCGATAACTTGGAATCGGTACGTACATGGTCTCTTCGGCTTGTACCGCCGTACTCACCGCTAGCATCGATCCTAATGCCACTACTAACGTTAATAGTTTTTTCTTCATGTGTACTCCTCCAAAGGAAGTTTTTTTTGTTAAAAAATAGCTTGCGCAAGCTACTTACTTTCTCATACTTGTTTAAATTATTTATATAAACAAATACAAAAAATTTTATTAATTATGTTTTAAACGGCCAAATTCTTAAACGATGTTTAATTGAATTCCAGAGCCCCGCAAAACCCATTGGCTCATAAATAAGCAATAAAACAATAATCGTTCCAACAATAATTTTTGAATTATTTTCCACAAATGCAGTATCTAAAGATCCCCCGCCAAACACAGCATCACCGAATCGTGTCACTACAATAGGCCATCCATATACGAATATTGCCCCTAGGAATGAGCCTAAGATTGAACCTAGGCCACCCAAGATGAGCATAAACATAATTAAGAATGATCTTCTTAAGTTATAAATCATGAAGTCGAGATTGCCGATGTAGCAGTATGAATACATCGCACCAGCAATTCCGGTATAAAAACAGCTTACAAAAAATGCATTAAGTTTTGTTTTACCGACTGGAATTCCAATAACTTTTGCAGCGATATCCATGTCTCGTACCGCCATCCAATTTCGACCAGTGGAACTGCGAATCATATTTTTACAAGCAACAGTAAGCAGTACCGTCACAATGAGGGCGATTAAGTATCTCCATACATAAGCGTTGTAATCTTTTTCAAGTCCAAAAAAATCAAATATCTGATCTTGGAAGGGTAAAAATCTGTAGTGAAATGGCGGCAGTGCTACAACACCTGAGCTTGTATAGTTTAAAAACCATGGATAAGCATTGAAGAACCATTCAGCAAAGAACTGTGCACATAATGTTGATACGAGTAAGTAAAATCCTTTAATTCGCAAACTAGGTAAACCAAAAATAATACCAACCAAACCAGCAACGATACCTGCACATAAAAATGCTAACCAAATGTTCATCCACTCTACGCGGAACAACAAGTTGAATGCTGTAAATGCACCAAAACACATAAAGCCAGCACTGCCTAATGACAATTGCCCTGTATAACCGGTTGCAATATTTAATCCTAAGGTTGCAATTCCCAACACCATCATTGGAATTAAAATTGCACTAAACCAATAGTCATTGGCCCAAAATGGCACAACAAAAAACATAAATGCTAAAAACGCCCACATGATCCAGCGATCTTCTCGCACTGGTACCATGCGACGGTCTTCAGCATAGGTGCTGACGTTTTGTCCTGTCTCTCGGTAATACATTAACTTTCTCTAGTTAGTTTTCTTTATATTATTCTTATACTAAACACGTTCAATTTCGCGTTCGCCAAATATTCCTGTTGGTCGAATTAAAATAAACACAAGCGCAGTTAAATACGCCCACCAGTGTTCAATTCCTTGTCCGCCAAACAATTCTGCAAAATAAATTTCCCCTAGTTTTTCACTTGCACCAATAATTAACCCACCAACAATACATCCTGGAATAGAGGTCAAACCACCGATAAGAATCACCGGTAAACCTTTCAGTACAGCCCAGGTTAAGGTAAATGATACGCTTAGGCGATCCGCCCAAATCATGCCTACGATAAATGTGATCACACCGGTAACCGCCCACACGATCGCCCAAATTTTTGATAAAGGAATTCCCACAGCTTGAGCTGCCATGTGATCATCAGATACCGCACGTAACGACAAACCAGTGCGTGTATATTGGAAAAATGCATAGAGACCACCCACCATAACCAAAGCGGTCAAAGCAGCAAAACCGTCAAACTTGCTCACTAAAATATCAAACCATGGACTTTCCCAACCAAATGACTCTTTTGCAACATCTGCAACAAAAATAGGGTCACTAGGTATACCAAGATCTAACCCATGCACGGCAGAATCCCATGTGCCTTGCGCCAGCCCTTCCAGGAAATAATTTAGGCCCACCGTTGCCATAAACAATGAAAGCAAATCTTGGTTAGCCAACGGCCTCATCACAGTCCGCTCAATGATAATACCCATGATGATCATCACCACAGTTGTAATTGCAAAAGCCATCACTGGGTTAACTTGGCGTTCAGTCAAACTCACATAGGTTAATGCAGCGAATAACAGCATAGTGCCCTGGGCAAAATTGAATACGCCAGAAGATTTATAGATGAGTACGAATCCAATTCCAACCAGTGAATACATTATGCCGGATAGCATTCCAGCAATTAGGGTCTCCATACCAAACGGAGTGAACATGCCTCCTATCGCGTCTGTAGAAAAGATCAGTGCGAGCTGAGATAAAATATTTGTCAATACTTCCACTTAAAAACTCCTCCGCATTCGCATTTAGTGACTTACGCCTAAGTAAGCATCAATCACTTTTTGATCATTCTTCACTTCTTCAGGTGTGCCATCACCAATTTTTGCGCCATAGTCCATTACGACAACGTGATCAGAAATATCCATCACCACACCCATATCATGCTCAATTAAAACAATTGTTGTACCACGATTATAGTTAACTTCTTGTATGAAACATGCCATATCTAATTTTTCATCTATATTCATACCGGCAATAGGTTCATCAAGTAATAACATTTTGGGCTCTGCAGCTAAAGCACGACCAAGTTCAACTCGTTTTTGCAAACCATAGGACAATGCAGACACTTGAGTTTTACGTATGGACTGCAAACCTAAAAATTCAATAATTTCTTCACATGCTTCTCTATGTTCGAGCTCTTCTCGCTTACATCTGCCAATACCCAATGCATTTTCAACCCAGGTAGATCTCATCATCAAGTTCCGGCCAGTCATGATGTTTTCAACCACACTCATGCCTGAAAACAGAGCAATGTTTTGGAAAGTTCGTCCAATCCCCATTACCGCAGCTGAGTGAGGCTTCATTTTTCTAAACTTTTTACCCTCAAATGTGATTGAGCCTTGCTGGGGAATGTAAACACCATTAATAACATTCAACATTGAGCTTTTCCCTGCTCCATTTGGACCGATCACTGCACAAATTTCTCCTTTGTATACAGTAAAACTAATATCTGTAATCGCCTTTGTGCCACCAAAAGCCAAATCGATGTTCTCGATTATCATATGTGGCTCTTTGCCGTTCGCTCCATTACTCACTTATTGTTCTCACTTGCTTCTTTTCAGTTTCTATAATTCTTTAATTCAAATTTACGCAGATTCTAGTTTTAATTCTGCAATGGTTTCTCCACTTGCATCATCTCTTAATTCAACTTTTTGTTGCGATGAATACAACGCATCTACAAGAGTTTGATGACGACCCATAACTACATCACGTCTAATTTTATGCGATCGCGTGACTTCACCAGAATCAACATTGAATTCGCGATGCATAAGCAAAAAACGAGAAATTGGTGGGCATGCATCACCACATATATCTTTTATTTTTGCATTAACACTATCAACATGCTCTTTGACGAGATTATATACTTCGTCTTTAGTTGCTAGATCTGCATAGCCTGTAAAGCGTATATTGTTTGCTTCTGCCCAGCTTCCAACCGTAATATCATCTATTACAATAAATGTCGCTATAGATTCTTGACCTTCACCTAGTGCAACCGCTTCTTTAATGTAAGGGGATGATTTCAACTCGCTTTCAATACGGTGTGGTGCAAATAAACTGCCGGATGTGAATTTGCCGACAGAATCAGTTCTATCTGTTACTTTTACGACACCATTACTATCGACTTCACCAACATCACCTGTGCGAACCCATCCGTCAGCAGTTCTGACAGCTGATGTGGCAGCAGGATCATTTATGTATTCTTTAAAAGTATTTACTCCTTTAAAAGCCAGTTCACCATCTTCAAGCTCTTTTACTTCTACACCTGACAATGGAACACCCATACTATTTTCACCAGACCGTGAATCAGCCTGTGCAGTATTTTGTACACAAATGAAACCCGCACTTTCAGTGGTTCCGTAACATTTTTTTAGATTAACGCCAATTCCACGGAAAAAGTTAAACACCTCACTACTGATAACATCTCCACCTGTATAAGCTTGGCGGAGTTTAGATAAGCCATATACATTTTTGAGAGGTGCAAACATCAATAAATTTGCTTGTAGCGAATTCAAGCCGCCACTTTGTTGACCACCATCTAATACTTTTTCACGGGATTTACGCGCATACCCAAACCACTTATCAAAGGACTTAGCGTTAGACCGTTGTGCTCTTGCAGTAATTTCAGAATAAAGTTGTTTATAAAAATGAGGCGGTGCATATGCAATGGTTGGTCCAATTTCACGAAAATCTACCATCACCGTTTCATTGTTCTCAGGACAACTGATTGTGAGGCCTTTCAACAACCAAAGCGAATAAGTAAATAAAATATTTGCTGCATAAGAGAGAGGCATAAAGGCTAATGATTCATCATCCTGCTGAATTTTTTCTTGATCTGCAAAGGCTGTAGCCGTACCAATTAAACTTTCATGTGTATGAATGACACCACGTGGTTTATCAGTAGTACCTGCCGTAAATAGAATAAAAGCACTAGAATCGTGTGAAGTTTTATCACGAATATCATCTAAAAACGTTGGATGCTCACTCGCAAATTTTCTTCCAGCTTCTTGCACATCCTCTACTTTATGCAAACGTGAGGATTGGTACTCTTGCATCCCACGTCCATCACAATAAATCATTTGTTCAAAACTGGGGCATTGATCTTTTATCTCATAGCATCCATCTACTTGTTGCTGATCTTGCACTAAAGCCAATTTCGCTCCACATTTGTTTAACGCATAAACAAGCTCTTCAGCATTTGAATCTGGGTGAATAGGTACCGGAACTGCACCTAAACATTGCACTGCAAGCATTCCGAAATATAGTTGAGGAATGTTGTTACCAATTATTGCTACGTTTTCATTTGGCTTGAGACCGTGGGACGCTAAACCACATGCAAAACTTTCTACGTTTTCACCAACTTCTCCCCAACTCCACGTTTTCCATAATCCATATCGCTTATAACGAATCGATGGGTCGTTTGGTCGTGTCCTGATTTGTTGTGAAAAAAGACTAGGAAATGTATCCATGCTAAAAATTCAAACCCCTATTCGCTCCATCTGATTACTGGTATTAAATTATAGTTATTTTCTATTAGTGTTATTAGTCTCGCAGTTATCGTGACTACTAACTAGTTTTGAACACGGTTCAAAACCCCACTACCAGTGCCTAGTTTAAATAATTTTAGTTAAAGTGTGTCAGCTTTCTTATATTTATTGTTATACCGCCAAGTAGCTGAGCGCCTAATAAGCAGTATTAGATAAGACCGCTAAACTACACTAGCAAACCAATACTTTGCAAGCATTTGTGTAAGCAAATTATTATGGCTTAAATTCGAAATAACGTAAAAATTGAATTTGGGATTTTTGTGAGTATATGCTGAAAATTGTATATTAAATGTGCAAGAAGTATCACAAATTAAGCAATTAACCTTATTAAATTAATGGTTAACTGCTACCTAAACGCAAAATTTCAGCTCAATTTAGAAAAATACTGTAAAAATAATATTAGTCGGCCAAATTTCAGCCAACTATTATTTACGATAGTTAGAAAGCAGTTTGATATTGCTTCGGTTGGAAAGTATAAATTCTTGTTCAAATTCTGAGCTTTTCATCGGTTTGCCGATATAAAACCCCTGGATATAGTCGCAACCCTCCTGCTCAAGGAAATTTTGCTGCTCGGCAGTCTCAACCCCTTCCGCCAATACTTCGAGATTCAAACTCTTTGCCAGAGCAATGATTCCTTTAACGATTAATCGATCTTCTTTATTGGATTCTATATCTCGAACAAAAGCCTTATCAATCTTCAGTAAATCAATGGGGAATTTGCGCAGATAGTTTAATGATGAATATCCAGTTCCAAAATCATCAATAGAAAGTTTTACTCCCATGGCTTTAAGTTGATGAAGTATTGAAATGACCTCTTCAGGTCTTTTCATAATAATACTCTCGGTTATTTCTAGCTCTAAATACTCTGGCTTTAATCCTGATTCTGCTAAAACATGCGCAACTTGTGATGCAATATCGCCATTTTCAAGTTGTCTCCCTGAAAGATTCACTGAAACTGGAACAGGTTCGTGACCTTTATCAATCCAAGATTGCATTTGCACACAAGAACTGATCAATACCCACAAACCAAGTTCTGAAATTAAACCAGTCTCTTCTGCTAATGGAATAAAATCATTGGGGCCTACTTCACCTTTATCTGGGTGATTCCATCGAACCAGCGCCTCAAGTCCCGCCACTTTGCGCGTTTGTAAGTTTAATTTTGGTTGATAGAAGACATCTAGTTCTTCTCTATCTAAGCAATGACGTAAATCTTGCTCAATTTCTACTTTGTTTGTAACAACTGCTTCCATTTCAGGTTCATAAAATAAGTAGCTTCCACCATGCTCCTTAGCTTTAAACATTGCAGTATCTGCGCGTTTCATTAATTCACCAATATCCTCACCATCATCAGGATGTAGCGAGATACCAATACTTGCTGACACATAAATTTCTTTTCCTGAGAAAGAATAAGGCTCTCCGACTCTACGACAAATCTTATCTGCAATATTTGCCACTACAGTTTTATCCTCTATACCATCTAATGCTAAAGTGAATTCATCGCCACCTAAACGCGCAACAGTATCTACAGAACGTACACAACTTAATATTCTTTCAGCTACTTGTTTTAATAACTTATCACCAACGTTATGACCTAATGAGTCGTTAACATATTTAAAACGATCTAAATCTAAAAATAGCACAGCAAGCATATGTGCTTGTGGACGCACTTTTCTGATTAGTTTGTTCATTTGATCAATGAACATGGTTCGATTTGGTAGACCTGTTAGCGAATCATTATAGGCCAGCTCGCGAACGTGTACTTCTGCGCGACTCGCTTTTAACAACCGTGAAACTCTTTGTCTCATTACCGCAAAATGTACTGGCTTCGGAATAAAATCAGTCGCACCAGAATTAAATGCTTCTTCAATGGAGCTATCATCATCTAATGCAGTAACAATTAGAATCGGTACATGTTTACCGCCTTTAAGCATGCGAATTTTTTTGCAAGCATCAAATCCATTTAAGTTAGGCATTAAAGCATCTAAAAGTATTAACCCCGGCATACCTTGCTCACAACGTTTCACTGCTTCAACACCATCCGATACAGATTCAATCTCATAACCATCAGTAGCCAAGACGTTTTGTAAAGCAACACGCATGCTTCGATCATCGTCTGCTATTAAAATCTTTTCAGTGCTTTTCTGCATCAGCAAGGTATCTTCTTTAGTTAAATTAATTTCTTTTCTTAATTCACTAATTACAAATGCTGCTTGAGGGAATATAGCCTGAACTAATTCATGCGCTCCTTCTACAGAATCATCTTTTCCTATCGCTTCTATTTGTTTAGCTATATGCACTAATCTCGCAGCACCAAAGTTAGAACTACTACCTTTTATACTGTGCGCATAATGACGCAGAGAATTTGGATCTTTTTCTTGCACACTTTTCTCAAGTGACCTCAGCAAAATTTCCATGTCATCAATATAAACCTGAACCATATCGTTGAAGCCCTCACCCACATTCTCTCGCAATGTCTCTATTGCTCCTCTATCTATTGATTCGTGCTCAGCCGTGTCGATTAAAGTAGCTTGATTAATCATGCTTAGTTGAACATCAGTGTCAGACTCCATGCCCAAAATGTTTTCTATTGGCTCAACTTCTATCCAACGGCTAAGTTTTTCTATTAATTTTTCAATCTTTAAAGGCTTCTTTGTATAATCATTCATGCCTGCTTGAATACATTTTTCACGATCACCTTTGAGCACATTTGCAGTCATTGCAATAATAGGAATTTGTGAAACTTCTCCAGTTAACTGTCGAATTTTATTTGTAGTTTCATAACCATCCATTTCTGGCATATTGCAATCCATAAAAATTGCATCATATTTAGCAAGCTCTAGGAGTTTTAATGCTTCTATTCCATTGCCTGCAATTGAACATTTACAACCAAGTCTTTCTAACATTGCTTGTGCAACTTGTTGGTTAGCGCGGTTATCTTCAACAATCAATATGGTTGAATTAAAGTCTGGAATATCTGTTGCTCCGGGAGCAATATCTTTTTTATCGGTGTGTTGCAGTACAGGCATGTTGATTAAATCTGCAATGCAATTAAATACACTCGATTGACGCAATGGTTTTTTGACATATGCATCAATTTCCCTAAAACGTTCAACAAATGCCTCAGGATTAATCTGATTGGTCATTAATACTAATTTCATAGGCGAAATGTTTGAATCTTTGGTAATTGAACGAATCAATTCTATGCCATTAGTATCACCCATCAATTCATCTATAAATGCCACATCAAATGGTTTCTGATGTTCGCTGGCAGTATGCAATACTTCTATGGCTTGATTACCGTTTTCTGCGCATTCAACAAATGAACCCCATTCCTCGAAAGTTTGTTTGAGATTTGCACGCACCATTTCACTGTCATCAACAATAAATATGCGTAATCCGGATGCCGTTGAGTGTCTAATGCTAAATGTGTCAACTTTTGCTGGCATTTCTTTAAACGGAATCTCAAACCAAAATGTACTGCCTTTTCCTGCTTCACTTTCAACACCTATTACACCACGCATAGATTCAACTAACTGTTTGCATATTGCGAGACCTAACCCAGTGCCTCCAAACTTCTTGGTTGTGGATGCATCTGCCTGTTGAAATGCATCAAATATTTTATTTTGTGCATCATCAGATATTCCTACACCCGTATCTGTTACATCAAATCGCAAAACTAAATGCTCGCCCTGCACAGGAACTCTATGTACTCTGAAGCCAATCTCACCATGTTCCGTAAACTTGACTGCATTACCACCCAGGTTAATGAGTAATTGACGAATTCGACTCACGTCACCCTTAAGATGACTTGGTACATCTTTATCAATGATGTAGGCAATATCTAAATCTTTTGAAGAAGCATGACCAGTTAAAATACCAACAATGTCGTCTAACATCTCACGTAAATTAAACTGCTCATGTTGAATTTCAACTTTCCCAGATTCCATTCGAGAAAAATTAAGCACATCATCAATCAAGCTAAGTAAAGCATCACCAGAATCTTGCGCAACATTTACATATTCTTTTTGCTTAGCGCTAAGTTCAGTCCCTTTGAGAATATCAAGCATTCCGATAATCCCGTTTAAAGGAGTACGTAGTTCATGACTCACATTGGCTGCAAATTCTCCTTTTGCATGAGCATATTGAAGGGCTGATTGACGAGCGCTTTCTAAATTATGTTCACGATCACCTAATGCTTTAATCATGGTATTAAAAGCATTCTGCATCATCGTGATATCTCTGGGCCCCCATAACTCAGAGCGTATACCCATATTGCCCTCTTCGGCTTCACGCATGAATCCTGCTAGTTGCTTTAAAGGTTTAATGACTCGATCAGTAGTCTTCCATAATACAAATGCCAAAATCACAGACAGCATTAAAGAAATCATTATGTTTATCTTTAAAATTGTAGCCTCAAGAGCATGCAAACTATCTTTACTCATTTGCACACGCACATATCCTAATAGTTCGCGTTCTTGAACCTCTTCAATAAAAGGAGATTCTGCAATATCTGGGTCAGTACCACTCGCATAAACAGGCGAAACGAAATACCAAGCTCCATATGTTTCTGAAATCAGTTTTATATCTGCAGGCCACTGCTCCCCTTCTTCAGGGAATGTGTTTTCACCATCTTCTATGAGCGCTTTCCTTTGTAGATCAAACACCGCCGCGCCTTTAACATCTTGGAAATTCTTAATGGCTTCAACATTTTCTTTTGCGCTTTCTTCACTCAAGTACAATAATGCCAATGTGTTTCGCTCTGCAAAATCTCGAGTAATTTGAAAACCTTCACTTTCAACCTTCTCTTCTACCTTCTTAGAAGTCAAAAATGTTATTAAGAAAGTAGATAATGCAGCTGTAATGAAAATTCCAATCAAAAAGGCAGTCACAAGCTGTTCTTTAAAACCACTTGTATAAAACTGTTTAAATAATTTAAATGGATTCATTGCAATTACTTTGATGGAAAGACTGCATCATATCGACGCAAATCATCACTTCTAAATTTAATACCTAAGTGTTCTGCAGTTCGTTTGTTAAAAGCAATTTTCAAGTCTTCAACCGGAACCATCTTGTTTAACCCTGAACCACCATTAAGTTTATCTAATGCATATGCTCCCAGACTTTCTCCTAATTTTTTGTTATCAGGATACATGGCAAACAAAACACCTTTGTTAACATGTGCGGGGCTGCTTGAAAATACAGTTACATTTTTTGCCCATGACTGCTCAAGAATAAAAGATAAAATAGTTTTTTTATCCACGGATGTTGTGTCAGGCGGAAGCCAAATCGCCGAACTTGTTATGTCTTCTCTAGAAAAAATTTCCCGATAGATTTTTGCTGACTCTGAAAGACTCGTGGTCATATAGGTGACTAGTTGTAAATTTTTTTGTACAGCATCAGATTGTGCTTGTCTAATAAGCCATTCTGATTTTTTAGGATTGTAGACAACAATAACTTTTTTGATTTTTGAATTTTGTTTTTTTAATTCTGTGAATAATTTTTTTGGTGATGCAGCCAAAGAAATGCCGCCATAAATCGGTGACTTTGGCTTTATTACACCACTAAGCACAACAGGAATATCATGCGTTAATTGCCCAATCGCCTTTTCACCGCCTTTCCCCAGTGCAACACACACTTTTATATTATTTCTTGCTACCCAATCGTTTAATTGGCTGGGAGAATAATTTTTAGTTAGCTTAAATCGCATAGTGCGACCGTTAACTTTTGTTTCCACTCCTGCTGCAATATCATCATAAATCTTGTTGTAAGGAGCGCGTAACTCTGGATAGATCACTGCAACAGAGGGCGTAGTTGCAAAACTTGGAAATGATAGAAATATTGCAAACACCAAAAAGCACAACATAGCTTTTTGTATGCTACGCAGAAATGTTAATGGCGAACTGATTCGAGCGTTATTCAATTTTGTAATCACTAATCAAATCAAAGTAATCCAAAATTTACTTTTTATATATGATCAATAATTAAATCTTAGCTCTCCCCAAACGCTTCTTCGGGCTAACGGTAAGTCACCAGGAATTGCAGCACCGAACGCACTATTTTGACTTGGTTCAAATGCACGCTTGTTAAACAAGTTTCTCGCTGAAACAGCTAATTCCCAACGGTTGCTAAATGCATTTGTTCTTAATGTAACATCAAAAATATCGTAATCATCAATGTCGCTTCGCGTATCGCTGTCCACACGTTCTCTATCCATCACAAAATTCCACTGAGGAGAAATATGCCAACCAGGTTTAAATTCCCAATCTGTTCGAACATAAAACTGGTTTTCAGGTGCCTGACCTGCATCTTCATCTATAGATTTATCTTCAGAATTTTGGTGCGCAAAGTTACCTAAGATATTTAGTGTTCTAGACACTCTCCAATCAAATTCAAATTCAAAACCATAGCCTTCTTGCTCGCCGACATTTTCAGCCTGGAATAATCCTCCACCTATATCATTAAATCGAATGATGTCGTCCCACTCATAGCGGAACAAATTTAAACCAAGCTTGAGATTATCTTTAGGTCTATAGTCAAACGCTAACTCGATGGTTTCCATTTCCTCAGGATCGAGGTCATCGTTACCTAACGCTACTGGATTATTTTGATTACGAAACTCTGCAAAAGAAGGCGCACGAAATGCTTCGCCATACAAAAGCTTTGCTGTTAAGTCATGTCGTGCTGCCCAAACAAGTGCTGCACGTGGATTCCATGTATCTCCAAAATCATTGTAGTCGTCGTAACGCAGTCCTGCAGTTAATTCCCAATCATTACTTATTTGCCAAACATCTTGTAAGAAAGCAAAACTATTATTGCGATGTTTTTCGGGAAGAAAAACAAATGGTGTATCACTTACATCGGTTAATACGCCAAATCCCAAAGGACTAAAATTATTCTCTTCTTCTACTTTGTAAATATCTTGATGCGTGTAGCCAATTCCAGTACGTATCGTATGATCACTAAAACCAGTAAACACTCCAGTTAAATTATAACGCCAGTGTCGTTCCCAAACTTCGGGGTTACCAATTATTCCTTCTGGAAATGGCCCCACGGGTCCCGGTAGAAATGAGCCAGGAGGAAACAAAAGCAGATCCTCTGCTACTTCTTGAGAAGTATTTAAATAGCTAATTTGTGCTGTTACATCTAAATCATTTCTAAATGTTGGATTGTGGTAAGTTATATCTGCATTCCAGCGATCACTCTTAAATTCTCCATTTGGGTCTAATGCCTCCGCAAGCCCTGCACCTGTTTCATTATCATCTCGCTTTTGCAGGCCCGCACGAAACTTCCAATTATTTTTTGTAACGCTTAAACGTGTATCGAAATTTTGTGTGCCTGTATTTACAGAACCTGGCGCTAAAGAAGTACCTTGAATTGTTGCGGCATCGACATTTATATCTTCATCCTGTCCGTCGGTATCACGAAACTCGGCAGAAAATGCCACATCAAAACCCCCTACTTCTCCACCATATAAAGCCCATGCATCTCGCGTGTCAAAACTTCCCAAACGTGAACCAAATTCAAACCCATCAATTTCTGATGCTTCTTTAGTGATGATATTAATTACACCTGCAACAGCGTCAGCACCGTAAACGGCTGAGCCAGGTCCACGTATCACCTCAATTCGCGAAATTGATTCAACTGGGAAACCACCCCATGCCTGGTTTCTATCACCAACAAATAAATTATTGATTGAGATTCCATTCACAAGCATTAACACCTGAGGATTCACAGAACTAAATACGCCACGAAACGTATAAACAGGTAGATATCCCAATGCGCGCCTTGAAACATGCAAACCTGGAACGGTTTCCAGAACTTCATCGATATCTGTTGCGCCTATTTCCTTTATATCTTTCGCAGTAATTACTGATGCTACAGCAGGAGCACGAGAAATGGGTTGTGCACTACCTGTTGCTATACTAATAACTTCTTCGTCACCATAAAGTTCAATGAGTGCTTCCTCTTCATCAAAATCAGAATACACATTTGTTGAAATAGTAAAAAGAAAAATAAAATTTAATAAAAAGAGTTTATAATTTAAAAATATAAAATGTTTCATGTTGACACTCCTTGATGTCGTACATAAGTTATTCCCTTCACTTACTCATCACCATGAGGATAGAAAATTGTATTTGGGCGAGTATCAACCTCGCACAGCAAGCGAAAATACTTATTAATGCACCTTATTTTAAGGAGTTACGTGAACAATAATGACAACTTGTATCGGATGATTGATACCGCGGATCAAACCAACTTCATACTGAAAGGTAGTTTTTTGAAGACAAGTGGCGCGACAAAAAAATTTTTATATTAATTATTACGGTGAAGATATTGGGAGTTATTTAGTACCTACTACAATACTCCAGTATCCAAATGTTGGAATTATTTCGACTGATCTAAAACCTGATTTATCTAGCATATTAGATAGCTCAAGGCCTGAATATTGTTTCCCTTCAGTCCAAGCAAGCATAGAAATACTTAATGCAGATGCCATAAACGGCCCAGACATGTCGTTATTCATTAATATTTCATGAATAATAATTTTCCCATTTTTAGGTAAAGCTTTAAAGCTTTTCTCCGCTAGATATTCACACTTTTCAAACCCCCAATCGTGAAATATCTGTGAATAAAAATGCACATCAGCATCGGGAAATTCGCATTCCCAGAAATCGCCAGTATGGGTTTTTGCACGATTGTCCAGACTTGATTTAGCTAAAATTTCTTCACAAACTTCACACACAGGTCCAAGATCTAAAACAATTCCAGAAAGGTTTTCCCATTTTGACAATGCACCAATTGTATGAGCGCCAGACCCTCCGCCAATATCAAGAAATTTAGAATATTGAGACAAATCTATTTTTTTTGGCCAACATAGTGCAGGGGCCATGCTGGCACTGTGCATTGCTATCGTGAAATTTTTTGCTAGTTCTTCTTGTTTCTCATGCGTTTCGAAAATATCTTTTCCATCATAAGCAGTTGGTTTATTTGTTAACATGGCTTTTTTTACATCATTGTAGGCTATGAAATTATTGACCGCTAAGTCAAATGCGGCGCCAAAAAAGAAAGGACTAGACTTAACTAAGTAATACTTTGAAACTTCGGTTAACTCATATTTATTTATAGAAGATAATTTATTAATTTTAATAAATTCCAATCTCACACAAGTGCTAAGCAGTGCTTCAGTCGGTCGCTTTTCTAGTTTCAATCTCTCTGTTATTTCAGTAAATGTTTTAGGACCATCATTCAAATAGGAAAATAAACCAATGTCATATGCAAAAAGAAAACCTTGATATCCATACAATCCAGCAATAACATCCCAAACTTTTATGTCATCTATATCTGGCACTTCTAAATCACGAATTTTTTCCATTTTTCTCTACTAGCTTTTTAATATAAATTTCTATTAATAATTTACCACTCGCGTATACCTGTGCCATCATATGCAATTCGGTTACAACGAAAGGGAAAGAATGTGCCTTCATCTTTATCATGACCATCAATATTACAAAATATAATTCCGGCAGAAAAACATAGGCTCATAAAATAATAAAATTCTCTTATACTAAATCCTTGGTCTGCGCACAAAGCGGCATCAAGTGCAGCAATATTCATTTCTAACTTTCTTGGACCGTGTTTTAATTTATCTTTAATTTCTAATAGTAATTGTGTGTATTTACCATCTGAAAAACCTAATTTTCGCGCTGTTTCCATTAACGGAATAATACGTTCATCATCATTAGCAATCGGTCTTCCAAATCCATATATACGATTGTAATTATTGAGTTCACTTTTTATAACATCATCAAGAGTATTTCCTTTTGTATATTTTTCATGAGCCCTAAGTAAGAAGCTCATTACCCATACCATTGGTCCTTGTCCATATACTTCAGCTTCCGAAACTGCAATTCCTGCAGCAATACCAAGATTACCCGTAGTTCTGACAGTTGCGGCAAGTGAAGAGACTCTATTGTTCCATACTCTTGGTTCTGGATAGCTTGTTGAAATACTCCAAATTGCTTCAAATAGCTCACACTCTTTTTTACCATACATTCTTCCAGTTATGCCAAATAACAGGATTTGCATCCAACTATTACTTTGAAAGTCATTGAGTAAATCTTTACCTCGAAGTTTCACATTCTCTCCAGGAACAGAACCACCCATAGAAGTGATCCATCTATCCTCATAATCTAGTAATGTTTTATTATTCATTATCAGACTCTTCTTTGACTTGTTGAGAATCAACACTCTCTATTTGCAAACCGTCAGTAAAAAAAGGATATTTTCTCCAACCATACTCTTTCTGCTCTAATGCATGCACTCCAGCACCCGGTAGCCTTAAAAGTAGATATAACATTTCACCCTGATCACTTAATAATTCAAGATCGGTAAATACTGTTGCAACGATCATAGAAAAAGTAATTGGATTCTTGGTTAGTTTTTCTAAATTGTTTTTATTTTCTTTTAGCCAATTAGAATTGGAGTCGGATTTTGTTAAATTAGATATAGTGTCTAAAGTTTGTTGAACAGGTGTTGGACAAGTAACACCGTTTGGATCAAAGCCTGGATAATGTTCTGTTGGCAACCAGATATCTGCACGCTCATCAACTTTAGGATTTAAAAGTTCATGCTCCCATTTTTGCATGTCTTGCTCACATTTTTCCCATAACTCCATTACCAAAAAAACTTCCCTGGCACCCCCATACTGTCCGGCACCTACAGCTAGTGCAGCCATCAGTGCAGAGGCTGCAGTGGAACCACCAACACCCGCATTCATAGCTGCACGAACACTATGATCACGAATCCCTGGATTGGCGATTGCAATCGCAATAGTTTCAAGCAACTTTGCTTGCTCCTCTGTTGGTTTTTCAAGTTTAAACAAGAGAAACAAATATTCCACCCAACTCGCTTTTCCTAACAAGTCTCCGTATACATCATATCCTGCGCAATAACATTTTTTTGCTGCGAAAGGATTATCTGGCTCTGGATCCTCATTCCAGATTTTTGAATGTATAACTTCTTGTTTATCTTTATCAGCAGTAGTCATCGTTACAATTTATTTACCGATACGTCACTAAGTATGGGTTGCAAATACTTTATTATTATAGCCAATAGAATTATTGGCAAAGGATAATTACTAAGAATTTCTCAGTCTTCGTGGATAGTGCCTAATGCTTTAAGTCTACTATTTATAGGAGGCACTTCTTCCTTATCAATAGCTACATCTAAAATTGCTGGGCCATTAGCAATTAATTCTTTTACATCTAAATTCTCCAGGTCTGCTACAGAACTAATATGACAGGCATTCATCCCCATAGATTGGGCATATTCAACAAAATTAATTCTTGGTAGCGAATACCCTACCCTTTCAGCATGACCTAATCTTTGACCATGCTTGACCATTCCATATTCCGAATCATTGAGTATTATAAAAACGACAGGTAGTTTTTCTTGTAGTGCAACAGTAATCTCCCCGCCATACATTAGCATTGAGCCATCCCCAGTAAGACACGCGACAGGGTTTTTTCTATTTGCAAGCGCAGTACCAATGGATGAACCAATTGCCCATCCCATAGAACCAAATTCCAAACATGTCCAGAATAAACCACCACTCTCGTCTCTCGACCCCGCAAGTCTTCTATCGTATGGATGGAGATAGTGGATTGACCAAGCCATACTATTCCCTGAGTCACAAAGATATTTTGTTTCGGGTGGAAATATCTTTGGCAGAAGCTGCATCAATCTCTGAGGTTTCAATGGAATGGAATTATCGCGACACTTTTCCACATCATTCATAACAAAATGATGTTTTAAGTTTTTTTCTTTGGACGAGGCTTTTTTTGAATTTGTTTCAGGACTCATAATACGACTATCAGAATTAGTCGGTTTAGAGATATTAAATTTTTCTTCTACACTTTCAAAGATTTTTGCAATATCGCCTCTGACATGCAGGCGTGCCATGGGTGAGTGCATTAAATTATCTTCGGACGAATCTATATGTATTAATTTTTGATTTAATACTTTTTGATCCCAAGTATTACTTGCGGTTTCACTCAATGTTGTTCCGATAGCAACAATAGTATCTACATTACCATCGATTGCTTCAATTGCACTTTCATGACCTGCAAAACCCAGTACCCCGCGGAACAAAGGATGGTATGGGCTTACCAAGCCTTTTGCATGTGGCGTTGTTACTATTTTGGCATTGAACTTTAGTGCTGTGCTTAATATCGAGCCAATTCCCTGCGAACACCCTTCACCAATAATGAAAACTAAGTTTTCAGATGATGCGAGCTCACCACAGAAAATATTAAAACTGTCCATATCAATTGGACTAGGCTGCCACAATAAACTAGCAAGGTCATAAGAAGGATACTCTGCAGGACTCACATGCCTTAAAACATCAAGTGGAATACTCAAATGTGCTGGGCCCATTGGAGAACGAAATGCAGTCATAATCGCCGATGCGAGCTTCTGTTCGAATTGATTTATATGCGAAACTAAAGTGCTGTAGTGCGTACAATGCTCAAACATTGCAACAGTATTGATTCCTGTATCTGCTGACTCTTGTGCGGCATTACGACCAAAATTTTCAATTGCAGTTTGGGCAGTAATCACCAACATTGGCGAATGATTATCATAAGCCGATGCAACACCTGTTATTAAGTTTGTTGCTCCAGGTCCTGCGGTTGCACAGCACACGCCTAAATTTCCACTATTACGTGAATAACCATCAGCCATAAAAGCTGCGCCTGTTTCATGGCGTGCTACAACAGATTTTGCTCCACCTCGTCGCTCACTACGCGCAAGTGCATTATATAAAGGTTCAATAGCACCACCTGGAATACCAAAAACATATTCCACACCAATTTGCTCTAAGTAAGATACAAGTAGATCACCCACTTCATAGGATTCACTAGAAATGCTTTTAGAAACACCAAAAGCTTGTGAATCATTAGCCGTAGGTAAGTCTATTACTTCACCCAATGCTTGCTCTAAAGCATCATCATCCTCAGTAACAACATCGATTAATGAAGCAGTATTATTATCTTCTCCCTTTACAGCCATCTCTCTCTTCTAATGCTAAGCAGGCTTTGTGATTATTATTTTTATTAGACTACTTGAGTTTGTAGTTGGTAGGTTCTTGAGATTGTCTCGATAGACAACTATTCAAAAAAAATACACATTTATTTCTCATTGTTATATAAGAAATTACAACAATTTACATGTATTTAACATAGGTTTATTTACAATTTCTCAAGTTATTTCGTAACTTAATGATATTTAGTAAATTTTTATAGCATGCATAGTCACTTAGTTAGCGAGATGGACTTTAAAGTAATACTCAAGATAAATATTTGAAATTATCAAATATTTTGGCTTGTAATGATCTATAAACTCTTTCACTACTAGTTAGTTATCAATCGCTAAAATCTCCGTGCTGCCTTTTTTAAAGACTACGGTATACAGACTAAGGTTTTAATTAAAATTACAAACCGCCGAAAACAAAAATTAAGTGAAAAACTTTAATTTTCTGAACAATTCCTACATTTAATCACTAAAGAATAGTTATTTAGCGTTACTGCTTAACTAATTACTCTAAATACACTGCAGCCACTTGTACTAGTTTGTATAAATTTTTTATTTAGAAATAGAAAATTTCATTACAGTTTTCCTGCAAATTGATGCACACTTGTAAAGCATGTTACAGCGCTCTCTGTATTCACACATGATCTACCGAACTCAAGTTGGAATTAATCATCTAATATAATAATTAAGAATGTCATTGAATTTAATAATGAAATCTAGATTGCAAAAAATTAGTGTTTTTATTTTTGCTGTATTTATATTAGGTGCGCTTGTTGTTGTTAATAAACAATATACCACGTCTATCCTTCATGAAATAAAACGCGCCAATAAATTAATTGTAGTTACACGCAATGGCCCTACTACTTATTTCATAGGACCCAATGGCCCTACTGGAATTGAGTATGAGCTAGCAAAACAGTTTGCTGATTATCTTGGGGTTGAGCTGGAAATTGTGATTCAAAATGAATTCCATCAGATTTTACCGAGCATTGTGGATGGAGAAGCCCACATTGGTGCCGCTGGGATTACTCATACTAAACAACGTGAGGCTTATGTAGATTTTGGTCCTGAATACATTAAAGTAGTATCTCAAATAGCCTACAGAGTAGATAAGAAAAAACCCAAGTCAATTAATGATTTACAGGATAAATCAATAGCAGTAGTCGAAGGTAGCACCCACGCCCAAATGCTACTTGACCACAAAGAGTTTTTCCCAAGGTTAGATTGGAAAGAATACCCAGACCTATCAACCGAAGAGTTAATGTTACTTACTGCGGATAACTTAATTGATTACACGATCACAGACTCAACTGAGTTTGCAGTCACTCGAAGATACTTTCCAAATTTAAGAATTGGTTTCAATTTTGGGCCAGAACAGTCATTAGCATGGGCATTCAAGAAATCTGATGACACATCATTACAAAAAGCTATAAATAAGTTTTTCAACCAAATAGAAGGCGATGGAACTCTTAATCACTTAAGAGATAAATATTTTGGCCATGTAAACGACATTACACCTATAGATAGTCACACCTTCCTTAAGCATGTTCGGGAACGACTCCCAAAGTATGAAAGACTCTTTAAAGAAGCGGCAGTTGAGTATGATCAAGATTGGCGTTTTCTTGCAGCGGTGAGTTATCAAGAATCATTGTGGAATTCGAAAGCAGTTTCACCTACTGGTGTAAAAGGTTTAATGATGCTGACACGCGATACTGCAAAACAACTTAAAATTGAAAATCGTGTAGATCCACAAAATAGTGTAATTGGCGGGACAGAATATTTTTTATCTATGCGAGAGAAAATACCCGCACGCATTACGGAGCCTGATCGCACCTGGATGGCTCTGGCGGCCTATAATGTTGGCTTTGGCCATCTTGAAGATGCAAGGATTCTTACTCAATCAGCTGGAGACAATCCTGATCTATGGTTGGATGTAAGAAAGTATCTACCACTATTAAGTAACAAAAAGTGGTATGAAAAAACACGCTTTGGTTATGCTCGTGGACATGAACCCGTGATCTATGTTCAAAACATACGAAACTATTTTGATCTATTGGTTTGGCTCGAAAGCAAAGGTGAGCTCTACAACATAGTCGCTCAAAATTAAATAAATGTACTCTAAAACATTGCTTAATACAGTTGTAAAAATATTATTTTAACCAAGTGCTAAAGAATGAATATCCCAGCCGGACCAAATCTTGACGAGAAACAGTTAGCTGATATTTTCCTCACTAACCCTTTCCCATATTTAGACAAATGGCATGAAGAATTTGGCAATACGCTTAATTTAGAAATCGGAACATTTGGATTACCAAATACGCCTGCTAATGGAAAATGGATATTGATTGGAGACCCTAAACTCTTGCAAAAGTTATTTACTTCTGACGGAACTGATCTGCATGCAGGTGAAGCGAATTTAATACAGTTTGCATACGGTATATTACCAAGATCCATTCTTGCACTTGATGAAGATGAGTATACCCATAGAAGAAAAATTGTTGGCAAACCTTTTACAAATATAGAATTCCACACGGAACTCATGCGCGACAATACTTTGGATACAATAAAAGAATTTCCTAAAGATCGTTCATTTGAACTGTATCAGTTCTTGCGTGATATGGTTTACAAAACAATTATTAGCGAAGCATTTGGCATTGATGATTCAAGTCAACTTCAATCAGTATGCAAAAACGTTATGAAAATAGAGATGCGTGAAACATCTGATGAAGAACGTGCACAAATAATGTTTGATTTAAAAAATAAAATCGATACAAAGATTGAAGCTGAAATTAATAAAATAAATGAAAAAAAACATCTGAATATCAATGCTAAAGCAAGTCTTTTTTCATCTTTAATTCGCTCTTTTCAAGAAGATGATGAAAAATTACCCATCAACGATATGACCGAAGAGATAATCATGCTAATGATCGGTGGTGTTGCTACTACTTCTTCAATGCTAACTTGGAGTTTATCCTGGATTCTTTCCAATGAAACAATTTTAAAAAAAATTAAAACTGAGCTTGATAGCGTTTTGAGCGATGGTTTTGTTACCCACAAAAATGTTTCCAAGCTTCCATATCTTGATATGGTGATTATGGAGAGCCTGCGTATTTCTCCACTACTTTGGAGCGCAGGTCTGCGTCTAGTAAAATCTAATTATCAATTAGGCCCCTATCAATTGGAACCAGGCACTATTTTAGCAAATTGTCCTTATTTGCTGCACCGTAATAACTCTATATATGAAAAGCCAAGTGAATTTGACCCCGAAAGATTTAGAAACTTTAAACCTTCAATATACGAATGGACCCCGTTCGGGGGAGGAATGCGTTTATGTGTTGGAAAAGCATTTGCAATGTTACAAATAAAAGTAGTTTTAGCTACATTACTCAGCAACACTAAGTTTGAATTACTTGATTACTCATTGGAGCCGGAATGCAAAGGAATTTTCTTTATACCGCTAGCGGTCTAAAAGTAAGACAAATTTAACGATTGTTTTTACTTACTTCTCCTTAATCTCCGTTGTTTAAAAAATGTTTGCAGCAATTCCGCGCATTGCGTTTCTAGAATACCGCCCTGGACTTCTACATTATGGTTATGTCTTGAATCTGTGAGCACATTAAATACCGAGCTTACTGCACCAGTTTTTGGATCAAATGCTCCGAACACCAGCTTTTTAATTCGTGCATGCAAAATTGCGCCTACACACATCAAACATGGCTCCAACGTTACATAAAGTGTAGCGTCTAACAATCGATAATTTTTAATTTCTTTAGCTGCATCACGAATTGCGATGATCTCTGCATGTGCGCTTGGGTCATTCTTTGAAATAGGTTGGTTCCATCCTTTGCCAATAACTTTATTATTGAGAACAATCACTGCTCCCACTGGAACTTCGTTTTGATCTTGCGCATGCTCAGCCAAAGCAAGTGCTTCATGCATCCATTGTTTATCGTCAATCAAAATTTAGAAAAAATTATTCCCACTCGATCGTAGCAGGTGGTTTTCCTGAAATATCATAGGTAACACGTGAGATACCACTTATTTCATTAATGATTCTACGCGACACATGATCCAGGAATTCATAAGGTAAATGCGCCCAACGTGCAGTCATGAAGTCAATCGTTTCTACAGCACGCAAAGCAATAACATAATCGTATTTTCTACCGTCGCCCATCACGCCGACAGATTTTACTGGCAAAAATACAGCAAAAGCTTGTGAAACTTCGTCATATAATTTCTGTTTTCGAAGTTCAGAAATAAAAATGTCATCTGCTAATCGTAGTAAATCTGCATATTGTTTTTTAACTTCACCTAAAATGCGGACACCTAGTCCTGGGCCAGGAAATGGATGCCGGAATATTATTTCATGAGGGAGGCCTAACTCATCACCAATCTTACGTACTTCATCTTTAAAAAGTTCACGCAAGGGTTCAACAAGTTTTAATTTCATTTCTTTGGGTAATCCTCCCACATTATGGTGTGACTTAATCAAGTGTGCCTTACCAGTAGAGGCCCCCGCAGACTCAATTACATCTGGATATATTGTTCCTTGCGCTAACCATTTTGCATTGCTTAATTTAGCAGACTCTTCTTCAAAGATTTTAATGAATAAATTGCCAATTATTTTTCGTTTTTCTTCTGGGTCAATCACTCCTTTCAACTCTTCTAAATATCTCTCTTCGGCATCAACACGTATGACATTTACACCCATGTGCTGCGTAAATGTTTCCATAACCTGATCGCCTTCATTTAAACGCAATAAACCAGTATCAACAAAAATACACGTCAACTGATCACCTATCGCCCTATGCAACAACGCTGCTACGACAGATGAATCCACTCCTCCAGATAGTCCTAAAACAACTTGCTCATCTCCAATCTGGTTCTTTATATTTTCAATGGATTCTTGAACAATATTTGCTGCGGTCCAGTCAGAGCCGCAACCACATATTTCGTGAACAAAGCGCTGTAGTATCTGCTTTCCCTGTTTGGTGTGCGTAACTTCTGGATGAAACTGCAATCCATATATTTTCTTTTGATGATTCTCGATAGCGGCAATGGGAGCATTTTCAGTTCTGGCAATCACCTTAAAGTCTTCAGGCAATTGCGCTACCCGGTCTCCATGTGACATCCAAACATCTAATACATTTTTTGATGCATCATCTGTTAGCCCCGTTAATAACTCACTACCACTTTCAACATTCACATGTGCATAGCCAAATTCACGATGATTGGATACTTCAACTTCACCTCCCATTCTTTTGACAAGTGTTTGCATGCCATAGCAGACTCCAAGAATTGGAATACCTAAATTTAAAACTTCATTAGAAATTTCTGGCGTATCTTGTAGTGTGACAGACTCTGGCCCACCCGAGAGGATAATGCCTTTGGCATTGAACGCAGTAATTTTATCTAGAGAGATATCCCACGGATATATTTCACTATAGGTTCCAAGTTCACGAACACGCCTTGCAATGAGTTGAGTATATTGAGACCCAAAATCTAGAATTAATACTTTATCAGCATGAATATTTTTCATGTAACGTCAAAAATATAAATGGAAAAGTGTAGTTATTCGACGTGATAATTCGGTGCTTCTTTCGTAATCGTTACATCATGTACATGGCTTTCTCGATTACCTGCAGCCGAAATTTTCACAAACTCAGGCTTAGTACGCATGTCTTCAATATTTCCACATCCTACATATCCCATGCTTGAGCGTAATCCACCTAGCAGTTGTTGCAATATATTAACCACCGTACCTTTATAAGGCACACGCCCCTCAATACCCTCAGGCACAAATTTATCTACACCAGCCTCATCATCCTGGAAATAACGATCACTTGATCCTTGTTGCATTGCTGCAAGTGAACCCATACCACGATAACTTTTATATGAACGCCCTTGGTAAAGTTCCACTTCTCCAGGTGCTTCTTTTGTTCCCGCGAACAATCCTCCAATCATTACAGTATTTGCACCAGCGGCTATGGCTTTAGCAATATCACCCGAATAACGTATACCGCCATCAGCTACCACAGGTACTTCACCTTTAACCGCTTCACAAACATGATCAACAGCACTGATTTGTGGCACCCCTACACCTGCAACAATTCTAGTCGTACAAATAGATCCAGGACCAATTCCAACTTTAACAGCATCAGCACCTGCTTTGATCAAATCTTTTGCAGCTTCTCCTGTAGCTATATTCCCGCCAATAACCTGAACTTCCGGAAAGTTATTTTTTACCCAAGTGACTCGGTCTAGCACCGCCTGTGAATGTCCGTGTGCGGTATCAACGACAATAACATCAACTCCAGCCTGTACTAAGGCGTTCACACGCTCATCCGTATTAGTTCCTACACCAACTGCTGCCCCAACGATCAATCTTCCTTCATGATCTTTACATGCCAGTGGAAAATCCTTTGATTTTTGAATATCTTTTACGGTAATTAAGCCACGTAGCTCAAAATCATTATTAACAACTAAAACTTTTTCTATACGGTGTTCGTGTAAAAGTTTTTTAATTTCATCTTTGTCTGCACCCTCTTTGACCGTAACTAAACGTTCTTGCGGAGTCATAATTTTTGAAACAGGCTCGTCTCTACGTTTTTCAAAACGTAGGTCTCTACTAGTAACAATACCAACAAGTGATTCACCCGAGACAACGGGTACACCCGATATATTTTTCTCTCTCGTAAGTTCTAAAACTTCCCCAATACTAGTGCCGGGTTCAACACAAATCGGTTCTTTAATCACACCACTTTCGAACTTTTTCACCAGGCTAACTTCATTGGCTTGTTGGTCGACAGTTAAGTTTTTATGAATAACACCAAAACCACCCTCTTGAGCCATCGAAATTGCAAGGCGCGCTTCCGTCACAGTATCCATCGCAGCAGATACCAAAGGCATATTTAATGAAATTTCCCTCGTCAGTTGGGTTTTTAGATTTACATCGAGCGGCAAGACGCTTGAGTGGGCAGGGACGAGTGAAACATCGTCAAAAGTAAGCGCGTCTTGTCGAATTCGCATAAGCCATCCTGTGCCAAAGTGGCGGCTCATTATAGTGACTGAGCTAGGAGTGGTAAATGTTAATTAGCGATTATTTCTGCCACTACTCCTATAAAGATCGCGTACTATAGCCACTATGGATATCGAGCAAGTAAGCATGGATTTTGAAGAACGAGAAATATACTCCGTTCAGCAACTCAATCGTGAGGTTAAGCAACTTCTACAGCAAAACTTTCCTCTACTTTGGGTGGAAGGTGAACTTTCTAACGTTGCTTTTCCAGCTTCAGGGCACATTTATTTTTCATTGAAAGATGCACAGGCTCAAGTACGTTGCGCCATGTTTCGTAGTGCTAATCGTTTATTGCCCTTTCAGCCCGAGGATGGCATGCATGTTTTAGTACGTGCGCGTGTAGGTGTATATGAACCCAGGGGAGAATACCAACTCACAATTGAACACATGGAAGAAGCAGGTGTAGGAATCCTGCAAAGAAAATATGAAGAATTAAAACATAAACTTAAACTTGAAGGCTTATTTGACAGTGAAAATAAACAAAAACTTCCAGAGTTTCCAAATGTTATCAGTATCGTAACTTCTGCATCGGGTGCTGCTATTCGTGACATTATCAGTGTATTAAAACGCCGCTATCCACTATTGAGCATACGTATTTACGCTGTACCTGTACAGGGAGAGAATTCTGCTGAGGCAATTGTAGATGCAATACATGCAATTAATAAATCAAGAGCAAGTGACATCGTTCTTTTAGCACGTGGTGGAGGTTCAATTGAAGATCTTTGGTCTTTTAATGAAGAAACCGTTGCTCGTGCAATTTTCCATTCACAAATTCCTATTGTTACAGGTATCGGGCATGAAGTAGATTTCACAATTGCGGACTTTGTTGCTGATCTTCGCGCACCTACTCCTTCCGCAGCTGCTGAATTAATTACTCCTCATCAAGACGAACTTAGTGAATCGTTTCAACAATTTGAAAGCACATTAACGTACCTTATAAATGATTCAATAAGTGTGAAACATCAAACTATTGATTGGTTGTATCAACGTTTGGAGCGGTTGCACCCAAAACAAACAATTCTGCGTAAACAAGAGCACCTTAATGAACTGCAAAGACGTGTATATAGTGCTGTCAGGCTCAATACCTCTGAACTTTCTAATTTATTAAATGAATTGACACTCAAATTAGAAAATCAATCTCCTAAAGTGCGGATTCGAGAAGCTAATATGAAGTTAATACAGCTCCAAAAAGAAATTTATTCGCTTGTAAAAACCAAGCTTCAACAAAAGCAACAGGCCCTGCAAGGCCTGACACGAACACTAGATGCATTCAGCCCCCTTGGCACTCTAAGCCGTGGCTATGCCATTGCCAGTAATGAAAATACTGGCCAAATTTTACGCGATAGCCGCCAAATAGCGATAAATGATGAAATTTCGGTTCAGCTTGCAAAAGGGCAGCTTACGGCCAGAGTAGAAAAAAAATCTACTGAAAAGTCTAAATCTTAGTAAATAAGCCAATTTTCAACATCACTTCTGACTTACCTAAAATCGTAGCTTGCCACCGAGCGATAGATCTGGCATAAAAGCGGGCTTCATTTTAAGAGGGTCATTCATGCCAGCCAAGACAAAGAAAAAAACCACACCTAAGAAGAAGGCCGCAGCGAAGAAAAAGGCTGCACCCAAGAAGAAGGCTGCGGTAAAGAAAAAAGCTGCACCCAAAAAGAAGGCTGCGGTAAAGAAAAAAGCTGCACCCAAAAAGAAGGCTGCGGTAAAGAAAAAGGCTGCACCCAAGAAAAAGGCTGCGGTAAAGAAAAAGGCTGCACCCAAAAAGAAGGCTGCGGTAAAGAAAAAGGCTGCACCCAAAAAGAAGGCTGCGGTAAAGAAAAAGGCTGCACCCAAAAAGAAGGCTGCCACAAAGAAGGTAAGTGCAAAAAAAGCCGCAGAAAAAAAACCCACAAAAGCCGAACTGCAAGAACAAAAATTACAGGCAAAAAGGGAAGAAAAAAAGAAGAAGCGTATCGAACTACTTAATAAACGCTCGCCTGTAGAACTACCTGTTGAAGGTATTACTCCCTACACCATGCATCGCGGTGAAAGCTATATGAGCGATAAACAGTTAGAACATTTCAGAAATATTCTTCTTACGTGGAAACAAGAATTGTTAGATGAGGTGAATCGCACGGTTGATCAAATGAAGAACGATGCAAGTCAATTTGCCGACCCAGCTGATCGCGCTACTCAGGAAGAAGAATTTAGCTTGGAGCTTCGTACACGCGACCGTGAAAGCAAACTAATAAGAAAAATTAATAAAACACTTGCCTCAATTGATGCCGAAGACTACGGGTATTGTGAATCGTGTGGAATAGAAATTGGCATCAAACGCCTTGAAGCGAGACCCACTGCTACTTTATGCATCGACTGCAAAACTCTTCAAGAAATTAAGGAAAAACAAATATTTACATAGTTTATTTTAACTATGTTTTCAAACTTAAAATGTTTGTAGATACAGTGTGAAAAAACCTCGATATGTAGGAAGATTCGCACCTTCACCTACTGGGCCATTGCATTACGGCTCACTTGTTGCAGCAACTGCAAGTTATTTACAAGCTAAACATAATAATGGCGAGTGGCTTATTCGCATTGAGGACATCGACCCACCAAGAGAAGTGCATGGTGCGGCAGAAGATATTATATCCACACTTGAAATCTATCAATTTAAATGGGACCAAGAACCACTTTATCAATCTACTCGTTTTGAAAATTATCATTCTTCGTTAGATACACTTATTCAACAGCAGCACATATATGCATGCTCGTGCACACGTAAAGAATTAGAACATAACCCACAAAAAACTGATTTAGGTAAACATTACCCCGGTATTTGCGCTAATAAACAACTACCGTTGACTGACACAAATTTTAACTTACGCTTGCGTGTTGATAAAAAAGACGTGTCTTATCAAGATTTACACTATGGCTTACAAATTCACAATTTACAGAATGAAATTGGTGACATAGTAATTTACCGTAAATTTAATTTACCGAGTTATTCTTTAGCGGTAGTTATAGACGATGCAATGCAGGGAATTACGGAGATTGTTAGAGGTATAGATTTAATGCCATTTGCACCAATTCAAATTTATATATGTAAACTATTACAACTTCCTATTCCAGATTTTTTACATGTTCCCGTCATAGTGAATGAACATGGGCAGAAATTAAGCAAACAGACGAAAGCAAGCGCAATTACTAAACATAACTGTGTAAATATTCTGCTTCAGGCTTTACAAGACTTGGGCCAGGAGACACCCAAAAACCTAGCTAAAGAATCTCTATCACAAGTGTGGAGCTGGGCAATTGAAAATTGGGATGTCGAAAAAATCCCAAAAACTAAAAAAATCCCTTATTCAAGTAAGACTATCGAATAAAAAAAAGGCCGCATTTAGTATTGCAGCCTTTTTTATTTTCAACTTGAAAATATAGTGAATACTATTCTTCACCACCACTTTCTTTATTTTTGACCCAATCCCATGGTTCTTCTTTACCAATTGCAAAAAAGATCCAGAAATTACCTATGATCATAATTATGAACATCAGTGCTGTACCAAGCGCCCAATACCATTCTCTATTGTGCGCGCCAACATTAAGCCAGTTCATAATTCCTAAAAATGCAATGGTCCAAAGTGCCATTACTCCTAATGCTTGTAATGTACGCATAACCGTCTCCTAATACTCTTTATAAATATACCTAACGCCCTCCGGGCATTGAACTCGCATCCAAGAACTTATCAAAGAATATGTTCTCTTTATTCATTCCCTGGTCCACCATTACATCAATTGCCGCATCAATCATCGGTGGTGGACCACATAAATAACCTTGGGACTTACCCATGTTTATTTTACCAGTATCCACATAGGCTGACTTCAAATAATCTGTTACCAAGCCCCTCGCACCGTCCCAATTACTGTCTTCTGGTTCCATATTAAGTACTGGTACAAATTCAAAGGAATTATCTTTATTCCACTTGGTACCAATGGTAGCCATATCATCTATACAATAAAGATCATCTTGGGTACGTGCGCCAAACAAATATAGACAATCGCGCTTAATTTGCTGTGCTGCAGAGTCCTCCAATATTGCCTTAATCGCACTCATCCCACTTCCACCAGCAATACAAACCATCGTTGAGTCTTCTTCACGACGATAAAATTGCCCATACGGTCCTGTTAGTTTAACGCTTTCACCCACCCTATCTTCCGCAAATAGCCACTCGGTGAATTTACCATTCGGCACCAAACGCACATAAAAAGTAAACTCGCCTGGCTTCTCTTGCTTTGGAGCCTTTGCATAAGAATAGGATCGAGGTTCCTCAATTGATTCAATTTTTACTTCTGAATATTGTCCCGCCATTCCTGAGTGATCAACATCACCATCACATTTAATCACTAATTCTTTAATGTCATGGGTAAGGTTTTTGGCACTGATAATTTTGCCGTCATAGGATTTAAGCTCAACTGCAGGAGCATCACTGAGCTCTACCTCAATTTCTACATCAGTTTTTAAACGTGTTTGACATGCCAATATCCTGCCACTTTTAAGTTGGTCAGGATCTAACACATAAGAAAAATCAGTTAATGCTTTGATTTTGCCACTTTTCAGTGTGCACTGACAGGTACTGCAACTCCCTACACGGCAATCATGAGGCCAAGGTATACCTGCCTCAAGTGCAGCATTTAATAAATTGTCACCGGCTTTAACCGTGATAGTGTGCTCACCAGCATTGATGGTTGCATGCCAGTCTTTATTACCGCCGAATAGTCCAAACATGATTTCGAGTACTCACTGGCGTCCTTTCCAGTATTGAGAACGCTTGTATGTGTTTAAAAAAGAAATATTTTCTAAACGTTTATTGAAATATCTCGCAAAGTACCAGAACTTACATCACTTGCAGTTGGCAAGCAGCTGTATGGCTCAAGCTTTTCTTTACTAGTTGATGGGTGCGATTTTACTTTGTCATACCAGGCACTAACACCGGAGCGAGAACTTATTAAATCACCAGCACCAGAGTGCTCTAGTAAGTTACAGCAAGCAGCCCAGTGAATATCAGCCAATGAAAAATCACCACAAATAAAATCACCTTTCTTAGGTGGATTTTTAACTTGTGCTTCTAAACCGTCAAACAACGTACCAAGTCCATCTTTATCCATGTTATCTCCCATCATGGCCTGAACTTTTTCAGTTGCTATACCAGCCCATTGATACATCACTGCTCGATGTACGCCATTCCGTGGAACAAGAGATGGGCCAAAGCCTTTATCATCAAGATATGACATCACAGCAGTTGTCCCATAAACAATAAAGTCAATATCTTGTAGTACAGGACCGATGCCATAAGGAGATTTTGCTAGAAAATCACTGTCATCCATTCCGCTGATCACCACGGTTTCTACATCAACACCTTTTTCACCAGCAGTTTGTAAACATTTTCCTGTGTTTGGACAACTTGGATGTCCGCTCAAAATCATTTTTGTTCTTAGTTGATCTCCAATCATATCTCCCCCTAATTGACAAACTTCATTAGGATAATTTTAAACAATGTTAAGTGTGCTCTGTAAAAAACACTCCTCAACCATTCATTTTTATTTATTTAAAACTTTAGTGTTAATCAGCACTAAAGTAAAACTCTAAAACTGATTCTTATCAGTCTAACCTTCTATTTTTAAAGCACCTGATGGGCACTTAGAAACAGTTTCACGAATTTCTGCTTCCGGCGCAGCGTCAGTATCAATTACAAATTGACCGTCTTCTACTTTAAATACTGTGGGTGAACCTTTTACACACTCTCCTGCATGACTGCATGTGTCTGCATCATAAGTTACTTTCATTGTTGGAACTCCTGTTCTACTTAATTATATGGCTATAGTTTGCCGTTTTTTTTCAGATTTTAATAGCTTTTTGACTAAAAATGCTCACCTCACCTGCCCAAATTTTGAACAGGTGAACTAAGCACGCAACTTAAACTTGGAGTACGAATTAAGCGTACCCGGCCTGTTTATTCATCTGGTCCGCGATCTTAAGTTCGCCCTCAGAGGCCATCTCGTCATCCCACTTCGCCAACTGTTGCTTCATGTAGGCATGAAACACCGGTGGCAATAAGCCTAATGCAAACAGGGTGAAGTAGCCGCGTCCGCAGTTCGGTGCACCCACTTCGTCGAGTTCCCAAAAGTGGGTCTCGCCGCGATCGTGATGGTCGGCCTGGCGACCAATCTCGATAAAGAACCAGCTGGTAAACGCGGTGGAGTTGTCCCAGCTATGACGGTAGTCAATCGGTTGGCCTTTCTCGCGAATCAATCCGTAGTGCTCAAGGTAGTTGAGGACTTCGAGTTCGAAGTTGGAGATCAGCCATACGCCCGCTAAGCAGAGCATGCCAAGCCAGCCGCCTACGAACCAGAACAGAAGTACGGTTGGCAATGCCATGAAGTAGCCTCGGATCCAGCGGTTTTGCCAGGATAGGAAGGGTACTCCTAGTCTTTCAAGACGTTGTTTTTCCATCATGAAGAGGAATTTGCTTTGCCCCAACCCGGATAGTGGGTAGTGGGCGTACATGCTGCGCCCGCGTGGCGCGGTCGCTGGGTCGTCTTGGTGACCGAGTTCTAGGTGGTGGTTGTATACGTGCGCGTAGCAGAAGTGGGCTTTGCCACTTAATGCCATCATCCAGCGCGCAATCACGAAGCTGAAGCCTTTGGTGTGCGCCAGTTCGTGTCCGTAGATGATGCCGATGCCGGCAAAGATGCCGGTGGATAGTACTGCGCCTACAAGTTGGCTGCCGGTGATGCCGTCTTGAACCGCAAGGCCCAGGATGGTTTCACCCCCCGGTACAACAGGGACGCCGTTGGTGTATTGCCAGATGCGCCAGGCAAGGGCCAGTTGCAAAAGGACAAATACCGCCAGCATGCCGTACATGGTGCCATTCAGTAAGGGCACGATGCCGTTGGTGTCGCCGTTTTCGTCAAATCCCGCGCCGGGTGTTTGTGCTGTTGTCAGGGTGTCTATGATGATACCCAGTCCCAGTAGTAATACGCCGGTCCATACCCATGGACCCCCCGCTAATACACCGAATAAACTCGCTAATATTAAAAACGGGGCTAAAAAATAGCGCGCGTTGATTAATAGTTTCTTCATGTTTACCTCCATCAAGAAGAAAGTAGATTATAGAAAAATAGGGTTACGATATTCGTTATCGAGTATGAAGCACTTATTATTTTATTGAGCCAGCATACTGATATTTAAGAAAATTATAACATTCGTAATGGGTGTTTTTGTAGCATAGGTTCAACAATTTTGAGCCTGATATCAAAAAAGGCTCCAAATCAAAACTAGCTCGAGCGAACTCGGAGTCCAGCAAGTAACTTATTGAAGATAAATATAATTCACCCCGCCTCCACCACGTCACTTGGACAGGCAATCTTGGTATTTGGATTGTACAAATCTAGGCTAGGATTAAATGTTTTTTTCAGGATCAAAGTCCAGGGCAATGGAATTAATGCAATATCTGAGGCCAGTGGGCTGCGGCCCATCTTCAAATACATGCCCTAAATGTGCACCACAAACATTACACATCACCTCGGTTCTACGCATGCCAAATGATTCATCAAACTCTTCTTGAATGCATTCTTTATTCAATGGTTGAAAAAAACTTGGCCAACCAGAACCTGAATCAAACTTGTGGTCCGAATTGAATAATGGTGTTTTACATGCAACGCAAACATACCTACCATTTTCTTTATGCGCATTAAATTTGCCACTGAATGCAGACTCTGTTCCTTTTTGTCTACAAATATAAAACTGCTCCGGCGTTAGTTCCTTACGCCATTCTTCGTCTGTTTTATTAATTTTTTGTTTGTCACTCATGAAGTGTATTTTGAACTAAATATTTGCTAACAGCCAATACTAAGACCAGTATTATTTATCTTTTGTATTAGTTATTTCGAAATCATCTTCACGCAATTTGACTGTGCCATTATCTTGAATAACCCAAAGCTCTTTGGTAATCACTCCAGAAGCTTTATTCATACGCCATCCAGAATTGAGCACTGCACTTGTATCATCAAGTACTTCGTATTGTGGATCTATATATTCGACTTCAGTAAAACCATCCTCAATAATTTTTTGCCAAAACGCCATGATTTGATCATGACCTTTAAATGTACCAAATGGCTTAACCTTCATAATGGCATCTTCCTCATAATGACTCGTGCACCCCGCAGCATCACCCGCATTGAAATTAGCCTGCCATGACTCAGAAGCTTTTTTTACAGCATCTAAAATAGTGGAATGTTCCATAAATTCTTACCCCATATGTTTCAATATGTAATTTAATAGCTCGTCATCATCATTGATTAAATGTTCAATGATTGTCAGATGATCTTTCTCATGCACTACTTTCAAATGACATGTTTGTTTTTCTTCCAGCAATTTATCCTGATACTGTTTTGTTTGCCTAAAAAATTCAGCAGTATCATATTCAGGCAAAATTAAGTGTAGAGGACATAAATCATTTTTTGGTTTTGCGAGCAATTGAGGACTTACAGCTTCTGCGGATTTAAGTGTCATATTTATTTCGTCATTGATAAAGCTATCTAACAAAAAGCGAATATCAAACAAACCTGCAAGCGAGAAAACAGATTTTATTTTTTCCTCAGCACCATTTGGCAAATCATATTGACTCCAATCGGTTTGACGCAACATTAATGTGAATCAATTTCACAAAACTAATTTCTTACATAGTGTAAGTAGTAACTTAAGTCCGAAATCGGACATAAAAAAAGGCGCAATATGCGCCCTTTTTAATTTTTGCAGTAATAAATTTTTATTCTACTGCTTTCATACTGAGTCGAATACGTCCTTGTTTATCTATTTCTAGCACTTTGACTTTAATGATGTCACCTTCTGCTAATTCATCCGTAACATTTTCAACACGTTCGTGTGAGATTTGTGAAATATGAACCAACCCATCTTTTCCAGGTAGAACACTTACAAATGCACCAAAATCCATAATCTTAACTACTTTACCTTCATACGTTTTACCCACTTCAACGTCTGCAGTAATGTCTTCGATGCGTTTCTTTGCATCATCTCCGGCAGCTTTATCAACCGAGGCAATTTTTACATTGCCGTCATCGTCAATGTCGATCGTTGTGCCGGTTTCTTCGGTAAGCTGACGAATGGTTGCACCACCTTTGCCAATAACGTCACGAATCTTGTCCGGGTTGATTTTTAATACTGTAAACCGAGGAGCATATTCAGACATTTCTTCACGTGCAGATGAAATATCTTTTGCCATTTCACCGAGAATATGTAAACGCCCTTCTTTTGCTTGCGTCAGTGCCTGATCCATGATTTCTTTTGTGATTCCTTCAATTTTGATATCCATTTGCAGTGCTGTTACACCTTCAGTTGTGCCTGCAACTTTGAAGTCCATATCACCTAAATGATCTTCATCACCTAAAATATCACTTAGTACAGCAAATTCATCACCATCTTTGATTAAGCCCATTGCGATACCCGCGACAGGAGCCTTAAGAGGTACACCAGCATCCATTAATGACAAACTCGTACCGCAAACACTCGCCATTGAACTTGATCCATTGGATTCAGTAATTTCAGAAACTACTCTGATTACATAGGGAAATTCTTCTTCATTAGGAACAACCGCCTGTATTCCCCGTTTTGCTAACTTTCCATGACCGATTTCACGGCGTTTTGGTGATCCCACAAAACCTGTTTCGCCAACACAGAATGGTGGAAAATTATAATGCAGCATGAAGTTGTCTTTATACTCTCCCTCTATAGCATCAATGATTTGAGCATCTCTACCTGTACCTAAAGTCGTTACCACTAATGCTTGTGTTTCTCCGCGGGTGAACAATGCACTTCCATGTGTTCGTGGTAATACGCCTGTACGAACTGAGATGGGTCTTACTGCATTTTTTTCTCGACCATCAATTCGTTTTTCACCAGCAAGGATACGACCACGTACGATTTTCTTTTCTTCTTTTTTAAATGCTGCCAATACTTCAGCTTCGGATGGACCTTTTTCCTCTCCTTGCTCATCTTTTATAGCAATAGATTCAACAGCAGCATTTCGAATTTCGCCTACTTTTCCCTGCCGCGTAAGTTTTTCAGCAATTTGATATGCCTCACCTAATTGCGCGGAGCAAGCTTGATTGACTTTTTCGGTTAACGACTTATCTTCCTCGGGAGCTTCCCAATCCCACGCAGGTGTATTTACATCTGCTGCAAACTCACTAATTGCACTAATTGCAGTTTGTAAATTTTCATGACCAAACATGACCGCACCTAACATTACGTCTTCAGGAAGAATGTCTGCTTCTGATTCCACCATTAACACCGCACTTTGTGTTCCCGCGACAACTAAATCCAAACGCGAATTTTTTAATTGTGAGTAACTTGGATTTAAAACATAATTTCCATCGATATAACCCACACGTGCGGCACCCATTGGGCCATTAAAAGGTATACCTGAAATCGACAACGCAGCAGATGCGCCAATCATGGCTGGTATATCAGGGTCTATATCGGTGTTCATAGACATTACATTTGCAATGATTTGTACTTCATTGACAAAGTCTTTAGGAAACATGGGACGGATCGGACGATCAATTAAACGACAAGTTAAGGTTTCTTTTTCTGTTGGGCGTCCCTCACGTTTAAAGAAACCACCTGGAATTTTTCCAGCCGCATAAGTTTTTTCTTGATAGTTCACGGTTAACGGAAAAAAATCACGACCAAGTTCAGCTTCTTTTTGCCCTACAGCAGTAACCATTACAGTTGTACCGCCCATATCTACCATCACAGCCCCATCAGCCTGCCTTGCGATTTCACCTGTTTCCAAAGTGACTTGGTGTTCTCCATATGCAAATGTCTTTGTAATTTTACTCACTGTTACTTTCCAATTTATTTAAATTTTCATCGGGCAAAATTTCATATGACACTCTCATGTGTCCATGAAATGTAATGCATGTCGTTGGTTGAATACATAAAGGAAAAGACCACTATCAACGCTCTTAATAAAGAGAGCGAAGTATTAGCGTCTTAACCCTAAAGAACTGATTAAATCTTGATAACGCTTTTGATCTTTTGAGCGCAAATAATCAAGAAGCTTGCGGCGGTGATTTACCATTTTCAATAAACCATGTCGCGAATGATGATCTTTTTTATGCTTATCAAAGTGATCACTTAAATGCGTGATACGTGCTGATAAAAGTGCCACTTGTACTTCTGGGGATCCCGTGTCGTTACTGTCACGCTGATATTTCTTTACAATTTCTGCTCTGTCTTCTGCTGATATAGTCATCTTATTTTCTTGCCCTATCTTTACTATCCTTAATCCTGCTATTTGCAATACTGCCTACAATTTGAGGGGCGATTCTACCATGTAAGCCCCTGTGAACAAGCGAAATATCTTGCCAGATAAATCACATAAGTACCTATTCTGAAAGGGGTACTGAGAACACTAATTCAATCTTTTCACTGCTGTTTTTCCTTGCTCATTTAAACTTGCAACTCCATAAAACTGCATTTCCTCATCATAAACCCTCACCTTCTTATGCATAGACAGTTCAACTATTTGAATGGGTCTTCCATGCTCAATATCTAGTATCATTGCATCATCAATAGATACTGCGGGATACTCTTTTATAGCTTCCTCTGTAGGCAATAAAACTTTGTCTAACGAACATTCTCCCTTTTTAGCTAACTGCTCAATTTCATCTATTTTATACATAGCCGGGTCGATAAATGGCCCTAATGCTGTACGTCTTAATGCTGTGACATGGGCTCCACAAGCTAATATTTCCCCAAGATCTTCTACCAACGTTCTAACATAAGTCCCTTTGGAACACGTTACATTCATAGTGACATAATCTTGCTGCCGATCAATGAGATCAAAATTATGAATCGTTACATTTCTAGGATTTCGGTCCACAACAATACCTTTACGCGCTAATTCATATAACCTTTTCCCTTGGTGTTTTAAGGCTGAAATCATTGGTGGCGTCTGTTCTATATCACCCGTTAATTTTGCAGCCGCTTGCTTGATTTGTTCTTGAGTGATTGATGATGTATCGCATTGCTCTAATACTTCACCATCGATATCTCCTGAAGAAGTTTTAATACCAAGTTTAAATGTAACTAGATATTGTTTATCGGCGTTCAATAGAAAATCAGAAATTTTTGTTGCGCGACCAAAGCAAATAATTAATAAACCTGTTGCTAATGGGTCCAAAGTTCCAGTATGGCCCGCTTTATTAGCATTAAATAGAGCTTTAACTTTTTGTAATGCACGATTTGAGGATTCGCCGGAAGATTTATCCAATAGTAATAAGCCGTTTAAATCACGGCCCTTACTTCGGCGTCTAGACATTTATTATTTATTCAGACCTTGTTGAATGAGTTGTTCAATACGATCACTGGTAGCTTCAGTTTCATCTAAAATAAAACGTAACTCAGGAATTTTACGCATACGCAATGCTCTGCTTAGTTGGGTTCGCAAAAACCCACTGGCACTTTGCAAGCCTTCTTTCACTTCAGCTGCATCCTGTTGCAACTCCATTGGACTAAAATATACTTTTGCTATACCTAAGTCTTTGCTTACCACAACATCATAAATAATGACTTCTGAAATACGAGGATCTTTAACTTCATTGCGTAATAGATTAGTAATTTCGCGACGCAGTTGTTCCCCTACGCGGAGCGGTCTACTGGATTGATCTTGCATTAACTGGCTTAGCTTGAACTAAAAGAAATTCTGATTTTTCTCAAGACGAGGCAAAAAATTTCGAGAAGAGCGATGTGTATTGAATTATACATGAGCGAATTCGAGAAATTTTAACAAAGTATTGAGATAAATCAGGGTTTCCTAAATTGTGCGGGCGATTTCAGTCCGCTCATAAACTTCAATCTGATCCCCCACCTGTACATCATTATAGTTTTTGACTGCGATACCGCATTCTGTACCGGACTTTACTTCATTGACGTCATCTTTGTGGCGTCGCAATGATTCTAACTCTCCCTCATAAACAACTACATTGTCTCGTAATACGCGAATTGGATTGCCACGTTTTATGACGCCTTCAACAACCTGTGTGCCTGCAACTGCGCCCATTTTAGAAGATCTAAACACATCCTTTACTTCTGCGAGACCAATAATCTCTTCACGCAACTCAGGAGACAACAAACCGCCCATTGCAAGCTTAACATCATCAATCGCTTCATAAATGATACTGTAATATCGAATTTCTACTCCAACATCTCCTGCAGTTCTTTTTGCAGCATTATCAGCACGCACGTTGAAACCTATAATTATTGCCTTAGAAGCCTCTGCAAGATTTACATCTGATTCATTTATTCCCCCAACACTCGCCATAACAATTTTAACCTTAACTTCCTCTGTAGAAAGTTTTTCTAACGAATCTTTAAGTGCCTCGGCACTACCTTGAACATCAGCTTTAATTAATACATTGACTGCTGCCGTGTCCCCTTCACCCATTTGACTAAACACGTCTTCTAATTTAGAAGCTTGTTGGGCAGCAAATTTTGAATCCCTGGATTTACTCTTTCGTAAATCAACTATTTCACGAACTTTTCGCTCATCAGCAACAACTATGGCTTCTTCACCTGCATTTGCAGCACCTGACAAGCCTAGTACTACTACTGGAGTTGAAGGGCCGGCATTATCAATTTCATTGCCATCTTCATCAAACATTGCACGAATTCGCCCAAATTCTTCACCTGTTAATAACATATCACCCTTAGATAACATGCCCTGTTGAACTAATACAGTTGCAACCGGGCCACGGCCTTTATCAAGAGAAGACTCGATTACGATTCCAGATGCTGGGCCATGATCAACAGCTTTAAGCTCCAAAATTTCAGCTTGCAAAATAATGGCCTCTAATAATTCATCGATACCTTTACCCGTATGTGCAGATACATTTATAAAAATAGTATCGCCACCCCAATCTTCAGGGAGCACTTCTAATGCAGCAAGTTCATTACGTACACGTTCCGGATCTGAGTCTTCTTTATCTGTTTTATTCACTGCCACAATCATAGGTACTTCTGCGGCACGCGAATGTTCAACAGCTTCTTTTGTTTGTGGCATTACTCCGTCATCTGCTGCAACGACTAAAACTACAATGTCAGTAGCTTGTGCTCCTCGCGCGCGCATTGCGGTAAATGCAGCATGACCAGGTGTATCCAAAAATGTGATTGTGCCCTTGTCGGTACTTACACTGTATGCACCAATGTGTTGTGTAATACCACCTGCTTCTCCAGACGCAACTTTAGTACTACGAATATAATCTAGTAATGATGTTTTACCGTGGTCCACATGACCCATGACGGTTACTACAGGATTTCTTGTTTTTGCTTCAGATTCATCATAGTCAACCTGCAAAACATCATCTTCTATGCTGGTTGCTTCCATTGGTTTGGCTTCATGGCCAATCTCTTCAACGACCAATATGGCCGTATCTTGATCAATGATTTGATTGATCGTTGCCATTACCCCCATTTTCATCATCACGGCAATAACTTCTGCAGCTTTAATTGCCATTTTTTGTGCAAGATCAGAAACGGAAATACTTTCAGGAACTAATATTTCTCGTTTAATAGGCTCAACAGGTTTTTCAAATTGGTGTTTTTCGCTGGGAGCGACTTTGCCGGGTCGACGCTGTTTAGGTTTAGTCTTACGTTTACCGCGCTTGTCACTTGCAACATGCAGTTCTTGTCTTTTAGGTTTACTAGACTTCTTTTCTTCTTTTACAACTTTTTCTACTTCTACAGGAGGCGCATCCTCAATGCTAGGAACTGGCTGGTCAACTTCAGCTTCTGCTTCTTCTGCAGCAGCTTGCTCTACCGCCTCTTGCTCAGGAGTTTTTTGTTTAACTACTTCAACTTCTTGTTGCTCTTGTAGTGCTTTTTGAGCTTCTTCTTCAGCTTGCTGTTTGGCTTTTTCTGCTTTTTCTTTTTCTTTAGCCGCTTGCTCTAGTTGTTCAGCAATTTCTTTTTCACGAACAGCTTGTTGCTCAGCACGTTTTTGTTCTTCTTTAGCAGCTTCTTCCAGTACAACACTACGCTTAACATAGGTACGCTTACGTCGAACTTCGACATTAACGGTATTCGCGCCACTAGCATTTCTGCCAGTAGAGCCCCCGACCTTTAACTGTGAAGTGCTTTTTCTGCGTAAAGTGATTTTTTTTCCTTCACTTGAAACACTTTTTGTTGCTTTTGCACGACTGTTGCGCAAATGATCGAGCAATTGCATTTTTTGCTCATCTGAAACCATTTGGTCAGCAGCACTAAACTCTAAACCAGCTTCAGAAAGCTGCTCCAGTAATTTTTCAACAGGTGTATTCACTACATCTGCAAGCTGTTTGACCGTTACTTCACTCATTATTTATTAGGTATAAATTTGATAACTAAAATATTAATTAAGTAGTTGCACTATCGTTTTCAAACCAAGGAGCACGTGCCGCCATAATTAATGCACCTGCACGATCAGAATCCAAACCTTCAATTTCTAACAGTTCATCTACAGACTGTTCAGCCAAATCTTCCATAGTGGCTATGCCTCTGCAAGCAAGCTCGAATGCAAGATCTTTATCCATGCCTTCCATATTTAAAAGATCTGCTGATGGCTCAGCATCCGCATATTTTTCTTCTGTAGCCAATGCAGTGGTTAGCAGCACATCTCTTGCTCGTGCGCGCAGTTCTTCAACAATCTCTTCATCAAACTCTTCCACTTCCACCAGTTCTTTAGGTGGCACATATGCTACTTCTTCAACACTTGAAAAACCTTCCTGAGCAAGAATTACAGCTACTTCTTCATCGACATCAAGTTGGGACATAAACATTTCCACAATTTGACGTGTCTCGACTTCACTTTTTTCTTCCGCCTGACCTTCAGTCATTACGTTAAGTTCCCAACCTGTTAACTGGCTCGCAAGCTTGACATTTTGTCCACCCCGACCAATGGCTTGAGAAAGCTTTTCATCTTCAACTGCAATGTCCATACTATTTTTATCTTCATCTACTACGATAGAAGTTACTGCTGCTGGCGACATTGCGTTGATAACATATTGTGCTGGGTTTTCATCCCAGAGAATAATATCTATACGTTCACCCGCAAGTTCGTTGGAAACAGATTGCACCCGAGAACCACGCATTCCCACACATGCACCCACAGGATCTAATCGAGGGTCATTAGATTTCACCGCAATTTTGGCGCGCAACCCTGGATCACGTGCAGCTGAAAGTACTTCAATCAAGCCTTGCCCAACTTCAGGAACTTCAAGCTTAAACAATTCAATTAAAAACTCTGGTGCAGTACGTGTTAAAAATAATTGTGGGCCACGCACTTCTTCACGGACTTCATGCAAGAATGCACGCACTCGATCACCCGGACGCATCGCCTCACGTGCAATCATATGATCACGTGGTATATATCCTTCCGCATTATTTCCAAGATCAATATAAGTGCCAGAATGATCCGTGCGTTTAACCACACCCATTACTAATTCACCGACGCGGTCTTGGAAAATATCAACAATTTGTGAACGTTCAGCTTCGCGAATTTTTTGCACAATGACCTGTTTAGCCGTATGCGCAGAAATCCTTCCAAATGCAACCGACTCGACCGGCTCTTCTATGTATTCGCCTATTTGAATATCCGGATGATTTTGAATTGCGTAGCTATAAAGAATTTGTCTTTCAGTAGATTCAAATTCAGGATCTTCATCATCTAACACTTCCCAACGACGAAAAGATTCATAATCGCCAGATTCGCGATCAATTGCGACACGTATGTCCATTTCCATACCATGTTTTTTTCGAGCGGCAGTAGCTAATGCCGCTTCTATGGCTTGGAAAATAATATCTTTGTCGACACCTTTCTCGTTAGAAACTGCGTCGGCTACGAGTAAAATTTCTTTGTTCATAATTACTTGCTAACTTAAAAAATTTAATGGTTAACTTTTAAATTTAAATCTACATTCAGTCTTGCGTTTTTAATGGCAGCAACCGGAATAACAAAACTTTCAGCTTCATCGGTTAGAACAGTTATGTTTTCCTCATCGACATGTTGCAAAACTCCACGAATATTTCTTCGCTCTTCTATTGGCCAACTCGTTTTCACCTTCACCTCACTACCCACAGAGCGTTTCATTTGCTCGGTTGTAAATAGCTTGCGATTGATCCCGGGTGATGAAATTTCCAATGTATAAGGCACCTCAACAGGGTCCTCAACATCCAATACTGCACTGAGTTGTTGACTGACTCGCGAACAATCATCCAGTGTTATGCCCTTTTTCTGATCAATAAATATCCTCACTTGTGCGGTATTCGCACTCACCTGACACTCTATGCCCCAAAAGTCATAACCCATCCCTACAATGACAGGTTCAACTATCGGGACAATGCCATATGGATCATTAAACAAGTTCACCTCTTATATATATGTATAGCTAAATTATTGGCTATATTTTCTTAACCAATAAAAAAGGCCCTTATAGGGCCCTTTCGAATCATTGAAAAACAATGACTTAGCAAAACTAAAACGCAGTTAGTATAGGTAAAAAGCATCAAGTCATCAAGCTATGGTCCAATATATAAAGTGATGCGGACCGATGGCTAAAATTTGGAGATGGGCTAATCGCAACCTGATGGATAAATTAACACGCATAAAAAAGCCCGGGTGAACTCGGGCTTTTTTTAGGCTTTCTAAAACAGCTAATTATACGTCGACAATATCGCCTTTCATGGAATAGAGGATACAAAGCACTTCATCTCTTTCCTTCTGACCCACATTATTCTTGTCTAATGCAGCTAGCACGTCATCGCATACAGCATTGAATTCGGTATCATTGATATTCATACCCGTGTGAGCAGTAAGCATGTCTTGACCCGTGTACTCTTGAGGCCCACCGATACCCGAACAGAAAAATTCCCATACCACTTGCTTAACCTTTTCACCGTCACTATTCACATAACGATTTTTAACCTTAGGGTTACTAGTATGATTTGCCCATACATCGGCAACGATATCTCTGATTTTGTCTCCTCCACCGAGACGCTCATATAAGCTGGCTTCACTCATTTGCAAACTCCTTAATTAAGTCTTTATTGATATTCTAATTTGACGGTATGTATTATTTTTAATGGTCCATTATACCGTGTTATTAACTGAACTGAATACCCTAGTAAAAATACAATAGAATCTTAACTATATGCTCTAACTAGCTGTAAATGCATCATTTATTTACATATATTTAATAAGATTTTTGCGATGTTTTTATGAGGGTGAACTTATGATTGATCCCACATAACGTCAACATTTTGTGCAATCGCGGCTTCAAGTAATTCAATCAGTGGCTTCGCTCGCTTATCTATGCTCACATAATTTTCACTATCTTCTTGTTCTCGTTTCGATTCATTTGCCTGCTCATTAACCATCTCAGATTGCACAGATGATCGTAAATGCTCCAGTGCAACAGACAAGTCTTCAGCCAATATAGCGCCCGGTACAGAGCCACTATGCCCCATATATTTGATCAATTTTTTTGCGATATCCCCAAACATGGTGATATTTGCATAGGCTTTTGATTCAAATGTAATCAGCATTAGTTCAAGAAGCGCCACATAGTCTTATATATCTTAACTCCAAAAACTTTCATTTTGTGAAAGGCCGTAAGTTTTTCTTATAAAACAGTAGCTTGAATTATCAATCTCACCTGAGTACACTTTTGCGCCTCAGATCGATGCGGGGTGGAGCAGTCTGGCAGCTCGTCGGGCTCATAACCCGAAGGTCGCAGGTTCAAATCCTGCCCCCGCTACCAATCCTGCGACTCGGTATGAGTCGTAAATCAAGCAACACAATTCTTTCTCAATTTATTAACCAAACACGCTTACACAATAATTGAGCAAATAGTTTGGAAAAATAAACAAACCGACAATTAATAACCCATTGATAGAAAGTACTGCCGTCGCTATCGGTGCATTTTGTGATGTTAAAGTGTCTTCTATCTCGTCAAAGTACATGTATTTAATTACACGCAAGTAATAAAAAGCTCCCACGATAGACATAACTACCGCCAATACTGCTAACCAAATAAAATCGTTGTACACCAAACTTTGTAGTACATACAATTTTGCATAAAATCCTACTGTTAACGGTACTCCCGCCATTGAAAACATTAACAGCAACATCAAAAAAGCTAACCACGGATGTGACTGACTTAAACCTTTAAAATCAGTTAGCTTATCGACATCTTCATAACGATCACTAGCATCATTTTTAAGCATTAGTAGTACTGCAAAGGTACCTGCCGCCATTAATACGTATACCGCGGTATAAAACAATGCAGATGCATAAGCAAAATCTTCACCCGATAGCAGTCCAAGCAAGACAAAACCAATATGTGAAATAGTTGAGTATGCCAGCATGCGTTTAATATGAGTTTGCGCTATAGCTATGACATTTCCTAAAATTAATGACAAAACTGCAAGAATGATCAGCATTTGCTGCCAATCAATATATAAGGGTTGCAACCCATCGCTTAGCAAACGTATTGCCATCACAAACGCCGCAAATTTTGGAGCGGTTGCAATGAAAAGGGTTACTGCTGTAGGCGCGCCTTGATAAACATCAGGAACCCACATATGAAAAGGTACTGCACCAAATTTGAATGCCACACCTATAACAATAAATGTTAAGGCAAAAATTAAACCGATATTGATATCACTTTGATCAGCTAAATAGAGACTAATCTCATTCAAACTTAAGGAACCCGTAATACCGTATAAGATAGACATGCCATACAAAAGCATTCCCGAAGCTATGGCACCCAATACAAAATACTTAATGGCTGCTTCAGAAGCATTATTGGAATCACGTACATAAGCAACAAGTGCGTATAGACATAAAGAAAGCAATTCTAGGCCCAGATAAATCGTAATGAAATTTTGTGCTGATGCCATGATCAGCATACCAAGCGTTGCAAACAAACCTAGAATATAAAACTCTGGCTTAGCAAAATTTCGATTTACTAAGTATGGTCGCACATAAATAAATATAGCTATAACCGTTATGCATACTAATATTTTGATGAAATTAGCCAGACTATCTATCACATACATTCCATCAAACAGTATTGAATCATTATATTTATTAGCCCCTACTAATAAATAAATCATCACCAGTAAGGTAGCTAAGCTCAATAGATAAGTAATAAGCTCATTCTTGCGACCCGTAAACAAACCAATCATTAGAATTGAAGATGCCGCTAATAACATAAATATTTCTGGCATCAGCACAAACCAATCCATCAATGAATTTGAGAAATCAGGAAGTGATTCAAGTGAATATATATCTAAGCTGTTCATAATTTTTTATGGAAGGTTTGTTTGATGAGCTTGATATAACAAGTTTGTAACTGAAGCATCCATCATTTCAATTAAGGGTGCTGGCCAAAGCCCGATCCAGAGAACTAATATTGTTAGAACAAATAAACAGAAAAACTCTCGTGTATTAATATCTTTGAGTTTGGCTACTTCATCATTTGCTACTGAGCCAAATAACACGCGTTTAATCATCCAAAGCGTATAGGCCGCACCAAGAATTAAAGTGGTCGCCGCCAAGAACGCAATCCAAACATTGGCTTTGAAACTAGCCAGAATCACCATGAATTCACCCACGAAACCAGAAGTACCTGGTAATCCTGCATTCGCCATAGCAAAAATTACAAAGAACGTTGCAAACTTTGGCATGGTATTAACCACGCCACCATAATCTGCAATTTGTCGACTATGCATACGATCGTATAAAACCCCCACACACAAGAACATCGCCCCCGATATAAATCCATGTGAGATCATTTGCACCATACCGCCTTGTAGAGCCAGTTCTGAGTATGAACTGTTGGCAAACGTTAATTTATAAATAACGAAAAAGCCGAGAGTAACAAACCCCATATGTGCTATCGAAGAATAGGCAATAAGTTTTTTCATATCGCGCTGCGCCAAAGCTACATAACCGATATACACAACCGCGATGAGCGAAATTGCAATGATTAAATAGGCAAGTTGACTACTTGCATATGGTGTTATTGGAATACTAAAACGTAAAAAGCCGTACCCACCAACTTTCAACATTATGGCCGCCAAAATTACTGACCCACCTGTGGGGGCTTCTACGTGTGCATCGGGCAGCCAGGTATGTACCGGCCACATTGGAATCTTAACCGCAAAAGCTATAAAGAATGCCAAAAATAAAAATAATTGTTGAGTCTGATCTAGTGTTGCAAGTTGTAGAGCCGCGATTTCGAAAGTCCCGGCATTGAGATATAAATATATTAATGCGATCAATAAAAATACCGAACCAAAGAAGGTATACAAGAAAAACTTGATCGTTGCATACACCCTTCTTGGACCACCCCATATCCCAATAATTAAAAACATAGGGATCAACATACCTTCGAAGAAGATATAAAAAAGAATTGCATCCAATGCGCAAAACACTCCGATCATTAATCCTTCGAGAATCAAAAAAGCTGCGAAATATTCTGCTATTCGCTCTTTTGAAATTTCCCATCCTGCGATGATCACAAGCACCGTCATTACAGTGGTGAGCAGTATTAGTGGAACTGCAATACCGTCAACACCAAGGGCATAATAAATATCGAAAACCTTTATCCATGCAAAGTGCTCATAAAACTGCATAGCATGTTGACTGCTATCAAAACCTTTCGCTAATACTATGCTCACAAGAAAAGTTGCGATGGCTATAAGCAATGACAACCAGGGTACACTAGAGACTGAAACTTTCTTTGCAACGAGTACCAACAAACCACCTATGATAGGCAGCCATATTAATGTACTTAAAATTGGCAAAGAGGTAAGCATAGTAACTATTGCAAAAAGAGTTTGCTCATAAGAATTAATAAACCAATGATCATGGCAAAGGCATAGTGGTAAAGATAACCGGTTTGAATCCCGCGCACTTTAGATGAAAACCAGTTAACGATTTTTGCGGAACCATTAACGACCAATCCATCAATTAATAATCGATCACCAAAGGAATCACAGAAGGCGCCAATTTTTTTAAACCCTGTTGCAAACAAAGCTTGGTACAACTCATCAATGCCATACTTGTTATATAAGAGTGTATGAATCGCTTTGAATTTTTGTTTTAGTGTTTCCGCGAGTTGTGGTTTGTAGATATAAAAAATCCAAGCAAGGACGACACCCGCCGCCGCTAAGTAAAGTGTAGGTACTGCAAAAGCATGCAAAGTGAACTTAATTACCCCATGGTAATGAGATTGCAGTTCTGCAACAGCTCGGTGTGATTCAGCCACAAAAATACTTTCTGCAAAGTAATCACCTATTGCGATGCTGCCAATAAAGTAACCCGCGATGACAGAAGGAATTGCTAATAAGATCAAGGGCACAGTAATTACTTTTGGAGATTCTTTCACATGTTCTTCGGTATGTTTGTCCATTCGACTTTCGCCATGAAATGTTAAAAACAACAAACGGAATGAATAAAATGCGGTTACGAAAACCCCTGCCAATACCATCCAATATGCAAATTGATGCCCATAAATATTGGAGTACTTTACAGCTTCGATAATGGCATCTTTGGAATAAAATCCAGCAAAGAAAGGTGTACCTATCAGTGCGAGTGTTCCAATGACCATCGTCCAATAAGTGATAGGCATATACTTTTTTAAGCCTCCCATCTTTTGCATATCTTGCTCATGATGCAGTGCGGCTATGACAGACCCCGCTCCTAAGAATAGAAGAGCTTTGAAGAATGCATGAGTGAACAAATGAAAGATTGCGATTGAGTAGGCCGAGGCGCCTAATGCAACCGTCATATAACCCAATTGCGAAAGCGTGGAATATGCAATCACGCGTTTAATATCATTCTGCACTATGCCGATTAGCCCCATGAAAAATGCAGTGACGGCACCAATTACTAAAACAACCGATAAAGCTGTTTCGCTTAATTCAAATAAAGGTGACATTCGTGCCACCATAAAAATACCCGCGGTTACCATTGTGGCTGCGTGAATTAATGCAGAAATAGGTGTTGGACCTTCCATAGAATCGGGTAACCAAACATGTAAGGGTACTTGAGCAGATTTACCCATCGCACCCACAAACAACAACAGGCATATGACTGTCATTACAGGCCACTGAATATTTTCAGTGATTGAAAATGTTTGTGTGTTAATTAATGGCGCTTGGGAAAATACAGATTCATAATCCAAGCTATTGAACACAGCTAAAACGGCTGCAATACCTAAAATAAAACCAAAATCGCCGACTCGGTTGACTAGAAACGCTTTCAGATTGGCAAATATTGCACTCTCTCTCGTGTACCAGAACCCGATTAATAAATATGAAACCAAGCCGACTGCCTCCCAACCAAAAAACAGTTGCATGAAGTTGTTTGCCATAACCAGCATAAGCATGGAAAAGGTAAACAATGAGATGTAGGAAAAGAAACGCTGATAGCCAGGATCATCATGCATATAGCCAATGGTGTAGATATGCACCATCAAAGACACGAAGGTCACGACCACCATCATGGTAACCGTTAAGGCGTCAATCAAAAATCCAACCTTAAAAGTTAATGCCCCTAAAGACAGCCATTCATATACATCAAACGAGGCAGGTTCAACTTGATCAAATATAATCTGTTTAAAGACTATTAAACTTAAAAAAAATGAGATCGCGACACCAATAATAGTTACCCAATGCGCACCACTCCGCCCTATTACACGCCCAAACAATCCTGCAATGATTGCGGCTAGCAAAGGTGCTAATACAATTATTAAACAAAGCGTTTTCATTTAACTTCTCTGTTTAACCTTTTAACTCTTCAAGATCCTGAACATTAATCGTAGATCGATTGCGATAAAGAACAACTAATATAGCTAAACCAATTGCAGCCTCGGCCGCAGCCACAGTGAGAATAAAAAATACGAATACTTGACCTGCAAGATCGTCTAAATAATGAGAGAAGGCTATGAAATTCATATTTACTGCTAATAGCATCAATTCAATAGCCATTAGCAATAAAATGACATTTTTTCGATTGAGAAATATTCCCGCAATACTAAGCGAGAACAAAATTGCACCTAGTGCAAGAAAATGTGTCAGCGTAATCATCGAATTAAATTTTTTAGCTTAATATTTATTGTTTTTATTTATTAATTGCTATTTTTCTATGTCTACTAGCCTTACACGCTTTGTCTTATCTGCATGAATTTGCTGATGCGGTTTTTGATGTTTAGACACCGTGCGTTTACGCATCGTTAATGTAATGGCTGCTATGATCGCAACCAATAAAATTACACCTGCTATTTCAAACGGATATACATATTCAGTAAAAAGTAATTCGCCTAATTCTTGGGTATTACTATAGTCTGGAGGCTTTGGACTAACTTGCGCATGCTCGAAATTAGATTTGCCTAAAATTATCACCATTTCTGCCGCCATAATGGCACCTACAATAAGTCCAACAGGTAAATATTTTGCAAAACCGGCGCGCATTTTTGCAATGTTGATATCCAACATCATCACAACAAACAAAAACAACACCATCACGGCACCAACATAGACAAGGACCAAGGTAATACCTAAAAACTCGGCTTCCAACATAATCCAAATTGCGCCACTGGTAAAAAAAGCCAGCACTAAAAATAACGCTGCATGCACAGGATTACGAACAGTGATCATTGCAACAGCAGATGAAACTAGAATAATTGCAAAAAAATAAAAAACTGCAGATTGAATTAACATTTATTAGTACTACCTATACTGAGCATCTACCTGGCGATCATTCGCAATTTGCTCTTCATGCTTCCTTCCTACTTCAAGCAACATGTCTTTCGTCATCACTTGAGTACCTCGCTCAAAAAATGAATACTCAAAAATTCTCGTTTCCACAATTGCATCAACCGGGCATGCTTCTTCACAAAATCCACAATAGACACATTTAAATAAATCAATGTCATATCGTGTCGTACGGCGGCTACCATCTTCACGCTCTTCAGAATCAATCGTTATAGCCAATGCCGGACATACAGCTTCGCAAAGTTTGCAACCTATACAACGCTCTTCACCGCTAGGATATCTGCGTAAAGCATGCAATCCACGAAAACGTGGTGACTGTGGTGTTTTTTCTTCAGGATATTGGACGGTAAATTTTTTAGATACGAAACGTCTGCCCGTTAAGCTCATACCTTTGAGCAACTCAAAAAGGGTGAAACTTTTAATTATGTTAATAAGACTTTTCATTTATTAATCAAACCAAGGGGGTACTTCAAAATAAAGAAGAACACCTTCTACAAAAATCCAAATCAATGTAACCGGCAATAAAATTTTCCATCCTAAACGCATTATTTGATCGTAACGGTAACGCGGAAATGTCGCACGAAACCAAAGAAAACAAAAAATAAAGAAACAAGTCTTGGCAATAAACATATGCGGACCATGCCCAAGCACAAACCCAATATAGGGAAGACTCGCCCAGCTCTCTGGAAACGGACTCAACCACCCTCCAAGAAATAACAGAGCTGTTAATGCAGAAATTAAAATAATATTTGCATATTCAGCTAAGAAGAAAAGTGCAAACCCCATTCCTGAATATTCAACATGAAACCCAGCCACAATTTCGGATTCCCCTTCCACAACATCAAAAGGTGAACGATTGGTTTCTGCTACACCAGATATGAGATAAGCCAAAAACAATGGGAATAATGGAAGCCAATACCAATGCAAGACACTTCCTTTTTGTGCTTCAATAATATCGCCTAAATTTAAACTACCACTCGCCATCAGCACACCCACCAATGCAAACCCCATTGCTATTTCATAAGCAACAATTTGAGCAGCAGAGCGTAGTGCACCTAATAATGCGTATTTTGAATTTGAAGCCCAACCTGCAACGATCACTCCATACACACCTAATGAGGTCATCGCTAGGACATACAATAATCCTGCATTGATATCGGCAAAATTCCACCCCTCAGCAAATGGAATCACAGCCCATGCCGCTAAAGCAGGAATCATGGATAACAATGGCGCCAATCGAAACAGGAAACGATCTGCATCATTCGGCAAAATCATTTCTTTAAACATTAATTTTAATGCATCAGCAATGGGTTGACCGAAACCTCTTGGTCCTACTCTGTTTGGACCCACGCGTACCTGCATAAAACCGATCACCCTACGTTCAGCCAAGGTTACATAGGCAACACAGCCAAATAACACCAATACAAAAATAAACATATAAGCCGTTAACAGTAGTAATGGAGGTACGGCTGCTAAAAAGCTTTGGACCCATTCAAGCATTTGCGGTCCTTTGGATTTCTACAGGTGCAATTGCTTCACCTAGTGAATCACTCATCGTTCCACTCTTTTGTATCCATACACAGTTATATGAAATTTCGTTAGCAATACGTAAAGGTAATGTTGCTTCATGGTTCCCTTGAACCACTCTTACAACTTTTTCGTTTTGAACATTCAAGTCAATGGCTTGCTGTTCAGACATTGCAATATAGTTTTGAGAATCTTCCACTGCTTGCTGCAAAGAAATTGCACGTCGCAAAACATTATCGAGTGCATAAACTGGTGAATCAGATACGCGATATATTGCCTCTTCACTAGACAACACAGTTATATGATTAAAATCTTTTAAATTGCTATCAAATGCTTCTGCACTATCAAAATTTTGTTTTAGTTCATCACGAATTTCATCACTTGACTGGTACTGTACTTCATCACACCCCAGCTTATTTGCTAAAACTCGTAAAACTTTCCAACCTGGTCGCGCCTGACCTGGCGCAGAAACAGCTTTTGCCACACTTTGCCATCGACCTTCATTGTTTACAAAGGTGCCATCCGTTTCTGCAAATGTTGCGATAGGTAAAATCAGATTTGCATACTGTTTAAGCTCTTCATTTATATAAGGCGAACACACAACTACATAATCTGCTTTTTGCATTGCCTGAATTGCAGCCGTTGCATTGGTAAAATCAAATTCTGGTTCTAAATTAAATAAAAAGTATGCCTTTCTAGAATTAATAATCATTTCATAAGCATTCAAGCCATTGCTCAATGAACTTTTTCCTGCGTGTGTACGATGCGGTAAGACCCCTGCCAGCCATGCCCCCGCAGTATTTCCGGAGCGTGCCAGAATAGAAAAAGTTGAATCAGTAACCTTAGCTATAAAATTACTCAGACAACGTAATGCAGAAGCTTGTGGATGACTTTCTGCAATAGCACCAACTATTACACTTGTTTGTTTGCCAAACTTTAATGAATTATAAATTTGCTGTGCGTCAACGGAGACAGATACACTATCAACAATTGATTTAATTTCATTAGGTAAACCATCAGTTGTTTGTGCACATTTAGCTATTTCCGCTAAAATATTTATCCAAATTTGTGGTGCCGCACACCAAGTTTGTTCCAACTTAAAATGGAATTCGAACATCTGAGGGTTAAGCGTGAAAACTTCACATCTTCTACCATTAACTTTTCCATTCGCTTTGCGAATTCGATGCGCTAACATCGGATTTTCTAATCGAATATTGCTGCCTACTAAAAAAATACTGTCGTTATTTTCAATCGATTGTATGGACTGCCCGAGATAAGGAAACAACGGCATGGCTTCCTGGTCTGCAAAATCAAGTTGTTGCGTGCGATGATCGATATTATTCACACCTATTTTTCGAAACATTTTTTGTAACAAGAAAAGTTCTTCTAAAGTTGAATGTGGGGCAGCTAGCACTCCAATGTCATCAGCCTGAAACTCTTTAAGCGAACTGGCTATATTCGTTAAACAAGAATCCCAATCACATGTTTGCCATCCTTGATCCGTTTTTTGCAAGGGCTGTGTGGCACGATCTGAGCTATTCAATCCTTCATAGCTAAATCGGTCACGATCCGAAATCCAAGTTTCATTGATTTCTTCGTTTTCCCTTGGCACTACACGCATCACCTGATTTCGTAAAGTGTGCAAATAAACATTCGAACCCATTCCATCATGTGGAATTACACTTGGAGACTGAAGCATCTCCCAGGCTCGTGCCGTCATACGCGAAGGTTTTGCATTCAAAGCACCGACTGGACATACATCGATAACATTTCCTGATAATTCTGAACTAAGTGATTTTTCAACAAAGGTCCCAATTTCCATAAATTCACCACGACCGGTCGCACCCAGTTCGCTTATACCTGCGATTTCAGTGCCAAACCGGACACAGCGCGTACAGTGAATACATCGGGTCATATCTGTAGACACTAATGGCCCTAATTCTTTATCTGCAACTACACGTTTCCTCTCTGTAAATCGAGAAACATCATTGCCATAACCCATGGCAACATCTTGTAGCTCACACTCTCCGCCTTGATCACAAACAGGACAATCTAATGGATGATTAATTAGCAAAAATTCCATTGTGCTTTTTTGAGCATCCAATGCGAGTGTCGATTTGGTATACACCTTCATTCCTTCAGCAACAGGCGTTGCACAAGCAGGTAAAGGTTTTGGCACATTCTCAACTTCAACCATGCACATACGACAGTTTGCAGCAACGGATAATTTTTTGTGATAGCAAAAACGAGGGACATCAATGTCATGTTGATCAGTAACTTCAATCACCATAGCACCTTTACGTGCAGTGACTTCTTGATCATTAACAAATAATGTAATCGTATCTTCAGACATGTTATTTAAAAATAATTAAGCCGCATCTTTTTGTTTTTCTGCATCAAGCATGCTATGACCATGTTCAATGTAATAGGCAAATTCGTCACGATAGTGTTTTATAAAACTATATACAGGCATCGCTGCCGCATCGCCTAAAGCACAAATTGTTCTACCTTCAATTTTTTTAGCTACATCATCTAATTTATCTATATCTTCAGGTAAACCATCACCTTCAACTATTCTGCTAAGCATACGATATAGCCACCCGGTTCCTTCTCTACAGGGTGTGCACTGTCCACAGGATTCTGAAAAATAAAAACGTGAAATTCGCTGTAAAACTTTTACCATATCGGTAGTTTCATCCATCACAACCACTGCTCCCGAACCTAATAGCGAGCCAGCTTGCGAAATGGATTCATAATCCATATTGGTTGCCATCATGATGTCACCAGGAACCACCGGCACAGATGATCCGCCCGGAATTACGGCTTTTAATTTTTTGCCATCCAAAATACCACCGGCCAAATCAAGCAACTCTGAGAACGGCATGCCTAATGGCACTTCATAATTTCCAGGTTTATTTACATGACCTGAAACTGAAAAACATTTTGTACCACCACTTTTTTCAACACCTAGTGAAGCAAACCAGTCTGCACCTTCACGGATAATACTTGGTACAGAAGCAAATGTTTCCGTGTTATTGACTGTAGTGGGTTTCCCATATAAACCCACATTTGCAGGGAATGGAGGTTTAAAACGTGGCTGACCTTTTTTGCCCTCTAAAGACTCTAACAATGCAGTTTCTTCACCACATATATATGCACCGGCACCTAAAGTGTCATATAGATAAAAAGTAAAATCGCTATCAAGAATATTGTCACCCAAATAACCTGCTGCATAAGCTTCATTCAACGCTTCAGCAAATCGTTTATAAGGTTCATCTAAAAACTCACCACGCAAATAGTTATAGCCAACGCCTAAACGCATTGCATAAGCTGCGATGGTCATTCCTTCTATGACTGAATGCGGATTAAATCTTAATATGTCACGGTCTTTACAAGTACCAGGTTCAGACTCATCAGAATTACACACAACATAGCTTTCAATTTCAGGATCTCGTGGCATAAAACTCCACTTCAGGCCAGTCGGAAATCCTGCCCCTCCTCTGCCACGCAAACCAGATGCTTTTACCTGCTCTAAAACTTCATCAGCAGAAATGTTTTGTTGCAGAATTTTTTCCAGTGCAGAATAACCCCCTACACTCCTGTAATTTTCCAATGTCCAGGGTTCGTCAAATTTTAAAGTCTGATAGCAAACGTTGTTTAATTGCATTTTTTTATTCTATTAAATTAATCTTCAAGCTCTTCTAATATTTGGTCGACTTTTTCAATAGTAAGATTCTCTTTATATACGTGGTCTACTTGCATCATAGGTGCACCGCAACATGCGGCTAAACATTCTTCTTCTTTTTTCAAATAAAACTTTCCGTCTCCAGTACTTTCGCCTAGTTTGATTTCAAGCTTAGTTTCAAGATGATTCAAAATTTCATCTGCGCCTCGTAACATACAAGACAAATTTGTACACACTGCAATTGTGTGCTTACCAACCGGTTTAAGCTCAAACATGGAATAAAATGAAGCTACTTCATACACAGCAATTGGAGGCATATCTAAATACTCAGCAATTGCATCCATCTTATCTACCGGCAAATATCCTTCTTCATGCTGCAGTGCACGTAATGCGCCTAGTACTGCGGATTGTTGCTGATCAATTGGATATCTCGACATCCAAGCATCAATCTCTTCGCGTAGATGATCAGATAATAGTGCTGTTTTAGATGACTCACTCATCGATCAATTTCTCCAAATACAATGTCTTGTGTACCTATGATTGCCACTACATCAGCCAGCATATGACCACGCGACATTTCATCTAATGATGCAAGGTGCGCAAAACCCGGAGCACGAATTTTCATACGATAAGGTTTATTCGCGCCATCAGAAACTAAGTAAATACCAAATTCACCTTTTGGATGTTCAATTGCTGCATAAACTTCACCTTCAGGCAAACAATAGCCTTCAGTAAATAATTTAAAATGATGAATAAGTTCTTCCATACCCATTTTCATTTCACCACGCGAAGGGGGTGAAAATTTATGGTTTTCAACCATTACTGGTCCCGGGTGTGTGCGCAGCCATGTTATACATTGCTTAATAATTTCATTTGATTGACGCATTTCTTCAATACGTACTAAGTAACGATCGTAACAATCACCATTCACACCGATTGGAATTTTAAAATCTAGTTGATCATAGGTTTCATAAGGTTGTTTGCGGCGCAAATCCCATTCGATACCAGAACCTCGTAACATTGGGCCTGTAAAACCAAGCTGCAATGCGCGTTCTGGGCTAACAATTCCAATATCGACTGTGCGTTGCTTCCATATGCGGTTATCAGTTAATAAAGTTTCATATTCATCAACACACCCTGGAAATCGCTGAGTGAAATCTTCAAGAAAATCTAATAAGGAACCCGTGCGTGCCGAATTTAATTTTTTAACTTCTTTTTTATTATGCCAACGTGACTCAACGTACTTTGGCATTTCGTTTGGTAAGTCACGATATACGCCACCAGGTCGATAATACGTTGCGTGTAAACGCGCACCGGAGACAGCTTCATAACAATCCATTAAATCTTCACGTTCCCTGAAAGCATATAAAAAGATTGTCATAGCTCCAATATCTAAACCATGAGCTCCTATCCAGAGCAAATGGTTAAGTATGCGAGTGATCTCATCAAACATTACACGTATATATTGCGCACGAACCGGCACTTCAATGCCAGCAAGTTTTTCAATTGCAAGCACATATGCATGTTCATTAGACATCATCGAAACATAATCAAGTCTATCCATATACCCTATGCTTTGGTTATAGGGTTTACTTTCTGCAAGTTTTTCCGTTGCACGATGCAATAAACCGATATGTGGATCCGCGCGTTGAATGACTTCACCCTCCATTTCCAACACCAGACGCAAAACACCATGCGCTGCAGGATGCTGCGGTCCGAAGTTCATCGTGTAGTTTCGCAACTCAGACATCAGCAGATTCCTTTTTTGATGCTCCATCTGATTGATCATTAACACCATCTTCGAATCGATGATCCTCACGGATCACTTTCGGCACATTAATTCTTGGTTCAATTGAAACAGGTTGATATATCACACGTTTTTGATCAGGGTCATAACGAACTTCTACATGACCGATCAGTGGGAAATCTTTACGGAAAGGATGCCCGGTAAAACCGTAGTCAGTAAGAATGCGACGCAAATCTGGATGACCTTCAAACACTATTCCAAACAAATCAAACGCTTCGCGTTCATACCAGTCTGCACAGGCCCAGATGTGTGTTACCGAAGGTAAAATTGGAAGATGATCATCTTCACAAAATACTTTGACGCGTAAACGTAGATTATTTGCTACTGATAATAAATGATAGACCACTGCATAACGTGGTCCATCCATTTTTGTATTTTGCTTAGCATCATCAAACGTAAATCGACCAAAAGAAGTTTTTTCAACACCGCGGCTAAATCCTGATGATGTCGCAGTATCAGTATTCCATTCATCTGTGCCAAACTCTAAATAATCGATTCCTGCTAAGTCGATCAACTGATCAAATTTAAATATCTCATTAGATTTCAATTGTTCAAGAATTTGGATTAATTCATTTGCTTTAACCGCAACTGTAATTTCGTTATGTTGAATCTCGACAGATCGTAATGAAACTGTGAAAACACGTTTTAACTCAGAACCAAGATGATGGAGATCGTTCTGCATATTAGATGCACTTATCTTTTTATAGTATTTGTGCGACGTATTTTATTTTGCAACTGCAAAATTCCATACAACAATGCTTCTGCTGTTGGCGGACATCCCGGCACGTAAACATCAACCGGTATAATACGGTCACATCCCCTTACTACAGAATATGAGTAGTGATAGTAACCACCCCCATTCGCACATGACCCCATAGAAATTACCCATTTTGGATCAGCCATTTGATCGTAAACTTTTCTTAATGCAGGAGCCATTTTGTTCACTAATGTTCCTGCAACAATCATTACATCTGATTGTCGGGGGCTCGGTCGAAACATCACACCAAAGCGATCAAGGTCGTAACGTGCAGCACCCGCATGCATCATTTCAACCGCGCAACATGCTAAACCAAATGTCATGGGCCACATAGACCCTGTTCGAGCCCAGTTCATTAGATCATCAAGCTTTGTAGTCGCGTAGCCTTGTTCATTAAAACCTTGATCGTAAAAACTCTTCTCTAGGGGGTTCATAGTAGTATTTCGTAATAAGTTTGAATTGGTCATTTAATATTTAATATGTCTCAATCAGGATTAGTCCCAATCTAGTGCACCCTTTTTCCATTCATATATAAAGCCAATTGTTAAAAGTATTAAAAATATAGCCATTGAAATAAAACCAATTAAGCCTACTTCACGAATAGCAACAGCCCAGGGAAATAAAAAAGCAATTTCTAAATCAAAAATAATAAATAGAATCGCAACCAAGTAATAACGCACATCAAACTGCATTCGTGCATCTTCAAAAGCTTCAAAACCACATTCATAAGGTGAATCCTTGGCAGCATCTGCTTTTCTGGGACCAAGTTTTAAACCAAGTAACAAAGGTATGAGGCCCATGATCGAGGCAATACCAATAAAAATTAAAACTGGGAGATAATTTTCAATCACTTTGAGATTCTCTAGTTCCCTGAAATTTTTTCCAGGCTTTTACAAATTTGTCCGTATCTTAATCCATGCCTTAATAGAAGGCGGTCATTGTACTAGTTATGTGCCTACAAGATCTTATGCTGGATTATTGACGCTAGGATTGATGAATATTTAACCAGCCAGCTGTTAAAGTTTAACCAGCAACAACATTTTGACATCTACTTACAACTCTCGGCCATGGTTTTTAAGTAATACCAGGTCTCATCCGTTGTACCCGCTACACTTACACAGCTTTCATGAGACCTATCTGCCCATGCTTAGTACATCTAAAACCCTAGTCCTGAACACCGCACAATACCTAGTGCTAGCACTGGTGCCGATGGCCGGACTCGAACCGGCACGAGGTTGCCCTCACTAGCCCCTCAAGCTAGCGCGTCTACCAATTCCGCCACATCGGCTTCAGATTCATTATTTTATCCTAAGGTATTCAGGCAGCGGTCTTTTTTCATTGATACAGCTATAAGATGAGGTAATTTTGTATAGATTGAACGCGTCAATCCATATGAGAAATAGGTTTAAATTCATTAATTGTCAGTATAGACAATATTAATAGTTCATGGGATCATAAACGGCTAAACAAGCTATTCAGCCAAGTAAATCGATTACCAGAGTTTAAGGAAAAGAAATATGGATCAAGAAGAATATAAAAAATTCGACATGACTGCGATAATTGTAGGTGTTGTAATTGTTCTTATTGCATTGGTAATGGCATTTGTATTTTAGTAGACCATTAACTAATACAATAAAATTTTCATTACCACTTAATCAATTTCTAACTTGCTCTTTTACTCTGGGACGTCATCTGGCGTTTCATCATTAATAGTACTTTCCATTTCTTCTTTCACAGATTCTGCGCCTTCCTGAAGTTCGCTCATTGAGCCTTCAGTGTCAGAGTCATCAGTTGTTGCATCAACATCAGGTACATCACTTGTCGGTAGATCTGTAACAGGAGCTTCTGTTGCAGTTTCTTCTATTGCATCAATAACACTTTCAGCAACAGGGCGGTTACTGGCGAGGTGGGCAAGCCATAAACTATTAATAAAAAACAGCACTGCTAATACCGTTGTAACTTTAGTTAAAAATGATGCAGAACCTTGTGCACCAAATACCGTACCCGATGCACCACTGCCAAATGCAGCCCCAGCATCAGCACCTTTACCATGCTGAATAAGCACCAAGACAATTATGGCAATTGCAAGTAATACATCTATGGCTACTAAAATGCTATATAACATTGTACTTCTTATATTAAAAAATGAATTTGTAGATAAATTTTTTCGAGTTAGTTTGCAGCTTTTGCAATCCCTATAAAGTCTTCCGCTTTCAAAGCAGCGCCCCCAATTAAACCACCATCGATGTCTGGCTGGTCAAGTAATTGTTTTGCATTTTCCGGTTTCATGCTACCACCATAAAGAATTCGAATATTCGCTGCAATATCTTTATTTTGTGCACCAATGATCAAACGAATCTCTTCATGCACTTCTTGTGCTTGTTCAGGCGTAGCTGTTTTACCTGTGCCAATTGCCCACACTGGTTCGTATGCGATTATTGCTTTTGCAAAAGCTTTAACTCCAAATAAATCAAGCACTGCGTTAATTTGTTTTGCGATAACAACTTCTGTATGGCCTTCCTCTCTATCCTGCAATGTTTCACCCACACACAGAATAGGGGTTAATTCATTTTTAATTACATGTGCAAATTTTGTAGCAACGGTTTCATTGCTATCTCCGTAAATATGCCGACGTTCTGAATGACCAATAATGTTATATGTGCAACCGAACTCTTTGATCATTTCTGCTGCGACTTCTCCAGTGTATGCTCCGCTTTCTTGGTCAGAACAATCCTGCGCACCCAAAGAGATATCACTTCCTTGCAACAAACTCTGGACGTAAGATAAATAAACAAATGGCGGGCACACCGCAAGTTCCGCATTTTTGACTTGCTCTTGCCTTTCACGAATCCCCGAGATCAGCTCAGAAATGCTGCTCAAAGAACCATTTAATTTCCAGTTTCCCGCTACCAGTGGTCGTCGCATATTTGAGTTAATAGTAAATTAGCAAAGGCGCGCAGCTTACCGATGACCGCAGCTTTAGGCAAATTCTATATTGGGTATCAATCAGCAGGCGGTGGCCACACTATCCGCGATTTGCTGTGCCAATTGCTGTACTTTCGGTGCATCCATACCTTCTACCATGACCCTTACTAAAGGTTCGGTCCCAGAAGGTCGTAAGAGCACTCTTCCTGTGTCAGCAAGATCCGATTCCGCATCTTTTACTGCTTGCTGAATTTGAGGTGTATTCTCTAAGTCTATTTCGGCTTGAACAGGTACATTTATTAAGGTCTGAGGATATTTGCTCATACCCGACTTAGCATCTTGCAAACTTACTTGTTGATTAACTAATACTTGCAGAACCTGCAATGCTGAAACAATTGCATCACCGGTTGTAGTTTGATCTAAACAAATAATATGTCCTGAAGATTCACCACCTAAAATCCATGAGCGTTCATTAAGCATTTCCATCACATAACGATCTCCAACTGCGGCTCGGCCAAACTCAATATCTTTTTCACGCAACGCATGCTCTAAGCCTAAGTTACTCATTAGTGTGCCAACTACGCCACCCTGCAAAAGATTTTGACTCTTGCGAGCCTGAGCGATGATATATAAGAGTTCGTCTCCATCCACAATGGTCCCCGTACCATCCACCATAATAAGACGATCACCATCCCCATCAATCGCAATTCCCAAATCCGCGTGATGTTCAATTACTGATTTACAAAGCGCTTTTGGATTGGTTGCACCACAATTTTCATTAATATTTAAACCATCAGGTTTTGAGGAAAGACTGATAACCTCAGCCCCTAATTCAGTAAATACATTTGGCGCGATATGGTAAGTCGCACCATGCGCACAATCGACAACGAGTTTTAAGCCGTTAAGTTTGATTTTTGTTGGAATAGTACTTTTACAAAATTCTATGTATCGACCAGCAGCATCATTTATGCGCTCCACTTTGCCAAGCTCGTTAGATGCAACTACTTCTAAAGATTTTTCAAGTTGAGCTTCTATTTGTAACTCAACTGAGTCTTGAAGTTTTTTTCCTTCTGAAGAAAAAAACTTCAAACCGTTATCATAAAAAGGATTATGAGAAGCACTTATAACAATACCTGCGGCTGCTCGTAGAGTTCTTGTTAAGTATGCCACTGCAGGTGTTGGCATGGGTCCTAATAAGCGGGCATTGACGCCGGCTGCTGAAAGACCTGCTTCTAAAACTGACTCAAACATATAGCCAGAAATACGAGTGTCTTTACCGATTAAAACAATGTCGTTTTTCTTATTGCATAAAACTCGGCCTACAGCCCAGCCAAGTTTCAATACGAACTCCGGTGTCATTACACCATCACCTACACGACCGCGTATTCCGTCTGTTCCAAAGTATTTTCGACTCATAAATCTTTGTAAAAATACTATTCGATAATGAATTTTATAGAATTTGGAAAGAAAAGTACGCTGATTGCTCAGTTATACGATAAGAAAGTACTTTTTATATGATAGGTATAAGAAAACCAATAAAAAAGCGACCTCAAAGACCAACTTTGGGTCGCTTTAACGTGTATTTATGTACAAAAAAGCTTTAATTAATGCTCACTTGCCGGACCACCTATTGGGCCCGTATCCTTTGGCTCATCTTTAGTATTACTTTCTGTAGTACCGGATGTAGGCCCGTCATCATCCATCCAACCTTCAGGAGGGCGTGGTTCTTTGCCTTCCATGATGTCATCAATTTGTTTCTTATCGATGGTTTCATATTTCATTAATGCTTTTGCCATGACGTGCAACTTATCCATGTTTTCAACTAACAAGGTCTTTGCACGTTCATAGTTGTCATCGATAATGCGTCGAACTTCTAGGTCAATAGAATTCGCTGTATCGTCAGAAACAGATTTATGCTGTGTCACTGAATGTCCTAGGAACACTTCACCGTCTTCTTCACCATAAGCAAGTGGCCCCATTTTTTCCGATAACCCCCACTTAGTTACCATGGCGCGTGCAAGTTCCGTCGCACGTTCAATATCATTTGACGCCCCTGTCGTTACCGCTTCTTTTCCAAAAATAAGTTCTTCTGCAAGCCGACCGCCAAATAAAGTAGAAATCTGACTTTCCAAACGCTGTTTACTATGACTGTAACGGTCTTCTTCAGGCAAAAACATTGTCACACCCAGTGCGCGACCCCGAGGGATAATAGTTACTTTATATACGGGATCATGTTCAGGAACTAAACGCCCAACAATTGCATGCCCCGATTCATGATAAGCCGTATTGCGCTTCTCATCTTCGTCCATGACCATAGACTTACGCTCGGCACCCATAAGAATTTTATCTTTGGCGCGCTCAAACTCTTCCATATCCACAGTTCGTTTATTCGCCCGCGCCGCAAATAGTGCTGCTTCGTTTACTAAGTTCGCGAGATCCGCTCCTGAAAAACCTGGTGTTCCTCGAGCAATGTAATCTGCACGTACATCTTTACCCACAGGTACTTTACGCATATGCACTTTAAGAATTTGCTCACGACCGCGAATATCAGGTAATGGCACAGTTACTTGACGATCAAATCGACCAGGTCGTAATAATGCAGGATCTAAAACATCGGGTCGGTTGGTTGCAGCAATGACTATTACACCTTCATTGCCATCAAAACCATCCATTTCAACTAGCAACTGGTTTAGAGTTTGCTCACGTTCATCATGTCCGCCACCTAAACCAGCACCACGATGGCGACCAACTGCATCAATTTCATCAATGAATATAATGCATGGAGAATGTTTTTTAGCCTGACTAAACATATCGCGTACACGCGACGCACCCACACCGACAAACATTTCAACAAAGTCAGATCCAGAAATAGTAAAGAATGGAACTTTTGCTTCACCGGCAATGGCTTTTGCAAGCAATGTTTTACCAGTACCGGGTGATCCCACCATTAGTACGCCACGTGGGATTTTCCCACCTAACTTTTGAAACTTACCTGGGTCGCGTAAAAATTCGACTAATTCTGAAACTTCTTCTTTTGCTTCTTCAACACCTGCAACATCATTAAAAGTTACTTTAATTTGGTCTTCGCCCATTAAACGTGCTTTGCTTTTGCCAAATGACATTGCGCCACGTCCAGATCCTCCACCTTGCATTTGTCGCATGAAGAAAATCCACACGCCAATTAAAAGCAGCATGGGGAACCAACTGATTAAGATATCTAATAAAAGTGAACGCGGTTTTGCTTCTCCAGCTTCAAAATTTACATTGTACTTATCTAAGGTGTCGATGAGTTTGTCATCATTAGGATTATTGGTTTCAAACTTTTCACCATTTGCCATTACACCCGTAATCTGTCGATTATCCGGACTGATGAAAACGGATTGAATATTGTTAGATCTAACTTCTTTAAGAAACTCTGAATAAGCTAATTCATTAGGAGTCTCTGGGCGTGGTGCAAAATTGTTGAAAACAGTCATTAAGACAACTGCAATCACCGCCCAAAGCAATAAATTTTTAACCATGTCGTTCAAAGAATTTACCTCTACTTAAAATTCAATCACTTAAATCTATATCGACCTTACTATAACTTAATTTGAGTAGCCAGGGCATACATCTCACGACTACGTGCCCTGGACGCGTCCGGCTTACGAATCAATACCTTATTGAAATTTGAGCGTAACATTTTTACATAATCGTCAAATCCAGCACCTTGAAACAGTTTCACTAACAGACCGCCGTCAGAAGCTAATACTTGCATCGAAAAATCAGCGGCTAACTCAGCAAGATGCATGGCTTTAGGCTGATCAACACTAGTAATACCACTAATATTGGGGGCCATATCGGATAAAACAAGGTCTACAGGCTTTAGACCCAACAATTCTTGTAAAGATTCATATACACCTTGCTCGGTAAAGTCCCCTTTTAAGTATTCGACGTTATTGATTGGATCCATGTCTAATACATCCATTGCAATGACTTTGCCTGATTTCCCCACTTTTTGAGCAACATACTGACTCCAGCCACCAGGTGCAGCTCCTAAATCTACAACATTCATTCCGGATTGAATGAGATTATATTTTTGATCGAGTTCTTCTAGCTTATAAACTGCCCGTGAGCGCCAACCTTCTTTATGTGCACGTTGCACATAAGGATCATCTGCATGTTCTTTATTCCAGGATTTACTCTGCATATGAAATATCAGAGTTCATGAAATTATTTAGTACCGTAAATAACCTCAACAATTTCATATTCTTTTTGGCCTGCAGGCGCATCCACAACTGCAATTTCACCTTCTTCTTTACCAATCATTGCACGTGCAATGGGAGAAGTAACAGAAATCATCCCTTGTTTAATATCTGCTTCATCTTCACCAACGATTGTATAAGTAACTTCATCACCCGTTTCTTCCTCGGCCAATACAACAGTAGTACCGAATACAACTCTTCCATTTGCATTAAGTTTTGTTACATCAATAATTTCAGCATTGGATAATTTGCCTTCAATCTCTTTTATTCTTCCCTCAATAAAAGACTGTTGTTCTCGCGCAGCGTGGTACTCTGCATTCTCTTTTAAATCACCATGTGCGCGTGCTGTTGCAATCGCCTCTATAACTTTTGGGCGCTTAACGGTTTTTAATTCATCCAATTCGCTGCGTAATTTGTCTGCACCGTTAATCGTTAATGGAACTCTATTCATATCTTAATCTAATTATTTAATTTAGTGCTTGGTTTGTTTATGCAAATCTTGCAATCGATAAACTTCATAATGTCCAGACTGTTGCATAGCATCCTTTAATGCCCAAGCACCTGCCATTGTAGTGGTGTAACACACTTTATGCTGTAGTGCTTCTCTTCTAATTGTAAACGAATCTGCTATTGCCTGTTTACCTTCAGTAGTATTTACAATTAAATCAATCTTACCATCGATAATCATATCAACAATATGAGGCCGTCCTTGTCTTACTTTATTAACGGCATCACAAGTAATACCTTTTTCGCGAAGTACCTGAGCGGTACCTTTTGTAGCAACCAAATTAAAACCCATGCTACTTAACTCCTTAGCTAGTTCCGAAGCTTGTGCTTTATCATCTTCTCGTACACTTATTAGCGCACTACCTGATTGTGGGAAAGTAGCCCCTGCTGCGTATTGTGATTTACCAAATGCTTCTCCAAATGTATCTCCCACACCCATTACTTCCCCAGTGGATTTCATTTCTGGTCCTAAGATTGGATCCACTCCACTGAATTTAATAAATGGAAATACAGCTTCCTTAACAGAAAAGTATTTTGGCGTAATCTCATGTGTTGCATTCTGCTCCTTGAGACTTTGTCCGGCCATACACCGTGCTGCAATTTTTGCCAATGGAATTCCAATAGCCTTTGAAACAAAAGGCACTGTTCGCGAAGCACGCGGATTTACTTCGATGAGATAAACTTTTTCATCTTTAATAGCAAACTGAATGTTCATTAAACCCTTAACTTGCAAGGATAATGCAAGTTTTCGTGCCTGCTCACGCATTTCGTCTTGCACTTTTTCACTTAGGTTGTATGGCGGTAACGAACACGCACTATCACCGGAGTGAATTCCTGCTTGTTCAATATGCTGCATAATGCCGCCAATCAAAACATCTTTACCATCGCAAATAGCATCCAAATCCACTTCTACAGCGTCAGCAAGAAAATGGTCAATTAAAACAGGTGCGTCATTCGAAACTTTTACTGCCTCGCGCATATAACGTTCCAAGTCTGTCTGGTTATAAACAATTTCCATTGCTCGCCCACCCAAAACATAAGATGGCCTGACCACAACGGGATAACCAATATTATTCGCCGCATGTACGGCCTGTTCAGTGCTCGTAGCCGTTGCATTGGGTGGTTGCAATAATTTCAAGTCATTGACTAATTGCAAAAAACGTTCACGATCTTCAGCAAGATCAATGGAATCGGGTGTAGTGCCTATGATGGGTACACCAGCTTCTTCTAATGCTTGAGCAAGCTTTAAGGGAGTTTGTCCACCGAATTGAACAATTACACCATGTGGTTTTTCGATGTGTACTATCTCTAGAACATCTTCTAATGTAAGTGGTTCAAAATACAATCGATCGGAGGTGTCATAATCAGTCGAAACCGTTTCAGGATTACAATTCACCATAATGGTTTCGTATCCATCCTCACGCATTGCAAAAGCTGCATGTACACAACAATAATCAAACTCTATTCCCTGACCAATTCTATTTGGCCCACCACCAAGAACTATGATTTTCTTTTTATCAGAAGGCTGCGCTTCACATTCTTCGTCGTAACTTGAATACATATAAGCCGTACTGGTAGCAAATTCAGCAGCACAGGTATCCACTCTCTTATATATAGGATGAATATTTAAATCCGCTCTCTTTGCTCGCACTTCTTTTTCATTAGCGTTAACCAGTTTTGCGATTCTACGATCTGAAAATCCTTTACGTTTTATATTTCGCATTAACTCTAGCTCTAAATCATTTAATGATTTAGTCAAAAGCTCTTTTTCAATATCGATGAGTTCCTTCAACTGGGCTAAAAACCATGGATCAATCGCTGTTGCAGAATAAAGCTCATCAACACTTTGACCCAGTCGCATCGCATCCGCCACATACCATGCACGATGCGGCCCAGGCTCTTGCAACTCAGTAACTAAAAGGCTCAGATGCTCTTCATCATATTCGTCATACATGGGATCTAATCCATCGACGCCAACTTCCAAACCACGTAATGCTTTTTGAAATGACTCTTGAAACGTGCGGCCAATCGCCATTACTTCTCCAACCGATTTCATTTGCGTACTTAACTTAGCTTTAGCCTGTGGAAATTTCTCAAAAGTGAAGCGTGGAATTTTTGTTACTACATAGTCAATGGTTGGCTCAAAAGATGCTGGTGTGGCTCCACCAGTAATTTCATTTTGTAATTCATCCAAGGTATAACCTACAGCTAGTTTTGCTGCAATTTTTGCAATAGGAAATCCAGTTGCTTTTGATGCCAATGCGGATGATCGCGACACACGTGGATTCATTTCAATAATCACCATGCGTCCATCATCAGGGTTAATTGCAAACTGCACATTGGAGCCTCCAGTGTCTACACCGATTTTGCGCAACACGGCTAAGGAAGCATTACGCATAATTTGGTATTCCTTATCCGTTAATGTTTGCGCCGGTGCAACGGTAATAGAATCACCGGTATGCACTCCCATAGGATCAAAATTTTCAATCGAACAGATAATAATGCAGTTATCATTTTTATCGCGCACTACTTCCATTTCAAATTCTTTCCAACCTAATAGAGATTCTTCCAATAAAACTTCTGTTGTCGGCGAGAGATCTAGCCCATGCTCAACAATGGCCTTAAATTCTTCTAAGTTATACGCAATTCCTCCACCACTTCCCCCCATAGTAAAAGATGGTCTTATTATGGTTGGAAATCCTAAACTTGGTTGTTGTTGAATCGCTTCTTCTAAACTATGTGCTAAAGCAGAACGTGCAGACTTCAGTCCAATCTCATTCATCGCTTCACGAAACAGCTCGCGATCTTCTGCCATATCAATAGCTTCTTTATTGGCGCCAATCATTTGCACATTAAATTTTTCGAGTACACCTTCGCGATCTAAATCCAACGCACAATTTAATGCAGTTTGTCCACCCATGGTGGGTAACAATACATCCGGTTTTTCTTTTTGAATTATTTCAGCAACCGTTTGCCACATAATAGGTTCGATATAAATCGCATCTGCCATTTCAGGATCCGTCATTATCGTTGCCGGATTCGAATTTACTAATATGACGCGATACCCCTCTTCTTTTAGCGCTTTACATGCTTGCGCACCGGAATAATCGAACTCACAAGCCTGACCAATAACAATCGGTCCGGCACCTATTATTAATATACTTTTTATATCAGTTCGCTTAGGCATTGGACTAAACTATTTATTCTGCCTGCTTATATGCTTGCATCATCTTGATAAATTCGTTGAACAATGGTCTTACATCTTGCGGCCCAGGACTGGCTTCAGGATGACCTTGAAAACTATAAGCAGGTTTTTGTGTATGGCGTATGCCTTGTAAAGAACCATCAAACAAAGAACGGTGAGTGGCCTCTAATTCGCTTGGCAAAGTTTTTTCGTCTACAGCAAAACCATGATTCTGACTGCTAATCATTACCGTTTTAGTTTTTAAGTCTTGTACTGGATGATTCGCGCCATGATGACCAAATTTCATTTTGATAGTATTTGCCCCACACGCTAAACCTAAAAGTTGGTGCCCTAGACAAATCCCAAAAGTGGGTATACCTGCTGCAACAATTTCTTGAATAGCTTTGATTGCATAGTCACAGGGTTCAGGATCACCAGGCCCATTAGAAAGAAATACACCATCCGGTTTTTTTGCCAACACTTCACTTGCCGAAGTCTTTGCAGGGATCACTTCCAGTTCACAACCCAAGTCATGAAGAATACGAAGAATGTTACGTTTCACTCCAAAGTCATAGGCGAAAACTTTGAATTTTTTTTGCTCTTGATTGTTTTTATACCCCTCCTCTAATGACCAACAGCCTTCATCCCAATGATAAGGTTTGGTAGTTGTAACCTCTTTTGCCAAATCCATACCTTTTAAGCCGGGAAATGATTTGGCTGCAGCTAATGCCTCCTCTTCATTAATCTCACTCATCTTTTTACCTGCCATAATGGCACCGTTTTGCGCACCTTTTTCACGCAAAATTCGGGTCAGCCTGCGTGTATCAATATTGGCAATTGAAACAACATTATTTTTTTGCAAATAAGAAGATAAATCAGACTCTTGACGCCAATTGCTAACCTGCACTGGTAAGTCGCGAATAACTAACCCAGTGGCAAAAATTTTGGGTGATTCTTCATCTTCATCATTGGCACCGACATTGCCAATATGTGGGTAGGTCAAGGTAATTATTTGTTGAGCGTAAGAGGGATCGGTGAGAATTTCTTGATATCCTGTCATGGAAGTATTGAAAACAACTTCCCCTACCGACAAACCCGATATACCAATAGAGCTTCCCCAAAAAAGACTCCCGTCTTCTAAGGCAAGCAAGGCGGGTTGTTGGCTCAAAAAATTGCTCTCCTCTTTATACACCCAATTACCACAGGCGCAGATATAAAAACGGGACGACCTATGGTCATCCCGTAATTTTTATGCAGTCGGTGTGGACCGGGAGAATTGTACTCAAATCAAACGCCTAGTGAAACAAACAATTTTGTTTTTGCCCAAATTCTGACCAATTTTAAGCGAACTAGCACTCCTCGTTGCAGCCGGTATGGATGTCAATATTTAGTGCATCTATGCACAAAAAGTTTTCAGTATCGGAAAAATATACTTAATTAACAACGTATGTGACTGATTTGCAGACATGCTTTGTTTGGTACGTTTGTTGCTAACTCTATTTGTACGCGGTTGCGAACTGTATTTTAGAAATTAAATACTTTCGTATCGTATAACAATCGTAAACCTCCTCCGCCGGATTTACGATTAATCACGCCCCGCCCAAACCCCGCGGGGCTTTTTAAATCAATTTAACTCGTTAGAAAAATGTATGAATTTATATTTTTAATTATGGGCTTAGCAGCAGCGTATATTGTATGGGAACAGTTTAAATAACAATTTATAACTGATAAAACCAACATTAAAACGCTATTGCAGAATAACAACTAGCTGTAAAAGCAAAAGATAATAATAAAAAATGAAAACAAAAATTAATAATTATTTAAGAAAAGTTTTTTATCCAGATTTTATTTTATTCGCAATAGGACTATCAGGACTTATTCTTTCTATATTTAATAGTTTTAATGCATAAGGCCTTATTGTTGCCCAAATGAATATTTTCTAATTATTGTTAATCGTGAATCAAGAGATATTAGTCCATGGATGTTCGATTATGAGCTGAAACATGGGTGTTGCATCAGATCAAAGTTCTTAGAACTAAAAAAATAATTGTTTTAAGTCTTTAACTGTCATTCATTCTACTAATAGCTCTTAGCCTAGCGATGAGCACAATTGTAAGAATAATCCAACCATATGGATAAGGAAAAATTCCAGTAAAAAATGCTAACAGTGTTGCTATGAGTAAAGTAACCAGTAGCGTTGAAAGCCAGTCAAATTTAATACTAGTCTCCTTATAGTCATAAGAGTCATTTGTACGCAATATAACGAACTTTGCGATTGGCCCATATAATAAACCCAATAAGTACAATATAACTTACAATACTTGGTATCAGCCATTCTTGATTTAAGAAGCACCATCCAATTGTAAACGTTAGAGAAATTAGTGCTATGAGAATTGCAATTATTTGTCTACGTTTAGTTGCTCGGTCTATTGTGTAATGACCGTCGCAATTTGGACAACTGCTATATGACTTAAAGCTAATAGTATTTTTGACATCCTTGCCTGAAATTATGAAATCACAAAATGGACAATTAGGCATGCTTTAATCTAAGTTTATGTTTACTTTTAGCCAATTGTGTTTATTCAATTCTAAATATAGCGCTTTTCTTTCCATCTCGAAACTTATTAGAAATAAGTCTAATATCCACGATCTTCTAATTCTTTTCTTCGTTGTTCCGCCGCATCCATAATCGTTTGCTCAACCCCTTTAGCCTTGTCTAAAGCAGATTCATAACCTTTAAACACATTGTCATCACTGAGTTTTGAAGAGTGAGGTTTTTCTTCAACATATGATTGATCACTACATCCAATAAAGAGCAGTGCGTTTAATATCAAAATTAAAATCCGAAATTTCATATTCTTATCAAGCTAAAATATTAATTATAAGTCCAACCAGAGTTTTTTAGGTTGCCGCATACCGGCTATTTTGCACCCTTGCTGACCGTAGCCATAAGGGAAAAGGCCATAGACATATTTGCGAGTTGCTTTTTCCCGGCCTAATTCTTCTTTTAATTTTTTTAGTATTTTACGTAATTCTGGAACAGCGCCATAATACGAATAATACTCGCGAATGAGGTGTATTAAATACCAACGCTCATCAGTTAATTCTACATTTTCTTTTTCCGCTATATATTCAGCAATTTCTTCTGTCCAATCTCCGGGATCTAATAAAAACCCATCTTCGTCTGTTTCAATGTCCATTATGTTTTGCTGAAAAATAGATAGCCTGCGAATGCGATCAATATAAATGAAAATATCTTTTTAAAATTTGCGGTAGATACATGCTCTAATAAATAAGGGCCTATTTGTGCACCAATAATTCCTCCTAAACCTAAAGCTATGGCAATTTTAAAATCTACATTGGCAAATTTTGAATGTGCGAATACAGCAGAAACTGCAATGATCAAAATAGCTAGAAAAGAGGTGCCTACCGCTTTTTGCGCGGTATAGCCAAGTGCAATTAATAAAGGCACCATTAAAAATCCGCCCCCCAGACCAGTAAATGATGCCGCTATACCAATAAACAAGCCAGAAAATAAAAGCAAAACATAAGTTAATGCCATGATGTACTCCAATGTAGCGTTTGGTTACATTTCAAATCGGTAGTGACCGGTAATTTCATATTTAAATAAAATATCGTCCTCAACCGGACCTCTGCCGATATTATGAATTATTTTAGGTCGCTGGGTATTGTCTACAATTTGGTTAGAAACAATTCCTATATGAGGCAAATTACCTGGCAACATCCAGGTTACGAGCTCTCCAGGCTTATAATTGCTTTCGTTATCACTAATTTCCAAATTTTTCCCATGTCTTTTAAAAAAAGTTTGCAGATTAGGAACCCGTCTGTGGTCAATATTAGTATCAGTTGTTTTTAATCCCCATATTTTAGGATACGCAAAAAAGTTTGCTCGCATGTCTTCATGCACAAGTTGCTGCAAGTCAATTCCTTGTTTTCGATAAGCACGAATAACCAAGTCTGTACAGACTCCTTGATCAAGCGGGACATCACCCATAGGATATTTGATGGCAAGATATGAACCATCATATCTGACAGAAAAATGAGTACGTTCTTGTGCCGCTTTTACCAGATTAGATGAAAACGATTCAGGATTAGCGAAACTTGTTATTACAAACAAGCACACAAAAAGAAATAAAAGTATTCTAAAGGCCCAATACATCCTGCATGTCGTAAAGACCATGGGGCTTAGTTGACAACCAGCTTGCTGCCCGCATGGCGCCTTGTGCAAATGTCATTCGACTAGATGCTTTATGTGTAATTTCAACTCGCTCGCCAGTCCCCGCAAACATCACGGTATGTTCACCTACTATGTCGCCCGCACGTATGGTTTCGAAACCAATGGTTTTTTTATCACGCGCACCTGTATGACCTTCTCTTCCATACACCGCGCATTCTTTTAGATCTCTACCTAAACTTTCAGCAACCACTTCACCCATTCTAAGTGCAGTACCAGAAGGCGCATCAACTTTATGCTTGTGATGCGCTTCGATTATTTCAACATCGTAGTCATCACCCAAAGTTTTAGCAGCAGTTTGCAAAAGCTTTAGACATAAGTTCACACCCACACTCATATTTGGTGCAAACACAATTGAAATTTTTTCACTTGCTTGTTGAAGTTTTTGTTTTTGAACGTCATCAAGACCGGTTGTACCAATAACCATTGATCTATTATGTTGCACACATGTTTTTAACGATTGCATAGTGCAATCCGGAACAGTGAAATCGATTAATACATCAAGATTATCTACGTGATTCTCAATGTCACTGTTTATCGCAACGTCTAGATTCTCTATCCCTGCATGTAAACCAGCATCTTGACCTATTGCACTAGAAGACTCGATTTCAAACGCCGCCGTCAATTGTGTATCAGGATGTTCAACACTTGCCTGAACAAGTGTTTTACCCATTCGACCACCAGCACCATTTATTCCGACTTTAACCATTTGATGACTTTATATTCTGATAAATGAAATAACGAATTTTAACTCAAGACGAGGCGCAATGTTTTTGAGTAACGGAGTTTACACGAAGTAAATGAGTAACGGAAAAAACATTGCAACAAAGTATTGAGTTAAAAGGCGTATTTCATTCGTCCCAGAATTTTAAGTTATCAAAGAAGCCCCTTACATTATCCGTCCATGAATGAGATTTAGGGCTATGACGATTTCCACCTTTTTCTAATTCTGTAGAAAATTCCTGGATGAGATCTTTTTGCTTTTTAGTTAAGTTAATTGGTGTTTCAACGATGGTGGTGCATAACATATCACCTGTAATACCACCCCTTACCGGTTTTACGCCTTTACCACGTAATCTAAATAGTCGCCCTGATTGCGTTTCGCTGGGTATTTTCAACTTAACTTTCCCATTAAGTGTCGGTACCTCAATTTCACCACCCAATGCAGCTAGACTGAAACTAATGGGGACTTGGCACAACAGATCATTATCATCACGGGTAAATAATTCATGTGAGCGCACATTAATTTCCACATAAAGGTCGCCTGGTGGACCGTTATTAGGTCCCGCTTCACCTTCACCCGATAAACGAATTCGATCTCCTGTATCTACACCAGCTGGGACTTTAATGGATAATTTTTTATTTTGTTTGGTGCGACCGGTGCCATTACAATAATCACAAGGTACTTTAATGATCTTACCTTTGCCTCTGCATGTAGGACATGTCTGTTGAATTGAAAAGAAACCTTGCTGCATGCGAACTTGTCCAACACCACCGCAAGTTTCACAGGTTTCGATTGTTGAGTTTGGTGCAGCGCCTGAACCATCACATTTTTCACAAGTAGTTTGCTTTGGAATCTCGATTGTTGACTCAGCGCCAAATACGGCTTCTTCGAGACTTACTTGCAAACTGTATTGAAGGTCTGCACCACGATAGACACGCTGTCCTCCCCCGCGACCACCCCCAAATATGTCACCGAAGATATCGCCAAATATATCGCCAAAATCTGCTGCGCCGCCTCCAACACCTCCTTGCACACCCGCGTGACCAAATTGATCATAAGCTTGGCGTTTACTAGGATCCCCTAACACTTCATAGGCTTCTTTAGCTTCTTTAAATTTTTCTTCGGCTTCTTTATCACCTGGATTACGATCAGGGTGATATTTCATTGCAAGACGTCGGAAGGTTTTTTTCAATTCTCCTTCACTTGCGTTTCGTTCTACCCCAAGAACATCGTAATAATCTTTTTTATCCATGCTTTTAAATTTATTTAGCTAAATATGAAAAATCCGAGGACGTCTTCACGTACTCGGATTTTCTAATTAAGTTTTATAGCAACTTAAATGCTATTTGTTGTCATCAACTTCTTCAAACTCTGCATCTACCACATCGTCATCTGCGGCGGCATTGGCATCTTGTGAGCCTGCTTCTCCACTCGCAGCATCTTGCGCATACATGCGCTCTGCTAACTTACTTGACGCTTCTGCCAATGCTTGAGTTTTTGTTTCAATAACATCTTTATCATCTTTATCTAAAACTTCTTTAAGATCTTTAACTGCATTTTCTATTTGCATGCGTTCTTCTTGCTCAACTTTATCTCCCATTTCTTCAAGAGATTTTTCCGTTGCATGAATCATTTGGTCTGCAGTATTACGGGCTGCAACCAGCTCACTAAATTTCTTGTCTTCTTCAGCATGCGCTTCAGCATCTTTGACCATATTTTCAATTTCATCATCAGATAAGCCACTGGAAGCTTTGATCACTATCGATTGCTCTTTACCCGTTGCTTTGTCTTTTGCTGAAACATTTAAAATACCATTCGCATCAATATCAAAAGTCACTTCAATTTGCGGCACACCACGTTGTGCAGGAGGAATATCTGTTAAGTCAAAACGACCTAAAGATTTATTCGCAGTAGCTTGCTCACGTTCACCTTGCAGAACATGCACGGTTACAGCCGTTTGATTATTTTCTGCTGTAGAAAACACTTGTTGAGCATTGGTAGGTATCGTTGTGTTCTTTTCAATTAATTTCGTCATAACTCCACCTAAGGTTTCAATACCCAATGAAAGTGGAGTGACATCTAACAACAATACGTCTTTAACATCACCACCCAGTACACCAGCTTGGATAGCAGCACCTACAGCCACAGCTTCATCAGGATTTACATCTTTACGTGGCTCTTTACCAAAAAAGTCTTGTACAGTTTCCTGCACTTTTGGCATACGTGTTTGACCACCAACTAAAATGACATCATCGATATCAGATGCCGACAAACCGGCATCCTCAAGTGCTTGCTTACAGGGTGGAATCGTACGTTGCACTAATTCGTCAACAAGTGACTCAAGCTTGGCACGCGTTAATTTAATATTTAAATGTTTAGGGCCTGAAGCATCCGCAGTGATATAAGGTAGATTAACTTCTGTTTGCTGACCAGAAGATAATTCGATTTTAGCTTTTTCAGCCGCTTCTTTAAGTCTTTGCAATGCAAGCGGGTCATTGTGTAGATCAAAGCCTTGATCTTTTTTAAACTCGTCTGCAAGGTAGTCAATTAAACGCATATCAAAATCTTCACCACCTAAGAAAGTATCACCATTTGTAGATAACACTTCGAATTGGTGTTCGCCATCAACTTCAGCAATTTCGATTATCGAAATATCAAAAGTACCACCACCTAAATCGTAGACAGCAATTTTGCTATCACCGCGTTTTTTGTCCATGCCATAAGCCAATGCGGCGGCTGTTGGCTCATTGATAATTCTTTTTACTTCAAGTCCGGCAATTTTACCTGCGTCTTTAGTCGCTTGACGTTGCGAGTCATTAAAATATGCCGGTACAGTAATAACGGCTTCTGTTACCTCTTCACCGAGATAATCTTCAGCTGTTTTTTTCATTTTCATTAATACACGTGCAGAAACTTCAGGTGGAGCCATTTTTTTACCACCCACTTCTACCCATGCATCACCGTTATCTGCTTTGATAATTTTATAAGGAACAAGCTTGATATCTTTTTGCACCGCGTCCTCTTCATAACGACGGCCTACTAAGCGTTTTATAGCGTATAAAGTATTTTGAGGATTAGTAACCGATTGACGTTTTGCCGCTTGACCAACAAGCACCTCATCATCTTCAGTGAATGCCACAATAGAAGGTGTGGTTCTATCACCTTCACTATTCTCAATGACTTTAGGTGAAGTACCTTCCATGACGGCCACGCATGAGTTGGTGGTACCTAAATCTATCCCAATGATCTTACCCATCGCTGTTCTCCAAAAATCTCAAAATATGGTTGGTTAAATTTTAATCAAATACTTATTTATTCTTTAAAATTGGGCCGAAATAGCCTTTTTCAAGCATAAATTAATAAAAATATCGCCTTTTTTGCCCCATTTTATTCTCGAAACTGTTATTTAGCTGCTTTAGAGACGATAACCATCGCAGGTCGAATTAGACGGCCGTGTAAGGTATAGCCTTTCTGCATAACAGTTAGCACGGTATTCGGTTCATGTTCAGTGCTTTCCTGCATGGTCATGGCTTCATGAAGATTGGGATCAAAAGCCTCGCCTATTGGATTGATTTCTTCAATTGAAAATTTTTCAAATGCGCTGCTTAACATTTTTAATGTAAGTTCAGTACCTTCTTTCAGTTTTTCGAGATTGATTTCTTCTTCACTCATATTAAGACCCATCTCTAAACTATCTTTTACTTGTAACAATTCATTAGCAAATTTTTCATTTGCATATTTATGGGCATTAGTTACATCACGTTCTGTTCGTTTTCGTAAATTTTCCATTTCCGCCTGGATACGTATCATTTTGTCTTGACTGTCTGCCGCAAGTTGTTGCGCGTCTTCCAATTGTTTAGCAAGGTCGTTATTAGCAGGCTCAGAAGAAGACTCATCTTGATTCGAGTCTTCTGTGTCAACATTTTGTTCAATATCGGTCATAATCTTTTATTCAATAATATTGAGTAATACATATGGCTATATGTAGACTAATTTTCAAAATTCAAGTAAATGCACTAGCAATCCGAGAAAACGGATGCATCAGCTATGATTATTTAGTGCTTCTCCTAAGAGCTTAGCGGTTAGATCAACAATTGGTATTACTCTTTCGTAAGACATTCGCGTGGGTCCCACCACTGCGAGCACGCCCATGATTTCATCATCAACAGTATAAGGGGATGTCACAACACTGCAATCGTCTAGTGCTTTGTGTCCTGATTCTTGGCCAATAAAAATTTGTATGCCTTCCGCACAGATACATCGATCTAAAAGGTTTAAAAACTCACGTTTCTGATTAAACGCATCGAATAAACTACGTAACTTATATATATCGGAAAGCTCTTCATACTCCATTAAATTCGTTTGGCCAACTACAACGTAATCAGGTTTATCCATATCTGAACCTGAAAATATCTTCTCGCCCATTTCAACAGCAGAACGCATAAGCTCATTCATGTTTTCACGTACATGATCGAGTTCCTGTAAAATTTTCTGGCGTGCCACGACTAAGTCTTGGCCCGCACATAATTCATTTAAATAATTTGCCGCTTGTTGTAACTCTGAAGGAGTATATTCACGATCGGTATGAATAATGCGGTTTTGCACTTCTTTTTGATTAACAATTAAAATTGCCAATACACGTCGATCCGATAAAGGTAAAAATTCTATTTGCCTTAATTCAACTCGGTCATGTTTTGGAAGTGTGACTACACCCGCCATGCTGGTTAAACCAGAAAGTAACATTGATGCGCTTTCTACCAAACTATTAGTACCTAGATCTGATTGAAGATCTTTGGACACACGCTTGACGAGATCAGTTGTGAGGGGTTGCACTGTCAACATGGTATCAACAAACAAACGGTATCCTTTAGTGGTTGGTACGCGCCCAGCTGAGGTATGGGGTGATTCAACAAGTCCCAACTCTTCCAAGTCCGCCATAACATTTCGTATTGTTGCTGGACTTATTTCCAGGTCAGACATTTTAGCCAGGTTGCGTGAACCCATCGGTTGGCCATCAGAAATATAACTTTGCACCAACACCTTTAATAAGTGTTGTGCACGATCATTTAACGAATTGTTAAGTTCTCGGTTTGGGCTCATTCTTTTGATGGCAACAGCATGTTGTCGTTTGGTCAAAATTTAGCACTCCATGCATGAGAGTGCTAAAAGAATGATTGCAGTCTCACTTCATCATGTCAAGAAGGCTCATATCCGCTTAACGCTTAGATCCCCCATGGTGTCACCAGAAAATCCATGATAGCTTTAAAAAAAATCAAAGACATAGAACCACTCGTGAGCCAGTTTTCCAAAATCGGTATTATTTCTAAACCTGACGATCCCAATATTGCGGGCACAATTTGTGCCCTGTTCCAATATCTGCAAGATCGAAAGTTAGAAATCTATACGGATGCCGTATCTACATCATTTTTAACATCCAGCTCACAAAGCTCGAGCAGTACTGAAGAAATTGCAAGTAATAGTGACTTAGCAATTGTCGTAGGCGGAGACGGCACAATTTTACACGCCGGACATAAACTAATTCAGCAGGACATACCCTTGCTAGGAATTAATCTTGGACATTTAGGTTTCCTAGCTGAAATTAGTCCAAAGGATATGGCCGAACAGCTTGATGAAATTTTGTTAGGCAATTATTACGAAGAAAGTCGTTTTGTCTTACAAGCTAGTTTAATTCGTGATAACAAAATAATTAAATCTTGTAATGCTATCAACGATGTTGTCGTGCACGCCATGCAGATGGTTCGTATGATAGAGCTAGAAACTAGCGTGAATCAAAAGCATGTAAATACCTTGCGTGCTGATGGATACATAGTTGCCACTCCGACAGGCTCTACAGCTTATGCACTGTCAGGTGGTGGCCCTATTTTGCATCCGAATTTAGGTGCGATTGTATTGGTTCCAATTTGTCCACATACATTAAGTAATCGTCCTATTGTTGTTGATGCAGATAGCCAAGTAGAAATATTATTACCAGAAGAAAACCGTCATACCGCTCTAGCTTCTGTGGACGGTCAAATCAATATGGATTTCATACCGGGGGACAAAATTGTAATTGAAAAAGGAAAAAGCGCCTTACGATTAATTCAACCTAAAGATTATGACTACTTTGATGTATTACGTGAAAAGTTACGCTGGAGCACCCCTCCCAATAATAATAACAATTAGTCTTCAGTAGCTTGAAGCACCTTTATGCTGAAATCTATCTTCATAAAAAACTTTGCCATCATTGATGAATTAGAGTTAGATTTTTTTGATGGCATGAGCGTGTTGACTGGAGAAACCGGAGCGGGAAAATCCATCATCATTGATGCATTAAATCTTGCACTTGGTAATCGTGCTGATCGTTCAATAGCACGTGATAAAAATGAAAATGTGGAAGTTATCGCAACACTCGATTCCAGCAATTCAACTGAAGCATCAAACTGGCTAATAGAACACGATCTCGGAGATGGTGATGAGTGTGTTTTACGCCGCGTTATCAATACAGACGGCAAATCTAAAGCTTACATCAATGCTACTCCATCCTCTGTTACAGCTTTGCGCAGCCTCGGAGATTTATTAGTAGATGTCTATGGACAACATGAGCATCAATCCTTAATGCGGATAGATATGCAACGTCAACTGCTGGATGATTTTGCCGGAAATCAAACAAACATTGAAAATTTAGCTTCGGTTTTTCGCCTTTGGCAAAGTCTTAAGAATCAATTAGAAATCGCAGAAAGCAATCAAGAAGATACTAGCGCAAAGATAGATTTACTACGCTACCAGTCTAAAGAATTAGATGAGCTGAATTTACAAGAATCTGAATATGAAGAAATTAATGATAGGTTTACTCGTTTAAACAATTCTAAGGAGCTAAACGAAACCAGTATGCGTATTTCACAACAACTTGCGGGCGATAATGAAGGCTCTATTTACGACATACTCAGTACATCTATAAGTGATTTGGAAAAATATGTCGAAATTGATGATAACCTAGAGGAATCTCTAGAATCTTTATCAAGCATCCATATTCAAACCAAAGAATTGTCCAACAGTTTACGAAAATATTCTGAAAAAATTTCCTCTAACCCGCAAGAATTAAAAACACTCGAAGATCGAATAACGGCTATTGAAGATATTGCTCGAAAACATAAAGTTAAACCACAACAATTAGTGACCATGCGAAAATCTATCAAAGAAGAACTAAATAACCTTGAAAATGGCCACGAAGACCCTGAAAAAATTAAATCATCCATGGAAGAATCGGAGCAAGCCTACCGAACAATTGCCAAAAAAATTAGCACCTCCCGCAAGAAAGCTGCAAATGAGTTAAATGAAAGTATCACAGAATCAATGCAGTCATTGGGTATGCAGGGTGGTCGTTTCTATATCAATGTGGAAGCAAAAAAATCAACAGAGTTGTCTTTAAACGGCTTAGATGAAATTCAATTTTTAGTGCATACTAATCCTGGTCAAACACTCAGGCCCTTAAACAAAGTAGCCTCAGGTGGAGAACTTTCAAGATTAAGTTTGGCCATACAAATGGCAACTTCAAATAATCTCAAAATCCCGACATTAATATTTGACGAAGTTGATACTGGTGTAGGCGGAGCTACTGCAGAAATGGTAGGTAAACATTTGCGCAAATTAGGGAATAGCGCCCAAGTATTTTGTGTGACACATTTACCCCAAGTGGCCGCGCAATCTCATCACCACTATAAAGTTGACAAATTAGAAAAAGATGAATCGATTATAACTAACATCTCACATTTAGCTGAAGATGATCGTATTAATGAACTAGCACGCATGTTAGGCGGTGTTGAACTTACTAAAAATACCCAAGAACATGCAAAAGAGATGCTTCGGCAGAGTAAACTTTAAGATGAATTATTTAAAAATCACAGTTTATATCATTTGCTTAGCATGCGTATCTGCTTGTGGAAGCCGCTTGCTCACGGTTCATAAAATTGATGTACAACAAGGTAATGCGTTAGACGCGGAAATGGTTGAAAAAATAACGCTTGGGATGAACAAGGAACAAGTAAGATACGTTTTAGGCAGCCCTTTAATTACGGATAGCTTTCATCCCGATCGCTGGGATTATATCTATTTATTCACACCAGGTTATGGAGATCAACAACGCCGCCAACTCACGCTTACTTTTGATCGCGACGAAGTGATTGATATTGTTAAACACAATATCGTAGAAGATGATATTGCCAGAACAGAAGAAAATAATGATAAAGAAGAAAAAGAGGAAGATAATCTTAGCGAAAAAGAGAAAAAAGAACTGGAAGAAGTAGAAGAACAAGCAGAAACTTTAAAGGAAGCATTAGATACGAACAAGAATCCTGAACAACAATAACGATTTATTCATTTTTAATAATTTTTAACAAGTTATATTGATAACCAATAGCTTTTAAACTTATTTTTGTAAATTTGCACGTTTACGCCGGGCTTGCATCGGGTCCGTTATCAATGGTCTGTAAATTTCTACTCTATCTTCATTATTTAACGTTTGATCGAGCGGTACGGCTTTTCCATAAATACCAAATGAGCTTTTAGAAAGATCTATTTGTTCATATTTCTGCAAAAAGCCAGACATTTCTATGGCTTGCTTAACAGTGCTGTTTTCAGGAATTTGAATTGCAATAAGATCTTGTTTATCAGCTAAGGCGTAACTCACCCAAATATTAATCTTACCTACATTAGCCATAGATTTGTTGAGCTCTTTCTGTAAATGCAGTTACTAATTTATTAGCTACTTGATTAAATATAGGGCCAAACGTTACAGAATAAAGTCGATTTGAAAAGGAAAATTTCATATCTAATTCTACCTTGCATGAAGTTCCATCCAGATCTTGAAAATTCCAAGTACCTACTAAATCTTTAAATGGTCCTTTGACTAAGCGCATTATGATTTGCTTATTTTCTTGCAACTCATTACAGGTAGTAACCGAAGCACTGATCCCTCGCTTAGCAAAGCTCATTGTCGCTTCTTTTTCATTTTCACTTTCTTTGTGAACCGAGCATTGCACACACCAAGGCACGAACTCGGGATAAGAGTCAATATCATTCACCAATTGGAACATTTGTGCCGCACTATAGGGCAGCAAGGCACTGCGCTGTATATGAGTCATTGAACAACTAAGTTAGGTTAAGTTTTTCTAAAAGACCCAACACATGTAAAAAGATAAATATGACACCAATCGGGGTAACGTATCGAGCCAAGAAGCGCCAAAGTTTATATGCACCTTCGTGCTTAATTTTTAGTTCATCGTGCCGAGATTTTTCAGTCATCAACCAGGCAGCAAAAATACAAATCAATATGCCACCCAACGGCAACATAATATTGGAAGTTAAATAATCCAATAAATCAAAAAATGATTTTCCTTCCAGGAAAGTTCCATTGAATACTTCTATTTTTTTCCAATTATTGAATGAGTAAACGGTACCTAACCCAACGAACCATGTGACGAAACCACAAATAATTGAAGAAACTAAACGAGAAATAGAAAATTTTTCAATTAGCCAAGCAACTGCTGGTTCAATCAACGAAATTGCTGAAGTCCACGCTGCAAATACAAGTAATACGAAAAATATCGTGCCAAAAAGCAACCCACCTGTCATTTGGCCAAATGCAATGGGTAATGTATTAAAAATTAATCCTGGCCCTTGTCCAGCTTCCAAGCCGTTAGCAAAAACGATAGGAAAAATGGCAAGTCCAGCTAAAATTGCAACTAAGGTATCAGCAAATGCAACTTGAAAACTTGTGGTAGCTATAGATGCATCTTCTGGCAGATAGGAACCGTACATCATGATCGCACCCATTCCTAAACTTAAGCTGAAAAAGGCTTGTCCCATTGCTTTTAAAACCATTTCAGGGCTTAGCTTGCTAAAATCAGGTTCAAATAAAAACTTTAACCCAGCAAAAAAATCACCATGCATAATTGCATAGCCAATCATAATTATGATCAACAAAAATAAGGCCGGCATTAAAATCCGCACGGCACTCTCTAAACCTTTACTTACTCCTCTTACAACAACAAACATTGTTAACACAATGAACAAGGTGTGCCAAAAAAGTAATCGCTGAGGATTAGAAACTAAATTATTAAATACTTCTCCTGCTTGTTCGGCTGTAGCGCCTGAAAAAGTGCCACTTGCAGTATCCACTACATAAGAAAGTGCCCAACCTGCTATTACACTGTAATAAGAAAGAATTAAAAATCCCGCAAGTACACCCATCAACCCAAGAAGTTGCCAAGCCCTACTTCGTCCTTCGTCATTTGCCAAAATTGACATGGTGTGAATCGGGCTACTTCTTCCACGTCTACCAAGTAACACCTCTGACATCATGACTGGAATACCAAACAAGGCAATGCTTATTAGATAAATTAATACAAATGCCCCACCACCATTTTCACCAGCCATATAGGGAAACTTCCAAATATTACCCAAACCTACAGCTGACCCTGCAGCTGCAAGGACAAATGCAAATCGAGATGACCAATAACCGTGTATAGAAGTTCTGACTGTTGCCATATTTATTTAAATTTGCTCATCTAAAAAGTTTTAACTTCTTATCGTAAATCGTTGACATCTATTAATTATTATCGAATGCTTTGAACAAATACACGATAATACAGACATGGCTAAGCCTAAGCATAAAACAGATAACATTATCGCCGTTAATAAAAAAGCTCGACATGATTATTTTATCGAGGAAAAAATTGAGTGCGGTATTGTTTTAGAAGGTTGGGAAGTCAAAAGTTTACGCTCAAAAAGTGTACAACTTAAAGAAAGCTATGTCTTAGTCAAAAACATGGAAGCTTGGTTATTAGGCGCACATATTAGTCCTTTACCCTCTGCCTCTACACATAAATCAACTGACCCTACACGAACTCGCAAGCTCTTATTACATAAGACTGAACTAGCCAGATTAATAGGAGCTGTTGAGCGAAAAGGTTTCACACTTGTTCCTTTGTCAATGTATTGGAAAAAAGGTAAAGCGAAACTTGAAATCGGGCTTGCTAAAGGTAAACAAAAACAAGACAAACGCGCCAGCATTAAAGAACGGGATTGGCAACGCGATAAGCAGAGAATTCTAAAACAAAATAGATAGTACTGTGCACTTTCAGCTTTGAATATACTTATCTAGTTCGTCGAGAGTCCAAGATAAAAATTAAATTACCTGGCTTTATTTGAAACTATTTTACCCCGCAATTAAAAACGCCAATTTTTGCTTCTTTTTGTGTAGCGGCGACACATTCATCATAAGACCCAAATTCACCGATTTCTTTAGACGTTGTTGAGTTAGGGGTGTCATATACTTCACCGACCCACTTACCACCTGCTGCACCACCATCATCACCACAACCTGATATCAATAGTGTTGAGGCAAAAAAAACGCAAATAAGAAGCTTATATAACATGAATAATCTCCACAATTAGGCGCAGTCCCCTCGCGCTAAAGCTGGGTTAAAAGTAAGATCAAAATGTAACGAAATTCCATCAACTCGGCAACCATTAAGGCATATAAGTAACAAAGCTATTCAGTTTTTTTGCTCAACCATAGACAACCAGAGTCACTTTCCTGCTGAATTTTGTTCAAAAAAGCCTCATGTGCTTGCAATTCATCCTGATCCGCATAAACCACCTTCAATGCCTTTCTATCTGCATCTAGGGCAGTATTTGCCTTCCTACTTTTCTCTAAACTATCTGCTTTACCAGCCAAACTCAAAGTAGCTTGACCACCCGTCAAAGCTAAATACACATCTGCAAGAATCTGAGCATCAAGTAATGCTCCGTGCAACTCACGATGTGAATTATCGATTTCATATCGCTTACATAAAGCATCTAGGCTATTTTTTTGCCCTGGATGCATCTTTCTCGCGAGATCGAGTGAATCAATTACTTTGCAGCACTGATTAATATCCGTAATGCTATAACCAGCTCGTTCTAATTCATGATTAATAAATCCAACATCAAAACTCGCATTGTGAATTATTACCTCTGCATCAGTAATAAACCCAATAAAGTCAGTAGCAATATCGTGAAATTTTGGTTTATCTGCAAGAAATTGTGTGGTGATCCCGTGCACTTCTTCAGCTCCCGCATCAATTTCACGTTCTGGATTAAGAAATTGATGATAAATTTGATCAGTGGTGCGTCTATGTAAAACTTCAACACATCCAATTTCAATTATTCGGTGTCCTTGTGACACTTCAAGACCGGTTGTTTCTGTATCAAGCACTACTTGGCGCATTAAATTTTTCCTGATTTAAATTCGATTTACTTATTTTGCCTACAATAACAAATTATCAATTGCTTCATTCGCTAATTGATCAACTTTTTCATTTTCAACATGCCCACTATGCCCTTTGACCCAAGTCCATGTCACATTATGTTTTTCAACTAATTTATCTAATTGTTTCCATAAGTCTTCATTCTTAACAGGTTTTTTAGCTGAAGTTTTCCAACCATTAAGTTTCCAATTGGCTAACCACTGCTGTATTCCATCCATCATATAGCGTGAATCCGTTGTGATGTTTACATCACAGGGACGCGTGAGCTTCTCAAGTGCGGAAACAGCTGCTTGCAACTCCATACGGTTATTTGTTGTATGTTCTTCAGCACCTTGCAATAACGTTTCTTTGTTTCCGTAACGCAAAATTGCACCCCATCCCCCAGGACCAGGGTTTCCTCTGCAGGCACCGTCAGTGAAAATTTCGACGCGTTGTGCTACTGCCATATTTGCTTTGTCTCGCGGTAGGTTCCGTTACATTTACAGGGATCATACGTCTTCGTGTACGCCAAGGTTGTGGTAATGGTGTCAATGTGAGCTCCCGCTTCTTCGCAACAAACAGTTGTATGCCTCCCAAGCGACTCAAGCCAATTTTCTCAGCTTTGCAAATGAACTTTATGCGTTGTTGTAAGCGTAAATTTTGAATAGGTGGACGCATACCAACATGTTCAATGCCCATGACTTTAAAATCTAGCAATGAAAGCCAGTCTTTTAATCGTTTAGCAGTATAAAAATGACCCACCCAAGGTGCGCGTCGACTACGGGTAAAAATCAATTTGCTCACCCCCATCATGCTAATTGGATTAAAACCTATCATAACGACATGACCTTCAGAGATCAGTACCCGATGAATCTCACGCAAGACTTGGTGTGGTTCTGGTGAAAAATCTAAAGTATGCGGCAAGACAATTAGATCCAGTGTGTCTTGCGGAAAAGGCAAAGCCAGTGGAGAAGCGGTAACAGTACCTTGGGTACTGTCTAAAGTCATATATATTTTTTGTTGAATTGCACTACTCGAAATTAAATCCAGTTCTTCAGTTAAACCACCAATTTGTAAAGCGTGATAGCCAAATAAACTCGGCAGTAATTTTTCTAATTTATTTAATAATTCACTGTATAAAATTTGTCCTGCTGGTGTTGTATACCATTCCTGCAATTGTTGTGCATATTTAGCAGAATTAAACAAAGCAGATTCTTTCATAATCTTATTCTACCTTAAAACAGTAATTTGTAATGCAAACTTTCTACAATAGATAAAGATTACAAGCTTGAGTTCATTGATCAATGTAAATTTAATTGTTGATCTATTTTTGCGGTGAATTTATCCTTCGCGGCCATGGAGGAGAGGTTGTGTATTAAATACGGTTTCACCGTACTGATCTTAGGTTTTTTTATCACTGCCTGCACGCATTCGCCCATAAATCCCGAACTTACAGAAAAATCGAATCGTCACAAATTTATACCCTCCGATTCGTCGGAAACTCCTGATCTGATTAGCCCCCTGTTAAGCGATTCATTTCAACATTTCCCAAATAACAAAACAACAAAGAACCGCCTCATATGGGAGCACATCAGTGAGAATCTAGAACTTACACAGTTTTATGATCATCCACGTGTTGCGAAACGAAAAGAAAAATATCTACAAGAAAGCGAATATTTATCTAGCGTAACTAAACGTTCTGAGCCATTTATACACTTCGTTCTATCAGAAGTTAAAAAACGGCAAATGCCAGCTGAATTAGCGATATTACCTATTGTTGAAAGTGGCTATTACCCACGAGCACGTTCACGTGCTAGAGCGGAAGGTCTATGGCAAATCATGTCTATGACTGGAAAAGAATTGGGACTTAAACGTACCTATAGCTATGACGGGCGTCATGATGTTTATGCTTCTACATCGGCAGCTTTAGATTATCTAGAACAAATGTATAAACGTTTTGATAAAGATTGGCTGCTTGCACTTGCAGCTTATAACGCTGGACCACAACGAGTTGCACGTGCACTCAAACATTCAAACAGTACGTATGATGAAAATAGTTATTGGGATTTACACTTACCACGTGAAACTCGTGAATACGTGCCTAAACTTTTAGCACTTTGTGCAATTGTAAATGATAATAAGTTGAACAATACGTTGCTATTTCCTGTCGCGGATAATTCGTATATTGAAACTATTCAGCTAACTAAACGAATTTCACCTGCGAAATTAATTCGTGAAGCAGATGTGAGTAAAAGTGAAATAAAACTTCTCAACCCTGCCTTACGAAACCTTACTATCCCAATTCATGCAGGTTACCAATTACTTGTACCCAATGAAGATGCGAAGTTATTAACTCAAACGATTCAAAGCCTGCCAGAAGAAAGTCAACCTGAATTAGCAATACATAAAGTGAATCGTGGCGATTCCTTAAGTACTATTGCACGTCGTTATGGAACAAGCATAAATGCATTACGAGATGCCAATAATTTGACTGGCAACACGATTGTTGCGGGTCGATCTCTACTCGTACCGACTGAGCCGGGAACAAAAATTAAACGACCTTCTGCAAAACAAAGTCACGAGTATATTCATACAGCATTAAACAAAACTTCAGTTACAGAACCCTACTTTTATGTTGTAGCAATGGGTGACAGCTTTTGGAAAATCGCTAATCGCAACAACACTACGGTTCAACGCCTATACGAAATCAATGGCCGCAGTGCAGACCAGCCACTGTATCCAGGCGAAACTATTCTTATTGACTAATCAGATTATCCCCACCGCATTTACTCTGTTGGTCCTCACGCTCAGAAAATCCCTGATTCATTACATAATCCACTGATTTTAATGGCAATACATCCCTAAAATTAGATAACTCGTCGCGCTTTTTGCCTGCTTTTATGGTGGCATTGAGCATGTCTGTAGTATCCTCCGAAACCTTGAAATACCAATATTACAGCTGTGGATATCACCTCTAAATTAGGTTGGGTGAAAGACCTGGAATTGTCGCCATACGCCATGAAACAAATAGGCCCTATACATGAAGTTGTTCAGATGTCATTTATCCATCTTTTACGGCTCGCTGAGTTGATTAAGCATCTTGGCGGAAATAACCAAGGCATCTATGTTAAGAGATAATAAAATCGATAATAAATGGTTTGCATTAAGCCTATTCGGTTTAATAGCCCTTACAGTATTACTCTGGGATATGCGCGTTTCGGCCTGGATCACTCAAGTTACCGTTATCACATTAATTTCGATTATTTCACTTGGCTGGGCTTTCTTTGGTGCTTCTTCTAATCAAAAACAACGCTCAATAACAGCGGCAGATAGATTCCAGTCACGAAATAATAATCGTAGTGTGGGTCTTAAATTACAAGGCTTGGGACAACTCAATCTTGCTTTTGAAAAATTTAAACTTTGTCCAAGAAATCACGATACCGCTAATTTAATTTATAACTTAGCAACTGACTTTCAAATTAAAGGCGATCCTGAAAATGCTAAAAATGCATTTTTATACATTGCAGATTTTGAACCTAACTTCAAAGACATTAATAATCGTATCGCATCTTTCAGTAGTGAAATTCAAACACAGGATGAAGAATCAATAGATACAACGGAAGTTCAAACCAAAGAAAATATTTCACCTATTGATACACAAGTTACTGGTTATCAGTCGACCATAATTGAAAAAGCACTCGCTTCTGAGAAAACACTTGTTACATCAGATGATGCTATTGAAAATGAAGACAGTATAAGTGGCGAATTAAGCGAATATCCTGCTCTTTATGGCAGTCGCTATAAAGTCGACAGTGTACTTGGTCAAGGAACTACTGGAGCTGTATTTAAAGGTAAAGATATCGTTACTGATCAAATTGTAGCCATCAAGGTACTCAACCTTTCAGACGAATTAGAAGAAAATCATCTAGATGAGTACAAATTCCGTTTTTACCGAGAAATTGAAACAGCGGGTAATTTAAACCATCCAAATATTGTTAAAATACTGGACAGTGGCGAAACAGATGGCTATGCCTATATTGCCATGGAATATGTAGACGGCATAAATCTACGTAACTATGCGCGTGCTGATCAATTACTTCACCCTCAAACAGTATTGAAAATTATCGCCCAATGCGCCGATGCACTTGCTTACTCCCATAAACAAGATTTAATACACAGGGATATCAAACCGGCAAATATCATATATAACAAAACCGACGATTACGTTAAGCTTACGGACTTTGGAATAGCTAGGATTCCCGATTCAACAAGAACCCGAGCTGGATCAATTTTGGGAACACCTTTATATATGTCTCCTGAACAATTAGCAGGTGATCGGTTAGACGCACGCTCCGACCTTTATTCACTGGGGGTAACTTTATATCATTTGCTAACAGGCTCACCGCCGTTCCGCCCTAAAACTATGGCTGAGTTAATGCGCTCTATCACACATGAACAACATAAAGATATTGCAGAAATTAATCCTGGTACACCTTCCTGCATTGCCTGGACTGTAAATAAAGCATTAGAAAAAGACCCAGACAAACGTTTTCAATCTGCAGCAAGCATGGCTAACAAATTACGCGAATGCGAAATGATGATAGATAGTTGATATGGATCTAAAAGGCATTCTAGATATTGCAGGTCGTTCCAATACTGGATTGGTACGCACTAACAATGAAGACAAAATTGGCGAAGACCAAGAAATCGGATTAGTCGTTCTTGCAGATGGCATGGGGGGTTATAAAAGCGGTGAGGTTGCAAGTGAAATAGCTGTCAACACCATCCTTGAAGAGTTACGTAAAGATATACCTGATTTAGTCCCTGGCGAAATAGATGAACAAACGGGTTATACCAGAGAAAGCTTAGCCGCAAGAAATTCTATTGTAAAAGCGAATGAAGCAATTTTTTCTATGAGTAGTAGCGAAGCTCAATATCGCGGTATGGGTACTACTCTGGTAATGGGCATTTTTTATGATAATCAGATCACCATTGCACATGTTGGCGATTCAAGAATGTATCGGTTTCGAGACAGTACACTACAACAAATCACTGTTGATCATACTCTGTTACAAGAACTTGTAGATCGTGGATTTTATACACAAGAAGAAGCGAATTCTTCGCTAAATAAAAACTTAGTCACACGAGCTTTGGGCATAGAAGGCAGTATTGCCGTAGATATTAAAGAAGATTTAGCGATGCCTGGAGACATCTATCTTTTATGTTCCGATGGTCTGACAGATATGGTCGATGATCAGGAAATTCATGCGACTGTTACCGCATTTAGAGATAATCTCGACCAGTTGGCTGACAAGCTCATTGCACAAGCCAACGATAATGGAGGCCGAGACAACGTTTCGGTTTTGTTAGCACAACCAAATAAAGAGTTTCCTGCTAAAAAAAATTGGAAATCAAAATTTGGAAAGTTGTTGGCTAAATAAATTATGAGCGCGCCCAAATTAATTGTTAGTATCGAAGAAAAAATTGTTGATGAAATTCCTATTGAAAAGGAAGTCATCACTATTGGAAGACGCACAGATAACGATATCTGTCTAGATAATCTTGCGATCAGCGGATACCACTCTCAAATCAGCACAGTGCTAGATGACTGTTTTTTGGAAGATTTAAACAGTACTAACGGCACATTTGTTAATTCTAAAATTGTCAAAAAACACGCACTCAGAGATGGTGATGTCATCGACATTGGCAATCATAGAATTAAATATGTAAACCATCTTGCAACAAGTTCTGCAAACAGTGAATTTGAAAAAACATTAATTATGACTGCTAATTCAGAAAAAAATAATCTCACTGAAGAAGAAGACATAAGTAGTTTAGAAAAAGAAATTAACTCGCTAGAAGATGATATAGTCGACGCAACAAATGATACTGAACAAACAGAACTTCCAGATTTAGCAAAAGAAAAAGCAGAAGAAGTAAATTCTGATCCAATAGATACTACTTCATATATGAAAGCTAAGAGTGATGATCAAAATAAAGACGATCTTGCTGATGATATTGAAATTAACACTCAATCACCTTCAACAAGTATTGGCCGTATTCAAATTTTAAATGGAAAAAATAGCGGCAAAGAAATCACATTAGATAAATCCCTCACCACTGTTGGAAAACCAGACGTTGCAGTAGTAGGCATTACAAAACGTAATGAAGGTTATTTCATTATTCATATAGACGGTAATCCTGACACACCATCAAAACTTAACGGCGAAAAAATAGTAGGTAAGGCGCAGCCTATTGAAGATCACGACATCATTGATGTTGCTGGAATCAAGTTAGAATTTTTCGTCGAATAAGCTTCACCATAACTGGATCTCATGCTGCTTTCACTGGCGGCACCAACTTGGGCACTGCAGCTAACAACTTTTTTGTATATTCGTGTTGAGGATCTTTCAATACTTGCTCGACCTCACCCTGTTCTACAATTTTACCCTGATACATCACTGCCACGCGGTCTGCAAAATATGCGACTACAGACATATTATGAGTAATAAACAAATAGCTTATTCCAAAACGTGCTTGCAAATCATTTAATAAGTCTAAAATTTGCGCCTGTACTGACACATCCAGTGCACTCGTTGGTTCATCACAAATTATAATTTTTGGGTTTACCGCTAAAGCTCTGGCTATACAGATACGCTGCCGTTGCCCACCTGAAAACTCATGCGGATATCTTAAGTGTGCATCTCTAGAAAGACCCACCTGCTCTAAAAGCTCTAGAACTTTTTCTTTTCGCTGGTTTGTATCCGGATTAACATTCAGTGCCTTCATGCCTTCTTCTATAATATCGCCGACCAACATCCGAGGATTCATTGAAGAATAAGGGTCTTGAAAAACAATTTGTAAATTTGTTCTTTGCTCCAATAACTGCTGTTTATCAATTTGATGAATAGGCAAACCTAGATAATGCACTTCACCTGAGGTGGGCTGAACCAGTCGTAAAATACCTTTACCAACGGTAGTTTTACCGCTTCCCGATTCACCCACTAATGCCACCGTCTTACCAGGAGGTATTTCTAAAGAAACACCATCAACGGCTTTAACATGACCCACAGTGCGTTTAAATATGCCTTTCTTAATCGGGAAATGAACTTTTAGATCATCTACCTTCAAAGAATCCTGCTGATCATGGGTGATGGAATTTTGAGATATCGCATTTCCATTCCTTGCTAGTAATGGTTGGCCGCGTTTTTCCATTGCTGGCAATGCCGCAAATAGATCCCAACTATATTCATGCTGCGGAGACGAGAAGAAGATTTCATTACTCGATTGCTCCACAATTTTTCCTTGTTTCATTACTGCCACATGATCTGCTACTTGTTTTACTACCGCTAAATCATGCGTAATGAACAGAATAGCCATTTTAAATTTTTCTTGTAATTCATTAATCAAATCCAGTACTCGTGCCTGAATAGTGACGTCTAACGCAGTCGTTGGCTCATCTGCGATTAAAAGTTTCGGCTCGCATGCTAACGCTATTGCAATCATCACACGTTGTTTCATACCACCTGACAACTCATGTGCAAAAGTATCGATTGTGTGTGAAGGATTTTTAATATTTACGGCATCGAGTAAATCTAAAGCACGCTGTCGTGCCTCGTTCTTACTCATATTCTTGTGACGAATAAGCACCTCAGAAATTTGTTTGCCGACTTTTACAACCGGGTTTAAAGATGTCATCGGTTCTTGAAAAATCATTGAAATACCACTACCGCGGATATTTCGCATATCGCGTTCTGACAAGGCCAGCAAATCTTGATTACCAAAATGTATTGAACCTGATGTAACACGCGCAGCATCTGGTAATAAACGTATTACCGACAAAGCAGAAATCGATTTACCGCTTCCTGACTCACCCACCAAAGCAAATGTTTCACCTTCTTGTATTTCAAAACTGATATCATCGACAGCGACAACCTTTCGCTGCCCTGTTTCAAAGACGGTAGACAAGCCCTCGACCCGCAATAACGGCTGGTTTAATCCTTTACTATTTTCTTCACTCATCTTTGTAAAATATCAATACAATTTATTTTTTAGCAATTCTTGGATCTAATGCATCACGCACAACATCAGCAAATAAATTTGCAAATAAAACTAAAGTAAACATAAAAAATAATGAAGCGGCTAGTGACCACCACACAATTGGTTCACGTGCCAGTTGAAGCCGAGCGCTATTGATCATATTCCCCCAACTATTCATCGTCGGATCGACACCAATATTTACATACGCCAAGACTGCTTCTGCCATGACCAATCCACTAAAATCTATTACGACCGTAATGAGAACAATATGCATTACATTCGGAAGGATATGCTTAAAGATTGTCTGCATTGATCCTACACCAAATGCTGAGGCTGCTTGCACGTACTCAACTTCGCGTAATTTTAAAGTTTCAGCACGCAATAACCGACATAGCCCTGTCCAGCTTGTCAAACCCATAATCAAACATAAAAAAAGTAATCGATAATCAGATCGTATTGTTAAACTAGAAAATTGATCTGCATTATTATTCATATGAACCTGCAGCATTAAAACAGCGGCTGCAATCAATAAAATTCCCGGGATTGAATTTAAGGTTGTATATATATATTGAATAATGTCATCCACCCAACCTTTAAAAAATCCCGCCATAATTCCAAGCACGATTGCAAGCGGAAGAACGAGTATTGTGGTAAGTGTTCCAATTAATACACCTGTGCGAATACTCTTTAACGCTTGATATAAAACGTCCTCTCCCACCTTATCCGTGCCTAAAACGTGATACTTAGTTGACCATTCCCCACCGATAAATAAAACCAACAAAATAACAGCTAACGTAACTGCAAATGTTCGCCATGGAATATCTGTTTTGGCTTGAGTAATCATTTTTATAGCGTTTGAAAATGAAGTTTTTGCCCGCAAAGAAATAACAAAGCAAATAAGTGCCATAATCACCAACCAAAAAACTAATGCCTCTACTGCTCCATAAACTGCTAACTTGAATATATCTGCACTTTTTTCAGTTTCTGGATTCTCCAAATGTGATCCACCCCAAGTTAACCTAGGATAAATCCGCTGTTGGGTACCATCAGGGTTATTCACAGTTTCTTTTGCATACAAATAAGCAGCAAATGGCGCCGAATACGTCTTCTCTGAACTATCTCGTAAATTGACAACGAGTTGATCGAATAAACTAACTACTTCACCACTATATTTAGCAGAATTATCTGTTTGATTTTCTTGAGACAATTTCGGATGAAAATGCATTGAATCAAGCAACGCTACAACCACGTAAAGCGATAGAACCATGATAGAAATTACACCAACTTTACTCCTTATGACTTGTTTCCATGGTTTGATGATATGAGGTTTAGTGCGCGCATAAAGAAAAAACGCCACCGTACAAAACGTAACAAAAAATATAAGAATATCAGTAAGTAAGAAAACCGGCTTACCAAACATTTAGTTTAGCCTCACTCTTGGGTCGACTATGGTGTATGAAATATCCGTGAGTAATAAACCGACGATATATAAAACAGCACCAAGAAATACCATAGAACGCACTATGGCAAAATCCTGTCTTTGAATTGCATCAATGGTATAACTACCTAAACCAGGTATACCAAAGAAAGACTCGGTAATTAAGCTTCCCATAAATAGCAATGGAAGTATGACCACAATACCAGTCAATATTGGTATTAATGCATTACGTAGAACATGTCTAAACAATACTAATTGTTCAGATATTCCTTTTGCACGCGCTGTACGAACATAATCTTTATTAATTTCTTCTAAAAATATTGTGCGATACCATCTTGTCCTTGCGCCAATACCGCCAATAACTCCAATCACAACCGGAAGTATTAAAAACTTGATTCCAAAAACGCCTTCTTCAAATCCAGAAATTGGCACAACTTTCAGAATCTTGCCCATAATAAACTGCCCGCCGATAATATAAAAAAGGCTCGATATCGACATTAATGCTACACAAAATACTACTGCCCAGTAGTCAATATAAGTAGCACGGAAAAATGCAATCAATAGTGCGAAAGTTATCGTTATCAGCAAACCAATAATTAAATCGGGTATTGCAATTGCTAAACTTGGCCACATTCTTTGGCTGATGTCATAGCCAATATCACGACCACTATCCGAGCGCCCAAAATCAAACACAAATAAACGAATTGATTTCGTATAAAAAATTGTTTTTGTAACTGTTTTTATTCCATCTTCTTGTTCGTTATAAAACAATGGCAAGTGATAGCCTCTTTCTTCTTTCCACTCCTGAACCTGTTCCGGTTTTATGTTCTTATCCCCTAAAAACATATACGCCATTTCGTCAGGTGAATTCACGACGAAAAACAATAGAAAAGTAAGAATATTTACGCCGATTAAAATAGGAATTGCATATAAAATACGACGAATAATATAAGCAATCATTTGTATGCGCTCCGTTCTCGTTTCCTGAATGCGATGATTGCCGGAATGAAGGACACAACAATCAATACTAGCAGGATCACTAAAGGCATGTAGTTTGGTTTATTCCATTCCTCACGCATGATTTTTCTTTTGTCACTATCAATTCGTTTATATTTCAAAAGATTATTTGCCATTAAATTCGGCTTAACATTTTCGTACCAGTCATGGAAAAGCGAAAACCCTTTAGGATGAAATCCCCAAAGCCATGGGGCGTCTTCTTGTAATATTTTTATCATTTCTTTGATAATTACTAATCGCTCGGGACTATTATTAATGTTCTTCATCTTTTCAAATAGGCGATCAAACTCTGGATTTGAATAGTTTGCAGCATTTTCTCCATGATGATTCACTTTTGAATTAGGACCATACAAAAGAAAAAAGAAATTCTCAGGATCAGGATAGTCTGCATTCCAACCCCATTGGAAAATTTGACTGGCTCCATTGCGCATTTTTTCCTGGAAGCGATTGTAGTCTGTCGCGCGTATAACAAGTTCGATACCGAGTTTTTGATACTGTTTACGCATCCAATTTAGTTGCGCTTTTGCATCGGGCCCAGCTGCGGGAGTATCAAAATACAGGATCAGAGGTTTTCCTTTTTTAGGATCAATGCCATTCGCATAACCTGCTTGCTCCATAAGTTGTTTGGCTACTTCAATACTTTTTCTTTTAGGCTTTTCTGAAATCCAGTCATACACAAACGGATTAACGCCCTCTTCGCCTTCGATATTTCCAAAAATTCCCGGAGGAATTGGATCTTGTGCAGCAATCCCGCGTCCATTAGCAAAGATGGAAATGTATTCTTCATAATCAACCGCAATAGAAATGGCTCGACGCAACAAACGCGCGGATTCACTTGTTCCTCCTACAACAGGGTCTAACATATTGAAACCCATATAGAAAATAGAAGTACTTACCGCGGTCTCTAACTTTATTCCTTTGTCTATCATCAAATCGGTAAGTAATACTTCGCCCCCTGATCCAAATTGAATGGCTTGATCAAAGCTATCGGAACTAATACTTGATGCATCATAATAACCTTGCAAAAACTTATTCCAATATGGAATAGTTTCTTTTTCCAAACTGTAAACCGCTTTATCAACTAAAGGTAATACTTTTCCAGCATCATCTAGCAATCCTTTATCTTTATCCTCTTGTTCTCCTTCTGATGGATAACGCTCACCATGAAAATTTGGATTCTTTTCCATCACCATTCGCAGATTAGGATTATTTTCTGTCAACATATAAGGACCTGTACCCACCGGATACCAGTTCAACGAAATATTTCGTTCATCCATACCTTTTTGGGAATAAAACTTTTCAGCCTCCCAAGGCATGGGTGAAAAAAATGGCATAGCCATCCAATAAACAAGCTGCGGATACTTCCCTTTTATTCTAATCCGGTACGTGTATCGGTCGATTACATTCACACCCTCAAGCTTAACTTCTCTCAAGTCATGCCAACCTTCATTTGAGTTTGGATAAGTCTCCGAAACATTTTTACGAAACTCATCAAAACCTAAAATATATTTACGCATTACTCCAGCAATTGGCGAATGAAGATAAGGATTAGCTATTCTTTTTATTTGGTAAACATAATCTTCTGCGGTAAGTTCACGTGTGTCGGTTTTCTCGAAATCGCTTAAAATATTAATATTATCTAAATCGTTTTCAGTCAGATTTAAATAGATTGATTCACCCTGATCATTTTTTGCAAATGCCGGATGCGGTTGAAACATAATGCCTTTATTAATTTCGATGGTGTATTCAGAATAGAGAATACTGTCCACTGCATCTTCATCTACAAGAACACCGTTTTCTGCAAAATAACGCACCTCAGGCAAACGACTTGTAGTTAGAGGAATTAATGTGTAAGGGCGTAAGAGATAATGATACTGTAAAGGCGGTTCATAAATCTGTGCAATAAATTGATATTCGTTTGCGCTGTATGAGCTCACTGGATCCAATCGCTTAGGTCGCTCTTTGAAAGAGGAATAAATTACTTCAGCACCATCATCTGCATTATTATTTGGATAAGGATTATTCCATGCACTGTCACTGCATGCATGAAGCATAAAAATTACTAAAATAAAAATGAATATTATCGAACGACTGTTCACAGGATGGTTTAATGTATAATCTAGCCGAGAAAGATTATTCTTCCCTGAAATATAATTCATAAGCAACACTATTATAGACTGTTTAATAAAAAAAGTAGTTCAATCTAGGCTTATCTACTAATATAGTTTAACTTTAATACTAATAATTTACGGAAAATCGCATGGGATTTTTAGCAGGAAAACGTGCCTTAATTGTAGGCATTGCAAGTAATCGCTCTATCGCCTGGGGCATTGCAGAAGCTATGAAGCGCGAAGGCGCAGAATTAGCTTTTACCTATCAAAATGAAAAACTCAAACCAAGGGTTGAGAAGTTCGCTGCTGAATGTGGAGCAGAAATCATTCTGCCTTGTGACTTGGGAGTGGATAGCGAAATCACCCAATTATTTGAAGAATTAGGAAAGTCCTGGGACACACTCGATATACTGGTTCACTCTGCGGCATTTGCCCCGAAAGAAGAATTAACCGGTGATTTTGTTGAGCTCACCACACGCGAAGGCTCAAAAATTGCACATGACATCAGTAGTTACAGCCTCACCGCGCTTGCTAAAGCAGCAAGACCCATGATGAAAGGGACTAATGGTGCCATCGTCTCGCTCACTTATATGGGCTCTGTACGCGCCATGCCAAACTACAACGTCATGGGGTTGGCTAAAGCCAGTTTAGAAGCCAATATACGTTACATGGCCTATGCCCTCGGTCCAGACGGCATTCGTGTAAATGGCATCTCAGCGGGCCCAATACGCACACTTGCAGCCGCAGGAATTGGTGACTTTAGAAAAATGCTAGACCATGTTGAGGAGAATGCCCCATTACGTAAAAACGTCACCATTGAAGAAGTAGGCAACACCGCTGCTTTTCTATGCAGTGATTTAGCCAGTGGAATTACTGGCGAAATTACGTACGTAGATGCCGGATTCAATATTATTGGAATGAGCGGGTATAACTAACAATTAGAAATCACAAAGGCTTTTTTAAAACTTTCTTGAATGGTCCATGTAGTTTTAATGCCTTTGTCAAATGAAGCAATATCACCTACTTGTAAAGTAACTTCACCACCATCCGCAAACTCAATTAATAACTTGCCTTCCAAAACATGAATAAATTCATCACCCGGAAATTCATAATCAAACGTTAATGGTTCACATTTCCATAAACCTGAGTAAGTAGGTGCACCACTTGAATTAACTTGCCCTAACCAATGCACTTCTCCAGCCTGCTTATCGCCCACCATAAAAGGCTCATAGTCATTCGTTGATGTGTTGGATTTCAAAAATTCGACTTTATTATTCATTGTCTTAGCCTTTTTTAAAAATTTATTACTGCTTTGTTGTTATTTCAGCATTTTGTAAGGAGTACAATACTGTAATCCTACTTTAAGGAGATGTCACATGTCTGAATCAAATCAAACACCATGGCACCTTTGGCTCGTCGGTACTATTGCACTTCTATGGAACGCCATGGGTGCGCTTGACTATTATATGTCTCAAACTAAAAATGAAGCCTATATGAGCATGTTCACCCCCGAACAGCTCGATTTTTTTTATAGCTTCCCATCCTGGTCTGTCGCACTATGGGCCATTGCTGTTTGGGGAGGTTTATTGGGATGCTTGCTATTATTGTTACGCAAACATCTAGCCGTTCAGGTCTTCTTAATCTCTCTTGTGTGCGTGTTTATAAACACGATTTACATTTATGGATTTATGAACGGAATGGAATTTATGGGTGATCCACTATCGTTAGCGTTCAGTGCAGCAATAATACTCATTGCGATATTTTTATATTTATATGCTAAAAAAATGAGAGCACGAAATATTCTCACTTAAACGAATAATCATTTAGCAGTATCGCCAATAAATACATTAATGTCCTGAATAGTTGGAACTGAACCATCAAAGCCATTAATAAATGGCTTGATAATCCCTATATGTCCCACATCTTCATAAAACTTTACAACCACTTCACCATTTACGGACTTTATTTTTTCTGCAAAAGACTCACTATTTTTTGGCAACACAGTTTTATCAGATAGCCCATGAAGCAGTAAAAATGGCACTTCATCACCATTGATAAAATTAATCGGTTGACTGTTTTCACGGATGTCTTCTGGAAATATACTTTTCAATCGATCAGATTTTAGTGGTAAAAAATTATAAGGTCCTGCTATTCCTATAGATCCAGTCAAACTTGCAACCTTTACATTTTCATTTGTTAGATATTTTTCATCTGAAACTAATAAATTCGCAATTTGTGCGCCTGCAGAGTGGCCCATTAAAAAAACATGCTCTATGTTTTCTATATGCTCACTATCATTTTGAAGCCATGCAACTGCTTTTGCAGCATCCTCCATGAATAATGGAAACATGATTTCCGGATACAGTCGATAATCAGGAATAGCCACTGTATAACCATATTTGGTAAGTGATGAAGCTATAAACTTATATTTTTCTTTATTTCCGGAATCCCAAGACCCACCATAGAAAAATATTATTAGAATATTTTTTTGTTCAGTATTTGGTACATAAATATCTAATTTATGTCTATTCAATTTACCATAAGATAGATCTTCGATTTTTTCGTAATGTTCATCGGGGCTAATAAAATTGACGATTGCCGTAGGACTACAAGAAGTCGACACAAACATAACAAAAACAGAAAATAAAATGATTCTGAAATTCATAGAGGAATAAAATAGAAGAATAAAATTGAGTTCGTAATTGAAAATTAATAAAAGAGTACTATAGTAAATACTAAAATATAATTAAAAGAGGAGGAATTACCATGCCTGAATATATATTTGCTTATCATGGCGGGAAAGCACCGGAATCCCCTGAAGAAGGTGCCAAAGAAATGGAAAAATGGAATAAATGGATCGCAGACCTTGGCGATCAAATGATTAATCCCGGATCACCGGTTGGTATGTCCAAAACTGTAAGTATTGATGGGGTGGAAGACCACGGTGGTGCAAATCCACTAATGGGTTATTCCGTTATAAAAGCCGAAAGCATGGATGTCGTGCTTGAGATTGCAAAGACCTGCCCTTTTCTAAACATGGAAACTGCAACAATCGAAGTTGCGGAGATTATGCAGCTACCTTAAATATTATTGTGAATCTCTGGGTGCACCTGCATCGCACTTTTTGCATTCAAGCCTATAGCCCAACATTTCTTCACGCCCTTCTTTTGTTAACACCCAAGGACGAATTACCATGGGTGGGTTATGACGAACATGCTGAAAATGGCCACACTCCAATTCTGCAACCCAGTGATCCTCTTCATCCAAATGATACCCAACAATTCCCTGCTTCATTAAGTTTCACTAACTTGCAAGCCATGCCTCAGCTTCAGGCTCTTGATCTAAATCAAATGCTTTAATTTTTAAACCCGGGATGAGCGCACCTTCAATTTCACTTGCTTTCTTAACCCATTTTTTATCGACTAATACCGCAGCACGATCAAATTTCTTAATAAATCTGAATGCTTCAGGCAGGCGTGAAAATTCAACACCCATCGCACCCAAGGTTGGCAGCTCAAAATCATCTATGCGATATAACATCCGACCATTTTCGATGTCTTTCCCACTATTAAAAAGTTCATCCAGAGCAACTTTCATCTCATCTTTGCCAAGTTTCCCGCCAAAGTTGATGTCCAGTCGATTCGTACCATTTCTCACTACTTCAAACATAACCATCTCCTACATTACAAATTTAATGAACTTTAAATACTATATTTATTAGTATTGGGGCATTCTGATTTAAATCAATGTAAAAGACTAAAACAGGCGTACACTAAAGCGTATGGCAACACACCATGCAGAACCGGGTGAAGTTGTAGACTTACAAACGTGGGCTGCAGACTTACCCCAAGAACATACTAAAGCCATTGTCAAAACAGACGAAATGGAGTTGATTAGAATGGTGTTGCCTTCCGGCAAAGGTATTCCCAATCACAAAGTGGTTGGCCCTATAACCATACATTGTATTGCCGGAAAAATAGCTATAACAGCAATGGGACTTACGCAGGAAATTAATTACGATCAATTAATACACCTTATGCCGGGTGAACCCCATTCGGTGAAAGCCGTTGAAGACTCCGTCATTCTGCTTACTATCATTTTTTCGTAGTAAAGCTTTAAATTTCTCTAATTTTTCGTAGATACGAATAAACGTAATTTTTTTGATTTACATCAAGCGAATCCGTTATGGGAAATGCAAACATGAACCATTACTAAATCATGTGGAATAGATGAAGATGAAAAAATTAACGATAGCAGTTCTAATATTTTCCATCAGTGCATTGTCCGCAGCTACATTAACCGTATATGCATCAGAAGATGATAGAGATGAAAAACAGTCTGATTCATATCGTCAGGGATGCCGAATGGGTTCTTGGGATTCTGAAGAGATGAGTAATCATATGGAGGCAATGCATGCTCAAATGCAAGCTATTCATGCAGAAAAAGACCCTGAAAAACGCAGGATACTCATGCAGGCGCATCGTCAAAGCATGCATGAAGGCATGCGTATGATGCATGGTAGAGACGGTAATGGAAGAATGGGTATGATGCACAGAGGAAATAAAAGCGATGAGCAAGTCAAAGGAAAGATGGATGAACATGCTCGTCTGGATCGTATGGAGCATCGCATGGAGACCATGCATAAGATGATGGAACAAATGATGCAGCATGATGATGTGAGGCATCGACATATGCGATCTATTGAGTAACCTAAACTAGCAAGCGAGGATAATAAGGGCTAACTCATTAAGTTGGCCCTTTTATCTTTTATACATTCACCCAAAAACTTTTGAATAACCCTAGCTGCTTGCTTGGGTTGAGTTTGTAGCAACATGTGTGGCGCATCGAAATATTCAACTGCTACGTTTTTTCCCTTTTCTTGAATCCATTTCATGGAGCTTTCATATACCAAGCGATCTTTTTTTGCTCGAAGATATAAAATAGGTAACTCACATTTTTCCAGAATATCGGTTACGTCTACATCTGCAATTTCTCGTAGCCGATAAAAATACACATCACGCGTTAATTCACGCGTGGCAGCCTGAATATTTTTAATCAGTTTCGCATCCGCTACACCATTAGTGAGCATGGTTTTGATATACACGGCGGGTGTTTCTTTTTGCAAGTGCTTTGGTTTTAGAAAGGGTCGGATAAACTTCGAGAATAACACTTGAGGGTTTTTCACAAACGAGACACACAAAATAATGCCTTTTAAGTTTTCTCCTGCATGTTTTGAAAGCATCAAGGCCAACGGCCCACCAAAAGATTCACCTAAAATGACATAAGGTGAATCCGGTAACTCATTTTTTAAGTAATGACACAAATCATAATACGTCATGACCTTATCACTTGGATAAGAAAGAACAATTGTATTAACAGATTCAGATAATTCTTTATGAAGTGGTGAGAACAAACGCCCTGAACCATCAAAGCCAGGCAGTAAGACGATTGTTGGTTTCACTTTTAAGTATAACTAATAAACTGGATTTAGTAGTAAAACACTGCTATTTAGAAACCAACCTGCAACCTAAGCTTGGAGAATACCCTTCTCTCCTTCTGTGCGCCCAATAATAACTGCACCACATGAATCACTGAACACGTTCACTGCGGTTCTGCACATATCCAACACCCTATCGACTGCCAAAATTAAACCGATACCTTCTGCTGGTAAACCAATGGCAGCTAATATGATGGCAATTGCGACTAAACTTGCGGAAGGAATACCTGCAACACCAATGGATGTCATCAGTGCAAGAATAACAATTGTCACTTGAGTACCAAGTGTTAAATCCAACCCATAGGCTTGTGCAATAAAAATTGCAGCCACACATTCATACAAAGCCGTACCATCCATATTAACCGTAGCGCCCAATGGCAAAACAAAACTGGTTACGCGGTTGGATACACCTGCACGGTCTTCAACACAATCCATAGTAACGGGTAAGGTCGCAGAAGATGATGCAGTAGAAAATGCCGTGAGTAATGCCGGTGCCATGGCTTGATAGTGCTTGAGCGGGCTTACTCTGCCTACAAAACGTAGTAACAACGGCATGATAATAACAATGTGAATGAGCAACGCGATAATGACGGTAAAGAAAAATGTCAGCAATGGCTTAAACGCGTCAAAGCCTGAAACGGTAACCACTTTTGCCACCAATGCAAACACTCCGATAGGCGCAAACTTCATTACCAAATCTGTAATGAGCATCATCACTTCAAACACACCTTCCCAAAAACCTCTTAAGGTGTTCCCCAAATCCATTTTAATTTTGGTCATGAAGAAACCAAACAATAAGCTGAAAAAGATAATCCCGAGCATTTGTCCTTGAGCCGCAGCATGCACAACGTTGGTTGGGATCATGCGCAAGAATATACCGACAACGTCTCCTGCAGATTTACCTTCTACTTTTTGCATAACTTCACTGGTATCTGTACTCAATCCCAACATGTCTTTCGCAGGTTCACCATCTACGATGCCTGGTTGAATGATATTGACTACAGTAATGCCAACTAAAATCGCGAAGGTGCTCGTCACCACATAATAACCAAGCGTTTTTCCACCTAAACGCCCAAAGGATTCACCTGAACCTAAATTGCTCACTCCCATAATGATGGAGGAAACAATCAACGGCACGATGATCATCTTCAAGGCATTGAGAAAAAGCTTGCCTACAAAATCAAAAACGGAAACTAAAGAAACACCCAGGAAACTGGTATCAGGACTGACCAGCCAACCAACCAACACTGCTAGCAACAGTGCAATAAGAATTTGCCAATGTAGCTTAAGCTGCATGGGGCGCTAGTATACTTTACTTAGTAAGGATAGAGAAAATTAATTTATTCATTCTTTGTAGAATAAATAAATTGAGGATTAATTCCGGCTAATAATTAGCACTCGACTCTGACACCTGACTTTCATAAATGACTACATCGCCATTTTCTTGAATGGCATCAATAATTGCGGAAAACTCCCGGCGCCCATAATTCACACGTTGAGAAAGTTGTTGCATTTGCGTGTCATCCACTTCTGTAGATCCCGGTGTGACAGCACTTAATTCAATAAGCGCATAACTTCCATCAGGTTGAGCGACACCATCCACACTGGTTTTACCCTCTGCTGGCTTCTCTAATGAAAATGCACGATCACTAATCTGAAAAGGCACACGATTATCATCACGACGAATTGAGCCATGACTGATTATTTCTAAATCATTTTCACTTGCAAGTGCATCCAGACTTGCCCCGCCTTTGAGTTTTAGAAACAGTTCTGAACCTTGCTTAGATGCGTTATCTGCCGCTTTGCGCACACTTAACAATGTTTGAATATCATTTTTTACATCAGCCAGTGGCTTTTGTTCAGATTCTTTATGTTCGGACACGCGAAACGCAATGACATGACCATCAGCGACTTGAATAAGATCACTGTTGAGTCTTTCAACCAGAATATCATTAGAAAAAGCGACATTTTTGATTTTAGGATAAGCAAAGATTTCATCATTACTACCAGAGTTTAAAAACCCGGTTTGTTTAATGCTCAAATCAAAACTTTCCGATGCTTCCTGTAGATCATCAGGTTGCTCAACGACTAAATTTGCAATTTCATCTGCAACCTCAATGAAACGTTCTTGTGCAATCTGGCTCTTACGTTCGTTAATGATTTTTTCACGCACTGATTCAAAAGATTCCTGTTCAGATTCCTGGATCTCGGTGAGCTGTAAAATCTGCACTCCCTGCTCGGTACGTATTGCCTTGCTGTTTTCACCTACTTCAAGTGCAAACAACGCATCCTCTAGCCCTTTGTTGGTGAAATCTCCCGGGGCGATGAAGCCCATATCACCACCTTTTTCGGCAGACAGGGTATCTTCAGAATATTGTTTGGCGAGCTCCGTAAAATCAGCACCGTCCTTTAGTTGCTGGACCAGATCATTGGCCTTTTCCATGGCTTCATCCCACTCCAGAGCGTCTGCGCCAAGCTCTGTTGGAACTTTAAACATGATATGACGTGCTTTGCGTAATTCTGCAGACATATAACGCTCAAGCTGCGATTCATAAATTTGTTTCGCATCTTCATCACTTACATTTGTACTATCTGCAATATCCTGTTCTTTTAATTCAATATATGAAAATTTGATTTGTTCAGGAGTTTGATAGAACTGTTTGTTTTCTTCGAAGTATTTTTCTATTTCATCATCAGAGACGCTTACATTATCAGTCTGCACGCTTACTAAGGCATATTTGAAATCGCGTGTTTGTTCTGAAATAGACTGAAAGCGTTGTAATTCTGCTTTGGGGATAAAGGATGAAGCTGCAACCGTATTTTCAAACTGATTTAGTTTATCTTGCTCGCGCAACTCATTTTCCCACTGCGCTTTGTTCAATCGTTGTGATTCTAATAAGCGTCTATAGAGCTCAGGATCAAATTTTCCATCTTGTTGGAATTGTGGAATTTGCTGAATACGTCTAACAAGATTTGCATCGCTAATTTCAAAACCCGCATCATTCACTTCCTGTCGTAACAATTCAGTGCGCACCATGTCTTGAATAACCTGTTGGCGCACAATGCTTTCATCCGGATATTGTTGCTGGTAATTTTCACCGAGAATAGATTGCAATACTTGCTTACGCTGCTGAACTTGCTGATTAAATTGTTGCGAGGTGATGTCATTGCCATTTACAGTGGCAACGGGTCGAGCAGGACCGCCACCAAAATATTCCCCTATGCCCCATAACGCAAACGACAATATTAGTAAGCCAATAATAATGTAAGCCACCCAGCTCGTGGCTCGATCTCGAATATCTTGAAGCATGATTTAGTTTTTCTTTAGTACTTCTTACCGTTCAACTTTTTTCCATTTGTACGCTTCAGTTATGCATAGCTTCGTGCGCTATTTATTTTTCGGGAAATAAATGGCGGAGTGGACGGGATTCGAACCCGCGACCCCCGGCGTGACAGGCCGGTATTCTAACCAGCTGAACTACCACTCCGTCATGCTTGGTGGGTGCTGAGGGATTCGAACCCCCGACATCCGCCTTGTAAGGGCGACGCTCTACCAGCTGAGCTAAGCACCCCAAAAGGCGCGCTAGTTTACGGCATCCTTTAGGCCTTTGCCAGCTTTGAAACTAGGTACTTTAGAGGCCGCGATTTGGATTGTTTCGCCCGTACGAGGGTTACGGCCTTGGCGCGCATTACGCTGTTTCACCTGAAAGGTTCCAAAACCTACGAGTGAGACAGTATCACCGCTTTTAAGCGCATTGGTGATGGAATCTATAACTGCATCCAGTGCTCTGGCACCATCTGCTTTAGAAAGATCTGCCGCTGCTGCTACGGCGTCTGCAAGTTCCGATTTATTCATTGAGCCATGCTCCCCTATATAGGTTGATACAACCTGTTAAGGCTGTACGTTGAAATAAATTGTAGAGACATTAGTTCGATAATCTCACACCACACGAGATGGGCAGAAAAGAACAAGTTTGGTCGTTGTATGTTGATGTTGATCGCGTAGTTGTTTAGATCATTAAACGCAGATGTTATACCAAGCGCTTCCGAAGCAAGTCAACTACGGAAACGCCTTTATTTACAACAAATTTACTTGAGAGTTTGCGACTAATGTGCCTGTACGGGCTTGTTTTTTGCTGTCGTTTTTTTACGTTTTGCAGTAATACTATCGACCGTATCCGCATCATCCAGAGGTTCTGGCATCTTTACCAGCGCTACTTGAAGTACTTCATCAATCCATTGAACTGGAATGATTTCAAGCTTTTGCTTGATATTCTTCGGAATCTCACTTAAATCTTTTTCATTCTCTTTAGGAATAAGAACCGTTTTAATTTCACCTCGGTGAGCGGCCAAAAGTTTCTCTTTAAGACCACCAATGGGCAGCACTTCACCGCGTAAAGTAATTTCACCCGTCATTGCAACATCTGCACGAACAGGTATTTTTGTGAGCGATGAAACGATTGCCGTGGTCATGCCGATACCCGCGCTAGGACCGTCTTTTTTCACTGCACCTTCCGGAACGTGGATATGGATGTCGGCTTTTTCATAGAAATCCTGGTCAATACCAAGAACAGAAGATCGGCTTCGTACGACAGTATGCGCAACCTGAATGGATTCCTGCATAACATCTTCCAATTGACCCGTGCGACTCGTCTTACCTTTACCAGGGACCACAACAGCCTCGATAGTAAGCAGCTCACCGCCAACCTCGGTCCAAGCCAAGCCAGTAACTTGGCCCACTTGATCGTTATCTTCAGCCAAGCCATAACGGAATCGTTTTACACCAAGATATTTTTCTAAACTTCTCGGTGTAATCGTAATTCTTGATTTGTCTTTAGTTTTATCTTTATTAAGTACAATAGACTTAACAACCTTACGACAAATTTTAGAAATTTCTCTTTCCAAATTACGCACACCTGCTTCGCGGGTGTAGTATCGAATAATATCTCGCACCGTTGATTCCGAAATAAGAATCTCATCTTCTTTAAGACCATTCGCTTTAAATTGCTTTGGAATAAGATAACGGATAGCAATATTTTTCTTTTCGTCTTCGGTATAACCGGGAAGTCGAATCACTTCCATACGATCCAACAATGGTCCAGGAATATTTAAGGTATTCGCTGTAGCTACAAACATTACATCAGATAGATCGTAATCTACTTCTAAATAATGATCAGCAAAGGTATGGTTTTGTTCAGGGTCTAACACTTCTAACATTGCAGAAGCAGGGTCTCCACGAAAATCCATTGCCATTTTGTCAATTTCATCTAACAAAAATAATGGATTGCGCACACCCACCTTGGAAAGATTCTGAATGATCTTGCCTGGCAAGGAACCAATGTAGGTTCTGCGATGGCCACGAATTTCAGCTTCATCGCGCACACCTCCCAAAGACATGCGAGAAAACTTGCGATTCGTTGCACGCGCGATCGATTTACCGATAGATGTTTTACCAACACCCGGTGGTCCTACTAGGCAAAGAATAGGTCCTTTAGACTTCTTGACACGTTGCTGGACAGCTAAATATTCAAGAATACGTTCTTTAACTTTTTCCAGACCATAATGATCTTCTTCTAGAATTTCTTCTGCTTTTACAAGATCATTTCGTACCTTAGACTTTTTCTTCCAAGGAACACCTACTAACCAGTCAATGTAGTTGCGCACTACTGTCGCTTCAGCCGACATAGGCGACATCATTTTTAGTTTATTCAGTTCAGCATCAGCTTTTTCTTTTGCCTCTTTAGACATGCCAGCTTTTTCGATTTTTTCAGCAAGCTCGTCTACTTCATTAGGCGCTTCTTCCATCTCACCAAGTTCTTTTTGAATGGCTTTCATTTGCTCATTCAAATAGTACTCACGTTGAGATTTTTCCATTTGCTGTTTTACACGACCACGAATACGTTTTTCGATTTGTAAAACGTCTAATTCGCCTTCAATTAAGCTAATCAGATGTTCTAATCGCAGTTGTACAGTTCTAATTTCCAATACATGTTGTTTTTCATCCAACTTTAATGACATGTGTGCTGCAATGGTATCCGCAAGACGCGAAGGCTCATCGATACCTGCTAAAGAAGTTAATACTTCTGGTGGTACTTTCTTATTAAGCTTGACATATTGCTCAAATAAATTTGTTACCGAGCGTGCAAGTACTTCAAGTTCTTTTTCATCTTCAGCTTCATCATTTTCAATTAATGTTATATCTGCTGTAAAAAACTCTTGATCTTCTAGATAATTTTTAACTTCAGCACGTTCTACGCCTTCTACCAGTACTTTGATGGTGCCATCAGGTAACTTAAGCAATTGCAAAATGGTTGAGAGTGTTCCTATTTGATGAATCTCATTGATTTGCGGATCATCAATATCAGCACTTTTTTGTGCAACTAATAAAATTTGTTTGTTATCAGACATTGCCGCATCCAATGCTTGAATGGATTTCTCACGGCCAACAAATAAAGGAATGACCATGTGTGGATACACCACAACATCGCGCAGGGGTAATACCGGTACGGTCTGATTCGACATGGTTACTTCATCCTTTGATATTGAATCTTCGCTCATATTTCTAGTTCACCTAACTGAGGTCATGATTTAGTTGGATAAATCGATTGATTGTGAAGTTCAGAGAAATTTGTCTGATTGCCCAAAATATGGGGATATTTCACCGGCAATTCAAGGCCAGCGTGGCTGACTGTACATATTATTGAGCTAAATAGGGGTATTTGCTCAATTTTTGAACACCTAGTCGTCAGAAGCGGCCTTTTCGTATTCGCTGCCCTCATAGATGAGGTAAGGCTTGGAATCACCCATAATCACACCTTCGTCTACGACCACTTTGCTAATGCTGTCCTGTGAAGGCAGGTCGTACATCGTATCAAGCAATACGTTTTCTAAAATAGTACGCAAACCCCGAGCTCCTGTTTTGCGATCCATCGCTTTACGTGCAACTGCATACAATGCATTTTCTCGGAATTCAATGTCTACGCCTTCCATTTCAAACAAACGTTTATATTGTTTTGTAATGGCATTCTTAGGTTCGGTGAGAATACGTACTAATGCTTCTTCGTTAAGTTCTTCTAATGTTGCTACGACTGGTAAGCGGCCAACAAATTCAGGAATAAGTCCGTAACGAATTAAATCTTCCGGTTCTACATTATGCAAAATCTCACCAATATTTTCGGCATCTTCTTTACTGCGAACTTCCGCAGAAAAACCAATACCGCCTTTTTCAGTTCGATCACGAATAACTTTATCTAATCCAGCGAATGCACCACCACATATAAATAAAATATTACTGGTATCAACTTGCAAAAATTCTTGTTGTGGATGTTTTCTACCACCTTGCGGAGGTACCGACGCGATCGTTCCTTCAATTAATTTAAGCAACGCTTGTTGCACACCTTCGCCTGAAACATCTCGGGTAATCGATGGATTGTCTGACTTGCGTGAAATCTTATCTATTTCATCTATGTAAACAATTCCAGTTTGTGCTTTGTCTACATCGTAATCACACTTTTGTAATAACTTTTGAATAATATTCTCTACATCTTCACCAACATATCCTGCTTCAGTAAGTGTCGTAGCATCTGCAATGGTAAAAGGAACATTTAATAAACGCGCTAAGGTTTCTGCAAGAAGCGTTTTACCAGAACCGGTTGGACCAACTAAAAGTATATTACTCTTTGCAAGTTCAACAGCATTCTTACTTGCAGTCTTTGCATCTAAACGTTTGTAGTGGTTATACACCGCAACAGATAAAACTTTTTTGGCACGGTCTTGCCCAATTACGTATTCATCTAGAATCGAATTGATTTCTACAGGCTTTGGAAGTTTTGTGGTACCGGTAGGAGATTGATCTTGCATCTCCTCACGAATTATGTCGTTACAAAGCTCGACACATTCATCACATATAAATACAGATGGTCCCGCTATGAGTTTACGAACTTCGTGCTGACTCTTTCCACAAAAAGAGCAATACAGTAGTTTTCCGCTTTCCTGATCCTTGGTTGTTATGTCGTCACTCATCGAAGATTATCGTACATCCTTTGATGCACATTTAGATACTTAAATATGAATTAAGTTTTCCGTGGAAATGTCGATTATCTATATAGATAACCCCCTCTAGTTATATTAACTATACGCTTATTTCCTAGAATATGCAGCGTATACAAAGCACACTTTTTGAACAAAATTTGAGCAATTTTACAACTCATTGATTCAAAGATGGTTCTTATTTGAACTATATCGTCAAAAAGCCTTAAAACTTGAGTCAGCTATTTTGATAATTGTGAGGTGGCTCTATTCTTCCTGAACCTTTTCCTTACGTTTATTCAACACTTCATCAATCAAGCCGTATTCCTTTGCCGTTTCACTATCCATGAAATTATCACGCTCCGTGTCTTCTGCAATGCGATCTACAGATTGACCAGTGTGCTTAGCAAGTATGTTATTTAATTCCTCACGAATTTTTAAAATTTCACGCGCATGTATATCGATGTCTGTAGCTTGTCCTTGAAAACCACCTAATGGTTGGTGAATCATGACTCGCGAGTGTGGCAAACAATAACGTTTACCTTTTGCTCCTCCGGCAAGAAGTAATGCACCCATACTTGCGGCTTGACCAATACATAAAGTACTAATGTCAGGACCCGTAAACTGCATAGTGTCGTATATCGCCATGCCTGCCGTTACCGAACCTCCAGGGGAATTAATATAAACAGAAATATCTTTATCTGGATTTTCAGATTCCAGAAATAATAATTGTGCTACCACAAGGTTAGCCATTTGATCTTCAATCGGGCCTACGATGAATATCACCCGTTCTTTTAATAAACGTGAATAAATATCATAAGCTCGCTCGCCTCGCGCAGATTGTTCTACAACCATAGGCACAAGATTCAATGCCTGAGTATGTAATGCGCTGTCTTTAGAGTTAGAGTTTGCCATATACGATTCCTAAGATTGTTTATTTACAAATTCATCAAAGTTAAAAGTTTTTTTGGTTTGTTTTGCGGCTTCAAGTACATAGTCTACCACTTGTTCCTCCATAACCGACATTTCTATATTCGCCATTGCTTCGCGATTATTGCGGTAGTATTGAATAACTTCATCCTGCTTACCATAACCCGCAGCAATCATTTGTAATTGCTGAGTTACTTTTTCTTGATCTAGCTTAATTTCGTTTTTATTGACAATTTCACCGATCAACAAACCGAGCGAGATTCTCTTTTTAGCCTCATCTTCGAACAGATTATCAGGCATCATCTCCTCAATAGGTTTGGGTTGTTCAGGAAGCTGCATGTTATCAATCATCTGTTGACGTAATGTCTGAATTTCCTGCTGCAAGAGCGCTTTAGGGGTTTCAACTTCATTTGCATCAAACAAACTTTGCATAACGCTGTTCTTTGCATAAGCTTTCTTTCGCTGCTCTAGTTCAAGTGTCATATTATCTTTGAGCTGTTTACGAAAACTTTCTTCTTTGCCGTCTTCTATTCCAAACTCTTTGATTAATTCCTCATTGAGTTCGGGCAGCTCTCCTTCTTCAACTTTTAATATTTCTATTTCAAAAGTAGCAACTTTTTCAGCTAAGTCTTTCTGCATATAATCTTTTGGAAATGTTATCTCAAAACTTTTTTTATCTTCCTTTTTGACGCCTTCGAGTTGCTTTTCAAACTCAGGTAATAAATTACTCGAGCCAATTACGGTAACGAAGTTCTCCTGACTTCCACCCTGGAATTCTTCACCATCGATTTTACCAATGAAGTTAATCGTTATCTGATCATCTGTTTTAGATTTTCGTTCAACCTCTGTCCAGATCATTTTTTGTTGAAGAAGCTTTTGCACAATATCCTCAACATCACTTTCCTCAATCTCGACCTCGGCTACCTCAACTTCCAGAGCGTTCAAATCCACTAGTGTGATTTCCGGGTAAACTTCGAATGTAGCAATATATTTTAAATCTTCATTTGCTTCTAAATTCAAAGGTTCAATACTTGGGTTGCTCGCAGGTCTGAGTTTTTCCTGAATAATGGCCTCTTGATAACTCATTTGCATAGTATCTGCAATCACTTCCTGAGAAACTTTTTTGCCAAATCGTTGACGCACAACATTCATGGGAACTTTACCTGGCCTAAACCCAGACAACTTAACTTGTTTGCTTAAGTTTTTTAATTTTTCTTCGATGGCGCTACTGATTTTCTCAGCAGGCACTTCTACTGTCATTTTGCGTTCTAATCCATCAGTTGTTTCGAGTGATACTTGCATGGGGTTTTCTTGGTTATTTTAAAAATTAAGGGTTGATTATAGTTATCTCTATCCTACATTCAGCTTTAACATGCTAAAAATTTGTCTACAGCGAAATTATACACCGCCTTGGAGAGGCTACATTTTTATCAATCAATCGTGCCGAACTCAGCTTTTACGCCTAACTCATTAATGTGCTTGGCGGTTGGTGCGAAAGGAGAGACTCGAACTCTCACGGGTTACCCCACTGGTACCTAAAACCAGCGCGTCTACCAATTCCGCCACTTTCGCAATACATAACAGCATATGGCGATCCTAATTCACCATATGAGCTTGTGACTTTAATATGAATCAACCAGAATTATAACCGAAATAACTTCCTAAAAAATCTTACCCCATCTATATATTTAATCAGAAATTTATCAATGCCAACACTCATCGTATTTGTCATTTATTTTGCTTTAGCCCTCATGCTAGGAGCAGCTATCGCATATCCCCTGCATCAATTTTTAACCAACTGGATGGATTTGGATTTTGATCGTGTCGTGAGTCGAAGTGTGCTTCTTATGGCGATAATTTTGTTTTTTGGATTATTTAAGTTACTCAAATTTAAATCATGGCAAGAACTCGGTTTTAGCAACAATAAAAAACAGTTTTTCCGAGATTTCGCAAAAGGTTTAGGCTACGGAATTTTGATTATGTTACCTGTAATTGCGGGATTATTAATTACCCAAAACCGTGTAATAGATAAAGACTGGGAAATATCCTTTGTAAATATAGCAGGCTTATTTCTCACAGGGCTTAGTGCAGGAATAATTGTCGCATTAATAGAAGAAACATTATTTCGTGGCGCATTGTTAACGGCAGTCAAAAACCAAAGCACGGTCGCTTTTGCTGTTATCACAACCAGTTTTATTTATGCATTGGTGCATTTTTTACAACCTACAATTGAATTGAACCCAAATTCACTCAATTGGAGCAGTGGATTTGTGTTGTTGAAAGATGCGTTACAAGCGCTTACACAAGTAAGCCTTATTTTTGATTCGTTCATTGCACTTTTTTTAGCAGGTGTATTACTTGCTTTCGTTAGAATTCGCAGTAATCGTATAGCACTTTGTATGGGTATACACGCTGGATGGGTAGTTGTAATTAAAGTATTTAAACGCGTGACGGATACGAATGTGCAGTCTGAATATGCTTTTTTAACAGGTAATTATGACAAAGTGATCGGATATCTAGCAGCAATTTGTTTGGCAATTTTTATTATTATTTATTTAAATTACCAGAATAAGTCTAGCCATTAATTTCTGGCACGTTTCCAACCTACTAGAAATTGGTCTAATAACCAAATTCTGTCTTCGTTAATAATATATTTTATGCTTCGAGCATACTTATCTTCCCATAATTTATTTTCGAAATTTTGTTCTGCCACGTTAATTGATTTTTGCTCTTCATTAATAGAAACAACTACTGCAACATGACCCGTACCAAGATATTCTTCACTATAAATTAAAAGATCTCCACGTTTAGGTAGCATTAGCGCGCCATTTGTAATGGATTCAAATGTAAACGTTTTCTTATTAATAGGATTCGTGACTTGCTCTAACGCCCATATATCGGCAGCAATATCGACATCTCCAAAAACAACTTGTTTTTGTTGCAGCAGCCAACGCCGCGCATATTCAACGCACTGCCATTTAATACCTGTGTAGACGTCATCATGATGATTCGGCTCAAACACGACACACTTAGCATTACAATTTGAATAAGCAGGAATGTCGGCAGGTGAAACACCTAACACCACACCATAATCAGATTCGCAATCAGTAAGGCACTGAGGGGGAATATTTTGTAAATCATTTGCATAAGTTTGACCTAGCAGCAGAGTCAACAGAAACATCGAGAGAAATGACTTCATTATTAATAAAATTGCTCAATTATTATTGACAAGTATAGCGTTAATCGAACAAATATCGACCAATTCAAGATCCCTGCATAGAGAAGCAGTTAAGCCTTTGCAAATTTGAGCAAAAATTCCAAATATTTGTTATAAATTGCACTCTGTTTTTATCCCAGTTAAAGCATATGGAGTAAGCGTGGGCCTCAAAGTAAATTGTACTGACTTAGCGGCTATCTTCGGTGTTAGCCAAACTAAAATTGATGCCTGGGCTGACCAAGGTCTACCCTACTCTATTAAACCTAAAAAAAATTCCTCTCAGCCTACTACCTCAAAAGATTACATTTTTGATACAACAGAAGTTATCGAGTGGTGTATTAAAAATAAGATTTCACTTTAATAAACACTCTGCTTAAAGAACTTGTGTCGCTACGCGACCATTTCATTTGCGAGTAATAGCCTTATAAACTTGCGTCACTACGTGACAGTTTGATTTACGTGTAGTACCTACACGCAAAGGTGGGGTGAGCGATGGGGATCGAACCCACGACCACAGGAATCACAATCCTGCGCTCTACCAACTGAGCTACGCTCACCATAACGGGGAATGAATATTAACGCATTTGATCAAGCGATGGCCACGCTACCTATAGAGGTACGTCTAAATTTTATAGCTATAAACTAACTTGCGACTCATCGATAACATGAATGGCGCGCCCGGCAGGACTCGAACCTGCAACCCCCGGCTTAGAAGGCCGGTGCTCTATCCAGTTGAGCTACGGGCGCATAATGCGCGCAATTGTAGCATCAGGATTGAAAATCCGTTAATACTGGGCGAAATAACTTTTTGTAAGGCAATGTAGAAGCCAACAATAAATCTTATTAGTAAATAGATTTATTTCGTGAAATACGAATATGCTGAACTCGAGTAATAAGTCTTGGAGGTAATAAAAGCTCGAAGTGTTTAAAATAGCTTAAGGTTGGAGCATTTAGTTTTATCAAAGGTAATTTAAAATTATAGAACTTAGATTCATTATCACGCACATAGCTAAGCGATATGCCTAATCCAAGTATCAATGCAATGACGGGCAATACAAAAACAGAAAGCAGAACTAAACCGCTAATGATAATTAACTTGGCAAGACTCAATACTGTATTGATAATCCATTTCATTATTTGTCTTCCTTGAACATCCATGTCATCTAAGTCCATGTTATTGTGACTATTAAAATTTTAAAAAGTTTTGACTGAATTCAAATTACCAATATAGACCGCTACCATATGTCAGCTTTCTCTTCGAAACAGCGCTGAAACTGGTAATTTATATTACTTATTAGTAAATTTGATATCTGAGCACAAGTGTAGAAAGCAATCCAAAATATGCAGAAAATCATTGTTCTTGTAATCAAACTTTTATCTTTATTACCACTTTGGTTACTGCACGGTATTTCCTGGGTGTGCTATGTATTACTTTTTCATGTCTTCAAAGTACGTAGAGCACTTACGCTAAATAATATTAAAGCATCTTTTCCTGAATATTCTGCATCAGAATGCCTTGAGTTGGCTAAAAACCATTACAAGAGCACATGCATGGTGCTGGCAGAAACTATAAAAGCGCTTAGATTCAGTAAAGAAGAGATAAAAAAACGCGTTGAGTTTAAAAATTTACATTTATTGGAAGATTACCTGAAACAAGGGCAATCAGTCATCGTTGTTACAGCGCACTACTGCAATTTTGAGTGGGCACTTTTAGCTTGTGCGCAGTACTTAAATTTTCCAGTGGATACCGTGTACCGTAAACAGCGTACAGAAAGCTTAGAAGAAATTTTTTATCATTTAAGAACTCGTTTTGATGTCACACCATTACCAATGGAAACATTTGTTGCTGATTCTCTAAAACGCGCCAAAATCACCCGCATGCTCGCGATGGCAGCAGACCAATCACCCAAAAAAAATGATACGCCTTATTGGCAACATTTTTTAAATCGCGATACGGCATTTCATACTGGTACAGAAAAAATTGCACGAGCATTTAAGTACCCGATAGTTTTTATGTCACTGGCACGAAAGCGAAAAGGGTATTATCAAGCAAACTTTAAGTTTCTTGCTGAGCCGCCCTTTTCTGAAGATCCTAACCAAATCATGCGTGCATATATCTCTGAATTAGAAGCACAAATAAACAATAATCCAAAAGATTGGTTATGGGCTTATCGTAGATGGAAACTACAAAAACCTGTTGAGCAAAATTAAACTTTTTAAATAACAAAACATACATTTCTTGCGTAAAACTTTTCTAAAACTTATTGCAACTTTGCCGCTGCCAGTTTTGTATGGACTGTCGTGGCCAGTTTATTTTTTGATGTTTTATATTATTAGGTTTAGGCGCGATGTTGCAGAAAAAAATATCCGCAATTCATTTCCTGATCTTAACAAACTAGAACAACGAAAATTAGTGAAAAAAAATTATCGTAATTTTTCTCAAATTTTATTGGAAATACTTAAGACCATTGACTTAAAACCAAATGAGATTAGTGAATATGTTACTTACAGCAATGCTGAAGCTATCGAAAAAACACTAAACAACAACCAGACAATAATTTTAGCTTTAGCTCATCAGTGTAATCAGGAATGGGCGATACTGGCTGCAAGTCAGTTTTTTAAACACCCCATTGACGGCATATATAAACCTTTGCATCAAAAATGGATTAATGAACTAGCCCTCGAATCGCGTTCACAATACGGGATCACTCTTACTCCTGCTAAAACCTGCATTACAGATTTAATTAAACGTTCCAAGCAAACGCGAATTATTGCTATCGCACCTGATCAAGCTCCGCGTCGCCGCGATGATGCTTACTGGACTACTTTTCTAAATCAGGATACGCCGTTTTATTTAGGTTTAGAAAAAATAGCAGCCTTATTTAAGTATCCTGTATTTTTCATGGATTTAGAAAGAATCAGTCGGGGTAAGTACCATGCAAGTTTCAAGCTGCTCGCTGTACCACCTTACCAAAAAGATACAACACCAATCACCCAAGCGTATGTGGACGCGGTTGAGCAACAAATTTTAAAAAGACCGGAAGACTGGTTATGGATTCACAAAAGATGGAAAAAGAAAAAATCTCTTTATAACTAACCACTCACAGCCAATGATTCTTTATTCTTTATAAACGCTGCGAGGTCGGTAATCGTCGGATGATCCACCAAGTCTGTAATTTCAATTTGACCAGGATAGAGCTCGTCTAAACCCGAGTGAATTTCTACTAGAGAAAGCGAACTTGCACCTAATTCCAATAAGCTATCATTCACGCTGAAAGTCTTATCCGGCAAAGCCTCTAAACAAATTTTACGAATTGCATTAACGACCTCATCTTGATTGTCTTCTTCTTCACCTGGCTGCTCATCATTCACTTCAGAAATTGGCTGGGGAGAAAGCTCTTGCAGTATGTCACTAAATTCATCATCAAGATAAGCATCAGCTAAAGCCGAACGTTGAATTTTCCCACTTGTTGTTTTTGGAACTTTTCGTATCGGGATAACATGATGTACTTCTATGCCAAATTGTTCGTTTACATTAGTTTTAATCTTTGCAGCAATTGGTTTAAATTCTTCTACTGCACCTTTATGTAAAACAAAAATAAGCACCTGCTCTAAATCATCTTTATTAGAAGTCACACCAGTAACGACAGCTTTACCTAATTCAAGTGTTTGTTCCAATCCTGCAATGTTCTGCAAGGAATTTTCAATATCATGCGGATAGAAATTTTGTCCGTTCACAAACAGAATTTCTTTATATCTTCCCGTAATAAACAAACCCTGATTAGAAACAAAACCAAGATCCCCCGTATTTACCCAACCTCCGTCAAAAAACATTGTGCCGTCATCTCCAATAATTTCCTCTGTAACGTTTTTACCTCCAATATGTATATGCCCAACCATGTTTTCTGGAAGTTCTTTACCCAATTCGTCACTTATTCTGACATAACAGTGAGGAATAGTTTGACCAACACCCACCAGGGTTGAAGCCGCTTCAGTATCTGATGCTAAGTTTGCTGCTGAATGAATAGCAATTGACTCCCGTGTTACGTTAAGCACTTCCAATTCTGCTCCTATAGTAGGAAAGCTTACGGCCAGGCTTGCCTCAGCTAGACCATAAACAGGAAACATGCTGTTCTTTGGCAAACCATACTGTGCCAATTCGTTAGTAAATTGCTCACACAGATTTACAGAAATGGGCTCAGCACCATTAAAAATTAAACGCATATGGGAAAGATCAATATCTTGCAACCCTTTGCGACGATACGCATTTAAAAAATGCTTATAGCCAAAATTGGGCGAACATAAGACGTTAGCTTTTTTATCACTTGCCGCAGTCATCCAATATAAAGGTCTGCGTACAAATAAATCTGTTCGCATAATATAGTGGTTGTAATTACACACGACTGGATTCAAATGAAATCCAATCAATCCCATATCATGCGTAAGCGGCATCCAACTTAAGCTGGTATCGTTTGTTGTAAATTGTGCAGCCTGTTGTATTCCATCAATATTTGCCAACAGATTACGATGTTTTAGCACCACTCCTTTAGGACTGCCTGTGGAGCCAGAGGAAAACTGAATAAATGAAATATCTTCGGGTAGAACGTTCGCAATTTGTCCAGGGTGAGAAACATCAACAACATCATCCGTAAGAATTGTATTTGCCGATAATGACTGCCATACCATATTGTCAGATTGATCAGCAGCACTCGCTTGTAACTTGTGAAAAGTTTTACGGTCCGTATACAAATATGCTTTTTTTAATTCTTTAGAGGTTAATTGTTGATAAACATTAAAAACTTTTTGACGATGTTGATCGCTTATACCAATTGCCAACGGCACAGGGACAATGCCACCGAACTGACATGCCCAAAACACATCCACCATTTGTTCATTATCATTTAAATTTAATATTAGATAGTCGCCTTGACTAACATCTTTTTCTTGCAAAAAATTTAGTAAGCCTAATGCACGCTGGTAAAGCTCGTTAAACGTAATAATCTTTTCTTGGTCTTGACCATTGATAAAGCCCACAAAACGATCATCACTTCGATTGTACTCGAGTGCAGCGACTAAGGTTTGAAATTGCATTATTTAATTTTAATTGAATTGCCAAGAATTAATGGCGAGGCTGTGCTTGCATGTAAAAATCTTGTTGCGTACGCAGATTTATCAAAGGTTCTAAAGTAATTGGCATGTCTTTAATATATTTCATATCCAAGTGCTTGCAAACATAAGCGAAATGCACTTGCATTTCAATCAATGCAAATATTTCGCCTGGGCATCTTCTTTGCCCCATAGAAAATGGAAAATAGGCATAACGATTGATCTGCTTGGCATTGCTCTCAGAAAAACGATGTGGATCAAACTGTTCTGGCTGTTGCCAAAATTTCTCGTGTCGGTGCACAAAATAGGGAGAAATAAAAATATTTGTGCCTGCCTCTAGCTGATAACCTCCTAACTCAACGTCCTCAATTGCCTCTCGACTTAGTAACCATCCGGGTGGGTACATGCGCAATGCCTCATCAATCACTTGTCGAATATATGGCAGTTTTTGCAAGGCTTCAAAATTGGGCGGATTTGACTCTAAGCGGTCAATTTCATCTCTGATACCGGCAAGAACCTGATCATATTCAGAAAGAAAATACCAAATCCAATTAACCGTAGCTGCTGTCGTTTCATGTGCCGCAACGATCAGAGTCATCACTTCATCTAATACTTCCTTTTCTGTCATTCGCTCTTGAGTGATTTTATCCTCCGTCAACATCAGCATAGACAGTAAGTCATCAGGATAACGTTCATGCTCAATACGATCTTGCATACAACGTGTGACATACTTACCTAAATTATGAAATTTAACTACTAAGTCTAAATCCCTTTCCGTATGTTCGGCTAAGACGAAAAACGGGTTAACGCCTTTATAGGACATTTCATCATAGTCTTCACTAAATAGTGCGCGCAGGATAATTTCTAAAGCAAGATAACAAGTATCTTTAGTTACATTGATATTCTTCCCCTGTTCTGTTTTGGTTTTCCAGTTTTCAACCAAACGAATATTGCATTCACACATAATGGTGTGCACTTTCTGTAATACATTTTTATGAAACATCGGTTGAATCATGCGTTTTTGACGCTGCCAAAATTCCCCATCACTCACAATAAGCCCATTACCAAGCAAAATTTTCACACGATCAAATCCTGTGCCCTTTTGCATACTTTTATGTTCGGTTACAAATACTTCTTTAATGTAATCAGGGTGATTAATGATTATTTGTGCGGGTTTCCCTTCAGGGCTTGGCAGGCTAACAATATCTCCATACTCACTCAGTAAACTCCCAATCAATTCAAAGGATTGTTCATCAGCATTTAGACTAAATGCTTGTTCAGGTCCGGGTGGTAATGAGCTTTTCGACATAGTTCTATCTTAGTAGAACATTATCGAGTTGTTTATATGACAAAGAAAATAGGTTGCAAAAAATCGCTTCGAAGTCAGTTAGCTGCTAGAAGTACTCAAAAAGACTGGTTGAAGCAAGGTGTTAAATCCCACCGACCCTTTACTCCAAATAGCGGCATTTTGAATTCCAAGTTATTAATTTCAAAGGGCTTTCTGAATTGAATAGACCCTGAAAATTTACAATTTTGAGAAAAGTAGACTTTATAATTAATGATGCAGCTGGAATGGCATAGACATTATTTAGTGACTACTCACAGCGTAAATGCGTAAGAAGACGCAAGTTACGAAACAGGAACACTGCTCTCAGTTCTTTCTAGCTGGTATTCCCACTGGAGTACAGTTGATCGATCATCAATAATAGTACCACTAACATCGTAAACTTCGTCACTTAACTTTCTAAAATGCTCAAATCCAATATAGTTACATTCGGGTATTTCATAATGTTTGTAAACGACGTTTGATGAAAGAACAAGTTTTCCTTTTACATCTCCATACAAGCAACAGTTCCCTACATACTTTGACACTTCAGTGTCATTAACAATTGGCGGAACATGAATGATTACTGCGCCTACAGGCTGGCCTCCAATTACAAGGTCATTTCTAACAGTCCAGATTCTAGGTTCATGAATTATTGTTGATAGTCCAACTATATCGTACATACCTCGTATTTCTGATATACAGTTTTTTAGGAAAAGTGTAGTTGTTATCACAAAGCACGTAGTTGGCGCTAGTGACACATGTTTAATAAGTTTCGGGGACCGCGTTGCCAGTATTTGTTATTCCACAACTTCCCAGTGCTGGTAACGCAATTTTAAGAGAGTGAATACAAGCATAGTCAATAAATTAATTTTAGAGTTCAATACATACATTGCTGAGAATGGCGGGCTAAGCAACAGTTGGTATGTAGGTGTTTCAGATAACTTATATCGTCGGCTTTATCAGGAACATCATGTCAGTAGATCAATACCTCATTTATTTAACGCACAACCAATAAAAGATGCAGAAGCTCGCGCAGTGGAGCGTCATTTCATAAATCAATTGGGATTGGAAAGCGGGTTTGTTAGAGACACCCATGTCTCATACGTCTATATATATAAGAAAGGATCGTTTACAGATCCTTGAGGTTTATTAAAATATTTGAATAGCTTCGAAACACTTATCCTGCGACTAGTACCCGTCGCGAAAGTGGTCGGGGCAGAGGGATTTGAACCCCCGACCCTCTGCTCCCAAAGCAGATGCGCTACCAGACTGCGCTATGCCCCGATCTCTTGATTTTATATCGATGGCGGAAGAACCATCAAACTTAACCGATTGCGGATCATACGTGCTAGTGATTCCATAGGTCAATGCCACACGGGATCCATCCACATCTTGAATGCTATTTAACTTAGTTTTACTGATTAATCAGCTCGAATCCACACGCCATACTCTGAACTTTAGAGGTGGTTTTCCTGACAAATATATGAAATTATTAATATTCACAAACATATTGGAGGCGAAATGAAATCATTGCGCAAGCAAATTCTTCTGTTCGTATTCATATCATTTTTCATGATAACCACTAACACTCAGGCAGAAACTACAATGGTAAAAATGGACACTAATCACGGAACAATCATGCTCGAACTCGATGCTGATAATGCTCCAAACACTGTTGCGAACTTCTTAACTTATGCAAAAGAAGGTTTTTATGATGGCACGATTTTTCATCGTGTGATATCAAATTTCATGATACAGGGTGGCGGTTTTACTGAAGATATGAGCCAAAAAACTACACATGATCCTATTAACAATGAAGCCAATAATGGGCTTAAAAATGATGTAGGCACAATTGCTATGGCAAGAACAGGAGACCCACACTCCGCTACTGCACAATTTTTTATTAATGTTAAAGACAATGATTTCTTGAATTTCAGCAGTGAAACTCCACAAGGATGGGGATATGCTGTCTTTGGTAAAGTTACTGAAGGCATGGATGTTGTAAATAAAATCAAAGATGTCCCTACAACAACTAAAGGCCCTTACCAGGACGTACCTTCTGAAACGGTCGTGATTGAGAAAGTCACCGTTGTAGAATAATTCGATATCAAACAAGTATTGAGGAATGACTCAAACACTATTTGTATCTGATTTACATCTCGATCCCAAAAGGCCGCATATCATTGCGGCTTTTTGTCGTTTTTTAGAAAGTAATTCTGGTGTAGATGCGCTATATATTTTAGGCGATCTATTTGAATACTGGATTGGTGATGACGACCCTGCAGTAGGACTTGAACCAGTAATTGATTCTCTTCGCACTTTCAGTGCTTCGGGAACGCCCGTTTTTTTAATTCATGGAAACCGTGATTTCTTAATAGGCAAAAAGTTTGCTAGACAAATACAGTGCAAAATATTACAGGAAGAAACGGTAATCGATTTATATGGCACCCCTACGCTCATTATGCATGGTGATACGTTATGCACCGATGATATTGCTTATCAAAAATATCGCGCGAAAGCACGCAACCCGTTAATTAGAAGAGCCGTGCTATTACTTAGCGTAAAGCAACGCCTAAAAATTGCGGATGGTTTACGCAATAAGAGCAAATCAGCTATTCAAGAGAAACCAGAAGAAATCATGGATGTAAACCAACAAACTGTCGAAAAAGTAATGCAAAAACATAATGTCACGCACTTGATTCATGGCCACACTCACCGCCCTGCCGAGCATGAATTCATATTAAATGGCAAACCCCATCAACGAACCGTGCTAGGAGACTGGTATGACCAAGGCAGTGTTCTCCGCTGCACTCCTGATAGTTCACATCTTGAAACCCTACGCACCTGACAGATTCCGATGCTTGTTTTCTAAGAGGATAGGAGCAAATCAGAAAGCATTTTAAATTGAGTACTCAATCACGTTTTATATAAGTGTTTAACCGTTCAGGTATCCAATTAATCCTCTTATTCAACTGTTGCTCAAGTCAAATTTTGTGAGTCTATAATTTTATTTTTTGTAAATATAGATTAAGGATATGTTAAATCCTGCGAAAAAATCACACAGCACAGAAAGTAATGACGACTCAATTGAGCGAAGAAAATATGGTGATCGAAGAATTTCAAATTCCAAGACACGGTTTCCTTTTATCGATGATGATCACAAACTAGTGATGAAAGAAAGAAGAGTGATGAAACGAAGAGAGTCTGACGCAAAAAGCATAGACAAATCACTTAAAGTCGTTAAAGGGTTATTTAAAAAATAATCATTGTTCTTGATTGCTATTTAACGATGTGTAATTTACACATTTTGTAAAGCTTGCAGCTCTGCATGGCTGAAGCCTGCTTTTTTTCGTGCATCTATTTCAAAGGGGCCTCTAAGCTCACCCGACATATACTCTTTTAGCAAGTCCTGAAATGTTTTTTCTGGTTCTAGATGTTTTTGTTCACAGGCATATTTAAACCAGCGACTCCCGATTGCAACGTGCCCTATTTCCTGTTCAAAAATTATTTTTAAAATCTCAACGGTTTCAAAATCTTTATAGCTTTCTAATCGCTTTATCATTCCCGGCGTAACATCCAAGCCTCTGGCTTCCAGCACTCTTGGCACTAATGCCATTCGTGCGATCACGCTATCACGTGTTTTCATTGCCATTTCCCACAAGCCATTATGTGCATCAAAATCACCATAGTTGTAACCTGATTGCTGCAGTCGTTTTTGCAGCATTGTGAAATGTTGCGCTTCTTCGAACGCAACTCGCATCCAGTCTTGATAATATTCAATGGGCATATCTTGAAAACGCATCATCGCATCCAATGCCAAGTTGATAGCATTGAACTCTATATGAGCAATTGCATGTATAAGTGCAATGCGTCCTTCTTCTGTGGCTAACTTGCGCTTGGGAACCTGTTGCGGAGGAACTAGTTTAGGCAAATCAGGACGGCCTGGAGTAATGATTGAGCTAACATCAATTGAATTAACCAGGGCATTATTATCTATATGAAAATGTTTCTGTAATGCGAATACAGATTTGCACTTATCTCGCGGATCGGTAATCAACAAACAATCTAATGCTGACTGAAACAAACTAAGCATTTATTAATCTAGTTCAAGATAATAACTAAGGAAGAAAGTACGAGACGATCAAAAAGATCAATTACGTCAATATTTTTCATTCGTACACAGCCTATTGAAGCAACTTGCCCTATAAGTCCTTCTTCATGCGTACCATGTATATAAATATATCGCTCATAGCTATCTACACACTCGCCCGCTGAATTAATTCCCTTATTAAACCCTTCTTCCATCCCACTCAACCAAAGGATTCGGGAAGTTATACATTCTTTATCCGTGCTAACTGCATTATGCTCTATGTTAACCATAGTATGGGTCGGTTCTCGTGATAAAAATATTTCACCACATTTGGACTGCGCACCAATTTTTTCTTGAACATAATGCACACCTAAAGGGGTCATATACGAACCCTCTATTTGTCCTACTCCATATCGCGATGTCGAGACAGGATATTCCGCGATCAGTTTATTTTTTTCAAATAAAAATAAGTTTTGTTCATTTACTTTAACTATTGCTGCTGGAAAACCTGCATGCAATGGATATTTTTCACAGGTCTGCTGCAAGATGGGTAACAGTTCTTCAGCTGTTTTATTGTCTGACATGGTAGTAAGTATTAATTACTGTTATGCAAATCAATTCCTACATACTCTTTTTCACGCTCTTGTTTAGATTTATCATTGCGAGTACTTTCAAGGTTCTCAAAATATCCTTTTTCAACTCCTGTTATATAGTCTCCATTAAACACTGAAGTATCAAATTTTTCTAAACGTAAATTGCCTTGCTGTACTGACCATATAAGATCGTCTAGATCTTGGTAAATCAGCCCATCCGCTTGAATTTCTTTGCATATTTCATCAACATCGCGATTGTAAGCAATTAGCTCTTTACGCGCAGGCATATCAATACCATAAATATTTTGATAACGAACAGGTGGTGATGCAGAAGCAAAGTAAACCTTCTTTGCGCCTGTATCTCGTGCCATCTGAGCAATCTCTCGAGAAGTCGTTCCACGAACAATCGAATCATCCACCAGTAAAACATTTTTATCGCGAAATTCTAAACCCACAGGGTTTAATTTTTGTCGTACTGATTTCTTACGTTTCTTTTGACCTGGCATAATAAATGTTCGTGCAATGTAGCGGTTCTTAATGAAACCTTCACGGTACTTCACACCCAACAGATAGGCAATTTCTATTGCAGTCGTGCGACTGGTATCTGGTATAGGCATCACAACGTCAATGTCGTGATCTTTCCATTCCTGAAGAATTTTTTTTGCCAAGCACTGCCCCATGCGCATACGCGCTTTCTGCACAAAAACATCTTCAATTACCGAATCAGGTCTTGCGAAATAGACGTATTCAAAAATACACGGCGTGTGTAATGCATCACTTGCGCATTGCTGGGTAGAAATTTTGCCATGCTCATCGATAAATATTGCTTCACCCGGGGAAATATCTCGCACTAAGCTATAACCTAAAACATCCAAGGCTACACTTTCGGATGCAACTATATATTCCATACCATGTTTAGATTCACGCACACCGTACACTAAAGGTCGAATTCCATTAGGATCTCTGAATGCAACAATTCCACGACCCGTGAGCATAGCTACAACTGCATAAGCACCTTTACAGCGTCTATGTACACCCCTTACCGCAGCGAAGACATCATCCGGGTGTAGTTGCAAAGACTCCTGTTTAGCTAATTCATGTGCAAATACATTTAATAGAATTTCCGAATCTGAATCGGTGTTAAGATGTCGCCGATCCTCTAAAAACAATTCTTTTTTAAGTTGCTCAGCATTCACTAAATTTCCGTTATGCGCCAGGGAAATACCAAAAGGTGAATTTACATAGAACGGTTGTGCTTCTGCCGAAGATGATGTGCCAGCAGTAGGATAACGAACATGACCGATACCCATATTCCCTTTTAGACGCTCCATGTGACGGCTTTGGAAAACATCACTTACTAATCCAATCGATTTGCGTTGATACAATCTCCCGTTATCGTATGTAACAATGCCCGCAGCATCTTGCCCTCGATGTTGCAACATCAATAAAGCGTTATATAAGTCTTGATTAACCGCGCTGTTTGCAACGATTCCTGCTATTCCACACATCTTTTAGATTCGATTTCGCTATAAGTGAAAAGAAGAAGCTGTTAATTCTTTCTCATCTAGTGAGAAATATTTAGAAAATTCTGGAGGCATCATCTCAATAGCTTTTTTTGCGACTTCTTCAAATGGGGGTAAAACTTGTGAAGATTTCCAGGTTTCAGATACCGGAAAATTAGTATAAGAAGCTGCCAAAATTAATAACACTACAATTGCGGTTCCACGAAAGAAACCAAAAAAACCGCCCAAGATTCTATCTATACCTTTAATAGCACGATTTTTAGTTAAATGACTAAGAATATAATTTAACAATGCTCCTGCAATCAAAGTTCCAATAACAATCAGCACAAAGGCAATACCAATACGTAATTTACTCACCTCTACTTCGCTTTGAGACAAGCTGATAGAAGCTTCATCGATACTTGAAGGTAAAAATAATGCCACCTGATGTGAGAACGTCATCGCCAACCAAATTGCAATTACCCAACTCGCAAGTGATACTGCCTCTTTCACAAAGCCACGAAAGATAGCCACAGCTATCGAGATCAAAAGAATGATGATAATTCCTATATCAATCCAAGAAAATTCCATATGTGACTTCTAGCGGTTAAATAAAATATTTTCTCAGCACAGTAATTTAATTTTCATCAAGGATGTTTAGTTACAAAACTACCTTTTAAACCATGCTCTTTTTCAATTTTATCACGTAATTTTTCGGCATTTTCACGTTGTAGCTCAGGACCAACTTTTACTCGGTAAAGTATTTTATTGCCTTTTTCAGACTGCTCAGTAAAGGCCGGTAAATTCTTGGCTATCAATTTTTCTTGTAATGCTACCGCCTTGTTTTTCTCACCAAAGGCGGCAACCTGTACTGCCCAAGCACTCAATGCAGGATTAGTTTCAATATGGTCTTCCGTGGCTTCAACCACTTGAGTCGCGGTTGCAATCTTTTGTTCCTCTTTTTTGTCTGGATTTTCTGTCTTTACAGTTTCATTGGACTCTTGATCAGCAGACTTTTCTACTTTGGGCTCCTCTTGTTCTTCGACCACTTCTGCATCAATAGGTGGTAGTTCATCTAATTTTTTTGGATCGGGTAATTCACTTTCAAAAGTAAAAGTAGGTTCGGGCGGTACTTCCATATCCAGCGCGACGGATTCTTCACGACCAGAACCATCTAATATCATAGGTACAAAAATTACCGCTAGCGCAATAATGACTGCGGCTCCAATCAGGCGTTGTTTTAATGTAGTTTCCATAATATATATCTTAAGTATAGGAAAAACTTAGACCATCAACCTTTAAGTCCGTTTAACAAAAAAATCAATTTTTTAGCATCCCTTTGCCTAGAGACCAAATTATACTTCTTGGCTCAGTGCTTCTGCTACTGTTAAAAACGAACCAAAAACTACTATTCGCATTGATTCGTCGACCTTATTTTTTACCGCTTTATAGGCAGCAGAAATTGAGTCATGTGTATAAACTAGGCACTCGTTACAATAGTTTTCGAGCTGTTGTTTTAATTTCTCTTTCCCAAGCATTCGCTCAGATTTAAGCTGGGAAATATGCCATTCATCAAAGACTTCACCAACACATTCAATAATACCGGAGATATCTTTATCTGCTAATACAGCAAAAACGGCTATGGTCTTCGTCACAGGTTCTAGTTCGTTTAGATTATTCACCAATACTTTTGCACTATCCACATTGTGAGCCACATCTAAAATGATTTCACATGGCCCTTGGATACGCTGGAAGCGTCCAGGCAAACTAATATTAGTCAAACCATGATCAATACTCTCGCGTGTGACCGGTAATTTTTCATCCATGCTTACCACACCCATCAGAGCTGTAGCCACATTTCTTAATTGAACATCCCCATACAAGCTTGGCATAGGCAAATTATCCCAACTCATTTTTTCACTATCAAATGACCATGTCTTGCTATTCTGTTTTTCATAGGAGAAATCTTTATTTATTACTAGCAGATTCGTCCCTAATTCTTTTGCATATTTAGTCAAACTGCTGGGCGGGTCCATGTCTCCACAAATTGCAATATGATTGGATCGAAATACACCTGCTTTTTCATAGCCAATCGATTCGCGTGTGGGTCCTAACCACTGAACGTGGTCAATCCCAATACTAGAAACGAAAGCTAAATCAGAATCTAAAATGTTGACTGCATCAAGCCTTCCACCTAAACCTACCTCATAAATCGCGACATCCAATTTGGATTCACTAAAAATTTGCATTGCAGCTAATGTGCCAAATTCGAAATAACTTAAGCTTGTTTCCCCACGAGTACGATCCACTATATCAAATGCATTACATAAAATTTCATCATCTGTATTTTTTTGTTGAACACGAATACGTTCGTTGTAGTGCAGCAAATGTGGTGAAGTATAAGCGCCTACACGATAACCCGCTCGTAGATAAATAGATTCTAAAACGCTTACTATGGAGCCTTTACCATTTGTGCCTGCCACCACTATGGTTTTATATTTTGGCCTTGCTACCCCCATAGTGTTGGCTACTTCGGCAATACGCTCTAAACCCAACTCTATTTTTTGCGAATGCAGAGTTTGTTGCCAATTCAACCATTCTTTTAAACTATTAAATCTCATAAGGGCTACGTTAGCTAAATAAACCATCCAAAGTAATAATTTAGAGATACAAATATCTCGAATTTAAAAATTTAAATATGAATAGTTATATTAGTGAATAATTAGTTATATAACTTTGTATAACTGAGTGTTTATTATTCTTATTATAAATTTATATACTAGCTCTGACTTTCATTGCTATCTGTTTCAATAACAATTTGATCTTCTATGGTTGTATCTTGTTCAGCAATCTCTTTATGAGTCAATATACTTAGCAATTCATACAGTTGATCACGCATATCTTTACGATCAACAATCATATCAAGCGCTCCATGCTCAAGTAAAAACTCACTTCTTTGAAATCCTTCTGGCAAAGTTTCTCGAACAGTTTGCTCAATCACTCTTTGGCCCGCAAAACCTATTAATGCATTGGGTTCTGCTATGTTTAAATCGCCCAACATCGCGAAGCTCGCAGATACACCACCCGTGGTTGGGTCCGTTAATATTGAAATATAAGGTATGCCCTTCTCTCGCATATGCGCTAACACTGCACTCGTTTTACTCATCTGAAATAGTGACATTAACGCCTCTTGCATACGTGCACCACCACTGGTAGAAAAACAAATCATTGGTATTTCTTCACTCAGCGCAAATTTTGCAGCACGTAGAAATTTTTCGCCTACCACTGATCCCATTGATCCACCAATAAACTTAAACTCAAATGCAACCGCTACTATCGGCATACCCTTCAAAGTGCCCTTCATTATTATCAAAGCGTCTTTTTCTCCAGTCGCTTTTTGAGCTGCACTTATTCGGTCTTTATATTTTTTACTATCTTTAAATTTTAGAAAATCCATGGACTCGATTTCTGCACCCAATTCTTCTTGTCCTTCTTGATCAAAAAATGAATTTAATCTTTCTCGCGCACCAATTCGCATATGATGATTGCATTTTGGGCATACATGTAAATTTCGCTCTAAGTCAGATCGATACAGCACTGCGCCACAATTTTGGCATTTATCCCACAACCCCTCCGGCACTTTACGTTTGCTCGTACCCTCAGTACGAATCCGCGACGGCATTAATTTTTCTAACCAGCTCATAATTCGTAACTCATTTAGGCGACTTCTTTATTCGTTTGCTCTTCACTCGAAACATTATTCATTGCTATACGCATTTCAGAAAGCAAAGTTTTAATATTTTTCAACATTTTATCTTTATTACTAGCATGGGTTTCAATTTCACGAATAATTGCACTTCCCACAACAACGGCATCTGCGATCATGGCTACTTTACTTGCACTTTCCGCGTCTTTTATTCCAAATCCCACGCCTACTGGCAATGAAGTAGCTTGCTTGATTTCTAGAACTTTATTTTCAACTTCAGATGTATCAAGGTGCCCGGCACCTGTAACCCCCTTTAAAGAAACGTAGTAAACGAATCCTGATGATTGTTGACAGATATTTTTTACACGTTCAGTGCTGGTTGTCGGGGCAATCAGAAAAATATTATCAAGATTATTTTTACTATATATTGAGACGGTTGCATCTGCCTGCTCAATAGGTACGTCTACCGTTAAAATACCGTCTACTTGATTTTGTTTTGCGGATTCAGCAAATGCTTCTATACCCATTACTTCAATTGGATTTTGATAGCCCATCAACACAATTGGGGTTTGATTATCTTTACTACGAAACTCTTTAACCATGTTTAACACATCTTGCAAACTAGTATGATGTGACAATGCACGTTCACATGCAGCTTGTATAACGGGCCCATCTGCCATGGGATCAGAAAAAGGTACACCTAATTCGATAATGTCAGTACCCGCCTCAACTAAAGTGTGCATTAGAGAAACGGTTAGATCTGGATGTGGGTCTCCTGCAGTAATATAAGATATTAATGCTTTGCGATTAGCTTTTTCGAGTGCAGCAAAACAAGATTCTATACGGCTCATATTGTTATACCTTCAATATCAGCAACTGTATTAATATCTTTATCACCTCTTCCGGATAAATTTACTAATATCGTTTTATCACTCGACATAGTACGTGCCAGCTTCAAGGTATAAGCTACGGCGTGACTACTTTCTAAGGCGGGTATAATTCCTTCTACACGTGTCAATTCATGAAATGCAGAAAGCGCCTCTTCATCAGTAACCGCGTCATACTCCACACGACCAATATCTTTTAACCATGCATGCTCCGGACCCACACCTGGATAGTCTAGTCCCGCAGAAATTGAATGGGTTTCTATGATTTGTCCATCATCATCTTCCATTAAATAGGTACGATTACCATGCAGCACACCAGGACGTCCGGCATTAAGGGGGGCTGAATGCTTATCTGTATCAATTCCTAAACCTGCTGCCTCCACACCAAACATAGTTACATTTTCATCCTCAATAAAAGGATAAAACAGTCCTATGGCATTTGAACCGCCGCCAACACAAGCCACTAACGCATCAGGCAAGCTGCCTGTTTGCTCCAGCATTTGTGATTTTGCTTCCCGGCCGATTACAGCTTGAAAATCACGCACTAGCAATGGATATGGATGTGGTCCTGCAACGGTACCAATAATGTAAAAAGTATTGTCGACATTTGTTACCCAATCACGCAAGGCTTCATTAAGCGCATCTTTGAGTGTCTTTGAACCTGAAGTAACAGGTACGACTTCTGCACCCAGTAAACGCATACGGTAAACATTAGGTGCTTGACGATGAATATCTTGTTCACCCATATACACCACACATTCAAGGCCTAAACGTGCAGCTACCGTCGCGCTTGCAACTCCATGCTGACCTGCGCCCGTCTCGGCAATAATACGTGGCTTACCCATGCGCTTCGCGAGAAGTGCCTGACCAATCGTATTATTAATTTTGTGTGCACCTGTGTGATTTAAGTCTTCACGTTTTAAATAAATTTGTGCACCACCACACTTTTGGCTTAAACGTTTTGCATGATAAAGGGGGCTGGGTCTACCCACATAATTAGCAAGATCCGCATCAAACTCATGAATAAATTCCGGATCCTCTTTATAGCGAAAATAGGCCTGCTCTAATTCGGAAAGTGGTTCAATCAAGGTCTCAGCAACATAACGCCCACCGTATTCCCCAAACATGCCATGCTCATCTGGCAATAATTGATCAGTTTGGGGCTCTTTATCTGGAGCGAGTTGTGATGCATTCCTAGTCACTATGTACTTCCTTAATGAATTGCTCCATTTTAGCGGGGTCTTTGATACCTTTACTAGTCTCGATTCCACTGCTTACATCTACGGCATACGGATGTACTGTCCGTATGGCTTCAGCGACATTATCCGGGTTTAATCCACCAGCCAGAATTATAGGTTTATTGATATCTTCTGGTAGCTTAGTCCAGGTAAATTTTTCACCACTGCCACCCATTTCACCTTTAGCATGACTATCCAATAAAAATCCGGTGGCACTGGAGTAGGCCTGGCAATAATCACTAAGAGAAGAAACACTCCCCATGGGTACAGCTTTTAGATAAGGCATATCAAACTGAGTACAAAATTGCTCTTCTTCATCTCCATGAAACTGAAGCAGATTAAATCTGACCATTTTGAGAACATTTTCAATCTCCGAAGCTTGAGCATTCATAAATAAAGCTACTTTCACAACAAAGGGCGGAATTTTTTGAATAATTTTTTCTGCAGTTTCAACATCAAGATAACGAGGACTACTTTTTACAAATACAAATCCCAAAGCATCTACATTCAACGCAATTGCGGATTGCACATCCTGTATGCGTGTCATTCCACAAAATTTGACTCGTGTTTTCATAATTAGGTTTTTTGTCTATATAGCTGTAATCGCGGGCCATCTAATCTTCGAGTTTAAACCATATTTTTCATCATACTGTACTTTAACGAGATATAAGCCTGCTGCCGGAGCTGTAATACCCCCTAGTGTTCGGTCACGACTCTCTAAAACTTTTAATGCCCAATCTTCATGTTGATCATTTTTGCCAATAGAAATTAGAACGCCCGCTATATTGCGAACCATATGATGTAGAAATCCATTGGCACAAATGTCCATAAAAATGAATTCATTTCGCTGACTCAGATTGAGCTCATATACCGTACGCGTTGGATCTTTTGCCTGACATGCTACAGCTCGGTATGAGGTGAAATCATGTGTCCCAACCAAATGTTTAGCTGCACTAAGCATTTTATCCAAATCTATATTTGCATATTCCCATGTCAACAAACCATCTAATAATGCCGGTCGAGTTGCGTTACAGTAGATTACATAGCGATAACGTCGAGACTGCGCACTAAATCTAGCATGAAACTCCTCGTCAACATGTTTAGCCCACAAAACGCTAACTGAATTCGGCAAGTATGAATTTACGCCCATTACCCAAGCTTTTAATTCGCGCGAATTATCACAATCAAAATGCACAATTTGTTCAGTTGCATGCACTCCTGTATCCGTTCTTCCTGCAGCTTGTACATGTATTTCTGCATCGGCAACTTTTGATACAGCTTGCTCTAAAGCTTGCTGTACAGATTGAGCATTTGTTTGACGTTGCCAACCACAAAAATGGCTACCGTTGTATTCAACTCCTAACGCTATACGCATAATGTCAAGACTATGATTGATGCAGAGAATTTACTCAAGCACCAATAAGGGAATAAGTTTAAGGGTTCACTATGAATTTGAAACGGTAGAAATTACCGTATTACGTTAAGGGTCAGGAAATTACAAATTTTAAAAATTATTTCTGACTAGCCCTGGAGACTAACTACCAAGTTTATCCATCAAATCTTTGGCTGCTTTAATTTGTGATTCATCACCTTCGTTAATCACTTCTAATAATGTTTCTTTAGCAGCATCTGAGTCGCCCATGTCTACAAAAGCTTTGGCTAAATCAAGCTTAGTGCCAACTTCTTCAATTAAAGAAGGAGGTCCTAATTCTTCTAGATCAGTGTGTGTTTGCGCAACAGTTTGTTCAGCAGGATCTAAAAACTCAGTATCCATATCGCCAGCATCAAACTGTTCTGTCACCTGATCAATTTCATTACTTAACGAGCTAGACGAATAAGCAGCAGTGGCTTCAGGATCAGGCTCCGAAATACCGGTATCAATTCCTATTTCGTCTTGCTCCATAGCAATCGTTGTATCCTGGGGCGAAACTTCATCACTCGCATCGTCTTCATCTTCATCAATTTCAAGAGGCTTAAGGTCGTTCATGGTAGTTTGCATACCAATTTCTTCTAGCTCTTGAGTGAGGTCATCCATACTTGCGGATTCATGCAAACCGGTAGCGATAGCATCAAGTTCAGTATCCACACTGTCCTCAGTCATAGCATCTTCAGATATGTCATCTACATCAAAGTTTAGAATATCTGATGTTTCATTCGCTTCCATGATTTTACTAGCAACAGGATCATCTTCTATTTGCTCATCAACAAAATCATCCACATTGAAATCTAAACCACCATCATCCTCTTCAGCATCATTATCCAACATAGTGTCTTCTAAATTTGCATCAGACAATGGCTCGTTAATAGCGGTTTGCAAACCAATATCGACATCCGCTTCATCAGGTTTATCAAAAGCAGCAGATGCTGCTGTACCAGCCGCCGCCGCGGCACCCGCAAATAAAGCACTAGCAGGAGCAAGCTCTTTACCCATTGACATAATCTTTTGCCAATCGTTGCTTGACTCACCTAATTCATTTTTAATTTTTCCTGCATATTGCTCAAAACCTTCCTGATCTTTCTGGCTATAGTACACTTCAGCGAGTTTAACCTTGTAGTCATTACGACCAGGTTCATTGGCAATAGCATCGTTCAACAAATCCTGCGCTTGTTGATGCAATCCATATGAAATGTAGACATCTGCTTCATCCAATACATCTTCACCCTCTTCCGTGTCGCCTGATTCTTCAGATGCTTCTGCACTGAAATCATTTTCACCTTCAGTTGCTAAGTTCTCAGCTACCCCACCAAGATCCTCATCACTGGTGCTGGCTTGTGCGCTCACCTGGGGTGTAATGATAGTTTCGTCCAAAATGTCGTCAAAATGTTCGCCATCTTCAATGGCTTCCATAGGCATTTCACCGAGTCCAGTCAACTCGACTGTTTTAACTTGCTTCTTCTTCCAGAACCATAAACCACCAAGTAATAACAAAACTCCTCCTAATAAAGGCAGTAATGCATTGGAGGCTTTTTCTTTTAAGCTTTCCAAGAAACTTAACGCAAATCCCATGAAACCAGCTTCTGCCTCAGGTGCAGTGGGTGCTTCAGCGGTTTTAATTTCAGTAGGTTTTTCTTCGGGTTTGGTTGCTTCAGCAGGCTTTTCTTCAGGCGGGGTTTCTGCGACTTCTTCGCTTAGGGTTTCCTCTATTGCAGGCAATGAGTCCCAATCAGGAAGCGGCTCTAACTTCGGTTTACCAATTGCCTGTTCTGCTACAACAGGCTCGGTGAATTCAGGAAGCGGCTCTACTACCGGTTCTTTAATCTCTTCTTTAACTACTGGCTTTGGGTCCGGTTTAGCCTCAGATTTTACTTCTGGTTCTGTTTCCTCTTTAAGGGCCTTTTCTTTCAGTAGTTTTTCCGCGGCAGCGGCTTTATCTGTTTCTGTACTTAACTGTTCTTGTAACTCTTTAAGCTGCTGGTTTTGTATATTGAGAATTTTCTCCTTCTTTTCCAGCATGGATTCAAGAGCTTCCACACGGCTCTTTAATTCTTCATTTTCTTTCGCGCGTGACGCAGCCAGTTCTTTATTAAGATTGACTTCATTTTGCAGCTTCTTGACCTCTTCTCCACCCGCAATCTGTGTATCTGGACTTTGATTTGCATCTTCTGAAGCTAAAATGTTGAGATCTTGTTTTGTTTCAGCTGGTTTCTCTGTAGCTTCTTTAAGCGCTTGCTTAGCTTCTTTTGCCAGATCACTCGATTCCTCAACCAGCTCCGGAGCATCCACGTTGGTGGCAGGGGTTTGTGTCACTACGCCACGATATTCTTTCCACAATGCATTTTGTTCTGAAATTAACTTACGTGCTTCGGAAGAAGACAAAGCTTGCGCCTCATTCTCTTGAGGAATGCGTAACACTGCACCTTGTTTTAAAAGGTTCACATTATTATTTATAAATGCATCTGAATTGGCTTCTTGGATTGCCAACATCATTTGATTCATCGTTACACTACTGGGTTTTGCAGCTTTGGCGATGTTATATAATGTGTCGCCTTTTTCGACGAGCACTTCTCCAGTCACAAGTTCCTGGGTACCGGTGGTTTCCGCAACTACTTCAATATCTCTCTCAATAGGTTCTGTGCCATCAATACCAAGCGCCTCATCCATTTCTTTTCGAATAGTTTCAAGATCACGCTCATCCACTTCGGCTATTTCTTCTTCAACAACATCATCGGCAACCGCAACATCTTCGACACTCTCTACTACAGGGCTTTCTTCAACAACTGGTTCAGCTTCCTCAACTGTTTCTGCGACGGCTTCTTCAAGCTCTTCAGCAGTAGGTTCAGCATCTGCTACAACTTCCTCTTCTATCACTTCAGCTTCTTCAGCAACTTCAGCAACTTCAGCAACTTCTTCTACAACAGGTTCAATTTCTTCAGTGCCATCGATACCGAGTGCTCTATCCATGCGCTCACGAATTGCATTAATGTCTTCTTCAGTGTCGACAATTTCAGGTTGACTACTCTGTTGTGGGGTAACGACCGGGTCTGTCTCTACTACAGGTTCAACTGGAGCTGTAGCAGGAGTGGCAACTTGTGGAGCTTGTTGTTGTGCAAACTCAGGAGGATCAAGTAAAACAGTATATTCTCTTAGTAATCTTCCTTTGGGCCAGGTAACTTCTACTAAAAAAGTTAAAAACGGTTCACGCACCGGATCTTTTGAAGTTACTTGAACTGCAGTACCACCATTAGGAAGTTTAATGGGTTGAAATTTTAATTGAGTAAGAAAATACGGGCGTGGAACACCAACACGGTCAAATACATTCGCAGGTGCTAACTCAACTCGCAATTCTTCAAATTCATCTTCACGTGCAGCAATTAAATTTATCTGAGCATTTAGAGGCTGATTAAGCGCAGAATTAACTTCTATATCACCTAGCCCTAATGACAACAAATGCCCAGGGATTAAAAATAAAATTGGAATAATGAGAAAATAAATAGATGATTTACGCCCCATTTTTGTGCTCCACCTTAACTGCAACATGTGCTTTTAAATTGATTGTGATTTATATATGGGCTAAACAAAAAACTCTAGAAAATTCTTTGAGTTATCAAAATAATTCACCGGCCAACTATAAATTAAATATGGTTGTTTATCAAAACCTCAGCGATCTGAATGCTGTTTAATGCAGCGCCTTTTCTCAAATTATCGCTAACTACCCACATATTCAGGCCACGTGGGTGCGAAATATCCTCTCGTATACGCCCTACATACACAGGATCCGTACCTTCTCCTTCGGTTACAGCAGTTGGATAGCCCCCATCTTGCTGCTCATCCACGATTTCTACACCGGGAGCTTGTGCAAGTAATTCGCGTGCTTTTTGAGCAGACAACTTCTCTCTGAGCTCGATATGCACTGCTTCAGAATGACCATATTTGACTGGAATACGTACTGTCGTTGGATTCACCAAAATGGAATCATCTTCCATAATTTTTTGCGTTTCCCAGACCATTTTCATTTCTTCTTTTGTATAGCCGTTTTCCATGAACATATCTATATGTGGCAAGGCATTGAAGGCAATCTGTTTCGGATAAACGTCACAATTAATCGGCTCATTGTTAATGATATTTGATGTTTGAACATCTAACTCATCAATTGCTTCTTTACCCGTACCGGAAACCGCTTGATAGGTTGCTACGTTAATGCGTTCAATGCCTACTGCATCTTGCAACGGCTTCAATGCCACAACCATTTGAATAGTCGAGCAATTCGGGTTAGCGATGATGCCGCGAGTTTTGTAGTTTGCGATTTGATGCGCATTAACTTCTGGAACAACTAAAGGAATATCATCGTCGTAGCGAAACTGCGAAGTATTATCTACTACCACACAACCCTGATCCGCTGCTTTAGGAGCATATTCTTTTGAAATACTCGCGCCTGGAGAAAACAATCCTACTTGGCATTTAGAAAAATCAAATTTTGCTAAATCTTGTACTTCTAATTCTGTGTCACCAAAGAATACTTTTTTTCCAGCCGAACGTGCACTCGCTACGGCATAAACATTATTTACAGGAAAATTTCTTTGCGCCAGGATCGCAAGCATTTGTTCACCTACCGCACCTGTAGCACCCACTACTGCAACATCATATTTTTTCATTGCTTAAAATTTTAATCGTTTATTTGTAAAAATTATTATTTTAGGTTTAGCTTAATTCATTAATTAAAGCATCACCCATCTCACTTGTACCAATGGCTTGCTCACCCGCAGCAATATCAGCTGTACGCAATCCTTTTTCAATTGCGCGTTTAACTGCATCTTCTACCTTGTTAGCAAGCTCTATTTCGCTCAAGCTAAAACGTAACATCATTGCTATGGATAAAATAGTCGCTAACGGGTTTGCAAGATTCTTTCCCGCTATATCAGGCGCTGAACCATGTATAGGTTCATACATGCCTTTATCCTGACTATCTAAAGAAGCAGAGGGTAACATTCCAATCGAACCCGTTAGCATTGCTGCAGCATCTGAAAGAATATCGCCAAACAAGTTCCCTGTTAATACCACATCGAATTGATTGGGTTCGCGCACTAGCTGCATAGCAGCATTGTCGACATACATATGGCTTAGTGATACTCCTTTATATTCTGCATGTACTGTTTCAACTACCTCTCGCCAAAGCTCGGAAACTTCCAGCACATTGGCTTTATCTACGGAACAAAGGTTACCACTACGCTTTTGCGCAATTCGAAATGCAACATGTGCAATTCGACTGATCTCGTTCTCATCATATACCAGCGTATTGAATCCTTGCTTGATTCCATCGCCAGAAGTGCGAATACCGCGTGGCTCACCAAAATAAATGCCGCCGGTTAGCTCCCGCACAATCATAATATCTAGATCAGCCACCAATTCAGGCTTTAGCGAAGATGCTCCTGCTAATGATGGGTATAAAATAGCAGGACGAAGATTAGCAAAAAGATCTAATTCAGCCCGAATTCGCAACAAGCCTTTTTCAGGTCGCAATTCGCGTTCAATAGCTTCATATTTTGGTCCACCCACTGCACCTAATAAAACAGCATCACTCTGTTTTGCCAATGCCAAGGTGGTTTCAGGCAATGGATCCTTACAATCGTCGTAGGCTGCACCACCAATCAAAGCTTCTTCTAGTTCGACGTTTAAACCATGCTCTGCACGTAAATGCTCAAGTACTTTTTTTGCTTGCGCTACGACTTCTGGACCAATACCGTCTCCAGGTAGTAATAAAATTTTTTTCATTTAATTAACCACGGGGATATCTTACGCAACTCATTTTCATATTTTTTTATCTTGTCCGAGTGTTGCAAAGTAAGATCAATTTCATCAAAGCCATTTAATAAGCAATATTTTCTAAATTCGTCTATTTGAAACTCAAAAGTTTTGTTTTTTTCATCAACAACTTTCTGGGAGTTCAAGTCAACCTTACAATTAAAATCTGAATTTAACTTTACTTGTTCAAACAAATAATCCACTTCATCTTCTTTTAATACGATAGGTAATAACCCATTTTTGTAACAGTTGCTGCAAAAAATATCTGCAAAACTCGGCGCAATGACAACTTCAAACCCATAATCCAAAATTGACCACACAGCATGTTCACGCGAGGAACCACAACCAAAATTTTCTCTAGCCAAAATAATTTTTGCTGTCTTGTGTTCGGGTTTGTTTAATACGAAGTCTTGATTTAATCGGCGCTTACTATGGTCTTGCCCCAGAACACCTGGGTCTTGGTAACGCCAATTATCAAATAGAACGACACCAAATCCTGTTCGCTTTACCGATTTTAAATATTGCTGTGGAATAATGGCATCCGTATCAACATTGCTACGATCCAATGGCAATAAACTCGATGTAATTTCAGTAAACGCCCTCATCTCACAACACCTCTGTTACATCAACAAAATGGCCATTTACTGCTGCTGCGGCCGCCATCGCTGGGCTTACCAAATGAGTACGCCCACCTTTACCCTGACGACCTTCAAAGTTTCGGTTAGATGTTGAAGCGCAACGTTCACCTGGTGCAAGTTGATCCGCATTCATACCTAAACACATCGAACAGCCGGGCTCACGCCATTCAAAACCTGCGGCTTTAAATATTTTATCTAAACCTTCTTGTTCGGCTTGTTGCTTAACTAAACCCGAACCCGGCACCACCATGGCAAGTTTTATATTGTTAGCAAGCTTTTTATCTTGAATTACGTCAGCAGCGGCACGTAAATCTTCAATACGCGAGTTGGTACAAGAACCAATAAATACTTTATCAAGTTTAATATCTTTTATAGGTGTTCCTGGCACTAAATCCATATATTCAAGTGCACGTTGTTGGTCAGAATTTAATTCGGTAGGTATGGCCCCATCTATATTGACTACCATCTCAGGTGAAGTGCCCCAAGTAACCTGTGGCTTCAACTCATTAGCATCCACTTCAACTACAGAATCAAATTGAGCCTCATCATCAGAATGTAAGGTTCGCCATTGCGAGACAGCTTGCTCCCAGAGTTCTCCCTGTGGAGCAAATGGACGACCTGAAACATATTCAATGGTTGTATCGTCTACGGCAATCATGCCAGCACGCCCGCCCGCTTCAATAGACATATTACAAATTGTCATACGTCCTTCGATGGATAACGCACGAACAGCACTGCCCGAAAATTCAATAGTATGGCCAGTCGCACCAGCAGTGCCTAACTTACCAATAATAGCGAGGACAATATCTTTAGCAGTAACACCCGGAGCACATAATCCTTTGACATCTACCAACATGTTTTTAGATTTTTTCATCAATAAACATTGAGTCGCCAAGACATGCTCCACTTCTGATGTTCCTATTCCAAACGCCAGCGCACCTAACGCACCGTGTGTGGATGTATGAGAATCGCCACATACAATCGTCATACCAGGCAACGACGCCCCCTGTTCTGGGCCAATCACATGTACAATGCCTTGACGAACGTCCAGCATCGGGAATTGTGTTAAAGAAAAGTCCTTACAATTCTGATCCAAGGTATCAACTTGAGTTTTGGAAATAATATCGTCTATTCCCGCACTACGATCAGTAGTAGGAACATTGTGATCGGCAGTGGCTAAGATTGAATCTTTACGCCACAAATTGCGCTTAGCTAAACGTAAACCTTCAAAGGCTTGTGGAGATGTTACTTCATGCACTAAATGGCGATCAATATATAACAACGTCATACCATCATCGCGCTCGTGCACAACGTGACTTTGCCATACCTTGTCGTAAAGAGTTTTACTTTGCATAAGTTTTAAACATTAAAAATTTCAAGCCTTGCCGAAACGTGGCTTTGCAATCCATATGAACTGAATCATGGCGAGTAAGGCAATACACATCGCCAATATATATACATAGGAAGGCCCGACTGAGTTCCAAGTATACCCGCTTATGAGACTCCCAAGCGAGCCACCAAGCCCAAAGCTGATGCTGGAAAACAAAGCTTGGCCACGGCCTTGAATGCTTCCAGAAAAATATTCATCTATGAGCTGTATCGCCGAAGCATGAAATAACCCGTAAGAAGCTGCGTGTAACAATTGTGCAAAAATGAGTACCGGTAAATATTCTACGTATAAAGCAATTAACCACCAGCGAATCACGGTTAACAACATTGCTACTACTAATAATGTTTTAGCCCCAATTGAGGGGAGCCAACGATGCACATAGAAAAATACAACGACTTCTGCAATGACTCCGAGAGACCATAATTGCCCAATCAATGTACGCGAATAGCCATTGTCTTCTGCATAGATGCTGAAGAAGGTGTAATAAGGCCCGTGACTTACTTGAATGAGAAAACATGCCACTAACAAAGAAAATACTGCGGGCTTCAAACATGTTTTCAATACTGATGAACTTACAGTATTTTTTATTCCGTGCTGAGTTTCACTCACGAACAGTGTATTACTCCAGGTTAATAACAAAATTACTAAAATCACCCATGGCAAATATTGAATACCAAAGCGTTCGATGAATGGAGCCAATAGCGAAGCTGTAACAATAAAGCCAATTGATCCCCACAAACGAATACGGCTATACATATGCTTGTTATCACCCAAGTTATTCATCGTTGCAGCTTCAAATTGAGGTAGCGTTGCATTCCAGAAAAAACTAAATGCAGCCAAAACTACAAGTAATGGCCAATAACCATGTATAACCGTTACGATTGAAAAAATTGCCATACCAATGAATGCGGCTAAACGAATTGCTAGCAAACGCTTACCTGTGTGATCAGCGATCCAGCCCCAAATATAAGGTGCAAATATCTTTGTAGCGAGAAGTACTGCAGACAATTCGCCAATTTGTCGCGCAGAAAAATCCAGGTGTTTTAAATATAAATTCCAGTAAGGAAGGAAAACCCCAATGCTTGCAAAATAAAAAAAGTAAAATCCCGCAAGCGAATGACGCTCGGCAGAAAGTTTCTGCTTTCTTAACATTTTAAATTGAAATTAAACTACTAGAGTAAATTTAAACAGTAGGCGGTATGTCTGGGGTTGCACATTCCACATCTGTATTTTGCGCACGATGTCGTAGTACATGATCCATTAGCACGAGCGCTAACATTGCTTCTACAATCGGCACACCTCGGATTCCAACACAAGGGTCATGTCTACCCTTGGTAACAATCTCAGTTGCTTCACCATTTATGTTTACAGTTTTACCCGGTACACGAATACTTGATGTAGGTTTAAATGCCACACTGGCAAATATATCTTGTCCACTTGTTATACCACCTAAGGTGCCACCTGCATGATTACTAAGGAAACCTTGAGGAGTAATTTCGTCACGATGCTCCGATCCTTTTTGTGCGACACTTTTAAATCCTGCACCAATTTCTACACCTTTAACTGCATTTATACTCATCATTGCATGTGCAATATCAGCATCAATACGATCAAATACTGGCTCACCTAATCCTACCGGTACACCACTGGCGACCACATTTACACGTGCGCCCACGGAATCTCCTTGCTTGCGCAATTCATCCATATAATTTTCTAATTCTGGTACTTTACTGTCGTCTGGACAAAAAAATGGATTGTTCTCAACAGCATTCCAGTCTTTATGCTCAATTAAAAGTTCTCCAAGTTGCGCTAAGTATGCGCGGATGATAATGCCAAATTTTTCTTGCAAGTATTTTCGTGCAATTCCTGCTGCCGCAACGCGCATCGCAGTTTCCCGCGCAGATGAGCGTCCACCTCCTCGGTAGTCGCGTAAACCATATTTTTTTAAATAGGTGTAATCAGCGTGCCCAGGGCGAAACTGATCTTTAATATCAGAATAATCTTTTGAGCGTGCATCCTTGTTATAAATAATTAAGCCAATCGGCGACCCTGTAGTGAGCCCTTCAAACGTACCTGATAGGATCTCAACCTGATCGGGCTCGCGACGTTGTGTGGTATGACGCGATTTCCCAGGGCGGCGTCGCTCTAAGTCGATTTGCAAGTCTTGTTCTGAAAGCGCCAAACCAGGAGGGCAGCCATCCACAATGCAGCCTATGGCCTTGCCATGACTTTCCCCAAATGAAGTTACTGTGAAAAGCTTACCAATTGAATTACCTGACATTCTCTAATTCTAACATTATGTTATACAAAACTATCTACTTCGCTTGATATACAAGCATAGTAGCTGTGAAATAATATCTTCATGAATTTACCGTACAGCTATGAACCCATGATGCTATAACTATGAAATCCACGATGCATAACAAGATAGAAATGCAACAAGGCCGTACAATTCGTATTCTTCTTTTTGCAATTGCAGCATTCACAATAGGAATTGCTTTTTATAGCGCTCAACATTTTTTTCGTGGGAGCGCGAATATTGATAACCTTCAAAAAGCAGTTTCCCTGCTCGAACAACCTCGCGAGCTCCCGACTTTCAAAATGACAAATCAAAATGGTTTGGAATTTAGTAATAAAGACCTAAAAAATACATGGAGTTTTATATTTTTTGGCTTCACAAACTGTCCGGATATATGCCCTATTACGCTTAGTGTGATGGATCAAGTAAGTGATCAGCTAGATAAAAGCATTTCTGCACAAAACATATTTATTTCTGTGGACCCTGAACGAGATAAGCCTGAAAAAATTAAAGAATATGTGGCGCACTTTAATAATGAAATGATCGGACTAACTGGAAACGAGAATCAGATCAATACACTTACACAAAACTTAGGCGCAATTTATTCCATTCAAAACAGTGATACTGAAAATTATTTAGTTGATCATAGTGCACATATTTTTGTGATCGCACCTAATGGAAAGCTTGCTGCATTGTTTAGCACGCCTCATGATGCAAAAACTATAACTGATGATTTTAAAATAATTAGCCAAGCGTATAGTCGAAAACAACAAAGTTAATTAAGAATATGTGGAAGCACTTTAAGGGAATATTATTCCATTTATTCCCCCATCATTTAGTATCGCGTTTTACTTTTTGGTTAACTCGCCTAGAAACACCACTTACTAGCCCTGCAATTCGCATTTTTATGCGCGTATTTGATGTTGATTTGCGGGATTCCGTATTACAAAGTCCGGAACAATTTTCAACCTTCAATAATTTTTTCACACGAAAATTAATACAAGGTGCACGACCAATTAATGAAAACACTAGTTCAATTGTCTGTCCCGCAGACGGCCGCATTAGCCAAATACAAGAATATGAGAATGACCAAGTCATTCAGGCAAAAGGACAATATTTTTCTATGTCACAACTATTGGGTGGTGACAATAATTACGGATCTCTATGTGATTCGGGCAGTTTTACTACTATTTATCTATCTCCGAAAAACTATCATCGCGTACACATGCCCTTTGAAGGCAAATTGGTAGAAATGATATATGTGCCTGGTCGTTTATTTAGTGTAGCGCCTTATGCTGCTGAAGTAATTAAAGGCTTATACAGTAGAAACGAACGTGTGATCTCCATTTTCTCTACTGAAGTGGGTTACATGGCAGTCGTGATGGTGGGAGCGGTTAATGTTGCAGCCATTGAAATGGCATGGGAAGGATTAGTCACCCCGCCTCACGGAAAGCGAATTGCTCGCAAAACATATTCTGATGTGCATCTTAAAAAAGGCCAGGAATTAGGTATTTTTAATATGGGCTCCACTGTTATCGTAGCCTTCGAGAGTAATAAAATTTCCTGGCATGATCATTTCGAGCTTCAGCAAGAAGTCAAAATGGGACAAGCATTAGGACAAGCCCTAGATGCGAATTTATGAAACAGGTAAAGATAAAACCTCTTCTATATGTTTGACACCCAAGATTATCATTAACAAGCGATCTACTCCTAAAGCAACTCCAGCGCATTCAGGAAGACCCGAATCTAGTGCGGCAATAAAATTTTTATCTATATCGATTGCATTTTTATTTGCTTGTAATCGCTTACGATTATCCTCTTCAAAACGTAACTCTTGCTCTTTTGCATCCGTGAGCTCTTGAAAACCATTTGCCAATTCAATGCCATTGAAATATAGCTCAAAGCGCTCTGCACAAGCTTCAGAGTTAATCCGAGCCAAAGCTGCTTGTTCAACTGGGTAGTCATATATAAATACCAAGCAATTTTGCTGTAACTTTGGAACAATAATTTGGCCCAGAACAAATTCTTGATATTGCTGAACGTTTAAAACAGTATTTAATTTAACTGAGTGATCTGCACATACTTGCAAATAGTCTGCTTGACTAGCTGTTTGCACGTCAATATTTAGGTAACTTTTAAAAGCCTGCTGATAACTAATTTGTTGCGTTTCAAATGATTCACCTGAATTACATAGCAATGTTTTCACTAACTCTGTCACTTCTTGCATTAAATCCTTATAACTCCAAGTTAGCCTATACCATTCCAACATAGTGAATTCACTATGATGATACGCCCCCTTTTCAGCGGCTCGAAAGACTTTACAAACTTGATATATATCGCGTTGATAAAAAGCCAACAATCTTTTCATCGCATACTCGGGCGATGTATGTAAATACATTGAATGCTCAGTCGCAATACTTTCTATTTGCTGATCCGTAACGGTATAGGAATTAAGAATTGGTGTTTCTACTTCAAGTACATTCTTGGCGCGAAAAAATTCACGGATTTTTACAAATAGTTCAGCGCGAGCTTCAATGGCATTTAACGATGCACGGGGCTGCCAACTCATAACAAACTTAAAATTATTCCTTAACCCGCGAGACATATTCACCACTCCTGGTGTCTATGCGCAGAACTTCTCCTTCCTCGATAAATAATGGTACTTTTACGACTGCTCCAGTCTCTAAGGTTGCTGGTTTAGTGCCTCCCGTAGCGGTATCACCACGTACACCCGGGTCCGTTTCTGCAATCTGCAATTCAACAAAATTTGGCACGGTTACGGATAGAGGTTGACCATCTAAAAGCGTTACCACACATTCTTCCTGTCCTTTAAGCCATTGTGCCGCATCACCCATAGCCTCTTTAGTTACGGCAAACTGCTCATAAGAATTTGGCTCCATGAAATGCCACTCTTCTCCATCGTTATACAAATATTGCATATCGGTATCCATTACGTCAGCAGCTTCTACAGACTCACCCGACTTAAAAGTACGATCCACCACTCTCCCGGTTTTAAGGTTTCGAACCTTCACCCGATTAAATGCCTGACCTTTACCCGGTTTTACAAATTCATTTTCAATGATGGAATAAGGCTCACCATCTAAATTTAGCTTTAAGCCTGCTCTAAATTCATTAGTATTGTAACTTGCCATATTAATTTAATTAGTTATAAATTTATTAGTACCATGAACAACGCTAGTCTAACACGAGATTGTACTTTCTCAGAACCAACAACTTTATCTGTTAGAAAAGAAAATAAACTAACAAATTGGCAACGCGAATATAAATCTTCTGTTACTGACATTGATGAATTATGCAGGTTACTTAATCTAAGACCTGATCAATTACCCATCAGTTTATCGTCTCATAAACAATTCTCTTTGCGTGTTCCTAAAAGTTACATACAACGTATGGAGAGGTCTAATCCGAATGACCCCCTGTTATTGCAAATACTACCCTCAATAAACGAACAACAAATCGTAAAAGGGTTTACTAAAGATCCAGTAGGAGATTTGCAAAGCGTTACATCTACAGGACTATTACAAAAATACGATGGTCGCGCATTGTTATTGGCAACGAGTCGATGCGCAATACATTGTCGTTATTGTTTTCGTAGACATTTTCCTTACTCTGAACAAAACCCCAGATATGATGCATGGCAACAAGCTTTAAATGAGTTGGAAAGAAATACCAGCATTCACGAAGTTATTCTTAGTGGCGGGGATCCATTAGTTTTAAGTGATTCAGAATTGAAAACTTTGGTTAAAAAAATTGAAGCAATCAATCACATAAAAAGATTGAGAATTCATACACGACTTCCTGTAGTTATACCAAATCGGGTTTGCGATGAATTACTAGATTGGATCACTCATTCAAGACTGAAAATTATTGTGGTGCTGCATATCAATCATGCACAAGAAATAAACCAGGAATTTACAAGCAAAATTCAACAATTAGTTAAAATGCAATGTACATTGTTAAATCAAAGCGTTTTGTTAAAAAATATAAATGATGACAGCGCATCCTTAATAACTCTAAGTGAAGCGCTATTCGCCAACAATATTCTTCCTTATTACTTACACACACTAGACAAAGTTGAAGGTGCCGCACATTTTGAAGTGAGTGAAACCCATGCGCAAAAATTAATGCGTGAAGTAGCTAAACGACTACCTGGTTATATGGTTCCTAAGCTGGCTAGAGAAATGCCGGGGCAAGATGCTAAAAGTTTAATAAGCTACTGAAGCACAGTCTTAACTTCGAATGGCGAGATGGCGCATATTGCCAACACCGTCACATTATTGGTTGTAATCATCAATTTTAAGTCCTCATTCCGGATAAAACTCCACAATTAAAAGACAAGTCGCAAGGTAAATCACAGTTCAAAAGCCTTTAAATCTATACACTTAAGTAGGAAATATTTCGCCCCATATAAACACGGACTAAATCATTGTTTAGCTAAGGAATTATGCTTCTAGATACTCATATCTCAATGCCAAATCAGGACCCTTTGGCAGAGAATAAATTTTCTTTACTTCCTCGTGATCTACGCAAATGGATAAAAAATTTACCCTACGTTGATAAAGATCTCGCAGTACAGCAATTTTACGATGGTTTAAAACGTTCAAATCGCCAAGCCCACTCAACGAAACAAAGGCTCGCTGCAATTGAGATCATGCGACCTGTTGCTCATGAGTTTTTAAAACAACAACGAAGATATTTACAATCCCAGCCTTTCCCATTATCTAAAAAGGCAAATGAAGTTTTAAAACTACAGCAAAATATTCTAAATGAGCTCGCAGTTGCTTACAGAATTGTAATTCAAGAAACAGTAAACCGCGATAGCTTTCTTAGTAATAAAAAAATTGAATTTTGCGTGCATCATGCAATGTATTATCAACTTGAGCAGTATATTACGCTTGCTCAAGTATATTCAGAACCACCACAAAGCTATTGGCAAGATTTATGTCAGCTATATGGTATAGCAGAACATTTTAATTTTACAAACGTACAAATAAAAAATGATATTGATGAAATAAATCCAAAATCTTCTCCAAAAATACTATTTACACAAGCTTGTTTATTATCACTTGCTAACTTACACACTTACGGTCATGGGGAAGCAGAAAAAATTGCAGGCTATATAAATAAATCAAGTCATTTAACCGATCTTTCAGATAAATTACCCACTGATAGTGAATATACTTTCTACATAAATTTAGCGCTTGCCAAACCTGTACGTTTACTACCAGATGATGAAATACCGATATCTTCAAAAAATCGCTATGTTAAAGCATCTTCATTAATTGAAGACTTGGAACAAATAGCCGACCGACCTGATAATGCTTTATTAACAGCGTCTACCGAGTTAAATCAATCATTAGCTAAGCGCCTGTTGAGCAAACTCACCAGCAAACCCGTCCGAAGCTCTAAACGAGCCATACCTGCAAAAGGAAGATTACATATAGTCATTGGCCTGCGTGATGCAATAGAAATTTTGCTAACAGGAGTCACCATTGCTGATGCAAGTATTGATCTCAATAGTGAAATGAAGCCTAACTTAGAACTCATGCCAATTGAAAATACAAGCGGTAATCGATTTCTTAACCTTAATGATGATGAAGATAAAGTGGGCTATGAAGTATCCAGCGCAAATGCATGGGACTGGGTTAGCCGTGGCAACGTAATTTCAGAACAAAACAACACTCAAAATGAAAAACATCAAAAAGAAGAAAAAGAGCTTGAAAAAGTTAGCCTTAATCCTGTTGTTCAAACATGGGATGTCAGCAACGCCAGTAAAGGTGGATACTGCTTAACTTCTTACAACATTTCTGATTATCAATCTCAGGTTGGCGATATCATTTTGCTTAGACTAGAAGACAAATCGAATGATGAATGGCGTTTGGGTGTAATTCGTTGGATGCAATCTCTATCAAAGCAAGGTGTAAAAATGGGGCTAGAAACCTTACCAGGCTCTGTAGAGGTGTTAGAAGTAATTGACGCACATCAAAATTTTGAACGCCTAAAGGGTTTTGATTTTGTACTACAAATTACGGAAAAAACTTCAAGCGCTACCATCAAAACTTTGATCACTCCTCCTAATGCTGCAGAAAATGGAGATAGCGTAGTTCTTCAGCACAATCAAAAGCACCAAAATATTGTATTTCAAGACAAGCTAGAGCAGACCATTTCATTTGCCAGATTCACCTATTCTGAAATGCCAAATATGCCAACCGGGGACCTTAACTAAGAAATGAAAAGCGGCTTGAAGTACCTGAATTATCAAGTAATTTATCGGTTACAGATACCGTTCAGAAGTGTAAATAAAGGCATTGTCGTCTGCCTGTTGCATAGCCTGAGCCAGTTGCCAAAATGACCTTTGACGTCAAATTCACCTAAAGTACGGAATACTCGAGAATTATGAATCATCCGCTGCAACTCATATTCGTTGACAGCAGTCCCAATGATGTTGAAGAAATGGTCAGCTCCATCAAAACATCAGGGGTGGCTGTGCGTTCTCGAATTGCCCAAGATGCGGATGATCTTACTAACCTCCTAACCGAAGCACAGCCGCATATCATTTTGCATGCTCTAGAGAATAGTGAAGTAACTTTAGAGCAAACAGTTACAACTATTAATGGACGTGCGCCTGAAATTCCCGTTATTGCGCTAACCAAATCATCTGATGAGGATCCAGTCACCTATATGCAACAAGGTGCTGCTTCTGTAGTAAACAAAAAAAACACTGAACATTTGCAGTTAGTCGTAAACAGTACCGCAAAAACTCAATTTCATATCCAGGAACTTAAAGAAATTGCAGCCAATTGTGATGAACTAGAAATACGTTGCAAAAAACTTATGGAGAGCTCACGTGATGCGATTTGTTATCTACACGAGGGCATGCATACTTATGCAAATGAAAAATATCTAGAAAAATTTGGTTATACAAATACCGAAGAATTATATGGATTGTCTATCATGGATTTAGTCGCTCCAGATGATCAATCTAAAATGAAAGGATTATTAAAATCATTTTCTAAAAATAAAGAACCAGGTGAAACTAGCTTAACATTCAGAAAAGATGATGATGAAAACTTTACTGCCAAATTAAATTACAATGCTGTCAGCCTAGCCGGCGAAGATTGCATTCAAATTGTTATTCAAAGTGGCGAAGGTGGAGGAGATACTAAAGATCTAGAAGAACAACTTAATTATTTAAGCGAACGAGATGTTCATACTGGTTTTTATCATCGTCGTTCAATTATGGATCAACTCGATGCCGCTGCAAATGATGCTGCACAAGGCAAAGTGTCGCAGGCATTTATCCAGATTGATATTGCAAATTTCAGTGATATAAAAGATAAGTTTGGAATTGCCGCGATTGATAAAGTTAGTAGTGATGTGGCACGCACCTTACGTAAATGTTGCACACACGGCGAAACGCTTTCTAAGTTAACTGAAGAATCTTTCGGTGTTTTAACATCCAATATCAATCCAAAAGAAATACAAGCATTTGGAACAAGTGTGATTAAAAGTCTTGGAGATTTAATGACGTCTTCAGGTAGTGATTACATTTCTATCAAACCAGCGGTTGGCGCTGTAAAGATTGATCAGTTCACAACGGATGTGCCAGACATTTTAAACAAAGCTAAAAATTGTTGTGATGAGGCTTGGGAAAATGACAAAAATGAAATTGTAATCTTCCAGCCTAATGATGAACAGATGGGTGAAAAAGAGAAAGACGAGCGCTGGACCCTTAAACTACGTGAAGCCGTAAAAGAAAATCGCCTCGCTCTATTGTACCAACCCATTATCAGCTTACACGGGGAGCCTGGAGAGCGTTATCAGATCTATACCGCACTTCGAAATAAAGAAAATGACCTTGTCCCTGCCAGTGAATTCGTTATGCGAATTGAGCGTACGGGTTTTGGCAAAATGCTGGACCGCTGGATTATTCTTAATGCGCTTAAGAAATTATCGGAACTACGCAATAAAGGCGCTGATATGCGCTTATTCATTAAATTAAGCTCTAATTCGATTTTGGACAAAGATTTACCGGCTTGGTTAGGCGAACAATTCAATACCAATGGAATTTCACCAAACTTTGTATGCTTTGAAATTAAAGAGTCTGTATTAATTTCTCATTTCAAAGAATCAAAAAATTTGGTCACTGCATTACAAGGCATGAAAGCAGAAATTGCAATCGATGCATTCGGCGCAGGTGAAAATCCTGCAAAAATATTGAAAGCAATCCCAGCAAACTATGTGAAGATTTGTCACAGCTTAATGTCTGGGGTCAGCGACAACCAAGAAAATCAGAACGCTATCCGTGAAATTGCAGAAGCCCTTAAACCGGCTGGAACGAAGGTTATCGCGCAATTCATTGAAGATGCAGACACCCTGTCGATCTTATGGAGTCTAGGTATCAATTATACACAAGGTAACTTTTTACAACCTCCTGGCGAACAACCCAACTACGATTTTTCTCTATAAACGAATTTTTATAGATTAACCTTCTAGCTATTTTCTTTATTAGCTATTTCCCTTAATAATCTCCCTTAGTAATTTCTTAGGGCCGCAATTCGATCTTCTAGCGGTGGATGTGTACTGAATAGTTTTCTAAGCCCATCTTTCATGCCACCCGAAATTCCAAAGGCTGCAAGTTGTCCTGGTAATTCTTGTGGCTCGTGTTGTGCTTTAAGACGCTCTAATGCCGCAGCCATTTTTTCACGCCCCGCTAATTCTGCACCTCCAGCATCTGCACGAAATTCACGTCGACGCGAATACCAACTCGCAATAATAGATGCCAATATTCCCAAAACGATTTGCGCGATGATACTAACTATGTAATATCCAGGTCCAAAACCACTTCTAGACTTAAACACAGCTTTATCGACAATAATGCCTACAATACGAGACAAGAAAATTACAAAAGTATTCAATACACCCTGAATAAGTCCCATAGTAACCATATCTCCATTCGCAACATGACTAATCTCATGTGCCATCACGGCTTCTGCTTCATCACGACTCATTGCATTTAACAAACCGGTACTCACCGCAACCATCGCATTATTACGACGCATACCTGTTGCGAAAGCATTTACTTCAGGTGTATCAAAAATTCCAACTTCTGGCATACCGATGTTGGCTTGTTCTGCTTGACGTTGTACGGTATCCATCAACCATTGCTCCACTTCGTTTGATGGTTGCTCAATCATATGCACACCCATTGATCTTTTTGCCAGCCACTTGGACATGGCTAAAGAAATAAATGAACCACCAAAACCAATGACTAACGACATAATAAACAAACCCGTCAGCTGACCAGACATGCCATTTTGAGCCATGATTTTATCGAGCCCGATAAGCTGAGCCACAATTCCTAAAACAACGATCACAGCAAAATTAGTTGCGATAAGTAGAAAGATTCGAGTTGCCATTAACTAACCCTCACAAAATTGTAAATTTATCTGCATTATTTAAATATGGAGCCTTATTATTAAAACTCAAGATTTTACTCTTCTATTTTTTCATCCATGTGAACTTCAATTGCATCAACATTCCGGTAACCTTGTGATAACTTTAATCCCCTTTGACCACGCTCTCCAACAAAAGTGTCAATTTCATCACCTTTCATTTTCTTAGTACGCTTTCCAGCGTGCAGGGTAAGGCTTTCACCATCTTGCACTAAAGCTATCGCACGCATGTATTCTTCACCACTCACCACTTTCTTACTTGGAATATTAATGATTTTATTACCTTTTCCTTTTGGCAATACCGGAATTTCATTTAAAGGGATGACTAACATATTACCAGCAGAACCTATAGAAATGATCCAATCCTCGTCAATACTCCGAACCCGAACGGGTGGCAGTGCTTGTGCACCCTTAGGCACCGATAACATCGCTTTACCGGCGCGATTACGGGTAAACATGTCTTCAAGTTTGCCGACAAATCCATAACCCGCACTACTTGCGAGTAAGTAGTAATCTTCGGGATCGCCCATCATTACACCCACAAATTGTGCACCATCTGCGGGTTTCAATTTACCACTTAATGGCTCACCCTGGCCTCGTGCAGAAGGTAAAGTGTGTGCAGGTAAGGCATAACAACGTCCACGCGAATCTATAAATAATGCGTTTTGATTTGACTTGCCAAAAGCATGAGCTTGATAAGCGTCTCCAGACTTATAATTGAGTTCTCTAGCGTTAACTTCTGTTCCTTTTGCTGCCCGCACCCAGCCTTTTTGAGATAGCACAACCGTAATAGCCTCAGAGGGAACTAATTTGGATTCATCTATTGCAGTAGCAGCTTCACGTTTAACTAATTTAGAGCGACGCTCATCTCCAAATTCTTCTGCATCTTGTTTTAGTTCTTTTTTAATTAGGGTTTTCAAACGGGCGCTTGATTTAAGGGTCTGCTCCAGTGTTTTCCTCTCAGTAGATAATTCTTTTTTCTCAGCTTTAATTTTTATTTCTTCAATTTTAGCTAAGTTACGTAAACGTAAATTTAATATATATTCAGCTTGCTCATCACTAAGCTTGAATTTTTTCATCAATTTAACTTTTGGCTCATCTTCATTGCGTATGATCTTTATGACTTCATCAATATTTAAATATGCAATTAAAAGTCCATCTAATTCGTGCAATCGCTTAGCTACTTTATCTAAACGCCATTGCAAGCGTTTTTTTACCGTCTCTTTTCTAAATTCCAGCCATTCTTTAAGCAAATCTCGTATATTTTTAACCTGAGGGAGACCATCAATGCCGATCACATTCAAATTTGCACGATAATTTTTTTCTAAATCAGTCGTTGCAAAAATGTGCGACATTAAATCATCGATATTGATGCGATTACTTCGTGGAGTAATTACGATACGAATTGGATTTTCATGATCAGATTCATCCCGCAAATCTTGCACCATGGGCAATTTTTTGGATTGCATTTGTTGCGCTATCTGTTCCAATATTTTTGCGCCGGAAACCTGATGAGGCAATGCAGTAATAACAATATCTGAATCTTCTTTTTGATAGACAGCGCGCATTCGCACGGAACCAGTGCCCGTTGCATAAATTTCTTTAATTTCCTTTGGATCTGAAATAATTTCCGCACCAGTTGGATAATCTGGACCTTTAATGTGTTTGCATAGTTCAGCAACCGTTGCCTTGGGATGATCTAGCAAATGTACACAGGCATTCACCACTTCATTGATATTATGTGGCGGGATATCCGTAGACATTCCTACGGCAATTCCCATTCCGCCATTTAGCAATACATTTGGTAAACGAGCTGGTAATACTTTTGGTTCTGATAAAGTGCCATCAAAATTCGGCACCCATTCAGCAGTACCTTGATCCAGCTCCTGCAATAATGCTTTTGCGTATTTAGTTAATCTTGACTCGGTGTAGCGCATGGCTGCAAAAGACTTAGGATCATCGGTTGAACCCCAATTGCCTTGACCATCTACAAGCGGATAACGATAAGAAAATGGCTGTGCCATTAAAACCATGGCTTCATAACACGCACTGTCTCCATGAGGATGATATTTACCAATCACATCCCCTACCGTACGCGCCGATTTTTTATGTTTGGAAACTGCTGACAAACCAAGCTCTGACATGGAATAAATAATTCTACGTTGTACCGGCTTCAAGCCATCCCCAATATTTGGCAATGCACGGTCAAGAATCACATACATGGAATATTCCAAATATGCCTTTTCAGCAAATTCCTGAATGGGTAATTCTTCAGACTGTTCAAAGTCCATTTCTAAATTTTCACTCATATATTTAATTTTCTACCATCTTGCATGATTTTTTCACAATTGCACCATGTTCACTTTTTTTCTAACCTGACTTCGCGCAAATAAATCATACCTGCACCATATTTCCTTTCTTCTCTAACCATTTCTTTCGGTCAGCTGCACGTTTTTTTGCTAGTAACATATCGATCAATTTAAATGTTTTCTTCTGATCTGTTAAGGAGAGCTGCACTAATCGTCTCGTTTCCACAGCCATTGTAGATTCACGCAACTGCATGGGATTCATTTCCCCTAAACCTTTAAAACGTGTGATGGTTATTTTCCCTGTTTTCTTTTCAGCTTTGATTTGGTCCAAAATTCCCTTTTGCTCATCCTCATCGAGCGCATAAAACACTTCTTTGCCCACATCTATGCGATATAAAGGTGGCATCGCCATGTAAACATGCCCGGCCTCCACCAGTGATTTAAAGTGTTGCAAGAATAATGCGCAAAGCAATGTCGCAATGTGTAAACCATCCGAATCAGCATCTGCTAACACACAGACTTTTCCATAGCGCAGTCCTGATAAATCTGAGCTACCTGGCTCTATGCCAATCGCTACAGAAATATCGTGCACTTCTTGTGACCCCAACACTTGTTCAGAAGCTACTTCCCAAGTATTTAGAATTTTTCCACGCAATGGCATTATGGCTTGATACACACGATCACGCGCTTGCTTAGCCGAGCCCCCTGCAGAATCGCCTTCCACAAGAAATAGCTCTGTGCGCGATAAATCTTCTGAAGTACAGTCTGCTAGCTTCCCAGGCAAAGAGGGGCCACTTGCAATTTTTTTACGAACAACTTTTTTATTTTTCTTTAAACGAGATTCAGCATTACTAATCGCAAGTTGGGCAATTTGCTCACCCGATTCAGCATTTTGATTCAACCAATGCCCAAACGAATCTTTTGCAACACCTCCGACAAATACCGCTGTTTCACGAGAACTTAATCGTTCTTTAGTTTGGCCTGCAAATTGTGGGTCTTTGATTTTTACAGACAGTACATAACACAGTCTTTCCCATACATCGTCTGGCGTGAGTTTTACTCCTCGCGGCAATAGTTTTCGAAACTCACAAAATTCTCGCAGCGCTTCCGTTAAACCCGTGCGCAAACCGGAAACATGCGTGCCTCCCTGTGCTGTGGGAACAAGATTGACATAACTTTCTTTTAATCCTTCACCTTCTTCTAATAGCCATGTAATGGCCCAATCCACAGTTTCTTGTTCGCCTTCAAAGTGTTCACAAAATGAGTCTTGTGGAATATTCTCAAGCCCCTCCACAGATTCCAATAAGTAATCTTTTAAGCCATCTTCATAGAACCATTCATATTTCTTTTTATTTTGTTGGTCATCAAAAGTGATTTTTAAACCAGGGCATAAAATTGCTTTAGCTCGCATGATATGCAGCAATTTGGTAACTGAAAATTTATCACTTTCAAAATACTTTGCATCTGGCCAGAATCGAATAGTGGTACCCGTATTTCTCTGACCCACGGTCCCCACAACTTCAAGCTTGGAGCTTTTCTTGCCACCCTTGAACGACATGTTGTATTCCTTACCGCCACGGCGCACCCATATGTCAAGATTCTTGGATAATGCATTAACAACCGACACACCTACTCCATGCAAACCCCCAGAAAAAGCGTAATTCTTATCTGAAAATTTACCTCCCGCATGTAACGTACTTAATATGACCTCCACACCGGGTAATTTTAATTTGGGGTGCTTATCCACGGGCATACCGCGTCCATCATCTGCAACTTCGAGTGAACCATCTTTATAAAGTTTTACTGCTATAGATTTGGCATAACCAGAAATGGCTTCATCAACGCTATTATCAATTACTTCATGTGCTAAGTGATTGGGGCGCGTGACATCGGTATACATTCCGGGCCGTTTTCGGACCGGATCTAAACCACTTAGTACCTCGATATCAGAAGCATCATACTTTCCTGCCATTCAGTTTCCTTTTTAAAACTTAAATAATTGTACGAACCTAATCACGACAGTATGCTAGCCACATGACAGGCTCGAATATTAGTCACATTAACAAAACCCAACGCGCTACAGATCCGTATGCAAATATTGCAGTATTTGCCTCTGCAGGAAGTGGTAAAACGTATCTTCTTGTTCACCGTATATTAAAACTATTGCTTAATGGAATTGAGCCTGCACAAATTTTAGCCATTACTTTCACGCGCAAAGCAGCCGCAGAAATGCAAGAACGACTAATGAAAGTATTGGCCGAGTGGGCTTCAGTGGATGATTCACAATTACAGAAAACGCTAAAAGATCTCTCGCATTCATATGATAACGTAAGCATATCAAAAGCGAGAAACTTATATGAAGAATTATTATTTGCCGAGCATGAAATACGAATTACCACTTTTCATGCATTTTGCCAGGATATTCTAAAACGTTTCGCAATTCATGCAGGTGTGCCTGCAGGCTTTCGAGTAGTTGAAACCACATTTGAGCTCAAAGAAGAAGCACGAAAACGCTTGTTCAAAAAAGCACAATCAAAAGATCATATTAAGCTTAGTCAAGCGTTGTTTAAACTGCTACAACACAGCAGCAGCGTCAATAATGTTAACCAGCTGCTTGACACCTTCATTGACTCCAGGAGTGACTGGTGGAGTTTTACTGAACTACAAACTGATCCTGTTACCTATGCCGGTGAATGCTTACATAAAAAGCTATTTAAGAAAACTTTTAACTTATCAGATTTTTTGAACTCTCTTAGGCCGTTCGTTGAAAAGTATTCAGTTTATCTGTCTCAGCACCCAACGGATACTAATCTACGCCACTGCAAGAATCTGACGATATTTTTACAAAGCACACAGCTCGAAGAGCAACATTTGGACGCGATCGTTAATGTGTTTTTAACGAATGAATTAAAAATGCGCAAGCTCAAGACCAGCAAAGCACTAGAAAAAAACTTAGGCAATGAAAATATGAATAAATTGCTTGAGCTACATGACATTATTTGTGAAAAATTTTTCGACTACCTAGACAATAAAAAGAAACAAGCATTATATGAATTTAACCGTGCATGGTTTTTTGCGGGGCATATCCTTATACAGGAATATCAAGAACTAAAATTCCAGCAACATTTTTTGGATTTTGATGATCTCGAGTGGTACACCTATCTACTTTTAAACCAACATGAAAATGCTGCCTGGGTTCAGTACAAACTGGATCAGCGCATTCAGCACATTTTAATAGATGAGTTTCAAGACACAAATCCAACTCAATGGAAATTGATATCCCCTTTACTAAATGAACTAGCAATAGATTCTAGTGAAAATCATAGAAGCTTATTTTTTGTAGGCGATGCCAAACAATCCATTTATGGCTTTCGCCGAGCAAATTCTGAGCTGCAATTTAATGCTGCAAATTGGGCTAAACAAAACCTTAAAGCTGACGTACTCGAAACGGATGAATCATTTCGCTCCTCACCAGCAATTGTAAATTTTGTTAACCAAGTATTTTCACAAGAAAATATATTGCTCAATAACTTTAATACTCATCAAGCCGTGCAATCAAATTTATGGGGAGAAGTCCATGTAGATTCTTTAATCACTGTTGATGATTTAGATGAAAAAGCTATTCAACATAAAGCTTTTCGAAATCCACTTACAGAGCCTAAGCAAAATGTCGAATACGATTGTCATTATTTAGAAGGACAAAGCGTAGCAAACAAAATAAACACAATAATCTGTAACTCAACTACGATTAATGATCAATCTGGGGCAAGAGCAGTCTGTTTCAGCGATATCATGATTTTGGCTCGCAACCGCACACATTTGGCACAGCTTGAACTTGCATTGCGCGAGCAAAACATACCCTACAACAGCACTTATGAAAAAGATTTTTTATCAGCTCTCGAAATTCAAGATATATTGGCTCTACTGACATTTTTAATCCAGCCTCACAATGACTTAGCACTTGCACAAGTGTTGCGTAGCCCCTTGTATGCGTTTTCAGATGAAGAATTGATGCAGATATCTATTCAAAACCAAAATACGTGGCATGAAAAACTTATCGAATATGCAGACACTTCGGCCAACCCTAAAGCAAAATCTGCGCTAGAACAGATTCATAACTGGCAACTAATGACTAATACGCTTCCAGTTCATGATTTACTTGATCAAATATATTTTCAGACTAATCTACTATCACGTTATGCATCGTGCTGTACAAAAAAGGATAACAATAAATCGAAAACGCAAGTATTAGATAACCTTATTTCACTACTTCAACTTAGTTTAGATATAGATGCAGGTAGATATTCTAGCGTTCAGTCTTTCTTAAACGCGTTACGAAAACCAAATGCTGGTATTTCGCTATCGAGAAACTTACAGCAGCAAAATGAAAATGTTGTGCAGATCATGACTATTCATGCTGCTAAAGGCTTAGAAGCGCCTGTAGTATTTTTGTATGATACAGGACCACAAAAAAACAAACCCTTTACTTATCAACCCATCATTCAGTGGCCCCCAGGCGCTCTACAGCCGGAATTATTTTTCATACTAGGACGCAAAAACGAAATTGATACAGATACACAATCAATAATCAATAAACAAACTGATAAAGAACGTCTAGAAGAACTAAACTTACTTTATGTAGCCTTAACTCGCGCAAAACAATACTTATTTATCAGCGGGACTGCTTCACAACATCATTCAATTTCTTGGCACTCCATAATTAATGATGCGTTTGAACAAGATATCAATAGTAATCCCTTATGCATGAAGTTTGGTACTGCTCCTATACCAGAGTCACAAAAAGTCGAAGCTGAAAAAAATAAGCAGTATCAAAATCATACTTACGACTTAAGCCAAGCTTTTGTTAAACCAAACGACATCGATGCAAATACTAAACAGGGCGTTAAAAATGATACTAAAGCTGATTATGGAACACTTGTGCATAAGATATTTGAACTCGCCGAACCACACTTTTTCCAAGAAGAGTCAGACTACGAAAATTTAAGAATCACGGTTGAATCTGAACTTGGGTCTATTGAAAGTCACTCTAATTTTGAACGCGCATTGAATGAAGTAAAAAATTGTTATCAATCGAAAGAGCTAGAAGAGATATTTTCAACCTCAGACGAAAAAGAAATTTTAAAAGAAATTCCGATAAGCTTTACAGAAAGCAATAAAGTCTACTTTCGCATCATAGATCACATAATAATTTACAAAATGTCTGCTTGGATTATTGATTATAAAACCTCAAGCGAAGCCACACTGGCCTCGATGCACGAATTAGCGAAGCAGTATTGTCCTCAAATGAGTGTTTATAAAAATGCTGTGAAAAAACTATATCCAAACAAAACGATACGCACATCAGTTTTGTTTACATCCATTCCGGCAATCTATGATTATTCTGATGATGAGTTAAACGGATAAAATTAATTACTCTTCTTAGTATGTTCATCCAACATTGCTGCTAAATCTTTTGCAGGTCGATAACCAGGAATCAATGTTCCATCATCTAGCAACAATGCAGGAGTACCAGTTACACCTAATTGTTGTCCTGCACTAAACTGCGAATTGATAGGATGATCACAATTCGCTTGAGGAACACTCTCGCCCGCCTTTGCTCTAGTCATCGATACCTGCTGGTCTTTTGCGCACCAAACATTTACTGCTTTCTGAAAGGATGGAGTATTAGGACCACTACGTGGAAACATCATATAACGCACTTTAACGCCATAACTATTTAACTGATCCATCTCAGAATGTAATTTTCTGCAATAACCACAATCGATATCCGTAAACACCGTTAGTGTGTGACGAGGCTTTTCTGGTGAGAATACGATCATTTCAGATTCTTTCAGCTGACTCATGGCTGTCTTGCGTAAATTAGCTCGTGTCGTTTCAGTCATATTCTCATTGGTATTTAAATCCAATAATGCACCCTGAATAACATAACGACCGTCTGATGAAACATAAAATATTTCTGAACCAAAAATAACTTCATATAAGCCATTTACAGCAGTGGGTTTAATTGAGTCTGGCTTATCTTGCGGTGCTAATTTTTCTAAACGCTCCATGATGTTAGCAATATCCTCAGACTCACCAGCAACTGCTATTTGAGAGCTAAATAAAAGCAACACTAAATAAATGATCAACTTATACATTCTGTTATTTCCCTATTGAATTTGAAATGAATACTCAGTAGCTACATAGCTGCAAGGCCATTGCAGGCATACTATATAAGACCTTTGTCCTAGAGAATAATTTCATCCTTTAGAATGACTAAATTAACCGCCCAGCAACACATTTTAGCCTCGGGGATGATGCTTGCGGTGCAGTTCCTGTAATCTTGCTTGTGCTACATGCGTATATATTTGCGTGGTAGATAGGTCACTATGTCCTAATAGCATTTGCACAACGCGCAAATCCGCACCATGATTTAACAAATGAGTCGCAAATGCATGTCGCAAAGTATGTGGAGATAAGTGCTTAGTAATGCCTACATTTTTCGAGTGCTTTTTAATCAAATGCCAAAATGCCTGCCGTGTCATTGCAGCACCTCGATTAGTTATAAATAATGCATCGCAAGGACGATTATTTTTTAACAAATCTGCTCGTGCTTCATTTATGAATTTCGAAATCCATTCATTGGCTTGCTCTCCAAATGGAATTAAGCGTTCTTTATTGCCCTTGCCTGTCACGCGAATTACACCATGATTTAAGTTTACTTGACTGAGTGTTAAGCCAATCAATTCACTAACTCGCAATCCGCAAGCATAAAGTACCTCTAACATTGCACGGTCACGCACCCCTTGCGCCTTATTTGTATTAGGTGCAGCGAGTAAACGTTCAACCTCTTCTTCCGTTAAAGTTTCGGGTAACGGACGACCGAGTTTCGGAAATTCAATTTGTGCAGAAGGATCTTTCTGCACAGCGCCTTGTCGCACAAGATAACGATAAAAACGTCGAATACTTGATAATAATCTTGCAGAAGTACGCGGCATACTGCCTTGTTGCACACGATAGGACAAATAATCCAATAAATGATCTCGGCGGGCATCGGTAATATTCACTGTCATTTTAGACAACCACTTCGACAAACCTAACAAATCGTTACGATACGCAGATAATGTGTTCTCACTTAAGCCATGTTCTACCCACAAAGTATCAAGAAAAGCCTCAATAACAGGCTGGTCAGGCGGCAAAGTAAATGAAGAATCACTCATATGATAATTCTGAAAAGATAATGCGACTAGGTTTTAGGCAAGAATAATTTCGCTGAAATTTTTGCAAGATAGCTCCCAATTTTTAGCTAATTCTTACGATTTCACTTCAGTTTTATTATTGTTATTGATCAATCTTTATGATTTTTCTAGTACTGAAATCGATATACTTAATCCATTAAAGCTAAGTTTATGAATTTCACATAATAAAATCAACTTTTGTATAGTTATTACAAATTAAAATGAATTCTAAAAACTCCTCCTCACAGAAACATGTTTCATTGCTACGACGATTTGGTGCAATTTTTTATGATTTCTTTTTATTACTTACCGTTTTATTTATTGCATCATTTTTAGTAGTTATTCCATTTAATATCAAACCTGAAAGCCCTTTTTTCTATTTATATCAAGTGTATATCTTTCTTGTTGCATTTATATTCTTTGCCTGGTTCTGGACGCACAATGGCCAAACACTTGGAATGCGCACTTGGAAAATGAAACTCGTACCCGAAAATGGAATGATTGTTTCTTGGAAAAGTTGCTTAATTCGTTTTGTTGTAGCCATCTTTTCATGGGCAATTTTCGGTATTGGTTTTCTTTGGAGCTTGTGGGATAAACAAAACCGTACTTGGCACGACATTGCCTCAAAAACGAAACTCATCAGAATTGAGTACGATGATATGTGAACGAGCTTTTTTCAAATACAAAACTTATTTAAGCCAGTCCGGGCATGAATGCTCAATGCGATGCAAGTCATCCGGGGTGCCTATATCAATCAACTCACCTGTATCATAATACACATAATCAAAACGAAGTCCCTCGTTTAATGCTAGTTGAAAAATAGTTCCAATATGGCACTCATTGCGCTGTTTGGTCTCAAATTCAGGCAGCATTTTTTTCAGTGTTTGATGCATAAACACACTAAAAAGAGGTGTCCACACCGCTAATATCCACGTCCATTTTAGTGGAGACTGCGAAGGTTTAATGTGAATGGATTTAATGTTGCTCGCTGAATCAAATTCAATCATATCCATTTTATGTGGATGTGGCGCAACAAACAGGCCCAGAACAACATCGGCTTGAGTCTGTTCTTGTTTATTAATAAGCGATGCAAATGCATCTTGAGGTGTGAACAAAATATCAGGAAATCCAACCGCAATGGATTTGCTTTGAACATCTGAAAAGGCAGCATCTAAGCTATAAGGTGGGCCATGAAAAATCTGTGTGTACAAATAACTTAGCTGTACGCCATATTGCTGACCATTGCCTAATGTTTCAATGATATCTTCTTTACCATCACGAAGAATAATCTTTATATTATTTATGCTTGCCCTTTGATAAGACTGGATAAGATAAGAACTTACAGGGGTAAATTTTTGTTCATTCTGCTCGGTAATCGTAGGTATTGGATAAATTTCTTTACTACAACCTAAGTTTGGTAAGCGACTGGCACATCCAGCAGCTGGGATGAGCCCTACATATTTATCTTCGATATTGATAGTCATTACTTGGCATTAGTTTATTCAAACTAGGATCGCGTTTGCGTAAAAAATAAGGAAAATAAAACTACAAAGAAGCCCAATACAATTAAGCTTCTTTACATGATCTAGTTAATAGATTCTATTATGGCTGCAACTTATACCAAATTATTTGGCTAACCACACACACGAAATTCCATTTCAGCCTGCTCGTTATATTCCCTATCAGCTTCCATATCAAATTGAGGATTTACATACACATCACTCGGAATAGCAGTAGTTTTAGTGAATGCGGAACTTTGATTGTTTCTTTATGCTCATTTCTGTCAGAAAAAGCAAGAAACGGTATTAATATAATTGTGATGAATAGAGTCGCAGTGAATACTGGTTTTTTCATAGCTCCTCCAAATTAATTAAATTATTTTTTAAGGCATTATTTTACACTAACCAGATGAATGAGAAATTAAATTTATTCTTGTTAAGAATTTACTACAGATGGTTTTAGTATCTCACTGATAAAAAATAAATTTAAATTTGATTACTTTGTATTCAGTGTCACTCTCTACATAGATTGCTGTTGATATTTTCTTAAGATTTTCTCTGAGAGCTGAAAAACTGAGGAAATAATATGGAGTGAATTTTATTGTGTGATCTGCGACTTTATGGAGAAATTGAGCACTTACCACGATCAAAATTAGGTTCGACTTTTTGCTGTACTACGTTACTAAGCTGATCCGCTCCTCCTATGTATGTGCCATCAAGCCATATTTGTGGAACAGTTACAGGTGTTTTAGAACCAATAAGAGGTTTCACACGAGCAAGCATTTCATACAAGCCACTTGGGCTTTTGACAACATCATGATAGTGATAAGGAATTTGAGCCTGATCAAGATACCCTTTCGCCCGTTTACAATGAGGACAACTTTCTTTTCCAAAAAGATGGTTGCCTTCAATTTCTAAATTTCTAGAATAGGCTTCAATAACTGCTTGCGTAAGAATACCTCGGTTGATTGCAACTCCTTGACTTACAACTTTACCTTCAACCATTACAATTGGAGCATGCCATCCTCCTTTTGCTAAAGGCTTCCACCATTCACTCAGCCATTCTCGTGATTCTATTTCTATTGAAATTCCAGATAATTCATTTTCAAGAGTATCTAAAATTACATCTTTGGTTAAAGTACATTCACCACAAGAAATTTTAACTTTGAAAGGCCCCCAGGAACCTGCCCAACGAAATATAGTTACTTTAATAGGTTTTTGATTCAACTTTGCCTCAATTTCACAAGGAGTATAAAAAGTTAGCTCCTCATTCTGTTGTTCAACTTAGTTATCTGACCTGACAAAAGACCAAAAACTTACATGAGCCCATGGAATCAAAGTCATTGCATATAAATACATGACCTTCCTACTATATCTTTAGCAAGAAATTACCTATTGCAGTGAGTAGTGAGCACATGGATGTGCGAATATGAGTAACAACATGGATGTTGTTTCTGAATAGAAATACTCCGTTTTTAAAATGACTGCTTTCGGCCAATAACGGTCATTTGTCTTTATCATCTAATTTAACGTTTACCCATAATACCTCTCGCACTATATTTTCTCTGTCGTGATATTCAATTTCAATTTTCTGCTCTTTAATCACATCATCTGGCTCAAGTGTGAACCCGTGAAATATTAAGCCGACAAATTCATCGAGACACCCTTCTAGCATTATGTTCATATCTCTTGGTCTTACCTTTGCAGCATTTAGATAAGCAAACTCAATAGGCTCTGTTCCCCGAAAGTATCCATCGTCAGGAGCGTCGAATCTTCTCCAGTGTGTTTGCATATCAATAAATAATTTTTCGAGTTGTTCATTTGACAAAGATTTTGCAAATACAACAGCCTCAGAGTCTTTTTGGCAAGATGGTCCACAAGATGAAAGAAGCAACAGTATCAGCAATAACCAAGCTAAGCTGAATAAATACTTCATCTGAATAAAAGACTTCAAAATGTCCGCTTTAGGTCGATAGCAGACATTTAATTTTTTGCAGGATTCTTATTTAATTTGCGCTGCAAAGTTCTTCGATGCATTCCCAATGCTCTTGCAGTGGCAGATAAATTTCCATCATTTTCGCTTAGTACTTTTTGAATATGCTCCCATTCAAGACGTCTTAGAGACATTGGATTTGAAACAAGATTTTGTTCCGCATCTCCGTCTGATTTAAAAAACGCTTGATAAATTTCTTCGCTACTAGCGGGTTTTGTTAAATATTGCATTGCCCCAAGTTTAATAGCCTCTACTGCGGTAGCAATGCTTGCATATCCAGTAAGCACGACTATTTTTATTTTAGAGTTTAGCCCTTTTAATACTGGAATAATCTTCAGACCCGATTCATTTTCTAATTTTAAATCTATAACAGCAAAATTTGGGGAGTGTGTATTCGCTGCATGAATTGCAGAGCTTACTGTACTTGAACTAAATACATTGAATCCTTTTTTCTCTAGTGCGTTTCCGAGCGCACATGAAAAAGCTTCATCATCTTCAACTATGAGCAAATTATTATTCATGAAATGGCAAGAGTTTGTATTGGTAAAGAAATAGTGGTTTGTAATCCACCTTCCCTAATATTCTTTAGAGAAACATTTCCTCCAAATCTTTTGATAATTCCATGCGATAAAAATAACCCAAGCCCCATTCCTTTCGCTTTACTTGAAACAGGTTGCTGGCCAATCTTCTCATTTTTATCAAATGTGATGCCTGGGCCATGATCTGATACTTTGAGTATCAACTCATCTTGTTTTAGCGAGGCTTCACATAATACATATTCTGGTGATACATCAGCTGCATTATCTAAAATATTTTTGATGGCTTGTTTCAGCGATCTCTCTGCAATGATTTCTGGACCAGAGGAATCAGAGACCCAGTTTGTTTCAATATTGATGGCTGGGCGAGACTGCTGCCAATCATTAAAGACATCATCAATAAAGTTTTTAACCTTCATAGGTTGACCACTTTCTAGTGGCGGTGCGCCTACAGAAGCGGATAATACTGATAACGCTTCTTTACAGCGTTTTATTTGATCATTTAAAATATGAAGTTGTTTCTTGTTATCTTCAGGATTATTTTGCAACTCTTCTACAGCGAGTTGCATAGTACCGAGTGGTGTACCCAGCTCATGGGCAGTACTGGCGGCTAACGTGCCTAGTTTTACAAATTGTTCGTTTTGTAGTTGTTGTGATTTTTGTTCTGCAAGTTTTTGTTGCTGTAGTTGAATAATTCGGCCCATCCTAACTACAAAAAATGCGACAAGAGCAGCACTAATCACGAACCCCAACCACATACCTATAACATGAACATCAAAATGATTTGCATGAAAACTATGTCCAGTCATTGGGCTAAAGACCCATACAAGTAGGCTATAACAACAAATCGTGATAGCAGCCAACACCCAAGTAAACATTGCCGGGAGCGTTATTGCTGAAATGGTAAGAGGGATTAAATATAGGGAAACAAACGGATTCGCACCTCCTTCTGAATATTTTAATAAAATAGTCAGAATTATTATGTCAACAATTAAGTGAGCAAAAAATTCCCATTTGTGAATTTCAATTTTTGTATAAAGTCGCGTGATGGTTAATAGATTGATAAATACATAAATGCCAATCCATGTATACAACACACCTGTTTGTAAAGAAATTTCAAGATAATGTTTAGCAATAATGACAGCGGTAAATTGTCCAACAATCGAAACTGCACGCAACCAGATAAGTAATTTTAAGTTGGCATGATGTCCTGATTGCTGGGTGTATGTATTTAGTTTGTTCATTAGCTCTAAAACTTATCCAATTATTTAAGTCGTTATTTTATTTATGAAAATTACTCTCGCAACCCCATAAACTGTACCCTAAAATGTGATAATTAATTATTGTAATAAAACACTAATTTCATAGATAAAAACTAGGGCCTAAAACGCAAATTGATAACCCCCAGTGAAAATCCAATCAGTTTCAAGTTGCGGCCCATTCAAGTGCTGATAAATAGGTGCGCCAAATTCAAATGCTATGCGATGGCCTTTTAAATTAGATTGCCCCGAAAAGTTAACACCTAGTAATAAATCTACCCGCTCACCACCTTGGTTATTAGGGTCTGCAGTTTGAACCGGAGCAACAATATCCGGATTCTGGCCGTCAATCTTATCTATAGTCTGACCCGCTAAACGTAATGATGTACTCATCCAAGGTTTCCATAAGTAACTTCCCCAAGCGGTAAGTCGATGTTCATCTCCAAGACTATAGTCTTCATGATTTTCATCTTCTAACCGAATGACAGCACTATATTGAGCACCCCACCCCATACGACCTGAAGCTGCTGTATATGTAATTCCTGGCAATAGGTCAAATGTGCCAGAACCAAGTTGCATTGGATAGGGTAAATTTGGTGAGGGTGTTGCACCAGTTGGGGCTAAAATTTCATCATCTTCTGTAATTGATCCGGTTGGCAAACTAATTCCTGCATTTAGATGAAAATGATGTTTCCCATCATCATATAAACGTATCAAACCGCTTAATTTTGTGTCCCCAAACCCTTCCGATTTTGTAGTGAATCGACCAAGCACTGTAGTCCCCGCTGGACCCATGTAAGTAACATGATCCATTTCTTTTTCAATGTATGAAGTCATCAACATTAAAGTCAACCAATCTGTCGGTGCATACATTAAACCAAACATATGCATGTCCATTGTCATCTCGGTAGGTACAACACGTAACGTAGGCGGCTGCATAGGCATACCAAAAAATCGGTTTGGGACAGTTGTAACAATTTCATCACGGCTAATATCACTACTCCCATCTCTACTTCCTTTCATTTCCATAGTCATAAACCGATAGGAAATCATCCATTCACCTTTGTGATGCATGTGATCCCCCATGACACCAATCGGAGCATGGCTGTCTGCCCGACTCAAACCTTCAGAATGAACATCAAATCCTATTGGTTGAGCAGTTGAATCAGCACTCGCTTTTGTTACTAGTACAATTAAAAGGAATAAAAATATTAGAAATAAAAAAAAGTGCTTACTGCTTGGAAAATCCATTGTTCTAACTCCATTTTGATTAATAATAGAATTAGAATATTAGAATCAGGAATTACAGATTAGAATGTGGCATTTTGTCGCAGGTAACAATTTACCTGAGTAGATTTATATTCTGATCTACTATCTACTGCTTTAGTTATATATAAATGTCTTGGGACTAAAGCGGATTTATTAAATTTCTAAATTGAAACTCCCAACCGATTTATAATCAAGCCATTCTTCGAATCGCAATAGTTGCAGCAACAATTACAATCAACGTAGGTAAAAACGCCCCCATTAAGGGCGGTAAATTATAGACCACGCTCGCATTACCCAATACTTTACTCAAGATATTAAAGCTTAATGCAATCACAGCACCTAACATGATCCTTTGCCCTAACCCTCCGGTACGCGCAGAACGAAACACAAATGGTAAAGCAAGAAATAGCATTGCAATGCCGGATAATGGCACAGCGAAACGATTAAAATAAGCAAGCTGATAGCGTTGTGAGTCCAGCTCGTTACCATCTAAATAGTTAATGTACTTTTTAAGCTTGGCCGCACCCATGTATTCTGGTTTTACGGTGATGACATCAAACAAATTAGGCGAAACTAATCTCTCCCAATGCTCCTCTTCCGCTGCAACGGTTTCAACACCGTTAGGTGAAATTAAACTGTGTTTAATATCCGATAGTTGCCAAACTTCATTTACGTAAACTGCTTGTTTAGCAAAACTAGCGCGCTTTAATTTATATTGTGAATCCAGTTCATAAATCCATATGTCGCGCATTCGATAGTCAGGATAAATTTCCTGTGCATTAATATATTTATTACCATCACGCACCCATACACCGTACTTTGAGCGCAATGCAATTTTTTTAACATCACTGAGTTTTTCCCCATTTTCATCAACTGTGCGAACTTGTCTTTTACTTAAACTGTTCACATAACCTTGCGAAGTGGGCACTATCATTTCTCCCACCCACACACTTAATACGACTAAAACGATCCCCACTTTTAGTGCAGACCAGATGATCCTTAATTTACTAATTCCCGCTGCACGTAGTGCAATGAGTTCGCTTTTCGATGCAAGCTGGCCTATTCCAATCAATGCACCAAGCAGCAATGCTGTAGGCATAAACTCGTATAAACGCTGAGGCATTTCAAAAAACAGCCGCAAGAAAACATGAGTCATCGTAAAGCCACGATCGTCGACTGATTCAACATCGTTTATAAAATCAATAATCGAATCAATAGCAAACAAAACCAGTAACGCAAATAAGGTACCTATAAAAACGGTACGCCCTATATAACGATCAAAATGTTTAAACAACGTCATCTAAGCACCTAAGCGATGACGCCACATTAAAACAACAATAAGTAACAACATGCCCGCATGCACGGTTAACATTCCGGGCATTGCAGGAAATTTTCCATCCGCGACCCATGATTCCATTAAAATCAGAAGATTTGCATAAATTAAATAGATAACAATTGCGATTCCAAGTTTTGCAAACCTTCCTTGTCTTGGATTGGTCACGCTTAAAGGAAAAGCTAATAATGCTAATAAAATTGCTGCGATGGGCACGGAGATACGCCATTGGAATTCTGCAATATCTGCAAGAACACTGGATTGCATAAGCTCTGAAGTTGCCTTGAATTCAGGGTCATTACTATCCAGTTTTAAATCAAATTCTGGAATGCGAATCGCGTGTTGATCAAATGCAAGTAATGTAAAGCCTCCTTCACCCGGTATGCCTTGATAACGTTGACCTTGCTTCAATATTAGTGATTCACCTCCTAATTCCGGCAAATTCTTTTGCTCAGCATACTGTGCAGTTTCTATCGCAACTTTGCCCTCTCGACGATCCGAAATAAAAATATTTTTAACTTTACCCGACTCTTTATCGGCCTCCTCAACAAACACCACCCAGTTACCTTGGTTAGACTCAATGAACTGACCGGGCGTTAAACCATAGATGTCGGTTAATCCTTTTGCTTGAAGTTTGATCTTCTCAATTTGCTGCTCAGTCCATGGCGCTGAATAGATAGAGAGGTAAAACAAAATAACGATCACTGGTATAACAATCAGGCTGGCATATCGAAATAATGCCAAGGACCCTATTCCGCCAGCTTTTATTGCGTAAATTTCACTATCACGATAATAACGACCCACCACAAGCATAATGGTTATCAACAGCGCAAAAGGTACTAATACAATTGCCGATTTTAAAATCCCTAGTCCAAGCATAGAAAACACAACATCAGAGGGCAATTTTCCGTTGATAACATTTGAAAGAAGACTCACAAAAGATTTGCCAACAATAACAACCAGTAAAACGATGCTGACTGCGGCGAAAGTTTGAGCAAGTTCTCGGGAAAAATATTGATTAAGTGTAGAAAACATTCAGGCTTTTGGTAGATATAGGCCAGATACGGTTACATTTAGGCCAATATTAGCAATAATGCAGCAAGTACAAATAGTTAAATTGAGGAAAATCATGGAAACCATCGCTAAAACCACGTCAGTTGATAAAGAAACCGCTGATTGTGTTGTAGTGGGCATATTTAAACCAAAACGATTAAGTAATTCAGCAAAAAAATTAGACAAGACTTATCGCAATACGATCACTAATGCCTGTCAACGTGGCGCTGCAGGAGGAGGTTTAGGGCAAGTTGCAACATTACATAATTCAGGGCGAAGCAAACATAGTTGCATTATCGTTGTGGGCTGTGGTGATGAAAATACGTTCTCAATAAGCAAATATCAAACTGCTTTGAATGCAGTTGCCAATGAAATTAAGCGCAACAAGATTAGCAATATCATAAATTGCCTCACCGAGTTACCCGTCAAAGACGCAGATGTATTAACCAAAGTTCAGGTAGCCGTTACGACGATTGAGTCATCAATGTATGTTTATAGTGAAACTAAACCAAAAGCTAAAACAAGAATTCATTTTCGCAAACAAAAATTTATAACTTCTAATCGTAAAGAGTTATCCGATATGCGCGATGGTATTGAAATTGGTAAAGCCATAGCCAGTGGAATGAATTTAGCAAAAGAACTAGGCAATTTACCTGGAAATATTTGCACACCAACCTATCTTGCTGAACAAGCATTAGCATTGAAAAAAGGCAATCGAAAATTAAAAGTGAACGTGCTGGAAGAAGCACAAATGAAAAAACTAAATATGGGTGCACTGCTTTCAGTTTCAAATGGAAGTGTTGAGCCTGCAAAATTAGTAACCATGGAGTTTAACGGCGGTAATGAAAATGAGCGCCCTGTAGTATTAGTGGGTAAAGGCATAACGTTTGATACGGGCGGTATTTCGTTAAAACCAGGCGCCACTATGGACGAAATGAAATTTGATATGTGTGGGGCTGCAAGTGTATTAGGCACAATGAAAGCATGCTGCGAATTAGATTTACCACTTAATGTTGTTGGTGTAATGGCCTGCGCAGAAAACATGCCTGATGGTAGAGCCTCTAAACCGGGTGATGTAGTCACAACCATGTCTGGTCAGACTGTGGAAATTTTAAATACCGATGCCGAAGGTCGCCTGGTGTTGTGCGATGCCCTAACCTATATAGCTCAATTTGAACCGGAAACTGTAATTGATATTGCGACATTAACAGGAGCATGTGTTGTGGCGTTAGGTCAAATCCCTTCAGGCGTAATGAGTAATGATGATGATTTGGCTAAAAGTCTTATTCGTGCAGGTGAACAAACGGGTGACCGTACCTGGCAATTACCTCTATGGGATGAATATCAATCGCAACTCGATAGCAACTTTGCCGATATAGCCAATATAGGTGGTCGCTGGGGCGGAACAATTACTGCCGCATGTTTTCTTTCCAGATTTACCAAAAAATATACCTGGGCACACTTAGATATTGCAGGCGTAGCGTGGCACCAGGGGAAAGAAAAAGGTGCAACAGGCAGGCCGGTCCCGCTGCTCACTGAATATTTATTACATCAAGCCTATGAGTTTTAGACAGTAAAATGACCAGAGTTGATTTCTATGTAACGAAAGATAATGAACCTCAGTTTGCATTACGTACTGCGTGCCGAATTACGGAAAAAGCATTTTCTGCGGGTCATCGTGTTCATATCCATATGAACTCTGAATATGACTGTGAAAAACTAGATAACTTGTTATGGACTTTTAGAGACCGTAGTTTTATTCCACACGAAGTTTCTCCACTTCCCATCACTGACTGCCCAGTAACTATCAGTTCAGAAAAAAGCCCAGAAATGACATCTGGTCACACAGATTTTTTGGTCAATTTATCTCACCAAATACCTGAAAATTTTAAGCAATTTCAGAGAATTGCAGAAATTATCGATAATCAACAAGAATCCATTCACGCTGGTCGTGAACGCTACCGCTTTTATCGCGAGAATGGACTGAATCCCCAGCACCATGAAGTATCCTCTACTTAAATTTATCAATATTCCCTTTTGCTTCTATGGATGGAAACAGCGCAAAAAAAGCTCCTGTATTGGATCATTTAGTCGATACTTCAAGTGAGCCACCAAAACCCGCTTCTGGAACAGACTCTAACAAACCCGTGTTAGCGTCCATGAATGGTGCCTACACGCCTAGTTCATCTTCAAAACCAAATCGACCTGCTACTCAACAAATAAGCAATACCAAGCCTGAAATTCATCCTCAAAATCGTCGTACGGATAAATCAGAATTCGAGTTAGAACTCACCAAAACAGTCAACAGAATCATGCTCAAACACTTCGAAAGTGCCAGCGAAGAAATTGTGCAACAAGTTCTGAGTGAAGTGCGCGCTAGATTACCTGGACGCAAAAAATAATTGACCCTTATTTTTCCACCGCATCAGGTGCGACAATGTTGTATGATTAGCTGAGTAATCTTAGCTAAGATCCTATTAATAAATCGAAAAACTTCATCTCTGCTCACCGCTTTTGATCTTGAATATTCAAGTATTGTCTCGTCATGGATAAGACCTACCAGCCAATAGACATTGAACAAAAGTGGTATAAATTTTGGAAACAAAATAACTACTTCGCACCTTCAGGAAATGGCACTCACTCTTATTGCATTATGATTCCACCCCCTAATGTAACGGGGACGTTACATATGGGTCATGCATTTAATAATACTTTAATGGATTGCCTGACGCGTTATCACCGTATGTGTGGCTATAACACTTTATGGCAACCTGGCACCGATCACGCAGGCATTGCCACCCAAATGGTAGTTGAACGACAACTGAATGCAGAAAATATTACTCGCCATGATTTAGGTCGGGAAAAGTTCATGGATAAAGTTTGGCAATGGAAGGAACAATCAGGCAATGCCATTTATAGTCAATTGGAGCGCATAGGATCTTCGCTGGATTGGTCGCGTGAACGTTTCACAATGGATGAAGGCTTATCAGAAGCAGTCAAACAAGTTTTCGTTCAATTATATGATGAGGGCTTGATTTATCGAGGCAAACGTCTCGTTAACTGGGACCCTAAACTACATACTGCAGTTTCTGATTTAGAAGTTATTTCTGAAGAAGAAAATGGGCACATGTGGCACATGCGGTATCCTCTAGTTGATTCAACCATGGCGGATGGAAACGATTATTTAATCGTAGCCACAACACGACCTGAAACCATGCTTGGTGATACCGCTGTTGCTGTACACCCTGAAGATGAACGATACCAAAACATTATTGGAAAAAAAGTTAAGTTACCTTTAACTGATCGAGAGATTCCTGTCATTGCGGATGATTATGTAGACCCTGAATTCGGTTCCGGCTGTGTAAAAATAACTCCTGCACATGATTTTAACGATTATGAAATTGGACAACGTCATAACTTGGAACAGATTAATATTTTTACTATTGATGCCAAGATAAATGACAATGCCCCCAGTCAATATCAGGGTTTGGACCGCTTTGAAGCACGTAAGAGAATTGTAGAAGACTTACAAACACAAGAACTGCTAGCCGAAATTAAAGATCATACTTTAATGGTGCCGCGTGGTGATCGTTCCGGTGTAATCGTAGAGCCTTATCTAACGGATCAGTGGTATGTAAAAATTCAGCCCTTAGCAGATCCTGCCATCAAAGCGGTTGAAAACGGTAATATCGAATTTGTCCCTGAAAATTGGAGTAAAACGTATTTTGAATGGATGCGTAACATCCAAGACTGGTGCATCAGCCGTCAGTTATGGTGGGGGCACCGAATCCCTGCCTGGTATGACGATAACGGCAACATTTATGTTGCTGAAGATGAGCAAAGTGCTCGTAAAAAATATAACTTAGATAATAAAATAGCACTGAAACAAGATGAAGATGTCTTAGATACCTGGTTTTCATCTGCACTTTGGCCATTTTCAACATTAGGCTGGCCCGAAGAAACTTCCGAACTAAAAACTTTTTATCCAACTTCTGTTTTAATCACCGGTTTCGACATTATTTTCTTTTGGGTAGCACGCATGATCATGATGGGGCTGAAATTCATGGATGATGTGCCTTTTAAGAAAGTTTATATCCACGGCCTGGTTCGTGATGCTGACGGTCAAAAGATGTCGAAATCTAAAGGCAATGTATTAGATCCCATCGATATCATTGACGGTATTGATTTAGAAAGTCTCGTAAAAAAACGTACCACTGGACTGATGCAACCCGAAATGGCGACTAAAATTGAAAAAGCCACGCGCAAGCAGTACCCAGATGGCATTAAAGCATATGGTACAGATGCATTACGTTTTTCATTTGCAGCGCAAGCATCAACCGGCCGTGATATCAAGTTTGACCTGAGTCGAATTGAAGGTTATCGCAACTTCTGTAACAAACTTTGGAATGCCACAAGATTTGTTTTAATGAATACGGAAGGCAAGCAAATTTCTGACCAAATTGAAAAACAACAATTAACTCTTGCAGATCGTTGGATTCTCAGCAAACAACAAGAAGTGATAGATTTAACCCATAAACATTTAAAAAATTATCGCTTTGACTTAGCAGCACAAGCACTTTACGAATTTTCATGGCACGAATTTTGTGATTGGTACCTGGAACTTAGTAAGCCGATACTTTTTAATGATGATGTCGACGAAAGCATCAAGCAAAATTCGCGTCGTGTACTGCTAGAGGTTCTGGAAAATCTTTTAAAGCTATTACACCCTATCATTCCTTTTCTTACTGAAGAGATTTGGCAACCGGTTGCAAAGGAATTAAAACTAGATGGTGATAGCATATCTACACAAACATTTCCAAATAGCAAGAATGACTATGTTGATATTGAGAGCTTGCAAGACTTAGACTGGTGTATAGAGTTTGTGAATGGTGTCCGCAAAATTCGTGCTGAAATGGATATTGCCCCAGGCAAACCACTCAATATTTTATTACAAAACTGGTCAGCGACAGATCAAAGTAATTTCAAAAAGTCTGAACAATATATTTATTCACTGGCAAAAATTGAAAGCATTAAATGGTTGAATAATGAAGATGCACCCGAATCTGCTACAGCTTTAATTGGCGAGATGAAAATTCTCATACCACTAGCGGGCCTGATTGATAAAGATGCCGAATGCTTAAGATTAGAAAAAGACATTAGTAAAGATGAGGCAAAATTAGAAAATACACTTGCGAGGCTAAATAATCCTAATTTTGCAGATAAAGCCCCAAAAGATGTTGTAGACAATGTCCGCAAAACGAGCGAAGAACTCCAGACTAAACTAGCCCAGCTAAAAGAACAATTAGAAAAAATTAAATCCCTCTGATTGAATTTTTACTAAAAAGTCTGATGTTTCATCGAAGAATTAATTTAGCTCTACTGATTCGATGTATTGCGTATGTCATTGCAAGCTTGCATTAACTGTTCGCGCGATATTTCACCATTTGAAAATAACCGTAAATATTTTTTTGCTTGATTATTTTCATTTGCCCATTCCATAGTCTCCAAAAATTCTCTTTGCTCTTCTCCGGTAAGACCATATAATTTCCGCGCCAGTTCAATCGATTTAAAACCGGCGCTCATTAACGCTCCTTCCCACAATTCCAACAAATATTGAATTGGCCTTCAATTTTTTCTCCGCAATGACTACAAACCCAATCTTCAGGTTCAGATTTTATAGAATTTAAAAAATTTTCGACAATTCTTTTAGCTGGAGATTTATCTTCGTTATTCACTACCCAAAGCTCTGGCCAAATTTCAGTAGGTGGAAGTTCACCAATACCACCAGAAAGCATTTCATTTTTTACGATCGCTTGAATGCCCTTCTTTTCAAGAAGATCTTTGATTTGGTGAATAAAAATTGGATTGGGTTCACTATAAATACGCTTCATATACGCATTATAGCAAAGCGAAATATCAGAATTGTTTAGCGAAGTTTTAAGTTATAACTCGCTTTACTTTCGCCCGTTTTAGAACAAACCGCAACGATCATAACCTCTTTTACCTCAGACGGGACACTTAAACCTAACAAACTACGTGTAAAAGGCTGCTCATTCACATGCGGGTGATAAAGAATACGTTCTCCAATTAGCTTGCCATCCATTGAGTATACGCGCCATGTATTGGCATAGTGATCCCAGCCTTCATCAGCATGCTCCACCGTGACAGATATATTAAATTTTTGTGCAGAAGTCAGCTCAGCTGATGCTTTAAGAATTTTTGCATCACTTGCGATGCTGATCCCTGAAGAGAAAACTAATATTAATAATAAAATAAGTCGCATAGATATTTCTCGATCCTGTAGCTGATTATTCTCTAGCAAAAACCTGGTTCATGTCTTTAAAAGCCTTGAACTCAAGATAATTATTACTTGGATCTTGTATAAACATCGTTGCTTGCTCTCCGAGCTGTCCTTTAAAGCGGATGCATGGCTCGATATGAAACTTTACGTTCTCACGTTTAAAGCGTTCCGCCAAGTGCTCCCATTCACCCCAGTTCAATACAATTCCAAAGTGCCTTACAGGTATATCATGTTCATCAACGGGATTTGAAGGAGTAAACATATCGTCGTGATCGTATAAGTGTGCACTAATCTGATGACCATGAAAGTTAAAATCAATCCAACGCTTATCTTCGCGCCCTACCGTACAACCTAGTAAATCAACATAAAAAGCTCGCGTTTCCTCTATATCGTAAACAGGAAATGCTAAGTGAAAAATTGCTGTAGCCATAATTAAAATACCACTTTGTTTTTTGGTTTCTCAGCGACATCGTCACGTATATAAACAGGTAACGCTTCCTCTGCCGAAAGTTTTTGACCTTGTTGAAAATAAGTTTTTGCTAATTTCGCTACATATTTAGCTTGTGGAAACTTATCCGTATCAAAGGAAATATCGTTACCCACAGCTTGAAGCAGACTTTCTGCATAAACATTCCAGCCTGAACCGGTTCCATAACAATTGCTACTTACTTTTTGATTGATATGCTGAGGTGTAATTACTCTTTCTTTACCTTCAAGTTCCATCATATGTTCTGAAGACAGTTTATATACACCATAGTAAACTTCTTGCATACGGGCATCGATACAGGCAAATACTTCTTGAACTTGCTTCTCTTCATATACTGCCTGAGCAAGTGTAGCCAGTGAGGATACAGGCACTACTGGCAAATCCTGGCCCATCGCAATTCCTTGAGCCACACTCGCAGCTAAACGCACACCCGTGAATGCACCCGGACCTCTACCGAATGCAATTGCATCAAGTTCAGTGAGACTTGTTTGAGCTTGTGCTAATACTTGTTCGCACATTGAAAGAATAATTTCATTGTGTCGTCGTGGTGCAATTTCACTTAGGTCAACAATTTCCTCATTCAACATTAAAGCTGCCGAACAAGACTCGGTAGCAGTTTCAATGGCTAACAGTTTCATTTTCCAGATCACGTAATTGCAGAAAATTGACTGCGTCATCTAAACTTGAAGTTTGCAACATATCGGGCAAGCTATTTACAAAAGTTTTTCCGTACGGTTTAGTCACAATTCTGGGGTCGCAAAGAACCACTACACCATAATCTTCTTCATCTCGTATTAAACGTCCTACTCCTTGCTTAAGTGAGATTACTGCTTGAGGTAATTGGTATGACATAAATGGATTTTCACCTGCCCGCCTTAAAGCTTGAAGACGTCCATTTAAAACCGGGTCATCAGGTGTGGCAAATGGTAGTTTATCGATCACTACACAGCTTAGTGCATCACCGCGAATATCCACTCCTTCCCAAAAGCTACTGGTTCCAAGCAACACGGCATGGTCTGTTTTAGAAAATGCCGATATTAGTTCTCTTCGCGGAGCATCTCCCTGCACAAGCAGGGTAAATTCATCGTGATTAGCAAGATAATTTGCAGCAATACGCAAAGCACGATGACTGGTAAATAAGATAAATGTACGTCCTTGATTGATCTCTAAAATCGGCAAAACTGCATCGATTACTTTATTGGTATAACTACGGTCATTGGGCTCCACACCCAATGCTGGTAAATACAACCGAGTATTATTTTGGTAATCATAGGGACTGTCTAACATTAATGTTTCAGCATCCACTAATCCCAGTTGCTGTTGGAAATGTTTAAATTTGGCATTCACCGTTAATGTTGCCGATGTGAATACCCAACTACATTTATATTGCAACATAAACTCCTGAAAAGAATCTGCAACGACTAAAGGAGTACTATGCAATTTAAAGCCTTTTTCAAAACACTCCAACCAGTTTATTCGCTCATCTTGCCCTTCAGAAATCAAATATAGACTTTGCTCAATACGCTCACACCGCTCGACACATTTCTCCAATACTTTGCCACGATCACTTTGTGGAGCAATGATTTCATATAGTGTATGAATAGCTTTACATAACTCTTCAAATTGATCTTCAACTTTTGATTCAGAGATCACTTCAAACCACGGGAATCGCCCATTTTTACTCGCCAAAATAATTCGAAAGTCTGCTACTGCTTTTTTCAAAACATCCACAGCTAGCTGTATTTCTTTAACATCAGACGCTTCTTCTAGCATTGCTGCGATGACATCTTCTGCCAATTCATTTAACTGACGACTACTCACGGAAGTTGCAAGAAAAGTACTCGCAAGCTCAGGTAGTTGATGAGCCTCATCAAAAATTATTGTATTTGCACTGGGTAACAATTCCCCAAAACCCTCCATTTTCAAAGCGAGGTCTGCAAAAAATAAATGGTGATTAATAATCACCATATCGGCTTGTTGAGCCTTTTGTCTTGCTTTGATGACATAGCATTTTTCATAGCTCGGACATTCAGATCCCAAACAATTATCTATGGTTGAGGTTACATTCGGCCAGACTGAATCGTTTTCATTAATTGCAGTTACTTCAGCAATCTCTCCTGTTTTCGTAAACTGTGACCATTCTTTAATAATGTTAATTTTATTACCAAGATGCCGGTTATGAATTTGCACACTGGGTGCATAATGTTCTAAGCGATGTAAGCAAAGATAATTTGATCGCCCTTTTAGCAATGCCGTTTTGACGGGTAATTTTAGAAACTCGAGTATTGTTGGCAGATCTTTAAAATAGAGTTGATCTTGTAAGTGCTTCGTACCTGTTGAAATAACAACTTTTTGTTTGGAAAGCAATGCAGGAATGAGATAAGCAAATGTTTTCCCGACTCCAGTACCTGCCTCAACAATCAATTGACCATAATTGAGCAAAGTATTTTCGATTGCTTCGCTCATCGCTTGTTGCTGAGGGCGATATCGAAAATTTTCAAGATATTCAGAGAGCAAGCCAGACTCGCTAAAGACACTTTCGCCAACCACTCTTGAGGAGTCTTTTTTAACTGTACTTAAATCGTCATCCACTAGCATTAATTAACATTTTCTTGCAGCAATGTAATAACAACGTATGCAGCAATTCCTTCTCCGCGCCCGATAAAGCCCATGCTCTCATTGGTTGTGGCTTTAACATTTACATTTGTTAAAGAAGTATTGACTAAAGTACTAATATTTTTCTGCATAGCAGGTATATATGAAACTAACTTTGGCTTTTCTAGAATGACTGTGCAATCAATATTGCCCACTTTAAAATTTTTATTTTCTAGTTCTTGAATAACTTTTGCTACCAGAGAACTGCTATCGATATCTTTGTAATCAGGATCACTATCTGGAAAATGTTTGCCAATGTCTCCCATTGCAGCTGCACCCAATAAGGCATCACATAATGCATGCAGCAATACATCACCATCTGAATGCGCATCCAATCCCTTTTCAAATGGAATTTTTTCTGCCCCAAGCATGATAAATTCACCGCTATTGAAGCGGTGAGAGTCGTAACCAAATCCTACTCTTGTCATTATCATTCTCGTTTCTTCAAAATCAATTCTGCAAGTTCTAAATCTTCTTGATGTGTGATTTTAATGTTATCACTATGCCCTTTTACAAGTTTGACAGGCAATTTTATGGCTTCTATAGCAGATGCCTCATCCGTAATCGTGATATTTTTCTCTGAACAATGAGCAAGTGCTTGTTTTAAGAATTTGAGCCGAAACATTTGAGGAGTGAATGCGCGCCATACTTTGTTGCGATCTAGCGTTTCACTTACGACGTTAAAAGTTAGTTCTTTGCTTTTTGCCTGCTTCAGGGTATCACTGACGGTCGAAGCCAGAATCCCTCCTACCTCGTCATTTTCCAGTTTTGAAATCAACAAATCTAAATCACTGCATCGTAAACACGGACGTGCAGCATCATGCACTAATACAAAATCTGTGTCTTTTGCAGGAGTTTTTTTCAAATACTCGACTGCATTTATCACCGAGTCAGCTCGAGATTCGCCGCCTACTACTGTGTGTATTTTCTGATTATTATCTATATCAAGCTTGCCCCAGTTCTGATCTTCTTTATGTAATGCCACAACCACACCACTTACTTTAGGGTGATTTAAAAAACAGTTTAATGAAGCCTCGATAACCGTTGTATTATGGATAGGTAAATATTGTTTTGGTGTAGTGGACCCCATTCGATGGCTAATCCCAGCTGCGGGAATAATAGCCCAGTATCGCAATGCTGCGGTCATCATTATTTGTTTTTTTCTTTCGAGTCACCTTCTACGATATGAATAAAGGTTTCATCTTTTTTTATCATACCTAACTCACTTCTTGCGCGTTCTTCAATAGCCTCAAGACCTGTTTTGAGATCTTCAACTTCCGCAGCAAGTACTGCATTGCGTTGTTTTATTTGCTCATTCCTAGCTTGTTGCTCTTTGATCGTTTGTTTAAGTTCCATAACATCACTCACACTCGCATCACCAAACCACAATTTATATTGCAATAAAAAGAAAAGCACACTAAGGATTATTATGATGACTTTCACAACTTAAAGATTATAAGCCGCCATACCAGGATAGGTAGCTTGTGATCCAAGCTCTTCTTCGATACGGATCAGTTGATTGTATTTCGCCACACGATCAGACCGTGACAAGGAACCCGTTTTGATCTGACCCGCACCGGTTGCTACAGCGAGGTCAGCGATTGTTACATCCTCCGTTTCACCGGAACGATGCGAGACAACAGCAGTATAGTTTGCAGCATGTGCCATATTAATGGCTGCTAGCGTTTCACTTAAGGTGCCAATTTGATTTACTTTGATCAAAATCGAGTTTGCAACACCGCGCTCAATTCCTTTTTGCAAGATTTCTGTATTGGTAACAAATAAATCATCACCAACAAGCTGTACCCTATCACCAATTTTATCCGTTAAGGTTTTCCATCCATCCCAATCATCTTCTGCAACACCGTCTTCAATTGTAATGATCGGATATTGGTCAACCCAATCGACTAAGTATTCAATAAATTCATCTGAACTATAGGATTTGTTTTCAGAATGCAATTCATATTTTCCATTTTCATAGAATTCCGTACTTGCCACATCAAGCCCGAGATGAATATCCTTGCCAACTTGAAAGCCCGCTATTTCAATCGCTTGTAAGATGGTTTCAACTGCTTCTTTATTTGATTTTAAATCTGGTGCAAATCCGCCTTCATCCCCTACAGCTGTGTTCAAACCTTTTTTATTCAACACAGCCTTTAATGCATGAAATACTTCTGCGCCATAACGTATTGCATCACGAATTGAAGGCGCACCAGATGGAACGATCATGAATTCTTGCATATCTACACTATTATCTGCGTGCTCACCTCCGTTAATAATATTCATCATTGGTACAGGCATGATGAATCGGTCGCCTTGATGTAAATATTGATAAAGAGGAATGTTTTGCTCAGCTGCCGCAGCCTGGGCAACCGCTAATGACACAGACAACAATGCATTTGCACCTAAGCGCCCTTTATTATTTGTGCCATCTAAATCCAACATTTTTTGATCTACTGCACTCTGATCAGTGCAATCCATACCGACTAATGCTTTTTGAATTTCAGTATTGACATTATTAACAGCATTTTGAACGCCTTTACCCAAATAACGGCTTTTATCTCCGTCACGCAGTTCAACCGCTTCTAATGTACCTGTAGAGGCTCCTGAAGGAACAGCAGCCCTGCCTTTTTGGCCAGAATCCAAATTCACATCAGCCTCAACAGTGGGATTTCCTCTTGAATCTACAATTTCTCGTGCATGTATAGATTTAATATTTGACATTTAAATTCCTTGTTATTCTTAGTTCATTACTTCCTGTTCGATAAAACCTGAACGTTTTACAATTTGATCAATTTCTTTCAATTGTTCTAACAACGCTTTAATTTTAGACAATGGCCATGAGTTTGGGCCATCACTCTTTGCTAACTCAGGGTTTGGGTGAGTTTCTATAAATAATCCTGACACACCGCTTGCTATAGCCGCTCTGGCTAACACAGGGACAAACTCACTCTGACCTCCTGAGCTACCATCATTCCCTCCAGGTAATTGTACTGAATGGGTTGCATCGAATACCACTGGGCATCCGGTATCACGCATGATCACTAATGAACGCATATCCGATACTAGATTGTTATATCCAAATGAAGCACCTCGTTCGCATACCATTATATTTTCATTCCCCTGAGCTTTAGCTTTCTTTACTACATGTTTCATTTCAACTGGGGATAAAAATTGGCCTTTCTTGATATTTACTGGAAGATTAGTCGCCGACACGCGTTGAATAAAATTTGTTTGTCGACATAAAAAAGCGGGTGTTTGTAATACATCTACTACTTCAGCAACTTCATCTAAAGGTGTGTCTTCATGCACATCAGTAAGAACCGGTAGATTCAATTCTTTTTTTACTTGCGCAAGAATTTGCAATCCCTGTTCCATTCCTAATCCACGAAAACTCTCAATTGAAGACCGATTTGCTTTATCAAAAGAAGATTTATATATGAATGGAATATCTAATGTCTGAGTGATTTCTTGTAGCGTACCCGCAGAATCTCGCGCCAACTCTATGCTTTCTATAACACATGGTCCGGCAATCAAGAAAAAGGGCTGCTTTAGCCCTACTTCAAAGTCACAGATTTTCATTTAGGAATTCTTTTGGCTTTCTGCCTGAGTAACCAAGTCGGGTGAATTTGTTTCAGATTGCACCATCTCATCTGATTGAAAACTATTTGGTCGCAATTGTTGTTCGTGAAATTTACGCGAAGCTTGCACAAACCCTGTAAACAATGGATGTCCAGCACGAGGAGTAGAAGTAAATTCGGGATGAAACTGGCAACCAATAAACCAAGGATGATCGTTAATTTCAATTACTTCCATTAAACTTTCATCGCTCGAAGTCCCTGTGAAAGACAATCCTGCATTTTGCAAGGTTGCCATAAAATTATTATTGAATTCATAACGATGTCGATGACGCTCAGAAATCAAATCTTTACCATATAGTTTATGTACTAAGGATCCAGGTTGTAACTTACATTCCTGTTCACCGAGACGCATAGTACCACCCATGTCAGAAGCGTGACTACGACGTTCAATGGTACCTTCACGATCTTGCCACTCGGTAATTAATGCGATAACTGGATTTTTTGTGCCTTGCACAAACTCGGTACTGTGCGCATCGATTAATCCTGCCACATTTCGAGCATAGTCAATTACTGCAACTTGCATCCCTAAACAAATTCCTAAGTACGGGACATTTTTCTCGCGTGCATAGCGTGAAGCTGCAATTTTTCCTTCAATACCGCGATCACCAAACCCACCCGGTACAAGTATTGCATCTAAATCTTCTAATATATCTGCACCCGTCGATTCTATACTTTCAGAATCTATATACTGAATATTAACCTTTGTACGCGTTTGGATACCTGCATGTGTAAGTGCTTCATTCAAAGATTTATAAGATTCTGTTAAATCTACATACTTACCCACCATCCCAATAGTAACTTCGGCTTCTGGAAATTCAATTGCATGTACTACTTCTTTCCAGTCTCTTAAGTTTGCAGCAGGCAAGTCTAAATTAAATTTTTCAACTACGATTGAGTCTAGTCCTTGCGAATGCAACCAAAGAGGTAATTTATAAATAGTACTGACATCTACAGCTGAAATAACAGCACGATCTTCTACGTTGGTAAACAATGCTATTTTCTTACGTTCGCTATCTGGCAATGGGCGATCGGAACGACATAATAAAATATCCGGTTGAATTCCTATGGAACGTAATTCTTTAACTGAGTGCTGCGTTGGTTTGGTTTTCATTTCACCGGCAGCAGCAATATAGGGGACTAAAGTCAAATGAATATAAATTGCATTTTCATGTCCTAACTCAACGCCTAACTGGCGAATAGCTTCCATAAACGGTAATGATTCAATATCACCTACAGTACCTCCTATTTCCACTAAGGCTACATCTGCACCATGTGCGCCTTGTTCAACACATTTTTTTATTTCATCCGTGATATGTGGAATAACTTGAACTGTACCGCCTAAATAATCACCACGGCGTTCTTTACGAATTACATTTTCATAAATTTGGCCGGTGGTGAAATTATTGCTCTTACTAGAGCGAAAGCGCACAAAGCGTTCGTAATGACCTAAATCTAGATCTGTTTCCGCACCATCAGCTGTAACATAGACTTCACCATGTTGGAATGGACTCATGGTTCCTGGATCCACATTGATATAGGGATCCAGTTTCATCAAGCTTACTTTAAGGCCTCGCGCCTCGAGAATTGCACCAAGTGATGCAGAGGCAATACCTTTGCCTAAAGAAGAAACAACTCCGCCTGTGATGAAGATATATCGTGTCATTTAGCCCTCGCTAACACTAAGCTCACACACCAAGAGGGAAGTACTCATTAGCGCGAAAGATTAGTAGAGAATGTATTCAAGACGGGAGAAAAGCGTATCAAATGAAGAGCTTAACCTCAATCTGCCTATAGCAATAAGCTGCTATTAATTTGGTTTCACAGCTCAAGATTATGTTTCACAAAATTGATCCACATTCCAATAACCTAACACTGAAATTAGCTGATCACCATGATATAGCAACGGAATTCGGGAGCGTTCCCATGGTGGCACCCCTGCTTGATTAAGTAAATTTTTCAATGACCTATGCTGAGTTTGGCCAACCAGCTTTAATCGCTCGCCACCCTGTCTAAATCGTACGATTAGCTCATTGGCTCCTTCAGGCACAGCAATATTATTTTCTATCAGTTCTTGAGGTAACAATGTTCGATTGAGACTTTCAATAAACAATGGTTGATTAATTTTCCATCGAAACTCTTGACTAGGGTCATGCATTGATAAGTGCTCCATCAAGTACAAGCGGTTTTGAAAACGCCTGATTTCGCCTTCTTTCCACGATTGCATAGGTGATGTTTCGATCTCTTGCTTGCGAACAATATCGGATATTACTTGTTGCAAAATTTTTCTACTCGGTGTGCGCAAATTGTGTGATTGAATCCAATAGTGCAGCACATTGCTTAATCTTTCATCACTAAGCGCCTGCAATGTAGAAATTTCAAGAATATTACTTTCATCAGTATTAGATTCTCGAAGATCTATTTTGGCAAGTTCATGTAAACAACTTAGCGTCTGTGCCTGTAATTCAGCGGATCTAGCCAAAGTTTTTTGTGCGGCTGGCCAACGCTTGATTATTTTTGGTAACACTTCATTACGCAAATAATTACGGTCAAAATCACATTCATTGTTACTGGGATCATCTACCCAATCTAATCCATGTTCATTTGCATAAGATAAAAGTTCTTTACGACTAACGCGAAGCATTGGCCGTAGATGAAAACCGCGGATTAGCTTTTTAACTTCCGGCATAGCGGCAAGTCCTGCCGGTCCTGAACCACGAAGAAGTTGCAATAAAATGGTTTCAGCCACATCATCTTGATGATGAGCTGTAACAATCGCTGAGTTTGAATCCAACATTTCTTCCAGCAGTTTATAACGAGCGTCTCTTGCAAGATCTTCTAAACTCTTTTGCGGAATATTTTGGATTTCAGCATGTTTAATTGAAATTGCAATTCCCCATTGTTTACAAACTGCTTCACAGTGTTTTTGCCAACTATCACATTCCTTTTGTAAATGATGATTTACATGTATAGCATGAATTGGTAATTTTTCCGTGTGCATTGCATGCAACAGCACAGTTGAATCCAAGCCCCCGCTGTAGGCGACATAAAATTTTACTAGATGTTGGTAATCAGAAAAAAATCGTTGCAATAACGAAATTGGAAAAGACATTAGATTAATCTGTCACAAATTTTGAATGCCAAATCATCTAACTAGATTCTTTGTATTCTCCATAAGATGTGAGTCTTTTAAAGCGGGTGGACATCAACTGATCAATAGATTGAGATTGGAGCCTATCCAAGCTCTTAGTAAGAGACTGGCGAACATTTTCAGATGTCAAATCAATATCTCGATGCGCCCCACCTAGAGGCTCTTCAATGATTTCATCAATTAAGCCCAGCTCTTTTAAACGTGGTGCCGTAATTCCCAACGCTATCGCAGCATCTTCAGCTTTAGCGGCATCTTTCCATAAAATCGAAGCACACCCTTCCGGAGAAATAACAGAATAGGTGCTGTAACTAAGCATCGCTAAATGATCGCCAACCCCGATTGCTAATGCTCCACCAGATCCGCCTTCACCTATAACGGTACATATAATAGGTACACGTAGGGATGACATTCGCTCCAAATTCAAAGCAATTGCCTGACTTTGGCCACGTTCCTCTGCACCAATGCCAGGATATGCACCCGGGGTGTCGATAAAAGTTAAAATAGGCATTTTAAATCTTTCTGCTAATTCCATAATACGCAAAGCTTTGCGATAACCCTCGGGTCGTGGCATGCCAAAATTGCGTTTGATGTTTTCTTTAGTATTTCGTCCTTTTTGATGCCCTATAATCGCAACCGATTTTCCCTCAAATTTCGCAACCCCTGACACGATAGCAGAATCATCCGCATACATCCGATCACCGTGAAGTTCGACGAAATTGGTAAATAATCTTTCGACATAATCAAGGGTGTAAGGTCTTTTTGAATGACGTGCAAGCTGGGCAACTTGCCAGGGACTTAAATTAGAAAATATTGATTCGATTAAGCCTTGTGACTTGACTTGCAATTTTGAGATTTCTTCATTGAGATTAAATTCATTGTCACTTTCGACTAAACGCAATTCATCAATTTTTGCCTCAAGCTCAACAATAGGTTGTTCAAAATCAAGATAGTCAGGATTCATGATAGTAATTATGCATTAATACCTTGTTTCTTGTATATGACATTGGTATCTAATACCTCAGATACTTTACTTAAGCGATTCAATAGTTTTTCATCTAGAGAAATATTCCAGTTTTCAGGAAACTTAAATTGAGCCGCCATAGAGTTATTTTGATATTCAACTGTTATTGAGCAATTACCGTCCTTGAAAGGTAAGAGCAGTTGTTGTAAATCCTGGACCCAGTTTAACGAGTCTTTATTGGATTTTATTTTGATATTTAATAGTGCTCCAAATTGTTTTAAATATTCATCAAAACTCCATATATCATTAGCACGTAAACGTACGCGACCAGTATATTCATCCCAACCCAAACTGCCTTTAATTATTAAGATTGCATCTTTAATTAATACATGATCAAACTTTACATAATCATCGGAAAATACAGCGACATCAATTCGCCCTGTATTGTCATCTAAAGATAGAAAAGCAATACGGCCTTTAGGACTATTCCTCAATCTTATTTGGTCTAATAGCCCTGCAACTAACACTGTTTTAGAATCGTCGCGCGCCTGCCAAGAATGGCGTGGTGCTAGGTCATTCCCATAAGCTAATAGCTCTTTAATGTTCTTACTGGTAATTTTATTAAGCTCATCGTGATAACGCGTTATAGGATGGCCGGTTAAATATAACCCTAACGTTTCTCTTTCACCCAGTAATTTTCTTTCGTCTTCCCACTCAGGTATTTCTTGGACTTTACTTGTTTTCATGCTGACTTCTGCATGACCAAACATATCGTTCTGACCAGCCTCGCTATCCCGCTGGCGTTGTTCTGCAAATCGTAGTGATTTATCTAAATGTTGAAATAAACTGGCTCGCGTATAACCAAAACAATCCATCGCACCTGCACGTATTAACGCTTCGATACAACGGCGATTCACTTTTTGCGGCCCTAATCGCATACAAAAATCATCCAGATCTCGAAATTCGCCATTTTCAATTCTTTCACTTACCATTTCCTCCACCGCTGCCTGCCCCACGCCTTTTAAAGCACCCAATCCATAGAGAACAATATTCTCGGCCGGTACGGTAAAATTGTAATTAGAACGATTTATATTTGGTGACTGCACTTCGATATTCATACCGCGACATTCATCAATCAAGTTTACGACCTTGTCCGTATTATCTAGGTCTGATGACATCACCGAAGACATGAATTCTGCAGGAAAATGAGTTTTCAGCCATGCGGTTTGATAAGCCAACAATGCATATGCAACAGAATGCGACTTATTAAAACCATAACCCGCAAATTTTTCCATCAAATCAAAAATATGACTGGCTAAAGCTTTAGCTACACCCCGTTCAACGGCACCGGTAACAAAAATTTCTCTTTGTTTTGCCATTTCTTCAGGTTTCTTTTTACCCATTGCACGACGCAATAAATCAGCACCTCCTAATGTGTAACCCGCTAACACTTGAGCAATTTGCATTACTTGCTCTTGATATAGGATGACTCCATAGGTTTGTTGTAATATATGTTCGATATCTGGATGGAAATAATCTACGCGTGCGCCATGCTTACGTAAAATAAAATCATCCACCATGCCTGATTGCAGTGGTCCCGGCCGGTACAAGGCAACTAATGCGACAATATCATCAAACTTATCTGGCTGAAGACGTTTGATGATATCTTTAATACCACTGGACTCAAGTTGAAATACTGCTGTGGTTTTTTGTTGTTTAAGAGTTTCATAAGTTGCTGGATCATCGAGTGGTAAATTATCCACGTCAATCAAGTTTTGATTTTGTAGCTTCAACTTTTCGTTAACTAAACGAACAGTGTTATCGATAATTGTAAGTGTACGTAAGCCTAAAAAGTCAAATTTAACCAGGCCAATTGCCTCAACATCATCTTTGTCAAGTTGTGTAACAATGTTTGTGCCGCCTGCTTCACAGTATAGTGGTGTAAATGCAGTAAGCTCAGTAGGCGCAATCACTACTCCGCCCGCATGTTTTCCTGCATTGCGCGCTAAACCTTCTAAAATGCAGGCCATATCGATTACACTTTTTACGTCTTCTTCGTTTTTATATTGCTCTTGTAAAGCAGGCTCCCGCTCCAATGCTTTTTCCAATGTCATCCCCACTTCAAATGGAATAAGTTTGGCAATTCGGTCAACGAAACCATAAGGGTGGCCTAATACGCGTCCCACATCTCGAACCACAGCTCGAGCGGCCATACTTCCATAAGTAATGATTTGGCTTACACGCGTTCGACCGTAACGTTGTGAAACATACTCGATAACGCGATCTCGATTATCCATGCAAAAATCGATATCAAAATCTGGCATAGATACACGCTCTGGATTGAGAAAGCGTTCAAAGAGTAAATCGTACTTAAGCGGATCAACATCGGTAATACCTAACGCATAAGCCACTAATGAACCTGCACCCGAACCTCGGCCCGGCCCTACGGGTACCGCATTTTCTTTTGCCCAACGGGTAAAATCAGCAACGATTAAAAAATAGCCCGCATAACCCATAGAATCGATTACATCTAATTCGACATCTAAACGTTCTATATATGCCTTGTTTGTATCTAGATCCTGAATGTGTAATTTTTTTAAACGTTTCTGCAACCCTTTTTCGGCCTGCTCACGCATGTACTGTTGCAAAGTATATGTTTCAGGAATTGGAAATTCTGGCAGCACATTATCGCCAAACGTCAAAGTAACATTGCAACGTTTTGCAATTTCGACACTATTTGTTATGGCCTCGGGTATGTCTTCAAACAATTCCAGCATCTCTTCTTTACTTCGCAAATATTGTTGCGGTGAGTACAGCTTCGGACGTCTTGGGTCGTTAAGAATTCTACTTGTATGGATACAAACGCGAACTTCGTGGGCATCAAATTCACTTTGTTCAATAAAACGCACATCATTGCTCGCAACAACCGGCAATGAATGATTTGTGGCTAGTTCTACAGCCAGATGGTTATATAGTTCTTCCTCTTCTCTATCCGTTCGCTGTAATTCAATGTAATAGTTATTTTTGAAGTGTTCTCGCCAAAATAATAGATATTCTTCTGCTAACTTTTTATTTCCAGCAACAATTGCTCGACCTACATCACCATCACGAGCGCCAGAAAGAACAATCAAATCATTTCCTAAATCTGTCAACCAATCACGCTCTATAGTAGGTCCACTTCCTCGCTGACCATCGAGATAACTTCTAGTCACTAATTTCGTGAGTGTTTGGTATCCTTGATTGTTTTTACATAAAAAAACTACTCGCGAATTAGGATCTTTGGAAGATAAACCTGTAATTTGCGCTTCAACACCTATAATAGGTTTGATTCCATTTTTTAGTGCGGCTTGGTAGAACTTAACGAGTGCAAATAAATTATTAAAATCAGTTAGTGCTACCGACGACATTCCAGAGTCACTTAATTTCCTCATTAAGCGCGGCACGCGCACAATACTGTCTACCAGTGAATACTCAGTGTGTAAATGCAAATGAACAAATTGCGACATTATAAATTTTAAGTAACTTTAATAATTAACTGGTAATACTGAGCACATCTTTTACTGGTTTATAGCTTTTACGATGCAATTTACACGGACCATACTCTTTCAGTGCGGCAATATGCTGAGCCGTTGGATAACCTTTGTGTTGATTGAAACCATATTGGGGCAAATCTTGATGATGATTTTCCATTTCTCGATCACGCGTTACCTTTGCAAGAATAGAAGCAGCACTGATTTGTGCTACCTTTTGATCACCCTTTACAACGGCGGTGCATGGAACAGGCAGCTTGGGACAATGTAGCCCATCTATATAAACATGTTTAGCATTTGTCTGCATTGAAAAGTATGCACGACACATTGCCAGTAGAGTTGCTTGATGAATATTGATTTTATCTATCTCGCTCGCAGTTGCATATCCCAGTCCCCAGGCATATGCGTTTAACTTAATTACATCGTAAAGAGCTTCTCTTTTCTTAGCGCTTAGTCTCTTAGAGTCTGCCAAGTCATTAATAGGCCTATTAGGCTCCAAAATCACACACGCTGCCACAACGGGACCAGCAAGCGGGCCACGTCCAGCTTCATCTATACCTGCGATATGTTCTGATACAAGACTTTGTATTGACATTAATTTCTGTATAACAAGACTGGCTAAATATTGAACTATTGCATGGGATGAATGTTAGGTCTTGGTACTTAAAGTTCGTATACTTTGTAGCATATTAAAAGGATACCTAAAAACTAGTGTCAGAGATACGAACTGCCGTCATTGGTGTAGGATATTTAGGCAAATTTCATGCACAAAAATATTCAGCACTGAAAAACAGCAAGTTACTTGCTGTAGTTGACAAAGACATTAACAATGCAGAAAAAGTCGCAAAAGAAGCAGGCTGTGAGGCTTTAAGTGACTATCATGAATTACTTGGTAATGTCGATGCCGTTAGCATTGTGGTTCCCACTGACCTTCATTATGAAATTGCTGCTGATTTTTTAAATCACCATACTCACGTATTAGTTGAAAAACCCATTACTACCAATGTGAAACAAGCTGAGCAACTAATAGAGTTAGCAAAAAAAAATAATTCCATTTTACAAGTAGGTCACCTTGAACGGTTTAATCCTGCTATTCTGGCTATCGAAAAAGAAATTTCTGCAGTTCGATTTATAGAGTCACATCGCCTAGCACCATACAATCCCCGTGGTACCGAGGTGAGCGTGGTTCTTGATTTGATGATTCATGATATCGATATAATTTTAGATATTGTTGATTCAGAAGTCGAAAAAATAGACGCAAGCGGGACATCTGTACTTTCAAATGATATTGATATTGTTAATGCCCGTATTGTGTTTGAAAACGGATGCGTCGCAAATGTTACGGCCAGTCGAGTAAGTAATAAAACAGATCGTAAAATGCGAATTTTTCAACATGATGCATATTTATCTGTCGATTTTCAAAATCGTGAACTTGCAATCTACCGTAAAGGGAATAGTGAAATGTATCCTGGAATCCCTAATATTGAGATTGATAAAAATAATTTTAATGAAGCTGACGCATTAAAGACAGAAATAGAACATTTTTTAGATTGTATTGAAAATCAGACAACTCCTAAAGTAACAGGACAAGATGCCAAGCGCGCATTGCAAACAGCCATTAAAATAAGTGAACTATTAACCTAAATTATATACGCACTCAAACTCTAACCTTCCTCAATCCTTAGTTATGATCCCAATGCTAGACTTAAAATTGCAGTATGCAATGTTAAAAAACGAGATAGATGCAGCCGTTGCTGATGTGCTTCAGAGCACAAGTTTTATCATGGGCCCTAACGTTAAACAATTCGAAATTGAAGCTGCAGAATATTTAGGTGTAAAACATGCATTGTCATGTAATTCTGGAACGGATGCTTTACATTTAGCACTTCGCGCATGTGATATTGGCTTGGGTGATGAAATCATCACCACTTCATTCACTTATGCCGCCACCGCTGAAGCTATTTGCCATACTGGAGCCACACCTGTCTTTGTAGACATTGATCCGATTACATTCAATGCAACTGCAGAATCAATTGAGGCTGCAATTACGGACAAGACTAAGGCAATTTTACCTGTACATATTTTTGGCCAAGTTTCAGATATGCAAGCAATTAACCAAGTTGCTAGTAATCACAAACTAAAAATAATTGAAGATTGTGCTCAATCATTTGGAGCTCGTATTGGTTCGCAAAAAACAGGAACTTTTGGTGATGCTGGATGCTTTAGTTTTTTTCCGAGCAAAAACTTAGGATGCTATGGTGATGGAGGTTTATTTATCACTAATTCAGATAAAATCGCAGAAAAATTTTTGCTTTTGAAACTACATGGAAGCAAAGTCCGCAATCAACATGAAATTATTGGTTGGAATAGTCGACTTGATGAAATTCAAGCTGCAATATTAAGAATAAAATTAAAATACATTGACGATTTCAATCTTAAGCGAATTGCTGTGGCAAAAAAATATAACCAATTACTAGATAATTCTATAATCCAAACACCCGACTTCAAGGAAGACCTTTCCCATGTTTTCCATCAATACACCATATTGAGTCAGTCAAGAGATGCAATATCTAAAAAATTGACAACAGAAAATATTGGACATTCTATTTTTTATCCCATGCCTCTTTCAGAGCAACCTGCTTTTTCTTCAGTTTCACGTGCGGAATATTTAACAAATACTCAAAACATTTGCTCACAGTGTCTGTCTTTGCCAATGTATCCCGAGATGTCTGACGAGCAAATTGAACAAGTAGTTGATTCAATAATAAATTTATAATTGAGACATGTTTCAATATAAGGGAAATGACTCACCTACATTAATGATAGTTGCTGGCGAAGCTTCAGGTGACATGCATGGTGCGCATGTTATAGACGAGATAAAAAAAATTATTCCGAGTATTAGGTGCTATGGGATAGGTGGAAAAAATATGAAAAAGTCTGGTGTAGATATATATACCGATGTCTCTGAGCTCTCAGTAGTTGGTTTAGTTGAAGTGCTAAAACACTATCCAAGATTAAAAAAAATTCTAAATAAAACTAGATATATCATAAAACAACAGCAGCCTGATCTATTGATTTTAATTGATTCACCAGATTTTAATTTACCCTTAGCTAAAACTGCTAAACAGACAGGAGTAAAAGTTCTTTATTACATCAGTCCACAGATTTGGGCTTGGCGTAAAGGGCGTATTAAAGAAATTAAAAAAAATGTAGACATGATGGCTGTTGTGTTTCCATTTGAAGAAAAATTTTATCGTGATGCTCATGTTCCTGTTGAATATGTAGGACACCCACTAATAAAACATGCAAAAGCGAAAATCGACAAATTACAGTTCATTAAGTCACTAGGACTTGACGTCGACAAAAAACTGATCGGCCTATTTCCAGGCAGCCGCTCAAGCGAAATTGAAAATAATTACCCGGTACTTTTAGATGCTGCGAAAATTTTATTACAAGATAGAAATGATGTGCAATTCATAACTCCAATAGCATCTACGTTATCTAATGATTTAGTCACAAGTTATATTTCTAAAGCAAACGTAGAAGTAATGACAACGGATGATGATATTTATAATGTTATTAATGCCTGTGATGCTATTGCTGCGGCATCCGGTACCGTCACCCTTCAAATTACACTACTACAAGTTCCTATGCTAATCATTTACAAGATTTCTTCGATTACGTATAAAATATTTTCAAAAATTGTAAAATTCAGTTACGCGGGAATAGCAAACGTCATTGCTAATAAAGAGATATCTCGTGAATTCATTCAAGACAATGCAACAGGAGAAAATATAGCTATTGAATTGCAAAAATTATTATCTGATAAAAACTATGCTGATGATATGAAGAAAAATATGGCAGAGATTAAAGAATTGCTAGGCAAAAAAGATGGTTCAAGCTCTACTGCACATCTCGCCGTTGAGCTAATTTCATCAAGATAATAATACTATTGCACAATTCCTCGCTTACTTGATGCAATAAAATTTTTAAACTTCTCAACTTCAGGAAAATTAGCCGCGAGTTTTTCAACTTCAGCTAGACTCTCACTTCTCGAATTCTTATTACGTATTAATAACTTGTAGGATTTGTGTAGAGCTTGAATGCATTCATCTGAAAATCCTCTGCGTTTTAGGCCTTCTTTATTCAAACCATGTGAACTTGCATAATTACCGGATGCCATAACATAAGGAGGTAAATCACGATTTAATGCTGTTCCCATTGCGCAAAAAGCATGCTCACCAATATGACAAAATTGGTGAACTAAAGTAAAGCCACCAAGTATCGCAAAGTCTTCTACGGTTACATGACCGGCTAAAGTTGCACCATTTGCAAAAGTAATGTCATTGTTAACATTACAGTCATGTGCAATATGTACATACGCCATAATCCAATTTCGATTACCAATTTTTGTAAATCCCTGATCTTCTTCAGTACCGCGGTTTATGGTTACATACTCACGAATAGTGTTACCTTCACCAATTATCAGCTCACTATTTTCACCATGATATTTTTTATCTTGCGGGATCTCGCCAATTGAGGAAAATTGAAATATGCGATTATTTTTACCAATTGTAGTTGGGCCACTTAAAACTACATGTGGACCAATTATTGTGTTTCTTGCAATTTTTACCTGAGCACCAACAATACTGTATGCTCCAATTGAAACACTCGAATCTATCTCCGCTTTTGGATCGATAATCGCCGTGGGATGAATCCCAGTAAATTCACCAATCTTCTCTGAAATATTCTGCATGACTTGAATTAACCGGTTTCAACTTCTTTGAATACGCACATTAATTCGGCACTAGCTGCTACTTCATCGCCAACCAATGCCACCGCCTCAAATACTCCGTAACCTCTTTTATGTCTTTTTAATCGAACATCCAACGTTAGCTGATCGCCTGGACCTACTTGACGTTTAAATCGTGCCTTATCAATTCCAACAAACAAATACAAGCTCTCATCATCGGGGCGCCATTCAGGATTACTTAAAGCTAATAAACCGGAAGCTTGAGCAAGTGCTTCAAGTATAAGAACTCCTGGCATTACCGGCGCAGCGGGGAAATGACCTTGGAAAAAAGGTTCATTAAAACTGACATTTTTAATTGCTAAAATAGATTGGCCAATATCGCATTCTAAAACACGATCAACCAGCAGAAATGGGTAACGGTGAGGAAGATATTTTAAAATATCATGAATACTCATCTCGACCATTATAAATAAATTTACTCGCTTATATGGTTATTGAGGCTTTTTCATTTCTTCTAAAACACGTGCAGTCAAATCAATTCGCTCACTGGCATATAGCACCGGTTGCGTGACCACAAGATCATAGCTTTCTGCTTTTGCAACAATGATAATTATTTCATGAACTTTTTTCTGCAATTTACCCAACTCTTCATTCCTTCGGATATTAAAGTCTTCTCTTAATTCATCTTGCTGTCGATTATATTCTCGTTTGCTATTTAAAATTTTCTTTTCAAGCTCCGAGCGCTTTGCATCACTCATGATAGGTCCGTCATTTTTTAAAGTCTCTTCAAGCTTTAGAACCTCATCACGCGCTGCTGTTAACTTTTTATCACGACCTGAAAATTCTTCCTCTAAACCTTTGCGCGCTAATTCGGCTTGCGGTGATTTTTCCATTAGCTCGACCATATTGACGAAACCAATCTTAGTTTCTGCCATTACTAACGTAGGCAGCAAAACTAATACAACTGCTATGATCTTTGATATTAAATTAATCATCCTTACGGTTACTCCTAAGCTAAAAACTCGTCCCTAAATTAAACTGAAATGTCTCTGTATCATCTCCAGATTGATCATTGAAAGTCGAAGCAAGTGCTGCACTGATACCTCCTAATCCCGTGACCCAGCTTAAACCAAGCCCGAAAGATCCACGAATATCGCTAGTATCAAAATCATCATATTCTTCAAACACATTTCCAACATCTACAAACAATGCCAAACGAGCTCTATTCTTATTCTCAACAAATGGAGGTGGGAATAAAATTTGTGCTCTCGCTGTAGTTAAAAAGTTTCCACCAAATGAATCATCAAAAGAATCTCGCGGACCTAAGCTATTGCTTTCATAACCTCTTACAGAATCAAACCCCCCGGCTCTGAATTTCTCGAAAAAAGGCAAATCCGATGTACTACCGTAACGATCACCATAACCGATTTCACTTCCCAACGACAGAGTAAATAGCTCCCCGAGTGGATAATAAAACGCATTTTCATACGTCAATTTATAAAACTCCAGATCACTCCCTGGAACTGAGAATTCTAGAGCGATAGTCTGGCGATTACCTTTGTTAGGAAATAAACTGCGGTTGCGGGTATCATGCACAAAATTTGTATTTAATGTGAGATTATCAAACACATCACCGTTATCTTCCAGAAAATCCAATACTTCAACAGGCGTATTACCAGTCCTCCTAATTTCAGTGTGCCTTAATTGTAGAGTAGCGCCTATACGATCATTATCAGTTAACGGAATACCATAGTTCACCCTCACTGCATATTGATCAGAATCAAAATCAGATATATCTGCCTCACTCGCTTCAGTTGATACAAAAGAAGCTCCAAAACCTCGACTTACACCATCGATCGTGTAATAAGGATCAGTGTAGTTAAAATCATAAATCGTATTTACTTTACTTGTGTTTATACGAAACGAAACGGTTTTCCCACTACCAAGAAAATTTTCCTGACTAACACTAGTAGTTACCACCGCACCCTGACTATCAGAGAGCCCGGCACCGATGTTAAAGCTGCCAGCTAATCGTTCTACTACTTCTATATCTAAATCTATAAAATCATCAACACCTGGAATTCTTCGAGTATTGACTTCTATAGTTTCTACATATGAAAGCCTTTCTATTCTACGTCGTGATGCTTCTACATTTGTTTGCGAATACCATCCTCCTTCCATTTGCCTAAGCTCTCTTCTATATACTTCATCGCGCGTAGTTTTATGACCAGTGAAATTTATTCTACGGACATATACTCTTTTTCCAGGATCAATAAAAAAAGTTAAATCTACTTTTTTTTCTTCTTCGTTAATTTCTGGAACAGCATTAATATTTGGAAATGCATAACCCAAATCACCAAGCTTGCGGGTAATACTATCATTAGAATTTACAATTCTGGCGCGCGAAAAAACATCTCCTTTATTAAGATTAACTAGCGATCTAATCTCATCTTCTGAGAGAATGTACTTGCCTGCAAACGCAATACTTTCAATAGTGTACTGCTCTCCTTCTTTTATATTAATTGTAATAAATATATCTTCCTTATTAGGACTGATAGATACTTGAGTAGAAGTGACATCAAATTTCAAATAACCTTCATTTAGATATTGTGATCGAAGGGATTCAATATCACCCTGTAATTTTTGTTTTGCATAACGATCGCGTGTTCCCCAAAACTTGTACCAAGGTTTGAGACCCGATTCAAAATCATCAGTCAGTTCCTCTTCCTCAAAAACTGTATTCCCAACAATTTTGACTTGCTTAATTTTTGCGGCATCGCCTTCAATTATTTGTATTCCTATATCGACACGATTTCGTTCTAATTCTTTTATTTGTGTATCAATACTCACGCTGTATTTACCAAAAGCAAAATATTGTTGAATTAACTCATTCTCAAGCCTTTCGAGAACCGAACGATTAAACACTCTTCCACTAGCAATTCCCACATTAGTCAATATTTCTGTAAGTTGTTCATCATCTAGAATCTTATTGCCATCAAAACTCAAGCTTGCTATTGCCGGTTTTTCTTTCACTGAAACAACTAATATATTTCCTTCACGACGTAATTGTATGTCGTCAAAAAAACCTGATTTATAAAGCTCTCTTGCTATCCTTGCAGTAGCATTTTCATCTACTTCATCACCCACTTTTACCGGTAAATAAGTAAATACAGTGCCGGCTTCTATTCGCTCAAGTCCTTCAACTTGAATATCTTGCAAACGAAACGTCTCAGCAAATAGCGAAGAAGAGAAAAATATTAAAATACAAACAAGCAAGAATTGCTTGGTTAGAATTGACTCCATGTTATATTTTTTATTTCTAATTTTATTTATTGTAGCAAGCGGTAAATATCATTGTAGAAAGCAAGACCCATTAGTCCAGCCAACATAAGAATTCCCACTCTTTGCCCAGCAGCCTCAAATTTCTCCGAGACAGGACTACCTTTGACTATTTCTATTAAATAGTAAAATAGGTGCCCTCCATCCAGTACTGGTATTGGCAATAAATTAAGTATACCTATACTGATACTAATTATCGCTAGGGCTCCCACAAACGCAGAAAAACCAATGGCGGCCGATACACCTGCATATTCGGCAATCGTGACTGGACCACTTATATTTTTTAATGAGGCCTCCCCTACTATAAGCTTCCAGAGTAATTTTAGCGTTAAAATCGATACTTCCCAGGTTTTGACCAATCCCTTCCCTATAGACTCTACAAACCCGTAACGAACCACTACTTTTTGTGCGGCAAATTGTTCTTGATCAACATAAGGATATGCGCCAATTCGACCCACTACTTTCCCATCTTGTCTCTCAGATTTAGGGGTAATTTTTACATTTACAGTTTCATCATCTCTTAATAATTTAAGATCAATTTCTACATCGGGACGGGCTTGAATGTAGGTCACCAGTTCAACCCAGGTGGAGACAGGTTTTTCATCAACGCTAAGAACTTTATCTCCATACTGCACACCTGCGGATTTTGCTACGCCAGGCGTAATTTCCCCGAAAATGGCTTGGTATTGATAACGCCATGGAGTGATACCTATTTTTTCTAATAGATTACCTTCTGATAACAAATGTTTAGTATCTGTTAAATCCAATTTAACAACTTTTTGGGAGGAATCTTGACGCATCAATGTCGCATTCACATTACCATTTTTTAATGCACTGTTAAGCATTTGGATAGAAGTCTGCTGCCAAGTTTTCACAGGGACATCTTCAATATGTGTGAATGTATCTTGAGGTTCTATTTGAGCAACATAAGCAATACTTTCAGCTTCTATTTCACCAATAGTTGGTTTAACACCTTCAACACCTGATACAAATGTCAACCAATAAGCAAAAACTGCAAACAGAAAATTGAAAATAGGGCCAGCCGATACTATTGCAAAACGCTTCCAAACATTCTGACGATTAAAAGCGCGTGGTAACTCATGTTCCTCAACATCACCCTCTCGTTCATCAAGCATTTTTACATAGCCACCAAGAGGAATACTCGCTAAAACATACTCTGTTTTATCTGGGCCTGACAATCTAGTAAAAAGAGGCTTGCCAAATCCAACCGAAAAGCGTAACACTTTCACTCCTAACTTTTTCGCCACCCAATAATGACCAAACTCGTGAACTGTTACAATAATGCCTACAGCAACTATAAAAGCTAATACATAAGTGAGAAATTGCATATTGATTAATGCCTTACTAAAGAGTCACGAATAAATCGTTCTGCATACTTGCGTGCTTGTTTATCTTTTTCAAAAATTACATCTAGCTCGTCAATTTCCACATGATCAATATCCTGTAATGTTGCATCAATTACAGGAGCGATATCCGTAAAGCGAATTTTTTGATTTAAAAAAGAATCTACAGCAACTTCGTTTGCTGCATTCAACGCTGTAGTTGCACTTTGTTCTGCATGCAATGCATCATAGGCAAGTTGTAAACAAGGAAAACGATTAAAATCGGGTTTAAAAAATTCTAAAGCACTAAGCTCTGTAAGATTTAGCATCTTTACACCTGATACAATTCGTTTAGGCCAAGCTAAAGCATGTGCTATTGGTACCCGCATATCTGGATACGCCATATGCGCCAATACAGAACCATCTGGATAAGCAACCATGGAATGCACAATTGATTGAGGATGAATCACAATTTCTACATCTTTCACATTAACATCAAATAACTTACAAGCTTCTATCAACTCAAGACCTTTATTCATCATGGTTGCTGAATCAACCGAAATCTTTTTACCCATTTCCCAATTAGGATGTGCGCAAGCCTGCTCTGGCGTAATATTTTTAAATTCTGTTAGGGACTTTCCTAAAAATGGCCCACCCGATGCCGTAAGGATAATTTTTTCTATATCACACTGGTCTTTGTTAATTGGTAGACATTGAAATACAGCATTATGTTCACTATCAATAGGTAAAATCTGAGAGTTATTTTGCCTGGCCTCTTTCATAAGCAAATCCCCAGACATTACCAAGGACTCTTTATTAGCAAGTAAAATATGCTTGCCAGCTTGTGCCGCCGCTAAAGTCGCGGGTAAACCTGCAGCACCCACTATCGCAGCCACTACGCACTCGCTATCTTCCAAGCTAGCAGCAACCTCAAGACCTTTTCTGCCCGTCTCGATGTGAGGTGTGTAGTCATCCGCGTTTTGTTTAAATTTTGCAAAAAATTGGTTTGCACAGTCCTCGTCCACAACTACAACAAGTTCAGGACGAAACTTCATACATTGGTCATATAGGAGATCAATATTTTTATTTGTTGTGAGAGCAACAACGGAAAATAATTCTGGATGATGTGCAATTACATCTAATGTGTTCACACCTACGGAGCCTGTTGCACCTAAAATTGATACCCGCTTCATGTCAATCAATTAACCTATTTTAGAATTAAAGCACCCATATTAGACCCAGCACATAAATAGGTGCAGCAGCAGTAATACTATCTATTCGGTCAAGCACACCTCCATGTCCAGGTAGAATTTTACCACTATCTTTTACTCCAGCACTGCGTTTTAACAAGCTCTCATACAAATCACCAACAACGGATATTAGTGCGACAAAGACACATAAAGTTATGAATAAAACCCATGTATTTTGATCGAGCGAAAATAACTCAATTCCAATATAAGCAATCAATACTGCTGCTAAAAGTGCTCCAGCTAATCCTTCACGTGATTTACCTGGACTTAGCTCTGGAGCCAATTTATTTTTACCAAATTTTTTACCTACAAAGTAGGCTGCAATATCAGCGGCCCATATGATTACCAGAAAAAACAATAACATTGAAATACCGTATTCATGCAACTTAACAAGCCCCAACCACGCTGGAACTAAAACGATAAACGCCGATAACATTAAAATCTTTTCTAAAAACTTTGATTTCAGCCATTCAGATTTATATGCCATAAGCGCAAATAATAATACTACCCACCAAACTCCAACAATAGAAAAAAATACTAATTCATGTTGATCATAAATAAATATCCAAACTGCCAAAATCGATATTGTAATTAAAAAAACATATATTATTTTTTTTACAACATGAGTAAGGCCAATTAAATTAGACCATTCCCATGCACCGACTAAAGTAATAAACGCAAAAAGTACTGCTAGCTGATCATTAGTTAACTTAAAAATTGCTAGAATAATTAGTGGCGCCAATACTAGTGCTGTAATAATTCTTTTTTTTAACATCTTATTGCTTTAATAATTGTTCTTGCGTTTTACCAAATCTTCTATGTCTAGATCGGTATGCCTCAAACGCTTTATTTAATTCTCCAGATGTAAATTCAGGCCACAATACTTCACTAAAATAGAGCTCTGTATAAGCAAGTTGCCATAATAAAAAATTACTTATGCGCGTTTCTCCACCTGTTCGAATGAATAAATCTGGAGCAGGCATATCATTAGTTACCAATCTTGATTCAAATTTAGCCTCATTAATGTCAGACAATGAGAGCGTACCTTTTTTATACTCTTCGGCTACAGATTTAGCGGCTTGGCAAATATCCCACTTGCCTCCATAGTTCACCGCTATATTTAAATATAGTTTGTCATTATTTTCTGTTAGTTGCTCAGCTCTTTGCATTTGATCAAAAAGTTTTTGTGAAAATGCATCTACCTGACCTAGAAATTTAAGTCGCACTCCATTATCAGCTAAATTTTGTGCTTCATTCTCGAGCGAACGTAAAAACAGATCCATCAATGCTGTGACTTCATTTTTAGGCCTATCCCAGTTTTCACTACTAAATGCAAATAAAGTCAAGTATTTAACCCCCGCCTCACCACTCGCTTTAATAATTTCTTGTGTTGCCTTAACACCCTCTTTATGCCCTGCGGTTCTGGGTAGTTTACGCTGCTTTGCCCATCTACCATTACCATCCATGATAATCGCAACATGGGCTGGGACAAGATCTTCAGACATTTAGAGAAAGTATTGGAATGGCAAAAAATATTTTATGAAGTAAGGTTTTGAGAACAAAAACTAAACTTCCATTAAATCTTTTTCTTTTTGCACTAAGATAGTTTCGATTTCAGAAATGAACTTATCCGTAAGCTTTTGAATTTCATCCTGTGCTTGATGATCTTCATCTTGAGAAATTTCTTTTTCTTTCAAAAGCTCTTTAAAATCAGCATTTGCATCACGTCGAATATTGCGTATAGCGATACGCCCTTTTTCTGCCTCTGATTTGACTACTTTTACTAGATCTTTACGTCGCTCCTCCGTTAAAGGTGGCATCGTAATTCTAATTACATTTCCAGCAGTTGTAGGATTCAAACCCAAATCGGAACTTATTATGGCTTTTTCAACATCTGGTACTATAGAATTTTCCCAAGGTGTAACCGCAATCGTACGTGCATCTTCTACCGCAACAGTAGCTGCCTGATTAATTGGAACTTTATTACCGTAGTATTCAACCATTACATGATCAAGCAAACGTGCATTGGCACGCCCGGTTCGCACTTTAGAAAGCTCATTAGATAGCGCATCTATACTTTTTTGCATACGTTGTTTTGCATCTTCTTTGATTTCTTCGATCACAGTTAAGCTCCTGTTACTTCGGTGCCAATACTTTCACCTTGAATTATTTTTGTTAGATCTCCCTGCTTAAATAAATTAAATACCCGTAATGGTATTTTATTATCCCTACATAAAACTAAAGCTGTTGCATCCATTACGCCAAGCTTTTGTTGTATTGCATCATCATATTTAATTTGATCATAGCGTTTAGCATTTGGATTCTTATTTGGATCATCATCATAAACACCATCCACTTTTGTAGCCTTTAGCATGATATCTGCGTTTATTTCCGAGGCACGCAAACTTGCAGCCGAATCAGTTGTAAAATACGGATTACCAGTGCCGGCTGCAAATACAACAATACGTCCTTTCTCGAGATGCCGAACAGCACGTCGCCTAATATAGTCTTCACACACTTGGTTAATTTTAACTGCAGACATTACGCGACAATACACGCCTAAATTTTCTAATGCGTCTTGTAAGGCTAAACTATTCATTACTGTAGCTAACATACCCATCTGATCCGCTGTCACCCTATCCATGCCAGCTTGAGCGAGACCTGCCCCCCTAAAAATGTTGCCACCACCTATAACTATGGCAACCTGCACACCTAATTTATTCACATGTACTATTTCTTTACCAATACGCGAAATAATTTCTGGATCAATACCATAATCATACTGACCCATTAAAGCTTCACCACTCAGCTTTAATAAAATTCTTTTATATTTTACGTTTAATTCTGTCATATCAATGTAACAATAATCTAAATGACATAAAAAAAGGGGCGTTGCCCCTTTTTTTAATCATCATCTTTATCTTTCATATCATCTATTTGTTTTTGAACTTCATCAGCAAAGTTCTCGGATCTTTTCTCAAGACCCTCACCCACCTCATAGCGAATGAATTGATTTACAGATGCATTCGCTCCTTTAAGATATTTTTCAACATTTAAACTATCATCTTTAACGAATGCCTGTCCTAGCAAGGTATTTTCTTTTAAAAATTTGTTTACTTTTCCTTGCACCATTTTTTCAACAATCTCAGCAGGCTTACCACTCTCATCTGCTTGGGCCTTTGCAATTTCTCGTTCTTTATCAAGGACATCTGCCGGAACTTCTTTTTCGCTTACACAAATTGGATTTACCGCTGCAATATGCATAGCAATATCCCGCCCAACTTCATCACTCCCCGTATGACCTACCAATACTCCAATGCGTTTCCCATGTGCATAGCTGGAAATGGAATCACTTGTATTTAATCTGTCGAAACGTCGTACTTTAATATTTTCACCAATCTTAGTTACCAGCTCGAGTCTTGTTTGCTCTACAGTTTGTCCTGAAGACATAGTTGAATTATTCAGCTCTTCCACACTACTCATGTCCCCTTCAAGCACCATGTCTGCAATTTGCTTGGAAAAATTTTGAAACTGGTCATCTTTAGCAACAAAATCAGTTTCACAATTCACTTCAATTATTGCTGCTTGTTTTTCATTGGCTGCAATCGCAATTGTACCTTCTGCAGCAATCCGCCCCGCCTTCTTATCTGCCTTGGCCTGACCAGACTTGCGCATCTGCTCAATTGCCGCATCCATATCTCCGCCAGACTCAGTGAGAGCTTTTTTACATTCCATCATTCCCGCGCCTGTACGTTCGCGCAGTTCTTTTACCATTGTTGCTGATATTTGCATTATTTTTCCTAGAAATTTTAACTATTAAATTTTGTTGAAATAGACATCAAACTCATTACATTGATTTTGCTTGTTCAACCCATGATTCTATGGATTTTTCGCTAAGACCAGTTTCTTCAGCTAATCCTGCAACAGCGTCTGCAGAAGAGCATTTATCAAGTAAATTCTGCACCGTAACGATACCAGCCTTATTAAGTGCTTCAGCATACTTAGGTCCTATACCATCAATATCAATAATGTCTACCTGATTATCGGTTTCGACCGGAGTCTCGATTGGCTTATCCTCTATGACATCTTCCTTCTCAATCTTTTCAATTTTTTTCGCAGTAACTTTTTTCTTAATAGTTACCTTTTGTTTAGGCTTTGCTTTTGTACTTTTTTCTTTTTCTGCAACTTTGCCTGACTCATCAACTTCGACAAACTCATCTTCATTACCACCCGCCATGACACGAGAGCTTTCTTTACCTTCAATAATTGCATCCGCTATATTCGACGAATATAACTTGATTGCACGAATTGCATCATCATTACCTGGAACTAAGTAATCAACGCCATCCGCTTTATTATTCGTGTCAACGATTGCAACAACCGGTATACCAAGTTTGTTTGCCTCTTTAACTGCAATTGCTTCATACCCGACATCAATCACAAACAAAACATCTGGCAGAGACGGCATGTTCTTTATTCCGCCCAGGCTTCGCTCTAACTTAAACAGTTCACGTCGAAGCTCAAGCACCTCTTTCTTATTTAATCTCTCAATTCCCTCACCACTCACCATTTGTTCTAAATCGTGCAAGCGTTGAATTGATTTCTTAACTGTATTGAAGTTAGTTAGCATGCCACCTAACCAACGGTGATTAACATATGGCATACCACACCGCATCGCTTCATCACGTATCGCATCTCGCGCAGATCGTTTTGTACCAACAAATAAAACGGTGCCGCGATTTGCAGCCATACTTCCTAGGAAAGTAGCCGCATCAAGAAACATCGGTAATGTTTTCTCAAGATTAATAATATGTATTTTATTTCTTTCACCGAAAATGTAAGGACTCATTTTCGGGTTCCAATAACGGGTCTGATGACCAAAATGTACGCCAGCCTCTAACATCTGGCGCATGGTGACGCTAGTCATTATATGTTTTACTCCTATGGGTTAAACCTCCGTATATCCCATGTGGAAACTCTTTTGAGCACCCAACCACATGTGTCGATATACGTGTGAATTTATTTTATGCGTCCAGGTCTTAATTTGCCTTAAGCGCGGGCGCTTTATAACATGATTGCTTATTCAGAACAAATACTTAGAAAAGCCTGCATATTTATAAATAACAACACTCTATGGCCATGAGCGTTACTATCAAAACATCAGACGAAATTGAGAAAATGCGGGTAGCGGGCAAACTCGCCTCAACCGTACTGGAAATGATTGAACCCCACGTTAAACCAGGGGTTAGCACTCAAGAACTAGACCATATTTGTCATGAATATATCGTCAATGAATTACAAGCTATTCCGGCACCTCTTAACTACCGAGGCTTCCCGAAATCAATCTGCACCTCTGTAAACCATCAAGTTTGTCATGGTATTCCAGGTGACCGCATCCTGAAAAATGGCGATATTCTCAATATAGATATCACCGTAATCAAAGATGATTTTCATGGTGACACCAGCAAGATGTTTATGATTGGTAAACCGACCGTGCTGGCTCAAAGATTAGTCGATCTGACTTACGAAGCATTAAGTCTGGGTATACAAGAGGTCAAGCCAGGAGTCATGCTTGGCGATATTGGACATAAAATACAAAGTTTTGTTGAAAAAAATCGTTGTAGTGTTGTACGAGAATATTGCGGCCATGGAATTGGCCGAATGTTTCATGAAGACCCACAAGTTTTACATTATGGAAAACCCAATACCGGCATGGAACTTCAAGCGGGTATGACTTTTACCATAGAGCCTATGGTAAATGCAGGAAAACGAAATGTACGCTTGCTCCCTGATGGCTGGACTGTAGTCACCAAAGATCATAGCTTGTCTGCACAATGGGAACACACAATTCTTGTAACAGATAATGGCTATGAAGTATTAACTCTTCGTAGTGATGAAAACCTGTAACAAGTAATTTATTTCTTGCAAGTTTCTTAGCATCTACCATCTACATGATTAAATTAAATATTTATGAAGAACTTGATGAAAATTCAAGACTACTTAAATTTTTAAATTCAAAATTAAATACCAAGTTAACAGTAGCTGAATATAAAAATTTCAAAAATGAATTATCAACGCTACTCGAAAATCGATTCAATAAAGATACGGATATATATTATTTAATTTCTCTCAATACTTGCATTATCGATGAATTATTAAAAAATATTTGGAAACAGTTTGAAATTCCTGATAATGATGCCGCATTGATCGCCATAGGCGGTTACGGAAGACGCGAAATGTTCCCTCAATCTGATATCGATATCATGATCGTGCTAGAAAAAAGTGCCGATACGTCACTAACATCTAAAATCGAGAGTTTTTTGACATTTCTTTGGGATATTAATTTACCCATCGCACAATCTGTACGATCTTCCAAGGAATGTGTAGTAGAAGCAAAAAACGACGTCACGGTAATGACTAGTCTAATGGAGCATTATTTTTTAGCGGGGAATAAAAATTTATACCAACAAATCGTAGCATTAACAAAAAACCAAAAAATCTGGCCAAGTAAAAAATATTTTAAAGAAAAATTTATCGAACTCGAAACTCGTCATAAAAAATTTGGTGATACCGCTAATCATCTTGAGCCCAATGTAAAAGAAAATCCTGGTGGCTTACGGGATATTCATACTTTGCGCTGGCTTACTAACCGCCACTTTAATACTTTTTCATTTGAAGAACTTGTAGACATCGGTTTTTTCTCAGCAAATGAAATGAATATTTTACTAAATGTATACAAAATTATCGCTAAAGTCAGATTTGCACTGCACTTGCATGTTGGACGCGGAGAAGATCGTTTGCTATTTGACTATCAATACGATGTTGCTTCACTTTTGGGTTTTAGTAATGAAAACCGCAATCAACGTGTTGAAGATTTTATGCAAACGTTTTATAGAGCCAGTAACCAACTCTCAACATTGTCTGAAATAATTGTAAACAGATTACAAACTTCCATATTCCCTACATTATTTAAAAGAAGAGCAAAAAACATCAACTCACGATTTCAATCACGTGCAAATCTATTGGAAGCGATCAAACCAGCTATATTTTTAGAAACTCCTAGCGCAATTCTCGAGGTGTTTAGACTCTTCCAGATCCATAAAAATCTTGTGGGGCCAAGTGACAACTTAATTCAGTTAATTATTGATAGCTTATCTGTAATTGATGATGAATTTAGAGAAAACTCTGAAAACCGAGAATTATTTATAGCGATTCTTCAAGACGCGAAACTCAATAACCGTGAAGTTCGTCGCATGGCACAATTAGGGGTGCTAGGAAAATACTTGCCTAGCTTTGATGCAGTCACAGGTCGAATGCAGTTTGACCTATTCCATATTTACACTGTTGAAGAACACACTCTTAGGGTATTTAGTAATGCATGCCATTTTAGCGACCCCAAATCCGAAGGTGAGTTTGCTACATATCATGATATTTTTATGCAAACTCCTAAAGCAATTGTCTTATACCTAGCTGCTCTCTTTCATGACATCGCGAAAGGTCGCGGTGGAGACCACTCAGAACTTGGTGAAAGTGAATCTAGAGAATTTTGTTTAAAACATGGTCTCAGCACTTTTGACTCTAACTTAGTTGCTTGGCTAGTGAAAAATCATCTCGTCATGTCTATGACCGCTCAAAATTATGATATTGATGATCCTGATGTCATCAATGAGTTTGCTGGAAATGTAGGGAACTTAACCCGCTTAAACTACCTATATTTACTCACTATTGCAGATATTCAAGGTACAAATCCAAAGCTATGGAATGGTTGGCGAAGCACATTATTAAATGAGCTATACCAAAACACTGCGCGCATCCTTCGACGTGGATTGAGCTCACCCATTAAACGAGAAGAACTTATTAGTGAAGTGAAAAATTCGGCATTACAAAGACTAATTGAAATAGGTATACCTAAAAGTAACTTTTTATCTATATGGAAAGAACTTGATGATGAATACTTTTTGCGCCATTCAGACGAAGAAGTGATGCGTCATACCCAAGCAATTTTAGAACATAAAGATAATAATGATGTGATCGTAAACATACATCAGTACAGCGCAAGAGGTGCAACTGAAATTTTTATCTATTGCAGAGACCGCAATTACTTATTTGCACACATCACCTCAACTTTGGTAAAACTTGGGCTTTCGATTGTACATGCAAGAGTAATTACATCTAATAGTGGACATGCACTAGATACATTCTTGGTCTTGGATAATAATGGTCAAGCCATTGATGATGACAATCAATGCGCTCTAGTCGCTGAAGAGATAACTAAAACACTTAAACATCCTGAACTGGTTACTACTAGTTTTTCTCACGGCTTATCTCGACGAGTTAGAGAATTACAAGTTCCAATCGAAATCTATTTTGAAAACAATAAAACAAACACACAAACCATTATGGAATTAAAAGCACCTGACTTTTCAGGTCTGTTAGCCGGATTGGGTAATGCTTTTATCGATTGCGATATCTCTGTGCACAATGCCCGTATTTCAAAACTAGGAGAGCGTGTTCATAATATTTTTCATATTAGTAATCTAGATACATCAGCACTGAATGAAGTACAGCAAAATCATCTCGCCGATACCATTAGAAGCTATTTACAACAACCAAAACAAATCGCACTTGCTGTATAAGAAGCATTCCTTCTAATGAATCCATATTTACAAAAACTACAAGCGTACCCGTTTGAGAAGCTGAACAAATTAATAGCAGGAGTAACGCCAAATTCGCAACTTTCACCCATATCCCTAGCCATTGGTGAACCTAAACATGCAACTCCTTCAATCATAAAAGATACGCTTTCAAAAAATGTAGGCATGCTTTCCAAATATCCCACTACTAAAGGAACTTCAGAGTTACGCCAAGCATGTGCACAATGGTTGATCAATCGATTTCAGCTTGATGAAAAAAATATTAATGAAGACGAAAATGTTTTACCGGTAAACGGTACGCGTGAAGCACTATTTGCATTAGCACAATGCGTCGTTGATCAAAGCGTTAAACCAATTGTTTTAATTCCCAACCCTTTTTACCAAATTTATGAAGGTGCAGCATTATTAGCAGGTGCGGAGCCTGTATATTATGACTGCAGAGTTGTAGATGGAGATATACCTGCATTGTGGGAAATAAGTGAAAAAATTTGGAACCGTTGTCAACTTTTATATATATGTACGCCAGGTAACCCGACGGGTGAAATTGCTCCAGCAAAAACGATCAAGCAATTATTAACTTATTCGTTAAAGTATGATTTTATAATTGCTTCTGATGAATGCTACTCGGAAATTTATTCACCTGATTCATCTCCCCCCATGGGTTTACTCCATCATGCAGAAAATACAGGAAACCCAGACCTGAAAAATTGCATGGCTTTTTATAGTTTATCTAAACGGTCAAATGCACCCGGTTTGCGATCAGGCTTTGTTGCAGGATCAAATGATTTAATTGAACAGTTTTTTCAGTATCGTACATATCACGGTTGTGCAATGTCTTTATCTGTCCAGGCATCAAGTGTCGCTGCATGGTCAGATGAGAGTCACGTAGAATCTAATCGCCAACTGTATGATCAAAAATTTAGATCGGTAATTGAAATTTTTGGATCCATATTAGAATGTCAAAAACCAGAAGCAGGATTTTATCTATGGCCTGAACTGCCATTAGATGAGGTAGAGTTTTGCAAGCTACTTTATACTAAGAAAAATGTGCTTAGCCTCCCAGGCAGCTTCTTAGCCAGAGAAGTTAATGGTTATAACCCTGGTAAAAACCGTGTACGCTTAGCGCTCGTTGCTGAGTATGAAGAATGTGTAGTGGCTACACAAAGAATCAGAGAATTGCTCGAAGAACAATAAATTTACATTGCAGGAGAAATCATGTCCGATCAATCTAGAGATGTCATAGAAAATGCATTTGAAAACCTCGCTGACATCACACCCTCTACAACCGACCCTCAAGTCCGCAAAGCGGTTGAAGAAACATTAAATCTTGTTGATTTAGGCAAACTTCGCGTGGCAGAAAAACAAGGCAATGACTGGATTACAAACGAGTGGATTAAAAAAGCAGTTCTACTTTCTTTTCGTATGAATGAAAACGAAATTATTGATGTTGGTGTAACAAAATATTATGACAAAGTGCCAACAAAATTCTCACAAATGACTGAAGACGAAATAAAAAACCAAGGCGCTAGAATTGTGCCAGGTGCAATGGTAAGGCACGGTGCATATATCGCACCCAACGCGATCCTAATGCCAAGTTATGTAAATATCGGTGCTTATGTAGATTCAGGTACTATGGTAGACACTTGGGTGACAGTGGGTTCATGTGCACAAATTGGCAAAAACGTCCACCTATCGGGTGGTGTTGGTATCGGTGGTGTTTTGGAACCTTTACAAGCCACACCAACCATAATTGAAGACAATTGCTTTATCGGTGCACGTTCCGAAATTGTAGAAGGTGTAATCGTAGAAGAGGGCGCTGTCATTTCTATGGGTGTCTACATTGGTAAGAGCACCAGAATCTATAACCGTGAAACTGGTGAAGTCACTTATGGACGAATTCCAGCGGGCTCTGTTGTCGTCTCAGGAAACCTACCCTCCAAGGATGGCAAATATAGTTTATATTGCGCAGTCATTGTTAAGCAGGTAGATGAGAAAACTCGCAGCAAAGTTGGTATCAATGAATTGTTAAGATCCATTGATTAAACATGTTGAAAGTATTTGGAATACCTAACTGCGATACCATCAAAAAAACTCAAAAGTGGTTAATATCTAAAAAAATTAAATTTGAGTTTCACGATTACAAAAAGCAAGGTATCACCAAAAAACAGCTGAATGATTGGTGCAGAGCAGTTGATTGGGAAGTACTACTTAATAAACGCAGTAGAACATGGAAGGAACTATCAGAAAATGATCAGTCTACCTCACCCAAACCAAAGCCATAGATTTAATGCAACAATATCCGACTTTAATTAAGCGTCCGGTCGTTCAAAAAGGTAAAATTGTTCAAGTTGGATTTGACGACAAAGTATTTGCTCAAAAACTTAAATAATTAATCAATACAACCATGTCTGCAACGCTTGAGCTCGCTAAGCAATTAATTGAAAAAACTTCGGTCACACCCAATGATGCAGGGTGCCAGTCATTAATAAGTGAATTTCTACAATCATCAGGATTCGAAGCCGAAGTAATGCCGTTTGGCGATGTTACAAATCTTTGGTTACGCCGTGGTGATGAATCTCCACTATTTGTTTTTGCAGGACATACGGATGTAGTACCAACCGGTCCAATAGAACAATGGCATTATGACCCTTTCATACCAACTGTTCACGAAGATCAGTTATTTGGACGAGGCGCAGCAGATATGAAATCCAGCATCGCTGCCATGGCTGTAGCGTGCAAGAATTTTGTGGCTTCCAATCCCAGCCATAAAGGCTCTATTGCCTTTTTGCTTACCAGCGATGAAGAAGGTCCGGCTGTGAATGGAACTGTAAAAGTTGTCGAAGAATTACAGGCTCGCAATGAAATCATCGATATGTGCATAGTAGGTGAACCGAGTAGTTCAAATACACTTGGTGATACACTAAAGATTGGACGTCGTGGCTCACTTTCTGCAACCCTTTATATCTATGGTGTACAAGGCCATGTTGCTTATCCACATTTAGCTAAAAATCCAGTGCATGAATTTGCGCCGGCACTCCAAGAATTAACCTCATTGCAATGGGATGCGGGTAACGACCACTTCCCCGCTACAACATTTCAGATATCAAACATTAATGCCGGAACAGGTGCGAACAACATTATCCCCGGTGTTTTGCAAGTAGATTTTAATCTGCGTTTCTCTACAGAAATTAGCGCTGACGAAATTAAAACAAAGATTTTAAATGTTTTAATTAACCATAAACTCGATTATGAGATTGAATGGCATCTTTCTGGCAATCCTTTCTATTGCGAACCTGCTGAACTCGCTGCGGCTTGTGAACAAGCGATTCAAGAAACAATAAATATCAAACCAGAATTATCTACCGGCGGTGGCACATCGGACGGCCGCTTTATTGCACCCACGGGCGCACAAGTTGTCGAACTTGGTCCTGTAAATGAAAGCATCCACAAAGTGAATGAAAATATTAAACTGGATGCGTTAGATCAACTAACAAAAATATATCAAAGAGTATTAGAATTACTTTTAAAAGATAATTAGTGTCAATCGATTTAAAAATGATTCAATTTTCATTCAAGTGTATCGATAACATTACATTTTATGGTGCCGTGAGCAGGAGTTGCACCACAGCCTACCTTATACTTTCCTTCTGCTTTTAGACTATCCTGTTCATAATAAAACTTTATTGACCCACTACGACAATAACAGGTTTGTGCCGAGGTACCCTCCTGATCAAACTTTAAGACATTTTTTGATAGAGATCCCGTGTAATTAACACCTTTTGCGTGACACCAAAACTTAGAGAAACCTTTAAATTGATTGCCACTTATTTCTTTTACTTGAATATACTCTGGACCATCGTACCAAAGCTCTTTGAAATTGCAGTGCAAAGTTTTATTTAAAAGCAATCTTTTTGCAGTTTCCTCATCGGAAAGATTAGGCTCTGCTGAATACAATGGAAATGATAATAAAAAAGCTAAGACAAGATAAATTATGTTTGGCCATGTTATTTGCATAATCATTCTAAAAACTCCAGGCATTCATAAAATTATTTAAATGCTCTTCATTTGATTCGGATAAATAATCCCTCACTTGTTGGCATTTTTCTTCATATTCATTTTTATAGAGTTTGCCACGCATAAGCTCAAAACGCAGAAATACTAAATAAGTATTTAACACATCCGTTTCACAATAATTTCGAATATCTTCGATTTTCCCATCAAGATAAGCATCGCATACTTTACTTCCATCCATGCCTAACTTACCTGGAAAACCCAGCATCGTTGCAATGTGATCTAATTTTGCGTTAGCACGCATTTGATAGCCCGCGAGCACATCCATTAAATCGATATGCCGCCAATGAAAGCGGCCCAGATAATTGTTATAACGAAAACTGGTATCTTCATCCCCTACTTGCCAATAGTGATGTGCCTCAACACCGTGTAAAAGTGCTCGATAATGAATAACAGGCAAATCAAACCCACCACCATTCCATGAAACAATGGTCGGATCATATTTTTCCAAACCCGCAAAAAAACGTTCGAGCAATTCTTTTTCAGAGGAATCTTTATCACCTAAAGACCATACTTTGAATTGATTTCCTGCAGCCAATACAGCAGAAATTGCCACAACTTTCTGCATGTAATGGGGCATGAATTCACTACCTGTTTGTTGATTGCGTAGATGCTCGATTGCTTTGATTACATCCTTATCAGATAAACCCTCTAGTTCATAAATCTTCTTACCTGAATCAATATCTGGAATCGTTTCTATATCGAATACAAGTACATTCATGTGTTAATTATTGTGCAAATAACCCTGTAGACAAATACCGATCCCCTCGATCACACACAATACTAACGATTGTTGCATTTTCAACTTGCTCAGAAATTTTTAAAGTCGCTGCCATCGCACCACCCGATGACACACCGCAAAATATACCTTCTTCTTTTCCAAGTCTGCGCATCATGTCTTCGGCTTCCGCTTGTGTGACTTGGATAACATGGTCAACCGCATCAGAATTAAAAATTGATGGAATGTATTCTTCTGGCCATTTGCGTATACCGGGAATTTTCGAACCTTCAGAAGGCTCTACACCCACTATTTGTATGTCAGGGTTTACTTCCTTTAAGAACTTAGACGTGCCCATTATTGTGCCTGTAGTACCCATTGAACTTACAAAGTGTGTAATCTTTCCATCTGTATCTCGCCAAATTTCTGGCCCTGTAGTGTTGTAATGCGCTAGAGGGTTATCTGGATTGGCAAATTGATCTAACACTTTACCTTTACCTTCGGCTTGCATTTTTAATGCTAGATCTCTTGCACCTTCCATTCCTTCTACCTCTGTAACTAGAATAAGTTCTGCACCAAAGGCTTGCATGGCATCACGACGTTCCTGGCTCATGTTCTCAGGCATGATTAGTTTTAATTTATACCCTTTCATTGAAGCTACCATGGCCAGTGCAATACCTGTATTGCCACTGGTAGCTTCAACTAAACTATCGCCAGGTTTAATTTCACCACGTTTTTCTGCCTCAACGATCATACTAAGCGCGGGTCGATCTTTTACCGAACCTGCTGGATTATTTCCTTCTAATTTACCTAAAATGATATTAGAAGTTTTACCTGGCAACCGTTGCAGTCGCACCAGAGGGGTATTACCAACAAATTCTTCAATGGTAGGAAAATTATTCATTAGTTTTTTTATTTTGTGATTAGCGCTTGTGCAACTACATATTCTTTTTCATCTGAAATACTAATATGCACATCCAAGCTTTCCGCGTTTATTTCTTTTGCAAACTCATCCGTGAATACTAGTGACGGTTTTCCTTTGTCATCATGAATGACATACATCTTACGCCAATTTACATTATCCCGTATACCTGTCCCCAAAGCCTTAACAAAGGCTTCTTTTACGGCAAAACGCTTAGCTAAAAAGGCTACTTTATTTGAATCATTACCAAATTCATTCATTTCATCATCATGCAGAATTTTAGATGCAAAATTTTTCTCATATCGTTCAAAAGATTTTGCAATTCGAGAGATCTCAACAATATCAATTCCAGTGCCGATAATTTTCATTTTCAAATAATTAAAATCTAATTTTCAGTTGCCATTTTTTCACGCATTTCCTGCACAGCAGTTTCTAAACCAACAAATAAGGCATAAGCAACAATAGAGTGTCCAATATTTAACTCATACATATTTTCAATATTAGCTATGGGCGAGACATTATCATAGTGCAAACCATGCCCCGCATTGACAACTAGGCCTAATGACGTTGCGTGTTTAACGGCATTTATTATTCTATTTAGTTCCAATTTTTGCTTTTCACCAACACAGCTAGCATAAGTGCCTGTATGTAATTCAATAACTGGTGCACCTGCCTCTGCTGAAGCATCAATCACTTGTAAATCAGGCTCAATAAATAATGAAACTTTAATATTAGCTTCATTTAATGCTGAAGTGATCTCTTTAATTCTCGCATTGTGTTTGAAGACATCTAAACCGCCTTCTGTCGTTAACTCCTGGCGATGTTCTGGCACAATACAACAGTTTTCTGGCTTCACATTCAATGCGATATCACGCATTTCTTCCGTTGCAGCCATTTCTAGATTCATGCTGCTTTGGATTACTTGCTTAGCTAAATAAACATCGTCATCCTGAATATGGCGACGATCTTCGCGTAAGTGCATCGTAATACCATCTGCACCTGCGCGTTCCGCCAACTGTATAGCTTGTTTTAAATCTGGGTACGGTGTGAATCTTGCTTGGCGTATCGTCATCACATGATCCAGGTTTACACCCAAGCGAACTTTTCGGTTGTCCATTTCTTATAATTATATTGACGCCAAAGCGTTTATGCTTGCATAAATTGCAAAATTTCTCGGCTGTGTAATGGTCGACTATTTAAATGCCAATTAATGACACCACGCATAAGTCGTTTTGCCTCAGATAAATGTAAAGCATCCATATTTAAAGGAGATTGTAATGCGAGCAAAGTAGCTCCTTTCACCACGTTCCACGCCGAATTGGCGTGCTGGATTCTGGTAGGACCAATTCCAACGTCATAGCGGTAAACCGCATTTTCATTTATAGGTGTCTCATGATCCATTTCTTTATCTAAGGACAAACCGTGACCTACCATCTCAAGCAATTCTATTTCAAATAAGCGCAACACTTTTTCTTGATTTTTATGGTTTTCCAGCAAACGAAGAATATTCTGATAAAGTTCAAATATTTCTTTGCTTGGACTAGATTTTGGAACAAGCTTTAACGTTAACTCATTTAAATACATCCCCATGATACAAATGGCTGGAGAAGTAACTTCTTTCTTGGTTACAGATTCAAAATGCGTAAGCGTAAATAACTCACCTTTTCCACTCCAGGATATCAATAAAGGTGTAAATAGCAGGTCTGTAGTCGCATTTTTTTTCTTCGAACCGTGACCCAAGCATGAGATTAATCCATATTCCGGAGTAAGCAATTCCAAAATTCGGCTCGACTCGCGATAATGGCGTGCATGTATACAATACGCCTGTTGTAGCTGTACTCTCATTGCAATTTTATCGATTGTTAATTCTCAAATTGTGCGACGATATCTTGTTGATCTTGCCAATTCGGTTTTACCTTCACCCATGTTTTTAGCATAACCTTTTTACTAAATATACGTTCAAGCTGAATTCGAGCTTGTTCTCCAATCGCTTTTAATTTTGAACCTTTTTTGCCAATTACAATGGCTTTCTGGCTGTCTTTCTCCACCCAAATAATTACGTTAATAGAAACTAAATCATCATCATACTTCACATTTTCAACTTCTGTATATATGGCATACGGCAGTTCTTTATGTAATTGCTTAATAGCCGAACCTCTTACTATCTCAGATATCACAAAGTTATCGTCGCGATCCCAAGTAGTATCTTCGGGAAATAGATACGTTGACTCAGGCAGATGTTTACACAATACATTAATCAAACTATCCATGCTTTTATCATGTAAAGCTGAGATCGGTAAAATATCATTAAACTCATAACGGGACTTAGCTTCGTTTAAAATTGGAAGCAACGCAGATTTATCTTTAATACGATCAATTTTGTTAATTGCTAAAACCACAGGTCGTTTGGTTTGCTTCACTTGTTTTAATAAATATTCATCCTCATCGTCCCACCGCTGCATTTCGGTAACCATTAATATAGCATCTACCTCTTGTAGTGCAGATAACGCATTGCTGATTAGAACTTTATTGATTAATCGTTTATTTCCAAGTTGTATTCCAGGAGTGTCAACTAGAATTAATTGATGCGCCTGGAGACTGAGTACACCACGAATATTATGCCTTGTAGTTTGTGGTTTGTGCGTAGCAATTGATAAACGCTGATCCAATAAAGCATTAAACAATGTAGATTTACCGACATTAGCACGACCTACTATTGCCACAAATCCGCAGTAGGTTTTACTCATTTTGTATATAGCTGACTAGACACATATTCATATGCGAGTTCAGCAGCCATCTGCTCTGCTTTACGGCGACTTGTGCCTTTACCAATAAATATTTCTTCGCAATTTTCTATTTCACACTGCACAGAAAAAGTTTCGCTACCTGATTTCCCATGTTTTTCAACCACTGTATAGGTTGGCAACGCCTCACCTTTTGATTGCAGTAGTTCTTGAATTCTTGTCTTCGCATCTTTTAATTGCTCAACAGTTGGGATGTTCTCTAATCGGTTTGCATACAATTTTTCAATAAGGTCACAGGCAAACTCAAAGCCTTCAGATAAATATACTGCTCCGATTAATGCTTCTAGAGCATCGGCTAAAATCGATGACCGATTTATTCCTCCCGATTTTAACTCTCCTGCGCCCAATGAGAGATGTTCGCCAATATCAAATTCACGCGCAATCAAGGCTAAAGTCTCTTTTCTTACTAAATGTGCCCTGATACGGGTTAGGTCACCTTCTGGATAATCAGGAAATTGGTTGAATAACCAATTTGCTATAAAAAAGCCCAACAAAGAGTCACCCAAAAACTCCAGGCGCTCATTATTTTTATTACTGACACTTCGGTGTGTTAATGCCAAACGGCAAAACTCAGAACTTAATAGCTCTTCACCCAGCAGCTTACTTAGACTCAACGTACTATCTTTATATAAGCTTATTTTTTTGTTGTGATCGTTTGACGTTGGTCAAATTTTGCAACGGCATCCAAATTTAGAACTACGGGAACACGTACTTCGTAGTCCAAACCAAATTCAATACTATCTTTATTTCTGGTGTATACAAAATGTTCTCGCATGACACCACTTATACTATTTACATTTAAACGCTTATCAATCGATTCCCATAATTGTTTTTTATTAGGTGTTTTGCCATTCATTTCGAATGCAAGATCCTCAACAATTTTTTCAGTTGCAAATCCTTTGTAGTAAACCGGGAATAATTTTATAACCAGCATTAACAAAAATCCTATTAATGCTGAAAAAAAGACCCAGAATACAAATGTTGCACCATGTTGTTTACTTTTAGTAATCATCTTAATACCCTCATATTAGATAATTTTTTTGCCTATCCGTTTGAAATTAAATTTTTTGCCTGCAAAATCCCAATTCATCCAAACTAAAAAAGCGCGTCCCACCAAATTTTCTTCAGGCACAAATCCCCAGATACGGCTATCACTACTTTGGTCCCGATTATCGCCCATTACAAAAAAATGATTGTTTGGAACTGTGAATTCACCAGGAACACTAAAGCCAATTTTCTTTAATAAAATGTCATGTGGATGAGATTGTAAGTCCTCGCGCAAAATTGTTGCTCCATTCATTACACTATTGGCACCTTCACCATAATATGTACCATTTTTTTCTTGTGGGACTAATTCCCCGTTTATATACAATTTTTTATCCCTGTAAGCGATGTGATCACCTGGTAATCCAATGACTCTTTTTATGTAATCATCAGCTGGATTACTAGGAAAACGAAAAACCGCAACATCACCACGATTTGGTGCGCCAACATCTAAAATTTTTGTATGCCAAACAGGCAGGCGAATACCATAACTAAACTTATTTACCAGAATAAAATCACCATGCAACAGAGTAGGCATCATTGAACCAGATGGAATACGAAAAGGTTCTGCAACAAATGATCTTAGAATCAATACAATTAATAAAATAGGAAAAAAAGATTTACATAGATCAATAAACCAAGGTTCACGATAATCCTTGTTCCTATGCTCCACAGCTTCTTGGCTATGCACCGCATTGTAAGACTTTTCAAGTGCTCGTTTACGGCGCTTATCCCCTAAGATCGCTTTATCCAGTAACCACACTCCTCCAGTTATTAGCGTACCAATCACTAAAGCGAGTTCTAGGTCAAAATGAATAGTGGGGGACATATGTACTTAATAATTTACCAATAACAAGCAATAACAGATAGCAAATTGCTGCCTATTTAAAACTACTTTTGAACAAGGAAGCCTAATTCTATGGGAATCCATGAAATCACGTAGATTACAAGTATAGAAGCTAAACCCGGTAAGTGCGAGCGTGAGACCGACTATTAGCAGGAATATTTGTTAAAGAAATGGATACGCAATTCTTGATTTTCGACTAGTGCCCGTTGCATGGGTGGTCGGGGTGAGAGGATTCGAACCTCCGACCCCCGCAACCCCATTGCGGTGCGCTACCAGGCTGCGCCACACCCCGATATTAGAATTTGAAAAGTGATTATAAAGCGGACGCTTAACGTTTTAAAACTTGCAACAAATCTTCAAGCTCTACACGCATTTGGTGTACGACTTGTTGGCTTTGATTTTGGTCTTCTTTGGCATCCGAACCAGAAAGCTTCTGCCGAGCACCGCCAATCGTATAGCCTTGCTCATACAAGAGGCTTCGAATCTGGCGAATGAGAATCACATCATGACGCTGATAATAACGCCGGTTTCCTCGTCGCTTGACAGGTTTAAGTGAGGGGAACTCCTGCTCCCAATAGCGAAGTACATGAGGCTTGACCCCACATAATTCACTTACCTCCCCTATGGTAAAATAACGCTTACCTGGAATTGCCGGTAATTCGTTATTGTTGTTGATTTCCAGCATATGCCTCTACTCTTGCTTTTAACTTCTGACCTGGACGGAACGTAACAACACGCCTTGCAGAAATTGGAATCTCTTCACCTGTTTTTGGGTTTCGCCCTGGGCGCTGATTTTTATCACGCAGAATAAAATTACCAAACCCAGATAACTTTACTTCATGTCCCTCTTCAAGTGCGACACGAACCTCTTCAAAAAATATTTCGACGAGTTCTTTTGCTTCACGTTTGTTGAGGCCTAATTCCTCAAACAAATTTTCTGCCATGTCTGCTTTTGTAAGCGCCATTTTTTATTAGCTTCTTATTTCTGCTCCAACTTTATTTTTAAGTTGAGAAATAATTGATAAGACTGTTTGTTCTAGTTCTTTATCTGTAAGGGTGCGCGAAAACTCTTGCAAAATCAAGCCTAAAGAGACGCTTTTCTTTGTTTCTGGAATGCCTTTCCCATGATATATGCTTAGCACTTTAATGTTTTGCAGACTAGTTATGTGCATTTGCTCAATGTTTGAACGAATCTCTGCAACACTTACAGACTTATCAACAATAACGTTGATATCCCGACGATTCGCAGGGTATTTTGAAATTGGTTGGAATATATTTGCATCTACTCGACTTAACAATTCATTCAATTGTAATTCGAATAAATAAACACCCGCATCAATGCCTAAAGCAGATTGTATTCGTGGATGTAATTTACCAAGTCGCCCCACTAATTTTTTACCTAATTTAATTTCTGCCGACTGCCCGGGATGCATCGATGCATCATCACTACGCACAAATTTAATTTGACTTTCACACACTGCAGAAATTTTTAATAATTGCTCCACATCACCTTTTAAATCATAAAAGTCTATTTCATGGCTGGATGCACCCCATTGTTCAGGGTCAGAATCACCTATAATCAAGCCCGCCAGACATGGATTTTGCTGCAAACCCTCTGCTGTGTTTATAAACTGCAGGCCTTGCTCAAACATCCTGATGCGGCTTTGCTGGCGATTCAAATTATACTGCGCGGCCTTAATCAACCCTGGCCAGATACTGCCACGCATCACGGCTAAATCGTTTGAGATTGGGTTGGCGAGCCTCTTACCCACATGTTGTGGATTCAATAATTCATCAATTTCTTGATCTACAAAGCTAAAGGTGATGACCTCATGATAATCTCGAAGCACGAGCGCTTCTTTCAGCATTTTCAATTGGCTTTTATCATTATTTGCGGATGTAGTATTTACAGCCAGAGCCTTAACATCAGCAGGTATGTTTTTATAGCCCACTAAACGTGCTACTTCTTCAATTAAATCCACGTCCAGAGCTAAATCAAATCGATAGCTGGGTGGTACAACTACTAGACTCTCATCTTTAACATCAACTTCACAATTCAATCGTTGTAAAAGCTTTTGTACTTCTTGGATGGATATAGTTATTCCTAACAAAGATTCAACTTTTGAATGTAATAAAGTTATTTGAGAAGGTTTAGATAGTGAAGCAGGTTCTTCACAAATAATGGGGCCTACTTTCCCGCCAACAATTTCTAGAATGAGTTGTGTAGCTCTCTCTATTGCTTTCGATGCAAGATCAGGATCAACACCACGTTCAAAACGATGTGATGAATCAGTATGCAACCCGCGTCTTCTCGCCTTACCTGCAATCACTTCAGGTTTGAAGTGCGCGCTTTCTAAAAATATATTCTTAGTATCGGCTTGAATAGCGGTTGCCAGCCCGCCCATTATTCCTGCTAACGCAATCGGCTGTTTAGCATCAGCTATAACCAGCTCATCATCACTCAACTCAATTTCTTGCCCGTCCAATAGCTCAAGTTTCTCTGATGACTTAGCCATTCTAATATCGATTCCAGCATTTAATGTATCCATATCAAACGCATGCATAGGCTGACCAATTTCCAGCATTACAAAATTTGTGATATCAGTGATGGCATTAATGGCACGCACACCTGCACGTCGTAATTTCTCTTGCATCCATAAAGGACTCTGCACAGTTCCTGAAACACCTTCGATTACTCTACCTACATATCGAGGACATGCATCAGCTGCATGTATTGAAACTGGAAAAGTTGAATCAATAGAATTTTTTACTTTACCAACCTTAAAATCATTTTCTAAAGATTGATCGAGTAACGCAGAAACTTCTCGAGCAACTCCTTGCATACTTAAACAATCTGAACGATTAGGAGTTAAATCAATATCTATAATCTGATCATCTAACGCAAAATTTTTATAAACATCCGTTCCCAGTTCCAAATCATCAGACAATTCCATAATTCCATCAGAACTTTCAGTCAAACCCAGCTCGCTTGCCGAACACAACATACCAAACGATTCAACACCACGGAGCTCTTTCGCTTCAATTTTGAAATTACCCGGCAAAGTTGCACCCACTTTGGCAAACGCAACTTTAAGATCTTTACGCACATTGCTAGCCCCGCAAATCACATTACTGATTTCACCTTTACCATCGTCCACTTTACAAACTTGCAACTTCTTGGCATCTGGATGAGCTTCAACTTCCAACACCTTAGCTACCACTACACCTGAAAATTTCCCTGCCGCAGGCTCAACACCATCCACTTCCAAGCCCGCCATCGTCAGCAGGTCGGCCAACTGTTGCGTATCCACGGAGGGGTTTATCCATTCACGTAGCCAATTTTCACTTACACGCATGAGTACATCCTGATCTTTGCATTAAGTGAATTGCTCAAGAAAACGTAAATCGTTTTCAAAAAATAAACGTAAATCACTCACTTGATGTCGTAACATGGCTAAACGCTCGACACCCATTCCAAATGCATAACCATTAAATTTAGCGGTATCAATTCCGACACTGTCGAATACATTTGGATGCACCATGCCACAACCCATTACTTCCAACCATTTTATTGAGTTAGTTTTTTTATCAAGCATTCCAATATCAATTTCGGCAGATGGTTCTGTAAACGGAAAGTAAGAAGGCCGGAATCGCACTTGTAAATTATCGTCTTCAAAAAAGCTTTGCAGAAAATCGATAACAATACCTTTTAAATCAACAAAAGAGACTCCCTGATCCACTAATAAGCCTTCCACTTGATGAAACATTGGGCTATGCGTGGGATCTGAATCACAGCGATATACTCGACCAGGAGCAATTATTCGTATCGGCGGCGCTTGCTCTTGCATAACATGAATTTGCACAGAAGAAGTATGCGTGCGCAGCAAAAGCTTATCGTCAAAATAAAAAGTGTCGTGCATTGCGCGAGCAGGATGATGTTTTGGAATGTTGAGTGCTTCAAAATTATGAAACTCATCTTCAACCTCAGGACCTTCTTCTACTGCAAAACCAAATTGTTTAAAGTAATTTTGTATCCGGTTAAGGGTTAATGTTATAGGGTGTAAACTTCCTAAATCCTGCCCTCTACCCGGCAATGTAATATCTATAGTCTCACTTTTTAGCTGTTCGTTAATCGAAGCTTCCTGCAAATATCCCTTTCGTTCTTCAAGCGCTTCTTGAATAACAACTTTAATTTGATTTATTTTTTGACCTGCTTCGGGTCGTTCCTCTTTTGGTAATTTACCCAAAGATTTAAGTTGTTCAGTTAAGACACCTTTTTTACCCAGATATTGAACACGCAAAGACTCTAAAGCCTGCATGTCCCCTGCAGACTGAATTTCATCCATGGCATTGTTTTCTAGAGCACTCAGATCAGACATTAGTATTTATCAACTCTTTAAATAAAAAAGGGAAAGGCATTAGCCTTTCCCTTTTACTAAAAACTATAACGCTGTTTATATAGCTTAGATATCAACTGGCTAAATTGGCCTTGGCGGTTTCTGCTAACTTACCAAAAGTATCAATATCATTAACCGCAAGATCTGCCAACACTTTGCGATCGATTTCTACAGATGCTTTATTCAAACCATCAATCATTCTGCTATACGATAACCCAAACTGCCTTGCAGCAGCATTAATACGTACGATCCAAAGTGAACGAAATTGACGTTTCTTTTGTCGGCGATCGCGATAGGCATACTGGCCTGCTTTAATGACCGCTTGTTTCGCTACTCGATAAACATTTCGACGCGCACCATAATAGCCTTTAGCTTTGGCACGTACTTTCTTATGTTTCGCATGAGCGACTACTGATCTTTTTGCTCTTGGCATTTATCTTCTCTCTAATACTAACGTTATAGGTTATCTATCAAGCATAAGGCAACATTTGCTTTACAGCTTTTACATCCGCCTCAGCAATCATTGAGCTACTGCGCAAGTGTCTTTTCCTTTTAGTGCTTTTCTTAGTAAGAATGTGGCGCAAATGTGATTGAGTTCGCTTAAAACCGCCTTTAGCAGTTTTCTTAAAACGCTTTGCAGCACCTCTATTTGTTTTTAATTTAGGCATGTTCTTAATTCGCTTAATTTAAATAAATTTTTTACTTTTTCCTTAATGGTGCAAACACCATTACTAATTGTCGCCCTTCTAACTTTGGACGCTGTTCAACTTCACCATATTCGCTCAAATCATCCTCAATTCGATCTAAAAGCCTCACACCAAGTTCCTGGTGCATCATTTCTCTACCTCTAAATCGAATCGTTACTTTTGTTTTATCCCCGTTTGTTAAAAACTCAACTAACTTTTTTAGCTTGGTTTGGTAATCACCCTCTTCCGTACCAGGCCGAAATTTAATTTCTTTTACATGGATTAGCTTTTGTTTCTTTTTCGCAGCGTGCGCTTTTTTACTTTGTTCAAATTTAAATTTGCCGTAATCCATCACCCTGCAAACAGGTGGTTTCGCATTTGGCACAATTTCAACTAAATCTAAATCGGCGTCTATAGCAATTTGTTGAGCTTCATCAATTGCCACTACACCAACATTTTCGCCATCACTCCCAATCAAGCGGACTTCATGATCCGTTATTTCTTCATTTAAACGATTCTCTTTCGCTGCGCTGATATTCTAACCCTCCAAAAACATTAAAGGCCGCGGTTCGCGTTCTCCTCGGAAAATTTTTGCACGATAGCACTCATATCCATCGAGCCAAGATCTTCACCACTACGCGTACGAACGGCCAGCTGATTCGCTTCGACTTCACGATCACCTGCCACCAACATATAAGGTATATGGGTAATCGTGTGCTCGCGAATCTTAAATCCAATCTTCTCATTTCTCAAGTCAGAAATAACCCTGAACCCTTGATTTTTAAGCATTTCTTGCGCTTCGAGCACATAATCACTGTGTTTATCCGTAATATTCATAATGACCGCTTGAATAGGGGCCAACCAGAACGGTAAATCTCCCGCATAATTCTCTATCAAAATTCCAATGAAACGCTCTAAAGATCCCAATATGGCACGATGGATCATCACCGGCACCTGCTTGGAACCATCCTCTGCGACATAGGTGGCATCCAAACGTCCCGGCATGGAGAAATCCACTTGGATGGTGCCACATTGCCAGGCCCTGCCAATGCAATCCCGCAATGTAAACTCTATTTTGGGCCCGTAAAAAGCACCTTCACCAGGCTGCAATTTATAATCCAAGTTCTGATTCTTAAATGCTTGCTCAAGAGCCAATTCGGCTTCATCCCATAATTCATCTGCCCCCACTCGTTTTTCAGGTCGGGTAGACAAAGCAAGCTCAATATTCTCGAAACCAAACTCTTTGTATACATCGAATGTCAATTGGATGAGCTCAGCTATTTCATTTTGTAATTGTTCGCGTGTACAAAAAACATGTGCGTCATCTTGAACAAAACGCCGACCGCGCATTAAACCATGCAAAGTACCGGACGGCTCATTACGATGCACCAAACCAAATTCGGAAATCTTGTAAGGCAAATCCCGATAACTTTTTAAACCTTGATTATAAATTTGCACATGTCCGGGACAATTCATGGGTTTTATTGCATATTCCCGATTCTCAGATTGCGTAGCAAAAATCATGTCGCCAAATTTGTCCCAGTGACCTGACTTTTCCCAAAGCTTACGATCTAAAATTTGTGGAGTAAGTACTTCTTGATAACCATGTTCGCGAATTTTTTCACGTAAATAAGTTTCAACAAGCGTATAAAGCTTGAATCCTCGATCATGCCAAAACACCATACCGGGGGCTTCTTCTTGAAAGTGAAACAAATCCATTTGTCGCCCAAGCTTTCGATGATCACGTTTTTCAGCTTCTTCAAGTTGCGTTAAATATTGTTTAAGTTGTTTCTTGTCTGCCCAAGCAGTGCCATATATGCGTTGCAGCATCTTATTATTAGAATCACCACGCCAATACGCACCCGCAAGTTTTGTTAATTTAAATGCACGCAAATGTTTAGTATTTGGTACGTGCGGTCCTCGACACATGTCGGTGTATTCTTCGTGGTGATACAACGCGATGATTTCACCATCTGGTATTTCCGAAGCAATTTCTACTTTGTAATCTTCGTTACGCTCTTTAAATGCTGCTACGGCTTCATCGCGTGATACAACTTTACGAATCACGTCGTAATCTTTTTTAATTAATTCACCCATGCGCTTTTCGATGGCTTCCAAATCTTCAGGGGTAAATGCCCGCTCAAATTCAATGTCATAATAAAAGCCGTTTTCGATCACCGGACCGATCGCCATTTTCGCGGTGGGATAAAGTTGCTTAATCGCATGTCCCATTAAATGTGCAAACGAGTGACGAATAATATCGACACCGTCTTGATCTTTATTGGTAACTATTTCTACATTTGCATCGTTATCAATTTCGACACAGGCATCAGCTAGCTCACCATCAATTCGCCCTGCAATGGTTGCTTTCGCTAAACCAGGCCCTATTGATTCTGCAACTTGTTGGATAGTGACAGGGTGATCAAATTGTTTTTGAGTTCCGTCGGGAAGAGTAATGGTAGGCATAATTTTTCCTTTTCAGTGGCGACTCATACCAAAAGCCGCATGATTAATAAATTACTATTGAATAGCTTCGCTATTTTATTTGCAGGTAATAGCCAACTGCAAGTCTGGTAGGCGCGATCGGATTCGAACCAACGACCTCTACCATGTCAAGGTAGCGCTCTAACCAACTGAGCTACGCGCCTACTTACAATGCACGAAAGTATCATAATGCACGTAAAACATATAGCTCACTAATAGTACATATAAAGTGATGTGCTGACTTTTAGTATCGAAGTTATTTGTAAAACACCTAACTCTAATCTGTTCGCGCCATCCATGACGCGTCTCTTATTCGTACATCCATGTACCCACATCCCTGCGCTCATTAACCCGCCTTAGTTTCTGGCTTGCCTAAAATAATATCTTTCAATCTTACGATTTCATCACGCATTTTTGCCGCTTCTTCAAACTCCAAATTTTTTGCATGCTCATACATCTTTTGTTCGAGCTGTTTGACTTTTTTCATTCCATGTTCTGGACTGGTGCGTGAATACTGGATTATTTCTTCAGCTACTTTTGAAAGTTTCTCACGCTTACCAACCAACTCATAAGGCATTTTATGCGCACCCTCCATGATGTCAGAGACTTTCTTTTTTATTCCTTTTGGTGTGATGCCATGCTTTTCATTAAAAGCTAGTTGCTTATCACGACGACGATTGGTTTCTTCTATCGCCCGCTTCATTGATCCCGTTAAATCATCAGCATACATCAACGCCTTGCCGTTTAAATGTCTTGCCGCACGACCGACTGTTTGAATGAGTGAACGCTCCGAACGCAAGAACCCTTCTTTATCCGCATCCAGAATCGCAACTAATGAAACTTCTGGGATATCTAACCCTTCTCGCAATAGATTAATACCAACTAAAACATCAAAATCGCCTTTACGTAGACTTCGAATAATTTCTACACGCTCTACCGTATCAATATCAGAATGCAAATAACGAACGCGAACACCATGTTCATCTAAATACTCGGTTAAGTCTTCTGCCATTCGTTTGGTGAGCGTTGTAATGAGTATTCGCTCATCTTTTTGAACTCTTTCTGTAATCTCGGATAGCACGTCATCAACTTGAGACACCGCTGGACGCACTTCGATTTCGGGATCAACCAAACCCGTAGGGCGAACAACTTGTTCCGCAACTGCATCCGACTTTTCAGCTTCATAAGGACCGGGTGTTGCTGAGACATAAATCATTTGCGGGGCTAAATCTTCAAATTCTTCAAACTTTAGAGGACGATTATCTAGAGCCGAAGGTAAACGAAAACCATACTCCACCAGTGTTTCTTTTCGAGAGCGATCGCCTTTGTACATTCCACCAAACTGGGGAACCGATACGTGGCTTTCATCCATTACCATTAAGGCATTGTCAGGCAGATAATCCAGTAAGCATGGAGGTGGTTCGCCCGCTGCACGTCCTGATAGATAACGGGAATAATTTTCAATACCTGCGCAATAACCAATTTCCTGAATCATTTCCAAATCAAATCGCGTGCGCTGTTCCAAGCGTTGTTCTTCAACTAAGCGATTTGCATCACGCAATATCTGCAAACGATCTTTAAGTTCTTCTTTAATTTGTTCTATGGCATTCAACAATATTTCGCGCGGAGTGACATAGTGTGTTTTGGGATAAATCGTCAAACGTGGAACTTTACGAATCAACTCACCTGTTAGCGGATCAAAGTAGCTTAAGTTTTCGATTTCATCATCGAACAACTCGATACGAATCCCTTCACGCTCGGATTCCGCCGGATGCACATCAATCACTTCGCCATGCACTCGAAAAGTACCGCGACGTAATTCAAAGTCATTGCGACTGTATTGCAATTCCGCCAGTCTTCGCAGTAACTTGCGCTGATCAACACGGTCACCGCGGTCTAAATGCATGACCATACCTAGATAGGCTTTTGGATCACCTAGTCCGTAAATTGCGGATACGGTCGCGACGATGATTGTGTCCGGTCTTTCAAACAAAGCTTTAGTTGCTGAAAGCCGCATTTGCTCGATGTGGTCGTTTACCGATGCATCTTTTTCTATAAATGTATCACTGGAAGGCACATAGGCTTCTGGTTGGTAATAGTCATAATAAGAAACAAAATACTCGACAGCATTTTTGGGAAAAAACTCTTTCATCTCACCGTAAAGTTGAGCTGCCAACGTTTTGTTTGGAGCCAGTATGATGGTGGGGCGTTGCACTTGCTGCACAACGTTCGCAATCGTGAAAGTCTTTCCTGATCCGGTTACTCCCAAAAGGGTTTGATGCGCCAGGCCATCATTCAGGCCTTCCACCAGGGTAGAAATCGCCTCCGGTTGATCCCCAGCTGGGTCAAATTTGGTATTTAGTTGAAACTGATCGCTCATAGATATGATGAAATTTTAAACATATATAGACTTATCTCTTTTTGAAAGTTCACCTAAGATACTTGCTGCCTGTAAAGTGTTGCTCGATTAAACTATACACACCCAACATATATTAGGAACTTTCGTGAGCAGCCCATTAGCCAATCGTGTATCTCGTATACAACCATCCGTCACTTTAGCGATAACTGCACGTGCGAATCAAATCCGTGCTGAAGGTGGAGACATTCTCAATTTAGCCGGTGGTGAGCCTGATTTCGATACACCCGAGCACATTAAAGCTGCGGCACAAAAGGCCATGCAAGAAGGGAAAACAAAGTACACACCTGTACCTGGAACACTCTCTTTAAAAGATGCGGTTATAGAAAAATTCTCCCGAGATAATGCTCTTGAATATAGCCGTGATGAAGTTATGGTTTCCAACGGCGGCAAGCAAGTGTTTTATAACTTGTGCCAAGCCATATTAAATGAAGGTGACGAGGTATTAATTCCAGCTCCGTACTGGGTATCTTATCCGGATATGGCATTACTTGCGGGTGGCGAGCCGGTAATCATCCCAAGTGATGTTGAGCATCGGTGCAAAATCACTGCAGCGGATTTAGAAAAACATATTACTCCCAAAAGCAAATTGTTTGTTATGAACAGCCCATCGAATCCATCGGGTATTGCTTATACAAAAGATGAGTTGAGCGAAATTGGAAAAGTATTGGAACAACATAAAGATATAGTTGTTGTCACGGACGACATTTATGAGCACATCATGTTTGGAGGACAAAAGTTTGTAAATATATTAAACACAACTCCTTCACTAAAAGATCGCACAATTATTCTAAATGGCGTTTCAAAAGTGTACTCTATGACGGGATGGCGAATAGGTTATGCGGCAGGACCTGTAGACGTCATAAAAGCCATGACTAAAATACAATCCCAAAGTACATCCAATCCTAGCTCGATTTCTCAAGCCGCAGCGGAAGCCGCTTTAACCGGTAACCAAGATTGTGTTGCAACGATGTGTAAAGCTTTTGAAGAACGCCATGATTATATTGTTAAGGCACTTAACGATATTGATGGTGTAAGTTGTTTGCAGTGTGATGGCACGTTTTATTGCTTCCCTAATGTTCAGGGTTTAATAGACCGCACGAATGAAACTTCTAACGATGTTGAATTTGCTGAACACTTATTGAATGCAGCGGGTATTGCCGGAGTGCCTGGTACTGCATTTGGATCACCGGGGCATATTCGTTTTTCTTATGCCACCAGTATGGATGTATTAGAACAAGCGATGGCTCGCTTGGGTGATTTGTAGACTATTAAAAGGTATTGCCAACGTTTGGAATGCCAAACGTTGGAATGTAATTTAACCTTGGCTGGCGTACATTGTGGTTGATGCGCCGTTAGTAAATTGGGGCATTACTTCACGCTGTACATGCTGCTTAAATCGTTGCACGTCTAAGCTATCCGAGATGCGTAGCATTTTATACATACCATCTTCAGATAAAATCATCATATCAATCCACGGATTTTTAGGATTCTCTGGTGTATCAATTCGATATTTACGTTTTTGATCATCACCTAAATTTCGAGTTGCTACTGTCACATTCGGCTTGCCGGTTCGTTTGTTGATTGCTAACCCTAAGCATCTACAAATATCTGCCGCAACAAACCATGCTACACCGGCCTCATCCTTGACGACCCGTATTTGATGGCCACTATAGTCAAATAGCGTTACGTTACTCACTTTGTGTCACTCCTTGTATTCACACAATAGACAATCACGGCATAAACCGTGAATTGAGGAATATTTATAGAACGATCAAAGACCTACGGACTATGGTTGCCGCTTATTGGTACTATAGGACTGATGACCTGAGAGGCAGTTTTAGCGCAAAAAACCAAAGGTGTATCTAATGCCGATAAACGAAACCATTTGGATCTCGGTAAAAAATGCCCTAAAACGGGACGTTGCTCAAAAAAGTCTGCTTATTACGGAGATTAGAAACAATGCCAGCAAATGGCCTTATAATATGAAAGATAAGTCATACTACCTAATCCATGTTGACCATTATGATCGCGGCCGATACCATCTGCCGCTTCCTTATTCCCCGGTAGCTCAGTTGGTAGAGCGGGTGACTGTTAATCACTAGGTCGGCGGTTCGAGCCCGTCCCGGGGAGCCATAAACTTTCACTTACATATTCAAACTATTTCAATTACAACTTGGTCCATATCTGAACCAAAAATTAACAAAATAAAACAATCCTAATGAGCCGTGCATGCGGCAAATTGTTGCCATAAAGAATAGTTCTCGTTTTGTTTTAAAATAAAACTTTAACTCACAGATAAATGGTAATTTAATTCTGATAAATCTGAATATTTAAATTAATACATCATATATATTAAATATTATTCAATTAACCTTAATACATCTAAATAGTTGGGATTAGTGTTATGAGCATTAAAAATAAATATAAGTTTGATCAAGACTGCTTGGAGCAGATGGATGACCGATATTTAATTACTCATTTGAATGAGGAAAGTTGTTTATTAGTGAGCAATAAATCGTGGTTAGCCTGGAAAATTGAATTTCTCCCGGAAGGTCAATACGATCCTTTGCTCGAAACAACTTAAATTTAATATAGGGCCAACAACAAATAGTTTTGTTGACTTATTTCCTACGTTCTAGAATTTCTTCAAACTGTTTAAGTCCATCAAACGTTCTGGCATAACCAAATTCTATAAGTTCCTCCGCTCGATCAAACTCAAACCAGCTACAAATATTGCGAGGAATTTCGATTACGATGTCTGGTCGATTGGCTGCAAGTTTAAAGCGGGCAATAGATGTTTGCATGGTATCCATAGACTGGGTCACCAGATTAAAAAGACCTAAATCCTGTTTACTCTTATCATTTGTAACCTTAGGCAATAAACCTTCTATAAACTTTTCAATCCCTAGCTGATATTTATTTTTACCTTGATCTTCAGGATTTTCATTCTGTTCATCTTCGTGCTCTGATTCGAAAATTTCTGGCGGTCCATTAAGACCGATCGCTACTGTTAGTTCAGTATCATCATTCAATGTAGGCGCAATGGGTATGGGATTAATAACGCCACCATCAACTAATACTCTATCTTGATACTGGACCGGAGAAAAAATCATCGGTACCGCGATGGAGGCGCGAATAGCCTCAAATAGTGATCCCTGGGTAAGCCATATTTCTTTTTGCTCGAGAATATCTGTTGCAACTGCAGTGTAACCAATGGGTAAATCTTCTATTCTACGATCTTTAATAATCTCGTTAAGTACCTCAATTATCTTTTCACCTTTGAATAATGATTTTCGATTAAATGAAATATCCAATAGACGAATAATGTTTCTCCGTTTCAGCTCCTTTACCCAATTCACATAGGTGTCTAATTCACCGGCTGCATATATACCACCTACTAAAGCACCCATTGAAGAACCCGAGATGTACTGAATTTGATAGTTATTGTCTTCCAAACAATTAATTGCACCAATATGCGCTAAGCCACGTGCAGCACCACTACCCAATACTAGTGAAATTTTAGTTTTCTTTTTCAAAGTTTAATTAGCTATTTGATTTATAAGTATGGTGAAAATAACCATGCTACCCCATCACGAATTTTTATCGGTAATGGCCGACTATCTACTTCTTCTAACGTCACCCTTCTACAGCTTTGCAAAATATTTTGAGCATGATTATTTAATTTAGTTGCAAATTCTTCATTATAAACTTCCAGACCTACTTCATAATTCAATCTAAGGCTACGAGGATCTATATTCGCAGATCCAATGACACTATATACGCCATCAATTACGAATAATTTCGAATGCGAAAAAGGACCTGACTGATAAAAAACATTTACGCCATTAATAAGCAATTCCCAAAGCATATGGCGAGTTGCCCAATGCACATAGCTTAAATTACTCCGCTCAGGCAAAATAATAGTAGCATTTACTCCGCGCAATGCTGCAGTTTGCATGGCTGCAATCAATGCTCGATTGGGCAGAAAATATGGCGTCATCAAAATCATTGTTTGCTGTGCAGAATTAATTGCACTTAACAAAATAATTGAAAGATGATCTAAATTTTCCCCAGGACCGTCTATGATGGTTCGACATATCACTGGTTTTTTAAAGCTTGATGTTTCTATATCTGAATTTGTATTGATCTCTCCTCCGATAAATTGCCAATCTATTTCAAATACATTTTGTAACTGATTGACTATGGGGCCAGTAACCTTGAAATGAATATCTGTTAATGGCGGATTACTACTTTCATCGTGTTGATAATAATCTTGCGATATATTCATGCCACCAATAAAACTTATACTGCTATCTATTACCAACAACTTGCGATGGTTGCGCAAATTAATACTTAAATTAAAAGGAATCAGTTTAGGTGGCAAAAACCGCAATACTTTTACACCATTCTTTACAAGTGTTCGCCGAACTTTTCGAAAAGAATAAAACTCACCAATACCATCAATCAATACATAAACATCTACACCTCGATTTTTTGCAGCAATTAGTACGTCAATAAACTGTTTGCCTATTTTATCTTTTTTAAAAATGTATATGCACAAATAAATAAATTTTTTTGCAGAATTTATTGCTTCTAACATCTCGTGATAAGTTTGCTCACCGGAATAAAACTCTTCTAACGTATTACCACCTGTTAATTGTAGACCGGTTACACGACTGGATACTTTTTCAAGGCTTTTTAATGATTCAGGGATTTGAGTGTCAAAATCATCGCTCGTTACATTATGTTCTTTATGTGTGTCTTCTTGATGTGCAGATATGTTAAGTCGAAGCGCACGTTTTCGCACACGATTTATTCCAAATATGAAATAGAGAAACGGCCCAAGCAAAGGCAAGAAAATACAAACTGCAATCCAACCAAACGCAGCTCTAGGATCTTTTTTATAAACTAAAGCATGCACAGCTGAATAAACAGCTGTGAGCAATATAAATACTCCTAATACAAATTGATAAAACATCTTGTGTAAATGGGTATTTCTTTAGAACCCATTACATGCTTTTTAATTTTTATAAACACAAATGCGTGAAGTTAATACTATAACAGCTTAGTCATATAAATTTGATGTATATCAACAATTATTTATATGCATCGAATACTCTATAAGCTAGTCAATATATGTGAGATTATTATGAAAGCCACCATTAAATTATTAACAAGTTTAGCAATTTTGTCTTTTGCTTTGACAAGCTCATTATATGCCAGAGATTTAATTGAGTTAACCGAAACTGATGACGCTATTATTGAGGGTGAAAAAGAATATCAAGAAAGATGTGCTCTTTGTCATGGGGAACATGGAAAAGGAGATGGACCCTATTCTGTTGCTTTAGTATTTAAACCTTCCGATTTAACAAAACTACTTAATGATGATGGCACGTTTCCTTTTCTAGAAACGTTTTTAATCATTGATGGGCGCGATATGAATAAATATCATGGCACACGTTTAATGCCTGTATGGGGAGATCGCTATAGTCAAGAAACATGGACTCATGTAAGCCCGGAATATGCCAATACCTTAGTTAGGGGCCGTATATTTGAGCTAATTTTATTTCTATATTCAATCCAAGAATATGAATCTGAATTTTAAATTTGCATAAAAAAGTTCGGATACTTAGTAAATACCAGGTGAGATAATATTAATTATTAATGCCCAATTAGCAAAACAAATTATATTGAGGATCTAAAGAAAGAAATACAAGCTGTTGTAAATAACACTTCGTTAAATACTATTTTATATAGATTTCTATTATTTTTTATTCTTGTTGTGTACTAGTTGCTGCATTTGAAGATAGGTGAAGGATGCTGTCCATGCGATTAGTACTAGACCTGTCAAAGCTTCGGAACCAGCAGTAAATCGAATATGCCCTATCGGAACAAGATCACCGTAACCAAGAGACGTATAATTAACAAAAGAGAAGTAGGCGCAATCTAGAATTCCATTACTAAATTCACCAATCACTTCACCTGTATTATTTATAGGTAGCAAGAAATAATATAATACTGCAAATAGCCATACTTCAATCACATGCGTAAGAATAATAATTAACACACCTACTGGTAATAGCAGTCTTGTAGGCCATGCGCGTTTAAAGTGTCTTTCTGCAAGACGCGTTAAAACTTCATAATGAAGTGCCACAGATAACACAATTACGAAAATTGTGCTTATGAAAACAACTACCATTTTTATATAGCACCATAAATTAATGGTAATTACAATAAAATATTAACTTCTTATTCTAGCTTTACCACCAACTAAACAATGCAATTATTATCCAAAAAACTATACTCATCCAAAGGCATAATACGGCAACCTCAAACCAATTTTCCTTAGTAAAGGTAACTAATTCGTGATAAAAGTGGTCAAACTTAGATACATATTTCATTTTTGAGCCTCTATATTTTCTATCAACTTTTATATTATTTTATGACAAAAATATTTTTATAAACTGAGCTATGTCAACAAAATATGAAAAGCAAACACAAGCTTAATTATTTTAATTTAAATATTATTCAGGTATTGCCATAACAAAATTAAATACATAAGCCAATACAACTACTTGAGGCACCGTTATCAAAGGTAAAAATAGTGCGATTTTCCAAGATTTAGTCGCATCTTTTATTACCATTACTTCCGTGTAATCAGTCGAAACTCCTGTCATAAGAAAGGCAAAGCTATTACCGGGCGCATGTGCCCGATTCAATATATCTGCAGCAATTGGACTTGAACCTTCTGAACAAACTTCAATAATGGTTGCAGCAACCAAGGTTAATGCAAGACCAGCTATCGTTGGCCCAAAGTAATTTTGAAAGCTTTCGGCATCCATAAATGTTCTCACCACTCCGGCAAATAAAACACCAAATAAAATCCAACGTATTACCATGCGTGATTCAACAATCCCATCTTTAGCCATGGTCCAAAAAAATTTTGATGTAAATTTTAAATCGCTGAATCTAGTTCGCGCGGCTTGCCAAAATTGAAAGTCTTTTGGTAAATCAATCTGGTGCGGGTTTTTTGGTAGCACTTTTGAAGAAACTAATTTATCAAAGATAACCCCACTAGTAATTGCAATTAGCATAGAAGCAAAAATGAATATTAAAGTCCATTTCAATCCTATCAAGGCAATTAAAATTAGAGTTAGAGAAAATGAATTCCATGGGCTGGCAACTAAAAAAGCCATAACTTGACCTAAAGAAGCTCCTCTTTCATATAATTTCGCCCCAACCATTAAAATTCCATGACTACACAAATCAAGTAGCACACCACCTAAAGTTGCGCGAATAATTCCCCTGAAACCTCTCCCCGTACCAAGTAATGAGACAACAAATTCTCTAGGAATTTTGCCCAAGAGTGAGATCATAAGGATACCCATGAGAATTCCCCACCAAATGGTATTTATTAAATCATACGTTGAATGACTTAAAGTACTCAGTAATGTGGCGGACGAAATTTGACTAGAAAATTGCCAATGTAAGATATACAAGATTGTGGTTAGACTCAAAGTACTCCATAGCAAATAATCTGGTCGTTCTTTATTAGCGTGACAGCTAATCCCATGGCGTGATGTATCTGCCTCGCAATTCTCAGTCATAATAATTTCTAGCTTTTTAAACAGCTAAATTGCACGATAACACCTATCCACTTTTTTCTAGAACTTTTTGTACACGTTCAAGAAAATCTCTTTCGATAATTGGCCTTTCAATAAAATCAGATGCTCCTGCTTGTATTGCTTTCACTGCAGTATTAACACTGTTATCACCATCTGCTAAAACAATAACAGGAGTAGATAACCCATGCTCACGCATTTGTTTTATAAACGTAATTCCATCAGAATCATCTAGTTTAACTTCGGTAATCAAACAAGCTGGAGCCTCAGAGATGCGCGCATGAAGAAATGCACCAGCACTACCAAACGTTTTTACTTCAGCTGGAATCTTGGCTAACAGTTTAGTTATTTGAACACAGGTATCTTCGTCACCAATAATCAGGTGGATTGGAGCTATTTTTTTTAACTTCCAGGTCATTGAAATCTTTAACTATTGCGATACTGGTGTACCAAAATTGAATATCATTCAATTCTGAATAATCGCATAGCACTAGATGCTTAAATAATGACTTCGATCAATTTCTATTGAAATTTGTAAGTACTCAATCGAATATTGAAGATTTCCAAGATATTGTCTTGGATCAAATACTAAGCATAAGTTTGACCAGCTCTGTTGCTGATTTGACGCCCAACTTCTCCATGGCATGAGAACGATGAATCTCTACTGTACGGTCACTAATTCCAAGCTCACGCGCTATGATTTTATTGGGCTTTCCTTCAATCACTTTATCAATAACTTCACGTTCACGAGATGTTAAAGAGTTTACACGATCTTGTGTGTCAGCTTGCTTGGTTATTTTTATTCGATTAGTAGCGTCTTGTTCAAGAGCTTTAACTATGCAATCTAAAATATCTTGATCTCGGAAAGGTTTTTGCAAAAACTCAAATGCACCATCTTTCATTGCTTGAACCGCCATAGTGATATCACCATGTCCTGTAATAATAATTAGTGGCTGTGGCGCATGGAGTTCGATGAGTTTATGTTGCAATTCTATGCCGCTTAACCCTGGCATGCGCACATCCGCAAGAATACAGCCAGGTACATTCTTATCGAATTCACTTAGAAAATTGTTTGCGGACTCATATGCTTTAGCAGTCAATCCAATAGAGGTGACTAGCTCGAATAAACTATCACGTACATCTTCATCATCATCAACAATAAATACAATCTGTTGATCTTTACTCATTTTCACTCACAGCGGTAGGTAATGTGAAATGAAAGGTGGTACCTTTTTTTTCGTTATGTATAAACCATAAACGTCCACCATGTGATTGTATAATCGATTGACATATCGCCAAACCCATACCCATACCTGACTTTTTTGTCGTAAAAAATGGGTTGTATAACTGTTGAGCAGTTATATCGTCAATACCTTTGCCGCAATCCTTAACCGATACTTGTATTCTATTTTCATCGGCTAAGAACAAAGTAGTGATAGTTATTTGTCTATTTCCCTCAGACTCTTGCTTTGCCGCATCCATAGCATTGCGAACTAGATTTAATACCACTTGCTGTAGTTGTATGACATCAGCCATTACGTATGGCAAGGTAGATGCTAACTCTTGTTTGATTTTAAATTCATTTGCTAATGCATCGATTTCAGCTAGCTTCACAACCTCTTCTATCAATCTATTAATATTAATTTGCTCATGTTGTTGAGTATCGCGTTTAACCATGGCTTGTAAATGACTAATTACATCCCCTGCACGCTTCGATGCTCTAGATATCTTTTCTAATAATTCTTGGAGCTTATCGATATCATTTGCTTTGATTCTACGCTGTGCTGCTTGCGAATAGGACTCTATGGCTGTTAACGGTTGATTGATCTCGTGTGCTATCCCTGCAGTCATTTCACCCATAATGCTGACACGATCTCTATGCGCAAGTTGTTCTTGCTGGATTTTAAGTTTATTTTCTATTTCGACTTTATCTGAAACATCTAGAATATGGGATATTAAAAATGCTGGATTGCCTTTCTCATCATGTGCTAACGAAACATTTTCATGTACAACCGCAACATTCAAAACGACATTAACAATTTTTTTATCTTTTCGGATATAACGCTTATCTAAATTAAAATTTGAAAAATCTCCTTTTAGGAGCTTGCTAAGATATTCACTACTAATATCTAAATCTTCTGGATGAGTTATATCTTTATAAGAAAGTTTTAATAATTCAAGCTTTGAATAACCCAACATGTCACATAAAGATGTATTTACATTAGTGTAATGACCCTTAGTGTCTAATACAGCTACACCTGTTGGTGCATTCTCAAAAATTAATTGAAATTCTTCTTCTCGTAAGCGCAATGCTTCTTGCGCATGCTTAAATGCAGTAATGTCTTGGATAAAGCCTGTAAAATATTGTTTTTCTTCTTCGTAAAACTCTGCTACAGATAACCAGATAGGAAAATCAGTTCCGTCTTTTCGAACGGCAGTGAGTTCGCGACCTATACCAATTATTTTCGCATCGCCACTTGCCTGGTAACTCTTAATATAAGAATCATGTTCTTGTTTATATGGCATTGGCATCAATATGTTGATATTTTTTCCAATAACTTCTGTTGATTTGTAAGAAAATATTTTTTCTGCTGCCGGATTAAACATTTGAATTATCCCAGAATCATCAATAGTTATGATTGCCTCGACAGAACTTTCAATGATGGCCTGTAAACGTGCTTCTGAAGCTAATTTCATTTTTAGATGTTTAATTTCTACTGTAATTAATTACCAATACATTAAATTCCTTATAAAACTCGTGCTTTCTTGCGGAGGTAACGCCTTCCATTTTACCAAGTATTAATAAATGTCTACGCATATTAAATGTATCCATATCAGTAATTTACATAGTACACCCTTATTCGCAATTAAGACTATAACTCGACTCAACTACGTATTTACCGAAGGTTGAGTACGTGCACGTACTAATTATTTTTTCTTGCCTACCAGTGTTCAATTACGCACAAGAGCAAAGACTTGGGTTAAAAATCAAAAAATAAGGGAATTAAGAACATATTTTCGGGAGTAAAGAGATGCAAACCGCACACGTCATATCGCAGCAAAAATCTTATGTACTACCATCTATTTATAGTCAAAATAAATGTCAAGATTGCAGCAGAGTAAATGCTTGTTTTGCGCACTCATTAGTGGGTAAGGAACTAGAAGCTTTTAACTCCATTATCAAACATTCAAAAAAATTAAATCGAAACGATTATTTGTACCAGGCCGGCGACAAGTTTCATTCAATTTATATTATCCGTAGCGGTTCCCTTAAAACCCTAATAGATGATGAAGAAGGGCGTGAACAAATTTTAGGATTTTCAATTCAGGGAGATGTGGTGGCATTGGATGGCGCCTCTTCAAATGTGTATCCCACTACAGCACAAGCTCTGGAAACTACTTATGTTTGTGAAATACCGTTTGCGCGCTACATGGAACTCGCGGCAGAGATACCTGAACTTTATAAGCAGTTATTAACTCAGATGAGCCACCAAATTAGGGATGAAGAAGAACATACCTTATTGATTGGGACAAAAAGCGCAGAACAACGTCTCGCAACATTATTGTTGAATTTATCTCGGCGTTATGCTGCTAGAGGGTTCTCTGGTAATGAATTCAATCTATATATGTCAAGACGAGATATTGGCAACTATCTTTCAGCTGCAATGGAAACAGTAAGTCGCTTATTTTCTCGTTTACAAGCTAAAGGCTTAATAAAAGTACATGGCAAGCTCATTGAAATAAAAGATCACGAAAGACTAGAGAAATATGCTGCTTAAAGGAGTCAATATGAAATTAAATAAATACATTTTAATAGTCACATTTGGTTTCGCAGCATTTACTAGTCATGTTAACGCAGATGATAAAAATAGCGTTATCGGAAAAAGCGAATTTATGCACTATTGCGCCTCATGCCATGGAAGCAATGGACAGGGTGATGGACCAATCGTTGATTTTCTAAAACGAAAGCCTCCTGACTTGACAGTGCTTTCTAAAAACAACAATGGCCATTTTCCTTTTGATCTTTTATGGGGTGTTTTTGATGGAACACATCAATTTGATGAACATGGAACAAGTGAAATGCCAGTTTGGGGCTATAAGTTTATCAGAGAAACACAAACTGAAAATGAGCCAAACACCGTGGCCAAGGCTAAAGCATTAGACATCATTCTCTATATTCAAGTTATTCAGGAGTAATTATGAAATTTTTCACCCTACTCATATCCTTTATTTTCTTGCTGGTCTATTCAATGAATTCATTCTCAAGTGATTCAATAAGTCATGATCCAATCTTGGGCGGAATTGAATTTGAACGATCGTGTGCAATTTGTCATGGCTTTGATGGCAAAGGGAAAGGTGTTATGTCTGAATCTTTAACAAAAAAGCCAACCGATTTAACGAGGCTTACAAAAAATAATAATGGTCATTTTCCTTTTAGCAATGTTTATAGAACCATTGACGGATCCCCTAGTGTCGGAGTGCATGGAAGTAGAGAAATGCCGGTATGGGGTGATCGATATCGAAAAGAAGCTGAAAAATATAATGAACTAGCCAAAAAATATCATGAAATAACTGATCAATCTGAAATTAATGAATACCTCTATGCAAGAGGATTAATTCTTGATCTTCTTGTTTATATTATGTCAATACAAGAAGAATAATTCTGTAAACATTTTGGAGATCTATATGTCAAAAACAGTAACCAGAGACGAGCTACTTACAAAACAACACGAGTTGATTGACCGTGTTACTGCGATAAAAAGAGATTTTGAAAAAGGCTTGGACCCCGATCTTGAAGAACAAGCAATACAATTAGAAAACTATGAGGTTCTGCAAAGATTACTCGAACAGGCCAATGCAGAACTGGACAAAATAGACGAGCAGTTAAAAAAAATGGCGCTTGTTTAAGGAATGCAGCATAGTAATCAAAAATCTTATTTCATTTTACGCACTGCTAGCACATCACAAGAGGCATTATTAAGTACCGATTGAGCAGTAGACCCAATAATTTTTTTAATACCGCGAGCGCCATGTGCGCCTACGACTATCAGATCTATATTTTTTGCTTTTGCAGCAAATAGTATTGAATATCTTGGTACACCAACCTCTGCATAACATTTAAATTTTCCTAAGTTATATTTATTTGCTTCTTTCTTAAGTGTATTTTCTGCGTTATCTTTTAATTTAATTTCTTCTAAAGACCATTCTCGACTATAGCTAATTGCTTCATTTTGTGATGCGCCCATAAGTGTAGGCATATCACGCTCAACAACATTAAATAAGATGATATTAACATTAGAGTCTTTAGAAATATTTTCTAATTTCTTAAATATTGGATCTGTTAATTCAGAGTAATCAATTGCAGCTAAAACATTTTTGTAAGGAAACATAGTCTAATCCCTCCTTTCTCGTAATTTTTTAACTTCCTCAATTAAATCAAGCGCAAATGCTGCCCCAGGGATATTAATGTCTAAGTCATTTCTAAATCTCTGAACGCGTGCAATACGCTCAAGGTCATCATGAGTAAATAACCATTTTTCAGGCTTATCGCCATGCGGGTTTGCAATCCCCCATGACACCATCTCATCAATATTTTCTTGGGTTATTTTTTGATAATTACAAACCGCACGTGTTGTGTAGAGGATATTGTCATTCATTTCAAGTCCTTATCTCTGTTCGTCAGAACACATCAAGTTGCCTTTTATAAATATAAGTTTTGTGTGAAATATGACATTGATATAAATCAAGCATTGATGTAATTGGTTTATTTATATTTAATAATAAATTTTTAATCTGATGGATATCGAACTTACAATTAACTTACTTATTGCACTAGCAATAGGAATGGTTATCGGATTTGAAAGAGAGTGGCATACCAAAAACCAATCTCATGAGAGCTTTGATGCAGGACTTAGAACGTTTGCCGTAGTAGGTTTTTTAGGTGGGCTATCTGCAATTCTCAGTAACCTAATTACTCCATTAGTAATACCGTCCATAGCATTGGGTCTCTCTTCTATAATTTTTGTTAGTTATAGATTTAATGCCGAAAAATCAAAAGATTTAGGCTACACCTCTGAAGTTGCTCTTTTATTAGTATTTGTGATCGGAGCATTTGCAGCAATTGGTTACAAAATTGAAGCCATTGCCTCAGCAGCAATTGTGGTCGCATTACTCAGACTTAAGTCCAAACTACATAGTTATATAAGTACTTTAGATGTAAATGAGGTAAATGCATCTATTCAACTGCTTTTAATAGCCGCAGTCGCTATCCCATTGCTTCCGAATCAAGTCATGGGTCCTGGCGACGTTATTAACCCACGAACAATAGGCTTACTAATACTCCTGATTGCCGGAATTTCTTATTTTGGATATTTCAGTATGAAGATATTTGGCACCAAATTCGGAATTTTTTTAACCGCACTGCTCGGTGGATTAACATCATCAACTGCAGTAGCAGTTTCATTTTCAAAGTTAGCTTCTAGTAATGTAGCTGCGTCACGTGCACTACTCGGAGGCGGTATTTCCCTCGCTGCTGGGATGATGGGTGCACGGTTATTAGTCGTCATCGGTATTTTGAATATTTCGCTGATACCTTTTGTTAGCCCTGTATTAATTGCTCTTACTTTAATTCCAATGGGCGCTACATTATGGATAGCGAGACTAGAAAAAAACAAGAAAGCAATCTCCACACAAATTGAATTAAAAAATCCTCTGCAACTTGGGACTGCAGCATTTTATGGAATACTTCTTTCGTTACTATTTATAGTTACATATTTTGTGCAATTATATTTTGGTACAACGGGAATTTACGCCTTAGCAGCTCTCTCTGGAATAGCTGATGCTGATCCTATGAGTATTACTTTTGCAAAAACTTCGATACCTGTAGGCAACAAACTATCCACTCAAGTTGCTGCCAATGGTATTTTAATCGTCGTATTTGTTAATACGGTTGTTAAAGCAATAATATCTTTTGCTATTGGGGGCTGGGAATTGGCTAAGTGGAGCGGAAGTATACTTCTCGTTTCATTTTTAGTTGGGGCCATTATTTATTTTATTTATATATCATCATACATACCAGTCTTATAAAAGATTGATTTAAATCAATACCATCTTTAATGCTTTAAATAGACTAATCCAATTAACTTTTTATCATAATAGTCAAAATGAATAACTTAGCTTATATGGAGCCCATTTTAAATAATCATGAACCTAGAAAAGACTCAAAACTTGATAATTTTCTAGAAAAATTATTTTTGAAATACTGTAACCAAATTCAAAGTAACTATCACTCACTACAAAATTATTATGACCCAGAAACTCTTCATCAAATGAGAGTATCCTTACGGCGTTTTAAATCACTTGTAAATTTTTTTAAAAGTGAAATAAATAGTAATGAAAGAACCGAAGTTAATAGAGTGATTAAAAACTTACTGAAACCTACTTCTAAGGTTCGTGATTTCGATGTAATCAACCAGGAATTTATATCTCGAGCTTGCAGAAATAACGCTGGCAGTGAGAAGTTTAAAATGCTGCATAAATACTCCGAAGATAAAAAATCCATTCTTCATACACAGATGCTCGATAAGCTAGCATCCAGCCGATATCAAAAACTATTAAACGAACTTCATAATTGGGTTGATAATAGAAAGTGGCGAAAAACATTAACTGACGAAAAACAACGAAAAGCTAATAAAAGCATGGAAGATCTTGTCAATAATATATTACACAAAAAGCATAAGAAGATATTGAAAGCAAAAAAAGATATATTTTCTTATAAACAGAAAGATTTACATAAACTAAGAGTTAATATTAAAGAACTTCGGTATGCAGTAGATGAGTTAGGTATTTTTATTAATCACAAAAAACATGAGTTAGAATTTTTAAAAAATTTACAGCATATTTTAGGGGGAATTAATGATAGCTATATCGCAGAACGCGTGCTAAACGAATTATCTTTAAATCAAGAACTTGATAATATTAAACAATATATTAAGGATCAGGCATATTTCTTTAGAACTCAGAATTTATTGCGATTAGACAGTATTTATAAAAAAGATATTAATTGATCTCGATCAATACTAATGTAGGCAGAGTATTCATAATATTGAACACAGGAATGTATTGTATTTTACAAAATACGAAGGAGATGAAAATATGAAGTTAGTACCAAGAGATCCATTTTTTAATTACTTGCCTAATCTTAGGGATCTAAATCGTTTTTTTAATGTTGAGTTAGACGATGAGGACAGCACTATTGCAACAAGCGCATGGACACCCGCAGTAGATATAGCAGAGAAGGATGATCATTTTTTAATTAAGGCTGATGTGCCTGGAGTTGACCCCCAGGATATAGAAATCAGTATGGAAAACGGCTTATTAACCATGAAGGGAGAGCGTGAGAGTGAAATTAAAGAAGATAAAGAGGGATACACGCGTGTAGAACGATCACATGGAAGTTTCTATAGGCGTTTTAATCTCCCAGAAACAGCTGATTCTGAAGATATATCAGCAAGGTCAAATAAAGGGGTATTGGAAATTACTGTAGGGAAAAAAGAAGCTGCAAAGCCAAAAAAGATCACAATCAAAGTTCAATAGTTTTATCACGTTTATAAGGTTGTAGCTAAATATTTTATTTGGCTACATCCCTTTTATAAGCTTCTCTTGCTTAATTTTTTACAAATCATATATAAAAATACACTTATCTGATATAGGTCAATCAGCAATATGATCAATTAGATAGCATGCTTTAAAGAATTACTGGTTTATTTCTAATAGGAGAAATATCATGCCTATAAAAGATCTTTTAGTAGTATGCGATGCTAGTGAAGCAAACGACTATCGTGTTGAAACCGCATTGCTATTAGCAAAAATATATGAGGCGCATGTAACAGGCGTCCATTTTATTCCATACCCTGCAATACCAATATATGGCTATGGGAATCCGGAAGTTATTCCCTATTACGCAGACGACCAAATTGAAGAAGCCAATAGAAATTCAGAGCTTTTAAAATCCAAGTTCAAGAAAAAAGCCTCCGAATTAGAAGTACCATGTGAATGGAATGAAATTGAAGGCGTAGATATAGATTATATTGTGGATAAGTCACGTTACGCAGATCTTGTGATTCTTCCTAGAGGCTATTCAAGGCTTGGTGAAGAAAATACCCATGTAATTGCAGACTATTTATCAATTCATATGGGTCGGCCACTAATGGTTGTTCCAGATTTGAAAAAAGTATTTAACTTACCTAAGAGAGTAGTAATTGCATGGAATGAGAGTCTTGAGGCTGCAAGAGCGGTTCATGATGCCTTGCCTTTTTTAGATTTAACTGAGCATGTCCAAATTGTAAGTGTTTCAAGTACTGATAAAGAAGAAAAGGAAAATATGATTTATAGCGATGATTTACGTAAGCATTTATCTCATCATGGCATAAATGCTGAAGTAGTTACATTAGATAGATCTGCAAAAGGCACGGGCGCGACAATTCTTCAAGGTGCAATTGAATATGATGCGGACTTAATAGTTATGGGCGCATATGGAAATACACGATTTAAGGAAATTGTATTGGGTGGAACAACTAAATACTTGCTAAAACACACAACGATACCATTATTCCTTTCTCATTAGTTTTATAATTAGTAATTCATCTAATACATTATGAGCTATATTAATGTCTGGAGGTACACTCGCTAGGAAGGTATCGCTACCCCTACTAACATTTTATGGATTAGGCACGATACTGGGTGCAGGCATATATGTATTAATTGGTGAAGTTTCTCTACGCGCTGGGAAGCTTGCACCTTTGTCATTTATGGTGGCTGCATTTATTGCTGGAATAACAGCTTATTCTTTTGCGCGGTTAGCTTCTATGTATCCTAAAAGTGCTGGTGAAGCAGCATATGCATATGCAGCTTTTAATAAACGCATTATATCTGTATTAGTTGGCTTGGCCGTAGTAATGATTGGTACGGTTTCTGCTGCAACCATGACTAAGGGATTTGCAGGTTACTTCATTGCACTTTACCAAATTCCAGAATTAGTAATTATATTGAGCGTTATCATAATGATCACTGCATTTGCAGTTTGGGGAATAAGCCAGTCTTTAACTATCGCTTCGTGTATCACTATTATTGAAATTATTGGCTTGCTTTTTGTAATCTATGCTGTGATAGACGTAAAAGAGCTGGAAACATTTAGCGTTCCCTCACCTAATTCAATTTTTTCCGAAAGCAGTATTATTTTTTATGCTGCTTTTATTTCCTTCTATGCCTATATTGGTTTTGAAGATATTGTAAACATTGCAGAAGAAACTAAAAACCCGACTAGAGTGGTTCCTCTTGCTATAGCTTTATCTTTAATATTTTCAACTCTACTATATTTAGCACTTTCTGTTGCTTGCACAGTTTTTATTCCTTCATCTATATTTAATACGAGTAGCGCTCCATTAGTCTCCATAGTTGAATATAAAGGTTACAATCCAACTATCATGGCAATGATTAGCATGATTGCAATAATAAACGGTGCACTTGTGCAATTAATCATGGCATCAAGAGTATTGTATGGAATGGCCAAACAAAAACTATTCTTATCTGTATTTAGTTTGGTTAATAAGAATACACATACGCCAATAGTTGCAACAGTAACAATTGCTATAATTCTTTCAATTCTTGTAACTAGCTTTGATCTGGTAACTTTGGCCGAAATAACGAGCACTATAACTTTAGCGATCTTCATTGTTGTTCAATCATCACTTTTATATATCTCAGTAATTGGACATAGCAAAGTAAAACTAGATTATGTTCTTCCTATTTTAGGAATTTCACTTAATTTTATTCTGCTATTTTTTGGTTACTTTAGCGCACTATGAGTATTTACTTAAAATAAATTAAATCATTGGTTGAATAAGACGGAGCAGCTTGGTAAGCAGGCTAAATAGTAGAGATGTAATTAATATTTTTGATATATTTTTATCAATAAGAATATTCATAACTAATATTTTCTTAAGTAAATACTCCAATATACAATTGCAACAAGTAGCCCTCCCCCAACAATGTTGCCAAGGGTTACGGGAATGAGATTGTTTATAAAATCTATAATGGTGATATCGCCACTACTTAATAACATTCCTAGTGGGATAAAATACATATTTGCAACTGAATGCTCAAATCCTAAAGCAACAAATGCAGAAATAGGAAAAATAATTGCTAGTATCTTTCCTGCTACATCACGTGCGGCAAAACATAACCAAACAGCCAAGCAAACTAAAACATTACACAATATTCCTCTAATAAATGCTTGCAGTGGATTAATATTGACTTTGGCCATAGCTATTTCAACTGCAGTTTCAGAAACAGCACCATCACCGAACGACAATGTACCGGACCAAAATACTAGTGCAGCCGTTCCTACTGCTCCACATAAATTTGAAAAATATACAAGACCCCAATTTCGTAATAATTTCATAGTAGAAACTTTTCGATCAGCCCAGGCCATTACGATTAGATTGTTACCAGTAAATAACTCTGCGCCCCCAACGACCACAAGAATAAGGCCTAGAGAAAAAGCCACACCACCCAATAATCGAGCGGAACCTAAACCCATAAATTGATTAGTTGTAACCAGTGTGAAAAACATTGCCCCAAAAGCAATGAATACACCTGCAAGCAAACCCAACATAAGGGTTGGCACAACAGGCAAAGCAGCCTTTTTTACACCAACGCTTTCAACCAACTCCGCCATTCTATCTGGCGTATAGGCATCAATAGTTTGCTCAGACAATTTACTTAATCCATTTAACCCTGTTGAAAAATAACGATAACCTAAGATTAGTAATGATTTGTTGAGTTAAATCAATATTGCGAAGGCATTTTGAAGGAAAATAGGAAGATAAAGATAAATAAATGTAAACATTCTCAGAGGAGACAAGATAATGTTAGCAGTCAGTAAACTTAAACAGGTTGAAGAAATTGACGGAAAACAAGTATTAATTCGCCCAATGAATCTAGATGATGCTGAAAAAGAACGAGACTTTATTGATACATTATCTCCCCAAAGCAGACATTATCGATTCCTCGGTGGTGTTGCACATCTTTCAACTGAAGAAGTTATTGAATTATGTGATATAGATTATGAAAATAAGATGGCGTTTGTCGCTACAGTTGTCGATAAGGGGAAAGAAAAAGTAATTGGAGTTAGTCGCTATGCAGTTAATCAATATGGAGATTCGTATGAATTCTCAGTGGTCGTTGCTGATGAGTGGCAGAATAAAGGGTTAGGAACAATTTTGATGAAATCATTAATTAAATATGCGCGTGAACAAGGTGTCACACGCATCTTTTCTGTAGATTTTACAGATAACTATAAAATGAAGTCATTGGCTAATGACTTTGGTATGCATGTAGAAAAAAATCCAAATGATTCAACACAAGTTATTTACAGCATGTATCTTTAAACATACTGTTTATCTTAAGTTATTCTCGCAATAATATGTGAAAAAAATATTACAAAAATACTTATACATTTACTAATCTACTTGAATTGATTTGAGGTACTCAATTATTCTACTAATGCGGGCATCTACAATGGCTTCATCCCCGTCGATTTCTTTATAGTATTGTCCCCATACCGGCATTTCTTGGCCATGATAATCACCTGTCCTACGACCATCAATAATATTATAGACTGTCGTTTCAGGGAATGAACCCCCATTATTTTTGCTAAGCAACGTAAGATCAGATGCTTTAGCTGCTAGTTGCTTGGCGTTTAGGCCATCACCTTTACCATCATCTCCATGGCAATTAGCACAATAGTTTATATAAGTTTGTGAGCCTTTTTCATGTGATTTTTTAATGTCTTCAGAATTTGCATAAACTTGTGTTTGCAATAATATAATCGAAAATATTGCTAGAACGAAATTCATTCTAAATATCCTTTGTCCAAACTATTTGATGCAATGTAACAATACAAGCAATAAATATGGAATTAGATGATTTATATCAATACTTCATTATAAGAAATGAAATATGTTGGAGTTATGCCTCATAATATTTATGAGACATCTTATGCAAGGTGCGGAAGATATATGCCTAAAAAAACACATAATGCTTCCCCAAAGAAGAGCCTAATATCAATTAGGTAACAGCTGGTATCATATATTGCTATTCCGCATCTTGCATACAGTATCTATCCTATTTTTGATTTAGGTCAGACATGAATTAACCCTGCTGCTTATACTTTACTTAACTCAGTTCATATGGGATATAAAATGTTAAGTGGAGAGCTAAGATATTTAGAAGCGCTAAAACGCACATACCCCGCAATCAAACAACATAGCCATGAGATTGGCGAGAAAACATATAACAATATGTTTGCAGATAATGTGGAAATTAAACAGCTATTTAAAAATACGCCTCCGTCTCAATCAGAGAGATTGATTGATACAATTATTTTATATGCAACAGAAATCGATAACTTTAAATTAATATATGGAAAGCTAGACGATATTGCACATGTTCATGTTCAGCATCATGTTAAAAATGAATTTTATCCAATTATGAAAAAAGCATTTACCAATGCATTGTGTGATACATTAAATTTAGACAAGACGAATGATTTAGTTAAAGCTTGGAGTTATGGTATTACTATGTTAAGCCAAGAACTAATACATATCGAAGATTTAATTAGAAAATATACCAAGGAAGAAAAAGATGTACTCAAAGGCTTTTCCTAGGATGTTTAGTTAGATTCCAATATTCATTAACTTGATCATTAGCTCGCTTAGAATATTCGTAACTCTTGGATGCTCAGCTTCAAATTGCTCAATATAATTGCGTATATTTTCCGTTAGTGATGTTTCATTAAGTGCTAATTTCTGTTCAATATCAGAGATTAGCGAATTTATTTCTTTATGAATATCGCTATTTGAATCAAGATTTTTTACTTCTCTTTTCAGTTTAACGAGTAAATCGTGAACTTCTTCTTTGCTCATGTACTAACTTATCAAAAGTTCGCCTGCTCCCCAGGCTATGAGTAGCAGCCATACTAACGTATACAGCCATACTTCTTTTAGTATTAATACAATATTTTGTTCTCTTACCCAAGGAATTAATTTGTTAGCATATTTTGCAAATCCAATAGCAATCAATAATGCGATAAATAAGCTAACCGCAAGTATTTCAACTATTGAGATTCCAGATAGAACCAAAAAGTATAAAACAACCATTGCTAATATAAATGCGATTAAAGATGTAATTGGAGGGTTTCCGTATACTTTCTCTATAAAGCTATACCACCACTGAGGATTTACCAGGAAAACAAGAAGTTTAATAGCGGTTATCGCAATAAGTATTAATGCGAGTATCTCTATTGTTCCAAAGTTCATGAGTCACCTCATTCGTATTAATTGTAAATCTATTTACTACCTCCCAAATAGTAATAAATATTAAATTAGTTGAATTGATATTTATCAATATTTAGCTAGTTTTATCAAAATTTCCTATTCGTTAAATAAATTGAGCTAGATCAAATGCATAACATTCAGTTTGTGTTTTCTTTGCACATATCATTTATTGTGCGTCAAATAAATATCTTTAGGAGTAATGTATGCATAGACGAATACTGATCCTATTCATATCCACAATCCTGATCATTTTTATTTCAGCATTTTTCAATGTGCTAGCCACTTACGAAGAGAATAATATTAAAGCGGCCGGCGCAAATATCAGAATCATATCCGAAAACGCAAAGAACATTTATGCTGCCGGCGTTCGTTTAACCATTGAAGGTAAAGCGAAGCAAGACATATGGGCGGCCGGTGCTTTGATTGATATTGATACAGAAACCAATGGCAATTTATACGCTGCAGGCTCACGGTTAAGTGTTAAAGGAAAAGTTTCAGGTAATGCCCGACTTGCAGGGGCTGAATTAAAAGTTGATGCCGAAGTTGGAGAGCAATTAAGTGCCGCAGCTGCATCAATTGAAATTTCTAAAAATGCTGTGTTACCTAACGACACATCTTTAGCTGCAGCACTAATTGAGTTTAACGGAGTCGCGAAGGACAATCTTAGTCTATACGCAGACCAAGTTATATTTTCAGGCCATACATCCGGGCCCGTTACTATCGAGGGGCGCCATGTGCAGCTTGGTGATACTGCGCATATTGAAGGTAACCTTACTATACGATCAAGCGAGGAAGCTGTTATTTCTCCAAATGCAATCGTGGCTGGCAAGCTCACGAAAACAAGTCTGGAAGATTCTGATTATATTAAGGAGAATGAACACGATTCCGATAGTAGAGCATTACTCATACTTTTAGCTATTAGTGTTTTTTTACTTGGGCTCATTCTCGTCATCTTTGCTCGTGGTTTTGTTGAACAATGCATAACTTTGCTGCGCACTCATCCAGGTCAAAGCATCTTATGGGGTTTTGTTGTTTTTATCAGCGTCCCAATATTCATAGTTGTAACCACAGCTACCATCATTGGAATCCCGATCGGAGTAGCCACACTGCTATTGCTACCATTTTTATTTATTCTTGGTATTACGACAGCAGCATTTGCAGTGTCAGATTGGATACTAAACAAAAACGTTGAATCCAAAAAAACCGGTCAGCGTATATTTCTGTTAGCTACTGGTGTGATCCTATTAGTGATTATAGGGTTCGTACCTTTTCTTGGTGAGATATTAATTTTGCTAGTGATGTTATTAGGCCTTGGTGCAGCTTCAGTTACTCTTGGCAATCGTTTGAGAGGAGACTACGTATAAGCAGACTTATAAATTTATACTTAATTGTAAGACAGAGGAGGTCTGTTTAGCTCCTAGAGCGGACAATAGATTATTATTAAATTAAATCACTAGGTTGTTAAAACTCAGTATCAAACAAATTTCAGATTACTTAATACGCTGTTGTAAGTAGTTTTTGAATTGTTTACCAATTCCACCGTGCTTCATTGCTAGTTCAACTGTAGCTTCTAGGTAACCAAACTTGCTTCCACAGTCATATCGTTTGCCTTCAAACTTGTAAGCCAATAATTTTTCTGACTTTGCCTGAGTAGCCAAAGCGTCAGTCAATTGAATTTCATCGCCAGCACCTTTCCCCGTTTCCTCAAGAATTTTAAAAATTGAAGGTTCTAATAAATAGCGCCCAACAACTGCAACATTTGATGGCGCATCTTCAGGATCTGGTTTTTCCACAAAGGTATCTACATCCCATAAATTATCTTGAATTTTGTTACCCGCAATTACACCATAACTTTTTACTTCTTCTTTTTTAACTTCTTGCACTCCCACAACACCACATTTTTCTTTTTCATAAACATCAACCATTTGGGAAATGCACCCATATGTATCATTGTCCACGAGATCATCTGCCAGTATCACTGCAAAGGGATCATCTCCAACTACAGGTTTTGCGCATAACACTGCATGCCCTAACCCTAATGGTTCAGATTGACGAATATAAATACACTTCACATCGTTAGGTAGAATATTTTGAACCATATTTAGCATCGTATCTTTACCATCTGCTTGCAGTTCAGTTTCTAATTCGTAAGCTTTATCAAAATGGTCTTCAATAGAACGTTTATGACGGCCTGTAATAAAAATCAAAGTGTCGATTCCCGCGGCAACAGCTTCTTCAGCTGCATATTGAATGAGCGGTTTATCAACCACGGGTAGCATTTCCTTTGGATTAGCCTTAGTTGCGGGAAGAAATCTAGTTCCCATTCCTGCTACAGGAAATACAGCTTTACGAATTTTTTGCATAGGCTTAATGTAAAATATTTATATTATTTAAAATGAGAACTAGATAGCTAAAGAATCAATTAAAAATTATCACATCATAATTATATTTCAAGAAAATTAATTCCTGACGCGAATATTTTCTATATTCTTCTCTAACGTTTTTGGACCAATTCCTTTTACATTGACAATTTCTTCTGCGCTAAAAAATGGGCCATTTAATTCTCTATATTCTATGATTGCTTGAGCTTTTTTAGGACCCACCCCAGTCAAATTATCGGCAAGTTCCTGAGCATCTGCCTCATTAATGTTGACTGGTTCAGCATTAACAATTGAGATAAATACAAAAAATATCGAAATTAACAATAGACGCAACATTTACCCACCTAATATTGCTATCGCAGAAATTCTAATATTTAGTTTTATCTGCTATTAAATTTATTCTGGTAATTAATCTATCGACTTTATTTAAATTATTCAAATAGAAAACTTGCATGTATATATCACTCAGCACTTGAACTCCAGTTATCAAGGTATTGATTCATTGCTTCAACTGGATTCGCTGCTTGTGTAATGGGCCTGCCCACCACAATATAATTTGAACCCAAATCATGTGCCTGTTTAGGTGAAGCTATACGACTTTGATCATGAGATTGGTCATATTGTAAACGTATACCGGGAGTAACGATCGTAGGAAGCTCTCCCCATTTTTCTCTCATCGCAGCAACTTCATGGACGGAACACACCATGCCATCCATATTTGCAGCCATTGCAACTTCAGCAAGCTTCATTACTGTATTTTTTGGAGAGTTTTCTATACCAACACCCTTTAATTGATTATCGTCCATAGAAGTTAGTACGCTTACCGCGACAAGCTTAGGGGCATTCGTAGAATTAGATATTTCTTCACGCGCTGCACCCAACATTGCTTCCCCGCCTAACGCATGTAAAGTCATCATCCAAACCCCTAAACTAGAAGCAGATCTACATGCTGAAGCTACAGTGTTAGGAATATCGTGTAGCTTTAAGTCTAAAAATACTTGATGCCCTTGAGCCACCAACTGCTCAACAAACGCAGGCCCCTCGGCAATAAACAGTTCCAGGCCTACTTTTAATTTACATGAAGATCCTTGAATACGCTGTATGAACTCATTTGCTTGCTTGGCATTTGGGTAATCAAGCGCAATAATAATTGGGTTTTCGTCCTTCATGTTCTTGTTATCATTTAGTTAAGACTCATTCAATTAAGGCTGGGCATCACCGGCACCACAGTACCCCAACTATGGCAACTTGGGCATTGCCAATAGAGTAACTTTCCATGAAAACCGCATTGTTTACACTGATGTGTACTACGGTTACTAATGAATTGTTCTACACTTTCCTGAATTTTAAGTAAACCCAGCTCACTAATCGATTCTTTCTCCTGAGTTTTGCTTTTTAAAAAGCCGTTCACTTCAAGTAAAGATAGTTTAGACTTTTCAAGTAACCAGTCTAGAATAAGCTGTTTTTCAACATCTTCTTCACCAAGATCTTCAAGTAAATTCGTTAAAGTAAGACCGCTAAGATTGGAATCTTTAATATTACGCAAGAACTGTCTGAACCCTTCTTGATCATTTTGCTTGATAAATGCTTCGCGCAAGTTCATGAACACCTCAGGCAAATATTCAGGCTTTTGTCTCGCTACTGCAATATAAAATTTTATTGCAGCTTTATAATTTTTTTCATACATTGCAATATGCCCTAACAATACACTTGCGCGTGCACAATTCTTATCATAAGAAAGTGCTTTTTTTGCTAATTGTTTAGCTGATTTCTGCGAACCATTATCATCATTAGATTTATTTTCTAATGCCACTTCACTTAATTCACAATAATAGTGTGCAGTGATATGGTTCATTTTTTTACCTTGTACTTTTTCTAATTTTTTTGTGGTTTCAATAGCCAAGCTCCATTCTTTTTCCTGCTCATACAGACCTAACAACAATGGATATGCCTCGTCTGTTTGTATGCCAATTTCGATTACATTCTTGAGTAAGGACTCTGCGCGATCCAATAGCCCCGCTTTTAGATAATCTTTAGCTAGCTCAAGCAAAGCGGTTGATTTGTCGACAGCTTCAAGTGTAGGACGTGCAATCAAATTTTGATGTATTCGAATAGCTCTATCGACTTCTCCCCTGCGCCGAAACATATTTCCCAGCACTAAATGGGTTTCTACGGTTTCTGTATCGACATCGACTAGATCTATGAATACTTCTAAGGCTTTGTCGGGTTGTTCATTTAATAAATAATTTAAACCCTTGAGATATTCGCCCGGAATTTTTGGTTTAGAACGATCTTTATAAATAATTTGCGCCAAAAACCATCCTGCAATACCTGCCAATAACAGCAGCAACCAGTATAGTTCTGGCATTAATGGGAGCTCTTGATAGGAAGCTGGCGAAGATTGGCAACTTCTTGTTCGGCAACAGCAACTTTTTTAGCCAACACTCTGGCTTTATTTTTATTTTTCAATACTAAACTAATACTGAAAACCAGTCCTAATAATGCGCCAAATAAAAAACACATTAGCATGGTTAACCCTAAAGGCACCTGAATTTGGCTAAATACCAAATTCAATGGAACTAAGTTAAGGTTTTCTAGCGTAAAAATAAAAAATAAAAGTGTTAGTGCAAGAAAGAAAATAAATAGTAGAAAACGTACCATTTAGTTTATTTCAAAATATATACCGACAGTCTGAGAAAGCGTTTAGTTAACTTAATTGTGGCTGACACTACGATTCACGCGTTCACGCAACTCTTTGCCAGGTTTGAAGTGGGGGACATGCTTCCCAGGTAAAGAAACTGCATCGCCCGTTTTAGGATTTCGCCCTATACGGGGTGGTCTGAAATGCAAAGAAAAACTACCAAAGCCTCTAATTTCGATACGATCACCCTGGGATAGCGAGGTGCTCATTTGTTCTATGATACTTTTAATGGATAGCTCAATATCTTTATGCGCTAGATGGTTTTGCTTTAAAGATATTTTTTCAATTAGCTCCGACTTGGTAATCATGTTTTTATCATCATTTATAGTCATGAGTTACTCCTAATTTTGGAACTGTTTTTATTCAACCTGTTATTCAGTAGAGTCTTCGTTATTATCCTCGATGGATTCTTTTAAAATATCACCGAGGTTCATTGAAGCGGATTCATTACTGCTGTATTCCTGCATCGCTTCAGATTCTTCTTCATAGTCTTTCGCTTTAATAGATAAAATAATCGTTCTAGACTTTTTATCTACTCCGATAAATTTCGCCTCAACTTGATCGCCCTCTTTTAGCACAGTTCGTGCATCTTCGACGCGATCTCGTGCAATCTCGGAGGCCTTAAGTATACCCTCAACACCCTCTGCTAGAACAATAGTAGCAGCTTTTGCATCTACTTCACTTACAGTGCCCTTGACAATGCTACCTTTGGGATGCTCGGTGAAAAACCCTGAAAAGGGATCTTTCTCCATTTGCTTAACACCCAACGAGATTCGCTCCCGCTCGGCATCAACGGATAAAACCATGGCCCGTAATTCATCACCCTTCTTATAATTACGGACAGCCTCTTCGCCCGTTTCATTCCAAGATAGATCCGACAAGTGCACTAAACCATCAATGCCTCCGTCAAGCCCAACAAAAATACCAAAATCAGTAATTGATTTAATCGTGCCGGTAACTTCGCTGCCTTTATCATGACTGCTGGCAAAATCATCCCACGGGTTGGCTTTGCATTGCTTCATACCGAGGGAAATTCGGCGACGCTCCTCATCGATATCTAAAATCATCACCTCTACTTCATCGCCTAGTGATACGATTTTTGCAGGGTTAACATTCTTATTGGTCCAATCCATTTCTGAAACATGAACCAAGCCTTCAATGCCTTCTTCGATTTCAACAAAGCATCCATAATCTGCAATATTGGTTACTTTGCCAAAAATCCGAGCGCCTTCAGGGTAACGGCGATTAATGTCTCGCCATGGATCATCATCCAGTTGCTTCAAGCCAAGTGATACACGTGTCTTTTCTTTATCGAACTTAAGAACACGTACTTCTATTTCATCTCCAATCGCAACAATTTCCGATGGGTGTTTGACGCGTTTCCAGGCCATATCAGTGATGTGCAATAAACCATCAACCCCACCTAAATCCAAAAATGCTCCGTAATCGGTTAAATTCTTAACAATACCTTTGACAACAGCCCCTTCTTTGAGCGCTTCAATGAGTTCTTCACGCTCAGCGCTATATTCAGATTCAACCACTGCACGACGTGAGACCACGACATTGTTACGCTTAAGGTCAATTTTGATTACTTTGAATTCGAGCTCTTTACCTTCAAGATAAGATGTGTCTCGCACAGGACGCACATCCACTAAAGAACCTGGTAAAAATGCCCGTAAATCACCCAACTCGACGGTAAATCCACCTTTCACTTTCCCCGTAATTGTCCCAGTAATCGTTTCTCCCGATTCATGGACCGTTTCTAATTCAATCCATGCTTTGGCTCGACGTGCTTTTTCACGTGAAAGTTTGGTTTCTCCATAGCCATCTTCAAGTGCATCCAAGGCCACTTCAACTGAGTCGCCCACTTCGACTTCAAGAACTCCATCATTAACTTTGAATTGGTCTATCGGAATAATGCCTTCCGACTTTAATCCCGCATAAACGATTACGGCATCCTTATTAATATCAACTACTGTTCCATTGATGATGGTACCCGGCTGTGTATTTAGGTTGGAAACGCTCTCCTCAAAGAGCTCGGCAAAACTTTCACTCATAGTAATTTATATACAATTCCTATTATTTTTAGGGATCGGTTAATGCCGGCCACGAACAACTTCAGCAATTCGATTTACGACTTGCTCAATCGATAGTTCCGTCGAATCAACAAGTAAAGCATCAGTGGCAGGACGTAATGGAGAGACTTTGCGATTTTGATCCCTGGAATCTCGCGTCTCTATGTCTGTCAAAAGGGGGCCAAGGCTAGCACTAATGCCTTGTTTCTTCAACTGTTTCTGCCTCCTTAGGGCTCTCTCTTTGGGACTGGCCGTAAGGTAAAATTTACTCTCGGCATCGGGAAAAACCACAGTCCCCATATCCCTGCCTTCTGCTACCAAACCGGGCGCTTTTCTAAAAGACCTTTGCTTATTTAATAAAGCTTCGCGGACCTTAGGCTGAGAAGCCAGTTGCGAAGCGCGGGCGGCACATTCTTCGGTGCGTAGCTCCTCAGTTACTTCTTGGTCGTCTAAAAATACTGTTACATGCTCTTGCATAGTGTTGTCCATATCCGGTGCACTAAAATCAAATCGCACTTTCATTTGCTCACATATAGCCAACAAGCCTTCACAATCATCGGGTTCAATATTTTGCTGTTGGCTTTGAAGAGCCAAGGCTCGATACAAAGCCCCACTATCCAAATAGTGATACTTTAGAAACGCCGCCAACTGTCTAGCAATGGTACCTTTACCTGATCCTGCTGGACCATCAATAGTGATGACAGGAATTACATTGGAGTTCATCTATAACAACTCAATGTTGAGAAATTTTTAAACCCAAATCAGAAGCAATCGCTACAAAATTTGGAAATGACGTCGCTACATTCGCAGTATCACGAATAATAATATCGTCCTTGGCACATATAGATGCCATTGCAAAAGCCATAGCGACTCGATGGTCGCCTCCACTATCAATTTCTCCACCATGGAACTGACCACCGTTGATAATAATTCCATCCGGCTTTTCTACAACTTCAATTCCCAGTGCTTGTAATCCTTTTGCCATTGTCGCGAGACGATCTGATTCTTTAACACGTAACTCTTGAGCCCCACTCAAATTGGTCACGCCTTTTGCGCAAGCCGCAGCAATGAAAAGTATTGGAAATTCATCTATAGAATTTGCAATTAAATCTAGTGGAATATTAATACCGTGCAATTCACTATTGTGTACAACAATATCTGCAACAGGCTCCTTACCAAAATAGGTTTGATTTACGATTTCTATTTTCGCCCCCATCTCGCGCAGAATTTTTATAAACCCATCACGCGTTGGGTTTATGCCCACCTTGCGAATTGTAAGCTCAGCATATTTTGATATTAAAGCTGCAACAATCAAAAACGCTGCAGAAGATAGATCGCCAGGCACATGGATAGTGCTCGCAAGCAATTTACTATTCCCCTGCAAACAAATTGAGTTTCGAACCACCTCAATCGGATAAGCATAACTCTGCAACATTCTCTCAGTATGATCACGAGTTATCGCTTTTTCAGTAACGCAGGTTTTGCCTTGTGCATACAAGCCTGCTAATAAAACACACGATTTAACTTGTGCACTTGGTACAGGTAATTCGTACTGAATTGAATTTAAATGATTAACAGGATGAATGACTAATGGCGGTGTATAGTTTTTTTCACTAGTGATATCTGCACCCATTTCTTTTAATGGTATTTGTATACGTTGCATAGGACGTTTGGAAAGCGAAGCATCACCGATTAGAGAAGACGAAAATTTTTGCCCACAAAGAATCCCGGCCATTAAACGCATTGCAGTGCCCGAGTTTCCCATATCAAGCACATTTCCTGGCTCATGCAACCCACCTAAACCAACTCCGTTAATGCGTATATTTGTCGTATCAACACGATCAATTAATACACCCATATTTTGAAATGCGCTCAATGTGGCTTCACAATCACTGGAAGGTAAAAAGCCCTGCACTTCACTTTCACCTTCGGCTAGGGAAGCTAACATAACCGCACGGTGTGAAATAGATTTATCACCAGGCACATGCGTTTCACCGCTGCAAAAGGAGCCAGGCTGTAATCGAAAATATGCAGGGGACATTAATTAGTTAAATTTTTATCACGCAGCTGTTTGGCGCGCAAAAATAATTCATGTACAACTTTTCTATCTTGATCAGCGATTGTTTGCTTTAAAGTATCAAGACAGCTTATAAACCCGTCTATTGATTTAATAATTTCATCTTTATTTTCTATACATATGTCCGTCCACATGGTCGAATCACTCGATGCAATACGGGTAAAATCATAAAACCCTCCTGCAGCATAGTTAAAGATGTTCTCAGCGTCTTCACGTTGACCCAAGTAATTTACCAAACTGTAAGCTACTACATGTGGCAAGTGACTAGTGGCCGCTAATATTGCATCATGCTGTGATGCAGACATCACATCTACAATAGCACCAATGCTTTGCCACATTTTGGTAATTTTTGTTACCGCCTTATCCTCTGTTTCTTCTGAAGGCGTTAAAATGACTTTTCGGTTTTTATACAACTGTTCTGTTGCATGCTCAAAACCATTCTGTTCACTTCCTGCAATTGGGTGCCCAGGAACTAAATTTTTAGGTAATTCACCAAAAATATCTCTTGCCGCTTGAATAACATTAGCTTTACTACTACCAACATCAGTTAATAGAGTATCTGCATTAAGTGTTGACTTAATTGCATCAAAGCTGTCTTTAATCTTTGAAACTGGCACACCAACCACCACTACATCTGCATTTGTTACATCAGCATCTTGAATTAATTGATATTTATCAATGATATTTAACGATTGTGCTGAAGCTAGACGCTCAGCGTTGCGACCAACGCCTACAATAGTCTTAGCAAGTCGTTGACGCTTAAGGTCTTTTGCAAGCGAAGCATTAATTAGGCCGACGCCAATTAAGTAAACATTATCAAACATCTATAAATGCAAATTGAATTAGTTATAACGCAGCCCGCGGGTAAGAACCGAGAACTTTTAAAAGATCAGCATCGTCCTTTAATTCAGAAATACAGTTCTTGATAGTCTCTGTTTTTAAATGCCCTTCTAAATCTAAAAAGAATACATATTCCCAATTCACACAATGTGAAGGTCTTGATTCAATTCTAGTCATACTGACATTATTTTTTGCCAGAGGCTGCAATAAATTATAAAGGGCGCCTGGTTTATTGCGTGCAGATATCAACAAGGTAGTTTTATCATCGCCAGTAGGCTCAACTTCTTGCTTACCAATAATTAAAAATCTTGTCGTATTATCTGGTACATCTTCAATATTTTTGTTTTGTATAGTGAGGCCATACACATCTGCAGCCGTTTCACTGGCAATTGCTGCAGCATTATTTTCACTTGCAGCACGCTTCGCAGCATCCGCATTGCTGCTTACTGGAACACGTTTAACTCCAGGAAGATTATTTTCCAACCATTTTTTACATTGTGCGAGTGATTGCTGGTGAGAATACAAGACACTTAACTCTTTCAAATCATCAACATTACTTAGTAAGTGCTGGTGCACTCGCAATTCAACTTCACCTACAATTTTAAGCGTAGATTCTAAAAACATATCCAAGGTGCTGTTAACAATACCTTGTGTAGAATTTTCAATTGGCACTACGCCGTAATTAGCATTATCAGATTCTACTTCTCGAAATACATCATCGATGCTGTTTGCCGATAGAGTCTGAATTGAATGTCCAAAATGTTTATATGCGGCCTCCTCGGTAAATGTACCAGCAGGACCAAGAAACGCTACTTGCAAACGCTGCTCCAAGGCTAAACAGGCAGACATAATTTCTCTAATCAACCTGGCCATTTCCTCATCAGATAACGGGCCCTGATTGTGCTCTAGGACTTGTTTTAAAACACTTGCTTCTCGATCAGGGCGATAGTAGGCATTTTTTTCACCAGAGCCAGCTTTTACTTGAGCGACCAGTTGAGCTAATTTTGCCCGGTCACTAATGAGATCAAGTAACTGCCTATCTACAGCATCAATTTGTTGGCGCAAGTCAGAGAGTGTTTTTTTACTCATATGATTCAAAGTACGTAATATTCAGATGATTTCTCAATGCATTATAAACAGGAAATTTTTATAACGTACTACCATATATAGCAAACGAGAATACTACAACCATATAGATACACAGAATTTTCGAACGTGTTATAGCCTTTTCATCCAAATAAGCCCACTACATTGCTGATAATGCGTTCGTTGGACTATACGCAACAAACTGCTGCCATTAATCTTCCTTGGGATCTAAGCCAGTACACTCATAGGCACTACTCTAACAAATTGATTTAATTCATCTATAATCAAACTTCAACGAAAAATAAACATATCCATGCATTTTTTTAGATGTCTTATAATCCATTAGATAATTTTGAAATTCGCGATAATACTTTATGCATTTCTGGCAAAAGTATTACAGAGTTAGATGATGCAGGAATAAAACCTCCCTGCTTCATTTATTCGAAAGAAATAATAATCGAAAAAATCAAACTGCTTCGAAGCACGCTCCCTAAAGCCATAAAAATTCACTACTCGATTAAAGCCAATCCTCTACCAGCGCTTGTCAGCTTTATTGCGGAACATGTCGATGGCCTTGAAGTATCTTCTTTGGAAGAAATGAAAATAGCTCTCGCTACCGGTATAGATAGCGCCAGTATTTGTCTTACAGGCCCGGGGAAAAGTTACGAAGAATTAGAAATTGCCGTAAAAAATGGAATTGTAATCAGTGCTGAATCTAGTCTTGAATTACATAGGTTGGATGAAATTGGTACCGAGGTCATGCACAAACCTTCAGTGCTGATACGCGTGAACCCAACCTACACACAAAAACGTGCTGGTATGAAAATGGCAAGTGGCTCAAGTCAATTTGGTATCGACGCAGAACAAATACCTGAATTGTTAAATTGGATTAAAGACTCATGCATTGATTTACATGGTTTCCATGTCTACAGTGGATCACAAATACTTGATGCTGAGGCAATAAATTATTCACAAAATAAAACCATAGAGCTCATTAAAGAGTTTACCTCTACATATAATATTCCAATTAAAGCCGTCAACATGGGAGGAGGTTTTGGAATTCCTTATTTTTCTAAACATACACCTTTAGATCTTGGTTCGATAGGGAAAAACATGCATTCATTATTTCCAATCGTAGAATCTATACATTCAGAGCAATCGATCAATGTAATTATAGAACTGGGTCGATATATCGTTGGTGAATCAGGCGTGTATGTTTGTAAGGTAGTTGATAAAAAAATATCGAGAGGTAAAACTTATTTAATCACTAATGGTGGTATGCATCATCAATTAGCCGCGTCTGGAAACTTGGGTCAAAGAAATCGAAAAAACTTCCCAGTCTATATCGCAAATAAGCTCAACTCTCCCGTTAAAGAAGTAGTGAATATTGTTGGAAAACTTTGCACTCCATTAGACCTTTTTGGCGATAACATAGAATTAAGTAAAGCTGAAGTTGGTGATAACGTTGCCATATTACAATCAGGTGCCTATGGGTACACTGCAAGCCCGATCAATTTTTTAAGCCAACCCAATGCTAACGAATACCTGATATAGAACTAAAGATATCTCCTAGCTATTTATTTAAAGTTTAAATACTCAAACCACTTCCTCTCAGACGTAAATTCAAGCATTACATCTCTTATTAATTTGTATCTTGAATGCAAAAATCACATAATTCTTGCGTAAACCACTAATTCTATTATACCAATAGCATAGTCTTTCTTTATCATACTAAGGCTAAAACAAGCAAAATTGTGCTTCCAGATAAAATCAAAATCGCCATAATCGGCCTTGGATATGTAGGCCTGCCCCTCGCAGTAGCGTTTGGCAAACATTACTCTACTGTAGGCTTTGATATTAAAGCATCACGACTTGATGAACTGAAACAAGGTGTTGATAGCACCATGGAAGTCAATCAAGAAGAATTAAAGTCTGCAAACCATTTAAATTTCTCCTCATCTATTAAAGAACTACAGACTTGCAATGTATTTATTGTCACAGTCCCCACACCAATAAATAAACATAAAGTTCCAGATTTATCTGCGATAAAACAAGCATCAAAAGCAGTTGGGAGCGTTCTCGAAGTTGGCAATATCGTAATATACGAATCGACCGTTTACCCAGGCGCAACAGAAGAATTTTGTGTGCCAATATTAGAGCAAGAGTCAAATTTGAAATTTAACCAGGACTTTTATGCCGGTTACAGCCCAGAGCGTATTAATCCTGGTGACAAAGAACATCGCCTGCCCACTATTAAAAAGGTTGTCTCAGGCTCGACTCCAGAAGTAGCGGATTTTATCAATGAGCTGTACTTAAAAATTATTGTCGCAGGTACACATAAAACAAGCAGTATACAAGTAGCTGAAGCAGCTAAAGTTATTGAAAATACACAACGCGATCTTAATATCGCCCTGATTAATGAACTTTCACTTATTTTCAATCGCCTCGAAATTGATACTTTAGAAGTTCTTGAAGCTGCAGGAACAAAATGGAATTTTTTACCCTTTAGGCCGGGATTAGTTGGCGGTCATTGTATAGGCGTTGACCCTTATTACCTTACGTATAGAGCTAAAGAAATTGGTTACAACCCTGAAGTTATTTTATCCGGACGACGCATCAATGATGCGATGGGTGCATATGTTGCAGAATGTGTGATTAAACTGATGCTGCAAAAGAAAATACATGTCGTGCAAGCAAACATATTAATTCTTGGATTCACTTTTAAAGAAAACTGTCCGGATATTCGTAACACACGCGTTATTGATGTTGTAAATGAATTTACTACTTATCATTCACAAGTTGATATATATGATCCGTGGATTGATATAGATGAAGCCAATTCTAAATATGATGCTTCATTCCTCTCAGAAATGCCGTCATCCGTCAAATACGATGCAATTATACTTGCCGTAAATCATGATAAATTTAAAAACTTAAACATTGAAAAAATACATGCTCTAGGGAAAGAGAATCATGTTATTTTTGATGTTAAGAATATTTTTCCAAAAACCCAAGTAGATGGTCGATTGTAGTTCATGCATACAGTTATTTTTACCCAGCACAAGAATTAATATATGAAAGTTGTAGTTACAGGTTCCGCCGGATTCATTGGTTCTTCAGTATCCATGTATCTGTTAGAACGTGGCGACGAAGTATTGGGAATTGATAATCTCAATGACTACTATGATGTGAATTTAAAACTTGGAAGACTTGAGAGAGTCAAATCTTATGAAAAATTCACGGAAGCAAAAATTAATTTAGAAGATAAAGGAAAAATTTCAGAAACAGTTTCTAAATTTAAACCTCAACGAGTTATCAATCTTGCTGCACAAGCAGGTGTTCGCTACTCCATTGAAAACCCATCTGCATATGTTGACTCCAACCTGGTTGGTTTTTGTAACATTTTAGAAGCATGCAGACACAATGAAGTCGAACACCTTGTGTATGCTTCTAGCAGTTCAGTGTATGGCGCGAATACAAAAATGCCATTTTCCGTACACCATAATGTAGACCATCCCTTAAGCTTATATGCCGCCACTAAAAAAGCTAACGAACTCATGGCACATGTTTACAGTAATTTATACAGTCTACCCACTACTGGTTTGAGGTTCTTCACAGTATATGGTCCATGGGGACGACCGGATATGGCGTTATTCTTGTTTACAAAAAATATCTTAGCGGGTAAGCCCATTGATGTATTTAATTATGGCAACCATCGTCGTGATTTCACATACATAGACGATATCGTTGAAGGCGTGATTCGCACATTAGATCATTTACCTGAAAAAAACTCAGATTGGGACAGTGCTATGCCCGATAGTGCAAGCAGCTTTGCACCTTACCGACTTTATAACATTGGCAACAATGCTCCTGTGGAGCTAAGCCGCTACATAGAAGTTTTAGAAGACTGCCTGGGCAAAAAAGCAGAACGTAATTTACTACCACTACAAGCTGGTGATGTGCCGGATACTTATGCCGATGTCGAAGCACTGGTGCAAGATGTTGATTACAAACCAAATACTAGTGTTGAAACAGGTATTAGAAATTTTGTTGAGTGGTATCGAGAATTTTATAAAATCTGAAAATTTCAACTATTTAGTCTGCGTCAATTTTAAATCCTTGTTACCTTACAGTAGGTTATGTATGATTCCCCCATCATACTTGCTGAATATCTAATAACACACTGATTTACAAAAGCTCAGCAATATCACGTTATTTTATGCGTGGGGAGAAGCCAGCCGTGCAATTAGTAAACTTATTACTAACCTTTCACTTAATCATTCTCATTTCTAGTATCACAGTTTTGTCTATTTATGCCGTATTTTCATCCCGATCTAGGCAAGATAGAAATAACCGCAAAAACTCTAAACCTATCGAGCGCAGAAAAAATACTTCTTGCAGTTTTCCTGTGACATGCTCAGACGGAACCATGGTTTACTTTGATCGCCGACTCCAACGCGATCAACGCTACGCATAGCTACCATCTAGCTTTTCGCATGATTCTTTTCAAAATCATGCATGAATTCTATTAGCTTTTGAACGCCTTGGATCGGCATAGCGTTATATATGCTTATACGTAAACCACCCACACTCTTATGTCCACGTAAACCAAGTAATTTATTATTCTCCGCTTGTAATAAAAATTCTTCTTGCACTTTTTCGTTTTCAATAGTGAATGGAATATTTACATTTGAACGAAATGAAAGATCCACATTATTTTGATATAGCTCACTACTATCAATAAGACTGTATATCTCACTGGCGTGTTGTTTTCTCAACTTATCAACTTCATTTACACCGCCCTGAGCATTTAACCAATTCAACATTAATCCTAAAACATAAATTGCAAATATAGGTGGCGTGTTTACTAACGATTTATTTTCATAACACAATTTATAATTAAAAACTCTTGGCACATTGCGTTTAACTTTATTCAATAAATCAGTTCTGACAATTACAATGCATAAACCCGCAATTCCTAAATTTTTTTGTGCGCTAGCATAGATTAAATCATAATCATTGATATCCATTTGGCTCGTCAAAATAGATGATGTCATATCACAAACAATAGTTCTGTCGAGTTTTATACTTTCAGGATAGGAAATACCATTGATTGTTTCATTATTACAATAATGCAAATAAACAGAATTAGAATTTAAATTCCATTTTTCAACAGGTTTTATTTTCGATTTTTCATTTTGCTCAAGTGCTTGTATTTCATTTATGCGTGCAAACTGCTTGGCTTCTTCACATGCCTTACTCGACCAATGACCTGTACATATATAGTCAGCAATGTCATTTTTATCTAAAAAATTTATGGGTAACATTGAGTATTGCGCAGTTGCTCCACCATGTAGAAACAATACTGAATAATCTTCAGTAATGGCCATTAACTCGCGCAATACATGTTCCGCATTTTCCATCAACTCGATGAACAATTCGCTTCGGTGTGAATGTTCTAATATGGATAAACCAGTACTTTGATAATCAACTAACTCTTCTTTAATCTGCTTCAAGACTTTGCGGGGCAACGTCGCAGGGCCTGCACCAAAATAAAAAATTTCTTGGTGACCAGAAGACATACTAGAATCTAAAAATATTGGAAAAAGAGTTGATGATGATTATTCAGAATGTTTTCTAAATAACTTCATTTGTGGGCGATTCAGAATTTATTGTAAAAGCGCTTTATTCATTCTCTTGCTGTACAAGATTTTCGATACGCTCTACTTCAACCAAACGCTCATCTTCAGAAAGGCGAATTAGTCTCACGCCCTGTGTATTACGCCCCATTCGAGACACATCTTTAACAGGTGTCCTCACTAACGTGCCACTATCGGTAATCAGCATGATCTCATCGTCATCGGATACAGCAACTGCACCCACCACATTTCCGTTACGTCCGGAGGTCTGAATAGCGATAACACCTTGCCCACCACGTTTTTGTACTGGATATTCACTCATATCTGTACGTTTTCCATAACCATTTTCTGTTGCTACCAGGACATCCGTTGAGCTCATGTTTTCTTTGATGGTAATTAAAGATACTACTTGTTGATCAGCCGCTAATTTAATGCCGCGCACACCTGTAGCATTGCGACCCATTGCACGTACATCATCTTCGGTAAATCTAATAGCTTTGCCCGCACTACTTACTAATAGTAAATCCGTATTTCCGTCTGTTATAGCAACATCAATGAGCCGATCATTTTCTCGTAGATCAACTGCTAAAATACCGCTTGCGCGTGGTCTGGAAAATTCTGTTAATTTTGTTTTCTTTACGGTACCACTACTTGCAACCATCACTACATACGCATCTTCGCTATATTCTTTTACCGGAAGTACTACGTTAATGCGCTCACCTTCTTGAAGAGGTAACAAATTAACAATCGGTTTACCTCGCGCTGTTCTTCCTGCTTGCGGTAATGCGTAAACTTTTAGCCAATAAACTTTGCCACGACTTGAAAAACATAAAATTGTATCGTGTGTATTAGCAACAAATAATTGATCAACAAAATCTTCGGCCTTAACAGATGTTGCTGCTTTACCACGTCCGCCCCGCCGTTGCGCACGATATGTATCTAATGGCTGCGATTTTGCATAACCCGCATGTGACAATGTCACGACAACATTTTCCTCAGGAATTAAATCTTCCATTGTGAGATCAGCTTGCGCGTCAGTGATCTCAGTTCGGCGTTTGTCGCCGTAGTTGTCGCGAATTTCTTCCAACTCTTCACGAATTACTTTCAACAAACGTTCAGGATCTTGCAAAATTTCCAATAAATCGATAATTTTTTCTAAAAGATCACTGTAATCGTTAACTATTTTGTCTTGTTCCAAACCGGTTAGACGATGTAAGCGCAAATCTAGGATGGCCTGTGCCTGTGTAGGCGAAAGCAAATATTCGCCTTTGTGCATGCCATATTTAGGATCTAGGTTCTCTGGCTTTGATGCATCTGCCCCTGCACGATCCAGCATTTTAGTCACCACACCCGGCTTCCAAGATTTAGCAACTAATTTTTCTTTTGCAACAGCTGGACTTTCTGATTTTTTAATTAACGCGATAATTTCATCAATATTCGTTAATGCAACCGCTTGACCTTCGAGAATATGCGCACGCTCACGTGCTTTTCTTAATTCAAATATCGTACGACGTGTAACGACATCACGGCGATGACGAATAAAAGCTTGTAATATTTGTTTAAGATTTAACAAACGTGGCTGACCATCGACCAAAGCCACCATATTGATCCCAAACACACTTTGCATCGCAGTATGTTTGTATAGATTATTTAAAATAACTTCACTAACTTCACCGCGCCGTAATTCGACTACAATGCGCATACCATCTTTATCGGATTCATCGCGCAAGCCATCTGATGCAATACCATCAATTCGCTTCTCTTTAACTAAGTCTGCGATTTTTATTATCAAGTTTGCTTTATTTACTTGGTAGGGTAACTCCGTAACGACGATTCTCTCGCGTCCACTCTTTTCATCTTGTTCGATATGTGTTCGAGCACGCATGTGCACGCGTCCACGTCCTGTTCGATACGCTTCAATAATTCCTGCGCGGCCATTGATCAATGCTGCGGTAGGAAAATCCGGCCCTGGCATATGTTGCATCAATTCTTTGTAATCAGCCTCTGGGTTTTGTATCAATTCAATACTTGCATTAATTACTTCAGTTAAATTATGAGGCGGAATATTGGTTGCCATCCCTACTGCAATACCGGATGAACCATTGACCAATAAATTTGGAATACGCGTTGGGAAAACTGAGGGCTCAGTTTCTTCATCGTTATAGTTAGGAATAAAATCAACCGTGTCTTTTTCAAGATCAGCAACAATCTCATGCGCAATCTTCGCCATGCGGATTTCGGTGTACCGCATTGCCGCAGGTGCATCACCATCCACCGAACCAAAATTGCCTTGGCCATCCACCAACATATAGCGCATTGAAAAAGGCTGCGCCATGCGTACGATCGTATCGTAGACCGCTGTATCTCCATGCGGGTGATATTTACCAATCACATCACCCACTACGCGTGCAGATTTTTTATATGGCTTGTTCCAGTCATTACCTAGCTCATTCATGGCATACAACACACGCCGGTGCACCGGTTTCAAGCCATCACGTACATCCGGTAAGGCGCGTCCAACGATTACGCTCATTGCGTAATCGAGATACGACTGACGCATTTCGTCTTCGAGATTTACCGGGAGAATTTCTTTGGCAATTGCAGCCATCTAAATGCTAATTTGTGTAGTTAAAATCTGTCTATGTGCGTTAATTTATATTCGCTCTAATGCGATAAATTATAACATAAGTCTAGGGGAGTGGGTTGCAGCAAAAGGCATGTAAAAACTAACTGAAAGCGTTAAATATCAAATTGGTTATTTTTGAATCTCCATTTTGACCTTCGGCAAGGACAAAAAATCGCCTATTTACTTGCTTTTCATCAAACTCTTTATTTTGCTGCGATTCGGTAATTCCACCACCCCTTTTTCGGTGACTAAAACCGATACATATTCAGCGGGTGTAATATCAAAAACAGGGTTCCAAACCTGAGCTTGCTCAGGGCTTATTGACTCATTTTGAATAGATGTAACCTCTTCATGCGCACGCTCTTCGATTTCTATTTCATCACCTGAGTTCACGTGCATATCAATAGTGCTACTTGGTGCAGCAACCATAAAATTTACACCATGTTCACGTGCCATCACAGCTAGAGAATAAGTACCAATTTTATTTGCAACATCACCATTACTGGCGACACGATCAGCACCGACGATCACCCATGCCAATTTTTTTTGCCGCATTAAACTTGCAGCTGCACTATCACAAATCAAGGTCACTGGAATTTTGTCTTGCAATAGTTCCCAAGCTGTTAAACGTGTACCCTGAAACCATGGCCTAGTTTCATCAGCATAGATGGCTGTTATCTTATTTTCTGCATATGCACTCCGAATAACACCTAATGCAGTTCCATAACCGCCGGTTGCTAAAGCACCTGCGTTACAATGAGTTAACACAGCAGAACCCTTACTGAGTAAATTTGCACCAAGTTCACCCAGGGTTTTATTAGCTTGAACATCCTCTTGGTGAATTCGTTTTGCGGTAGCTAACAAGGCGGGTTCAGGATCCTCAGAACCAGATCTAACTATTTCTTGTCGCATATTCTCAATCGCCCATCTCAAATTCACTGCTGTAGGTCTAGCACACAACAACTCGTTTAAGTCTTGTTCTATGTTTTGCTTCCAGTTTGTTGTCGAGTCTTGATAACGTAAGCGTGCCGCTAATACCACCCCATACGCGGCAGTTACTCCAATTGCAGGCGCACCACGCACCACCATTTTTTTGATTGCATGAATAACATCATTGACGTTTCGACACTGGATGTATTGCACATCTTTAGGCAACTTTCTCTGATCTAACAAGACTAATTGATTGTCTTGCCACGCAATGGCTTGATCCGCTAATGATTTCATTATTAGTTTAACTAGCTTTAATTTACTTTATACAGATTATGCACATCCCTGTACGAATTGAATATTACAATAGTTGCTTTAAGTAGGTTGCTACACAACAATCTGTTAAAGTCCACAATAAATTAAATTAAAATACATGCAACAAGTCCAAACCCTGATTCATTGCAGCACGCTGATCCCAGTAAATAGCCGTGCAGACAAAAGCGAGCGTGCACTTATTAATCACAGCATCGCGATTCAGGATGGCCGCATACTGGACATTTTGCCTACCTCAGAGGCTAAACAGAAATATTCCAGTGATTTAAGTCCGCATTATGATCACCACATAGTTATACCCGGCTTAATTAACACCCATACTCATGCTGCGATGACTTTACTTCGCGGTTTAGCGAATGACCTCCCGTTAATGGAATGGTTAGAAAAACATATCTGGCCTGCCGAACAAAAATGGGTAAATGAAGAATTTGTTCAATTAGGCACACAGCTTGCCATTGCTGAAATGTTGCGTGGTGGTGTGACTTGTTTTAATGACATGTACTTTTATGCTGAAAACTCCGCACAGGAGGTCACTAAATCAGGAATGCGTGCCCATATTGGCATGATCCTTTTAGATTTTCCCACACAATATGCAAAAGATATCGATGAATATTTTTCAAAGGGTTTAGCTTTACATGATCAATATAAAACTCACCCTTTAGTAAAATGTGCCTTTGCTCCACATGCGCCTTACACGGTTTCAAACCCTCCGTTAGAGCGCGTAGCGGTGTTAGCCAACGAACTAGAATTACCCGTGCATATTCATCTACACGAAACACAAGATGAAATTTCACAAAGCTTGGATCAATACAATGCACGACCCATCCAACGACTACATGATATCGGTCTAATAAATAGCAGCTTAGTGGCAGTGCATATGACCCACCTGGAAGAAGATGAAATAGATCTGCTTGCTGAAAACAATGCGAATATTGTGCATTGTCCACAGTCCAATTTAAAACTAGCGAGTGGGTTTTGCCCGGTACAAAAACTCAAAGATAAAAATGTTAATGTCACAATTGGTACGGATAGTTGCGCCAGTAATGATGACTTGGATATGCTAAATGAAATGCACACTGCTGCACTATTGGCAAAGGGTATTGCAAACAACGCAGCAGCGCTTCCTGCTTACGAAACATTACGCTGTGCAACCATTAATGCAGCCATTGCTTTAGGTATAGAACAAGAGACAGGTTCTTTAGAAATCGGTAAGTCTGCCGACCTGTGTGTGATTGATATTGATACGCTTGAAGCACAACCCATATATGACCCTATTGGACATTTAGTCTATGCCACGCAACGCAACCAAGTATCAGATGTGTGGATTGCTGGCAAACAATTACTAAGTAATCGTGAATTATTAACACTCGATGAAGAAGAAGTTTTAGCAAAAACAAAAAAACTTAATCAAAAAATTTTAAATTAGAGCTTACATGCCCAACTCACAAAAAAATTTGAATGTTGACGAAGCAGAACTCGCAAAGTTTGAAGCCTTGGCGTATCGATGGTGGGATAAAGAGAGTGAATTTAAACCTCTTCATGATATTAATCCTTTGCGGCTAGATTTTATTGATAACCATGTGGGGCTCGCTGGGAAAAAAGTTTTAGATATTGGCTGTGGGGGCGGCATTCTATCTGAATCAATGGCGACACGCGGCGCCATAGTAAAAGGGATAGACTTGGGCGAGGCACCGCTTGCTGTTGCCAAAATACATGCAAAAGAAACTGACGTGGATATTGATTATCAAGCTATCTCTGCTGAAGAGATCGCGACTCAGGAACCACAAACTTATGACGTGGTTACCTGCATGGAAATGTTAGAGCATGTCCCTGACCCTGCTGCCATTGTTCAAGCATGTTCAAATTTACTCAAACCTGATGGAAAAGTGTTTTTCTCAACCATTAACCGCAACCCAAAATCTTTTTTATTTGCAATTATCGGCGCTGAATATGTGCTGAATCTTTTACCCAGAGGCACTCACCATTACGAAAAACTAATACGACCTTCAGAATTGGACGGTTGGATTCGTCAAGCTAAATTACACAGCAACGAAATAATTGGTATGACATACAATCCTTTGACTAAAGTCTACAAATTATCTTCCGATACCAGCGTAAACTATATTGTGTTTGCACAAAAAAATTAATGCATAACTCAATGTCAAATAATGCACGTGTTCAAGCTGTACTTTTTGATTTAGATGGTACGCTTGCAGATACATCTCCGGATATGACTGATGCGTTAAATATTCTTTTTCAACGATACAACAAGCCTACGCTTGATTATCAGTCTGTTAGGCCACATACATCTCGCGGTAGTGTCGCCATGATTCAGCTTGGTTTTGATGAGCCACTGGAAGAACAACACAGCATGCAACTGCGTGATGAATTCTTAGAAATTTATGCCGAAAATTTATGTAAACAAACCAAACTCTTTCCCGGTATATATGAATTATTAGATTCACTTGACGAGTTTGAAATACCGTGGGGAATTGTCACAAATAAACCCGGTGCGCTTGCAGAACCATTAGTTCAAGAACTGGGTATTGCTTTTCGCGCAGTGTGCATGGTGAGTGGTGATTCTTTATCACGCAGAAAACCTGACCCTGACCAGTTATACCATGCTGCAAATATGCTTGGTGTCAGCGAGCAAAATACTGTTTACATGGGCGATGACCCCAGAGACGTTCAAGCCGGGAAAGCAGCTGGCATGCAAACTGCTGTGGCAGCCTATGGATATATTCAGGACAATCAAAATCCCGAAAACTGGGGATCAGATGTCGTCTTACAACACGCCCTACATTTAAAGGATTGGCTTTTTAGCAAAAGCTGATCGACAATATCTACATGATAAGTGTAGAACTTCAAAACACTTGGCAATTTGTGCTGTTATGCGCGAGTTTATGTTTACTCAGTGCTGCATTAGGTGCACTCATCATGCGAAGTCGTGCTCGCAGGGAGCGAGAAAAACTAGAATCTATTTCCCAGCAACTATCCATGCAGCTGCAATTAGAAAAAGAGCGTTATCTCGAAAAAATTGAAACCATAGAAGAATCACGAAAGCAATTAGAAAACTCTTTCTCTACCCTTTCCCAACAAGCACTAAAACTTAATAATGAAAACTTTCTCGCCTTAGCGAAAGAAAAACTTTCACAATTTCAAATTCAAGCTGAGGCAAATTTAGAGAAAAAAGAAAAATCAATTGAAACTCTTTTACAGCCAATTCAATCAGCACTTAAGCAAACTGAAGAGCAAATCCAATCGATTGAAAAAGATCGCAAAGAATCCTTTGGCTCACTCTCACAACATTTAAAAATTATCAATGAATCACAGTCAGATTTACGCCTGGAAACACAAAACTTAGTGCAAGCGCTACGGCGCCCCGAAGTTCGAGGGCAATGGGGAGAACTCACATTAAAACGTATCGCCGAGCTTGCAGGCATGGTAGATCATTGTGATTTTTACGAACAACAACAAAGTGATGATGCCGATTCGCGAATGCGCCCTGACATGGTAGTACGCATGCCAGACAAACGTGAACTTATAATTGATGCAAAAACACCACTAGATGCCTACTTAAACGCCAGCCAAACAACTGATGAAAATGCACGTGAAAGTGCATTAGTACGACATGCCCGAAATGTTCGCGAACGCATGCGCGAACTTTCCAGTAAAGCATATTGGAATCAGTTTAAAAATTCGCCTGATTTCGTGGTGTTATTTATTCCGGGCGAACAATTTCTTTCTGCGGCTTTGGAGCAGGATCCACAATTATTAGAAGATGCTTTGAAAAATAAAGTTATCCTTGCTACCCCAACCAGTATTATCGCCTTACTGCGTGCAGTCGCATTTGGTTGGCGTCAGATCGCTGTGGCAGAAAATGCAGAGAAAATTCGTGAGCTGGGCGAAGACCTCTATCACCGCCTGGCTACATTTGCTGAACATTTACATAAGCTTGGTAAAAACCTCGATTCAAGTGTGGAGCAGTACAATAAAGCCATCGGCTCATTAGACCGGCAGGTACTCAGCGGGGCCAGAAAATTTACTGAGCTTGGCATAGAAAAGAAAAAAACCATCCCTGAGCTTAAAATTGTTGAAAATTCACCAAAAAATTCTATAAAACATTAAGTTATATAAGTAAATAAATATTAAAAAAATACCCTAAGAAACTAAACAGATTTAACAGTTTGCCAAAATTATTTGTAGAATAATCACCCTTCAGAATAATAAATAGCATTCATTTTATGTCGAGCTCAGCAAGAAAAATCAGTCCTGATGTTGTTTATCATCAAGCAACCGTCACACGAGGCAGAAGAGAGAATATTCTTGGACACAATGGCGTTGTACTTTGGTTCACCGGTTTATCGGGGGCTGGAAAGTCTACATTGGCGCATTCTGTTGAAGAAGAGTTACACAACCGGAATTGCCTTACCTACGTATTTGACGGGGATAATGTGCGACACGGATTGTGTGGTGATTTGGGTTTCTCTCTAGAAGATCGAAAAGAAAACCTGCGCCGTATATCTGAGATGTGCAAACTAACAGCCGATGCCGGACTCATTACTTTCACCGCATTTATCTCTCCTGTTCAGGAAGACCGTCAAAATGCTAGAGCATTGATTGGCGAAGATGATTTCATTGAGGTGTACTGCAAGTGCTCTTTAGAGATCTGCGAAGAACGAGATGTGAAAGGCCTATACAAAAAAGCACGTGAAGGCAAAATTAAAGACTTCACGGGTATTTCCTCGCCTTATGAAGAACCTGAAAACGCTGATTTAATTGTTGACACTGGAACAAACTCATTAGAGGAATGTACAAACCAAGTATTAGGTTATTTATTCCGCAGAGGAATATTTATCAGCGCAAGAAAATAATTCAACATTTTCTATTACTACATTAATTAATATACAATTCTATTTTTTATAGAACTTCGTTCTATTAAATGTCTACACCTATCAATAGAAACATTAGTCTCAATACTTACAAGCCAAAAAAAGACTGTCTTTTAAACAGACTTATTTTAATTACCGGTGCGACGGATGGCATTGGTAGAGCATTATCCTATGCATGCGCTGAACTGGGCGCTGAACTTTTGTTGCTTGGCAAAAATGAAAGCAGTTTAAGTTCCCTTACTGATGAACTCTCTAAATCATTTGGCCATGAACACAAGTACTATTCATTAGACCTGAGCACCGCCGGTGAACAGGATTATATTAAATTTGCTAACCACCTGATTGAAAATAACAAAGCTATAGATTCATTAGTTTTAAATGCGGGTTATATAGAAGCTATGCAAGGCATTAGGAATTTTCAATTGGATACTTGGCTGAAAACAATCACAATCAATCAACATGCACCTTTCTTATTATTAAAGTGTTGCATTCCATTACTTGAATTATCTGATGATCCAAGCATTGTATTTTCCACACATGATTGCTCCAAAGCCTATTGGGGCGCTTACGGTGTAGCCAAATCTGCACAACTTGGAATGATGGAAATTCTTGCAAAAGAACTGGACAGTGATAAACCTATTCGTGTAAATGGCGTGGACCCCGCACCGGTACGAACAAAATTACGCTTAACAAATTTCCCGGGAATTAATCCTGAAGACTTTGCCCCACCAGAAGATGTAATTGCGCCCTATTTATATTTTATCGGCCCAGATAGCAAAGGGACCACTGGCACAAACTACAAGCTTAACCCTGAGTTTGCGGGTTAATGATTACATCACTGAACTAAGTTTTTTAAAGTACGGAATTGACTCGGCGTAAGATCGATATACTTACCCATTCTTAACTCTCTTGGTAGCTCGATTGAACCGAACCGTGTACGTATCAATCGACTTACACGTAGGTTTTGAGATTCCCAAATTCTACGCACTTCTCTGTTTCGCCCCTCGTTTAACACAACACGACACCATGTATTGGAACCCTTGCCTTCTTGCACTTCGAGAATTTTCAACTTTGCTAAACCGTCCTCTAAGTAAACACCTTTTTGAAGGTTGGACATCATTTCATTTGTTACTTTACCTTGTACACGTACACGATATTCACGTTCAATTTGATTTCGTGGATGCATAAGTTCATTTGCCAATGCGCCATCAGTGGTAAATAAAAGTAGTCCAGAAGTATTTACATCCAACCGCCCGACTGAAACCCAACGGCCAGATTTCAAACGAGGTAAATTTTCAAAAACGGTGGGCCGATTTTCAGGATCCGAACGTGAAACAATTTCACCTGTGGGCTTGTTATACAGAATGACTCGACTATGAATATCGGCTTTTAAATTAAGCAACTCACCTCGGATTTCGATACGCTCTTTTCCCGAAATACTTTGCCCCAAAGTACAAAGCTCGCCATCTACCACTATATCTCCCGCTTTAATCCACCGCTCAATTACTCTACGCGATGCAACCCCCTGGTTGGCCAAAAATTTTTGAATTCTTTCAGACATGGATGATTATTTTATGTGCAATAAGCCATTTCGGCTAATTTAAGGACAAATAAATAGAGTACTTGAGTGCACTAGGGCAGGAAATACAAAACTGAAATTACCAGTAAGCGCAAATTGGGTATATTTAGAGATCTACGCAATGTTATAATATAACACTATGTTATAATATAACATTATGTATATATATAACGTTAACTATAAGTAACTCATAAATTTACACCATTTAAATTTTGTAATTTTTTATGGCTCTGTTCTATAGAGTTTTCACATGTGTTGGAGAAAAATAATGCGCACACGTATTGCTATTTGTTTATTACTTTTATTAAGCACCAATTTGTATGCAGATGATGAAGCTACTTCAGGAAAATCTACTTTGCCTGAAATTGTAATTGAATCAAGCTGGTTTCCCGGCGAAAAACCGGATGAGTTTACTCAATCCGTTGATATCCTCAGGGGTGAAGAGCTGGAACGCAAGCTATCCAACTCAATTGGTGAAACCGTTAAAAATGAGCTCGGTGTGAGCTCTACTTACTTTGCGCCTGGCGCAAGTAGACCAATCATTCGCGGTTTAGGTAGCAACCGAGTGCGGGTACTTGAAAATGGAATCGGTGCACTAGATGTTTCCAGTCTAAGTGAGGACCACCCTGTTTCAATTGAGCCCTACTTTGCTAAGCAAGTTGAAATCCTCCGTGGACCAGCAACCTTGCGTTTTGGTCCAAGTGCAATTGGTGGTGTAGTGAATATTATTAATAAACGAATTCCAAGGTCTTTAAACACCAGGCCATTCGAATTAAACGCTGTAGTGGAACATGCCACGGTATCAGACGGTGAAACAGCGGCGTTAGAACTTAATGGTTCGCATAATTCATTTGCTTGGCATTTTGATGGTTTAACCAGAGACACTAACGATTATGAAATTGATGGATTCGCAAATGATGATGAACCAGAAAATCGTGGCAAATTAACCAACAGTGATGTAGAAGCCGACAACCATGGTTTAGGTGCAAGTTATATTACGGATCAAGGCATGATCGGTATTGCCTTTAACCGCTTTGATACTAATTTTGGTGTGCCCGGAGCAGAAGAAGGCGATATTCGTATCGATCTCAAACAATATCGCTATGACATGCTTGCTGAGCTGTACAACCCTTTCAGCAACATTGAAAAAATATCACTTCGCTCCACTTACAATAATTACCGTCATTTTGAAATTGAAGAAGATGGAGAAATTGCCACGACATTTGATAATGAAGAGCTAGAATCCAGACTTGAGTTTATTCATATCGTTAATGACGATTGGAAAAATGCATTTGGCGTGCAGTATAACGATCGCGAGTTTGCCGCTGTGGGTGAAGAGGCTTTTATTCAGCCTCTGGATCAGGAACGATATGGAATCTTTGCAGTCAGCCATCACCACAGTGAAATATGGGATTTGGAAGGGGGGATTCGCTTTGATCGCGATGAATTCGATCCTGATAACGGTGATGATGAAGATTTTAGCGTTTTCTCAGTTTCATTCGGTGCGCAACGCCAATTGGCTAATGATATGCAATTTAATGTATTTGTTGCACGTAGTGAACGTGCACCACAAGAAACTGCGTTATATGCTGACGGCCCTCACCTAGCTACCCTGACGTTTGAAATCGGATCAACCGATATTGATGAGGAAACCTCCTACAGTATTGAACTTGGTCTTGAACAAAATAAAAGTAGTCACAGCTGGGCAGTAAATACCTACTACAACCGTATCGATGATTTTATTTATCTTGCGGGTGTAGATGCCAATAATGATGGTATTGCCGATCGCGTTGATGAAGACGGCGTGTTTGACCTGAATGGTGAATTACTCCTAGGTGTCTTCGAGAATGAGGATGCAGAGTTTTACGGCATTGAAGCCGAGTTTGTGAAGCAACTCGTTAGTAATAATATATATGATCTACGTGGCCGCATATTTGGTGATTATGTACGAGCAGAATTCGACGATAGTGATGCAGGTGATGTACCACGTATTCCTACGGGACGTGTAGGACTAGGCTTAGAATTTTATCGAAATACTTGGGACGGAAGTATTGATCTTATCTATGTAGATGACTCAAACAACGAAGCGGATCTTGAAACCGATACGGATAGCTACACCATGCTAGATGCAAGCCTTTCTAAAACATTCTATGCCGGAAACTCAGATATAAAAGTATTTGTTAAAGGTGAAAACTTGCTGGATGAAGATGCACGCCAACATACTTCATTCACGAAAGATCGTGTTGTGTTACCAGGAAGAGGAATAATATTTGGCGCCTCATTGGGCCTTTGATAGTTGAATGACTGCTAGTAGCTCTAAAGCTATTAGCAGTCAAATATTTAATCTTAGTGTCTTGTCTGGTTCGGTTCTACGTCAACAATATCCCCTGCATCTGTAACAACCCCTAACTGTGCTTGTGCGTCTTCCTCTACCGGCGCACCAAGATCAAGTTCTGGGTGTTCTTGATCTAAATCGGTAAGATCGGCAAGCGTGGGTAATTCATTAAGGGTTTTTAAATTAAAGTAATCGAGGAATTTTTTTGTGCTTGCATAAAGTGCAGGACGACCCGGTACTTCTTTATGCCCAATAACTTTTATCCACTCTCTTTCTAAAAGTGTTTTGATAATACTGCTACTAACACTCACGCCACGAACCTCTTCAATTTCACCGCGAGTAATCGGTTGGCGATATACTATTAAAGACAATGTTTCCAATAATGCACGCGTATAGCGTGGTGGTTTTTCTTGCCATAATCGTGCTACCCAAGGTTGCACATCGACACGCGTTTGATAACGATAGCCACTGGCAATTCTTTTTAACTCAACGCCACGACCTTCACATTCTTCTTGTAATACTTTCAAGACATTTTTAACTTGATCACGTGTTGGTTTATCTTCATCGTGCTCAAATAATTGCAACAAACGATCGATATTCAGTGCGGTATCGGCAGCCATTAAAGCTGCTTCAATTATCTGTTTAAGTTGATCATCTTTCATAATAATTAGAGTACCTCGTCCTCTACTGGGCCTTTCACAGCCGGTTTCACATAGATGGGCGCAAAAGGTTCAGACTGAACCAGTTCAATTACGTGTTCTTTTATTAATTCCAGCAATGCTAAAAATGTGACTATGACACCGCTTCGTCCTTCTTCAGGTTTAAAAAACCGATTAAATTCTACAAAGTCTTCAACATTTAGCATCGTAAGCACCATCGACATTCTTTCACGCACGGAAAGTGGTTCCCGTTCGATATGGTGACTGGCAAACATTTGTGCGCGCTGCATGACTTCCTGAAAGGCAGCAATCACATCTTTAATATCTACAGTCGGTTGGGGACGTTCATATTCATAGTCCGACTGAATAACCGAAACACCAAAAATATCTCGGTACATGCGCGGAATTTCATTAATTTCCTCTGCAACTTTTTTGAATCGCTCATATTCTTGCAAACGACGGATTAATTCTGCGCGAGGATCATCCTCTTCATCATCTTCAACGGGTCGTGGTAGCAATAAACGAGATTTAATTTCAGCCAGCATAGCCGCCATAACCAAATACTCAGCTGCAAGCTCAAGTCGCATTTCTTTCATCAGCTCAATGTAATTCATATATTGCTGAGTAATTTGAAATACGGGTAACGTTAAAATATCTAAGTTTTGACGTTTAATTAAATAAAGAAGTAAATCGAGCGGACCTTCAAAAGCATCAAGAAAAATTTCTAAAGCATCTGGTGGAATATATAGGTCCTCAGGCGGGACCGTCATTGGCTCACCTTTTACGACAGCAAAAGGTAATTCACCTTGAAGATTATCCTGCGAATTGGATTCTGTATCAGCCACTTGTTCTCCTCTGTGACTATGATAACCCAACTGCCTCCCTCACGTCTTCTAACGTGTCGCGCGCTACATCTCTTGCCTCTTCACAACCTTCTTTGATAATGCTTTGCACCGTCGACTCATCTTCAACATACTCCATTGCACGCTCGCGTATCGGTTGAATCTCTTGCTCAACGGCATCAATTATGGGTTGTTTACATTCAATGCATCCAATACCTGCTGATGTACATCCCTGCTGTACCCAACTTCGAGTATCTTCTGAAGAATAGATCTCATGAAATTGCCATACTGGACATTTTTTAGGATCACCCGGATCAGTTCGCTTCACACGCGCAGGGTCGGTTGGCATGGTACGTATTTTTTTCTCGAGTGATTTGCCCTCTTCACGTAACGAGATGGTGTTGTTATAAGACTTGGACATCTTTTGACCGTCTAAACCAGGCATTTTGGATGCTTTGGTTAACAGCGCTTGTGGTTCAGGTAAAATTATTTTTCCCTCGCCTTCTAAATATCCAAATAGTCGTTCTTTATCACCTATCGAAATATTTTGCTGAGATTCTAATAGTGCTTGGGCCACTTCTAGCGCTTCAGGATCACCCTGCTCTTGAAATCGTTTGCGGTGCTCCCGATAAAGCTTGGCGTTTTTCTTGCCCATTTTACTGATTGCGAGTTTTGCTTTTTCTTCAAAATCGGGTTCTTTGCCATAAATAAAATTAAAACGACGCGCCACTTCACGCGTGAGTTCAACATGCGCAACCTGATCTTCACCCACTGGTACATTACCTGCCTTATAAGCCAAAATATCTGCGCTTTGTAAAAGTGGATAGCCCAAAAAGCCATAAGTTGCTAAATCTTTTTCTTTTAATTTCTCTTGTTGATCTTTATATGTCGGTACACGTTCTAACCAACCTAAAGGCGTGATCATAGAAAGTAATAAATGCAATTCCGCATGCTCTGGAACATGAGATTGAATAAACAACGTTGCCGCACTAGGGCTAACGCCTGCAGATAGCCAGTCAATCACCATTTCTGTAACACTATTTGAAATAATTTGTGTATTGTCATACTCCGTTGTTAGTGCATGCCAATCAGCAACGAAGAAAAAACATTCATGTGTATGTTGCAGCTCTAACCAGTTATGCAACACACCATGCAAATGACCAAGATGTAATTTACCCGTAGGACGCATACCTGATAGCACACGATTATTCTGCGAAGGATTTGTACTCATTTATTTAATTTTTAGAACCTAAAATCATTTCAAGATGTGGAATAAATTCTGCAGGTTGTATACCTAATACAGACATAATATAGAATAAAATCAATATAGAAGGTGTAAATACGAGTGCGTTTAGCAAACCCGCAAACAATAGACCAAACATAATAAATAAACCATATGGCTCTATTTTTGCGAGCATATTTGAAAATTTATCTGGCACAAGTCCTGCTAAGACTCGACCACCATCCAAGGGTGGAACAGGTAATAAATTTAAAACCATTAATATTAAATTTATAAAAATACCAGCCATACTCATGTAAACAAAAAATATGGCATATTGATTATTATTGTTCGCAGCACTTAAAAAAGTAATTAAGATTACTGCCCAGAAAGCAGTCATCATCAAATTAGCAAATGGTCCGGCGGCTGCCACCCATACCATATCTTTCTTTGGATTATTCAACAGACTAAAGTTAACTGGCACAGGCTTTGCCCATCCAAATGCAAAACCTGTAGTTGCGATTAAAATTGCAGGGATTGCTATCGTACCAATTGGATCAATATGTTTAATAGGATTTAAACTCAAACGACCAAGTGACTGTGCAGTGAAATCACCGAATTGCTTCGCAGCCCAACCATGGGCAACCTCATGCAGGGTGATTGCAAAAAGAACAGGTATTGCCCAAATAGTAATTGCTTGAATGGTGCTCATTAATCGCGTCTATTATACGCAGCGAATTATGGAAGTAATATGCTCGAAAGAGAGATTATTCTGCCAGCCAACTTGCATCACCCTTTCCTTGACGCAAGATTGTTGGACTTTTTTCTACTAAATCAATTACCGTTGTCGCTTCAATCCCACAATAACCTCCATCGATTATAAGATCGACTTGATTACCCAGCACCTCGCGCATTTCTTGAGGATCTGACAACGGCTCTTCTTGCTCCGGCAAGATCAGCGTGCTGCTCATTAATGGCTGTCCAAGTTCTTCACATAATGCCAACGCAATGGGGTGATCAGGCACTCTTAAACCAATCGTTTTACGTTTAGGTGTTTGTAACCTTCTTGGCACCTCATGTGTAGCCTTCAATAAAAAAGTATAAGGCCCCGGTGTGCAAGTTTTCATTAGTCGATAAGCACTGTTGTCAACAAGAGCATAATTGGATAATTCGGAAAGATCACGGCATACTAAAGTGAAGTGGTGTTTATCATCTACGTTTCGGATTTTACGAATTCTTTGCGTAGCTTGTTTATCACCAATGTGACATCCTAATGCATAACAAGAATCGGTTGGATAAACAATCAATCCTCCTTGATCGATTATTTCGACCGCGCCATGGATTAAACGCTTCTGCGGTGTAACGGGGTGAATTACAAAATACTGGCTCATGAGAATCTAATTGCTATTATAATGCGTGAGGCAACATATGCCTCGTTTACACTGTAATCTGAAAATTATTGTTATACTCAAACTCTATAATCAATCAAATTTACCATGTTATATGCTTTCATCAGTCAAGACGTAGAAAATAGTCTTGAAAAACGTCTATCAGTTCGTGAACAACATATTGCGCGCTTAAATGATCTCAAAGACCAAGGCCGATTGATCATTGCCGGACCTCACCCAGCCATTGATAGCCCTGATCCTGGTGATGCGGGGTTTACGGGTAGCTTAATTGTCGCAGAGTTTGATTCACTTGAAAGCGCACAAGCCTGGGCAGATGACGACCCTTATATTGCCGCAGGCGTATATGAAAAGGTAATTGTGAAACCTTTTAAGCATGTCCTACCCTAATATTCATTAAATTATTTACCCTCTCAACTTCTAAGGAAACATTTATGCTTAAACAATATATTGCAGCTTTGCTGCTGGTTCTATTTAGCTTTGGGTTTATCTATGGCTGTAAAGGAGAGGAAGCCTCAGAGTCTTCTGACACTATGACGGCTGATGACAGTGGCGAGTTCGCAAAAATTAATGATGAAGTTATCACGAATAACGAATATCAGGCGTACGCTAAAGCAAAACGCGCATCTCAACCGGATGCAAATTTTACTGATAAAGCAATCGCTGATGAATTGATAGCAACAGAATTGCTCCGCCAAGAAGCCGTTAATGCTGGCATTGCAGATCGCCCAGAAATTATTGAACAAATTAAACGTCAAGAAAGTAATATTTTAATTAACACTTTAATGACTGAAAAATTTGCAGATTTAAGTTTTACTGAAGAAGAACTTAAAGCCGAATATGATCGTTTGCTAAGTCTTTCAGATTTTAATGAGTACAAGGCAAGACATATTCTTTTGCAATCTGAAGAAGATGCCAATGCCGTAATTGAAGAATTAAAAGCCGGTGCAAACTTTGAAGAACTAGCAAAAGCCAAATCACAAGGACCATCCGCGCCTAATGGTGGTGACCTGGGATGGTTCAAAGCGGAAACCATGGTGCCCGCTTTTGCTAAAGCCGTAAGAGAAATGGAAAAAGGTGTTTACTCCACTACCGCAGTCAACACACGTTTCGGCTGGCATGTGATATTACTAGAAGATAAACGCTCTACAGATCAACCAAATTTTGAAGACGTTAAACAAAACATACAACAAAATCTCACGCGCCAATCTGTTGAAAAATATGTTGATGAATTGGAAGCGAATGCCACCATTACTCGTTCGGATGAACCATCAGAATCTGCTGATGGCTAATTAAATTTTAACGTCAACTAATAGGTATTAACGGATAAATTTTAAAAAGCCCTGCCTTCTTGGCAGGGCTTTTTTTATTATTTAGTTATTTACTGAAACTATTTAATATAACTCAGTAACTAAATCTACAGAATTCGCTGCTTGCGCGCTGTCTTGACAAGACCAACCCCAAGACACATGTTTCTCAATGAGTTCAAGCGCCTTGCTTTCGCAATAGCCAATTTCTGATTTTGCGGTCCATAAAGTTTGCACACCTTCTCCCTTGTCATAATTCACTTCACAAGGAACTTGATTTTGATCATCCTCATACGCAACGCTAATTACTCTCACAGCGTCACCATATGTGCAAACATGCTTTTCTTCAGCAAAGATATTAGAACTGAATAAAAAAAATGGAATTAATAAAATAGTTGAAAGGTACTTCATAATGTCAGAACCTCCATTCTTTGAGATACCAACATTGTCACGCTAACAAATTCCCCATACCAGAGGACACTCTACCGTTAGCGCATAGTATTTCAGCCGCCTAGTAATTTTATTCGTATTTTTTTGTGATCGCAGGGATGTGAACACATGCAGGCGCGAATAAGATACGTTCTTGGATGACGCGTATATATTAGTGTTTACTACTTTAAATAAGACAACTTCGACGGAAATGCGCGGCGAAAGAGCAGAAATTGCTGACAAATTATTAGTTAGGAATCAAACTTATTTTTTTGTACTGTTTTATTTGCCCAACTTTTCCAAGCATCTGACATTTTAGTTACTTCAAGAATTCTATTCGCATTTGCGTGGGTTTGAGTATATATCTCAAACACATCGCGAATACTCAAAGCATGATCAGGCTTTTCTATAACCTCTACTGAATTTCCTTTTTCGAGCGAACCTTCCTGCACTATTCTTAGGTATGCGCCTGGTCTTAATGCCTTTGTAAATTTTCGCGGAAAGGTTTTATCATTCATTCTGACCCCCAATCGCCAACATGGTATTCTCGGTTCAGATACTTCTAATGTAACTTCACCAACCTTCCATTGTTCTCCAATCAGAGCATCATTAATGGCTATGCCTTTTAATGTTAAATTTTCCCCTAACTCACCAGGTTTTAGATCACGTCCAATTTCATTTCCCCACCATGTTAAATCTTCACTTGCATAAGCATAGACTGCTTTATCATATCCTCCATGAGCTTCCCGATCAGCTTGATCATCACCTTCGAGATTGATACCTCGAGCAAAAACTTTACCATTAACCGGATTTTTCCAAATTGCGCTCTTGGCTTTGCGACCTTTATATTCAAATTCTGTTGGAAGCCCAACATTAATTGAAATGACTTTACCTAGGTTTTCATTCATTTATGATTTAAATAAATCCAGTTTGTTAATTTAATCTTGATATCTTTGCAGTTTGATAGTCGTTATGGTCATTTAATTTTATCAAGCTGGTTTTTGAATATTTAGCTTTTTCATCTGATGTGCCAAGGTAGTTGGCTTCAATCCTAACAGCTCAGCTGCACCAGCTTTACCGGCGACTCGCCAATTGCTTTCAGTTAATGCTGCAATAATATTTTCTTTCTCTTTTTGCTTAAATTCATCTGCTGTCAAAAACTTTGACTTTTTAAGTTTTTTCGACGAAATTGTTTCTTCATGAACTTTTGATTCTTTGGGACTGAACAAATTAGGGTCTAATAGTAGTTTTTTGCCTTTTGATAAAATTGCCGCCCTTGCAATAACATGTTCAAGTTCACGAATATTCCCAGGCCAACTATAATTCTCGAGCAAACGTCCTTGCTCACGGGTGAGCTTATAGTCGCATTTGCCCATATCTGTACACTGTTTACTCATAAAATGAAGAGCGAGAGGGACTATATCTTCACGTCGTTTTCTCAGAGGAGGCACCTCTATTGGAAATACACTTAAACGGTAAAACAAGTCTTCTCGGAAATTTCCTTTTTCGACTTCACTTTGTAAGTCACGATTAGTTGCCGCAATAATTCTAGCATCAGCTTTTCTTGTTTTTTCATCACCAATTCTTTCAAACTCGTTCTCTTGTAAGACACGAAGTAATTTACTTTGAAGTTCTAACGGAATTTCACCAATTTCATCTAAAAACAAAGTTCCACCATGAGCGAGTTCAAATCGTCCAACACGATCTCGATGAGCGCCAGTAAACGATCCTCTAACATGACCAAAGAATTCGCTTTCAAATAAATCTTTAGGGATTGATGCACAATTTACTTTTATTAGGGGGCTCTTAGAGCGATCACTACGGTTATGTATTGCACGTGCGGTAAGTTCTTTTCCGGTACCTGACTCTCCGTAAATTAAAACATTAGCAGGCGTGGAAGCAACAGCTTCAATCTGCACTAACATTTGTTTTAGAGCAGGACTCTCGCCAATAATATCCCCAAATTTAACGGTATGTTCGACTTCTTCTCTTAAATAGTCGCGCTCTTTTTTTAATGCTATATGTAGTTTTTGAATATCCTCAAACGCTTTTTCTAACTCAATTGCAATTTTTTTTCGTTCCGTAATATCTCTAAATACAACTACTGCCCCAATAATTTCATTTTCCTTAATTATTGGGGTACTCGTGTATTCAACAGGAACAGCTTTACCATCTTTACTCCAAAAGACTTCATTATCGCATCGATGCACTTTTCCATCTTTTAGTGCAGCATAAATTGGGCACTCTTCCTTTGGATAGGGAGTTCCATCAGCTTTAGTATGGTGGTGCGCATCGTGGGAATTTGTTTTTCTAAAATCTTCAACATCCCACCCCAATAAATCTTTTGCAGATTTATTTACAAATCGACCACGCCCTTGTGCATCAATTCCATAAATACCTTCGCCTGCTGATTCTAGTATCAGATCATGTTCAAGTATGAATCTTTCAGATTCATCATCATAAACATCGATAGATTTTGCTTGAGACATGGAGCAAATCTCCATTTAAATCACTAATTATTCTTATATTCAATTCAAGAATCTCCCAGGAGAGGAAATATTTGAGTTGATAACGAAATTATACAAATTTTTAAAATTTCATTCCCAATATTTTGGGAATCCCAATATTTCGTAAGCAGTAATTTTCTGCAACTCCTTGAATTTATTGAAAAAGAGAAGTTGGCACACTGTATGCAATATAGCTAAGCAAGAACATTAATGTTGATGTTCTTTAACTTTTAAACATTTTTTTAGGAGATTAGATATGAAAGCAAAAGCACTATTAACAGCAGTATTACTTGCAGCCACCAACTTTGCATGGGCGCAAGGTGGATTATCAATTGATACCGCACAAGCAACTGACTATGAAGCTCGCGACAACAACAGACCAGAAATTGTTGCTCAAGGTCCTCTTGATAAATTTAATGCTGAAACTCGCAAGTTCATGGTTGATACCGACAAGCTTAAGCAAGATTACAGCGGTCAAGCTTAATTGCTGTGTTTAGCGTTAGCGATCAAGGACGAGTATAGAACAGGGATGTTCACCAGCAACTATCACAGGAGAGAAATAATGAAACATCGAGTAATAACAATTATTTTTTTATTAGTAGTGAATGCATCTACGTATGCACAAGACTCTAACAATACATTTTGTGAGTGGCTTGGAAATGCCGCAAATGTCGTTGCGCAAAACCGAGACAATGGAATCAAAGAATATGACTTAATAAAAAAATATTTAGATCAAAGTATTAGTTATGGAGAACAAAGCGTGGTAATTCCGCTTATAGATCGAGTATACAACTTTGAAAATAATTTAGACCCTGATGAAGTAGCGTTTGCTGAACGACAACAATGTGAAATTGCGATGGTTATTAGCAAAAGTAAACTTTCAAAATAAGATCAATATTAAAAATGACAATTAACAAAGAAGACAAGATAGTTATTTATATAAAGAAAGATTGCCCATACTGTGAATCGACGAGAGCATTATTACATTTAAAAGGAATTGAATTTGAAGAAATTGATATTAACTCTTCAGCAAAAAATACATTTAAAAATAAAGTTTTATTTGAAGAGGAACATTTACCAAAAATTTATATTAATAACGATTTAATCGGAGGCTACCAACAACTTGTAGAGCTGATTACTAAAGTCAAATAATAAAAAAGAAAAAATATATAGGTAGCTTAATCAAAATTGAAAAAGAGATACGTGTGAGAAAAACATGATAAATGAGACAGAGATGCATAAGACTTCTAAAACATTAACCACTGGAGCAATCATGCTAGTAATAGTGATCATGTATACGGAAGGGCTTTATGAAAAAAGCCAAATTTTTATTTAATTTATTAAAGGAGCGAGAAATGAAACTAATAACTTTCTTAATATCAACATTGTTCTTAGCTGGTGTTAGCACCAGTTCATTAGCAGCTAACATTCATACCAATAGTACACCTGGTGTACAAGGTTATGATTTGGTTTCCTATCATAGTGAAACAGGTCCTGTTCGCGGAAATGGGCATTATGTTTCAGATCATGAAGGTGTGACCTATTTGTTTTCAACTAAAGAAAACATGCAAGCATTTAATAAAAATCCTCAAAATTACATACCCGCATATGGTGGATACTGTGCTTATGGTGTATCTGTAGGCAAAAAATTTGTAGGTGATCCAACAGTATGGAAGATTGTTGATGGAACGCTTTATCTCAACTTGGATGAGAATATTCAAAAGGAATGGGAAAAGGATATCCCAGGAAGGATCGAAATGGCGGACAAGGAATGGCCAAAAATAAAAGATGCATCCCCCGCGTCACTCTAAGTAAGTGACCTCTCATTACGGCCTCGATTAAGAGGCCGTTTTTTTTAATTAATTCACTAAAATAAAAAGAGGTGCGAGATGGACACACAAGCAATATTCCTTTTACAGTTTTTGCTAAGCATAATAGTGTTCAGTTTCCTGATGAAATGGATTGCTTCGCCTTGGCTGAATAAACAACCGCTCAAAACAGCATTATTCTGGCTTACACTACCTCATACGTTTCGACATATAGGTATGAGCTTTCTTGTTCCTGGGCTTTCATTACAAACGTTGCCCAGTAATTTTGCAGTTCCAGCTGCCTACGGCGATTTAGCAGCAGGTATACTTGCATTCGTTGCGTTATGTTTTCTCTATTATAAATGGCCATTCGCATTGGTTATCGTTTGGATATTTAATATAGTTGGATTCATAGATTTACTAAATGCATTGCGTCACGCAGAGGTAATATCAATGTTTGGCGCAAACTGGTACATACCCACATTTTTAGTACCTTTTCTTTTAGTTACGCACTTCATGATTTTTATACGATTGATTTTCAATGTTAATGATGGAAGCGAGTAGTGAATATTAATCCTTCAAAGCGTGTTGCAATTATTGATGGTATTCGTACACCATTTGTTCGCGCGGGCACAGTTTTCAAACATTACACAGCTCTTGAACTATCTGGACATTCTGTTCGAGGCCTGCTGAACAAAACGAATGTCAATAAAGATGATTTGCAAGAATTTGTTTACGGCATTGTTGTTGTCGATCCAAGGATCCCCCATCTGGCAAGAGAGATTGTTTTAGCTAATAAACTGCCAGCACAGCTTCAGGCATTGACGATAACAAACAATTGCATTACTGGACTTTCTGCAATCCGAACCATTTATGATTCAATATCAACTGGAAGATCTGAAGCCGGTATTGCTGGAGGTGTGGAATCGATGTCAAATCCGGCGCTTTTATTTAGCCGTTCGGCAAGTCGTATTTTTCTAGATGCATTTTCAGAAAAAACGAATACAAAGCGTATACGTCAATTATTAAAATTACGACCACGACATTTCAAACCAACTTCACCTGGTATAAAAGAACCATCTACTGGATTGTCAATGGGTGAACATACAGAACTAATGGTAAAAGAATGGAACATTTCTCGAGATGCACAAGATGAAATTGCCTACCGAAGTCATATGAATGCATACCAAGCAAGTCAAGATGGTCGCCTACTTGAGGAAATAGATCCTTTGGATGGAATTGAAACCGATCAATTTATTCGTCCTGATACTACTATAGATAAGCTTGCCAAACTTAAACCAGTATTTGATCGTAGTTCAAAAGGTACGATCACGGCAGGAAATTCTAGTCCGCTGACTGATGGTTCAGCCTCTATACTATTAATGTCAGAACAGTATGCGAAAAACAAAAGTTTTGAACCTCTCGCATATGTAAAAGATTTCGAGTTTGTTGGCATAGAACCAAGAGAAGGATTGTTAATGGGCCCTGCACTTGCTGTGCCAAGATTACTAAAACGTAATTCACTTTCACTATCGGACTTTGACATTATTGAAATGCACGAGGCATTTGCAGGACAAATTGCTTGTAATCTAAAAGCATGGGAACAAGGTTGGAAAGAGCCAGCTATTGGTAAAGTCGATCAAGAAAAATTAAACCCTTTAGGTAGCTCAATAGCAATAGGTCATCCTTTTTCTGCAACAGGTATTCGCATTACAACCACATTAGCGAACGAAATGAAGCGCAGAAATTCGCACTTAGGTTTAATTAGTATTTGTGGCGCAGGTGGGACGGCGGCAGCTATGATTATTGAAAGAGATACGTAGTAGAGAATCGAGTTTAAAAGTAAATGCCCTGAATGATTAAATATAATGTCCGCTTTGATCGTAAATAGAAATTAATTATTTTTTGAAACACCTTCATTGGGTATTGCTAACACCAAGCCCTCTTCCGATACGAATCAGAAAATATCCAACTACGAACCCAGCAACACCTATCATTACAACAGTAACTAGCTCTCCAACACCCTCACGACCGCCAGTACCTATTGCACCCATTAAATATATAGCCCCAAAACCAAGCCCAATAGTACCTGCTGCAAATACTAACAATGCACCAATGCCGATAAACATAAAACAAAATAGCTTTTTCATGATTAGTTTATATTTTCCGAACGATAAAGCTTCTCGCTAAATGCCTCTTAACGGTCAATTGTGAACATTCGCAAAGGATAATTAGGGCACAATTGCTAGTCGTACTTTTGAGCTGCGACTCTTGGCGTTTAAAACTTTTTCTAAACAATCTTCAAGTTCTTCAATGATTTCAGTATCACCATTTAGCTTACCTGCATCTCCATTACGAATAGCGGTAATCAGAGGATTTAATACAGATTCTAAATCGTCTGGAATTATATAGTTTGGCTCAATATCCTCTCCATATTCTTCTGCCAAAATTGAATGATCGTATAAATCACTTAGTTTCTTAACACTTAATTGGTCTGCGAGTTTGTCGAGTGACTGCTCATTTATTAAAATAAATGAGTGATCCCAATCATCCTCATCACTATTTTCGCTTAACACCCAAACGGTATTTCCCATAAAAAGTTACTCTAGGTTTATCAATACATGAATTAATGATGCTTAGCATGTCCGCTTTGGGTCTATAGCAAACGTTTTACCTTATTAGATATCATACTCTTTAGGAGTATCTTGTTGATTTGAGTTATCGATATATCTTTCAATAACATCATCTTCATCTAAACCTTTTAATAGTTTATTCACCACATTTCGGATGGAGACAAATTCATCACCATCATTACTGGCAGCCTCATTGTAGTTATAAATACTAATAGTCTCATCATATTCATCTTTATATTCGTAACTCTTTAGCAAGCTTCCATCGATATATAAGTCAGCTTTTAATATGTGATAACCATTTACCTTAGAGGGAAGTAAAAATAAAGTTGCAGCAGAAAGTAGCTGTGCTGTTGTATCAACCGCATTATCATTAGAACCTCGCTCTAACTGTAAATCTAACACATAAGGAGAATCGACATGCGATCCTACCTCTAAAAACATACCACTCCTTTTTAACGTATTTTTAACTTCGATTAATCTTGATTCATAAAAACGGGCAACAGGTACATTTCTATTAATGTGAACACGAACTGGTACAAATACACCTTTTGCATCACCACTATCAAATTCAAAGACTGGTTGATTTGATGTTGATGCACAACCAGCTAAAATAATAAATGTTAATATAAGTAGATAACTCCATTTAAACATACACAACCTCTTTATAAATTAGTTACACTTTGTAAAATGCTCTTCAAATATGTTTCACTCTTCTTTTTCCAAATAATGCCACTGAATTTACACTTTATATGTGTTCAAAAGATTCCAACCTGAATATCTCCCTCAGTGGCCTTGTTTTCGCTCCTTACGGCCAATAGCGGACATTTATTGTTACCCAACCAGCAATAATAATAGAATTATTACAGGCGCTATTATTGCGATTAAAAAACACCGTGACATTAGCGAAACAGTGCTTCGGCCTTTATTTGTTTTTATATAGAGAAAATTAATAATAGCCGTTGCAGGGATTGCAAACATACCTATTAACAGTGCACCTAATCCAATCCATGAACCATTCCCCGTGTTCATTTCAATAATAATAAATACAAACAAACATTGAAGCACTACAGGGATTAAGACTCCAGCTATATAACGCATCTAAAGCTCCTTTAGATTTTTCCTAATTATGTCCGCTTTCGGCCAATAGCGGTCATTCACTATCTAATACCTCTCGCAACTTTATTATAGTCTTCAATAGAGTACTTTTGCCTACAATATAATCTGAAAAATTGTTCAGAAATAAGCATTTGAAGTGTTTTTTCGCCTTAGAATAATTTATTCATTAAGTCTTCTGCGAGAGAATGACTGCTCAGATACCCAAATTGTCAGAATGGGTTCATTTCAATCAAATAAAACGTAAAGAATATCCATATTATGCCGTTTATTAAGTTGTGACTAATTTTGCAATTTAAACCCTTTATTAAGCTAAATAAAAATGGCAGTAATATTTCTTGCACGTCAACCCATCTATGATCGTCAACTGAATGTATTTGCATATGAGCTTTTGTATCGTAAAAAAGCTTCAAATAATGCAAACATTGTTGATGGTGATGAAGCAACCACTGATGTCATTATTAGTGCATTAATAGATATCGGTCTAGAAAATATTGTAGGTACAAAGCTAGCATTTATAAATATGACACGTGGGTTTTTGATTGGTGAGCTACCCTTGCCACAAATGCATGAGCAGATAGTGTTAGAGGTACTTGAAAATGATGTAATTGACGATGAACTAATCGCCGGGTTAGGCAACTTATCACGTGCTGGATTTCAAATTGCACTGAACGAATTTATTTATACCCCAAAGTTCGATCCTTTATTAAAAGTTTCTCAATTTGTAAAACTAGATGTCAGTATTTTAAGTGATATTGACTTACAGAAGCACGTTAGTGTATTGCGTAGTCACAAGATAAAGCTTTTAGCTGAACGTGTTGAATCTCATGAAAAGTTTGAACAATGTAAAGAACTAGGGTTCGATTATTTTCAAGGTTTCTTTTTTTGTAAGCCTCAAATGTTTATAGGGAAACGAATTGAAGGTAATAGAATGATTGTTCTCAAATTAATTTCAGAACTTCAGAACCCATCCGTTAATATTGATGAGCTTGAAAACCTTATTGGACGTGATCCTACACTTGCTTATCACTTACTTCGTTATATGAATTCAGCCTTTTATGCATTGCGTATAAAAATTGAATCTATTAAACATGCTCTAACATTACTAGGTACGGATGAAGTTAGAAAATGGGCAAGTTTAATGTTGATGTTACGCTTATCAGACGAGAAGCCTAAAGAACTAATGCTCACTGGAATGATGAGAGCAAAGATGGCAGAAATTCTTGGGAAATCTGATCCTAATGGAGTTTCTGATCAATATTTCTCAGTTGGGTTATTCTCTATTTTAGATGCATTAATGGATATGTCACTAGAAGAAATTCTTGAAACATTACCTTTAACAGAAGAAGTAAGTTTAGCCTTATTATCTCATACTGGAAAAATGGGAGAGGTGCTTCAGAATATAAAATATTATGAACAAGGTGACTGGGATACACTTATGCATTTGATCGATCATAGCGAATATCGAAAAGCTTATCTGCAAGCAATAAAATGGGCAAGCGATCTCGGCAGCGTTGTCAAATAGAACCGAGCGTAACTTAACTAATTATTCAGGATTGTGTATTAGGCCCTTACCCGCTAAAAACTTATTAATTTAATAAAAATATAAAATGAATTTTTAGCATTCTGTTAATGCAAACAATTTGTTTGAGATTAATAGTAATTCAATTCGGATTACTTTTTATACACCTTCATGATATGAGTGTCGCCGTCAGCGACTGATCTAATTGCGACTTTACATTCAAGTGATAGCTTTTTAGCGTAGTCGTAAACCTTCTGATAGGTAAGATGTGAATTATTAATATTATCTTTAAATTCTTTATCTGCGATCCACCCTTTTATATGGATCATTTCTGTATCAACCTCTTGAAGCATTTTAACAGGTTCTTTTTTTATTTTTCGTGTCATTATATTTGTTTCTCACTTAATGTTTTTGCATTATGTATTCGCATCATCATTGTTTCACAAAGCGGCCGAATTTCTTTCTCTATTTTCCTTTTTGAAAATTTATACTTCGATGAATGCTTTTGTAGTGTCTCAAGATACAATTCACAAATAGCGATCTCGTTTTGATAATTTCTTGTTTGTCTAGAAAGCATCGCAACATGTTCAAAATATTTTGGCGAAGGAATTTTATTTTTTTGATCAGATCTTTCTATTTCTTCCCTGCATTTATCTACAGCCTTTGTCAATGCCGATTCGTTTGCTTCAGGATCAATGGTGGATTCACGATCCAGCTTATGGCGACAATGATCAACACCTTTTTCAAATATTCCAGTCAGAGAATGAGATTTATTTTTTATTAATTCAATGACGGTATTCAATTTGCTCATTAGTATTCCATTACTATATTTGTAACTTAACTAGTTGATTGTTTCTTGAGACTATTTTGTAATATTCACTCAAATTCGGAGCGAATCCTACGATGAACGGTTTTGATTAGCTTACAAGTTAAATAGAAGCCATTAAAAAACAAATTCTGAGTGAAATCATTATCTCTCGCGTATCGAAATAGGTAAGAATATTATTCATACGTACTCATAATGAATTTCAATACACAGTCCTCCAGATGCCATCATCATGTAAACAGGCATCACTCTCATACTCCGTCGTCTTACCGTCGGCTAACCTAGCTTTGGTGGAAAACATGCGACAATCCAAACCATTACTTTGATAAAACCTAAAGGGAGTGACTTCATAATCAATATTCGAATTTGGATTATGCCAGTGAATAGATTGGCCACTTCGAGCATACTCCAATCCTTGTGCAGTGCAGTGTCGATCACGCTCATCTAATACACGACCTACTGTCTTACCAATAATGGCACCAATGATCGTGCCGGCAATCACGCCAATTACTCGATCATCTTTATCCACAACCTTAGAACCGATAACAGCACCCGTTGCACCACCGACAACTGTACCTATTTTCTCGTACTTACATTTTCCATCAAAAATACCGATGACATCCGCATAATGATGATCATAATATTTATGTCCATGTTTATCTCGATAACCATGTGCAGGTGCCCAAGGTGGTGGTTTACTATAAACAGAAGTGCTAATTAAAATTATCCCCAAACCTAATAAAACACTTCTAATAAATATTTTATGTATTCGATTTGAATTGTTAAATAGCATGAATAGCTCCTAAAACTTGATTAAATTCCTTTGTACACATCTGTTTTTCCGGACAGGTCTAAAACAATAAAGAGTAAAACTATGATTAACACAGCTGCAGCAATACCAACGCTTCCTGCAGCTTGTTGTTCCTCAAACTTCTGGACAAATACATAAATCTCCTGATCTGTCATTGCATTGACTCGATCTTGTGCCTGCTTATGCGTTATTCCGTGCTTTTGCAGTAGTGAATGTGCTTCATCTCGTTCAAAAACATTGAGTAATGTTTCGCGATCTAATTCTAAGAGTTGCTGATCGATTAATTGTTTCGTGCCTACAAGACCCGCATAGGCTGGCATTGACTGACTAATCAAAAGCGTTAATGCTAATAAAAATATGACTACTTTATTTAGAAGAACCCGCATATCTTATCCTTGCGACATTTAGTTTATTAATACTAATTATTTTTAAATTATTGAGAATTCAGCATACTCCAACAATTCTTCAATGTAAGCAAAATGGTGTGTATGGATAATTTTATAGCTCGAATGGCAATAGTCGGATGTCCGCTTTGGGTCGTAAGCGGCCAATCAATTCAAATTATAATTAGATATTTATTGACTTAAAAAAACTTGCCTTTATTTGATACGCTCACCTTTCCTCCAGGCAATCCATAAAGCAAGTCTCTTTGAATGTATTCGCTTACAGTGTTTGCATACTCTAGAGATATTTCTTTCAATCTGACATTTCGAGATTCTTCTTTCAATTGATCTGTAGTATTTTGTGAAAAATGTTTTTTACGTGTGTAGATTAAGAGATATCTTACTGCTTCATCGCCTTTTAAATTTGGATCAAGATTGAAATTAAAATTCAAAATTCCTGTTGGTTGAAATAAAGACTTACCACTATAATTACTATGTGTGAAATCAGATGTGCCTAATAACTTTAGTTCATCATTCAAAAATGCTACATAAGGAAAATATACATATAAATCATCACCTACATGCATAACGTTAGTCTCGACTTCGTATCTCTCTTTTTTATTACTTAGTGGAATTTCCACAAGGGCTGCAAAAGTTGGTCCAGTAGATAGTTCAAGAAGATTTTTTGACTCATAGAGATATAAATCTAGTCTGGTCCGTTTATCTAGCTTTGTAGGTTTAAGTTGATCAATGAAAATGCAGCACTCGGCATTATTATATGCATCTATAATTTTTTGAGGGTCTGGAATATCTCGATTCGACTCATTTGCATAAGCGAATTTGACCAATAAAATACATGCTAAAAAAATAATGATATTTTTCATGACTGTTCTTTGGATGTAGGTATTTCTAATTCTTCCTCTTCATGAATCTCGTTTATCCATGTGCCTTCATGTAAGACATTTATGGTTATTTCTTTATCCTTAAGCTGAGGGTATTTTTCATATATTAATTCTATATCTCTAGGATATTTATTATTTATTGATGGCTCTCCACCTAGGGGCAATAACGCGCCTAAAAAATTCTTTTCTGCTACGATATCTATATGAAAATTACCAATATACATAATTTGTCCATGTTCTAAACTAAATTCAAGTTTTGGCGGCGGTACTTTTGGATAAATAATGAGGTAGTTATTGTTGTGATTTATCGACCAGTAATCTAACTGGTGATCTCCTTCTTCAACTTCCACAACGAACATACGTCCACCAAGATTTCCTTCTTCAAATCCAAACTTATTTGCAAATCCGCCCAACAGCTCATTAGTGTTCATTGAGTACAAAAGTTTTGTATCTTTTTTTAATTGATGATCAATTCTGAAATCTGCCACAGTAGCATTCGAAACATCATTATTTTGAGTCACTGAACCAATTATAATTCCTGTATTTTTATCAGCGCTTGGCTCAAAGCTAAAATCATCTGGAACATTTGGTGTTTGGCAACCACCAAGTAATAATACAATTACAAAAGCTAACTTAGTTTTCATGGAATACTCCCGATATGTGAATTTCCCCTATGTGCGAAGATAATGATATTGGCACTAAATTTTATTCCAACCAATCAGCTAAATACTGAATGGCATAAATCATGTCATCTTTGGGTCAATGCCAAACATCTTGTGCCGGTATTTTATTGAATCCAACCTAGTTCACCTTAAATTATGACTGCTTTCGGCCATAAGCGGTCATTGTAATTTTTCAGATTTATCCAAATAACTAAATTCCGCAGGAGATATAGTTTTTGTTAATCGATGAGTTTCTCCGTCATCATGATCACAAATCATTATCACCCACGAATCACCAACATTTAGCCTAAATCCGTGACCTGATATTAATAATTTTCCTGCTGGTTCTGTATCTATGTGAGATTTCCAATCGTCCCTATTGTGTCTAAGCCATTTCTTAGTATTGGATAGTTCTGACGTCCCCACACAAAACTCTATCAGATCATTTAATGAATCATTGTCACCAAGATGGGTAACAGTAATTGAGGTAATTTTATCTATATCGAGATCATGAGATTTTGAACAACCAATTAATAAAAGCACTAATCCAACGATCAGAGCAATCAAGAAAATTTTATTTTTTAGATTGAACATTTATTTAGTGTAATTTCTGCTTTCGGCCATTAGCGGTCATTCAGGGCGGTCACCAATTCCATTATCACCGTTACTGTTTGATCGGTCTTTTTTCCTAATTTTCCGAAGCGCCTTATCTTCAATCTCTTCAATTTTCTTACGAGTTTCTTCGTATTCTTTTTCAAACTTTTCTAACGATTCATCTTTAGCCATTTAAATTTGTCTCCTTTCGACCAATAGCAGATATTAATATTCTATTAACTTAAATAAGAATATAACTATTACTGAAAACATTAGACTGATGTATCCAAATAAATAAATCACTCCTTTAGTATAAAAATCACCATGTCTTACGTACATAGATAACCAATCACTGACTTTATTTCCAAAAAGAAAGAAGAACACTGAAACTGAAGGTAAAACAAGAACTATACAAATGGCCCAATAGGTGTATCTAGGGCCACTGGAGCGCACATCTCCACTTAATACATCATAAAAATACGGAAGAATAGATTCAATTTTAAATAAAAATAATCCATACAATGCCAATAATATCAATCCAAGCATGAAGTGAAATTTAATAGACACAGTAGTATTTTGTTAGATATTAATATTAACTAATATCCGCTTTGGGTCGTTAGCGGTCATCGTACTACAAATTCTGTTAGATCATTAGGCCACAGTACAGTGAAATCCTCATCTTCAATGACTCTATAGCCAGCTTTCATATTCGAAATATTTTCATCTCTACTTGTTAACATAGTAATGACATGACTAAATGTTTTATTAGGCTCATTCGTGAAGATGAATATATTCATTTCTCCACTTCCGAAATCATGCCCATCAACTTCTGAGTCACCAGTTAACTTTTTTATTAATTCATTCTCAATTTCGATAAGATTGTCGAAGTCATTTTGAGACTCAGCTGGAAATTGAATAACAAGTTGATATTTCACTAAATAGTGTCCGCTTTGGATCGTTAGCGGTCATTCAAAATTATAGCCTTGAGAACGTAAAACAGTTAACGCACGATCTACTAGCAAAGGCTGCATGTTCTCAGCCCATTTCTGACTTGCGATCATTGATTCTCTCGCTATCGTGGGCGTGCGAGCTGCCAGTTTTTGACCAATAGGTGAATCATAGAACTTATTGAGTTGCTTTATTTCATCGTGAGTAAAGTGATCGTGATACACATTAATTGAAATATCAGTAAGCCCCCCATTTTTGCCTGTTTCTTCTTTCAAAAGTATTTCTAATTCTTCTTGCAAAACTACGAACACATTCTTAGGAATATCTTTATTTGTTTGACTTAAAACTTGATTAAATTGTTGGGTAATATTTGTAGCTAGTTCTAACCCAACATCTAAACTTCCTGATCTTTCTAATAAATACAAAATATCTTCTCTCTTCTCCTGAGTAAGTTCGTCTGCAAAACAAAGAGTCGATATTGAAATAATTAACGTAAGTATTATTACTTTATTCATTTGGAATATACCTCATACAAGATGCAAACAAGCAATGTCTGCTATGGTTTGTTACCGGACATTTTAAGATTGCATCTTATTGATTCCAACCTAGTTCATCCTGTTTTATGACTACTTTCGGCCAATAGCGGACATTTATTTATAATTTTTTAGCAGCTTCTTCAAGAAATTTATTAGAAGTTTTCAAAGTTTGATTGCGAAAAATCTTCTTAGACAATAGTTCTATATGGCTATTTGATTTTCTTCCATACCTACTTTCCTGATGATCAACTGAATCAATTACAGTGTAGCTTTTTTGAAACACATCACCTGTGCTTGTAGTTAAATCATATAGCACATCAAAGTCAGCTTTTACTAAAAGATCAATAGGTGTAAGTAAATCTATATCTACTGCTCTTTTTGCAATTTCTAAATCCTTTTCATCAACATAAATAGGACCACGTGTGTCTTTGATTGTAAAAGTTATAACAACATCGTAATCAGCATCTGATTTTTTAAGTGATGCACTCATTGGCAGCTGATTGAAAAAATCTTCTCTAAAACGTGATAAGCCAGCTTTTAAATTTTCGCTTAGGTCAAATTCACTTGCTGGCTTCGGGCCGTGTATCACTAATTCTTTTTCATTTGTTTCGCTAACACTCAAATCCTTATTAGTTTGTTCTTTTTTCTCATATACTGGCCAAATAAACATAAAATTTAGCGACCAACTAGTATTCTCCCACTTAGATTCTTTAACAGGTTCAACTTTAATTTCATTAACAACACCAGGAGTACCGCAACTTACAACAAAAGCCATTGATAAACTGTATAAAATATTCCTTATACTTTTCATCTTTATACTTCGTAAAAATGTCCGCTTTGGGTCGATAACGGACATGTAAAAAGAACAACTATCAGTACATATTATTATCATTCGCTGATTCGTTTGGTATCTGTTGCACTGAATCCCAATGCTCCACAATTTTTCCATTATCATCAAACCTGAAAAAATCCATCGTTACATATTCATCATTTCCTGGCCAAGTTTGGTAAGTGTGTAATGACACCAAGTTGCCTTCTGCAATTGAGCGAACAAATTCAATGCTTTTGTTTGGATACTCTCTTGCCATTGCTTCAAAGTATTCAATAAATCCCTCTTTACCATCTTTTACATCAGGATTGTGTTGTATGTATTCATCACCGACATATTGCTCAACTGCTTTTCGTGGTTCACCGTTATAGGCAGTCTTATAAAATGCAATGGCATTCTGCTTATTTATTTCAAGATTATGTGCCAATTTAAAACTTCCAGATTTCTTTACAGAGATTAATTATGATTCAAGTTTATGTCCGCTTCGGGTCGATACCGGACATTTTAAGTTTGTAATTTGTTGATACCAACCAACTGCATACCATTTTATGTCTCCTTTCGGCCAAAAGCGGTCAATTATTAAAATTGAATTAGCAATCAAGCTTGGCGGGTTTTCCTGTTAGAGGAATTGCTACATCAAAATACATTTTTCTCTTTTCGCCATTAATCTCAATCTCCATTTGATCATATGCAGTGCATTTACCTTGAATCAAAGATTGCTCAATAAATTTTCCACCAATAAATTGGATTACTAAATATTCCTCTGCTGTTGAAATAACTTGTATCGCTGTTTCTGATGATAATCCGTCACCTGATTGCAATAAAGAGTTCAATAAACCATAAAAATTCGAATAATGGTAAGTTGATTCTTGAAGATTACCTAAATTATCGTTGGAAAGTGCAGCAATATAATGAATTTCAGCATCGATTGGATATTTATCTAACCAAACTTTGGACTTGCTTGCCGTAAGTTCATAGTTTTTATCTTTAATAGCTTGAAAAATATCTTTCCGCTCCGAGGATACATGCCAGAGTGCATCATAATTTTCACGTTGAGAAAATTCTAACCGTAAGTTTGTATAGAAATCTTGATCTACACTTAAACATATTTTTGGGATCGTAAAAATTAAGATTAACGCTAGACCAAGGGCATGATGCTTCATAGGAGTATTCCAAGAATTATTAAACCAAATTATGTCCGCTTTGGGCCGAAAGCAGACATTCTAATTAAGAACAGAACCAGAGACATCGTCCACGATGTACATCATGTTCGCACTTCTATGTGCTCATACTTTGGCTCGAGAGCGGACATGTCTAAATCCGCTAATGCTCTCAATTTCCAAGTGCAAGAACAATTATTAGCAAAACTAAAATTAGTATGGCCGCAGCATTGCCTACACCGCCTGCTGGAAGTTCTTCAAAATTTTGTGCGAACATCCTTACTTCCTCATCGGTAAGAGCTGCTATTCGCTCATGTGCTTGTTTATTAGAAACACCACTCTTTTCTAATAATTTCTGAGCATCGCTACGATTGAAAATTTCATACAGAACTTCTCGATCCTGACTTGTCACTTCCTCTAGTAAAATTTGATCTGTACCCACAAGCCCTGCATAAGCTGGCATAGTTTGGCCAATAATCAAAGTTGTGACTGTAATATATACAACGACAATATTTACTATATTTCGCATAAAGCACCTATATTATGTTGGCATAACACTTACAGAAAATGTCTACTTTGAGTCTTAAGTAAACATTATCACTTCTCCCAAACTTCAAAGAAATTATAATTTTTCTACAGTCCTAATCCCCGCTTCTGAGCTTAAGTTTAACTTATCAATGTCTGCGAGATCCAAATATTTATATTTATCACTCGTCAATCAAACCTTAAACAGTTTTCTTTATTTTTTTAGGTGTAAATTCATTAGGAAGTGGTGGAGGAATGTTGTAAGCCCAATGTGAAACAAGCTCTTTTTTAATCCCGCCCCATGATATTTCTGTTTTACTATCTAAAAAACACCGTACCGTATGACCTAGAACGGTACCATCTACAAGTAATAACCAAATAGGATCAGATGCGATTCTATTATTTGGTTGCTGTTTTATTTCTGGAGTTATGTGTTTACAACTATTCCAACCATGCAGTTCCATTGCAGACAAACCTCAGTACAGTGTTAGTTAATTAACGTATGGGAATTAAAGATATTTATCCATTCATCTTGATTAAATTATACATTGATTCTATGCAGTGGAAAAAAGAGAGGTAAACCTCTCATTATTCGTGAAATTAATTTTTTGAAAGCTACCGTTTGTCTGCTTTGGACAATTTGCAATTATTCCCATAATGGAAATATTTAATTAACTGCGAACACTTTAGAGATCTGAATTGAAATTTCCAACCTGAATATTTTTTTAACCGACTTAACTTTTATTGGATGCATCATTCCTGATGAGCGTCATAATCGCGCATCTATGTGATCAGTTAATCACGAATATGCTCCATAAATTCTGAGCGTGAACGAGAATCATCCCGGAATGCCCCAAGCATAGAACTGGTAACCGTTTTACTATTTTGCTTTTGCACACCGCGCATCACCATACAGAAGTGACTTGCTTCAATTACAACTGCAACGCCATGTGCATCTAATACGTCAATTAATCCTCTAGCAATTTGCGTAGTGAGTCTTTCCTGAACTTGTAAACGTCTTGCAAATACATCCACAACACGTGCAATTTTGCTTAAACCAATGACTTTATTTTTTGGCAAATAGCCTACATGTGCACGACCAAAAAATGGCAGCATGTGATGTTCACATAAAGAATAAAATTCAACATCCTTAACAATCACCATTTCTTCACATTGTTCTTCGAACAATGCTTCACGAACAACATCTTCTACACCAAGCTGATATCCCCCCGTTAAAAAATGCATCGCTTTAGCAACGCGTTTTGGGGTATCCAATAGTCCTTCACGAGTTGGGTCTTCACCTATGAGCTCAAGCATTTTACGAACATGGCTTTCAAGTTCTGGATCTCGGTCCTTGTCATGAATAACCGTGTCTTCGAGATATCTGCCACCCGCCAGCACTTCTAGCGCTTTTCTATTCATCCGTTAAATCCTTAAACTCGTTATGATTATTTAATAATTTATGCCTGATTATAATACCAGCTTATTAGCAAGTAGTTAAAACTTAACCACTACAAAAATAGACCAAATTTCTTTGCATAGTACTGCATTCTTAGTTGACCCTTTGCCAAACAAAGCACAAAATCGCTAGTTGTACCCAGGTACACGCAGTCTCCATAACTATAACAATACCTATCCTTGTTCAACTAAGGTCAAAAGGAGAAAAAATGGATAACGCAGTTCCTACTGATTCGGTTTTACGCCGTCACTATGAAGCTCAGAACGGGCGAACCACCCAATCAAAATCGTCACAAAGTAGTGATAGTGGTGGCTTCATGGGTTGGCTCAAAAAACTATTTGGCGGTTAAGCTTATCTAGATTTCTTTACCTTGCGCATATTGCAGCAAGGCATATGTAAAACGCCCATCTCCAGTTATGTAGGTATCTGGTGATGCATTCCTTGTTGCTGCTTGAACTCTTATGCCATTTTTCATAGGCGTTACAGAGTGAATATCTGAGAATTTTGTTTCTTTTACTGAGTTATCTAACAAATAATGTAGTGCTTGATTAGTGATTAATAATTTTCCTGACTTTTCTAGCTTCACATCTAAGGGTTTATATCGCGACTTCATGAATAAATTGTCTAATAGCGTATTAAATATCGTCGAAGACTTTTGTTGTGAATATTGATGCTGTTCTGATTTATCTATCTCATCAAATTGCCAAATTGCATGCTCACCCTGATTAAGCTCTATCGCTGTCATATCAAAGCTAGAGTGAAATTCTATTGACTGATCATTTTGTAAGACCTGCAAATATTCAATGTTCATCAAGCGTGAAATCAGATAAGGTTCTGTTTCATTTTTATAAATATCAAACTCATTAGCAAAATTTAAAAGCTTCTTTGTTAGAGGGACATTTAAAGATTTTTGACTTACGACATTTCTGGCATGTTCTTGCCAGGCTTTAATGCATATTTGTTTAAAGTGATATTCCGAAAAACCTTCAGAAGGTCGACATGTTTTAATATCTGCTATTGATGTCTCTTCTTCAGATTCAAGATAGCTAGATAATTTTGCTTTCAAACACTGCTGGGCATCCCGGTAAACAGGTAAACAAACTTTATGTAGAGAGTAAAAGGGTCCTGCTGATTTATTGCAGACGATGCACTTACCCACGATGCATTATTTAGCAACTATTCGTCTTCGAGTTCTTCGTAAAGATCATCATCCGTTGAAATTTCACCATCATTAACCAGAAATTCTCGACGATCCAAATATGCGTCACGAATAAACACGTAACGATCACGACTTAAGTCACCTGCTTTTTCTTCCAACTGCATTAATTCTGCACGCGTATTGATTAGATTGAGTGCAAACAAACCATTACGTTCTGAAGTTTTAATGTCTGCCCAATTAGGCGGGTAAATGAGAGTGTCTACCACTTTTCCTGGTCCATCACGTAAATTACTCGGACCAAAAAATGGCAACATTAAATAAGGTCCAGAATCCATACCCCAGTATCCAAGTGTTTGCCCAAAATCTTCATCATGTTTTTCTAATCCCATATGACTGGCAACATCCATAAAACCTAATAGGCCAATAGTTGAATTCACGATTATCCGACCGATATCGGAAGCGGCATCTAAAAACTTAAACTGTAAGGTATTGTTAAACGCTACACCCAAATCTCCTATATTGGAGAAAAAATTACTAATGCCTTGTTCGGCGATGTCAGGAGTCACTGCACGATAACTAGCCGCTGCAGGTACTAAAAATGAACGATCCAATGCATCATTAAAACTGTAGACTTTACGATTGAATCCCTGCCATGGATCTCGCTCATCGGGCGTGTATTCCGGTGATGTTGCGCAACCACTGCCAAGCAATGAAATAAGTACGAGAACTGCAAAATATTTAGTCATAATGAGTTAGATCAAATAATAATAGTTATTGTTTTAAATTGATTTAGTCGCGATGTCTAGAAGATTTTGCCGCAATTCTCATTCTTAGGGCATTTAATTTAATAAAACCCTCGGCATCTTGTTGATTATAGGCACCTTCATCATCCTCAAATGTGACGATATTTGCATCAAACAAGCTATGACTGTCTGATTTGCGACCAACGACTATGACATTTCCTTTGTATAATTTGACTCGTACAGTACCCGTTACGTTCCCTTGTGTAGCATCAATGCATTGTTGCATAGCTAAACGCTCCGGGCTCCACCAATAACCGTTGTAGATTAACTTAGCGTAACGTGGCATGAGCTCATCTTTTAAATGCGCTATCTCTCTATCCATGGTTAAAGATTCCATTGCGCGATGTGCTTTCAACAAAATAGTGCCGCCCGGTGTTTCATAACATCCACGTGATTTCATCCCTACATAACGGTTTTCCACTATGTCTTGTCGCCCTACGCCATGCTCACAAGCTATCTTGTTTAACAATGTTAATAACTGTGCAGGTGTTTTCTTTTCACCTTCTATGCTTACGGCATCACCTTGTTCAAAACCAATTTCAATATATGCTGGTTCATTGGGTGCCTGCTCGGGAGAAACACTCAGTTTCCACATATCCTCTTCTGGCTCATTCCATGGGTCTTCAAGCGGCCCGCCTTCATATGAAATATGTAATAAATTTGCGTCCATAGAATATGGCGATTTCTTACCGCGCTTTTGCTCTACTGATATTCCATGTTTATCCGCATAATCCAGTAACTTTTCGCGTGAGTTTAAATCCCACTCTCTCCATGGCGCGATAATTTTAATATCCGGATTTAGTGCATAAGCACCTAACTCAAAACGAACCTGATCATTCCCTTTTCCTGTTGCTCCGTGAGAAATTGCATCTGCACCAGTTTCGGCCGCAATTTCAACTAGTCGCTTTGCGATTAAAGGTCGGGCAATTGAGGTGCCTAACAAATATTCACCTTCGTATATGGTATTTGCTCTAAACATTGGAAAAACATAGTCACTTACAAATTCTTCCGTGAGATCTTCGATAAAAATCTCTTTGATCCCTAATGCTTGTGCTTTTGCACGTGCAGGCTCGACTTCTTCACCCTGGCCAATATCGGCTGTAAACGTTACAACTTCACAGCTGTAGACTTCTTGCAGCCATTTGAGAATCACAGAAGTATCTAAACCACCCGAATAGGCGAGTACAACTTTTTGAACTGATGGCATAGTATGTAATCTGTTAGATGAATAGTTTGAATTTATGAGAATTATAACTTGAATGTACTCATTAGCTAGCAAAAGAAAATCTAGGTGAGCGAAGAAGCACAAGAATTTATCCCTTTCGCCAATCATTTACGTGGATTTTGCCCGGTAGTGATTGACGTTGAAACTGGAGGTTTCAATTCAGAAACGGATGCATTACTCGAAATTGCTGCGGTGCTCATCAGCATGAATCAAGATGGCGAGCTATATAGAAAAGAAACTATATCTACACATGTCAAACCATTTGAGGGTGCAAATCTGGAACAAGCCTCTTTAGAAATAAATGGTATTGACCCCTTTCACCCTTTAAGAATTGCGCTTGATGAAAAACAAGCACTACCTGAAATTTTCAAACCCATACGCAAACATGTAAAAGAGAATAAATGTACGCGTGCCATACTTGTCGGTCACAATGCATTTTTTGACCTTGGATTTCTCAACGCTGCTGCTGCACGCAATAATATTAAAAATAGTCCTTTTCACCCTTTTAGCAGTTTAGATACGGTAACCCTTGGCGCATTAGCATATGGTCAAACAGTATTATCCAGAATTGCAGAGGCAGCAGAAATAGAGTGGGATAATAACAACGCCCACTCTGCAATTTATGATGCCGAAAAAACGGCAGATGTATTTTGTAAAATAATGAATTTATGGAAAGAACTAAAAGCCTCTGAGTAACTTGTATTCAAGCCGAGGCTTCGTCGACCATTTTTTGCAAATCACCTTTTTCATGTAACTCCAGAGTAATATCACATCCTCCAACGAGCTCACCATTAATGTACAACTGAGGGAATGTTGGCCAGTCTGCAAATCTTGGCAAGTTCTCAAAAATCTCGGGATCCATTAACACATTTACATACGCAAATTCTTTTCCACAAGATTTTAATGCTTCTGCAGTACGACTTGAAAAACCACACTGTGGCATTTGCGGTGTGCCCTTCATGTATAGAATTACAGAATTCGACTCCACTTGTTCTTTAATACGTTCCAATACATCCATTTTACTATGCTCCAAATGATCTAAAGATTTAGGCAATATTTTACTGTGATGTTGTTACGTAGCAATAGATGTATCCACATTGCGCTGCAACCATAGCTCTAATAAGGCCAAGTGCCATAGCTTACTGCCTTGCAGTGGTGTCATATAGTCTTCTGGTTTATTCAATAACTTATTCACGTAAGAAGACTGAAACAATCTGCGTTTTTTACATGCATCAGAATTCAAAATATCACGCATGAACTCTAAAAATTCACCGCGTACATACTTAAGTGCGGGCACCGGAAAATACCCTTTCCGTCGATCGATCACTTTATCTGGCAATAAACCACGCGCAATCTTTTTAAGTATATGTTTACCGCCACTACTTGTTTTGTACTGGTTAGGCATTTGCATTGCTAATTCAACCAATTCATGGTCTAAAAAAGGCACACGTGCTTCCAAACCATATGCCATTGTCATGTTATCCACGCGTTTAACGGGGTCGTCTACAATCAAAGTAGTTATATCCATTTGCAAAACGGCTGCTAAAAAGTCTTTAGTATTTGTAGTATCTAATAATTGAGCAACTTTTTGAGATGTAAAGTCTTCACTAATTAACTCTGTACGAAGCGCTTCTGACATTTCTTTATGATCACGATCAAAATAGTGCTTAGCAAAATTTTCCACCGAAAAATCATTTTCTGCTTGCATCAGCGGATACCAAAAGTAGCCCCCAAATACTTCGTCCGCCCCCTGACCTGATTGCACCACCGAAATATGTTGGCTCACTTGCTCAGCTAATAAATAAAATGCAATAGCATCCTGGCCCACCATAGGTTCGGCCATTTGCTCAATGGCTTCAGGCAATCTATTTAATACATCACCATTCTTGATATAGAACTTATGATGCTGAGTAGAAAATTTTTCTACTACTGCATCAGAATATTCAAATTCATTGCCCTGTTCTTCTGGCTGATCCTCAAAACCAACCGAATAAGTCTGAAGATTTTCAACACCAGAATCAGCAAGCAACCCCACTAGCAGGCTTGAATCTAAACCTCCGGACAGCAACACACCAACCGGGACATCTGCAATATTTAATCTGCGTTCTACTGCAGTGTTTAATGAAGCTTGAATAGCCTCAATCCAATCTTGTTCACTACGCTGATCATCAACTTGATTTGCATCTAAGTACCAATAGCGTTGCGTGATCACCTCACCTTTTAAATTAATTATCATGTAATGCGCGGGCGGCACCTTGCGCAAACCTTTTAAGATTGTAGTAGGTGCTGGCACCACCGCATGTAAACTTAAATGATGATGTAAACCAATAGGATCAAATTCTGTATTGATGTCACCTGCTGCCAATAATGCTTGCGAATTAGATGCAAACCGAAAAAAATTTTTATGTTTTGAAAAATAAAGTGGTTTGATCCCTAAACGATCACGCGCTAAGAACATTTCTTGTTTGTTCGCATCCCATATTGCAAATGCAAACATGCCAATTAATTTGGCTACACTTTCTTTCCCCCATTCGGCATAGGCCTTGAGAATAACTTCTGTATCTCCCGTAGAATTAAATTTATGCCCTTTCTGTTTAAGTTGTTCTCGTAATTCAGGGTAGTTATAAATGGTTCCATTGAATACGATAGTTAAGTTATGGACATTATCGTGCATAGGCTGGTTTGCATTATTCGACAAATCAATAATTGATAAACGCCGATGCCCAAAACCAATCATCTTAGAAATGAAAACGCCTTCATTATCTGGACCACGCCTCCGCAAAGGCACTAACATACGCTGAATAGTTTCCTGATCTGCTGCTTTATTATCCAAGCGTAATTCGCCACAAATACCACACATACTACTGAATCATAATTTTTTGAATGAAAACGAACGGGTGCCTATACCCATGACCAACCTATGACAACTCAAATATCTACTAAAGAACATATAAATTAATTGGAGAAGATTCATACACTTAAAATTAAACTTTAAGTTAGCCTTGCAGGTTCGTTATAATTATCACTTATAAGAATTAAGCCAAATATGGCACATTCATAATAATAACGATATTTATTTCAGTGAGGCGCGTCTTATGAATCCTTTAAATTCTATCCTTGGCACAATAATTGCGGGCTTTATTCTTGCAATCATCATTGCATTTGCGTTTGATCCTAATGCAATAAATACTTGGTCACTTATTGTATGGTTCCATGTATTAGCAGGTATTGTTTGGATTGGCCTTCTATATTATTTCAATTTTGTGCAAGTACCCGCAATGGGTGAAGCAACAGCAGATAGTAGCGGACCTGGACCTGCTGCTATTGGAAAATATGTAGCACCACGTGCTCTAGCTTGGTTTCGCTGGGGTGCAGTTGTCACCTGGTTAACCGGTGCAGCAGCTTTGCACTATGTAGGTGGAATTATGGAAAACTTTTTCTTCACTAATGGTGTTACTGTAATCGGCGTTGGAGCATGGTTAGGCACCATTATGCTATTAAATGTTTGGGGCTTAATTTGGCCAAACCAGAAAAAAGTGCTTGGCATTAAAGAAGCAAGTGATGATGAAAAAGCTAAAGCTAAGAAAATCGCTTTTATGGCATCACGAACCAACACTTTGTTATCTATCCCAATGCTTGCGTGCATGGTTGCGGCAGGACACGGATTGTTTTTCTAACCGTTATCTAACAACTGCATAAGCTTTATATAAGCCTGCCTTATAACTATTGGGCAGGCTTATTATATTTTGCTTATTTTTTAGGCAGCAGTATAATCTCGCTTTCGGCAGCTATATGGCTGCCGTTTTTATTTATATGAATCGATATGCCTAAATCAGCAAATAGCTTGATGAGTACTTATGCGCGTAAACCCGTAACGTTTGTGAAAGGGGAAGGCGTGTGGCTGTACTCGGATAATAATGAAAAATACATGGATGCCTTATCAGGTATCGCAGTGTGTGGTTTGGGCCACGCTCATCCTAAGATTACACATGCCGTTTCCGATCAAGCTGCAACTCTGACACACACTTCAAATATTTATCATATTGAATTACAAGAAATGCTTGGAAACAAACTTTGTGAACTCTCCGGCATGGATGCAGCGTTCTTTGGTAATTCAGGCGCAGAAGTAAATGAAGCAGCTATTAAACTTGCTCGAGTGTACGGACACCATAAAGGAATTAACGAACCTACTATCATTGTAATGGAAAATAGTTTCCATGGCCGCACCATGGCAACACTTACGGCTACGGGTAATAGAAAAGTACAAGCAGGATTTGAACCACTTGTCCCAGGATTTGTAAGAGCACCTTTCAATGATGTATCTGCAATAAAAAATATATTAAAAAACCACACTAATATTTCTGCAATTTTAGTAGAACCGATTCAAGGTGAAGGTGGCATTAATATTCCTGCATCTTCTTACCTTGCTGAATTAAAAGCCTTATGTGAACAACATGAAATATTACTGATGCTGGATGAAGTGCAAACTGGGAACGGTCGTACTGGAAAATGGTTCTGCTTTCAACACGATTCAATACAACCCGATGTACTTATTACGGCCAAAGGGCTAGGTAATGGTCTACCCATTGGCGCATGTTTAGCAAAAAAATATGTAGCCGATTTATTTGCACCAGGCTCTCATGGGTCTACATTTGGCGGTAACCCCTTAGCATGTCGGGCAGCGCTTGAAACCATTAACGTCATTGAACAAGAAAATCTAATTGAAAATGCAAATTTAATCGGAAACTATATTGTTGATACATTAAAGAATAAACTTTCAACAAATGCACATATAAAAGAAGTGCGTGGAAAAGGTTTGATGATTGGCATAGAAATGGATACACCTTGTATAGAATTAGTTGACCATTGTTTGAATAAAAAGCTGCTCATAAATGTAACTGCGGAACGTGTTATTAGATTATTACCCCCGTTAATTTTTGATAAAAATAATGCTAACGACATGATTGAAACCCTTGTTGATTGTATCGAAGCATTCACTGATGACTTGAAATAACTATTTTAATGAACACACGCCATTTTTTAACATTGCTGGATTACAGCCCAGATGAAATTCGGGCATTGTTAGCACGTGCTATCGAGCTTAAAAAGATGCTCAAGGTCGGCGAACATCACACCCCTTTGCAAAATAAAACACTGGCAATGATTTTTGATAAATCTTCCACACGAACACGGGTTTCATTTGAAGCAGGTATGGTTCAGTTAGGTGGTCATGCCTTGTTTTTATCTCCAAAAGATACTCAATTTGGACGCGGCGAACCGATTGAAGACAGTGCAAGAGTGCTATCAAGAATGGTAGATGGTGTGATGATTAGAACTTTTGAACACAAAAATGTAGAAATTTTTGCCGCTCACTCTTCTATACCCGTCATTAATGGTCTCACAGACTTATACCATCCTTGTCAGCTACTGGCTGATATGCAGACTTGGTTTGAGCACCGTGGCGACATCAAAGGCGCCAAAGTCGCCTGGATTGGTGATGGAAACAACATGTGCCACTCTTATATTAACGCTGCAAAACAACTTGGCTTTCAACTCAACATTGCTTGCCCACAAAACTATTGCCCTAATGCAGAAATTGTTAAGAATGCAAACGATTGTGTTCAAATTTCACATGACGCTAAACAGGCTATCGAGCAGGCCGATCTAGTGGTTACAGATGTATGGGCCAGCATGGGCCAAGAAGAAGAACAAAACGAGAGAGTAAAAGTATTTCAAGCGTTTCAGGTAAATAAAGAATTGCTGTCCATAGCCAATAAAGATGCGTTATTTATGCATTGTTTGCCCGCACACCGTGGAGAAGAAGTAACAGCGGATGTGTTAGATGGTGCACAAAGCGTAGTGTGGGACGAAGCAGAAAATCGTTTACATGCGCAAAAAGCACTAATGGAAAATTTGCTAGCCTAATCTAAAAACTATTCTTTTTTTCGCTTGGCCAATACTAACGAAAAGTATTTGTTATCTGGCTCATAATGCTTTACTTCAACAAGTCCGCTTTTTCCCAATAACTTATGTATAGATTCTTTTGAGTACTTGCGACTTATCTCAGTAAGAATTTTCTCATCTTTTTCAAAGTGTAGCGTTTCATTTAGGTCAACAAAATGCACTTGCTGATCAGAGTTTGAAATTAAATACATTTCAATTTGTTCGTCATCTTCATTATAAACAGCTTGATGTGAAAAGTTCTCCAAATCGAAATCCGCTCCCAAACTATTATTAAGAACCGTTAATACATTTAGGTTAAACTTTGCTGTCACACCTTCACTATCATCATAAGCCTGTTCAAGAACTTTTTTATCCTTGACTCTATCCATGCCAATTAAAAAATGGTCATCGTATGTCATTTTTTTCGCTACGCTAGATAAAAGCTTAATTGATTCTTGCTCTGTAAAGTTCCCAATTGAGCTGCCAATAAATGTATACAAAACCGGAGCATCAAATTTGGGCAAAACCTGGATAGAAGGAATATATTCTCCAACTATAGATTGAATAATTAAATTTTCAAATTTACTTAATAAGCGCTGTGCAGTTTCGACTAATACTTCTTCACAAACATCAATACTTACATAACTAAATTTTCTTTTATTAAAATAAGTGCTGATCTCAGAAAGTAATACTTCAGTTTTTGCAGAAGTGCCGGCACCAAGCTCTACACAATTATGAGAATTTGCTAAGGCAACAATTTCATTCGCATGCTTTTGTATTAATGCCAGTTCTGTACGCGTGGGATAATAATCTTGAGTTTTACATATCAAATCGAATAGTTTAGATCCTGCCTCATCGTAAAAATATTTTGGCGGTAAAGTGCGTGGTCGTTCTATTAATCCCAGCTTTACATCTTGACGCAGCATTTCTAGATTGTCTTGAGAGGACAATTGCCGCAAATGGAAGCGTTTATTGAGGGTTGGCGTATCCATAGATATCCCTTTGAATTCAGGGTAGCATTGCGCTTGTACACTGTCTAATGATGGCAAAAATGAGCAATATTGTTCATTACATGAAAAGTAAAAAATAGAATAATAAGCATCACTTTTCAGGACTTAAAATATAAAAATAATTCTCTACACTCTGTAGAAGGGAGGAGTTAATGGAAGCCATTACGTCGCTTTTAAATCAGCTCAGTAGTTTCATCTGGGGCCCTATCATGTTGGCACTGCTATTGGGTGTTGGTGTTTATTTAAGCATCGGCTTAAAACTCATGCCTTGGCGAAAACTGGGTCATGGATTTAAGTTACTTTTTTCCGGGCAAGCAGATAAAGATCAAGGTGACATTAGTCCCTTCCAGGCATTAATGACCGCACTCTCGGCAACAATTGGTACAGGAAATATTGCTGGTGTAGCAACTGCTATTTTCTTGGGTGGTCCTGGCGCAATTTTTTGGATGTGGATAACCGCCTTGTTTGGCATGGCAACAAAATATGGAGAAGCCGTCCTCGCGGTGAAATACAGAGAAGTAGATTCGCGTGGCAAACGCCAAGGTGGCCCCATGTACTACATTAAAAATGGTTTAGGTGAAAACTGGAAATGGTTAGGATTTTCATTTGCATTGTTCGGGACTATTGCCGCGTTTGGAATAGGAAACATGGTGCAATCCAATTCAGTCGCCGATGCATTGAAAAGTAACTTCAACATAGACCCTATGATCACTGGAATTGTTTTAGCAATACTTGTGGGCTTAGTGATAATTGGTGGTGTTAAACGTATAGGTGAAGTGGCTGGCAAACTTGTTCCAATTATGGCCGTTGCTTATATCGTAGGTTCTTTAATTGTAATTATTGCCAACATAGGACAAGTTGGAAATGCATTTAGCCTAATATTTACTAGCGCATTCAGTGGCACTGCTGCAACAGGTGGGTTTGCAGGTGCAGCTGTTTGGGCAGCGATTCGATTTGGTGTCGCACGAGGTGTATTTTCTAATGAAGCAGGTTTAGGCAGCGCTCCTATAGCACATGCTGCTGCACAAACAAACGATCCCGTGCGTCAAGGCATGATTGGTATGCTGGGAACTTTTATTGACACTATTATCATATGCACCATGACCGCACTGGTTATTATATTAACGGGCGCTTGGACAAGCGGTGAAAACGGCGCTTCACTCTCCACTCTTGCATTTGGACAAGGAATTACGGGAGGAAATTATATTGTCACCATTGGTTTAGTCGTTTTTGCATTTACCACTCTCTTAGGCTGGAGTTACTACGGTGAACGCTGTGCTGAATTTATTTTCGGTACTGCCATCATAATTCCTTACAGAATAGTTTGGGTTGTAGCGGTGATGACAGGCGCATTAATTAAACTCAATTTTGTTTGGTTGCTTGCGGATGTTATGAATGGCTTTATGGCAATACCTAACTTAATCGCGCTCGCACTATTGAGCCCGGTAATCTTTAAAGTTACTAAAGATTATTTGAATAAAAATTAATTCATTTACAACTTAAAATAATAATGAAAAATGGAATTAACCAGCCATAGCAAGGATGCTTTGCAAGAAATCAGCCAATCGGTCAGCATTGCACTAAAAGAAGATGTTGGTACGGGCGATGTTACAGCAGCTTCATTCAGCAATAATGAAACGGCTTCGGCAATCGTAATTTGCCGTGAAGAAGCTGTATTGTGTGGACAAAAATGGTTCGAGCTAACATTTCATCAACTGGACCCTAACATTAACCTAGAGTGGACTTATCATGATGGGGATATTATGGAAGTCGATGCAAAGGTATGCCAACTTAACGGAAACGCACAAGCAATCTTAACTGGCGAACGTACCGCACTAAACTTTTTACAGACCTTATCCGGCACAGCAACAACAACTAAAACTTATGTTGACCGCATAGCAGGGACAGGTGCGGAAATTCTAGATACACGTAAAACTGTACCCGGAATGCGCTATGCACAAAAATACGCAGTGCGCTGTGGAGGCGGAAAAAATCATCGGATGGGTTTATACGATGCAATTTTAATAAAAGAAAACCATATCGCCACTTCAGGTTCTGTTTCCAACGCAGTAAATTCAGCCAAGCAACAACACCCTGCTCTTAAGCTAGAAGTAGAAGTGGAAAGCACAGAACAACTCAAAGAAGCATTAAACACACAAGCTGATGTTATTCTTTTAGATAATTTTTCATTAGCTGAAATGGAAACAGCCGTTTCTATGACGGATGGGAAAAAGAAACTTGAAGCTTCTGGAAATATGACATTAGAAAATATACGTGAAGTTGCAAAAACGGGCGTGGATTATATTTCCATAGGTGCCATCACTAAACATGTGCAGGCTGTAGATTTTTCTATGCGATTTGTTTGAGGGAGATTTATTTAATCGCAGTTTGGTTGAGAAAGCTTTTTATATGAAGCCTCTTACTCAGACTTTGCTTGTTGCCAATAAGCTTCTAATTCATCTAACGAACACTCGTTAATGCTCTTGTCTTCTTGTTCCAGGCATTCTTCAATATATTGAAACCGTTTTGTAAATTTCTTATTACTTTTACGCAGCGCATTTTCAGCATTAACTTTTATATGACGACTCAGATTTACAACAGAAAACAACAAATCACCTAATTCTTCTTCTAGTTTGTCTGGTTGATTATCCGAATTAATCACTTCTCTTAATTCATTTAACTCTTCTTCAACTTTTGCAATTACAGAATTTAACTCTGACCAATCAAATCCAACTGCAGCAACTCTTTTTTGAATTATTTTTGCGCGTAATAATTGAGGCATCGCATTAGGAATATCATTCAATAAACATTTGGAATTTGATATTTCAACGCGTTCTTGTTGCTTAATTTGTTCCCAGGTTTTGTGTTGATCTGTATTTTCTTTATTAAATACATGTGGATGCCGACGCACTAACTTATCGCTGATACTCTTAGCAACATCTTCAAAATCAAATAAATTTTGCTCTGCGGCCAGTTGCGTGTAATAAACAATTTGCAACAACAAATCACCCAATTCATTTTCAAGCTGTATAAAATCTTGCTCATCAATTGCATCAGCCACTTCATAAACCTCCTCCAGGGTATATGGGAGGATGGAAGCAAATGTTTGCTGTAAATCCCAAGGACAGCCCGTCTCGGGATCTCTCAGTTTTTGCATAATTTGGATTAAACGGTGCAGATTTTCCATCAACAACTAGCTATACCAAGCATAGATTTCTATATATTAGTTATTAATAATATACTTATTTATATCGTAGTATTGAGGCTAAATTAGCTACAAATGCCTGGAATGCCTCTTTATATATCAATATATATCAATACGTTCCAGTAACTTTTCAAACCACTTTTTTTGTATAGTAATGTGAAATTTGTCATACTATTATCATGATAATCGAATGATAATGCTATGACACCACCCGATGTAAAAAAGCCCTCAGAATCAGCACTACTACAAGTCAGAATTTCACGTGATTTACGCGATGAATTTATGCGCCAGGTTAAAGAGGAGGATGACAGCGCCTCGCGCTTGGTACGGCAGTGGATTCGACAATACATAAAAGCTAATTCCCAGAGCAACTTGTTCAAAAGGGAATCTGTATAACTCGTGATTCGAACTATCGACAAACGCTACAAAAACAAATTGAGCGCTAACCAAACATCTTCTAGCCAGCTATCAAATATGGCTATAAAAGTATCTCTTGTTAACGTCGGCAAAGATTTGTGGACATATCTTTGTCGCCACACTCCGCCCCCACTTGCAATTTCTAACCTGGCTAGTGAACAACAACTTACTGAAATTCTACATGATGGGCATATTGATAGCCGAGTGATTGTACTTGGGCATCATATGAAAGAACCTTTGCATGTTATTAACTGGATACTAGAACATGACAATAACATTAAAATATTTTTGTTACGTAAGCCAACTGAATTTAGCTTAATAGATGAAACCATCAAAAAAAATCCTGCGCTCGCAAATGATGTAGAAGTATGGTCAACCGCTAATATCAAGGCTTTACCCAGTGCATTAAAAAACTCGATAGATGAATCTAAGCTCGCTAAAGAAAAACTTATCGATTTTGATTCTTCTTCAACTTCTGAACAGGAAGTTACCTCAATAGAAGATCAATTCACTTCTGATAACAAACTAGATACCATTTTAGAAGTCGCTGCAATTGGACTTCTTAGTGTCGACGAAGAAGATACAATTGTAGAACTCAATACTCCTGCAGCAATGATGTTGGGGTTAGATGAACAAGATTCATTAGGAACACCTCTAGCATTAGTCTTTGAACAGTCTGAAATCATAAAGCTGCATCATATTATTAACACCTGTGATGATGATGCCAATGAACTCGTACCAGACATTAAGTTTGTTGGTCTTGACAACACAATAAAGTTTTTTCGTGTTTCTGCTTATAATGAAAATGAAAACGACCAAAATTTCTTTAATTTAATTTTACAAGATATTACCAAAACAGCTGTTACCGAGAATAAACTTGAGCAAGAAAAACAACGTAATCGAATTACTTTAAAGCTACTTAAAGATGGAGTAGTCGCTACCGATATAAATTGTAATATCGAATCGATGAATCCTGTGGCTGAAGGCTTAACCGGCTGGCCCAGCTACGAGGCAAAAGGTAATCATCTTGATAGTATTCTAAAACTTATCGATGCCAACACACGTGAACGCATAACAAACTTAGGCAAAGATTGTTTAGATACAGGCAAACCTATTGAGTCCAAAAATAATCTCGTTCTGCTAGATAGATTTAATAACGAACATCCTATTGAATTATCCATCACACCCAGCAGTTCATTAAACCTTGAGACTGGTGGATTAGTTGTCATCTTTAAAGATGCCTCGGAAACCAAGCGACTTACCCAAGAAATTAGCCACCAGGCCTCACACGACTCATTAACTGGCTTGTTAAACAGACAAGAATTTGAATTCCGACTGGAAGAAGCGATTTCAAGTGCAGCAACACATGATGTGCAACATGTATTGTGTTACCTGGATCTAAATCAATTCAAGATTATTAATGCTCAAGCTGGGCATACAGCAGGAGACATTATTCTTAAACAAGCTGCAGACCAAATGAAGGAACATATACGCAGTATAGATATATTTGCTCGTTTGGGCGGCGATGAATTTTCACTGTTACTTGTTAACACTACAGTTGATCAAGCCAAGCTCATAGCACAAGAACTCATTAACACTATTCGTAGCGCTACATTTAAGTGGCGTGATCAACATTTTGAAATTGGTCTTAGCATTGGCCTGATTACGATTGATAAAAACTCTCAAGATCCTGCACATATGTTAACCCGTGCCGAACTCGCATGCTTTACCGCCAAAGATCATGGTCGTAATAAATTACATATTTATAGACAGGAAGATGATGAGCTCACACGCAGACACACAGAAATGATGCGTGCAGCAGGCGTTACCGGTGCCCTGCAAGAAGATCGTTTTCGAATTTATTGTCAACCTATTGTTGCCCTCTCACCTCAGAACCAGGAATCTTTGCATTATGAATTACTTATTCGTTTAACAGATCCTAAAGGCGATTTAATTATGCCAGCAAGTTTTATACCGGCTGCTGAACGCTATGGATTAATGACGAGCCTAGACCGTTGGATGATTAGCACCGCATTTCGAAGCTACAACGACATATTTGGTAAAGATTCAGGAGTGCAGATAGCCATAAACTTGTCCGGAAATTCGTTAAACGATGATTCACTATTAGATTTTATTAAAGGCGAAATAAATAAAACTGAAATTGAACCTTCAAACGTTTGCTTTGAAATTACAGAAACGGCAGCGATTAGCAATCTTGATCAAGTTAGCCAATTAATTCTTGAACTCAAGCGCATTGGTTGTCGATTTGCATTAGATGATTTTGGTAGCGGTTTATCATCGTTTACATACTTAAAAAATCTCCCTGTCGATTATTTAAAAATTGATGGCAGTTTTGTTCATGACATGATTGATGACACGATTGACCATGCAATGGTAGAAGCTATTAATCAGGTAGGACACATTATGGGGATTGGCACTATAGCGGAATGTGCTGAGAGCGAAGAAGTAGTTGAAATGCTGCGCGAGCTTGGCGTGGATTATGCACAAGGATTTGCAATGGGTTCACCGGTTCCAATCGAAGGTTTAAAACAGGTAAATTAAATGTCTACGCTCCCTCATCTTGAAGAAGAATTAACTGAGATTGACGCATTACGTAATCGACTTGAGTCATTAGTGCATGACGCACGCAGAAACGAAGTTACTTTGCGTAAATTTCAAAACTTAGAATTGAGATTATTGAGCTGTAGCTCTCTTGCTGAGCTCATGCAGTTAATAGCGCACAAAAGTAAATCCACTTTTGGTTGGGATGTATTAACTATCGTTTTACATGATGAACACCAAGACATTAAAAGGTTGTTACGTGATGTGGGCGAAGACACCAGCCGCTATCCTGAATTAATCTTTACAAGCGATATCTTAAATCTAAAAAAATATTACGGACGATATAAAAAGCCCTTACTGGGCGCTTTTGATATCAATCATCATGAAGATTTATTTTTAAGTGATCGAAAGTATCCGCGCAGTGTAGCTTTGTTGCCGTTATTTAGAAAAAATAAGTTATTAGGCAGTCTTAACTTGGGTAGTTTTCAACTGCGCAGATTTAACAAACAGGACGCTACAGATTTTCTCGAACATTTAGCAGCCGTTTTAGCTACTTGCCTCGACACTACTATTGCGCAAGAAAAACTTAAGCAGGCAGGTTTAACGGATGCTTTAACCGGCGTAAATAATCGAAGGTTTTTCGATCAACGTTTAAATGAAGAAATTTCCCGTGCACAACGTTTGCAGTCATCAGTTAGCTGTTTGTTTATCGATATTGATCACTTCAAAGTTGTTAATGACAGCTTTGGACACGAAACTGGAGATGTTGTCTTAACTAAAGTTGCTGAATTAATTCGTGCACAACTCCGCAATATAGATGTAGTAGCACGTTATGGTGGTGAAGAGTTTGCTGTTTTACTAGAACAATCTGGGCAAGACTATGCAGAAGAAGTGGCAGAACGAATTCAACATAGTATCTCTGAAACTACTTTTGTAGATGGAGAAAATTGCTCACTTACGGTTTCTATCGGTGTATCCACACTCGAAAAACCAGATATCAAAATGAATACATTTGATTTAGGTCGCGAATTATTACGCAAAGCTGACAAGGCCCTCTATCAAGCTAAGCAAGATGGCCGTAATAGAGTGGTATTACATAGCACAATTTAGTTTATAAATTTTTCTCAGCTCAATCTAAACTCCGAAATTCCCCCAAAGGTCGCTTAAATGTAAATGCAGTTGGTTCTTTAACTAACTTTTCTCTGGCTTGCTTTTCGTTACCACCTAATAAACTAAAAGGTAAAGAAACAACATACACAGTAGAACCCACAATTGTGGACACTAAACCTATGGGTCTTGCTATCACTACATCTGCGACCATAGCCTCTGCCGAACCTGACTCTGCAAACCCGCCTGCATGATAGCTGTAATGTATATGCGAAGAACCACTTGCTAATGCATTGAATGGCACTAATAAAGTAGCTGCAAACAAAATAATCCAGAGTTTTTTGTACATATTTATCCTCCTTTTGAACGATTCTGAAAGAAAATTTTCAATACGTTACCAACTATAACGGAATTTGCTCACAGTTTTAGTAAAAAATATAAGCAAATAAACATAAATAAAATTAATTCGTTATACACACTGTAAAAACGATTTAATTATTAAATCATTACTATTCATCATGTAACTCTAATCAAATTATAAGGTTACTTGTTTGCTACTACTTGTGTGTGTAATGATTAAATCGCTATTTAAAACAATAACAATTAATCAACTTTATTCAGTTCGTGCCGTTACATAGAAATGTAAAAGGCAAACCCATTGAAAGATGGGGACGCAAAGTCACCGACCTAAGGTTATTTTTATAAGCGGCGTATTAACTATGCATGCAAATGAAAATATCTAAGGCAGCGGGACCGCCGAATAAAGCAGCGAGATAGTTATTCAATATATCTCTTCGAGTGGTCTCACATTTCTGTGTACTTTGCATATTGGAAATGTGAGATGGATACTTCGGAAAAAATTTATTTAAAATTAATATTTAAATTTATTTTATTGTTATCGCTATTTGTGTTCACAAGTAACGCGGTTTTAGCTGCTTCCCAAGGTAAAAGAGGCAAGTCCTCTTCTGCATCCGTTGACATTTCTGTTTATGTAAGCCAAACACTCAGTACTGAAAGTCCAAATGAATTATTGCTGGATCAATCAAAAATTTTAGAACCTGTAAATTCAAAACCGTTTTGTATTGCGCATCATGGTTTTGATCAAAACGCTGGAGTTCCCTATGAGCTAAAAGTCGATAAGCTCTCTTCCACTCTCCCTAACAATTCCTTTCCATATAAAATTTATTTAGAAGATCAAAGCTTGCGTAGTTCTAAATTACATCTTGCGGCAGGAATGACTTTACCTAAACAAAGTAACATCAGCTCAAACCAAAATTTACGTGAAAATTGTAAAAATTCTGGTCTTTCGCTTTCAATTGAAATGGATGAAACGCGCCAAAATGGAGCATCTGATCAAATCCCGCCCGGATTGATGATTCTTATGGTCGGACCGATCTAATTCCATGTTTTGTATACGCTTAGTGTGTTTGGCTAAAAAATAAACACAAATTTATACCTATTATGAGATATAAGACTTAGGATCCTCATAATAATTCTTTCCTTAAGCTTAAATCTTCATCTTCGCTATGTATAATCGGGAACTCCGAATTTTTAGCTTGTTGATAATAATTATTTTTACTAAACAAGCCACATAACTTTCAATTAAAACAAGGAATTACTGATGAGTACGACGAATGATGCCCTGGCGAAATGGGTAGAGGAAACAGCGGCGCTAACCAAACCCGATAATATTGTTTGGTGTGACGGCAGCGATGAAGAATACAACCGTATGGTTGACATGATGTTGGAATCCGGAACGCTGCTTAAACTCAATGAAGAAACTCACCCTAATTGCTACTTACATCGATCAGACCCTTCTGATGTTGCACGTGTTGAACACTTAACTTTTGTTTGTTCAAAAAATGAAGAAGATGCGGGTCCAAATAACCACTGGATGGATCCTGTAGAAGCAACTAAAAAATTAGATGAGTTGTTTGATGGCTGCATGAAGGGCCGCACCATGTATGTCATTCCTTACTGCATGGGCCCAATTGATTCTCCACTTTCACGTAACGGCGTAGAAATTACAGACAGCCCTTACGTAGTGGCCAATATGAAAATTATGTGCCGCATTGGAACACCCGCTTTAAAAAGAATTGAAAAAGAAGGCACCTTTGTAAAAGGTGTGCATTCAACAGGTGACCTAGATCCTGAAAAGCGTTTCATTATGCACTTCCCAGAACAACTTCTAATTAGAAGTATTGGTTCCGGTTACGGTGGTAACGCACTTCTTGGTAAGAAGTGTCACGCTCTTCGCATTGCTAGCTGGCAAGCTAGAACAGAAGGATGGCTTGCAGAGCATATGTTAATTATGGGTCTTGAAAGTCCTGAAGGTGAAACTCATTACGTTGCATGCGCATTCCCTTCTGCATGCGGAAAAACAAACCTTGCAATGTTAATACCACCAGAACAGTACAAAGGCTGGAAAGTGACAACAGTAGGCGATGACATTTGCTGGTTACATTTACGTGAAGATGGTCGTTTATGGGCGATCAACCCTGAGTCTGGATACTTTGGCGTGATTCCAGGCACTAACGAATGGTCCAACAAAAATGCCTATGAATGTTTAAAGTCGGATGCAATCTTCACTAACGCCGGTGTAACTGCAGATAACCAACCATGGTGGGAAGATAAAGATGATGGCATGGAGCCTGTGACTGACTGGAAAGGTAATCCTTATGACCCGGAAGTGGGGCCAGCAGCACATCCTAATGGTCGATTTACCGTATCCGCAAAAAATAATCCGGTTTATTCACCAATGGCAGATAGTCCTGATGGCGTACCTATCAGTGCAATTGTTTTTGGTGGACGAAGAAAAGAATTGGCTCCGCTAGTTTATGAAGCTAAAGACTGGGATCATGGTGTATTAGTCGGTGCTTCTTGTGCCTCTGAAATGACGGCTGCTGCGATTGGCGGTGCGGGTCAAGTTCGACGCGACCCTATGGCGATGAAACCATTCTGTGGTTATAACTTTGCAGACTACTTTGCACATTGGTTAACGTTTGGACCTAAATCTGACAAACTACCTAAAATTTTCCATTGCAATTGGTTCCGTCGTGACGAAGATGGCAAATTTATGTGGCCTGGATTTGGTGAGAACATGCGTGTACTTTCTTGGATACTTGATCGTGTTGAAGGAAAAGTAGATGCGCGTGAAACACCAATCGGTTACCTACCAAATGTTGAAGATATTGACACAGAAGGCCTCGACGTTTCTAAAGAAACCATGGAAGCACTTTTAGGTGTCAATGTTGCTCAATGGCAAGATGAAGTTCAAGCTATTAGCGAGTATCTTGATGAGTTTGGTGCCCGTACACCACAAACCTTGAAAGATGAATTAGCAAAAATTACAGACGCTTTACAAAGTAAAGCTGCCTGAGCTAATTAATTTTTATAATAAAAAAAGCCCCTTTCCAGGGGCTTTTTTTATGCAGACATACTTTATTAAAGTAACGAATTTTTACATTTAAATTAAATTAGTTAAAAAATTTGCTCAAAAAAAGCTTGCATACGCCGCCATGAATCTTCATCGGCATGTTGGTTATATTCTAAAGCTGGTAAATCAAACTTCTCGCTGAATTCATCAGCCTGTGGGTTAGTAAAACTATGTTTCACATTTGGATAACCAACAAATTCATACCTCACACCAGCGTTCTGCATCTCTTCCTTAAATGCATCGACTTGTTCTTTCGGGATAAATGGATCTGCATCGCCATGCAATACTAATACTTTCGCTATGACAGTATCTTTTTGCGCTGGGCTTCCTGTTCCCAAACTACCATGAAAGCTAACAACGCCATCAATATCAGTACCAATACGTGCAAGATGCAATACCATTGCTCCACCAAAACAATAACCGATTGCAGCAGTTTTTGAAGTATCTGTTAATGCTTGTTCATTTAATACATCGAGTGCAGCCGCCATTCGTTTTTCCGCTAATGGCATATTACTGGTTACTTCTTTCATAAATTTACCGGCATCATCAGGATGCTGTGCTAACTTGCCATCACCATACATATCGACGGCGAATGCCACATAACCTAGTTTTGCTAGCATTTCTGCGCGATTTCTTGCGTATTGATTATGACCCCACCATTCATGCACAACGAGTACACCAGGGCGTTTATCTTTTGTTGATACATCAAAAGCTAAATACCCTGTTAACTTTGTATTCTCAACTTCATACTCAATCTCATGTGTAATGATGTTCGATTCAGTTGCCTCTTTTGCATATACGTCCAACACAAAAAAGACTAAAATGAAAAATATACTTAAATATTTCATTACCAACTCCTCATTTCTAACCGCTATATATAATTGTTTGAACAATAATTCTATTTCTTACAGGTATACTGCTTGTAAAGTGCATCTTCTACCTGAACTGAACCAGCATTTTTTTTACCTTTACTCGTATATTTCAAATAATCAGCTACAACTTGTAAAACATCATTTTTAGTAATTTCATCTGGTACACAAATATGTTGCTTTTCAGATAAATGATCAAATAGTGCACCCACATAGCCCACATATTCCGAAACCAATAGTAAATTTGCTTCCTTGGAGTTTGATTGTGCATTTTCCCATTCCAAAGCCGCTTCTGTTATACCTTCTCCATTAAAAAAGTGATACACCGTTGCATGCACAGGTGTAACTAAAAACATAATTACCAAAATAGCGAAAAAAATAGTTTTCATTTGTTCCTCCAGTTTCTAAGAACCAAACATATCGAATAATAGACTTAATCAAGCAAAGATGTAGAATTGACGGTGAATATAGAAGAAAGTTTAACTCATAGCAAAATGTTCCTTCCCAAATTGAAAAGTCGAAAATTAATACATGGATGTTACATTTTCAAATAATCGCGGCGAAATCCTTGCAGGAGTTATCGATGAAGTTGAAATGCCGAGAGTACAAGCCATTTATACCCATTGCTTTACATGCTCAAAAGACCACTCGTCAAGCTACCGCATATGTAAAGCGCTAGCCAAACAAGATATACAAGTATTACGTTTTGATTTTACCGGACTAGGGAAAAGCCAGGGAGATTTTTCTAGTACAGATTTCTCCAGCAATATTAATGATATTAAAGCGGCTGTAGATTTTTTAACGAAGAATTACCAAAAGCCCAAGCTGCTTATAGGACACAGCCTGGGTGGTATCGCTGCTACAGCGGCCGCTTGTGAATTAGATGAAATTCAGGCAGTAACTACAATTGCTTCTCCAAGTCGACCTGCACATGTTCTTGATCACTTTGAACAACATATTCCTAAAATTTTAAAACAGGGTTTTGATGATGTAAGTATTTTTGATCGGCCCTTTAGACTTACCAAAGAATATATTCAGGACCTAAAAAGCTATGACGAAAAACAATTTATTAAAAAATTAAACAAACCTATTCTTATTTTTCATTCGCCATTTGATGATATCGTTTCAATCGACGAAGCGGCTAAAATTTTCATGGAAGCTAAACACCCTAAAAGTTTTATCTCGCTAGATGAAACTGATCATTTAGTATCCAAAAAAGCTGATGCAGAATATATCTCCCAAAATATTGCATGTTGGGCAATGCGTTACATAAGAGAATTGTAAACTTAATCAAAAAAATTGAACTTTATCGCTTTACTGTGGTTTAAGGTTATAATTCACACCAATTACTCTCCTAATATAAAGGACATTCAAATGAATAAGATTGCTCGTAAATATTTCACAACAATAATCGTATTTACATGTTTTCTATTTGTTTCTTCCTCACAATTACATGCATCCACTGCAACAGCAGAAGCACTAGTTGATGCTGCTGCTGAATCAGTAAATACGTTTACCATTGACCCGGATATGACGTGGTTTCGTGACAATATGAGCAAAGCAAAAGGTGTTTTGATTGTTCCCTCATTAGTAAAAGGAGGGCTTATCTTTGGTGGTTCTGGTGGGAGCGGTGTTCTATTAGTAAAAGGAGATGGCAACATCTGGAGCGATCCAGCATTTTACACCATGGGTTCTGGTACCGTAGGTTTTCAAATTGGAGTTGAGGTATCGGAAATAATACTCATGATTATGACCGATAAAGGTGTAGACGCTTTACTTACATCATCCTTCAAACTTGGAGGAGATGTCAGCATTGCTGCAGGTCCGATTGGTGCTGGAGCAAAAGCACAAACCGCAGATATTCTTGCGTTCTCAAGAACCAAAGGCATATATGGCGGCATCAATATAGAAGGCGCAGTACTCAAAACACGTAACGACTGGAATCATGATTACTATGGAGATCAAACATCTCCACGAGAAATTCTCATTGAGGGATCCGCAACCAACTCACATGCTGACAAATTGCGTAATGCGGTAGCAAACCTTGCAATCAAAAGTGGTGGGTAAACCACTATAAAACTTTATTTTATTTTCGAGTCGTTTTTAAAAGACGTGCAAGTGCTTTCGGAGCATTTGTATCTTTATCTTTATGCCAGTACATTGCAGCGTTATAACCTATTTCAACACCCCATTGCATACTGGAATCTTTAGCTTGCTCAACTATAGTTCTTGCTTCGGCTACTGATTGTTTATCCGTTAAACCCTGGCGTTGTAGATATGCGTCCAAAACAAAAATATGTTCTGCTTCTGGAACTTCATTAAACTCTGATAAAAATGTAAGTGCACCAAAAGTGTACATGGTCAACATTACTTGTTGAGGTGGTGTGAAGCTGCGCATTGATGCTTGAGATTTACTCTCAATCATAAATTTTTGCAGCAAGTCTAAGATGACTTCATAAGAATCAAACTTCGGTTTCCTCTTACCGATAATAGTCTCTAATACGGACACGAATTTTCCCTAATTGAAATCGCTTAAGATTTTTGAACAATCATTATTCTATTAAAATTCAATTGTTTACGCTTGGTTACCCTATGGTCAAGCTGTGCGTACCGACATGTATAAAAAAGCCGATGAAACCATAATAAATTCCCTTTCCTTCACACATTCTTCCTCATTCTTCTATTTGCTCATTTCAACAATTTAATTATTAACCATTTTGCGCAATTTCAGAGTTTGATTTAAGGAATATCAGCTACAGCCGATACAACTCATTAACTTAATTCGAATTTATAAAAAAATGGCATCCTCTCAGCTTCCGGATAACCCTCGTTTTCGTTTGGGTCTACGTGACACATTTCGAGTTTTATGGCCATATGGAAAACGGAATTTTTTAAGCCAAATTGAAGGCATTTGGTTTATCGTTTTTTATCTCATCATTTTCCAATTACTCGTTTTACAACTACCAATCGTATATGCAGCGATGATTGCAGTTGGAATATTCATTGTTGCAATCGGATTAATGTTTTTCATGGAAGGCCTGCGGTTAGGTCTAATGCCGCTTGGCGAAATAATTGGAAGTATGCTTCCACGTAAAAGTGGAATGCCACTTATTTTACTCTTTGCATTCTTACTTGGAGCGGGTGCTACATTTGCAGAACCAGCCATCGCAGTACTAAAAGCTGCAGGAAGTGGTGTAATAGCCAGTGAAGCGCCATTGTTATACAGCCTACTGAATGATTTTTCTAATCAACTTGTAACAAGTGTTGGAGTGGGCGTCGGTCTTGCGGTTATGTTGGGTGTGTTGCGATTTTTTTATGCATGGCCATTGAAATTTCTGGCTATCCCTGCAGTACTCGGATTGCTCGCAATGTCTTTTTATTTTAGTCAAGTTCCAGAATTACGCGATGTTTTAGGTTTAGCATGGGACTGCGGTGCGGTAACTACAGGTCCTGTAACCGTTCCTCTTGTACTTGCTTTGGGAATTGGGGTTTGTCGAGTTGTGAGTAGTGGTTCTGGGGGCAGCGGTCATTCTGGATTTGGAATTGTCACACTAGCCTCTCTATTCCCTATTCTGGCCGTACTGCTACTCGCTTTATACCACTACACTAGTAATGATTACTATGGTGCTTCAAATTATAAAGGCTCTGAAATTGTTCAAAGCCAATCAGAAGTTGCTGACAGCGCTGAAGCACTAGATCCTAAATTAGAAGCAATTACGGATGAAGAATTTGCGACTTACTTAGAAACGGGTGCTTTACCAAATGGCTATGAATTAGATTTTAAGGGTGGAAAAGCAGAGCTTGTTGATGGACAAATTGTAGTAACTGATCCAAATCTCGTTGTTAAAAAAATATATACCCGAAATTTTGAATTAATCAGTGATAAAACCTGGGATAAAGAAACTTCTCTTTCAGAACAAATGTGGGAAGCATTTATGGGAGCACTTCGTGCAATTATCCCCTTATGTTTGTTTTTATATTTCGTCTTACGTTTGATCCTCAAACAACGCTTAGATAAAGATAGTGATGTAGGCATAGGAGTAACCTTTGCGCTGGTGGGCATGGCATTGTTTGGTTTGGGTATCGCGCTTGGGCTTACACCACTAGGTGGGCAACTAGGCAGTAATATTCCACTCGCCTTTGCAGAAATTGTTCCTTGGGGGTTTGATCATGTTGAAGGTCCATTATTTGGCGATGGTCATGCAGGCAAACTCGTTGCCATAGGTTTCGCGTTTTTCCTCGGTTATGGTGCAACACTTGCCGAACCCGCACTCAATGCATTAGGTGACACCGTGGAACGAATTACGGTGGGTGCGTTCCGTAAGAAATTGTTAATGCAAGCTGTGGCAATTGGCGTGGGATTAGGCATCGGTGCAGGCATTGTAAAGATGGCCTACAACTTACCTTTAATTTGGATGTTGATGCCTCCTTATTTGCTTGTATTGATTCTTACTTGGCGCGCACCAAACAGCTTTGTTAATTTCGGATGGGACAGCGCGGGTGTTACAACAGGCCCTATAACGGTACCCCTCGTATTAGCAATGGGTCTTGGTGTGGGTGCGAATATTCCCGGTGTAAGTGACGGTTTTGGTATTTTAGCCCTTGCTTCAGTGGGCCCGATCATGACGGTTTTGACTGTAGGCCTATACACACAAAGAAATGAGAAAAAAGCGCAGAAAGAAAATTTACCGGACCCTGCTACCGAAATCGATAGCGACTCTACACAATTAGGACCCGCATAGTCATGTTTAATAGTAAGCACGAAATCTCACTCATCACAGCTGTATTGCCTAACCAATCAGCAGATACAGTTGTTAATACACTAACATCTCGAGAAGTCACTGATGTATTAGTGTCAAAAGCACGCGGTACTTTATTACGCGAGCACTGGTGGAAGTCGTGGGTGCCTCCTATTAGCCCTTCAAAAACCATGTTACAAATGGTTGTTCCCGTACATGATGTCGATCGTGTTCTTGGACTTGTTATTGAAGAAGGCAAATTAGACTTACAAGCAACGGGCGCCGTCTTTAGCACACCTTGTGAAAGTGCTTATGTGGGTTCTAACTTTCATAATTTACGAACAACTGAAGCTTTAAACACCACAAAAGATTCTCATAAGCTTTCAGAAAATTTAAGTGCAATTTTTTGTAGCGTGAGTCATAGCTTAAGTGACCGCATCGCTAAAGCAGCCATCAATGCCGGTGCACACGGCCCTGTAGTCTATTATGCAGAAGGTAAAGGTCTTCGTGATCGACTCGGTTGGCTACGTATTACAAAAGATAGTGAACAAGAAGTATTAATGGTTCTTGCGGACAATTCGGATGTAGAAGGAATCTTTACCGCAATGGCAAAAGCCGGAGAATTTCATTTGCCCGCACGCGGCTTCATGTATAGCTTACCGATTGATAAAGGCATGTTTAATTTACCTAGCCGCATCGCTAATCCTCACTATCCTGCAAACACCCAACAAATTATTCACGCTATTGATCATTTAACCGGTCACACGCATTGGCGTGATCAAGCAGTTTTTGATGTAGGAGGACAAGGCAAAGGCACAGGGCTTAAATTTTTGGAACAAAATAAAACAACTCAAACCAATCAAGTGTGTTTTTCATCTGTAGTCAATCGTGATCAGTCACAACAATTCATGGACTTAATGTTGGATTCAGGAGCACCCGGTGTGAATGTCAGTTATTCACGCTTTGTTGCAATGGGTGATGACGACTATGAACTTGCACACGCAAATGTAAATCAGGAATACGCGACGATACGCTGTATAACGAATCAAAATATTGCAGACTTAATTACTGAAAACATCGAAACTACCGCAGAACAACGAGGTATAAATGATATTTGCGTGCTTGCTCATTCCGTTCCTCGCATCGCTAAATATATCCCGGGCCAAAAAGATCATCGCAAGAAACCAAAACTTGCAATGGCCTCTTAAAAATAATTTTTGCGAGTAAAATCCACTCGAAAGAGTGGTGGCTATGATTGGACTTGAACCAATGACCCCAGCATTATGAAAGCGTTATAGCCTTATCCTTCCCTATCCTGTAAGATACCTTTATATACCTAATATTCGTTATAATCCCTATATTTATAGGCTTTTATTAACCTTATTTTAGTCACTCAAGGTATATGAGTGTATTTTAATTATGCAGGAATTGTGCAGGAACGGTGAAAGAGAAGCTTACGACACGCACTGTAAAGGCTTTTAAGCCACGATCTAAGTACTACAAGGTTTGGGATACCGAACAGCCTGGATTCTTCTTACGCGTCATGCCAAGCGGAGTGAAAAGCTTTTGTATTTACTATCGTCACAATGGTTCAGGTAAAGAATACACCTTAGGCAAGTATGGCAAACTGACTGCTGATCAAGCTCGTGAACATGCAAAGATCAAAATAGGTGAATTAGCCAAAGGCCAGGACATTCAAGAAAACAAAAAATCAGCCAAGAAAAGAAGTGAAGCCAGAAAGCATCAAGTCCTAGGCAAGTTCATCGAGAATAAATATAAACCTTGGGTACTCGTCGAACGTAAATCGGGTGAGGAAACTCTCAAGAAACTTAACCTCGCCTTCCCTCATCTTATGAAACACAATATGGAAGAAATCACTCCATGGGAAATACAAAAGTGGCGGACTGTGGAAATTAAGGAGGGTCTCAAACCCTCAACGGTTAATCGTCAGTTGATGGCGTTGAAAGCCGTCTTATCTAAAGCACTCGAATGGGGAGTTATTAACAAGCACCCTCTTACAAAGGTCAAACCTTTAAAGGTCGATAGTAAAGGAAAGATACGCTACTTGACGGATGATGAAGAAAAGAGACTCAGAAAAGCATTAGATTCTAGAGAGAAAAGTATTATCAAGGATAGACAATCTGGAAATGATTGGAGAGCAGCTAGAGGCAAGAAACTATTAGAAGATTTAAGCAAAAAGTCATTTGCTGATTACTTAAAGCCCATGATTCTAGTAGCCATAAACACAGGTATGCGCAGAGGTGAGTTGTTTGATCTTCGATGGGAAAACGTCGATCTCAAGAAAAGAAACATAACTGTTGAAGGTGTTTCATCTAAATCAGGTTCAACACGTCACATCCCTCTAAACGATGAAGCACTGGGTACGTTAATCGCTTGGAGAAATCAGACTGAATCAAAGAGATTTGTATTCCCTAATCCTAATACAGGTAAACGTTTCGATAACATTCAAACCGCTTGGGAAAACCTACGAAAGACTTCTCAGATAAAAGACTTTCGCTTTCATGATTTACGACACCACTTTGCGAGCAAGTTAGTCATGGCAGGTGTTGATTTAAATACTGTACGTGAATTGCTTGGTCATTCAGAGCTATCCATGACGCTACGCTATGCACATTTAGCGCCTGAGCATAAGGCTGCGGCTGTGGCTTTGTTAAATGATATTTAAAAACTATGTTAGACCTACCTGAAAAACTCCCACTTATAAAATATTGGAAGATAGATGAAATTCTAGAGGTCTACGATCCTGATGAAGATGAATCTCCAAAATCCAGCAATGAGCTCAAAGAAGATATTAGAAACGCAATTAATGAAGGGAAACTTGAATGTGTTAAGTCAAACTATATTAATAAAGAAATATTTTCAGGTTGGTTTTACGAGAAGTATGGTTATGGTTTTCCGGGCCTACTCAATGACCCACCAATTTCATTTTCAACATCGAATGAACCCGATTACACATTATTTGCTGAAGCTGTTTATTGCGAAAGGAAATTCTCTGTTCAAGAAGCATTCTGTTATTTATCTAAAATACCTATAACACGTAGTGAAGCACAATGGTCACAAGAGCAAAACGAAGACTACCATAGGTTTAATACATTTATTGATAGAGACGAAAAATTATCTCCTAATGAAATAATTTCTACTGCGGGAAAAGCTAATTTGTCTATTCCAGAAGAAATGCAAATCCCTTTTAATCACTTTAATGAATTTTTCGCTGGTAGTTCAGATAGAGACCCTCAGCTACAAGAAGCTGTAAATGATCTTCATAAAAAATTTCCTAATCTCTCTCATGAACAGCTATGTGAAAAACTAGAAGGAACAGATAAAAGTAGAGGTAAATCTGCTAGTAGAATTGCCAGGCTTACCCGAAGTCCTCGCAAAAAATAAACTTCTATCGTTCGCGCAAACCCGCGCGCGGAACTTTTTTCACCAATGCAATATTTCTTTTAATTTTCAATCATTTGGAAATGAATAAATTTAGTCTTGCATATTGATTCGCGGAAATCGCGGATACAACCTAATCACCTCAGATACTTATATATGCGGTGATATATGAAACAGCAAACAAATCTTACTCTCAAACAATTGCTATCTACACACGAGGCAGCAATTGAAATCGGTTGTTCACCTAATACATTAAAACAATCTCGAATGTCTGGCGAGTTATTTGGTAAGCAAGCTCCTGCATTTGAAAAACGTGGGAAAAAAGTTCTATACCGTAAAGAGACACTAGAAAAGTTTAATTCTCAATTTGCTGAGCAAGCCAATACAGCAGCAGCTTAATGAACCAACAAGAGGAAATATACTATGGAAACAAAAAACCCGATCGGGCAATCGGGCTTTTCTAAAGATGCTTTTACAGACGGCATCAAGGACACGTCGAATGATACCACTACTAACAAACGATGTGGAAGTAAAAATCCACCGCATGCAAATGAAGTAGATAACCGAGATCCAATAACACATATATATGTAGGAGACGAAGCCTTAGAACGTTGTGCAGAAGCTTACTTTTACACACCAGATGACTTCCCAGTTGCAGCAATGGCGTTACCACCTAATAGGAGTGCATTTGAATTCACCTGGCCTGTAAGAAATAGAAAGGTACAAATACTTTCACGCGGCGAATGTAATCAACATATCTATGAATTAGGAAAAGCATTAATTATATGTGGAGCTGCAGAAGTTTATGGAGTTGTTAACAACGAAACCGTTTTTTGGAAGCAACCTAATCCTGAAGAACAACCTGATATTCAGCAAAGGAAGGCTGCATGAACCCAACGCCCATAAGGAAAGCAAGACATATTGAATGCACAAATGCATCCAGTGTAGAAATAAAACCCTTGAATTGGCTTTGGAATAATCGAATACCTTTAGGCAAGTTAAGTTTGCTTGGGGGTGATCCTGGTTTAGGTAAGACGCTCGTGTCTATTGACATTATTGCAAGAGTCACTACGGGTAGAAGTTTCCCTGATAAAGGAGAATGTCCCCGTGGAGCCTGTGCAATCCTTGCATCAGAAGACGACGCAGCCGATACCATCGCTCCAAGATTGCAGGCTGCAGGTGCGGACTTGAATCAAGTTATGCTTTTAGGTGATGTAATCGAACCCAATGGAAGAATAACTTCTTATTCACTGCAAAATATTAGTTTACTGGAAGAAGTATTACGATCAATTCCTAATATCCGTTTGCTGGTTATTGACCCTCTCAAACAGTATTGCGCAGGTGTCGACACGCATAAAAATGCAGATACACGCGCAATCCTCGCGCCACTTACGCAAATGGCAGCAAGGTTGGAAATCGCAGTCATAGGAATAGAACACTTAAATAAATCAACTAGTGAAACGCCTCTACACCGTTTAAGTGGTTCCATTGCATTCGTAGCCGCTGCTCGTGCAGCGTTCGCCATTACAAAAGATCAAGATGATCCCACTAGAAGACTAATGCTTCCATTGAAGGCGAACCTATCAAAAGAAACACCGGGTTTAGCATATAGCGTGATTGATCATGACGGTCTTCCAATTGTGCAATGGGAATTGGAGCCAGTCACACAAAGTGCTGAAGAAGCTTTTTCTACAGAAGAACAAATTGACCGAAAATTTATACTCGAAGAAACAAAAGCAGCACTAATAGAACTACTCATAAACGGAGCAAGAAAGCGTGCAGATGTCTTCAGGGATTTAAAAAAACAAGACTTTACTGATAGCACGATCAAGCGAGCAGCATGTAAGTTAGGTATTGAGTCGATCCCTAATGGTCGTGAATGTATCTGGCAGTTACCTGAGGCACTTGTTAATAAACTCAATGCAGAACGATTCGGTTCAAAAGACCCCCAAGAAGAAACTAATGAGCTTTCTGAACTTCCTGAACCTTCTGAACCTAATCATCTCTCTAATCTGGTTCACTTGGACCACAAAGTCCAGAAAGTTCACCCGGATCAGACTAGGAATGAAGTGAACCGAATAAAAATTGAGGCTGCATTGCAAAATACTGATGTAGATTGTGATGAATTCATGACAAAGCTTGACGATAAAGATTTTGATGACATTGAAAATGGGCAATTAGACAGCAATGCAATTAGGTTAATTGCAGAATCATATTATCCAGAAATGGTGACTTATGTTTGAAGACAAATAATATCATTCTATAAAACAGAAACTTAAGGTTGAATCAACTATGTCAGTGAATAAAGGTGGAGCACCAAAAGGCAATCAAAATGCTCGCAAAGCGAGTGAATGGAGATATGCACTTAAGCATGCATTAGATAACTTTGAGAATAATTCAATTAATAGAGGCCAAGCATTACGTGAAATTGCTAATCAGCTTATTTCAAAAGCACTTGCCGGTGATATGCAAGCAATAAAAGAAATTGGCGATCGGCTTGATGGGAAAGCGACAAAAATTATAGATACGTACCAAGATGATCGTCCAGTTGAGGAACTATCTGATGAAGAATTATATGCAATTATTAGAGAAGGTAAATAAAATGACAAATTTAATCTACAACAAACCCATATATAACCCAATAAATTCCCATCACTACAGCAACGGGGAAAACTCCTGCAGCTAAAAACCCCTCCCAAAAACTACTGCCGCTAAAAGCATTCCACATTACAAAGAGCCAGAGTAGTCCTATCGTCCCTAACAATAACCCAAGCCTTTGCATGCCTCTTTTCTTATTCATTTAATTTAGATGATTTAGATTGCAAATTTCTCTTAGCTACATTCAGTCTGAACTGGTAATGGCCAGATTTGTGGCGCCCAATGAAATTCATCAGAAGTGTATTGCGGTCCTGCTGAGTTATCTGGAATGATAACATCGTAAACTGCTTGAATTTTTTTGCGTACATAACTTACTTGATTTTCCCCAGATACATCACCCACTACTACATGATAAGCAGGAGTATGATTATTAGCGATGATTCTTATTTCAGCAACTAGCAGTAAGTAATCTGAAGTCCCAATACAATGACTTCTCATTATATAACCTAATCCTGGCTCTGGTTCCGGTATGCTTTTCCTGCTACCAACTATGTACGAATAATTAGTTTTCTTGCCAAAAAGGTACGGCAAACAAATCGGGCGAAAATCTCCTGGGTCAAGAGAACACAAAATTTGTCCATAACCAATTTTTATTATTAATTTTGCAAAACTATCATGTGGGAACCGAACTTTTGTAGTTAATTGACCAGGATATTTTTTCTCAAAAGCCTCAAGTTTTTTTTGATCTACTATCGCCTTAAAAGTCCAATTGCTCGCGCTGTCAACGGATTCGGAGTTTCCAAGTAATAACCCCGCAGTGCCCATGCAATAAAAAATCATAGGCGCAGGATATTCATTAAACGGTATTTTTAACTTTCCCCCTATATTTATCTGATCATCTAGATAAATAAATTTCTTTCGTTTCTTTTTTCTTCGAGTAGGTGCTCCATAAGCGTTTCTAGCATCTCCCCAAAAACCTCGCGCTACATCTCTTTCAAATTTAGTTGTAATTTTTGCACACTCTTTACAACTAGCATTATTAATAATATGAAAACCACCAATGAAATACGGAAGTATATGTTCATCAGTTAAGTCTACATTTGTAGAATGACAATAAATGCATAATCCTTTAGTACTAATTCTAGTTGGGCCATGACTCATACTTGTTTCATTTAAGAACGCGCTTCGCAGCCTTATCCAGTACAGTCCTAACCCAAGCACTGAAAGCCAACCCTTCAATTTCGGCAGCTTCCTTATAGTTTTCTAACTGGTCTGGTGTAACCCGCACCATAGGTAGCTTTTTAGTTGCAGGGTTTTCAGATTTTGGTCTACCCGGTTTACGTTTTCTCATTTGTGAATTGTATCAACAATTTATGAGGGCTCAAAAACGATTGACTGAAATTTATTAATGAGGGTACAATAAATATTAAGTAACGGGAAATCACAAGAGTTCCGTTATTAATTTATGGAATTAATCAGTTTTCTGTTATCAGACAATCATTTGATTTTTTTAAAAGGGGGTTTGATATGAACATAAATAATCAATGGGAAGCTGAGAAGTCTCCATATATTCAATATCTTCGTGCCCGCGAGGCTGCAACACAAACTGAGCAGATCGAATTAGATAAAAAATACCCCGAATACGCAGTTAACCACGATGATTGCATGTACCTGTTTTCAAAAGCACATGGTATCGATGGCAATAAATCGTTTTGTCTACTAGATTTATACAATCGACAAGAAATCTCTACGCAACAACTGCAAGACTCATTACAGGCAATTGTAGACCGTCAACTTGAATTGCCGTTTGAGCAGTAGCGGTCATTTCAAACTCATATAAAAGTGCTTCTTTTAGGATAGAACATTACGAGCGAAGTACGTGCATTTATGGATAAATATGAAGACTTTGCTAAGCAATAATAACTAACTAAGTAAGCCCTGCTCAATGTGGGGCTACATTTTATCGTTAGGTATAGTAGATATATATACAAGGAAAGCATTTAATCCAAAGTAAATATTTTCAATAGGTCATAATTAGACCAGAGTAAGAATTTATGCAATTCAGCAGTCTCTGTAACCTTTTTCTTTCTTACATGTTAATGCTAATTTTTTAGCTTCCTCAATTTCAGAAGAGGTCATATCCGCTTTTATTTTTTCAAAAGATTCATCCGCAGAAGCGCCTAATCCTTGCTCCACTGCAAAGCTTACCCACATGTACGCGTATTTATTGTCTTGGGTTACGCCATTACCAACATGGTACGCATTACCAAGTTTTAACTGAGAAATTGCTGCACCATTTTGCGCTGAGTGAAGATGCTTAAGTGCTTCCTTTTCAGCCTTGTTGGCTGCCATTTCTTCAGGTGATGAGCATCCAGACAAAACTAAAATAATATTAAACAAAATTAAAAAAATAACTGATTTAAGATTCATATAGGTTATCTTGCTAAAAATTAAAAGAAAAATGCCATAATCAAAGCGTATAAGATGATTAATTCACGCCTGCTATTGGCCGTAAGTTGTCATAAATTAAACCATTGAGGAGAATGTCAGGTTAGATTCAATAATTTATAAACTTAAAATGTCTGCTTATTATCCAATGCATACATACAAACTCTATATCCTAATGATTATCTAAAATAATAGCTAAAAAAAAGAACAAATAAAGTGGCACGCCCGCTGCAAATACGCTAATTACGAGGTTTTTAATAGCATGTTTGTATTCTTCTTCAGTCATAGACGAGCTCCTAAATAATGGATGAGAATTGCCGATAGATTAGTTTTATGAATATTTGTTAATATTAAAAAAAATAAAATAGTTACTAGTAAATTGGTATGAGCGAATAGCCTTGTTTTTGATACCCAATTAACGACACAAAGGTATTACCTACAGGTTTGATCTCAGAAATTATTGTGTCATTTTCAATATTGAGTAATCTTGATGAAATCGAACATGATTCCATTTTTACCCCTCGCTTTTGGCTGAAGCTTGTCAATAACTCCAAAACTTCCTCATGCGCCTCTTCTTCATCAAGTGCTAAATCGGGTGATTCTGTAGTTATCAGTTTCATAACAGGTCCGTGAAAGGCAAAAACCATATCCGGTTTAACATTCTGATTTATAAGGTCATAATATGTTTCTTCGATTACTTTTAGCATTAACAAAAGCTTTTTAGGGTTACCTACAGTCACATCCCATACAACTTTTCCCTCGTTCACATTTTTTAATGCATCTACATCAGGTGGTTTACTTGCATTGGCTATATTCGTAAAAAAAAGCACTCCAAAAATGTATAGATAAATGAAAATACTTTGTGTCCGATTCATAGACTTACCTTTTTATTGATCTGTAGCATTTGTAAATACGATATGTGTACAACTATGTAAATTATCAAAAGATATATTTAACTTAGATTGGCATAGAAAATATATGCAAGCCCAACTACAAAGACTAAATATATGATGTTGTATGCAAGCCCATCCATAAAACTACCTCCTAACATTTTTATTGACTTTTTTTTGATTGACTCAGAGTCGAAAGCAGTAATTAATATCAACCTTAGAAATAGCGCATATTTCATATATGGCAGTGATATAATTTCTTTCTAAGCACACAATAAATATTCAATTAATCTATTGAATAATAGAATTATATATATGGAAACAAATCACTTCAAGAAAGAGCTTTTTTCTCAGTTTGCGATGATTGGTAAATCTCTAAGTAGCGGTAACCGCTTAGAATTACTGGAATTTTTGGCACAAGGAGAAGCTACAGTAGAAAATCTTGCAAAAAAGTCCGGGCTTACGGTTGCGAATACGTCCCAACATTTACAAGGGCTTAGACGCTCTGGGCTGGTAAAATCTAGATCTCAAGGCCAAAAGTCCTATTACAGCTTAAGCGATAATTCAATAATTGCGCTTATGACATTGTTACGAGAAATTGCTGAAGCTAACTTGGCTGAAATACAAGTATTAATATCCAAGTATTTGACGAGTAAAGATGGATTAGAACCTATTACGAGGGAAGAGCTGTTAAAGCGAGCAAGTAAGGGTGTCGTAACAGTTATAGACGTGCGTCCACGAAGTGAATTTCAATTGGGACATATCCCTAATTCTAAGAGCATTCCTCTTACAGAATTAAAAAGTAAATTAAATGAAATTCCAAAATCAAAAGAAGTAATAGCGTATTGTAGGGGTCCTCATTGCCTACTAGCATTTGATGCAGTCGCTAAGCTTCGAGCAAAAGGCTATAAAGCTCGTCGATTGCAAGATGGGTTTCCAGAATGGAAATTAGAAGGATTACCTATAGAAGATGAGGCAAAAGTGTAAGTTTATCTTTATGCACAAGTTATCATTAATTTTGATTATGATAAATCTCTTGGTAACAGATTAGGTTCGTATACATGGGAAATGACCATGATGTGATTGCTGGTTGTTTGACTACTATGAAAGCTATTAAAGCACACGCATCGTCCACTTTGACCATACGGCATTTGGAGATACTCTTTCAAATTTATTTAAGTTCTGAAATTACACATCAAGACTTAGCTAAAATTCACTCAACTTTCTGAATCAACCATTTAATGTTAAGACATCTAGCCCTGCTCTATGTGGGGCTACTTTTAATCGTTAGAGAGATTGGATATGCGACTGATAGATGTTAGGAAAAAGTGAAAATGATAAAATATTGATATTAGATCATGATATCTCGTGAAGTGATAAATTTTAGTGATGCACCATCTCTATTAAAATAATACGACTCTCTATAACCTTTCGATCCAGTAATAGCTATTATTTCAGAATCTTTTATTGAATTATCTAATTGAGATAATTTTTCATCAGTACTTTTGCCAGATATGTCGTAGATTCCAATAAGAGGTCTTGTATTCCTATTTTTTAATCTACTATATAAAAAATCAAATTTTTTTCCTCTAATCGTATGGAGTATTACTTCTAACTCATCGGTATTTATATTTACTTTAATTCGAGAATCTTCCACTCCCACAGGATCTGCAACTTGTACCGGAAACTTAGGGTAAATTGGTAATGCCAATAGTATAAGTACAACTATAAATACTTTTATTGATCCTTTCATATTGAGATGATTATACCAAGCAATGCCTAGATTTACTTAATTTCGCATTGCTCTCTCAACTCATTGAATGACTGAAAGTTTCTTTTTGTTAGAATGTCTGCCCATCGATAAATTGTGTCATGCAAAAATGCTCCCGGAGAACCTCGTCCATTTTGTAAGTTTCTCATTGCGAAATCACCAAACAAGTTTTGATTTGCATGCAAGATTTCATGGATATAAGTGTTCAGTAGATTATATGCTTGTACATCATTGAGAGCTATGTCTCTCATATTATCTCCAGTACCAAAATCTAATTCATTTATAATAATTTCATCTGTTTCTGGTAAATAACCACCTTCATCAAATGTATCTAATCCGCGTCTTGTACAATCTACACCACCGCTACATGTCGAAATAGGAGGAATATTGTATCCTTTGAATAATCTATTGATTGTTTGTTCTGCTGCATCAAAATCAGAATCATATAAACCTAAGTTGTCGGTAAATTTTTGTGGATTTGCTTTCACATAAACATAGGTATTAAATCCGCCAAGTAACCCAATCGGATCTGATTGCATATAGCGCCCAATACTAGGGTTGTAATCTCTAAAGTAGTTGTAATGTAATCCACTTTCACTATCAGCATATTGGCCAGGGAATCGTAGATTATTCGTTAAAGTATTAACGGTTATATTTGTCTCCCCAAACGGTTCATAATCCGCACTCCAAACAACCGTTTTACTTCCGTCGGTAATGGCTTGAGGGGTGTCTAAGTGATTACTGTGAATGTAATACAATGCAGTGGTGGATGTGGAAGTCCCTATAAAATGAATTGCATCGGCAATGACATTTCCATCTGACCCGCTAGCCAAAACAACTTTTCCTGTTGCATCAAAAGTTGCTGTACCTAAATAATTCAAACCTATACCATTGGTTTGTTGATTCACCGTTACAGTTGTCTGTCCTGTTGAATGATGAAGTGTATAAGTTGAATCCGTTGCATGACTCGAATCTTGTGTCCATTCTGCATACACATCAAACGTGCCCACCGGTGCATCCCAAGTGAATGTGGGTATGGTGTTATCAATTAAGCGTATCGCATCGGCCATGACATATTTATTATTTGCATCATCGCTTAGTTCGATACTGCTGGTGGAATCAAGCGAAAATGTTCCGAGCACATTCCAGCCCGGATTTTGGGTTTGATCTCCCAATACAAGCGTGCTGCCTTGTGTGTGATTTATAGTATAGGGTGCAATTGATGTATATTGCGGGTGAGCCCACCATTGGGCAGCTACCTCATAATTACCACTTGATATAGAAGAAAAATTCCAAGTAAAAATTTGACTACCTGAGCCTGGCCATCTTATATGCTGAGCCGTACCTCCATACCAATGAGAAGCTGTGCTAAGCCACCAATTACCTACAGATGACGTTGAAGAATCAACATCATCAATAATGATTTCAATGCTATTCAATGCTGACTGCGCAACATCAGATCCTTCGTAATCTCCCGTACCCGTTACGGTAGTCGTCCAATTTCCAATCGTACTAGTCGAGCTAGAATCACTGTTATCGATGACAATACCCGATGCGCCCGTTCCTGTTCCATTAGGATCAATTAACGCAAGGCGTTGCCCATTGAGATAGATATATTCAGCTTGTGAATTTGCGAGTGCATCGGACTCAGCTATTAGCTGTCCATTTTGGTCATAGTGGTAAATCGTTGTCGTAGAACCCACTACTTTTATAGTACGTTCGCCTTTGCCGTTATAGGTATACGTAGCTGTTGTCGAACCACTTGCTGCGGTTGCCATACGATTGGCATCATTTACCGTGAAGGTATCCCCGCTTCCAACTGTGATATTTCCTGCAGCATCGTAAGTAAACGAATTAATTTGACCACCAGTGATAGTTTGTACTTGATTACTGGTAGTCGCATAACTATAAGTATCGGTTACTGAATTTTTTGTTTCCGTGAGACGGTTACCGACTACATCATAAGTGTAACTCAGTGAACCATAAATCCCGTTACCACTTAATAAGCGATCTAAATTGTCATACGTGAAAGATTGATTACGCGTTGAATCATTATTGTCAGTGATCGTAGAAATGTTATCGCCAAGATCATAAGCGTACGTCAATGAATGAGTATTATTGTCTGTAACCGCATCGGTAAGTCGATAGTCTTGATCAAATGTGTATGCAGTGCTTAACCCGTTACCAAAGATTAAACTTTTAATAGGTCCAAATGGGTGGTAGTTAATATCAAATGCAACAATGTTGGTATTACTGCCTAAGGTAGTCTCCACTTGAACCACTTGTCCGATGCTATTGTATTCGTAATCAACCGTGCGCCCACTTGGATAGGTTAATTGTGTGACATTGTCTGCATCATCATACGCATAACTCGTAAGATACGTTTGACCGCTGATGACTTTTGATTCACTCGCAAGATTTCCACGCTTGTCATAGGTGTATGTTGTCGTACCTGATGCGTCGGTCATGCCCGTTAAACGACCTTTACCATTCGTTCCTGAGTCATATGTAAACGTGACATTCAAACTAGTATCAGGATAAGTTATAGAACTGACTCGATTTAACGCATCATAGGTATAGGTTGTAGTTTTACTTCTGGCATCGGTTTGGGTAAGTCGATTCCCAGCATCATCATACGTATAGGTAGTTGTTCCTGTGTCTGGACTAACGAGTTGAGTTAAGTTATCTAAATCATCATAGGTGTAGGTGGTAGTAAGACTTCGTGCATCCGATACACTGATCAAGTTATCGCGATCATCATACGTATAGTCTGTATCACTTAATGCCGGATCGGTTGAAGTAATGAGACGATTCAACGCATCAAAGGAAGAGGTAGAGCTTCGGCTTAAAGGGTCTAGTACAGAAACCTGATTACCATTACCATCATAACCAAAAATGCTTACTTGACTTGCTCCTCCTGTGTGCTGGGTCATTCGACTGAGTTGATCAAACACACGGCTTTGTGTACGGCGTAAGGTGCTGCTGGTATCAAACACATCTTCTTTGGTGCGATTACCCAAGTCATCTAAGGTATAGGTAATTTTATTTCCAAGATTGTCTTCAATGTTCGTTAAGCGTTGTGCAGTATCGTACGTGTAAGAAAGATAACTATTATTTGGCAATGTGATTTTTGTGACATTCCCCACGCCATCGTATTCAAAAGTAGTGGTTGCAGCTTCGGATGTTCCACTTGCAACCGTACGCGACTCTAAGCGCCCACGTGGGTCATAGTCCATCGTTGTGACCACGCCATTAGGATCGGTCATGGAGAGCAAACGCCCGCTATTATCATAAGAAGTATAGTTAGTGACTTGTGCAGGTGCAGATCCTGCGCCATCGGGGTCAACGCTCATGCTGGCACGATTGCCAGACGTGTCATAGGTGAAGGTGGTAATGTCATCAATATCAGTGCGCGGTCCATTGATAGTCAACACATTCCCATTACTATCATAGGTAAACGTTGTCGTGCGCGTATTGTTATTGGATAAATCTTTTTCAGTTCGGGTAAGAACCTGACCATTAGTGTTATAAGTAATGGAAGTTTCTTTACCATTGTCTGTGATCTTGGTAGGTAGCCTGAGAGTCGAATGCCAGTCAGTCGTTATCGTGCGCTCTTCTAATTCTCCCACCGCTTCGGTTCTTGAAGTTTGTAGTCCCCGACTGTTATTGACAAAGTTAGTTACATTCCCTTCAAAATCGGTACTGGATGCAATATAACCATTCGTGTCATAAGTTTGCGCTTGTGCTTGTGAACTACAACCGCTGCCACATTGGCCACCGGATATAGCCGTTGTTTTGGGAACAAATGCCACGATATCAAAGGTGAAGGTGTTCGTTGCACCTAATGAATCCGTGACAGTTGTAGTGCCATCCACGTTATAAACTAAATCAACTTGCTCCACACCTCCCGCATGTTTTGATTGAATCGCCCGTCCTTGGGTGTCGTAATCAAATTCGGCATATAAGTTTCCATTCTCATCCACAATACCTGTGAGTAATGAATCAAAATTTGTATCGTTGTATTGAAACTCACGTTTTGGATTATCCGTTGTGGTACCAGGTGTGTCATCGGGATACGTTACCGATAGTAGATTTTTATCCGTGTCTATATCATATGTGTAGACTTCGCCATTTGGATCGGTAATGGTTTCTATTCGACTACTTGTCCCAAAAGTAAACGTTAAGGTACGATTAAAATGATCAGTAACGGTTTCCAGTAATCCAGATGTGCTGTTATAAGATAATGTTTGTGTTTGGCCCGCGAGTGAGGTAATGGATTGCAGTTTTCCATTCGTATCATAGTCTTCTGTGTTATTACTGGAAGTTAATAGCGAATATCCTGTAGAAGTTTTCTCAAGTTCTATTTTGAGATCGGTGTCTCCTGTACAAGACCCAGTTGTGGCTGGGCAATCGAATACGAGTTCCTTCCCATCAGGACGATATACGGTTACAAATCCATTAGAAGGATCTAGTCTTTGAAGATAATCATAAGTCCATCTTCCCTTAATGATTAATTCACCCGCATGCCCTTCGTCTACTGAATTGTAGTAACGCGAAAAGGATAAATCGCTATTCGGGATGGAGATGTCTTGTTCTGCCTGAAATTTATTTCCAGTCGCAGGATTAAGAGGATTGCCCACACACATTTGTGGAGCACCTTTCGTATTTCCAACTTTAAACCCTTCTGGTAAACATAAACTATTGATTGTGTATTCTGTAATACCCGTACCACAACCTCCGCCGGATAGGCAGGTAAAGTGATAGTTATCAAAACCGCCACTTTTGAATACATTTCCAGAGTGATAATGAGTTCCAGACTGACAATGATTATTACTGCTATTAGTTGGCGGGCTGTCACAATTACTGTGACCGGTTACTGTATCACATGCGTCTTGCGCTGCACTGCATGAACCATAAGAACCTCCGCAAAATTCAAGAGCGTGCAATGGTTGCAACAATGATGAATATAGAATTACAAGTAATGTTAAAAATTTAAATCGAATTAAAATATCATTTGGAAGATTAGAGAATGAACTCTCATTTCTCGCTTTTAAATTCTTACAAACTGAACGAACAAGATTGAACGGCCTCATACTCACACTCCCCAAATCTGAATTGTTGTTTTTATTAACTAACAATTATGATAATTGTTAATTACGATAGTTTAATTACAGAAGTATTTGTAGCAACGACAAATAATTGACATCGTCACAATTTACATTAAGAAATTTTTATTCGTAATTGTGTGTGAATGAATTTATAAATAACAATTATTTTATTGTTGAATTCAGATTCAAAAAATGTTGTATGAAAAATATTCTAAAAGAAAACTCATATAGCCTTTGTTATTAAAGTAAAAGTGTTAGGTCCGTTTTCGGACCAAAATATGTGAAAATGTTTCCGTATTATTTCAATAGTCTTTTAATAAATCGAAATATCTTCATAGGTTCTGAGTAATAGCCAAGCTTTCTTTTTACACGTCTCTTAGCGTTTTTTGGCGCATTGGTGTACTTGGTCACTTTATATATACCAAGATCCTTTTTCACACGACGTTTGGCTTTGGTAATACCGAGTAAGGTTTTTAGGCTTGGCTTTCTGTATCTCATAACTGAGTTTTTAAGAAATTAACTATTAGGATTTAGGAAGGGCGACAGTCCAAAATATTTGTAAACAAAGCCAATACAGATAATGGTTACCGCATACCCTAAGAATTTAAGCAACAACCATTTGTAATCCTGCTTTTTTTCTTCATTTCTAATATAGAGTGATCTAGTTTCTTTATCCCATTTGTCATACATATTAGAATAATCATGTATGTAATTTTGAACTAAAATATTTTTAATATCGGCTTCAATTTTGTTTAAAACCTTGTCTAAGTTTTCTGGCCCAAATTTGCTTAAGTGTTGCTTTACTGATTCTCGATAGCTTAAAAAACATTCATCAAGTTGTTCAGTAACAAATTCTTTATATTCATCTGAATTTTTCATAATATTAAAACACTGTTGGGTTAGTTGAATTACGACAAGAGCAAAAGTTCTTGGGGCTTGATGTTGTGTGCTAAAGTACCTTAAACTCTTACTAATTTTAATTACAAAGTTTTAACCCTTTATCTAAAACAGGACTTATACTTACGCGCATTGGCGAACCCATTTCATCTCTAATTTCTTTTTCTGATTTATTTAAAGCTACAGCAAGCTCTTTTACCGTTTCATTATATTTAGGGTCTTCTTTCCATATGCTATCAATGGATTGATTTATTTTAAGACTTGAGTCTTTTGAAACCGTTATAGCATGACCGTTAATTGCATACTCTTTGCCTTCTGATAAAAACGTAACAGCATCAAGAATATGATTCCCACTTTGATATTTTTTGCATTTAACAATTCCTTCAGAAACAGTGAAAGGCCACTTCTCACCGTATTGATCGCTACTTACAGCAGCTTCCCCAGCATATGTATTAGTAGTAAAAAGGATTACCAGTATCAAAATACGTTTCATAATTAACTATTCCAAATTAATGTAGACTGTTTAATTACTATTCTTAAATGTAAAATAATATAGCCTCAACGATAATAGCTAAGCTAATTAAGATATATAACACTTAGGTCCAATATTGGACTTAATTATATAAACTAATCTCAACTCTAGAACTAGTTCAGACTTTTATATTTAACCAATTAAATGTTAAATATAATTATATAAGTAGTTTACTTGTGCTAATGAGTATTATCGATCAAATAAGTTAAGATGCCTGCTAACGATCTAAAGCGGATATTTGCAACAGAAAAATACATTACATTCGTATTATTGTGAAATGGACATCTAAATGTAGTGATAATGACCTATAAAATGATTTCAATCTAAATAATTTATTTGGAAATCAAGTGAATAATAGATTCAATAATTCAATTATAGTTGTCTTTTTGCTCATGTATACAATTGCTGCTTATTCGCAGTCAAAAGTTTATAAATATGTGGATGAAAATGGTAAAACCGTTTATACCTCTGTCCCACCAAATAATACAAACAATATTGAAGAGATAGACTTACAAGATGCGAATACTATTCCTGCAAGTAAAACTAAGGTAAAACAGAAAGAGATTAAGAAACAACATGACAACATAAGTCAGCGTATAAACGAAAGAATTAGTGCTCGCAAAAAACGCGATGCTGAGATAAAAGCAACGAGGCAAGATATAGCCAATAAAAAAGAGGTATTAGAAAAAGGAATAGAGCCACTTCCAGGTGAGCGAATAGGTACATCAGGCATACTTTCAAGTGGATCGACCAGGTTTACTCAAGGATATCATGATCGTGTTAAAAATTTAGAAAATGAACTTCAAGCTGCAGAGGATAAGTTAAAACAATTACTCGAGAATAAATAAAGAAATGACTGCTATTGGCCGAAAGCGGACATGATCTAGACCACTCAGGGGGAAATTAGGTTGGAATCACAAAAACTCAAACATAAAATGACTGCTAACGACCCAAAGCGGACATTAGCTTAATACGCAATCCATCATGGTTAAGTCATCTATTATAGTAATCGCGGGTAGCTTAATTCTTATTCTTCTATCAATTTCGTGGTGCAAAAATTGGGAAAATACAGAGTCTCATTTTTCAACTTACGATGAAGCAAAAGAAGCAGGCATGATGATTGCTGGGTGGCTACCAGAGTACTTGCCGAAAAGCGCTACTGATATACACGAACAACATAATATTGATACGAACTTGGTGTATGCGACTTTTAAATATGATCCAGATAAAGTAACAAGCCTTGCTATATTTTGCCCCAGAAATGAAGAGTTAGAAAATGGAACAAGACACTTTTGTAACGATGGTTCTGGATTAGTAGTTCTAGATTTATATCATGATGGAACTGGAAAAATTAATCATGATAATGAACATAGATTTTGACCGCTATTGGCCGAAAGCAGTCAAAAAATGAGAAGTAGTAGATTGGAATCAATTACATACAAGAGCAAAATGTCCGGTAACGACCCAAAGCGGACATTCGCAAAAAAATGATTGATAGAAAAGCACGAGACAAATTTGCTGAATTATTAAGACATTTCTATTCTGGGCAAATAGATAATTTTGAATTTGAAAGCCGTCTTCCTGAATCAGATGACCTTGCTATTTACGAAATATGGTGGCAAGCAGGCTGGCCACTTTACGATGATTTTAAGACTCACAAGCTCAAAGGTGACTGGCGCATACCAGATGAACATAAAAGAGAATTAGCTAGGGTAATTCTATTCTTGAAATCTGACTATGAATATTTATGGCCTAAAAAAACAGGAATAAAAGCTTGCGTAAGAGGCATAGTTAGAATATTCACGTTTGGCTTTTTCCCAAAAGAATATAACGGTTTTGATAGAAATATTTGGCCATTTACAAATCCAAATAGCTTGGAATCCGCAAACAACAATCCGCCTTTCTGTAAAACTATTGAATGACCGCTTCTGGCCGAAAGAAGACATAATTTAGGATGAAACAGGTTGGAAACAAAGACATACCAGTTCAAAATGTCAGGTAACGACCCAAAGCGGACATTTTAAATTTAGAAAAATGAAACTCCACAATGTGCAAATAATTGAATCTGGACATCAGAGCACTGCTAGATTATTCGAGTTGGGTTTATCATTTATTTACTGTAAGAAAATGGCGCATTGGCCCTCTTTAACGACAATTAATTTTTTACTTAAAAGAGGATTTGATGATGGGAAATTGGGTACAGATATAAAATGGGAGCCATGCGAATTAACTCAAAATGAATACTTGCAAGCAATTGATGTAGTTATGGGTGGGGATAGTTATAAAATTGATGATAAGGATTTTGAATGGGATATTTGGTTTAGTGAAAGTTACAAAGGAATGACAGTTAATGAAAGACTTTGGTTTTTCAACTTATCTGATGAGTTTGAAAATTGCATAAAAAGAAAAGACGAAAATTGTGCTGTTGGTGTTCTTATTCGCGCAAAGTTTACTTCTGAACAAGCTAAAGAAACTGCTCGTTCTGTTTTAGAGAACCCAAAATATTACGGTTATTGAATGTCCGCTTATGGCCGAAAGGAGACAAAAAATGGGACGCAATCGGTTGGATTCAACAGCATACAAGAGCAAAATGTCTGGTAACGACCCAAAGCAGACATTATTAATAAAATAAATCAGATGGATAATCCGTATTCAACACCAAATAGTGAATTAGGAGAAAATAACAAGACAAGTTCTTTGGGAAAATGGTTGGCAATTTTAGCTGTTATTCTTGCTGGAGTATATCTGCTGTGGGGTGCTTATGTTTACAAACATTGGAAGTTTGTTTTTTACGCTATGCCATATTTGGTAGCTGGTATTGCTTTATTCGCGAATAGAAACTGGTCTCAATATATTTTCTACTTAATAGTGTTATTTAATACTGGATGGTGGATATATGAAATTATAAATACAGACTGGAAGTTTTTTGGATTTCAAAACAGCATTATAAGTCTTATCCCAGGGTTAATATTTGTTTTAATAAATATTAGTGTTGCAACGATAGTTTATAAACAATTTCATTACTCCAAATGACCGCTAATGGCCGAAAGCAGTCATAAAATGAGAAGTGGTAGGTTGGAATCAATTACATACAAGCGCAAAATGTCTCCTAACGACCCAAAGCGGACATTGTAAATTAAAATAATTTGAAGAATGTTTATCCGATTTCAAGGACGAATTAAGAATAAAGGCAGTAATAGCTATCTAGGAATTTTCCAAATTGCATTTGAGCTAAGAGATAGCTTAAAGCTAGAAACGTATTTAGAAAATGAATTATTAAAAAATATTGAATGGTTGAAGGAGCATTTAAAGAGTCCTCCAGAATTAAAGGATGAAGAGCATTTTAGAGCAATTTCTTGGTTTAAACCCGAGGCTAAGGAGCCACTAAAAAGAATTTGGGCTATAAAAGCTATACTTGAAGAACATGGAATTATCATAGATACATTAAAAACAGATGATCCAGGAATCATTATTTATGAAGATGGTTGGCAAGTAGTTGCTAAACCACGAAAACGTCGTAATTAATTTTGAACAAATGTCCGTTATTGGCCGAAAGCGGAAATTTATTAGGTCTGTATGAAGCAATACAATATAAAAGTACTTATTCCACTTATTTTGGCATTATTTCTGCCTGCTTGTGCCACGTATAAGGTCGTTCCAGAGAGCGAATTACAATTATCACAAAAAGGTCTCGAAGAAATTTCAGTAACAAAAGAGAACGAATTTCCAGAGGGTGCTCATTGTTTTGAACCAATGTTCTATGTACTAACACTCGGCATTATTCCTACACATTGCATTGACACATACCAGATTTCAGATGAGGACCAAAATCTCGGATTAGTTAAAGTAACAACGATGCAAGGCTGGATTGCTTTGTTAATAGCTCCATTCCCAACATGGAAGTTAGGATATGGCACAGAAGTAGAACTTGAAATTAAAGAAATGGTAGTTGTCTCCAAGAAATAACTAAATGATTGCTATTAGCTGAAAGAAAACATAAAACAGTATATAAGTATAAAAAGGCGCAAATTCGAACTGTTTGCAGGAATTGTGCAGGAATGACTAGATCAGCCATTCTTGATAATGATCAATAATCATATAACTTATTGATTTAAATGGTGGCTATGATTGGACTTGAACCAATGACCCCAGCATTATGAATGCTGTGCTCTAACCAACTGAGCTACATAGCCATATGCTTAGATTGACCCATGATTTGGGATAGCGGACCTTATATAACGCCCTGCAAACTGTCAATTCTACCCAAAAGTATTAAACATTAAACCTAAAGTGGACCACATCCGCTTCCTGCATTACATATTCTTTCCCTTCCAGGCGCCATTTACCGGCATCTTTGGCCCCTGCCTCACCGTTGGCATCCACATAGTCCTGATAGGCCACTACTTCGGCGCGGATAAATCCTTTTTCAAAATCGGTGTGAATCTTGCCTGCCGCTTGTGGTGCGGTTGCACCCTTTGCAACTGTCCAGGCACGCGCTTCTTTTGGACCAGCAGTAAAAAATGTTTGCAGCCCGAGCAACTCGTAACCTGCGCGTATTACCCGGTTTAAACCTGGTTCTTCTAAACCTAATTCTGCTAAATATTCTTTTTGTTCTGCATCATCTAACTGAGCAAGTTCGGCTTCAATTTGCGCACAGACTGGAATCACTTGAACTGATCTTTTTTTTGCTAACTCTTCAAGTTTTTTCAAATGCTCATTATTCTCAAAACCATCTTCTGCAACATTAGCAATATAAAATACCGGTTTAGCGGTAATCAAATGAAGCTCGCGAAGAAGCGGTGCTTGTTCTTTACTTATTTCAAAACTAAAAGCATCTTTTTCGTTTTCGAGATGATCTTTTAGTTTTTTATAAAGTTCTACTTGTGCTAAAGCTTCTTTATTTCCAGACTTGGCAATACGTTCTACTTTTGCAATCGCTTTATCAACGGATTCTAAATCTGCCAATATTAATTCTGTATAAATGGTTTCAAGGTCTGAAATTGGATCAACTTTTCCATCTACATGAACAATATTTTCATCATCAAAACAACGCACCACATGTGCTATAGCATCGGTTTCGCGAATATGCCCTAAAAATTGATTACCCAATCCTTCGCCTTTAGATGCTCCTGCAACCAACCCTGCAATATCTACAAACTCTATAGTCGTTGGAATGACTTCCGCTGAAGATGCAATCTTGGCGAGTGTGTCTAAGCGTGAATCCGGCACTGGAACAATGCCTACATTTGGATCAATAGTGCAGAACGGATAATTTTCTGCTGCAATTTCAGTTGCAGTTAAAGCATTAAAGAGTGTTGATTTGCCAACGTTAGGCATACCTACAATTCCACACTTGAATCCCATTGCATCAACCTTTTGTGTGCAATTTTTTCATTGCAGAATCAATATTGCCCTCAACAAATTCTTCTACACAGTTCATGACATCAATAATCGCGTTATCAATTTCTGCACGGTCTTGTTGATTCACTCTTTTTAATACGTAGTTGACAACTTGGTCTTTATGGCCAGGATGCCCAACACCAATACGTAAACGCCAAAAGTCTTTATTTAAATGTGCAAAAATACTACGCAAACCATTGTGCCCACCATGACCCCCTGACCATTTAATTTTAACCTCACCATTGGGTAAATCTATTTCATCATGGGCTACTAAAATTTGTTCGGTGGGGATTTTATAAAAATCACAAAATGGTCGAAGTGATTCGCCACTATCATTCATATAGGTTTGAGGTTTAAGCAACCAGATTTTTTGCCCATGGCAACTAAAATGCGTTACTTCGCCTTTGAACTTAACTTCGTGTTTGAATATTGAATTTTCTCTGCGAGCCAGAGCATCCACAAACCAAAACCCGGCGTTATGCCGGGTTTGTTCATGCTTTTCTCCTGGATTGCCAAGTCCGACAATCAGTCGTATGCCTTTATGATTAGACACAAGTGAGATTAGTTATGAATCATCTCCTGATGATTTTTCTTCTTCCTTGTCATCACCTTCCGCTTTAGTTTCAGTATCCTCTTCTGCAACCTCTTCACCTTCTTCAGCGACCACAGGTTCTTCTTCCTCTACAGCGCGTTTAACATGAACCGAAACAACTACGTGATCATGCCCTTCTCCATGAGATAACTCGACGATAGTAACGCCTTCTGGAACTTTGATCTCACTGAGATGAATAGCTTCATTTAACTTCAGGTCAGCAGTATCTACTTCAATAAACTCTGGCAAATCTTTTGGTAAGCATGAAATTTCAATTTCAACAATGTTATGGCTGATTGCGCCGCCTTCCATTTTTACACCATGACAAGTATCTTCGTTTAAAAAGTGTAAAGGTACATGCACATTAATTGCGGTGTCTTCACGAACCCGCAAAAGATCCATATGTAAAACAGTTGGTTTATAAGGATGGCGTTGTAAATCACGCAAGATCGCACGCTGTGATTTACCTGCAACATCGACAGTTAGAATATGGGAATAGAAAGCTTCTTGGTCTAAGCTATGCATCAATGAGTCGTGATCAAATGTTACGGAAACGGGGTCTTCTCCACCTCCATATATAACTGCAGGTACTTTGCCCATACGACGTAATCTGCGACTCGCTCCTTTGCCTAGCTGCGAATCGTCACGCATTTCGGCATTTAATGTAAAATCGGCACTCATTAATATTTCTCCAAACTTTCTTTATTTTCTGCTACTAAGCCTCAACATGCCCATATACCTTAATCCATATATAAGGTACTCACAGATTCCTCTTGGTTGATTCGGCGCATTGATTCGGCTACCAAACCTGACACGCCAACCTGGCGAATCCGGGTACAGTGGGTAGCTTCTTCGCGGAGCGGAATTGTATCAGTTACCACCAATTCATCCAGCATAGAATTCTCAAGATTTTCTACTGCCCTACCCGAGAGCACAGGATGCGTGGCATAGGCTCTCACACTCTCTGCCCCATGTTCTTTTAAGGCTTTAGCCGCCTGGCACAGTGTGCCCGCCGTATCCACCAGATCATCAATGATGTAACAAGATTTTCCTTCCACCTCACCGATGATATGCATGACTTCGGCTTTGTTGGCCTCCGGACGTCGTTTATCGATAATGGCAAGATCTGCATCATCTAACCGCTTCGCAAGTGCACGTGCACGCACAACACCGCCCACATCCGGCGAGACCACAATTAAATTAGGGTCTTTACGTTTATATACATCGCCTAACAAAATGGGAGATGCATAAATATTGTCTACTGGAATATCGAAGAAGCCTTGAATTTGGTCAGCATGTAAATCAACGGTTAATACGCGGTCTGCGCCCGCAACTTGCAAGAGGTTTGCGATAACTTTAGCTGAGATCGGCACTCGTATAGAGCGAACACGTCGATCCTGTCTGGAGTAACCAAAATATGGAATCACCGTGGTAATACGCTCAGCCGAAGATCGTTTTAAGGCATCCACCATGATCAGCAACTCCATGACATTATCATTGGTTGGCATACACGTTGGCTGGACTAAAAAGACATCTTTACCACGAACATTTTCCTGGATTTCAACCTGTACTTCTCCATCACTGAAATTGCTGACTAATGCTTTGCCTAGCGGTATGTTCAAATCATCACAAATGTCTTGTGCAAGTTTTGGGTGTGCATTGCCTGTGAACACCATTAAATTACTGTCAGCGGGTAAGATTCTTTGGCGAATCATGATAAAAGTTCGGTCCTAGATAATTAATAAAATAGTCAATTAATCTTATTGCCCTAATCTCCAGTCTTTTTAAGCCTAATTTGGGCGCGGGTGATTATATCACTCAAATACGTAATAAACATAACCATAGCAGAGGTGATACATATTGAATTTTTCACAGGACCAAAACTGGTAAATTTCAGATACTAATACTTTGTGAGAAGTTAGATTATGTATTTTCAGTAATTTGCATATTAACAATCTTTACGAATCAAAATTTTGACTTACTAAGCTAAGCTGTTTGCCCATATTACTCAATAGCTTCAATTAAATTTTATAAGATTCATATATAGATAATATATTTTTATTTCTCGTAATAATTTTGATAGGCTCATTTTCGATGACTGAGAAACGCAAACAAAACGTAGTGTTTGTCTCTGATGGTACCGCAATAACCATCACCGCATTGGCTGAATCATTATTTACTCAGTTTCCAGATGTCGAAATTAATGAAGTTGTTTTTCCATTTGTGTCTGACACTGAAATTGCAAAAGATGTAATTCAACAAATTCATTTACAAAAAGAACAAACTGGATTACAGCCTTTAGTTTTCACAAGCTTGACCAATACTGAAATAAAATCGTTATTCACTGAAGAAAACATACCTGTATATGATATTTTCTCAACATTCATTCCTTCCATGGAATCAGATTTGGCAACTCAAGCCTCTTCAGCATCAGGTATTATGCATGGATTAGGTAATCATAATTCCTATAACCATCGAATGGATGCATTTAATTATGCCTTAAGCCATGACGATGGCTTGCTTGCTGATGACTTGCAAGACGCTGATGTTGTAATAACAGGAGTATCAAGAAGTGGAAAAACACCGACCTGTTTATATCTAGCAATGCATTATGAACTAAAAACGGCTAATTACCCTATCGCCGATTCAGATTTTGAATCACTGGAATTACCGGAAGCAATAAAAAAAGTAAAACACAAACTTATTGGGCTTACAATTTCACCAGAACAACTTTCTGACATTCGAGAAAAAAGAAGACCCAATAGTAACTACGCAACGTTAAAACAATGTGCTTTTGAAATTCGCCACACTGAAGAAATCTTTGCAAAACAAAATATAATTAATATAGATACTACATCAATATCAATTGAAGAAATTGCAACAAAAATTATCCATGCGTTACATTTGAAAATTGAACGCAACTGGTAGAATTAAGAAAATAAAGAATCAGTACTTGACGCAATTTTAGTTTTTTCCTAACTGCATCATCGTATCAACAATTGAATCTGGGTTGAGCGATATACTGTCTATACCTGCATCTAATAGCCATTCAGCAAAATCAGGGTAGTCAGATGGCCCTTGACCACAGATACCAATATATTTTTTAGATTTTTTACACGCCTGAATTACATTCTGGATTAAAACTTTCACAGCTTCGTTTCTTTCATCAAATTTATCTGCAATGATTTCTGAGTCTCGGTCTAAAGCTAATGTCATCTGAGTGAGATCGTTAGAACCAATTGAAAAACCGTCAAAGTACTCTAAAAATGCTTCAGCAAGTATCGCGTTACTTGGAATCTCGCACATCATAATAACTTCTAAACCATCTTTGCCCCTCTCAAGTCCATTCTGCTTAAGCAGTTCAATGACCTGTTTGGCTTCTTTCGTTGTTCGTACAAAAGGAACCATAATTTTTACATTTGTCAGATTCATTTCTTCACGAACGATTTTAAGAGCCCTGCATTCAAGTTCAAAAGATGATTTAAATGAATCAGATATGTATCGCGATGCCCCACGAAAACCAATCATGGGGTTTTCTTCTCTAGGCTCATAAAGATTCCCGCCTGTCATATGCGCGTATTCATTTGATTTAAAATCAGATAAACGCACGATTACCGGTTTTGGATAAAATGCGGCGGCTATTGTTGATACTCCTTGCCGTAACTTATCAATATAAAATTCAATGGGGTCCTGATAAGGAACCATCAATGATTTAATATTTTCCTGAAGTTCTTTTGTTAATGAATTAAATTCCAACAATGCTTGGGGATGCACACCGACCATTTTGTTAATTATAAATTCCAGTCTTGCCAAACCGACCCCATCATTGGGAATTTGTGAAAATGAAAATGCTCTAAAAGGATTGCCAACATTCGCCATGATTTTGCAGTCAATTTCAGGAACATTATTCAATTCAAAACGGTTTATCTCATAATCAAGTTCGCCGCTATAAACGTATCCTGTATCACCCTCTGCACAGGAAATTGTCACACTCTGTTTTTGGGACAACTTTTCTGTAGCATCACCACACCCTACAATTGCGGGTACACCAAGTTCACGCGCAATAATTGCAGCATGACATGTTCGACCACCCCGATTCGTTACGATTGCAGAAGCACGTTGCATTACAGGCTCCCAATCCGGATCAGTCATATCTGTAACTAAAACTTCTCCATCTTTTAAGTCTTCAATGTTTTCAATACTGTCAATTACACTGACTGTGCCTTTTGCAATTTTCTGACCGATACTTCTTCCTGTTACCAAAACGTCAGACCTGTTATTCAAGGTATAACGTTCAACAGCTTGATGGTTTTGACTCATTACGGTTTCGGGACGTGCTTGTACAATATATAACTTCTCTGTAACTCCATCTTTCGCCCATTCAATATCCATTGGGCATTGATATTTTTCTTCAATTAAACAACCTATACGTGCAAGTTCTTCAACATCATCGTCAGAAATACAGAAGTTATTTTGCTCTTCTACAGAAACATCAACCTTCTTCACGCCACCGCTGGTGTCATAAATCATTTTCATTCTTTTACTTCCAAGCGAACGAAAAGTAATAGCTGGTTTATTAAGTTTTAAGGTTGGCTTAAAGACATAAAATTCATCTGGATTTACTTCGCCTTGTACAACTGCCTCTCCTAATCCATAACTTGCGGTAATAAAAACAGCGTCTCGAAAACCTGATTCCGTATCAAGTGTAAACATAACGCCACTTGAAGCTAAATCGCTACGAACCATTTGCTGTACTCCAACAGAAATGGAGACATCACTATGCTGAAAACCTTTATGAACACGATAAGCAATCGCCCGATCGTTAAACAAGGAAGAATACACTTGCTTCACCGACTTTATAACTGCGTCTATACCTGAGATATTTAAATAGCTTTCTTGCTGGCCAGCGAAAGATGCTTCGGGCAAATCTTCAGCCGTTGCAGATGATCGAACAGCGACTGCAATGTTTTCACCCAATTCCTTTTCCATTTCTGCATAGGAATCTCTTATTGCATTTAGAAGGTTATCAGGCAAAGGAGCATTTGCAATTAAATCGCGAATCTCTCGACCTGTTTTTGAAAGCTCTTGTATATTATTAACATCTAAACCATCTAATAATTGATTTATTGATGATGTTAATTTGTTTGTATCTAAAAATTCTTGAAATGCATCGGCAGTTGTTGCAAAACCACCAGGAACACGAACACCCTTTTCTGTAAGATGATGAATCATCTCACCAAGCGATGCATTTTTCCCACCCACTACAGATACATCACTGATCCCTACATCTTTTAACTTGAGAGTGTATGTCATCTATTCTCTATATATTTTTAAAATTTTATAAGAACAGGTTTATAAAATATATAACTTACCAAATCTAACTAAGAGTCATTGATATATAGCTAAAGACTATTGAAATTAGGTTCGGTAAATAATTATTTTTATATGAGAACGATTAGTTTTTAAATTAAAACTGACAGGCCCAGCCCACTTCATGCTATCTTGGAACCTTATTATTGTTCAATTAGTTAATAGAAGCATGAAGCCTGCTAATTGATACCCGCTCCTAAAATATGTATTTATATATAGTTTATTGTATTGTGGATAGTATATCAGTGCTATAACTCACAGAAAATATTATTTAGCATGATAATCAAGCGAAACTAGACTGCATCAGTACAAAGCTTATTCAGCAATATTCAAAACCTTTAAAAAACATATCTAATATCTACTCATGGGCACATTACGTATCGTTTCACCCAAGCTCGATTTTGTAATCGTTTCAATCTTCTTTTTCACCTCTGGCTTTACAGGCCTGGTATACGAAGTCCTGTGGATGAAAGAGTTAGGATTAATATTTGGCAATACGGCTCATGCTGCTTCGACAACACTTTCAGCTTTTTTTATAGGCATAGGATGTGGAAGTTTTGTATTAGGAAAATTTCTTTCTAGAATACAAAAACCACTACGCATTTACGCGTTTCTAGAATTCTTCGTTGCTATTAGCGCTCTTCTCTACTTTTTATTGTCTGATCTTTATAATTATTTATATCCTATTCTATTCAATACTTTTGGCTCAGGACATTGGGCGTTTTTGCTTGTTAAATTTATACTTGCTTTAGTTATATTATTTCCTCCAGCATTTTTTATGGGCGGAACCCTCCCGGCAATAAGTCAATACTTAGTCCGCAATAAATCTACCCTTGGTAAACATGTATCCGTTATCTATGCCATAAACATTATTGGTGCTTCACTGGGTGCATTTGTAGCAGGATTTTTATTGCCCAAATATTTTGGTTATACATACTCTTATCTTTCAGCGGTAGCAATCACCTTAATGGTTGGGTTGTTTGCGTTTCTATACGATTATTTTTTTAAACCCAAAGACTCATCAACTAAGGCAGAAATACAGAGCGAGAGCGACAGTCCCGAGGCTGTGAGAATTAAGCTTTCAAATAAATCGATATTAACACTTGCATTTATTTCAGGCGTTGTAACGTTGGGCATGCAGGTGCTTTGGACACGAATGTTCGCTCAGGTTCTGCATAATTCCGTATATACATTCTCGACTATTTTAATTGTATTTTTAATTTCACTTTCAATAGGCAGCATAATCGCCAGGGCTCTACTAGCACGAGTAAAGCAACATACGACTGCTATTTTTTTAGTTATTACTATTTCTAGTTTATTAGTGGTTGCAACACCATACTTATTTATATTTGCTACCGACAATTTAAGTTACTTTGGTTCCAATCAAAGTTGGATAGAATATACTTTAAGTGTATTCATACTCATTGCTAGCGTTACTTTCATTCCGATTATTCTCCTTGGAATAGTATTTCCATATCTGATAAAAGTATGTGAATCACAGCCGCTTGCTAGCGGACAAATTATTGGCAATATCGCCTCCATTAACACCATCGGTGCTGTTGTAGGATCAATTGTTGCTGGATTTATATTTTTAGAAATCTTTGGCTTATGGACAAGTGTTAAACTTTTTTCAGCTATTTACTTAATTGTTACTATAGTTATAGTCTTAATAAGCAATATTAAGCTATTCAAAACTATTCTATTTCAAGCTATCGCGCTTGTTTTAATTCTAATTACAAATTACTCAGAACTTCCTCTCGTTACATTACGTACTGTGAACAATGTACCTGTGGAATTAGTTGAAGTGTTTGATGGAAGTGCCGCAACAGTTAGTGTAGTCAAACGCATAAATTCTCTACGCATAAAAGTTAATAATTTTTATAGCTTAGGCGGAACTGATGCTCGTAATCATGAAGAACGACAAGCACACCTACCTTTGCTTATGCATGAAAACCCAAAATCTGTATATTTCCTTGGAATGGGTACAGGTATCACCGCTGGTGCTGCTTTACGTCACCCGGTTGAAAGCGTAGTAGTAACTGAATTAATCCCGGATGTAATTGAAGCTTCAAATAAATACTTCACAGGATACTTAAACAATCTATTTCAAGATAAACGAGTATCCATTTTTGCAGAAGACGGTCGAAATTATCTGCTCGGTACAGATGAAAGATATGATGTGATTATCGCAGATTTATTTGTACCTTATAAAGCCGGGACAGGTAGCTTATATACACAGGAACATTATGAAACTGCGAAGCTACGTCTAAATGAAAACGGATTTTATGCGCAGTGGCTGCCATTATTTCAATTATCTGAAAATGAATTTGCAATAATCGCAAAAACAATGCTGCAAGTATTTCCACAAGTTACATTGTGGCGTGGAAAATTTCACCCAACCAAACCTATCGCACTACTCGTTGGCCATACAGGTCAAGCGAAAATTAATCTTCAATCTGTTAGAAAAAGAATTTCACAAATTAAAGATAACTCTTTTACTGAAACGGACAGCACTACAATTGCTGAGGGGCCATATCCTTTAACAACTGATCGATTACTTCAATATTACATTGGCAACCTGTCTATCTCACAAAATATATTCGAACACTATCCAATCAATGTTGATGATCATCCTGTTATTGAATATCAAGCGCCGATAGCACATCGGCAAAGAAATGCTCAGCAAGAAAAATGGTTTAATACTTCACAATTAATTAAATTCTATGAACAGGTATATCAAACATCGCCCTCTATAAATGATCCATATTTAATTAATATTCCTAAACATGATCATAATTTTGTTTATGCAGGCTATCTCATGCATGTTTATAAAGTTCTAGACTTGGGGAAAAATGAAGCGCAAAAAAGAAATATTTTGAGAAAATATAAAAGTATCGTAAGAGAAGACATAAACTAAGTACCGCCAACTTTCTATTACATAGACTATATCTTGGCTGGACAGGCAGGGTTTGTTATACCAGCCAGGATCAAAAACACTCGTATTGCTCTATTCAAAATGTGCTCGCTTATTCATCCACCAGCCAAATAAAGCACCACTAAAAAACATAATCAATGAATACGTAACGGCTGGAATCATCATGACTTCATTGCCAATTAATGTTCCAGCAACAACCAGGGCCAACGTTCCATTCTGAATACCAACCTCAAAACCAATTGTTATGGCCTGAGAATGTAAAAGTTTTGCCAATTTAGCAAGTAGGTACCCTAAAATTAAAGCAGTGAAATTAAGTAATAATGTTGCTAAACCTGCTTGTGAAAAATAACTAGGCATGTTTGCATAATTTTTTAATACAATTAAAACAATAATCAATATCAAGAATAAGATTGAAAGCCACTTGATAATAGGCTCAATTTTTTTTGCGAGAATCTCCCAGCGCGACAAGACGAACATACCTAATACAACGGGAATAACTGTAATCACTAACAATTGAATAATCGTTTCAATAATCGGCAAATTAAATGTTGTATTGCTACCCAGAAAATAAACCATACTCAAACCAACAAGAACAGGAATACTGAACGGCGCAATTAAACTTACAATTGCGGTTAAGGTGATGGATAAAGACACATCGCCCTTAGATAAATAAGTGAACATATTTGATGTAGCTCCTCCTGGAGCTAACGCAATAATAATTAGACCTACAGCAATTTCTGGCGGCAGCTTTAGAGCTTTAGCAACAACAAAAGCAATCAATGGCAGTAAAAGCATTTGGGCGCAAATACCTATGGCTACCACTTTTGGTGATGTAAGAATCTTCTTAAAATCTATTGGCCTTAAAGAAATGCCAATCCCAAACATTATGCAGAAAAGAGAGACTGGAAGAATTACTTTAGTAAGTAAATCTGCTTGCATATTTTCGTTTATTCTTTTTAGTTATTATTTAATAAAAGGTGAAGTTATTGAATTTTACTAATCATGTATTTTCTTTAGAGCCTTTATCTTTCATTTAATAATTTATGGATCTAAATCTACTGCGAATTTGTCCGCTTTCAGTCAGAAGCAGTTATAATTTAAAGTATGAAAGAAAGCGGTAAGTTTTTTATCTAAAAACTGGCTGGGCCGGCAGGATTCGAACCTGCGAATGCCGGGATCAAAACCCGGTGCCTTACCACTTGGCGACGGCCCAATAACTTGTCCCCCTACTGTAAGTGTTATGCGTAATTATACTCGCTTAACGAAATAACTGGTGACTCATTTATTCCTTTCGCTACATAAACTGTAAATTCGGTTGCACATTTTGCAGCAATAGTTTCTGCTTGTTGTTTAGTTTGGCAGCTCGCGAATAATGCACTTCCCGAACCTGTTAGTCTCGCAGATGCATACTGATCAAGCCATCGAAACGCACTGTCTATTGCAGGATAACGACGCGCAATATTTTCAAATACATTTTCTGTGTTGCCAAAATCAGCCTGTTCTGCATCACTCACCATTGAGAAGTCGCGTATTTTGAGCGGAGCGCAATTGCGTGTCAATTCCTTATCTGCAAACATCTCACTTGTATCTAAATGTACATTTGGATATACGATGACATACCAATTTTCTGACAGCTCGATGGGCGTTAACTGTTCACCGATTCCTTCCACCCAACAGGAATGACCCCTAATAAATACCGGTACGTCTGCCCCCAATTGCTTACCCAAATCCTCAAGCTGTGCCAAGCTCATTTGACAATCCCATAACTCATTTAAAGCCAGTAATGTAGTGGCCGCATCTGAACTGCCACCCCCCATACCAGCACCGAGCGGAATCACTTTTTTCACATTGATATCGACACCTTGATTGTCAGAGATTTGACTTTGTAATAGTTTTGCAGCCTGTACACACAAATCATCTCGTGGAGAAATGGAATTAATTGAATTTTTACAGTTTATTTTGGAATCAGAACGTAAACTGAACTCAAGTTGATCGCAAAGATCAACAAACTGGATAACTGTTTGAAGTAAATGGTAGCCGTCATCTCGCTGACCAACGATATGTAAAAAAAGATTTATCTTTGCAGGTGCAAGCCAATTCTGCATTACTACTTCAACGAATTAAAATTTTGCGTTAAGTTAATTGAGCTGCCAATGATCGATTTTTATATTTGCATTCAAATTTAAATTTGAAATCTGAATCAATGCCGGTAGTGCAGGTGTATCTTCATGATAGCGTTTGTAATTGATTAACCATCCCGTCTGATTAAGTTGTATTAATCGGCCTTTTTCATCTAATTCGAATGAGTTAGCCTGTTTTGGATCAGGAACACCTAATAACCAATATCGCAAACCATTTACAGGAAGCGAATAACCAAGCAATTCTTGCAGCAACGTTTCTGGGTCATCCGCTTCATAACTCTCACCTTTGGAAGTATTTAACTGTACATTGCCTGGTTTACCAGTTATTACAGCGACTTTACGCCCCAATGGGCCATGCAAATCAATGACAAAATCATGTTGCAATTGTTGCCAATGCACTCCAGCGCGAAAGCCTTCATTATTTGATTTACCTGCAACACGGCCTTTGAGATTCCAATTATCCAATGTTTGCATAGTTGCTTTATGAGTTTCCCACAATGCCTGCTGATTAATTTCAGAATCGACAGGCATAGTATGCTTTTCAACAGTGACACATGCAGAAAACATAAACAAAATTATAATTGAGAACCCCAGTCTGCAGAACGCATGCTGGAAAAGTGATAAACACTTCATTACTGAAGTCTTTGCTGTAACTCTAATATGTATTCGTCTTCCGGATAGCGCTCAAGCATATCATTCAAGACTTCTTTAGCTTCATCATAGTTACCTTGCGCCCATAGCAATTCAACCAAATGACCCGCTATTTCAGTATCTTCTAGCAAAGCAAATGCTTTTCGTAAATAAGTTTCCGCTTCTGCAAAATTTCCGAGCCTGAACTGTACCCAACCCATGCTATCTATCACTGCTGGATCATCTGGTCTGAGTTCAAGTGCCCGCTTTATATAACCAAGTGCTTCATTTATTCTGAAATTATGATCTGCCAAGGTATAACCCAAAGCATTCAAGGCAGATGCATTTTCAGGATCTTCGGAAAGGATTGTTCTTAAATCCTGCTCCAGCAAATCAATGCGGTCTATTTCTTCTGCCATTAATGCTCGCGCATAAAGTAAATCGCTATGGCCTGGGAACTCTTGCAGTCCTTCACTGTAAAGATCCATCGCTGCAACGTATAACTCTTTATCATGAAGCAATTGACCTTCAATTAAGTACACTTCAATAATGGCTTCTGGTGCACTTAATGAACGGCGTAAATCTTTCAGGTAGCTCTGTGCTTTTTCAATATTGTCACGTTCGGCATAAACCGAGGCAATTCGTGCTTTTGCATCGATGTAATATTGACCTTGTGGAACTTTTTCATATTCTGTTATCGCATCGACATATTTTTTTTGCTCTTCATTAGCACGACCAATGTAGTAATGCGCTTCATCAACACGTTGTTTACGATCAACTAAACGTTGAAATTTACCTTTTGCGTTTTCATATTCTTCTTTTTGCAAATACAACAACCCTAAACGATATATAAGCTCTCCATCATTTGGATTTTCTAATAACAATAGTTCAAACTCATCAATTGCTTCTTCATATCGCTCAGCATTAATCAACATGCGTGAATACGCCATACGCATTTCGCGATTGCCAGGCTGTTCCTCAACAATGATTTTCATTTCTGACAGAGCTTTGTCAGTATCATTTAAATTCATTAAAGCTTGCGCACGCATTGCACGTGCTTCAATCAAATCAGGTTTAAAACCAAGCGCAATTTCACTTTCATCAATTGTGCGTTGAAAATCTTGGGCCTGAAATGCCAAGCTTGCCATCGTTAAGTGACCGTATGGATTCTCAAAATGTTTATTAACTAATATTTCAAGCAATTTAAGAGATGATTCAAAATCTGGCTCGCGTGCAAGCACTGCACCAATAATGCTGAATCCTTTTGCTGGAGAATCGTCTGCAGCTTTCATAATTTTTTCAAAATGGGGTACTGCACCTTCAACATTTTGATTACGGAGTTCCATCACTCCAAGAATTTGGCTGATTTCTAAATTTTCGCCTACCAGCTCTTCCCAACGCGCAGCCGCCTTTAAGCCAGCCGTCCAGTTTTTGGCAAACATAGCAATACGTGTGGCACGCTCTGCTACCGCAGGATCATCCGAGAGTTGCGAAGCATTCACATAATGTTCTAAAGCCTGCTCAACTTGCCCAAACTGACCCGATAGCTCACCAACCAATACCTCATACATTAGGTTGGACTGAGCATCATATTTCTCAGTTTGAGGCTTACGAATCTGTATAGCCTGATCAGGCTCCGAGCCAGGCTCACTCAAGATGCTGGCACAGCTGGTCAGCAAGAAAACCGGCAAAATAGCTGCTAAAACAAGCTTCGTCAGGTAGGGAATCCGTGGAATTGTGGCGTTGATCTTCAATATACTGTGTTGTGTTACTAGCTCAATTAAACTATACCTAATTTTACGGTAGTTATCTGAGCAATTGATACGCATTTTGACAGAATTTACGGGTACTTAGGCAAAAATTATCTCGCTTAGATATAGGCAAATTTACGACTGTACGATACAGATTTTCACATACTTTCATGTCTTTACTCACACTTGGAATCAACCACACAACTGCCCCGGTCGAGGTGCGGGAACGGGTGGCAATTAACGAGCAAAATTTGGGACATGCCCTCAAGAAATTGATCACAGTTCCCCAAGTAGACGAAGCGGCCATTATATCTACCTGTAATCGCACCGAACTCTACTGCGAAGTCAATCATATAGACGAAGGTAAAGAAGAAATTCTTAGTTGGCTAAATAATTTTCACAATTTAAGTTCTGACGACACACAGCCATATATTTACGACCATTTAGACAACTCCGTAGTGCGTCATATTTTTCGGGTCGCTTGTGGTCTCGACTCCATGGTATTAGGAGAGCCGCAAATTCTCGGGCAATTAAAATCTGCCTATCAAGATGCGGTACAGGCAGACACATTAGGGAGAAATTTAAATCAACTCTTTCAACGTGCTTTTAGTGTTGCAAAAAAAGTACGCACAAACACTGCAATTGGTACCAACCCCGTATCTGTTGCATCTGCAGCAGTATCTTTGTCAAAAAAAATATTTGGAGATTTTAGTAACCATTCTGCATTGCTCTTAGGTGCAGGCGAAACCATTGAACTAGCTGCAGAACATTTAAAAGGGGCTGGTATAGAAAAAATTGTAGTTGCAAACCGCAGCGTCGAGCGTGCACAAATGATTGCGGACAAAGTTGGCGGGCATGGAGTAAGTTTAAGTTATGTAGGTGAAGCATTACCAAAATCTGAGATTGTGATAACGGCTACTGCAAGCACATTGCCAATATTAGGCAAAGGTTTAGTGGAAAGCGCATTAAAACAACGTAAACATAAACCTATATTCATGGTTGACCTTGCAGTACCAAGAGATATAGAACCCGAAGTGGCTAAATTATCTGATGTTTATCTTTATACAATTGATGACTTGCAAAATGTTATTGAACACAACTTAAAGTCACGTAAAGAAGCCGCCGACGAAGCAGAAAGCATCATTGACCATGAAGTAGAAGAATTTGCTCTTTGGTTACGTGGCCAAGGTGTGGTTGATACGGTACGTGCTTTCCGCACTAAAGCAGAATTTCAACGTGATATTGTACTCGAGAAAGCGCAAAAAATGCTGGAACAAGGCAAACCCGTTGAGGAGGTATTGCAGTTTCTTGCCCACACTCTCACCAATAAACTTACCCACGAACCAACTGAAGCATTGCACATTGCAGGAAAAGAAGGTAAAAATGAGTTGATAGATGCAGCAAGAATTTTATTAAATATCCCACCCAATGAATAAACAACCTTCAAATAAATTTCAAAGAGTGACTACTTTAGTCATCTGTATCCTGCATTTTCATTAGCTATTTAAACTAGCTTGATATCTCCATGCTCTAATTTACCGGGGCATTTTATTATTTTTTAACTTTTAAAACGCTAATGAAAGATTCCATCATAAAAAAACTAGAAAACCTTAAAGAACGGCACGAAGAAATTGCTGCTGAACTGTCTGATGCAGATGTAATTAATAACCAGCAAGAATTTACCAAGCTTTCTAAAGAATATGCACAACTAGAACCCATCGTTGCTAAGTTTAATGAACATCTACAAGCTTTAGATGACTTAGAAACAGCAAAAGAAATGGCCAATGACTCTGATAAAGAGATGAAAGCCATGGCACAAGAAGAAATCAAAAGTGCTGAAGAAAGATTAGAACAACTCGAAGCAGAACTACAAACATTACTTCTCCCCAAAGATCCACATGATGAAAGTAATGTCTTTTTAGAAATACGTGCTGGTACTGGCGGAGATGAAGCTGCGATTTTTGCCGGTGATTTATTTCGTATGTATTCTCGCTATGCTGAAAACAAAGGCTGGAAAGTGGAAATCATCAACCAAAATGAAGGTGATCATGGCGGCTATAAAGAAATTATCGCCAAAATTAATGGTAAAGAAGTATTCTCAAGTTTGAAGTTTGAATCAGGCGCGCATCGTGTCCAACGTGTTCCTGAAACAGAGTCTCAGGGTCGAGTGCACACTTCTGCAGCAACAGTTGCGATCATGCCTGAAGTAGATGAAATTGATGAAGTGGAAATTGATAATTCTGATTTACGTATTGACACGTTTCGCGCTTCTGGAGCGGGAGGACAACATGTAAACAAAACCGACTCCGCTATTCGTATAACTCATATTCCTACTGGCATTGTGGTGGAATGCCAAGACGAACGCTCTCAACATAAAAATAAAGCACGTGCAATGTCTTTACTTAGTGCACGTATGTTAGATCAAGAACGACAAAAGCAAATGGATGAGCAAGCTGCGACGCGTCGTAATCTTGTAGGCAGTGGCGATCGTTCTGAACGTATCCGAACTTACAACTTTCCACAAGGACGTGTGACTGATCACCGCATTAACCTCACACTTTATAAACTAGATGAAATGATGCAAGGCAATGTAGATCAAATTGTGCAGCCATTGCGTAATGAGCACCAAGCAGACTTACTTGCATCCATGTCTGACTAAAATGACGTTTCAACAAGCGGTAGAACAAGCTACCGCCAAACTATTAACAGTCAGCGATAGTGCACAATTAGACGCACAGCTTCTCGTTTGCCACTGTTGTGATACTGAACTCACAGCCTTAATCGCGCATCCAGAAAAAGAACTCACCAAAACGCAAAGCGAGACTTTCGATAGCACTTTACTACGGCGGGCACAGGGTGAGCCGCTGGCTTATATTACGGGTACAAAAGAATTCTGGTCTTTAAATTTATCAGTCAATCAGCACGTACTCATCCCTCGTCCTGAAACTGAGTTACTTGTTGAACTTACATTAAATAAAATAGCAAATATTGAATCCCCACATATTTTAGAATTAGGCACTGGTTCAGGTGCTATAGCTATTGCTCTTGCGCATAGTCGAAAGGATTGCCAAATCACGGCGACGGATATTTCTTCTGAAGCATTAGAAATAGCCAGTTTAAACGCCTCAGAACACAATGCTGATATTCGTTTCGTACACAGTGACTGGTATTCGAAATTAACTGGTCAAAAATTTGATGTAATCGTTTCAAACCCTCCTTATGTCGCTGAGCAGGATCCAAATTTGAATAATCACGTGACCTTGTTTGAGCCTAAAAATGCTGTGATAAGCCAAAAAAATGGATTAGAGGACTTGGCTGAGATTATTGAAAATGCTCCAAAATATTTAAAATCTTCAGGAACCTTGCTCATTGAGCACGGCTTTCAACAAGCAGAATCAGTTTATAAATTATTTGCAAAAGCAAATTTTGACAGCATCGTAAATCATTATGATTTAGCTGGTAATCCTCGTTGCATGCAGGGAAATCTATGATACCCAGCGCAATTATCTACAATTTCAATTAAATTCTGTTAACTAATATTAAGAATTAATTTTAAAGTTTTGCTTTAATTCTTTTTTAGAAACCAAACATTTGTGATTAACAAGTGTTTGGTTTTTATATTTATATATATAAAAACAACAATGACTGAAACTGCAACACACGATAGAACGTTAATTACAAAAAATTATCTGCATTCTGTAATTAGCTGTATTGAAGATAACGGCTATGAACTCGCGGACTTTGAAATCTCAACTGAGCGTGTGCAAGGTTATAAAAATGGGCGCTTACAACCCAAAGCAATTATCTATGTATATAGAATCAGTACTGAAATAGAAAAAAATTATATACTGGAAGGAAAAGTAAGCTTCCCAAGAAACTTTTGTTACGATCTTAAATCACGGTTATTTGATCGCTAGCTTACCCTATAGACTCATATATCATTCGAGGTTAATTACTAAAAACACAGAATTACTTTTGCAGATGCTTTATATCCAGCAACAACGAAGTCATTAAGACTGCATCATCAATAAACTGAATTTTATTGTCAACAACTGGGTATTTATTGGTTAATAATTCACGCACTTGCTCGTCAATATCATCCAGACTGAATAATTTCATATTCCAATCAATAAATTCAGCCTTCGGAACTTCTTCATAACTTATTAGTTCAACATCATGATGCCGCTCATCTTGAATGATGTTTGCATACAAACGATTAATAAACTTGGACTGCCCCTCTATCACCTGAAGAAACCGCCCATTAGACAAAACCAAAATCCCACAAACATTAAACCTTCTATTGTTGTTTGAGGCTCGATTCGCAAGTGCTGCTAGCGAATCATCATTTAATATTTCTGGTGCAGCTATACTTCTATATATAAGGCGACAAGCTTTCATTTTTTAGTCTCAAAAACCCCCTTACGATAATTATAATTCACAACAGGATAGCTAACGACTACTTCAATTTTGCTTTTAACAGTTCATTTACTTGCTGCGGATTGGCTTTTCCTTTAGATAGCTTCATGACTTGTCCTACAAAGAAACCAAATACTTTATCTTTACCCGATTTATATTGCTCAACCTGCCCCGGGTTATCTGCAATCACCTGCTCAACTAGCGCCTCAATAGCACTACTATCCGTTATTTGCTTTAAGCCTTTAGCTTCGATAATTTCATCTGCGCTACCTTCACCCGCCCACATGGCTTGAAACACTTCTTTGGCAATTTTATTTGAGATTGTATTATCTTCAATCCGGCTTAATAACTCAGACATCATTTTAGCTGAAACAGGACTATTCATTATCTCAATATCATGTTGATTGAGAGCAGCACTGAGTTCGCCCAATATCCAGTTCGCTGCAGACTTTGCTTTAGTTTTTCCTGTTTTGAGTACATTCTCAAAAAACTCCGCAGTGTCTTTATCCATAACCAAATTTTCTGCATCGTAATCATTGAGCCCATAATCTTGTTTAAAACGGGCAGTTTTTGCTGCAGGAAGTTCTGGAAGTTCTTTCTTGATGACCTCAAGTTCTTCACTATTAATAATTACCGGCAACAGGTCAGGATCAGGAAAATAGCGATAATCATTTGCTTCTTCTTTACTACGCATGGATCGTGTTTCATCTTTATTCGCATCATATAGTCGTGTTTCTTGCACAACTTCTCCACCGTCCTCTAACACTTCAATCTGGCGCTCAATTTCATGATTGATAGCACGCTCAACAAACCGAAATGAATTTAGATTTTTCGTTTCCGTTCGTGTGCCAAACTCTTTTTGTCCTTTTGGACGCATCGATACATTTGCATCACAACGAAATGATCCCTCTTGCATATTGCCATCCGATATTCCTAAATAGCGAACAATAGAATGAATTTTTTTCATATAAGCAACAGCTTCTTCGGCGGATCGCATATCGGGTTCCGAGACAATTTCAATCAATGGGGTACCGCAGCGATTTAAATCAATACCAGTAGAGTCAGGAAACTCTTCATGCAAAGATTTACCCGCATCTTCTTCCAAATGTGCACGAGTAATGCCGATGGATTTACGCTCTCCATCGCTTAATACGATTTCCAGCTTGCCATGTTCAACAATGGGTAATTCAAATTGACTAATTTGATAGCCTTTTGGGGAGTCTGGATAAAAATAATTTTTTCGAGCAAAGACTGAACGCTCAGCAACGGTTGCATCTACTGCAAATCCAAACATTGCTGCCATTTTCACAGCCTCTTTATTCAACACAGGTAATACACCCGGCAATCCTAAGTCTACCGCACAAGCTTGTGTATTTGGTTCTGCGCCATAGGCTGTTGAAGCACCCGAAAATATCTTACTTTGTGTCGCAAGCTGCACATGTATTTCCAAACCAATGACTGTTTCCCATTGCATCGTTATTCAAAACCCCTATTCACTAAAGCCGGGTGGAATTTGTTGATGCCAGTCACTATCTTGCTGATATTGATGCGCAAAGTTCAATAACTTTCCTTCTTCAAAATAATTCCCTATCAGTTGCATGCCAACTGGTAACCCATCTTGTTGGCCACATGGTAGAGAAATCGCAGGCAAACCCGCAAGGTTAATGGAAATGGTATAGATGTCGGACAGATACATTGTGACAGGATCATTGGTTTTTTCGCCGATTTTAAAAGCTGGCTCAGGTGTTGTAGGACCTAAAATAACATCGACTTGTTCAAATGCTTTTTTGAAGTCTTCACTGATTAATCTGCGTATTTGCTGAGCTTTTAAATAATATGCATCATAATACCCCGCTGACAAAGCATAAGTGCCTATCATAATTCTGCGTTTTACCTCATCTCCAAACGCTTCACTACGGCTTCGATCATACAGATCACGCAAATCTTTTGGATCTTCACATCGATAACCAAAGCGCACACCATCATAACGAGATAAATTAGATGAACATTCTGCAGGTGCTATTACATAGTATGCAGGTATCGCTAAACTTGTATTTGGTAAACTGATATTTTTTATTTCACAACCTTGTTGTTCATACCAAGTAATGGCGGACTCTATAATTTCTTTGACGCCAGCTCCTAAGCCTTCACTAAAATATTCTTCCGGAATACCAATTACTTTACCTTTTATCGAATCATTCAAAGATTGAGAATAATCCGGAACTTCTTTATCCAAGCTGGTAGAGTCTTTTTCATCAAACCCTGCTATCGCTTGTAATAAATACGCGCAATCTTCAGCAGATGTACCAAATGGTCCACCCTGATCAAGACTTGAAGCATAAGCAATCATGCCGTAGCGTGATACTCTTCCATACGTTGGTTTCAAGCCGGTAATACCGCAAAGTGCGGCCGGTTGCCGAATGGAGCCACCGGTATCAGTGCCGGTTGCTAGCGGAGTAATGCGTGCAGCAACTGCAGCAGCCGAACCACCCGATGAACCTCCCGGTACACATTCTGTATTCCATGGATTTTTAACCGGTCCGTAATAACTACTTTCATTAGAAGAACCCATGGCAAACTCATCCATATTGGTTCTACCCAATGTGACACAACCTGCTTGGTCAATTTTATGTGTCACTGTTGCATCATAAGGTGCAATAAAACTATCTAACATTTTTGATCCGCAAGAAGTCTTAACTCCATACATACAAAAAATATCTTTTGTGGCAATCGGTATCCCTGTTAATGGACCCTGTTTTTTTTCTTTAATTAATTTATCGGCATGCTCTGCTTGTAAAACAGCACGCTCTCCGAGTTCAGTAATAAACGCATTTAAATCACTAAACTTTTGCATGCGCTGTACATAGTGTTGAGTTAACTCGACACTGGAGAAATCGCCATTGCGTAAGCCTTCAACAAGCTGTGAAACAGAAAGATCGTGCATGTGAAAATAAAATCAGAGTTTACTCAATTACTTTTGGAACCAAATAAAGACCTTTGTCTGCCGAAGGAGCAATAGTTTGAAATTTTTCACGCTGATTTTCTTCTTTGATTTTATCTTCACGCAATCGCTGTGTTGCATCCAAAGGGTGTGCCATCGGTTGTATATCTTTAGTATCCACCGTATTCATTTGCTCAACCAAATTAATGATATTGGATAAATCTTTTGCATATTGCTCAACTTCATCTGGCTGTATTTCCAGACGCGCCAGGTTGGCAATTTTTAGAACTTCTTCAGGTGTGATCGACATAGTACTTATATATAAATGAACGAACGGCAAACTACCACACTTATGCGGCACATTTAATGGCTTGCCCAAAATTTTAGCCACTGATAGAGTACGCTAACTCTCGTATAATTAATCACTTAACTACTCCAATATGCTTAAGCGCTTCCTCGGAGCATTCTCCAACGACTTATCCATTGATCTAGGTACAGCCAACACGCTGATCTACATGCGTGATAAAGGTATTGTCCTCAATGAGCCATCGGTGGTTGCAATCCGTCGAAATCCAGACGGGGGTCAGCGCACCCTTGAAGCCGTCGGTGCTTCGGCAAAGGGCATGTTGGGACGCACGCCAACCAATATTGAAGCCATCCGTCCACTCAAAGACGGAGTGATTGCAGACTTCACCACCACCGAGAAAATGTTGCAGCACTTCATCAAGAAGGTACATGAACGGCGCTACTTTAAACCCAGCCCCCGAGTATTGGTATGTGTGCCGTGCGGTGCAACCCAGGTTGAGCGACGTGCGATACGCGAATCTGCTATGGGAGCAGGCGCACGCAAAACCTATTTAATTGAGGAGCCTATCGCAGCAGCCATTGGAGCAGGCCTTCCCATTGAAGAAGCACGTGGTTCAATGGTGTTGGATATTGGAGGGGGCACTTCAGAAGTAGCCGTGCTGTCACTGAATGGAATTGTATATTCATCCTCTGTACGAATCGGAGGTGATAAGTTTGACGAAGCCATTGTGAACTACATTCGCCGCAACTATGGGGTACTGATTGGTGAATCCACAGCTGAACGTATTAAACATGAAATAGGCACTGCTTATCCTGGCAAAGAAATGATGGAACTCGAAGTAAAGGGCCGAAATTTATCCGAAGGTGTGCCGAAAAGCTTTTCACTCAATAGCAATGAAATTTTAGAAGCGCTCCAAGAGCCTTTGTATGGAATCATTAGCGCTGTAAAAACCGCGTTAGAGCAAACCCCGCCCGAACTGGGTGCTGACGTTGCAGAACGCGGTATTGTACTTACCGGTGGAGGCGCATTATTACGTGATCTTGACCGACTTATTATGGAAGAAACTGGTATCCCAGTAGTCATCGCTGATGACCCTCTTACTTCCGTAGCTCGTGGCGGTGGCCGTGCGTTAGAGCTCATGGATGAACTAGGCAACGAACTCTTAACTGTTGATACTTAAGCTATAAATCCCACTACGCTGACGGATAACGAGTAATTCGTTATCATTACTACGCTTTTATTAAAGACCTGTTTAATTATTGAGGAGATTTCACTATAAAACCGCTCTTCAGTCTTGGTCCATCAGTTGCTGCTAAATTATTCCTGCTCATCATTCTGTCGATAGCAATGATGACGGTTGATCACCACTTTAATCATTTACGCAAAGTTCGCCAATCCATCAGTGTGGCAATGTACCCCATTGAATATTTAGCTAGCCTTCCTGCTAAAGTATATAACTGGAGCACAGAATCATTCTCGTCGCGTAATAAATTGTTACGGGATAATGCTGCATTACGTGCCGAACAAATTCGTTTGGAATTACGACTACAAAAACTTGCCACTCTAGAAGAAGAAAACAATCGCCTGCGCGAAATGCTTTCTTCTGCAAAGTACTTCAAAAAAGAACATGTATTAATTGGAGAGCTGCTTTCTGTCGATTTAGATCCTTATCGACAACGAATTGTTGTCAATAAAGGCACACGTGAAGGCGTATACGAAGGACAACCATTACTAGGTGCAAAAGGTATTATCGGTCAAATCGATAAAGCTGGGCCATTTAGCTCAGTTGCTATCTTAATGACAGACCCAAATCATGCTTTGCTTGGTGAAGTAGCGCGTAGCAGACAAAGAAGTTTAGTGGTTGGTACGGGAAATATACAAAAACTTGAATTACTGCATTTAACCAACACAGCAGACATACAAATTGGCGACTTGGTCATTACATCAGGCCTTGATGGGCGCTATCCAAGCGATTACCCCATTGCAGAAATCACCAGTATTCAACAAGTCTCAGGTGAAGCATTTGTAAAAGTTGAAGCCAAACCTTTGGTAGAACTTAATACCATTCGCGAAGTACTACTCATCTGGCCCGGCGAACAGAAATCAGAATCAAATGCTGAAAGTGATTTGGTAGACAAAAAATCCGCAATGATTAATCCATGAATAGCCGACCAATATTTTTAATTATTATTACAACCTTCATTGTCGCGATGATACTCATGCTCATTCCTTTACCTGACTGGGCTCGCCCTTACAGACCCGAATGGATTGCTTTAGCTCTCATCTATTGGAATATCACTATTCCTAAAAAAGTCGGCGTGGGCATCGCTTGGATATTAGGATTGTGCGTAGATGTGATTCAAGGTGCACTACTTGGCCAGCACGCCTTAGGGTTTGCGATCACAGCATACATAGCCATTCGATTTCATCAACGCGTACGAGTCTATCCATTGCATCAACAAGCAATGTTTATCGGCATGATCTTATTGCCTTACATGAGTTTATCGCTATGGATATTAGGAATATTAGGTGAAGACCCTAAAACTTGGGTCTACTGGGCACCTGTCGTTACCAGCGTTATTGTTTGGCCCTGGATTTATTTAGTGATGCGGGCAGTAAGTAAAAAGGTCTTAATGTTCTAAAAATTGTTCGAATCTATACGTTATTGATAACAAAGAATCATCTCGATTCGCCCCGCACTCACATATCCCTGTGTTCGCCAGATGGGTTGGTATATTCATCATTCAGTGTTTGAACAAAACGATCAGCCGCTTCTCTTATTTGAACAAGTTTTTTACGAGTATGTTTATTCCAACCGACAATAAAAGGACGCCATAAGGGCTGCCAACATTTTGTGTTGCGTAAAAAACCTGCTCTTGCGCTTCCGGTTAACTCTCTTTCAGGTAAAGACTTAGCCACCCATTTGCTTACAATATTTCTTATAAAGTGATGAATAAAAAATAACAGCAACAGCCCAACAACTACGGCTGACGTTACACCTGTTGTTCCAAAGCTATCAAAAGCCGTTCCTGAACCGAAATGTTTAATAAAGTAAATAAGCATAGCTAGAAAAATAGGAATCAAAACTAGCACATCAATCATCAAGACTCGCTTAGCCCATGTGCGTGTCGCTTCTTGTATTTGCGGCGCGAGATTATTTTCTATTTGGTTTGCAGTATTTTCGAGTGAGCCAATAATTCGATAAACACGTTCCACACTAACTTCAGAAATACGTTGATAAATTTCACCCAGGTCATTGTCGCGTTTACGTCGATAACGTTCTTGCAATGCTTTGTCTTCTATCTTTACGGCCGCTTCTTCATTATAGGTTGAGTAAAAACGTCCACTTACCAATCCCCCAGAAGCGAGCGCACGTTGCCATGCTGCTACAACTTCTTCTGCATTGTCTTCTGCAGCAGTAGTATCAATTTGATTGAGAATAAATAGCACTTTATTAGAGTCATTACGACGCACTGTACCTGCAACAAGATGTTCTAACGTATCGCGCATAGCACCTGGTTCTGGATGACGTGCATCAAACAATACTAAAACCAAATCAGAGAGGTTTATGATGTGATCTGTAATTCGTAATGTTGAAGTTCGTTGTGCATCTGCATCAAAACCTGGAGAATCAATAAAAATTTTTCCTTTAATTAAATCAGATGGACAGGTTTTTAACTGCAAATAAGTATCGATACGAGAACCTTCACCCGTTGATACTTTTTCAATTTCTTCACTGATTTGATAAAACGGAAAACGAGGATCTGCATCTAACGCTAATCCGGGCAAGACTCTTATTTTGTCATCACTGCTAAAACATATAACTGTAAATTTATCATCGACCGCCTGGTTACCCGTTTTTTGCAAATCGGTTTGCACATAGTGATTGATAAAGGTCGACTTGCCCGCTGAAAATGTCCCTAACACAGAAATTAGCGGCCACCATGATATGTCGGTAGTGTAAGACTCTTTATTTGTAAGAACGCCAAGTTTATAAGCAATCTTGTCCAATTCACAAAAATGGTCCACCACATCCACCAGTAGAGGATTTTCATTTGTAATATGATTGCGAAGACTTTTTATTCTTGCTTTTAAATTAGCATCGGGCCCTATGAGCATTTAATATCCTATTAAATGTAAGGTGAGCATATTTCTATACGATATTGTCGCACATAACCCATCTACTGCAAGCAAGTGCATTAAATTATTGGTCAATAACGCTCACAGATCTTGACGTTGACGCATGTTTTGCAACTGTTTACGAAATTTCACACATGGATCTTCTGTAGTATGACTAGGGGTGAAATATAGAATGTCATATAAATCTTCATTGCCCTGCGAATATTCTTGTGGATCATGCTTGTCCTCCTGAACAGGAATGTATGCAACGGATAAATAAGATGTTTGCCTAAAATTTCTTCTAAGCTGCATAGGAACTGCATAATCATTTCTTACATGCCCCTTACCTGCAATTAAAACAACAGGTCGATTCTTATCCAGCAGTGCACTCACCATGATGTGATCACGTTGCATTTGCGCACGTGACATGAATTTTACCAACCCTTCATTCGCATACCCACAATGAGAGTCAATAATATCTTTTTTTAATGTCTCAAAGTTTTCTTTTGTATAAGAATAATTCTTTTCAGCATAAGGGTAATCAAAAAATGAATTTTCGTACGAACGTTTTCGCAATTCATCACTACTAATATTTCCTGCATATAAGTGAAGCTTGTGTCGGACAATCGAACTTAATACAGGTTTATACAATTCCCATGGCCAGCCATCATTTATCATGCTTGCGAGTTCTTGTAGTTCTTCGGTTTTTCCCCAGGTGGATGGTTGATCCTGCCAACTTTCAATGGTCAACATTTCCATCACTACACTGGGTTTTATACCTGAGCTTGCCAAAACATCTAATAGCTTTGCCTGCAAAACATGGTGATCTGGATGGTTATGTACTTCACCTAAAAGAATATAATCATAATAAGCCAGCTCTTTATAGAATTTTTTCTCACTGATCCAGTCCTTTTTATGAGTATCCCAAACTTTGCCAACCAACGAATGCTCCTGCAAATAGGGCGCTAGCCATTCCTTTCTTGATTCCTCAGCTGTTACACTATTTTGTGGAAGAGCAAAATACAAAATCAAATAATAGATAGCCTTGTGAACTCGTAGGGAATTCACGCAACTTATAATTATGGAATTTAAATTAATCACATCTTCTAAAGATTTAGATAAGTTCTGTTCAGCATCCTCTAATGCAGATTGGCTTGCACTGGATACAGAGTTTATACGTGAAAAGACGTTCTATCCAAACTTATGTTTAATACAAATTGCGTCAGAACATGATCTAGTATGCATAGATACCCTTGCAATTAATGATTTATCATCATTGAAAAAATTACTATATCAAACCTCTATTACTAAAATTTTTCATTCTGCTAGTCAAGACCTCGAGATATTTGTTAACTTATTTGATGTAGTACCTACTCCAATGTTTGATACTCAAATTGCTGCCAGCTTATTGGGTTATGGAGAACAAGTAAGCTATGCGCAATTAGTGAATGAAATATGCAGTATTGAACTTGATAAATCTCTTTCGCGAACAAACTGGGAACGCAGACCGTTATCAAATAAAGAGCTCAAATATGCTATTGATGACGTTAAATATTTAGCCGAAATTTATCAGTTTTTAAAAACTGAATTGGGCGAAAATGGTCGCAGCCATTGGGCAGATTTTGAATGTAATAATTTAGCTTCAATTGGAAAATATAAAATAAATACCGATAAAGTCTGGAAAACAATTAAAGGCGCAGGAAAACTAACTTCTAATCAATTAAATATCTTAAAACAACTCGCTAAATGGCGTGAAGAACAAGCTATGACTGAGAACAAACCCCGCCGATGGGTTCTTAGTGATAAAGTTTTACGTATATTAGCTATAGAACAACCAACGGATATTAGTTCATTTACAGCTTTAGAAAATATTTCAGAAGAACATTTCATCTATGCTGAATCATTAATTTTAGAAATCAAAGCCGCACTAAAGATTCCAGAACATGATTGGCCCGCAGTAAGCACTATTGGGCCTCTAAATAGTGCTCAGCGTAAACTGGTTAAAGTAGCTCAGAGTTTTGTACGCGAACGCGCCGAGGAATTGAATATTTCACCCAGTCTACTTGCTACTCGAAGTGTGGTTGAAAAACTCATTCGTGGTAAACGTGAGCTTGATATTCTATCCAGCTGGAAAAAAGATCTTATTGGAGATGAATTAGTCGCTCTTATTGAAGCGAATGACATTACTTAATCAGTCTTATATGGCCTAAGCGATATAGCGTGATTTAGTACCTAGTAGATAATCATCATTATGACTACAGACGAAATAGAAAAACTAATTGAAGCTGGCTTACCCAACTCTAAGGCTATGGTAAGCGGCGGCGAAGGCAAATATGAGGCAATTGTTATTAGCGATAGCTTCGATAAGCTAAGTATGGTGAAGGAACATCAAATGGTATATGCCACGGTAAAAACACAAATTGCCAGCGGAGAATTACATGCACTAAGTATTAAGGCATTTACTCCTGAAGAATGGGAACAACAGGAAAAGTAATTTTTATCTGGTTTCTTTAGAAACTTGATTCGTCATCGATATTGATTACCGAAAGACCGCCATCCATATTTGCATAATATTCAGAAACATTTTTCATTTCTTTTTCACTTAGTGCGGCAACAATACCAGCCATAATAGCGTTTTTGCGATCGCCATTTTTATACGATTTTAAAGAATGAAACATGTAGTCAGCATGCTGCCCAGCTAAGCGCGGAAAATTTGGTGCAATACTATTACCATCTTCTGCATGACAAGACACACACTGCTTTGCTACTTCTTCACCACTCCTAGCCACGGTATTAGATTCACCATGTGCAGTTTCTCCGAATGCAAAACTAGGTATTAAAGATACAACTAGTAGAAGAAGAATCGTATTAATAATTAAGTTTTTCATAATGAATAAATTTAAATTAGTAGGCTTAATATTTATTTTAAAGACTGAAAATATGCACCGATATCGACCATATCTTCTTCACTTAATCCATAGGCTTGAGCTTGCATCGTAGGGTGACTACGCTCACCGTTTTGATAGCTTTTTAATGCAGCAACAATATACTCGGCATGTTGCCCGCCAAGGCGAGGTACGCGGTAGGTAGGATAAACGTTTGTATAACTAGGCACCCCATGGCATCCCAAGCAAGTTTCCGCTTTATACTTTCCGGCCTCAACATTTCCACCCGCAATACTTGCAGACGTTGCCATCAGGCTAAGCAATCCAATTAATAATGATTTGCGTAATACATAACGCATAATGGCTTCTCTCCGTAGAATGATAAGTGGGATAAAAATAGCGTGGTGAGTATACCTAGTTTTCGTAAAATATGGATCTCTCTTTTTGGACAAACCGTGGCGTTAAGCACATCTATTGCGGTGGGGCGGGTTCACTATGGAAATTGATATGGTGTATTACAAAGATCTAAATTCGGAATCAATCAATGCAGTCCTAAAGCGCTATGGCTTAAAAATTAACTGCCTAAATTTTGACAGAGAGATTCCGCATAGCTTTTGGGGCGCTCCTGAGGCCGGAAGACTCAAAAATACGTTATATGTACGTGGCGATACCCCCATACACTCAATATTGCATGAAAGTGCGCATTACGTATGCATGTCGCAAAATCAACGTGAACGTAATGAAGTGGATGCTCAAGGTACTAATGCAGAAGAAAATGCTACCTGCTACCTACAAATCATGTTAGCCGACTACATTGAAGGATATTGTCGGCAACAGGCATTTAAGGATATGGACGCTTGGGGATATAGTTTTCGACTGGGTTCTGCATTTTGCTGGTTTACTGATGACGCAGAAGAAGTTAAATACTGGCTAATCCAGCATGACATTATCAGTTCTCAAAGATTTATTACTTGGAACTTGAGAAAATAATACAAAATGCAACGATATAATTACCCATTAATGGCCCAGTTATTGACATCAACTCAAAATACCCCTAGCATTTTTACTCAATAACCTCCTGGTTATGTCGCTGATTTAATTCAACAACTTGCAGGGCGACTAAAAAATTCTGCTAAAGCGATGACCGCCCTTTAAGCTTCTAGGTCGAGTCAACGCCCGAATAATTTGAAGCACACAATTAAGCTTAGGGACGGATTTCATGACCAAACAATCCAGTTTTCTGCCATGTAATTTTGCATTTATTTGCAGTCTCACGGCTTTGTTTATTAACTTATATCCACCTCACAAACTTTCAGAGGTAATCGATTATGAAAATTGAAACTCAAGCCATACATGCGGGTTATTCACCTGACCCCACTACAAAAGCTGTTGCGGTACCCATTTATCAAACCACTTCGTATGCATTTGATAACACACAACATGGGGCAGATTTATTTGACTTAAAAGTTGAAGGTAATATCTACACACGCATTATGAACCCTACAACAGCGGTATTAGAACAACGTATCGCCGCGATGGAGGGGGGTGTAGGTGCTCTAGGCCTGTCATCCGGCATGGCTGCAATCTCTTATGCAATTTTTGCCTTAGCTGAACAAGGAGACAATATCGTTTCGGTAGCCACTTTATATGGTGGGACATATAACTTCTTTGCACACACTTTACCTAAGCTGGGGATTGAGGTTCGATTTGTTGATTATCGTGATATGGATGCTATGGCAGCAGCGATAGATGAAAATACCAAAGCCGTATTTTGTGAATCCTTAGGGAACCCAGCAGGTAATGTTATTGATCTTGAGGCTTTAACCAATATTGCTCATCAAGCTGGGGTTCCCGTAATGGTCGATAACACAGTACCCACACCCTACTTGTGCAGACCCTTTGAATTTGGTGCAGATATTTGTATTCACTCTTTAACTAAATACATGGGAGGACACGGCACTTCCATTGGCGGTGTAGTAGTTGATTCGGGAAATTTTCCTTGGGAAAAGCATAAAAAGCGTTTTGCTGTCTTCAATGAACCTGACCCTTCTTATCACGGCATTGTGTACACAGAGGCATTTGGTAATGCAGCATTCATTGGGCGAGTTCGTGTTGTTCCGTTGCGTAACATGGGTTCAGCTATTTCTCCAATGAACAGTTTTATTATTCTTCAAGGTATAGAAAGCCTTCCAGTGCGCATGGATCGACATTGCGAAAATGCCACAGCGGTTGCCAAATATTTAGAAAAACACGAATTGGTTAATTGGGTAAGTTATGCTGGATTACCTTCGCATGAAGACCATCAGCTTGCACAAAAATATTTTGGTGGACGTGCTTCAGGAATTTTAAGTTTTGGTATTAAAGGCGGACTTGAAGCAGGTACAAAATTCATTGATGCGCTTGAACTTATAGTGCGTTTAGTGAATATCGGTGATGCAAAATCATTAGCATGTCATCCTGCTACAACTACGCATCGACAATTATCAAAAGAAGAACAGGCTGCTGCTGGCGTAAGTGAAGACCTGGTGCGACTTTCCATAGGTATTGAGCATATTGATGATATATTGGCAGATATTGAACAAGCATTAAATAAAGCAAAGTAGTGGCGGAATACCTTCCTCCTCGATTATTTCGTAACGGCCATATAAATACTGTTGTTGCAGCATCTGCGTTGCGCAAATCGTATGCTTGGTATGTAAGCAAAACATTTTGCAAACACAGCCAACCAAAGATTTTATCTTTGTCAGATGGTATACGCCTGCAAGGACTTTTTAATACTCAAAGCAATTCTGTAAATAGCCCCTTGGTTTTAATACTACATGGTTGGTTGGGCTGTGCAGAATCGTTATATTTATTGCCACTTGCAAGTCAGCTCTATGCAAGTGGCTTTAATGTAGCTCGTTTAAATTTTAGAGACCATGGCGGAACGCAACACTTAAATAAAGATTTGTTTCACTCGTGCAGGCTGACAGAAGTTTTAGAAGCAACCTCTGCCATTCAAAATCAAGTGCCCCACTCTGCTTTTTATATTGTTGGGTTTTCCCTTGGCGGAAACTTTGCACTACGCATTGGTGCTGAAGCAAAAGAATATAATTTAAGTATCAAAAAAATAATTTCCATTTGTCCTGTCATGAATGCAGCCAACGCATTAGATGAAACAAAATCAATGCCGCGGATTTACACACAATATTATTTGCAGCGCTGGAAAAGCATGTTGAGAAAAAAACACAAACTTTTCCCTGATGATTTTGATTTAAAAACAATTTATCAGCAAAACTCGCTGACAGATATGACGGAACATTTATTGCTGCAATATACTGAATTCGATTCAGTCGAAAAATATTTAAAAGGTTATTCAATCACAGGAGATCGCCTGGCCTCTCTAAGTATTGAGAGTGATGTTTATATTGTGAAGGATGATCCTGTAATCCCTCCGCATGATCATCAAGATCTTTATGCGTCAAAATATTTGAATATCCACCTCACACGATATGGTGGGCACTGTGGTTATCTTAATGGGATATTTAACTCCAACTGGATTGATCAGCGGATCGTTCAAAATCTGCAAAAATAAAAAAACCTACTGCATCATAGACGCAGTAGGTTTTAAGGAAGTCCCAATTCTCTAATTTACAGAGAAATTATTTAATATGTACTTAGCTGTTGTTCTAGCACAATCGCCATTACATGGGAAAAGCTGATTAGGCATATAAACACCTATATAAGCCTCTAATGTTGCTTGATCACTACAAACTTCCTGCATTGGAGGAACTGGTCCTGCAACATTATTACTACACATGTTTGGCCCGATTGGCAATGGATAGAAGACAGCTGTACCAGTTCCATCAGCGCCGTGACAAAGCGCGCATTGTGCATCGTAATTCATCTGACCAATTGCAAGCTCTGGATCAGGATTAGCTGTAACTGTTACCGATTGAACAACATTAGCACCATTAACTCCAACACATGTAAGGGTGAAAGTTGTTGAATCTTGAACATTTGCAATCACTTCATTATAAGTTGCCAAAGTAGCTCCTTTAGCTCCCGTCCACGCTGCATTTGCAGGTACAGCACTTGCAGTACAAGAAGCCAAATCAGTCGGATTCCATGCAAGGGTTACTGAATCTCCCTTAATGATCGTGGCACTTGCAGCACCATTAACTGTAAATGTTAAAGCTGGATTTACATCTACTACATCTACAGAAGTACTTACAGTAGTTGGCGTACCTATTGAATTTACACACGTTAAATTAAAGGTAGTATCAACAGTAAGATTATTTATTGCTTCATTACCGTTTAATGCTTTAGCACCTGTCCATGCTGCATTTGCAGGAGTAGAACTTGCAGTACAAGTTCCAACTGCACCTGTTGACGTCCAAGTTAACGTTGCGGTTCCGTTATACGCTAGCATTGTTCCGGCTACTTGGTCTGAGGTTAAGGTAACAACTGGCGCACCTGGTGCAGCCGCAACAGTTACGTCTACTGTTGATATCGCAGAATCAATTCCACCCTTTGTACAAGTCAACGTAAATGTGTTCACACCCGAAGTCGTTAAATTAGTCAAAGTCTGCATTCCACTGGCTAACACGGCACCCGTCCATTGACCGCCAGCGTTTGCGCCACCTGCAGTACAGCTATCACCATCAGACATCCAATTCAATGTCACCATTCCTGCATAAGGAATCGGTGCACCAGCATTGGATACCGGGTCAGCAGTAAACTGCGCAATCACAGGTTGCACATCATTATCATTATTTGTCACGGATACATCAGATGCATTTAATCCACTGTAAGATGGATCTGCACTGACCGCAGCAGCAGTAACAATACTGTATGCAATATTGCCATCCACAGCAGGAGCCGCAGCATCATCTACACCCGTTACTGTAATGGTTTGTGCAACATTATAGTTAGCGTTTGTAAACACAACGGATGCAGGCGAAACCGTACCCTCGGCCGCATTGCTGCTAGTTAAACCAATGCTTACATTTGCGCTAGGTTGTGTACCAAGCACTATAGTGAACGTTGCGGTACCACCGTCCTCGGTTGTTACAAGACCAGAAGTTGGATTCACTGTAATCACGCCTGGAGGAGGTACTTCATTATCAGTATTTGTAACTGAAACATCTGCTGGATCAATTGCTGCATAATTTGCATCAACACTGGCTGCAGTTGTCATTATTGTATAAGCAATATCGCCATCCAGTACTGCATCATCTTGGCCGGTAACCATAACAGTTTGCGGTACATTCCAATTCGCATTAGTGAATGTAAGTGCTGTTGGAGCAACCGTTCCCTCAGCAGTATTACTACTAGTTAAGGTGATATCTACATTATCTGTAGGCAAAGAATTTAATGTGACTGTAAAGGAGGCCGTACCACCGGCTTCTGATGTCACTAGACCCGAAGTTGGATTTACTAAAATTGCAGGAGTGTTGTTCGCACCCGGTAAAGCTCGGCCTTGTATCAAGCCTTCAATAATAAACTGTGATACATCACTTGCACATGCACCTACACAAGCACCTGGTTGAAAAGGTGATGCAGGCATTAGTAATTCGTTGTAATTAGTTAATGTTGCAAGATCAACACATGAAGGACAATCTGTTGTATTGTCTATTGGTCCACCCGCGTTAGTTCCCTGCCCTAGAGCACCATGACAACTCACACATCCGTATTGAGAGTCTTGGAAAATAGCTAATCCGCGTTGCCCTGCATCCGATAGAAGAGCTCCGCTAAGGCCACTGCCTGTGCTCATAGTTCCCGAACTTTCGCCTGAAGACTCACCACCACAAGCGCTTAAAAAAAACGAGACGACCGCAACTAATGCGATACTTTTTAGTATGCCGTTCATTGTTCCAACTCCAATTGAAATCAATTTGTTTGTTACATCTAAGCGATAGAAATCCTATCTAGCGCTTAATGTAAATTTAGAAAATAACTATATCTTTGTTAATTTCCCTCTCTTAAAAAAAACGATAAAGAGGCCAAGCATTCATGACCAAAATACGTGTTATCTATAATAGTTACCTAAAGTAATATTTAATAATTAATCAGTGACCACTGATCCGTTTTTTTTGCCCTTTTGTCATGGTCAAAATTGAATAAAAATGTGAACTGAAAATTTAACACGCAGATTCAGTAAATTATGAATCAGGGTTAGGAACGACTGGTTGTAAATGCACGCTTAAGCGTGTCGGGTTCTGGTCTAATTTCCACTCAAACAAGGCAGTGTATGCCAGAATTGCTCGCACATATTCACGTGTTTCGGTAAACGGAATGGTGTCCACCCATACATCCGCAGGCAAAGTATTATTTTCTGGCAACCAAGCATTCACACGATGAGGACCCGCGTTATATGCTGCTGAAGCAAGCGCCCTGTGGCCGTTGAATTTACTCAACATATCAGTGATATATCGACTACCTAAATTTATATTAAAGCCAGGTGTATATAAGTCGTAACGAGTGGGTGCTTTCAACTTGAGGGTTTTTGATACTTGCTTCGCTGTAGCAGGCATTAATTGCATTAAGCCCCGAGCCCCTACAGGCGAACGTGCTTGCGGATTAAAAGCACTCTCTCGTCTTATGATCCCGAATATAAAAGCGGGCTCTAAATTTCTCTTAGTGGCATATTTTGTAACTAGGCCCGTAAAAGGTGTGGGAAAACGTATGCTTAGGTCATCAAAGTAACCACCTTTCGCTATTGTTCGAATCGCATAATCATGCCATTGCCACTGATGGGCTAAGTATGCAGCAGTTTGATATTCACGTTGAGAATAATTTTGGGTTGCATAATTCCATTCTCTACGGGCATCCGTGATTTGATCTACTAACAATAATTCGCTCGCACGAATAATGCTTGGTGTTTGCGCAATCTTTTCAAGCTCAGTTTGATTAAATTGCACTGGAATATCAAAAATATTATATGGCTTAGATAATTTGTCTGCGGCTAAAAACCCATAATAACTTCTTTCTCCAGCTATCTTTTCATACAAAATATTTGCATCAGACTGAAGTCCTTTTTCAGCTAACGCACGCGCCTTCCAATATTGCCATTGAGGCTCTTCTTTCTCTTGCTCATTCAACATGGCAATGCCACGAAGCACTAAATCCCAGTCAAGACTGCGAATTGCTGAACGTGCACGCCACAAACTTGTTGAAGGATCAATCAAGTCTTTAGGCAACTGATACATCCACGTAGTTGCACGATCGTCATGCCTATAGGCGGCTCGCAAGGCTAACCTTCTTTCTACCTCATCATGCAAGTCCGAACCAAATGCATAATTATCTTGGGTAGCTAACCAGAATTCATGGGCCAGAGTTAAATCTTTTCTTGCTAAGCGCTCTAATCCATGACGCACAATTTGTCTGTTTATGTGATTATCTTTTTTTAGATTTTTAGAACGTAATTTATTTTGAGGATCACGATGAACCTCTAACCAAAGCTTGGCTTGCGGTTGTTCGCTAGATGGTAATTTTTTAGTAAGGTACTTCGCCAGGCTCGAACGGTTATGATCCATTGCCAAGGAAATGCGTTCCCAAACCAGCTCAGTAGTTAAATAGCCCTGCTTCTCAAACCAGCTGAATAAAGGATCACATTGCTTGGGCTGGGATTTTCCTACTACCCATAAATCGCGAACTTGATTTAAGTATTGCTTTTTATTTGTTTCGAACTGGCCATGTCGTATCTTTGCACGCAAAAAATAACACTGTAGTTCGGCCGCTTTATCATCTTGGTAATACTTTAGAAAACTTTCGTAGCGCCCTTTTCTTTGCAATTGATATAACCAAGCAACACGCAATCGTTCTGCTAGTGGCCCATCATTATTTTTTTGTAAAAATTCATCAATCTCTTGATTGGTAACATTAGAGAAACGTAATTTTAATTCCTCATATTGCAAATATTGATGTAAAGGATATTCAATTAACTGAGAAGAATACTGATGAAATTGGTTAATTTGTTTTTTGAAGAGTGCTTTTCGTGCTTGTTGATATATGTCTCTCTCTTCTTCCCAACCCGGATTTGCATGGCTTACCGCCATCGTCAATATAATAAGCAATACTGTTCTACATATAAGAACTAATAAATTTAGCTTGAATTTAGGAAAATACTTGCGCAGCAATATGTTTAGCTGCGCAAAATTATTTGAATAGGAATTAGAAAGAAGTGGCTTCTTCGAATGATTTATTAAGGTTGTCTTTAGATTCGTTTGAAGAAGATTTAGCACTATCTGTGTCAGTTTGGCCCACTAGACCACTACCATCATGAATTTTCATTGTACCGTCAATCATCGCACCTTGCGCCACTGAGACACTAGTACCGCTGACATTACCAAAGATTCTAGCACTTCCAGTAATCTCTAGTTTACCACGGGCAAAAACATCACCACGTACTGTACCGCCTATAATTACATCATCCGTGTGGATGTTACCTTCCCATACTGCGGTTGAAACCAGCTCTACAAGCCCGTCTATGTCACCATTACCTTTGACATTACCACTGATTACAATTGAACCAGAGCCTTTTACATCACCATTAATTACAAAATCTTTTCCAATAATGGTGGCAGGTGTCGATACCTTGTCTCTTAATTTTCGCATTCCCATATCGTGCCTCCACGCATATTATTTATATTTCAATAATACACCTATGCTAGTCATAATGGTCGGCAACCATGCAATTACTCCGACTGAAGCGTGAAATAATGCTATGAAATGTCGATTTTCATACTAAAGCCGATTTTACAGGCTCAAGTTACAGAAATATAACGCAGCATCATGGAAGCGATTAAGACTTTCTTAGAAATGTTGATAAATTCACCGCATTACTCTTTCGGCTGGATCATCGCTGCCCTACTGGCGATACTACCCGCTATAGTAAGTGTTAACCTTATTCAACACGATTTAAGCAAACTCGTTCGTGGAATTAATACAGATAGCGATATAATTAAAACCCTATGTAAAAATATTTTAATATTGCTGGTTTCAATTAGTGTAATTGCATATGCATATTATTTGTATTTTTGGGAATAGGCATTAAATTTTTTGGATAACTTTAAAAACAGCTGTCTGCTGTTGCTTTTCTTCTCGTAATTTTCCTTCCTGAATTGTTGAATAGTGGCTAATTTCTACACTATCTTCAATTTTTGAAGCCACAATAGAAGAATATGTAGTCATCTGACCCAAATCTGCTATTTTTTGGCGCAATTTATGCTGTTGCCAACCTGCGGGCATAGCATCATGCAAAATCAATAAACCATTGGGGTTCAGTTTGGTCCATACTTTATCAATTAAGCTAATTTGCTGATCTTCATTTAAGCTGCTCAAACAATGAACTAAGCAAACGACGTCCGAATTATTGTCTAATACAACATCGTTTAATAATTCAAACTTTATCTTATGCTGGTTACCCGTGTGGGGCAGAAAATAACTAGTAAAGCTTTGAGTGACAACTTCATCTACCACCGCTACATGGTTTGTGTTGCCTTGAGCAACATTAATATAAGGACTCAATAATAAATCCGTTACTAATAGACCATAATCATTGCTAACACTGTTCACGGAAACCGCTGTCTTTGCGCCAAAATGATCTAAAATGATTCGCTCAACAACTGAACTATGGGTGTAGTTGGCCCAGACCCTCAAAGCCATATCAGAATAGATTTTGGCAATTTCATCTCGACTTCCCGTTTGTAGTAACTTTTCAAATACGAGATTTGCACGTTGTTGGTAAAACCATTGGGCAGTACTTGGAATTGCTTTTGGCCATTTACGACCTACACCAAGAGACATCACACCATCATTCTCTGCTCGCACATTACTAAAACCGGTCCAACGTTGGCGGCTTAAAAAGATGTTCTCTAAAAAACTTCTCGACCAGTAGCCTTTCTCTTGTGCCTGACCTTCAGGGTATACCGGTAAAATTACAACCCCTCCTGGCTTAACAACTTTCAATAATTCAAGTAAAAAAGATGCGCCCCAATTGCTTGCAAACAATGGGATACTTATACCTATGTATATGCGGTCTAAAAGGTTAGGAAGAGTGGGATAAAAAAAGTTGCCTACTTTTTCATCATCCAAACTCAAGCTTAAATGTGGCGCCGTCGGCGTCATACTGTAAATATTATCATCAGGACGAATTTGATTATTTTTATCTCGTTCGCCCGAAAAATAATAATCTAAGTCTTCGCGGATAAACTCTTCAGATAAATGAAATGCAGCATCTGCCATGATTTGATTTTATTATTGATGACATGTTTTAAATTTTGGAGGAAGAATTCTGCTAAAGCAGAACACGCAATGCAAGACTATTTAATGCACAAAGGTAAAATTGCCTCTTAACGAATACTAAGCGTTAAACCCGAACCACCATAACGTGATTTGCCGCTCCTAGGGATTTTACAAATTGATCCTCTATTAGTATTTCTGAAACCATTTAATTTGTGCCCACCCAATTTTTTACTCGCAAATTTATTGTGATGTTTAAAACCAAATCGATAGGGATAGACTGGATAATAGCGGTTACTGCGCTCTTCTTGTTCACCGACATATACAACTTGTGGAACAGCTGCTGCTTGAGCCTGTTTTAGCGCCATCTTTTGTTTAGCTTTCTCAAGTTGTAATTTCTTGCGTTCGAGTCGTTCTTCACGCATGCGTGTCCATTGGTTGATTATCGAGTAATAATCATCTTGATCAACGGATGTTTCATACTTGCTATGAATTTCAATTCTTTCTGCGGTGCTATGGATATCATTTGGCACATAATCCGAATAATGAGTGATGCCTTTTTCATCAACCCACTTGTGTACAGAACCAGCATGCACACTAGACCCAAAAGTGAATAACGCTATTATTAATAATGTAATGTATCGTTGAGTTTTCATACACTTTTGACTGTAGCCCTTATTATAGGTTCTGTCATCTAGTGTTTTTCATGCAGCTCTAAGAATCAATGACTTCCCAATCACTTAAATCTTGTGGGGCTGTATGTTTTTCTAGTTGATCCCAAATTGTATAGCCAGTGTGCTGCTCAAATACGGCTATTGCAGCTTCCTCAGGTGTAGGAAAAGTTAAGGTTGGTAAATTGTCCACCCATAGATCCCATAAACCTAGTGGTTCTTGTACTATTTCAAATGTTGATGTTTCGGTTTCTAATCTATACTTCATATACGAATTATAACTCAAGTATTATTGTGGCAACTGCAAACTTTTTTTTTCACGGTCTATTTCCGGATCAAATAGAAGCGAATGAAGGTACCGGCAAACAAATTTCCAAAGTACTATTTGATGTCGATTTTGAAGGCGAATTTCATTCTCACTTATTAGCAGATCTTTGGCCAGTGGATGATGGAGATGGTATTCCAACTTATGAAGTTCGTTATGACTTACCCTTTCATTGCGAAGATTTTTCTAAAGCAGTTGTCCAGTATTATCAGCAAATTTTAGGCCCACAGTCTTTAACTATTAGTCACAGTGGCCCTAAGGGCATGAATCCTAGAAACAATGTTATTCGAACACAGTGGCAAGTTTCTTTAAACGCAAATAAAAAATAATAACCAATGAGCTCCAGTACTACGCTTACGCATTGCGTGGCTCCTATTGCAGAAAAAAAACCATCTGAAATCAATCAGCATGGAGAAAGGCGAGTGGATAATTATGCTTGGTTGAAAGATGAAAATTGGCAACAAGTGATTCAATCACCCGAGGTGTTATCGCCAAAAATTAGAGAATATCTTGAAGCAGAAAATAAATATCTAGATGCTTGTATGTTGGATACAGAAGCTCTTCAGGATAAGTTATTTAAAGAACTACGCGCACGAATTAAAGAAGACGACAGCAGTGTGCCAGAAAAAGATGGCGACTATTTTTACTATGAACGCTATGAAGAAAATCAACAGTATCCGATTTACTGTCGTTATCATAAAAATACATCTGAACAAGAAGAAATTTTATTTAATGCAAATGATGCCGCCAAAGAACATGAATACTTTGACATCGGTGATGCAGGACATAGCCCTGATCATCAATACTTCGCTTACAGCGCAGATACCAAGGGCTCTGAATTTTACACTTTATATATTATCGATTTATCTAGCGGGAATTTATTTAAAGATCAAATAAGTAATATTCAAAGTACTTTTGTTTGGGCCAATGATAACCAAACACTTTTTTACACCACACTAGATGAAAATCATCGTCCAGATAAAGTTTTACGCCATAAATTAGGCGGTGACATTAGCGATGATGGAATAGTCTACCAAGAAAAAGATCCTGGATTTTTTGTTTCGCTCGATATTACAGAGTCTAATAATTATATTTTAATTTCTGCACATGACCATATAACTACTGAAATTCATTTCATTAATGCTGACAAGCCTGAACAAACTGCAACATGCTTTTCCAAAAGACAGCCCGGAGTTGAATATGAAATTTCAGATCACGGCGACTATTTTTTTATTGTTACGAATAAAGATGGAGCTGAAGATTACAAAATTATGCAGACAGATTTACAACACACTAATCAAGAGCACTGGAAAGATATTTATGTGCCCGAGAGCGGCACATTATTAAGAAGTATTTATATTTTTAAAGAGTTTTTGGTGAGATCAGAACGCATCAATGGCTTGCCAAGAATTTCCATAGTAGCCTTTCAAGGTGATCAACTAGATGATGAGCACCACATCGAATTTAAAGAAGAAGCATATGAATTAAACATTATTCCTGGATATGAGTACGACACAGACCAAGTACGATTTTCTTACACTTCGATGACTACGCCTACTCAAATTTTCGACTATGAGATGTCAACACGAACACGTGTACTAAAAAAACAACAAGAAGTACCCAGTGGACATGACCCAAATAATTTTGTTACACGCAGATTGTTCGCAACTACGCAAGATAACCAAGAAGTGCCTATCTCATTACTTTATAAAAATACAACTCCTTTGGATGGCTCTGCACCATTATTACTATATGCCTATGGTTCATATGGCAGTACCATGCCAGCCAGTTTTGCAACAAATCGATTTAGTTTAGTGAACCGCGGGTTTATTTTCGCTATAGCTCATGTTCGCGGTGGCATGGAAAAAGGATATGCATGGTATAAGAATGGAAAATTAGATAAAAAAACAAACACCTTTAGTGACTATATTGCCTGTGCAAATTATTTAATTGAACAAAACTATACTCAATCAGGAAAAATTGTCGTTCATGGAGGATCAGCAGGTGGTATGTTAGTAGGTGCAGTATTAAATATGCAATCTAATCTATTCCATGCGGCCATTGCTGATGTTCCTTTTGTTGATGTACTCAATACGATGAGTGATGACAGCCTTCCGCTTACACCCCCAGAGTGGCCTGAATGGGGCAATCCTATAGAGAATAAATCTGACTATAATAATATTTCTCAATATTCTCCCTACGATAATGTTTCAAAGCAGTCCTATCCAAATATTTTAGTTACTGCAGGACTAACAGACCCACGTGTAACCTATTGGGAACCGGCAAAATGGGTGGCAAAGCTTCGCGAACTTAAAACTGACAAAAATTTGTTGTTATTAAAAATGAATATGGGAGCAGGACATGCAGGAGCATCAGGCCGCTTTGACTACTTGAAAGAAGTTGCTTTAATGTACGCATTTATTCTTAAAATTTTTAGCATGGCAAGCTAAAAGAATTTATAGTATCTTTACAAAAACATTAAACGAGCACAGCCTCACTCATAACAATAGCGGGATATTAAATGGTGGAAGAAAACCTAATTAGACGTGATGATGACGCAGGTTATATTATCGCATGGAAATTAAAATATGATTTTGAAACAGGAAAGTTGACAGACGACACCATGACCTATGGTGAAGCTCGCCAAAAATGTGCTGAACTAAATGCAGAAAATGCTGAGAAAACTTTTTGGCCAGAAAAAGTGAAGCCCGCACCAGAGTGGCATATCATCTACGAATAATTTAAATTTAAGGCGAAAGCCTTTCAATTTTCCAACCTACATCCATTTTTGAGTAACGCATTCGATCGTGTAAACGATTCGGACGACCCTGCCAAAATTCAAATTCAACAGGTATCACGCGATAACCACCCCAATGTTGCGGACAAGGGATTTCCTGATTTTGGTATTGATCCTCAATTGTCTTATATTCATTTTCCAAATAAGCATAATCTTGAATAACTTCACTCTGCTTGGAAGCGACTGCGCCAATTTGGCTACCGCGAGGACGCGAATGAAAATAATCCTCAGACTCTTTTCTAGTTACTTTTTCAACAGAGCCTCTTATGCGAATTTGTCGATGAAGCTTATCCCACCAAAATGTTAGAGCCGCTTGTTGAGTACTGGCAATATCTGAGGCTTTGTTACTTTCATAGTTTGTGAAAAACACAAAACCATCTTCATCAAACCCTTTTAGAAGTACCATCCGTGATGAAATATCACCATTTGCGTTTACAGTAGCAATGTTCATTGCATTAGGTTCGATGAAATCTGCTTTCATAGCTTCATCAAACCAGGTTTGAAATTGCTTGAAAGGATCTTTATTAACTTTATTTTTTACAAGTGTTGACGACATATAACTTTGTCGTAAATCTTGCACATTAACATCTTGGCTCATAATAATTTACTCAACTTGCGAGAGAAACACCGGTACCACCCAAACCACAATAACCACCTGGATTCTTAGCTAAATATTGTTGATGATAATCCTCTGCATAATAAAACTCAGGCGCATCCATAATCTCAGTAGTAATCTCGCCATAGCCTTGTTTATTTAATGCAACTTGATAATTATTTTTTGACTGTAGTGCTAAATTTTTATGCTCTTCACTATAAGCATAAATACCGGAACGATATTGTGTGCCTATATCATTTCCTTGTCGCATTCCTTGTGTGGGGTTGTGAGATTCCCAAAAGACTTTTAATAATGCCTCATAATTGACGATATCAGGATCAAAAATCACACGCACCATCTCATTGTGGCCTGTTTGCCCTGTACACACTTCTTCATATGTAGCGTTTGGTGTAAACCCTCCAGCGTAACCAACAGCAGTAGAATAAACACCTTGAAGTTGCCAAAATATTCGTTCGGCTCCCCAAAAACAACCCAAGCCGAACATTGCCATTTCTAAACCCTCAGGGAATGGAGGAACAATGGTGTTTTTGTTTACATAGTGCTGCATTGAAACTTGCATTTTTTCTGCCCGACCCGGCAAGGCGTCCTGTTTCGAAGGCATAAGTGTTTTTTTATCAGTGAATAACATACTTTAAATTTACATCATCCCTAATTAATTTCATATTCGCGCATACCTGTACTTACCAGTTGCTTATATAAACTCGACTCTCGTTTAAAAAAACCTTCAGTATGATAGGAATCTTCCAGTCTGTAGAGTTCATAATCCAAATGATGGCAAAATTCATGAAACAAGGTACGCATATAGGTTTTAAATGCTACGACTTGTTTGCGTTTTGCGGTGAGCATCCATACTGAAATCTCAGCGACTTTCCTCTTAGACGAAATAGGTTCATATAAACCATGTAATTCTCCGTAATTATTATGCGGTCTGCTGGTGAGAACCTTTATTTTGATTGGAGGAATTTCTAATTGTAGCGTTAGTTGGTTTGTTAGCGTCTGGCTTGCTCGCAATACATTTGTTTTTTCTTTAGTTTTAAGCGCAGATTGCACATCCAACACATAAGGTAATAGCTTATTAGAGTCTTTAAGAGGTACGTTAGATATCTTATCGCTGGCACGATATATTTTTTTGTCTTTTGCTGGAAGACGTCGGTAATAAGAATAAGGCATTGCTAAAACACTGACTTGGAAGTCAGTATTTTAGCCGTTTAAATTTATATAAACTAGTTTGAGACAAATTTATGTATGTCTTGGCCGAGATCGAAAGTAAATTTAATATCACTTACCGCTACAGAAATAGAATAATCATCTAACCTAACCAATCCATGCTCGGTTCGATAAGCGCCATAACCACGTAACATCCCTGCCAATACAAACTCCCCATTTTCACAACTCAACAAACCCCCACCAGATGCACCTGAGTCTATACCTGCGCTGGTATGTATGGCTTCAGCTCTTTGAGAAACGAAGCTACCTGAAGTAGTCAGTAAATTTTGCGCACGAGGATAGCCAGCCGCCCATACGTCCTGACTTTCATTTAATGCGTCTCTACTTAAAGGTATGGGATATAAATTTTCAGTTTGTACAGAAAGCAATGCAACATCAGATTCCCTATCGACTAATAATACGGTCGCCAAGTACATCGTATTATTAATATCTACCACTGTATCCTCATAGTCTGCTAGTGCATGCGCAGCAGTAATCACTAAATTATTTGAAATTACAACACCACTCGCATGACTTTTTTCGCCACTTTGAATTGCAACAATTGAATTTAGTATTTGATCGGTAGGCCAACTACAAGTGAGTTCTTCCGCATTCCCTGTCGAAACCAAAATAAATAAGAGAACAATTTTATTAAGGTGCTTCATCTTACGCTCCTTATAATGATGCAAGCATCGCTCGTGTTATTGCCTATAAATGAGTTTATCTGCTAAATCAGTAAACTCTGTATAACAACACATGTGTACGTATCGTCCTTCCTGCTAAACGGTAAGTTTTCTTTATTTTAAGTTATGTAGTTTTATAAAATTTGAAATTAGTCACAATAGCTGTATTGATAAACAATAATTAGAGACCTTTATAAATAGTGCTGATTTATCAATGTAACCTATTGGAATATTAAAGTAGGCAATTGAAATATTTTTAAAATCTTTGTGTTCAAGATGATTAGCGATGTGTGACATCACGTAATTAATGTCTAAAACGCCATGACTCTGCTTCAATAAATATACGTTTTACATTTTTGAATTTTTGTTTGATTTCTTTGTCAATTTTGGTAACGACATCTTCCATTTTTTCAGTGCGAATTTCATCATTAAATTCCACACTTAAATTCACAAGTATGTATTCCGGACCCATGTGCATTGTTAAAATTTCGTTAACTTTTTCCACCCCACGATACTTGTTCACGACTCTACGAATACCCTCTACTACTACTTCTTCAGCACTTTCCCCAATCAACAGGCCTTTAGTTTCGAACGCAAGTAATACCGCAATTCCTGCGAGTATCATTCCAATCAATATGGATGCAATGCCATCAAAAACGTAATTACCTGTATATTGGCTAACGGCAATTCCCACTAAAGCTACGATTAAACCTAATGTAGCCGCCGCATCTTCAAGCAATACTACGAATAGTCCCGGGTCCTTCCCTTTGCGAATGGCTTCAAGGTATTTTTTCTCTCCTTTATATTTGTTGAATTCTTTAATCGCCACATAAAAAACGAACCCTTCAACTATTAATGCAAGGCTCAACACAATGTAGTTCCATATAGGATCAGTGATTACATGCGGATGAATGACATGTTGAATTCCTTTATAAGTTGATAAACCCGCACCTACTGCAAATATTAAAATTGCTACTACGAAACTCCAGAAATAAATTTCTTTGCCATGGCCATATGGATATCTTTTATCTGCGGGTTTTTTTGCTTGCTTTAACCCAAATAAAAGCAAAACTTGATTACCAGTATCTACAACTGAGTGAATTCCTTCAGAAAACATGGCTGAACTGCCCGTGAAAGCTGCAGCAAAAAATTTCATTACTGCAATTATGCCGTTTCCTATTAACGCAGCATAAATAACTTTTTTGGAAGATCCCGCCATATTGAGTGCTTGAAGATTTGAATATAACTAATATTGTGCTGAACTATTTTTTAAATGCTCATTTACCATCATGTAAACTCCGCTGTAAAAAAATTGCCTAACATTACATCGCCATAACTAATATTCTGAGCTACTTTATTTTAAAATTTTTAAATTTTGCGGTAAATTTCGGCACCGGTTTGCTTAAACTCTTGTGCCTTTTCTTGTAAACCTTTCTCAATCGCTACAGGTATAGCATCTATACCTTGTTTTGCAGCGTAATCACGAACATCTTGGGTAATTTTCATTGAACAGAAATGAGGCCCACACATTGAACAAAAATGTGCAACTTTTGCAGAATCTTTAGGCAAGGTTTCATCATGTAATTCGCGCGCATGATCTGGGTCTAAACTCAAATTGAATTGATCTTCCCAGCGAAATTCAAAACGTGCTTTTGAAAGCGCATTATCACGGATTTGCGCACCAGGATGTCCTTTGGCTAAATCTGCTGCATGTGCGGCAATTTTATATGCAACTACCCCGTCTCGGACATCTTGCTTATTTGGCAAACCTAAATGCTCTTTTGGTGTGACGTAACAAAGCATTGCGGTTCCATACCAGCCTATGTTCGCAGCTCCAATTGCTGAAGTAATGTGATCATAACCAGGTGCAATGTCTGTAGTAAGCGGACCAAGTGTATAAAAAGGTGCTTCAAAACAATCTTCAAGTTCTTTATCAACATTCTCTTTAATCATTTGCAAAGGTATATGTCCAGGGCCTTCAATCATTACTTGAACATCGTGTTCCCAGGCAATTTTTGTTAACTCCCCTAATGTTTCTAGTTCTGCAAATTGCGCTGCATCATTTGCATCAGCAATGGAACCTGGGCGCAAACCATCCCCCAAAGAAAACGCTACATCATAGGCTTTCATAATTTCACAAATATCTTCAAAGTGAGTGTATAGAAAGTTTTCTTGATGATGGGCCAAGCACCATTTCGCCATGATTGAACCGCCTCGCGAGACAATTCCAGTAACGCGCTCGGCTGTCATGGGCACGTATGCTAAACGCACTCCTGCATGAATAGTGAAATAATCTACCCCTTGTTCAGCTTGCTCAATTAAGGTGTCTTTAAAAATTTCCCAACTTAACTCTTCTGCTTTTCCATTTACTTTTTCTAATGCTTGATAGATCGGTACTGTGCCAATAGGTACCGGAGAGTTGCGAATTATCCACTCCCTCGTTTCATGAATATGCTTGCCTGTCGACAAATCCATCACTGTATCGCCACCCCATCGAACAGACCAAACCATTTTTTCCACTTCTTCCTCAATAGAGGAAGTCACTGCAGAATTTCCTAAATTAGTATTAATTTTAACTAAAAAATTTCGCCCAATAATCATTGGTTCAGATTCAGGATGATTAATATTGTTAGGAATGATGGCACGCCCACTGGCTACTTCGTCACGAACAAATTCAGGTGTAATTTTATCTGGCAAGATTGCACCAAAATTCACGCCAGCATGTTGTTTTAATAATTTTTGATAACGAGGATCATTTTTATGTTGCTGCAATCGCATATCTTCACGAATCGCAATATATTCCATCTCTGGAGTAATCATTCCGCGCTTCGCATAATGCATTTGCGTGACATTCTTACCAGGTTTTGCACGCTTGGGTGGATGATAGTGTGCAAAACGCAAGTGCGCTGTACGCGAGTCATTTTGTCTTACATAGCCATATTCAGAACTTGGACCAGAAAGCACTTCAGTATCATTTCTTTCATCTATCCAATTTCTACGCAGATGGGGTAAACCCTGCATTAGGTCTATCTCAACCTCAGATTCAGTATATGGGCCGGACGTATCGTAAAGAGTGATAGGGGGATTTTCTTCTTCGCCAAAACTAGTTGAAGTGTATGCGCATGAAACTTCACGCATACCTACTTTAATATCATCACGTGAACCCGTAACAAAAATTTTTTTTGAACCTGGAAAGGGTTGAGTAAACTCTTCTGACAAAGTTGCCGATAATGTTGGATTCTTGTGTTGGATACTTTCAGCGTTAGCGCTCATGGTGTAATCCTATAGCTTAAAATTACTGATTTACATTTTTTAACTTGGGCGCGTAGCTTTTGATATTGCTGCGCTTCCCTCCGCCAGCATTACCTGGTTCAGGTGATTAAGAGTATTTCTCAGCCAATTGCATGAAGCAATGGACACCTCTAGCTCAGTAATTGAATTTTAGTTGAATCAAAGCAGCATTGAAATCTCTAAGCCATAAAATTGTATAAATAGTTGCTACTTAACTGTACACACCGTAGCCTTTTACCATCTATCCATGACAGAATTGTCTACATGCCTTTAAGTGTTGCTATCGTGGGCCCGGGTCGCTCAAAACAAGGTACAGGACCATTCATTGCTAGAATTTTTAAGCAATTAGGATGTGATATTCAAGCCATAGTGAGTAGCACACTGGAATCAGCCCAACATGCTGCCGAAAATTTAGTAAACGAGTATTCAATTGAATGCAAAGCTTATGCAACACTTGATGAGTTACTGGACAAACATTCGATCGATATCGTTGTAATTAGTTGTCCTGCTGATTCACACCTTCACTATATACGCACGTCTCTAAATAAAGGTAGCCACGTATTTTGTGAAAAGCCACTTTGGTGGTCAAACGAGCCGTTAAAAACACAAACTGATATCGACTGCATTACATCTGATGCAATTGATGTGGCAAATATCTGTAGAGTTAACCAGCGCGTATTACAACTCAATACACAGTGGCCTTACACTCTACCTGCTTATTACGAGCTTTACCCGCAATTAAAGAAGCAAAATAATATTGAAACTTTCTCTATGTGGTTAGCCCCTCAAAGTAGAGACGATAAAATGATTGTAGATTCCGTCTCACACATTTTAAGCATGCTCTACACGCTAGTAGGTGCTGGCAAAATCAATAATATTGAATCCAATTTTGCTCAACTCGCGAACGACAATGACCTGCTCATTGAATTCGATTACTTACATGCCTTAGGAGATACTCGAGTTAGTATCTCATTAGTGGCCAGTGACGTTTTCCCGAAACCCGCAGCCTATGCGGTTAATGGTTTACGGGTAGACCGTCATGTCGAACTGCCTGATTACCTGATATCATTACGCACAACAGATGACCAAATATCAGTGGTAGATCCACTTGAGTGTTCTATCAAGAACTTTATTAGTACTATCCACTCTAAAGCCTCTTCAGATGAAGTTGCATTGATTGATGGAATGACGCATCTTGCACAAATATACCAAGCAGTAACCCAAACGTAATATTAAAAATAGCAGCAATGGAAAAAATACATAGTGAAAGTGGCGAGGTGTTAATGACTCTGTCACCTTTAATTGATTTCACCCACCTTAAGATTGAATCTGAACCTGTTAGTGAAGTCACGCCTTTACACGTTAAAGCGACAACACGTGAAGTAGAAAAACAAACTGAGCTGTCACCCATACATGACTTTATGGGTAAATTACGTCAACCGGATGTACTGAATAAATTAAAAGAATATGTTAGATGGCAAATTGAATGGCGCAATGGCTATGCCAACGGTTCTTTGACGCTGGAAGAAGCATTAAAAAATGCACCTATCAGTGCGCCTATTTCGATTAATTTAGACGTTACTACTGCGTGCAATTATCGCTGCGATCATTGTGTAGACATGGATATTCTTAACAAGAATATCAACTACGAACATGAAAAACTTAAAGACTCACTAACCTATCTTGCTGAAAAAGGTTTACGTTCAGTGATCATTATTGGTGGTGGTGAGCCTACTGCATATAAAGGCTTTGAAGATATTGTTCGACATCTAAAGTCCATGAATATTCAAATTGGTGTGGTAACCAACGGCAGCATGTTGAAAAAAATTGAAGCTGTCGCAGATGTGTTAGAGGAACGAGACTGGGTAAGACTCTCACTTGATTCTGGCACTAATGAAACCTTCCGTGCTATGCATAAACCCGGAAGTAAAAAATGTACGCTTGAATGGATTTGCAGCCATATCCCAAACATTAAAAAAATAAATCCTAAATTTCAGATTGGTTTTAGTTTTATAATTGTATGGAAAGATTGCGAAACCAATGATACAAAAATCATTGAAAATGTAGACGAAATTGTGACTGCGGCTCAATTAGCTAAAGATCATCAATTTAATTACATTTCATTTAAGCCATTTCTGACACGTGCTGAAATTAACAACGCTGAAATAATCGGTATCGATAAAGAGCGTGAATATGTTGAATCAATAATGAAAAAAATTCGTGATTCAATCAATGAGTCAAAAAAGTTAGATGATGATGATTTCAAAGTGATTGAAAGTACTAATTTACGTGTATTAGAAAATGGCACCTACATGAATTACACCGATCAGCCACATAACTGCCATATGCAATACTTCAGACAAGTATTAAGCCCGCTCGGTATTTTTAACTGTCCGGTTTACCGTCATGTACCCCAAGCACTATTGGGCGAAAAACATGCTTATGATACTCAAGACGGTGTCATTGAAACGCAAAAAAATACCTTGCGATTGATTGAAGCTTTTGATGCTACCCAGGAATGTAAAGATGTTACGTGTTTATATAATCATGCAAACTGGTTTATTGAGGATTTAATTAATCACCCTGAGAAACTTGATTCATTAGATTCCAGCTTCGACCGCAATGATTATTTTTTATAATAATTTTTGCGCACTCGCATAAACCTTTTCAACTTCTATCCCCTTTAAGCAATTATAATGCCCGTAAGGGCATTGCTTTTTAAAGCATGGGCTGCATTCTAACCCTAAATATTGAATTTCTTTTTTGTCAGTGAGTGGAGGGGTGTATTTAGGCGTGATAGAGCCATAAATTGCCACAATAGGTCGCCCCACTGCCGCTGAAATATGCATTAAGCCGGAATCGTTTGTGATGGCTACTTTAACTAATGACAATAAATCAATGACTTCTTCTAGCGAAGTTTGGCCACATAAATTAACCGCAGCGCCATCTGAAAGTTGTGCGATCTCCTCACCCATTTTTTTATCATTTGGCGAACCAAAAATATAAATGTTGTAACCTTCTTTTTTAAATCGTTGTGCTAACTCTGCAAAGTATTTTGCTGGCCACTGTTTTGAAGGTCCAAATTCAGCACCGGGCATAAAGCCAATAAAAGGTGTTGTTTCATCGAGCTCAAATTTACGCATCGTTTGTTTGCGTTTAGCTTCATCAATTTGAAGTTTTGGATAAATAATTTCAGGTGTTTGATAAAGTTGTGATGGAAGCGATACCAACTGAAGATATTTTTCTACAGCTTTATAAGTTAAATCGGTATCTAGTTTGCGCATATCGTTGATGACTCCGTAACGCATTTCGCCACGATAACCGGTACGTATGGGAATTTTTGCAAAAAAAGGAATCAGTGCCGACTTAAATGTACGCGGCAAAATTATAGCTTTGTCATATTCACCTTTTAAGCTTTTACCAACCCTATATCGCTCAGCTAACTGCAATTTTCCATGTTGCAAATTTACCTGCACAACTCTTCTAATTTCTGGCATACGGCTCAACACTGGAGCCGACCATGTTGGCGCGACAACATCAATGACATTGTTTGGATTTTGGCGCTTTAGAGTAATAAATAAACTCTGCACCATCACCATATCCCCTACCCAAGCTGGCCCTATGATAAGGATTCTTTCTGCGCTCATATATTATGTTTCAGCGGCAATAAATTTATAATAATTGTGGATGGATGTATTCTGCTATCATGTTCACAATCAAATGGATACAAACAAAGCTACTCTCGGGTATAAAAGCATATGAATTTAGAGCAAGCAAGATTCAATATGATTGAACAGCAGATACGACCCTGGGACGTATTGGATATCGATGTATTAAAAGTGATTGAAGAAACACCACGCGAACTATTCGTACCTGAAAAACATCAAAAATTAGCTTTTTCTGATTTGGAAATTCCATTAGCCCACCATCAAGTAATGATGGAACCTAAGGTCGAAGCACGTATGTTGCAGGCTCTACAAATACAATCAAGCGATAGTATTCTAGAAATAGGCACTGGATCTGGATTTGTTACTGCATGCTTAGCTAAATTAGGAAAACATGTAGATACTATTGAATATTTTGAGGACCTCAGCCTTGACGCCCAAAAAATTTTACAACAACAAAAAATAGAAAATATTAACTTTGAGGTTGCAGACGTTTTGACAAACGCTTCGATGAGCAAACAATATGATGTAATCGCTATAACTGCCTCAATGCCTGTGTACAGCGATCAATTTGAAAAATATCTAACAAACAATGGACGACTTTTTGTAATTGACGGTAAAGCGCCTGTAATGCAGGCAAAGCTGGTTACTCAAAATGAAAACTATGGGAGCACCATTACAAACTTATTTGAAACTAACTTGCCGGCCTTGATTGGCATGCAAGCTCCCCAAGAATTCGAACTATAATGGGACATTTCTATAATGTTTAGGGAATTCAGCCCTAAACAACTAAAAGACTATCTAGACCAAACTCCTGAAACGCCTCTTTTATTAGATGTTAGAGAACCTTGGGAATTTGAACGTTGTCATATAGCAAAGTCAAAGCTTATTCCAATGAGGGAAATTCCTGGATCACTACTGGAGCTAGATCCAGAGGAGGAAATTGTTGTCATATGTCATCATGGTATACGCAGTCGAGCGGTCGCCAACTATTTGGCCCAGCACGATTTTACAAAAATCATTAATCTTTCAACTGGAATTGATGGTTGGGCAAGAGAGGTTGATACCAACATGGCCATCTACTGAGAAATAATGACCGATTACTCATTATCTGCTTTAAAAATGCACCAAAATACAGATACATAGGCATGATATTATATAAAGAAAAAGGGTTTAGATTGTCTATTAAGCCACTATTCATCTCAGTATGTCTGCTCGCATTTTCAGGTTTAAATACTGCACATGCCTTAAGCCTTATGGATATCTACATGAGAGCTAAACAACATGATGCAGATATTTTAATTGCAGAATCAAGGTACCAGGCTGAAGTTCAGGCAAAACCTATCGCGCGCGCTAATATTCTTCCACAGGCCAACTTAACTGCTAACACAACCGACGTAAGCCAAGAAACGGATGGAGCTACTTTTGGTGTCGAAGGTAGAGATGTTGATTTTAATGATCATGGTTATACATTGAGTATCACTCAAGCGTTGTATCATCACGACTACTACATTCAACTTCGCCAAGCTAAAGACTCTGTTGCCAGAGCAAGTATTGACTTAGATGCCTCTTACCAAGATTTAATACAGCGAACTGCGGAAGCCTATTTTAATGTTTTAGCGGAACAAGATAATTTAACATTTAGACAATCTGAAATTGAGGCTATTCAACGTCAGCTTGAACAAGCACAGAAACGATTTGAAGTAGGATTGATCGCCATCACGGATGTAAAAGAAGCGCAAGCATCTTATGACTTAGCTGTAGCTAGTGAAATTGAAGCGCAAAATGCGCTGGAAATATCTAAAGATGCATTAGAAGTAATCATTGCCGAGCGTGCTGAATCGCTCAATCTATTATCTGATCGCATGCAACTTATCACCCCTGACCCTAATGATGTGCAAGAGTGGATTAATAAAGCACTGGATCAAAACTTAAGCTTATTGTCGAGTGAATACACCACTAAAATTGCACAACAAGAAATAAAATTACAACAATCTCGACATTATCCAACTCTTGATATTGTCGCTTCGCATAATGATGCGGATACAGGTGGAATTTCCGGTTCGCGTGAGTCAGAAGACACACGCATAGGTATTGAATTGAATATTCCTCTCATAGCGGGCGGTCGAACATACTACCAAACCAAAGAAGCCCGGTATCGTGCTGAACAATCGCACAATGAATACGAAAAGATTCGCAGAGAGACAATTAAAAATACCCGTGATGCATACTTAAACGTGATCTCTGGCATAAGTAGAGTAAAGGCACTTGCAAGAGCCCTAGAGTCCACTGAAGCCGCCGCACAAGCTGCAGAAGCAGGTTTTCAAGTGGGTACCCGAACTTCTGTAGATGTTTTACTTGCCCTACAAGAGACATTTCGCGCTAAGCGTGATTATTCTCGAGCTCGCTATGATTATTTATTAAGCACATTAAATCTAAAACAAGCTACGGGTTCCCTGAATGTGGATGATTTACTTCAGATTGATGGTTGGCTAAATTAGGCCAACGATAAATCCTGATGCCACACTTTGCAGTCCACTAGCACCCGATACAAACTCATTTTACTTGCGCTAAGCCCCTTAGCTTTCGCGCATGTAGCTTACAGATCATTAAAAGACGGCGGCCTTCAATACTTTTTACAACGCTTAGGGTTTACATATACTTGCGCGAGCTCTAACCCCATACATTTTCACTGTGCCTCAGTAGGTGAATATCTTGCTGCAAAACCGTTAATTTTTTCGATACTTACAAAATATCCTGATAGTTCTATTGCGGTTACTACCAATACAACCACTGCTGCTAGTTTAGTAAAAAAAGATTCAGATAATAATTTTGCACACTATTACTTTCCTCTTGACTTCGCATTTTGCGTTAAACGCTTCTTAAAACAAGTTCAACCACGTGTTAGTTTTATAATGGAAACTGAAATATGGCCTACCTACTATGCTCAGGCAAATAAGCTTTCTATACCTATTTCAATCATCAATGCAAGACTTTCAAATAAAACTCTTCAAACCAGTAGCTTTATTAAACAAGAATATAAACGCGCACTAGTTAATGTAAAGAAAATATTTACTAGATCGAAACAAGATTTAAAAAATTATCTTAACCTAGGCGCTGATCCACAATCTGTCATAACTTTAGGCAATTTAAAGTATGCCATGTTGGAAAATAAAAATGAGCAGCTAGCATGCACCACAATTAAGCGACCATTTTTTCTAGGCGCCTCTACTCATGAAGATGAAGAGTTACAGCTTTCCATACATGTCGAGTTGTTAAAAAGAAAAAACTATCTTTTAGTATTGGCGCCACGATACCCAGATCGTTGTACAACTCTTGCTAAAAATCTGAAATACAAAGGTTTGGATGTTGCTGTTCGCAGTAAACATGATGAAATTACTAATGAGACGGATGTTTATATTGTCGACACCCTAGGGGAACTAGACATATTTTATAATGAAGCAGCGCTTGTTTTTGTAGGTGGCTCGCTTATAGCTAGAGGAGGTCATAATATTCTTGAACCTGCCAGCTACGGTAAGTGTATTATGGTTGGACCTTACACAGATAATTTTGCACTAGAAGTAAATGATCTTTTAGAAGCAGGCGCAATTATTCAAGTAAACGACAATCATGAACTTGGCTTACAATTAATTTCATTGCTAAAAAATGATGGTCAACGCGAAGGGTATGGTAAAAATGCAATATATTTTGTAAATCAAAAATCTGAAATTTTAAATAAGTATTTAGAAAATTTGGATCAATTTTTAAATTAGTCTAAAGAAGTTAATTATGCTGAATAACCCTGCATAAGCATAGAAAATGCCTCATCAGTATAATTAAATTTCTCGTTATTTGAGGATAATTTTTCTAGTGAGCGCTTAAGTCGCTTTAGATTCCTATCTTTCCATTGGCCTGAAGAGTTATCAATCATAGATTTGTCAAAATCTATTAAATATATATCCTCATTATCACATAGCAAAATGTTATGTGCGTTTAGGTCTGCATGATTACAATTTTTCGCATGAAACTTTTTAATTGTTTCTCCAATTCTATTCCAAGTTTGGTCACTAATATTATTTTCAAGCAATACTGTGCTCAACGTTCTGGCATTTGAAATATATTTTGTGATGATATCCGCACGATAAATCAATCCAGATCGCCGAACATGAATAGCAACAGGAGTAGGAACTGGTAGACCTAATTTCAGCATTTCTAAATGCATTAATAACTCTCTCATTGGTCTAGTTTTAGATAAGCCTGCCCATAAATATCCATCATCTACAATCTTTGCCAACATTCCGCCTCGGTGATAATGCCGCAACAACAAGTCTAATTTATTATACTTAAAGCCGTGTATATTCCCTCTTCCATGCTGTGTTTCTGACATCGAAGAAATCAATTCAGAATTCGACTCTAAATAAACGGGATCAAATAACTTGAGAGGAAATGATTCAAATAGTAATTTGTTATGGGCAACGATATGATTACCTTCATATTTCACCTCAATATTTTCCATTGTACAGCTATCAAATAGATTGAATCTCACCCATTCACTAAGTCTACTATGAATACCCCTCCAAATTCGATTTGTATTCTACGCTTATCTGCTATTGGTGATGTCACTCATATGATTCCCATAGTGCGTACCATACAAAAATATTGGCCAAATACTAAACTTACTTGGGTAATAGGTAAAAATGAAGCTGGCTTAGTAAGTGATATACAGAATATTGAATTTATTTTGTTTGACAAATCTACTTCTATACGAAGTTACCGTTCTATTGCTAAACAAATGAAAACTAAATCGTATGATATTTTAATTTGTGCACAAGTATCTCTACGCGCTAACTACATTAGTAAATTAATTCCAGCAAAATTAAAGCTTGGTTATGATAAATCACGCGCAAAAGATTTTCATTCACTATTTATTAATGAAAGCATTGAATACACGCCTGAACAACATGTCTTAGATAGTTTTTTTAGCTTTATTGAACACATAGGTTTAAAAGAACGGGAATTAATCTGGAACTATGTCATCCCTTCCGATGCGCATGAATTTGCAGAACAACATATTGATAAAGCTCGCTTTAACATCATCATTAGCCCTTGTTCCAGCCACCCTAAACGTAACTGGAGCAGCATATGTTATGCGGAAGTTGCAGACTATGCCATACAAGCATTTGATGCTCATATTATATTATGCGGAGGGCCTTCAGAAACTGAATATGCACTGGGCAAAAAAATTCAAAAACATATGCAGCAAAAAGCGACTAATTTAATTGGTAAAGATAATTTGAAAAAATTTTTAGCCCTACTCCAACGAGCAGATGTCATTATTACTCCCGATTCTGGACCTGCTCATATGGCTACTGGAGTTAACACGCCTGTATTAGGACTATATGCTGCAAGTAATCCTATGCGCAGCGGACCTTACCTCAGTATCGATAACTGTATAAACAAATATGATCAAGCAGCAGAAAAATTTAGAAATAAAACAGCGAGTGAATTAAAATGGGGTACTAAATTAGAACATGAAGGGGTAATGGATCTAATCAGTACCGATGAAGTGATAGAAAAGCTTCAACATATATTACAATCATCCCAAAGGAAAAGTATTAATACGTAAATATGGAAACAATCAATGTACCCATCTCTCCAGGCGAGCTCCTAGATAAAATTACTATTCTTGAGATTAAATCTGAACAGATTAAAGATAAAATAAAATTAACCAATATAAATACGGAATTAGAGTTACTAAGCAAGATATGGAGCAAAACAGCTAGAAACGAAGAACTAACAGAACTAAAACAGGAATTAAAAGAAAATAATCAGGCTTTATGGGATATAGAAGATAAAATTCGGATTAAAGAAGCTAAAAAAGAATTTGACCAAGTATTTATAGAGCTCGCACGTGCTGTATATGTTCAAAATGACAAACGAGCTGGGACAAAAAAGAAGATTAACTCACTTCTAGGCTCCAAAATCGTAGAAGAAAAGTCCTACGCTGATTACTAATACTCAAATAGAACTAACATTTCGATTACGATACCAAATCGATAGCGCATAGATCATCATAAACAATGCGAGTAGGCATTCTTTAGTCTCACCAGCGCGTATATCCAGTACTGCCGGAATTGAAACGTTGAGAAATTCATATGGTTTTTCATGCCAACTCACTAACATAGAAAAAAGTGCCGCAGGTATACAGACATAGGTTGGAAATAACCAATCAAAAAATGATTGTTCATTAGGAATATGATTTTTAAATCTTCTATAAATTGGAATCAACACTCCTCCAATTAATGCTGCAATAGATAATAGCGTTCTTGGAATTTGATCAAATATAGCAGCCGTATTATGTAAATTGGTCTCTTGTTGATCATTTACATCTTTCCATGATTCGGGAGTCGCCCAACCAAAGTAATGTTGGCCCCAACTAATCTCCTCACCAGCATAATAGATTGTTCCCAACAAAAACAAAATTATCCAATATCTAAAGCTTAAAAAATTGTATTTTTTCTTGGAAGTCAAAAAAACTAGACAAGTAATTATTGCTACGCATAAGAATGCAAATGTTAAATTCTCTATAATGCCCAATTCACTATATACGTATTTGTCAGATTCAACACTTATCATACGTGCGACATAGGGTAACAGAGCTACAACAAATGGAAGTAATAGCCATACAGGCTTTGGTAAATCTTTATTCATAAACTCAGCTTCTACCTAACCAAAGGCGTTTTTCACCACGTCTTTCCCAGTTTTTCAAACTTCGATAATCACGATAGGATTTCTTACGTATACCACATTTGATTGCAAAACCTAATATAGGATTCGTAGGATTTAAATACTGTGACATCAAATTAAAATCGTATAGTTTTGGTTTCCATACCCCATCGATTTTTTTCACCATAAGATTTCCAGCACTTATGTCTAAGTCGTGAATCCCATTATTCTCAGCCTCTCTAACAATGTCATAACCTGCTTGTAATATTTCTTTAGGCAAGTAATCAAGCTCAATAATCAAATTCTCTAAAATAGTACCTGTCACAAATTCTTGGATGATACAGTGAGTGCGACTGCTTTTATGTGTATATACTCGATATGGTTTGGCTATATATTCTTTAATCTTAGCAATACTATATAGGGCTTTATTTCGATCAAACTCATATTGGGCGATATCGACAGCATATTTTTCAAGGTATTTTATTACAACATCTTTTTTATATACTTTTACTATAACATCTAATGTATCCATCACGGCACGGTAAACATAGGCTCTGCCACCTTCACCTAAAAACTCAGTAACTCTGATATCATCAGGCAACTGTAGCGCATTATTCGGAACTTTTTTATTCTCGCTATTTGTCACAACTGTCTTCTAGGTTATATTCTCAAGTAAGTGAATAAAATTATTAAACACGATCAGTATCATATCCCATTTAGCTTTGATCATTAAGTGTAGTAGAAAAATAAGAAAAATCTTATTATGAAAGTCAAAACTGAAGACATAAAATTCTCAGATGGCCAAAAAGGAAAATATGCATATGCATCAGATATTCCATGCATTACTGAGTTAACCAGATGGGTGGAAGACAAAAAATTTGCGGAGTATATAAATGATAATTTTCGTCTAAATCGACATACGCGTAAAAGAAATAGATTATATACATTCAAACATCCTATTCTTAATACAGATGTAATATTAAAAGTTTCAACAATCGATAAAAAATATAGGCTTCTAAGAAGATTAAATTTATATATTTCAACCTTCTTTAAGGATTATAATTTTCGCGCTTTTCAAGGTTCCATTTTGCTCAAGTCTATTGGAATTGAATGTATAAAACCAATTGCTTACTGGACTGAGTCGCAGCACTTATTTAATAACAAAAACTTCTTCATGTACGAAAAAATTCATGCCGAGGATTCTTTGTATAGCTTATCTGAAAAGCTCTCTGACAATGGCAATAAAAACCTGGATACCATTTATATGCTTCTTGCAAATAAAATAACGACAATCACGCGAACTATACACAACGCTGGATTTAGACAAGGAGACCCTCATCCAGGTAACTTCTTAATTTCTTTGCCCAATAAAGATATTCAAAAACTAAATGCTGAAGATCTCAAAAGTGCTACTCTTTATATTTTAGATTTAGATAAATTTTGCAAAGCGAAACCACTAGGTAAGACTTTAAAAAGATTTTTTGACCTAAGGTGTATGAGGCGCTGCACGCTAGGGCCCTACGATCAAGATGCAATGCTGAAATTTTATTTACAAGACGACTATTCTAAAATGTGGCAACGAGTATTATATTTTTGGATAAAGGGTGGCTTTAATATTTTTAAATGGTTTAAGCCGCCGAAAAGAGGCCGATAAATTTATGACGACTTGGTTATTTTTGAAATTAATTCCGATGTGGAATATGAGGGCACATAATCTATAACTTTTACTTCACCACCATTCTCACGCACAGCATCTGCTCCTACAATTTCATCTACATCATAGTCTCCGCCCTTTACCAACACGTCAGGTAAAATTTCACTAATTAATTCTTCTGGTGTTAACTGATCAAACTCAACTAAGTAATCGATAGACTGTAGACTAGATAATACCTTCATACGGTCAGATAGTTTATTTATAGGCCTTGGATCACCTTTTAATTCATTGACAGATTTATCCGAATTCACTGCCACTATCAATACATCACCTAACTTCCTGGCTTTTGATAAGTATTCAACGTGCCCTGCATGTAAGATATCAAAGCACCCGTTCGTCATTACAATTTTCTTACCTTCTGTTTGTAAATTTCGAACTTTATTAGCTATCTCACCGTAGGCAATAGATTTGGATAAAGTCGCGCTGGAACGATTCAATTCATTTTCAATTTCACTTTTTGTTACTGTAGACGCACCTAATTTACCAACTACAACGCTAGCTGCTGCGTTCGCTATGTTAACTGCATCTTCAAATGACGAACCTGCTGCATGTGAAGCAGCTAAAACTGAAATAAAAGTATCTCCAGCACCGGTAACATCAAAAACTTCTTTGGCTCTAGCAGCAATATTTGTCATCTTTCCTGATCTCTCAATAAGAGCAACACCCTTTTCACTTCGTGTAATGACCAATGCTGTTAGATTTAATTCTTTTAGTAGATTAAGTCCTTTTTCTGTCAGCTCTTGATCACTATTAAACTCTCCAACAACTGATATAAATTCTGATTGATTTGGAGTTATTGCGGTGACATTTTTATATCTAGAAAAATCATTGCCTTTAGGATCTACAAAAATATCAACACCTAGTGAATTTGCTTTATTTATTATTCCTTCAATATTTTTCAATGTACCTTTATTATAATCAGAAAGAATTAATACATTATGTTGCTCTATTTCACTATTGATAATTTCCGTAAGCTGGTGCACACACTTTTCAGAATATTGATCTTCAAAATCTAAACGTATTAACTGTTGGTTTCTGCTTACAACTCGTAACTTAGTAACTGTTTTAGAAGACGAATCTTTTACACAATACAGTGATACTTTTTCCTTCTCTAATAACTTTTCTAATCGATTAGCATTTTCATCATCTCCAAGAAGCGCAATTAGTGAACAAGCCCCACCCAATGCAGTCACACTTCTAGCAACATTTCCTGCACCTCCTGGACGTTCTTCCATATCTCTTACCAATACAACAGGAACCGGTGCCTCAGGTGAGATTCTTTGCGTAATTCCATTCCAATAGCGGTCGAGCATCGCGTCTCCAACCACGAGAATATTTATTTTTGAAAAGTCGGGTAGAATTTCAAGCATAAAAAATTGATAACCTAAATTTCAGCATATTGGGAGATTCCTAATTCAGCAATCGTAGCTTTGGATTGCTGAATTGATTTTAATTTTTCGTCATTGTCCGATAATTGTGAACGATCACTCATTGAATGCCATAAATGAAGTACTGTTATTGCGTATATCCCTTCTTTACGCAATACTCCACTTCGTATTAAACGAATCACGATATCTGAATCTTCTCTTCCCCAGCCCACATAGCGTTCGTCAAAACCATTTACAGCAAAATAATCACTACGCCATATAGCTATATTGCATCCTTTTGCACCATACCATTTCATTTTCTTAAGTTTGCGTATTTTACCTAGTGGAATGTAAAAAAGCGGCAAAATTCGGTTGATTTTTTTCTCAAAACGCAACTTAACTAGATTTATAAATGATAATTTTGATGCGTCATCGAGATTATTAATGTATTGACTTGTATATTCCTCTGAGAGCATAACTCTACTACCACGCACAAAATAGCCTTTTTCAGCTAACAAAAGATGTCTATCAACAAAATCAGGAAATGCTACGCAGTCACCATCTAGAAATACTAAATAGTCACCCTTTGACTTGGCAACTGCTTTATTTCGTATTTGTGCAAGATGAAAACCTGTGTCTTCCTGCCATACATGCTCAACATGATATTTAGACACATTGCGAAACTCTTTTACTGCTTTTTTTGTTTCATCAGTTGAGCCATCGTCTGCAACAATAACCTCGAATGAAAGATTATTCTGTTTGTTTAAAGACTCTAAAACACAGATTAATGCATCGTGTCGGTTGTAGGTGCTGATGATAAATGAAATAAGCATTAATAATTTACATATCAGTAATGAAAAATATATAAACTAACATTTTTTCCGCTTTAGTATCTGAAATGAATTGCTCAAAAAAACAAGATGCAATAATAGAAATATCGAAACTGAATTATTAATATTTGTCCAGGTATGAAATAAACCAAAAAATAAAAAACAAATTGATACTGTAAGGCCAGATATCGAATAAAATTTAATTTTATTATCTTCAGGGCTTTTCTTAATAACTTTTAAATAACAATAAATTGGCGCGAAACAAATAGCGAATAATTGACCCAAAAAACCAATTAAACCTGTTTCTGCTAGTGCATTAATATAAATATTATGAGGAGATGTAAGCATCATTTTATGCTGCACATAAACATTTCCAGCATCAATTAGAACTTGAACGTCTTGCGCATAGTCACCTATACCGGTACCTATTAACGGCGAATTATAAAATACTAATAACCCAGCATAATACATATGTGGTCTTATCCCCCAGTCAGTCATGTAATTTTTTAAAGGATCATCCATCAATTCTTTAAGTCCTATAAATCCACTTATGAAATGTTGTGCAACTGGAGAAGAAGGATGAAAAAATACTATGGAAACTAAAAATGTTACTATCGCAATTATAATTATATGTTTCTTTTTAATCTGAGTTCTATTAAAAAAAATCAACATAATTGCAAAAGGGATAATTGACAGAATTGCGGAACGCGTATGATTTAAATAAATCGCATACGAAATTAGTAAAGACGATATAATTCCCGGAATTAGTATTTTCGAGTTCTTCAATTCAGACCCTAATGCCACAATCAGTATTAATAAAAATGTTACTGATACAAGGCCAAATCTTGCAATATTCCGCACACCATGGGGTCTGGATATATCCATCCAATGATGCTGATAAATAGCAACCAGGCCCATAACAAAGCACCCTAGTACTATGCCCAAAACTAGACAAGTGCCTAACTCGATTGAGTATTTTCTTAAATAAAGATACATTGGAACAAATACAGCAAATCTTAAATATTTCTCAAATGAACTTATACTTTCATATATATCACTGCTATTTATGAAACTTAAACTCGAAAACAAAACAAAGATTAAAAAGCTAATCAATAAAATTTTTTCTTCAGATATAAGATTATTCCAACCACGCCAACCAAAAATTACACTTGGAATTAGCATAAGTAAAAATATTGTTGTTGCACCAGACTTAACTGTTACTGCAACAGAAGGAAAAATGAAAATAATTAATGCTATTGGAACGAATTTCCAACTTGGCAATGCTTGAAACACTTTTTCAAACACGATAATTTCTATCTAGTTTTAATCTATCCCGCTCAAGCAACTAGACTAGTATAAGATAGCCATGAATTGTTATAAGTTTTTTTCCCGTACACCGAGTCAAAATACATGGATTGAAGTTTAGCAGTAATCTCACCACGAGCACCCTCACCTATTATTCGATTATCAAGTTCACGTATTGGAGTTACCTCCGCTGCGGTTCCGGTAAAAAACGCTTCATCTGCTGTATACACCTCATCTCGCGTAATACGTTTTTCGATTAAAGGTACATCTATCATTTCAGCAAGCGAAATAATCGTCCTGCGCGTAATTCCATCTAACGCAGAAGTCAGCTCAGGCGTAAAAAGCTTGCCTTCTTTAATGATAAATACATTTTCACCGCTACCTTCTGCTACAAATCCATCTACATCTAACAACAAAGCTTCATCATAGCCATCTTGCAATGCTTCGTTTAATGCAAGCATAGAATTTACATAATTTCCGTTCAATTTTGCTCTACACATTGAAACGTTTACATGGTGACGCGAATAAGATGACGTTTTTACACGTATGCCATTTTTCATATTATCTTCACCCAAGTACGACCCCCACTCCCATGCTGCAATCATACAGTGCACTTTCAAATTATCTGCACGCAATCCCATCCCCTCTGAACCATAAAAACACATCGGTCGCATATAGCCGTAACTCAATTCATTTTTATTTATTACGTCAATTTGTGCCTGATTGATTTCTTCTGGTGTAAAAGGTATCTGCATACCGATTATTTTTGCAGAGTTAAATAATCTCTCGGTATGGTCATGAAGACGAAATATTGCGGTTCCCTGTTGAGTCTCATAGGCGCGCACACCCTCGAATACACCAGCACCATAGTGCAGTGTGTGAGTTAACACATGTGTGTTAGCTTCTCGCCACGGTATAAATTCACCGTCACACCAAATCCATCCATCTCTATCAGACATTGACATCTGAACCTAACCCCCTAATACGATTGAGAAATAATCACTCTTAAAAAAAGTTCATTGTAATTTATGTAGCATCCGAGTGTAACAGACTTGCCCAATATTTTTTCACAACCTGCCTTTCGTTATTGAATTTGTCTAACTCTGCTAAGTCTGACAACATCTGCAAACTCACCTGATGCAAATATTTACGATATTTCAAGTAAATTTCTTTCAGAATTGAAGCATCTGACGAATCTATCAATCCAGCTTCTGCACAACTATCGAGAATTCTTACGTTGTCTGTATATTCACAAATTTGAGGAAATTTATGAGCGTGGCTAAGCACAAGAAACTGCACCAGAAATTCGATATCAATAATACCACCCACATCTTTCTTAACATTAAAAACCGTGCTTGAATCACTTTTATTTGCGTTCAACATTTTGTTCCGCATTTCTAAGACTGAAGTTCGCACATCCTCAATCTTTCGAGAAATACACAATACTTTTTTTCTAATTTCGGAAAATTTTTCAACTAGTATTGGATTATTTGTCACGGGACGTGCTCGCACTAATGCCTGATGCTCCCATAACCAGGCATCATTCATTAAATAATTTTCATACGCATGCATCGATGTAGCAATAGGTCCTGATTCACCATGCGGCCTAAGTCGTAAATCCATTTCAAAAACTTTCCCATTTGAGGTTACTGTAGCAAGGATATGTATAGCTCTTTGCACTAAGCGTGTAAAAAATATGTCGTTATGAATTTTTTTACCTCCTGTTTCATTTCCACTTGTCTCACAATCTTCACCTTTGCTTGTATGCAAAAAAACGACATCTAAGTCTGAACCATAACCAAGTTCTAATCCCCCCAGCTTTCCATACTCTACAATTAATATTTCTGGCACATAAATTTTTTCATTTATAATACATTGAGGTGTACCATATTTAATTTTTAATTCTTCATTTGCATAATTAACAGCACTGTTAATACACACTTCTGCCAACCAAGATAAATGATCACTCACTTTCATAATAGGAAAGCTCTCGACAATATCCATGGCAGCAATTTGAATGACTTGTGAATGCTTAAACTCTCGCAAAACATCCATAAATCTTTCCAAATCCAGTTCTTCATTTTTCAACATCAAATTTAATTGATCTTGCATATCAATAAGACTAGGTGGCTCGTAAGATACATCCATACTCAAGACTTCATCTAATAACAATGGATGTGTCGAAAGATAATTTGATATCCATGGACTAGCTAGAACCAGCGAAAAGACTGCCGAAAGTTTATTTTTGTTTTCAATAAGCAGAGATATATAAGTGGAACGAAGAACAATTTGCTTAAGAACATTTAGAAATCGATCAAATATAGAAACTGGCTCATCAAATTCCTTAAGCTCTTGTAAAAAAATCGGCATGAAAGAATCCAATCTTCCCCTGGCCATAGGTATTAACTTTTTGACACGACTACTATCATGAAATTTTTTCAAATGCGTGTATAAATGATCCGCATTTTGTCCAAAATTTTTAGTTAAAATTTCAAGGCAATATTCTTTTTCATCGACATGCTTCCAGACACTCTCAATTTCAATAGAATTTGAAAAAGCATCTTGCGCATCATCGTTAACATCTAATATTGATTGAAACAGCTGGTTAACTATTTTCGTATGATGTGTATATTCTTTATAAAATGCTTCCCAAGTGTTTTTATTCATTAAATAAGCATAATGGCTTTTTTGATCTGAGCTAGTTGGCAGCATATGAACTTGTTGGTCTTCACGTAGCTGCAAGGTATTTTCGGCTTTACGCAAAAACAAATATGCTGCAGTCAAATCACTAACCCAGTCTGATGAAAAAAGTTCTTGTTTTTTTAATTGTTGTAATCCATCCAAAGTAGATTGCACTTGTAGAGATAAATTTTTACCCCCATGAATAAGTTGAAACATTTGTGTTATAAATTCTATTTCTCGAATACCTCCAAAACCGATTTTTAAATCTTCCTTATCAATATTTAAGCGCGCTTTTTTATCTATCAGTGATTTCATTTCACGCAATGACTGCATAGCGCCATAATCTAGATAACGACGATAGATAAACGGAGAAATTTCCTGCAAAAATTGTTCTCCTGTATCTATATCACCAGCAATAACTCGAGCTTTCATCCACGCATAACGCTCCCAGTCGCGTCCATGAGTCTGAAAATATTGATCCATAGATAAAAAACTAGGGAGTAATGCACCGGATTCTCCGAATGGCCTAAGCCTCGTATCTATACGAAATACAAATCCATCTTTGGTTTGCTCGGACAGAACTTTTATGAATAACTGTACTACTCTTAGATAAAACTCTATTGCCTTAGCTGCCTGTTCTTGGGTGTAACTTTCTTCTTCCACATAGGCAAAAACGATATCAACGTCAGAAGAAAAATTAAGTTCCCTTCCCCCAAGTTTTCCTAAAGCAAAAACAACAATATTTTGTGGAAGATTTTGAACAAACTCACTTGAATTAGATCGCGACTTTAACCATTCAAAACACCATAGAAGTGTTCCCTGCAAACAAATTTCTGCAAACGAGCTCAACTCTTTTAATGTTTGCTGCACACTTGCATATTGCTGTAAATCTCTCCAAGCAATTCTTGCGAAATTTGCTGTTCTTAGTCGTCTTAATTGCTGTTGTAAAATATCAACACTATCGGCATTAAATGCTGGTGCTAAAATTTGACGATAATCTTCAAAGCTATGATTTTGTTTTAAAGCCTCTTCAGAAAATAAAGTCGACAACCATTCAGGTTGTGCAACACATACACGCTTTATAAATGGACTGGCGTAACAAATAGAAACTACTTCAGCTCTGTATGTAGCATCTATGAGATCAATACTTTGAAATACAGGATTTATCTCTTCTTCGAGAGTTAACAAAGCATTCTCAGGTGGAGATGGAAGCATATGAGACCAGCAGAGCCTTTTAATTGCGTTACTCTAATTTACCTTTTCATCAATATTTCTAGCTCATCTGAGCAATCGTGATATTCTAAATGCTAATGAGAATAGGTATCATTTATATTAATATTTAGCCATGTTTAAATCATGGTTTATTTCGAAAGTACACCATTCGCTACTATGGAACTAATAAGGATAAGGATAACGATAATGAAAACCTTTATACAGAAACTATATGCAAGTCTCGCGTTTTGTTTGCTGTTAACCGCTTCTATCGCACAAGCGGCCGAGGTAAATATTTACTCTGCAAGGAAAGAAGACTTAATTAAACCCATTTTGGAAAAGTTTGAAGCCAATACAAACATAAAAGTAAATCTAATCACTGGAAAAGCGGATGCCCTATTACAACGCTTAATCAGTGAAGGAAAAAATAGTCCAGCAGATATTTTAATTACAACCGATGCCGGTAGATTACATCGTGCTAAAAATGCAGAAGTGCTGCAAACCATTCAATCAGATGTACTTGTTAACACCATCCCAGAACAATATCGCGATCCGGCGGGCTTTTGGTATGGCTTAACTTTACGTGCCCGGCCTATAGTCTATGCAATTGATCGAGTAAAACCTGAGCAACTCTCAAGCTATGAAGCATTAACAAATTCTGAATGGCAACAAAAAGTTTGTATACGATCTTCAGATAATATTTACAACCAATCATTAGTGGCTTCATTAATTGCACATGAAGGTGAGCAAAAAACACTCTCATGGATTAGTGCGCTCGTAAATAATTTTGCCAGACCTCCTCAAGGGGGTGACCGAGATCAAATCAAAGCAGTAGCTGCTGGTCAATGTGACATAGCTGTCGTTAACACTTATTACTTAGGCAAAATGTTAACCTCAAATGACGAGGCTGAAGTTGCAGCCGCAAAAAAAGTAAAAATATTTTGGCCTAATCAAGACTCTAAAGGTACACATGTCAATATTAGTGGTGCAGCCATCACTGCTTCATCTAAAAATAAAAGTTCCGCAATTCAATTATTAGAGTTTTTAGTAAGTGATGATGCACAACAATGGTATGCAGAAAAAAATCTTGAGTACCCAATTAAACCGGGAATACAAGCAAGTGAAATTTTAAAATCTTGGGGAGAGTTCAAGGCTGATTCATTGAGTTTACATCAACTTGGTGACCTCAATGCGAAAGCTGTAATGCTTATGGATCAAGCCGGCTGGAAATAACATAAAAAGTAGCACTTTAACAAAACCAGATTTTCATGGACGTCTTATATCGCAACAATGAAAAACCTAATTTGTTGCAAAATTATTTACAACAAAAAAGTAATTTTAGCTGGTTACTTGGCACTTTAATCATTGCCCTCATTTTAAGTATTCCGGTCATAACAGTTTTATCTTCTGTTTTTTTACCAAGTAGCGATGTATGGATACATCTTAAAGCAACCGTTCTTACGGACTATATAATCAACTCTGTGCTACTGGTATTAGGTGTTAGCATTGGAACGCTTTTGATTGGGATAAGCACTGCATGGTTATGTAGTGTTTGTGAATTTCCAGGACGTAGGATATTTAGCTGGTTATTGTTATTACCTCTAGCTTTTCCTCCATACATAATTGCATATACCTACACAGGTTTACTCGACTTTTCGGGACCTATTCAAAGTTTTTTACGCGAAACATTTACCTGGAGTTATGGAGAATACTGGTTTCCAGAAATTCGTTCGCTTCCTGGCGCAATCATAATGCTATCGCTAGTGCTCTACCCATATGTTTATTTACTTACACGTACAGCTTTTTCCGAACAATCTGCAAGTTTTCGAGAAGCTAGCCACATATTAGGAAACAGTCTGTACAAAACTTTCTTAAAAATCGCACTACCATTAGCGCGACCTGCTGTCATAGCAGGATTAACATTAGTCGTAATGGAAACGCTTGCCGACTATGGGACAGTACACTATTTTGGTATTCCAACATTCACGACAGGAATATTTCGCACCTGGTTTGGTCTAGGTGATCGCATTGCGGCTACACAACTTGCTAGCCTGCTATTACTTTGCGTATTTTTTGTAATAATTGTTGAACGCTACAGTCGCCAGTCTGCAAAATATCAAAACAATACTAATGAAAAACAAAATTGGCGTTATTCTCTCTCCGGTTATAAAAAAGTATTTGCAATTATAGTATGTGTCATCCCAGTGTTACTGGGATTTTTTATTCCTGCCATGCAGTTGTTTTACTGGGCCATCTATACTGCATCTGAAATAATTAATAGCTCTTTTTATGCATTAGTATTTAACACACTACGGTTGGCAATAATCGTCTCCATTTTAGTCATGATAGTGGCCACATTCCTTTCCTATGGTAAACGAGTGAGTACGCACTTCATGATACCGTACAGTGTAAATATCAGTGCAATGGGTTATACCGTACCTGGAATAATAATTGCTGTAGGTGTGTTATTACCTTTTGCGTGGTTTGATAACACCATTGATGCTTGGTTGACCAAACAATTTGGAATATCGAGTGGCCTAATTTTAACAGGTACGCTAGCGGCATTAGTGTTTGCACATGTAGTGCGTTTTTTAGCGATTGGTCTTAACTCTGTAGATGCGAGCTTTGCCAAAATTCACCATAATATTGATGACGCTGCACAATTACTGGGTCATAAAACCTTCGATAGATTTTATAACGTACATTTACCCTTAATTCGAAGCGGTGTACTAACTGCAGGTCTTTTAGTTTTTGTTGAAGTAATTAAAGAACTACCTGCAACTTTGGTAATGCGTCCATTTAATTTTAATACGCTTGCTGTTCGCACTTATGAGCTTGCCTCCGATGAACGTTTGGCAGATGCATCATGTAGTGCGCTATTTATTGTTGTAGTTGGAATTTTACCAATTTTGATTTTGAATCGATCTATCAACAGAACAAAGACATGACAAATAATCATATAAGACTAGATGTACGCGATGTTGATGTCGAGCTACAAGGTAAAAAAATATTAAGCGCCACATCGTTACAATTAAAACATGGGCAGATTGCTTCATTATTAGGCCCAAGTGGCTGTGGCAAAACTACTTTGTTACGTGCGATAGCAGGATTTCAATCTATCACCCAGGGTGAAATCTATGTGCATGAAAAACTTTTTAGTAAATCCAGTTATTCTTTGGCACCTGAAAATCGCCATATAGGAATGATGTTCCAAGATTTAGCATTATTTCCTCATTTAACAGTAAAAGAAAACATTTGTTTTGGTTTAACAACATTACCGAAACAAGAACAACAATTACGAATGCAGCACGTTCTTGAACTTACAGAGCTTACAAATCAAGAAAAAAAATATCCGCATCAATTGTCGGGTGGACAACAACAACGTGTTGCCCTCGCACGTGCTTTAGCTCCAAAGCCGGAAATATTGTTACTCGATGAGCCTTTCTCGAGCCTTGATCCAGATTTGAGAGAACAAGTAGCAACCGAAGTGCGTAAAATTTTAAAACATGAACATGTCACAGCAGTATTAGTCACACATGATCAACATGAAGCATTTGCTATGGCAGATGAAATTGGAGTTATGAATGACGGAAAGATCGCTCAATGGGATACAGCATATAATATTTATCATAAACCCAAGACCAGATTTGTAGCTGATTTCGTAGGCCTGGGTAGTATGGTTCCGGCAACGGTATTGGATAGTGAAACTTTGGATACAGAATTTGGCCCTATCAGGGGAGCATTAAACAACCACTATCAACAGGGAGAAAAGGTCGATCTTCTGGTGCGCCCAGATGATATTCCGCATGACGACAGTAGCCCAATCACTGCACTGGTAGAGGAAAAACGTTTTCGTGGTGCAGAGTTTTTATACAAATTACGCTTACAAAGTGGCAATTCCGTACTCTGCTATGCGCCCAGCCACCATAACCACCAGATCGGTGAACCCATTGGGATTAAACTCGATTTGGAACATTTAGTGGTCTTTCCGCGTCAAAATTAGTCTTAAAGGACTACTCAATGGCTTAGCGCATAATCATTATTTTGGACTTGACCTTAGGCCAATAAACCCCAACAATATTAAGGAAGATGCTAACTAGAGGAGTCAAGCATGAGACTTAGTAAATCTTTCATTTACCTTTTAATTATTTCATTTACTTTTGTACAAATTTCGCCTGCTTTTGCGGGTATCGTTGGAACAGATAGCTTCTTGTCTGAGCAAACCCTTCAGCAAGACCGTGAAAACCTACGCAACTTAATGACGCGCGACGAAGTACGGTCTATGCTCGAAATGAATGGTTTAACGGTTAAACAAGCTCAAGAGCGCGTAGATTTATTAACCGATTCTGAAGTAACTCAATTAGCAGAGAAGTTTGACGAATTACCAGCTGCGGGTGATGCGGGAGTAGTCATCTTAATTATTGTTTTAGTTGTATTAATTCTAGAACTTGCTGGCATCACCGACATCTTTACCGGCATTTAGCCTACCTTTGAACTGAATAATATCGCTCGGTGGCATAACAACTATCGAGCGATAAACTATTTAAAACTATCTTTGCTTATCAACACTTTTGTGTTGAGCCTTCCCTCTATCTAGATCATTTCTTGCTGAAGAACGAAGTGAGTTTATAATTAACTCTATTCTAATTTATGACCTAAGATAATTTGCTCTACCACAAGCTAAAGTATTCTCAATGTAGTCTTTTAAAACTTTGCTTCATTGCAATTTCATTTTCATTATTGGCTTCGTGTGTAGCTCCGCAAACCCGACAATTAAGTAACGAACGTCCCAAAGACTTACCTACTAAAGCGTTTGTAAAAAACGTACCTTTCTATCCGCAAAAAGAATTTCATTGTGGTCCATCAACATTAGCGATGACGATGAATTTCCATGGCATGAATCTGACCCCACAAGAACTTGCTAAAGATGTATTCATACCAGGCCGCAAAGGCAGTTTTCAGGTAGAAATGAAAGCTGCGGTACGCAAACGCGGCATGCTTGCTTATGAACTTACCCCTGAACTTGTGTACTTGCTGGCCGAAGTTTCTGTTGGACATCCCGTAATTATTTTGCAAAACAAAGCAATTAAGTACTATCCAGTATGGCACTATGCTGTAGTGATAGGTTATGACCTAGATAAAAAACGTATTTATTTACATACTGGAAAAAATAAAAACTATTCCGTCTCCATGAGCGTTTTTGAGCATACCTGGAAACGCTCCAATCGTTGGGCCATGGTTACATTACCTGCCGGCACATTACCAAACGACAGAAATCAAATTAATATTTTACAAGCTGCTGTAGATTTAGAAGAAGTAGGTCAAATTCAAGCTGCAAATAAATCCTATCAAGCGATTACCAATCGTTGGCCGGAAAGTTTTGTTGCCGTAATGGGGGCAGCGAACACATACCTAACACTTGGTAATCCGAAAGATGCTACACGTTATTATTTACGCGCAAGTGAAATCAAACCGCAACGTGCTGACGTATATAATAATCTTGCTTACAGCCTATTGGCGCAATCTTGCTATCAACCGTCATTGAACTCCATTCAATGTGCAATTTCTTTGGATTCAAGCAATCCAGAATTTCTTGACTCAAAGCGGGAAATTACACAATCGACATCTAAATCGACGCTGAAGTCTTGTCCAAAAATTTCTTGCCCGCGCTCATAAGGTTCACTAAAACTTAGGCTGACATTTTAGTCGCATAACATCTACACTATGCGGACCAACATGTATACATGGTGTAAAAGTGGCACAGCAAAAAACTAAAAACCAAAAAAGAAAATATTCATCCATCGTAGTAGATGGGGTCGAACGTGCGGCCAGCCGTGCAATGTTACGCGCAGTAGGTTTTGAAGATGATGATTTCAAGAAACCGCAAATAGGTATTGCTTCAACTTGGAGCATGGTTACCCCATGCAATATGCATATCAACACGCTTGCGGATCAAGCTGCACTGGGTACCAATCAAGCCGGAGGAAAAGCAGTAATTTTCAATACCATCACTATCTCAGATGGAATCTCTATGGGCACCGAAGGCATGAAATATTCTTTGGTGTCTAGGGAAGTTATTGCTGATTCCATTGAAACCGTTGCCGGCTGCGAGGGTTTTGATGGTGTGGTGGCGATAGGTGGCTGCGATAAAAATATGCCGGGCTGCTTGATGGCCTTAGCACGTCTTAACCGCCCTGCCGTATTCGTATATGGCGGGACCATCATGCCCGGGAACTATAAAAATAAAAAAGTAGATGTAATCTCTGTCTTTGAAGCAGTTGGCCAGCACGCAAAAAAAGAAATTAATGACCAACAACTCAAACAAGTAGAATCTTGTGCAATTCCGGGAGCGGGCTCTTGTGGTGGAATGTATACCGCAAACACAATGGCGTCAGCTATTGAAGCTTTAGGCATGAGCTTACCTAACAGTTCGGCACAAAATGCAATTTCAAACGAAAAACAAAATGATTGCATTGCAGCAGGCAAAGCTGTAATGAATTTACTAAATAAAAATATATTGCCTAAAGACATCATGACAAAAAAAGCATTTCAAAATGCCATTACAGTATTAATTGCTTTAGGTGGATCAACGAATGCCGTTTTACATTTACTCGCGATGGCGCATGCAATGGGTGTGAATCTCAACATTGATGAATTTACACGTGTTGGGAAAAAGGTTCCTGTACTTGCAGATTTACGCCCAAGCGGTAAATACATGATGTCAGAGCTGATTGAAATTGGTGGCATACAACCATTAATGAAAATGTTGTTAAATAAAGGCCTATTGCATGGAGACTGTTTAACCGTCACCGGAAAAACATTGGCAGAAAATTTAAAAAAGGTTAAACCCTATCCTAAGTCTCAAAATATTGTTCACGATTTTAACAATCCGATTAAAAAAGACAGTCACTTGGTGATTTTATATGGCAACCTCGCACCCGAAGGAGCAGTAGCAAAAATTTCTGGTAAAGAAGGATTAAGTTTTACTGGTAAAGCCCGTGTATTTGCTTCTGAAGAAAAAGCATTAGAAAAAATATTAAACGGTAGCGTAAAAAAAGGTGACGTAATTGTTATTCGTTACGAAGGGCCACAAGGAGGTCCTGGTATGCGAGAAATGCTTTCACCTACATCTGCAATTATGGGTAAAGGTTTGGGCAAAGATGTCGCTTTAATCACGGATGGACGTTTTTCTGGAGGCAGTCATGGATTTGTTGTAGGCCACATAACACCAGAAGCTGCCGTAGGCGGACCCATCGCACTCATTAAAAATGGTGATCAAATAACCATCGATGCACAAAAACGCGAAATTAATGTCAACCTAACCAAAAAAGAATTAACGCAACGTAAAAAAAGTTGGAAAGCACCTAAACCCCGTTATAAACGTGGGGTTTTGGCAAAATATGCTGCACAAGTGTCATCTGCATCCAAAGGCGCAGTAACCGATTCCGATTAAGCCACTGAAACTCAGAGAGTACCTATCTAAAAAGCACAAATTGTCACGGCTATCCTAAATAGTTTAGGATTGCCCGCTCGGCTACAATAACTAAATAAATATAACTATATTCTGTAAGGAGCTGTCGATGGCGACATTATTATCCCCTGAAGAACTTGAAAAGGTAATGGAACGCAAAAATAAAATGCGTCGAGAAGCGTACGACCGTCGTGCCGCTCAAGAAAACAAGGAAGAAGTCAGTGCCAAGGCTTGTGAAAATTTTATGGCATTACCTGAATATCAAAGTGCTAATGTTGCAATGTGGTATATCGATTGCCGCTCAGAAACACGCACCAAACCTCACTTGTTAGATGAAGTAAAAAAAGGTGAAAAGAAAATTATTGTTCCTTATTGCACTGAAGACGAGAACGGTGAAAACAAATTAGGCCTTTGGTGGATGGAAAGTTTAGAAGAAATGGTCGTCGGCAAGTGGAATATTCTTGAACCACCAAAAGAATTATGGGGCAATTCTGAAAAAGAAGTTGAGCCTGAAGAAATCGATATCATCATGGTCCCAGGTACTGGTTTTGACAAAATGGGTGGGCGCATGGGTAACGGTCAAGGTTACTATGATCGATTACTGGAACAATTACGTCCAGACTGCCCTCTTGTCGCATTATGCTACGAATCACAATTATTCGATGAAATTCTAGTCGCACCTCATGATGTATTCATGGACAAAGTCGTCACTGAAGCTGGCGTGTATGAAGGAAAAGGTCGCGACTAAAATTAAAAGGGAAAATTATGGCTGCAAAAATTGATGATACCTATGCAGAAGCATTTAAAAGCCTATATACAGAATTTTTAATCACTGCACGTGATCGCAAATGGCTAGATCATGCCGTTAATGCGTGTACAGGAAATGCCTCTAGCTCAATTTTATGTGATTGTGAAGCAGGCATGGATCGTTATGTTGGGCCTGGCGGTGACGAAAGTTTTGAAACACCAGATGGTCGCCCTGGTGCAATTGTTCAGTTACACGTCCCGCGATTCCGCAAAGACCGAGTAAAAGCACTGGAGCGTTCTGCGCTTGTGCGTATTAGTCAAAATGTAATGACCTGCCCCACTGCTTCCTGTTTCAATTTGGTTGACTCGGAAGAGTACTACCACATGGGTCGCAAAGTCGCTTACTTCGGTAATGGTTATCAAAAACGTATCGAACGTTTTGGTCGCAAGATGTGGTGGATTCCTATCTTAGGTGGTGAGTTTATTTTGGATCGTCGATTGGGTTATGCCGATGGCTTAATGGGCGGCAACCTTTGGTTCTTCGGTGACAGTGTCGATTCAGCACTACTTGCTGCCGAAAAAGGTGTTGAAGCCATTCTGCCCATGCCCGGAGTAATTACAACATTCCCAGGCGGTATTGCTGGCAGTGGTTCAAAAGCTGGAAGTAATTATGACTTCACTATTGCCAGCACTTACGAAAAATTCTGCCCCTTATTACAAGATGACCCAAGTGTTGAAGCAGGGTTACCCGAAGGCGTTAATTGCGTAATGGAGATCATTATGAATGGGCAAGGCATGCAACCAATTGTTGATGCCACGCAAGCTGCTATTAAAGCATCTGTTGATACTCCAGGATTGCTAATGATTTCTGCAGGTAATTATGGTGGAAGATTAGGTAAGAGTTTTATCTACTTGGACCCAAGCAAACAACCTGCCGAATAAATAAAAATCCTAAAACTAAAAAGCCGCTGTTGATAGCGGCTTTTTAGTTTATGAGGTATTAGTTTACGATTTTCTAAAGCATAATATTCAAATGAGTTCGGAAATTAAAAAAACACCTGGAGGAGCCATCCTTTTAGATGGAACTACCGTTGCAAACGTTGTTGAATCAAAAATTGAAAAAGAACTTGCACAATTTCCAAATTCAAAAATCACACTGGCAACTGTTTTAATTGGTGATGATCCTGCAAGTAAACTATATGTTGGTATGAAAGAACGTCGCGCTGCTGCAATTGGCATTCAATCTAAACATGTAGAGTTACCAAGTAATATTTCAATGTCACAAGCGAGTGATGAAATTAGCAAACTTGCGGAAGATCAAAATGTTCATGGAATTCTGATTCAATTACCACTACCTAAACAATTGGATACACATGCCATCATTGATCTACTTCCACCCGAGAAAGATGTAGATGGTCTAAGTAAAAATAATTTAGGAAAATTAATACGCGGTGTTGATGGTTTAGTTCCTTGCACACCTTTAGGCGTAATGCGTATATTGGAACACTATCAAATATCAACAGCGGGGAAACAAGCTGTTGTAATTGGGCGTTCTACACTTGTTGGATTACCTCAGGTGTTATTGCTAAGTCGTAAAGGTGTAGATGCAACCGTAACACTTGCTCATTCTCGCAGTGGTGAAATTGGTGAAATCACACAAAACGCAGATATTGTAATTGCCGCTGCTGGTATCGCTCATCTCATAAAAAAAGAACACATTAAATCAGGTGCGACTGTTATTGATGTTGGTGTAACAAGAACAAATGAAGGCATACGTGGGGATGTGGATTTTGATCAAGTGCAAACCGTCGCAGGTGCAATTACTCCTATGCCTGGTGGAACAGGCCCTATGACGGTAGCTTGTCTATTAGAAAACACGTTATATGCAGCAAAATTACAACATGCTTTGTAAATGAAATTTGCTTTGTCTTATTGCTAAAAGACATTCTTATATTTGTATTAATTTACCCATAATACCCAACTCGTTATATGCGAATTGCTTGAGCCGTTTTAGGCCTTATGGCAAGATGCTGGGCTTTTCGCGAACTATAATTTACCGCGAATCTGATAGCCCGAAGTAATGAAAATATAAACGGGCTTATCCGTTTATTTTTAAAATTTTACTTATAAGGGTTTATTTTATGCCTGGTCAAAAGCTGTCTAATCCTGGAAGAAATTATTTGTTCTGCCCAGGTCCAACTCATATTCCTCAAGCAGTTCAAAATGCAATGATCGTTCCCCAGGAAGATCACCGTGCACCAGACTTTCCTGAACTCGTAAAACCGCTTTTAAGAGATGTTAAGAAAATCTTTAAGACCACTAAAGGCACATGTTTTCTGTTTCCAGCAACAGGAACTGCAGGTTGGGAAATTGCCTTAGCAAACACCATGTCGCCAGGCGACAAAATTTTAACAACTCGTTTCGGTCAGTTCAGTCATTTATGGTATGACCTAGCAACGCGCATAGGTTTAGAAGTTGACTTAATTGAAACTCCTTGGGGCCAAGGCGTACCCGTAGAAAAATTTAAGAAAATTCTACAAGCCGACAAAAATCATAACATCAAGGCAGTAATTTGTTGTCACAACGAAACCGCTACGGGTGTTACCAGTGATATTGCTGCTGTTGGCAAAATGCTCAAACAAATAAAACATCCTGCATTGTTAATGGTGGACTGTGTAAGCTCTGTAGCCAGTATTGATTTCCGTATGGATCAATGGGGTGTTGATGTGGCTGTGAGTGGTTCTCAAAAAGGTTTCATGCTTCCAGCAGGTATGGCGATTCTCGCATTTAGTCCGCGCGCGTTAGCCGCACGTAAAAAAGCAAATTGTGCTCGCTGTTTCTTGGACATTCAGGATCACATGAACACTAATAAAGATGGCTTTTTCCCCTATACGCCTTCTGTACCCATGCTCCGTGGATTACGTGCTTCAATAGATTTGCTACTAGACGAAGGTTTGGAAAATGTATTCAAACGTCACAATCGTCTAGCCGAGGGTGTACGTCGCGCAGTTAAAGCATGGGGTTTGAAAACATGTGCAGTTTCACCTAAATGGCATTCTGATACGGTTACAGCCATTGTTGTTCCTGAAAATAAAGATGCCAATGAAGTGATTCATATTGCATACCATAAATACAACATTTCCTTAGGTGCGGGATTATCGAAAGTTGCCGGTAAGGTTTTCCGCATAGGACACTTAGGCGATAATAACGAAGCTCGCATGATGGCTGCATTGGGTACCGTTGAAATGGCGCTACTAGATGCTGGAATTAAAATTAAACCAGGTAGCGGAGTTGCGGCTGCAGGCGAGTACTATCGTAAGACTGGGAAGAAAATTAAAAAATACGGTTCCGCAAAAGCACCTCGCGAAACACGTGTTGCAAAGAAAAAAGCAACAAAAAGAAAAGCTAAAAAAAATAAATGAGAAAAATAGATAACAAATAGAAGGTACATACTATGAGTTTTACACAACCAACACCTGCCAGACAAAGAGTACAGCGATGTGAACTCGCTGTTCCAGCATCCAACGTCAAGATGATTGAGAAATCAGCTGACTGCGATGCCGACTTCGTATTTTTAGATTTAGAAGATGCGGTTGCACCTGGAGACAAAGTACAAGCACGCAAGAACGCAATCGAAGCCGTTAACGATATCGATTGGGCTGGGAAAGGAAAAACAATTGTTGTACGAATCAATGGTCTTGATACTCATTACATGTATCGAGACGTTATTGATCTTGTTGAACAAGCAGGCAATAAGCTAGACACGATTTTTATTCCTAAAGTAGGTGACCCCGCTGATGTTTATATGGTGGATGCACTACTCACTCAAATCGAAGAAGCTAAAGGATTTGAAAACAAAATTGCCATTGAAGCAATTATCGAAACTGCATTGGGAATGGCTAATGTTGAAGCCATCGCACAATCAAGCCCTCGCCTAGAAGCGTTACACTTTGGTGTTGCTGATTACTCAGCAAGTAACCGTGCACGCACCGTCAACATCGGCGGCTTAAACCCGGATTATCCTGGTGATCAATGGCACTCCGCTATTTCACGCATGGTGGTTGCTTGTCGCGCATATGGTTTACGCCCAATTGACGGACCATTTGGTGATATCAAAGACCCTGAAGGCTACATGCTTGCATGTCGTCGTGGGGCAGCTTTAGGTATTGAAGGCAAATGGGCCATCCACCCATCACAAATCGAAATGGCGAATGAGGTATTTTCCCCGCCCGAAGAAGAAGTGGCCAAAGCACATCGAATACTAGAAGAACTCGAAAAAGCAGCCAAAGAAGGCAAAGGCGCAGCAACATTAGATGGAAAAATGATCGACGCGGCATCTGCAAAAATGGCTGAGAACGTAGTACGAGCTGCAGAAGCAATTGCCGCTAAGTCATAGAAAATATATAGAGAAATCTGAAAGTCTTACTTTTAATATTGTTTTTTTAGCTGTCTATTCTTAGTTCATTTAATAGGCAGCTAAAAAATCTTTGCTCAAAACATGAGCAATTACCCAACATGAGAGTTTGTGGTGGCCCAATAGAATAGGCTATAAAGTTCAGCTTGGTCTGATACTTTAGTACCAAGACTTACAAAATAAATAATAAATATTATTCGCGGGAGGCATTTAAGTGGATATCCATGAGTACCAAGCAAAAGAAATTTTGTCCGAATGCGGTGTAGGTATCGCACCTGGAGGACTGGCATACAGTCCGGAACAAGCTGTATATCGCGCTAAAGAAATAGGTGGCACTAAATGGGCCATTAAAGCACAGATTCACTCGGGTGCTCGCGGTAAGGCGGGTGGCATCAAACTTTGCAACAACGATGAAGAAATATGGAATGCTGCAGATGAATTATTAGGGAAACGTTTGGTGACACATCAAACCGGTCCCAGTGGAAAAGTTGTTTATCGGCTTTATGTAGAACAAGCCACCGACATAGAAAAAGAACTGTATCTAGCACTCGTATTAGATCGCAACAAACAACGCGTTGTCTTTGTCACCTCAACGGAAGGCGGCATGGATATTGAAGAAGTTGCTGCTACGAAACCCGATGCGATTCATCGTTTAGAAGTTGAACCTGCTGTTGGCTTGCGAGATTTTCAAGCACGCGAATTGGCTTTCGCTCTTGGTATTAAACCTGAACTTATTAGTCAGGCAGTACGTTGCATCAAAGGTGCTTATCGTGCGTTTCGTGATTACGATGCAACCATGGTTGAAATCAATCCTATGGTGGTTACCAAGGATGATCATATCCTCGCCTTAGACGCGAAAATGGGATTCGATGACAATGCACTTTTCCGTCGTCCCCAGATAGCAGAATTACGTGATAAATCACAAGAAGACCCACGTGAGACAGCGGCATCAGACCGTGGTTTAAGTTACGTAGGTTTAGATGGTGATATTGGCTGCATGATTAATGGTGCCGGTCTTGCCATGGCTACAATGGACATGATTAAACACAAAGGTGGGGAACCAGCAAACTTTTTAGATATTGGTGGTGGTGCTTCTCCTGACCGTGTTGCAAAAGCATTCAAACTCGTACTCGATGATGAAAATGTTAAAGCAATGTTGGTAAATATTTTTGCTGGCATTAACCGCTGCGATTGGATTGCTGAAGGCGTAATTCAAGCATTTGAAAAATTAGATGTGCGTGTTCCTGTTGTGTGTCGTCTTTCAGGAACTAACGTAGAGAAAGGTATGCAAATGTTAAGTGACAGTGGCCAACCGATCATAACTGCTGACACTCTTGCGGAGGCTGCAGAAAAAGTTGTAGCTGAACGCAATCGTGTTGCTAACGGTTAAGCAAGGAGAGTAATAATGACAATAATGATTGATGAAAGTACGAAAGTCCTTGTGCAAGGCTTTACAGGAAAAATTGGAACTTTCCACGCGGAAGAAATGATGGAATACGGCACCAATGTTGTGGGTGGTGTAACCCCCGGCAAAGGTGGGCAAACACATATGGGCTTACCCGTGTTCAACACCATGAAAGACGCAGTAGGAGAAACAGGTGCTGACGCAAGTATTGTTTTCGTTCCTGGTGCATTTGCTGCAGACGGTGTAATGGAAGCCGCTGACTCCGGGATTAAAACCTGCGTATGTATAACAGACGGTATTCCTGCGCAAGACATGATGCGCGTTAAACGCTATATGTTTCGTTATAAAAAAGAAGATCGTATGCGTCTTACGGGACCAAACTGTGCAGGTAGTATTAGCCCAGGTAAGTGTTTACTTGGAATTATGCCTGGCCATATTTATGAGCAAGGAAACGTGGGAATTGTTGCTCGATCCGGAACACTTGGTTATGAAGGTGCTTCACAAATGAAAGCCGAAGGCATTGGAATTAGTACGAGTATCGGAATTGGTGGCGACCCTATAAATGGTTCATCTCACCGCGATATTCTCGAATTATTTGAAAATGACCCCGAGACCAAAGCCGTATTAATGATTGGTGAAATCGGCGGACCTCAAGAAGCTGAAGCTGCGGAGTTCTTTAAAAATCACATGAGCAAACCGTTAGTGGCCTATATCGCGGGCCTCACTGCACCCAAAGGACGTCGTATGGGTCATGCCGGTGCAATTGTCTCTGGCAAAGGTGAAAGTGCAGCTGAAAAGGTTGAGATGTTAGAAGAAGCAGGTGTAGTCGTGGCTCCCAACCCATCCGAGCTAGGCTCAACTGTGGCCAAAGTCATGAAAGACATTTCTTAGTCAATTTTAAAATTTTAAAGACTGAGAAAAAATTCAGGAGAAAATAAATGAGTAAATTAAAAGTAATTGTCTCACGAGCATGGCCAGCAGAAGTTGAAGCGACATTAAAAGAAAAATATGACGTACAGCTTAATGAAAACGATGTTGCAATGACTAAAGATGAAATGAAAGCTGCTTTAGGAGAATGTGATGCGTTTTTACCAACTGTAACCGACCCTGTAGATGCTGAAGTACTCAGCGCTGAGCCTTTACGTGCTAAGTTCATCGGAAATTTTGGTGTTGGCTTTAATCACATCGATTTAGATGCAGCAAAAGCACGTGGATTGACTGTTACCAATACTCCTGAAGTGTTAACGGATTGCACGGCTGACATCGCTATGACATTAATGCTAACCGTTGCACGCCGCACCAGCGAAGGTGAAAGAGAGTTACGCTCTAAATCATGGACGGGTTGGCGCCCTACTCATTTATTAGCGACTAAAGTAACGGGTAAAACCTTAGGCTTAATCGGCATGGGGCGCATTGCACAAGCTATGGCACAACGCGCGCATCATGGCTTTGGAATGAACATTATTTTTACAGACCCTTACCCACCTCCCGCAGAAGTAATAGAAAAATTTGGTGCTACTCAAGTGGATTCGATTGATGAAGTATTAGCTCAGTCCGACTTTGTTTCGGTACACTGTCCTGGTGGCAAAGACACTTATCATTTATTGGGCAAAGAAAATTTGGCTAAGATGAAATCAAGTGCATTTTTAATTAACACCGCACGCGGCGATGTTGTGGACAATGACGCCCTTATCGATGCGCTTAAAAATGGAGTAATAGCCGGCGCCGGTTTGGATGTCTTTGAAGGTGAACCAAAATTGGATGAGCGTTTCATTGAACTCGAAAATGCCGTGTTACTTCCGCATTTAGGTAGTGCGTCGGTCGAAACTCGAATTGCCATGGGTAACCGGGTGTTGGAGAACTTAGCCGCATTTGAGGCAGGGCAAACTCCACGCGACAAGCTAGTATAACTATATAATCCGCTTATCTATGCCCATACGGGCCTATTAAATTGGCTTGATCAGCCCTATGATGAAGAGGTCCTCTGGGGCCTCTTTTACTATGTATTGCATAAATCATTAAACTAAAACCGGTATGAACGACACCTCACCACTTTCCTGGACTCAGCTCACTAAGGTTGCCACAGGCAGCATGATTATTAGTCCGGCAGCCTCCTACGAGGATGAATTAGTAGAACTGTTGTACCAGCAGTTGTTGAGCGTTATCCGAGCACGTCAACCTGACATTGAACCCGTTCTTGAAGGAAAAGAAGACATACGCAATTGCGCTGATTCACAAATCCTTTATGTATTACAAGCCTATGGTATTTGGTTCCAATTACTGAGCATTGCTGAACAAAATGCCATGGTGCAACAACGAAGACAAATTGAAAAAGAATATCATCGTGATCGAGTACCTGGCACTTTTGCCTATGCTTTTTCAAGTGCGGCTCAAAAAGGTATACCTGCAGAAGATGTTCAAAAATTATTAGATAAAAGTTTTATTTGTCCAGTCATTACGGCGCATCCTACAGAAGCGAAGCGCGTTACAGTTTTGGAGGTACATAGACGTATTTATGTGTCGCTTAAACAACTCGAACTTGATCGCTGGACACCAAGGGAACGTGAAGATTTGATTAACGAATTGCGTAATGAAATCGACTTATTATGGCTAACGGGTGAAATACGTTTAGAAAAGCCTACTGTCGCACAAGAAGTCACATGGGGTTTGCACTTTTTTGATGAATCACTTTTTGACGGTGTAATGGAATTATACACTGAGTTAGATCGTGCGCTGGAACAAGCTTATCCACATTTTGAATTTAATGTACCACCAATTTTCCGATTTGGTTCATGGATTGGTGGTGATCGTGATGGCAACCCCAAGGTAACACATAAAGTTACCGCAGGTGCAATTTATGCAAACGCTAAAGCGTGTGTTAAACGATATCGACAAATTATATATGACTTAGGTGCAAAACTTAGTGTAGCGAGCCATTCAGTAGATGTACCAGATAACTTTATGCAAGTACTGAATGATAAACTTTCAATGCTGGGCGAAACAAAAACCTATTCTAAACGTAATCCTGGTGAGGTATTTCGTCAATACTTGCGTTATGTGTTAACACGCATTGATGCCACACTTTCTAATCTAAAAGATCCGAGAAAGTCTAAACTCGCTTATCAACGCGCTGCAGATTTATCTTTCGACCTAAAAATATTAGAAAAGGGTTTAATTGATTCTAAGTGTGGAAATTTAAGCGACAGTAATATTCGCCCATTGAGACATATGGTAGATACATTTGGTTTTAGAACCGTAAGCTTAGATATACGTGAAAATACTACTGTGATGAATAGTGTATTAGCTGAAATCTGGCAAGCACTCCATCAACGAACCCATTTGGATGTACCCGATTTTAAATCTAAAGAATGGAACAATTGGATTGTTGAACAACTAATGCAACCACTACGCGTATTACCGCGTTTTGATAATTTATCTGAACGAGCTCAATCTACATTAGCCATGCTTGAGCAAGTTAAATATTTTCAGCGTAAGTTAGACACCAAAACATTTGGTGTTTGTGTACTCAGCATGACACAAACTGCAACCGATGTTTTAGGAGTATATCTTCTAGCAAAATATGTTGGATTATTTACTGACTCAGATGGATTGGAAGCATGCCGCATTATGGTTGTGCCATTATTGGAAACCATTGAAGATCTCGAAAACGGATCTGATGTGCTGGAAGAACTATTAGAACACGCATTTGTACGACGCACTGTTCGAAAATTTGGCGGCTCTCAGGAAGTTATGGTGGGTTATTCAGATTCCAATAAAGATGGTGGATTTTTAACATCGAATTGGATTATCAGCAAAGCGCAAACTCAAATTCATGAGGCAGGACAAAAGCATAAAGTTCCAATTTCTTTTTTCCATGGCCGAGGGGGTTCCGTAAGCCGTGGTGGTGCACCCAGCGGACGCGCGATTGCTGCACAGCCTGTGGGAACTATCGATGGAAGAATGCGAGTCACCGAACAAGGTGAAGTCGTGTCATATAAATATGCCAACCGTGGTTTCGCTGAAGAACAAATGGAAATTTTAGCAGCTAGTGTAATTTCTCATTCACTAATGTCTGGTAAAGACCCTGCTTATCAAACCAATTCTGAATTAGATGAAGTCTTGGAAGCCCTATCAGGAACGGCTTACGTTACTTATCGCAAACTAATTGAGCATCCTGGTTTAGTAGATTTCTATCAGGAAGCAAGTCCTGTAGAAGAACTAACATTCATGAAAATTGGCTCAAGACCTGCGCGTCGTTTTGGCGCAGCTTCTTTAGAGGATTTACGTGCAATCCCATGGGTCTTTGCATGGACACAAAACCGCATTCTCGTACCGGGCTGGTATGGAATAGGAAGTGCTATGGAACAACTCATCAAGATTCGTGGCGACTTAGGCACTGATTTACTTAATCAACTTTATGAAAAACATTCATTGTTCAGATTGATATTAGACGGTGCGGAAAAAACATTATTACTAGTAGACATGGAAGTTGCACAAAAATATTGTGAATTAGTCACCAACGATGAACATAGAACACAAATCTTCTCTGCTATTAAAGATGAATACGAACTTTCAACAAAAATGGTTTTACAAATTACCGGAGAAGACCAATTGTGCGATCGCTTTCCAAACTTTAAACGCCATTTTTATCGTCGCGTAGAATCACTAAATCAAGTTGGAATTGAACAAGTAGAGCTGGTTAAAAAGTTTCGCAATAATGAAAATATTGAAAACACGGTTATACAGGATGTTTTAGTGCCACTATTACTTTCTATTAATTGTGTTGCAGCTGGTATTGGAAGTACTGGTTAATATCATTTCATAAATTTAATTCTAAAAATATGAAAAAACTTTTGTACCATTTTGATACAGATGCGCTACCCAGCGTATTTGACTCAGTAGTTGCCTATGACGGGGGCGCAGATCATGTCACTCAACTTAGCGGTGTAAACGAAGAAAACTGTACTGGTTTGGTGGAAGGTGCAATATATACACGCGCACCTAAAGACAAAAAGAACACAGCTATTTTTGTCGGCGGAAGTGATCTTATTGCCGGACAAAAATTATTCCAAACCATACAAAAAGAATTTTTCGGAAAATTCAGCGTCTCGGTAATGCTTGATAGTAACGGCTGTAATACAACTTCAGCTGCAGGTGTTGCACTTCTTAATCAAGCCACAAACTTAGCAGGTAAAACTGCTGTAGTGCTTGCTGGTACCGGACCTGTAGGTCAACGAGCCGCTGTTTTATTAGCAAAAAGTGGTGCAAATGTCCGCCTTACTTCGCGCAAACAATCGCGATCTGCTGAGGCCTGTGAAGCCATGCACACGCGTTTTGGTGTAGAAATGACTCCCATGCAGGCTGATGATGATGAATCCATCCATCATGCCATGAATGATGCGCATATAGTTTTTGGTGCTGCTAAAGCAGGAATTCAATTGCTCAATGCAAATCAATGGCAAAACCATCCAACCTTAGAGCTAATAGCAGACGTAGGTACATCTAAAATTTTAGGTTTTGAAGGGATTGATGTGATGGACAAAGGCACAGAAAGATTTGGGGTTAAAGTGTTTGGTGGTATAGGTATAGGGGCACTCAAACTTAAACTACATCGTGCATGTATCGCAAAATTATTTGAATCCAACGATATCGTGCTGGATGCTGAAGACATTTATGCAATTGCTCAACAAATGGCTAAATGACCGCAAAAACATCTCCCAAACTGCTCGAGATGATCGAGCAGTTAATAGCACTGCCCTCAGTTAGCAGTACTCGTGCAGAAATTGATACAAGCAACCTAGCTGTAATTAATCTACTTGCAAATTGGTTAAACGATTTAGGTTTTAATAGCCAAATTATTCCAAGTAAAGCTGGCCCAAATAAAGAGGATAAAGCTAATTTAATTTCCTGGATTGGCCCTGAGGGAAACGAAGGTGATGATGGTTTGGTACTAGCTGGTCATACGGATACCGTACACTTTGATCAATACGGTTGGAATTCTGACCCATTTGTAGCTACTCAAAAGAATGACAAGTTGTACGGCTTAGGAACAGCTGATATGAAATCATTCCTTGCCATTGCAATTCATGCGGCAAAAGAATTCACCAATAAAAACTTAAAACAACGATTAACTATTCTTGCTACGGCAGATGAAGAATCAACAATGCAAGGAGCAAAAACCATCGCAGAGTTATTCCAAAAACAAAATAAGAAACTAGCTAGCTATTGCATCATTGGTGAACCGACTGACCTTACACCTATACATCAACATAAAGGCGTATTTATGGAGGCCATTAAACTAACTGGACAATCGGGACATTCGAGTGACCCAAACTTAGGTAACAATGCGCTTGAAGGAATGCGCCTAGTTTTAAACGAGCTTGAAACATTTAAACAAGAAATTGCCAGTAATAATGTAAATCACGAATTTATAGTGCCTATTCCAACCTTAAATCTAGGGCATATTCATGGAGGCGATAATCCCAACCGTATATGCGCAGAATGTGAACTGCAAATTGATATCCGCCCTCTACCTGGAATGCAGGTTGTTACATTACGAGAAGATTTACACCAGAGAATACTCAAGGTTACAGATCCCTTAGGTTTGACAGTTGACTTTAATGCGCTATTTGAGGGAATACCTGCGTTTAAAACTGATAAAAATTCAAAAATTGTAAAACTTACTCAACAACTCAGTAATAAAAATCCTACAAGTGTGGCATTTGGTACCGAAGGTCCTTATTTTAATTCGATGGGCATGGAAACTGTTGTTTTAGGCCCAGGATCGATTGATCAAGCTCATCAACAAAATGAGTATCTATCACTAAATTCAATCCAGCCTACTATCAATATTCTGCAAAAATCCATACAAGAAATTTGTATGTAATTTTTAACTTCTTGGATAAAACGACGCAGATCGGCAAAACCAGAAACTTTAGCCCGGTGGTATATCTAAATTGACCATTTAGCTGCTATTTTCAGCATCTAATTCTCTCAGCAATGAATATACCGTTTTTCAAATTTTTGAAAACAAGCTCAACAATGCCAAATGGAAGTGCTTCATGAAAGAATTTTGCGCAAGGACTGTCAATAAAAAATGGTTTGAGTACACCATTATTGGATTAATATTAGTAAATGCAGCAGTACTTGGTCTAGAAACTTCTGCAAGCATTAATCAAAAATATCACTCTCTGTTTTCATATATTAATCAATTTGTACTTGCAGTTTTCGTATTAGAAGCGGCAATGAAAATAACCGCAGTATATCCAACGATCGGAAAATATTTTCGTGATGGTTGGAACGTCTTTGACTTTACAATTGTTGTGCTGTCTTTCGTGCCCGCAACTGGTCAGTTTGCCATTATTGCAAGACTTGCGAGGTTACTACGTGTATTGAGATTAATTTCCGCGTTACCAGAATTAAGATTAATTGTAAGTACACTCATAAAATCGATTCCCAGTATGGCAAATGTAATATTACTTATGGCTGTAATTTTTTATGTTTACGCCATTATGGGCTTTCACTTATTCCACGAACATGATCCGCAACATTGGGGTAATGTTGGCATCGCACTGCTATCTCTTTTTAGAATTGCAACTCTAGAAGATTGGACTGACTTAATGTATACCGGTATGGAATTAAGTCCGATTGCGTGGATTTTCTTTGTAAGTTTTGTAGTGATTGGAACATTTGTAGTAATCAACTTATTTATTGCAATCATTATCAATAATCTGGATGATGCAAAAGCTCAAGCATTAAATGATCTTAAATCTGTGCCCAGTCGTGATGAGCTAATTAAAGAACTCAATGATGCAGAAGATGCGCTTATTAAAGTGCAACAGCGTCTACGCGAAGCATTTGATCTAGAAACTACTAGCCAACATAAAGTAAGAAAAGTAAGGGTTTAGTTTCAATATTGTCAACTTCAACTCAAAAATAATTTTTTGAGTTGACATTTATACATATTGGTCTTAAACACTATTTTGATAGATTATAAAATTTTGAATCTTTAGTATCTTCTATAAAAATTGCAGGCCGATCATGGGCCGTCTTTTTATTTTTTTCGATACTAGAGTCTGTTTTCGTCTTTTCTGAATCAGACTTAGTGATATTATTAGAACTCGTAGTTTTCGTATCATTCATTCTCTCTATCCTCCGTTCTCATAAGCCACTATTTGAGAAAATTTATTTATTCATTAATTTTGTAAGAAGTTCTTACAAGTAAACTCAGGAGTAACAAAGCAAGATTATAAAAAGAAGTATATAAATTAAGTGACTCAAGTAACAAAAAGATAAAAGTTACTATGAATTAATACTATTTATTCTTTTTGCGTATCACAATTTTGTCCACTAAGTTGCTAATTTTCGAGATAAAAACCTATAAAAATAAAGGTAATAGTGCTGCATATGTAATTAAGTGTGTACAAAGATGTGGGCGCATGGAAGCGCGAATATGATAAGTATCCTGGATGATGCGAACAGATAGGAAACAATTAGTCGAGTAAATTTGGAACGATATGCCGCTCAAAAAAACCCGATTCAAGATCACTACAAAATTCATTGGAGAAATTTCTATTTTCATCAAGAATATAGCTTTTTTCTACACCAGAACTAATGCGTGATGCGTAAACAATGTCTTTTGGATTCAGGATTCCTTTTTTATATCCTTGAGTGCGTTGTGTTGAAAATTCAAAATCTTCAAGTTCGTAGCCATGTTGCTCAATACAATCTACTACTGCAATTAAGTAATTGTCGGTAAGTAATGTGCGGTCAAAATCCATTTCTATATAAAGGGAACCTTGATAAATCGTGATTATATTAAATTTCAATTACCGTTCAAATTTGATCGATAATTAAAGTCCGGTTTAGGACCAAATAATGAAAATTGTATGAAACCAACCTAATTTTAAAATGAAAAAATTATGAACCTAGTCTAACTAAAAATTGTTACTTTTTCCATGATGCAACTCATATTCGCATATCCATATGCTTATAATAAAAATTTACTGCGTTTTCTTTCTTTTAAAACGCTCAAATTTAAATTTATAAATATTCCCCTGAGGAACTGCATCATCTTCTACAATTAAGTCTTCCGTTTGATTATTTCTATCACGCGTTGAAATAATTCGTGCATTTTCTTCATCCTGACATGCAACCGGATCAATATCATGATTTTGATAATCTTCAGGCGTACAAGGTCGAAAACCGGGTAACACTTTAGACTCATAGATTGTTACAGTTTCAGTTTCAACAGCTTCTTGTTTTACAGGAGATTGGGTAGGAGGTGGAGCATCAATCACGATCTCAGGCGGCGGTAGAGCTTCTCTTTTTTCATCAGCCGCAATAACACTTGTCGCCCACACAATGGAAAGCGAAAATAAAACTATATGCTTCAATCTAATCATATCCAACTCCTCAGCATAAATGTTTTAAGTAAAAATGCTTAATCCTATTATCAAAATTTTAGAGCTTTGCCTTTTGTCTTTTTGTAATTTCCGCATCAATAGCTGCGATGGCCTGTTCAAGTTCATTTATAGAGTAAATATTCTGAATTAAATACTTATCATGCTCGACCTGTGCATAAGATTCATCAAGCTCTTTTCTATATTTGCCAATTGCAGTATTAATATCTTTCATATCTGCAACCATCTGTTGATGAAATTCTTTATTCTCATTAAAAGAAAACATCATAGACATATACACTGCAGAAAATCGAAAATCATAAGACTTATAGTCATCAATAGAGTGAACATAAGTTCTTGCAGTGCGTATCTCGGTATCAAAGGTTTCACTGTAGCCTAAAAGTTTATCTTTGAATTCTCCTTCAATTCCATACTCTTCGATCATCTGTGGGATAACATGTATAATATTTAAACGCTTATCATCATGCGCCAATATTGAATCCAATAATTTCTGCTTAGCTACTTCAGGTTTGTCATTGGCTTCTTTAATTACAGCCAAATCACGTGCGCGAGAATCACGCTCATCTTGAAGCTGTTCTACGCTTAAGCTTTCCATGTTTTCTGGTACTTTATAGATGACTTTGACTCGGTCCAAAATTGGAGATTTTTGAATTTCTCCTCCAGCCAGGGATACAAAGCTCACCATAAGTAAGGCAATAAAGCTCAAATATGTAAAAAATAGCCTTATCTTGCGCATTCTCTGTTCCCTATATAGAAGTTTCAGTGTATAAAATTCGACCGATTGCCAAAATGGTACTAAAGTTGGTGAAAACTCAGACCTATTATAAGGTGCGAATGATTTCTTAGATAGCAAAACATTTAATTAAATAACCTTCAAGATTTCATAGACTTAAAAAACAATTACAAAATATTTTAAAACTCTACTAAGAATTTTTTACAAGTGTCCAAAAACACCACATTTCAGCTTGAAAGCTTTAGACAAGCGACGCCATATATTTATGCGCATCGCGGTAAAACTTTTGTTTTATATATAAGTGACAACATTCTTGCTAAAAGTTCTATTGCTTCCTTGATTCACGATTTAGCTCTGGTGCACACGCTAGGAGTTAAGCTCGTGTTAGTTTTAGGTTTACGAGCATTTATCGATAAAAAAATTGGCAAACACTCAGCAACTTCATTTCAAAATAATTGGCGAATTACCGATTCAAATACATTAGAAACCATAAAAGAAATTACTGGTCGTGTAAAAACGGATATAGAGGCATTATTTTCGATCGGACTAATCAATACCCCTATGTCTGGAATGGAGTTAAATATTGTTAGTGGAAACTATGTGCGCGCTAAACCAGTTGGTATTCGAGATGGTGTGGATTATCAACACACGGGGGAAGTTCGCAATATTGCTGCCCAAGAAATTCAGCAACAATTAGATGCTAACAATATTGTTATTATGCCTCCATTAGGTTATTCGAAAACTGGGGATATATTTAATCTATCCAGTATTGACGTTGCAAATCACACAGCTTGCGCATTGAAAAGTGAAAAATTAATTTTATTATTAGATAAATTTAAATTACCGGGTAATAAAAAACAGAGTAATAATCATTACAATGTAAATGAAGCCAAAGAGCTGGTAAAAAAATTACCAAAAAGCAAACAGCAACTAAAACCATATATAGATGTTGCAATTCAAGCATGCTTAGAAAATGTTAGACGTGTTCATATACTAGATGCATCACAGCCGGGGGCTTTACTTGAAGAACTATATACTTTAGATGGTGTAGCAACTTTAGTTACGGCCGAAACCTATGATGATATTCGACCTGCTACATTAGATGATGTAGGTGGAATTACAGAACTCATTCAGCCTTTGATTGATAAAGGTGCTTTAGTAGCTCGAACACGCGAACAGTTGGAGCTTGAAATACAGCATTTTGACGTCATTGAGCGTGATGGGATGATACTTGCCTGTGGTGCACTACACACCTTTACGGATGAGAATGCTGCTGAAGTTGCATGTCTAGCAGTACATTCTGAGTATCAGTCTAATGGCAGAGGAAGCAAAATGTTGTCTCATCTAGAAAAGAAATCTATTGATGCAGGCATCAGTTTAATATTTGTACTTACTACGCAAACTTCTCACTGGTTTAGAGAACAAGGATTTAAACCCACAAAAATTGAATCTTTACCAATGAAAAAACGTGCTTTATATAACTATCAGCGAAACTCTAAGGCATACAGCAAACAGCTATAGTATTTACAAATAGAGGGCTTACCTAAAAGCGTTTAGCGATTATAATTCACGCTGATAGTACATAAAAAGCACAAGGAGAGAAAAAAGAATCATGAAGATCGATTCCACAATATTTATCAGCCTCGGTATATTAATAGGCGTCATCCTTAGCATGTTTGTTCACCCCATTACGACAGCACTTATGGTGGCAGGTGGATTATTAGCTCTAGCAGTATTAATTAATATAGTTAAATGTTTTGCAAATAAAACAGATGTAAGTTCCAATAAACAGCGTTCTTCAAAAAGTATGCGTTCGAGTGGTAGTCAGACACAAGGTACCGTTAAATGGTTTAACTATAAAAAAGGATTTGGTTTTATTGAACAAGAGAATGGTGATGATGTATTTGTACATCACCGCTCTATCATTGGCAAAGGACGCAAATCCCTGAGAGAAGGCCAAAAAGTTTTAATGGACATTGTCGATAGTGATAAAGGCTTGCAAGCAGAGAACGTTAGTCCACTCTAGTGGAACAAAAATCTAATATTTTTTCTAACCCAATGTTATGGCTAATTTTAGCCTTAACATTGGGCTTAGCACCTTTCTATCCTGAGCCACATATTTGGGAAAAATTAAAATGGATTATTTCTGGCGCAGAAGGAATGAGACTCATTGATTGGCTTGATTTCTTTATGCACGGAACCCCTTGGGTACTGCTAGCTTTCTCCCTATTCCGGAAATTTCGTAAACCTTAATTAATAATTTTCCCCTTCCTCGCTAGGCGAAAACCATATTTTCGCCATCATTGAGAGTTTTAATGTGAAGCTCTTATAAAACAAAGCCTCAAAATCTGCATGACCATTTATCAGGACATTCAATGGAGTCAACTATGAAGGAAATATCTTGCTTTTCATTTAAACCTCAACCAGGTCCATATGAAACATGGAGTTTATGTTCAGAAATAATTAAAGATGGAAAACGGACTGGAAAATATGTGCCGGGTTTTATCATCGGTGCACAATATGCATATAAAGATTTGTACCTAGTAGTAACTTCGTGGGATTGCCCATATGAAGAATCTCAGGAGTTTATATTACTATCTAGTGACTTAACGGTATTATGCAAGAAGCATATCGGACATATTTATTCGACGGTTATACTTGAAAGTCATGAAATAGTTGCAGAAGACCAAGTTTTATTTCACTGCAATGATGATGTAGATATTTTAGTGACGGCTAAATCTGGTTTACTCCATTCATCCCCGCCTTTTTTCACAACTAAAAAAATAAAACGTCAAGTTGTTTCAACCATTTAAAACAATTTATGATTGTGGCCAATCGTAATAATTCTTCTTAATTTGTTCCACCATATCTGGCAAAGGCAGTTTTGTATTTATATCAAATGCTTCGCCGAAATGTTGCTTCAACCTAGTAATCATAATATCTGTATCTAAATCGAAACAGTCTTCCAGGCATTCACTCACCCGTTTTGGGTTGGGCTGAAGTTTAGGGTCGGGTTGTACAATATTAAATAGATACTGAATCTCACGTGTATATTGTCTTGCTCGTTGTTTCTGACCTTCTTTTTCAATCTCTTCAAGCATCGGGTCATCCGAAGGAAATATTCTTACTAAAATTTTTCCTATAATTACAGTAAATAGCCCTGTGATAAAAAGCAGAAAATAGAAAGATCCTAGTTGGTATTTATCAAATAAAAATAAAAGCCCAATTATTGTTGCAATAAATACCACAGCGTAGATTAGGACGGGATGCATAAATCTTGATATATTTAATATTGACTACGTTGCATTCTAATACATCAAATAATAGAAAATAAAATGAATGTTTTGCAGTTTTCAATGTTTGTCCAATATAAGATATGTTTTTAAGTCTATGATAAAGCTCTACCAATTTCCTATTTCTCATTACTGTGAGAAAGCCAGATGGGCGCTAGAACATAAAAAACTTGCATATAAAAAAATTAATCTCCTTCCTGGCCTGCATGTTAAAAAAGCAATCAAGCTTGCTGGTAAACCTTACCTTCCAATTCTGGAAGACCAAGGAAATATAATTAATGAATCTAGAAAAATTATTACTTATCTTGATAACACTTATCCTGATAACCCGCTAACGCCCAAAGACCATAAATTAAAAGATGAAGCTAGTATGTGGGAACTATTTGCAGATAAAGAATTGGGTCCGGACGTGCGTGGGTTATGCTATCACACTTTACTGAATCATCCTGACATCACTATTCCGTTTTTTACAAAAGATGGACCTTGGTATGGTCATTTTATATTGAAATATATGTTCCCGAAATTAAGTATTAAAATGCGTGAACTAATGAAGCTTGATGAAAAAAATGTTTCACTCATTCGACAGCGTCTTACAAAAGCCATCGATAAATTGCATCAACGAACCAAAAACCGAGATTATTTAGTAGGAAATTCATTTTCACGCGCTGATCTCGTAGTTGCATCATTATTGGCGCCTTTATGCAGGCCGAAAAAATATGGATTGGATTGGCCCGATCAATATCCCGAGCCACTAAACAGTACAATACGTGAATTTGGTGATACATTATCCTGGGTACAACAAGTTTACCAGCGACACAGATAAAGACTGATTACTAAAAACAAGAGATATAAATAAGTATGACACTTACCATGGCTTTACGTGTAGTGGCGACTATTTTGATCGTTGCAGTCGCATTACAATTTTTTTTCTACAATCAACTATTAGTCAAAACATTAGTAGTGGCACATGTGCTTTTTATTTTAAGCATCTTCAGTGACAAGCACACACAAAGGATAGCTGTCATAACTATAGGGCTTGCAATTGTCGTACCTATTGGCGCATGGCGGATGGTTTCTACCGGTGATGCGACTTCAGGTTTCTTTTATCTAAATTTAATTATATTTTTGTATATTGCATATATTGCTTTCAACGCCTTAAAAACTTAGATGAAAAAAAGAATCCTGTTTACAATTTTTTTTACCGCAATAATATTATTTGCACTAGATCGTAGTGCGGCATATTTCTATATCCCAAAACACGATTCAAAAGATATCGTACTTTATACAACAGATTGGTGCCCTTACTGCAATAGTCTTCGAATTCATTTAAAAAATAACAGTATTCCTTTCACTGAGCATGACGTAGAGAAATCAATATCTGGTATAGCGGGCTTTTGGTCACTACGTGCTAGAGGTGTGCCTGTGACAGTTATCGGTCCAGAGGTAGTTTATGGTTATGATATCGATACAACTAACAAGTATTTAATTAATCTTGGCTATAGTTTACCTTCCATAGATTAAATCAAATAAATGTTAAAAATTTTAGTGCTCAATAATTTTTAATGACATTAACTATAGTTACTTTAGTTATTCTTGTTGCACTTATATGGGCAATAATCATATATAACAAACTCGTACACGATAAAAATACTTCATTAGCCGCATGGAGCGATATTGATGTGCAGCTTAAACGCCGACACGATCTGATTCCTAAACTAATTGATTCTGTAAAACAGTATGCAAGCTATGAAAGTAGCTTATTACAATCCGTTACAGAACTTCGTTCACAAGCAAAATCTATAGAAAAAATAGCCGAGCGTGAAAATGTTGAACGAGATCTAGAAATCCAAGTACATAAATTAATCGCAGTAGCTGAAGACTATCCAGAGCTAAAAGCTAATCAAAACTTTTTGGACTTGCAAAATGAAATTTCGGATGTAGAAAACGATATTCAATATGCAAGACGTTACTACAACGGAGCAGTTCGTATTATTAATACCCGCATTGACTCATTCCCGGATCTGATCATTGCACGCATATTTAACTACCAATATCATGAATATTTTCAACTAGATGAGAAATAAATTTTTTTTTAAAACATATATTCTTACTCTAAGCATTTTTTGTTTGCTTCTTTCAAAATATGCTTTTTCTGCAGAGGAAATTTTACTATTTGATAGCCATATTTCTGTGCACGAAGATTCCAGCATGACTGTTACCGAAAAAATTACAGTTCGAGCCGAAAATAAAAAAATTAAGAGAGGTATTTATAGAGATTTTCCTACTAAATACAAAGGTAGACTTGGAAATAAAATAAAAGTTGGCTTCGATATAGTTGAAGTATTAAGAAATGGGCATCAAGAGCCCTTCCATACAAAAAATATAAGCAATGGTATCCGCATATATATTGGAGATAAAAATCGCTATATCAACTCAGGTGAACATACTTACACCATTAAATACAAAACCAATCAACAGCTTGGGTTCTTTGAACAGCATGATGAACTTTATTGGAATGTAACTGGGAATGGGTGGGAATTTCCTATAATACAAGCGAAAGCTAGCATCCGCTTACCAGATACCATACAAGAAAAAGATGTAAAGCTTGAAGCTTACACGGGCTTGATGGGGGCTAGAGGGCAAAGCTATGACACTGATATTGGCTATTCTGGAAACTACTCATTTAAAACTACCCGCGCACTCTCAAGTAAAGAAGGCTTAACGGTCGTAGTGGCTTGGCCTAAGGGGCATATCAACCCACCAGGTTTCATGCAAAAGTTACAATGGTGGGCAAGCGCTAACATAGACAATCCGCTAGTTATTGTTGGATTCATCGGCTTGTTACTTTTCTACTTATTCTCTTGGTGGCAAGTGGGCAGAGACCCTAAAGCCGGTGTAATTATTCCCCATTATCAACCCCCGAAAGGTTTCCCTCCTGGCGCCATGCGCTACATAAAAGAAATGGGGCATGATAAAAAAGTATTCACAGCTGCAATCCTTAACCTGGCAGTGAAGGGTTATATTAAAATTCATAAAACCAGTTCCAAATATGAGCTAGAGAAGATAAAAAAACCTGATATGAAATTGCCCATTGGGGAGCACGCTGTATTATCAAATCTTTTCAAAGTGTATGGCCAAAAGCTGACTCTAAAAAATAAAAATCACAGACTAATATCATCTGCTCTCAGCGAACATAAAAAGGCTTTAAAGCAAGAGTATAGTCAAAGTTATTTTCTACATAACAATAAATATTTAATTATTGGCATCCTGATTTCTATTTTACTTGCAATTTATATTTTTATTTCTATTCCAAATTCTTCTGAGCCTGGTGCAGCATTATTTCTAATATTTTGGTTATCCATTTGGACTCCTGTAACAGGTTTTCTTATATATGCGTGGTATCAAGCGTTACGAAGAAAGCTCTCAGGCGAAAAAGCAAGTGACCTAGGCACATTTACTTTATTTGCTGGTGTATGGTCATTTTTTGAGGTTGGTGCATTGGCTGGATTAGGTGCACTAATTGGAATCGCAAATGGCATACTCATAGTATTATTGTTCGTAGTGAATATTATTTTTTACTTTTTACTTAAAACACCAACATTGAAAGGCAGAAAACTATTAGACAAAGTTGAAGGATTTAAACAATACTTAGAAGTGGCTGAAAAAGAAGAGTTAAACTTGAAATATCCGCCTAAAAAAACACCAAAACTATTTGAAGCATACCTTCCCTATGCATTAGCTCTTGGTGTTGAAAACCAGTGGGTTGAGCAGTTTGCAAACGTTTTTAAAACGAGTGAAGGTAAAGAATACCAACCAACTTGGTATAGCGGATATGAATGGAGCCCAAATAACTTACCTGGCTTTACAAATTCAATTGGTGATGCACTCAGTTCGGCAATCTCATCCTCATCTACTGCACCAGGATCTTCTTCAGGAAGCAGCAGCTTCGGGGGTGGAGGCGGATCTTCCGGTGGTGGTGGAGGCGGCGGAGGCGGCGGAGGCTGGTAGCCCTATTTGACATACATGATGAATACGGACACACGATTAGCCGAGTTGGATAATTGGCTTAAAGAATATTTTGGCAATACTGAATATTTACTAACGCCCGTATCGGGAGATGCAAGCTTTAGGCGTTATTTTAGATTTATTAGCCAAGAACTTAACTATATTGCTGTAGATTCCCCTCCTGAAAAAGAAAACAATGAAGCTTTTGTGCATGTCACCCATTTATTAGGAGCTGAAGGCTTACCTGTACCTCATATTTATTATAGTTCACTTGATTTTGGTTTTTTTCTAATTAGTGATTTAGGAAATGAACTGCTTTTAAATGTACTCAACGATGAGAATGCAAATGAACTATATAAAAAATCTCTAAATGCCTTAGCTGTCATACAACAAACCTCTGCTTCAAGCTTACCTTTATACGATGAAAAATTATTGTTACAAGAAATGGAGCTATTTAGAGAATGGTTTCTCAAACAGCATTTATCATATGAACTATCTAAGCAAGACAATGAAATATTTGATAAAACTTTCAATGCACTAATGGATAATGCATTACAGCAACCCCAAGTTTTTGTACACCGTGACTATCATTCACGAAATCTAATGAATATTGAGGGTAAATATCCAGGAATTATTGATTATCAAGATGCAGTTCAAGGTCCTTTTACGTATGACCTAGTATCTCTGTTACGTGACTGCTATATCGCATGGCCCGAAGAAAAAATTAAAAGCCTAGCGTTAGAATTTTATAATAATTTGAACAACGACATTGTAAAAAATACAAATGCTGAAACATTTCTAAAATGGTTTGATTTAATGGGAATACAAAGACATTTAAAGGCTATAGGAATATTTTCGCGCTTAAATATTCGAGACAATAAACCAAACTATTTATCAGATATTCCGCGCACATTGAATTATATAAAAGAGATTGCAAAAAACTATACAGAAACAAAACAGCTAGCAGAATTTGTAAACAAAATAGAACTATAATAACAACATGAAATGTATGTTACTTGCAGCTGGTTTAGGCGAACGTTTGAAGCCTATAACTAAATCAACACCCAAAGCACTTGTAAATGTTGCCGGAAAACCACTCATCGAATATCACCTTGAAAATTTAAGTAATGCAGGTTTTAAAGAGATCATAATTAATCTCTCTCATTTGGGTGAAATGATCGAAAATCATCTTGGTAATGGTTCACGCTTTAATTTAGACATCGAATATTCTCAGGAAGGCGAAACTCCTTTAGAAACTGCAGGCGGGATTATTAAAGCGCTGCCTAAACTTGGAGACAAACCCTTTCTAGTGCTCAACGCCGACATCTGGTGCGACCATTCGTTATCTTTCGCAAAGTTATCGAACGATAAGTTAGCCCATCTAGTCTTAGTGGACAATCCAAAACATAACCCTGAAGGAGATTTTGCTTTTGAACTTGGGGAAGTTTACAACCATGGTAATAATTGCTTGACCTATAGTGGTATGGGGCTATATGACCCCAAACTATTTAATAGCTATGCTGTTGAAAAACTAGCTTTAGCCCCTATCTTACGTAAGGCTATTGAGGACGGGCTCGTAAGCGCAGAATATTTTTCAGGAAAATGGTTTGATATAGGAACAATAAAACGTCTAGAAGAAGCGGATAAGTATGTATCAGAAATCAGTTAACCCAATTAATTCCCAATATACTTATACCATAACTTACCTAGATGCTCTCGCACCGCCTGTCTTGTCCTTCTAAGTGCACTCGCATTTGGAACATAAGCTTTAAATTCTGGAACCGTCGCACCACGTTTATAAATGACTGTAGGCGCAGCAATAGGCTCTAAGCCGACATCCTCAAAACACCACATTGCTTTAGGCATATGGTATGCATGGGTTACCAATAAAAATTTTGAAATAGAATTTTCATTTAATATTTTTTTTGTAAATTTTGCATTTTCAAAAGTATTTTTACTTTCTTCTTCTATCCAAGATGTTTCAACACCAAAATCAGTTGCGAGCACATTTTTCATTAACGAAGCTTCGGATTGTCGCTCCCCATTTACGCTACCTCCAACTGCCATGACGGGTAACTGATGTACTTTAGAAAGACGAGACGCATAACGCAAACGTTCTAATGAAGCTGCATCTACAGTATCGAGGTTGGTATATTCACGTGCAATAGGAATGCGCCCAGCCGATAGCACTACTATAGCTTGAACATCTTCAGGTACTTCTTTGAGTACTTTGTATTGATATTGCAGAGAGTCCATCAACTTAAATGAAATAAAGGGTGTACTTGCAAAATACAATAAAACAGAAGCTAGCAAAATAAAAAATGCTGCAGATTTACGTAAACGTATCAACCATAAGAAAAGGCCTATCGCCAACAAAAGAATAAAGCCAGAAGGTGGCAAGAGGAATTCACTCACAGTTCGCAAAGTTTCCGAATTCATATTCTAAGATTAACTGATTGCATGCCGAGCTTGAAGATCTGCATGATAAGAAGACCGCACTAATGGACCACTGGCCACATGCTCAAATCCCAATTCATCACCAATATTCTTTAGCTTTGCGAATTCCTCGGGATGCAGGTAACGATGCACAGGTAAATGATGAGCGCTCGGTTGTAAATATTGACCTAAAGTTAGCATATCCACCTGATGTTTGCGCAAATCTTTCATGACCTCCACAACTTCGTTAATTTCTTCTCCTAAGCCTAACATCAGACCTGATTTACAGGGTACACCAGGTAAATTTTGCTTATGTTGCAGCAATAATTGCAAGGAATGCTGGTAATCAGCCCCGGGTCGTGCAGCTGCATACAGGCGCGGCACAGTTTCCAAGTTATGGTTAAATACATCCGCCGGACTACTACTTAAAATTTCGAGCGCCCTGTTTAATCTGCCACGGAAATCAGGCACCAAAATTTCTATTTTTATGCCTTGGCATCGTTCGCGAAGATTTTGTATACAACGAGCAAAATGACTTGCTCCTCCATCTTTTAGATCGTCTCGATCAACCGAAGTAATCACAACATAAATCAAACCTAATTTGGCTACAGTTTCTGCCAAATGCAATGGTTCTTGATCATCTAAATCCAACGGCCGCCCATGCGCAACATCGCAAAATGAACAACGCCGAGTACACACATCACCCATAATCATAAACGTAGCCGTGCCATGCCCAAAACATTCAGTTAAATTTGGACAAGCTGCCTCTTCACAAACAGTATGTAATTTTTGCTCACGCAATAAGCTTTTTAATTCTCGTACCTCTGAAGTCGTCGGAGCTTTAACACGCAGCCAGTCTGGCTTTGGAATGCGAGGGGTTGTTGTTTCAATATTTACAGGAATTTTAGTGACCTTTTCATGGCCTCGTTGCTTAACACCCAGCTTGGCTATATGAGATGCAGGAGTTTTTTTGCTTACTTTATTCATCATAAAAATTAACTTGATAATCTTTATAGTTTAGTTGTTTGTACAAATTTTCAGACAACTGCTTTGTAAGTTCATTAATTGCGACAGATTCGACATGTTCTTTCACTTGTGTAACCGCTAAATCTATAAAACCGCAGGGGTTAATCAAGCTAAATGGTTTGAGATCCATATCTACATTTAACGCCAAACCATGATAACTGCTACCACGATGTACACGTAATCCTAGCGATGCAATTTTCGCATTATTTACGTACACCCCATGCGCTTCAGCACGAGCTTGAGAATCTATATTATATTGTCCTAATACACTGACAACTGACTGCTCAATTTTCTCCACCAACTGCTTTATGCCCATGTCTTTTCGCTTTAGATCCACCATCAAATATATAATAACTTGTCCCGGGCCATGGTATGTAACTTGCCCTCCCCGATCAGACTGGACGACGGGTATATCTGTACGTTTGAGAATATGTTTTTGGTCAGCATTTGCTCCTAAAGTAAAAACAGGAAAATGTTGTAAACACCAAAACTCATCTGCTGAATTTAAATCACGTTGTTGCGTATATTGACGCATGTTATCGAATACTGAGGTGTATTCCTGCAAACCAAAACACCGGACATTTAACATAGTTAAGCTAATTATAATGCCATAATGACCCACTCAGAAGCTGTTAAATCATAATAAATTCCGTCTAAGTGTTCTTGGCTGGTAGCATTTACAAAAACAGTAATGCTGCAATAATTTTTCTGCTTGCTTTCGGTTTCTTTAATTTTTGTATCTTCAAGATCTGAAAGATGTTTTCTTAAAATCTCAATAACTGCTTGATGAAATCCGTGATGATTTTTTCCCATAATTTTAATTGGAAACTCACACGGAAAAACCAATAATGATTCATCAGACATGGATTATCGACAATAAAAATACTTATTTTTTACGTTCCTGGTACAAGTCATAGGTTTTTTTCCAAAGCTTTCCAGGTTTTCCGTCTGCAACGACTTTTTGATCAATTTTTGTCGCAGGCAATACTTCTTTAATAGAACTCGTAATCCATAACTCATCTGATGTATATAACCACTGTTTTGGAATCGCCTGCTCATTATATTCAATATCAAGTTCATCTAGTAATTCCAAAACAAAATCTCGAGTAATACCTGGCAATACTAAATTATCTTTTGGATGTGTATAGACAGCGCCATCACGTATTACAAAAAGATTGCTTGCAGCACCTTCTAAGGCATAACCATCACGCACCATTATTGCTTCAGCCGCAGAAGCTTGTATTGCATCTTGCTTGGCAAGAATATTTGCCAGCAAACTGATAACTTTTATATCGCAACGTTGCCAACGAATATCATCACTCGTGATTAGTTCAACACCATTTTGCAATTGTTCTTCAGCAACCTTTGGTATTGGGTTAGCCATGGCAAACACCGTAGCTTGTGTGTCTTGCGGGAATACATGATCACGTGGTGCTATACCACGTGTAACTTGAATATAAATTGCTAAATCTTCGTGCTCGGAATTTTGAATTAAATTATCAATCAGTGACTGCCATTCATTTAAAGAATATGGATTTTTAATTCGAATCTCAGCCATACTACGCTGCAAGCGTTGCAAATGCTGATCTAAATAAAATGCTTTATTCTTATATACAGGCAATAATTCATAGATCCCGTCCCCAAAAATAAATCCACGGTCCAGAGGGGAAATCTTACAATCTTCTAATGGCAGGTATTCACCATTTAGAAATGCAGGAGAACTAATCACAGATCTTTAACTGAAAAATTGAACAAAGAAATCTACAACACTACGCCACAAACCACCTTCAGGATTTGATTGCAAAGCCACTAAAGGTGTCTCTAAATAATCTTCACCTTTGAGAGTTATTTTTACAATACCAACCTGGTCTCCTTGATTAACTGGTGCAACAATTTCGTCGTCAATATTCATTGACGCTTTTAAGTCATCATATTTACCTCTTGGAATTGTGACAAAAAGATCTTGATCTAAACCTAATTGAATCAATTTACTTTCGCCCTTCCACATACGTCGCTCAAGTAAAGTCTCTCCTGCCTGGTATAATTTGTGTGATTCATAATATCTGAAGCCATAATTCAGTAAGGCTTGACTATTGACGGTACGCGATTTATCACTATCGGCACCCATTATTACGGATATCAATCGCATATCATTCTTAACAGCAGAAGACGCTAAGCAATACCCAGCGGCTTCGGTGTGACCTGTTTTAATTCCGTCTACTGCACTGTCACGCCATAACAAACGATTCCGATTGAATTGCTTAATATCATTGTAGGTATATTCTTTTTGAGCATAGCGCTTATATTCTTCAGGGAAATCGTGAATCATGGCGCGTGACAACACAGCAATGTCAGCAGCCGTAGTAAAGTGTTCTGGATCAGGCAAACCGGTAGCATTCACAAAATGAGTATCACGCATACCTAAATGTTTTGCTTCAGCGTTCATAATATCTGCAAACGCTTTTTCAGTACCGCCTACATGCTCAGCCAGAGCGATACTGGCATCATTACCGGATTGAATAATCATACCTAGCAATAAATCTTCTAAAATGATCTTGTTACCAACCTCAATAAACATTCTTGAACCAATACTGCGCCATGCTTTTTCACTTATTTCTACTATGTCATGGATTTTAATATCCCCGGCAGCTAATGATTTATACACTACATAGGCCGTCATGATTTTAGTAATACTGGCAGGATCTACGCGTTCATTTGGATTATGTTCTGCTAAAGTTGCTCCGCTGGCAAAATCCATCAAAACATAACTGCTTGCATCAAATTGTGGAGGTGCAGGAACAGGTAATGACTCCGCATGGATTGTCACATTTGCAAATAAAATGAAAATAAATATGACGATATATTTTTTATTCATGAAAATTAACTTTATATCCTGAAAATTTTAAACTTGATAAGTCCTACTCAAAAAATTACTTTTATTCAATCACTACTTGATGATCCTTCATTCCCATTGAAGTTAATTGTGCAACAGTTTTATCTACTAACTCAACATTGCTAATAGGCCCTATGCGTACACGATGGAGCTGTTGTGAATTTTGAATTACAGATGAAACAAATACCTTCCCTAAGTTGAGAGGACTAAGCTGATTCATAAGCTGATCAGCATTCTTACGTTCCCCAAAAGCGCCTACTTGTATAAATAACTTTGGATCTGAACTAGAAACAGTTGCAGTGTCATCAACTGTATCTTCTACATTGTCCTCTGAACTATAAACTGCTTGCTGTTCTATAGTTTCCTGTTGTTTAGTGTTTTTTTCTTTAACACTATAGTCTTTTCTGTTTAAGGAATTATTTGCGCGATAATTATGCGGGTCTAAAGCGCGAACCTCTACTAGCCCAGTGCCTTCACGAATAATATCTAACTTTCTTGCTGCGCTATATGACAAATCAATAATACGATTCCCATGAAACGGTCCTCTATCATTAACTCTTAAAACAACCTGCCTACCATTTTTTAAATTAGTTACTTGAACATACGTAGGAAGCGGTAATTGCGTGTGAGCAGCTGTCATTGCATACATATCGTATGTTTCACCACTCGAAGTGCGCCTACCATGAAACTTTTTTCCATACCAGGAAGCTATACCGCGTTGTACAAAACCTTGACTACTAGGCAAAGTGTAATAACGTTTTCCAAATACAACATAAGACTTCGGATTACCATATTTGCTCCGCGGCTCATGTCGTGGAACCACATCCCTAGGTAAATCTTTATCAGCCTGATGTACTACCGCAGGTGGACCATCTTGTGGTTCACTGCGAAACGTTGAGCAAGCATTAACAGCAAACAACACTAACAACCATAGTGCTAAACTTTGGCTAGCTCGTATAAATTTAATTTTGAGCAACGTAATCTTTTATGTCTTTTTTGATTTGCTGACTAAGCTGATACACAGCCATGGCATACATATGACTGTGATTATAACGAGTAATGACGTAAAAATTATTAAATCCTAACCAATACTCATCATCATGGTCATTTTTGAACTCTAGCAATGCCACAGCATGTTCAGCCGTTGCATTATGTTCAGCTTGCACACCAAATTGGTGTAATTCTGATACGGATGCTGCAGGTTTAAGACCTTTACTAAGCAAAGATTTATAACCGTCACCTTCTACTTCAGCAGGAACCGTAATGATATCATTCTGTTTCCAACCATGACGTTTAAAATAATTTGCGACACTTCCGATTACATCCTCATTACTACTCCATAAATCCCGCACACCATCTTCATTAAAATCGACTGCATATTCTCGATAACTACTAGAAATAAACTGACTTTTACCCATTGCGCCGGCATAAGATCCTTTAATTTTAAGTGGATCTAATTGCTCTTCCAGCGTTAGCAAGAGAAATTCTTCAAGTTCACTACGGAAAAACTTTTGTCTAGGAGGGTAATCAAATCCAAGTGTGACTAAGGAGTCTAATACAGGATATTTGCCTTTGTAACGACCATAAAAAGTTTCCACTCCAATTATTGCAACTATGATTTCGGGTGGTACGCCAAATTTTCTTTCAGCTGCGGCAAGAATTTGCGCATTTTCAGTCCAAAATGCTAAGCCTTCTTGTATACGCTTATCTGTAATAAATATTTTTCGATATTGTTGCCAATTCTTTTTCTTTTCTGCAGGACTTTGTATTGCCTCAAGAACTTGTGTTTGTTTGGTGACATTTTTAAACAGTTCATCCAATAATGATTTTGAATATTTATTATTTTTTGAAAAATCATCTAAAAACTTTTGCACATCATTTCTTTCAAGATAATTTCCGATTGAATTATTCTCTTGTGCATAATTTTGCGAGACAAAACTAAAACACATAATAATAAGTATTAATCTATGCATTGTATTAATGAGAAATAAATTTACGATGTGAATGTATAGACATTAAAATTCCAAATGCTGCCAAAATTGTTACCGCAGAAGTCCCACCATAACTAATTAGAGGTAATGGCACACCCACAACTGGTAACAAGCCACTTACCATACCAATATTCACCATAAAATATGCAAAAAATGACAGACTTAAACCACCCGCTAACAATCTTGAATATGTATCTTGTGCACGAGTTGCGATGCTTAACCCCCGCATCACGATAAGTCCATAGACAAATAATAGTAACACTACACCCATAAACCCAAATTCTTCACTAAAAACTGCAAATATAAAATCCGTTGTGCGTTCCGGAACGAAATCCAACTGTGACTGGGTACCATTGAGCCAACCCTTACCGTATACGCCACCAGAACCAATTGCAATTTTAGACTGGATAATATGGTATCCGGTTCCCAGTGGATCGCTTTCAGGGTTCAACATGGTTAATACACGTTGACGTTGATAGTCATGTAAATTAAACCAAAGCAAGGGTAAAGAAGCCATCGCTAGACCTCCAAATATCATCAACCACCGCAATGTTATACCTGCTAAAAAGATTACACACACTCCACCAAACGCAATTAACAGCGCAGTTCCCAAATCGGGCTGTCTCAACACTAATGCCGAAGGAACGGCAATAATAATCAAAGCTATAAAAATCTGTATTAATTTAGGTGGCATAGGTTTTTCACTAAAATACCAAGCCATCATCATCGGTAAAAATATTTTTAACAACTCGGAAGGTTGGAAACGCATAAAACCAAGGTCCAACCACCGTTGTGCTCCCTTACCGCTATAGCCAACAAACATTACTACTAGTAACAAGCCTATACCGATTGCATATAACCACGGTGTCCAACGCGCCATATCTTTAATTGGAATTTGTGCGAGAAAAAATAATGCTATGAAGCCTAAAGCAAAACGAATAGATTGACGCGTGATTGCTGCAGTCTCACCACTGGTAGCACTATATAAAACAGCCAACCCTATTGCACAAAGTATCAATAATGAAATAAATAAAGTTGGATCAATATTAAATAAATTACGTTCTTCTTTAATAGGAGATCTAACAAGCGAATCTTTAATAGAGTATGTACTTGCCATTTACTCGTTTACTCCTGCGCTTGCTAATGCAATTCCAGGTTCTTGCTTGTCTTGGTAGATATCTGACAGTTGCTCTTTACTTAACAAATAATGATCCATTACCACTTTAGCAACAGGTGCAGCCGATTTACTGCCTCCCCCGCCATTTTCTACAATAACAGCAATCGCAATTTTTGGATCATCGGCAGGCGCAAAAGCAATGAAAAGTCCATGATCACGCAATTTTTCCGCTACATTTTCCTCTTCATATTCTTCATCTTCAGCTAAACCAAAAACTTGTGCAGTACCCGTTTTACCAGCAATTTTATATTTTGCATCTTTACCCGTTAGATATGCTGTGCCGTTAGGTTTATGTGTTGAATCAATCATAGATGTGATGATTTGATCCCAATACAAATCATTTTCAACAAATATGCTTGGTATAGCGGTAATGCTAGAAGCTTCTTCAGGTTCATTTGGTTTACGTGTTGCACGTAAAAATCTTGGGCGAACAGCATGTCCACGCATTGCAATCTTGCTAGTTGCAACTGCAAGCTGCAATGGTGTTACTAACATATAACCTTGACCAATTCCGGTAATTACAGTTTCACCTGGATACCACGGTTGACCATATACTGCTTTTTTCCATTGTGCGGACGGCATTAATCCTTTTGCTTCACCCCAGGTATCTAGTTCTGTACGCGCACCTAAATTAAATTGATTTAAAAATTCAGATAATTTATCGATACCAAGTTCCGTCGCAAGAGTATAAAAATACACATCGCAGGACTGTGCAATTGCCTTATACATGTCTACCCAACCATGACCCTCTTTTTTCCAATCGCGATACTTACGTTCGTGTCCCGGTAATTGATAAAAAGGCCCCGCATACATCTTCTCGCCTGCCCAAGTTGCACCATAATGCAAGCCCGCGAGTGCGACCATTGGCTTAATGGTTGAACCAGGTGGATACTGCCCAGTAAGCGCGCGATTGAACAAAGGGCGATCCGTATCGTTACGTAACTCTGAATATTGTTTATTGCTGATTCCATTTACAAAAAGATTAGGATCAAAAGTTGGGGTACTTACAAAAGCCAAAACTTCTCCCGTAACGGGATCCATTGCAACAACGGAACCATTGCGCTGGCCCAAACTATTTTGTGCAACTTTTTGCAAATCGGCATCAATGGACAAAATTAAATCCACACCCGGTGTTGGTGGTACTTGTTCTAAAATGCGTAATTTTCGTCCTTGCGCATTAATCTCTATATGTTGATAACCAACCTCACCATGCAAAATATTTTCATAAAACTTTTCTACGCCTAGTTTCCCAATGTGAGTTGTACCGCTGTAATCTTGTCTATCAAGTTTTTGCGCTTCTTCGGCATTGATACGTCCAACATAACCTAGCGCATGTGCGCTCATACCTGAATACGGATAAAAACGATTTGCACGGGCTTTGATTTCAACACCAGGAAAACGATGACGATTAACCGAAAATTTTGCTACTTCATCTTCGCTTAGATTTAATTTTAACGGGATCGATTCGAATGATTGTTTACGTTTAACATCTTCAAAAAATTTTTTTAAGTGATGTTCTTCTAAAATTATATAAGCGCTTAGTTTATCGACTACTTGTTTAACATCGTCAACTTCAACCGGTGTGATTTCGATTTGATAACTTGGTTTATTATCGGCCAGCAATTTTAAATTGCGATCAAAAATGAGTCCTCTTGTTGGAGCTATTGGCTCTACGCGAACACGATTCTCTTGCGACAAGGTTGCATAGTGCTCATTACTTACAATCTGTAAATGAAACAACCTGGCCCCTAGAATAAATATGCAGCACAGGACCAAAAATGCCACAACATAGATTCGGGTACGAAAATATCGTTCTTCTAATTTTGGATTTTTAAGGAAATCCCGAGAAGCCAAATGTTATACCGCCTTTATATAAGAGCTTGATCGAGCTACAAAAATTCACACTTACAATTTATAGTGTATTTTAGCCGATTGTATTTTTTGATTACATTAGTTTATTCAATAAGCTGATGCTTGAATTACCTATATAATCGAGCGCCTGTCGTGTAGGACTACAAAAATTTTCACGTCAGAATCACAACATCACAATAATAAAAGGCAACTTTTAGGGAGAAAGTTCAATGACCTTATCCATGCATCAACTACCCGTCATCCTGGGGATAGTAGGCCTGATTTCAGCATTCATTATCTACCGCGTTGTTTTAAGGTACTCGGCCGGAACCGGCAAAGTACTTGAAATTGCTGAAGAAATTCATACAGGTGCCATGACTTTTATGCGTCGTGAATACACTATCATGTATATCTTTGCTGCCTTTGTTGTGGCGGCAATATGGATTTCAGATCTGGGTGCGAACACCGCAATCGCATTCATAATTGGTGCAATTTCTTCATCTGCCGCGGGTTACATCGGAATGTATACCGCTACACGCGCAAATGTGCGCACTACCTCTGCCGCAAAAGAACATGGTGCAGATGCGGCTTTAAATGTCGCATTCTTTGGTGGCTCCATTATGGGTTTGACCGTAGCTGCCATGGGCTTACTGGGTTTAGGGACTTTGTATCTCATGTTCGGACGTGACCCAGCAACGGCAAACGTTATTCATGGGTTTGGAATGGGCGCGTCTACCGTTGCACTGTTCTCACGTGTGGGTGGCGGCATTTACACTAAAAGTGCGGACGTGGGTGCCGATCTTGTTGGAAAAGTTGAAGCCGGAATTCCCGAAGATGACCCTCGTAATCCTGGAGTCATCGCGGATAACGTTGGGGATAACGTGGGTGATGTTGCTGGCATGGGTTCTGATATATTCGAATCTTACTGTGGTTCCATCATTGCAACCATAGCCATTGCCGCAACTCTAGGACCTGCGATCCTTGAGCGCTTAGGCGAAAAATCAACGTTAATGTTTTTACCTTTAGGTTTAGCTTCTACCGGAATCGTTTGTTCTATCATTGGAATCATTCTGGTAAAAATTGTTTCAGGTAAATCACCTGCCACAGCATTACGCATTGGAACTTTTTCTGCTGCGATAATATTTATCATTGCAGCATATTTTGTAATCACACAACTCGGCATAAGCACTGGTGTTTGGGTAGCGGTACTATCTGGCGCAGTAGGTGGAATCATTATTGGCTTGGTTACCGAGTACTACACAGGTGGAAGCCCAATTAGAAAAATTGCTGCAGGTGGTGAAACAGGGCCGGCAACCGTAATGATTTCAGGCTTAGCTACTGGCATGCAGTCAGTGGTTGTTCCTATAGCGAGCATAGCCGCAATTATTTTCTTTGCGAATCAATTTGCAGATCTCTATGGCGTAGGTATTGCAGCAGTCGGAATGCTTGCAACCGTTGGCATCACTATGGCAATTGATGCCTATGGTCCGGTTGCAGACAATGCGGGTGGTATTGCAGAAATGGCCGAGCTTGGTGAAGACGTCCGCAAAATCACAGATGAGTTAGATGAAGTCGGCAATACTACAGCTGCAATTGGAAAAGGGTTTGCCATTGGTGCAGCGGCTCTTGCAGCACTTGCCATCATCACAGCTTTCCTGGCGGAAGTAAGTACTCACGGTAGCGGCTCTATTGTTTTAGATTTAAGTAATCCAATGGTACTGATTGGTTTATTTATTGGTGGCATCTTTCCATTTCTTGTTGCTTCGATGACGATGACAGCAGTGGGTGATGCGGCATTCGATATGATTAAAGAAATTCGACGTCAATTTAAAGAAATCCCCGGCTTGCTAGAAGGCACTGCAAAACCTGACACTGTGCGTTGTGTGGATATCGCAACCACTGCTGCTTTAAAACGCATGGTCCCACCAGGTTTGCTAGCGGTCATCGCCCCAGTAGTGGTCGGTTTTGGATTTGGCGCAGAAACTTTGGGCGGCATGTTGGGAGGCGCACTGCTTGGATGTGTCCTGCTTGCACTTATGATGGCCAACGCCGGCGGCGCTTGGGACAATGCCAAAAAATATGTTGAAAAAGGAAACCTCGGTGGCAAAGGTTCTGATACACATAAAGCTGTAGTGGTGGGCGACACTGTTGGTGATCCTTTCAAAGATACCTCAGGTCCTTCGATGAATATTTTAATTAACGTAATGGCAATTGTAAGTTTGGTAATTGCGCCTTTACTTTAATTCTTAATTTACTAAATACTGAAAAATAATCTGAGCATATCCGTTGTTTTTAGAAATGACCGCTTTTGGCCAATAGCGGTCATTTAATTATTATAAAAATTGGATATTTTAACCGATCGCTCTGGATACGTCTTTTCAACAGACTCCTTTAGTTTAATAACAGCATTTTCAATCATTGCAATATCATCTTCATTTGTTTTAAACATATTAGTTTCAGGAGCGGATTCTAATTCAGTAAAATTCGCAGAAAAATATGTTTTTGAAATCATGATCACACATCTAACATGAGAATTATTCGTAAGTGTAAAAATTAGATTCTGAGTATGACCTGTATGCGGTATTAAACCATATGAGGTATTACTCAGAGATAATTTGAATTTCTCAGATTCCATAACATCACTGATGATTTTTGCAAACTCATCAACTGCATCATTATTTTCTAGTAATTTTTCTCGTTTTTGATCAACATCAAATCCAACTTTAAGAGATTGAATATTTCTAGATTGTAAATGCGCAGCAGGACATCCCGTTATATATATTATAAGGATGATATAAATTAGCGGTGTTTTTATTTTTGTATTTATATGTATAAATCCTGATTCAAAAATATCCGCATTCGGCCAATAGCAGACGTATTAATTTTTAATAATTAATTCAACTGTAAATGCATTCATAATGTGCATGTGATTCTGCCCATACAGTATTTTCTTTTGTTATATCACTTGCTTTAGAAATAGGAACACTACATATATGACAATGAACAGTTCCACTTTTTTCCCATTTTTGGCCTTCCCATCGTCCCAAAATAAATCCATATTTCCCCTTAATTCCTTCATATTCAATTTCTTTATCAAACTCTATTGATGCGGAAATACGTGAATCATCTCTACGTCCCTCTGTTTCATTGTCAAAAAATCCTGTCACTTTTGCGTTATACCCACTGCCGCCTTTCAACCAAAGCGGGTTATTATCATAACCACCTGATAGTTTAATGCGATCACCAATTTCTAATTTTTCCATAACGAAAGTAACTTATTCAAATGTCCGCTTTGGGTCGATACCGGACATTAGTTAGTTATTCTTGCCTTCTGTAAAAGCAATAATGATTCCATTTAGGAAAATGGCCGCTATTACGATAAGTAGGCAAATTACAAATGAAAGACCGGTAAAATAACTAACAGCAAATGCAATTCCGCTAGCAACTAAAATTGCAATGATGAAAGACGGAAAATGTATAAAGTTATTCATGCTTTCAATGTCCGCTTTGGGTCGAAAGGATCATAATTAAGCAGGATCATGAAACTCAATCACATTTCCATCCGGGTCACGAATAAAGAAAAAGACTGTTCCATCTTCTAATTCCACTGTCTCTGTAATCGGGATATTTAAATCACTCAACTGTTGTAATACAGAATTTCGATCGGTGATTTCCAATGCCATGTGTGTGTAACCAGTGTGTCGTTCAGACACATCCATAAGAATATTTTTCTCTGATGCATTTTCAGAAGCATTGATTATAAAATTTATATTAACTCCAGACGGATGTTCCATAATGGCCACTGGTTCAGGGCCAATTGGACCGATAATGAACTTAAACCCAAGCTGTTCATAAAAGGCACGGGATTTTTCCAAATCTCTTACCCGTATACCCACATGATTAATTTTTTTAATTTGTTCCATTATATAAATTCCTACATTTCTTAATATCCGCAATGGGTCGATAGTAGATATTCAATGTTTTAAAATGAATTTTCTACAACAAGCTCGTCTAAAGGAATCTGTCCTGGTTTCGGCCATGGTTCTTTAATTCCTTTACCAATCGCTACCATCGGACCTATTACATAATCTTTAGGTAAGTTGATTAATTCCGCGACCTTTTCATGGTCAAACCCAATCATCGGACAAGATTGATAACCCAGTTCTTGTGCTGCAAGCATGAGGGTTTGCATCGCCATACCTATCGAGCGTTGTGCCTCATCTCGCTGCAACCAGTCCTTGCCTTCGTGAAAAGGTCCCATCCAGTTAACTAATAATTCTGCAACTTCCTTGGGCGCATTCTTCCAATAGCGTTCAGGACTCTTTTTCCATGCGTTCACATCCGCAGTAAATAACACAAGCAACGAGGCATCCGTCATTTGTGATTGATCATTACCAAACTCAGTGCGAATACGATCACGTAATTGCGAATCGCGAAGTATTACAAAACGCCAGTGCTGAATATTAAAACTAGTAGGTGCCTGGATAGTAGCTTCAAACAACTGAGTTTCCTCTTCTTTTGTCAGTTTATGATCTTTATCAAAATGCTTTACTGCACGACGTTTATATATAGCTTCAATGGTTTTCATACTTAGTTCCAGATTTTTATTTATAAATTTTTTGATTAATGCGATTAACTGCTAACGACTATGCTTCCACTTTTCCCACATAGTTTTTGCAGGATGTTCACTAAGGGTTGGATGCTCCAATGTCATCAATACCGTTCCATGATCGAGTTCCCACACATCAGCACCGACATAAAATGGTGGTACATCAATTAAGATATCGCGTTGCAAGAATGTATTTTCATTCATGTATAAAACAGTGAAATTAAGACCCTCATTAACTTTTGATATTTTTTTTATTAAAGACCAGTCACCTGCTGGATGTTCCATTAGGAATGGAGGGTTAGATTCTAAAATTTCTTTTTTTGATGGAAGCAAAATTTATTAAAAATAAGTGAAGCTTAAATAGAGGTATTAATTTATAAGATAAATAGATAAGAATGTACTGCAACAAATTTATATAGATACAAATTACTCTCGATCACACAACATTCATGCATGAATAGTTTTCATTTTGTTAAACCTTGCATAAGTATAATTTCTTAAGTCATCTGCAATCATGTAAAAGCACGGTAGTACTATTAATATCAATATGGTTGCGAATATAAGACCAAACCCTAAACTCACAGCCATGGGCGACAAGAAAGCAGTTTGACCACTGGCAAAAAAGATTAAAGGCGATATGCCTAAGAACGTAGTTACAGTGGTTAAAAGAATAGGCCGAATGCGTACGCGTCCTGCATCTACTAAAGCATCAAAACAACTTGCGCCTGCAGCAATTCGCTTTTTAGCGAAATCGATAAATATTAATGAATCGTTCACCACTATCCCTGTAAGGGCTAGGAAACCAATCATAGACAAAAACTGTAGGTTATATCCAAATAACATATGCCCAACAATTACTCCAACGATAGCAAACGGAATGGCAAACATAATTACAAATGGATCCAACAATGATTTAAACAATGCGGCTAGAATAAAAAAGATTATAGCCAGCGCAACAATCAGCATATTTCCAATATCATTAAAGGAATCTTGTGCTTCTTTCTTTTCGCCTAAAAATAACAATGAGTACCCATAATGATCATCGCTTAAAGTCTTAAATTCTTCTGCTAGCAGTTCCGTTACTTCTAAAGGTGTAATGGCTTCTTTATCTACTTCTGCCGTTATCAATGATAATCGTTGTGAATTTCTTCTTTGTACAACACCCAAGCCTCTGCCCAACTCAATATCTGCAACTTCGCCTAGATAAACGGTTCCACCATCCTCCAATGTAATGGGCAAACGTTTTAATCCTGCACCATCTTCACGAATAGTATCTGGATATATCACTCTTACAGGATAGCGATCAGCTTCCCAATTCACTTGCATTACTTCTAAGCCTAAATAGCCTGTGCGCACAGCGTCAGCAATCTGAGCTTGAGTTAAACCTAACTCACGACCACGTGAATTGACTGTGTACTGATATTCAAGTTTTCCTGGCTCTAAGTCTTGTCTTACATCTTTTACGCCTGGAACTCGTCGCAAAAATGTCACAACTTCACCAGATAAAGCTAAAAGTTTTTCAGTTTCTTTGCCAACTATACCAACTTCAATATCGGATCCTGCTGGTCCACCTTGAGGACGCAATATAGAAAAGCGCTGTATCCCTGGAATGGTCGCAACACTTTCTCGTACTTCATCTAAAATAACTTCTGTACTTCGTTCACGCACCCCAGTGGATGAAAATTTTAAATTCACTATTGGACTTACAAAACGCTCTATAAATCCTTTCGGTTTTGGTTTTTTCAGATCGACTACAAACTGAATGTAATTACTTCCCAACTTCAGGCGATTAAAATCAATTAAGATCACACCAACATTTGTTAATAGAGTATCTAATTCATTTTCTTGAAATACTGCATTCATTTTATCTTCGATTTGAATGGCAAGTTGAGTAGTATCTTCAGTACTGTAAGTATTAGGTGCTTCAATATTGACAAGAAACTGACCAATTTCTACATCACCAAATTGGTTATATGGCATATGAATTTTTGAATATACTAGAACAACGCTTAACACTCCTACCGTAACAGCAGATACAAAATATCGATTTTGTAACGCGTATTTCACCACTGTTACATATTTATCAAGCCATTTTTGCCAATTTATTCTGTTGCGTTTTTTGTGTTTCGCAACACGCAACAATTCAGCAGAATGAGATGGTAAAACGATAAACGCTTCAAGAAGAGAACCCAACAACGCAGCAGTCACTACAACGGGGATTACCTGAATGAATAAACCCAAGGTGCCTGATACACCAAACATCGGTAGAAAAGCTGCGATGGTTGTACAGGTTGAGGCCATTACGGGCCAAAATACTTCTCCCGCTCCCGCTTTCGCAGCTGGAATGGGTTGCATGCCCTCTTCCATATGGCGATACGTATTTTCCGTAACAATAATGGCATCATCAACAATCATTCCCAGCGCGATTAAAAACGCAAACATGGAAACCATATTTATGGTGTAACCAAGATAATTAATGATGATTACAGCAACTAAGAAAGAGACTGGGATGCCTAACGCTGTAATGGCTGCCACTCTAAAATTTAAGAATAAATAAAGTGACAAGAGAACTAGGAACAAACCTACTGCTCCAGAAGACTTCAAAGTTTCTAAACGGGTTTTGACATAAATCGATAAATCACTAAATAATCCAACCTGTATATTTTTAGGTAGCTCTTCTTGTAACTCTGACGCAAGTTCTCTTACTAAGTTTGAAACTTCAATAGTAGATGCTTTTGCTGTTTTGGTAACGGTTAAATTTACTGATGGTTTATTATTAAACCGCCCTAATGTTTTTGTTTCTTCCAATCTGAGCTGTACATCGGCTACTTCATCTAAGACTAATTGCCCGCCATTATTATCACTACGCAATACAATTCTTTTAGTCGCCTCTATATTTGGTGCGGCACCCTTGCCACGCAATAAAATATCTCCCTCAGATGCTTTCAACGACCCACCAGGAAGATCACGAAGATTATTTTGTAATGCGGATATCACGACAGATAAAGAAACCTTACGTGCGGACATTGCAAATGGATCTACTTCGATCCAAAGTTCCCATTCACGTTCTCCAGCAATACTTACACTGGCTACACCATCAATTTGTTGTAAACGGCTTTTAATATCTTTAGCCGCTTCTACTAATGTGCCCATTGAAGCGTCCCCGTAAACACTCATACTGATAACAGGGAAACGCGTTTTCAAACGCGTGATATCAGATCTTTCAGATTCATCGGGCAAATCAGTAATTGCGTCCACCGTAGATCTCAAATCACGCACAAATTCATCCACATCTGCGTCTGGCTTTAGCTTGATAATAATTTTGGAAATGCCTTCATTGCTTTCGGAGGTAATCACATCAATATCAGCAAGGCCATCTAACTCTTCTTCAATCGGAATAGTAATTTGGGATTCAACTTCTTCCGGTGGCGCACCCTCGAATTCAGTATTAATACGAACCTGATCAATATCTACTACCGGGAACATTTCCTGCGGCATACTGCGCCAAGAAATTACCCCTAAGACAATAATGAGAACTAGGAAAAGATTTACGACTAACGGATTCTTAATTGAAAAATTTATAATGCCCATAATCGAATATTCAGTTTCAAAAAGCCCCCAAATAGATACAGACAAGTAATAATGATTTTAGTTTAACGCAACCCCAAGCAAAAAGTTATCCGAATTTTGAAATGCTTAATAAGTACATGCGATCAAGATACGAAATCGCAAATGTCAGATAAAATAGAGTGGCTTGATAAGCGAGTATTCGGTTAATACTGACTAGCTTATTTTTATACGATAGAAGGCAGGCCCTTTTTTAGGAACAAAAGTTACTTACCAGTGTTCCCAAACTTCAAAAACAGTATATTCACCTTTTTTATGGATGCGAAGCCCAGCTTTTCGATCCACAGACATGGCTTTATCTATTGCTAATTTATGTGCTCGAGACCCCGATGGATTATCTTTTGTTTGGTAATATGTAAGAAGAAACCAACCTTCTCTATTCAGTATTGCGCTATCTTCACTGTTTAGATTTTTAATTTCACTTCCTTTTGTACTCATAATTTAATAAACCTATAACTGTTAACCGTAATGTTTTAAGTAAAGCATCTAAATAACATCTTTAACGCTCACAAAAGTATTTTATAAATTTATTCTTTTTATTGATTGCACAAGTTGTGTATATAAACGCTTACCTTTATTTGTGATTTTTACAACTCTTACTCGACGATCATGTTCAACTAAATCATATTCCATTAGATTTAATTTCTCTAAACACCGCATTGAACGAGTAACCTGAGGCTTATTAAGATCGGCTTCACTCGCAATAAACCCGGGTTGTGTTAAACCAACATATAAATAATGCAACACTTCAAAATCGATATGAGAAAGCTGATATAGCTTTAAGCTGTCTTTAATCTCGCGTTGATACTGTCGCAATTCTTTTGAAAATACTAAGTATTGCTCCAACTGCATAGAGTTCCCCATAACTTTCTGCTGGAAATGTTGCCAATTGTTGCGTGCAGAATCGAATGTTATTTTCGGTACAGTTTCATCTGAAATATTTACACTTGTAACTATATTCAGCTCATTCATTGATTCCCAAACTGACCTCATCTTATTAGTAATAAGATAAGCTTGAAATATGGTACCATAATGGTACCATATTGAAATGCCAACAAAAATTATTACGTTAATTAGAGACTTGGAATCCGTAAATTTTGTAAATAAATACGCAAAATCCGGGCACAGAAATTACCAACACCCGAGTGGCATTAATATCACTATCAGCGGGAACAATAACCAAGTAGCAAAGCAGTACCAGATCAAAGATGTAATGCGAGCTATAGAGCTCATTAGCCATGAATAAACGAAAACGGTATATGAAAATTGTAGAGTGGTCAGAACAGGATGAATGCTACATAGGCCGTTTACCCGGTCTAGCACTGGGAGGCGTTCACGGAAAGAATGAAACTAAAGTGTATGAAAAGTTGGGCGCGCTAGTTAATGAGTGGATTAAAATTCACGAGAACGAAAATATTGTACTTCCACCCAAAACAACCGGTAAAAAATACTCTGGTCGCTTTAATATCCGCGTTGGTGAAAATCTACACGAACAACTCACGGTTGAATCATTAAAAGTCAGCGAAAGCCTCAACACCTACTGCGTTAAGGTGCTTAAAAAAGGAGTGGGCATGGATTGAATACGGCTAAGCTATTCTATTTTGGATACTTGTCTAATAAATTGGTTTCAAAAGTTTGCGATCACTCGCTGACCGTCTTTCAACCCAGCTACATCACGTGCAACAATAGCTGCGCCCGCTTCAACGCCAGCAGTAAGAATATATTCACTACCTACTCTGTTATTTAATATGACTGGAAGTTTTTTTAACGTTCCATTTTCATATCTATACACAAAATTCTCACCTGCATTTGTGGAAACTGCTGAAACCGGCACAGTAATTACATTCATTTGTTTACTCAAAGGTAATTCTGCATTTGCCAGCATCCCTGATTGAACTTTTTCACCCGGTACTCGAATTCTAATTGCGTGTGTATTTGTTGAAAGATTAGGGTCAGGCTGCATGGCAACTAACTTTCCAATAATTTTTATTGCGCCCACTTTTACATCAATTTCTTGATGTAACTCTAATGCTGCCAGAACTTCTCCACGTACATCAAGATGTAAATCAAGTAAGCTTGTATCAACAATTGTCGCCACAATTTGAGTTGCAGTAACAAAATCTCCCACTTCAGTACTTATTTCATTTATGTAACCAGAAAATGGCGCGACCAAAGTAGCACGTTGTAAATTTCGTTTAGCAACATCCCTTTCAGATTGTTTTAAAGATAATCTTGCCTTTGCTGTGGTTACTTTATATTGCAAGTCGGATACTTGAGAATCTAAATTTAACATTTGTTGTCGCGCAGCATCGAGTTGTGATGCTGAAATTAGAGAATCGTTATTTAATTTTTCATAACGTTTTACTTCAGCTTTTTGTAATTCTAAATTCTGTTGAGCTAGTTTAAGCATACGTTGATCACGTTGTATGCCTGCCTGTTCAATATCATATTGAGATTGTGTTTGAGTAAATTGATCTTCAAGATCTTGTGCATCAAGTTTGAGAATTTCATGCCCTTGTTCGACAAATACTCCAGGTTCAAGCAAACGTTGTTCGACTCTACCCTGCACTTCAAATTTTAGTTGCGCAGTTTTTACGGGTTGTAAACGACCTGTTAATGCTTCGGTGGGTGATACGTCATGACGCTCTACTTCCAGTAGTACAACCTTAAGCGGTGGCAACTCCTCAAGCTTGGCTTCTGGGCCTTTATCAGTGACTACCAAAACCATCACGATAAGCGCAGCAACAACAATGGCAACCATACTGCCCCATAGCTGCTGGGATAACTTGCTGGATTTGCTGGTATGCTTTTTAGATTCGACCAATGCTGATCACCTTAAAACTGTTACAATATCTGGGCCTTTAGGCATTAATAATAAAAATATTCTGATTCTATTTAACCCTACTCTACTATATTCCGTGTTGAATAAAGCCTTAAGCAAGCTGTATGTAGCCATTTTTGGGCTGGTATGCCTGACCTTTAATTGGAGCCATGCTGAAGATAACCCTTATGGACTATGTGGAGATGGCGCCATTACTCAATCAAGCCAGAATGTCATTGAATTAGACCCCAATACTCCAGCAGAGTTTACTGCAGATCAAGCTAAACGCGATGCTAGCGGCCTAGCTACATTAGAAGGTACTGTGCAAATGACAAGGGGCCCGCAAAAAATTGATGCGGATAAACTTGAGTACAACGATCAAAATAAAAATGTAACCGCAACTGGGAACGTTCGATCAGAAGATCAACAACTCGTTATCAACAGTGAAAAAGCCGAACTAAATCTAGATACGGACTACGCAAAAGCCGAAGACGCCAACTACTTTTACAAACCATTACATGCACGTGGTAAGGCTAAAAAAATAGAACGAACTTCTGCTGACTTTGTTCGTTTTGAAGACACAAGCTACACCACTTGCGAAGAAGGTGATGATTCATGGGAGTTAACTGCTGACGAAGTTGAGTTAGATAAAACCACAGGTGATGGAATTGGTCGTGATGTAAAAGTAAAGTTTAAAGGTGTACCTATTTTCTACACACCTTGGATCAGGTTTCCAATTGATGATCGTCGCAAATCAGGATTTCTAACGCCAACTATTGGTAACTCAAATGATTCTGGTTTTGAACTTGAAACACCCTGGTATTGGAATATTGCACCTAACCGAGACGCGATAATAGCGCCGCGCCTGTTAACCGATCGTGGTTTGCAATTAAAATCAAACTTTCGTTATTTAAACAATAAAAGTTTTGGACAACTCGGGCTTGAATATTTAGATGACAGTGAATTCAAAGATGACCGATATTTGGCAAGCTTTGAACATATCAGCCAATTCTCACCAAATTTACAACTTGATCTTTTATACAACAAAGTTTCTGATGAACAGTATTTTGAAGATCTTGGTGATGGTCTAGGTCTTAGCAGTACGCAATTTATCGAGCGCCGTGGCGATTTAAAATATTACACTAAACATTGGAGCTTCTTAGCGCGTGCGCAGAGTTTCCAATTAGTAGATGACAGTTTGCCGAATGAAAACGAACCTTTTAAACGCGTTCCACAACTTAAAATTGATAGTAATTATTACAACCTGCCTGGTGGTTTTGATTTCAATTCAGAAACGGAATGGGTACAGTTTGAACACGACGATCAAATTGATGGCGATCGTTTACATTTAGGCATAGAACTTGAACGACCCTTTGAAACCGCTGCCTATTTTATACGTCCAGGAGCACGCCTGACTCATACTGAGTATGACTTAAATCGTAGAGATGATTTAGACGATAAACCCACACGTAGTTTGCCAAGTGCTCACCTTGATGCAGGACTGATTTTTGAAAAAAAATTAAACAAAGCGGGACACATTCAAACACTAGAACCGCGTTTATTTTATTTGCACACTCCCTTTCGTGACCAAGAGGACATACCAATATTTGATACGGCCGAATATGAGTTTGGCTTTGAACAATTGTTTCGTGATGACCGCTTCAGTGGCAGTGACCGTATCGGAGATGCAGATCGTCTAAGTGTGGGTTTAACGACACGTCTGCTTGACCTTGAAAACGGTGATGAAAAATTCCGCGCCAGCCTAGGACGTATTTTTTACTTTAGAGATCGGAAAGTCACACTTCCCGGCGAAGTTCGCGAAGACGAAGATTCGTCTGAAGTGGCCGCTGAATTAAAAATTGGATTTAGTGACCGTTGGGAAGCCATTGCTTCTGCGCTTTATGATACTCACGATGAGCATACCGAAAGAAATTCCATTCGCTTTAATTATGAAAGTGAAAACAAGTTTGTTTTCAATGCCGCTTATCGCTACCGCAGAAGCGATATTGAACCCATAGATTCTGTAAGCGGCCTACGCGAAAGCTTAGAACAATCCGATATTTCGATGGTAATGCCTATCAATGAACATTGGAGAGCGGTCACGCGCTGGAACTATGATCTGCAAGAAAAACGCAACTTAGAGCTGTTAGCAGGTGTCGAATACGAAACTTGCTGCTGGAAAATACGCCTAGCTGGGCGGCGCTATAATCAGAATACCGATGAGGATTATAATAATAGTATTGAACTCCAATTGGTCCTTAAGGGCCTAGGCCAAATAGGCTCTCCAATTGGTGAGTTACTAGAGCGTGGCATTCGTGGCTATGATGCGCGTGACGATGAATATTTTTAAATATCAATGAGTATACTTTTAATGCGTAAAATAGAATTTCAATCTACCACTAAATTTTTAATTACTCTTTCAATAGTCATTGTACTGCTAGCATTCAATTCACCAGTTCATGCAAAACTGTTGGATCGAATAGTCGCGGTCGTGGAAAACGACATAATTATGGAAAGTGAGTTACGTCAACGCGTACGCGTATTAGTCAAACAGTTTGAAAATAATCCAGAAGCATTACCACCACAAGATGTACTCATCGATCAAGTTTTACAACGCCTCATTGTTGAGCGTTTACAACTGCAAATTGCGGAGCAACGAGGTATACAAATAGATGAACTTAGCCTGGATCAAGCCATGCGCAATATGGCTAAACGTAATCGTGTCACACTAGAAAAGTTTCGCGAAATATTAATACAGCAAGGGCTAGACTATTCTGCATATCGTGAACAAGTACGTAATGAAATGATTTTAGATCAGTTGCGCCGTCGTACAATTGATAACGGTATACAAGTACCTGAAAGTGAAGTAGAAGAACTTGTAAAAAAATCCAGTACAGACTTACTAAGAAAAGAATATGAGTATCATGTTGCTCATATTCTAATCGCGGTGCCAGAAAACCCTAAACCTGGGCAAATAGAAAAATCTCAACATCGCGCAGCGTTAGTTTATGATCGTGCGAGAGCTGGTAATAATTTTGCCAAACTCGCAATCGCGGCTTCTGATGCTCAAGACGCTCTCCAAGGCGGCGACCTTGGCTGGCGTAACAAAGCTCAACTCCCAGAAGTATTTGTACAACAAATTGATAGCATGCAGGCCGGAGATGTAAGCCGTATTGGCCAAAGTCCTGCAGGATTTCATATTTTTAAAGTAATGGATCGCCGCGCTATTGAAAACACAATGGTAGATCAAGTTCTGGCACGCCATATTTTAGTTCGCACAAATGCGTTATTAACTGATGAAGCAGCAGAACGTAAGCTAAAAGAACTTAAGTCCCGTATTGAACTTGGCGATGATTTTGGAGAACTAGCCAAAGCACATTCAGACGATCCGGGTAGTGCCGTTAATGGTGGCTTAATGGATTGGACCGTATCGAGTAATTTTGTACCTAAATTCAAAGAAGTCGTTGACTCGCTTGAACTGAAAAATATATGCGAACCTTTTCAAAGTAGATATGGCTGGCATATTGTAGAAGTTCTAGATAAACGCAAGCATGACAATTCCCAAGAAGCCATGCGAGCTGAAGCGCGTGAGCAAATTCGACAAAGAAAGATTGAAGAAGAAACCGAGCTATGGCTAAGACAACTGCGCGATGAAAGTTATATAGAAAATCGTTTGCACACCTCAAATTAACTCGCTAGCGAAAGCGAGTTTGTGACCATTACAAACCATGCCTCAAACTACTTGTATTGCTATTACACCTGGCGAACCAGCAGGCGTTGGCCCAGAATTATCTTTAAAACTTGCCCAGCATACTCTTGGTTATGAAATTGTCGCGATTGCTAATATGCATATGTTGCAACAACAAGCCACACAGCTTAATTTAAATGTGCAAATAAAACCTTTTGATGAACTAGACAACAATGCAGTGCATGAGCCAGGACAATTAAAAGTAATTGATGTTGATATGCCTCATCATTCAGAGCCGGGTATACTCAACTCCGCAAATTCAAACTATGTCATTGACACACTCGATACTGCCATAAGCTTAGTACAAAATAATTCATTACATGCTTTGTGCACAGCACCTGTTCAAAAAAGTATTATTAATGATGCAGGCATTCCTTTTACAGGACATACTGAATTCATTGCAGAGAAAACTGGTGGTTTTCCCGTGATGTTGTTAGCGAGTGAAACTCAAGAAAGCAAAAATAGCTCTTCATTACGTGTCGCACTAGTAACTACACATATTCCGGTATGTGAAGTAGCAGCTCATATCACTGAAGCGAGAATTGAAAAAACATTAAATGTTATTCATCAAGATTTAATTTCAAGGTTTGATATTGCTAATCCTTGTATCGCGGTATGTGGCCTCAATCCTCACGCTGGTGAAAACGGACATTTAGGGAATGAAGAAAAACAGATTATCATCCCTGTCCTGAATAAATTACGTACACGCGGATTAAACATCATAGGTCCCTTGGCAGCCGATACTGCATTTACTCAACAACAATTAATGGGTAAAGATGTCATTGTTGCTATGTATCATGATCAAGGTTTACCGGTAATTAAACATCAAGGATTCGGCGAGGTTGTTAATGTCACGCTGGGATTACCTATTATCAGAACTTCTGTAGATCATGGCACAGCTTTAGATATTGCTGGACAAGGTATTGCAGATGAAAGTAGCCTAGTTACCGCTGCTAATTTAGCTGCTAAATTAAGTACTCATTGAGAAATTTAAACATATAAATCGTAGTCAGGATAAAGTAAATGGCCAAACTCACATCTGAAGCACTGTCTGCATGGCAAAACCATGATGAGCGAATGGTGCTAACGACACTTAGTAAAGATAATGAACCTAATTCCATATGGGTGATCTGCGCAAAACTAATCAATGAAAACCAGTTTGTAATCGCAAACAATGCAATGCATAAAACCCTGCAAAATATCAAAGACGGTAGCAATGGAGTACTTTTGTTTATCGCACCCGAAAGGGAGTCGTATCAAGTAAAAGGCACTCTTGAGTACTATGAAGATGGCCCAATCTATGACGACATGAAAAGCTGGTTAGATCCGAAATTTCCAGGCAAAGGTGCATTGGTACTGAATATTGAAAAAGTCTATTACGGCGCTGAACAAGTTGTCTAAATAATCTTAATGATCATGAAATTAAAATTAACTGCAATATTATTCTTTTACCTAACTTGCCAATCTTCAATATTTGCTGCTGGCTTAGAAAAAAGAACTATTATACTGAGTAGCAATGAGCGTTTTGACTTAATACAGGGAGATAAGGTCAAATTCAAATTCAAACCGCTTTCGGATGATGCTCGTAAATTAGAAATTACAAATGATGCTTCATCTCTCGGTGTAGCATATCTTGGTAAAATAAGATTAAAAGAAAATATCACTGCTTTAGCTGCTTTAAGATCAATTGCGGATCAAATCGGCGAGAGTTTAGAAATTAATTTCGGCGTAATTGCTGACTCCAACACCTCAGAGGCCCTAAAAGCAAACGAATTATTGTTGCTTTACCACCCACATGTGACTATCACTCTTGTTTTAGCGAAACCGGAAGAAAGTACTGATTATGAAATAATCTGCACGTATGCGTTGAAAGACTTAACGACCAAGCAAGCAAGCGATCCAGCCACTGAAATTCAAAATGAACAGGCAGACGAACCAGAGGAGCGCGTGGAAAAAAATACTCCGTCTACTGAAAATTAAGTTTACATACTTTTGTATACTACTATGCAATTACACAATAGGCTGTTATATGTAAATCTAACCAGAGTTAGATGTGAACACTAAACTTCGCAAACGTTTTGGACAGCACCTTCTTATAGATAAATCAGTTATCGAGAATATTGTTCATGTAATACACCCCAACGAAAATCAACTTATTTGTGAAATTGGCCCGGGCAAAGGTGCTATTACATTTCCAATTCTAAGAAAATCTAAAAAATTACATGCAATTGAAATTGATCGTGATCTAGTTAACCATCTAGAAAAAAATTACCGTGAGCGTGGTGAACTAATAATTCATCAAATGGATGTATTAAATTTTGATTTAAGTTCTATCAGTTCAAATACGAGATCTATAAGGTTAATAGGTAATTTACCTTACAACATATCTACACCTTTATTATTTCATTTGCTTAAGTACAAAGATCTTATAAACGATATGCATTTTATGCTGCAAAAAGAAGTAGTCGATCGTATCACTGCTTCAACATTTGATTCGAACTACAGTCGTCTAACTATCATGATACAAACGCATTACGATGCGACAAAATTGTTTAACATCGCTCCAGAGCAATTTGATCCTCCGCCAAAAGTTAACTCGAGTTTCATGCGTTTGATACCTATTGATAAGCACACTAAACAAATTAAAAACATGTCTATGTTTAGTAAATTAATTGAAACGGCATTTCAACAAAGACGCAAAACGATAAAAAATAGCCTTGCAAAACTAGTCAACGAAGAACAACTAAAGAATGCCAATATTCAACCTTCTCAACGACCCCAAGAAATTTCTATTCAACAATACATAAATCTTTCAAATGAGATATAAGTGCAACACTATTTGTTTTGCAACTTACTGATATTTTTAGAACAAATCGCACCTCAACAACAAAGACACGTTATTAGAATGGTTAAAAATTAAGCATCTTTTACTGTTAGCTAGATCTGAGTTTTTTATCTTTAACAAGGTATAATTATCAACATGGATGACACTAATAATCACGATATCGATGTCAGCGTAGACACTTCGTATATTGAAGCACAATCTGATGCCGGTGAAAGCCGCTTCGTATTTGCATACACCGTTACCATTCACAATTCAGGGCATGTGCCAGCAAAGCTTGTCACACGTCATTGGTTAATAACCGATTCAAATGGCAAGACACAAGAAGTAAGAGGTGAAGGAGTTGTTGGAGAACAGCCCTATCTACGTCCAGGTGAAGCGTTCCAATACACGAGCGGTACTATGCTTGAAACACCTGTAGGCACTATGCAAGGCAGTTATCAAATGGTTGCGGATGATGGCACTGAATTTGATGCCCCCATTGATCCATTTACCCTGGCAGCTCCACGCGTTTTACACTAGAGCTTTTCTTACAAATTTATTTTATCTTTAATAGTGCAACTAAATGGTTGCTTTACTTTTTTAGTATTGTTTTCATAAATATTTAGCATATTTCAAAAACTCTCAATTGTTATGTCGGTATATGTAATCGGTGATGTACAAGGCTGTTACGATGAACTTCGAGAGCTCGTCGACTACATATCTTTTAATCCAAAAAAAGATCAACTTTGGTTTGTTGGCGACTTAGTAAACCGCGGTCCAAAATCACTCGAAACATTACGCTGGGTAAAAAAATTAGGTAATGCTGCAGTTACTGTATTAGGCAATCATGATTTACACCTACTAGCTGCCTATGTCGGCGCAAAAGATATTAGAACGACAAGCAGTCTATATAGCGTACTGCAAGCCAAAGATATTGATGAATTAGTTGGCTGGCTTCGCAAGCAGCCTCTAATGCGTTACAACAAATCGCTTAAATTTGCCATGGTTCATGCGGGTCTAGCACCGCAGTGGACCGTTAAAGATGCTTTAGGTTATGCGAAAGAAGTTGAAACGATCTTACGGTCTAAAAAATACAAAGATTTTCTTTTCAACTTGTACGGGGATAAACCTAACCAGTGGGATGGGAGACTTAAAGGCTGGAACCGCTTACGTACAATCACAAATTTCATGACCCGAGTTCGCTATTGTAATAGAGAGGGCGTAATGAGTTTTACGGATAAAGGTCCTCCAGGTACTCAAACCTCACGCATGAAACCATGGTATGAAATTTCATCACGAAAAAGCCAAGAAACAACAGTTGTATTTGGTCATTGGTCGACATTGGGACATATACAACTTCAAAATATCATCTCAACCGATACAGGTTGTTTATGGGGCGGGCAACTAACTGCAATTAAAATTGAACCCGAAAGTTTGACTATTTATCAATTAAACTGTGAAGCAAAAAGGGAAATTACAAGATTAAATCGATAAAAAAATCATTCAATTAATTTCTTATAAGCTATATATTCAAAATCAAATTTATTTTTTTCATCTTTTGCGTGAAACTCACGCTCTAATTCTTTCCATTCTTCTTTATTCCATTCAGGAAAATACGTATCTCCCTCAAGCTCAGCATGTACAAGAGTGATATAGAGCTGTTGTGCGATAGGCAATGCATACTCATAAATTTTAGCTCCGCCGATCACGAACGCTTTATCTTTTACTAAACGAGCAACATGCCCCCAGTTTGTAACCACGTGGCAACCTGTTGCTTGATAGTTTTTATTACGCGTTAAAACTATATGCTGTCGCCCCGGTAATAAACCAGGCAGTGACTCGAAAGTCTTACGACCCATGATGATGGGATGACCCATGGTAATTTTTTTAAAACGTTGTAAATCTGCGGGTAAGTGCCAAGGAATTTGTTTATCTTTACCTATGAGGCCGGAAGGCGTCATCGCCACGATGATTGCAATCTCCATAACAGAAAATCTTAAACCGCTATAGGTGCAGAAATGTGCTCATGGCATTGATAATTCTGCAATTCAAAATCTTCATATTTAAAATTGAAAATGGATTTCACATCAGGATTAATGTGCATTTGTGGTAATGCATATGGAGTGCGACTAAGTTGTTTTTGCGCTTGTTCAATATGATTATTATATAAGTGCACATCACCAAAAGTATGTACAAACTCACCCGCTTGATAGCCTGTTACCTGAGCTACCATCTGTAGCAACAAGGCATAGGATGCAATATTAAAAGGCACGCCTAAAAATACATCAGCACTACGTTGATATAGTTGGCAAGAGAGTTTATTTTGCGCAACATAAAACTGAAAAAATGCATGGCAAGGAGGCAAAGCCATGTTATCAAGTTCACCTACATTCCATGCGCTCACAATATGCCTTCTCGATAAAGGATTTTCTTTTAAGTTATCGATCAATTGACTAATTTGATCAATCGATTCACCACTTGCCCCTTTCCAACTACGCCATTGAGAACCATAAACTGGTCCTAACTCTCCATTTTCATCTGCCCATTCGTCCCAAATAGAAACACCATTTTTATGCAAATAAGAAATATTCGTTTCACCACGCAAAAACCAGAGTAATTCGTGAATAATGGACTTTAAATGTAACTTTTTAGTCGTCAGCAAAGGAAACCCATTTTGTAAATCAAAACGCATTTGATACCCAAACACGGAAATAGTACCTGTGCCGGTGCGATCATCTTTATCTATGCCATGGGTCATGACATGATGTAATAGTTCTAAATATTGCTGCATGAATTAATGCTCTTTTGCATAACCAAAAGTGTTATAGGCAAGATAAATTGTAACAATTCCCACAATTATCATTGGTAAGGATAATAACTGTCCCATGGTCAGCCAATCAAAGGCAATAAAGTTTAAATGTGCATCCGGTTGACGTACAAATTCTGCAGCGAATCTGAAAACACCATATAGCAACACAAACAAACCGCACACCGCACCAATTGGACGAGGCTTTTGCGCGAATATCCAAAGTATAGCGAACAACAATAAGCCCTCTAAAAAGGCTTGATAAAGTTGTGAAGGGTGTCTTGGCAAATTACCCGCATGAGGAAACACCATACCCCACGGAACATCCGTTACACGTCCCCATAATTCACCATTAATAAAATTACCTATTCTCCCTGCGCCTAATCCGATGGGTACCATGGGAGCAACAAAGTCACATGTACGCAAAAAACCAAATCCTTTAGAACGCTGGTAAATCCATAAAGCAATAATAACTCCCAGTAAGCCACCATGAAAACTCATGCCACCTTCCCATATTCTAAATAAGTAAAGAGGGTTTTCTAAAAAATACGAGAAGTTATAAAACAAAACGGAACCTATTCTGCCTCCCAGAATCACACCTAACATGCCATAAAATAATATATCGCCAACATCACTGGGCTGAGCCACTGTGTGTGTCTTTTTTGCATGAATGCGTCCGACCAACCAAAACCCTAAAAAAGCGACGGCGTACATCAAGCCATACCATCGAAGTTTTAATGGGCCGATTGCAAAAAGTACTGGATCGATTTCAGGGAAAGTCAGCATACTTACACTATAACAACAGTTAGACTTCGTTAGTAACTTACATAAATGTATAAAAATTGAACACAACCATGTCAAAAACTAAAAACCATCTTGCTGATCAAACAAGCCCCTATCTTCTACAACATGCAGATAATCCTGTGGAATGGTATCCGTGGTGCGATGAAGCGCTCCAACGCGCAAAAGATGAAAAAAAACCAATCTTACTCTCTATTGGTTACTCAGCATGTCATTGGTGTCATGTGATGGCGCATGAATCATTTGAGAATGAAGTGACCGCAAAAATAATGAATGAGCTGTACATCAATATCAAAATTGATCGCGAAGAACGGCCCGATATCGATAAGATTTATCAAACAGCGCAGTTTTTACTCACTCAACGTAATGGTGGTTGGCCGCTTACGATGTTTTTAACACCCGAAGATCAAATGCCATTTTTTGGGGGTACTTATTTTCCAGACAAGCCTCGACATGGTTTACCTTCATTTAATGAACTGTTGCATCACATTTCAGATTTTTATCAAAATCGTCATGGCGAAATCGTTACGCAAAACCAGTCTATGCATCAAGCATTACAGAGTATCTATGAACCAACATTTACCAAAATAGATTTATCGGAAAACATTTTAGATATCTGTACAGAACAACTTGAGCAAACATTTGATGCAGAGCATGGTGGCTTTGGAAATGCACCAAAATTTCCACATCCAAGCAATATCGAAAGATTGTTGCGTTACTATGCACAAAGTAAAATCAACCAAGAAAATAAGCCGCGCACCTTACATGTTGCAATTCACAGTTTAGAGAAAATGGCCGCAGGTGGTATTTATGATCATATTGGAGGCGGATTTAGTCGTTATTCCGTTGATCAATACTGGATGATTCCACACTTTGAAAAAATGCTTTATGACAATGGTCCATTATTGGCACTCTATGCTCAAGCATTTTCACTTAACTATTCTGACCAATTTAGAAGAACATGCGAAAGCACTACAGAATGGCTCACACGCGAAATGCAATCACCTGAAGGAGGTTATTACTCTACACTCGATGCAGACTCTGAAGGAGTTGAGGGTAAGTTTTACGTATGGGCAAAATCTGAGGTCGAAGATATTTTAACTCAAGAAGAATATTCTATCTTTGCTCCGCATTTTGGTTTTGATGGTGCTGCAAACTTTGAAGGAAGTTATCATCTGCATACTTTCAAAACTGAAGAGGAAATATGTTTAGCGAACTCAATCGATTCAAAAAAATTCACTGAATTACTCGATAGCGCAAAACAAAAGCTTTTCAATATTCGAGAAAAACGCATACGACCCGGGCGAGATGAAAAAATTCTTACCAGCTGGAATGCATTAATGATACGTGGAATGGCCATTGCAGGCCGTGCATTAAACCAACCTGATTATATTGCCTCTGCTGATCAAGCATTGAATTTTATCCGAAATACCATGTGGCAGAAGCAACGTTTATTTGCAACCTATAAAGATGGTAAAGCCCATCTTGATGCATATTTAGATGATTATGCGTATTTATTAGATGCATTATTAGAGATGTTACAAGCACGTTGGAATACTGATGATTTAAATTGGGCTTGTGAAATTGCAGATGTACTATTAGAACAGTTTGAAGACTCCTCTTCAGGAGGTTTTTATTTTACCGCTAACGATCATGAGCAATTAATTCAACGTCCTAAAACGGTCAGTGATGACTCAACCCCATCTGGCAATGGCATTGCAGCTTTTGTATTGGCACGGCTTGGTTACTTGATAGCAGAACCAAAATATCTAGAAGCAACCACACGCACACTTGAGTTTTCTGCACAAGCCATAAGCCAATCACCCATTGGACACACAAGCTTGTTACATGCATTCGAAGAGCAATTGCATCCACCACAAATTATAATCTTATGTGGAGAAGAAGATTCATTAAGTAAATGGTATACAGCCTGTAATCATGGCTATGCGCCGCAAAGAATGGTATTTGCGATTAATGCAAATGAAAAAAACTTACCTGCTGCGATAGCCGAAAAGAAATTTAAAGCCAGCAGTAATGAAGGAGTTACGGCTTATATATGTAGTGGCACACAATGTGATGCTCCAATAGAAACTTTTACAGAACTACAAAAAGTACTCACGGAAACAAGCATTCAGCCAGCTAGTCATTAACATGGGAATTCTCCGAGGCTTATTTAGACTGCTACACTTAGTTACGCATATTGTAAAAGGATTATTCTTATCCTATATCCGCTTACATGGCACTCAAAGTCATGATTTAAGTGACGCACAGCATGAAATCATACAAACTTGGTTACACCGAAGTGCCGAAATTATTGGCATTGATATACAAGTGCATGGAACACCAGCCCAACCCCCTGCATTTGTTGTTTCCAACCATATATCATGGATTGATATATTAATAATTTCATCTGTTTTACCCATTTCATTTTTATCTAAAGCCGAAATACGCGATTGGCCCGTTATAGGAACGCTTGCAGCCAAAGCGGGTACTTTGTTTATTCACCGCGGTTCAAAAAATGGCGCTGCAGAAGCCATTGAACTAATGAAAACAAAATTAACTGCGGGACAAAGCGTAGCCTCTTTTCCTGAAGCAAAAACAACTCATGGATTTGAGGTACATAGATTTCACCCTAGACTATTTGCAGCTGCTGTTGATACGAGTGTATTAGTACAACCAGTAGCGCTTCGCTATCCTCATGAAGATGGATCTCACCCACATGTGCCCTTTGTGGATGAAGCAAATATTATAAAGCACTCATTTCGCATTATGTGCGCAAAATCGACTCTCGCAGAAGTAACTTTTTGCGAACCTATCGAGAGTGAAAATCAAATGAGAGATAAGCTCTCTCAATCTGCAAGAGATGCAATAGCAAAAGTAGTAACAGTTTAAGCTAATGTTTGTAAGGCTGCATCGTAATCTGGTTCATGTGCGATTTCATCAACAAGTTCAGTATGTATTACTGTGTTTTCTTGATCTAACACAACCAGTGCTCGTGCAGAAATACCAGCCAGAGGACCATCTTCAATCAATACACCATAATCGCGTGAGAATGAATCCGACCGCATAATTGAAAGCGGTACAACATTTTCCACACCTTCAGCACTACAAAAACGTGACATTGCAAAAGGCAAATCTGCCGCGATAACCATAATCACAACATCCTCATTTTCTTTTGCATAATCATTAAATTTTTTCGTAGATGTGGCGCATACCGGTGTATCTAAACTCGGTACGATACTTAAAAGTTTTTTCTTACCTGGAAAAGACGACAAGGAAACATTTTCCAAATCTTTATTCACCAGTACAAAATCTGGTGCACTTGTACCTATTTCTGGAAGATTTCCATTTGTATGAATTTCATTTCCCTGTAAGGTAATTTTAGCCATTAATTTCTCCGACTTGTTTTCGTTATGAGTCTTATAAAGCTATAGTGATTAAAAAATAAACACTACACCTCAACCATTGAGTCATATTGGCTGGCATTTAATAGTGTGTCAATTGCCGTTTTGTCTAATATCTCTATCTTGCATAACCAACCTTCTTCATAGGGTGAATCATTTAAGACTTCAGGAGAGTCAACTAATTCCTCATTAACCTCAATGATTCTAGATTCAACAGGACAGTGTATATCACTTGCGGTTTTCACCGATTCCACAACAGCACAAGGCTGCCCTGCTTGGTATTCACTGTCTACTTCGGGTAGTTCTACATAAACAATATCTCCAAGTTCACTTTGCGCATACTCCGTTATGCCTATTAAGGCAATATCATCCGTTTCTAAAAACAACCAAATATGCTCTTCAGAATATATACGATCGTCTGGACTTTCATTCATAATGTATTCCTAATACCTTATTAATTCCAAATTAATATAGTTACAATTATAAAAGTTTCCTTAAAATGAATCGAACAAAATGAACAACTCTATGCTCGTAAATAACACAATGTACAAATTTATTTTATTAGCATTCATAATCTTATTAACAGCGTGTCAAAAAACTGAACAAGAAATTTTAGTAATTGAAGATGCATGGATACGTGAGGCCCCACCCAATGCTTCAATGATGGCGGGTTATGTCACCATTAAAAACAATTCAGAGGAAGTGATCACACTTACTTCTGCAATCAGCAAACAATTTCACCATGTTGAAATTCACCGCACGATTGTCGAAAACGGTGTCGCAAAGATGCGCCATCAAAAAGAGCTACCCATCCCTGCAGGCGAGTCTGTAAAACTTGAACCAGGTGGATATCACTTTATGCTAATGCATCCAGAATCTGCGGTTAAAGCGGATGATGAAGTTTTAGTTACCGTTCGCTATCATCAAAAAGATGATCTAAATACAACACAGGATTTAGACATCATAATGCCGGTGAAAAAACCATAAATTTCAAAAGGCTAATTTCGGGATACCCCAAAAAACTGCGCTTCACATACACTGAATTCGGTATCATCAACTGAAAATAATAAATATGCAGGTATACAGGAGAAACCTGCTAAATCCGGATTTTTTAATTGAACGATTTTTCACAAGCGTTTGCGAAAGCACTACAACTCATTTTTCAGCTAGACCCTGCACTTTTAGAAATTATAGGGTTGTCTTTACGTGTGAGTCTTACTGCAGTCTTCATTGCAAGCTTAATTGGCTTGCCATTAGGGGCAGCACTTGCGTTATATAAATTTCCTGGACGCGGAGTAATTGTTGCACTTCTAAATGCTTTTATGGGTCTACCACCAGTAGTGGTGGGCTTGGTCGTGTACTTAATATTGTCGCGCTCAGGCCCGTTGGGAGTACTTGGTTTGTTGTTTACACCTACCGCTATGATTATTGCTCAAGTGTGTCTCATCACACCGATAGTTGCCGCGCTTACGAGACAAACAATTATGGATGCCAATGACGAATATCACGAACAACTTCGTGCACTGGGAGCAAAAGCTTCACGCATGATGAAAACTTTATTATGGGAAACACGTTTTAGTTTAATGACAGGAGTCTTTGCAGGCTTTGGCAGAGCAATTGCAGAAGTCGGTGCCGTGTTAATTGTAGGTGGCAATATCAATCATGCTACACGTGTAATGACCACAGCCATCGCACTCGAAACACGTAAAGGCGACATCGAGCTTGCGCTTGCTTTAGGTATTATCTTAATCACGCTTTCATTAATCGTTACTTCATTAGTTATGAGTGCTAAACATGCTGCATACCAATATCATAGCTAACACGAATGAAATAAATATTTTGCCTTTACAGGTGAAGAATTTAGAGATTGCTAAGAAAGGCAATCTGTTATTAAACGATGTTTCGCTTAAAATTGAGTCTAAGGATATAACCATCATTCTCGGGCCGAATGGTGCAGGTAAAAGTTTATTGTTACGTACAGCGCATGGTTTAGAAACCCCAACACAAGGTAGCTTGAAATGGAATTCTACTGTTCCGCAGCCTCAACAATCGTGGCGTGCTTATATTTTCCAAAAGCCCGTGTTATTAAGACGCAGTGTACGTGCTAATTTAGAATATGTATTGTCTTTGCATGACGTGGATAAAAATGACTATGATTCACTCATTGATTCAGCTCTAAATTACACTGGACTATCTTCTCTGGCTGAACGTAATGCCCGCGTGCTATCAGGAGGAGAACAACAACGATTAAATATTGCCCGAGCTTGGATATTGCAACCTAAAGCCATTTTACTGGACGAACCCACAGCAGAATTAGACCCTAGTGGTACTGCGGCGATTGAACGTTTAATCAAGACAATTGCAGAACAAGGCACTAAAATAATCATGACTACACATGACTTAGGGCAAGCACATAGGCTTGCGAACGATATATTATTTTTTCATCAAGGAAAACTAGTCGAACACACTCCGGCAAATGACTTTTTCAAACACGCTCAAACACAAACTGCAAGAGACTTTATTGACGGAAAACTATTAACAGGAACCATCGAGAAATGAAACGGACTTTAATTTTTATACTTGTATTACTACTAAATACCAATGCTGTTTTAGCTGAAGATGAGATATTTATCACTCTCTCCTCTACTACCTCCACAGATAATTCTGGCTTATTGGAATATTTAATTCCTAAGTTTAAAAATAAAACAGGTATTGATGTGCGCGTAATAGCCGTGGGTACAGGGCGAGCATTGCTTCTAGGTGAACGTGGAGATGCAGATATAGTTTTAGTACATCACAAACCTTCTGAAGAAACATTCATTTCAAAAGGCTTTGGTGTTGAGCGTCGTGATGTAATGTATAACGACTATGTAATCATCGGGCCTAAAAATGACCCGGCAGACATCAAGCGATTAAAAAAAGCAGCAGATGCATTCAAATTGATCAGCCGAAGTGGGATTCCTTTCGTCTCACGAGGAGATGATAGCGGTACACATAAAAAAGAACGCGAGCTTTGGAGACTTACTGGAGTTGATATTGATGCATACAGTGGCGACTGGTATCGCGAAGCGGGTGCCGGTATGGGTGCTACATTAAATATAGCGAATGCTATGAGCGCTTACACAATGTCAGACCGAGGCACATGGTTGTCTTTTAAAAATCGTGATCAGCTAACATTGCTTTTTGAAAATGATCCACCATTATTCAATCAATATGGAATAATCCTAGTAAACCCTGAGCGACATGATCATATCAAACACAAAGAAGCTAAATTATTTTCGAACTGGCTTACTTCTGCTGAAGGCCAGCAAGCCATTGCTGATTTTACCCTCGAAGGTCAGCAACTTTTCTTTCCCAACGCCCAGCGAGAAATTGCTACTTCAGTATTGAAATATTACGATGACGAACAATTATGAAGTATAAGCTTATTTTGTTTTTATTCGTTTTTTATATTTCAGGTTTTGTGTTTGCCGAAGAATTAGATTTAGAAAAATATAAAAAAGCCTATATCGAACAAATAAAACCAATTTTGGAAAAGCAAATTGCGCCTATACTAGAGCGCCAAGAGGATCCTGATGCTACATTAGACTTTCTTGCTAGCGGCATGGCGAATTGCCAAGTGGAGATTCTCAGCTACTACCCTGAAAAATACCAAGCTGCAACTGTAAATCCAGTATTAGCAGGCAAAGGTCTCAAAGAAGTTACCATAGATGTAAATGAACTCATGAAACAGGACATTGAAGCTGGCAATACAACAAGAGAGGAAGTTATTGCGATGGTTCAAAGCTCAAGAGATCATTTTATTAAATGTTCAAAAGAGCTCGATAAAGACCTTAATAATTAATTTTAGTGAACGCAGGGATCAGCGAATAAGAGCAACAACATGGATGTTATTTCAATATAAAAACTTCTCCTAATCATTGCTAGGTTTAACTATATACATACTAGTTATCGAATAAACAACCTCAGCTTTATTACTAATTTTGTATTTTGATCTTGTTGAATTAATTAGTTCTAATAATGCAGCATCAATGTTTTCTTGTAGAGCTGATAGATCGCTAATTTTGTATTTATTGGATTGCAATATTACATTTAATGCAACCCCGCGCCACTCTACAGAAAGACGATTTATTAAATCCTCATACCCATCATCTTTATAAATTTTAGTGTCATACGGAATTCTCAAAAACTGAACAGATGCAATCAAGTTGTAAACTCCTTCATTTTCAATTTCAACAGTGGCAACGACTGAACTTCTGGAATCGTAACTTGATTTAAAGCTACCTCCATAAACACTTGCAGATATGAAGCAAAATATGGTTAATATTAAGACTTTATTCATCGTTTGGTCTCTTTTAGGTTTGATTAGTCGAAACATTACTTTTCAATTTGAAAGCTAATTAATTATTGAATATCAGAGTCATGACGAAATATATTGAAGAAAAGATTTGATATTTCCAACCTTCTTCCCCTTCAGCGGTGTAAATTATGTCTTTTTACGGCCAATAGCAGTGATTCTAGTGATATCTCAAAAAACACTATGCGTTACCTTTTTTGTTCGAATCAATTAAATCAAAAATATTGCCAAAAGGGTCGGTTATCGAACAGCATCGGCCTCCCCACTCATGAACTGTGATTTCTGTAGTCTTACCGCCTAGATCTCGTATATGTTTAACTGTTTTATCAAGTTCACTAGTTTCAATAAAAAGACCTGAATGACCACTTCCATACCATTTTTCTTTCCATTCAAATAGTTTTAGCTTAATTTCTCCAAGATCATAATTTGTAAATCTATGCGGCATGCCATCAAATTCACGATCTATTGGTAATCCGACCGCTTCCTCATAGAACTGTTTACTAGATTGATAATCTGATGCAGGGAATGAAATAAATAATGCTTTCATTTAATTTTGGAATGAACGAAATATAGATTCAAAACATAAATCAAACAATTATTTTTTTAATCGATAAATCCGAACAACTACTAAAATAAATACGAATTGTAGTGTAACAAAAGATTTAATAATGTAGTTCAATATTAATAAATTTCAGTTTTAATATTATAGATTGATTGTTCATTTAAATTAACTACCGGATATTATACGTGTATATACAAGAATTTATTTCCAACTTCGTAATATTTTTTGGAATTATTTTGTGTGCAATATTCGTAACAAAATTACTTATTAACAAAATTTTTTCATACGAATGAACGCTACTCTCGTCCTTGAGTAGATAAACAAATTAAATCTGATGTGCGAATTAATCAACGTGCACGTTGATGGGTAAAATCTTTTGAGGGTGTACCTTTATAACATCTGGGAATTATTGGCCAGAACTCTGATATATAGTAAGCATAAGTTCCTTCTGGAAAATCAGGTGTTGCAGTCATGCGGCCATTGCACATATCAAGAATCCCTGCTCCTTCAACATAAACATAATCATTTATAAAAGTGCCATCAAATTTGCCACCAGGATTGCCTGCGCCACTCGGTCTATTACCCGTGCGTAGCGAATAGCTTGACGTCATTTTTATTACTTTTGAATCAATATCTTGTGGATTTTCATATCCGTAGATTGCATATATAGGAAATCCATCTGCAGCCCATCCAATCAAGGGAGAATGCGAAGAACCATTAACATCCAAGCTATCTAGTAATAATGTGGGTATTCCGTGGTAATGATATGCTCCACTAGGTTGTACATGTGCATGATTTTCATCTAAGCCTAAACGTATGGCACCAGACATTGGTTCATATTGCCATTCACTGTTTCTATTTCCTAAGTACCATTCAGCCGCACCAGGATCAAAAGGGACCCCATTAACTGCTAATCCGAAATTATGCATTCCTAGTGGAGCGAAAAAATTATTAGGTGTAGGTTTAACATTAATTTTATAAACGTAATTTTGTTCTTGTATTCTGTGTGGATTCTCACTATTTGGAAATACTCCTGTATCATGTTGTGGAATACCATTTGCTCTGAGTACGCGAGTGTCACCTTGTAAAGAAATATCTAGATTACTTTTTATCGATGGGTGAGTTGTTGCAGGGACAGCTTCTATGATTCCAGATGACTGATTAATTGTGTGTTGTCTTGTATTCGGGCGTTGGTTTTGATTATCTGATTGTAGAACAGGATTATCACCTCTATTTTGATTTCCTCTAGAAGGTATACAAGCCAATTGCGATTGATTGGGAGGATTACGACATACTCCTGTTATTCTTCCATGCGGTGTTTTGAAGGCACATTGATCACCAGAACTAACGTTTTTACATGCATCAATCGCTTCTTTTGGCGGAGTACGTGCATTTACAATTGTAAATACATGTATAAATAGAACACAAAAAACGAGATAAGATAAAGTTTTATGCATTAAATACTTAATTCACGAATGTTCGTCTCGACCACTGAGAATTGCTGAATCGGACATATTATGAATATAAATTTGAAATTTAAATAACTAAAACTTGATCTGGATTTGCCGTGTAGCCTCAGGAACATCACTTATGTCATTAGAATTATTTGAGGTTGAAAAAAATGGATCTATATCTTTTTGATCTTCGTATATAGATTTAGCACCCCAACGAACATTTGATTTATCGGATTCCTTTTTGGATTTGCGCCACTCATTTTCTTCTACATCTTTCTGCTTGTCCCCTCGCATAAATACTTCATCTACTGATAACTGTTCAAAATCATCCGGTAGATTGAGCTGCGAATTTGGATCAGCAATTACAATTGAAGAAATTAGTAATAACGCTGAGAGTACATAGAAATATTCTCTATTCGATAATTCGATATTTAGAAAACCTGCAAACAAAAATCAATCCTTTTTCCAATCCAACGATTCAAACCAGTACTTATGTTTAGCAGATAACCACCCGTCCGCATCTCTAGCAGTAATCCAGGCATTTAAATAATTTAAAAATTCTTGCTCTCCTTTATTCACCGCCATCCCAGTCTTGTAGCTTAGTAATGGTTTGCTAAGCGGGACATCTACTTGTTCTGGATGTTTCATAGCTAAAAATTCCGGAACCGGGGAGGATTCAACCAAGGCGTGAATTTCTCCATCAACTACAGCATTTATCGCATCCTCGCTTTTAGTAAAGGATTTTATTTTAGCTTTATTAAAAAAACGCCGTGCGAGTTCTTCAGAGACGGTATTGGAAACCGCTCCGATCGTAATTTTTGAATCATTTAGTTCACTCAGCGAATCCATATTTTCTGTCTGTGCTAAACACGCAGCAATGCTGATCCCAGAGCTAGAATAGGGGTTAGAAAAATTTATTCGAAGCGCACGTTCTGGCGTAATCGCCATACCTGCAATAATTATGTCTATTGCATTATGTTCTAATTCATTTATCAAAACTTCCCAGTCAATGACTTTGAATTCGGGAGTAACTCCTAAATCATTTGCGAGCTGCTTAGCGATTTGAATTTCATAGCCATCCAACTCTCCTTTTTTATTTTTGATCACCCACGGTTCGTATAGAGAAACGCCAATACGCATTGTTCCAGTTTTAAGAACGTTTTCCAGGGTGTTTGCATGAGATGTGAGTGAGCTCCCTAGTAATATAATACTGAGAACCAGATACATAAGTTTTTTCATGTTTAGCATTGATCCTTACGATTCAAATTATGTAAGTTGAACGTTATTTATGATTAAATTTAATTATAATCTAACATTAAATATTGATGCTATTGTAATAATTGAATTTATTAGAAAATTAATGATTTTAAGTTATCCGCTTTCAGTCAAAAGCAGTCATTTTAAAGAGCTTAATTAATATTCCCAACCTGCCAACAAATTTTTATCGTGCGTATGTGGGTCGATCTTTACTTAGTCCCATTGCATGCGTCATAAAAAACTTCTTAATAGGCTGAAGTGAGTCAGCTGTTCGTAAAGCTGCATTTCTTGCTGTTACGATTGCTTGATTGGTAGAACCAAAAGCAGTAACAAATCCATCCATGGCTTTTTGCATAATTTGTGTTTCCCCGACTCTCGCGCGTTCATATTTGCGTAATACTTTTACACTACCTAAATCGCGATCCGTATTAGTTAATACATCTGCCAATACAGCAGCATCGGTAAGTCCTAAGTTCGCACCCTGCCCAGCTAACGGGTGTAGGGCATGTGCCGCATCTCCTACCAACGCAATACGAGGTTGAATCATAGTATCGGCTTGACCAGAAATTAATGGAAAGGCAGTACATTTAGATTTTAGACTGATACTCCCTAGCTTCATTTCACTCGCTTGAGCAAGTGCTTCAGCAAACTCATTTTCATTCAGTTTCATAAGTTCATCAGCATAGTCTTCACTGACAGACCATACGATAGAGCATTCGCCATTACTTAAAGGTAATAACGCAACAGGACCTGTACTTAAAAAACGTTGCCATGCAGTATTTGCATGTGAATGTTCTGTTTCTACTAATGCTACCAAGCCCATTTGTTGGTAACTTTTTTCTTGATAGTTAATCCCTGCAAGATTTCTGATAATGGAACGCCCGCCATCTGCACCCACCACTAATTTTGCAGAAATGGATTTATCACTATCTAATACTACTTCAGAATGATCTTGATGAACGAGTGCTTTACTTATTTGTTCAGCCAGCAACCATTCAGTATTAGCCTGTTGTTGCAACGCTTCGTACAAACTGGTTTGAATCACACGGTTTTCAACGATATGTCCTAGAATATCCCTTTGCAATTCCTTGGCACTAAAATGTATTTTTGCCTCTCCAGCCTCATCCCACACATGCATATCCGTAAAAGGAGAGATGCGTTTAGCCTGCATAAGCTTCCATGCATTTACATGTTCAAAAATGGCCTGTGAACCGGGACTTACGGCCGTAACACGTGCTTCATATGGTTGACCATCATTAAAATCCGCAATGTTGCTGCGATCAATTACTGCAATTGATTTGCCTTGTTGAGCTAACAAATTTGCAAGTGTCAACCCCACCATACCTGCGCCCACTACAACTACATCGACATTATATTGTTTACGAGTCATAAGTTAACTGCTTCTCCCCTAAGCAAGCTGGAACTAGAGCCTGCTTCACCTAAATTTTGTTTTACTATGCGTTCTTCCAAAATGGGAATCGCACCCAGCATCGCTAAGCCTAACCCGCGCGATTGCGCGAGCAAGGGATAATCTGCATTGAATAAGAAATTTAAACGGTCGGTAAAGCGAATAGTTTTTTCAATATCGGGTTGACGCTTTTCTGCATATTTTAATAGCTGTTTATCAATATTATTTAGATCGTTCTCAGCTAATAATTCTACTAGTTCGGCAATATCACGCAAAGCAAGATTCAAGCCTTGACCCGCTATCGGATGCAAGGTTTGTGCAGCATTACCAATCAACACAGCCCGTTGTTGCACACGTTGTTGACTCACTAGTAATGCAAGCGGATAGGAATAACGTTTACTAATATTTTTGAAATAACCCAAACGAAAACCAAAAGCAGATTGCAGCTTGTCTTTAAAATCCTGATCGTCTAGTGCTAAATTAATTTTCGCCGAATTTGTAGAATTCATCCAAATAAAACCACAGTGACTTCCTTGTTTAGGCAACAACGCCAAAGGACCGTCTTGCGTGAAACGTTCATACGCCGTGTTGTTGTGATGTTGCTCGCATTCAACACTGCCAACAATGGCAGACTGCTGATATTGTTTTTCTTCAATATCGATATTCAAAGCTTTACGTATAAATGAATTCGCACCATCTGCAGCGATGAGCAAATTTGCTTCAATAGTATTATTTGATTGTTTATTTAGCGCTACATGATCAGACAAATTATCGACTGACGATACTTCATAGGGTTGGAATCGAGCTACATTTTTCAATGCATCTACAGAATCATTCAAGGTATGAATTAAATAATCTGCTGGCACTAAATAGCCAAAGCTTTCAACTTCGTAACGTTTGCTGTCTAAACGCGTTGCTCCAAATCGTCCCTGGTCTGAGATATGGATGTTTTTAATTGCAGTCGCATGCGGTTGCAAAGATTCCCACAATCCTAAAGCATCGAACATTTTTTTAGATGACAAGGCCAAAGCAATACTCCGACCATCATGTTGGTGGGCATTGAGATGAATTTCAGCCAGCGGCTGAGAATCAATTAATGCAATTTTATTTTTGGAAGGTAGAGATCTTGCTAAGGCTATGGCTAAACTACTGCCGACTAAGCCACTACCTACTACTGCAATATCATAATGGTTTGGCATGGCTTCGTGCTTAGTGAGCAGAGGAAGCCATAAGTGCTTCTATTTCATCAGGGTCACGTGTAAGTTTTTCAGTGAGTACTTGACTTCCCTCTTTTGTGACGAGTACATCGTCTTCAATACGAATTCCAATATTCCAAAACCGTTTAGGTACGCCTTTCGCCTGTGAAATATATAAACCTGGCTCTACAGTGAGGGTCATTCCTGGTTCAAGTAAACGCCATTCTTCATCAAACCGATAGTCACCTACATCATGCACATCCAACCCTAACCAATGCCCGGTGCGATGCATATAAAACTGTCGATATTCTTCATCTTTAATTAGCTTTGTTGGTCGACCCTTTAATAAACCTAAGTTTACAAGACCTTTGGTAAGCACTTTTACCGCCTCATGATGAGGATCATTCCAGTGATTGCCCGGTTTTACTTTCTTAATTGCAGCAGTTTGGGCTTCCAATACCACCTCATACACTTCACGCTGCACTTTTGAGAATGTACCGTTTACAGGAAATGTGCGTGTTATATCGCTGGCATAACCTTGATACTCTGCCCCCGCATCAATTAACAGTAGATCGCCATCGTTCAGTTCTTGATTGTTTTCAATATAATGCAAAATACAACCGTTATCGCCTCCACCTACAATAGATGGATATGCGGGTACACAACCCGCTTTTCTGAACTCATATAAAATTTCCGCTTCTACTTCGTATTCAAACATGCCGGGCTTACAGGCTTGCATCGCTCTTGTATGCCCAGCTATGGCGGCTTTTGCAGCTTGACGCATTAACGTCAGCTCACTACGAGATTTATATAGACGCATGTCATGTACAAAATAATCAAGTGACAATAATTCATGTGGTACATGTTTTGCTGTACGTGCGGAACCTCGAGATTGGTTGACCCAATTAATTACACGCTTATCAAAGTTCGTGTCGCGACCCATGGGATAAAAGAAGCGCTCACGATCCGCTAATAACTTAGGAAGCATCTCATCCACTTCATCTATTGAGTACGCAATATCAGCATTAAAAAATTCAACCGCTCCTTCTTGCCCCGCACGGCGGCCATCCCATATTTCTTGTTCAGAATTGCGTTCACGACAAAATAAAATATATTGCCCTTTGGCATGCCCAGGTAAAAGCAGTGCAAGTGAATCAGGCTCATCAAAACCGGTTAAATAGAGAAAATCACTATCTTGGCGAAAGATGTAATCTACATCACGATTTCTTGGTATCGATTTTGCAGATGGGACAATGGCTGCGCCGTCGTGACCAACCATACGCATGAGCGTTTTACGTCGCTTGATCAGCTCTTTTTGGCTAATTGAATACACGAGCAATTACTGAATGGTCTGAGGACGATTCATCGGCTGCAGTTCTTCATTGATAAGCAGCACGCCCATGCGCACATATTCGAGAATATCCATATATGCGACTTCATTCATTTCATCTTCTTCGCCATTCTCGTCCGCCTGAGAAATGCTCGTGATATCTTGTAGAATTTCCATCGAGTCTTCAGGCACGTTTGATAAATCTTTTACACCTGCCAGCGCTAAACCAAATAAAAAGCCATCACACCACTTCTTCAACGCATACACACGTGCATTTAAACTGTTATTTTCTTCCGGGATTAACAACGTAAAACTTAGCATAGTGTCGTTTAACTCTTGCTTAGTGTGTTCGTAAAGTGCACAGAGTATATCTTGAACATTTTGTTGCTCGGAGGATAAGGTATGTCCTTGTGTACAAATTTCATCCAGCCAACGTGCGCATTGCAAGGAATTATTTACTACTAACATTGCACACAGCATCCCATGAGAATCTTCCGGGCTATAGGGTGACTGCACAGTTGCAAGTGCATCTTCAATTTGTTCGTACTTAGGCGACATATGTTATTGATTCTATCATTTACCAGTCATATTCACTCAAAAATTAACCTAAATTTTGTGTAAGTAAAAACCCATGTTTTTTACTTTTACAATGATCACATTTTTATATATCGATTACCCCTATTTCTACAGTGAATTTTATATTTTATATTAACTACATTTGTACATAATTTTAGTTGACGAAAATGTCACTTAGGCCTAACATTTTGCACCATGGAAAAGCAAGACACTGGGAAGCTCAGCGAGCAAGATTTAAAGGGATTGGAAATTCGTGTTAACGAACTGATTACTACTTGCGAAGAACTGAAAAAAGAAAATAGACTTTTAAAGTTACAACAAGAATCTTACTCATCAGAACGTGCGGCCTTGATCGATAAAAACGAACAAGCACGAAAGCGCGTTGAAGCTATGATTACACGCCTCAAATCAATGGAAGTTTCTGCTTAATCCACCGCATACTATGGAGCAACCTGTAACTCTCAATATTCTCGATAAAGAATACCGGATTGCCTGCCCTTCAGGCGAGGAAGAGTCTCTACAGGCCTCTGCGCATTACCTCAATACAAAAATCCAAGAAATCCGTGATAGTGGCAAAGCCATTGGAACTGACCGCGTAGCGGTAATGGCTGCGCTCAATATGGCGCACGAGTTCTTGAGCCAAAAAAGCGAACATGAAAAGCACAGTAAGTCGTTTTTCAATCGAGTTCGTAACCTACAAGACCGCATCGATATTGCTTTAAAAAACAGTCAACAACTCGAACTATAAACCTGAGTTGTATCAAAGCCTGTTTTTTAGATATCTGCTACAGTTTCACTTAAGTCGGGTACTTCTGCGATACAGGTGTGCTTCCTGGTATATCCCTTGAGCCTATTTTTTTATACCGGGGGCAATGCTGTTTAAATGTTGATGTGCACATCCGCTTAGCGGAGAGCCTAATTCATTTTTCGGTGCTCCCACTTGAACCTTTGGTTCAAGGACAACGGTTGCCACGGTATGCGTGGGGTGCCCGCATTTCTATAATCTTGTACTTATATATGTATGTCGAGGAGGCATAAGCATGCAATATTGGTTGATGAAATCCGAACCAGGTGAATACAGCATTGATGACTTAAAAAAAGACAAAGTCGAACACTGGGATGGAGTTCGAAATTACCAAGCCCGCAATATGATGCATAAAGAAATGAAGAAAGGTGATTTAGCCTTTATGTATCACTCTAATTGCGATGACATAGGAATTGTAGGAATCATGACCATTGCAAAGGAAGGCTATGTTGACCACACAGCATTTGATAAAAAAGACAAACACTACGACCCGAAAAGTGATCCAGAAAATCCACGTTGGTTTATGGTGGACGTACGTTATAAACGTAAATTAAAGCGGACTATTACATTGGCTGAGCTGAAACAACATAAAAAATTAGGCGATATGCAATTACTAAAACGTGGAAATCGACTCTCAATCATGCCTGTAAGCAAAAAACATTGGGATTTTATTCTTTCATTAGAGTAAAAATTTACCAAAATTCGTTATTTTTTTTATAAATTTCCTAAAAATTTTGTTTTTTTAGTTAAATTTTTTAATTTTTTTTACTTTTCTAGAAAAAAAATTTTTACTTTTTTTTGCATATTTTTTTATATTTTCAATGCAAATTTCGTTGTTCGTGTGCAACCGAAATTTGCAAAAAACTGCTTAAATTAAACAAAATATAAGTTGTTATGTTAAATAAATGGTGTTTTTTTGCTATTTTTTACTAAAAACAGTCACATTTTTTTTAAAAATAAAAAAACATTTTAAGAATTTTAAGACGAAAGTTTTTTAACAAACTAAAAAACATTAATGATGGAAAGTGATAAAAACATTACAAAAATACTAGTATTTGTAGCTTAAATATATATACTTTGGCGCGTTTACAACTCACATTTATTGTTTGGAGGGAGTATTGATGGCCATCAAACGTAAAGCTACCACTAAACGTCGCACTAAACGTAAGGCGACTAAGCGTAAGGCTACTAGGCGTAAATCTACCGCAAAGCGGAAAACTGCGAAGCGTAAGACGAAGCGCAAAACTAAACGTAAGACTGCGAAGCGTAAGACGAAGCGCAAGACTAAACGCAAAACAAAGCGTAAGACTGCGAAGCGTAAGACGAAGCGCAAGACTAAACGCAAAACTAAACGTAAGACTGCGAAACGTAAGACGAAGCGTAAGACTAAACGCAAAACAAAGCGTAAGACTGCGAAGCGTAAGACGAAGCGCAAGACTAAACGCAAAGCAAAGCGTAAGACGAAGCGTAAGACTAAACGCAAAACAAAGCGTAAGACTGCGAAGCGTAAGACTAAACGCAAAACAAAGCGTAAGGCTACGAAACGCAAGACCAAGCGCAAGGTCAAGCGTAAAACTACTAAGCGTAAAACGAAGCGTAAGCGTCGTTAATAGTAGTTGGATTCGATATCCAAATAAAAAAGGGCTCTTTCAGAGCCCTTTTTTTATGTTTGAAAAAAATTTAATTTTGTTCGCATCATCCACGATGCGACTTTTATTCGCTCGTTCCAGAGCTCACATCTGTACTTAGCCTAAAAATAGCTTATATATAGGGTTATTTGATTCTTCCCAACACCTATAACCTAATTTATCTAAAAACTTATCAAATCGAGAACGTTCAGAATTGGGTACTTGAATGCCCACTAACACACGCCCATATGCAGCACCATGATTCCGGTAGTGAAACAAACTTATATTCCAATCTTGACCAATTGTTTCTAAAAATTGGAGTAATGCGCCAGGACGCTCAGGAAATTCAAATCGAAAAACAATTTCATCTTGTAATTCTGCACAATGACCTCCTACCATATGGCGCAGATGCAGTATGGCCATTTCGTTATCTGAAATATCCAATGCCGCATAACCATCTGCATTCATAACCTTAAGTAATTCAGGTTTTTCTTTTTCGGAATCTTCAACTTTTATTCCGACAAATATATGTGCATCACTTTTACCAGCATATCGATAATTAAATTCAGTAATTCCGCGTGTACCTAGAATTCGACAAAACTTTAAAAAGCTCCCTGGCTGCTCAGGAATGGTTACCGCAAACAAACATTCTCGACGCTCTCCCAATTCTGCTCGCTCCGCTACATGGCGTAAGCGATCAAAATTGATATTGGCACCACAGTTAATCCCAATCAAAGTTTGATTACTGACTTTTTCTCTTGCTACATACTGCTTAATACCAGCCAGTGACAACGCTCCAGCGGGTTCAACAAGTGTGCGAGTCTCATCAAATATGTCTTTAATGCCAGCACATATTTCATCCGTACTTACAAGTAATACTTCATCGATGAGGTTTTTTGCAATTTCAAAGGTTTTCTCACCTATTTGACGAACCGCCACACCATCAGCAAATATTCCAACCTGCTCTAACTCCACCCTTGCATTAGCTAGGAGTGCCGCATGCATCGTAGGTGCATCCTGTGGTTCTACGCCAATAATTTTGGTTTCAGGACGATGATGTTTAAAGTAAGCTGCCATACCGGCAACCAAACCTCCGCCACCAATCGGAATAAACATCGCGTCAATTTTCCCAGGGTGTTGCTGCAATATTTCCATTGCTATGGTTCCCTGTCCTGCGATCACATCGATATCATCATAAGGATGAACGTAGGTTAAATTTTTCTCTTGCGCCAACTGCAAAGAATGTTGATGAGCTTCATCGTAAGTGTCCCCAAATAAAACGGCATTACCCCCTAAGCGCGCAACCGATTCAACCTTGATACTTGGTGTTGTTCGAGGCATTACAATGGTGGCAGAAATTCCTAGCTTTTGGCCTGCCAATGCTACACCTTGTGCATGATTTCCTGCTGAAGCTGCGATGACACCCTGCTGTTTCTCTGCCTCGGATAAATGTGCAATTTTGTTATACGCCCCGCGTAGCTTGAAAGAAAATACGCTTTGTTGATCTTCTCTTTTAAGCAATACATTATTCGCCAATCGTGATGAAATGACTTTTGCGTACTCAAGCGGTGACTCAATCGCTACGTCATAGACCTTAGAGTTCTCTATTTTTTTTATTAAATCCGTATTCACAGTTCCTAACTTTACTTTGTAGCTACTTTTCTTTTGACTAATTTATAACCTATTTTGCTCTTCTTTAGATTCAAATTAACGATGCTTTTGCTAATCACTGTGGGTATTATTCAGCAAAACTGAGTTGAACCCTACATGTGTTTAGAAAAAAAGAAGCAAATCGCAGCAGAAGCGGCTTTAGATTATATACAAGTCGATGACATCGTCGGTGTAGGCACAGGATCCACTGCAAATTATTTCATTGATGGCTTAGCCAAACTTAAAGGTAAAATAGAAGGTGCCGTAGCAAGCTCTGTAGCGTCCTCAGAGCGATTAAAACAACATGGAATAGAGGTTATCGATGCAAATAACGTTGCATCGCTTCCCATTTACGTAGATGGCGCTGATGAAACTACAGTTCACAAACATCTCATTAAAGGTGGAGGTGGTGCTCATACACGTGAGAAAATTGTTGCAGCAATCAGCGAAAAATTTGTTTGCATTGCGGATGATTCCAAACTAGTAGACGTATTAGGTGAATTTCCATTACCGATCGAAGTGATCCCTATGTCACGTAGTTACGTCGCCAGACAGCTTGTGAAAATTGGCGGAGCACCTGAACTACGCGAAGACTTTGAAACTGACAATGGTAATCTAATTCTAGATGTACACAACTTGCAGATTCTCAATCCGGTGGAAATGGAACAACAGCTAAATAACTTAGCGGGTGTTGTCACAGTAGGAATATTTGCAATTCGCCCAGCCGATGTACTCATCCTTGGCTGTGATAGCGGGCCAAAAATATCTTAGGTATGAACTCTTGACTAAGAGACCGCTACTAGAAAATAAATTTTGGAAACCATGTCCATAACTGCGTTAATAATTCAAAACTCACCACTTAATATTTCGGAGTGATATACATTGGAATCCTTTCGGCAACGTCTTCAAGCAGGAGAAGTCCTTCTAAGTACCTTGGTTTCTTTACCTAGCCCCGAAATTACCGAGTTACTGTCAAAACTAAATTTCGATTGGTTGTTTATTGATGGCGAACATGGTGCATTTAGCACACTTGAAATGCAGCGCATGTTGCAAGCAACAGTTGACCACTTCCCTTGCTTAATTCGGGTCGCAAGCAATGACGTTGTGGCAATTAAGCGTGCACTTGATATTGGCGCAGCAGGCATCATCGTGCCACAAGTCCACAGTGCTGAGGAAGCTCAAGCAGCAGTACGTGCTGCAAAATATCCCGTAATGGGAAATCGTGGTGTGGGTCTGGCACGTGCGCATGAGTACGGCATGTCATTTACTGAATATTTATCAACTGCAGATAATGATACATGCGTGGTGATCCAAGCAGAAACTCCTGGGGCAATTTCTGATATTGAGAAAATTGTAAAGATTGAAGGAGTGGACGCCATATTAGTGGGTCCATACGACTTATCGGCTAACTTGGGGTACACCGGAGAAATTGAACATCCTGAAGTTATCGCAGCAATTGAAAAAGTTACTAACGCTTGTAAGCAAGCAAATGTACGCTTAGGCTATTTTGGAGTTAATGCAAGTGCAGTGCTACCTTATAAAGAAAAAGGCTTCACACTGCTTACAATCGGCGTAGACAGCTTATTTGTTTTAAATGGTGCTCAACAACTTCTAAAAGAAATGAAGTCTTAAACAAAATCAACAATGTCACGCACAATCCAAATCATCATCAATGAACATGAAATCACAGCTCGTTTAAGTGATTCTGCAACTGCAAATGCCATTCATGCAGCATTACCCTTTGAATCCAAGGCACAAACCTGGGGCGAAGAAGTCTATTTTTCTACACCTGTGACGAATCAGATTTTGGAAGATGACGCCAAAGATGTTGTGGAACTAGGAGAACTGGCTTTTTGGGTAGAAGGCAATTGTATTGCAATCGGCTTTGGCCCTACGCCCATTTCACAAGGTAATGAAATTAGACTTGCTGCACGCACCAATATATGGGGACATACAGATTATGATTTAACCATGCTCAAAAACGTTCGTAGTGGTGATCAAATTCAGGTAAAGCTAACTTAATAGTCTTCAAACCATTTGTAGCTTTCTACTCATTAGCTTATAGATCAAAAAAGCTGCCAAAATTCCTAGAACGTCTGCGGCAAAATCATAGATACTAAATACTCGATTGGGTATGAATAAATGTAATAACTCAATTGCCAATCCAAATAATGTCATAAGAAACGCTGTAACCATAAAAGGTTTGCTAAATGTATAAGCCAAGAGCAGCAATATAGATAACAAAAAGAAAGTGAAAAAGTGGGCGACTTTATCTAGGTTTTCAATAGTGAAAGTTCGTGATTCCGTACCAGGTAAACAAGACAGTATGAGCACAGAGATTGCCAATAACCAAAATAGCGTTTTTAGATATTTCTGTTTCACAGATACATTGCCAATATTTATTCACAATACACCATTAACCTATGAAAATTAATTCTAATTTGATACTAGTGTTTGGAATTATTTTCGTAATGATAGTTGGATTACTTATTAACTGGTTACCTATATATGTTGAAAAATCACGAAATCTGGTACAAGCAGGTCAAATTGCACAAATCACTAACGAAACAAAAAACCTACATCAATCACTATTCATTGCAGATCTGCATACTGACTCACTGCTTTGGGACCGCAATTTAGCTAAAAAATCAGATTATGGTCATGTCGACATTCCACGTTTAATTGAAGGTAACATCGGACTACAAGTATTTTCAGTCGTTACTAAAACCCCAAAAAATCTCAATTTATATAAAAATTCAGATGACTCAGACAACATCACATTACTTGCGATTGCGCAATTATGGCCTCATAAAACCTGGACTAGTGAATTTGAACGCGCAAACTATCAGGCACATAAACTGCAAAAATTAGTAACACAATCCTCAAATACATTTTACTTAATTAAAACCAAGCAAGAATTTAAACACTATCTGCAACAACGAAAAGCTAACTCAGAGATAACCGCAGGCCTCCTCAGCTTGGAAGGTGCACATGCACTAGAAGGTAAAATTGAAAATTTAGATAAGTTATATGCGAGTGGATTCAGAATAATTGGTTTTACTCACTTTTTTGATAATGATTTAGGCGGATCCGCACATGGAATCAAAAAAGGTGGGATTACGGAATTCGGCAAACTAGTGGCCCAGCGCATGGATGAATTAGAAATGTTTATCGATATCTCACATGCATCTCCGGCATTAATTGAAGACATATTCGCATTAAGTAAAAGGCCTGTAATTGCCTCACATACTGGTATTCAAGCTGTCTGCAAGTCTAAATCATTCAGAAATCTTACAGATGAACAAATTCGAAAAGTTGCAGCATCCGGTGGAATTATCGGCATTGGCTTTTGGCCCACAGCCACATGTGGCAAGGGTGTTGCAGGGGTTGTTAAGGCAATACGGTATGTAGCGGGTTTAGTAGGTATGGAATATGTTGCTCTAGGCTCAGACTTTGATGGCAATGTAACCGTTCCTTTTACTGCATCAAATATTTCACAAATTACCCATGCATTAGTCCAAGCCGGCTTTAAAGAAGATCAAATTAAAAAAATTATGGGTGAAAATATTAAAAAACTGCTGTTAGAGCATTTGCCAGAGAAATAAATTCGTTATTACTTATCTTCTAAATCTTTTGTCGCTGTAAAATTCTTGTCCTGATAGCGCTTATATACGATCTGCGTCGCAATATCAGATAAAAGCTTATCTGGATGTTCTCCACAACGCTTGATAACCAAATCTGTAAGCACGTAGATATCTTCTCCCCAAGTAATGTCATAAACATCACTGGAAGTAAAATTCACTCCAGACATAAAACCCGATAACCATACTGCACCAAGTTCTTTATAGCCGCTTTCTTCTGATTTTGACGTAAATTCTTGGCATGGCATATTGCCTAAACCAATGGCTTCCCAAAAACCGCCGCCATAAACATCAGCATTTACTGAATTTGATTTGATTACAAATATAAAAACAACAATAAATAATAAATGTTTTACAGGTTTACACATACTATTATAGATTACACCAGAAAGGTGCATCCTCTCTTTTACATTGCTCTTCAGATTCACTCAATACACTCTCTTGATAGGCTGTTATATTTTTCCAAACTGGGCCACCGAACAAAGCAAGCGAGATGTAGATAATACCAATTACTAACATAAAGTATAAAAAAACTAACAAACCATTTTTTTTAATCGAAATTACTTTTGTTCGGTTTAATATGACTAATAAAGCTACAATAATCGTTAATATAGCAACAATCATTAATATTAAATTTGACATTTCACCACCACCATATTTGTACTAGATACAACTATTCACGCGATCTTTGTTTAATTTCATAATTTAAGAAATTTCACATTTCATCAAAACATTTGCTGAAAGATTTCTTGTTACGAAAAACGGATGGGTTGTTAAGTCAATTTCTTTTTCTTTTGTAAAGCCATAAGACTCATACAGCTTGATTGCTTGAAAATTGTTTTCATACACATGCAAGCTTAAGCATTGGAACTCATTTTGCAATGCTCTTTTAGCAGCGAGATCAAGCAATTTTTTTGCTGTACCCTGGCGCCGATAAGCATCGGCAACACCTAGTGTATTGATATACCAGCTATTTTTTATCTGGTTATCTGAGAAGAAGCGCATCCATTGAACACGATCTTCACTGAGAGCATTTTCTATCTCAGGTGTAAGCTCATTTGAATGTGCACTGTAAGAAAAGATCAGGCCAATAATTTTGTTTTCATGTAATGCTATATCTACATTTTTGTAGGAATAATGAGGGTCTTCATTCAACACAAGTGCTAAATGTTGTAGTGCAGATCGATCTGGCACAAGCCCGTCCAGCAAATATTCTATATGTCCAAATCCAACTGAATTAATCCAATTCGCTATTTGACTGCAATCTTGCTGCTGTCCTGACTTAAATTGAATTGTCATGGTGAGTTATCTTTGCATATGCATTACATGCTTACACAAACATTTATACCAGATAAAACGAAAAGTGCCCGCACTAGCGGGCACTGAAATGAATCTTGATTAAACTTGTTAGCGGATAAATATAACAAGTATGCTGTAATTTTAACGCTTAGAGTATTGTTCTTTCTTACGTGCTTTACGTAAACCTACTTTCTTACGCTCCACCTCACGTGCATCACGTGTGAGAAACCCATTTTGGCGCAATGGTGAACGCAGTTCTTCATTGTATTTTAGTAGAGCGCGTGCAATACCCAAACGAATTGCACCGGCTTGACCATTTGGACCTCCGCCTTTAACCATCACACTGATATCAAAAGAATTTTTGGTATCAGTGACTTCAAGCGGCTGACGGATGATCATGCGCGAAGTTTCACGACCAAAATATCGTTCTGCAGTACGCATATTTATCGTGATATTGCCTGTTCCAGGCTTCATGTAAACACGAGCAGTTGAGCTTTTTCTGCGTCCGGTACCGTAATATTGTTCCATTGCCATCTTTTAATTCTATATTTCTAATACTTGCGGTTGTTGAGCCGCATGATTGTGTTCAGGACCTGCATAAACTTTTAATTTACGAAACATTGCACGACCTAGTGGGTTTTTCGGCAGCATTCCTTTAACTGCAGTTTCTAAAACTCGTTCGGGGTGCTTAGCTAACATTTCACCCAAAGAAACAGATTTTAAATTACCTACATAACCCGTGTGTTTATGATAAATCTTGCCATTTAATTTATTACCGGTAATACGGACCTTTGCAGCATTAATCACAACGATACAATCTCCGGTATCCACATGCGGAGTGTAAATGGGTTTGTGCTTGCCCTTCAATCGTTTCGCAATTTCACTGGCAAGACGCCCAAGCGTCTTATCTGTGGCATCAACAACATACCAATCACGCTGAACTTCAGCAGGTTTAGCACTGGCTGTGGAGGTAGTTAACATAGTCCTAATATGATTGCTTCTAAAATCTAATTCTTAACTGCAGAAAGGCGCGAAATACTATCGAACAACGCTGGCTCTGACAAGGAATACCTGGCTATCTTATTGACTCTTTGGGGTTATTTATAAAGTCATTCAGCTGCATTTGGGCAAAAAAAAGCGCGGATACATGTGTCCCGCGCTTAAATCTATCTCTACCAGAAGTAGATGGAGGAGTTCTGAATGTTTTATAAACTATCAGAATATAGGTATGTTCTAATATTACTTTATTCTTGTCAACTAACTTTGTCGTTAAATGTGTCGATCTATATCAAAATTGTAGTTAGTTGTATCTAACTTGAGGTAGACAAAAAGTCCTAGATTTTCAGTCTTTCAACCACTTCACCCTTCATTAAGTGTTTTTCAATGATTTCATCTAAATCCGCTTCATTTGCATAGCGATACCAAACACCATCTGGATACACCACAGCGATAGGGCCTTCAGAACAACGATCCAGGCAACCTGCCTGGTTAACTCGAACCCCGCCTTGCCCTGAAATTCCTAGCTCCTTGGTCTTATTTTTTGCATAAGTTCGAAGCTCTGCTGCCCCATGGTCCTGACAACAGCTTTTGTCCTCTCGCTCATTTACACACATAAACAAGTGGCGCTTGTAATAAGACATTTCCGTACCCTTATCAATTAACCTAGTGCAAACTATTCATATTAAATTATATCTGGACTATAGAGCCCACCCATTTCCTAATTGGGCCAAGACACTTAAAAAAGCATACCTATATATAGATGCAACAAATAAATACACAAGAAATTATTAAGGCAACGGATGAATGCGTAATGTGCGGACTTTGTTTACCGCATTGTCCAACCTATGAATTTGCAAAATTAGAGTCAGAGTCACCTCGTGGTCGCATTGCCCTTGTGCGCGGCTTGTGTGAGCAACATTTACAGCCAAATAGAAATATACATAAGCATTTGAATCAATGTTTAACATGCTTGAGCTGTGAATCGGCATGTCCAGCTAACGTGAATTACGAAAAAATAATTGATGCAGGACGAGCACTAACAAAAAACCAACAATCGTTAAATAAAAAATTACAACAATCTATTCTGTTATTTATCCTTGGCAATATATACGCACGAAAACTTTTTAATTTATTGATCAGAAATTTACACTTTCTAAGTACAGCCTCGCTATTGAAGAATTCACGATTGCTAAACTTATTGCCATACAAGAATAATTTGGAGCTCAAAACATCATCGGCACAAAACAAGAGTCCACATGTTATTTTATTAGATTCATGTGCCGGAGATCTTATCAATGATGAAACACTAGTGGCTACAACACATCTTTTATCAAAACTCGGCTGCAATGTAGCTCTACAAGAAAAAATTAATTGTTGTGGCGCATTACATCAACATTGTGGAAACATAAAAACCGCTACAATGCTTAAAAATAAATTCATTAATAGTTTTCAAAATAAAAATACTGAATATATCGCCCCACTCACTACAGGTTGCGGCGCATATATTAAGCATTATGCGGATAAACTAAATGGGAAGCTTATAGATTTAAATGAACTTGTATTCAATCTACTCGAACAGAAAAGAATTTCATTTAAACCAATGAGGAAAAAAGTATTCCTGCACATCCCTTGCTCTCAAAAAAAGGTTACCAATGACAACGGCCTAACAGATAGACTATTAAACTATATACCTGAGATTGAGATAATCCATTTTCAAGATGAAAATACATGTTGCGGCGCGGGAGGCTTAAACACACTCATATACGATGATCTTGCAAATCAGCTTATTAACAACAAGGTTAATCAAATAAAGAAAGATAATGCAGCATATTTAGTGAGCAGCAATATTGGTTGTGCATTGCATATTCAAGCCCGTCTTAGACAAGAAGATATCCCTGTACAGGTATGCCACCCCGTCACATTGTTAGCCCAGCAAGTGTTATAATTTATAAATGAGAAATTTAGATTCTACTGATCAACTGCTTTCGCAAATTGATAAAGGTTTACGCACTTTATTTGTAAAACCTAATATTAAAACCTCATCTTCCCCAGCTGATGATGTAACTGCTGATAAAGCATTGACCGATGAAGAACAATTACTGTCTGCACGCTTAATGCGTGTCAATCACGCTGGCGAAATTGCCGCTCAGGGCCTCTATCGTGGGCATTCCATTATGACTAAGGATGAGGAAATTAAAGAAAAATTTACTCAATCCGCTAACGAAGAACAGGCCCATTTAGAATGGTGTGAAAAGCGTCTTGATGAGTTGCAAGACAAGCCCAGTGTACTCGCTCCTGTATGGTATTTAGGTTCGATGGTAATTGGCGCAGCGGTTGGAGCATTCGGTGATAAATGGTCATTGGGATTTGTATCTGAAACCGAAAAACAAGTAGTGAAGCATCTTGATAAGCATTTAGATCGTTTACCTGAAGACGATATCAAAAGTCGAGAAATTTTATTAAAAATGCGTGAAGATGAAGCCATACATGATCAAAAAGCACAAGCTGCAGGAGCATATGAATTACCACAACCTGCGAAAACGCTTATGGCTGCAGTTTCAAAAATTATGACCAAAACTTCCTACTGGATATAGTTAAACTGCTTAATCTAGTGAATTGATACCATAAAATATCTCACTCATCTCTTTTCTAAGTTGTTCTTCAATTTTTTCTTGCTCTTTTACATTCAGCTCGTTTACGCCTCTACCGAATAGATAATCGTCTAGTTTAAATTCATTTAATAACATTTTTGTGTGAAAGATATTTTCTTGATCTACATTCATATCAATCATTTGATACTGATCTTTTGTCTTTTCGGATAAAAAATCCTGAATAGAAGTAATCTCATGGTCTATATAATGTTTTAATCCATTTACATCGCGCGTGAATCCACGCACACGATAATCCAAAACCACAATATCTTCGTCAAAACTATCAATAAGAAAATTTAACGCCTTAAGAGGTGAAACACGCCCACACGTTGAAACATCAATATCCACTCTAAACGTGCTGATTCCATTATCAGGATGAAATTCAGGATATGTGTGGGCAGTGACATGGCTTTTGTCTAAATGAGCCACAGCGGATTGTTTAGAATTTATTTTTACTTCTTCAAATTGCGTTTCTTCTTTAGAAAAAATTGCTTCTGCTAATGCGGGTTCTTCCGAAATTAAGCATGTGACACTAGCGCCTCGAGGTTCATAATCGTAAACCGACATATTGAGAATGCTGGCACCAATTTGCTTGGCGACCTCATTTAACACCGCTTCTAGTCGTGCAGCATTATACTCCTCATCAACATATTCTAGATATTCTTGTTGATGCTCAGATGTCGCGGCATAACAAATATCATAAAAATTAAAACTCAATGTTTTAGTGAGATTATTAAATCCATGTAATTTTATTTTTTGCATCTTTTTGCTTTTTTGTATTTTCAAGTGATTTCATAGTCAAACGTAATGACAACTCCTGGTCTTAGCATCTTGACCACCGAACAATATTTATCTACCGACAACTCTACTGCACGCTTTATATGTTTTTCATTTAAACCCTCACCGCTAAAGATGAAATGCATATGAATATTGGTAAACACTGCAGGTATCTCTTCTGCACGTTCAGCTTCGATTTGAATTTGACATTCTTGAATGGATTGGCGCGATTTTTCTAGAATTTCGACCACATCAAAGGCACTACAGCCCCCCAGGCCCACTAAAACCATCTCCATAGGACGGGCTGCGAGATTGCGCCCGCCATGATCTGGGGGACCATCCATAGTTATTCTATGACCGCTACCGGTGGCAGCTTCGAATGTTCTTTGCTCTAACCACTTAATTCGTACTTGCATTGCTACCGTTTAATCCTTTTTTCTGTCGACATCAGTGAGTTACTTGGCATAGACTACTCGAAATAACAATACTGATTTTTAACTTGAACAATCTAAGCCCACCCATACCAACACAGGAATCTGTTGTGGAACGTTTTCTAGAACATTGCCATACAAAACGCTATGCCTCTGGTAATCGTATTATTCACGCAGGCGATCCTTCAAATACCCTGTATTACATCACGCATGGATCTGTAAAGATTATGCTGGAAGATGATACCGGCCATGAAATGGTGTTGGCATATCTTAATAAGGGTGACTTCTTTGGCGAAATGGGATTGTTTGAGGAAAACGAACGTAGTGCACTCGTTGTGGCTAGAGAACAGTGTGACGTTGCAGAAATCCAGTATTCAAAATTTCGTGAATTGATAAAGTCTGATCCTGATATTTTAATGCACATGGCCGGACAACTCGCCAAACGCCTACGCGACACCAGCCGCAAAGTAATCGATCTCGCCTATTTAGATGTGACAGGGCGTGTAGCACATACACTTTTAGACCTTGCCAAACAACCCGATGCTTTGACTCACCCTGAAGGGATGCAAATCCGCATCACACGACAAGAAATCGCCAAGATTGTGGGTTGTTCACGAGAAATGGCAGGGCGCGTACTCAAAGAGCTTCAACAACAGGGGTTAATTTCTGCACACGGTAAAACTATCGTAGTGTACGGCACTCGCTAAACCTTACAAAAGCTAGTTTATTTTACTAGCTCAAGTCCCTTAATTTTACTCTTCAATTTTGGCTTATTGCGATAAGAGCTATGTTATATTATAACACTCTTATTTAAACCAATTACCAAGAGCTATGTGGCAAAGACATCGACACAGCCAATGTATTAAAGAAGCCATTCGCAAAGCTGAAGAAACCTGCAATGCACGCCAATGTCGCCTCACACCCATTAGAAAGAAAGTTTTAGAACTGATCTGGAAAAGTCATAAACCGGTTAAAGCCTATGACCTCCTCGCTCAATTGAGCTCAGAGAATTTTAGTGAAAAACCACCCACTGTTTATCGTGCCTTAGATTTTCTACAGGAGAATAATCTAATTCATCGCATTGAAAGCCAAAACGCATATATCGGTTGCAATACGGATCATGAATCTTTTGATAGTAAATTTTTAATCTGTGATAAATGCAACGAAGTTGAAGAGCTTTGTGAACCAAAAGTAAACAAAGCCCTATTTGATATCAGCAAGAAACAAGGCTTTACACCAAGCCTTGTAAATGTAGAAATTCATGGCACCTGCGCTCAATGTGCTCAACAATAATTTAATAATTAGAAAAATTAATTATGCAATCTTATTTTGACCGAATCGCAATTACATTATCGTGTGTATGTGTAATCCACTGCATCGCATTGCCCATCGTTGCAAGCTTTATCCCCTTGTTTGCCGTTACGCTACAACATGGACATGCTTTACATGAATTTTGGTTTCATTATTTTATTTTAGTATTTATATTGCCATTCAGTATTTTGGCTGTCATTTTAGGATATCGCCGTCACCGACAACTTCTTCCTGCCATAATTGCTGCTGCAGGCCTTGCTATTCTTGTTTTTACTTCAGTCTTTGCGGGTACATTAATCGCCAACCATGTCATTCCACATGAAGGCGAAACCTGGTTAACCGTCTCGGGCGGTATTGTGCATGCAATTGGCCATATTATGAACCTTGTTGCGACAAACAATATGCGTTTGACTTGTGCAAACCAATAAATCAAAAAAACTCCTTTTAAAAATCTAATCTATGCTTAAAGCCAGAGTATTTATTTTTTTTATATCACTTTGCCTGGCAATCCCAGTTAATGCTGAAGAAGATCACCATCATCATGATGAAGTTCATGAGTTTGAGGAACATGCATCACATGTTCATGGACATGCGAATGCAAATGTCACTTATGAAAATAATATTTTAAAGATAGATCTATCCTTTTCATCTGTTGATATATTCGGCTTTGAACATGCGCCAAAAAATGACGAACAACATAAAAAAATTGCGAAATCAATCGGTATCCTTGAAAAGGTTGATAATCTATTTCAATTTAAAAAAAATAGTGCATGCAAAATTGATTCTGTCTATATAAACAGTGAAATTCTGAAACCCCATTCTGACGAGCATCATGAACATGAAGAACATGATCATGATGAAGCTAATAACGAAGAAACCCATAGTGATGTAACTGTGAATTATTTATTCAATTGTTCAGAGAGTGACCTCGAAGCTATAGAATATCTAGTATTCGATCATTTCCCCACACTTGAAAAAATTGAGGTGCAATTTATTTCAAATGAACATCAAGCATTATTCAATGCATCTACTGATAATCGTATTCAGCCAATAGAATGATCTAACAAAATTTAAAATTACTCTATGATTGGTAGTGCGTGCCTTGAACTTTCAAAAGTTGGATTTCACTGGGATAAAGATCAGCCGGCTTTACTAAATATAGATTCATTAAGCCTTAATCGAGGCGAAAAACTATTTATTCATGGCCCGAGTGGATGTGGTAAATCTACTCTTTTGAATTTAATTTCTGGCGTGCTTAGCCCAACAAGCGGTGAAATTAATGTACTAGGAAAAAACTTAGTATCATTATCCCAAAAAAATCGTGATCAATATCGTGTTGATCACATAGGAATTATCTTCCAGCAGTTTAACTTAATCCCATATTTAAATGTATTTGAAAATATTTCTTTGCCATGTGCTTTTTCTTGGAAAAGAAAAGAAATGCTAAGTATCCAAAAGCGTGATATCTATGACGAGTCTGTACGTTTGCTATCTTCTCTAGGATTAGATGATGAAAAAATTATTTCTCAGAATGTTACAGAGCTAAGTACTGGACAACAGCAGCGTGTTGCTGCAGCACGCGCCTTGATTGGTTCACCAGAAATGATAATCGCAGATGAGCCTACATCTGCATTGGATCAAGATACCAAACAAGGGTTTTTAGAACTGTTATTTGAAGAAGCAAAGAGCAGTAACAGTGCTGTATTATTTGTCAGCCATGATCTCTCCCTTTCTAGGTTTTTCGATCGTTCAATTTCATTTGATGATATTAATCAAAACACCCAATGATTCAGAGAATTTTTCAGTTGGCAATTAAAAGCCTGCGTTTTCGCAAACTAACAATAGGATTGACCATTCTTTCTTTGGCCATAAGTATTGTGTTATTGCTAGGTGTAGACATCATTCGTGTACAAGCTAAAGAAAAATTTACTAATACAGTCAGCGATACAGATTTAATTGTGGGGTCCAGAAGCGGCTCTGTGCAATTACTTCTATACAGTATTTTTCATATTGGCAATGCGACTAATAATGTCTCTTGGAAAAGTTATAGCAAAATAAAGAAACACCCTAGAGTGAATTGGTCTGTACCCATTTCACTTGGGGATTCTCATAAAGGCTTCCGTGTCGTTGGCACGACAGAAGATATTTTTAAATATTATAAATATGGTAAAGGTCGTACTTTAGAACTTTCTGACGGTGTTGTTTTCTCTGGAATTTATGATGCAGTAATAGGAGCAAAAGTTGCAAAGTCACTTGAATACCAGCTAGGCGAAAAAATTATTATTTCGCATGGCATAAACAGTGCAGATTTTGCAGACCATAAAGACTCACCCTTTACCGTAACGGGTATACTTAAGCCTACTGGCACTCCGCTTGATCGATCGGTTTTAATTTCACTTACTGGGCTTGAAGCAGTTCATGTTGGCTGGGAACAGGGGGCGCCATCTCACACGATTCAAAAAAAAGAACTATACCTTGATAGTGCATCTCTTGAACCTAAATCGATAACCGCTTTTCTTCTGGGACTGAAAAGTAAACACGACATATTTTCGATACGACGCGGCATCAATGAATATAAATCCGAACCTTTACTCGCCATAATGCCCGGAATAGCATTGTTAGAACTCTGGAAAGTAGTCGAGATTATAGAAAAAGCACTTTTTGTAATTGCCGGGCTTGTTGTATTAACCAGTTTAATTGGAATGTTGACTATATTATTAACTAACTTAAATGAACGTCGACGTGAAATTGCAATTCTTCGCTCGGTTGGTGCTTCACCCAGAACTATTTTTTCATTAATGGTGATTGAATCTGAAATATTAGTATCCCTGGGTATATTTTTTGGCTTAGCTTTTTTATATTTATTTTTGATGCTTATTAATCCACTTTTATTCAGCACATTTGGCTTTAACATTGAACTTAACCCTCCCACTAAGTTCCAATGGCTAATGTTAGGAATCGTATTAGTTGGAGGCTTTTTAGCAGCTCTTTATCCTGCAATCAGCGCCTATCGAAAAACACTACAAGACGGGCTAACTATTCGATTATGAAATACATTACTTCAAAATATTTCTTATATAGTGGCTTTATGTTTGTAGTTTTCGTTTTGCTAACTAATGAAACATTAATAGCAAAAGATGCACGCATGCTTGAATGGGGCGACTTGGCTCCGGAAGGTTATTTCGAATCTTTAGAAAAAAAACAAAAATCTATATTGGGTGGAATTTTCGATGGACTAGAATTTGGAAGTGAAGAGGAAGAGGATGGATCAGAGGAAGCGCAAAGTGCGTATGAAAAAATGCAGAATGAATTACGCGCAGCTCCCATCGTTCAAGAACTGGATGGTGAATACGTCAGAATTCCTGGCTTTATCGTACCGCTAGAATTTGATTTTGAAAATGGAACGTTCAGTGAGTTTTTACTTGCACCCTACTTTGGAGCATGTATTCATGTTCCTCCACCCCCCTCCAATCAAATTGTATATGTAAAACCCGATAGCGAACTCGAACAAAGGTGGTTAGAGGATGCAGTGTGGGTAACAGGGACTATGACGACGGACAGCGTTGACAGCGAGTATGGATTTGCCGGGTATTCAATGAATGATATACAGCTGGAAGTGTATGACGGTGAGTAGTCATAATTAGTCTCAATACCTAATAGATATTTAATTAAAAATTATCAAATACACCCGGATTCTGTTTTTCAGCAAAATTTAGAATTTCTTCATCTGTTGCACTTATATTTTCATTGCGTGGATCGGCTCGCCATTTCTTTACATATCCATCTTTACCTCCCCATTCTTCTAGCAACAATTTTGCAATCATTTCCTGATTAGCTTTTTCAACTTCTACTAAGCAGGAATAAAAAGTCGGGCTATTACCAAAATCAGTTAATATTTCCGAGTTAAGTGCATTTACATTTACACCACCCGGTGTATTGCTGCCCTTATACTGTTTTTGTGTTGAACATACTCCTGGTAGTAAACCATCGACAATCAGCGCATATGCATAGGTTTCACCTCTATCATTGAATAATCTGCATAAATCTCCATCCTGAATATTGCGCTTTTGTGCCTCTTCATTATTTAACTCTACGGTTGGTCTAGACATCATTGCTTGCAATCTAGGTACAGACTGAAATGAGTCGCCAATAAAATAGTGCGCTGCACTACTTAACACTTGTAGCGGATATTTTTCTCGCTTGGGATCTTCTTGCCCTTCTAATTCAGGGATGTACGTAGGCAATGGATCGACACCTTGTTCCAATAAGGCCGCACACCAAATATCGATTTTCCCAGAGGGAGTGGGCCAACCATTTTTTATAAAATTTCTTCTTTCAGAATTTGTATTAGCGCGCACAAATCCATTTTCTTGAATATCTTCATATGTAATTCCTTCCATCAACGGATTGTGTGTTCCTTCATCAAACATGATGTCACGAATAATTTCTTCATCTGTTTGCGTGAATGCATTGTCTTCTTTTTCAACATAACCCATCTTTTTAGCTAATAAACGGAAAAGCTCAGAGTTTCGAATACTTTCGCCGAGCGGATCTATTACTGGCTTATTCATGCTGTAGTACCAATTGCCGTATGTAGCAAACAAATCTGTACGTTCTAATTGTGTATCTGCAGGGATAACAATGTCGGCATAGTTGCATGTATCTGTCCAAAAGGTTTCATGCACTGCTACAAATAAATCTTCGCGCATTAAGCCTTGTCTGACTTTATTTGAATTTGGAGCACAGTTTGCTGGGTCTGAGTTGTATACAAAAAGACTTTTAATAGGTGGATCTAATGTTTGTTCAGAAATTCCCAAGTTATCAACTAATGCCTGACCTAATTGCACCATGTTGATAGCACGATCACTTGACCCAAGATCAGTACGATGTAATTTATCCAAATCCCAACGGCACCACATTTCTTCTAGGTTACCAAAACAAGCACCTCCACATGCTTCACGCCATGCGCCAGTTATGCATGGAAGTATCAAAACAGATCGACACATTTGTCCTGCATTTTGATGACGGTTTAAACCGTAATTTGCACGTATAAATGATTTCTTTGTCGAAGCATATTGCAAAGCAAACTTTTTGATCTCCTCTGCTGGAATACCAGTAATACGTTCAACTTTATTGAGTGGATAATCCGGTAGTTTTGTTTCTAATAACGCTTCCCAACCATTTGTTTGTTCTTTTAAGAATTCAATATCATGCAGTCCAGCATCTACGATTACTTTCATCATTCCCAACGCTAGCGCTGCATCGGTTCCGGGTTTAGGTTGAATATGCCAATCAGCCATCATTGTTGTTCGCGTGACACGGGGATCAACGACAATTAACTTCATACCTCGTTCTTTAGCTTCACGAATAAACGGAATTGCATGCACACCTGTGCTGACTAAATTTGCACCCCATAGAATCATAATGTCAGCTTCCGTTGCCGCCTCATGTATAGACATGTTGGGATGAGCTAAACCGTATGTTTGAGTCGTCGCTTCTGTAGCAGCATATGTACAAATCGACCGAACAAGTCCGTTGGCTTGCATCTTGTTCCAAAACCGTGAATCCATAGTCCAATACCCAACCATTCCCATGGTTCCAGAATAAGAATAAGGCTGAATTGCCTGACTACCAAATTCAGAAATTACTTTTTTAAAATTGTTTGTAATGCAATTAAGTGCTTCGTCCCAACTTATTCTTTCAAACTTAGCACCCGGACCCTTTGGCCCAACTCGTTTATGTGGGTAGAGAACACGACTTTCGTTATAAACCAAATCAAGGTAGTGATTTACCTTGTTACATAGATAACCTTTAGTAATTGGATGAGTGGGATCACCCTGAATTCGAACTGCTTTTCCAGTGGCCTCATTCCTTGTGACCAGCATTGAACAAGAATCTGGACAATCGTGTGGGCAGGTGACGTGATGAAGTGTATGTCCATCATCTACTTTAAGTTTATGAGTTTGCATTGTTATAAACCCTCCTCATCGCTTCATATCTATGGAAATTTGACTATTAAATCGGGTTCATTTAATATACAACTATATGGTTGTATATACAAATTTAGCAAATACCTTTACTGCATTAGGCGATGCCACTCGTCTGCAGATACTGGCTCAACTTGAGAAAGGCCCAAAAACTTGCTCAGACCTCGTGAGCCATTTTGATTTAACACAGCAAGCGGTGAGCAAGCATATTGGTGTATTAAGTAAAGCTGGATTACTTACTCAAACCAAGAAAGGCCGGATTCGTCTATGTGAACTTGTCCCTCATAAACTAGAAGATGCCTTCAAATGGATTGATAGCAAAGTGAAGAAACCTGAGCCATCAACTAAGCCAATTATAGGCTATGGATCTGTTGCGATTGTTCGACAAGGCGGAAAAGTCTTAGCGTATCACGCTCCTACTTATCAATAAAAAAACTAAGATGAGGTTTGCTTAATTTTGCGCTCGCAGTAAATCAGAAAAATAATTCTTTAAGCTTTGCGCCTGGATTATCTGCCACCATAAATGCCTCGCCTACCAAGAATGAATTAACTCCTTTTTCATTCATTAAAGCGATGTCTTCTTTAGTGTGAATTCCACTTTCTGTCACAACATGACAATCATCTGGAATTTTAGATAACAATTCAAACGTAGTCTCCAATGAAACATCAAAAGTATTTAAATTGCGGTTATTGATACCAATCATTGTTGGTTCAAGTTTGAGCGCTCGATCCAGTTCTTCTTGATTATGTATTTCAACCAATATATCAAGATGTAATTCTTTTCCTAATGCATAGAGCTCAGCCATCTGCTCATCTTCTAAAGCTGCAACAATTAATAACAAACAGTCCGCATCAATCGCACGAGTCTCATACACTTGATAAGAATCAATAATAAAATCCTTGCGCAAAATTGGCAGAAAACAGGTTTTACGTGCCAGCTCTAAAATTGCACAAGAACCTTTAAAGAACTCACTATCTGTTAATATGGAAACACAGCTTGCACCATTCATTTGATAGCTAGCTGCAATCTCCATCGGATTAAACTTTTCGCGTAATATTCCTTTACTGGGTGATGCGCGCTTAATTTCGGCAATAACACCGGGCCGTTTTGATGCTTGAGCAGCTCGTAATGTCCGCTCAAATCCACGTGGTGCCGGTGCTTCTTTTGCCATTTCTTGAAATTTTTCAAGCGGCATATGTAATTTACGTTCTACAAGTTCCTTTTCTTTATGTGCAATTATTTTTTTTAGTATTTCTGGCTGATCCATCATTTTTAACTCATACTTTTTGTAAATTCTATGTACTGTTGAAATTTATTTTTTGCAGCACCATTTTCTATAACGTTAGTAGCTTGCACTATACCCTCTTCTAAACTTGCAGCTTTATCACTTGCATAAATTGCAGCACCAGCATTAAGTCTTACAATATCTAATGCAGCGCCTGCTTGATTTTCAAAAACATTATTTACAATTTGTAGGCTCTCGGAAACATCGCTAGCGACAATTTCTTCAAGACTTCTTTTTTGCATACCAAATTGTTCCGGTGAAATTGAATAATTCTTAACTTCTCCATCTATTAACTCAGCTACTTGAGTATCACTGTTAATACTAATTTCGTCTAAACCATCATCTGCATGTACAACTAATACATGTTTACTTCCAAGCGACTGTAAGACTTTTGCCAATGGCTCAACCCATTCGCTACTAAACACACCCAATACTTGGTGTGGTGCATTGGCAGGATTTGTCAAAGGACCGAGTAAATTAAATATTGTCCTTATGCCAAGTTCTTTACGTGGACCAATAGCATGTTTCATAGCACTGTGGTGGGCTGGCGCAAATAAAAAGCCTATACCCAACTCTTCTATACATTTTGCCACCTGTTCTGGTGTGAGTTGTAAATTCACCCCTGCTTTTTCTAGCAGATCAGCACTTCCACTTTTACTCGATACCGAACGATTACCATGCTTAGCCACCCTAGCGCCGGCAGCCGCCACAACAAATGCAGCAGTAGTTGAAACATTAAACGTACCTTTAGCATCTCCACCTGTGCCGCAAGTATCCACTAAGTTTTCAGAGGCAACATTTACCTTGGTAGATAGTTCACGCATCACAGATGCGGCGGCAGAAATCTCGTCCACCACTTCGCCTTTCATACGCAAGGCCACAAGCAAACCTGCAACTTGCGAAGGCGTAGCTTCACCTGACATCACACTTCGCATTACTGTTGTCATGTCATCGCGATTTAAATTATTCCCTTCAATTACGGTATTAATTGCTTGTTGTATATTCATAATGAAAGTTAGTTTTGACGAACAAAATTGGTTAATAAGTGATGGCCAAAATCGGTAAGTATGGATTCTGGATGAAACTGCACACCTTCAACCGCAAACTGTTTATGGCGCACCCCCATGATTTCATCCAATTCACCCGACTCATCTTCAGTCCACGCTGTAACTTCTAAACATTCTGGTATAGATTGTTTTTCAATGACTAAGGAATGATAGCGTGTTGCGGTAAAAGGGTTGTCGCATTTTTCAAATACATGTTTATTGTGATGATGAACTTTGGATGTTTTACCATGCATGACTTCCTGGGCTTTAACGATATTACCGCCATAGGCTTGACCTATGCTTTGGTGCCCCAGGCAAACGCCCAGAATGGGTATTTCACCACCTAGCTCAGTAATAGTTTCCAACGAAACACCCGCTTCATTCGGCGTACATGGTCCTGGAGAAATAACAATATGATCAGGTTGCAAGTTTTTAATTTCTTTCACACCAATCTGATCATTTCGTACCACCTTTACTTCCTCACCAATCTCACCTAAATATTGCACGAGGTTGTAAGTGAACGAATCATAGTTGTCGATCATTAATATCATGGTATTAATTCACTTTTGATTAATTAAATTAGCAAGCTCAGCGGCTTTCTTCATTGCACCGGCTTTATTGTTAGTTTCTATCCATTCATTTTCTGGAATTGAATCATAAACAATCCCTGCGCCTGCCTGTATATAAAGCTTTTCATCTTTAATAACTGCAGTGCGTATTGCTATGGCGGTATCCATATTTCCATCCCACGAAATATATCCCACCGCACCAGAATAAATTCCGCGTTTAGTTGGTTCAAATTCGTCAATAATTTCCATCGCACGTATTTTGGGCGCGCCACTCACTGTGCCCGCTGGGAAAGTTGCTTTTAATACATCAATAGCATCTAGATTTTCACCAAGCTCCCCAATTACATTTGAAACGATATGCATAACATGAGAATAACGTTCAATAATCATCTTGTCAGTCAACTGTACTGTTCCTGTTTTTGCAACGCGCCCCACATCGTTTCGACCAAGGTCTATTAGCATTAGATGCTCGGCTAACTCTTTAGGGTCGGCCAGTAACTCTTTCTCAAATGCTATGTCTAGCTGAGCATCATCCCCGCGCGGTCTAGTGCCTGCTATAGGTCTTACTGTGACTTCACCGTCTTCTAACCTCACTAAAATTTCTGGCGAGGAACCTACAATATAAAAATCATTCATGTTCATGTAATACATGTAGGGAGAAGGGTTCAAGCTTCGTAAACTACGATATAAGTTGATGGGGGGAACCGTAAAATCTGTGCTTTGTCTCTGAGACAAAACAACCTGCATTACATCTCCAGCACGAATGTAATCACGGGTTGACTCTACCGCTTGTTTGAATTCATCTTCAGGATACTCGGTAACGAAATTTACATTAGACACAGTCGAGTTAGCATTTACATCTGGCACAATATGATGAAGCATTTCTGTTAGTGAATTTAATTTCTGTTTTCCGTGTTCTAATGCTTGATCATCTTTTGGGTCAACATGAACAATTAAGAAAATCTTCCCGCTTAAGTTATCAAAAACTACTAATTCTTTTGATACCATCAAAAAAATATCAGGTGTTTGCAGCACATCAGGTTTTGTAGCTTTTTTAAGACGCGGTTCTATGTATTGAATTGTTTCATAACCGAAATAGCCTACAACACCACCCGTAAAACGTGGCAAATCAGGAATATCTGGAACATGAAATTGTTGTAAATAGTTTTGAATCCAGCCTAATGGGTCATCAACATGTTCCTCATTAGCATCTTTATCAAACTCATGTACTATTTTATTGCCAAATACTTTAATGCGTTCAGCACAAGATAAACCAATAAAAGAATAACGACCCCAACGTTCTCCCCCCTGCACCGACTCAAATAAATAGGTGTAAGGCTGATGAGCTAGCTTTAAGTAAGCACTAAGAGGGGTATCAAGATCTGCCAGCACTTCACGCACCAGCGGAATACAGGTGTAACCTTGGTTTTTTAGTGAGTCAAATTGTGCGGAATCCATATCATCTCCAAATCGAAAAAAAGAACAGCGAATAAGTCAGGTCAACTAGTTACAACTAGCTACGCCAACTAAAAAGCCAAGCTATTCCTTTCTGTAATGAGATGATCATTGAAAATAATTCCTTAATCTGTATTCGATAGATACTGAGGCACTTCCTCAATGGAGTCGATTATATAGTCTGCGCCCAAAGCATCAACACCTACTCCCTGATGATATCCATATCGGACACAAAATGATGTGATATTAGCTGCTCGAGCCGCTTTTATATCACTAGCGGAGTCCCCAACCATTACTGTTTGCCTAGGACCTACATTTGCCTCACGGAGTACATTCTGTAATACCTGAGGATCGGGCTTTTTTACAGCGAGGTCGTCACCACAGATTAAACAATCAAAATACTGTTTTAAATTAAAGGCTTTCAACAAGGGTGGTGTAAATCTTCTAGGCTTATTGGTGACACAAGCGATGAAATAAGGCTGCTCACGTAAAATATTCAATCCTTCTAATACACCCTCATACAATGTGCTTTCAGCATGTATGTTTTGTTCATAAACATCAAAAAATATTTGCTGGGCTCTTTTGAACAACTCTTTTGGGGGCTCTCCATCCATCTTCCCTGTGAGCGCGCGTTTAATTAATTTTCCAGCACCATTTCCCATCCAATTCCTAACTTGAGCAAGATCATGTGTTGGATAACCAAGTTCTTGCAACATTATATTCATGCTGATCGCGATATCTGGAGCACTGTCTACTAATGTTCCATCCAAATCAAAAATCACGCATTGCGTGTGCGTTAGAGAATTATTCAAAACAGAAAATTATTAAGTGGTAACTTTGGAAGAGCTGCCAAGTTGTTCGCGCATTTTGGCGATCGTGCCTTTATAATCTTTGGTGTTAAAAATTGCAGAACCTGCAACAAAAGTATCAGCACCTGCAGCTTTAATTTCAGCTATGTTATCTACTTTAACACCGCCGTCAATTTCTAACCGAATCGGCAACCCTGATTGTTCAATTAGTTTTTTAGCCTGCTTTAATTTTTTCAAAATTGCTGGGATAAATTTTTGGCCGCCAAAACCTGGATTAACTGACATCAGTAAAACCATGTCGATCTTATCTAATACATATTCTAATTGATCCAAAGATGTTGCTGGATTAAATACCAAGCCTGCCTTACATCCTTGATCACGTATTAATTGCAAACTGCGATCAACATGCTCCGATGCTTCGGGGTGAAAAGTTATATAGCTCGCACCTGCAGCCGCAAAGTCAGAAATCAAGCGGTCCACAGGTTTGACCATTAAATGCACATCTATCGGTGCTTGTATTCCGTAGTCTCGTAGTGCCTTACAGATTACCGGTCCAAAGGTTAAGTTCGGTACATAGTGATTATCCATTACATCAAAATGAATGATGTCTGCGCCTGCCTCCAGCACTGCAGTCACTTCTTCGCCCAATCTTGCAAAATCGGCTGAGAGAATAGAAGGTGCTATCCAATCTGAGTTTGGCCTTTCTTGTGACATACTTTAACTACGTTTGACTTAAATCAGGCCTGCACTTTAGCCTATCAGCATATAATTTGCAGCAAACATGCAGTAAACTTTATCTGTAGATCAGGACGCACCGTCCATCACTCTGAAGATAATAAAAGAACTAGATAAGAGAGAGTACAAAGTGGACTTACAGCCATATTACTTCCCAGCTGCCGTTGCAGCTCATTTAATTGCTGCAGTTATATGGGTAGGTGGAATGTTCTTCGCCTATATCTCATTACGACCTGCTGCCGCCAAGGCCCTGGAAATGCCCCAACGCTTGAAACTATGGAAGAGAACACTTTCGAGCTTCTTCTTTTGGGTTTGGGTATGCATCATTACATTACCCGCAACCGGCTATTGGATCATTGCAGCACACTACGGAGGTATGGCGCGTGTCGGCTGGCACATTCACATCATGCAAGTGATAGGTGTGATTATGATTTTAATTTTCTTGCATGTATTTTTTGCGCCCTTTCGACGCTTATGCAAAGCAGTCAAACAAGAAAACTTTCAGCTTGCCAGCGAACACCTCGCGCAAATTCGCAAATTCATCGGAATTAATTTATTACTTGGTGTAATAGTAGTGATGGTAGCAGGCGGACTACGCTACATAGCCGCATAGTCAGCCTGACAAATCTTATTTGCAACCCAAAGACGCGTAGTACGCGGCAAGATCTGCAATATCTTCATCGCTTAGATTTGCCACCATTGGCGCCATTTGTGCGTTTTCTCTAGCACCATCTCGAAATGCCTTGATTTGTGCTGCTAAGTATTCTTCTTTTTGACCTGCGAGATTCGGCCATAGTCCATTAGGGCTAATGCCTTCTCCACCATGACAAGCAGCACAGGTTATGGATTTTGATTTTCCTGCTTCTGCATCGCCTGCAAAAACGGCACCTGAAGAAAGTGCTACAAATAAAATACTAATAAGTCCTACAAACTGTTTCATTTACATTGCTCCGCTAAAAAGTCTTTTAAATGATGTATGCATAAGATTACAAAGATAAACTATTTGTTCCCGATGCGTAGCAAATTTTGCAGTATTTTATTTATCTTATCCATTACCAAGATGAGGAATATTACTATCACTTGATGAGTTCACGCGAAGATTACGGGTAACATACATCAGTACTATCAATACAGATAATAACAGCATCGTTCCCATTAATAGCGCGTAGTCTTCTAACTGAAGTAATGAATACAGTACGGCGTATAACGCGCCTAACAGTACAAAAATAATTCCGGCTTTAGACCAGTTTCTCAGTGCTGCAGCCGTATATAAAGTTATCAGTCCAATATTAATAACTGCCGCAACAATATATGCATTTATAAATGCTGTGTGTTCAGCTATCGATAACAATACTAAATAAAAAATAGCTAAGGCCACACCGATTAATCCATATTGCACATAGTGCAAACGAGCTTGCATAGTTAGCTCAAAGATAAGAAAAGTTAAAAACGTTAATCCTATAAATAAAATGCCGTATTTTACTGCACGCGTCATTTTTGAATAGAGAAATACAGGTTCAAATAAGTCTACTCCGGCGACAAATTCACCGAGATGATAACCTGCATTTCCTGACACCCATGCCTGAGGATAGTTTCGAGCCAAATGCGGGATTACCCATTCTGCTGTAAATCCTGTTTCTGTAATTTTATGCTTTGAGGGTAGCGTCATCCCTTGAAAGCTAGGATGTGGCCATGTGGACTGCATTGAAACAATGGTCTTTTCACCAAATGGCGCAAACCTAAAACCCTGACTACCATTGATAGAAATTTTAGTAGCAAATTCATGTGTTTCTGTTGCCGCACTTAAATTTTTAATGCTGGCACGAAAACCATGAGTAATTAAATTAGTGACTCCTGTTCCTGGAGAATAACCAAGTTCAACACCATTCCAATTCAATGGCGCAACTTCATTTATGGCCCGCGTATCGGACAAGCCCAAAACAAAGTATGCCTTATCCCAATCAATTCGATGAATGTAATCTGACATTTTTTCAACGTCTAATTGTCCAAAACTACCCGACAAAGATATCGCTGCTTCATATACTAAAGACTTATAAATACCTCGCTTGCGATGCTGCTCCTTTAAGTCAACATTAATTTTTAAATCTTTTGGCAAGTGAATAGCATATTTAGTTTTATAGGTAATTTTAGTTTTAACTTTTTCTTCGCCATTTTCATCTGTGGTTGTTTCTCGGTTAACATGCTTTTCTATAAATGGTACTACCAACATAGGTCCTTGCAATAATTGTCGACCTCCCCAAGTATTTGCAATGTCATGCAAAACATTTCTATATAATCCATTTCGTTCATCAACAACACCTTGCATCATCACCAAGGGAATTAGCATTACTAATGCAATCACACCAACAATTAGTGCTCGTATCGTTAAAGTTTCACTCATACTTTTTGCATTTTTGCCTGATTGATTACCGATTTTTGAATTATCATTGTCCATAGCGCTTTTACTTATTTGTTGAATTTTTCGGACCAATAAATAAATTAGAAACCCAATGCCAATTAACACAGCGAGCAAGATCAGCAAAACTAGCATTCCATAAATCATGTTTTTCCAATTTATCTGATGGTGATTGACAACAAACTAATGCTCAAAAATGGCAAAAATGTGGGTCAATTGTGAAGAATTATGTAGAGTGACTGATACCTTTGTCACAGGTATGAAAGCGACGTTTATAGCGACGAACTGTAAGTACTTTAAACCTATCTAGAATCGTTTAAACACTAATCCCAGCCAATCAACAAAAAAGGACGTTTTGGCAATTTCTGTTGGAAATTCAGTTAATTAGGCACTCTAATCCAATGTGTGTGTATGTCATACATAGATAATGAGTAAAATATAACCAAGGATTAAGTTCTGATGCCTATTCAACATAAAATTTTAACTACACAAAAATTTCTCGCACATTTAGCGCTTTTCGTTGCAATGTGTTTTTTATTTCTCACACCCGTATCTAGTGTATTTGCCAACATGGTTTTAAGTGAAGCGATTATTCATTTTGAACCGGGCAAACCATTACGTAAGGACATAGAAGTTGAAAACCCAAGTAACTCAGAAAACCTATACATTGAAATTACACCTTCAATAGTCGCAGAACCTGGCACGGAAACTGAGCATCGTCTAACAATAAATGATCCTCGTGAATCTGGTTTGTTAGTCACACCCAACAAACTTGTTGTGCCTCCTGGCGGAAGAAAGCTAGTGCGTGTAGTTTCTTTGCAACCTCTTGGCGAAAAAGAACGCGTGTATCGAGTAACTTTTAAGCCTGTTATAGGTGATTTAGAAACTGAACAAATTGGCGTTAAAATTTTAGTTGGTTATGAGGTATTAGTTCTCATGCAACCTGCAACACCAGAACCCAATTTAATCGCCAAGCGTTCTGGAAAATCAATATTTTTTGAAAATAAAGGCAATACAAACATTTTATTGCGTGAGGGTAAGCAATGCCCTGATGGCGCCTCGAATGATTCTGAAAGTTGCCAACGTTTAACAGGACGACGTTTATATCCCGGAAATAGTTGGACGCTTGAATTGCCTTATAACAAAGCCGTTGATTACCAAATGAGTGTGGGCACGAAAAACTCTGTTGAAACTTACAAATAATCTTTAATAATTAGTTTTTACAGACTGCTCATGCAAAGTAAACTGCAATACTTTGTAGTCAACATGTTCCTATGCGTGTGTATATATTTATCGCACGTAATCTTTTTTTCATCACAAGTTCTTGCAGAAGATACACCCGCTATTCGAGTCAAAGATGGACCTCCTCCCGGTTTTGAAGATTTAGTACTCCCACAAACCACAGAAGTAGATGTGTACTATGGTGGTGATAAAGTTGGTAACACACTTGCAACCTATACACCAAAGAGTATCGAATTAACGTTCCCAGACGAGGTCACTGCTTTAATTCCACATTTAATTGATCCAGCTGTAATTATTGACGCTCTTAGTGGGCCACTCGATACTCACGCGGGTTCGGTATGCTTATCTGATTTGCAAAGAGATTGTGGAATCATTGAACCTAATATTGCTGGTGTGATCTTCGATGAAAGTCGATTTCATTTACATGTGTTTGTAAACAAATTACAGCTGTTGCCGCAGGGAATTGTGTCAAATAAGTTTTTACCAAAGAACACATCAGATAAATTTACCAGCGTAAGTTCCTTTTCCAGCAGTTTTAGCGGAGAAGATGGAGAAACTGCATACACAACGGGAGCAAATCATATCATTTCTCGTGGACAATCAAGAATGCAAACCCAGTGGGATTATTCCAATACACGTGATTTTAATCTCGAGACTTTGTCACTACAAAATGACAATTCAGGCATTGCAAAAGAGCTTGGTTATTACAATTCAAGTACGCAATTTAGTTCATTTACAAATAGCTTGGATTTACTCGGAACACGTATCTATGGATCTACTCGAACACGCGCTGATTTAGATTATTCTCAAGCAACAGAAATCTTTTTGTTTTTAAATTCACGCAGTCAAATTGAAGTTTTTAAAGATGGCAAACTCATTGACGGTGGTATTTATGATACTGGTAATCAACAGCTCAATACCCTGAGGCTGCCATCCGGTTCTTATCCGATTACATTACGTATTACGGACTCCAGTGGCAGTACACGAGAAGAGCAATACTTTTTTGTAAAGTCGTCGATACTCCCACCTATGGATCAGCCATTACATTATTTGGAGCTTGGTATACTTGAGAAAGACGTTTCAAATGGTAGTTTACCGGATATTTCCAGCGCAGAATTGTTGCGCGCAGGAACTGCGTATCGCCTTAAAAATAATCTTGGCGCATCATTGGAGTTTTTACATTCAAAAGACACTGATTTATTACAAAGCAGTCTTGCTTATTTTGGATCAGGTTATATTTTGCAAAATGCAACAATGATCGGTGCTGAAGGTGAATGGGGCTTGCATTTGCTAGGACAGTTTCGATTTAAAGGAATATCCCTGAATATGGATTATCGTCAGGTCGAATCAAAGATCGATGATGACGAGGACATAGATGTTCGAATCTTGCCAAGTGATTTCAGTCAAGGAAATATGTCTGCAAGTATTCCGCTTAGTAGAGGAAATTTAATCTTACGCACTCAATATCGTGATAGACGCACTGAGGAAGCAAGCACATCTTATGGTTTAGAGTACCGATATCCTTTATTTCACAGAAATCGTTATTCTATTGAAGCCAATTTAAGTTCGTTTTTTGAAGAAGATGATTACAATCTGCAAGCTGGTATACGTATTACAAAATCTGCGCCAAACCATAATTTGAGTATACGTCCAAGATATTTAGCAACTGAAACGGATGGGGAAACTGATCAAGGTCCTGTGATATTTGCAAATTTGAATAAGAGTTATGAAGACTTTCAATATGGTGAATTCACATTAGGTGGGTTTCTTTCAGAAGAGTTAGAGCGATCCTCAGCAGGCTTACGTGCTGAAAATATTTCTTCCTTTGGTCGATTCGATACTCAGATAGAGCAGGTAGATGATAACGAACGTGGAAGTTTCTTACGCTATCGAGGTGTTCAAAATACAAATCTATTATCTAACGATGGCCAACTTGCATTCGGTGGTCAACGCAATACAGACAGTGGAGTAATTTTAAATATTGAAGGACCAACAAAAAATGAGCCTTTCGAAATATTTGTAAATGGACAGCCAAGAGGGATTGCAAAAATAGGTCATCGCACAGTACTACCTTTAATTGCGTTTCAAACCTACAGCATCTCAATTCGCTCACAGAGCGATGAGTTATTACATTTTGATGAAGGCCTTAGAAAAGTAACACTGTATCCAGGCAATGTAGAAACATTAGATTATGAAGTTCAGCCAATTACAGTATTGATCACTCGAGTTGAATTGAAAAATGGGGAACCTGCTTCACGCATGCGTATAGACAATGCTGTTGGATATGCTGTTACAGATCAGGATGGTTGGCTACAAGCGGAAATTATCGGTACAAAACCACTTGAGGTTTCTAAAAATGGTACTGCTACATGCACCATTGAACTTCCTGAACTCGAAATTAAACAAGGGGTGGCTTTTGTTGATAGCTTAGTCTGCAACAACTAGTTTTATTCTGGACCCACTACAAAAACAATGGTGCCACGATAACGACCTGCGGGTACCTGTGTAAGGTCAGAATCAGAAACAAGAACCGCAATGTTTGCTGTAGGCCGACTGCACTGCCTACGAATCCCTCGCCCTCTTCTACCACGCAATCCTCCAAGCGTCTGTCCGGCAAATAACTCTTGTGCCCCATTTGGACGTGGACGATCATTGAAAAATAATCGAAATGGTAAATGTACACCTGCATCGGAAAGGACAAAGGCGTTCGCTGGGCCCTGTCCGTATGCAGTAATCTGATATGGACCGCGGGGTCTCACTGCAACACATATATTTGCATTAGCGCGGATTGATCCCGAACCTGTTACCCATCTGCCTAAACTAAAATCTTCTAACCCATATATGCGAATAACAGCATGTGCCGAAGAGATACACAATAAAAATAACAGCACCAACAATAGGCACCTCAAATGCTTAAGCATAAGAACAAAATTTTACTTAAGATGTACTAAGACTAATCGGGAATAACGAGCAGTGTCAATGTTCCAGAATATGCACCACCCACTGCAGACGATAATTCTGTATCAGGTATTTCAATTTCTATATTTGCGTTAGGCAAACAAATACCAAAAAACACAGCAATAATCACATGGAAGTTTGTCTCAACTTGTCCGTGTTGAATTACACCCGGAGTAAGTTGATTTAACGGATTTGCTCCGCTTGGCGTATCTGTATCATTCCAGTAAACATTATAGTTAATTTGATCAACTCCATTAGAAAGAGTGAATGCTGCTGGATCAAATCCATCACCATCTCCGGCAGCACGTATGCCATATGTGCCAAAGTTTGAGGTCTTTGCCACACACACATCATCGTTATCGATTAACGTGCCGTCACCACTATTCCATACACCGAAATTAAAATCACGCAATCCAAGAATAATGATACTTCGATTTACGGCGATACCAAGCTCAACAGTTCCACTCGAAGTTGCACCAAGCGAGCCCTGAGTAGCAGCCTGTATTGAGGAAAAAGGTAGAATTGAAAAAAATAAAAATAAACCGAGGAGAAGTAAATAATGATCTATTTTCTTTCTCATTTTATTTTTATTTAATTTAATTTTTATCATTCTTAAATGAATTGCGCCAACAGTAGTTTGCTGTTGGCGCATTCACAATCGTAGAAATTTAGTTTTCTAGAATTATCTAGGAGCAACTAAAATAGTAATTACATCTGAATATGTGCCTGCTGCAACAGCATCTAAAGATGCAGCTGGTACAGAAATATCGATAGAAGATTGAGGAGCACCGCCACAGTTAGTTGAAGCAGTGTCTGCATTATCAAATGTTGTGTTGATTTGACCAGATAGCATAGTTGCTGAACTATCGCCGTCATCATAGTCAACTGTATAAATTATTAATCCAGATGGACCATTTAACTGAAATTCATTACCTGCACCAGGATTAGCACTAGTCATAGTAACGTTGTAGTTTCCTGTTGGATTATTTGTGTACACACATGCTGGACTGCTTCCAGTGAAATTGTTACCAGGCACATGAGTTCCAGTGATATCCGCTAGAGCAGTGATTAAAATTTCATCACCAACACTAACATCAATATCTATGTCACCTTGTGAAGTACCACCTAAAGTACCTTGTGTAGCAGCAAATGCGCTACCACCGGCGACCATTGCACCTGCAACGATTAATCCTTTAACTAATTTCTTCATTTCCATTATTTAAGTTCCTATATATATGTAGTTAAAATTCTTCCCAAATCCATATGGGTGTTAAAATCCTTATTCTGTTAAGTTCCCTACAAGTGGGTACAAATTACAGATCAATGAGCTAAAGTATATCTTTAAAACTTAATTTGGATTGTCTCGCCCGATGAGATAAAGCGCTTTAGTTACAAAAGGTTACGTGATTTACTAAAGTGTTGAAGCCAGTCATAAAGTGACAATTTTGGTCCAAAATGTAGAACCTAATGTGAAATTTTTGTCGATTTAGTTTGCAGTTATTTACACTTCTAGCCGTATAAAGATCATAACTAATGAGTTTTATTAAAGATTTAGGTGCATTACGTCTCATTCTTATCGCGTTTGCATTGATCGTTGCCTTCCTGTCACCAGAGCCTGGTACAGGTGTCTATCTAGAAGGCTGGCAGGTCATTACCACATTAATTGCACCCGCTGTAGCACCACTCGTGTTTATGGTTTTAATGTTTGATTTCATGATGTGCCGAATTCGTATGTCTGACGAGGAAGTAAAAAATAAATTTCGTACAATTGGGTTCATCGAATTAGCTGCTGCACTTTTTCTATTTATTATGTGGTTACCATTTTTTTTAGCCATTGGTCGTTGACAATTAGACGATAATTTTTATACATGCTTAACTACATTTGGCTCGGATTTTTCCTAGCAGCATTTCTAAGCTGTATTTATCAATTTATTGTTCGTGATAACAATGGCATCTTTGCACAGGTCGTGCAGGCGACTTTCGATATGGCTTCCTTAAGTGTCGAAATTGCTCTAGGTTTAGTTGGAGTATTGTGTCTTTGGCTGGGGTTTTTCACTATTGCAGAACGCGCTGGATTTGTTGAGTTACTTACGAAAGCATTCCGCCCTCTGTTTAAAAAACTCATGCCGGAAGTACCAAGCGATCATCCCGCAATAGGATCAGTCACAATGAACATGGCTGCAAATATGCTGGGACTGGACAATGCTGCAACTCCGCTCGGCCTTAAAGCGATGCAAGATTTGCAGGAACTGAATCCTGAAAAAGAAATTGCCAGCAACGCCCAGATTTTATTTTTAGTACTCAATACATCGTCAGTAACTTTACTACCCGTAACAATCTTTTTATTTCGCGCACAGCAAGGTTCTGTAGACCCAACCGCTGTATTCATTCCCATTCTTCTTGCCACTTGTTGCTCAACACTTGCTGGCTTACTACTCGTCGCATTCATTCAGCGCCTAAATCTATTTAATAAAACTGTATTATTTTATCTTTTGGGTTTTGGAGCACTAATCGGTTTACTCCTAGCATTTTTACTCAGTGAAAGTTCCTCTTCACTTGCAGAGCGATCCAGCTTACTTGGTAATTTATTGTTACTTTTAATCATCATTGCATTTCTTGTTATGGGTTTTTTACGCAAAGTGAATGTTTATGACGCATTTATTGATGGTGCCAAACAGGGTTTTGATGTCGCTCTCAAAATTATTCCTTATCTAGTTGCCATGCTTGTAGCTATCGGCGTACTACGTGCCAGCATGATATTGGATATGGTGCTGAAAGGTATTGAAAAAGTTGTAATAACGCTTGGTTTAAATCCAGACTTCATCGCCGCCTTGCCCACTGCTTTAATGCGCCCCTTCTCAGGCAGCGGAGCACGCGCAATGTTATTAGAAACTATGAACAACTACGGTGTTGATTCTTTTGCCGCTAATGTAGCTGCTATTGTGCAAGGCAGTACAGAAACAACTTTTTATGTTTTAGCCGTTTACTTTGGGAGTGTCGGCATTAATCGTGTGCGTCATGCAATTGGCTGTGGATTGTTTGCGGACCTGGCAGGCATCATCGCCGCAATTACACTAGGCTATTGGTTCTTCGCTTGAGTAAGGATATGTGAATATGAGTAACAACAATAATAATCTTTTATAATTCAAGTGCTGCACTGACTCAAATCACATCATTTTAAGTTACTCTTTAGCTTTAGGATGATTAATTTTATTCGTCCATGGAGAATGTTGAAAAAATTCCATAAATTCAGGTAGATTTATTGTTCCGTTCCCATTTTTATCATAGCGTGTAAAAATTTCATCTTCTGCTAAATTATAAACAGCCTTAGCTTCCTCTCGATCTAAACGTTCGTTTCGATCCAGATCAGCACCCCAAAACATGCCATCCTCATAACTTTTACCGCCTCCACCCCCCATCCACGCCGATGAAATGACAGGTATAAATATAATAGACAGGAATAGTTTTCTAATCACTTTTAATACCTTATTACATTAATTAGATGACTGCTTTCAGCCATTAATGTTTGCACCGTGTAAGCCAGCCTAAATTTGAACTAGACTCAGTGCCTTTTCCACGCTTTTTTCCAGTTGTCGAAGTCTGCTGAACTCTTCTAATAACCGTTGCTCCAGATTCTTAAAATTAAGAGGAAGTGTTCTTTTGCAGATGCTGTAGCCTTCGCCAATTTGATAACCTTTCCAACCCTTTATTCGATCACCTTCCAATGCCATAAACTCTTGAATGAAAGTCTGTTGTGAGGGGCAATCTTCCTCCGCATGCATACAGATTGGGAATGCCTTTTGTTTAACTTCTCTCGCTTCAATAAAAGTTTCAAAATGAATTCCACCCTGATTATGATTGTGCCAGCTATCCTTGTAGAGTTGCAGATAAACACCACGGTTGTAAATCTCCCAACCATTATCAAACCAACTTGATTTGTTCAATTTTCTTTCAAGATTACGAAAAACTTTTTTTATATCTTTCATGATTAAAATATTTTTATATAAGTTCTAATTGTCATTTTTGCATATTTTTCAACCAATAGCGGATTTTATTTAATTTCTAAAAAATTGAAAATGAACAACATTTGTTTCGGTGCTGATACCAAGTATTCCTGTAACTCCTAGTTCCTCATTTTCAAGATCTAAAACATTTGTGTAGTAATATTTTGATTTCTCATCCAATTTGCAAAACATTCGTGGCTTGAATTGACCATTTTGTATTGTAGGAATTGTAGAGTTTAGTATTTTTATGAAATCAGTTGGAGCTTTGAACAAACCACAAACGCTATAATCGCCTTGTAAATCTGGAAACGATGAAGAATAGTCTATAAATATACCATTTGAAGGAAACTCAAACCCTGATATAAGTGTAAATTGATTTTTGTAATAGTTAACACTTGGGTTAGTTAAATAATAAAAACTAATAAACGGTAGAATTGTTACAAATACCCAAATAATTTTCCAAGATAGTTTTTTATTGTTAAAGATCCAATGCCCATAATAAAACCACGAACATATTAAAATGATTAGTATTAAAAAAAATATTATTCTCATAAATGTTATAGGATTGTCAGTTTTCTATAATTAGTCCGCTTTGGATCGATACCGGACATTCTAATCATTAACTTGTATATCAAAGTGGAATACATCCTCACAAGTTTTTCCAAGCTTATTATAGAGTGCAATTGCTGGTTCATCCTCAATACCTTTGTCAGCCTGAACAAAAATTACGTAAGCTCCTCGTTTTGCAGCAATATTTTTTAGCTCTTCTATCAAGCCAGTTGCAATACCCTCACGCCGATGAGATTTATCTACTGCTAGATCATAAATGTAGAATTCACTGCGTTCTTGCTCAAATTTTACAAGCTCATAAGCTACCATCGCGCCAACGACATTATTATTCTTTAAAGCTGCCAATGCGATAAATGAATCCTTATTGAGTAATTTTTCCAAGTAGTTTGAACTAGGCTGTTTTTCAGTATAGGTATCCATGTCATTGAATACTTCACCAAATGTTATGAGCATAGCTCTCATGATTGTCATATCATTCGCAGTTAGATGATGTATATATGTACTCATTTCAAAACTAATTTAAACCATTATAAGTAAAATATGTCTGCTTCCGGCCAATAGCGGTCATTCCTGTGGACCACCCAAGCAATTTAAATGAGATTGCAAATAAGGAATATTAAAGTACAAAAAAAATAATAATACCCATGATAAATAAGGTGAGCATTGGTTTTCGATGTCCTGTTTCTTTTCTAATGTTTGGATAGCATATCCAGCTTTGTAAAATGCTTGAATAATCGACCATGTATAAAACATAGCGGCGAAAAATGTTAGCCATAAAAATATGCTAAATAAATCATCATCTGCTTCTTTATTACTGACTTGATTAGGATCAAAATATAGCGCTAAACACATTAATACAGACACAATTACAAATGAAAACAATATTTTCTTAACCATTTTCTTTCCTTGAAAATTAGTATTACCCGACATTTCATTAATTACATCACTGCGATTATAAAGCCAATATAATGAATAAATGCCGCTGGTAATTACTGAAAGTATCCAACAAACTAATGGTGATTGTCTTTTCATACAAATTTTTATATCCGCTTTCGGCCAATAGCGGTCATTTATGTAGCAGTTTCACTATGTAATAAATCACATAAATCTAGATTAGCGTGAATAAATAGTTCATCACCACCATCATCATAATCTAAAAAAATACTATCAATCTTAAATGAACCATCTTCGTAATCGTATTTGTGAATTGCACTTACCCATTTATTATTATGGTATAAACCTCGTATTACCAAACATTTACTATCATCTAAATAATTATCCTCTGCATGATCTGATATTTCTTTGAATCGTGCGCCTCTTGCGAGATATTTCCACATACTATCCTTTATGTAGTCATCGCTAAAACCATGCTCTCTCATTGTTTTGATGGCTTGTTTGCTTTTTAAAATTTCTTTTTTTGTAAAATAAATACTAATGGGTTCAGTTTTTGTTGAACTATTAACATGGTTAAAATATTCGTTATATTGAACGTAGACTTCTTCTTGATTACTTTGACATAGGTTGGAAAATATAGTCAGAACTAAGAGAAAATAACGCATTTTGATGATATTAGAACATTAATTTTAAATGTCCGCTTTTGTTCGAAAGCTGATATTTACGCATTTAGCATAATGTAATTTTTAACTGCTGAATTATCTCATCTGGTAAAGCAAACTGTACCTTATCTTTATGTTTGGTAATTTGCTTACCGTCGTCGAATAGTTTTAGTACAACTTTATATTTTTTATTGTTTTTTATACAACTTAACACTACTGATTCGACAGAAATTGATACTTGCCCTGGATTAATTATAAATTCATCAATCAAACTTCCTCCATTGGGATCAGGATTTTCGTACTGAATCTGTGCCGAAATTTTTTTATCAAAGGGCTTTTTAATTTTATATTGTAGAGAATAAAGTGCTTTTCCTTTCTCTATTGCGAATCCACCAACTTCTGTTTTTAGATATTTAGTTTCAGCGGGTTTAGGAGGTGCAGCTAAAGTAATTGAAACAACATTAAATAATAATACAGCGAATATTAAACGTTTCATAATTATCCCTTTTTTACTAAATTCTACTTTCTGTCATTAGCGGTCATACTTGCGAATTACCACTCAGCTAAATTATTTTGTTTAAATATTTTGTTTGTTGCTTGCCGATCTTCATCTGAGCACCCAGAAAACATCTCTTTGAAGTCACTTATAATCATCCTCATGCCTTTTAAATTTTTCTTCTGATAAGACGCTTCCACTATAGGTTTTACACTGGTTAGAATATTATTCATTCCAATAATCGCTTCCGACTCATTTGAATCTACATTAGCAAATTTGTCAGCAATAATAATTGCTTGAAGATAAAGGGATGAAAGCTCCTTTTCTTCTTCGTTTGATAGCTGATTCGTCATAAAGCTAAGTCCGATTTGGGTCGTTAGTCATAATATATTTCGTGCTTAATATGATTTAATTTTTTATTATCATCAAATGTTAAATATATTTGAATAAGCCCATTTCCATACCACCAGCTATTATTTGGTGTCGACACAGTTACAAGTGCTCCATGGGAACAACTTTCTTGATTATTTTCACATTTAGTAGCTTCATATATTGCATATCCATTTTTGTCACAAAATTTATTTATCTCATTTACGTGCGTACCTATAGAAAAATGTTCTTCTATTAAGCTTTCAGCAAATTTTGAATTATTTATTATAGGTTCTTGTGAACAACCAAATACAATCATAAAACTAATATGCAGTATGCAATTTACGATTAATTTCATGATGACCAAAATGTCCGCTTTGGGTCGTGAGCAGACATCTTAAAGCATTTCGTATTAAATAGTTCCAACAACACGTTACTGCTATTCTTCAAATTTCTCAGTTGTTGTTGTATCAAAGTTTGTAATCAATCGCGCACCTCTATCACCTTTGAAGTAAATCCATAACCAGCTTAATGCAACAGACATCCTATTACGCACCCCGATTAAAAAGTAAATATGTGTTATTCCCCATAACCACCAAGCAGGCCAGCCATGAAATTTCAGTCTACCGATTTCAAAAACTGCTGCACGTTTACCAATCGTTGCCATCTGCCCAAAGCTTTTATATTGAAATGGGTTTGTTAATTTTTTACCTTGAAGACGTGCTTTGATTTGTTTGGCTACATAGTGCCCTTGTTGTTTAGCGGCAGGTGCAATGCCAGGAATTTGATGGCCATTTTTATCCTTAATTGATGCTGTGTCTCCAATAACAAATATTTCTGAATTGTTCGGGATCGTTAAATCTGGCTCTACGATGACACGATTTGCATGATCAGCTTGCACATTAAGCCAATTTGCCGCGGGTGATGCTTGAACCCCTGCTGCCCAAAGAATTGTTTTAGAGTTTAGCCTTTCAGAACCTATAGTCACGCCATCCTCATCACAGGTTGATACAGGCTGCCCAAGTTGAACTTCTACCCCGAGATTCTCTAGAGCTTTCTTTGCATAGTTCGACAGACTTTCCGAAAATGAAGACAAAATCCGGGAAGAAGCTTCTACAAGCACTACACGAGTGGTTTTAGAATCAAAATGGCGAAATTCGTTAGATAGCGTATGGTGCGCAAGCTCGGCAATTGTGCCAGCAAGTTCTACACCTGTTGGGCCACCACCAACTATTACAAAAGTTAAAAGCGCATCCTGTTTCATTTTATCTGTTTCAAATTCAGCTCGTTCAAATGCGATCAAAATTTTGTGTCTTATAGATGTAGCTTCCTCTAAAACTTTTAAGCCCGGGGCATATTTTGACCATTCGTCATGTCCAAAATAAGCGTGACGTGCTCCTGTTGCTATTACAAGAGTGTCGTATGTAATTGATTCGCCGTTTTCTAGAATAACTTTTTTGTTATCTTTATCTACATCCGCTACTACTGCTAATAAAGTAGTAATATCCTTTCTCTTACGTACCAAATTACGTATTGGCCAGGCGATCTCTGATGGTGCCAATAATGCGGTTGCAACTTGGTATAGTAAGGGCTGGAAAAGATGATAGTTATGCTGATCAATAAGTGTGATGCGGACATTTTTGTGCTTGAGATGATGGACAGTTTGTATTCCGCCAAACCCAGCTCCAATAACAACAACATGATGTTTATTTGACATGTGTCTAATTGTAAACATTGAGTCTAGTAAACTAAACTCCAATTCATTACATTAAATGCACGTATGTAGAACGAAGATTAGACTATTTTATTAGTCGGCGATTACGTTTAGTAATTATTTAATATCTGCTTTGGGCTATAAGCAGTTATTTTGAAGCTCTGAATTGAAATTCCTAAGCTGTTATTGATATTAGCTCACTTACCTTGAATCGGATGCATCACGCCTGATGGAAATCTTATTCTTTCAGCAATTTAGCAATTAAGTTTTCAATCTTTTTTGCTCTGCGATCTCCTTGGTGAGTTTCGCCAATAAACCCTTTACGAATGTTGCCTTGCTTATCAACTATGTAGTATGCAGGCCAATATTTATTTCGCAAGGCACGCCAGTAGGCAAAATCGTTGTCAATCATCACAGGGTGATGCAGCATAAATTCTTCTACTTTTTTAACAATATTTTCACGTTTTTTCTCATGCTCAAACTCTGGTGTATGAATACCGATCACTGTGAAATCTTGATCTGCAAATTTTTCTTCAACACTTCTTAACCAGGGAAATGAGTTGTAGCAATTCCAACAACCATAAGTCCATACGTCAATTAAAACTACCTTGCCACGCAGATCACTTACTGCCAAAGGTTTTGAATTGATCCATGCAGCTTGATCCATTTGGGTAAACTCAGGCATTTGCGCAGGAGGGTTCACTTTTGCCGCATAAACCATCGCACTCGCGAGAAGCGCAAAAGTAAAAATTAAAACTGTATAAGTATTTTTCATAAAAAACCTTCTAATCATTACTTACCTCCACAAGCGTTCTGCCTTGAATTTCATTATTAAGTAATTTTTCGAATATCTGCGGTAAATCTTCTAACTTAACTGTTTCAGAATGTATCTTAGCTATTTGATCAGGGTGCAAATCATCGCCAAGACGATTCCAAATTACTTTTCTAAGTGTTTGTGGACAATTAGATGAACTTACACCTAATAAGTTCACGCCTCGAATAATAAATGGCATGGTTGAAAGCTCAAATTTTACTCCACCCGCAATGCCAACACTGACCACATTTCCCCATGGCTTGGTCGCACGCACCAATGCACTTAATGTTTCTCCACCGACGTTATCAATAGCGCCAGCCCAACGTGTTTTTTCTAATACACCATCTCCTATTTTGATTTTTTCACGACCTACTACTTTAGTAGCCCCTAATTCATATAAGTAGTCAAACGAATTTTTTTTGCCTGACACTGCGATGGTTTCAAAGCCTAGCTTATGTAATATATTGATCGCAAAACTACCAACGCCACCACTTGCTCCTGTAACAACAATCGGGCCATCTTCTACTTTTTGATTATTCTGTTCTAGCAAGTGCACACATAATGCGGCTGTAAAACCCGCCGTACCAATAATCATAGTCTGGCTTAAACTTAATCCCTTTGGTAAAGGCACAACCCAATCTGTGGGAACGCGAGCAAATTCTGCATAGCCCCCATCGTGTGTTTCACTTAAACCGCTACCATTTACTAAGACCTGATCACCCGGAACAAATTCACCACTTGTAGATTCAACAACTTCACCAGCTAGATCTATACCTCCCACTAATGGTGAACGTCGAAGAATTTGCGCTCTACCAGAACCCGCAAGTGCATCTTTATAATTTACGCTTGAATACTTTACCTTGATAACAACATCACCTTCGCAAAGATCATCAATACTGAGTTGCTCAATTCCTGCTTGTGTACCTTCACTGTTTGAATGGATTCGAAAAGCAGAAAATTTTTTCATTGCGAAAAAAACTATTCAGTTGAGAGTTTTAGAAAACACTTTTTGGCAGCAGCTAAAGTATTTTCTCCTTTTGAAGCAAGATAATTAAAGTGCCCCATCTTTCTTCCTGCACGAGCTTGATGTTTGCCGTATAAATGTAATTTTACATTATCAGATAAGATGCGCGACCAATCGGGCTGGTTTTGATTATTATGCCCCCAAAGATCACCTAGCACATTTACCATGGTAACTGCGCTGTGTGCATCTGTATTACCCATGGGTAAATCGCAAATTGCTCTCACTTGTTGCTCAAATTGCGATGTATAACATGCGTCCATCGAATAGTGCCCACTGTTATGGGTGCGCGGTGCCATTTCATTAAAAAATAAATCACCCTCTTCACTAATGAAAAACTCAACAGCCAAAATGCCACAGTAATCTAATTCTTCAGCAATTTTTTGCACATGAGACTTTGCTAGAGATTGAGTTTCTTCATTTATATTAGCGGGTACGGTACTTGTAAATAAAATGCCATCTTTATGCACATTTTCTGCAATCGGAAAAAATCTTAATTTTTTACTGAACGAGCGCGCTAATATTACAGAGATTTCGCTAGCTAAATTAATTTTTTGTTCTAATACACAATCAACTTTTCCTAACTCATTCCACTGCGCTATGCATTCTTGCGCCGAATTCACAGTAGCCTGACCCTTACCGTCATAACCCAAGCGTGTTGTTTTTAATATTAATGGCGCACTTAGCGAGTTAAACGCTTGCTCAATGTCTTGCTCACTACTCACAACATGAAAAGGTGTAGGTGGTATATCCAATGATTGTGCAAATTGTTTTTCCTTGATTCGATCTTGCGCAAGTTCAAGTGCACGTGCGTTAGGTGAAACGCGACATGTTTTTTCTAAATGAGCAAATACTTCGGCCGGAACATTCTCAAACTCAGTGGTAATCACTGCACATTCTTGCGTGAGTGCTTTTAATGAATGTGCATCATCGTAATTTGCCTGCAGATGCAAATGAGCGATTTCTCCTGCGGGGCTAGAGGAGTTTGGATCCAGCACTATCACGCGATATCCCATTGCTGTAGCCGCATGCACGAACATTCGGCCCAATTGGCCGCCGCCCAACATGCCAAGCGATGCGCCCGGTAAAATCATAGAATCAAATATTAATCAGGAAGTTTAGCGCTGAGAACTTTTTCAGATTGAGTCGCACGAAATTCATCCAATTTTGTTTTTAAAGCAGAATCATTGTTCGCTAACAATGCCACTGCAAATAATCCTGCGTTGGCGGCACCCGCTTCACCAATAGCAAAAGTTGCCACCGGGACTCCTTTGGGCATTTGAACAATCGAGTATAAAGAATCTTGCCCAGACAAATGTTTACTTGGTACGGGAACACCCAGTACAGGCACAGTAGTATTAGCAGCTACCATACCGGGTAGATGCGCTGCACCTCCCGCGCCTGCGATAATACATTGGATACCCCGAGATGCAGCATCCTCGGAAAATTCTGCCATTAATTTAGGGGTTCGATGAGCAGATACCACGCGCTTCTCGTACAATATATTAAATTGAGCAAGCACCTCTGCAGCAGCACGCATTACAGGCCAGTCGCTATCACTACCCATGATGAGACTCACTTGTGGATCGGCCATTGTAATTCCTCTGATTCTGTAGACAAAAAATTAATCGGGCATTTTCGCTGAGACGGCCTAATAAAACCAGCGGAAAACCAGAATAAAAAGGCAATTTAACGACTAAATATACCAATATGTTATTCGAATCTAACCTAAAAAGCCTGAAAAAGGTCTATCAAGGCAAAGTACGCGATATTTACCAAGTCGATAGTGAGCACTGGCTTATCGTTACGAGTGATCGTTTATCTGCTTTCGATGTGATTTTACCCGACCCGATTCCAAAAAAAGGCATCGTGCTTACTAAGGTTTCCAATTTCTGGTTCGATCATTTCTCTAAACAAGTTAAGAATCATCTAAGCGACATACCTCTCGAAGATATAATTAAAGACGAGCAAGAATTAAACGTACTTAGAGACAGAAGCGTCATTGCAAGAAAATTAAAAGCACTACCTTTTGAAGCTATTGTACGAGGTTATGTGATTGGTTCTGGTTGGAAGGAATATCAAAATACTGGAGCTATTTGTGGTGTAAAGCTACCTGAAAATTTACAACAAGCCCAACAACTGAATACTGCAATATTTACTCCTTCCACAAAAGCTGCTGTGGGAGATCATGATATTAACGTAAGTTTTGATGAAATTATTAATTTGGTAGGAAAAGATATTGCCGAAAAAGTTAGAGATTTAAGCTTACAAATATATTCTGAAGCGGCTCAATTTGCATTAGAGCGTGGAATTATAATTGCCGATACCAAATTTGAATTTGGATTAGATGAAAATCAGGAAATTGTTCTAATTGATGAGGCACTCACTCCTGACTCATCTCGTTTTTGGCCTTTAGATTCTTACAAGGTAGGGCAAAGTCCGAGAAGTTTTGACAAGCAATACGTACGTGACTATTTGGAAACCTTAGACTGGAATAAAAAAGCTCCCGGACCAAAACTCCCTCAAGAAATTATTGACAATACTAGTAAGAAATATTTAGAAGCCTGTGAAATACTAACCGGCGAAAAAATTTAGAACATTGTGTTGTTATTTGCTGATTCTTAATGCGTTAGCATTTAACTTATTTTTCTCAAGCTGTTCCTTACTTGCCATACTTATTAAAAATAATATGCAAGATCTACTTGAAAATAATCATCGCGATGAAAATCACGTTGCGGATCTTCATTTGCAACATTGCTGAACAATTGCAATTCGCTTTCAAGTTTCCAACTATCACTAAATCTACGCTGCAGCTCTACACGAAAACTTTTACTGCTAAAATCGAAATCATATAAGCCACCCGCTAAAATTTCTGTATCTTGCGCGTCATTAAATACATAACGCGCACCTAAAAATAGGTCATCCTGAAACGGAGTAGCAGCATCTTGCTTGCGATCATCATAATGATATTCAGACAACACACCTAAATCCGCACCACTTTCAGAAACACCATAAAACGTATATTCAAATCCACCTACGGCTGCTGTGAAGTCACGGCCTTTTTTAGTCTGCAAAATAGATTCTAACTTCCATGTCCAATTGCCGATTATTGCTTGCAAGTCTAAGCCTGTTTGATCAATTAAACCGTAAAATGGGATCAGTTCTAAATCACCACTTGAATTTACAGTAGGGCGTAATTCTGGAGTACGCGATGTGCCATTAAAGTGTGATAGTCCTAAATCGATAGGCCCAAATTGAGTTTTCAAACGCACTGCCCAATCGACATGATATTCTTCTGCGCCAGATTCATATTCTTCTTTATCAGTATCCACCACTAAGCCTGTGCGCAAACGCCCATGCCGACCCGGAAATGTTCGTTCGCGAAAACCCGGTAGAATATAAAACTGTAATGCGCCCCAATCTTGCAACCAAGTAGTCTCAATCATTGGTTGCCCAAGCTTGTCTTCGGTATCTATATTTTCAACTAAATCTGTTTGATTAATGATATCAACCAGATGTTGAGATTCGGTTACTCCCCAAAACACTTTGGCGATACCGACACGCCATTCCCAATCACCCACTACATGTAAATAATGTGCTTCTCTTATATCGGCGTGGGTACGTTCTGGATCAGTGGAATCGATACGTACAAAAGGTTTAAAAGTTATTGCGCGTAAGCCATTATTCCAATCTTTGTAATACTCTGGCTCGGTTGCGAAAGAAATATCCCCGTCACGTTGATCGCTGAATTGCGAACTTTGCCAAAATCCTCGAGCCTGTCCAGAAATATAACCAGACCAGTAACCACTCGATTCTTCTGCTGAAACAACTTGTATATATAATGATAAAAAAACAATGCCCCACAGAAACACATGTAGGACAGTTTTTAATGCCAGAAACATTTTTAATTTTTACGTTAGTTTTTAACGCAAACGAGGTAATGCATTAGGATTGAAATCACGCTCAGCTACTTCTGTTTTGAATTTGTAGTTAGACCATTTTAATGTAGTTGTCTTACCAGTTTGATGATTTTCCATAAACATTTCATCTGGACGCCAGTAATAGTCGATGTACTCTTGATAACCGCTATAAGTAAGTGTTTTAAGTAACACATCTTTACGATCATAAAATTCAATTTTTACAGGACGGTACTCGGCCTTGTCAATCCATCCCACCTGGCGTGTGTAGCCGGAGTATTCATATTCAGGATATCGTTCGATTACGTAACAATCCCATTCACCACAAGCTTCATCTCGTAAATATTTATAAGAATACTTTTCTACCTCTTGTGAGCCTAAATCTTCAAAGGCAAATTCACTACCCACAAACGGACCAGATTTATTCCTTGAATTAATACGTTTTACTCGTTTCAGTGCAGGCAGATATAACCATTGATCATCCGGCTCTAACCCATGACTGTAGGTTAGCACTGCAGTATGTTTTACATCCGCAGGGCGATCAAAAATAGATAGGGTTTTATCGCCATCCCCCTCTACTTCTAAAGTGCGAGTACGTATATAACGTGTGCTTTCCTGCCCTTTACGATTGCGCAAAATCATCACCATATCTGCGGTGATTGTTTCAAAACCAAAATCTCGTTCATCGGCTGCAATGGCAATCGCTAACCCTTTCTCCTCAGGTGTTTCAGCCCAAGCAAATGTGCTTGCACTAAATACAATAAGGCTAACTAGCAGTTGCGAGATCAGATTCCAACTCTTGTTCATCACGGTTCTCCTTTTCATGACCGCCACCTTCTAACGCTATCAATAATGGTGGTAAAAATAAGAAATCAATAATTAATGCAATGACAATGGTAATAGCGGTTAACAAACCCATTGCAGAATTCAACTCAAAAGCTGACAAAGATAAAACTAAAAATCCCGCTGCTAATACGATTGTGGTTACTAACAATGCAGTACCCACATTTTCAAAGGCATAACGGACAGCTTCAACAGCTGAGCTATCCTTTTCTCTTTTAGCTCTTAAATACTTACTCATAAAGTGCACGGTATCATCTACGACAATGCCTAATGTCATACCGGCAACAATGGATAACGCAAGCCCAACTTCACTATCAAAAATAGCCCAAATACCAAATGCAACACCAACCGGTGTGAGATTTGGAATTAAACTTAATAAACCTAATTTAAAAGACCTTAATGCAAAAATTAAAATTAGCGAAATAACTGCTAATGCAACCAATGTGCCTTTAATCATGCTATCGATATTGCGTACCGCAAGGTGTGAAAAGATTACTGCTGGCGCCGAGGCAACCATTCCTATGTTTGGTGCGTTTTCATTAATCCAATTTCTTGATCTTGCCTCAAAATCTAACATCTTCTCAGTACTTAATGTTTGCAAAGTAGTGGATATTCGAGTAGAGGATTTATCAATATTAATTTGATCATTCAGATCCAGACCATAAGGCAAGGACAATTCATACAACAATAAGTATTGTGCAGCTAACTCACGATTATCTGGCAGTTTATAAAACTGCTCATCATCTGCATGCATGTTTTTATTTAAACGTTTGAAAGTGTCCGAAACCGTATTTACATGCATTACCTCCGGCTGATCACGCAACCATGCTGTAAAGTCGTCCATCTTCTGCAAGAAAGCGGGTTCACTTATACCACCCGAATCGTTTGCCTCTAAAGAATATTGAATACTATAAAGACCAGTAATTTTTTCAGTTACATAGTCTGTATGCAGACGAAACTCAATTGTTTCATCGAAGTATTCTACAAAACGATCATTAATTTCATTACGCGGAATGATCGCAATAAATGCGAGAATTACTGCACCCATCCCCCAAAGCAAAACTTTGCGCTTTGCGATTACATAATTTGCGAGCGCTTGCATTAATTTAGTTTTTCTGTCCACACCGACTTTAACTTTAAACGGCAATATTGCAGCCAAAGCAGGTAAGAAAAATACAGACAACACAAAAGCAAATGTCACACCCATTGCCGTGATATTGCCAAGATCACGAAATGGAGGAACATCACTAAAATTTAAACTTAAAAATCCAATTACTGTGGTTAATGATGTTAAAAATATAGGATTAAAATTAATTCTTAATGACTCTTTAATCGCTGCAAATTTATCTAGGCCAGCACGCATGGATTTTAGAAATGTTGTTAAAAAGTGCACACAATCAGCCACCGCCAGAGTAAGAATCATGGTTGGAGCAGATGCAGAGGGTGGGGTTAACTTAAAACCTAACCAACCAGCAGCACCCATACCCATCATAATGGAGAGAATGATTACAATAAGTGTAGATACCGTTGCGCTGATACTACGTAGAAATAAGAATAGCCCAATAATAACTGCAGCAAAGGCAAACGGTATGAGATTTTTCATATCGTTTATGCTGGCTTCCGGAAAGGCATTATTCATTATTACTATGCCCGTGGTATACACATCAATTTCTGGATGCGCTTGCTCAAAGGCTTTTACCATATCTCTGGTAAAGTTAACGACTTCAGGTCCTTCTGTTATCTCATTTTTACCTGGCAGTTCAATGGTAATATTTATTGCAGCGGCTTGAGAGGTTGCAGACACTAATCGATGTACTAATAAGGGTTCACTTATAGCAACGTTTTGAATGTAATTAATCTCACTTGCTGACAAATTTTCTACATCGTCAACTAAATCTATTACGATTAGATCATCTCCCTCTGCGTAGGTATGTTGAAAATTAGTAATTGAATCTACACGAATAGAATGAGGGACCTGCCAAGAACTTTCTGTAAGTTCTTTTAATGCTGCTAAAAACGGTTTATTAAATACATTACCATCCTTAGGCTCTAGCATAATAAAAACATTATCATTTTTTGTATAAGTATCTTGTAATGTTTCGAATTCTAGTAACTGAGGGTTATCTTCACTAAAAAAATACCGATAATCGTTCGTGAAAACTAAATTCTTACCACCCGAAGCTAATGCAAATGCACATACTAAACTTACGAGCACTACTAGATAACGCCAGCGAAGAATAAAATCTGAATATTTACTTAGCATAATCTTTCCTATGGTCTTAAACTTTCAAGATAATCCATTACACTTTGCCCGCATTGAAGCAACACTTTTTTACTTTGTGCATTTTTTGCTAGACCCATACAACCTTCTAGACTGGCCACAACCATCATAGCTGCACTTGTAACATTTACATCTTTGCTAACAAAACCATTTTCTTGACCTTTAACAAGTGCTTTTTCAATTCCTTTACGCCAAGCATGATAAACAGCTTCGACACGCGAACGAAAACCTTCATCAATCGGTGCCATTTCTTGTGCAAGATTATTTAAAGGGCAACCACATTGAATGTCTTCTTCTGTAATTTCTCCACCTAATTGCATAATGATATTTTTAAATACATCAATAGCATCTTCCGCTTGAAGCAGCGGTTGCACCCATTGTTGTTGAATATGATCGGCAAGAATTTCATCGACTACCGCATAACCAAGTGCTAATTTGGTAGGAAAGTAGTGATACAACGCGCCTTTAGTAACATTCGTAGAAGATAAAATTTTTGACAAACTCGCAGCTTGAAATCCACGCACGTGAATTTCTTCATAGGCCGCTTCTAAAATGACTTGCCGTGTATCGAGTTCTTGTTCAGTATTCTTAGCTGTTGAAGGCATGGTTATTCTGTTTTTTGTGTATCATACCGATCGGTATGTTATACATACCAAGCGGTATGCTTGTCAAATTAAATATAAGTAACTGATTTTTGTATAAATAAAAAAGTGATAAACAAAGGATTATTTATTACCGGCACTGATACCGACGTGGGTAAAACCTACATTGGCGCGCAAATTGTTGCGCGATTGCATGATCTGGAACTCGATGTCGTGCCACGCAAGCCCATTGAATCGGGTTGTGAGTGTGTAGATGGATCATTACATCCTGATGATGCAAATAAATACTATGAAGCGATTCAGAAAAAATATCCGCTAACAGAAATTTGTCCTTTTCGTTTTGAGCCGGCGATTTCACCACAACGTGCTGCACGCCTTGTGAACAAGCCCATTAGTGTTCAAGAAACTAAACAAGCTTGCCTTGCTAACGTAAATGAAGAAAATTTTCTTGTAGTAGAAGGTGCCGGAGGTTTTTATTCGCCGCTTTGTGAAAATGGCTTAAATGCAGATCTTGCAGAAACATTACGACTCCCTGTATTACTTGTCGCAAACGATCAGCTAGGATGCATTAACCATATATTATTAACAGTGGAAGCAATTCAGCAAAGAGGTTTAACACTTAACGCAATTGTCTTAAATAATAGAAATGCACCTCATGATAAAGCGATGAACAACCAAGAGGATTTACAAAGCTTGTTGAATGTGCCAATTTTTGCAGTTGCAAATAATGAAGCTATAAAAAGTGATTCGCCAATCGTAAATTTTATAGTTAAATTATTAAGATAAATATTTGCTTTCGAACGTGAGCTACTATGTTTAATTATGAGGAAAATGTGAATTCTTAATTAATAAATTTTCTACCATAACTCCTAGTGCCTTTAGTAAGTCTTTTTCACTTTCAGAAAATTTTCTAGGTACTGTATCGATGATACAAAAAGTACCTAAATTCATTTTCGATTCAGATTGCAACACATAACCAATGTAATATCGAATCCCAGGAGATTTTGTAACTAAGGGGTTATCTATAAATCGACTATCAATATATGTGTCACATACTTCAAAAATTCGTGAATCTGAATTAAGAGTTGAGGTATGACAAATTGCATGGGCACAAAATGACATATAGCGTGGAGTTTCCTTAACGTTTAATCCTTCACAAGATTTAAACCATTGGCGATTTTCATCGACGAGGGAAACTAGACAAATAGGTGCATTTAGAAAATAACACGCAAACTTTGTAATGATGTCAATTCTTTCATCCGGTTGAGTATCAAGAAGATTTAGCTCGTGCAGTGCTTGCAAGCGAATTGACTCATTCTCTGGAACGGGTGGGAAAAGCATATATTGAACATACATTTATAGAAGTGCTCGATACTATCAGTTTAGTAGCTAAGATCCCTGCACAATTTAAAAATGTGTGATTTAGTTCACGAAGGGCGGCTATGGGTCGGTAGTGATCATATGGATATGCAAATATGAGTAACAACAGGGATGTTGTTTCAGATGAGAGCTACGAGCTTTATAAATGCCCGCTTTCGGCCAATAGCGGTCATTCAAAATCTTTCTCATATTTGATTCTCAGTTTTTTACTATATGGCTCACCGCGCTGACAATAAGGACAACCACAAGGTTTTTCGCCTTTAGCATTTGGATAATATCGCCATCCACTTACTTTAGGTGGTTTGTAAATTGATATAATTTCTCGCGGCTTAATTGGCCTTGTAACTATTACTTCTAATCCCATAGGATCAATATGTTGTCGGACAATTCCAATTGCATTAGAAGCCGAAGTAACTATTGATTCTTCATTATATTTTCCTACCAATACTTCAGTATTATCGGAAATCCTAAATCGAGCAGCCAAAATATTTTGTCCTGCACGCCGTCGTAATTCCCGCATCCACTGATGATTTACAACAAAATTTTCTGTTTGTGGATATGCAAATACACCTTTAATTTCTTTGTTCGAGTTTTTTGAAATTTTGATTCCATTCTTGCGAATAGAGCTTGCATTTCGTTCGTCAAATAGGTGTATAAAAACAGCCATGATGAGATTTTAAAGAATGAAATCTATGATTGTGGAAATGTCCGCTTTGGGTCGTAAGCAGTCATTTAAAACATATTGTTAAATGCGTTTTCCTTCTAGAAGCTCTTGGATAGCAGCTGGTAAGTAACCCCTAAGATTATCTGTAAGTCTCTTTTCATTTTTTTGCCATAGCACACCCAAATAAATAACCGTAATTCCTATAACAGTCAGTGCAATGGGAAATAACCAACTATCTTTAAACACTTCATTTGCTAAATGTCCAAGATAAAATGCGCATCCCAATGCGCCAAATACTACAAAAACTTTTCTAACTAAAATTACACCAAGTCCTATTAGAACCAAGTTGATACAGAAATAAAAAAACTTAGCGAGCTCACTATCCGAATGTTGAGAGGTTAACCCTCCCCAAAATGCCATTACTCCAAATAAATAAAGCCAAAATGCATAATCTAATGATTTTCTGGACCGAATATCTACGAGCAATGCAAATAATGTCATTGCAAGCCCAAATCCCATTGTAATTTTAGCCCGTTCTTCAAAATGTACGATGTCGCTAGTAATAATCTCTGCAATATCCATGGACATATACCAAAGAGTTGCAGCAATAGGCATGAGTAAAAATGGATAACGATACTTCCAAACAATTATTGCCCCGACGGCAAGTGCACCAAGCTCCATGTAGATCCATAAAAACTTAATGTAACGATGATATTCTCTATATGGAGTATTTTCAGGCCACCATCCCATACCCTGCTGAAATCCATATATAGCAAGTGGTGTCAAAGCAACTATAAATGCAGCACATATTCCTGCAGGTATATGCAGATCTTTGTCACGGAAATAATTTGTAAACTTAAATCCAATACCTGCATATAGCAAAGATATAAAAAATATTCCCCATCCACCAAACTCTTCCCAACCTAGATTCATGAAAAGAGTTAAGGCACCAATAGCTATTAAACCACCTAGGTAATAAAGGACGTGGGTGAAATCAAATTTTGGGCTTTTACTATCGATGGAGCCAAGAAATTCGTACAAGGGTTCAACTTGCTCGCTTCTCAACAAACCTTTTTCAGCAGCCTTCATTAAATCAACTTTACTGATGTGCATTTGTCACCCCAACTAGAAATTTGTTGTAAGAATAGTATGAGTTGAAAATTTATACAGCCTTATAAGTGACATATGGGCTTTTTTCAGCGTTAAAGATAATTTGTTGAATGTCCGCTATTGGTCGTTAGCGGACATAATGAAACTTTGAATTCAATTTTTCCAACCTGCATTTTTTATTTCTTCCTGACTCTAATTTGAGCGCATCATCCATGATGCGTCTCATATTCGCATATCCCTATGCTTACATATTGTATCCGGTCTCTTCGTGCTGTGTGATGTCCAGCCCTTCAGTCTCTTGTTGTTCATCGACGCGCAAACCAACAAGTAACTTAACAACTTGTAAAATTACAAAAGTCGCAACAACGGTCCAAACAAGAACAGCTACTACACCTAAAACTTGCACACCCACTTGAGATCCGATGGTCATGCCTTCAGCAAGGCCAGCTCCGCCAAACTGTTCTGCAATAAATACTCCTGCGAGAATAGTTCCTAATATTCCTCCTACACCGTGCACAGGAAAAACATCTAATGAATCATCAATCTTGAGTACACGTTTTAAGAAGTTTGTTGCAGCGAAGCAAACAAGACCAGCCGATGCACCAATAATAAGCGCACCTATTGGACCTACGAAACCTGAAGCCGGTGTTATCGTGCCAAGACCGGCAACCATACCTGTCACAATACCTAACACACTGGGCTTTCCAAATTTAATCCATTCAGCAAACATCCAAACTAATGATGCTGTTGCTGCACTAATATGAGTAACCAACATGGCCATACCAGCATCTCCACTGGCAGCTACCGCACTTCCGGCATTAAACCCAAACCATCCAACCCATAACATGCCAGCACCAGTTACAGACATTGATAAATTATGTGGCGGCATGGCAGTACGAGGAAACCCTTTGCGTGTTCCTAATACTATTGCGGCAACAATCGCACCTGCACCTGCGGTTAAGTGGACAACTAACCCGCCAGCAAAATCCAGCACACCTTTCTCTGCCAACCAGCCACCGCCCCATACCCAATGACACACCGGGAAATAAACGATTACTAGCCATAAAAAGGAAAACCACATCATGGATGAAAATTTCATGCGTTCTGCAAACCCACCTACAACTAGCGCAGGTGTAATAATGGCAAAAGTCATCTGAAACATTACAAATACACTCTCAGGAATCGTGCCATTTACTGCATCGCGTGTAACTTCTTTTAAAAATAAATTGGAAAAATCCCCAACCAAACTATTACCTTCACCAAATGCAAGACTGTATCCAAACACTAACCAAACAAGTGATGCTAAACATGTAATGGTGAAACACTGCATTAAGACTGAAAGAACATTTTTACTACGCACCAAACCTGCATAAAAAAGTGACAAGCCTGGTATGGTCATAAATAAAACTAGCGCTGTAGATGTGAGTAGCCATGATGTGTCTCCTGTATCAAGCACATCCTCAGCAAGTGCAACTCCAGGCATGACTACAATTAGCAGTAAGCAAAGTGACCATGCCCATTTAGTCGTTATAAAACCTTTACCTAATGTTTGTTTGAATAAACTCATTTTGTTTCCCTTTATAAATTTTTATTATTTTTTTAATTTTTTATAAAGCATCTTTACCTGTTTCACCGGTTCGGATACGAATCGCTTGCTCTATACTGCTAACGAATATTTTTCCATCACCTATCTTTCCGGTATTTGCAGACTTGGTAATCGCTTCTATAACGGATTCCACTTGGTCTTCGGGGACACCAATTTCTAATTTAACTTTTGGTAAAAAATCGACAACATACTCAGCACCACGATAAAGCTCAGTGTGGCCTTTTTGTCTACCAAATCCTTTAACTTCAGTTACCGTGAGACCCATAACACCAATTTCAGAAAGCGCTTCGCGCACATCATCAAGCTTGAAGGGTTTAATTATGGCTGTGACCATTTTCATGACCGCACTCCTTTGTGAATGTTTTTCTTTACTTATTTTTAGTATTAATTCTTATTTTTCAGGCTATATTGCTAGCCCTTTGTAGCCCAACACTATAATTAATTTATAGTGCAATTGCACTATTGTAGATACTGATACCACATGGATGCACTAATTGAGTGCGCGATGATATAAGTTTGTATGGTATTTAATCGTTACTTTTGTAACGACTAGGGTGAAATTTGAAATTATGTAGGGAAACAATCTTTCCCTACATAAGTCTAGTGAGATTTAAGCTGCTTGCTTTTCCATGGCGTCTGAATACTTGCCTAATGCAGCGGAACCATTACATTTGGCTCTCCATAACAAGGCATTTTGTGCAGCTTCAACATTGCCAGACTCACCTTTCCAGGTTTTCATAGCAGTTTGCTGCAACGCTCGGCCGTAAGAAAAAGTTAAGGCCCATGGCAAATCGATACCCAATGCGTTCATCGCATTTAAGTGTGCACTCGCTTCCTCGTCAGATTGCCCACCTGACAAAAACGCAATACCCGGTACTGCAGCAGGTACTGATGCTAGTAAGCATTTAATTGTTTGCTCAGCCACAGTTTGTACATCTGCTCTATTGTTATTTGTGTCACCGGAAATAACCATAGAAGGTTTTAAAACCATACCTTCCAGTGCAATACCTTGATTCTTAAGATGCTGAAAAGTGATGCGTTGAGTTAATTCAGTAACTTCATAACAGCGTTCGATACTATGGTCACCATTCATTAGCACTTCGGGTTCTACGATAGGCACAATACCCGCTTCTTGGCTTAACATTGCGTAACGTGCAAGTGCATGCGCATTGGCTTCTATACATGCCCAACTTGGAATTCTGTCACCTATTGTGATCACTGCACGCCATTTTGAAAAACGCGCACCTAATTCATAATATTCTGCAAAACGTTCGCGTAAACCATCTAAACCTTCGGTAACTTTTTCGGTTTCGTGGCCTGCTAATACTTTTGCACCGGCATCTACCTTGATGCCTGGGATAATGCCATTTTTACTTAAGTATTCAGCAAACGGAGTTCCATCTAATGTTTTTTGACGGATAGTTTCGTCAAATAAAATAGCGCCGCCAATATAGTCTGATAAACCAGGAGCAGTCACTAACATATCACGATAGGCCTGACGCATTTCTTCTGTAGTCGCAATGCCTAATTTTTCAAAACGTCCATTGCAAGTCGGATGACTTTCATCCATGGCTAAAATACCACGGCCTGGAGCAACCATTGCACAGGCAATTTTATTTAATTCTTGAACATTCATACTTATTCTCCTAATGAGGCCTCTATTCTATATTTAATACGAAATTTACTTACGGCGATTTTAACAACTATTGAGGGTCAATTAAGTGACCAACTCGAACAATTTTTAACGCATTGGTACCGCCATCAACTCCCATGAGATCGCCCTTGGTGATTATCACTAAGTCATTCTCTTGCACTACTGCACACTTCAATAGCACTTCGATGGCTTCCATGTTCACTTCTGCATGAGTACGTCCCATCAGCTCAAGACTAGCTGGATAAACACCTTTGTATAGAGTTACTCTACGCAAGGTTTTTTCTATACGGGAAAGTGCGTAGATGGGTATTGCCGAATTAACACGCGACATCCACAACGCAGTAGAACCAGACTCTGTTAATGCTGCAATTGCTGCCACATCCAAGTGATTAGCCGTGTACATGGCTGACATAGCGATCGCCTCATCCACTCTTTCAAATACGGTATCTATGCGTTGTTCTGATATCTTTTTTAACGCGCGACGTTCAGATGCCAAGCAAGTGCGGTTCATGGCTTTAACGGCTTTCACAGGGTATTTACCCACCGCCGTTTCTCCAGAAAGCATAACCGCATCCGTGCCGTCTAACACAGCATTTGCTACATCAGAAACTTCAGCACGTGTGGGAATTGGGCTATAGGTCATCGACTCCATCATTTGAGTTGCCGTAATGGCAATACGATTTTTTTCGTGTGCCATATCAATCAAGGTTTTTTGCACACCCGGAACTTCTGCATCTCCAATTTCGACGCCTAGATCTCCACGACCAATCATGATTGCATCACATGCATCTAAAATTCCGTCAATGGATTCTAATGCTTCCAGACGTTCAATTTTTGCAATAATGCCTGCCTTGCCACCTGCATCAGTAAAAATTTGTTTCGCTAACTTAATATCATCTGCATCTCTTGGAAATGAAATTGCAATGTAGTCGACATCAAATTTAACCGCATGCAATATATCTTCACGATCTTTATCCGTAAGTGCCGGTGCTGATAATCCACCTCCCTTGCGATTGATTCCCTTGTTGCTGCTGAGTTCACCCCCCATTACAACTTCACAATGAATTTTACTCCCATCGACACTTATTACGCGTAAGACAATTCGTCCATCATCAATGAGTAAAATATCATCTGTAGCAACGTCACCCGCTAATCCTTTATACGTCGTGCCTACTTTCTCTTGATCTCCATCTTCCAACGACAATTCAGTATCAATACAAAAGTGCTCTCCAATTTCTAAATGAATTTTTTTGTCTTTGAAGATACCAATTCGGATTTTTGCACCTTGTAAGTCACCCAATACACCTACTTCATAATTTTTTTGTTTACTAAGTTTGCGTAATGTTTTAATTCGCCATGCATGCTCTTCATGCGTGCCATGAGAAAAATTAATTCGAACTAAATCAATACCTGCATCCATCAATCGGCCCATAACCTGTTCGCTATCAGTAGCAGGCCCTAAGGTCGCGATAATTTTGGTGTGCCGCAATATTGCTTTACGTTGTCGTATTTCCGTTATAAGACTCATTTAACAATACTCAATTAATTTAAACTCAATTTGTCTTTGCCCGTTGTTCCAGTATTTCAACAGCAGGTAATTTTCTTCCCTCTAAATATTCTAAAAAGGCTCCGCCGCCCGTTGAGATATAAGATATTTGATCTTCTAAGCCAAACTTATCCACCGCAGCTAAAGTATCTCCTCCCCCTGCGACAGAAAATGCATCGCTAGCCGCAATGGCTTTAGCCATAACTTCCGTTCCTTTAGAAAAAGCATCAAATTCGAAAACACCAACAGGGCCGTTCCAGACAATTGTACCTGCATCCTGCATTAATACAGCAAGCTGTTGTGAAGATTTTGGTCCAATATCTAAAATCAAATCGTCATCATTTACATCATCAACAGATTTTATTGTAGCTGTAGCTGTTTCGGAAAATTCTGTCGCACACACTACATCTTCCGGTAATGGAATTTGGGTGTTTTTAGATTCAGCTTTTTTAAGTAACTTTTTGGCTGTATCGATTAAATCAGCTTCACAAAGTGATTTACCTATCGGTTTATCTATTGCAGCTAAAAATGTATTTACAATTCCCCCACCCACAATAAGCTGATCAACCTTATCGAGCAAAGTTTCCAATACAGTCAATTTTGTCGAAACTTTAGAGCCTCCAACAATAGCGATCATTGGTCGTCTGGGACTGGATAACGCATGTTCTAATGAATCTAGCTCTTTCTTTAGTAGGGGTCCAGCACATGCAACCGGAGCATATTTAGCGACTCCATGTGTGGATGCTTGCGCTCGGTGTGCGGTCCCAAATGCGTCCATCACATAGATATCACAAAGACTGGCCATTTGCTTTGCAAGTTGATCGTCATTTTTTTTCTCACCAACCTGAAAGCGCACATTCTCACATAGCACTATTTCACCGGCATTACATTCAACGCCTGAAAGCCAATCTTGTTCGAGCCGAACATTCAAATTACATTCTTCCACAAAGTAATTTGCAATCGGCAGTAGAGAATGCTCTTGATTGAACTCCCCTTCAGTCGGCCGACCTCGATGAGAAAGTAAAATTACTTTTGCACCTCGATCTGTTGCGAGTTGAATAGTTGGTAATGCTGCGTGAATACGTTTGGCACTCGTCACGCGCCCGTCTTTTACGGGAACATTTAAGTCTTCTCGGATCAGTACACGTTGATTCTCAAGATCAATATCAGCCATGCTTAACACATTCATGGCTTTAAATTTGTTCCATCAAAATTATATGATTTAGTTTACCTGTTAATTTTCTATGCGTTCATTAATGCAATGGTAGTATCCAACATCCTATTCGAGAAGCCCCACTCATTGTCATACCATGAACAAACTTTGACAGTACGGGTTCCCATTACTTTAGTGAGTGAAGCATCAAAATTAGATGAGTGTGGATCATGATTAAAATCAATCGACACCAATGGTGCATCGACATAATCAAGCACATATCCGTCTGCAGCATCTTTCATAACTGCATTCACTTCTTCTGCAGTCGTATCCCGAGAAGCCAAGAACGTTAAATCAACAATAGACACGTTTATAGTTGGAACACGCATTGCAAAACCATCTAATTTTCCATTTAGTTCAGGTAACACCAGACCTACTGCAGATGCAGCACCTGTTTTAGTGGGTATCATCGACATGGTTGCAGACCGCGCGCGACGTAAATCGCTATGATAAACATCTGTTAAAACTTGATCATTGGTATAAGCGTGAATCGTAGTCATCACACCGTTTTCAACACCAATTTTTTCATGCAATGGCTTTACCAGTGGAGCTAAACAGTTCGTGGTACATGATGCATTTGAAATTACAGTGTCCGTCGCTTTTAGTACATCATGATTTACGCCATAAACTATTGTCGCATCAACATCATTACCACCGGGAGCGGAAATGATTACTTTTTTTGCTCCTGCGGTTAAATGAGCTGAAGCTTTTTCTTTACTTGCAAAAAATCCGGTGCTCTCATGTACGACATCAACCCCTAACTCACTCCAGGGAAGTTTGCTTGGATCACGTTCAGAACATACGCGGATACGATCACCATTAATAACCATGTAGTCGCCATCTACTTCTACCGTGCCATTAAATCTTCCATGCGCGGTATCGTATTGAGTTAAATGTGCATTGGTGTGCGCATCACCCAAATCATTAATTGCTACTACTTGAATTTCATTGTTGCGACCTGATTCGTAAATCGCGCGCATAATATTTCTACCAATACGCCCATAACCATTAATTGCAACTTTTATAGCCATTTCCTTTCTCCGTACTTATCTCTTTAAATTTTAAATTCTTTCTCAGTTAGTCTTTACCCTAACATTTCATTAGCATTTAGAACGATATTCGCTTCACTAAATCCAAAATACTGCATAGCCACATTGCCTGGTGCTGAAGCACCAAACGTATCCATACCGATTACACGTCCTTGCAAACCAACGTACTTACACCAGTAATCCGAAACTCCAGCTTCAATCGCCAGACGCTTGGTCACCGCTGCGGGTAACACGGCTTCTTTATATGCATCATCTTGCTGATCAAATACATCAGTAGACGGCATGGAGACCACTCGAACCTGTTTCCCTAACTGTGCTAACTGTTTTGCCGCGCTAAGCGTAATACTCACTTCCGAACCTGCAGTAATTAAGATAAGTTCTGGAACTTGATCACAATCATGCAGTACATAACCGCCTTTTGCTATCGCAGCTACTTGATCATTTGTTCGTTCTATAAAAGGTAAATTCTGACGCGAGAATATTAAGCTCGTAGGCCCTTTGGTTCGTTCAATAGCACTTTTCCATGCCACGGCAGATTCCACTGTGTCAGCGGTACGCCAAACAGACATATTAGGAATCATACGCAATGTCGCCGTCTGCTCAATCGCTTGGTGGGTGGGCCCATCTTCTCCCAGACCAATCGAATCATGTGTGAAAATAAATATATTTCGCAAACCCATTAATGCTGACATGCGTAACGCATTTCTGGCGTAGTCAGAAAATACTAAAAAGGTTGCGCAATAGGGAATAAATCCTCCATGCAATGCAATACCCGAATTGATTGCGGACATGCCAAATTCACGAACTCCGTAGCGTAAATAGTTTCCAGTTGCATCATTAGATTCAATATCTTTAGAACCCGACCACCAAGTATTATTAGATGGAGTTAAATCTGCAGAACCCCCTACGATTTCTGGCAGGTGTTTTGCGTAGCCATCCAAAGCAAGCTCGGAAGCTTTACGTGTTGCAACGGTCTTTTTTTCCTCTACCGCATTTTGAATAACTTCCTGGGACATACTTTCCCAGTTTTCTGGTAGTTTGCTAGTTGTGCGTCTTACAAATTCTGCTGCAAGTTCCGGATATTTTGATTGATAAGAATCAAATGTTGCTTGCCACTGCTCCTCATTTTCAGCTCCTGCACTCGACGCTTTCCATGCACTGTAAATAGATTCTGGAATTTCAAAAGGTGGATGCTGCCAATTTATTTTTTCACGCACTAACTTAATTTCATCGTCGCCAAGTGGCGCACCGTGTGCATCACCTGTACCTTGTTTGTTAGGTGCTCCCCATCCAATTATGGTTTTACAACAAATTAATGTGGGTTTGGAAGTTTCGTTTCTTGCTGAATCTATAGCATTCTTTACTTGCGTAGCATCATGACCATCTACATTTTCAATAACATCCCAACCATAAGAACGAAAACGCATCGGTGTATCATCCGTAAACCATCCTTCAATTTCCCCATCAATTGAAATACCGTTATCGTCATAAAACGCTATTAATTTACCAAGACCTAAAGTTCCTGCTAACGAACACGCTTCATGGGAAATACCTTCCATCAAACAACCATCGCCTACAAAAACATAAGTAAAGTGATCAACAATATTTAAGTTATCTTTATTAAACTGTGCGGCAAGCATTTTTTCTGCAATAGCCATTCCCACAGCATTACTCACACCCTGACCTAACGGCCCAGTGGTGGTTTCTACACCTGGTGTATCTCCATATTCAGGATGGCCAGGAGTCTTAGAATGCAGTTGACGAAAATCTTTTAAATCTTGAATGGAAAGATCATAACCAGACAAATGCAATAAAGAATAAAGCAACATTGAACCGTGACCGTTTGATATCACAAATCGATCCCGATCTGGCCAATTAGGATTTTTAGGATTATGTTTTAGAAAATCGTTCCACAAAACTTCAGCAATATCTGCCATTCCCATCGGCATCCCGGGATGACCCGAGTTAGCTTGCTGTACAGCATCCATACTTAATGCTCGTATGGCATTAGCGAGTTCTCGACGATTTTCCATCTCTTTTTATACTTATATATATGTGACGCTACTCTGGTCACCAATAATGGGGTCGCTATTGTGAAATAGAACCCAGGCGAGGGCAACAGCAATAAATGGAGAGGAGCTTAATAATCTCCCATATTACTCGAAAACTGCACAGGGACATCTATGATAATCGTATCTCCGCTGGCAATGTCGACACTGATCGAAATCGGGTCGGAAGTACTTGGAACCGTATTGCAACTTGAATTGACTGATGAAGGCGTGCATGTCCAAGCCGATGTCATAGTCACCCCATCTGGAAGATCATCAGAAATCGTCGCCCCTGAAACACGGGCGGGCCCTGAATTACTCACTTGAATTTGATACGTTGCTGTTGTGCCTGGTGTGTAAGTTAGCGAGCCATCATCTTTTGTTATTTGCAAATCTGCAGTGCAATCAATAGTGATCTCAGTTGGATCATCATCATCCACTAAGTTATCTGCATCGATATCACCTGCAATACTTACGCTTGGATCATCAGTCACTTCAGTGATTGAATTGACTCCATCCCCACTTGCATCCATAAATATTGTGCCTTGATTAGAGATGGTTCCACCATTTCCACATACGTCATCATTCACTTGTACACGATATTGTAATGTTACAGTTCCAGAAGCGGGAATTGCGCCATTCCATTGCATAACACCACTGTTATGAACAAGGGCCCCAGAAGATGTTGAAACAATCGAGTCAAAAGTAACTCGACTATCTAAAGTATCTTCAAATTCATTCGATGCATTATTTGCTTGTGCGAAATCATTAAGCTCATTAGCAAGACTAACGGTGTATGTTAAAAAATCTCCGGGTAACACAGTTCCACCGTTATCATCCACGACTGTTTTTGTACCAGTAATAAAATCTAATGCTCCAAACCCACCATGGTCATACACAAACCAAGTAACCGCTTCAGGAATTCCTGTGCGCTCATCATCGTTCACTTGATCTTCGTCCATATGAACGTTAATTCGACCTGGACTTCCGGGCGAGCAAAAACGCACTTCCGAACCATTGTTTCCATTCATTGTATTTACATTACTAATAATATTTTCTGTTGTTATGCCTGTCGGTCCGCGTGCGAAACAACCATCACTATGACGATCTACATCTTCTCCAGTTCTACCTGCATCATAACTAAACCCTGCATTTGTTCCGCTACTTGTCTCCATTGCAATCCAACCTATATCCTCTGCGCCATGAGTTGAATTCACCTCCATACCTTCTAGTACCAAACTAAAATCATTATCTGCGGGTGTTGGTGTTGGTGGATTACCAACACTATCATCACGTGTTGCGGTTGATGTAATAAAACTGGGATCATTAAATGTGTTTACAGTGTGATAGATGATGACTCCGCTTGTAGCATAAGTGTGTGTTAAGTTTACTTGATTGGTTGCGCCCGAATTTCCACCCGCACCTGCACGCACAACACTTGTATTCTCAATATCTGCTTCCACTTCTTGTCCATCAGGAAATTCCCATGCGCCTTCTTCCATCACCCAATAATCCAGATCTTCAGATACCCAACCTCCTACAGGAGGGCAAGGGCCAGCAGGAGGATCAATACTTCCAGCATTTTCACAAGGACTTTGCATGCCAATTTGAAAAGTCGTGGATGTGACATTGCGTACACGCGGCACCAAAGTAAGATCATTGTTATGTGTAATGGGACCAGCCACTACAACAGGATTAACATAAGTTTTAGTTAAATTGACAGTAATCCAAGTGCCGCCATCAATCGTATCATTTAAACTAACTGTACCTGTTTCAAAAAAGCCGCCTGAGTAAACTGAATTACTACTTACAAATAAAGCAATTATTAAGAGTACTAAATTTCTAATTTTTACTATCATTGTTTGGTAGCCCTGCGATCTTAGAAAAAATTATTCCGTAGACCAGTAACTTTGCGCCACTGCTTTTCAACAGTTTTGCCATTTCATTCTTTTAGTAATCACTCATGTTTGCAGAAAATTGCACCGGTACATTTATAGTAATAACACCGCCATTAATAATATTTGCAGTTAGTGAAACCGTACTGCCCCCTACTACACCACCACTTGCAGCGCTGCAAGCTGAACCTGCACTTGCAGAGCAGGTCCATTGCGCAGATAAAGTCACCCCATTTGGTAAAAGATCTTGAATGGTTGTTCCAGTGACCGCATCTGGGCCATTATTGGTGACGGTAATTACATATGTCCCCGTTCCACCCGGTGTATACGTTGCGCTGCTATCCGTTTTCGTTATAGATAAGTCAGCTTGGGGAATTGGCTGACAAATTTGTGAATACTGCACACCATCGACCCATAAACTTCCACCATTGCGATCAAAACGAACATACCTTGCACCTCCGCTCGGTACGGTATAACTAATTTGTTGTGAAAGATCATTTGGACCAGCACTAAACGTTATTAAACCACCAAAGCTACTATTGTCAGATGAGCTATCGATATCATAGTTTCCACTGTTATTATTTCGTGCAATAGAAAGAATTATGGTTGCATTTTCAGGAACCGTATCGGTTAAATCTAAGACCAAGGTTGGCTCTGTTGAACGTAAACGTGCCGCTGTTGAAGTACTCTGAATATTTGTGCCAAGTGCTTCAATCGGTCCATACGCTTGTGCTTCTCGCAAAATCCCTGCTGAGGTCCCCGCTGCACTTGTATCAGCATTTCGTGGTGTGCCAAGTGTTACCAATGTTGTACCTGCGGGACATGTTGGCGAACCGCCACCCGCATTGACGGTTAAATTATCACTGGCTGAACTTGAATTACTACCAACATTTGTTTGCAGTGCGCCAACAAAAATTGTATTTGTAACAACTCCAAGTGTACTAGAAGTTACATTAACAATTATATTGCAACCACCACTTGGTATACTTGAACCATTAACATAACGAACGCGTGTATTAGTACTTATATCTATAGTACCCGGACAAGTTGAAGACCCACTTACGGAAGTAACAGTAACTCCAGCTGGTAAATTATCATCCATGTTAGCGGTCAGCGTAATTGCAGCGGCATTAGTGTTGCCAAGTGTAATTGTAAGTTGACTTGATCCACCTGCATTTATGGCATTTGGACTAAATGCTTTTGAAATTGTTGGCGGTGATGTCGAATTAACAGTTAAAGTATCTGATGCGGCTGTACTGCTATTACCTAAATCGGTTTGCAAGGCCGCGACTGGTATGGTGTTAGTAAATGCACCCACATTAGATGAAGTTACATCCACTATTATTGTGCATCCACCTGCAGGTATGATTGCGCCGCTTGCATAAGTAATAGAAGTTGAACCTGCAACTGCAGAGACATTTGCACTATTGCAAGTGCCACCTATATTAGGTGTTGCTGCAACTACAACATCACTATTTCCTGCTGTTGGTAATGTATCTACTAATGGTGCACCCAAAGTTGCGTCAAGAGTATTTGTATTTCCCAAAGTAATTGTTAGTGTGCTGACGCCATTTACATTGATCGAGTCAGGACTAAAAGTTTTTACTACTGTAGGTGCTACGACTGCATTTGAAGTCAAGTCGTCACTTGCTGCAACAAAATTATTTCCTAAGTCTGTTTGTAACGCATTTGCAGCTATTGTGTTTGTAACTGTACCAACTGCTGAAGTCGTGACATCTACTGTGATGGTACAACCACCCGCAGGAATTGTAGAACCACTCGTATATGTAATTGATCCTCCGCCTGCTGGTGCATTCACTGTTCCTGTACATGTGCCGCCAATATTTGCAGGATTTGCTACCGTGACACCAGCAGGTAAATTGTCAACCAAGTTAGAACTTAATGTAGCAGTATTAGTGTCATTATTTCCTAGATTGATTGTAAGTGTACTAACATCTCCCACTGTCATGGTGTCTGGGCTAAATGATTTTGTAATGGTAGGTGCAACATCGAAGGTTAAATCATGCAATGATATCCATTGATTCCCCGGTGTGCCTGTTGTGGCATTTGTATAAACAATAGTTAATTGAGTGATAACTGTTTGGTTAAAAGTAAAAGTTACATTACCATCAGATGATGCATTAGCAGCATTATTATTATCTGCGGGATCACCTATTGAACCATTTGCACCAATTGGACTGTTAGTAATACCATCCGAAATGCTCGAAGGGTTAACGGTTACACCGCCTGCAACAGCAGTGACTTGTAAACGATCATTCCATTGTGGTATGTCTGCATCAACATCCCATACAGTAAAACTTAAATCGCTTACGCCACCAGGATGCGTGAAATCCAGTGTGAGTGTTATGTTTTGACTAGTATTAACAAAATCTGTACGTATAAATAATGCATCTTCGTTTACAGTTCCTCCTGTTAAATACTGACTGGTTTCAGGAGAAGCTGGATTACCTGTAGTATTTAACTGCGCTGTGTTTCCAGAAATTGTAATGTTGATATTACTTCCACCAACATTATAACTTTGAGCCAGTGAAGGTAGTGGCCAATTGTTTACATCCCAATCTAACACTGCCGAGCTGGCAAGACTTGGCATGATTAACACGAAACCAAATAGGTAATAATATTTCTTTAATATCTTTTTGATCCTAATATTGTTCACGGATAATTTCCTTAATACTTACCCGTAATGTCAAAGAACCAGCCGTGAGAGTCGTAATCGTTATCGGTTAAATCATCACTGAAGTCAGTAAAGTTATAGCCAGTACCTACTTTCATGTGTTTACCGACATGTCGATACACGCCTACTAATGCGCCATCTTTATTATCATCTTGTTCTTCGGTTTCTAACCAACGATATTCAAATAATGCATCCCATTTCTTAAGCATGTGATAGCGCGCACGCGCAACTGCCAAATGTGCACCGGTTTCAAACCATGGTCCTGATCCCCTTGTGACACGTGTGTCACCAGTCTTATAGGCAATCTTGGCGCCTACTTCCCATTTTTGTGTAAGATCGTAAATACTTTCCAATGCAAATACATGACTGCGTTGGTCGGCCAGTGAAGTATCCTGCCCACTGCTTGCCAGATCATAAATAAATGTATATTTCCCAAGAATGTTTAATCGATCATTGAAAGCGGGACGATAAGCAAAACCTAAATCAAGTTCGACATATCTAGCTTCGTCACCTTTGTTTTCATCACTATGTGTAGTTGAAAGATCTGCTTTACCTAACCAACGTAAACTTTCACTTTGCTGCCATTCAATTGTGTTTGTGGTTACCCATTGTGTAGCATCTTCGTTAGTTTGAGCATTGGAATCTTCACGATACTCAAGTACTGAACCAAGCTTAAGATCGTCTCCATAATAATTTGCGCCCAATGTTGCAGCACGACGATCAATATCACCTAAATCATCATCAATATCATTCTTTTGTACAGATGCAGATAAACGCCATTGCTCGGTTAAGTCAAAATCCAACCCATATGTGCGCGCAACACTTTGTACATTTTCTCCTTCACCAAACTGGTTCTCGCTATATAAATGAAGACCATTTCCATAACGTTTGCGTGTTCCAAAAGTAAATATAGATTCACCACTATCCGTACGATCAGGATCAGTCGCATAACTACCGTATAAATCTAGTCCACTAGCAGTCGTGTAATTAGTACCAATTTGACTGGTCGCACCACTACCAAACCCTGCATCAAGACTAATATTCATGTTTGGCGTGACATCGTATTCCATGCCTAGTATCACAGCATCTCCACGATCACCTGTGGCAAGCTCGCCTTTAAGTGCCAACCGCTCACTTACTTGTTGTTGTATACCCACTGTGCCTAGCGCATTACTTTCATAATCACCGCTATCCTCGATTACAAACTGTCCGCTTGTATATACTTCAGTATGATCCGTCAAATCATAACGAATTTCTGCACCAGCTAAGGTCGCATCACCTTCTTCATTTAATACATCATCCTCTTCGTTTTCGTGTCGCAACTCTAGTCCAACATTAAGCTTGTCATTTACATCGTAATTTCCTTGCACGCTGACAGCACTAAACTCACTTTGAGTTTTCTTATCCAGTTTTGTTGCACGTGTTGTAAGATCTAATCGCTCAGTAGCTTGCCATTGTGCTTCGATACCTGTATCTATTGTTTCAATCCCGTCATCCAAACGTGCTGCAGATGAGAATCCTGCGTCACGATCTTTCCACCAACCTAATACATAACCCTCATGATCACTTAATTCTGCAAAATTGATACGTGCTTCGATACCTTTTGCTTCACCATCTGGTTCATCGTCTGATGAATTCTGTTTTGAGAAACTAAGTCCGCCATTCGCAGAAATAAAATTATTGTCGGCTTGTTTTGCATCAGATTCAGCAAATTCAAGGCGCAAATAAGTTCCTTTACCTGCCTGCAAGGTGACATCAGTGCCTTTCAGCTCATAATCAACACCATCACGATCTTCGTTAACATAAGTTCCACCCAAGGCAATATAGTCATTCAACCAGGCTTTACCGCGCGCACCAGAAGTAACATCATCTGCACTGAACGAATCTGGAAGGTACTCATAATCTACGAGTAAGAACACATCATTACCGTCCAAAGGTGTATCTTTAATAATTGTAGGGCCTGAACCAAAATCAAATTGTGTTAACGGACGGGTGAGAATGATGCGACCTTGAATATAATCAATGTCATAGTCCCTACCGTGTTCAAGCGTGATAGTCTCGACAATTTGTTCACTGTCACGTGTACGTACTTCGACCCAGACTTTATCCGAGCCTTGCACTATGTCACGATCACGCAAGTAGTAAAGCGAACCACCTGTAGAAATAAACTCGTTATGTGCTGCCGCAGTTTGTGCTTCGCTTCCAAATACATGTACTTCATGCTTATGCTCACCAAACTTAGTAACATCAACATTGCGATGTTCTAATTTGGCGCCATATAAACTGCGGTTGTATTGCGCAAACTCTGTGCCCGTGAGATCAGTATTGTAATTACCCCACAATGCCATGCTTTTATCCCAATCCACGCGTAAATAGAATGCTCCTTGGCTGTCGGTATCATCAATCGTAGTTGAGTCATCACCATACACTGCATAGAACTGGTCAGGATCGAGACGACGGAAGATTGCGGATGGGTCCTCTTCTTCTAAGCGATCACCCAAGTTGTGTAATTCATCTTCAGTTGTATCTAGTTGTGCAGTAACTAAATACTTACCTTTAATTTTACCTTTTAAGTAGAAAGCAACTCTTCCATCTACCCATACATCTTCATCAAAATGATCATCATCACCGAGTGGCTCTACACTTCCAGATAAACTATTCTCACCCACAGTCAAGTTTGCTAAACCAACCATGAACATATATTTTCCAGTTACGTCTACATCTATATTGCGCTCAAAATCGATATTTCTGTTATCGGTTACCTTAACCAACATTTGATGCTTGCCAATAGGTAAATGTTGCTCTAGCACAAACTTACCATTTTCATCAATAATCACACGCTCACCATTTACAGTGATAGTGTAATCTGTATCTAAATCCACTCCATTAACACGTACTCGTGATCCTGCAAGAGGAATAGTTTGACGTAATAAATTTGATTCTCCATAACTGGCAAGCGCAACATCTTCCTGATCTTGCTCTAAGTCGCGTTGTTGCACTTTAATAATTCTTTCATCAGCAACTGCGAGTGGACGTGGTGCCGTTTCATCCATACGTCCTTGCTCATCAAAAACCCTTAACACATAAGTTAAGCTTTCACCCTCTTCAAAATATTTTTCGTCTACATTTTGTGCCTGCCATTCAATTGTGTCAGTAAACGTAAACTTATTACCGGTTATCACTTCAATCGGTTTAATCAAGTCACGATCACTATGCGCATAAATCGCTAATTCCCAACGATCGATGAACGCTATGTAGTTACTATATAAAGTAAAGTTAATCGGATCTTTAACTTTTCTGTTTTTACGCACAATTGCGCCTTGAGCAATAACGTTTAAACGTGGATCGATCGTAGCCGGATCTTCTACTGCCCAAATAGCTCCACCATTAGGAATTTGTGCTTCTCGCTTAATTATTGGCTCTGGCGGAGGTGTATAATCGATTTCCACAACTGTTTTGGTATAACGCTCGTCATATACCACATCAATTTCAGCACGACGGTTCTTCGCACGCCCTTCAGCAGTATCATTCGGAGCAATAGGTTTTTGCGCACCATGTTCAACTATCGTGATCATTTCATCACTAAGTTGTAATTCGCGCTGTAAAATTTCGGCTACTTGCGTTGCACGTGCACGTGCTAAACCATGATTATCCTCAAACTTAGCTTTAGTACTCGCTGAAAGCTGTTGGTTATCTGCATGACCCACCACACGTATAATTACTTTTTCTTTGTCTTGCAGTCGTTCAATTTCTTGTTGCAAAGCGTTCAATGCTTGTTGAGAAATATTAGCTTTACCAGAATTAAAGTAAATTGGGTCGACTACATCTTTAATTTCACGTGTTTCAACCACTTCTACTTCACGCTTAACACGTTTGGCCGCACCATACGCTCTTTCAGTTAAAGCTACTTCTTGTGCAGGCAACTTCACACCAAAATTAAACTTGCTCATCAACGCTTGTGTAATACGTAAAACGCGCGGATTTTCTGTAGTGAAGACTGCACCTTCAGGCAAAGTTGCAGGATCTACTTTTATAATAAAGTTACGTCCGCGTTCCCAGCGACCACCGTCAATATCAGCTAGGTGATAACGACCATATTGATCGGTTTCTACCAACAATCCTTCAACAGTTGCCAATCGCACACCTGGAATACCTGCTTCTTGAATTCCGTGGTTACTTATCGTTATAACAAGTTCATCATTTTCACGTGCTGTGCTTATAGTCAGGTCTTGAGCAGTTAAGCCTTTATGTTTAGAACCCTTATATTCCTCATTAACATTGCCATCATTATCTACAGTAATAATCGTGCCTTCCGAACTTTCAATAACAAAACTATTATCCCCTTCAAGATTTAGTGGCATACGCACTTGCAATTGGTTTTCTTCAATAGAATCAAATTCACTCGCACGCCCATAAACTGTACCGAGGTCATGCCCATCCCATCCAAAATGTTCACTTTTAATAGTTACATTCGTCGCATGCGCGCTATCTTGCCAACCATCTTCATCACGGTCGTTAAAGACTTTTCCTATTATGGTTGTCTTCTGCAAAATAGAATCTTGTGTAACCACTACCGAGGCACTCGCCACATTACTAATTGTTGAGGAACCAGCTCCTAACACTTGTGCAGTGTTTTCATATTCTCCTTCAACTACACCTGAAGAAACTCTTAACAAGTAACGAATTTGTACAGATTCATTTACATCAATATCAATATCTTCAAAAGTGATGGGGTCAGAACCCGTAACGGAAATGGTTGTTTCAATATCATCATTAGTATTTAGCTCATCATCAGGACCTGCAGCAATAAGTAATGCAGAATCTTCTACATAACTAAAACCGCCAGGAATATTGTCTACAACATCTATATTTGTGAAAGATGAAATAGAATTATTTTCTAAGTTCAATGTGTATTGAACCACATCACCAATTACAACTTGATCAGGATTTGCTGTTTTAGTTAACAGCACTGGTGTTGCAAACGAAGCACAATTTGTTAATGGTATATTGTTATTCAGAATAATTGGATCACCAGAAACAAAATCAAATCCATCAAACCATGGAGTGTTAGTTGCCGCGGTAAAGTCCGTTAAAAACCCACCTGTTGCACCACTACCTAGTAGCGTTGGATTTGGTGCTCCAACTGGTGAAACATAATTTGCAGGATCAACAGGTCGTGCAGTACTTAATGCGGTACCTGGTGGAACCGTTATATTCATTGTATATGTGTCGGTACCATTAAATGTCGCCTGATACCTTCCGCTAGAACCGTCTTCTAATAACGTGGCGATGCCAGCACCTGCCGCTGTAAAGCTCACGCTACCACCAGGAATCACTTGACCTGTATCTTCACAATAGAAAAATCCTAGAGGATCCCCTATAACCGTTAAATCATCTGATGTGGCTAATAAATTGTTACCTAAGTTTGTTTGCAGTGCCCCTATTGGGATTATGTTGGTTGAGGTTCCTTGAGATGCAGAAGTAACATCAACTGCTATGTCACAACCACCAGCAGGTATAACAGCACCAACTGGATAACGAATTATATTTGGATTACTAATATCTATCGCACTAGGACAAGATGTCGCTGGATTAATTGCTAAAGCGTTCATGCCTGTCGGCATATTGTCTAGCATATCTGCTGTTAAAGTTGCATCTACACTACCTGTATTCCCCAAAGTAATAGTCAATAGTGTTGGTGTGCCTGCGATTATCGTATCCGGAACGCACTGTTTAACAACACTAACCGCGCTACCAGCCACCGGTGTGGTCAGTGCATTGTCTTGATCATCTTCTGCAGGAACGTTGTTGTTCGGCGTACTGTCCGGATCGGCTTGGTCACTGGCACTGACTTGCGCGATGTTGTCATACGGTCCACTCGCGTTCACCGTCGCGGTGATCACTAAAGTCTCACTCGCCGCATTCGCTAACGCGCCCACCGTCCACACGCCGGTGCCACTGTTATACGTTCCAACACTTGGTGTATCACTCACATAGGTGTAACCCGCCGGTAACTGATCCAACACCGCCACATTGGTCGCACCACTGGGACCGTTGTTGGTCACGGTGACCGTGAAGTTCACGTTCGCACCCACACTCGGCGTCGCGTTGTCCACCACCTTCGTTAAACTTAAGTCCGCACTCGCCACCGGTGTGGTCAGTGCATTGTCTTGATCATCTTCTGCAGGAACGTTGTTGTTCGGCGTACTGTCCGGATCGGCTTGGTCACTGGCACTGACTTGCGCGATGTTGTCATACGGTCCACTCGCGTTCACCGTCGCGGTGATCACTAAAGTCTCACTCGCCGCATTCGCTAACGCGCCCACCGTCCACACGCCGGTGCCACTGTTATACGTTCCAACACTTGGTGTATCACTCACATAGGTGTAACCCGCCGGTAACTGATCCAACACCGCCACATTGGTCGCACCACTGGGACCGTTGTTGGTCACGGTGACCGTGAAGTTCACGTTCGCACCCACACTCGGCGTCGCGTTGTCCACCACCTTCGTTAAACTTAAGTCCGCACTCGCCACCGGTGTGGTCAGTGCATTGTCTTGATCATCTTCTGCAGGAACGTTGTTGTTCGGCGTACTGTCCGGATCGGCTTGGTCACTGGCACTGACTTGCGCGATGTTGTCATACGGTCCACTCGCGTTCACCGTCGCGGTGATCACTAAAGTCTCACTCGCCGCATTCGCTAACGCGCCCACCGTCCACACGCCGGTGCCACTGTTATACGTTCCAACACTTGGTGTATCACTCACATAGGTGTAACCCGCCGGTAACTGATCCAACACCGCCACATTGGTCGCACCACTGGGACCGTTGTTGGTCACGGTGACCGTGAAGTTCACGTTCGCACCCACACTCGGCGTCGCGTTGTCCACCACCTTCGTTAAACTTAAGTCCGCACTCGCCACCGGTGTGGTCAGTGCATTGTCTTGATCATCTTCTGCAGGAACGTTGTTGTTCGGCGTACTGTCCGGATCGGCTTGGTCACTGGCACTGACTTGCGCGATGTTGTCATACGGTCCACTCGCGTTCACCGTCGCGGTGATCACTAAAGTCTCACTCGCCGCATTCGCTAACGCGCCCACCGTCCACACGCCGGTGCCACTGTTATACGTTCCAACACTTGGTGTATCACTCACATAGGTGTAACCCGCCGGTAACTGATCCAACACCGCCACATTGGTCGCACCACTGGGACCGTTGTTGGTCACGGTGACCGTGAAGTTCACGTTCGCACCCACACTCGGCGTCGCGTTGTCCACCACCTTCGTTAAACTTAAGTCCGCACTCGCCACCGGTGTGGTCAGTGCATTGTCTTGATCATCTTCTGCAGGAACGTTGTTGTTCGGCGTACTGTCCGGATCGGCTTGGTCACTGGCACTGACTTGCGCGATGTTGTCATACGGTCCACTCGCGTTCACCGTCGCGGTGATCACTAAAGTCTCACTCGCCGCATTCGCTAACGCGCCCACCGTCCACACGCCGGTGCCACTGTTATACGTTCCAACACTTGGTGTATCACTCACATAGGTGTAACCCGCCGGTAACTGATCCAACACCGCCACATTGGTCGCACCACTGGGACCGTTGTTGGTCACGGTGACCGTGAAGTTCACGTTCGCACCCACACTCGGCGTCGCGTTGTCCACCACCTTCGTTAAACTTAAGTCCGCACTCGCCACCGGTGTGGTCAGTGCATTGTCTTGATCATCTTCTGCAGGAACGTTGTTGTTCGGCGTACTGTCCGGATCGGCTTGGTCACTGGCACTGACTTGCGCGATGTTGTCATACGGTCCACTCGCGTTCACCGTCGCGGTGATCACTAAAGTCTCACTCGCCGCATTCGCTAACGCGCCCACCGTCCACACGCCGGTGCCACTGTTATACGTTCCAACACTTGGTGTATCACTCACATAGGTGTAACCCGCCGGTAACTGATCCAACACCGCCACATTGGTCGCACCACTGGGACCGTTGTTGGTCACGGTGACCGTGAAGTTCACGTTCGCACCCACACTCGGCGTCGCGTTGTCCACCACCTTCGTTAAACTTAAGTCCGCACTCGCCACCGGTGTGGTCAGTGCATTGTCTTGATCATCTTCTGCAGGAACGTTGTTGTTCGGCGTACTGTCCGGATCGGCTTGGTCACTGGCACTGACTTGCGCGATGTTGTCATACGGTCCACTCGCGTTCACCGTCGCGGTGATCACTAAAGTCTCACTCGCCGCATTCGCTAACGCGCCCACCGTCCACACGCCGGTGCCACTGTTATACGTTCCAACACTTGGTGTATCACTCACATAGGTGTAACCCGCCGGTAACTGATCCAACACCGCCACATTGGTCGCACCACTGGGACCGTTGTTGGTCACGGTGACCGTGAAGTTCACGTTCGCACCCACACTCGGCGTCGCGTTGTCCACCACCTTCGTTAAACTTAAGTCCGCACTCGCCACCGGTGTGGTCAGTGCATTGTCTTGATCATCTTCTGCAGGAACGTTGTTGTTCGGCGTACTGTCCGGATCGGCTTGGTCACTGGCACTGACTTGCGCGATGTTGTCATACGGTCCACTCGCGTTCACCGTCGCGGTGATCACTAAAGTCTCACTCGCCGCATTCGCTAACGCGCCCACCGTCCACACGCCGGTGCCACTGTTATACGTTCCAACACTTGGTGTATCACTCACATAGGTGTAACCCGCCGGTAACTGATCCAACACCGCCACATTGGTCGCACCACTGGGACCGTTGTTGGTCACGGTGACCGTGAAGTTCACGTTCGCACCCACACTCGGCGTCGCGTTGTCCACCACCTTCGTTAAACTTAAGTCCGCACTCGCCACCGGTGTGGTCAGTGCATTGTCTTGATCATCTTCTGCAGGAACGTTGTTGTTCGGCGTACTGTCCGGATCGGCTTGGTCACTGGCACTGACTTGCGCGATGTTGTCATACGGTCCACTCGCGTTCACCGTCGCGGTGATCACTAAAGTCTCACTCGCCGCATTCGCTAACGCGCCCACCGTCCACACGCCGGTGCCACTGTTATACGTTCCAACACTTGGTGTATCACTCACATAGGTGTAACCCGCCGGTAACTGATCCAACACCGCCACATTGGTCGCACCACTGGGACCGTTGTTGGTCACGGTGACCGTGAAGTTCACGTTCGCACCCACACTCGGCGTCGCGTTGTCCACCACCTTCGTTAAACTTAAGTCCGCACTCGCCACCGGTGTGGTCAGTGCATTGTCTTGATCATCTTCTGCAGGAACGTTGTTGTTCGGCGTACTGTCCGGATCGGCTTGGTCACTGGCACTGACTTGCGCGATGTTGTCATACGGTCCACTCGCGTTCACCGTCGCGGTGATCACTAAAGTCTCACTCGCCGCATTCGCTAACGCGCCCACCGTCCACACGCCGGTGCCACTGTTATACGTTCCAACACTTGGTGTATCACTCACATAGGTGTAACCCGCCGGTAACTGATCCAACACCGCCACATTGGTCGCACCACTGGGACCGTTGTTGGTCACGGTGACCGTGAAGTTCACGTTCGCACCCACACTCGGCGTCGCGTTGTCCACCACCTTCGTTAAACTTAAGTCCGCACTCGCCACCGGTGTGGTCAGTGCATTGTCTTGATCATCTTCTGCAGGAACGTTGTTGTTCGGCGTACTGTCCGGATCGGCTTGGTCACTGGCACTGACTTGCGCGATGTTGTCATACGGTCCACTCGCGTTCACCGTCGCGGTGATCACTAAAGTCTCACTCGCCGCATTCGCTAACGCGCCCACCGTCCACACGCCGGTGCCACTGTTATACGTTCCAACACTTGGTGTATCACTCACATAGGTGTAACCCGCCGGTAACTGATCCAACACCGCCACATTGGTCGCACCACTGGGACCGTTGTTGGTCACGGTGACCGTGAAGTTCACGTTCGCACCCACACTCGGCGTCGCGTTGTCCACCACCTTCGTTAAACTTAAGTCCGCACTCGCCACCGGTGTGGTCAGTGCATTGTCTTGATCATCTTCTGCAGGAACGTTGTTGTTCGGCGTACTGTCCGGATCGGCTTGGTCACTGGCACTGACTTGCGCGATGTTGTCATACGGTCCACTCGCGTTCACCGTCGCGGTGATCACTAAAGTCTCACTCGCCGCATTCGCTAACGCGCCCACCGTCCACACGCCGGTGCCACTGTTATACGTTCCAACACTTGGTGTATCACTCACATAGGTGTAACCCGCCGGTAACTGATCCAACACCGCCACATTGGTCGCACCACTGGGACCGTTGTTGGTCACGGTGACCGTGAAGTTCACGTTCGCACCCACACTCGGCGTCGCGTTGTCCACCACCTTCGTTAAACTTAAGTCCGCACTCGCCACCGGTGTGGTCAGTGCATTGTCTTGATCATCTTCTGCAGGAACGTTGTTGTTCGGCGTACTGTCCGGATCGGCTTGGTCACTGGCACTGACTTGCGCGATGTTGTCATACGGTCCACTCGCGTTCACCGTCGCGGTGATCACTAAAGTCTCACTCGCCGCATTCGCTAACGCGCCCACCGTCCACACGCCGGTGCCACTGTTATACGTTCCAACACTTGGTGTATCACTCACATAGGTGTAACCCGCCGGTAACTGATCCAACACCGCCACATTGGTCGCACCACTGGGACCGTTGTTGGTCACGGTGACCGTGAAGTTCACGTTCGCACCCACACTCGGCGTCGCGTTGTCCACCACCTTCGTTAAACTTAAGTCCGCACTCGCCACCGGTGTGGTCAGTGCATTGTCTTGATCATCTTCTGCAGGAACGTTGTTGTTCGGCGTACTGTCCGGATCGGCTTGGTCACTGGCACTGACTTGCGCGATGTTGTCATACGGTCCACTCGCGTTCACCGTCGCGGTGATCACTAAAGTCTCACTCGCCGCATTCGCTAACGCGCCCACCGTCCACACGCCGGTGCCACTGTTATACGTTCCAACACTTGGTGTATCACTCACATAGGTGTAACCCGCCGGTAACTGATCCAACACCGCCACATTGGTCGCACCACTGGGACCGTTGTTGGTCACGGTGACCGTGAAGTTCACGTTCGCACCCACACTCGGCGTCGCGTTGTCCACCACCTTCGTTAAACTTAAGTCCGCACTCGCCACCGGTGTGGTCAGTGCATTGTCTTGATCATCTTCTGCAGGAACGTTGTTGTTCGGCGTACTGTCCGGATCGGCTTGGTCACTGGCACTGACTTGCGCGATGTTGTCATACGGTCCACTCGCGTTCACCGTCGCGGTGATCACTAAAGTCTCACTCGCCGCATTCGCTAACGCGCCCACCGTCCACACGCCGGTGCCACTGTTATACGTTCCAACACTTGGTGTATCACTCACATAGGTGTAACCCGCCGGTAACTGATCCAACACCGCCACATTGGTCGCACCACTGGGACCGTTGTTGGTCACGGTGACCGTGAAGTTCACGTTCGCACCCACACTCGGCGTCGCGTTGTCCACCACCTTCGTTAAACTTAAGTCCGCACTCGCCACCGGTGTGGTCAGTGCATTGTCTTGATCATCTTCTGCAGGAACGTTGTTGTTCGGCGTACTGTCCGGATCGGCTTGGTCACTGGCACTGACTTGCGCGATGTTGTCATACGGTCCACTCGCGTTCACCGTCGCGGTGATCACTAAAGTCTCACTCGCCGCATTCGCTAACGCGCCCACCGTCCACACGCCGGTGCCACTGTTATACGTTCCAACACTTGGTGTATCACTCACATAGGTGTAACCCGCCGGTAACTGATCCAACACCGCCACATTGGTCGCACCACTGGGACCGTTGTTGGTCACGGTGACCGTGAAGTTCACGTTCGCACCCACACTCGGCGTCGCGTTGTCCACCACCTTCGTTAAACTTAAGTCCGCACTCGCCACCGGTGTGGTCAGTGCATTGTCTTGATCATCTTCTGCAGGAACGTTGTTGTTCGGCGTACTGTCCGGATCGGCTTGGTCACTGGCACTGACTTGCGCGATGTTGTCATACGGTCCACTCGCGTTCACCGTCGCGGTGATCACTAAAGTCTCACTCGCCGCATTCGCTAACGCGCCCACCGTCCACACGCCGGTGCCACTGTTATACGTTCCAACACTTGGTGTATCACTCACATAGGTGTAACCCGCCGGTAACTGATCCAACACCGCCACATTGGTCGCACCACTGGGACCGTTGTTGGTCACGGTGACCGTGAAGTTCACGTTCGCACCCACACTCGGCGTCGCGTTGTCCACCACCTTCGTTAAACTTAAGTCCGCACTCGCCACCGGTGTGGTCAGTGCATTGTCTTGATCATCTTCTGCAGGAACGTTGTTGTTCGGCGTACTGTCCGGATCGGCTTGGTCACTGGCACTGACTTGCGCGATGTTGTCATACGGTCCACTCGCGTTCACCGTCGCGGTGATCACTAAAGTCTCACTCGCCGCATTCGCTAACGCGCCCACCGTCCACACGCCGGTGCCACTGTTATACGTTCCAACACTTGGTGTATCACTCACATAGGTGTAACCCGCCGGTAACTGATCCAACACCGCCACATTGGTCGCACCACTGGGACCGTTGTTGGTCACGGTGACCGTGAAGTTCACGTTCGCACCCACACTCGGCGTCGCGTTGTCCACCACCTTCGTTAAACTTAAGTCCGCACTCGCCACCGGTGTGGTCAGTGCATTGTCTTGATCATCTTCTGCAGGAACGTTGTTGTTCGGCGTACTGTCCGGATCGGCTTGGTCACTGGCACTGACTTGCGCGATGTTGTCATACGGTCCACTCGCGTTCACCGTCGCGGTGATCACTAAAGTCTCACTCGCCGCATTCGCTAACGCGCCCACCGTCCACACGCCGGTGCCACTGTTATACGTTCCAACACTTGGTGTATCACTCACATAGGTGTAACCCGCCGGTAACTGATCCAACACCGCCACATTGGTCGCACCACTGGGACCGTTGTTGGTCACGGTGACCGTGAAGTTCACGTTCGCACCCACACTCGGCGTCGCGTTGTCCACCACCTTCGTTAAACTTAAGTCCGCACTCGCCACCGGTGTGGTCAGTGCATTGTCTTGATCATCTTCTGCAGGAACGTTGTTGTTCGGCGTACTGTCCGGATCGGCTTGGTCACTGGCACTGACTTGCGCGATGTTGTCATACGGTCCACTCGCGTTCACCGTCGCGGTGATCACTAAAGTCTCACTCGCCGCATTCGCTAACGCGCCCACCGTCCACACGCCGGTGCCACTGTTATACGTTCCAACACTTGGTGTATCACTCACATAGGTGTAACCCGCCGGTAACTGATCCAACACCGCCACATTGGTCGCACCACTGGGACCGTTGTTGGTCACGGTGACCGTGAAGTTCACGTTCGCACCCACACTCGGCGTCGCGTTGTCCACCACCTTCGTTAAACTTAAGTCCGCACTCGCCACCGGTGTGGTCAGTGCATTGTCTTGATCATCTTCTGCAGGAACGTTGTTGTTCGGCGTACTGTCCGGATCGGCTTGGTCACTGGCACTGACTTGCGCGATGTTGTCATACGGTCCACTCGCGTTCACCGTCGCGGTGATCACTAAAGTCTCACTCGCCGCATTCGCTAACGCGCCCACCGTCCACACGCCGGTGCCACTGTTATACGTTCCAACACTTGGTGTATCACTCACATAGGTGTAACCCGCCGGTAACTGATCCAACACCGCCACATTGGTCGCACCACTGGGACCGTTGTTGGTCACGGTGACCGTGAAGTTCACGTTCGCACCCACACTCGGCGTCGCGTTGTCCACCACCTTCGTTAAACTTAAGTCCGCACTCGCCACCGGTGTGGTCAGTGCATTGTCTTGATCATCTTCTGCAGGAACGTTGTTGTTCGGCGTACTGTCCGGATCGGCTTGGTCACTGGCACTGACTTGCGCGATGTTGTCATACGGTCCACTCGCGTTCACCGTCGCGGTGATCACTAAAGTCTCACTCGCCGCATTCGCTAACGCGCCCACCGTCCACACGCCGGTGCCACTGTTATACGTTCCAACACTTGGTGTATCACTCACATAGGTGTAACCCGCCGGTAACTGATCCAACACCGCCACATTGGTCGCACCACTGGGACCGTTGTTGGTCACGGTGACCGTGAAGTTCACGTTCGCACCCACACTCGGCGTCGCGTTGTCCACCACCTTCGTTAAACTTAAGTCCGCACTCGCCACCGGTGTGGTCAGTGCATTGTCTTGATCATCTTCTGCAGGAACGTTGTTGTTCGGCGTACTGTCCGGATCGGCTTGGTCACTGGCACTGACTTGCGCGATGTTGTCATACGGTCCACTCGCGTTCACCGTCGCGGTGATCACTAAAGTCTCACTCGCCGCATTCGCTAACGCGCCCACCGTCCACACGCCGGTGCCACTGTTATACGTTCCAACACTTGGTGTATCACTCACATAGGTGTAACCCGCCGGTAACTGATCCAACACCGCCACATTGGTCGCACCACTGGGACCGTTGTTGGTCACGGTGACCGTGAAGTTCACGTTCGCACCCACACTCGGCGTCGCGTTGTCCACCACCTTCGTTAAACTTAAGTCCGCACTCGCCACCGGTGTGGTCAGTGCATTGTCTTGATCATCTTCTGCAGGAACGTTGTTGTTCGGCGTACTGTCCGGATCGGCTTGGTCACTGGCACTGACTTGCGCGATGTTGTCATACGGTCCACTCGCGTTCACCGTCGCGGTGATCACTAAAGTCTCACTCGCCGCATTCGCTAACGCGCCCACCGTCCACACGCCGGTGCCACTGTTATACGTTCCAACACTTGGTGTATCACTCACATAGGTGTAACCCGCCGGTAACTGATCCAACACCGCCACATTGGTCGCACCACTGGGACCGTTGTTGGTCACGGTGACCGTGAAGTTCACGTTCGCACCCACACTCGGCGTCGCGTTGTCCACCACCTTCGTTAAACTTAAGTCCGCACTCGCCACCGGTGTGGTCAGTGCATTGTCTTGATCATCTTCTGCAGGAACGTTGTTGTTCGGC